>NZ_JAJOMX010000001.1:1340000-3740000 GCF_024699925.1 Mesorhizobium sp. J428
AGTCGTACTCAGGCCGCATTTCGCCGGCACTCCTCCTCATAAGGGATAGCCGACGGGATCCGGTCGCTCGTCCCACGCTTGCGCAAGGCGTGTGAAAGACGAGCTCAATCAGGCCGGTTCGTTGACTTGGCCCAGCGGGACAGGCAATTGTCTCGCCCACAAAAACGAAACGGGATGCACGCGGGGAAAACGCCGTCCTTCATGCCCTATATAGAGGACACCATAGAAGCGCTCGGCAACGAGCCGCCCCTGCTCGCGGATGGCCGCGGCGGGCCGCCCGATCGGCGTGAGGTGTCCGCCCGCTGGTTGTCGGGGCATGCGTTCCTTACCGGTTTGACGTCGAGCGTGCTGATGGGCGTGGCGCTTCTGGCCGCCCTCGACGGCCGCGAGCAGCTCGCGACGCCGCCCGAGATCGCAACCATCAACAAGGCTGCGAGCGACGGTCAGTCCGGTGAGGCGGCAAAGACAACCCGTCTCGTCGTTGCCCGCAGCGCGCCTAGGGCGCGCGACCGCCGCCGCATGGAAGTTTCCATGATGAGCAAGGTCGGTGACCGCAACGTGGTGCGCACCCTGCCCTTCGTCCAGGTGAAGATGGCGCTCGGCGCCGGCCACACCACCTCGCGCAGCTATCCCCCCTTCGATCCGCTCAGCGTTTTCTCCGACGACGATACTCCGGGACCGGCCCCGGCCGAGGCGTCGGGCGTCATCTACGGCGCGAAGGTCGAGAGCGAAGTCAGCCTGCGCACGATCGACTTCCCCGTGGCGACGGCTGCCTTCGACGAGAAGAGCGCGCTGAGCGCCGACGAGATCGAAGAAGTGGTGCGCGAGACAGGCATCGCGCTGTCGGACGGCGCGGTCCAGGTCGCCGCCCTTCATTATGTCGATCCGGAACGCTTCGGACAGTCGCTCGGCGGCCCCGGCATCGGCCAGTCCTACGCCCGCATCATCCCCGAAAACGTCTCGACCGCGATTCGCGCGCCGATGGACGGTGGTTCGGTCGGATTCTCCGAGGATTACGCACCGATTCGCGCCGAGAAGGATCTCAGCGCTGCCTTCAAGGACGCCGGCTACGACGAGGACATGTCGTCCGGCATGGTGAAGGCGCTCGCCTCCCACCTCGGTGGACCGGCGATCAAGCAGGGCAGCGTGCTGCGAATCGGCGTCGAGTCGACCGGCACGCAGAACAGGATCGTTCGCTGCAGCCTTTATGACGGCCAGCAGCATATCCTTTCGATCGCGATCGACGACCGGAACAGGTTCGTTCCGGCCGACGAACCTGAGACGACTCCGGAACTTGCGAGCGCCTTCGACGATTCCCCGGCGCCGCTCAGGGCCCGCGGCGACCTGCCGAACGTCTATGACGGCATCTACCGCGCCGCCTATTCCTACGGCATGTCGCGGCCGATGACGCAGCAGCTCATCCGCCTGCTCGCCTCGGACGTCGACTTCCAGTCGCGTCTGAACCCGTCCGACCGGATCGAGGTGTTCTTCTCGCAGCCTGCAGACGACGATTCGGCCTCGGACGAATCGGAGCTTCTCTATGTGAAGGCCTCGTTCAACGGCAACACGCGCACGCTCTACCGTTTCCAGATGCAGGACGGCTCGGTCGACTATTTCGACGCCGACGGCCGCTCGGCTCGCCAGTTCCTGCTGCGCAACCCGGTGCCCAACGGCAAGTTCCGCTCCGGCTTCGGCGGCAGGCGGCACCCGATCCTCGGCTATGTGCGCATGCACACCGGCGTCGACTGGGCGGCGCCGCGCGGCACGCCGATCATCGCGGCCGGCAACGGCGTCGTGGAAAAGGCCGGATGGACCGGCGGCTACGGCCGGCAGACCATCATCCGCCACGCCAACGGCTACGAGACTTCCTACAACCACCAGAGCGCGATCGCCCAGGACGTCGTTCCGGGCGCCCGCGTCCGCCAGGGCCAGGTGATCGGCTATGTCGGCTCGACCGGCCTGTCGACCGGACCGCATCTCCACTACGAGCTGATCGTCAACGGCAACAAAGTCGACCCGATGCGCGTGCGCCTGCCGGTCGGCAAGGTGCTGAAGGGCGAGGAGCTGGAGGCCTTCAAGAAGGAGAAAGAGCGCGTCGACACGCTGCTGGCGGACGACGAGAAGAATCCGCTCAAGGTCGCGGAAGCCGCCGCGAAATAGCGCGGCGCGAACCGGCCTCCCCGGACGGCTCGACTATTCTTCCGATTCGGTCCGCTTCGGCGAGCCCGGTACTGTCGCGAGCGCGACGAGCGCCGACAGTACGCACAATCCGGCATTGAGGAACGCGACCGTGGCGAAGGCGCTGTCGCCCGCCGCGATTCGCGCTGCCTCGCTCGCCGCGTCGAGCGCCGTCTCCGGCGCAACGCCGAATTCGGGCACTTTGCCCGCGAGATCCCCGAGGGCCGCGGCATACCCGAACGCGGTGACGACCCCCATCGCCGCCACCGCAATCAGACCGGCGATGCGCGATACGGCGTTGTTGATTCCGGACGCCGCTCCGGTCTGCTTGTCCTCGACCACCGTCATGACGGCGGTCGACAAGGGCGAGACGACCAGCGCCATGCCGAGCCCCATGACCACCATCATTGGGAAGACGCCGGCCCAGAACGAGTGATACTGCGCCAGCGCGACGAAGCCGAGGGCGGCGAATGCCGCGCCGACGATCAGGCTGCCGATTGCGATCGGCAGCCTTGGTCCGATTCGGTCGGATAGTTTCCCGACGATCCCGGACAGGAGCGCGATGAAAACCGAAAGCGGAAGAAAAAGAAAACCGGTCTGCGCCGGGCTGACGCCCCAGCCGGCAATCAGCAGCATCGGCAGATAGAACAGGATCGCCGACAGCGCGAAATAGAGGAAGAATGTCGAAACGTTCGCTCCACTGAAGGCGCGGTTGTCGAACAGGCCGAGGTCGACCATCGGCTCCGACGCTCGGCGCTCCCAGAAGACGAATGCCGCGATGATCGCCAGTCCTGCGACGATCGCCAGCACGGACTGCGTCGGCGAGGCGCCGTTCTCGCCCTCGGTCAGTATCGTCAATCCAAAGGCGAGCAGGCCGAAGCCGACAGCGGCGAGCACCGCGCCGTTGAGGTCGAGCGCCTTTTGGCTGCCGGGCGGGTCCGCCGGAACACGGGCCGCCAGGAGCCAGACCGCCACCGCGCCAAGCGGCAGGTTGATGGCGAAGATCGCACGCCAGATCGAATCGTCGAAGGCCGAGAGCGCAAGCCCGCCAAGAACCGGGCCGAGCGCGGTGGTCATGGCAGACGCCGCCGCCCAGATGCCGATCGCCCTGCCCCGCTCCGCCTTCGGATAGGCCTTGGCAATTATCGCCAGGCTGCACGGCACCATGATCGCCGCGCCGACGCCCTGTACGGCGCGGAATACGATGAGCAGCGCCGCATTGGGCGCCAGCGCACAGGCGACCGACGCGGCGACGAAAAAGGCGATGCCGGCGATGAAGGTGAGCCTGAGGCCGAATCGATCGCCCGCCGCGCCTCCCGTCAGGATCAGCGCCGACAATGTCAGAGCATAGGCGTTGGAGATCCATTGAGCGTCGGCGAGCGAAGCGCCGAGATCCGCGCGGATCGCCGGCATGGCGATGGAAACCACCGATCCGTCGATGAAGCCTATGCTCGACGCGAGGATCGAGGCGGCCAGCACATATCGCCGGCTTGAAGACGGGCAGAAGGTCGATGCGGAAGCGGACGATACGGCCATGAAGGCAGTCTAGCCGCAAAAGAATGGAGGGTGGCCGGAATTCGTTCAGGCCAGTGGCCGGCGGCGCGAATCGCCGCCTGCCTCCTGCCCTACTCGACGAACTCCACCGTCACGCCCTTGGTGACCAGCTTGGCGAGCTCCTGCGCGTCCCAGTTGGTCAGCCGCACGCAGCCATGGCTGTTTGTCTTGCCGATCTTGGAGGGATCGGGCGTGCCGTGGATGCCGTAGGTCGGTTTCGACAGCGCGATCCAGACCGATCCCACCGGGCCGTTCGGGCCGGGCGGGATGCGCAGCACCTTCGTATTGTTGCCCTGGGTGAAATTGATCTTCGGATTGTAGGTGTATTCCGGATTGATCGCCACGCGCTCGACCGAATGCGTCCCGCTCGGCGACGGCGTGTCGGACGAGCCGATCGTCGCCGGATAGGCCACCACGAGCCGACCCATCGCATCATAGGCGCGCACCTGCTCGCGGCCCTTGTCGGCAATGATGCTGGCCACCTTGCGCGTGACGTTGCCGCCCGTGTCGGCGACGCGAATCACAGCGCCCGGCCGGAACTCGACGCCCTTGTTGAGATCCTTCAGGTAGGCCTCGCTCATGTGGAAGCGCTCGGCGAGCATCTCCACCACCGAGGTGTAGCTCATTGCCTCGAGCTGCGCCTTCTCGCCATAGTCGGCCGGGATCGACGCGACATACGGACCCGCGACATCCTCCGGCGTGATCGTGTAGTCCATGAAGGCCTCGCCGCCGCGTGCGGCGAGCTCGCTCTCGACCGTCGCGAAATCGACCATCGACAGCTTCACCCCTGTGATCTCCTGATAGGCGGCGACCGCCTTGTCGACATTGCCGCCCATGTGGCCGTCGATCACTCCGGGCGACACGCCGGCGCGGTCGAGCAGCACTTGGAGCTTGGCCACGTTGAGGTCGGCCTTCTTGGAAATGGTCGGCTGGTCGGCCGGCGCCGAGGGCGACAGCCTCGGCTCGTCCGAGGGTGTTGGCAGCGCGCGGCGTTCGACGGGCTCGTCATAGACGGCCCCGCCGGGTGCCGGGGGGAAATAGGTGCCGTCGATCGAGGCTTCGTCGCCGGGATAAGCCTGGTCCTCGTACGGATCGGCATAGGCCGGATCGTATTCCTCGCGCGACACGCCATAGCCGCGAGCGCGGTCTTGCTCCAGGCGGCGCATGTCCTCCGGGTCGTCCAGATAATAGCGCCCGCCGCGCTCGGCATATGGGTCCTGGTAGCGCGGCTGGCCGGGCGGCACCGATCCGGTGGCGCGGCGGTCGAGGTTGCGCGGCCGCTCGATGCGCAGGATCTCGCCCGTATAGGCGTCGCGGATCACCCGGCGGCCGTACTGGTCGTAGTAGACCTCGATCTCGCGGGCTTGGGCGAGACGGTAATCGTCCTGCGCAAAGGCCGGAACGGCGGACAGCGAAGTGGAGGAAATCGCGGTTGCGAGGACCGGCAGCAGGATGGTCTTGAGCTTCATGCGGCGAAAACTCGTTAGATCGGATCAGGTTGCGGGACGCAGATGATTTCTCCCGCGCTCTCCTTCAATGCGCAGATTATGGTTTCTCGAAGATGAACCGGGGATGAAAGTCGACAGTCTCATCCTATTGGCACTGGCGGCGCGGGCCGCCGCCGTAAGGCTGGTAGGTATTGTCCTCTGGCCGATATGACCGATAGCGGCTGAAACAATACTCGATGTGATCGCCGTCGAGTCCCTCCGACGCATAGGCGACATCGGTGGCCGATAGATCCTCATCGGCAACGGCATAACCCTCCGCCTCCGGCTCGGCGGAGACCGGCATCGCCACGAATCCCTGTGCGCTCTCCGAGTAAGGAGAGATGCACCGGCGCCGCCCCCCATTATAGGGTGTGTAGCTGTCATCGCGGGGTCGATAGGAGCGGTAGCGGTCGCCGCACCATTCCGCATGCGCGGCTGCCATGGCCTCTACATCCGGCGACCTTAGAGCCGGGTCGCCCGCGGACGGGAGCGCCGCGGTGGTAAGCGAATCCACTTCACCTCCGTCCGGCACGGCTGCCGCTTCCTGGACCGGACGCGCCTGCTTGCCTTCCGGATTTGTGTCCTGCATGTCGACCCGCTCGAATGTCTGGTCGGCGGGATCGACCTTTGTGGGTTCAGCGGTCCACAGCCCTGCCACTTCCCGGTTGGCGGGACCGGTAGCCACCGGCTTGGCGTGGAAATACGTGATCGACATGGCGACGCCGCTCGCGAAAATCGCCAGCGACAGGACAAATCCGCCCACGAATGCCAGGAAGGGTCTCATTCTCTGATCCTCTCGCTCTACCGACCGCCAAATGTGCGGGACCGCCCTTCGGTTCCCGCCGCGGCCGCAAGCGTGTTGAATAGGATCGACGCCGCCCCGATGATGACCACCGGAAGACGGATCGGGGTAGGAGGAAGCTGACCTGCCTCGCGTGCCGGTCAGGTGACCAGCGCGGCGCCGCGCCTAAGCTGTGCACCGACCTTCGCGCCCGGCGCGATTGTCGGCGGCGCGGCGTTGAGCGCGTCGATGGCAAATCCCGCCGCCTTTTTGTAGCCGGCCATGAACGCGGCGCGTTCCTCGGACGGGATCACGTCATCTATATTGTCGAACCTGCCGCCGCAGCGCTCGTCGACCAGATTGAGAAGGCCGAAGGGCCCTGCCCCGCGGTTGCGCAACACGAGTTGCGAGATCGGGCCGCAGAAGCGCGAATCGTAAGCGGCGAGCGCCGACTCGCCAAGTCCATGCTCGACCAGCGACGCGCCCAGCGCGCGGGTGTCGACGATCGCCTGGCTCGCGCCGTTGGAGCCCGTCGGATACATCGGATGCGCCGCATCGCCGATGAGGATCACCCGCCCGTCCTGCCAGGTTGGGACCGGATCGCGGTCGATCATCGGGTTCTCGTAGGCGCCGGCCGCGCCGGAAAGCAGAGCGGGAACGTCCAGCCAGTCCCAGGTCCAGCCATCGAAATGATGGATGAAGTCGTCGATGGCGACCGGCCTGAACCAGCCGGAATTCTTGCGCCCCTCGGCCGCGTCGACCGTGACCTCGGCGATCCAGTTGATGGTGGCGAGGCCCGTCACCGGGTCTGGCGGCGAGATCGGGTAGAAGACGAAGCGATGGCGGTGGGTGCCGAGACCGACGAAGGAAGCGCCGGAGCGGATCGGCACGCCCTGGCTGACGCCGCGCCACATGATCGCGCCGCCCCAATGGATCGGCGGCTGGTCAGGGTGCATCTGCGCGCGCACCGCCGAGTGCATCCCGTCAGCGCCGATCAGCAATGCACAGCGGAATGCGGAGCGGCTCCCGTCGGTCGCCTCGACCGACGCGGTAACAGCACCGTCGGCCTCGTTGCGATAGCCGACGACCCGCTGGCCGGTGCGTACCGCGCCAGGGCCTATCCGCTCGACGACCTCGCGATAGAGCAGCATCTGCAACTCGCCGCGGTGGACCGCATATTGCGGCCAGCGATAGCCGGCGAGAAGTCCGCGCGGCTCGGAATAGATGTCGTTGCCGTTCAGCCCCACCAGCGCCCATTCGCGCGCCGGCATGCCGATGCGGTCGAGGTCCTCGACACCGATGCCGAGATCGCCGAGCTCGCGCACCGCGTTGGGCTGCAGGTTGATGCCGACGCCGAGCGGCTTCAGCTCGCGCACCTGCTCGAACACGATGCAGGGCACGCCGATCTGGTGCAGCGTCAGTGCCATGGCCAGGCCGCCAATGCCGGCACCGGCGACCAATACGGGCAACTCTGTCATATGATCCCTCCGCCGGCTCTCCTAGCGGATCATGGCGGCGGAGGGAACAGGGGCCTCGCGAGCGGATGGTTGTTCGCGTCTTCGCGCTCAGTCTCCGGTCCAGCGATCCCATCGGCGGTCCATGCGCCGATTGACGCGGTATTGCACCCGCGCGTCGCGGCGGGCATCGACCCAGGGAGAGGCGGCCGGAACACGGTGGTACACGGTGGTGACCGGCACGGAATAGCCCGGCGCCGTATAGTATATATGACTGGCAGACACCCAGCCGCGACGTCCCGCCCAGACGACATCGCACCAGGACGAGCCGGGAAGGCAGCCGATTATTGTGATCGACTGGCTGGACGGGACGACGACGATGACGGCATGCCGGGTGCTGGGGCCGGCCCGCATATTGACGGTCCCCGTGGTGAGGCCCGGGCTTGCAAGAGCGTCCACGCCGGACCAGATGAGTGCCGACAGAGCGACGAAGATCAGTTTCAGTTTCATGATTTTCTCCTGTCGGTCGGTTCGCCGGGCACTATCGCCGCCGAAGCGCCCTCAGCTCCGAGATCGACAGAGACCCATCGCCATTGGCGTCGGCGAGCCTGAGCCGGTCGGGAACGAACGTTGAGAATTCCTCACGCGAGATGCGACGATCGCGGTTGGTATCCATCTGCGCCGCCTGCGCCGTCATGTCGTCGGCCTGGTCCATTGCGATGTTTCGCCGGTCCTCCAGCCGCCGCGCCGCCGCGTCCAGTTCAGCGGTGTCGAGGAAGCCGTCGCGGTCCGCATCGAGCCGGTCGAAAAATACGCCGCGCGCGACTTGTACCTCCGAGAACTGGATCGCCCGATCGCCGTTCGCATCCAGCTTTCGGAACATCTTTCGGACATTCTGGACGTCGGAAGCCCAGGCGCCGCTCGCAGCGAGCAAAAGCGGGGCGAGAAGAAGAAGCTTCGTTTTCATGCGTATCCTCTATGCAATAGGGCGTTCTTGACCCTGTCTGCATCCTCCTACGCAGCCGAATGCCTGCTCCTACGCTCAGGCGATTGGATTTCCTGTCGCCCGACAGCGTCGGCGAGGCGACGGTATTCTCCACCCGAAACGTAGGAGTGGGCGCTTCCACGCGTATGGGGGGATAGCCGCTTCGCGACGGCTCGTGGAAAACGAAAGGGATATCAGTCATGCGACCTGTATCGGCGGCGCTCGCCGCCTTCATGATCGGCGTGGTGACGCCCGACGCCCTATGGGCCCAGGCGACGACGTCATCGACACGTCTCGATCGCCTTGACACCGATGGCGATGGGTTCATTTCGCGCGACGAGATCGTGGCGGCGCGCGACCGCCTGTTCGAAAGACTGGACGGCAACGGCGATGGCAGGCTCGATGCCGAAGAAATCGAGGAGTTGCGCGATGCCATCATGGATCGCGCCGTCACTGCACAGGCACGGCTGGCCAATCAATCACGGCGGATGGATACGAATGGCGACGGAGCGACGTCCAGGGATGAGTTTCGCGCCCGGACCCTCCTGTTCGACCTGGCCGACCGCGACGGCGACGGCCGGCTTTCGGCCGGCGAATTCGTCATGATACGCGGCCTCCTCGGCGGGCGCGGCGGTTGACGACGACGGCACTTTTCTCGTTGGCTGGCGGGAAGGAGCTCAGTTCCCGGTGAAACGCTCGTTCCAGTTCCGTCCGCTCGCGCTCGGCTTGACGATCCCCGCGCGGATCGGCGCCGGTACCGCTGAGTGGAGCCGTAACTGCCACCGGAGGCTAGAGCCAGCGTGAGCGGTGCGGAAGGGTCCGACGATGGACGGCGGCAGGAGCCTCGCGAGGATGACGATCTCCTCGTCCGCGTCGGCTTGGGCGATGAAGGTGCGCTTGTGCGGCTCATCGATCGTCAGGGGCGGGGCTTGCGCCTGTTCGCTGCCCGCTATCTTGGAAGCACCACCGATGCGGAGGACATCGTGCAGGATGTGTTCGTCGCGGCATGGAAGCACGCTGGTCGTTTCGATCCCGCCAAAGGTCGGGCCACGACGTGGCTCTATCGCGTCGCGGCGAACCGTTGCATCGATGCGCACCGCAGGCGCTTCTTTCGTGTCTTCATCGGCCTCGACGAGGTGCACGACGCGATCGCCGGCGAAGACCCGGACGCCGAGGCGCTTGTAGGCGCGCGCCAGGAACTCGCCGTCGTCCGTAATGGCCTGTCGTCGTACTCCCCGAGCGGCAGCGCATGGCGCTACTGCTGCGCGCCGTCGCCGACCTCGACGTCCCGGCGATAGCCCAGGTCATGGGTGCCAGCGCCGGCTCCGTGGAGCAGTTGCTCGTGCGGGGCAGAAGAGGCTTGAGAGATCACCTGGCAAGAACGCAGCAGACAGACCGGGATCGCGAAGGGACATCCAAATGACCGAGGAAGAATTTAAGAGCCTGAAGCGCCGCTTCGGCGACGATATCGCCGTCTGGCCCGCGCCTTACAGGCAGGAGGCGCACACGTTCCTCGCGCGGGAATCCAAGAAAGCGGGCGTCGGCAGCGACGCTCACCTCGATCGGCTTGTTCTTGAATCTGCGCTGGCGGAAACGGACGAGCAGGCGACCGCGCGAAAGGTTCTGGCGCGGATCGACCGGGCGCCCGTTTTCCGATTCCCTCTCATGCTGCCGTCATGGCGGCTTCCCGTCGCGGCGGCCAGCTTCGCCATCGTTCTTGTCGCGGCCGGCATAGCTGGTTACTCGGCAGCGGGGTCGGACCTTTGGCAGATCGATCGGGCGCTGCTCGCTCTTGCGACCGGCGAACCGGCGGTGACGGAGATCGATTGGCCGGAAAACGCCGGCCAAAGCCTCGGCGAGGAGGATCTGCTGTGACCCGCCGTTCCACGCTGCAATTGGTGCTCGTCGCAGCACTCGCCCTGTCCGTGATCGCGAACGGGTTTCTTCTCGGTTTCGTCGCGCGGAGCATCGGCGCAGGCGGCGGCTTGGCTGTGCTTTCCGAGAGCATCGGCAGTGCCTATCCGGCCGAGGTGCGCGCCGAGTTTCGCCGCCTGTTGCGCGAAAACCGGCCGCGCACTCGTGCGGCGCTGCGCGATCTGCGGCAGGCGCGCCAGAAGCTGGCAGCGACGGCAAGGGCTGCCCCTCTGAATGAGGCGGAAGCCAGGCGCGCAATGCAGGAGGTGCGGGTCGCAACCGATGCGCTTCAGAGCCTCGTGCAGGAATTGCTGTTGGAGGCCTTGAAGCGGACCCGCGGCGCAAGCTGAACATCGCCGCATCGCAAGCAGGCCTGACGCAGACGGAACCGCCCTCTCAGGCCCGTGCCGCCGACGCCTCGTCGCAGGCCCTGAGGATCGCCAGGAACTCCGGATCGACATTCTCCTCGATCGTGTCGAGCACGCGTTGCGCACCACGGTCGCCCTGCGCATCGCGAAAACCCTTCGCCGCACGGCGGCGCTCGTCGCTGTCGGGGTCGGCCTCGTCCCAGTAGGCGAGCAGCACGTGCCAGACGACCAGCGCCTGGACAAACTGGTAGGGATCGAGCGGATTGCCCGACCAGGGCGAAACGATCGGCGTTCGGCCGGTTTCGTGGACGAGCTGCCGGCCGGTGGCGCATTCGGCAAGGAACATGATGCCATGCACCGCCTCGTGGATCAGCCCGTTCACCTGCGGATTGTCGAAGCGTGCCTCTTCGCCGACGCCCACCATCGAATAGCCCGGCAGCGACGAGATGCTGCTCGAACCGACGCAGTTGGGCGCGAGCGCGAGGCGGCGAGTGCCGCCGGCGACGATCGCGGCATAGGCAGGCCCGTCCATGATCGCCGCGAAGGCATCCCTCACCCTCCGCACCAGCGCGGAAGAGGCGGGATAGGACCTCGCATAGGTCGCGCGCTCGGCCTCGTGGCCGCCGGAGACGACGATCGGTGCCACGCCCGCGCCGTCCCACTGCATCAGCGCTTCGCCCGGCATCGCCATCAGCGCTTCGAGATTGGCGACGATCTCGTCGCGGTCGAAGCGCAGGCGGCTGTAGGAAGCGCCGATGAAATAGGGATCGTTGGCGATCAGCGCCTCGCGCGCCGGCGAGATGTCCGCCTGGCCGCGCAGCGGCTGCAGCAGCTCGCCGACATAAGCCTGCGTGCGGGGTGCCAGCGTAGCCTCCAGCCCGCGCACCATGGACAAGACCGGGTTAGGCCGCAGGTCGATGAGCGGTTCGAGAAGCCGAAAATCCTGGTCCGACATTGATCCTCTCCAGTTCGGTCGCGATCTCGCCGGCCATGCGCTCGAGCAGCGCATCCCAGACGTCGCAGTAGATCGAGGGTTGCGAAAAGTCCTTGCCGGTGAAGCGGTGCGGCAGGTAGCCGCCGCCACAGGCGGGCAGCCAGCGGCAGTCGGTGCATTTCGCCGGCAGCCGCTGCATGAGCGCGATGTCCTCGCGCTCCTGGTGGGCGCGGAATTCGTGGGTCCGCACGTGGTGCACGTCCTCGTTCAGCGGCGCGCAGATGCGGCCGACATCCGAGATGCCGATCGAGCCGTCGGTCTCGACCACCAGCATGGTCCTCAAGTCCCCGCCATGCGCATCCATGCCGGACTTCTCGCCGACAAGCCCGCGCAGCAGCGTGCGCAAGGTGCGGATGCGCGGCGCCGCCTGCCCGTAGGCCGACCACCTGTCGTAGACCTCGATCCAGAACCGGGCGAAGTCGGCAGGGTCGAAGTCCGGGCCCGGCAGGTTGGCGTGGTTGCCGTCCGGCAGCAGGAAGTCGATATCGCGCACACCGTTGCGCACGAACCAGTCGAGCAGCTCGCCGCCGTGCGGCAGCGGCTTCGAGACGACGCACAGGATCCCGCCGAACAGGCGGTGGAAGCTGCGCTCGGTCGAGAGGTCGTGCAGGATCGAGGTGAGCCGGTCGCTGGTGCCGCGGCCGAAATGGTCGACGCGGTTGCGATCATGCAATTCCGGCGGCCCGTCGAGGCTGATGCCGAAGGAGACGTCGAGGCGATCGAGTAAGCCGAGCCAGTCCCGGTCGAGCAGCAGGCCGTTGGTCTGCATATGGAAGCGCAGATCGACCCTGGCATGTTCCTTCAGCGTCGCGCAGATCGCCTCGAAGCGGCGACGTCCGACCAGAAGCGGCTCGCCGCCGTGCAGCTCGACATGGAACTCCTTGAGGCCGAATTCCTCGGCCTGACGGCGGATCCGCTGCGCCACCGCCAGCACGATCTCGTCCGACATCACGGCGGGACGACCCTGCCAGCTCGTGTCGCCGCGATTGTAGACGTAGCAATAGGTGCAGTTGATGTTGCAGCGCTGGGCGATCTTGAGGATCGCCCAGTTGACCACCGGCGCGGAGCCCATGCCGGCCACCGCTCAGCGGATGCGCTTGACGAAGTCCTTGGCCGCGAGCTTCTTCGCGCCCTGGACCTCGGAAAACAGCTGCGCGGGCAGCACGACTTCTTCCGCGGTGAGCAGGAACGAGATCGCCTTGTCCTTCGAGTGGTTCGAATAGTGCCGGTCGTGCGAGGCGAGCTCGTCGCCGCCGATCATGGGCTGGATGACGTTGGCGATCGCGAGATTGCGGAACTTCGCGATCTCCTCGGGCTTCGCGTCGGTCAGGTCGAATGCGATGGTCTTGCTGGCCATGGTGGCTACTCCTCTGTGCCGTTCAGTCGCGTGACCGGTTGCCGGGGCCACGACGATACGGCGGCCCGTGCAGAACGATCACGTCACGGTAGGAGTGGTCAGGACGACCGAATATAAGGCGCTTCACATTGCGAAATGGCCGATCTCTCAGCCCGAAAACGCCACCTTCACACCGCGCTGGCGGAAATAGGCCTGCATCAGCTTGCGGCCCGAGCGGTTGCCCTGGGCCAGCTTTGCCGGATCGAAGACAGCCTCCTTCACGCCCTCGCGCGCCATTGCCGCCTTCAGGGTCGCGATATGGATGTCGAGGTCCTCATTGTTCGCCTGGAGCGATCCATAGATGCTCTCGATGGCCTCGGCCACGGTCGGCTCGCTCACGGGTAGTCTCCTGCGGTAGATGATCGGCCAGGATGGCTAGGATCGGCTGCGGCCGGACAGCCGGCGACAGCGGCTCCCGTTAGCAGGACCGGCGCCGGATGAGAAGCGGCCTGCGGCGGAAACGCTCTGCCGAATATGGCCCCAACAAGAAAGACGCCCCGGGCTTGCACGCGGGGCGTTCTGTTTTCGGGTCGGCGTCAAGCCTTAGGCCGCTTCGGCCTCGTTCTTCACGCTCTGCGGCCCGGTCCGGAAGTTCAGCCGGTCGGAACCCGCGGTCACCACCACCCGCGCGCCGTCGCGGATGTCGCCGAGCAGGATCTTCTCGGCCAGCGGATCCTGCAGTTCCTTCTGCATGATGCGCTTGAGCGGACGGGCGCCGTAGGCGGGATCGTAGCCCTTGGAGGCGAGCCACTCGATTGCCTCCTCGTCGAGGTCGAGCGTGATCTTGCGGTCCTCCAGCAGCTTTTCGAGCCGCTTGAGCTGGATCCTGACGATCTGGCCCATGTCCTTGCGCCGCAGGCGATGGAACAGGATCACCTCGTCGATGCGGTTCAGGAACTCCGGCCGGAACGACGCCTTCACCACCGCCATCACCTCGTCGCGCGCGGCGTCGACATCCTGGTCCTCGCCGAGCGAGACCAGATATTCGGCGCCGAGGTTCGACGTCATGACGATCAGCGTGTTGCGGAAGTCGACCGTGCGGCCCTGGCCGTCGGTCAGGCGACCGTCGTCCAGCACCTGCAGCAGCACGTTGAACACGTCCGGATGCGCCTTCTCGACCTCGTCGAACAGCACGACCTGGTAGGGCCTGCGCCGCACGGCCTCGGTCAACGCACCACCCTCGTCGTAGCCGACATAGCCGGGAGGAGCGCCGATCAGCCGGGCCACGGAATGCTTCTCCATGAACTCCGACATGTCGATGCGCACCATCGCCTGCTCGTCGTCGAACAGGAAGGAGGCGAGCGCCTTGGTGAGCTCGGTCTTGCCGACGCCGGTGGGGCCGAGGAACATGAACGAGCCGATCGGCCGGTTCGGGTCCTGCAGCCCGGCGCGCGCACGCCGCACCGCCTTGGACACCGCCTGCACCGCCTCGCCCTGGCCAACGACGCGCTTGGCGATCTCGTCTTCCATGCGCAGCAACTTCTCGCGCTCGCCCTCCAGCATCTTGTCGACCGGAATGCCGGTCCAGCGGGAGACGATGTGCGCGACATGGTCCGGCGTCACGGTCTCTTCGACCATGCCGGCCTTGCCGTCCTGTGCCTCGGCCTCGGCGAGCTTCTTCTCCAACTCGGGGATACGCCCATAGGCAAGCTCGCCCGCCTTGGCGAAGTCGCCCTTGCGCTGCGAGATCGCAAGTTCGTTGCGGGCATCATCGAGCTGCTTCTTCAGGTCAGCCGCCAGACCGAGCTTCTGCTTCTCGGCCTGCCACTTCGACGTCAGCGCGTCGGACTCCTCCTCGAGGCCGGCGAGTTCCTTCTCCAGCTTCGACAGGCGGTCCTTCGAGGCCTCGTCCTTCTCCAGCTTCAGCGCCTCACGCTCGATCTTCAGCTGCATGATGCGGCGGTCGATCTCGTCCAGCGCCTCCGGCTTCGAATCGACCTGCATGCGCAGGCGCGAGGACGCCTCGTCGACCAGGTCGATCGCCTTGTCGGGCAGGAAGCGGTCGGAGATGTAGCGGTTCGACAGCGTGGCTGCCGCCACCAGCGCGGAGTCGGCGATGCGCACCTTGTGGTGCTGTTCGTATTTCTCCTTCAGCCCGCGCAGGATCGAGATCGTGTCCTCGACCGTCGGCTCGTTGACGAAGACCGGCTGGAAGCGGCGGGCAAGGGCCGCGTCCTTTTCGACATGCTTACGGTATTCGTCCAGCGTGGTCGCACCGACGCAATGCAGCTCGCCGCGGGCAAGCGCCGGCTTCAACAGGTTCGACGCGTCCATCGCGCCCTCGCCCTTGCCGGCGCCGACCAGGGTGTGCATCTCGTCGATGAACAGTATGATGCCGCCCTCGGCCGCGGTGACCTCGTTGAGCACGGCCTTCAGCCGCTCCTCGAACTCGCCGCGATACTTCGCGCCCGCGATCAGGGCACCCATGTCGAGCGCCATCAGCTTCTTGTCCTTCAGCGTCTCGGGCACGTCGCCGTTGACGATGCGCAGCGCCAGACCCTCGGCGATCGCCGTCTTGCCGACGCCGGGCTCACCGATGAGGACAGGATTGTTCTTGGTGCGGCGCGACAGCACCTGGATGGTGCGGCGAATCTCGTCGTCGCGGCCGATGACCGGATCCAGCTTGCCTTCGCGGGCATCCTTCGTCAGGTCGCGCGCATATTTCTTCAGCGCATCATAGCCCTGCTCGGCCGAGGCGGAATCGGCGGTGCGACCCTTGCGGATGTCGTTGATCGCGGCGTTCAGCGCCTGTGCAGTCACGCCCGCCTTGGAGAGGATGTCGGCGGTCTTGGCCGACTTCTCGACCGCGAGCGCGGTGAGCAAGCGCTCGACCGTGACGAACGAGTCGCCGGCCTTGGTCGCCATCTCCTCGGCGGTGGAAAAGACCTTCGCCAGCGGCTGCGACAGGTAGAGCTGGCCGTTGCCGCCCTCGACCTTGGGCAGCGTGTTGAGCGCGCCCTCGACCGCGACGAGCACCGCGCGCGGATCGCCGCCAGCACGGGAAATCAGCGACGCGGCAAGACCTTCCGGATCCTCGACGAGGACCTTGAGCAGGTGCTCGGGCGTGAACTGCTGGTGGTTGCGCGAGAGCGCCTGTGTCTGGGCGGACTGGATGAAGCCGCGGACGCGCTCGGAATACTTCTCGATGTTCATGTATGTGTCTCCTTCCCTCCCCGGCCCTTCAAGGCGCCGGATCGGCCTGATGACGAACCCCCAAATGCGGCAGGCTCTGATCGGCTGGATATGGGTATGCCCTTTCGACCTCTCAAGACGCCTTGACGAAGGTCAAACAAAAAGCCGGCGGGAGGGTTTCCCCTGCCCGCCGGCTGATGCTCTTCCGTGCGCGACGGCTGCGGTCAGGCCGCTTCGTCGGACGGCTCCGACGCCATGGCCGGCTCGGCCGCCGGCGCGGCCTCTGCCTCGGCGGCACCTTCCCCGGCCTCGTCCTCGCGGTTGGCGAAGTCACGGCTGCGGCGGCGCGGACGGCGGGCGCGGCGCGGCGCGGCCTCCTCGCCTTCCTGCGGCTGGCCGTTGCCGTTTGGCTGCGGCCGCTGCTCGCGCGACTGTTCCTCGCCCGAAGCCTCGGGGTTCAGCGCCACCTCGGCCGGAATGCCGGCGATCTCGGGCTGTGGCCCGGTGCCGTCGTTCTGCTGGCGCTGCGGCTCGAACGACTGCTGCGGGACCGGGTTGTCCTGGTCCTCGTCGTCGTCCTGGTCGTCGCGCTGGTCGCGGTTGAACTGCTGCGGCATCTGCGCCTGCGCCGCCGCGATGATGCGGTTGTAGTGCTCGGCGTGCTGCAGATAGTTCTCAGCCATGACGCGGTCGCCGGCGCCCTGCGCATCGCGGGCGAGCTGCATGTATTTCTCGGCGATCTGCTGGGCCGAGCCGCGGATCTTCACGTCCGGGCCGTTCGACTCATAGCTGCGGGTAAGCGGGTTCGGGCCTTTGCGGTTTTGATTCTGATTATTGTTATTATTGTTGTTGTTGCGGCCGCGCATGCGCCTGTTCTGCTGTTGTGGCCTCATTAGACACTCTTGTTGGAGATGTTGCGAAACACGACATGCCGGCCTGGGAGGGACCTGGTCTGTCGCCTTGTTTCCGACGGTCGGGCGCCTGTATCAACGCCGCCGCCATCCATTGTGTTTCCGGTTCGAGCCTGCCCGGACGTTCCCCACGCGACGCACCAAGCATCGCTTACGCATGGAGGCAGTTTGTTTTCAACGGGGACCGAATCGACAACGGCACTGCCTGCTACGTCTTGTCCGGTGACAGAAACGTAGCGACATTCCATTGGGATGCAAGCCTTTTCTTGCGCGGGTCATTGTCGCAGGAAGAAGAGCGCCCGCTCGTGGCCGCCGAGATCGCGGCGCGAGCCGGCCTGGCGAAAGCCCCGTTCCGCAAAGATGCCGGCTACATCCGGCCCTTGCCCGGCGCCGATCTCGACCATGACCGCGCCGCCGGGCGCGAGGTGCCCTCCGGCGTCGCGCGCGATGATTCGATAGGGCCCCAGCCCGTCCGCCCCGCCGTCGAGCGCGCGCAGCGGATCGAACGAGCGAACCTCGGCTGCGAGCGACGCGATCTCCGCCGACGGAATGTAGGGCGGATTGGAGACGATCAGGTCGAATGTCCCCTCGACGCCGCCGAACCAGTCCGACAGCACGAACTCCACCCGCTCCGACAGGCCGAGCGCTTTGGCATTGGCCTTCGCCGTCTCCAGCGCGCCGGGTGCGATGTCGGTCGCGACGGCGATAGCGCGGGGCTCCGCCGAAAGTATCGCCAGCGGAATTGCCCCGGTGCCGGTGCCGAGGTCGAGAACGCGGCAGACGCCGCGTTCGACGCAGACCGACGTCACAAAGGGCAGTGCCAGGTCCACCAGAGCCTCGGTATCCGGTCGCGGCTCCAGCGTGTCGGGTGAGAGCGACAGGCGCAGCCCGTAGAACTCGCGCGCGCCAAGGATGCGATGCACCGGCTCCCCCGCCGTCCGCCGCTCCAGCGCGGTCGCCAGCTTTTCGGTGATCTCCGCCGCGAACTCCATCTCCGGCCGCGCCAGGAGATCGGTGCGGGTCGTGCCGGTCAGCTCCTCTACGAGAATCCGCGCATCCAGCGCGGCATCGGCGATCCCCGCCTCGGCAAGCGCCGCGCGGGCGATGCGGTGGAGCGCGGCAAGGGTGGTCATGAGCTTCGCCAGCCAGCGCAGGTCGACAGGCAGCTGGACGGCCCGATACCCCCCTCCGGCCTGCCGGCCATCTCCCCCTCAAGGGGGGAGATTCTCCCTCGAATCGGCTTTCGCCAAACTCCGAGGCTGAAGAGAAGGCGACGCGGCCAAAGCTTCCAATCTCCCCCTTGAGGGGGAGATGGCCGGCAGGCCAGAGGGGGGGTCATCAGACGCGAGGACATCTCCAAATAGTCGGTCGCGATGCGGGCCACCCCGCTCAATTCGTCCCGAACTCCGCCAGCAGCTTCGACTGGTGGTCGGCCGTCAGCGCGTCGATGATTTCATCGAGATCGCCCTCCATCACCCGGTCGAGCTTGTAGAGCGTCAGGTTTATGCGGTGGTCGGTCAGCCGCCCCTGCGGGAAATTGTAGGTGCGGATGCGCTCCGACCGGTCGCCGGAGCCGACCTGCGTCCTGCGCGATTCCGAACGTTCCGAATCCGCCTTGCTGCGCTGCAGATCGTAGAGCTTGGCGCGCAGGATCTGAAAGGCCTTGGCGCGGTTCTGATGCTGCGAGCGGCCGGCCTGCAGCAAGACGATCCCGGTCGGAATATGCGTTATGCGCACCGAGGAATCGGTGGTGTTGGCGTGCTGGCCGCCGGCGCTCGACGCGCGCAGGGTTTCCAGCCGAACGTCTTCCGGCTTGATTTCGACGTCGACCTCTTCCGCCTCCGGCAGCACCGCCACGGTTGCGGCCGACGTGTGGATGCGTCCCTGCGTCTCGGTGTCGGGCACGCGCTGGACCCGGTGCACGCCCGATTCGAACTTCAGCGCCGCGAACACGCCGCGCCCGGAGATCGAGGCGATGATTTCCTTGTAGCCGCCCTTCTCGCCCTCGCTCGCGGAATCCAGCTCGACTTTCCAGCCCTTGGATGCGGCATAGCGCTCGTACATGCGGAACAGATCACCGGCAAAGAGCGCCGCCTCGTCGCCGCCGGTGCCGGCACGGATTTCGAGGATGGCGCTGCGCTCGTCCGCCATGTCGCGCGGCAGGAGCAGGATCTGGATCGCCTTCTCCAGCCGCTCGATCCGCTCGTTCACCTCGTCGATCTCGGCCTCGGCAAGCTCGCGCATCTCCTTGTCGGTCGCGGCATCCGCAAGCATCGCCTCGATACCGGCCTTGTCGGCCTCGGCCTTGCGCAGTTCGCGCACCTTCAATGCCATGTCCTGAATCTCGGCATATTCCGACGAGAGCTTGACATAGGCGTCCGGGTCGACGCCGGCCGCCATCTGGGCCTCCAGCATCTCATAGCGCTTGACGACCTGGTTCAGTCGTTCCGTGGGCAATTCGGTCATGGTTTGGCTCAGAGCGGGACGCCGTTTTCCGCGGCGAAGGCCTGCAGGTCGCGACGAAGATTGCGGAAGGCGCCTCCGGAGGCGAGCGCGGCGGACAGGAGCTCCTCGAGCCGGCCGACCTGAAGCTCGCACAGCATCGCCTTGACGGGGCCGATCGCGGCCGGCGACATCGAGATCGACCGGTAGCCGAGCCCGATCAGCGTCATGGCGGAGATCGGCCGCCCGGCAAGTTCGCCGCACAGCGTCACCGGCGTGTTGGCGCGGGCGCCGGCATCGGCGATCTGCTTGAGGACACGCAGGAACGGCACCGACAGCGGATCGAAACGATCCGACAGCTGCGCATTGCCGCGATCGGTCGCCATCACGAACTGGAACAGGTCGTTCGAGCCGACCGAGACGAAATCCACCGCCTCCATCAGCTCGTCGAGCTGCCACAGCAGCGCCGGCACCTCGACCATCGCCCCGACCTTCAGCGTCGTGGGCAGCAGATAGGCGTGGCGCGACAGGTGCCGCACCTCCCGGTCGATGATCTCGCGCGCCTGCGTGATCTCGCCCAGTTCCGTCACCATCGGCAGCATGACGCGCAGTTCTCCCCCGCCGGCCGCGCGCAGCAGCGCGCGCACCTGGGTGCGCAGCAGGCCCGGCCGGTCGAGCGTCAGGCGGATCGCGCGCCAGCCGAGCGCCGGGTTCTCCTCCTGCGCGGCGCCGCGGAAATAGGGCAGCACCTTGTCGCCGCCGATGTCGATGGTGCGGAAGGTGACGGGCTTGCCCTTCGCCGAATCGAGCACGTCGCGATAAAGCCTTTCCTGCGCCTCCGCGCGGGGGAAGGTCGCCGCGACCATAAACTGCAGCTCGG
Source organism: Mesorhizobium sp. J428 (assembly GCF_024699925.1). Taxonomy (NCBI): domain Bacteria; kingdom Pseudomonadati; phylum Pseudomonadota; class Alphaproteobacteria; order Hyphomicrobiales; family Phyllobacteriaceae; genus Mesorhizobium; species Mesorhizobium sp. J428. The sequence goes on from NZ_JAJOMX010000001.1 coordinate 1,360,477, forward strand.
TTCGGAACAGACCGATGCCCGCCGCGCCCGATTCGGCGAGCTGCGGCAGGTCGACCGCGAGCCCCGCATTCATCATCAGGTCGACATGCACGCCGTCCTTCGAGACCGACGGCCTGTCGCGCAGCTCGCGGTAGAGCTCCTGCCGGCGAGCGCGGAAGCGCACCTTCTCGGCATAGGCCGCCTCGACGTCGGGCTGCGGCCGCAACTGCACGGTGCCGTCCTCGCCGTCGACGATGATGGCATCGCCGTTCTCGGACATCGACACCACGCCCTTGAGCTGCCCCGCGACCGGGATACCCATCGCGCGCGCGACGATCACCACATGGCTGGTGATCGAGCCCTCCTCCAGCACCAGGCCGCGCAGCTTCTCGCGCGGATAGTCGAGCAGTTCCGCCGCGCCCATCTGCCGCGCGACGACGATGGCGTCCTTCGGCAGGGTCGCAGCGACCATCTCAGGCCCCCGCCCCATCAGCTGCCGCAGCAGCCGGTTGGCGAGGTCGTCGAAATCGCTCATCCGCTCGCGCAGATAGGGGTCGGTCATGTGCGTCATGCGCGCCCGCATGTCGCTCTGCACCTTCTCCACCGCCGCCTCGGACGACAGGCCGTTGTGGATCGCCTCCTCCAGACGGCGCACCCAGCCGCGGTCATGGGCAAACATGCGATAGGCCTCGAGCACCGCGCGGTGCTCGCCCTCGAAGGCCACCTCGCGGCGGGACATCATGTCGTCGATCGACAGCCTGAGCGAGCCGAGCGCCGCGTCGAGACGCTTCAGCTCCTCCTCGATGTCCTCGTTGAACAGGTTGGTGACGACGATGCGCGGCTCGTGCAGCACGACATGGCCGAGCCCGACGCCGTCGTTGAAGGCCAGGCCCCTGAAGCTCGCCGGTCGCGTCAGGTCCAGCTCCATGCCGGGCCTGATCAGCCGCGCGAGATCGCCCGCCGCGATCATCTCGGCGATCACCATCGCGATCGTCTCGAGCGCCTCGACCTCGTCGTCCCGATAGATGCGCTTGGTCTTGTTCTGAACGACCAGCACGCCCAGCGTGCGGCCGGCGCGCAGCACAGGCACGCCGAGGAAGGAGTTGTAGATCTCCTCGCCCGTCTCCGGCAGGTAGGCGAAGGCCGGGTGGTTCTGTGCGTCGGAGAGGTTCAGCGCCCTGGCGCTGGCGGCGATCGTGCCAACAAGACCCTGCCCGAGGCGCAGCTGCGCCAGGTGCACCGAGCCGGGGTTCAGGCCTTCCGTCGCATAGAGCTCGAGCACCGAATCGGCCCGCAGCACGTAGAGCGAGCAGACCTCCGCCACCATGTTCTTCGCGATCTCGCGCACGATGCGGTCGAGGCGCGTTTGCGGATCGAGCGCCTCCGCCATCAGCTCGCGGAGCCGTCTCAGAAGCGCGCGCGGACCGGGCACGTGATCGGGCATGTCAGGACTCCAACGGGCAACCGCGCCGGACGCCTCCCGCGCCGACGCGATCAGACCCGCATCGATCTTTTCAGACTACTGCTTATCCAGACCGTAGACGGAATGCAAAGTCCGAACGGCGAGTTCGGTATAGGGCCCGTCGATCAGGATGGAGATCTTGATCTCCGACGTGGTGATCGCACGGATGTTGATCCCCTTCTCGGCCAGCGCCTTGAAGGCGGTCGCGGCGACGCCCGCATGGCTCCTCATCCCGATGCCGATTACCGACACCTTCGACATGCCGTCGTCGTGCTGGACGACGTCGAAACCGACCGTCTCGCGCACCTTGTCGAGGATCGCCAGCGCCTTGGCGACGTCGCCCTGCGGCACGGTGAAGGTCATGTCGGTGCGCGAGCCGTCCTCGGAGATGTTCTGGACGATCATGTCGACATTGATGCCGCCCTCCGCGAGCGGCCCGAAGATGCCGCCGGCGACGCCGGGACGGTCCGCGACGCGGCGGAGCGAAATCTGCGCCTCATCCTTGGCGTAGGCGATACCGGTGACGACCTGCTGTTCCACGATTTCATCCTCGTCGCAAATGAGGGTTCCGGGCGGGTTGAGAAGATCGCCCATGCCCGGAGCATCCGGATCTTCGAAGGAGGAGCGCACGAAGGTGCGCACCTTGTGCACCATGGCGAGCTCGACCGAACGCACCTGCAGCACCTTTGCGCCGAGCGAGGCCATCTCCAGCATCTCCTCGAAGGAGATCTTGGCAAGCCGGCGCGCCTTGGGCTCGATGCGCGGGTCGGTCGTGTAGACCCCGTCGACGTCGGTGTAGATGTCGCAGCGGTCCGCCTTCACGGCAGCGGCGATGGCCACCGCGCTGGTGTCCGAGCCGCCGCGCCCGAGCGTGGCGATGCGCCCGTCCGGCGCTATGCCCTGGAAGCCGGCGACCACGGCGACCTGGCCCTGGCCGAATCGCTGGATCAGCTTCGAGCCGTCGATATCGGCGATGCGCGCCGCGCCGTGCGAGCTGTCGGTGGTGATCGGGATCTGCCAGCCCTGCCAGGAGCGCGCATCGACGCCGATCGACTGCAATGCGATGGCGAGAAGCCCCGCAGTCACCTGCTCGCCCGACGCCACGACAGCGTCGTATTCGCGCGCGTCGTAGAAGGGGGCGTTGGAGCCTGCGACCTTGGGCATGTTCTGCACCCAGGCCACGAGCTCGTTGGTCTTGCCCGACATGGCGGAGACGACGACGGCGACCTCGTGGCCGGCGTCGACCTCGCGTTTGACGTGCCGCGCCACATTGTGGATGCGGTCGAGGTCGGCGACGGAGGTTCCGCCGAACTTCATCACGATGCGCGCCATGGCGGTCGAAAGGTCCTGATTCCGGCCGTGCTGCCAGGCGCGGCTCTCTATGGTTGGGGCGCCGCACTCCTCCCCGGACCGCGGCGCGCGGCTTCCTTAGCCAAATCGCCTCCGATCCGCAAGGCGAGCGGGCACGGCCGTCTGGCGCGCGATCGGAACGCGATGATATGCTGCGCGCGAGCGGCTTCAGATGGTCGGGTGGCGATGGATAGGAACGCGAAACGGCAGATGCGGCTGAGCCGGGACCATGTCGCGAAAGTGACTCGCCAAATGCCCGATCCCGGCATCCACCTCCTGCCCGGCTTCGTGCCTGCGACCGACGCCGACTACGACCGCGTCGTCGCGGAGATTATCGCCGGCGCACCAAATGACGGCTTCTGGGTCTTCGCCTACGGCTCGCTGATCTGGAACCCCGACTTCGACTTCACCGAGCAGCGCAAGGCGGTGGCGCGCGGCTGGCGGCGGCGCTTCTGCCTCGGCTGGGATTATCGCTGGCGCGGCAATCGCGAGCAGCCGGGGCTGATGCTGGCGCTCGACCGCGGCGGCCAGTGCAACGGCGTCATCTTCCGCCTGCCCGACGCCGCGATCGAGGCGAACATGCATCGCCTGATCCGCCGTGAGATGAGCATGGTGCCGAGCGCCTTCCCGCCGCGCTGGATACAGGTCGAGACGCCGGAGGGGCCGCTAAAGGCGCTCACCTTCGCGATGAACCGCAACAGCGGCCGCTATATCGGCACGCTGGACGACGAGGCCACCGCCGACGTGCTCGCGACCGCTTGCGGCTTCCGCGGCTCGATGGCGGAATATCTCCATGCCACGGTGAGCCACCTGGACATGCTGGGAATCCGCGACCGCCATCTCTGGCGGCTGCAGGAGATGGTCGCCGAACGGCTGGAACGTGAGATGCCCGTCAGTTCTTGAGCCTGTAGCCCGTCCGGAACATCCAGCCGGTAACGGCGAGGCACCCGACAAGGAAGAGCACGGTCATCGCGAGGCTCGTCCAGACGTTCACGTCCGCCGCCCCGACGAAGCTCCAGCGGAAGCCGCTGACCAGATAGACCACCGGGTTGAACAGCGACACGGCCTCCCAGAACGGCGGTAGCATCTCGATCGAGTAAAAGGTTCCGCCGAGGAAGGCGAGCGGCATGACGATGAGCAGCGGGATCAGCTGCAGCTTCTCGAACCCGTCGGCCCAGATGCCGATGATGAAGCCGAACAGGCTGAACGAGAACGAGGTCAGCACCAGGAACAGCAGCATGACGAGCGGGTGCTCTATCCTGAGCGGCACGAAGAAGGCGGCCGTTGCAAGGATCACGAGGCCGATGATCACCGACTTGGTGGCGGCCGCGCCGACATAGGCGGCGACGATCTCGAGATGGGAAACGGGCGCCGACAGCAGTTCATAGATGGTGCCGGTGAACTTCGGGAAATAGATGCCGAAGGACGCATTCGAGATCGACAGTGTCAGGATCGACATCATGATCAGTCCCGGCACGATGAACGCGCCGTAGCTGACGCCGCCGATCTCCGGGATGCGGGAGCCGATCGCCGCGCCGAACACCACGAAATAGAGCGCGGTCGAGATCACCGGGGAAACGATGGACTGGAGTATGGTGCGGAAGGTGCGCGCCATCTCAAATTTGTAGATCGCCTGGACAGCACGAAGGTTCATGTGCGGGCCTCCAGAAGGCCGACGAATATCTCTTCCAGCGTGCTTTGCCGGGTCTCCAGGTCGCGGATCGCGATGCCTTCCCGGGCAAGGTCGAGGAACAATGCGTTGATGCCTGTCCGGTCTGCGGTGGCGTCGTAGGTCGAGACGATCGCGTCGCCGCCATCTGCAAGGTGCAGCCCCTGCGAGGAGAGAGACGGCGGCAGTTCCGTCAGCGGCTCGCGCAGCTCGATGCGCAGCTGCTTCTTGCCGAGCGTGCGCATCAGCACGTCCTTGTCCTCGACCAGGATGATCTCGCCCTTGGAGATGATGCCGACGCGGTCGGCCATCTCCTGCGCCTCCTCGATGTAATGCGTGGTCAGGATGATGGTGACGCCGGTGTCGCGCAGGCCGCGCACCATCGCCCACATGTCGCGGCGCAGTTCGACGTCCACCCCGGCTGTCGGCTCGTCGAGGAAGAGGACCTCCGGCTCGTGGGCCAGCGCCTTGGCGATGAGGACGCGCCGCTTCATGCCGCCGGACAGCGTCATCACCTTCTCCTTGCGCTTGTCCCAGAGCGACAGCGATCTCAGCACTTTCTCGATGTGGGCCGGATCGGCCGGCTTGCCGAACAGCCCGCGGCTGAAGGAGACGGTGGCGAAGACGGATTCGAAGGCGTCGATCGAAAGCTCCTGCGGCACGAGCCCGATCATGGAGCGCGTCTTGCGATAGTCGCCGACGATGTCGTGCCCGCCGACCGTCACGCTGCCGGTGCCGGGATTGACGAGACCGCACACGATGTTGATCAGCGTCGTCTTGCCGGCTCCGTTCGGCCCCAGCAGGGCGAATATCTCGCCTCTGCGCACGTCGAGACTGACGCTCTTCAGTGCCTCGAAGCCGTTGGCATAGGTCTTCGACAGATTGGAGATCGAGATGATCGGCTGCATCGGTGACGGCTTTTCTGAATCGGAGCGTCGGATGTCGGATATAGGCCGAATGGCGGCTCGTCCCAACCTGACCGAAACGATAGCTGACAGGCCCTGACAGCCGTTCGGTTGCGCCGCCGGCGAACCGTAGCAAGCCCTGGCACCCCTCTCCCGACCGGAACCAACCGCCTTGACATCGAAGCCTCATCGCCCGACTTGTGTGGCCGAAGAGGGAGATGAACGACATGGCCGAAGCCCGACGCACGACCATCGACGCCGACGAAGTGGAACGCTTCTCCCGCATGGCGGCGGAATGGTGGGATCCGAACGGCAAGTTCCGCCCGCTGCACAAGTTCAACCCGGTCCGTCTCGCCTACATCCGCGACAAGGTCGCCGAGCGATTCGGCCGTGATCCGCGCGCGCCGCACCCCTTCGAGGGCCTGCGCATCCTCGACATCGGCTGCGGCGGCGGCCTCCTGTGCGAGCCGATGGCGCGATTGGGCGCCGAGGTCGTCGGGGCCGACGCATCCGCCACCAACATCGAAGTGGCGAAGCTGCATGGCGTGGAGAGCGGCCTGACCATCGACTACCGCGCCACGACCGCCGAGGCGCTCGCCGACGAGGGCGAGAAGTTCGACGTGATCCTGAACATGGAAGTGGTCGAGCACGTTGCCGACGTCGACCTGTTCCTCGCCAAATGCGGGCAGATGGTGAAGCCGGGCGGGCTGATGTTCGTCGCCACGATCAACCGCACGCTGAAGGCGCTGGGGCTCGCGATCATCGGCGCGGAATACGTGCTGCGCTGGCTGCCGCGCGGCACCCACCAGTTCGGCAAGCTCGTGCGCCCCGACGAGCTGGAATCCGGCCTGGGCAAGGCCGGCCTCACCATCATCGACCGCACTGGCGTCGTCTACACCCCCTCGGCGACCGCTGGCAGCGCTCGAAGGACATGGACGTCAACTACATGGTGCTGGCGGAACGGCCTCAGCCTAGCTAGCGATTATCCTTGCAATTCTGGAGTGGCGCTCCCGATTTGCTAGGTTGGCGACAGCGTGTCCCTACTCGGTCCACGGATTGATCAGGTCGAGGCCGCAATGCTCGAAATGGGCAATATTGCGGGTCGCGAGCCGTCCGCCGTGGATGCGGGCAATCGCGGCGATCATGCCGTCCATCGATTGCATCCCGCGGCCACGACGAGCCGCGTCGCCCATCATTTCGCCGTAGACGAGCGCTGCTTCCTCGGTGAACGGGAAGATCCGACCCGTGAAGCGACGTCGCCACTCAGCAAGACCGAGTGAAAGGCGCCGTGCGCGCTGTTCCGGACTGATTTTCGAGATGCCGAAGGAAATCTCGGCAATCACGACGGTCGAAAGCACGAGTTCCACATCATGTCGCGTAAGCCAACCCAGCACTGCCGGACTTGGCTCCGGTCGGAGGTCCTCGGAAACGACGTTCGTGTCGAGGAAGATCAAAGGTCGATGCCTGGATGAGGCTTCCGGCCTTCCTTGATGACCTCTTCAAGGTCGATGTCGACGCCGTATTGTTCGGCTATCCGCCTATAGAAAATCTCCGCCGGCTCGCGGCCCGTGGATTTGAGATCGTAGTCCTCCAAGGCGCGCTCCACGATGCTGGCGACGGTGCAGGTTCTCGCGCCGCGCGAGACGATGGGCAATCTCGCTCGCCTTGGCGCTTCGGACGGAAAGCTGTCGTTCGGCCATAAGTGACCTCCATAGCTGCTCGTCGAAAAGATAAAGCCGATGCCGGCTGCCATCAAGATGGCAGCTGATGGCTGGCCGTCAGCTGCCCGGCTGAGACCGGACAAGGCGATCGTCAGTTCCTGTCGTCCGGAAACACCGGCAGCGGCATGAATTCCACGCCGTCCTCGATCAGGCCACGTGCTTCCTCGGGCGTCGCCTCGCCGTAGATGCCGCGCGCCTCGGTCTCGCCGAAATGGATCTTCCGCGCTTCCTCGGCGAACTTGTCGCCGACGTTCTCGGCGTTCTCGCGCACCTGCCTCGACATTTCCTTCAGCGCCGCCATCAGCTTCTTCTGCTCGGCGTTCGCCGCAAGCGCCATCTTTTCCTTCTTGCGGCCGGTCGAGACGGCCGGCGCCATCAGCGACTTCGACACCTTGTGCGAGCCGCAGACCGGGCATTCGACGAAGCCGCGCTTCGACTGCGTGTCGTAGTCGGCATTGTCGCGGAACCAGCCCTCGAATTCGTGGGCCTGGTCGCAGTGGAGGGAGAAGCGGATCACGATGCGGCTTTCAGGGCAGGTTCGGGACGCGCGACCTCGACCGAGAATTCGCGCGCATTCTTCAGGTTCGGGATCTTCTTGCGCGCCTCGGCGGAGGCGGCCGTGTCGATCTCGGCATAGATAATGCCGGGCTCGGCGTGGTCGGCCTCGGCGACGACGCGCCCCCACGGGTCGACGATGAGCGAATGGCCGTAGGTCTCTCGGCCGTCCTCATGCGTGCCGCCCTGCGCGGCGGAGATTACCCATGCGCCGTTCTCGATGGCGCGGGCGCGCAAAAGCACGTGCCAGTGCGCCTCGCCGGTCTGGCGGGTGAAGGCGGCCGGCGTGGTCAGCACCTCTGCCCCGGTCAGCGCCTGGGCGCGGAAGAGCTGCGGAAAACGCAGGTCGTAGCACACCGCCATGCCGAGATTGGCGAAGGGTAGCTCGGCCACCACGGTGCGCCCGCCAGGCTGGTAGGTTGCCGATTCGCGCCAGCTCTCGCCATTGTCGAGGTCGACGTCGAACATGTGGATCTTGTCGTAGGTTGCGATGTCCGCGCCATCCGGACCGACCAGGAACCCGCGGTTGGCGATCCTGTCGCCGGCCGCGATCGCCGTCGAACCGACATGGATGTAGACGCCGAGTTCGCGCGCCAGCCGACGCGCGGCCGACGCGATAAGATCGCCCGCATCGTCCCTGAGCGACGCCCTGAGCGCTGCGCGGTCGCGCATCAGCGCGCCGGTCATCTCCGGCGTCTGGATGTAGGCCGCGCCATTCGCAGCCGCCTCGCGCACCATAGTCTCGAAGGTCTCGGCGTTCCTCTCGACCGAGGTACCCGACCGCATCTGGACGGCGGCTGCCTTGAAGATCGTCATGTCGCGGCTCCTCAGGCGGCCAGCAGCGGGTCGAGCCTGCCGCTGCGGTCGAGCTCGTAGAGATCGTCGCAGCCGCCGACATGCGTCTCGCCGATGAAGATCTGCGGGAAGGTCGAGCGGCCGTTCGCGCGCTGGATCATCTCCTGGCGCAGCTCCGGCGAGTAGGTCGCGTCGTGCTCCTGGAAGTCGACGCCCTTCTCCTTCAGCAGCCGTTTCGCCGCGGCGCAGTAGCCGCAGAAATCACGCGTGTAGATCGTAACCTGTGCCATGTTCCGTCCAGCCTTCGCCGTCGATGCCAACTATATAGTGTCGTCTTCTTCGGGCCGGAAGTCCCCCGGCAGAACACGCGCGAAGGTGAGCACGTCGACATGCGCCGCCTTTGCCCTGCGCAGCGCCTTCGCCACTGCCGAAACGGTCGCGCCGGTGGTGTAGACGTCGTCCACGACAAGGATGCGCCGGCCGGCCACCTCGATCTCGCGCTCCGCCGCCACCTTGAAGGCGCCGCGCACATTGTCCTCCCGCTGGCGCAGGCCGAGGCCCACCTGCTGGCGCGTCGGCTTCACGCGGTTGAGCACGTCGGGCGAGAACGGCACGCCCGACAGTCGCGAGATCGCCCGCGCCAGCTCCGCCGACTGGTTGAAGCGGCGCGACAGGAAGCGCATGCGATGCAGCGGCACCGGCACGATAAGGTCCGCGCCGGGCAGCAGTTCGCGCCCCGCCCGCACCATCCAGCGCGCCATCCAGGGCGCGAGGTCGGTGCGGTCTCCATATTTCAGCCCGTGCACCATGCGCCGCGCAATGCCGCCATGGGCGACGGCTGCCCGCGCGCGGTCGAAGGGCGGCGGATTGGCGATCGCGTCGGCCGACAGCATGCCCGGCCCCATCTCATGGCTGAACGGCGTGCCCATCACCTCGCACCAGGGCTGCTCGAGAAAGCGCAGGCCCCGCCAGCATTCGCCGCACAGCGCGCCGGGCTGGCTGACGAGGCGGCGGCATCCCGCGCAGGCCGGCGGGAACAGAAGCCGCGCCGACATCGACGCGGCCCGTGCCGCGAGGCTCTTGATCTCCTGCATCCGATCGGCCACCTGAGAGACGACACAGGCTAGCATGCGATGGGCCTGCCGCAAGGGCAGTCGCCCACCACCCCAGCCAGAAGCCCGGACCGCGCCCTTGGAACCGATTATCGACACCGATCTCGCAACGCGGCGCAAGCTGCGCGCGGCGGCGCTGCCCGTGGCGGGCGCCGACTTCCTGCTGACCCGGGCGGCCGAGGATCTCGCCGATCGGCTGGCCACGGTCGCACGCCGCTTCCCGCGCGCCGTCACGCTGTTCTCGCCCGGCGGCGCGGCCGCGCCGCGCGCTCTTGGCGAGCGGCAAGGTGGACGAGGTGCGGGAGATCGTCGCCGATCCCGCACTCGCCGGTTCCGGCGAACCCCTGCTCGGCGTCGCCGAGACGCTGCCGCTTGAACCCGCTTCACTCGACCTCGTCGCCTCGCTGATGGCGCTGCATGAGGCGAACGACCTGCCCGGCCTGCTGATCCAGGCGCGCCGCGCGCTGAAGCCTGACGGACTGTTCCTCGCCGCCTTCCCCGGCGCCGGCACGCTGGCAGAGCTGCGCGACAGCCTGCTGGCCGCCGAAACCGAGCTGACCGGCGGCGCCAGCCCGCGTGTCCTGCCCTTCACCGATGTCAGGGACGCCGGCGCCCTCCTCCAGCGCGCCGGCTTCGCGCTGCCGGTCGCGGACATCGAGACGGTGGTCGTGCGCTACGATTCGATGTTCGCCCTGATGCGCGACCTGCGCGCGATGGGAGCGACGAACCCGCTCCTGGCGCGGCTGCGCAGGCCGACCGGCAAGGCGCTGTTCCTGCGCGCGGCCGAAATCTACGCGGAGCGGCATTCGGACCCCGACGGGCGCATCCGCGCCACCTTCGCGACCATCTGGCTGTCGGGCTGGGCGCCGGACGCGTCGCAGCAGAAGCCGCTCAAGCCCGGATCGGCGAAGATGTCGCTGGCGAAGGCGCTGGGCGACGAGTCGGCCGGCTGAGCGCCTAACTGACTACTGCGTCGGCGTGTCGTCGAGGAATTTGGCGATTTCGAGGAACCGCACTTCCATCCTGTTGCCGAAATGTGTGATCCCGCCAACGATCACCAGCGACAGGCAGACGAGGATCATGCCGTATTCGACGGCGGTGGCTCCGCTGCGATCTTTCAGAAAACGGCTCAACATCTTCGACACCCCGCCGACCCTCTCGAAACACCGTAGTCGAAGCCGATTAAGAAAGGTTAACGAGACAGCATTAACCAATGCTGAAAACGGCGGCTTATCCGCAATCGCCGCTGCGCGTTCCGTCGTCGCGGATGATGCAGATCGCCGCCGGCGAGTCCTGCAGCACGCTGCGGCGGATGACGTAGCTCGACCCGCCCCCGCGGCTGACCGAGCCGGTCGACATGCGGTCCAGCCCGTCGGCCGCGCCGACGATGCGCCGGGTCTGGCTCTCGGCCAGCGGCGCGAGGATCACCGCCAGCGCGACGGCGGCGGAACCGAACAGCAGCGCCGCCCGAAGGATCCCGACGCCGGCGATGCCGAGCATCGACGGGCGGTCGCCACGGATGGATTGCCACTCGCTTTCCGGATTTATCGATTGCCCCCGCAATGCGCCGGCGCCGTCCGCGCCGCTATCGAAAGGCAGCATTCTCACGATTGGATAAAGGATCGATTAACGAAACGCGCCGCGACCGCTAGAGGAGGTCGATCAGGAACGGGATCAGCGGCGCGTCGGCGGGCGGCATCTCGTAGTTGCGCATGTCGCGCGGGCGCACCCATTTCAGCCGCTGCCCCTCTTTGCCCACGGGCGTGCCCCAGAAGCGGCGGCAAACGAACAGCGGCATCAGGAGGTTGAAACTGTCATAGGCGTGGCTGGCGAAGGTCAGCGGCGCCAGGCACGGCACCTTGGTCTCGATGCCGAGCTCCTCGGCCAGCTCGCGCACCACCGTCTCCTCGGGCGTCTCGCCCGGCTCCACCTTGCCGCCCGGAAACTCCCACATCCCGGCAAGCTGCTTGCCCGGCGGCCGTTCGGTGATCAGCACGCGCCCGTCGGCGTCGACCAGCGCGCAGGCGGCGACGAGCAGCAGCGGCTTGGCAGGCTTGGCGGGGCTCGTGTCGGTCATCGCGGGCGTCCGGTCATTTCGGCGGCTGCCGGTAATGGTAGTCGTAGACCCGGCGGAAGCCGAGCGACGTGTAGAGCGCGAGGGCCACGGTGTTGCTCGCCTCGACCTGCAGCCAGCCGATCTTGGCGCCGCGCAGCCGCGCCCATTTCAGCGCCGACAGCACGACGCGCCGTCCGTGCCCCTTGCCGCGCACGCCGCTGAAGGTCGCCACCTCGAACAGGCCGGCGAGGTCGCCGTCATGCACGCAGATCGCGCTCGCCACCGGCCGGTCGTCGTCCTCCAGCAGGAAGAGCCCGCTCTCCGGCTCGATCGAGCTGACGATCTCCGACAGGCCGGGTCGTATCGACGGCTCGAAATCGTGCACCGTCATCGCGGCGCTGATGAAGCGCGCCATGTCCTTCATCGGAATCTGGCTGAGCACATTGTCGAGATCGACGGCCGAAAGGTCGATCGACATCACGACCGATTCGGAAAAACGGCTCCACCCTTCCTGGTCGAGATAGGCGGAGATGAACGCGCCGCCCAGCGGCGACATGCGGAAGGTGGTCGGCCGGCCATAGGCCTCGAAGCGGCGCGAGGCGCGCGCGATGCGCTCCGTCAGGTTGTCGCAATCGCCCGGATCAAGCGGATTGATCGAGTTCAGCCGCTTGGCCGGATGTCCGGCCGTTAGCCGGATCACCCAGGTGCCGTCATAGTGCACCGACGAGGCCGGCCAGGCGCGGAATCCGGCCGCCTCGAAGCGGCGGACGATCGGCAGCAGGTCTGCATCGAACTGCGGCACGCCGGTCAGCTTCTGTAGTCGCCGTTGATCGCGACATATTCCTTGGTGAGGTCGCAGGTCCACACCGTCGCCTTGCCGCGGCCGAGCCCAATGTCGGCGCGCACCCGGATGCGGTCCTTCTTCATGTAGGCGGAGGTCTCGGCCTCGGAATAGTCGGGGTCGCGCTCGCCCTCATGCGCGACGCGGATGTCGCCGAACCACACCGAGAGGCGGTCGCGGTCGGCGGGCTCGCCGGCCTTGCCGACGGCCATCACGACGCGGCCCCAATTGGCGTCCTCGCCGGCGACGGCCGTCTTCACCAGCGGTGAATTGGCGATGGACAGCGCGATCTTCTTGGCCGAGCGCGCCGATTTCGCGCCCGTCACCGTCACCTCCACCTCCTTGCGCGCGCCCTCGCCGTCGCGCACCACCTGCAGCGCCAGGTTCTTCAGGATCTTGTTCAGCGCGCGACGGAAGGACTGGAGCCTGGGGTCCTTGACGTCGTCGATGCGCGGCGCGCCGCGCTTGGCCGCCGCCCCCGTCGCGAAGAGCAGCAGCGTGTCGCTGGTCGAGGTGTCGCTGTCCACCGTGACGGCATTGAACGTCTTCGCCGTGCCCTTCGACAGAAGATCCTGCAGCACGGAGGCCGCGATCGGCGCGTCGGTCGCGACGAAGGAGAGCATCGTCGCCATGTCGGGCGCGATCATGCCCGCGCCCTTGGCGATGCCGTTGATCGTCACCAGCGTCTCGCCCAGAAGCACCGTCTGCGTGGCATATTTCGGATAGGTGTCCGTGGTCATGATGGCCTTGCCGGCCTCCGGCCACAGCGCCGGCTCGGCGCGCTTGGCCATGTCGGCCAGCAGATGCGTGAACTTCGCCGGGTCGAGCGGTTCGCCGATCACGCCGGTCGAGGCCAGGAAGACTTCCGATGAGGCGCAGCCGGCGGCCGACGACGCGGCCTTGGCGGTCGCCTCCGTGGTCGCCCTGCCCTTCTTGCCGGTGAAGGCATTGGCGTTGCCGGAATTCACTACCAGCATGCGGGCGCTGCCGCCCGGCAGGTTCGCCCGGCAGAGGTCGACCGGAGCCGAGGGGCATTTCGAGCGGGTGAAGACGCCCGCGACCTGTGTGCCTTCGTCGAAGACCATGGCGAGCAGGTCGGTCCGGCCCTTGTATTTGATGCCCGCCTCGGCGGTGGCGATCCGCACGCCTTCGATCGGCGGCATCTTGGGTTGGGACTTCGGTGCAAGCGGCGAAACGGCGGTCGACATGGCGTGTTCCGGTGGCTGGATCGGTCGCGCTCGTTTGCCCGACCGATCACGCCCGCGCAAGCCCAATCGGCGGTTTCACTGCCTCACGACGGGGTTGATGAAGCGGTGAAAGCGCTTCTGGACGGCGGGGATCAGCCCCCACACCATCGTCATGACCACGATCGGCACGAGGATCAGCGTCCGCTGCCAGATCGTCCAGCCTTCGGTGAGCGGGAAGATCAGGTAGAGCAGCCCAGTGACCAGCGGATAGACGCCGAGCAGGACGAGGAAGGCAAAGCGCGGCCGCGAGAAGCGGACCGCACCAGTCTGTGCGGAAATGGTCTGGGAGGAAAAGGTCTGCGACATGGCGGACTCCATCGATACGATACGTTCCGTTAAATAAAACGGGCCGTTTCGTTTCGTCAAGAGACGTGCTAGGAAAATTTCCGGAAGGAGCCGTTCGAATGGAACAGACGGAGGCGGAAGGCCGGCGCTCGATCGGCGCGAGGCGCAATCCCGAAAGTGCTGAAGCGATCCTGGAAGCCGCGGAGGCGGTGTTGCTCGAATCCGGCTATGCCGGCTTCTCGATCGAGGCCGTGGCACGGCGCGCCCGCGCCGGCAAGCCGACCATCTACCGCTGGTGGCCGAGCAAGGCAGCGCTCCTGCTCGATGTCTACCACCGGCAGAAACGCCACGTCGTCTTCCCTGACAACGGTCCGCTCGAAGAGGATCTTTTTGTCTTCGCGCGCAGCCTTTTCGCGCAATGGCACGGCACGCCCGTCGGCGAGATCTTCCGCTCGATCATCGCCGAGGCGCAGTCCGATCCGAAGGCCGCCAGGGCGCTGGAGGAGTATTACGCCGAGCGCCGGCGCCAGTCCGGCCGGATCACCGAGCGCGCCATCGCACGCGGCGAAGCGCGGCCCGACACGAACCCGCAGGTGGTCGCCGACCTCGTATCCTCCTACGCCTGGACCCACCTCCTGACCAACCGCCTGGACGAAGACGACGCCACGCTCCGCGCCGCCATCAGGACCGTCGTCAGAGGCGCACTGGCCTGACGCGCGCGAACAGGGGGACATCCTCGATCCCGCCCCTGCACTGCGCATGGTCCTTGCCGGGGCGAACAACCTGTCACGACTGTCCCGCGCGACTCCTCTCCTGAGCGAGCGTCTCCTATGCGATCGTCATCCCGGCCGCCGGAGGCGAGCCGGGATCTATTCCTCTCTCCGGTTACACGCCGAAAACACCCCTCGCGATCGCAGAGAAGGCTCAGCGCCGACCCGCCAAGGCCAATCGATCCCGGCTGACCTCCGGTCGCCGGGATGACGATCGCGGACGATGTGCGCTGTCTTGAGAAGAGCCGCAGAGGTCAGTTCTGGCACATGATCCGATGGATCGATTTCCACCTCTTCCGTCGCCAACCTCTTGACCCGCTTGGAGATTCTCACAACCGCCAACTTTTTCATCCCCACCCCTGCCAGCTTGCCCGAAACTATGTCCGGTCAAACGGGAGCCGGCGATGGGCTGGAGGGCGAAGGCGGGGAGGGAACAGGCGTTAAAGGCGAGGATCGTCATGCGCCTGTTCTCGATCGCCGACATGGCCGAACAGGCCGCCGGCCG
Organism: Mesorhizobium sp. J428; assembly: GCF_024699925.1. NCBI lineage: Bacteria > Pseudomonadati > Pseudomonadota > Alphaproteobacteria > Hyphomicrobiales > Phyllobacteriaceae > Mesorhizobium > Mesorhizobium sp. J428. The sequence continues at coordinate 1,375,729 of NZ_JAJOMX010000001.1, forward strand.
CTCGTTCTGGGTCCGCTGGTGCGTGCTGTGGGCCGCCTGGCAGGCCAACGAGCTGCTCAGGGGCTATGTCGAAGGCACGCTCCGCAGCTCCGAGCGCGGAACCTGGACGCCCGTCCCGATGCCGGCCGGCTTCGGCAGCAATCCCTTCGATGCCGAGGACATTGCCGACTCGCTCAGGGCATTCGGGCTCTACATGCAGGCCATCGCGGCGCATCTGTGCCGTCTGTCGTTCCTGCATCGGGGGCAGGCCTCCGACGAGGCGGGCAATGAGGGTGGGCTACACTGTGCCGACCTTCAGCGCCTCGCCGACGCGACCATCTCGCCGATCGAGCTGCGCGATACGTCCTGAGAAGCCCCTGACCTGCGCTCTTGCAGGGAAAGTGAATGCTCCCCAACGATCCTGCCTTCGTCCGTGACAAATTGCACCGCGGTCGACGATGTCGCATGGCCGGAGAGTTGCGCCTCTCTCCCCGTTCACGAAAGAGATATCCGGCAAAACAGTGAGGGGCAGCGCGAAGCTCGATAGCTCGCACCGCCCCTCATCCGCCACTCAGGCACCTTCTCCCGATGAACGGGGAAAAGGAAACTTCAAGACCGCCGAATCACTCCGCCGCGCCGGCCTGCTTCTCGATCTCCTCGACGCCCTTCTTGAGCGCCTCGTCCTTGATCTCGACCTGGGCGCCCGCGCGCAGGTCCTTCACCGTGGCGAAGTAGAGGTCGCGGAACACGAGCTGGCGGATCTGGTCCTTCACCTGGTCGAACGGAACCGGCGGCTGGGTGCGCTTCTCTTCAACCTTGATGACGTGGAAGCCGAACTCGCTCTTCACCGGCGTCTTGGTGTAGGAGCCGGGCTCCAGCGCGAAGGCCGCGGCCTCGAACTCGGGCACCATCTGGCCCTTGGCGAAGAAGCCGAGGTCGCCGCCATTGGCGCCGGAACCCGGATCATCCGACTTCTCCTTGGCGATCGCCTGGAAGTCGCCGCCCTCGTCGAGCCTCTTGATCACGTCCTTGGCCTCTTCCTCGGTCTTCACCAGGATGTGGCGGGCATGGACCTCCTCGACCGGCGGACGCGCGCCGATTTCCTTGTCGTAGCGCGCCTTCAGGTCCTCGTCGGTGACCTTCGGCGAGATCTCCTTCTCGATCACCTGGGCATGCAGGGCGCGATCGTTGAGGAAGGCGAGCTTGCGCTTGAATTCATCGTCCTGATCGAGCTTGGCGGCCTTGGCCTTCTCCGCCATCAGCCTGATCTCGATGATGGCCGACAGAGCGGCCGCCCGCTTCTGTTCGGGCGACAGCTGCGCGAACTGCTGGTCGAGTTCGCTGACCGCCATCTGCACGTCCGCCTCGGTGACCGGCTGGCCGCTGACCGTCGCGACGACCGTGTCGGTCTGGGCGAGGGCGCCGAACGTCGCCGACGCAAGCAGGCCGAGCGCCAAAGCAACGCGCGCGGCCGGCCGCTTCCTGAGAGTGATATTCATACAACTGTTCTCCTGTAGAGCTCCGAGGCGCCTTCGAAACAGGCCCGATTTGTGGCGGATTTTCGGTGCGTCGCGCGCTCTGGCGCAACGTTGACATCAGGGTTGCCCCCTCTTATCTGTCCTTCGACTTGGCGTCCAGAACCGTTTTCCGGACGCTTTTTTGATTGTCGGCAGGCCGGCGCCCGCCAGGCTACGATCCGGCGGCCCGCCGGACAGTCTCTGTTGAAAGGACCAGTTATGGTCAGTCTCGGCGGCCTCGCCCGCAAGATCTTCGGCTCCGCAAATGACCGGCGTGTCAAGGGCACCCGTCCTCGCGTCGAGCAGATCAATGCCCTCGAGGAGGAGATGCGGGCGCTCTCCGACGAGCAGCTCCGCGCCAAGACCGCCGAATTCAAGCAGCAGCTGGCCAACGGCGCGACGCTCGACCAGATCCTGGTGCCTGCCTTCGCCACTGTCCGTGAAGCAGCTCGCAGAGCGCTCGGCATGCGCCCCTTCGATGTCCAGCTCATCGGCGGCATGGTGCTGCACGAAGGCTCGATCGCCGAAATGCGCACCGGCGAGGGCAAGACGCTGGTCGCTACCCTTCCGGTCTACCTCAACGCGCTGGAAGGCAAGGGCGTCCACGTCGTCACCGTCAACGACTACCTCGCCACCCGCGACTCGGGCTGGATGGGCCGCGTCTACGGCTTTCTTGGCCTGACCACCGGCGTGATCGTGCACGGCCTCACCGACGAGCAGCGCAAGGCGGCGTACGCCTGCGACATTACCTACGCCACCAACAACGAGCTCGGCTTCGACTACCTGCGCGACAACATGAAATACGACCGCGCGCAGATGGTGCAGCGCGGCCACCACTATGCGATCGTCGACGAGGTCGATTCGATCCTGGTGGACGAGGCGCGCACGCCGCTCATCATCTCCGGCCCGCTCGAGGATCGTTCGGAGATGTACAACACCGTCGACCGCTTCATGCTGCAGCTCAACCCGGAAGACTACGAGGTCGACGAAAAGCAGCGCACCACGATCTTCACCGAGGTCGGCACCGAGAAGCTCGAAAACCTGCTGACCGAGGCCGGCCACCTCAAGGGCGAGTCGCTCTACGACGTCGAGAACGTGGCAATTGTCCACCACGTCAACAATGCGCTGAAGGCGCACAAGCTGTTCCAGCGCGACCGCGACTACATCGTGCGCAACGGCGAGATCGTCATCATCGACGAGTTCACCGGCCGCATGATGCCCGGCCGCCGCTATTCCGAGGGCCTGCACCAGGCGCTGGAGGCAAAGGAGCACGTGGCGATCCAGCCCGAGAACCAGACGCTCGCCTCGATCACCTTCCAGAACTACTTCCGCATGTACAACAAGCTGGCCGGCATGACCGGCACGGCCAACACGGAAGCCGAGGAGTTCGGCAACATCTACGGCCTCAACGTGGTCGAGATCCCCACCAACCTGCCGGTCAAGCGCATCGACGAGGACGACGAGGTCTACCGCACCGTCGAGGAGAAATACCGCGCGATCACGAAGGAGATTCGTGAGGCCCACTCGCGCGGCCAGCCGGTCCTGGTCGGCACCGTCTCGATCGAGAAGTCCGAGCTTCTGGCAGACCGCCTGCGCAAGGACGGTTTTACCGACTTCCAGGTGCTCAACGCCCGCCACCACGAGCGCGAGGCGCAAATCGTGGCGCAGGCCGGCAAGCCGGGCGCGATCACCATCGCCACCAACATGGCCGGCCGCGGCACCGACATCCAGCTCGGCGGCAATGCCGACATGCGCATCGCCGAGGAGCTGGGCGACATGCCGGCCGGCCCGGAGCGCGCCGCGAAGGAAGCCGCCATCAAGGCCGACATCCAGGTGCTCAAGGAAAAGGCGCTGGCCGCCGGCGGGCTCTACGTGCTCGCCACCGAGCGCCACGAATCGCGCCGCATCGACAACCAGCTCCGTGGCCGCTCCGGCCGCCAGGGTGACCCGGGCCGCTCCAAGTTCTTCTTGTCGCTGCAGGACGACCTGATGCGCATCTTCGGCTCCGACCGTATGGACGGCATGCTGCAGAAGCTCGGCCTCAAGGAAGACGAGGCCATCATCCATCCCTGGATCAACAAGGCGCTGGAGAAGGCGCAGAAGAAGGTCGAGGCGCGCAACTTCGACATCCGCAAGAACCTTCTGAAGTTCGACGACGTCCAGAACGACCAGCGCAAGGTCGTGTTCGAGCAGCGCCTCGAACTGATGGACGCCGAAACCGTGTCCGACACCGTGGCCGAGATGCGCCAGGAGGTCATCGAGGACATGGTCACCAAGCACATCCCCGAGACGGCCTATGCCGAGCAGTGGGACGTGAAAGGCTTGCGCGAGGCGGTGCAGACCAATCTCAACCTCGACCTGCCGGTGGAGGAATGGGCCGCCGAGGAAGGCATCGACGAGGAAGCGATCCGCGAGCGCATCACCGCTGCAGCCGACAAGGCCGCCGCCGATCGCGCCGAACGCTTCGGGCCGGACGTGATGGCCTATGTCGAGAAGACGATCGTGCTGCAGACGCTCGACCACCTCTGGCGCGAGCATCTGGTCAACCTCGACCATCTGCGCTCCGTCGTCGGCTTCCGCGGCTACGCGCAGCGCGACCCGCTGCAGGAATACAAGCAGGAGGGCTTCGAGCTCTTCCAGGCCATGCTCGGCAATCTGCGCCAGGCGGTGACCGCGCAGCTGATGCGCGTCGAGCTCGTGCGCGAGGCGGCCGAAGCCCCTCCCCGCAGGTGCCGGACATGTTCGGCCACCACATCGACGGCACGACCGGCCAGGACGACTTCGGCGAGGGCGCTGGCACGGTGATGCTGGCGCAGGAAGTTGCGGTGTCTGCCGAGGACCGCAACCCCAACGACCCCACCACCTGGGGCCGCGTCGGCCGCAACGAACCCTGCCCCTGCGGCTCAGGCAAGAAGTTCAAGCACTGCCACGGCGCGTTCGTGTGATGGGGTGGCGCTAGTAGGCAGCTTTGCACGTTCGGCGGGCGGAATCCATTGTAGCTGCAACACGAAACTAACGAGGCTGTCGCTGAACGCCGCGACAGCTGGCCCTGCAGGCGGTCATTCGAACCGGAAGTCCACCGCAACGCGGTGCTGAGTACGTCCGCGAGACATTAAGTCACTCAGGCTCCTTTCGGCGGAGAATTCCGAGCTGAAAGCGTAGCACGTCAGAGACTGCGGCCGAATCCCGTTCCGCTTGAGGTAAGAATAGAAGCGTTTCGCCGCCTTTGAGCTTTCACTTCCTCTGCCGCACTCGTTCTCGCTGCGCACTGGGAATGGACGGGCGTGAATAGTATAGCGGGGATCCTGCACATTCACCGAGCAGTCCGCGGCGATGCAGGTTGTCAACCGCCCTCCCCAACTTGCATTGCAGCCGCACCAGACTTCCTCCGCGGTCGCCGAAAATACGGGCGCCAGTGCCGACAAACACAGGCAGGCGGTCAGATTTTTGCCCCGAGGCACAATCATCAAGACTCGGACTAGGGCGAGTATGGTCTTCATCATTTCAGACGTTGATTGACTGAGCACTACTTCAATCCTGGCAGGGCGGATCGAAGCTCTTGCATCCACGGCTGGTCACGAAACCGCAATGCTGAGCATTATCGCGACAGATCATGATACAAGAATTGGGTCCCGAGCATTGCTGTTGCGCCCATAGTACCGAAGACAACGGAATTGACTTTCTGACCTGCAGATTGTCGTTGGGCTCCAGGAGGTTGCTACCTCCTGGCCCAACGCTTGCGGCAAGCGCAATGCATGAAAGAAGAATAATGTGGACTCTCATGGGAAATACCCGGCCGATGATGCGTGGCGAGAAGTTATCTCAGCTTGCTCACACGTCGCAGCATCGGTCGTAGTCCCAGCAGACGCAGTAGTTCGTGCTGCCCCGCCAAGGAGTCACGTTCTGCACACCGCCGTTGGGTGAGACCGTGTCCATGCACCCACCACCCCCAGAACAATACCCCTGGTCTCTCCAGCGGACATTGATACGCCGGTCACAGAAGTTGCGGAATTGGGTTACGCCCGATCCGGCCATGTGCTGGATTGTCAGGCACGACTGTTGAGCGACCGCAGGCTTCTCCGTCAGCAGAACGCCGAAGGAGCAGCCTGTCACCGTGAGCACAGCCGATAGGAAGGTACGAAGCATCTCTTGTCTCCTTGAAACACGCCATCTGCCGAGCCGGCAGTACCTAGCTGCAAGAGCAATTGCCGCTATTCCAGGTTCCACCGTTTGCTTCGCAGCGGTCGCGCGCCTCGGCATTGCACGTTTGTGCCGTGGAATAAGACGTGGCGCACAGAAGTGCTGCGACAATCAGCAGATACTTGCGCATGCTGGTTTCTCCTTCCGATTGGACTACAGCGCTTAGTCAAGCAGCTTTGCCGGTGTGGCGAATGAACCAAATGGGCTATTACTCGGGCCGACCTGAAGTGTTCTCGCGCGTCTTTCATAGGAACGACGGAAAGGTCGAGTTAATCTATCGCTCAGCTCGGAGCGTTCGTCCCGGCGCGATCAGTTGGGTCAGAAGCCGCGCCAGAGTCATCTGCCGGCGGCAGCCAACCTTGGCGAGCACGCTCTTCATTTGATTGCGGACCGTCTCGACGCTCCTGGCGTATTCCGCGAAATGTCATCAATGATGCGCCCGGCCGCAACGAACCCTGCCCCTGCGGCTCAGGCAAGAAGTTCAAGCACTGCCACGGCGCGTTCGTATGAGGTGATTGGCGAGCCGCACCTCACTCGTGCTCTCAGGGGAGCGGATACCGCTGGCCCTGGAAGCGGAGCGTCACATTGCAGCTCTCCTCGAAACCGTTGATGTAGATCGTGCTCGACAACACCGCGGTCCCCGCAGCCGGCGCGGCCGGGACCTGCCCGGCGATACGCCCGCTGGCGCTATAGGTGAACATCCCGTTGCCGATGCCGGAAGCCTGAAGCGGACGCATCACGGTGCCGACCATGGAACCCGAGGCATAGGTGAAGTTCTGGGCATAATAGCCCCAGTAAAGCGACAGAGCCGTGCGGTTGGGATTGCCATTCCAGTTTGGCGGCGAGAAGCGCGCCGAACCGCAGTTCCCCACCGACCAGCCGACTGCTGCGCATGCAGCCGATGCGGTGATGATGCAGGCATTGCCGCGGAACTGATTGGCGGCTGCGGCATCGGTCGCTGCACCGCCGATGAGCAAACCGGCAAGCGCCACTGCGGCGGAATAGGAAATCTTCTTCTGCGTCATGGAATGTCCCCTTTCGTGCGGTTTCTGCACTTTCGACTCGAGTGCGCCGGATGTCGGCCTCCTCCCGATCCAGCAAACGGTCGGTTGGCCAGCCACCACAGATCATCCAATGGTGAACCGCGCCGGATTTGCGTGACCCATCTGGGCTATTCGGTCTGAAACCCTAGGATTTCGTGCTTCGTCAACTCGCCTTAACGGCCGTGCGCTCGATTGATCCGCCGACCCCGAGGATGATATCCGCGATCTTGGAACCGATCTCGCGCAACGGAAGGTCACGATGGTCCGGCGTCACCTGCAACCGCAGGCGAGATGAGCCCGTGGCGACTGCTGGATACTCGATGAAGTTTGCCAGAATGCCGTTCTGGCCAAGCTGCCGCGCAGCCTCGCGCCCAATCACCTCAAGGCCGGTCAGGACCGGGACCAGGGCGGAAGGAATACCGAAGCAGATCAGCCCTCGTGAGGTAATGACCTCCCTCAGTTCTCGCGAGGCCTGGAGTACGTCACGACGCAGCTTGTCCCCCTCTGATGAAACGACGATCTCAAAAGCGGCAAGAGCCGTCGCTGCTTGGACGGGACCGAGCTGGTTGCTGAACGTGTTGGCCTGGCCGTATGCTTGGACAGATAAGGTGCACTGGCGCCATCGTGATATCAGGAAGCCACCCGTGGTGGCGAACACCTTGCTAAAGCTTCCGACTACGAAATCGACTTCGCCAAGAACTCCGGCGTCAGCCATCAGGCCCGCCCCTGACTTGCCGAACACTCCGAGATCGTGTGCGCAATCCACGAGCGTATGGGCACCGTATGCCCGCGCAGCATCGATGATGCCTCTCAGGTTGGGTCCATCAGAATCCATCGAGTATAGCGACTCGATCACCACGAGGATGGCCGCATCGGGATTGCTTGATCGCGCTCGTTCGAGCGCGGCAGCGAGGGACTCCGGATCATTGTGATCGAAGGCTGCCATTTCGGCGCCCGAAGCCAAGGCACCCTCACGCAAGCAGTTGTGAGCAAGCTTGTCGATCACGACAACGTCCGACCTACGCATCAAACCGCGTATTGCAGCATAGCCCGCCGCCCAACCGGTAGGAAACATGATGCAATGCTCAAGATTCAGCAAGCGCGCGAGGCGGAGCGCGATCTGCTCGACAGGCCAGGTGGTTCCACCGTTGACTTCGCTCCCCGCGCCGTGAAGCCCATACTGCTCGATCGCATCATGGGCGGCCTGAATTACACGGGGGTGATGAGAGAGGCCGAGATAGTCCTGGGCGGCGAAGTTTATCCCGGAATGGCGCGTTCCGTCCCATCCCCGGTAAGCGCCACGCGTCCCGCTTCGCGATTCCTGGGTCCGGCAGAAAGACCATGCCCCTCGCCGAGGCGGCCAAGCATCCAGTCATATAGAGGCTGGCAGCGCTCGGGCAGGCTCCGGCCGCGTGCGAGTGCGAATCGTGCGAATGAATCGGAGCGCATGCGAGTATCCGTGTGTGGCGAGTGTGACCGGAACATCCATAGCTGGTCGCATGCTTTAGCTTTGGAGTTGACAAACCTCGTTGATGCCGTCTGCGGCCACGCCGAAGGGATTCGTGTTGTGATAAATATTGGAGATACGGTCGCGTCCCCGCACATTTGGGGCCCGCAGACTTGCAGGCTGCAAACGTCGTCGCGTTCGGTATCGCTATCTGCGTGCCGTTGGCCAATATGACCGCACAGTAGGTGATAATCGCCGCCGCTGTAACCGTCTTGACTGCCGCGAATGAACTAAGACCGAGTCCGATCAACGCCGTCGCCACAAGACACGAGATCTTCCGTTTCATTTGTGATCCTCCGCGTCCACGAAATTCGAAGGGGAGACTATCTTGGAGGACATTAGACGCATGACCCATCTGGGCTATACTTCAATGCAAAGGCCTTGGCACTTATCCCGGCACGAGCCGCGCCAAGAGCCGCGCCAGATCGACCTGGCGGCGGCAGCCCGTCTTGGCCAAGACGCTCTTCAGCTGGTTGCGCACGGTCTCGACACTCTTGGCGTCCCCGAGCGCGATTTCGTCGACGGTTCGACCGGCCGCAATGAACGCCGCAATCCTTGCCTCTGTGGGCGACAGATCGAACAGCGCTTGGAGCAGCGGCGTCGCACCGGTCGGTTCGTCCGACGCCGTCGTCAGCACCAAGATGGCCATGGCCTGCGCAAAGAGATCGTGCGCAGCGCGGCGGATCGGCACGACGTGCAGGACCGCTGGCGGAGCGCCCTCTCTTGACGCGATCGGCAGCGAGCGCACGCCCTGCTCGGTCGAGATCAGGCGGAGCGCGTCGCCGAGCTGCGCGTCGGCGCGCCGGTCGTGCAGTGCGATTCGGTCGCCGCCGCGCGTCGTCCATATCCCGGTCTCGTTGGCGAACTCGCCATTCGCCACGATCACCGCACCGGACTGGCGGACGGCGCAGGCCGGAAGGCCGAGGCCAGCCAGAGTTTCGACCGCGGTTCGCGCGCGATCGAACGCCAGGCGTGCCGACAAAAGGGTCGATCTGGCGAGATGCGGCCTAAGCGAATCGAGCCATCTCACCTTTTCCTTGCCGAACGGCTCACCGGTAAACCGGCCTTCGGCATGGACGACCACAGTCTCGCCGCTCGGCATCGGAATCACTGTCGCCGCTCCGTCGCCATGTCCGCGTGGAATGAAGAAATCCCGGAATATAGGAAGGTTCTCGCGTTCGCCCGGCGTGAATACGTCAAAGTCGGTCACGAAGCCTGCATGCTGAGCGGCGAACAGACGGCGGGTTCGCTCGCTGTCCGGATAGAGGGTGAAGAACTCCATCGCATCCTTCGCATACTCGTCGGATGATGCGACGAAGCGGACATCGGCGCCCCGAGAGGAGAAAATAATGGCATGCCCGCCTGTGACCGTGCTGGCCACGTCCGCGAGCAGGCCCCGCCAGAACTCCGGCAGGACCGATGCTTCATAGATCTTGTCAATAAACCCCGCATCGGTCACGAGTGATCTACTCATGCCGAACTCCCTTCAACGCCCCCACACAGAAGTTATCCGATGGCATTGCGTTGGCAAGAGATCGCGCCGCTGTTTGCGCTCAGATGCCCGAGCCGTCCAGCTCCATGTCGTCACCCTCATAGGGCCCCGGCATTGACGCCTCGGACTCGCCCGCGGCCGCGTCCGGCAGCGGCATCCAGCATTTGAGTTCCGGATCGGCATAGCCGATCACCGCGCCGGGAGCAGAGTCGGCCGCGCGCCAGCCCTCGATGCCGTATTGGTCGGCACGCGCCCAGTAGGCGACGTCGACATCCGCCAGTCCCTGCTCGACAGGCCGCACGGTCACGAGGATGCGCGTGCCGTCCTTCGGCGCGCTCGACATGTGCCGCCATTCGCCCGCTGCTTCCATTGCTCGCCTCCTCGCTCGTTGCCTGGCCATGAAACGGTTCCGCAGCCGTCCGGTCAATGCCGCAGATGCGGCCGGCCGGAGAACGGAACGGCGGCCTTGCGCTTCCCACCGTTTTTTAAGCACTGTCTGCTATCGCTCGCGCAGCAAGGAGTCTGAAGCGTTGCGTTTTTCAGCGGCCACCACCGCCGATCGCCTGTTGCCGCCCGGCTTGGCCGATCGCGCCCGCCCCCTCATGGGGAAGGTGGACGCTGTGCTGTTCTCCGACGACGACAGGGCCGAGGCCGGTCGCGTCTCGATCATCGCCTTCGCCATCCGCATCCTCAGCGCATTCATCGCCTTCGTGAGCCAGGTGCTGCTGGCGCGCTGGATGGGCGCCTTCGAATACGGCATCTTCGTGCTGGTCTGGGTGACGATGATCATCCTCGGCAACCTCTCCTGCCTCGGCTTCCACACCTCGATCATCCGCTTCATCCCGGAATACCGCGAGCGCGGCGAACTGAACGAACTGCGCGGCGTCATGCTCGCCAGCCGCCTCTTCGTGCTGATCGCCTCGACAGTGATCGCGCTGATCAGCGCCGGGCTCATCCTGCTCTTCGCCGACCGGATCGAGGACTACTACGTCATCCCGTTCCTGATCGGCATCTTCTGCCTGCCGATGATTGCCCTGTCGGACGTCGTGCAGGGCATCTCGCGCGCCAATGCATGGGCCATCTCCGCGCTGTCGCCGACCTATATCGTCCGGCCGGTGCTGATCATCGCCTTCATGGGCGCGGCCCTTCTGGTGGGCTACGAGCCCAATGCGAGAACGGCGCTGATTGCGGCGGTCGCGGCGACCTATGCGACGACGCTCTGGCAGCTTGCCACCGTGACGACGCGGGCGGACCGCGGCATCGAGAAGGGCCCGCGCACGACCGACATGCGCGGCTGGATCGCGGTCTCCCTGCCGATCTTCCTGATCGAGGGCTTCGCCTTCATGCTGACCAATGCCGACGTGCTGATGGTGGGCATATTCCTGCCGCCGCACGACGTCGCGATCTATTATGCGATGGCCAAGACACTGGCGCTGGTGCATTTCGTCTACTTCGCAGTGAAGGCCGGCGTGGCGGCGCGCTATGCGCAGTTCACCCATGGCGCGCGGGACAAGCTCGGCGATTTTGCCCGCGAGACCGTGAACTGGACCTTCTGGCCCTCACTGGCGATGGGCATCTTCGTGCTGGCGATCGGCCAGCCTATTCTCGCTTTGTTTGGACCGGGCTTCGAGGAAGGCTACCCCTACCTCTTCGTGCTGGTGCTGGGCGTCCTCGCCCGCTCCTCGGTCGGACCGGCCGAGAGCCTGCTCACCATGAGCGGCAACCAGAACGTCTGCGCAGTCGTCTACGGGCTCACGCTTGCCCTCAACGTGATCCTCAACGTGATCCTGATTCCGCGCATCGGCCTCTGGGGCGCGGCGATCGCCACCTCGGTCTCGATGGCCTTCGAGGCGGCAGCACTCTCTCTTGTAACCTGGCGCCGGCTGGGCATCGTGATGATCGTCTTTGCGCCGCGTCGCCGCGCCGGGGAACTCGACTGATGGCCGCCAAACCGATCCTGGAGGAGATGAGCGGCAGCGCCGCGGGGCCGATGATCGCCGGGCTGGCCGGTTATTCAGAAGAGCCGCACAGCCTCGCCTTCCAGCAGATCGTCGCGCAGGACAGGCGCCCGCGCCATCTGGCGATCTATCCGGCCTCCGCCGGCTTCGAGCTGGTGGAGGAGCTGGAGCATCTGAGCGCCCGCACCATCGAACCCAACGTCTTCTTCAATCCGCGCTTCCTGGCGCCCGCCATGCCGCGGCTCGAGGACCGCGAGGTGAGGCTGGCCGTGATCCGCGACGGCGACGAGAACAGGAGCCGGCTGCGGCTGCTCGTGCCGTTTTCCATCGAGAAGCCGCCGGTGCCGCTCGGCGTCACGCTCATGCGCGCCTGGTCGAGCCCCTTCGGCCCGCTCGGCACCCCGCTGATCGACCACGACGACCCGGTCTCGGTGGTTGAGGATTTCCTCGACATGCTTGCGCGGCCGCGCCTCAAGCTGCCGAAGGTGCTGGTTCTGCCCGACATGCGGCTCGACGGGCCGGTTGCGCATGTCCTGCGCACAGTGGCTCTGGGCCGCAACCTGTCGTTCCATGAGACGCTGAAGGTCGAACGGCCTTTCCTCGAAAGCACGCTCGACGGCGACACCTATCTCAAGAACTCGTTGCGCGCCCATCACTACCGCGAGTTCCGCCGCCTCAAGCGCCGGCTCGGCGACCATGGCGCGGTCGAATACACGATCGCCCGCCAGCCGGACGAGATCCGCCACGGCGTCGAGGCGTTCCTGTCGTTGGAGGCATCCGGATGGAAGGGTCGGCAGCGCACCGCCATGGCGATCGACCGCTACCGCGCCGCCTTCGCCCGCGAGGCGGTGCATGGCCTGGCGGAGCGCGACATGTGCCGCGTGCACATGCTTACCCTCGACGGCAAGGTCATCGCCTGCCTGATCGTGTTCATCGAGAACGGCTGCGCCTACACCTGGAAGACGGCGTATGACGAAGAATATGCGGCCTATTCCCCCGGCACCCTGCTGATGATCGAGGTGACCAAGACCCATCTCGACGATCCCAACATCGTCGCCACCGACAGCTGCGCCGTGCCTGACCACCCGGTGATGAGCCGCATCTGGAGCGAGCGCAAGCCGATCGGCACCTTCGTGCTCGCCCTGACGCCGGAGGCCGACCGTGCCGCGCGGCAGGCGACGAAGCAGCTGCATCTCTATCAGGAGACGCGCAACGTGGCGCGGATCATCCGCAACCGGTTGCGCGTCCTGCTCGGCCGCAACTGATCAGCCGCTCTCCGTCTCGCGCTTCGCGCGGTCCCGGAAGATGCGGCGGATCACCTTGCCGGTGGTAGTGAGCGGCATGGAATCGACGAACTCCACCTCGCGCGGATATTCGTGCGCCGACAGCCGCTCGCGCACGAAAGCGCTGATCTCGCTCTTCAGCGCATCGCTCGCCTCCACCCCGTCCTTAAGCACGACATAGGCCTTGACGATTTCGGTGCGCAAAGCGTCGGGTTTGCCGACGGCCGCCGCGAGCGCGACGGACGGGTGGCCGACGAGGCAGTCCTCGATCTCGCCGGGGCCGATGCGGTAGCCGGCAGAGGTGATGACGTCGTCGTCGCGGCCGAAGAACTGGATGTAGCCGTCGGCATCCATGATCCCCTGGTCGCCTGTGGTCATCCAGTCGCCTATGAACTTCTTCGCGGTTGCCTCGGGACTGTCCCAGTATTCGAGGAACATCACCGGATCGGGCCGCAGTACCGCGATCTGCCCCGGCTCACCGGCTGGCATCGGCCGCCCGTCCGCATCGATGATGGCGACAGTATGGCCGGGCACGCCCTTGCCGATCGTGCCGGGGCGGCTGACGCCGACGATCGCAGAGGAGGCGATCACGGCATTGCACTCCGTCTGGCCGTAGAACTCGTTGACCGGCAGCCCGAGCGCGCCCTCCGCCCATTCCCAGGTCTCGCGGCCGAGCGATTCGCCCGCCGAGCCGACACTTCTCAGCACATGCGAGAAGCGCGCCGGGATGTCCGGCACCGACTTCAGCATCCTCAGCGCCGTCGGCGGGATGAAGGCGTTGCGCACTTTCATCCGCTCGACGAGGAGAAGGGCGGCTTCCGGATCGAACTTCTCGAACCGCGCGCAGACGACCGGAATGCCGAGGTAAAGCGACGGCAACAGTGCGTTGAGCAGCCCACCTGCCCAGGCCCAGTCGGCCGGCGTCCACATCAGGTCGCCCGCCTGCGGCAGGAACTCGTAGGCCATCTGGAGACCCGGCAGATGGCCGAGCAGCACCCGGTGCCCGTGCAGCGCCCCCTTGGGAGGGCCGGTGGTGCCGGAGGTGAAGATCATCATCGCCGGATCGTCCGGCGTGGTGTCCTCCGGTTGAAAGGAGATAGAGGCGCCGGCCACGAGCGCTTCGAAGCCAAGGGCCCTGCCGTCCCGTCCGTCGACGGAAACGACCAGTTCCAGAACCGGCAGTCGCGCGCTGATGCGCGAGACCTTCGCCAGCCCAGCCGCATTGGTGACGATCGCCCTGACGCCGGCCGTCTGCAGCCGGTATTCCAGCGCCTCGACGCCGAACAGCAGCGCCAGCGGCACTGCGATCGCGCCGAGCTTGTAGATGGCGACATGCGCGATCGCGGTCTCGAAGCTCTGCGGCAGAAGCAATGCGACTCGGTCGCCGCGGCGCACGCCGCGCGCCTTGAGCGCATTGGCGAAGGCGTTGGAGCGTTCGGCAAGCGCGCCGAAGGTCAACGTCCCGGGCTGCTCCTCGCCGCGATATTCGATCAGCGCGACGCGGTTCGGCTCTTGGCGCGCCCAGGCATCGGATACGGAAACGCCGATGTTGAAGTGCTCGGGGATCTGCCAGCGGAAACGACTGGCGAGGTCGGCATAGTTGTCGCTGCGCTGGAGCAAGGTCGTGGAAAGCCTCCGCCGCTGGTCGTCCGGGAACGGCGCGAACAAAACGCCCGTCGAAAGCGGGTGTCAATGTTTCTTTCGCAGCGCAACAAAAAAGCCCGCCGCGGGAGGAGGTGCGGCGGGCTTGATTTGATTGCGGCGCGGGAGGAGGTGCACCGCAACTCTGTTGGCTCTCTGGGAGGAGGTAGATCACCAACAACGCGAAGATAGGATTCGGCCCCGATTCAAACAAGCGCCAATTCTGCATGGCTGATCTGCAATTTTGCAATGCAACATAACTGTTAGCGCATGCAGCATGAGCAATTGCCCGCAGAGTGGGCGAAAACGACATGTGGAGGGGAAATGGGCCGTTGGTGCCCCCTGCCGGGATCGAACCAGCACTCCTTTCGGAACCTGATTTTGAGTCAGGCGCGTCTACCAATTCCGCCAAGGGGGCGCGCCACCGGACGAAATCCGGGGCGACGGCTGCGGACTATACGTTCGCGCCCCTTTCCGTCAACAGCTCTTCGCACTGCGCGCGGAAGTCGCGGGCTTGTGAAGCTTCTCGGCCTTGCATTTAACGCGAACATGGCGTTGCTCGCGGCGGATATCATTGCCGGAGCGACCCGACCCATGTCCCTAGCCACCCCGATCGGCGAAACCCAGAAATGGGCGGCACTTGCCCTTCTCCTCGGTATGGCGGCGACCGTCGGCACCGCGCTCGGCTTCGAGCACATCGGCGGCTACATCCCCTGCATGCTCTGCCTCCAGCAGCGCATTCCCTACTACGTCGGCGTGCCGGTGATGGCGCTGGCGCTGGTTGCAGTCTGGCTGCGCTGGCCGCCGGTCGTCGCCCGCCTGCTGCTTCTGGCAGGCGCACTGCTGATGACGGTCGGCCTCGGCCTGGCGATCTATCACTCGGGCGTCGAGTGGCACTGGTGGCCGGGTCCCTCGAGCTGCGGCGCGGTCGTTGCCCCGCAGGGCAGCGGCAACGGCGTTCTCGACCAGTTGAACACGCTGATCCCGCCCTCCTGCGACGAAGCGGCCGGCCGCTTCCTCGGCCTGTCCTTCGCCGGCTGGAACGTGCTCGCCAGCGCGCTCTGGGCGGCAGTTGGATATCGGGCAGCGTTCGGGCGCTGATTCCTTCTCCCCGCGAACGGGGGAGAGGAAGGCTAGGGCTCCAGTTCCACGTCCCAGTAGAGATAGTCCATCCAGCTTTCGTGCAGATGGTTGGGTGGGAAGAGCCGGCCGTTATTGTGCAGGTCGTGCACGGTCGGGTGGAACGGCTTCTGCATCGGCCACATCTTCGCCTGAGCCGGCAGCATGCCGCCCTTCCGGAGATTGCAGGGCGAGCAGGCCGCAACCACGTTCTCCCAGGTCGTTGCCCCGCCGCAGCGGCGCGGGATGACGTGGTCGAAGGTGAGATCCTCCGGCGAACCGCAATACTGGCACTGGAAGCGGTCGCGCAGGAACACGTTGAAGCGGGTGAAGGCCGGATTACGCGACGGCTTTACATAGCTCTTCAGGCAGACCACCGAAGGCAGCTTCATCGAGAAGGTCGGCGACGAGACGGAGTGCTCGTATTCGGCGACGATGTTCACCCGGTCGAGGAACACGGCCTTGATCGCGTCCTGCCAGGACCAGAGCGACAGCGGGTAATAGCTGAGCGGACGGTAGTCCGCATTCAGCACCAGTGCCGGCAAACCATCTGGCGAGACATGAACTGTCACGTCGCGTTTCTCCTGAGGCCCGAAGCGTTCGGCGCGGATACTGTAAGCGAGACGTGACAGGATTGTGAAGCGAAGAAAGTGGCCGGACTGTTGCCGCAAAGCCCCATTTGTTCAGTTTTTTTCTAGGTTTAGCGCCGTTTCGGCGGCTGGCGCGGCCTCACGCCCCCTGAGATGGCGGTAGTAGGCCCAGAACAGGCGCGCCGCGACCGCCCGCCACGGTGCCCATGATTCGGCGATCGCAATCAGCGTCTTTTCACCCGGACGGGGGTCGATGCCGAGCGCGGCGCCCACCGCCGACTGGAGCGCAACGTCGCGCGCGGGGAACACGTCAGGATGCCCGGCGCAGGTCAGCAGATAGACCTCCGCCGTCCAGCGCCCGATGCCCGGAACGGCGCTCAGCGAGGCGATCGCCGCCTCCCCGTCCGCCTCGCACAGGTCGAAGAGATCGAGCCCGTCGTGGACCGCGCGCGACAAAGCAAGCATCGTTGCCTGTTTTGGGCGCGACAGGCCCGCCCGGCGGAAGAGATCCGGATCGGCCGCAAGCACGGCCTCAGGTGTCAGCGGCGCGACGAGCGAGACAAGCCGGCCGAGAATCGCGTCCGCGCTGGCCCGCGACACCTGCTGCGAGACGACGATCGAGACCAGACTCGAAAAGCCCGGCGAGGACAGCCGCAGCGGAATATCGCCCGCAGCAGCGCGCACCGCGGCCAGCCGCGGATCGGCGCCGATGAGCGCGTCGAGCGCCGCGACGATGTCGGAATCACTGGAAATCCGCCGCATCCGCTTCCTTTTCCTCCAACGCAAAAAGCCGTAGCAATGAACCGGCGAAGGCGGCAATGCCTTCGAGTCCCATTCCACCCAGCAGGACAGACGTGGCGAGTCCACCCGTTTTCCGTTTTGCCCCGAGCCCCAATGGCGAGCTTCATCTCGGCCACGCCCGCTCGGCACTGCTGAACCAGCGGCTGGCGCGTGAGGCCGGGGGGCGATTCCTGCTGCGCATCGAGGACATCGACCTTGCCCGCTGCACGCCGGAGTTCGAGGCCGGCATCTACCGCGACCTCGAATGGCTGGAGATCGAATGGGAAAAGCCGGTGCGCCGCCAGTCGGAGCATTTCGCCGACTACGCGGCAGCGCTCGACCGCCTGAAGGCTATGGGCGTCGTCTACCCCTCCTTCATGAGCCGGGGCCAGATCCGCGACCACATCGCCGAACACGAGACGCCGGTGCGCCGCTGGCCGCGCGATCCGGACGGCGCGCCGCTCTATCCCGATGTCGACCGTGCCCTCACCCGCCGCGAGCGGCAGAAACGCATTGCGTCCGGAGCGCCGCATGCCTGGCGCCTCGACGTAGCGGCCGCGATGGAGACGGCCGCGGAGAAACTCACCTGGACGGAACTCGGCGCGGGACCGCTGGGCGAGACTGGAAAGGTCACGGCCCGCCCCGAGATCTGGGGCGACGTGATCCTGTCGCGCTCCGATGCGCCGGCGAGCTACCATCTCTCGGTCACGGTGGACGACGCGATCCAGGGCATCACCGACGTGGTGCGCGGCCAGGACCTCTTCCACGCGACCGCGATCCATCGCCTGCTGCAATCGCTGCTCGGCCTTCCCGTGCCGCGCTATCGGCACCACAGCCTGATCGTCGGCGAGGACGGCCGCAAGCTCGCCAAGAGCCGACGCGACACGGGGCTCAGGGAGTTGCGCGAGAGTGGGATTAGCGCAGAGGAAGTGCGCGCGCTGGCGCTGGAAGGCCTTTAGGAGCGCATTGCTCGTTCTATGCCGGCCTTTGCGAGCGAAAGCAGCAGCAGCGCCAGGAACGCCCCGCCGAGACCGGTCGCGACAGCAATTTCGAGCGCGCCGAACCGGATGCCCCAGCGGTTTGCCGCGAAGATACCGAGGAAGAAGCCGGCGGTGATGACGATCATGTTGCCGAAAGGGCCGAACCCGTCGTCCTGCATCAGGCCGTCAAGCGCCATGCCGAGCATCAAGGAGAGAATCGCGACGATTGCGATCGCGAAGACAAGCGAACTGGTATCCAGACTGGAAAGCATGCACCGCCTTCTTGCGTAGCCCTTCCCGTTCGCCCCCACACAGTGTGTGGACCATTCATTTCACTTTGCTTGCCCGGATTGCATCAATTAGAGCGATCCGCCCACTGGGAACGATATCTGATGTTTTCGCCGGCCTCCTTCGTTCCCGCGCTGTTCGTCGTGCTCTGGGCGACGGGCTTCATCGGGGCGCGCTATGCGATGCCCTGGGCGGAGCCCTTCTCGTTCCTGGCGGTGCGGTTCGGCCTGACCATGCTCATCATCGGAGGGATCGCGGTCGCGACCGGCGCACGCAGGGCGGACCGGCGCGGCGCGGCCCACGCCACCTTCGCCGGCGCGCTCATGCACGGCGTCTATCTGGGGGGCACGTTCTGGGCGATCCGCCACGGCATGACGGCGGGCTTCGCCGCGCTCATCGTCGGCCTGCAGCCGCTGATCACCGCCCTCGTCGCGAGGATGGCGCTCGGCGAGCGTATCGATCCGCGCAATTGCGCCGGGCTCGGGCTGGGCTTCGTCGGCGTAGTGATCGTGATCTGGCCGAAGCTGGGCGCCGCGACGGATGCGCTCACGCCCGCCGCACTCGGCGCAATGGTGGTTGGCGTCATCGCGATGAGCGTCGGCACCATCTGGCAGAAGTGCTTCGTCGGTCGCCTCGATCTCGTCACCGGCAGCTTCTGGCAATATGTCGGCGCAACCGCCCTGATGGCGGCGATGTCGCTGCTGCTGGAAACGCGAACCTTCATGGTGACAGGCGAACTGGTCTTCGCACTCGTCTGGCTGGTGCTCGTCCTGTCGATCGGCGCGATCTTCCTTTTGATGTATCTCATCCGCGAAGGATCGGTCGCGAAGGTCTCGTCGCTGTTCTATCTCGTGCCCGCGGTGACCGCGCTGATGGCATGGGCGCTGTTCGGCGAGACGCTCACGCTGGTGCAGATCCTAGGCATGGCGGTCGCGACCGCCGGCGTGGCGCTCGCCACCTCATCCCGCGATGCGTGAGCGCGCGTCGAGGTAGCGGCGGATCGCAGCGTTGAACTCGCCGCCGAGGATGAAGATCACCGAGATGATGTAAAGGAAGATCACCGCGATCATCACCGAGGCGAGGCCCGCATAGGTCGAGACATAGGTCGAGAACTGCCTCAGATAGGCGGCGAAGATGCTCGAGCCAGCGAGCCATGCGGCCAGTGTGAAGACGATTCCGGGGATGACGTTGGCGAAGGACCGGCGTCCTGCGGGCAGCCAAAGATGCACCGCGAACAGGCCGAAGACGATCACACCGGAGGCGATCACGTAACGCCAGAGCGTGATCGTGCCCATGTAGGGACCGATCCATGTCAGGTTCTTCTCGGCGACATCTGCGATGAGCGGTGCCAGCACGAGCAGCACCGAGATCGCGAGGAAACCGAGCGTCGCGATGAAGACGAAGGCGAGACTCTGTATGCGGCGGAACAGGAAGGAGCGCGTGTCCGCCACCCGATAGGCGCGGTTGAGCGACGTCCTCAGCGCCTCGATGCCGTTGGAGGCGAACACCGCAGCGGCGATCACGGAGACTGTCAGGAAATCGCCGCGCTGGACGGTGAGCACGTTGCGCACCTCCTTGGCGATCGGTTCGGCGATCTGCGGCGGCCAGGTGTCGAAGACGAGATGCACCGCCGTGTCGGCGAAGGCGTCCGCGCCGAGAAAGCTCGCAAGCGCGGTAGCGAAGATCAGGAACGGAAACAGCGCCATCAGCGCGGAAATCGCCAGATGGCTGGACATCGACCAGCCGTCGTCCGTGTTGAAGTGACCCATCGCGTCGGACAGAATCCGTTTCGCGGCGACGATGTTTCGCATGGCTCTCCGCCGATTGTCTCCCAAGGTTGAATATGGGAAGGGTTTTCTGGAAACAACCCGCGTGGGGCCTTCCCGTCGCCGCCTTTGCACCCGAAATGTGCTTTCACGGGGCGCGGCAAGCGCCACGCGACGTGCGCCGGCACGTGCCGGCAAGAGGAAAGAGCAATGTCCACGGTCTTCAACATCTTCGCGATCGTCGCCATGGTCGCGGTCGTCATCGTGCTTCTGCGCGGGCTCTGGAACATGATGAAGGGCGGCGACGCGAACACGTCGAACAAGCTGATGCAGGCGCGCGTCTTCCTTCAGTTCGTCGCGCTGTGTCTAGTTCTGCTCGCGGTCTACTTCACGCGCAAATGAGCGGCTTCCCGGGGGGATCATGGTCAAGCTGAACAAGATCTACACACGCACCGGCGACGACGGCACCACGGGACTGGCCGCCGGCGGCCGGCGGCTCAAATACGACCGGCGCGTCGAGGCCTACGGCACGGTAGACGAGGCGAATTCGACGATCGGCATGGCGCGGCTGCACACCGCCGAACAGCATCCCGAGATCGACGCCATGCTGTTCCGGATGCAGAACGACCTCTTCGACCTTGGCGCCGACCTCGCCACGCCCGAGACGGACAAGCCGCTAGGCTACGAGCCGCTGCGCATCGTGGCGGCGCAGGTGGTGCGCGTCGAAGGCGATATCGATACGCTCAACGTTCGCCTGCAGCCGCTCCGCTCTTTCGTGCTGCCGGGCGGCTCGCCGGCTTCCGCGCATCTCCACCTCGCCCGCACGGTCGTGCGCCGCGCCGAGAGGATCGCCGTCGAACTCGCACGGATGCCGGGCGAAAGCGTCAATCCGGAGGTCGTGAGATATCTCAATCGCGCTTCGGATTTCCTGTTCGTCGCCGCCCGCGTGGTCAATGACAACGGCGCGTCCGACGTGTTATGGGTGCCCGGACAGAACCGGTGACGGTGGGGGCCGTGGGGGCGCACTGAATGTTCATTCCGCTGCACGACGCCAACAGCCTGAAATACATCAAGATGCAATATGTGACGATCGGGCTGATCGTCGCCAATGTTGTTGTCTGGCTGATGACGACCTTTTCCAGCGAGAATTTCGCGCAGGCGGCGGCGATCGGGCTAGGCTACATCCCCTCGACCATCTACGACCTCGCCGAGCGCGGTCCGGACCAGATCATCGTTCCCGACATCCTCACCTACATCACTTACGCCTTCCTGCACGGCGACTTCATGCATCTTGCCGGCAACATGCTGTTCCTGTGGGTGTTCGGTGACAATGTCGAGGATGCGCTCGGCCATGTCCGCTTCCTGATCTTCTACCTGCTCTGCGCCATCGCCGGCGCCTGGCTGCACGGCATCGTCGACGTGAATTCGCAGGTGCCGCTGATCGGCGCGTCGGGCGCGATCGCAGGTGTGGTCTCAGCCTATCTCCTGCTGCATCCGCGGGTGAAGGTCTGGGTGCTTGTGCTGATGCGCCTGCCGCTGCGCATTCCCGCCTGGATCCCGATCGTGCTCTGGATTGCCTTCCAGTTCCTCATGTTCGCAGCTGCCGGCAAGGAGCAGGTATCGTGGGCCGCGCATATCGGCGGCATCATTGCCGGCGCGGTGCTGATCGTGTTCATGCGGCGCAAGGGCGTGCCGCTCCTCGACAGGGACATCGTCACGCCGCGCGGCGCCGAAGTCGCCCTGCCGCCGCCGGCCACCGCGCCGGTTTCCCCGAGCGGCCCCTGGGGCCGGCAGTAGGACCATTGTCCAGCGGCCGTCGACCCGCGACGCGCACATGCGCTGTGTCGAACAGCACCGGGCTGACGTCGCCCGATCTTCGACAGGGCGCCGGGACCCTACCGGCCCCCAGGCAGCCCGCGGGATCGGCGACGCCGACACAGCCGCTTCGCGGCCATCGTTTGCTTATTGACGCGACTGGCCCCCACGACTAGAGCAACAAGCGTTTTTCGGGTCTTTGAGGCCCGATGTCCGTTTTCTAGTGCCGCCACGTCGGCAATTGGCAAGCCGGCAAGCCATCTGCGTGATAGCAGCGCCGGATACGCATCAGAGAGGAAATCGACGCATGAAAGTACTTGTGCCTGTGAAGCGGGTTGTGGACGCGAATGTGAAGATCCGCGTTAAAGGCGACGGGTCCGGTGTCGAGCTTGCCAATGTGAAGATGGCAATGAACCCGTTCGACGAGATCAGCGTCGAGGAAGCGATCCGCCTCAAGGAAGCCGGTAAGGTCGAGGAGATCGTGGTCGTGTCGGTCGGCCCGGCGCAGGCACAGGAGACGATCCGCACGGCGCTCGCAATGGGTGCTGACCGCGGCATCCTGGTCAAGGTCGACGAGACGGTCGAACCGCTGACGGTTGCCAAGATCCTGAAGGGCATCGCGGACGCCGAGAAGCCGGAACTGATCATCCTTGGCAAGCAGGCGATCGACGACGACGCCAACCAGACCGGCCAGATGCTGGCTGCACTGCTGGGCTGGTCGCAGGCAACGTTCGCCTCGAAGGTCGAGCTTGCCGACGGCAAGGCCAAGGTGACGCGCGAGGTCGACGGCGGCCTGCAGGTGATCGAGGTGAAGCTGCCTGCGATCGTGACGACCGACCTGCGCCTCAACCAGCCGCGCTATGCCTCGCTGCCGAACATCATGAAGGCGAAGAAGAAGCCGCTGGACGAAAAGACGGCCGGCGACTTCGGCGTCGAAGTGAAGGCGCGGCTGAAAGTGCTGAAGACCGAAGAGCCGGGCGGCCGCAAGGCGGGCGTGAAGGTCAAGACCGTCCAAGAACTCGTGTCGGCCCTCAAGGGCGCCGGCGTTATCTGAGGCGATCAGGAAAGGATCAGAACAATGGCAATTCTCCTCGTCGCCGAACATGACAACGCCTCGCTGTCGGACCAGACATCGAAGGCCCTCTCCGCTGCGCTGAAGATTGGCTCGGACGTCCACATCCTCGTCGCCGGCAAGGGCGCCAAGGCGGCCGCCGACGCGGCCTCCAAGCTCAAGGGCGCAACCAAGGTGCTGCTCGTCGAGAGCGACGCGCTGGCCGAGCGCCTGGCCGAACCGGTCGCTGCCACCGTGGTGGCGCTCGCGGGCGGCTACGACACGATCATCGCGCCGGCGACCACCATGGGTAAGAACGTGCTGCCGCGCGTCGCCGCCCTGCTCGACGTGATGCAGATCTCCGAGATCATCGAGGTCGTCTCGGCCGACACCTTCAAGCGCCCGATCTATGCCGGCAACGCCATCCAGACGGTGCAGTCGACCGATCCGAAGAAAGTGATCACCGTGCGCACCGCCTCGTTCCAGGCGGCGGGCGAAGGCGGCTCGGCTCCGGTCGAGAGCGTCAACGCGGCGGCCGATCCGGGCCTGTCCTCCTTCGTGGAGAACCGGCTGTCCGAGAGCGACCGTCCGGAGCTGACCTCGGCCAAGATCATCATCTCGGGCGGCCGCGCACTCGGTTCCTCGGAGAAGTTCCAGGAGGTCATCCTGCCGGTGGCCGACAAGCTGGGTGCCGCCGTGGGTGCCTCGCGCGCCGCGGTCGACGCGGGCTACGCGCCGAACGACTGGCAGGTCGGCCAGACCGGCAAGGTCGTCGCCCCGCAGCTCTACATCGCGGTCGGCATCTCCGGCGCGATCCAGCACCTCGCAGGCATGAAGGACTCGAAGGTCATCGTCGCCATCAACAAGGACGAGGAGGCCCCGATCTTCCAGGTCGCCGACTACGGCCTCGTCGGCGATCTCTTCACCATCCTGCCGGAGCTTGAAAAGGCTCTTTGACAGCCGGCCTGCAAAGGTATGAAATCTCCGGGGCGGGGTAGACGAAGTCTCCCCGCCCTTTTAGTTTGCACTGCACAAAGACCTGGGGCACTCGGGTCCGGGTGGAGACAGGGCGAGGAACATGGGCAAGATCGGAACCGTCGGCATCATTGGTGCCGGGCAGATGGGCGGCGGCATCGCCCATGTCGCGGCACTCGCCGGCTACGACGTCCTCCTCTACGACATCTCCAAAGACCGTATCGAGAAAGGCATCGCCACCGTCAGCGGCAACATGGCCCGCCAGGTTGCCTCCGGGAAGATGCCTGAACAGGCCCGCAACGCCGCCGTCGGCCGCATCCGCCCGGCCGAGACGATGCAGGATCTCGCTGGCGCCGACCTCGTGATCGAGGCAGCGACGGAGGACGAGACGGTCAAGCGTAAGATCTTCCAGCAGCTTTGCCCGGTGCTGAATCCGGAGGCGCTCATCGCCACCAACACCTCGTCGATCTCGATCACCCGCATGGCGGCGAGCACGGATCGGCCCGAGCGTTTCATCGGCATCCACTTCATGAACCCCGTGCCGGTGATGAAGCTGGTGGAACTGGTGCGCGGCATCGCCACTGTCGACCAGACCTTCGAGGCAGCGAAGGCCTTTGTCCATTCGCTTGACAAGACGATTACGGTGGCCGAGGACTTCCCGGCCTTCATCGTCAACCGCATCCTCCTGCCGATGATCAACGAGGCGATCTACGTGCTTTATGAGGGCGTCGGCACGGTGGAGGGCATCGACACGGCGATGAAGCTCGGCGCCAACCATCCGATGGGACCGCTGCAGCTCGCCGACTTCATCGGTCTCGACACCTGCCTGTCGATCATGCAGGTGCTGCATGACGGCCTGTCGGATACGAAATACCGTCCCTGCCCGCTCTTGGTAAAATATGTCGAGGCCGGCTGGCTCGGCCGCAAGACCGGCCGCGGCTTTTACGACTATCGCGGCGAAACGCCCATCCCGACGCGGTAGGGCATTTCTAGAACACGTCCTTACGCTTCCTGATTTCGGCGAAGATCGCCTCGTCGGACGCCGTTTCCATGCCGAGGTTCCTGCGGATCACCGGGTCGTGCCAGCGCAGGAAAGGGTTGGTCGACATCTCGGCCATCAGCGTGGTCGGCAGCGTCGGCTTGTCGGCGGCGCGCAGCGCCTCGATCTCCTTCGCACGCTCCTTCAGCGCCGAGTTGGTCGGGTCGACCGACAGCGCAAAGCGGGCGTTGGACAGGGTGTATTCGTGGCCGCAATAGACGACCGTCTCCAGCGGCAGTTCGGCGAGCTTCTTCAGCGACCGA
The DNA here is from genome assembly GCF_024699925.1 of Mesorhizobium sp. J428. Lineage (NCBI taxonomy): Bacteria > Pseudomonadati > Pseudomonadota > Alphaproteobacteria > Hyphomicrobiales > Phyllobacteriaceae > Mesorhizobium > Mesorhizobium sp. J428. Next base: position 1,401,015 of record NZ_JAJOMX010000001.1, read on the forward strand.
TACATGTCGGTCGGCCCGCGCTCGAACAGCCGCCCGCAGCCGAGCGCGAAGAGCGTGTCGCCGGCAAAGAGCAGTCCGTCCTTCGGCAGGTGGTAGCAGACGTGGCCGGCCGTGTGTCCGGGCGTTTCGATGACATGGACCGGATGGCCGGAGAAGTCGAAGCTCTCGCCGTCGACCACCGTCCTGTCGATCCCGGGAATCTTCGCGGCCTCCGCCTTCGGCCCGATGATCGTCAGGCCGAAGCGTTCCTTCAGCGCGAGATTGGCCTCGACATGGTCGGGATGGTGGTGCGTGGTCAGGATGACCGTCGGCCGCCAGCCAGTGCGCTCCACCGCCTCAAGGATCGGCCGCTCCTCGGGCGCGTCGATCACTGCCGTCTGCCCGGTCGAGGCGTCGTGCAGCAGGACGCCGAAATTGTCGCTTCGGCACATGAATTGTTCGACCATCAGGGGCATGAGCGGCTTCTCCGGGAGATGGCCGGAAGATAGGGCGGCCATCGGCCGATGTCATCCCGCGTTCCTTGAACAATTACCAACACATGGGTACGGTCGAGGCCATGTATGCCGACATTGTCGATCTTCGCGCCTTCTATTCGTCCCTGCTCGGCAGGCTGGCGGAGAAGTCGATCGCGGCCGCGATGGAGCCTGTATGGGCTGCCGTCCCCAACGAACGGCTGGTCGGCCTCGGCTACGCCCTGCCCTGGCTGGAGCGGTTCGGCACCGATGCCGAGCGTGTCTTCGCCTTCATGCCCGCGACGCAAGGGGCCGTGAACTGGCCGCCGCAGGGGCCGTCCGCCACCGCTCTTGTGTTCGACGAGGAGCTGCCACTGCCCGATTCCTCGATCGACCGGATATTGATGGTGCATGCGCTCGAGCACTCCGAGGACCCGCACGAGACGCTGAAGGAGATGTGGCGGGTGCTGGCCCCGAACGGACGCCTGGTCGTGGTCGTGCCGAACCGCCGCGGAGTCTGGGCCCGCCTCGAACACACGCCCTTCGGCACAGGCCGGCCCTATTCGCGCGGCCAGCTCATCAAGACGCTGCGCGAATCAAACTTCACCCCCGGTCCCTTCTCGGAGGCGCTGTTCTTTCCGCCGAGCCATCGCCGGGCGGTCCTGCGTCTGCATCACTATCTCGAGCGGGCCGGACGGCGCTTTTGGCCGATGTTTTCCGGCGTGATCGTCGTCGAGGCGCAGAAGCGGCTCTATCAGGGCATCCCCGTCAGCCGGCGCGCCTCGCGCCGTGTTTTCGTGCCGGTGCTCAGTCCGCAGGGCGCCGGACGCAGTTCGTTAACCGATCGGTAACCATCTTGTCGCAGCATTCTCCCGGGCAAATCGGGGAATAGCATGCAGATCACCCGCTTCGACGACCGGCGCGTCATAGGTGCCATCATCGCACAGCTTTCGGAGCTGGGCTGGGAGCTCGACGACCTCGACATGCATCTGAGCCTTCACGGCCCGGTCGATCTCGACTTGCTGCAGGAATGCATCCGGGAAGCCAACGAGGCTCGGACGGATGCATCGCTGCCCTTCGCCCGGGCCGCCTGATTGGATCCTGCGTTCTGCTTCCGCGCGACGGTTGTCGCACGGAGGCAAAAGTTACGCCGTCACGAGCGCCGGGCGCTGACCGATCTTGTCCAGCTCGAACGATGTCGTCTGGTAGACCTGGTTGATCCAGTTGCCGAACAGAAGATGGGCGTGCGAACGCCAGCGGTTGAGCGGCGGCCGGCTCGGATCGTCGTCCGGATAGTATTCGTGCGGTATCGCGATCGGCGTGCCCGCGGCGACGTCACGATCATATTCTTCCTTCAGCGACGTCGAGTCGTATTCGATGTGGTTGAACATATAGAGCCGGTTGCCGGTCCGTTCGGCAACGAGGCATGGGCCGGTCGCATCTGATTCCATCAGCAGTTCCAGGCTCGGCGCGGCGGACACGTCGGCACTCTTCACCTCCGTCCAGCGCGAGACCGGAATGGCGAAATCGTCCGAGAAGCCGGCGAGGTAAGGCGACGCCGGGGCGTTGTTGGTGTGCCTGAAGACCCCGAAGGCCTTCTGGTCCAGCGGATATTTCGGGACGCGATGGAAGTGCCAGGCGGCCGCCATGGCGCCCCAGCAGATGAAGAAGGACGAGTGCACGTTCGACTTCGTCCAGTCGAGAATACGGGTCAGTTCGTTCCAGTAGGACACCTGTTCGAACGGCAGCAACTCGATGGGCGCCCCAGTGATGATGAAGCCATCGAACTTGCGCTCCGCGACCTCCTCCCAGGTCTGGTAGAAGGAAATCAGGTGCTCCTCGGACGTGTTACGAGCCTTGTGGCCGCCGATGCGCACGAGCGACAGCTCGACCTGCAGCGGAGACGCTCCGATCAGGCGCGCGAACTGTGTTTCGGTGCGGATCTTGTTGGGCATCAGGTTCAGGAGCCCGATCTGCAGCGGACGGATGTCCTGGCGCAGCGCCGTCCGCTCGTCCATCACGGACACACCCTCACGGACGAGGATTTCCCGGGCGGGAAGCTGATCGGGTATCTTGATCGGCATCGCAAACTCCAAACAAAAACCGGCCTGCGGGTCGCGCAAAGCCGGTTGCAATCTGCGACGGCCCTTTAGCGACTTGTTTAACGTGGCTGCAAGCCGACCGGCCAAATCACCACGGGTTCACGCACCACATAGTCCCGCCCGGAGCGGGCGTCAATGGGACGGCGAACCGGCACAGCCGGCCCGCCGCGTCCCATCTCATGCATCGATGTCGACGTTCCTCGTCTCCTTGCCGACCAGCAACGCGCCCAGGGTGATGAGCGCCATGACCGACAGGTAGACGCCCACCCAGAAGGGACTGCCCCCGCCCGCGCTCCAGAGCGCCACCGCCACGAAGGGAGCGACGGCAGCACCCAGGATGGAGGAGACGTTGTAGGAGACGCCCGAGCCCGTATAGCGCACATTGGCCGGGAACAGCTCCGGCAGCAGCGCGCCCATCGGACCGAAGGTCATGCCCATCAGCGTGAAGCCGAGGATCAGCCAGGCCAGCACGCCGGGCGTGCCGAGCGAAAGGAGCGGCACCCAGCACAGGCCGAACAGGGCGATGCCCGTCGTGACCCAGATGAGTGTCTTGCGGCGGCCCCAGCGATCGGCCCAGGGGCCGGACACCAGCGTGAAGATGCCGAAGAAGACGACGCCCACGATCATCATCAGCACGAAGGTCCGGTAGTCGTAGCCGAGGCCCGGCACCGCCGCTGTAGTGGCCGCGCGACCGTAGCTGAGCGAGAAAGTCGTCATCAGGTAGAACAGCACGTAGGTCGCAAGCATGTAGAGCGTGCCGAGGATCAGCTCCTTCCAATGGTCGCGGAACGCGGCCGCGAGCGGCAGCTTCTGCACCTTGCCCTTCTTCACGGTGTTCTCGAAGGCCGAGCTCTCGACGAGGTTGAGCCGCACCCACAGGCCCACGGCGACCATAACGATCGAGAACAGGAAGGGAATACGCCAACCCCAGTTTAGGAAGGCTTCGGAAGGCCGCGAGGGATCGTCCGACGGCATCAGCGCCGCGATAATCAGGAACAGCCCATTGGCGATGATGAAGCCGATCGGCGCGCCGAGCTGCGGGAAGGTACCGAACACCGCCCGCTTGCCGGCCGGCGCGTTCTCGGTTGCAACCAGCGCTGCGCCGCTCCACTCGCCGCCGAGCGCGAAGCCCTGTGCGAGGCGCATGATCACCAGCAGCGCGGTGGCAAGCCACCCGGCGGTCTCGTAGGTCGGCAGCGCTCCGATCAGGAAGGTGGCGATGCCCATGGTGAGCAGCGCGCCGACAAGCGTGATCTTGCGGCCGCGCCGATCGCCGAGATGGCCAAAGAAGATCGCCCCAAGCGGGCGCGCCACCATGGCGGCGCCGAACACCGCGAAGGAGGCGAGCAGCGCAGTCGTCTCGTTGCCCGCCGGGAAGAAGAGGTGCGGGAACACGAGCACGGCGGCCGTGGCGTAGACGTAGAAATCGTAGAACTCGATCGTCGTGCCGACCAGGCTTGCGAGAATGACGCGCGAGCGCGGATTGGCTGGCGCTGCGTGTCCGGCATTGGCCGTCGCGATGGTCGACATGGATATGCTCCTTGGGAGGTCGGCAGAATCTGGCCTGGAGCGCCGCTTGCGCTCCGCTGCTGCCGCACGTCATGGTCCGGGATTGCGGCTGCGCTATCAAAATGACGGCCTCTCTTGAAGGTCCGATCCTGCATAGCCGCCATGCATGGTCGCCCGGGCGCGACAGGCGCATCCGCCGAAGAAGGCGGCCTCTGCAACAAGATTTCCCTCAAGAGGGAAGTCCGACACACGCGCCGTTCAAAATCGGTTGTCTGATTTTGACATACACCCTTGTGGGGAGGCAGGGGATGACACGCAGGTATGGAGCTAAGCGGCGTTATGTCGTCCTGCCCGGCGCGGGCGTGACGAGCGAAACCATGCCGTCCTCGGTGGCCGGCATGCGGGCGGGGATCGTCAAAGTCGCTGCGGACAACATCGGCCGCTACGGGCATTTCAGCGCCAACGCCATGGTGGCGGCCGCCCGCTCGGTCAGCGACGAGCTCGGCGAGGCAGTCGGCAGCAACGACTTCGAAGTCGTGTCGCAGCGATTTCCCGACGGCCCCGCCGTGGTCGCGATGACGCATGCGGGCAGACTCGCGCTGGAGGCGGCCAATCCCGACCTTCGCGTGCTGCCGATCACCAAATACTACCTGCCAGGCCGCAAGCCGCGGCGCGTGCGGCCGGCGCCATGCCGAGCGGCATCAGCGCTGTCGACGGTACTGGCACGATCTTTTCCGCCGACGCCAAGCAGCATTTCCTGGCTGGAGAGGTCAACGGGCACCAGAACGGCAAGGGCGTGACCGTGGGCATTGTCCATCGCCATAGGCCCGCAGGGAGGCGAAGGAGCGTCCGATCGCCCCGCCCGGTCGCGCCCCCCCTTCCCCCACCCCACCAAAATCCGCTAAAGGCACGCGTCTTCTCGAACAGGAACCGCCCGCCATGTCCGCAACCCTTCGTCCCGAGCCCAAACCCGGCGTGATGGACATCGCGGCCTACGTACCGGGCAAAAGCGCGGCCCCTGCCGGCGTGAAGCTTCACAAGCTCTCCTCCAACGAAAACCCGCTCGGCGCTTCGCCCGCTGCCAAGGAGGCGGTGAAGGCGCTGGCTGAAAAAATGGAGTTCTATCCCGACGGCGCCGCGACGAAGCTGCGCGAGGCAATCGGCGAGGTACACGGGCTGAACCCTGCCAACATCGTCTGCTCGAACGGATCGGACGAGATACTCGGCCTGCTGGCGCAGACCTATCTCACGGCGGGCGACGAGGCGATCATCACCGAGCACGGCTTCCTCGTCTACAAGATCTACACCCAAGCCGCGGGCGCTGTGCCCGTGACCGTCCGGGAGAAGGACGCGACCACCGACGTCGACGCGATCCTCGCCGCCGTGACGGACCGAACCCGCATCGTCTTCCTCGCCAATCCGAACAACCCGACCGGCACCTATATCCCATTCGACGAGGTGCGCCGCCTGCATGCCGCCCTGCCGAAGAACGTGCTGCTGGTGCTGGACGCGGCCTATGCCGAATTCGTGCGCCGTAACGACTATGAGTCCGGCATCGAGCTGGTCTCCTCGACCGAGAACGTCGTGATGACCCGGACCTTCTCCAAGGTGCACGGGCTGGGCGGCATCCGCCTCGGCTGGGCCTACTGTCCGGCCCACATCGCCGATGCGATGAACCGCATGCGCGGCCCCTTCAACGTCAACGCCGCCGCGATCGAGGCCGGCATCGCCGCGATCCGCGACCGTTCGCACGTCGAGCGTTCTGTCGCGCACAACGAGCAGTGGCTGGCCTGGACGACGGAAGAACTGACGAAGCTCGGCCTGACGGTGACGCCGTCGGTCGGCAACTTCATCCTGATCCACTTCCCGGCCGGCGAGGCGCATTCGGCCGCGAAGGCCGACGATTATCTCACCGCCCGCGGCTATGTGCTGCGCCGGGTCGCGGCCTACGGCTTCCCCAATGCGTTGCGCATGACGATCGGCACCGAGGAGGCCAACCGCGGCGTCGTCGCGGCGCTGAAGGACTTCCTCAAATGACCGAGCCGCAGTTCGAGAAGATCGCGCTGGTCGGCATCGGCCTGATCGGCTCGTCGCTGGCGCGCGTCATCCGCCGCGAGGGGCTGGCGAAGCATATCGCCATCTCCACGCGCAGCGCCGCGACGCTGAGGCGCGCGGAGGAGCTCGGCCTCGGCGACAGCTATTCGACCGATGCGAAGGAAGCGGTGCGCGACGCGGACTTGGTCATCGTCTCGGTTCCCGTCGGCTCGTCGGGCGCGGTGGCCGAGGAGATCGCGCCGGCCCTGAGGCAGGGCGCGATCCTGACGGACGTCGGCTCGACCAAGGGCTCTGTCATCGCACAGATGGCGCCGCACGTGCCGGCCGGCGTCCACTTCATCCCGGGGCATCCGCTGGCGGGCACGGAGAAGTCGGGACCGGACGCGGGATTTGCCGACCTGTTCGAGAACCGCTGGTGCATCTTCACGCCTCTGCCCGGCACCGACCCGGCAGCGCTGGAGAAGCTGTCCTTCTTCTGGCGCGCCTGCGGATCGAATGTCGACGTGATGGACGCCGAGCACCACGACCGCGTGCTGGCGATCGTCTCGCACCTGCCACATATCATCGCCTACAACATCGTCGGCACGGCGAGCGATCTCGAAGAGGTGGCGGAAGGCGAAGTGATCAAATACGCCGCCTCCGGCTTCCGCGACTTTACCCGCCTCGCCGCGTCCGACCCGACCATGTGGCGGGACGTGTGCCTGCACAACAGGGACGCGATCCTCGAAATGCTGGCGCGCTTCTCCGAAGACCTTGCCTATCTGCAGAAGGCGGTGCGATGGGGCGACGGGGAGAAACTGTTCGACCTATTCACCCGCACGCGTGCCGTCCGGCGTTCGATCATCGAAGCCGGCCAGGAAGTGGACGTGCCCGACTTCGGCCGCCAGGTCGTGGCGCATCCGCCGAAATCCTAGTGCCCCTCTGCCCTTCGCGCGAGAAGGGCAGAGCTAAGCTCTCATCTTCTCCAGCCAATCCTTTCCACATCCGCGATCGTGGATAATCGCCAGCGGGTCCTGGTGGTCGAGGCGGGAGCAGAGCCGGTAGACCTCCAGTGTCTCGGCGTTCATCAGTCCGCGCTTGTAGAGGGCCATCGCTGCCGCATAGCGCGCCCGGCCGGACCACGTCTCGCCGAGCGGCGTGCGGACCAGCGCCCAGTTCTCCGCGAGTTCGGCATCGTCGTCCGACATCAGAAATCACCTGGCGGCGTCAGCGTGCGTCGCGCGAGCTTGACGAAGGGGCGTTCGACGATCTTCGCGCGCTTCATCAGCTTCTGGTAGCGCAGCTCGCGCATGGCGTAGATCTCGACCCAGAGATCGTCGACGATCTTCGTGCCGTAGGGCCGTTCCAGACTGGCAATCGCAATATTGCGCTTGCCCGTCGGCGACCAGACGCCGGCCGTGACGATCCCCGCCTCCTTCGTCTTCCGATGATAGACGATCACGTGTTCGGCCGGGACATTGCCCTCGATCTCCAGGCCGACCAGCACATGCTTCAGCGTACCATCGCGCCGCGCGCGCTCAATGGCGCGACGGCCATTGAAATGCGGCTTGTCGAAATCGACCATCCAGTCGAGCCCGATCTCATCGGGCATCCTGACGCGGTCGGCGCGGACGGCGTGCTCGGCCGTGGTGAAATCGGTATTGGCGACGATGAATCCGGTCTCGATGCGGGCGCGGTTGAGCGCGGTGTAGCCAATGGCGCGGATGCCGCGCAGCTTTCCCGCGACGAACAGGTGATCCCACAGTGGCAGCGCAAGATTCGCGTCGACAAAGAGCTCGTAACCGAGATCACCGGTGAAGCCGGTGCGTGAGATGGTCACCTCGCCTGCGGGGAAGTGAAAGACGCGGATGTCGAACGGCTTCATCGTCTCGATACCGACGAAGCCCGCATCCTTGAGCGCCGCGCACGACATCGGCCCCTGCACCGCAAGCCCTGCGATTTCCTCGGTCTCCTCGCGCACGCTCACATCGAAGCCGATAGCGCTATCGAGCAGCCATGGCAGGTGGCGCTCCTGGCAGCAGAGGCGGAAGCGGGTGGCGGAGAGGCGGAACAGTGTGCCGTCGTCGAGGACGTGGCCCTCGTCGTCGCACCAGGCGGTACTGCACCTTGCCGGGCTTGAGCTTTGTCACATTGCGCAGTGTAAGCCGGTTGCAGAACACCTCCGCATCCGGCCCCTCGATGCGGTATTTCACCATCGGCGAGATGTCGAACACCGCCGTCTGCGAGCGGATGGCGAAATACTCCATCTCCTCGTCCCACAACGAATGCGGCGCCTTGTAGCCGGCCCAGGAATACCAGTCGTTCTGCTGCGACAGGGCGGCGAGGCGGGGATGGAACGGGGATTCGAGGCGCAGGTTCTCGATGTGGGATTGCGCGGCGCGGCGAGTGGCGAGAGCGTTCGTCATGGCGATGTAGAGCTCCTTCGCGCTGATGACGCCCCCTCCACCACTTCGTGGTCCCCCTCCCCCGTAAACGGGGGAGGATCCAGGTCACACCGGCGGTGCTGCCGCGGATCCTCCCCTGCGAAGCGGGGGAGGGGGACCGCCGAAGGCGGTGGAGGGGGCGCGAGGTCGACCTGTTGAAACACGGCCATCACCCCCTCCCCTTCAGCAAAGCCCGCGCCGCATTCAGCCCCGGCACGCCCGAAATGCCGCCGCCCGGATGCGAACCCGCAGACGCCAGCCATAGCCCGTCAACCGGCGCCGCATAACGCTCCGCCCCATAGAAGGGGCGGTTGACTAGCATCTGGTCGACCTGGAGTTCGCCGTGGTGCCAGTGACCGCCGGGCATGCGGTAGCGGGCCTCGATGTCGGCGGGGGTGAGCAGTTCTGCATGCTCGACCAGCCCGCCGATGCCCGGCGCATGGCGCTCCAGCACCGCCATGATCGCGGCAAGGAATGCCGGCCTTCCGGCCTCCCAGCCGCCCTTGAGCGCGTAGGGGGCGAACTGGACGTTGGCCGAGAGCACGCAGCCGCCGGAGGGCGCGAGCGACGGGTCAGACAGGCTCGGCAGCACGATCTCCATCACCGGCTCGGGCGACAGCTCGCCGTATTTTGCCGGGTTGAAGGCACGTTCCACCGACTGCGACGACGGCGCGATCACCAGCCGGCCTGCCAGCGCCTCGCGTGGCGCGCGGAAAGCTGGGATGCCGGACAGTGCAAGGTGGAGCTTCGCGACGTTGCCCTTCATGCGGATAGCCTGCGCCTTGCGCACCACCCCCGTGTCGAGTTCGGCCGGGCCGACCAGATCGACCAGCGTCGTGCGCGGGTTGATCGCCGAGACGACCGCGCCCGCGCGGATTTCCTCGCCGCCTTCGAGGCGAATGCCAACCACGCGACCTTTCTCTACTAGGATGCGCGAGACGGGTGCACCGCAACGGATGGTCACGCCCGCAGCCTCCGCTGCTTTGCGCATGGCCGCGACCACCGCGCCCATGCCGCCCCTCGGCATCACCTGCCCGCCCGCCTCGCCTGCAGTCTCCCCGGTCAGGCGATAGTAGAGGCCGAGCATCGAGGTCGGCGAGCGTGGGCCGAGATGGCTGCCGAGCACGGCCTCGAAGCCCACAAAGCCTTTCAGCCGGTCATCCGAAAGATGCTCGTCGGCGACGTCGTGGACATTCATCAGCATCATGCGCAGGAAATCGCGCATGTCCTCCTTGCCGAGTCGCTTCAGCGCAAGCGCGGCACCACCGTAGCCGAGGGCTTCGGTAAGCGGCATGCCGTGGAGGGAGGGCGGGAGTTTGGTGAGGAACGGTTTGAGGATGGCGGCGTAGCGCACGAGTTGTGCACGCATGGCGAGCCAGGCCTGCCTTTCGGAGACAGACACGTCGCCGCCGATTGTTTCACCCCAGCCGCCGGAGAGGAGGATGGGGTCGCGGTCGGGGGATATGAGCGCTGTCGGCGCAAGGCTGGGACGGGCGAAGGCGAGACCCTGCCCGGCAAGATCGAGTTCTTTGATCACCTCTGGATGCAGGCGGTTGAGGAGATGCGCGGTCGAGGCACGGTAGCCGGGGAAAAACTCTTCCGTCCGCGCCGGCCCGCCCAGTTCCGTATCGGCTTCCACCAGCAGCACCTTGCGCTCGGCCTTTCCCAGCACGGCCGCCGCCACCAGCCCGTTGTGGCCGCCGCCGACGACGATGACGTCCCAGCTTTTCTCAGATGACGTCATGGGCGTCGCTCATCTGGCGGTTGGGGCGCTTGAGGTCGCGCAGGATCTCGGCCGCGGCATTCCTGCCCGGCGCACCCATGACGCCGCCGCCGGGGTGGGTGGACGAGCCGCACATGTATAGGCCGCCGACCGGCGAGCGGTATTGCGCATAGCCCGGCACCGGGCGGTTGAAGAGGAGTTGGTCGAAGGTCAGCTCACCCTGGAAGATGTTGCCCTCGGTGAGGCCGACCTCGGCCTCGATCTCGCGCGGCGTGCGCACCTCCATGTGGACGATGCGGTCGCGGAAGCCGGGCGAATAATCGGCGATCTGGGAGATCACCGTCTCGGCGAAGGCGTCGCGGTCGGCGTCGGTCCAGTCGCGTCCGTCGATCTTCGGCGGTGCGTATTGCACGAAGCAGGACATGAAGTGCTTGCCGGCGGACGCCATCGTCGGGTCAAGCGTGGTGGGCAGCACCATGTCGAGGAAGGGGTCGCGCGAGAAGCGGCCCTCCTTCCAGTCGTCGTAGCCGCGCTCCATCCGCTCCACCGTGTCGGTAAAGTGCATGTCGCCCTTGAGGCAGGGCGAATCCTTCGGCAGCGCCGGGAACTCCGGCATCGAGTCGAGCGCGATGTTCACCTTGCCGGACGAACCGCGGATCTTGAAGTTCTTGACCCGCCGCAGGAACAGCTCGGGCAGTTCCTTCTCCTCGACCAGCTTGAGAAAGGTGCGCTTCACGTCGGCGTTGGAGATAACGATTTTTGCGCTCACCTCCTCACCGTTCGCCAGCACCACGCCGGTGGTGCGGCCGCTGCGCACGAGGACGTGGTCGACGCCGGCGCCGGTGCGGATGGTGCCGCCCGAGGCCTTGAAGGAGTCCGCCAGCGCTTTCGTCACTGCGCCCATGCCGCCCCGCGCGTAGCCCCAGGCGCCGATGGAACCGTCGACCTCACCCATATAGTGGTGGAGGAGCACATAGGCGGTGCCGGGCGACATCGGCCCGAGCGCGGTGCCGATGATGCCGGACAGCGCGAGATTGGCCTTGATCACCGGCGTCTCGAAATACTCGTCGAGAAAGTCGGAGATCGACATCGTCCAGAATCGCAGCGTCAGCGCCATCTCGGCCGGTGTCAGCCCGCCGAACTTCTTGCCGAGATAGAGCAACTCGCCGAGGTCGCGGGGCCGCAGACTCGTCGGGTCGGGCGCGGTGCGCATCAAGAGCGGCTGGATGAAGCGGCACTGCCGCGTCACGTCGCGGGCATAGCGGTCATAGGCTTCCGCATCGCGCGGCGACCAGCGGGCGAACTCGCGGCGGTGCGCGTCGTGGTCGCGGTAGGAGGCGAGATAATCGCCGTCCTGCGTGAACACCGCGCCACCCTCATAGGGGATGACCTGCAGGCCGAAGCGCGGCAGCTCGAGGTCACGCATGATCTCAGGCCGGAACAGCGAGCAGACATAGGAGCAGTTGGAATAGAGCCAGCCGGGCGTGAGTTCACGACTGGTGGCGGCACCGCCAACCCAGTCGTTCTTCTCGACCACCAGCACGTCGAGGCCGGCCCGCTGCAAGTAGCAGGCGTTGACGAGGCCGTTGTGGCCCGCGCCGATCACGATGGCGTCCCAGGTCTTCAAGCCGTCTCCCCTCGCGGTCTTTCGCAAGGCTGCCACGGAAAATCCCCACCTGTCCAGCCATATTGAATGAACGTTCAACAAGAGTGCTTGCGATTTCCTCCAACTGCGCTAGGGTTTCACGACTGTCGACCTATCCGCGCGGGAGAGCTGCGGGCCATGCACGACCAGCCCGAATATGACGACACCGCGATCCGCTTCCTCGAAGCGCTGTGGGGCGACGGCTGGCTGTCGCCGGGCGGGCCGGAAGAGGTCGACCGGGTGCTCGACGGCGTCGACGTCAAGGGTAAGCGGGTGCTCGACATCGGCTGCGGCTCGGGCGGCATCGCGGTCCACATCTTCAGGAACCACGGCGCGGCCCACGTCACCGGCTTCGACATCGAGGAGCCGGTGATCCGCCACGCCATCGACCGCGCCGCGACGTGCGGGCTCGCCAACGTCGTCGAGTTCGTGCAGGCCCCGCCGGGTGCCCTGCCCTTTGCCAACGAGAGCTTCGACGTCGTCTTCTCCAAGGACGCGCTGCTGCACGTGCCGGACAAGGACGCGATATTCGCCGAGATCTTCCGCGTGCTGAAGCCCGGCGGCACAATCGCCGCGTCCAACTGGATGATCAGCCACGACGGCGAGCCGTCGGACGACATGAAGGCCTATATCGCGGCGGAGGGGCTGAGCTTCGCGATGGCCTCGCCGGCGCGCTACGCCAAAGCGATGGAGCGCGCCGGCTTCCGCGATGTCGTGATGGTCGACCGCAATCCCTGGTACCGCGAGGTCGCGCGCGGCGAGTTGGAGAAGCTCAAAGGCCCGATGTTCGAGAAGGCCTCGAACGCGGTCGGCGAGGACTACGTGCGCAAGAACATCAGGACGTGGGAAGCGATGCAGAAGGTGCTTGACTCCGGTGAGCACCGGCCCACCCATCTGCGCGGACAGAAGCCGGAATAATCAGACAGATGCTCAAGACCGCCGAACGTCCGAAATCGGAACAGCCCAAGGAGCCGGAGGCGGAACGCAAGGGCCGCAAGGCCTCGAAGGAGACGCGGCGGCTGCAGCTGATCGAGGCGACGATCGATTCGCTGGCGAAGCGCGGCTATTCCGAGACGACGATGGCCGACGTGGCCGATGGCGCCGGCCTTTCGCGCGGCATCGTCAACTTCCATTTCGAATCCAAGGAAAAGCTGCTGGTGGCGACCCTCCAGCACATGTCCGAGGAATATGCCGCCCACTGGCGCGGCGCGCTGGACAAGGCGGGCGACGATCCGGCGAAGCGGTTGGCGGCGGTCGTCGCGGCCGACTTCGACCGCGCGGTCTGTTCGCGCCGCAAGCTCGCCGCCTGGTGCGCCTTCTGGGGTGAGGCGAAGTCGCGGCCGACCTACCAGGCGCTGTGCGGATCGCGCGACCTCGCCTACCAGAACACGATGGTGGAGCTGTGCGCGGCGCTTGCGAAGGACGGCGGCTACGCCTTCGATCCGGAGAAGGTCGCGCTTGGCCTCGCGGCGATGCTGGAAGGCGTGTGGCTGCGGCTGATGATGGGCGGCGAGGAGATCAACCGCGAAAAGGCGCATGAGGCGGCACTCGAACATCTGGCGGTGGTGTTTCCGAAGCACTTCGCGCAGGCCGGCGCGCGCCGGGCGTAGTCCGGGAAAAGGGGCGCCCAGATCAAGCATACGGGAACGAAAACGGGACAGGAGAACCCCATCATGACAGCATTCGGCAGACGGACATTGCTCACCGCATCCCTTGCCGCCGCGCTCGCCGCGTCGGTGTCGACCGTGTCGCTCGCGGAGGACAGCGAACTCACCGTGTTCGACTGGTCGGGCTACGAGGACCCGGCCTTCCATCCGAAATATGTCGAGAAATACGGCGACTCGCCGACCTTCACCTTCTTCGGCGACGAGGACGAGGCCTTTGAGAAGATCCGCGCCGGCTTCAAGACCGACCTCGCACACCCCTGCTCGCAGAGCGTGGTGAAGTGGCGCGAGGCGGGCATCCTGCAGCCGCTCGACACGTCGAAGATCCGCGGCTGGAACGACCTGAACCCCGGCATCATGGCGATGAAGAACCTCGCCACGGACGCCGAGGGCAAGGCCTGGTTCATGCCCTGGGACTGGGGCAACACGGCGCTGACCTACAACACCGAGAAGATCAAGGCGGAGGAGGTGACCTCGCTGAAAGCCTTCGCCGACCCGAAGTTCAAGGGCCGCGTCTCGATCGGCGACAATGTCGACGACGCCTATGCGCTGGCGAGCCTCGTCATCGGGCTGAAGGACTGGACGGCGATGACTGACGAGCAGTTCAAGCAGGCGTCCGATTTCCTGCGCGAGGTGCACAAGAACGTGCGGCTCTACTGGACCGATTCCACCGAGATCGTGCAGGCGCTGGGCGGCGGCGAGGTCGATCTCGCCTGGGCGTGGAACGACGCCGGCACGCAGCTCGCCAACGAAGGCAAGCCCTTCGCCATCAACCGCGACACGGCCGAGGGCCTGACCACCTGGGTCTGCGGCTACGTGATGCTGAAGGACGCGCCCGGCAACACGGACAAGGCCTACGAATTCCTGTCCGACGTCAACGACGACCCGGAGGTCGCCAAATACATCGTGAACGACTGGGGCTACGGCCACGCCAACGCCAAGGCGATGGAGGCGGTCGATCCCGAAGTGCTGAAGGCCAAGGGCTATGCCGACGTGGCGAAATTCGTCGACAAGACGCTGTTCCAGTCGCCCGTGCCGGCCGAGCTCAAGGGCAAGATGATCGCCGAGTTCGAGAAGATCAAATCGGGGTATTGAAGGGCGGTTGAGCGGCGGCGCGGCCCTTTCCTTCTCCCCGTTCACGGGGAGAAGGTGCCCGAAGGGCGGATGAGGGGCATGGTGACAGCTTTCGGGAGTTGACGCCGCCCCTCACTGTCCTGCCGGACATCTCTCCCCGTGAACGGGGAGAGAGACGCTGCTCTTCGGCCGCGCGAAGTCGCCGACCGCAGCGCATTTTTCGCGGAAGCAAGCAGAATCGGTCTGGAGCACTCACCTGTCCTGCAAGGGTGCAGAACAAGTGCCTCTCAGGACGTGTCGTGCAGCTCGACCGGGATGGAGGCGGCTATGGCAAGTCTCTCGATGAAGGCGTCGAGGCCGTGGATCGCGTTGCCCTCGTTGCCGGCCTCGTCGGAGGCCTGCCCTTGGTGCAGGAACGACAGGCGGCAGAGCTGTGCCGCGATGGCCTGCATGTAGAGCCCGAATGCTCTGAGCAGAATCGGCAATGTCCTCCGCATCGAAGGGATTGCTGCCGAAGCCGGCCGGCATCAGGACGGGCGTCCAGGGCCTGCGGGCGGAACTGCGCAGCGTGCCCTCGACATAGGCGCTAAGCAGCGCATTGGCCTGCCAGGCGGCCCACAGCACGCACCAGCGGACCCAGAACGAGCGGCTGGCGGCCTGTTCGGCCATGTCGGCGATCGAGAACAGGCGCATGACGATCCTCGCCTTTAACGCCTGTTCCCTCCCCGCCTTCGCCCTCCAGCCCATCGCCGGCTCCCGTTTGACCGGGCACAAGTGTGGTGCCTTCTCGAAGGGCGGGGATAGAAAAAGTTGGCGGTTGTGAGAATCTCGAAGCCGGGCAAGAGGTTGGCGACGGAAGGGGCGGAAATCGATCAACGGGGTGCAGGCAACCGCGCTCAATCTCTCCCCTTGAGGGAGAGAAAGCGATTTCAAGACCTTAGCCGCAGGCTAAGTCTTAGAAATCGCAAGTGAGGGGGTTACCGCCACGCTGGCAACTGCCCCCTCTCTTGCAAATTCCAAGGACTTGGCTTCGCCAAGCCCAGGAATTTGCTTTCTCCCCCTCCAGGGGGGAGATAGCCTGAGCCGCCGGGCCGATCCTCTGTATTCTGGGTTCAGCTGCGCGCCAGGAGTGACGACCGCACCGGACGAGCGATACAAGTATCTCGTCCCGGCGAGGAGCATGCGCGGCATGGGGGAGGGCAGCGCGAGAGGGCGCTGAGAGATGCCCGCCATCCCCACTCTCGCCCGCACCTCCGAACCGGTGTAGACGGACGGCGAGGGACGATCTTCAATGCATGATGTCATCATCATCGGCGCCGGCTTCACCGGTCTTTCCGCGGCGCTCGAGCTCGCGCGGCAGGGCAAGGATGTCGTTGTGCTGGAGGCGCGGGACAGGGTGGGCGGGCGGGTTGAATCGCAGGTGAATGCGCTTGGCGAGCGTGTCGACACCGGCGGGCAGTTCGCCTGCGACGACATGGTGAACGTGATGGCGCTGCTGCGTGAGCACGGGCACAGACTGGTCAGCCCCGCCTTCGAGGGACGGGACGTGTCGGTGCCGCCGCTGCCGTCAGACAGCCTCGACCGGGCGCGACAGGGCGCGATGGAGCTGCGTGACCGCTACGTCGCAATGGACCCGGACGATCCCGCGATCGCCGGCCTCACCGTCGCCGCCTGGCTGGCGCGCCAACCGGAGGATGCGAACCAGAAGGCCGCCTTCCGCTCGATGCTGGAGGGCCTGTGGTGCCAGCCGATCGACGACGTGCCGCTGTGGTACATGATCGACAACGACCGGCGCATCACCAACGAAGAGTTCGAGCTGCAGCATTTTCCCGCGCGCACGATGCATGCGCTGGCGGAGGATCTCGCGGCGGAGCTCGGCGATCGCGTGCGGCTCTCGACGCCAGCGCGCGGGATCGTCTGGAGCGAAGGCGACGTGAGCGTCGCCACGCCCTCCGGAACGATCGAGGCCCTCGCGGCGATCGTGGCCCTGCCGCCCTCGATGGCCGCGCGAATCGACTACGCCCCTGCCCTGCCGGCACCTCTGGCGCATGCGCTGTCGGTGTGGCGCAGCGGTTTCGTGATCAAGCTGTTCATCCGCTACAGCCGCGCCTTCTGGCTCGACAAAGGGCTGTCGGGCGTCGTGATGTTCCGCGAACCCGCTGGACTGTTCGCCTGCGACACCGGCACGCCCGAGAGGCCGGCGCTGACCGGCTTCATCGGCGGGCCGAGCGCGCTCGCATGGCGAGAGCGGGGAGAAAGCGGCATCCGCGAGGATTTCCTCGCTTTTCTCACCGACGCGCTGGGACCCGAAGCCGCCGCGCCGCTGGATATGCTGGTGCGCGACTGGTCCTACGACCAATGGTCGGGCGGCGCCTACAGCGACCTGATCATGGACATGAATGCCCGGGACGCGGAGGCGGTGATCAGCGCCGGCATCGGGCCGCTGCATTTCGCCTGCTCGGAGATTTCGCCAGAGTATCCGGGATATGTGGAGGGGGCGATCGTGGCGGGGCGGCGGGCGGCGGGTGCCGCCCGAGACATAGGCTGATTTTCCGCTGACGCCGTATCGACAGCCTCAAGGCGGGAACTGCCCTCGCAGGGCTTATCGGCTCTTGTGAATATATATGCAACCTATCATTGCAATATTTCCTCAATTCTGCAATTCTCGATAGCAAGACGGACGCAACCGGCGGAGGAGACGATGACCACGGAAAAAGTGCTTGGTACTGCTGAATACAGGGCGGTTCGCTCGCCGCTCGAGGGGACGGTCACGTTAACCGCTGCCGGAATTCTTCCCTGCATGAACTATTCCGCGCAGCTGGAGATGAGGCCGGAGCGGATCATGCCGCCGATGTGGGACATGGTGTTCTTCGTCCAGCCACTCTGTCTCACGGCTATGAAGCCGTTCGAGATTTCGGTGGTGATCGCGGGCAACGCCGCCAAGTTCGACGTCATCCGCGTAATGGATGCGACGGGGTGGGTCGAGGTTCCCGTGGTCGACCCGTTCGTTCCGGTCAATTTCGCGGAAGCCCAGGCGGAAGCGGCCAGGTTCCTGGTCTACGCCCGGCTACCCTTCCCGCCCGGGTCCACCCACAGCGGCTGCATCGTGGTTCCCGAAGGGACCCTTGTGCCGGCGATCTACTATCGCGCATTCGGCCCCGCCTCGCGGCAGGAATGCGACGCTTGGCTGTTGAAGAACTGCGGCGCGTTCAAGGCCGCGCCGGCCGGGACGCCGGGGGGTGACGTTCCCTGGCCGCGGGCGCCGCAGCCTGCCGAGTGATCGGCAGGGGCGGATTGGAGTCTCAAACAGGCTTCAATCCGCCAGCGCCACCAGCGCGTCTGGATCATATCCCAGCCTGATCTTCGCCCCCAGCGGCAGGTCGTCGGCGCCGAAATCGTTGGTCTCGGTGACGGAGAGCGGCTTCTCCATGCCCGGGACGTCGACGACGAGATGGGTGATCTCGCCGAAATAGTGCCGCTCGACCACCGTGCCGGCGATCTCGTGCTTCGCGGTTGCGTCGTCCCACAGGACGCGCAGGCGCTCGGGGCGGATGCCGAGGGTGGCCTCGCGGCCGGTGGCGACGAAGGCGCGCGGCTTGTCCGTCTTGACCCGGCCGAAGGCTGCGGTGTCGACGACGATGCTGTCGCCGGTCTCCTCGACCAACTCGGCCCGGATAAAATTCATGCCGCCGAGGAAGTCGGCGACCTGGCGGTTGACGGGTTTCTGGTAGATTTCCTTCGGCGTCGAGACCTGGGCGATGCGGCCGCCGAACATGACGGCGATGCGGTCGGACATGGCGAGCGCCTCGTACTGGTCGTGCGTGACCAGGATGAAGGTGATGCCGACGGCCTGCTGCAGCTTGCGCAGCTCAACCTGCATCTGCTCGCGCAGCTTCTTGTCGAGGGCCGACAGCGGCTCGTCGAGCAAGAGCACCTTCGGCCGCATGACCAGCGCACGCGCCAGCGCCACGCGCTGGCGCTGGCCGCCCGAAAGCTCGGTCGCGCCGCGGTTCTGCAGACCGGCGAGCGAGACCATGGCGAGCGCCTCGTCCACCCGGCGCTTCTCCTCCGCCGCACCAAGCTTCATCTTCTTCAGGCCGTAGGCAACGTTCTCGCCCACCTTGAGATGCGGGAAGATGGCGTAGGACTGGAACACCATGTTGGTCGGCCGCGCATTTGCCGGGATGCCGGCCATCGGCTGGCCGTCGATAGCGATCGTGCCGGAAGTCGGCTGGTCGAAGCCGGCGATGAGCCGGAGCAGCGTGGTCTTGCCGCAGCCGGAGGGGCCGAGCAGCGAGAAGAACTCGCCCTCGCGGATGGTCAGCGTCGCGCGGTCGAGGGCGTGAAAGTCGGCATAGCTGCGCGTCACCGTATCGATCTGGATCATTGGGCGTGTCGCGCGTTCAGGCAAGCAGGCCTCCGGTCGTCTGGGTGCGCTCCTGCGCGCGGCGGCGCATGAGTTCGGCGATGGTGAGAAGAAGGATGGACGCGACCAGCAGCAGCGTGCCGAGCGCCAGCACGCCCGGCAGCCGCGCGGCGAAGCGAAGCTGGCCCCAGATGTAGACCGGCAGCGTCACGTCGTTGCCGCCGAGGAAGAAGGCCATCATGAAATCGTCGAGCGAGATGGTGAAGCCGACCAGCAGGCTGGAGATGATCGCCGGCGTCATCATCGGCAGGGTCACGCGTCGGAACGTGCCGAACGCGGTCTCGCCGAGATCGGCCGAGGCCTCCTCCAGGCTGCGATCGAAGCCCTCGAAGCCGGAGATCAGCACCGAGATCGAATAGGGCAGGCAGACGAGCACGTGGCCGAGCGTGACGGTGAAGAGCGTCAGCGGCATGCCGAGCGCGAGCACGATGATCAGGATCGACACGGCGACGATGATCTCGGGCATGACCAGCGGCGCCATGATCAGCCCCTGCATGGCGCGCTGGCCGCGGAAGCGGTAGCGGGTGAGCGCACGCGCGGCGCAGATGCCAAGCACCGTGGAGAGAAGGGCGGCCGCCACGCCGACCAGAAGGCTGTTCCAGGCGGCGTCGAGGAGTGCCGGGGTTCGCGGCAGGCCGGCATACCATTTGAGCGTGAAGCCGGAGAGCGGAAACTGCGGCGACGGCGAAGCGTTGAGCGAGAAGACCGGCAGCAGCAGCACGGGCAGGTAGAGGAACAGGATGAACAGCACCGCATAGGCCGGCAGCCAGCTTCCGGCGAAACGGCGCAACGGGTTCATCGCATCGCCCTCACCGCCGCGCGCAGCGCCAGCACCGCGCCGCCGGCCATCAGGCAGACGGCGATCATGGTGGTGACCGAGAGCGCCGCGCCGAGCGGCTTGTTCATCGCCCGGCCGAACTGGGCCTGGATGGCGTTGGCGATCATCACCCCGTCGGTGCCGCCGACCATCTTCGGCGTGACATAGTCGCCGACGGTCGGGATCATGACGATCAGCAGCGCCGAGATGACGCCCGGCAGCGACAGCGGCAGCGTGACGCGCAGGAAGGAGCGGATCGGTCCGTCGCCGAGATCGGTCGCCGCCTCGATCAGGGTGCGGTCGACCTTCTCCAGCGAGACGAAGATCGGCAGGATGGCGAAGGCCACCCAGGCATGGGTGAGCGTGATCAGCACGGCGGTCGAATTGTAGAGGAAGGCGTCTGACGGTTCAGCCGTGATGCCGAGACCCATCAGCGCGGAGTTGATGACGCCGTTGTAGCCGAGCACGACCTTCCAGGCCATGACGCGCAAAAGATAGCTAGTCCAGAACGGCACGGTGATGACGAACAGCCAGATGTTCTTGTGCCTGCCGCCGTGGAACGAGATGAAATAGGCCACCGGATAGGCGAGCGCGACGGTGAGCACGCTGACGGTGAGCGAGATCCAGAGCGAGCGGAACAGGAGGTCCTGGTAGATCGGCTCGAAGATCGCCTGCCGGTAGTTCTCCAGCGTGAAGGTGCGGTCGACGGTGAGATAGGTCTGCGTCCAGAAGGAATGCGCGATGACGACGACCACCGGCAGACCGAGCATGGCCAGCGCATAGAGGAACGGCGCGGAGATGAGCGTGTAGCCCTTGGCTTCGTCGGACTGCAGATAGGATCCGGTTCGCGTGCGCGGCGCAGGCCCTGCCGAAACCCCTTCCGCAGCCGCAGCCATCATCTGGCTCCGTACCTACTGATGGGTCGCAAGAGGGGCGTGGGTGCCATTCGCTCTTCCCGACGCGGATCGGTTCCGCGTGCGTATCAACCGGCTTTCCGGCATCATGCGCAAGTCCCAATTGAAATCAAGCGCTATTTCTGCGATATTGACTGAACGGATATTCAAAACAGGACGAATTTCCTTTTGATTTCCGTTGTTTTGGCTTTCATATGCCGTGACTGACGGCATCGATCGGTGGGAGCAGCAGATGGCCGCACTCGAAAAGCTCGACGCCATGGACGGGGCCGGTGACCGGACCACGGAGCGTGCGGCGCGGCATCTCGTCCAGCCCTGGCCGACGGCGGGCCAGATCGGTGCGGAGGCGCGCACCTATATCGCCTCGGGCGACGGCATCTACATCACCGGCGCGGACGGCGAGCGGCTGATCGACGGCCCGGCCGGCATGTGGTGCGTCAATGTCGGGCACCGCCGCGCCGAACTGGCCGACGTGATGCGCGACCAGGCGATGGAGCTGTCCTACAACACGCCCTGGTACACGATGAACGAGCCGTCTGTGGCGCTGTCCGAGCGGCTGGCCGCACATGCTCCCGGCGACCTCAACCACGTCTTTTACACGACCGGCGGCTCGTCGGCGGTGGAGACGGCGCTGCGCTTCATGCAGTTCTACAACAATGTGCGCGGCCGGCCGGAGAAGAAGATGGTCCTGTCGCGCCAGGGCGCCTATCACGGCTCGACCTATCTCTCCGGCTCGCTCAACGGTCGCCCGCGCGACCGCGACTGGATGGACGGCGCCGACGGCATGGTGGTCAAGCTCTCCTCGCCCAATCCGTTCCGGCGGCCGGCGGGCACGAGCGTCGCGGCGTTTTCGGACTTTCTCGTCGAGGAGTTCCGCGAGACGGTCGCGCGCATTGGCGCGGAGCGGATCGGCGCATTTATCGCCGAGCCGATCCAGGCCTCGGGCGGCGTGATCGTGCCGCCGGACGACTACCTGCCGCGCATCGCGCAAATCTGCCGCGACAACGACATCCTCTACATCTCGGACGAAGTGGTGACGGCGTTCGGACGCGTCGGCGAAGTGTTCGCCTCGCAGGACGTGTTCGGCGTCGAGCCGGACATGATCACCTTCGCTAAGGGCGTGACCTCAGGCTACTTCCCGCTCGGCGGCGTGATGATGTCGGACCGGCTGTTCGAGACGCTGCGTCGCTCGAACCATCCCGACGCGATGTTCGCGCACGGGCTGACCTATTCCAGCCATCCGGTCGGCTGCGCCGTGGCGCTGAAGAACCTCGACCTGCTGGAAGGCGGCATTCTCGATCATGCGCGTGAGGTCGGACCCTACTTCCAGCAGCGGCTGAAGACGCTGGAGGAGCTGCCGCTGGTGGGCGAGGTGCGCGGGCTCGGCCTGATGGCCTGCATCGAATGCGTCGCGGACCGCGACAGCATGAACCCGCTGAAGCTCGACAACGAGGTCGGCAAGCGCATCGACCGGCACTGCCAGGAGCTCGGCCTGCTGGTGCGGCCGCTGATCAACATGTGCGTGATGTCGCCGCCGCTGGTGATCAGCCGGGAGCAGATCGACGACATGGTCGTGATCCTGCGCGAAGGCATCTCGCGCACCATGGACGACCTGCGCCGCGAAGGGCTATGGAAGGGGTGAGAACCCTTCACCTGCGCGATTGCCGCACCGTCAGTCCGCCGACAATCACGATAACTTGACTGACGAACTCTAGAAATCTAAGAGCGGGCTGTTTGGAAGCCAGCCTCCCGCATAGCCACCGAACAGCAGAGTCACAGTTCGGGGGCGTGCATGCTGTCAGAAAAGTCGTTCATCCGCATCGCAATCCTGAGCACGGCGCTCGTTCCGGCGGCCGTGCAGCAGGCGAATGCGCAGGCTACCCAACTCGAGAGGCTGGAGCTGGAAGCCGAAAGCGACGACATCCTCGTCCAGGACGGGTACGTCGCCAAGCAGGATCGCATCGGCACGAAGGTCGACACGCCGATCTCCGAGATACCGCAGGCGATCTCGGTCGTCACACAGGACCAGATCGAGGACCAGAAGCCACGCACGCTCAACGAGACGCTCGGCTATACGGCGAGCGCCAATCCGAACAGTTTCGGTTTCGATGCACGCTATGACGCCTTCTACCTGCGCGGCTTTCCGGCCTTTTACACCGGCTTCTTCCGTGACGGCCTGAGGCAGTACAACGGCCCGTCGGCCTGGTTCAAGACGGAGCCCTACGGCATCGAAGGCCTGACGGTCCTGAAGGGGCCGGCTTCGTCGCTATATGGCATCAGCGGCCCCGGCGGCATGGTGAATCTTGTCACCAAGCGGCCCAAGGACGAAACCTATCGCGAGGTCGAGGTGCTGGGCGGCACGCATGACCGCGTTCAGGCGGCATTCGATCTGTCGGGCCCAGCCAATGAGGACGGCACGCTGCTCTACCGTATGACGGGCCTCGGCCGCATCGCCGATACCGAATTGCCCGGCTTCCCGGACGACAAGTTCTATTTCGCTCCCGCCGTCACCTACAAGCCGGACGAGGACACCAAGCTGACCGTGCTGGCCGAGGTCTCGCGCGCGGTCAACGGTGGGACAGCCTTCTTCTACAATCCGTCCTACGGCGAAGTGTCGGACATCTACAGCGGCGACCCCGACTGGAACGACTTTGTCAGCCTGCAGGGCCGCATCGGCTACGAGTTCGAGCACCGGTTCAGCGATCTCCTGACCGTTCGCCAAAACGTGCGGCTGAACGGCGTGGACGCCGACCTGCAGTACAGCGGCCTCTACAACACTGGTGCACCGGATCTCGCCCGCTACTGGGGCCACTACACCGAGACGATGAAGAGCTTCGTCGCCGACAACATGGCGCAGTTCGAGTTCGACACGGGCCCGGTCAAACATGTCGCGGTTGCCGGCGTCGACTACGGCTGGACCGACTACGACGCCTACAACGCGACCTCCTACGTCTCGATCGAGGACATCGCCGGCATGACGCCGTCCTTCTCCGGCAGCCAGCAGATGCATCAGGTCGGCGCCTATATCCATGACCAGATGCAGTGGAACGGCTTCACGCTGTTTGCGAGCGGGCGGCACGACTGGGTGTCGAGCCGCAGCAAGGACTACACCTCGACGGAAACCAGCCAGGACGACCAAGCCTTCTCCGGGCGGATCGGCCTCTCCTACCGCACGGATTGGGGGATTATCCCCTACGCGAACTATTCGACATCCTTCGCACCCAATCTCGGCTTCGTCTACGACTACGGCACGAACACGCGCCGCGTCGCGCGCCCGACCAAGGGCGAACAGGTCGAAGTCGGCGTCAAATACGAAGTTCCCGACCGGAACATCACCCTGGGCGCGGCCTTCTTCAACATCGATCAGACCGACGGCGTGGTCTATGACGGCACGTTCGACGACGCCGGCAACCAGATTCAGCGACAGCTCGATCTCAATTCCCGCGGGCTCGAACTGGAGGCGGCCGCCTCCTTCGACAACGGCTTCGACCTGCTCGCCTCCTACACCTACATGCGCATGGAAATCGTCAAGGGCGTGGCCGGCACCGAGGGCAACGAACTCTCTTCGTCGCCAAATCACGTCTTCTCGATCTGGGGCAACTACACGTTCAACTCCGGCGCCTTGCAAGGGCTGGGGCTCGGCGCGGGCTTGCGCTATGTCGGCGAGAGCTTCGGCGACGACGCCAACACGTTCAAGAACGACGACCGCGCCTTTGTCGATCTCGCAATGTCCTACGATTTCGGCGCTCGCAGCCCGAAGCTCGACGGAGTGAAGTTCCAGGTCAACGTCAAGAACCTCTTCGACGAGCGCAAGCCGGTCTGCACCGCCGCCAACTGCTACTGGGACGAGGGCCGCTCGATCATGGGCAGCCTGCGCCGCAGGTTCTGATGACTGCCGAGGCGAGGGCCGAAACGCTGCCGACCCACCGCGTCGTGCTCGCGGTGGGCGGGCTCTATGTCGCCCAGAGCGTGATTGGCGGCATCACCTGGACCGGCCTGCCGGCCGTGATGCGCGATCAAGGCGTGTCGCTGGAACATGTCGGCCTGCTGTCCCTCATCGCCCTGCCCTGGGCGCTCAAGTTCCTCTGGTCCCCGTGGATCGAGCGCTACCGTCTGCCTTTGTCCGGCGGAAACCGGTCCGCCTCGCTTGCAGTCGCGGGCAGTCTCGTCTGCCTTGCCGGCCTCGCGGCTGTTGCCGTCGCCGGCGTGCAATCGTTGCCCTTCGTTCTTGCCTGCCTGACATTGGTGGCCTTCGCCGCTTCGACTGTCGACATCGTCTGCGACGGTTATGCCGTGGAGAGCTTCGCTCCTAAGGAGCAGGGCTGGGGCAATGCCGCCCAGGTCGGCGGCGCCTATCTCGGATCGGCGATCGGCGGCGGAATCTTCCTCGTCATCGTCGCGATGACGGGCTGGAGCATCGGCGTCTGGTCGATGATCGCGCTTCTGGTCGCGCTCGGCCTGCCCTTCGCCTTCATTGCCTCCTCGACCCGCCGTGGCGCGGAACGCACACATGTTCCCTCGCTCCGTTCCGCCCTGGCGCGGCCCGAGCTTCGCCGCGGCCTGCTCGTCGCGGCCCTCTATGTCGTGGCGCAGAAGATGGGGCTTGCGATGCTCGCTCCCTTCCTCGTCGACGCCGGCATGGACCTCGGCACGATCGGACTTGTGAACGGCGCCGGCAGCCTTCTTATCGGCTTCGCGGCGGCGATCGCGGGTGGCGCCCTCGTCAGGCGTTACGGCACAACAACGGTGATGATCGCAGCGGTGGTGCTCCAGGCCGGCGCACTCGCCTTCTTCGCGGCCAGCCACTATCTCCCGCCGGTGCCGATGCCGCTGCTGGCCGCGGTAGCGATCGCCAGTTCCTCCGGCATCCTCGCGCTCGGCTTCGTCGCGCTCTACGCGCAGTTCATGCGCTGGTCGGACCCGCGCCAGGGGGGCGTCGACTTCACCCTGTTCCAGTCGATGGACGCACTGGTGAGCATCATCGGCGGCGTGGTCGCAGGCCAGGTGGCCGGCAAGCTCGGCTATGGCATCTTCTTCGGGGCCGCTGCGCTCATTGCCGTGGCGACGATCCCGGCGATCATCGCGACGGTCGAAAAGCGAAGCCCCGCCATGCGCGCAGCCAGCCCCACCCGCCAGGAGGCCTGACATGCCGATCGCCGATACCGTCATACGCCTGCAGTCGCCGCAGACGGTCATGGCCGCGCTGCTCGACCATCTCGGCGAACATGGTTCCGTCACGGGCAGCGAGGCAGCATGGTCGGTGGCCTTCGAGATCGGCACGGCGTCCGCCCGTCTCCTCGACGGATCCATCGCCTTCCGTGTCGAGGCGCCCGACGACACGTCTCTGTCCTTCCTTCAGTGGGGCGTGGTCGAGCATGTGCACGAGTTCGCGCCGGCAGAGCGCCCCGAAGTCTCATGGCGCGGCGGGTTGGCGGCAGGAACGCGCCCACCCTATTTCCGCGAGATGCAGGTGGTATCGGCGCGGAACATCACGCCGCGCATGAGGCGGCTGACGCTCGCGGGCGACAATCTCGAACGTTTCGCGCAGCACGGCATACATATCCGCCTGCTGCTGCGTCCGCGGCACGACGCTCCGGTCGTGTGGCCGGTGATGGCCGCCGACGGACGCCAGGCATGGCCGGAGGGCGAACGCCCCGTGATGCGTATCTATACAATCCGCAGCATCGATGTTGCGGCCGGCACGATGGATGTCGATTTCGTCCTGCACGAGGGCGACGACATGCCTGGCGCGCGATTCGGCGCAGAGGCGAAACCGGGGGACCTTGTCGGCATGACAGGACCGGGCGGCGGCACCCTGAAGGTCGCGCCGAGCTACCTCTTCCTCGGCGACGAGACCGCCTTGCCGGCGATCGGGCGGCTGCTCGAGGAACTGCCGGACGACGCGAAGGCCAAGGCGTATGTGGAGATCGCGGACGACGCCGAGCGGCAGGACATCGCCGTGAAGCCGGGGGTGGATCTCGTATGGCTATCCCGTGGCGGCAAGCCCGCCGGCAGCACCGATGGTCTTTTGCAGGCGCTGCGCGACGTCCCGGGCGCGTTCTGGGGGGACGACCCCTATGTCTGGGCGGGATGCGAGCAGAGCACCGCACGAGCGATCAAGGCCCATCTGGCGGACACTGTCCGGCTCAAGAAGGGCCGCAGCGTCGTCGGCAGCTACTGGAAGCTGGGTGCGGCTGGCGAGGTGGACGAGTAGCGAGGCGGGTTGGCGTTTGGCAGCGTCACAGTCACAGACAGGCCGCCGAGGTCCGAGCGGCCGAGGCTGACCGAGCCGCCATAGGCTTCGGCTATATCGCGGACGATCGCGAGGCCAAGGCCGGTGCCGCCGCTGCGGTCCAGCCTGCCGCCGCGCGCGAGCGCGACCGCGCGTTCGTCTTCCGCAAGGCCCGGGCCGTCGTCCTCGACCAGCAGCGAGACCGTCCCGGCAGCACTCTCCCATCCGACCCGGATGCGGGAGCGCGCATGGCGCGCGGCATTGTCGAGCAGGTTGCCGAGCATCTCGTTGAGATCATCGCCGTCGACGGGAAAGACGATGTTGTCCGGGACGTCCACCGCGATGGCCTTGCCCTCCGCCGCCGGAATGCGCTCGACCACGCGCGCGATGCGTCGCGCTGCGTCCGCAAGCGGCGTCGCGGCACGGCTGGTGCCGTGGCGCAGCCGGGTGCGGGCGAGCTCGCGGTCGACATGCCGGCGCATCGAATCGGCCAGCGCTTCGAGATTGTCCGCGATCTCGCGGTCGCCGCGCTCTCGCAGCCTGCGTATGTCGGCGGCGATCGCGGTAAGCGGCGTCTTGAGGCCGTGCGCGAGATCCGCGGCGCGATCGCGCGCGCGGACGAGCTCGCGCTCCTGCGTATCGAGAAGCGAGTTCATCTCGGTGACCAGCGGCTCGACCTCGCGCGGCACCTGGGTCGAGAGCCTGCGCACCCTGCCGGCGCGCACCTCGCCGACGGCTTCAGCGACGGCGGCGAGCGGCCGCAGGCCCGAAACGATCTGGATCCATATCCCGGCGGCGAGCACCAGTCCGAGGGCGGCCAGCACATAACCGGTATCGCGTGCAAAGCCGCTCCGCAGCTCGGCAAGCTGGGACCGGTCGATGCCGACCGTCACGCGCAGGCGATGGTCGACGCCGCCGACCGACACGACCAGGCTGCGCTCGTGCAGAAGCAGGACGGCATCCTGCGGACCCGCCGCGTCGCGGGTCAGCTCCGCACCTGGAGCGATCTCCGCCCCGCGGGGGATGACGAAATCCCAGAGCGAACGCGAGGCGAGCCGCTCCGCGGACGTCTCGTCCTCGACCTGCCAGTAGAACCCGCCGAACGGGCGCGAGAAACGGGGATCGGCAGGCTCGCGGGCGAGGCTGAGCGTGCCTGCCGGATCGATCCGGAGCGTGCCGGCGATCGACTGGAGATGGGTGTCGAGCTCCTGCCCGACGCGGCGGTCGAGGTGACGCGAGAACAGGGCGGACAGGCCGATGCCCGTGACGACGAGCGCGACCGCCAGCAGGCCGAGGCCGAGCGCGAAGAAGCGCAGCCGGAGCGAACGGGCCGACGTCACTATGGCACCGCCTCGTCCCGAACGAGGTAGCCGAAGCCGCGACGGGTCTCGATCATTGCCGCCGGCAGCTTGCGCCGCACGCGCCCGACCAGCACCTCGACGGCGTTGGATTCGCGCTCGAAATGCTGCGCCTGCAGATGCTCCGCGAGCTCCTGCTGCGGCACGACCCGCCCGCGGTTGAGCATCAGATAGGCGACCAGCCGATACTCCTGCGGCGACAGCGCGACGGGCACGCCGCGCACCGTCAGCCGCATCTGGCGCGTGTCGAGTTCGGCCTCGCCGATGCGGATGAGCGCGGAGGAATGGCCGGCGGAGCGGCGGATAATCGCCCTCAGCCGCGCGAGAAGCTCCTCCATGCGGAAGGGCTTGGGCAGGTAGTCGTCGGCGCCGGCATCGATGCCCTCGACGCGCTCGCTCCAGGTTCCGCGCGCGGTCAGCACCAGCACGGGAAAGTCACGGCCGGCCTCGCGCCATCGCTTGAGGATGGCAAGCCCGTCCATGCCCGGCAGGCCGAGGTCGAGGACACAGGCGCCGTAGGATTCGGTGTCGCCCTGGAACCAGCCGTCCTCGCCATCAGCCACCGCGTCGACGACGAAGCCGCTGGCCTCCAACGCGGCGGCGACGTCTTCACGGATGCGCCGGTCGTCTTCGATGAGCAGCACGCGCATCTCAGTCCTCGTCCACGGACAGGATCCGCCCGGTTGCAGGATCCACCGTGAGCTCCCGGCGCCGGCCGTCGGAGCCGAGCACGTAGATCTCGTAGACGAAGCCCTCGTCTTCGTCCTCGAGCTCCACCTCCAGGACGTCGCCCGCGACGCCCTGCGCACGCAGCAGCTCGAGGATGCGCGCAAGCGGCAGGACCTCCCCGCGCTCGCGGGCGCGTTCGAGCGTTCGGCGGTCGTCGTGATCCTCCCGCCCGCCCTTGTCGGCGGATGCGGGCGCCGCGGCGGCAAGCAGGGCCGCAAGGAGGACGGGAACGAGGGCGCGCATCGTTTTCTCCTAGCACATCCGAAGATGACAATTCGCTGACATCTCCACTCAGCGGCCTGTCATGCGGAACCTGCGAAGACCGCTCCGTCCAAGGGCGACAGCCCGAACCAGAAGGAGACAGACATGAACCGCATCGCATTCATCCTCACCCTCGCCGCAGCTCCGTTCGTCGCCTCCGCCGCGATGGCCTCGCCGTCGTGCGGAAACCAGCCGCAGTCGAGCTGGAAAAGCCTCGCCGAGATCGAGGCGAAGGCGACCGAGATGGGCTACAAGGTGCGCGAGATCGACATCGAGGACGGCTGCTACGAGATCTATGCGATCGACAAGGACGGCAAGCGCGTCGAGGCCTATCTCAATCCGGTGACCGCCGAGGTCGTCGAAGCCAAGATCGACGACTGATGAGCGCGGAACCGGTCAGACCGGATGCCGGCGGCGCGATGCCGCCGGCCACGGTCAAGGTGTGGGACCCGTTCGTGCGGGTCTTCCACTGGTCTCTGGTCGCCCTGTTCGTCTTCGCCTTCCTGACCGGAGACGAGTGGCAGGGCCCACACGAAATCGCCGGCTACGTCATTGCCGGCCTCGTCGCCGCGCGCGTGATCTGGGGGCTTGTCGGCAGCCGCAATGCCCGGTTCGCCAGCTTCGTGCGCAGCCCCGCGGAGGTGATCCGCTTCCTCGGCAAGACGGCCCGCTTCTCGGCGCCGCGCCATCTCGGCCATAACCCGGCCGGCGGGGCAATGATCCTGGTGCTGCTGGTCGCGATCGGCGCCATTGCGACGACCGGATACATGATGACGACCGACGCCTATTGGGGCGTGCGGTGGGTCAAGGAAGCGCATGAGGCGGTGGTCTATTCGACGCTCGGCCTCGTGGCGCTGCACGTCGCGGGCGTGGTGCTGGCGAGCGTCGAGCATCGCGAGAACCTCGTGCGGGCGATGTTCACCGGGCGCAAGCGGGCTCCGGGACCCGACGATCTGGCCTGACGAGGGCGGTTGTGCCGGCGGGCGAACTGCGACCGCCGGTGCTCACCGGCAGTGGGTCGCGGATGGCGTGGTCCCTGGAGCGGGGCGTCTCCCCGTCACGTCACGCTCAGTCCGGTCGTCACAACCATCGGTGCGCGCTCCGGCACGCGGTCGTAGAGGTCGATGATATCCTGGTGCATCAGCCGCACGCATCCCGACGACACGGACTTGCCGATCGACGCCCATTCCGGCGAGCCGTGCAGACGGTAGAGCGTGTCCTCACCATTCTGGAAGATGTAAAGCGCGCGCGCCCCGAGCGGGTTGCTGACGCCCGCCTCCATGCCGCCTTCCCACTCATTCGTGCCCGGAATCTGCCGGGCACGGTATTTCTCCAGCTCTGGCTGGCGGGCGATCATCTCCTCAGGCGGAAACCAGCGCGGCCATTTCTGCTTCCACTCGATCACCCCACGGCCCGACCACTCGAAGCCCTGGCGGCCGAGACCGACGCCGTAGCGAAGCGCTGCGCCGCTGTGGACGACGAGATAGAGGAAGTGGTTCGCCGTATCGACGACGACGGTGCCCGGCGCCTCGCCTGTCGGATCCGGAACGATCTGGCGGTAGAATCTCGGATCAATCTTCTCGATCGGAACGGCCGGGATAGCATGGCCTTCATCGAAGGCGGCAGCATACATCACGCGAGGGTCGCCGACGGCCGGAGTGGGCATCGGGAGGGGGAGCGGTTCGGGCACAGCGGCGGCCGCCCCCGCCGCTCGCTCACGGCCGCCTGCGCAGGCCGACAGGCCGGCTGATGCGACGCTCGCGGCGGCCCCTGCAAGGAGCCCACGGCGGCTGAGTTTCGACATCGGACTCCGAATCAGTTCCACACGGGCTCCCAACACGCGGAGAGCCTGCGCGTTCCTCCTGTATCTGCCGGGCCGCGTGCCTGCAACCCATGAACAAACAGGCCGTTCATCGGGATGATCGCTCCGTCTTGTCGCGATGCGCATCCAAAGGCCCTGCGCAGTGTGTGCGGCACGATTTACTTGCGGCTCGCCAGCGCCTCGTTCAGGCCGGCGACGTCCTTCTCCTCGGGCGCGGATTCGAGGTTGACCACCGGCAGCACAGCACGGATGTGGTCGTGATGCGTGCGCACGCCGTATTCGAGGTCTGAGAGGTAGAAACCTTCGAAGCCGTTCGACGTCATCGACTCGTTCGACCACTCGGACAGCTGCACGTCCTCCGCCATCGTGTCGCGGTCGATGCGGAAGGCGAGATAGCGCGCGGCGGCCTGCTCGCGGCTCTCGTCGGCATAGCGATAGATCGCGCCGCGCAGCAGCGTCTGGCCGGTGGAGAGAGGAAATTCCTGGTAGAACTGGACCGTCTCCGGCGTCATCGCGATCACCGCATTCGGGAACAGCCCGTAATAGATCCAGGCACGACGAAGCGGTTGCGGCAGGCGCTCCGGCTGCGGCGCGATTTTGACGTAGTTGCGCACGCTCCAGCGCCGGCCGGCATGCGGGTTGTAGGTGGCGAAGGAACGCGAGACGCCGTTGACGAAGGGCTCGTCGTAATAGGTCGAGCCATAGAGATCCTGCAGCGCAGGGTGCGCCATCGCGACGTGGTAGCCTTCGTTGTCGACGTCACGCACCGACTTCCAGTTGACATTCGACACGCTCGACCAGATGCCCCAGGAAGGCACCATCTCCTCGATGCGGTAGGGCGCGATCTCGGCCTCGTGCGGCTGCATCAGCTCGGCCACGGAGGGCTGCGGACCGGGGCGGAAGCGGATGAAGATGAACCCCATCCAGATTTCGAGGTCGAGCTGCTTCAGGCCGAACTCGACCTTGTCGAGATCCGGAAACGAGCGCGGCCGCGCGGCCCCGCGCAGCGTGCCGTCGAGATTGTAGACCCAGCCGTGGAACGGGCAGACCAGCGCATTGCGGCAATTGCCCTGGTTGTCGGCGACAACGCGCGAGCCCCGATGGCGGCACATGTTGAGGAAGGCGCGCACGACGCCATCCTTGCCGCGCACGGCGAGCGCCCGCTCGCCCACCACGTCCATCGCCAGGTAGTCGCCCGGATTCGGCACGTCGGACACGTGGCCGACGATCTGCCAGTGGGTGCGGAACAGGTGCTCCTTCTCCAGTTCGAGGAGCGCCGGACTGTGATAGGTCCAGCCCGGAAGGCCACTGCGATCCCAGTCGTTCGGAATAGCCACATTGCCCGCGCGGCGGTTCATGAAAGCCCCCGTTCTTATTGAATGTTCATTCAATAAAATCACATTTATCATTATAATGCAATGGTTTGCTGGATTAAGGCTAAATTCTGCCTTTCGAAGGCGCCTAGTTTTCGAACAGATCGGAGAGCTGCGCCGCCGGATTTCCTTCGAGAAAACGGGACGTTAATCGCGGATAGCCCGTACGCACCCGCAACGCCTGCTGGGGGCTGTTGAAAAGCCTGGAAACCGGTGAGGGATTTGACCGCCGGCCGTGCGGCTGATGCCAGCCTATTCGACTGATTTCACACGCAGGCGCATGATGCGGTTCCTCTCGCGCTTCAGCACCACGAAGCGCTTGCCGTGGAACGTGAAGGCCTGCTTCTCGTCGGGGATGGTCTGCGCCTCGTGGATAACGAGGCCGGCGATCGTCACCGCCTCGTCGTCCGGCAAGGCCCAGTCGAGCGCGCGGTTCAGGTCGCGGATCGGCACCGAGCCGTCGACCAGCACCGAGCCGTCCGCCTGCTGGCGCACGCCCTGGATGTCGATGTCGTGCTCGTCAGCGATGTCGCCGACGATCTCCTCGATGATGTCTTCCAGCGTGACGAGGCCCTCGACCTCGCCGTACTCGTCCACGACGATCGCGATATGCGCCTTGCGGCGCAGGAAGGCGTTGAGCTGGTCGCGCAGGCTGGTCGTGTCGGGCACGAACCAGGGCCTGGAGGCGACCTGGGCGATGTCGACCTTGGAAGGATCGTTGCCCGCCTCGTTGAGCGCGCGCAGCAAGTCCTTGGCGTGGATGACGCCGACGATGTTGTCGGTCGTTCCGCGCCAGACCGGCATGCGGGTGTAGGGGCTCTGGAGGATGTCGCGCACCACCGCCTCCGGCGCGCCGCCGGCGTCGACCATGCGCATGGCGGTGCGGTGGACCATGATGTCGGAGACTTCGAGGTCGGCGAGGTCGAGCAGGCCGCCGACCCGGTCGCCGTCGGCCTTGACCAGATCGCCCTGGCGCCGCAGCGCCTCCAGCGTCTCGCGCAGCTCCTCCTCCGGGCTTCTCTGAGGGACGATCCGCGAGACGGTGAAGCCGAACAGGCCGAGGATGCGCTGGCCGAAGATCGCCGCGACGACGCCGGCCGCAAGCAGCGTCGCAAGCGCGACCAGGGGCCAGGGCGCGGTCGTCATCCCGGGTGGTTCTCGCGCAAAAAGGCCAGCACTTCCGAGGCCGGCACGTCTTTGGCGATGAAGGACTGGCCGATGCCGCGCGTGAGGATGAAGGTGAGCGCGCCGCGCGACACCTTCTTGTCCTGCGAGATGTATTCGAGCAGCCGCTCGGCGCCGGGCAGCTCGCCTGGGATGTCCGACATGCGCCACGGCAGGCCGACGTCGCGCAGGTGCCGCTCGACGCGCTCGGCGTCGTCGGGGCTGGCGAGGTTCATCCGCGCGGAAAAGCGGTGCGCCAGCGCCATGCCGATCGCGACGCCTTCGCCATGGACGAGCCGGGCGGAATCGTAGGCGGTGGCGGCTTCGAGCGCGTGGCCGAAGGTGTGGCCGAGATTGAGGAGCGCCCGATCGCCGGTCTCGAACTCGTCGCGGGCGACCACGTCGGCCTTGGCCTGGCAGGACACGGCGATCGCGCGGGTGCGGGCGGGTCCGCCGGAGAAGACTTCCTGCCAATTGGCCTCCAGCCAGGCAAAGAAGTCGGGCCGGTCGATCAGGCCGTATTTCGCCACCTCGGCATAGCCGGCGCGGAACTCGCGCGCGGAGAGCGTGTCAAGCGTGCCCGTGTCGGCGATCACCAGCTTCGGCTGCATGAACACGCCGACGAGGTTCTTGCCGCGCGGCGTGTTGATGCCGGTCTTGCCGCCGACGGAGGAATCGACCTGCGCCAGAAGCGAGGTCGGCACCTGGACGAAATTCATGCCGCGGCGGACGATGCCTGCCGCGAAGCCGGTGAGGTCGCCGATCACGCCGCCGCCCAGCGCGATAACCGCGTCGCGCCGCTCGAGCCTGGCGCCGAGCACGCCGTCGACCACCTGTTCGAGATGGTCGAAGCTCTTGGTCTTTTCGCCCGGGGGAAGCGTGATCGCCACCGTCTCGATGCCGGCCTTCGACAGGCTGTCAGTCAGCGCAGGAAGCCAGGCGGCGGCGACGTTGCCGTCCGTGACGATGGCCGCCCTGACGCCGGGCAGCCGCGCCGCGATCTCGGCGCCAGCGCGCTCGATCAGGCCGCTGCCGATGAGGATGTGGTAGCTGCGCTCGCCGAGGCCGACGGTGACGACCTCGGGCGCGCCGGTCGCGCCCATCGCATTCATGCAGCACCCTCCTTCGACCGCTCCTCGCGGTCCAGCCAGGACGACAGGGCTTCGAGCACTTCGGCCATGATCTCCTCGCGCCGCACGTCGCGGGTGGTGACCGTGATGTCGGCGAGCCCGTAGACGGGATAGCGCTCGGCCATCAGCTTCTCCATCACCGCGCGCGGGTCGGATGCCTTGAGCAGCGGCCGGTTGGGCTTCTTGGCGACGCGGGTCATCAGCGTATCGAGATCGGCCTTGAGCCAGATGGAAATGCCGTCGCGGGCGATCGCCTCGCGGGTATGTGCGTTCATGAAGGCGCCGCCGCCGGTCGAAACCACCTGCGGGCCGTCCTTGACGAGGCGGCCGACGACGCGCTCCTCCAGCGCGCGGAACTCCGGCTCGCCGTAGCGCTCGAACAGTTCCGGGATCGTCATGCGCGACACGGTCTCGATCTCATGGTCGCTGTCGACGAAGGCAAGGCCGAGCGCCTGCGCCAGCTTGCGCCCGATCGCCGTCTTGCCGGCGCCCATCAGCCCGACGAAGACGACCGAGCGTCCGCCGAGCCTGTCCTTCAGCCCGGCATGCGCGGGATCCACCGTCTCCATTTCCTGAATCATCGGATTTCCGGGCGATTGCCAGTGTCGGGGCGTATCGACATCAAAAGGCCTATCGCGTCAAGCATGGCCGGTCCTGCGCCGGCGTCTTGAATTGACACAGGCGCCGCCCCATAACGGACGGGGGCGGGCGACAGGACAATCAAGGCAGATCGGGGTAATGCCGACACTCTTCAGGCTTCTGACGATCATCGCGGTCATCGTCGGGATCGTCTACGGCGCGATGCATGCCCTGGTCTTCTTCGTCAGGCCGAACAAGGGCGAGATGACCGAGCGCGTGCCGGTCGAGCGCCTGATGCGCGACAAATGACGGGCGAAAGCGGATGAACAGCGCATCGCTGGTCGAGTCCTTCCTGGAAATGATGAGCGCCGAGCGCGGCGCGGCCGAGAACACGCTCGCCTCCTACCGCCGCGACCTCGACGACGCGCGCGAGCAGCTGTCGGGCGAGCCAGGCGGTCTGGCCGGCGCTTCGTCGGCGGCGATCCGCGGCTATCTCGACAGCATCGCGCAACGTGGCTTCGCGGCGTCGAGCCAGGCGCGCAAGCTGTCGACGCTGCGGCAGTTCTACAAGTTCCTCTATTCGGAAGGGCTGCGGGCCGACGATCCCTCGGGCCCCGTGGACAGTCCGCGCAAGGCACGCCCGCTGCCGAAGGTGCTGAACGAGGCGGAGACGGGGCGGCTGCTCGACCGGGCGGCGGAGGCGGCCGCGACGCGCGAGACCGGCGCCGTGCGCATGCTGGCACTGGTGGAGGTGCTCTACGCCACCGGGCTTCGCGTCTCCGAGCTCGTCTCGCTGCCGGTCGGCGTCGCCACGCGCGACGAGCGCTTCTTCATCATCCGTGGCAAGGGCGGCAAGGAGCGCATGGTGCCGCTGTCGCCGAAGGCGCGCGCGGCGATGCGCGACTGGCTGGCGCTACGCAACGCCGAGCCGAAATTCGCCGACAGCCCCTGGCTCTTCCCGTCCCATTCCGAGCAGGGTTACCTGCCCCGGCAGGTCTTCGCCCGCGACCTGAAAACCCTCGCGGCCGGCGCGGGGATCGGCGCCAACCGCGTCTCGCCGCATGTCATCCGCCATGCCTTCGCCAGCCACCTGCTGCAGAACGGCGCCGATCTGCGCGCGGTGCAGGAATTGCTCGGCCATTCAGACATATCCACGACGCAAATCTATACGCATGTGCTGGAGGAAAGGCTCGTGCGTCTCGTCCACGACCATCACCCGCTTGCCGATTAGCATGCGTGACGGTATGTGGAGGCTCGATTTCGCGCGCCGCAGACCCCATCTGGGGGCGATGCGCCGCCTATCCTACCTGTTACCGGCGCGTGGTTCGCGAACGTATGTTTAATTACCTCGATTTCGAAAAGCAGCTTGCCGACATCGAAGCGAAGATCGCCGAGTTGCGTAAGCTTTCCGCCGACGGCAGCGTCGACTTCGCCGACGAGATCGCCCGGCTGGAGAAGCGGTCGCAGGATCTGCTGCGCGATCTCTATAAGGCGCTGACGCCCTGGCAGAAGGCGCAGGTCGCCCGCCATCCCGACCGGCCGCACTGCCTGGACTATGTGCGCGCGCTGTTCACCGATTTCACGCCGCTGGCCGGCGACCGCAGCTTCGGCGACGACCACGCCATCATCGGTGGCTTCGCCCGCTTCCGCGGCGAGCCGGTCGCGATCCTCGGCCAGGAGAAGGGCGCCGACACCAAGTCGCGCCTGAAGCACAATTTCGGCATGGCCCGGCCCGAGGGCTACCGCAAGGCCGTGCGCATCATGGAACTCGCCGACCGGTTCAAGGTGCCGGTGGTGACGCTGGTCGACACGGCCGGCGCCTATCCCGGCATCAACGCGGAGGAGCGCGGCCAGGCCGAGGCGATTGCGCGCTCGACCGCCGCCTGCCTGAACCTGCGCAGCCCGAGCGTCTCGATCGTCATCGGCGAAGGCGGGTCGGGCGGGGCGATCGCGATCGCCACCGCCAACCGCGTCTACATGCTGGAGCACTCGATCTATTCGGTCATCTCGCCTGAGGGCGCGGCCTCTATCCTGTGGCACGATTCGACCCGGGCGAAGGATGCTGCGACCAACATGAAGATCACCGCCCAGGACCTCCTGGAGATGAAGGTGATCGACGGCATCATCGCCGAGCCGCTGGGCGGCGCACATCGCGCACCTGAGGCGGTGATCAACGCCACGGGCGAGCGGATCGAGACCGCTCTTGCCGAACTGCGGCAATCCAACGCGGACTACCGCGAACAGCGCCGCGAGAAGTTTCTGGCGATCGGCCGCAATCTCTGACGGCGGTTTCAGTCGGCGCGCGCCACAAATTCGCCGCTCGGTTGCGCTGAATGAACTCTGCGTGACTTAAGGGGTCACGGGGACGCGCAACCCTTGCGGTAATGATTTTTCAAGGTTAACCGGACTAGCGTCAGGGTGATCCGACAGAAGACATCCGCAAGCCGGTCGTCGTCGGGGATGATCAGCGGGACGAAAGACAGCGCCGAGTGATGAGTTCTAGCCTATTCCGCGCAGGTGCGCTCATTGCCTTGCTCGCAGTGGCGGGTTGCAACGGTTCGCTCGAGGAGATCGCGCCGAAATCCGAGCGCGCCCTCTCTGCGAAGATGACCGAACTCGTCCGGTCAAAGGGCATGCAGAAGAACTCGCCGATCATGGTGCGGATCTTCAAGGAAGAGAACGTCCTCGAGGTCTGGAAGCAGAAGTCGAACGGCCGCTACGACCTCGTCACCAGCTATAATATCTGCAAATGGTCCGGAAAGCTCGGCCCGAAGTTCACCGAAGGCGACCGCCAGGCGCCGGAGGGCTTCTATGCCGTCGGTCCGGGGCAGATGAACCCGAATTCCAATTATTACCTCGCCTTCAACACCGGCTATCCGAACGCCTATGACCGCGCGCAGGGCCGCACCGGCACGCACCTGATGGTGCATGGCGCCTGCTCGTCGTCGGGCTGCTACTCGCTGACCGATGCGCAGATGCAGGAGGTCTATGCCTTCGCCCGCGACGCCTTCGCCGGCGGCCAGACGGCGTTCCAGCTCCAGGCGTTTCCCTTCCGCATGACGGGCGCCAACATGGCCCGCTACAAGGACGACCCGAACTTCGCATTCTGGAAGATGCTGAAGGAAGGCTACGACCACTTCGAGATCACCAAGGTGCCGCCGAAGGTCGACGTCTGCGAAAAGCGCTATGTCTTCAACCGCGCCACCGACGGGCAGACGCCCTTCTCGCCCACCGGCGCGTGCCCGGCTGCAACCATGCCCGACACGCTGGCGACGGCGTTCCAGTCGCACCAGTCGAAGGAGACGGCCGCGTTCTCGGCAGCGCTCAGCAAGTCCGCGCCGCCGCCGAAGGCCTCCATCCTGGGCATCAAGGAGGCGAGCCTTGTCGCCGACTGGAGCAAGAAGCGGTCGCGCGGCGAGCGCGTGCCGATGGAGCCGCCGTCGATGCAGAAGGATGGCAGCGTCGTAGCATCCTCGACCATGGGTCGCATCGATTCGCCGCTCGGCCGCAAGATGGCGGCAATCGAGGCGGCCGAAGCCGCCAAGAAACGCGCCGAGGAAGAAAAGAAGCTTGCCGCCGAACGCGCCAAGGCGGACGCCGAAGCCAAGCGCATTGCGCTGGAAGAGGCCAGGAAGGCGCCGAAGCCGGAAACAACCGCCGAAGCCAAGGTCGAGCAGGCCGCGGCCGAGCCGGAGAGCAGCGTCACCGCGGTTCGCAAGCGCATCCGGAACCTGTTCGGCGGTTGATGAGCCGTCCGATCGCGGTCTATGACCTCAGGGGGCTGAACTGCCCCCTCCCCGTGCTCAAGGCCCGCAAGCGGCTGTCGAAGATGCGCCCCGGCGCGCGCATCTGGCTGGAGACCACCGACCCGCTGGCCGCGATCGACATCCCGGCCTTCTGCAACGAAACGGGCCACGAGCTGATCGAGACGCAGAAGGCGGACTACGGGCACCGTTTCCTGGTGAGCCGGCGACCGGCTCGCCCGGTCAGGCCTTGAAGCCCGCGATCGCCAGCGGATTATCCTCGATCGCCGCGCGGTCGGGCACGCCGACGGCGACCTGGCCGGTGATGGCCGTGAACAGCCGCCGGACATAGTCTTCCGGCAGGCCGTCGCCGATGACAACGAGACGCACGCCGCGCGGACCTTCCGGCCAGAAAGGCAGCCTCGCCGGCGGATGCAGCATCGACTGCACGCCGTGGATGACCAGCGGGCGCGACGGGTCCTCCGCCAGCTCGATCACGCCCTTCATGCGCAGCAGGCGCTCGCCCTGGGTGGAGCGGAGCAGGTCGAGGAAGGTCTCGATGGCAGAGTAAGGCACCGGCCGGTCGTGGACGAGCGAAAAGCTGCGGATATGGTCGTGGCGGTGGTGATCGTGATCATGGTGATGATCGTGGTCGTGGTCGTGATGCTCGGCCTGGTGGATTGCCTCGTCGCGCAGCCAACGGCCGACATCGGCGGTCTTGGTGGCGGGATCGTAGAGACCGCAGTTGAACAGGTCCGACACGCTTGCCGTCGCCGCCGACGGCACGATCGGCGCGCCGGGGTTGAGGCGCCTGATCGTCGCGAGCAGGTCGGCCGGAGGCTCGGCCATGTCCGTCTTGGTCAGCACGATGCGGTCGGCCACGGCGATCTGGCGGGCGGCCTCGGCATGGCGGTCGATCGTGGCAAGGCCGTTGACGGCATCGACCGTGGCGATCACGCCGTCGAGCCGGAACGCCTGCATGAGCGCCGGATGCCCCATCAGCGAGAGCAGCACTGGGACCGGGTCGGCGAGCCCTGTGGTCTCGATGATCACGCGCTTGAGCGAGGGCGTGCGCCCGGTCTGGATGCTGTCGACGATGCCCGCCAGCGTGTCGACTAGGTCGCCGCGCACCGTGCAGCAGATACAGCCGCCGGAGAGCTCGATCACCCCGTCGCTCGAGCTCTCGACCAGGAGATGGTCGATCGCCACCTCGCCGAACTCGTTGACGATGACGGCGGTATCGGAGAGTGCCGGATCCTTGAGAAGCCGGTTGAGCAGGGTCGTCTTGCCGGATCCGAGGAAGCCGGTGAGCACGGAAACGGGGAGTGGCAGGTTCATATGCGCTCTACTGCGTCACGCCGTTGGACGGCGCCTGCGCGCTTTCCTCGACCGGGGGCGTGTAGTCCGGGCGCGGCAGCGGCACCGGGATGTTGCCGACCATCGCCGGGCGCTCGAACTTCGGCATGAAGGGCGAGGCGGGGCCGGTCGCGTTGCCGATCGAGATGGCGGTGACCCGCGGCGTCGGCAGCTCGCCGCCGGTCAGATGCGCGGAATGGAAGACGAGCTGGCCCTTCTCGTCCAGCGCGTCGAGGCGCTCCTTCGCAGCGGCCTTGGTGCAGACCGTGTCGCGCATGTTGATCGCCGGAGCGGTCTCCTCGCCTGGATTGGCCTTCACCTCCCAGAGCTTCGGGCTCCGGGCCGCGGGCAGCGAGAAGCCCTTGGCGAGAAGGTCGGCGGCCTTGTCGGCGCGGGTGGCAACGGAAGTGGCGCCGATTACCACCGCGAGCATCGTGCGGCCATTGCGCGTCGCCGAGGCGACGAGGTTGTAGCCAGCCGGGCAGGTGTAGCCCGTCTTCATGCCGTCGGCCCCGGTGAAGCGGCCGATCAGCGTATTGTGGTTCTCGATCACGTCCTTGCCCGAGCCCAGCGCCTCGATGGTGAAGTAGGAGGCGTATTGCGGGAACTGGGCGCGTAGCGCGAGCGCGAGCACGGCGAGGTCGTGCGCCGTGGTGTACTGGCGGTCGTCGTGCAGGCCGTGCGGATTGACGAAATTGGAGTTCGTCATGCCGAGCCGCTTCGCCTCGCTGTTCATGCGCGCGGCGAACGCCTCCTGCGAGCCACCGAGGCTCTCGCCAATCGCGGTGGCGACGTCGTTGGCCGACTTGACCATGATGATCTTGAGCGCGGCATCGAGGGTGAGGACCGTGCCGGCGGGGTAGCCCATCTTGCTGGGCGGCTCCTTGGTCGCCCTCTCGCTGATTCGTACCGGCGATTCGAGCGTCACCTCGCCGAGCTGGATCGCGCGGAACGCCACATAGGCGGTCATCAGCTTGGTCAGCGATGCGGGATACCAGTGCTGGAACGCCTGCTCGCTGT
Organism: Mesorhizobium sp. J428; assembly: GCF_024699925.1. Classification (NCBI taxonomy): domain Bacteria; kingdom Pseudomonadati; phylum Pseudomonadota; class Alphaproteobacteria; order Hyphomicrobiales; family Phyllobacteriaceae; genus Mesorhizobium; species Mesorhizobium sp. J428. Next base: position 1,442,586 of record NZ_JAJOMX010000001.1, read on the forward strand.
CGAGCACGGCGCCGGTGTTCGCGTCGAGCAGCAGCGAGGGACCGGCGGCGGCCGGCATTGCAGCGCCGAAAACGATCGACGCCACTGTCGCTGCCCACAGGAATCCGTTCGGTCTTCTCATTCGCGGAACTCGCCCCTTGCAGGTTCTTACCTGGTGTCCTTAAGCTTTGGCGGCAATGGGACGCGCCGCCCGGATCAGGGTGTCAGTGCGGACTAGTTAGCCTATGTGACGCCAAGATGGCAAAGGGCCGCCTGGCCGCAGCGATGTCAATCGCTTGCGCCAGGACGCCATGCCGCCGGAGACGAAGTCGATATGCCGATCCTCAACCGTGCCGCCGAACTCCAGGATGAGGTCGCCGCCTGGCGGCAGGAGATCCATCGAAACCCTGAACTGCAATTCGACGTCTTCAAGACGGCGGCATTCGTGAAGCAGAGGCTGGAGGAATTCGGCTGCGACGAGATCGTGACCGGGCTTGGCAAGACGGGCGTCGTGGGCATCATTCAGGGCCGGCTCGGCCCGGGCGAGACGATCGGGCTGCGCGCCGACATGGACGCCCTGCCGCTCAACGAGATCACCGGCAAGCCCTATGCCTCGACCACGCCGGGCAAGATGCACGCCTGCGGCCATGACGGCCACACCGCTATGCTGCTGGGCGCGGCGAAATATCTCGCCGAGACGCGCAATTTCGCCGGGCGGGTCGCTGTCATCTTCCAGCCGGCCGAGGAAGGCGGCGGCGGCGGCAACGAGATGGTCAAGGAAGGGATGATGGATCGTTTCGGCATCTCCCGCGTCTTCGGCATGCACAACATGCCCGGCATGCCGGTGGGCAGGTTCGCGATCCGGCCGGGCCCGATCATGGCCGCGACGGCCGAGTTCACCATCACGGTGTCGGGACGCGGCGGACATGCGGCGATGCCGCACGTCTCGGTCGACCCGATCGTGGCCGGGGCGGCGATGGTCGGCGCGCTGCAGACCATCGTCTCGCGCACCGCCGATCCGATCGAGGCGCTGGTCGTTTCGGTGACCAAGTTCCACGCCGGCGACGCCTACAACATCATCCCGGAAAAGGTCGAGATCGCCGGCACGGTGCGGACGCTGAAGAAGGAGATGGCGGCGATTGCCGAACGGCGCATTCGCGAGATCTGCGAGGGCGTGGCGGCCGCGCACGGGGCGAAGGTCCACATCGACTACGATTCCAACTATCCCGTCACCGTCAACGATCCGCAGCAGGCCGCCTTCGCAACCGAAGTGGCACGCGAGGTTGCCGGCGAACCGAACGTCGAGGCGGCGACGCCGCCGGTGATGGGCGGCGAGGATTTCTCCTACATGCTGGAAGCCCGGCCGGGCGCCTTCATCTTCATCGGCAACGGCAACTCCGCCGGCCTGCACCATCCGGCCTACGACTTCAACGACGAAGCCATCCCGCATGGCATCAGCTACTGGGTGCGGCTGACCGAGCAGGCGCTGGCGCGCTGAGGCGCAGATCCGGACGACGGGTCAGAGATTGAAATTTCCCTGATCGACTTCACATCCAATGAACCCCGTGGCGAAATTCGACGCGACGTTGTCGACGCAGATATGGGAAACCCCGTTTGCGAAGATGCCGGCGTCACCTGGGCTCGAGTTGCCGATCGCATTGTCCTGAAGGATGACATCCGGTGAGGTCTGGACGCTTATTCCGAACGAGGAATTGGCGGAGATGTCGTGAACCTGATTGCCTCGGACGATCGCTCCAGGCGCGGTGGAGAGGAGGATACCCGCCGCCTCGCCGGTCTCGGTCACCCCGGACACGACGTTTCCGGTGACCGTATGTCCCGGGCCGGATTGGACAAAGATGCCGCGCGCAATCGCGAACGATCCGTTCCCTGTATCGAACACGAAATTGTTCCTGACGATCGAGTGCCGTCCCTCGATGTGGATGCCGTGGCTTCGCGCCGCTTCGATGCGCATGTCCTCGACGATATGCCCCTTGCTTGCGCCGCTGCTTCCGTCGCCCGTTGCATCGAGGTAGACGTTTTCGCCGAACCCGCGCACCGAGCCGTTGCGGACCGTGATGTTCTGACGGTCCAGGGTATAGATCCCGATGGCTGTCGTCGCGGTCCCTCCGGCCAATCCCCCCAGCTTGTAACCGTTCATCTCGATGATGACGTTGTGCGCGTTGATGGTGATCGCATTGCCGGTCGTGATGTTGGTCGACAGGTCCTTCTTGAAGCAATGGACCCCCTGCTGGGTGATGACGGTCGGGACCGCGACGATCTCGATGCAGTCCTGCACCTCGGCGCGGGCGGCCGAAGATAGAAGCGCGCAGGCGAGGCCTGCGAAAGCGAGCATGCACTTCATGACGTTCCCCCACGATGAATTGACGCAAGGGAAAGGAGAACACCGGCTTTTGCCCGCTGTCCATGAAATTCGTCACACGCGACCGGACAATGCCGCCGACTCCGACGCGGCGCCTGGACCGCGGACGTTTCGGCGAGCGCTTGTCCCCGCGAGGCAAACATGCCGTCGCGGACCTTGGCGCACGCGTCGGAAGCGGCTATGTGTCTCTCCGCGTGGTCCCGTAGCTCAGTAGGATAGAGCATCAGATTCCTAATCTGAGGGTCACAGGTTCGAATCCTGTCGGGATCACCATATCGCCGTTGCGAGACAAGACCGGGGGAATGATCGATGCCGCGGTATCTGGCCGGTGCCCTCGCCCTCCTCGCGCTGACGATTCTGCCCGGCGCATCCGGCGCGCAGACGGGTCCGGGAGAGACGAGGCCCGACCTGCCGCCCAAGGTGGTGAAGTCCGCGCCTGTCAACCTCGTCTTCCACCGAGAATCCGGCGCCTACGAGCTTTCCTACAGCATGGTTCCGCGCGAGCAGGTGTTCGGCCGCGTCTTCACCGAGGCCGGCGTCTCGGTCGAGTGGCGCGACCGCTCGGCCGCAGCGGAAGTGATCTCCGGCAGGCACAGGGGTTCGCTCGATGCCATCGCCGGCGAACTGCTCTCCGGCCGTAACTTCGTGGCGACCTACCAGCCGGCGAATCCGGTTCCGCGCATGGAGCATCTCGTCGTGCTGGGACGCTCCGGCGCGGGCGGCCAGGCGACCGAGGTGGGCGTCGGCGCGGCCGCGCCGATCACCGCCGAGGAACCGGGAAAACAACAGCCCGCCGCACGGCAGGACAGTTGCCAGCCGCCCGCGGCGACGTCGGAAGACATGCCCGAGCCTTTCATCTCCGCCGCGGCCGCGTCCGGGGCCAGCGGCGCCGGCCTGAGCGAGCGCGGGCAGATCGTGCTGAAAGACAACAGGATCCTGCTCGCCGGCGGGTTCGACGATTGCACCGGCCGTCCGTCCGACCAGGCCGACCTCCTCGACCAAGCCACGGGCAAGATCACGCCAACCGGACGCATGCGCACCGCGCGCGCCGGCGCATCGCTTCAGCTGCTGCCGTCGGGCGACGTGCTGGCCATCGGCGGAGACACGGGCGGCGGCATGGCCGGCGCGACCGACAAGATCGAACGCTACGAGGTGGCGAGCGGCCAATGGAAGGCGGCGGGCCTCTTGTCGATGCGCAAGGACGGCATCGTGACCTGCGGGCTGAAGGACGGCTCCGTGCTGATCGTCGGGGGAAAGCCCGTCGCCGGAAACCCGGACCTTGCGCGCCAGGCGGAAATCTACGACCCGGCAGCCCAGAAGGCACAATCGCTGCCGGCCAAGGCAACCCATGCGCACAGCGCCGGCGCAAAGACGCTCACGCTGGAAGACGGCCGGTGCCTGATCGCCAGCGACGGGCCGGGGGCCAATCTGGAAATCTACGATCCCGCTCAGCGGGCGTTCACGTCCGTCACGGTGCCGGCGGAGATCGCGGAAAACCTCGTCGGCGCCGTTCAGCTGGGATTGCTGCCGGACGCGACTGTCCTGCTCGTCTCCGACCGGTCCTACGTCTTCAATCCGAAGACCGGGCGCTTCAGATCGATCCCCTGAACGCTCAGTGCAGTGACGGCCAAATCCCGTAGAGGGATACGCAAACCCGCATCGTCAGGTAGGGATCCTGAGCTTCAACGGGAAGGCTGTTGCCGGTCAGTCCGAGCATCCCTGATTTCATCAGCTTGTTGGCCGCACTCTCGCTGTATCGGTATTGACCAGTGTTGCCGGAAGCCAGGATTTTGCCGCCGGGGCCGCCCATGCCACCTAAAGTGTTGGTTGCCAGCACTTGGTGATTGTGAGGCGGAAGATTGCCGATGGTGAGGGTGAACGATTCGGCCCCGCCGGTCTGGCCCACCAGCTTGTTCTGCAATCCCGGTCCTGCGCCCGCGTGGATAGGCAGTCGCCCCCGAAAATCTGGGAGGCCAAAGGTGTTCTCGCCATCGCCGCCGAATGTCGTGCCGCATAAGGTGAACAGCGCCTCGTTCTCACTGATCGACCGCAAGGCGCCATTCGCCTCCGCCCAGCCCAACGGACAGAAATTGTAAGGAACAATGATCACTTCCCCGATGTAAGGGCTGCCATCTGCAAAAGCCTGTCGCGGAGCGGCCATCAAAGCGAATGCTCCTACTGCAAGCGCCGAAACGGCGGCCCCGAAGAAACGAAATCCCGACATCTCAACCCCCTACCGATCGCGAGCCCCCCATCCATAGATGGCAGCTGAACGCCAACCAAACCATCAATCGCGCGGCGGATAAATGCCCAGGAGCGCGATGCACCATGTCATTGTGAGATAGGGCCCACGATGACCGACCGGCTGCCCGCTGCCGGTCATTCCAATCATGGCGGAGTTCATGGTGCGGTTGGGAGCCGCGTCGGAATACGGTCTGAGCTCGCTGGCCGCCAGGAGCTTGTCGCCTGGGCCGCCCTTGTCCGCAATGACGTTCGTCGCATTCACGACGTGATTGTGCGCAGGCATCTGGGCCGTGGTGAGCGTGAAGCTCTCCTGCCCGCCCGTCTGACCGAGAAAGTAGTTCGAGAGCCCCGGCCCCTGACCCTGGCCGATGGGAGCACGGCCCCTCAGATCGGGAAGAGCAAACGTCGTCTGGCCGTTGCCGCCGAACGTTGTTCCAAGAAGCGAGAAAAGCGCGGTATTCTGCGCGATTGGAAGGAGTTGGCCGTTCGCTTGGGCGAAAGAGCGCGGACAGAAGTTGTAGCCTGTCAGCATCAACTCGCCGATGAACGGCTCGGACCCCGCATGGGCCGGCGCGGCGGCGCCGACGGCGGTTCCGGCAATGCCGGCAGCGGCTGCAATGCGCACCAGGCGCGATGAAACGGACATTCTGGACCCCACCTTTGAAATGCCAACCAAAAGACTGACGTTACGTTACCTTAGTGGCTCGCTCCACTTTCGAGAAGCAATTTTTTCTATCGGTGGAGAACCTCCGACACAATCCCGTGTTCAGTCGACCGCCCCGGCAAATCCAGGATCGCTCACCATCTGGGACGCTGGGCCATTCTCTGACCCGGCCGGCGCCTCACAGCGTCCGCAGCGCGGCGACCAGAGCCTGCATGTCGGCGGGCAGCGGCGCCTCGAACTCCATCACCTCGCCGCTGACCGGATGGGCGAAAGCAAGCAGGCCGGCATGCAGGGCCTGGCGCGGAAAGGCGTCGACCACCTGGCGGACGACATCGGGGAGGCGATTGGATTTTGTCCGGAAGCCCGCGCCGTAGTCGCGATCGCCGACCAGCGGATGGCCGATATGGGCCATATGCACGCGGATCTGGTGGGTGCGCCCCGTCTCCAGCCGGCACTCCACCAGGCTCGCGACCGGACCGTCGGGCCGCTTCGCGCCGAATGTCTCCAGGACCTCGAAATGGGTGATTGCGTGGCGCGCATCGGGCCGCCTCTCCGGCACGACGGCCTGGCGGGTGCGATCCTTGGTCGAGCGGCCGAGATGCGCGTCGATCATGCCCGACTTGCGCGGCGGCGCGCCCCAGACGACGGCGAGGTAGGCCCGCTCGAGCTCGCCCTCGTGTCCGTGGTCGGCAAAGGCCTCCGACAGTTCGCGGTGCGCGAGATCGGTCTTGGCGGCGACCATCACGCCGCTGGTGTCCTTGTCGAGACGGTGCACGATGCCTGGCCGCGCCACCCCGCCGATGCCCGACAGCGAGGCGCCGCAATGATGGATCAGCGCGTTGACCAGCGTACCGGTCCAGTTGCCTGCGCCCTGGTGGACAACGAGACCGGCCGGCTTGTCGATGACGATGAGCTGGTCGTCTTCAAAGAGGATGTCGAGGGCGATGTCCTCGCCCTGCGGCTCGGCCGGCGCGGGTGCGGGCATGTCGATCACGACGTCCTCGCCGCCGGCCAGCTTGTGCTTCGGTTCGCCGACGGCAGCGCCCGAGACGGTGACGGCGCCGGCCTTGATCAGCGCCTGGACGCGGCTACGCGACAGGTCAGGCCCGGCGACGCCGGCCAGCCACTGGTCGAGCCGCTGGCCCGCGGCGTCCGGCCCGGCGTGATACGCTTTCCTTGCCGGGCCGCCTTCGCTATCAGGGGCGTTCATCATCGACGGGACCAGGCTGGGCAGGACATGGCGGGACGCAATACCGATCTAGAGCAGGACGAGAAGCCGCTCGACCCGGCCGCCGAGCGCGTGCGGCAAAAGCTCGTGCGCTTCATGGCGATCAATCTCGGCATCCTGTTCTTCGCGGTTATGGTGGTGATCGCCGCCGTTGTCTACAGAAACTGGACCACCACCGAAACGCCGGCGGAAGCGTCGGCCCCGCCGATCGGCGAGACGACCAAGGCGCCGCTGGTCATTCCGGCGGGCGCCCGCGTCATCTCGCAAAGCCTCTCGGCAGGCCGCCTGTCGCTCCATGTCGCGCTCGACCCGCAGGGCGAGGCGATCCTGATCTACGACCTGCCCGCCGGCCGGCTGATCGGCCAATACGACATCGTGCGGCCATGAGCGGCAGGCGGATCGGCGCGGTTACTTTCCTCGTCCGCGACTATGACGAGGCGATCGCATGGTTCCGCGACGCGCTCAGCTTCCGGTTGTCCGAAGACACGCCGCTCGGCGACGGCAAGCGCTGGGTGCTGGTCGCGCCCGGCGCGGATGCGACCCCTCTCCTCCTGGCGGAGGCCTCGACGGATGAGCAACGGGCGCGGATCGGCGACCAGACCGGCGGCCGCGTCGGCTTCTTCCTGCATACAGACGACTTCGCCCGCGACCATGCGCGGATGACCGCCGCTGGCGTGCGTTTCCACGAAGAGCCGCGCCATGAGGCCTACGGGACGGTGGCGGTCTTCGAGGATCTCTACGGCAATCTCTGGGATTTGATCGAGCAGAAGGCTAGTTCGTGACAATCGTGCGTCAGTTTTGTCTGCTGCAAAACTTGACGCTCCCGCGAAATGCCACTATGGGAACGCCGACTTTCCAAGAGGCCGCCTGACATCGACCGCGCGCCGCCCCGATTTGGTGCGCTCATGTCGATATGGCCCGGATGAAGAACAAGGGTAAGAACGATGTCCCGCGAATGCGAACTCACCGGCAAGGGCGTGCAGTACGGCAATAATGTCAGCCACGCCAACAACAAGACCAAGCGCCGCTTCCTGCCGAACCTGGTGCGCGTGTCGCTGATCTCCGAGGCGCTGAACCAGACCGTTCGCCTGCGCATCTCGGCGAATGCGCTGCGCTCGGTCGAGCACCGCGGCGGCCTCGACGCCTTCCTGGTCAAGTCGTCTGCGGACGATCTGTCGCAGCGCGCGCGCCTGTTGAAGAAGCAGGTTGCCAAGAAGCTCGCGGAGCAGGCCTCCGAAGCGGCCTGATTTCCGCTTTACCGGGCCGCTTTCGGGCGGCCTTTTCGCTGGTGCCATCACCCAGGATAAAAAAATGGTTCCGTTCTCAAGATACCTGCCTTTCGTGGCCGCGATGGCGATCGTCGTCGTAGCATCCAACGTGCTCGTCCAGTTTCCCGTCCAGGGACATCTCGGCCCGGTCTCGCTCGCCGACATCCTGACCTGGGGCGCGTTCACCTATCCCTTCGCCTTCCTGGTCACCGATCTCGCCAACCGCCGCTATGGACCGGCGATGGCGCGGCGCGTCGTCTTCTTCGGCTTCGTGGTCGCCGTGACCTGCTCGATCATCTTTCCGCCGCTGCTGTTCCGCTGGGGCCTGATCGAATTCGAGACGGCCGCCGACCGGCTGGTGCGGATCGCGACGGCCTCCGGCCTCGCCTTCCTTGCCGCGCAGCTGCTGGACGTCACGGTGTTCAACTGGCTGCGCCGCCAGTCCTGGTGGCGGGCGCCGATCATCGGCACGCTCGCCGGCTCGATCGTCGACACGGCGGTGTTCTTCTCGGTCGCCTTCGCAAGCGTCTTTGCCTTCATCGGCCCGGACGACGGCTTCGCGCTCGAGGCAGCCCCCCTGCTCGGCGTCGGCAGCATGGAAGTCGCCCGCTGGATGTCCTGGGCGCTCGGCGACCTGTCGGTGAAGCTGCTGATCGCCGTCTTCGCGCTGATCCCTTACCGGATGATCGCGTGGCGCTGGGCCCAGCCGGCAGCCGCCTGAACGCAACGTCTTCGCAAGCACAAGCGTTGGGCAATCCGAACGCACTGCTGAAGCTTTCGGCAGAGCGCCTAAATCATATGCAAAATCAACGTATTGGTTTATTTAGAACTTTATGAGACCGTGCCGCTCGGATTTAAGAGGCAGATAGCCTATCCGGGGCATCGGGCGGCAGATGGACACAAGGCAAGACAGGCTCGGCGGCGGTCTGGGAGCAGCCGTAGACGACGATTTCCGCACGCTCTTCGTCACCCATCCCACACCCATGTGGGTCTACGATCCCGAGACACTGCGTTTCCTGACCGTCAACGAATCGGCGATACGGCTCTACGGCTATAGCCGCGAAGACTATGCCCGCATGACGGTGCTCGACATCCGTCCCGAAAGCGAGCGGGAGCGGATGCGCGCCGCGGTAAAGTCGCGCTCGGATCTCGGCAGGCCGGAACGCTGGCAGCACCTCAAGGCGAGCGGCGAGGTAATGGAGGTGCTGACCTACGGCCGCCACGTCCGTTTCGAGGGGCGCGACGCGATCCTCGCCATCGTCACCGACCGCACCGAGGTCAACCGCGCCTACAGACAGGCCAGCGATACGCGATCCCTGCTCGACAGCATCGTGTCCAGCCTGCCCATCGGCGTGTTCGTGAAGGACATGGAGGATGGCGGCCGCTACATCCTCTATAACGCGGCCTGCGGCGAGATCGTCGGCTTCGACCCGGCCTTCATCGTCGGCAAGAGCGACGAATATGTCTTCGCGCCCGAGCAGGCGGAGGTGTTCCGCAACCAGGACCATCGGGCCATGGAAACCGGAGGCGTCTATGCCTTCGAGGAAGCGGTCGAGCGCTCCGACCTGACGAGGCGCACCATCCGGACGGTGAAGCGGGCCATACCCACCATAGACGGCAGCCCCTCGCGCTATCTCGTCGGCATCTCACAGGACATCACCGAGCGCCGTACTATGAGGAACGCATCGCCCACATCGCGATGCACGACGCCCTGACCGGCCTGCCGAACCGCAGCTATTTCACGCAGCACATCACCCTGCTGCTCTCCGATCCGCATGTCGCGCGTCCGTTTGCGCTGATGTATATCGACATCGACCACTTCAAGCACGTCAACGACAGCATGGGCCATCCGGCCGGCGACGCGCTGCTGGTGGAGGTGGCCAAGCGGCTGAAGCTCATCCTGCGGCCATGCGACATGGTCGCCCGGCTCGGGGGCGACGAATTCGCGCTGATCCTCATGCTGGACGAGGTCGGGCGGGCGGACCTTTCGAAGCTTGCCGGCGACGTGATGCAGGCATTCTCGGACCCGTTCCATCTCGAAGGCGTGCAGGAGCATGTCGATTGCAGCGTCGGCATCGCTCTTGCGCCGCACGACGGCGACGACGTCAACACCCTGCTGCGCAATGCCGACCTCGCGCTCTACGCCGCCAAGGGCGACGGGCGCTCGACCTTCCGGTTCTACGAGAGCGCCATGCGGCTGCATGCCGAGCGCCGGCACGACCTGACGCTTGAACTGCGCCAAGGGCTGGCGGCCGACGAATTCGAGCTGCATTTCCAGCCGCTGCTCTCGCTGACGGACGATCGCATCTCCGGCTTCGAGGCTCTGGTTCGGTGGCGCCATCCGCAGCGCGGCCTGCTCGGCCCGGCCGAGTTCATCCCCGTCGCGGAGGAGACCGGACTGATCGGCGCGCTTGGCGAGTGGGTGCTGCGCGAAGCCTGCCGCATCGCCGCCGGCTGGCCGAGCGAGATCAAGGTCGCGGTCAACCTGTCGCCGTGCCAGTTCCGGCAGGTGGGCCTGCTGGCGACGGTGGTCGCCGCCCTCGACGATGCGGGGCTGCATCCGAGCAGGCTGGAGCTCGAGATCACCGAGTCTGTGCTGCTCGCCGAGAGCGGCCAGAACCTGCAATTGCTGCATGCGCTGCGGAATCTCGGCGTGCGCATCGCCATGGACGATTTCGGCACCGGCTATTCCTCGCTCAGCTACCTGCGCTCCTTCCCCTTCGACAAGATCAAGATGGACCGCAGCTTCGTCTCGGGCATAGGCACCGACCCGGGCAGCCTCGCCATCGTCAAGGCCGTCACCGGCCTCGGCTCCGGCTTCAACCTGACCACGACGGCCGAAGGGGTCGAGACGCCCGAGCAGCTCGCACGGCTGCGCCGGGAAGGGTTCGGCGAGATCCAAGGATATCTGTTCGCCAAGCCGATGCCGGCCGACGAGGCGCTCGCCTTCATCGAAATCCATCAGCGCGACGACGATGCGAGGCCGCTGGCGAAGGCGTCGTAGCCGCAGCCGCTGCGCCTCACTCCCCGCGCAGGACGAATTCCAAGTAGACGTTGCGCTGCAGGATCGAGTGGTTGTCGTCGGACATCAGCGACACGATCAGCGCGCCGTCGTCGCGCCGCCAGACGTCGATGCCTTCCATATTGTCGATCTGGTAGCTCATGTCGGCTTCCAGGAGCACCGGCCCGTCGGCGAGCGCGCCCTTGCGCACCGACTCACCATAGATGCGCCGCAGGCGCATGGCGACGCCGCGCGCGATCGAGAACGAACGCTCCAGCAGGAGGAGATCGCCATTGGGCAGGAACGCGCCGTCGGTGACGTCGAACTCTCCGTTGCGCTTGACCTTGAAGATGCCCTTGTCCGGTCCCTCGATGATCGCAGCGAAGATGTTGCCGTCCTTGTCGAGGCTCTTTTCCGAGACCACCACGCGCCCGCCCTCATGGATGCCGTGCGGATGGGCATGCGCGATCGTCTCCATGCCGCGGTTCTGGCGCAGTTCCTGGGACGGGATCACGAAATCGAGGTCGCGCAGCGCGACGCGCATATTATCCGGATCGATGCGGAACTCGGAGACGCGGTGGCCGCGCTCGAAGCTGACGGTCGCGATGTCGCCCTTGATGGCGAGGCCCTCGGCATCGGTGTGCCACTTCTCGCGGATCGGCTTGCCGTCGGCATCGACCATCTCGATCATGCGGAAATCGGAGACGCCCGACGGCCGCCCTTCGCCGTCATGCTCCATCCGTCCGAAGAACCAGAAACCGGTATCGGCGACGCCGATGAAATCGGAACCGGGCTTGCGGAAGCGGAACGCCGACATCGACCCGAAATTGCGGCCGCGCGAGGTCATCTCCAGCCCGCCGACGAACTCTAGCGCGCCGAAGCGCCTTTCCGACGCCCCGATGCGGAACTGGGTGATCTGCCGCGTGCGGATCTCCATCCGCTCGACATTGGCGTCGGCGCCGAGAGAAGATGGCGCGAGCAGCGTCGCCAGCGTCAACGCCAGCGCCGAGGCGAGCCGTGCGATCGGGCGCAAGCCGTTCACGCGGCGCGACCGCGCCGGTGCGGCGCGCCCGGCATGCGGCGGACCTCGCGGACCGTCTCTTCGGAGAACAGCGAGGCGAGCTGCTCTGTCATCGCACCCGCGAGCTCCTCGGCATCGACGATGGTCACGGCGCGGCGATAATAGCGGGTCACGTCATGGCCGATGCCGATGGCGAGCAGCTCGACCGGCGAGCGCGTCTCGATCAGGTCGATGACGGCGCGCAGGTGGCGCTCCAGGTAATTGCCCGGATTGACGGACAGCGTCGAGTCGTCGACCGGCGCGCCGTCCGAGATCATCATCAGGATCTTGCGCTGCTCGGGCCGGCCGATCAGCCGCTGATGCGCCCACAGCAGCGCTTCGCCGTCGATGTTCTCCTTGAGCAGGCCCTCGCGCATCATCAGGCCGAGATTGCGCCGCGCGCGCCGCCAGGGCGCGTCCGCCGACTTGTAGACGATGTGGCGCAGGTCGTTGAGGCGGCCGGGCGACGGCGGCTTGCCGTCCTTCAGCCACTTCTCGCGCGCCTGGCCGCCCTTCCATGCCTTGGTGGTGAAACCGAGGATTTCGACCGAGACGCCGCAGCGCTCCAGCGTGCGCGCAAGAATGTCGGCGCAGGTGGCGGCGACCGTGATCGGCCGGCCGCGCATCGAGCCGGAATTGTCGAGCAGCAGCGTGACGACCGTGTCGCGGAACTTGGTGTCGCGCTCCTGCTTGAAGGAGAGCGGCTGCATCGGATCGATGACGACGCGCACGAGCCGCGCCGGATCGAGATAGCCCTCTTCCAGGTCAAAGTCCCAGGAGCGGTTCTGCTGCGCCATCAGGCGGCGCTGCAGCCGGTTGGCGAGGCGGCCGACGACGCCGGACAGGTTTGCGAGCTGCTTGTCGAGGAAGGCGCGCAACCGGTCGAGCTCCTCCTCGTCACAGAGGTCTTCCGCGCCGACGGTCTCGTCGAACTGCGTGGTGAAGACCTTGTAGTCGAAGTCGGGTGGCAGATTGGTGAGCGAAGGATCAGGCCGGCGCGATTCGCCCGGCGTTTCCGATTCGGTGTCGTCGTCGGATTGATCCTCTGAGGTCGCGTCGGCGGCCTCCATCTCGCCGGCTTCCTGTTCCTCGCCGGAGGATTCGGTCTCTTCGCTCTGCGACTGCTCGCCGCCGGAATCGTCCTCGCCGCCTTCCTCGCTCTGGTCCTCGCCCTCGGGCTGGTCCTCGTCGTCCTGGCTGTCCTCGGACTGCTGGTCCTCTCCCAGCTCGTCGGCCATCTCCATGGAGACGAGCATGTCGCGCACGACACGGGCGAAGGCGTTCTGGTCCTCCAGCGCCGCTTCCAGCCCCTCGAAATCCGCACCCGCCTTCTCGGTGATCCAGTCGCGCCACAGCGAGACGACCTTCTCGCCGCTGTTCGGGACCGGCCGGCCGGTGAGCCGCTCGCGCACCATGAGCGCGATGGCGTCCTCCAGCGGCGCGTCGGCGCGGTCGGTGACGCCGGCGAGATTGGCCTTCAGGAACCGGTCCTCGAGCATATAGGCAAGGTTGTCGCCGACGCCGGTCATGGCGCGGGCGCCGATCGCCTCGACGCGCGCCTGCTCGACCGCGTCGAACACCGCGCGAGCCTGCTTGCCGTCGGGCGCGAGCCGCGCATGCATCGCAGTGTCGTGGCAGGCGCGGCGCAGCGCCATCGAATCGCCGAGGCCGCGCGTGACCGCGATGTCGGCCCTGGACGGCTTCTTGCCGATCTCCGGGAGTCTCGCCCGGTTCGCCGCCAGCGCCGGCTTGTCCTTGGCGAAGCTGACTTCCAGCGTCGGGTCGCCGGAGATCGCGCGCATGCATACCGAGATGGCGCGCTTCATCACCTCGCCGTCATTGGCGGCCTTGGGTTTGCCCCTCGTATTGTCGCCGGGTCCGGCCATGTCGCTCCGTCAGCCCAGCACCACGTTGACCGCGCTTTCCTTCAGCTCCTCGCCGAAGGCGCGCTGGTAGAACTCGGCGACCACGGTGCGCTCCAATTCGTCGCACTTGTTGAGGAAGGTGAGCCTGAACGCCATGCCGACATTGCCGAAGATCTCGGCATTTTCCGCCCAGGTGATGACCGTGCGGGGGCTCATCACGGTCGACAGGTCGCCGTTGATGAAGGCCTGACGCGTCATGTCGGCGACGCGGACCATCTTGTTGACGGTGTCGCGGCCCTTGTCGGTGCGGAAGTGCTTCGCCTTGGCGAGCACGATAGCAACCTCGTTGTCGTGCGGCAGGTAGTTAAGCGTCGTGACGATCGACCAGCGGTCCATCTGGGCCTGGTTGATCTGCTGCGTGCCGTGGTAGAGGCCGGTCGTGTCGCCGAGGCCGACCGTGTTGGCGGTGGCGAACAGGCGGAAGGCCGGATGCGGGCGGATGACCCTCGACTGGTCGAGCAGCGTCAGGCGGCCTGAGGATTCAAGCACGCGCTGGATGACGAACATCACGTCCGGACGTCCGGCATCGTATTCGTCGAAGACGAGCGCGACATTGTGCTGGTAGGCCCAGGGCAGGATGCCGTCGCGGAATTCGGTGACTTGCATGCCTTCCTTGACCACGATCGCGTCCTTGCCGACGAGATCGATACGGCTGACATGGCTGTCGAGGTTGACGCGCACGCAGGGCCAGTTGAGACGGGCGGCGACCTGCTCGATGTGAGTCGACTTGCCGGTGCCGTGATAGCCGGAGACCATGACGCGGCGGTTGAAGGCGAAGCCGGCGAGGATGGCCAGCGTCGTCGCCTCGTCGAAGATGTAGTCGGGATCGACGTCCGGCACGTGCTCGGTGGCGATCGAGTAGGCCGGCACGACCATCTTGGAATCGAAGCCGAATGTCTGTTGGACCGGCACCGTTGTGTCCGGCAGGTTGGCAATGTCGCGATCGACCCTGTTCATCATGCCTCCAGCGCGAGCGGCGAGACGCCCCGCGCAGCCTTTTAAACCGAATTTTCGGGCTGTCTTTAGACCAAATCGGGACCCGGTGGAAACACCGGAGTCCAAAATGTTGCCCGGCTTCGGAACAGGCAATCCGTGGTCAGCAGAAGCCCGACTGTTTCAAGAGCCGATATGCCTGGATCACGTCCCGAAATCGATCTTCAGAACCCCGGTTGCCGCCATTGGCGTCCGGATGGTGCTGCTTCACAAGCTGTTTATATCGCGCCTTTATGGCTTCGCCAGTCGCATTTGCGGCAAGTCCAAGCGTTTCAAGCGCCTTGGCCTCAAGCGGGCGCGCCTTGCGCGAGCGCTCGGGCGGCTGATATCCGCCGGTGCCGCCGAACAGATTGAAGGGATCGCGCATCCGGTTGTAGTAGCCGGCACGGCCGGACCGCTTCGCCGCGAACTCCGGGACCGACCGAGCGCTCGCATTGACGCCCATCGTCCAGGTCGGCCTGTGGCCCGTCAGCGCCTCCTTCTGGAAGCGCGCGATGTCGGTGTCGCGCAGGCCGGAGAAGTAGTTGTAGCCCTTGTTGTATTCCCGCACGTGATCGATGCAGAAGCGGAAATACTCGCCCTCGCGCATTCGCCCGACCGGCGCCTTGTGCGTGCCCGCCTCGCTGCACCCGTCCCACTGGCACGTCGGCGCATGGGTAGCCGTCTCCGCCCCGTCCTTGGAGTCGGGTCGGACCTTGATGCGTTCGAAATATTTCGAATAGGCGGTCATTCGCGGATTATGGGTGCTTCGCGGATGGATACAAGAATTGACTTTCGCGCGGCGTTGGACCTATCGCGTGAATCGGACCTTAATGTCGGGGCTTCGCTCCCTATATGGTCCCGGAGGTGCGAGATGTCCATGCAGAAGACGATCGAAACGAAGCTCAACGCAGCCTTTGCGCCGGAGCGGCTGTCCGTCCTCAACGAGAGCCACCTGCACGCGGGCCATCACCACACAGCCTCGGGCCACCACGAGACCTTCGACGGGACCGGCGAGACCCATTTCCGCGTCCGGATCGTCGCCCCGGCCTTCGCGACGATGAGCCGGGTCGAACGCCATCGTGCGGTCAACACGCTCCTGGCGGACGAGCTGGCGGGTAGCGTGCACGCGCTGGCGATCGAGCCCGCCGCGCCGGGCGAAAAGACGCGGTGGTGACACCTCCCGCTCGCGGAAACCGGCGTCCGGTTACGTCATTGTTCACTTGTGTGTGACAGTGAGTAGGTTTCTAAAAGAGACCATGTATTTGCCTTGATCGTTCCTATATAAGGGTGACGTCCGCAGGGCGCGTTTTGGCTCGCGGAGGGAGCGCCTGCCTAGATCAGGGGGCGCCATTCTTAGAGAGGGAGGGCGCTACATGGCCCAGACACTACCAAGCATCGTTTCCGGCGAAGGCGGTCTTTCGCGGTATCTCGAGGAGATCCGCCGCTTTCCGATGCTGCTGCCGGAAGAAGAATATATGCTCGCCAAGCGCTATGCCGAGCACGGCGACACCAACGCCGCGCACAAGCTGGTGACGAGCCACCTGCGTCTCGTCGCGAAGATCGCGATGGGCTATCGCGGCTATGGTCTGCCGATCGGCGAAGTGATCTCGGAAGGCAATGTCGGCCTGATGCAGGCCGTAAAGAAATTCGAGCCGGAACGCGGCTTCCGCCTGGCGACCTACGCCATGTGGTGGATCAAGGCGTCGATCCAGGAATATATTCTGCGCTCGTGGAGCCTCGTGAAGATGGGCACCACCGCGAACCAGAAACGGCTGTTCTTCAACCTGCGCAAGGTGAAGAGCAAGATCCAGGCTCTGGACGACGGTGACCTCAATCCCGAGCAGGTCCAGGAGATCGCCACCCGCCTCAACGTGTCCCAGGAAGAGGTGGTGTCGATGAACCGCCGCCTCTCCGGCGACGCGTCGCTCAACGCGCCGATCCGGGCTTCGGAAGGCGAATCGGGCGAATGGCAGGACTGGCTGGTCGACGACCATGCCAACCAGGAAGAGATGCTGGTCGAGCAGGACGAGCTGGACAATCGCCGGTCGATGCTGGCGGGAGCCCTGTCGGTTCTCAACGACCGCGAGCGCCGTATCTTCGAGGCGCGCCGCCTTGCCGACGAGCCGATGACTCTCGAGGAGCTGTCGGCCGAGTTCGACATCAGCCGCGAGCGCGTTCGCCAGATCGAAGTGCGCGCCTTCGAGAAGGTGCAGGATGCGGTCAAGGCCGCCGCCAAGCGGCAGATGCAGGCGCTGCGCACCGTCGAGGCGGCTCCCGCGCACTGACGGGACGATGTTTTGAAAAGCAAACGGCGCGGAGTTTCCACTCCGCGCCGTTTTTCCATCCGGATTACTGCGGGGATCAGCCGTTCGGCTGGCTCCACGCCTTAAGCGCCTCCTCGAAGACCTTGTCGCCCGGCACGCCGCGCTCCAGCGTCATCAGCGCCCGGCGGCCCGAACGGTAGACGATCGGGATGTCGACCCACTTCATGCGGCGGAAGAGCTGCATGTTCGCGTCAGTCTCCGCCTTGCCGTCCGACAGCGCGATCAGGAAGAAGCCGTCGCCGATCTTCGCCGGCACGCCGAGCAGCGGATTGCCGGTCGCCTCCTCGGTCTCCTTCATCGTCATGCGCAGGAGATTGTCGATCGTCCCGCCCTCGAAATTGTCCGGGGTGAGGAAGATCAGCTCGACGATATGGCTGGCTGGCAACGTCTTGTCGCCGTTGCGGCGGATCGTCAGCCGAAGCTGGACGTCCTTGCCGGGGATCGTCGCATCGGCGCGGATCGCGGGCTCGGCGGGCAGACCGTCGCCCGGAGACTCCTGCACGAGCGACCAGACCGTGTTTCCGGCCTCGGCCGAGCCGCCGCTTGCGCTGGTGCGCTCTTCATAGAAGATCGCGCGCTGGCCGACGGGAACGGCGGCAGGCTGCTCTGCCTGCGGCGCCTCGGCCGGCGGCGGGGTCGTCGCCTGCGCGGTCTCGGCGCCGGCAGGCGTCTCGGGAGCCGCGGGGGTCTGATCGGCCGCGGGCGGCGCGGCAGGCACCGTGGCCGGGGGCTGGACGGTGAGCGCCGCGACCGACGTGCCCTCGCCCACACCCGGCGCGCCGCCAGCGGGGCCCTGGTCAGTCTCGGTCCCATCCGCATTCAGCTTCTGGGTGAATTTCTGGACGGCAGGCTGCTCCGCCGCAGGCGCCGGCGCTTCCGGCTCAGCCTTGGCAACGTCCTGCGCGGGCTCCGGCGTGGCGGGGGTGGTAGGCGCTGACGCCTCGCCCTGCGGAGCAGGTTGCGACGCCGGCGTTGCAAGGCCCAGCATCTGCGAGACCTCGGTGCGGTTGAGCCAGACGGCATATCCGGCAGCACCTGCGAAGACGAGCACGATCAGCCCGGCGACTGCCAGGCCCAGCCGGCCGCGCGACGCCTTGCGCGGCGGCATGCCGGCAAGCGGCTCCGACGCCAGGCGATCCTCGGCGCGTGAAGGCGATGCCGACGCGATCTCGTCCTCGGCGTCCGGAGCCGGCGCTGCCACCGAAGCGGACGCCAGAGGGCTCGCCTTCGGCGGCTCCCGGGAGACGGCCGGCGCAGCGGGCTGCGGCTTCGAGGGCGGAGGAGGCGCGACCTTGACCGTCGCTTCGAGGGTCTTCATGACCTCGTCGAGATCGTCCACGGGCGGCGGAGGAGGAGCGGCATATTCCGCCTCCACGGTCTTGATGGCCTGTTCGAGAGCTGCCTTCTGCCGCTCGACGACCGTGGGCGCAGGCGGCGGCGTGATGGCGGCAAGCTTCGCGGAAATCGTCGCACGGGCCTTGTCGTAGACACGCGCGCGCATCTCCGGGCTGTTGTCACCCAGGCCGTCGAGCGTCTTCTTCAGAACCGCGACGAAATCTGCCATTCAGGATACTTCCACTTTGCCGAGCGTGGCCCCTCTGGCCCCTCTTTTTGTCCAGATGATGGTGCGCACGGCGATGATTGTCACAAATGCTCTAATCTTCAAACGGATCTGTCACAAGAATTGTGTCGTCACGTTCCGGACTTGTTGACAGCAAGGCGACCGGCGCGCCGATCAGTTCTTCGATCCGGCGAACATACTTGATCGCCTGAGCCGGCAGTTCGGACCACGTCCGCGCGCCGGCCGTGGTCTCGGCCCATCCCTCGAACGTCTCATAGATCGGGGTGACCGCGGCCTGCGCGCGCATGGATGCGGGCAGATAATCGACTCTGCGCCCGTCGAGCTCGTAGGCGACGCAAATCTTGATCTCCTTGAGGCCGTCCAGCACATCGAGCTTCGTCAGCGCGATGCCCGTGATGCCCGACGTCTTGACGGTCTGGCGCACCAGCACGGCGTCGAACCAGCCGCAGCGGCGTGGCCGCCCGGTGTTGACGCCGACCTCGCGACCGACAGTCGCCAGATGGCGGCCCACTTCGTCGTCGAGCTCGCACGGGAACGGCCCCTCGCCGACGCGCGTCGTGTAGGCCTTGGTGATGCCGAGGACATAGCCGATCGCCGTCGGCCCGAGCCCCGAACCAGCAGCGGCCTGCCCCGCAACCGTGTTCGACGAGGTGACAAAGGGATAGGTGCCGTGGTCGTTGTCGAGCAGGGCACCCTGCGCACCTTCGAACAGGATGCGGGCGCCGGCGCGGCGCTTTTCGTCCAGAACACGCCAGACCTGGTCCATGTAGGGCAGGATCTCGCCTGCGATAGAGGTCAGCTCCTCGTGGATCGCGTCGGCGGAAATCTCCTCCAGGCCCATGCCGCGACGCAATGCGTTGTGGTGGGTCAGCAGGCGCTCGATCTTGAGCATGAGCGTCTCGGGCTCCGCCAGATCGACCAGACGGATCGACCTGCGGCCGACCTTGTCCTCGTAGGCGGGGCCGATGCCGCGCCGCGTCGTGCCGATCTTGAGGCCGGAATTGGAATCTTCGCGGATGCCGTCGAGTTCGCGGTGCAGCGACAGGATCAGCGGGGCATTGTCGGCAATGCGCAGGATCTCGGGCGTGATCGCCACGCCCTGGGCGCGGAGCTTCTCCACCTCCTGGACGAAGTGATGCGGGTCGACCACGACGCCATTGCCGATGACCGACAGCTTGCCCTGGACGAGGCCGGACGGCAGCAGCGCCAGCTTGTAGCTGACACCGTCGATCACCAGAG
This sequence comes from Mesorhizobium sp. J428, assembly GCF_024699925.1. Classification (NCBI taxonomy): domain Bacteria; kingdom Pseudomonadati; phylum Pseudomonadota; class Alphaproteobacteria; order Hyphomicrobiales; family Phyllobacteriaceae; genus Mesorhizobium; species Mesorhizobium sp. J428. The sequence goes on from NZ_JAJOMX010000001.1 coordinate 1,462,455, forward strand.
TGTGGCCGGCATTGTGACCGCCGTGAAAGCGCACGACCACATCCGCCCTGTCCGCGAGCCAGTCGACGATCTTGCCCTTGCCCTCGTCGCCCCACTGAGAGCCGACGACCACCACGTTTGCCATGTTGCCTTCCCCGGATGCACTCGCCTGACGAGGCGTTTTTCGTCGCCTCTATAACGACAAGTCCGCCGTCGCGCGACCCTTGATTGCGAGATTACTGGCCCAAGCACGAGACCGCGCTTGCGATTGCCGGACAGGGCCCGGGCGTCGTAACCCCGTCCGTCGCATCCTTCCGACGCGACGGGCCGCACTACGAGACGCAAGCATGCAAAGACAGGCCTATCTCCTGCTGATCCTGACCGCGCTTTTCTGGGCCGGCAACGCCATCGGCGGCAAGCTCGCCGTCGGCCATGTCTCCCCGATGCTCCTGTCGGCGCTGCGCTGGCTGATCGCCTGCGCGATTTTGCTTGCCGTCGGGCACCGGCACGTCCGCGCGGACTGGCTCGTCATACGCCGCAACGCCATGCTGCTGACCTTCCTCGGCTTCTTCGGCTTCACCCTGTTCAGCGTCGCCCTCTATTCGGCGCTGATGTTCACGACGGCGATCAACGCCTCGGTGCTGCAGGCCGGAATGCCGGCGATCATCTTCGTCGCGAATTTCTGGCTGTTTCGCCTGCGCACGACCACCGGCCAGGTGTTCGGCTTCCTGCTCTCGCTGGTCGGCGTGGCGATCGCCGCGACGCAGGGCGAGCCGTCACGGCTGCTGGCGCTCGACGTCAATATCGGCGACGCGCTGGTCCTCGTCGCAGCGATCGTCTACGCGCTCTACACGACGGTGCTGAGACGCAAGCCGGACATGCACTGGATCAGCTTCATGGTGGCGCTGACCGCGGCGGGATTCGTCACGTCCGTGCCCTTCGCACTCGCCGAATATGCGCACGGCACCATGATCGCGCCCGACGCGACGGGTTGGGCGATCATCGCCTACACGGCGCTGTTCCCTTCGACGCTGGCGCAGGCGTTCTACATCAGGGGCGTCAACCTGATCGGCGGCAACCGCGCCGGGCTATTCATTAATCTCGTGCCGATCTTCGGGACACTGCTGTCGATCGCACTGCTCGGCGAGGAGGTGCACGTCTACCACGCCGCCGCACTCGCCCTCGTGCTGGGCGGCATCGCTATTGCGGAGTGGAGTGGTCGGAATGCCGGCGGATAGACCGCCGACATTCCAGTCTTTAGCGATTGTCTGATCGGCCTTCAGGCAGCCGCGACGTCGAACTTGAGCGGCTTGGCCGAGGCGATCTTGGGGTTGGCCCTGAGTTCTGCCAGCACCTTCTCGGGGAAAGGCGCGTCGAGATAGAGCAGCGCGATCGCGTCGCCGCCCGGCTTGTTGCGGCCGAGCTGGAAGTTGGCGATGTTGACGCCATTCTGGCCGCAGATCGTGCCGAGCAGGCCGATGATGCCGGGCGCATCCGGATTGGTGGTGTAGAGCATGTGCTGCCCCACCTCGGCGTCGAGATTGATGCCCTTGATCTGGATGAAGCGCGGCTTGCCGTCCGAGAAGACGGTGCCGGCGATGGAGCGGGTCTGCTTCTCCGTCTTCACCGTCAGCTTGATGTAGCCGTCGAACACGCCCGACTTGTCGCGCTTGACCTCGGAGAGCACGATGCCGCGCTCCTTCACCATGATCGGCGCCGACACCATGTTGACGTCGGACACCTGCGGCCGGATGAGGCCGGCGAGCGCGGCGGAGATCAGCGCGCGGGTATTCATCGAGGCGGTGACGCCGTCGAACAGGATCTCGACCTCCTTGATCGGCTCCTCGGTCACCTGGCCGACGAAGGCGCCGAGCACTTCCGCCAGCTTGACGAACGGCTTCAGCTTCGGCGCTTCCTCGGCCGTGATCGACGGCATGTTGATGGCATTCGAGACCGCGCCCTTGATCAGGTAGTCCGACATCTGCTCGGCGACCTGCAGCGCGACGTTCTCCTGCGCCTCGCTGGTGGACGCGCCGAGATGCGGCGTGGCGATGACGTTCTCCAGGCCGAAGAACGGGCTCTCGGTGGCCGGCTCGACCTCGAACACGTCGAGCGCGGCACCCGCGACCTTGCCACTCTTCAGGCCTTCGAGCAGGTCCTGCTCCACGATGAGGCCGCCGCGGGCGCAGTTGATGATGCGCACGCCCTTCTTCATCTTGGCGATCGCCTCTGCGTTGATCATGCCCCTGGTCTTGTCGGTCATCGGCGTATGCAGCGTGATGAAATCGGCCCGGGCGAGCAGTTCGTCGAGTTCCACCTTCTCCACGCCGAGCTCCTGGGCGCGGCTGTCGGAGAGGAACGGATCGAAGGCGATGACATGCATCTTGAGGCCGACGCCGCGCGTGGCGACGATGGAGCCGATGTTGCCGCAACCGACGACGCCGAGCGTCTTGCCGGTGATCTCGACGCCCATGAAGCGGTTCTTCTCCCACTTGCCGGCCTTGGTCGAGGCGCTGGCCTCCGGCAGCTCGCGGGCGAGCGCGAACATCATCGCGATGGCGTGCTCGGCCGTCGTGATCGAATTGCCGAAGGGCGTGTTCATCACGATGATGCCCTTGCGGCTCGCAGCCGGGATGTCGACATTGTCGACGCCGATGCCGGCGCGGCCGATGACCTTCAGATTGGTCGCGGCGTTGATCAGCTTCTCGGTGACCTTGGTGGCCGAGCGGATGGCGAGGCCGTCATACTGGCCGATCACCTCGAGCAGCTTGTCCTTGTCCTTGCCGAGATCGGGCAGGTAGTCGACCTCGACGCCGCGATCCTTGAAGATCTGCACGGCTGTGGGGGAGAGTTTGTCGGAAACGAGAACGCGGGGCATGAAAGTGCCTCCTGGATAGGGTCGATCGGGATGGGGATGAGCGGCGCAGCGAACTGCGCCGCGAAACGGATCAGGCCGCGGCCTTCAGCGCCGCTTTCTGCTGCGCGAACGCCCAGTCGAGCCAAGGCATCAGCGCTTCAAGATCGGGGGTCTCGACGGTGGCACCGCACCAGATGCGGAAGCCGACCGGCGCGTCGCGGTAGTGGCCGATGTCGTAGGCGACGCCCGCCTTGTCGAGCGAAGACACGATCGCCTTGGCGAAGGCCTCCTGTGCCTTGGCGTCGAGCGCGGTGACGTCGGGATCGGTGATCGTCAGGCAGACCGAGGTGTTGGAGCGGCTCGCCGGATCGGTCGCGAGGTGGCCGAGCCAGGGAGACGACTGGACGAAGCGGTCGATGACCGCCGCGTTGGCGTCGGCGCGTGCAACCAGCGCGTCGAGCCCGCCGATGCCCTTCGCCCAGGCAAGCGCATCAAGATAGTCCTCGACGCAGAGCATGGACGGCGTGTTGATCGTCTCGCCCTTGAAGACGCCCTCGATCAGCTTGCCGCCCGAGGTGAGGCGGAAGATCTTCGGCAGCGGCCAGGCCGGCTTGTAGCTTTCCAGACGCTCGACGGCGCGCGGGCTGAGGATCAGCATGCCGTGTGCGCCCTCGCCGCCCAGAACCTTCTGCCAGGAGAAGGTGACGACATCGAGCTTGGCGAAGTCGAGGCGCTGCGCGAAGGCGGCCGAGGTGGCGTCGCAGATGGTCAGGCCCTGGCGGTCGGCCGGGATGAAGTCACCGTTCGGCACCCGCACGCCCGAGGTCGTGCCGTTCCAGGTGAAGACCACGTCGCGGTCGAAATCGATCTGCGTGAGGTCGGGCAGCTTGCCATAGCCGGCCTCGATGGTGCGCACGTCGGCGAGCTTGAGCTGCTTGACCACGTCGGTGACCCAGCCCGAACCGAAGCTCTCCCAGGCGACCATGTCGACGCCGCGCTGGCCGAGAAGCGACCAGAGCGCCATCTCGACCGCGCCGGTGTCGGAGGCGGGAACGATGCCGATGCGGTAGTCGGCGGGAACCTGCAGGACTTCGCGGGTGAGCTCGATCGCGAGCGCCAGCTTGTCCTTGCCTATCTTGGCGCGGTGCGAACGGCCGAGCGCGGCGTTCACAAGCGCTTCGAGCGACCAGCCGGGTCGCTTCGCACAGGGTCCGGAGGAGAAATTGGGGTTTGCCGGGCGCACTGCCGGCGTGGGGACGGTCGTCGTCATCGTGGTCTATCCTTCCAGATAGTAAGCCCGCTCGTTGGGGAGGGGTGGCCCGCTGCGGCGAATACGCCAACGTCGGGAAAACCGCAAGCCCCTCGGAAACTTATGATGCAGGTGCCTGCTCGATCGTGCAGAACGAAGTTCGAACGCACGTGGAGAAGTGGCACAAATCTGACACGCGCTGTTCCGCGTTGGTTCCTGCGCCCATCCAGAGTGCGGCTGACTGGCTGACTGCCAATCGGGGCATTGAGGAGAAAGGATTTGGTCGCCCGCGAGTGAGAAAACTCAGCCGTCTTCCCCGCACCCCCTATGGGAGGCGCTGAGATGAATTCGCCAGATCGACCCATCGACGGCAATCCGCGCATCGATATGAATTGGAAGATTGCGCTCGTCGCAGAGGCGCGACAGATCTTCGGGAGACAGGCAGCGAAGCGTCTATGGGTCTCACTCGGCTTGCCGTCCACGGCAGGGCTGGCGCGCGCCGCGCGGGTCTCGAAGAGCCTGGCCGATAGTGATGTCGATCGCTTTTTGAGAGATTGTTGTGTGAGAGATCGGCATGCGAAGGTCGCTTCTCACCAGCTCTATGAGGCATACATCCAATGGTCATTGGCGGCCGATGCAGAAACGTTGACCTTGAACACCTTCGGGAAGCGGATGGCGCAGTCTGATGTTGTGCGTCGGAAGATCGGCACCACATATTTCGTCGGTATTCGGCTGAAGGGGGTCGGTATTGCCGCCCCCCCTTTGCGACCGATGACATCGGTAGTGCCGAGGTCTTCTCGCCGATTGCCCAACGGGGTCGGTAGTGCCGAACCCGTTCGAAAAGGGGTGGGTGCGCTATACCCACCCCTCGCGGAGAACAGCGTGTTTGGGTCGCAGATCGCCCCATCCCGGTTTTCCGTCCCAAGCGCAGACGTTGCATTTCCAACATGTCTAGCCGGTAGGGAGGATAGGGAGGATAGCTGCGGGGTAACGCATGCGCGCGTGCTAAGAAGGGGATAGGGGCCGTCACCTTCTCTATACGTAGCGCGGGATTACCCTCCCTATCCTCCCTACGCTTCCAAGCTTTCTCTGTATGCCAGCGAAAACAAAGACTTAGAAGAAACAGAATTGGGAATGAAAACTCAAAGTTGGGACGGAAACCTCAAAGTTGGGTCGATGTCCTCGGTTTGAGGCGGAGAGGGGGGGGGTGGTCTAAGACTTCCGCCCCTTACTGGGGACCGGCGTGGGGAGGTTCGTGCTGGATATTTCTCAATTGAGAGTTTTTTGTTTCATATCAATCACTTACGCATAACCGCAGCTTGCTCCCGCGCCTAAAAAGATAATAAAATCAATAGGCCGGCATGTCCTCAATGTCCTCAGTTGTCCAATTTTCGCGAACGCGGCCTGCAGGCATAAACTTGGCATGCGCTTCCGCTGGCCTTTCCTTCGCACAGAGACCAAGTCACTTTCCTCGCCGACCGACGAGGAGCTGCTGATCTTTACGGGCGCGGTGCCGAGCGCCGGGCTGATCAGCCGCACCGAGGCCATGACGGTGCCCGCCATCCAGCGCGCCATCGCCCTGATCTCAGGCTCAATTGCCAGCTTCGACGTGCTGGTCGAGAAGCTCGACGGCGCGACCTGGTCGCGGGACACGGATCATCCGACCGCGAAGCTCCTGGCCGGCGCGCCGAACGACTGGCAGTCGACACACGAGTTGCTTCGCGACCTCATCGCAACCGCGCTGACCGTCGACCGCGGCGGAATCGCCTTGGCGAACCGTGTCGACGGCAAGGTGGTCGAGCTGATCCGCTATGAGCCGACGCACACGGCGGTCGACTACTCGACGGATGGCCGGCTGGAGCCCAGCTTCAAGATCAACAACAGTCCGATCTCCGCCGACGACATCGTTCATCTGCGCGGCCCGTTCTCGCGCTGCCCACTATCTCTGGCGCTGGAGAGCGCCACGCTCCTCAAGGCCTTGGAGACGCAGTCACGCAACCTGATGCGGCGCGGTGCGCGACCGGGGGGAGTTATCTCGACACAGAAGTCGGTGGGCGACACGGGCGCCGGCAAGATGCTCGCCGGCTGGCGCGCAGCGCACGAGGGACCGGACGCCGCAGGCCGCACGGCAATCTTGTGGGACGGCGCGACATGGTCGCAACTCTCGCTCTCCGCCGTCGATGCGCAGTTCATCGAGACCTGGAAATTCGCCATCCTGGAGGTCGCCCGGCACTTCGGCGTGCCGCCGCAGATGCTGTTCGACTTCGACCGGGCGACTTGGTCGAACGCGGAGCAGGCCGGCAAGGAATGGCTGGCCTCGCTCGAGCTGTGGATGCGCCCGCTCGAAGCATCGCTCCGGCGGGCGCTGTTCAGTGACGAGGATCGCGCCACCTATCGCATCCGCTTCGATCGCGACGACTTTACCGCCGTCGACCTGACCGCGCGCGCCACCGCGATCTCCTCCCTGATCTCCTCCCGCGTCCTCAACCCGAACGAAGGCCGGGACTGGCTCGGCATGCCGCCGCGCACCGGGGGCGAGGTGTTCGCCAACCCGAATACCGGCAGCAACCAACCCGGCACAGCGCCGCCGAAGAGCGATGACGAGGACCCGACCGATGACGCTTGACGAGATTCTGTCCAACGTCGCGGATCAGGACCGCGGCGCAATTCTGGAGCTGGTTGATCCGGTCAGCCGCGTGCCGACGGGAATCAAGCTCTGGGTGGTCGGGCCGGACAGCGACACGGCGCACCGCGCCCGCATCGCGCTCGCCGACGAGCTCGCCGAGATGGCGGACATCGACGGCCACGTGACCGCTGAGCAGCGCGAGAAAGCACGGCTCAACTGCCTCGCCCGCCACGTGCTGCGCTGGGAAATCGTCGAGGACGGCCAGCCCGTGCCGTTCAACACGAAGAACCTACTTCGGCTCCTTCGCGTCCAGTGGGTCGAGGCACAGGTCGACGCCTTCGCCGCCGATCGCCGCGTGCACCGTGGGGGTGCGTGATGGAACGGCTCTTCCTCGAAACCAAGATCCTCGCCGACGATGCCGGCACGATCTCAGGTATCGCCTGGAAATATGACGTTGCCGACCGTGTCGGCGATATGATCGAGCCCGGCGCCTTCGCCAAGGCCGCATTCCCGCTTCCCATGCTGTTCGGCCACGACGGCAACGATCCGGTCGGGACATGGACCGAGGGCACGGACAAGGCGGGCGCCTGGCACCTGAAAGGCCGCCTCCTGGTCGAAGACGTGTCACGTGCCCGCGAGGTGTCCGCGCTGGTCAAGTCCGGAGCGGTGCGCGGCCTGTCGATCGGATTCCGCACCGTGAAGTCCGCGACCCGTGCCGGCGGCGGCAGGATCATCAAGGCGCTGGAGATGTTCGAAGTCTCACTCGTCACCATCCCAATGCATCCCGGCGCGCGCGTCACCAGCGCGAAGTCGGCTGTCCAGGCGCTCGCAATCGCGGACGTCATCAACCGGGCCGCGGCCCAGATCGCAGCGAGGTAATCATGCGACATGTCACTCAGGCGCTGCTTGCCGGCGCTGGAATTCTGGAAACCAAGGGCGATGACGACGATCCCGTTGCCGTCGTCACCAAGGCGCTCGGCGACCTGACGAAGTCGGTCGGCGATCAGACCAAGTCGCTCGACGACCGGCTGAAGGCGATCGAGACCAAGGCGGCTGACGACGGCAAGAAGCTGACCGACCGTCTCGACAAGATCGAGGCCAAGGCCAAGCGCCCCGGTGGCAGCGACAAGCAGGACGATCCCGACGCCGAGGTCGTGCGCAAGTCGTTCGGCACCTACCTCCGCCTCGGCAACCAGACGCCTGTCGAGGACATCAAGGCGCTGACCGTCTCCAGCGATCCGCAGGCCGGCTATCTGGCGCCGGCGGAGATGAGCACCGAGTTCATCAAGGATCTGGTCGAGTTCTCGCCGATCCGCTCCTACGCATCGGTGCGCACCACGGGCGCCACGTCGGTCAAGTATCCGAAGCGCACCGGTATCACCAATGCGCAATGGGAAGGCGAGCTGGAGGAGAGCGAGGAGAGCGATATCTCCTTCGGCCTGACTGAGGTCGAGATTCACAAACTGACGACCTTCGTCGACATCTCGAACGAGCTGCTCGCCGACAGTGCCGGCCAGGCCGAGCAGGAAGTGCGTCTCGCGCTCGCCGAGGACTTCGGCCAGAAAGAGGCCGTCGCCTTCGTCAACGGCTCCGGCGTGAAGCAGCCCGCCGGCCTGATGTCCGACACAGGCATCCTGCACACCGTGAACGGGCATGCCACGAACCTCAGTGCCGACAAGCTGATCGACCTGATGTATGCGCTGCCGGCCGCGTATCGCAATGCATCGGGTGCGGCCTGGGCCTTGAACGGCACCACGCTCGCCGCGGTGCGCAAGTTGAAGGACGGCCAGAACAACTATCTGTGGCAGCCGTCCTATCAAGTCGGCCAGCCCGAAACGATCCTCGGCAAGCCGGTGATCGAGATGGTCGACATGCCGGACATCGCCGACGGCGCGTTCCCGATCATCTATGGCGACTTCTCTGCCTACCGCATCGTCGACCGGCTGGCCCTGTCGGTCCTCTCCGATCCCTACACCCAGGCTCGCAAGGGCGTGACCCGTATCCATGCGACCCGCCGCACCGGCGGCCGTGTGCTCCAGACCGCGCGCTTCCGCAAGCTGAAAACCGCAACCTCCTAGGCCCGGCGCAGAAAGGAACCATCACAATGATGCGCGACCTCTACAGCAACATCAGCGCCGTCCAGGCCATCACCCCTGCGGTGAAGGCGGCGGCGGCCGATGGCATCACCATCGACCTCGCGGGATCGAAGGCGGTGGCGTTTATCGTCAACACCGGGGCAATCGTTTCGTCGGGCGACTTCGGCGTCGCCATTCAGGAGAGCGATGCATCGGGGTTCGGCTTTGCCGCACCCGATGCCGCCTTCGTCGACAGCAACGCTCCGGCGACGCTGGCGGCGGACAGCACCTATCGCCTCGGCTATCGCGGCGCCAAGCGCTACGTCCGCCTTTCTCTGACCAAGGCCGGCGGCACGTCGATCGCGCTTGGCGCCGTGGCGGTGCTCGACCCGTTCGACAAGCCGGTGGCCTGACCATGCCGACCCGTGCTCCCCGCGCATGCGGCCTCTGCGGTGGTGTTCACCAGTCCGGTGAGCGCTGCCCGGTGTCCGCTGCGCGGGACCGGGAACGCAAGGCCAGGGCCGACGCCAAGCGCCCCAACGCCAGGGCACGCGGATACGACAGGGAATGGGAGCAGGCCCGTTCCGACTATCTCGCCGCCTATCCGTCGTGCCAGCGCTGCGGCGCCCGCGCCACGCTGGTCGACCACAAAACCAGCATCCGTAAAGCACCTCACCGCCGGCTCGACCGGACCAACTTCATGGCGCTCTGCACCCCATGCCATTCGAGCTGGAAGCAGGCGCAGGAAAGGAACTGATCATGTCCAAGCTCTTCGCAACGGCCGGCGCCAAGCTTCATATCGGTGCCATCAAAACCTTCGCCGGAACCGACTTCGTCGCGACCGATTTCACGACCGGCTCGCCCACCTGGACCGAGATCGGCGGCACGACCAATCTTGGCTCGGTTGGCGACGTGTCCGAACTGATCACGTCGAACCAGATCGGTGCGGCACGCACTCGCAAGGCCAAGGGCACCCGCAACGGCGGTAGCATGCAGGTCGTGTGCGATCTCGACTATGCTGATGCAGGCCAGCTCGCCGTGGTCGCGGCCGAGAAAACCCACGACAGCTATGCGTTCCGTCTCACCTTCAACGATGCACCGGCAGGCGGCACGCCTTCGATCCGCTATTTCACCGCGTTCGTGATGTCGGCCGCCGAGCAGTTCGACGAGGCCAACAGCGTGATGAAGCTCAACTCCACCCTCGAGGTTGACAGCAATATCGTCCGTGTCGCCGCCGCCGAAGCGTAACGATCATCCGCCCGCGCTTGTCGCGGGAACTATCGTATGTCCGGAGATCCCGAATGGCACTCGACCTGGCCGGCATGAAGGCCCACTGCAACGTCACCGGCACGACCGATGACGCCGTGCTCACGCGGCTGCTGGCGGCGGCGCAGAAGCACGTCGAGCGGTTGCTGGGCTATGCCCTAAGCGACACGGTCGCGTTGCCGGGCGGGGCACCGGAAGACCTGGAGCATGCCATCTACATGCTCGCAGCCGACTGGTATTCGAACCGGGAGGCCACGTTGGTCGGCGTCACGGCTCAGCCGATCCCGTTCGGCGTCGCGTCGATCGTCGCCGAGCACCGCCGCTACACCTTCGGCCTGACCGACGAGGTGGCCGACAATGGCTGATGACGGCGGTATCGGGCGGCTGACGAAGCGGCTGAACAACCTCCCCAACGTGGTGAAGGCGGCTGTGCGGCCAACGCTGTTAAAGCAGGCGAACGAGATGGCGAGCACCATGCGCCAACTCGTGGCGGTCGACAGCGGAGATCTGCGCGACAGTATCGAGATCACCGGGCCGGACCAGAGCACGCCACCCTATTCGCAGCCCGGTGGCTCGATGGTCGTGCCTGCTCTGTCGGCAGCGGTCACGGCTGGCAATGAGGATGTCCGCTACGCCCACCTGGTCGAATACGGGCACAAGGCCAGCGGCTTCAGCTCGCACGACGTGCCGGCACAACCGTTCTTCTGGCCCGCCGTCCGACTGCACAACAAGAAGGCGAGGAAGGCCATAAAGGCGGCCGTGGGGCGCGCGGTGCGGAAGAACTGGGGGAAAGGCTCATGAGCGCCTCCCTCGCCGTCCAGACCGCTATCCGCACCCGCCTAGTTGCCACCTCGGCAGTCACTGCCCTCGTGCCGGCCGATAGCATTGTCGACAGCCATGCCGAGCGCCCCGACCCGTGTATCGTCCTCGGCGAAGATCAGGAGGTCGACGAAGGCCGCATCGCGCGCGACGTGGTGACGGTCTACTCCACCCTGCACCTGTGGAAAGAGGAGCCGTCGCTGGAGGGCGTGAAGGCCATCGCAGGGGCGATCCGCACCGCGATCAACGCCGGCCGTCTGGCTGTCACGGGATGGCACTTTGGCGGCGCGCATGTGTCCTCGACCCGCTACCTGCGCGATCCCGATGGCGTGACCAGCCATGGCGTGCTGACGATCGAGACCATCGTGAGCGAGGTGCCCTGATGCGCGCCGGCCAGCTCGATCGCGAGATCACCATCCAGGCGCAGACCCGCACCGGCACGACGCCTGCCGGCACGCCGCAATTCGCATGGACGACGTTCGCCACGGTGCGGGCGCAGATCGTCCAGGCCAGCACACAGGAGTATCTCAGGGGCTACGGCGAGACCGACAATCTCGGCGTTGTGTTCCGCATCTGGTGGCTCGACGGCGTCACCACCGAGCACCGCGTCCATTACGCCGGAAAGACCCTGAACATCCGCGAGACGAAGGAAATCGACCGGCGCAAGGGCTTGGAGCTGCGCTGCGAAGAGGTGCGGACATGAAGGGGCGCAAGGCCGAACTCAGGGTGATCGAGGGCGGGCTGGATCATGTTCCGGACGTGCCGGCACATATCCCGGCCGCCGTGGTCGAAGAGTGGCGCGGCATCATCATAGAGCTGACCGAACGCAAGGTGCTGACGGATGCGATGCGCGGCAGCGTCGACGCCTATGTGATGGCGCTGCACAATGCACGCGAGGCACAGAAGGCAATCGAGACGCACGGCCTTCTCGTGGCCTCCGGCAAGGACGGCGTGCTGAAGCAGAATCCGGCAGTCAGCCTGCTCGGCAAAGCCACTCAGACAATCATGCGATTGGCAGTCGAGCTGGGCCTGACTCCTGTTGCCAGGTCCAAAGCGGTGTTTCGTCCGCCTGCAGGGGAGGAAGATGACCTCTTCAGCAAGCTCCTATCCTGAGTGGATCTTCGACGGGTCGACTATCGACGATCCGTTTGGCTATGGCCAGCGTGCGATCGACTTCCTCGGGCTGCTGCGTCATCCCAAGTCGCGGTTGCCCGGTCAAGCATTTGAAGTGCCGGACTGGCACGAACGCATCGTCCGCAGGATCTACGGTCCCTGCCATCCTGACGGCCGGCGCATCGTCCGCACTGTCGTGATCTTGCTGCCACGTGGCAACCGAAAGACCTCGCTCGGCGCCGCCTTGGGTCTCCTCCACACGATTGGACCGGAGAAGCAACCGGGAAGCGAGGCGATCTTCGCAGCGTCGGATCGGAAGCAGGCACGTATCGCCTATGACGAAGCGATGGGCATCGTGCAGGCGCATCCCAAGATTGAGGAGCTCATGCGGCTCGTCGATTCGAAGAACAGGTTCGTTCACAAGAAATCCGGTGCCTTCATGGAGGCGATCTCAGCGGATGCGGGCACTCAGCACGGACGCACGCCCATCTTCGCTCTGATCGACGAGTTGCATGCCTGGAAGAAGCGCGACCTTTACGACGTGATCTCGACCGGCATGGTGAAGGTGCCGGGCTCGCTGAAGATCATCATCACGACGGCGGGTCGCGGACAGGAGAACGTGGCCTACGAGATCGTCGACTATGCGCGCAAGGTCGCCCGCGGCGAGATCAACGACCCGACCTTGCTGCCGATCCTGTTCGAGACCTCGGCGAATGCCGACTGGCGCGATGAGGAGGTGTGGCGCAGGGTCAATCCCGGACTTGCCAACGGCTTCCCGGACATCGAGGGGCTTCGCGCCCTGGCGCGTGAAGCCGAGCATCGGCCAGGCGATCGCGAGGCCTTCAGACAGCTCCATCTCAACATATGGCTCGACCATTCATCTGATCCGTTCGTCGATATGTCGGTTTACGACGAAGGGGCGGGCATGGTCGACGTGGATGATCTAGAGCAGGAACCTTGCTGGCTTGCCGTCGACCTATCCACGGTGAACGATCTGACGGTGATCGTCGCCGCCTGGCGCTGGGGCGAAGACGGCTACATCGTGCATCCGTGGTTCTTCTGCCCTGCCGACAACCTGCGCGGCCGGGCCGACCGCGACGGGGTGCCCTATCCGCAGTGGGCGGAGGAAGGGAATATCACCGCCACGCCCGGCAACGTGGTCGATTATCGCTCCGTCGAAGACCAGATCCGGGAGCTGTGCGCCCGCTTCGACGTGCGCGAGATCGCCTTCGACCCGCACATGGCCCGCAACATGATCGCCAACCTGGCCGACGATGGCCTGCCGGTCGTGGAGATGCGGCAGGGATGGGTAACCATGGCGCCTGCGATCCGCGAGCTGGAGCGTGCGATCGTTGGCCGGCGCTTCCGCCACGGCGGACATCCGGTGTTGCGCTGGAACTTCCAGAACATCGCCGTCGAAACCGATAAGGCCGGCAACAAGAGCTTTCACAAGGGCAAGTCGACCGACCGTATTGACGGCGCGGTTGCCGCCGCCATGGCAGTAGCGCGCTGCGCCGCTGGCGACAATGGCCGGTCGAGCTACGACAGCGCGCCGGAAAACGTGGACGAATGGGCATTCGCATAGGAGGGACATATGGCCGGTGAAGCAGACGCGGAACGTCTTGTCGTTCTCCTCGAGGCACGGCTGACCGATTTCGAGCGCAACATGCTCAAGGCGTCCGGCATCTCGCAGAAGAACTTCAACGCTATCCGGAAGGCCAGCAAGAGCGCCACGCGTGACATGGAGCAGGACATGATCCGCTCCACGTCGCGCATCAACCAGGCGCTCGCCACATCGGCGGCAAAGGTCGGCTCCTACGGCAAGGCGTTCGTGGGCGGCTTCGTCGGTGGCATCGTGGGCGGCGGCCTCGCCGGCATCGTGGCACAGGTCGGCAAGATCGCCGAGGGCGTCGCCGAGGTCGGACGCCAAGCCAAGATGGCGGGTGTCGGCGTGAAGTCCTTCTCGGAACTCAGCTTCGTCGTGGAGCAGGCGCGCATCCCGGTCGACACGCTCGCCGACGGGCTGAAGGAACTCAACCTTCGCGCCGACGAGTTCATCACCACCGGAAAGGGCAGTGCTGCCGAGGCGTTCGGCCGGCTGGGCTACAGCGCCGAGGATCTGGCGAAGAAGCTGGAAGACCCGACCGAGCTGTTCACCGAGATCATCGGCAAGCTGCAGCAGTTCGATAAGGCGGCGCAGATCCGCATCAGCGACGAGCTGTTCGGCGGTCAGGCCGGCGAGCGCTTCGTTGAGCTGATCGACCTGGGCGCGGACGGCATCCGCAAGCAGATCAGCTTCGCCCGCGAGATGGGCCTTGTCATGGACAAGGAGATGGTCGCCAAGGCCGCGGAGGTCGACCGCAAGTTCAACCTCATCGCCAAGACCATCGGCACTGCGGTCAAATCGGCGATCGTCGACGCAGTGTCGGCATGGTTCGAGTTCCTGGACAGCTACCGCGACTTCCAGAACCAGGGCGACCAGACGCTGGTCAACAGGGCGAAGGATCTCGACGCGCAGCGGTTGGAGATCGAGAACCGCATCCTGGAGGCGCAGAACCGCAGCGGCATGACCGACCGCGCCCGCGCCAAGACGCTGAACACCCTTCGCATCGAACTGGAGAAGATCGACGCACAGCGGGCACAGGTCGAGGCTGAGCTACAGCGCCGGGCGCCAGAGACGCCGTCGGCCGCGCCGCAGACCATCGCGCCGCGCGACAACTCTGCCGACTACATCGCGGCCTATCGCAAGGAACTGGAGCTGACGAACCGCGAACGCGCAATCGCTGCCGAGCAGGAGCGCATCCTTGCCGATGCGGTGGGGCGTGGCATCACCGTGACACAGGATCAGGCCCGGGCGCTGGCCGAGGAGAAGGTCGCCCGCGACGAGGCGGAGCAGGCCGCGAGCAAGGCCGCTGCGAACCAGGAACGGGCACAGGAGACCACCGATCGGGAACGCGCCGCGGTTCGGGAACTCATCGCCGAGCTGGAGCAGGAATTGCAACTGGTCGGCGCATCTGAGGAGACGAAGCGGGCGGCGAACGCGCTGCGCATGGCAGGGGCGGCCGCAACTGAGGAAGAGCGGAATCGCATCGTCGCCTTGAACGAGGAACTGTATCGGTCGCAGGAGCAGCACGAGCGGCTTGCCGAAGCTTCCGAGTTCTTCAATGACACGCTCGGCGATGCCATGATGGATCTGATCCCTCAGATCGAGACCGGTAACGCAGCGCTCGACCGGTTCCTCAATACGCTGCTGGAGGCTGTGGCGCAGGCGGTGTTGCTCGGCAAGGGGCCACTGGCCGGCCTGTTCGGCGATCTGTTCGGCGGAGGCAAGGGAGGATCATCGGGCAAGGGTGGTGGCTTCCTGTCCTCGATATCCTCTGCCAGCGACAAGGCTCCGTCCGTGGCCCCAGCCTCCGATGTCATGCAGAGCTATCGCGACGCCATCGCCTCGATCGAGAGCGCCGGCAGCGGCGATTACAATGCTCTCGGTCCGTGGACCAAGGGAGACCGCGCCTACGGCCGATACCAGGTCATGGGGCAGAACGTTCCGTCGTGGACCAAGGATGCGCTCGGCCGAGAGATGACGCCGGCACAGTTCCTTGCCGATCCCTCGGCACAGGATGCCGTGTTCGATCACCGGTTCGGCTCCTACCTCACCAAATACGGCAACCCGCAGGACGCCGCGTCGGCATGGTTCACCGGCGGCCCGTTGAAGAACGGCGCCGGCGCGTCGGATGTTCTCGGCACGACCGGCTCTGCCTATGTCGAAAAGTTCAACACGCAACTTAAGCTGCTCGGCGACACGGCGGCCAGCTCTGTTGACGGTCTCAAGACCTTCGATACCAGTCTCGTCGACATGGCCGGGAAGCTAACGAGCAAGGATGGTCCGCTCGGCGGGCTGTTCGGCACCGGTCTCGACAACTTCGGCAACTTCATGGACGGCCGTAACGGCGGCCTCGGCGCGCTGCTGGGCTATGGCGGCGGATCTGGCGGCGGCGGTGGCGGCCTATTCGGCATGCTGTTAAGCTTCCTGCCCAAGCTTTTGGGCTTCGCCAACGGGACACACTCTGCGCCCGGTGGCCTGTCCCGCATCAACGAACGTGGCGGAGAGATCATCGACCTGCCGAAGGGTTCCCGCGTCATCCCGCATGATGTGTCGATGCGCATGGCGGACCAAGCTCGGAGCCAGCCCGGCAAGGTTGATCTGAACGTCAACATCACCGGTGCCAGCGGCGACGACCATGTCCGCAAGCTCGCTGCACAGGGAGCCCGACAGGCGATCTGGGAATACAACGAGGGCCTGGCGAATGGCGGCTTCGGGGACGTCCAGCGCCGATACATTTCTCAGAAGGCGTAAACCGATGCGCTGGTCCCGCTTCACCGATCTGATGGTCTCGCAGGTCAAGGCGAACCTGTCCGGCAACCGCCCGCGCCTGCCGGAGGGCGGCGTCCTGCTCTGGCAGTGGTTCGGGGAACTGTGCGAGAGCCGGACCTATCACCCCGGCGGCCCGAACGCGCTCCAGCCCACCGAGATCGAGGCATGGGCCAGGCTTCGCCGCCACCCGCTCCAGCCCCGCCACGTCGATGCGCTCCTAGCCATGGACCGGGCATGGCTCGACCATTCCTACGGCGCAATCAAGCAGGCCAGGGGCATCGCAAGTGGCGCTCCCACCGGCAGGGAGGCGGCCGTCAGCCCGGCGGCATTCGACGCGGTGTTCGGATAATGGCCAAGGGCAGAGGCAACAAGAAGTTCAAGCATGGTCAGTTCGCCGGCTGGGACGAATATCGCTACGGCTCCGGAAAGTCTGTCACTGTTGCCCCTATTTTTCGAGGCGAGAAGCGAACGCATGTGATCGGCCTCGTGATGGACGCGATGCGCGATTGGCGTCAAACCCCGTTCGAGAGTGAAGGTCCGGTGCGTGCCGCCATCCGATCCTCGCTCTGTCTCAAAGGCTACGGCTGGGCACGCTCAGACGCACAATCTGCCGAAGTCGTGACCACTGCCTTGCATCTGCTCGGCGCCGAGCGACCCGGCTGGGAGGAGGGGCAGCGGCACTATGCCGAGCCTCGCGAGAATTGCCGTTGGTGCTATGTTCTTCTGAGCCTTGAAGACCAGCGATACGGCTTCTGTTCAAGGGAACATGCTCGCTTCGCACTCGAGCGGTGGGCGTTCGAGGAACGCTCTCGCGACAATGAGAGCTATACCAGCGTGCACCGTGCTATGGCGGGACTGAGGCAAGATCCCCGCATCTGCGCGAACCCGGCATGCGCAGTGACCTTCCGTCCACGCGAAATGAATGGAAGATTCTGCAGCGAGGCATGCCAGCGACAGGCCAAGCGCAAGTATCAGCCGCGGAAATGCGCCAGGGAAGGTTGCGGACGCACGTTCTATCCGAAGTCTCGATCCTCGAAGGACAGAGAGACGAGGGGCCTATATTGCTCGATGGTCTGCCACCGCGCCGATCGCTGGGAAAATACGCGCGGCAATGTCGAGGCAGTATGCAAATTTTGCGGATGCAGATTTGCAGCTAGCACCTCAAGAGCACTTTATTGCAGCAACGCCCATTCGATCATCGCGCGGCGGATAGACACGGGAGTGAACGCGCCGCAGCGCATTTCGCCGCCTGTGTTCGACTATGTGTTCAGTATCGCAGCCTAAGCCCCGGCAAGCCCACGGCTCTCATAGATTGATGGCTGCAGGGCTTCTTCATCAGCGATCGCCTTGTCGATTGCTTCGATGATGATCTGTATCTCCCGAACCTTGGCGCCCCAAAGGCCGCCTTCACCGTTCGTCTTTCTCAACTCCAACGCGGTCCGGACCTCGCGCCGTCGTTCTTCGACGTAAATATCTCTAAATGTTCGAAGGTTCGTCAGGGGGTTCGAAAAATCCGTCATCCTCTACTCCTGCGCCTCAGTGTGGCAGCTCCGCTAAAGTCCCATGCCGCGAACGACGCGGCGTCGCGGCTTCGTTTGCGGCTTCTGATCTGCCTCCTGAGGAGGATCAGTGATCGACTTAAACGGGATGGTTAGTTTCACGCCTTTTCCGTTCTCGGCAACGTTACGGCCGTCATATGTCCAGATCTCGATGATGAGATTCTCGGTCGATCGAAGCCTGACGCCAGCCAAGCTTTCCTGAAGCTCAAAGAGCATCTCTCTGATGGTTTGCATGTGGCCCTCCCTACCTGCCGAACCATCATGTCTTTCAACGCGGGCGCCTGCAAGATCCTGCATTTTCCCGACGTAGCCTTTTCGGGCGCTAGTGAGCGGGCCTAGCACGCTGTGGAAAGCGGGGACTTCGATCGGACGTTCATTGGCGTGTCCGCGAACGGCCGCTTTGATAGGCGGATGTCGCATCGCAACCACATGCAGGGCGCGAGAGCCTCGCAGAGACTGCGCGAGCGGATGGCGCGCACTGGCAACACCGCGGCAGGGCAGCCGCTCTGGACCGACGACGAGTTGAATGTCTGCCGGGAGCTCTTTCCGGACAGGAAGGCGATCTACGCGCGCCTGCAGCGGCGCAGCCCAAAAGCCATTCAGCATAAATGCGAGGAACTGGGGCTTGCCGCGAAGCGCGTCCCGTGGATGGCCGCAGATATAGTCCGTCTGCGAAAGCTGTTCCGGTCTGCAAGCTGGGATGAACTGCTGGCGGCCTTTCCCGGCCGCACGGAGTTGGCCATCCGCCTGGCGGCGGGCAGGCGAGGAATCAGACGGGCGAAAAAGCCGTATAAATTGACGGGCTATGCGCTTCTCGACCAGCTGCGCGCCCACTGTTTCGAGAAAGGCATCAGCATGCCGGATCTCGACTTGTTCGCCCGGTCGGGAACATACTTCCAAAAATCAGGGTGGCATCATTGTTGGTATAGCGTGCGGTTCGTGACTCGCGCGGTCGAGCAGCTCGACGGCATCATCAAGGCCGAGTGGCGCGATGCCCCGTGAAGGGGAAGCTTGACGAATTCGGCAAATCAGCGGAACTTAAGCGCGGGTGTGACAACCTGACCGCGATAAGCAGGAACCTCGATTGGCGTCGAAGGTGCTGCTGAGGCTGCGGAGCCTTGGCGGGCTCCTAGGGCCATCGGACACGCCTTAGCGGGCGTTCCAACTCGGCTTTTATGGCCGGGGGCGAACGCTATGTCCAGAGGGGAGACCCTTAAAATCGTTCGACCTGTCTCGCGGCAGGTGTCACCCCCCGGCTTCGGGCCGATCCCGAATGACGCGATTGCGTCACCGGCTGTGACGGCCGGCTTCAAACCGCGAGTAAGACGATGAATATCACCCGGCGTTTGGCCCTTGGCGGCATGGCCGCCTTGCCGGCTACGATTGCAATACCTGCCTCGGCGAGGCCGCAGCACCCGCTGGAGCGCCTGCGCGCACTCCACGACGAAGCCTCAGCCCTGATGGCCGACTACGACGCCCACATGGATGGGAGATGGGAGCTCAACATCCGGGCGCCGAGCGACCCGGTTCCCGTGCGATATACCAGCCTCTGTCTCTCGCCCCAGTGCCGCGTCGCCATGGCGCAGGCCGAGCTGATCGCCGCGACCAAGGCGCTGCACACCCACATTCGAAATTGGAGGGTCATACGCCCGGAAGACGTCGACGGGGACGGCTCCGATATCGTCGGCATGTTCATGATCTGCGGCCATCCGGATCGGGGGTGGGCATGAACACGAGCGTCGCCGCTATACTGTTAAGCGAACTGGATGATGTCGCCGGTGAGGCGCATGAGATGCTGTGCATGGCGCATCTTCTGTCCGACACAGCAAATGCCTTGCTTGCAAGAGCAACTGCCGAAGTGAATACGGTTACGATCACGAGCATGGATCGAGAAGTTACTATGTTCGGCATCGGCGAGTTGATCGCTCGCTCGGCGCGACTCAGTGCCAAAGCCGACAAGGCGCTCGCCGCAGTGCAGGCATCTATCTGACGCGTCGCATTGCCGCCCGCAGCCTAATAGCTGCGGGCGTTTCTCATGAAACCCCTGTGAAACATACATCTTTTTATCATCTGTTATTTTCACGATTGACACCCATACATGCTCATGTATCTTCCGTAAAAATCACGTATGGAAGGTGATCATGCGCTCAACCGCATTTCAGATGCACTTGGCGGAACTTCTCGATCGCCAACCGGGAGAAGTCGATCAGCGTTGCAGAAAGCTCCGCGAGACCGGCATTGTTTACGCTGGCGGCCGAGGTAACTCCGCGCCCCATCTGACGATTGAGGAGGGGGCGTCCCAGATCCTTGCCATGGTGTCGCGTAGAGCAACCGATGCGTATGAGGTCGCAGCGCGCCTGATTTTCGACTGCGCGTTGGCGGACCCGACCGACACTATGCTGCACACCATGTTGTTTGGCTACCCAAACACAGCTGATCTACTGCTTTGCGACAGTCTTCCGGAAATCACCGTTGGTATGCTGGTCGCGGTGCTGATGAATCCGCTGCCATCGCCTGGACATGTCGACATCAACAAGAAATTCTTCCGCCTTGAGATCGACCATCGCGGCGTGCGAGCCAAGCTTAACATCATGGATAGGCGTCTCGCCGAAAATGGCGAAGAGGGCGGGTCGTGGGGTGTGGACTTCGTGACACCGGACCTGCTGACAGATTTTCCGATCAACCTAAACAACGTTGAGGCCGGTTCGACTTCCAGACCACGCACCGATTTTATGGAGATCGGGCACAAGTTCGTGGTTACCGGAGACCGGCTCGCCCACTTGGGGGCGATGATCAAGCCTGATGCGCCGGACCGCCACGGACCACTGGTCAGAAGTGTTCCAGGTGGCGGGCCGCTACGCTTGTCCAAGCGTGCCACGCCGGCCGATGGAGGTCGCGATGGCGAGTAACCGCGTGCTGCAGACGAAGCAGATCGCAGATGCGATCGGATGCTCGACGAAGACCGTGCGACGCTATTACCATGCTGGCAAGCTGCCCGGCGCGACTAAATTCGGCCAGAGCACCTCGCCGATCAAGATTCACGAAAAGGATCTCCAGAAGCTGCTGCGGAAGAAGCGGAGGTGAGCATGTCGGGCGTTCCCCTGCCGCGGTTCACCACACCCGAGGAATTGGCGCAGCACCTCGGTGTTCCGGAACGCACGCTGCGCGAGTTGGCGCGCTCGATCGGAGCCTGCTTCATTATCGGCAAGCGCATGTTCCACACAGAGAGCGACGTGCAGCTCATCACGGAGGCGACCAGGCCATGCCCCTCAAGCTCTACAGGCGCGGCGAAATCTGGCACTATCGCGGCACGGTTGCCGGAAGGCGGCTACGAGGCACTACTGAAACATCGGACAAAGGAAGAGCGCAACGCATCGCAGCCGAAGCGGAAGCGCGCGCCTGGCAACGTCGTCTCGATGGACCGGGCTCGACGCTGACCTTTGCGGACGGCGCCCTCTCCTACCGGCAGTCGGGCAAGTCGACACGCTTTCTGAACAAGGTAGAGGATCACTGGAAGAACACGTTGATTGCCGACATCAAGGGCACTGACGTGCTTAAGGCGGCCATCAAGGTATACCCAACGGCAGGCCCTTCAACCCGCAATCGGCAGTTCGTCGTGCCGACGCAGGCCATCATCAACCATTGCGCCGGCCTCGATTTGTGTCCCTACCTGAAGGTCAAGCGGTTCAAGGTTCAAACGAAGATCAAGGAACCGGCAACGCTGGAGTGGTGCGAGGCTTTCGCAGCGAATGCGTCCCCTCACCTCGGCGCGCTCTGCTTGTTCATGTTCGGCACCGGCGCCCGGATCGGCGAAGCGGTGGCGCTGGTGTGGGGCGATGTCGACCTGACGCGGCGCACGGCCAAGATCAGGCAGACGAAGGTCGGCGACGAGCGGATCGCGCACCTTCCTCCTCGGCTCGTGGCGGCAATCGCCAACATCCCGTCGAACCGCAACCCGCAGGACCAGGTGTTCCGCTACGTCGACCGCGAGAGCGTGCGGCAGGTGTGGGACGGCGCAATCAAGCGGGCGAAGATCAAGAAGTTGTCGCCTCACTCGTGCCGCCACGGCTTCGCGACGACGATGCTGCACAACAAGATCGACGTGAAGACGGTGGCGAAACTCGGCGGCTGGAAGGACGTGGCGACCCTCGTCCGCACCTATGCCCACGCGATGGGCGATCCGACCGTCACGGACGTGGTTTTTGGCACAAATCTGGCACAGGACGCCAAGGACGAGGCGTCAACAGCTTGAAAAGAAAGGGAAATATTATGTCTCGCACCAACTCTCGTTGGGGAGGGGTGGCCCACGCGTGGCGATATTGGGATCGCCTCCCGCCGTCAAGACGAAAATATCGCCCTGCCGACTTTTCCTGTCCTCGCTGCGCCATCCGCGCCACATGAGGCGCAAACGCAAAGGGCGGGCCGAAGCCCGCCCTGTTCCATGAAAACCCTGCCGTCGCCTACCAGAGGTCGTAGCGCAGGCCGAGCTTGATCTGGTGATAGTCGATGCCGCTGTTGATCGCATAGGTGGTGGGGGTCACCATCGTCACATATTCAGCGCTCGGCGCCGAGAAATACTCGTATCCCACGTCGACCGAGAGATTCCTCGTCAACTTGTAGTTGACACCAGCGCCAAGCGAATAAGCGAAGACATATTGAAGCGAGTTGTCGGCGTAGGCGACGTCGACGATCGCCCCATCGACGAAATTTTCCGAGAAGCCGTAGTTGCGCTTTGTGGCAGCAACGCCGACGCCAGCGCCGATATAGGGCGTGAACCCGACGAATGTGCCAAGGTCGGCATAGGCATTGACCATGCCGGTCCATATCTCATTCTCGGTCGAGACGTTCACGCTCGAGACGACGGTGCCCATCCCGTCCGCCGTGAGGTAGTTCAGGCTCGACGAATCGGTGGTCAGGAGACCGACATTAGCCTCCATGCGAAGGAAGTCGGTGAAACGGTAACCGAAGCCGATGCTGCCGGTGAGTGGCAGCTTGCTCTCTTCATACGAAAAGATCGGGCTCGGACCGAACACGGAGTCCCGATAGGGCGTGTTGAACTTGTAGCCGATGTCGCCGCGCAGGTACCATCCATTGCCCACCTCGACCGGCACATATTCCTCCGGCGTGTCGATCACCATCGGCGGGTCGTAGTCCGCGGCCAGCGCGGCAGGGAAAGGGGCCAATCCGACGAGCACGATCGGCAAGGCGGCGCGCAGGAACAGTCGCATGGGATCCAACTCCGGGATTCAGGCCGATCCGTCACGGCCTTCTGTGTTGGCCCACTGTTAACCATCTTGGTTAAATGCCGGTTAACCATGGACATAAACCAATCGGGCGACGCGGCCGGGACAAAAGAACCGCCCGGAGTGACCCGGGCGGCGCGAGGACGGAGTGGAGGAGGCTTACTTGTAGACCGGCGGTTCCACCGGCGGCTCGTAGGCGACCGGCTCGGGCTCGTAGCAGGAGCTGCGGCCGCCGAACTGGTAGCGCAGGCCCACGCGGCCCTCGTGGATATGGAAGCCCTTGTCGAAGCCGGGGGCGACGCCGCCGGCATATTCGAACATGCGGCCGCCGCCGATATTGGCGTAGCGATAGCCGACGTCGAGCTTGAGGTCGTTGGTCAGGCAGTAGGACGCGCCGGCCATGAGCGCCCATGCGAAGCGCCAGTTGGCTGACCCATCGTGTTCGGTGGTGATGCCGCCGGCCGTGTTGCGCAGCGTATCCCACTTCACATAGGCGCCACCGATACCGGCGCCGACATACGGCGTGATGCCGTGCCAGGTGCCGAATTCCGCGTAGGCATTGGCGAGAAGCAGGAGCGCACTGTAGGACGAGGTGTCGACCGACACGCAGGGCACGTCGCCGCAGACGCCCGAGGTCTGGCCGTTGAAGTCGGCCTTGCCCATCCAGTCGAGGGTGAGGTCGGTGCGCAGATATCTGTTCACCTGATAGCCGACGCCGCCGCCGACGGACCAGGAAGAATCGATGTCGCCGAAGTCGAACGCGCCAGTGCCGGGAGGCGGGCCGTAGGTGATGTAGTTGCCGCCGCGGAACTTCGTGGCGTGATAGTCGAGGTCGCCGCGGATATACCAGCCGCCGTAGTCGACCGGCTCGGGTTCGGGCTGCGTGTAGACTGGCTCCGGCGTGTAGACCGGAGGCTCATAGATATCGGCTGCCAATGCCGGCACGACGCCAGCCGCCATGACCGCGGCGCCGAACAGCGTCTTCTTCACCTGTGTGAGCATAACCTTCACCCTCTCGATCCAAGGCGCGACGCCAGCGGATAGACCTAGTCCCGGGTTTGGATAATGAAGTGGAAAGGTTAAGGGCGGATTAACCCTGCGGCTTAACCATGATTCCGGACGCGATGATTACGGAATCGAGCAAGCAAGACGCCCGCGCGAAGGGCACGGGCGTCCAAAACTTTCGACGTCGTGAGGAAAATCAGGCGGCGGTGCGGATTGACGAGATCGCCCCGACGATGTCGTTGACCACCGTCTCGACCAGGCCCCGGTCGTCCGCCTCCGCCATGACGCGGATCAGCGGCTCGGTGCCGGACGGACGGATCACGAGGCGGCCGGACTTGCCGAGGCGCACGCGCGCGTCCTCGATCATCGCCTTGACCGGGTCGCTTTCGAGCGGCTTGCCGCCGTTGAAGCGGACATTCTTCAAGACCTGCGGCACCGGCTCGAACTTGCGGCAGACCTCGCTTGCCGGCTTGCCGGCGCGCTTGATGCAGGCGAGCACCTGGAGGGCGGAGACGAGGCCGTCGCCGGTGGTGGCGAAGTCGGAGAGCACGATGTGGCCCGACTGCTCGCCGCCGACATTGAAGCCGTGCGCGCGCATGTGCTCGACCACGTAGCGGTCGCCAACCTTGGTGCGATGGAGCGAAAGACCGAGGTCGCCGAGATAACGCTCCAGCCCGAGATTGGACATGACGGTGGCGACCACGCCGCCGCCGGCCAGCCGCCCACTCTGGTGCCAGGCCTCGGCAATCAGCGCCATGATCTGGTCGCCGTCGATCAGCGTGCCGTTCTCGTCGACGATGACCATCCGGTCGGCGTCGCCGTCGAGCGCGATGCCGATGTCGGCGCGCACCTCGTGCACCTTCTTCGACAGGCCCATCGGATGGGTCGAGCCGCATTCGTGGTTGATGTTCATGCCGTTCGGCTCGGCATTGATGGTGACGACTTCCGCGCCGAGCTCCCACAGGGCAGCCGGCGCGACCTTGTAAGCGGCGCCGTTGGCGCAGTCGATCACGACGCGCATACCGGCCAGCGACATGGAACGCGGCAGGGTGCGCTTGGCGAACTCGATGTAGCGGTCGTGCACGCCGTCGATGCGCTTGGCGCGGCCAATCGTGTCGGAATCGGCGAGCGAGGCGGTAAGGTCCGTCTCGATGAGGGACTCGATGCGAAGCTCGATCTCGTCCGACAGCTTGTAACCGTCCGGGCCGAACAGCTTGATGCCGTTGTCGTGGTAAGCGTTGTGCGAGGCCGAGATCATGACGCCGAGATCAGCGCGCAGCGAGCGTGACAGCATGGCGACAGCCGGGGTCGGCACGGGCCCGAGCAGGAAAACGTCCATGCCGGCGGCGCAGAAGCCAGCGACCATCGCGTTCTCGAGCATGTAGCCGGACAGCCGCGTGTCCTTCCCGATCACGACGCGATGGCGATGCGATCCTCGCTGGAACGACGTGCCTGCCGCCATCCCGACCTTCATGGCGACTTCCGCCGTCATCGGAAAACTATTGGCCCGTCCCCGGATCCCGTCCGTCCCGAAATACCGCCTGGTCATGCTCGTCGACTACCCCGCCGCGATTCCCGCTTTTGACATCGTTGTGCCATACATGGGTCTTTCCCTGGCATCACATTGTGTGAGCCCGTGTTACGCTTTCATGACGCGGAAAGCGCAACCCCGGCAGCCTAGCAGCCAGGAGTTAACGCATTTCTTCGATCCATTTGCGTAGGAGCGCGACGGCCTCCGGATCCGTTTGGGTGCGCCCGAGTTCCGGCATCATCACGCCGGCCTCGGTGCTTTCGACCCGGTAGAGCAGGATCGAATTGTCGGGATGGCCGGGATCGATGTCGAAGGCGCGGTCGCCGCTGCCGCGCCCGGCCGCCACCGGCCGCTTGCGCACCCCCAACGCCACGCGATCCGACTCGCCCCAGGTGAGATAGAGACCGGAATTCGAGGCCGGCCCCTCGCGGCGGTGGCAGTGGGCGCAATTGGTGTCGAGCCAGGCGCGGGCGCGGGCCTCGGTCGGGGCAGCCGCATCTCCCCAGACGGGAACCGACGGCACATCGGCGGGCGCCGGCGCGCCCGACAGGATGCCGGCGGATGTCCAGTGCGCGAGCTGGTTTTCGGCGCCGGATGCATAGGGGTGCTCGACGTTGAGGTTGCGCGCCTTGGGGCCGAGCGGCGCGACTTCGCCATTCAAGGCATGACAGCCTTTGCACTGGTTCTTGTTGGGCACGGCATAGGTGAAGGACAGAGGCGCGCCGTCCCTGTCCGTGACTGCGATATCCACCTTCGCCCCGGCGATCTTGAGCTCGGCTTCGGTCTGCTCGGCGTTCCAGACATAGGCCCAGGCTTGCCATCCGCCCTCCTGCCGCACCAGCACGCGCGTTTCGATCAGCCGCACGTCCTTGTCGGGCGCGCGCAGGTCCGCGGGAAAGGCGAAGGTCTTGATCAGCGCCGCGCCCACCGGGAAGTCGAACGCCTCGTCTGGATTGTAGGTCGCCGACTGACCCGCGGGCACGTGGACGAAGCGATACTTC
This sequence comes from Mesorhizobium sp. J428, assembly GCF_024699925.1. Lineage (NCBI taxonomy): Bacteria > Pseudomonadati > Pseudomonadota > Alphaproteobacteria > Hyphomicrobiales > Phyllobacteriaceae > Mesorhizobium > Mesorhizobium sp. J428. The sequence continues at coordinate 1,489,153 of NZ_JAJOMX010000001.1, forward strand.
TCGGCGAAGTCGGAAAAAAGTGGCGTGGCGAGATGAAAGGGGATCACGCCTTCCGCAGGCACCTGTTTCGCGCCGTCGGCAAAGAAGCCGAATTCGGAGAGCAGCTTCGGTGGCTTGGCGGCGAGGATGGCGTCGGGGGAGAAGGCGCGGGCGGAGGTCGCGGCGAAGAGATGAAGCAGCGTGAGAAACGCGATCAGTGTGGCTTGAAAGACCCCCCTCTGCCCTGCCGGGCATCTCCCCCTCAAGGGGGGAGATTGGCTATCAGAACGGCTTTCGCGGAACATGGCTGCAGCGGAATGATCGGCGTCGCCGAAGCTGCCAATCTCCCCCTTGAGGGGGAGATGCCCGGCAGGGCAGAGGGGGTGTGACAGAACGCAAGCCGATAGCCTAGTCTCTTACGACCCGCTGTCCTGCGGCAGCTTTACCGGCGCGGGCTCCGGGAGCGAGCCCTTGTAGCCGGCGATGTCGGTGTCGGGCGAGGTGCTCCACGGCAGCAGCATCTGCGAGATCATCTTGAGATTGGCGAAGGTCGTGCCCTCGGCCTCGTCGATATAGATCTGGTCCTCCGCGTTCACCCAGGAGAAATATTCCGGGATGCGGGTCACGCCGTCCCAGACGATGTCGGGAACCGGCGTGCCGGAGACATCGGTGATGATTTTGCCGACCTCGCCGTCCGGCGCGAAGCCGCCCTCGCCATAGGTATTGCCGTGGACGAACACCCCGCGCGGCACGAACATGTAATTGTCGTCGTCATATTCGTTCGGATAGGCGGCGATAAGCACGTGCGTCGTGCCGTTCTTGTCGAAGCGGTTGCCGAAGACGTGCACGTTGCGGTTGGCCATCACCATCACGCCCATGCCCTTCGGCACGATGCCGACGATGTTGCCCTTGGGGGCGAAGTTCGGCGTGTCGTTCTCGACCACGTCGTTGTCGAAGACCCGCACGTCCTGCCCGCCCTGAACGGGAAGGTTCGGCAGGTCGAAGACGAGGATACCGCCGGTGTTGTGGGTGACGGTGTTCTTGAACACGTCGGCGCGCTTGGAGTTCTCGATCTCGATGCCGGCGACATTGTATTCGGCGCGGCTGTTGCGGACGATGATGTCCTCGCTCTGGCCGACATAGATGCCGGCGTCGGACGCGCCGGACACGAACACGCCGTCGATCAGCACGTTCTTGGAGGAGACGGGGTAGACGCCGTAGGCGCCGTTCTCGGCCTTCGGCCCGCCGGTCCAGACGACGGAGATATTGCGGAAGGTGATCTGATCGGAGCCCTTGGACTTCACGCCGTCGCCCTTGGTGTCCTCGACGGCGAAGTCTTCCAGCACCACGCGGTCGGAGGTGACGAGCAGGCCCTCGCCGGCGCCGGTCTGGCCCTTGAAGGACAGGACCGTCTGTCCGGCTCCGGCGCCCTGCACCTTCACATCGTCCACGTCGAGCGAGAGCCCCTCCGTCAGCTCGAACATGCCGGGCCCGATCTTCACCACGTCGCCCGGCTGGGCCGAGATCAGCGCCTCGATCAGGCGCTCGTTGGCGCCTTCGCCGGCTTCGACGACGATGTCGGCGGCGATCGCGGTCGAGGCGGAAAGCGCGAGGGCAAAAGAGGCAAGTGTAAGAAGGCGTTGCATGACAATCACTCCCGGCAATGCGGGAACGATGCGCCAGAGGCGCGCCGGGTGTCAATCGACGGACGAAAGCGCCGAAAACCCGCCGCTTGCCTTGACTCACGCGGTACCTTCGGGTAACCGACCCCCGCATCCGGCGTGGGGGCTTCCCGCGCCGGTTGGCTTTTGGACCCCGCAGACTGACAAAAAGACGGACCGGGCGTTAGCGCTCGAGAGCCGACCGAACAAGCGAAAGGCATCAAAATGTTCGCAGTCATCAAAACGGGCGGCAAGCAGTATCGCGTCGCCGCCAATGATGTGTTGAAGATCGAGAAGGTCGCCGGCGAAGTCGGCGACATCGTTGAAATCGGCTTCGTGCTGGCGCACGGCGAAGGCGAAAACGTGACGATCGGCGCTCCCTTCGTGGACGGCGCTGTCGTGGCGGCCGAGGTCCTGGAGCAGGGCCACGCCAAGACCGTCATCGCGTTCAAGAAGCGCCGCCGCCAGAACTCGCGCCGCAAGCACGGCCATCGCCAGCTGCTGACCACGGTCAAGATCACCGAGATCCTGACGGGTGGCGCGAAGCCGGCGAAGAAGGCCGCAGCGAAGGCCGAGACCAAGGCGGAAGCCGCTGCTCCGGTCGCGACTTTGTTCACCGCGCCGAAGGGCAAGGCGGACGACCTGACTGTGATCGTTGGCATCGGCCCGGTGGCTGCCGGCCAGCTCAACGAGCAGGGCATCACGACCTTCAAGCAGATCGCGAAGCTGAGCGACGCCGACATCGAGAAGATCGATGCGAACATGCCGTTCTCGGCCGACCAGATCCGCGATTGGCGCGATCAGGCGAAGGAACTGGCGAAGTAAGCCAAATCAATGTATGAGGGGCGCAACGAAGCCCCTCCAAGGGTTTGAGACGTCCTTCGGGACGCTAAGGAGACTAAGATGGCACACAAGAAAGCTGGCGGTTCGTCGCGCAACGGTCGCGACTCCGAATCGAAGCGTCTGGGCGTGAAGAAGTTCGGCGGCGAGGCAGTTCTCGCCGGCAACATCATCGTTCGTCAGCGCGGCACCAAGATGCACCCCGGCGTCAACGTCGGCATGGGCACGGACCATACCCTGTTTGCTACGCAAGCCGGCGCCGTCGCCTTCCAGAAAAAAGCCAATGGCCGAACCTACGTGTCGGTAAACCCGATTCAGGACGCAGCGGAGTAGCCGGTTCCGCGACACACCACACCGGCGACCCCTCCCGGGGACCGGTGTCTGGATAGTCCAGAAGCGAGAACAGGGGAGATGGGTCGCCATCTCCCCTTTTTCTTTGCCTGGAGATCCATCATGCACATCCTCGTCACCAAGCGCCTGACGCTCCGCAAGCCGACCATGCTCGACGCCGAGCAGATCGCCGCCGGCCTGTCGAACTGGAACGTGGCCCGCATGCTGACCCAGGTGCCCTACCCCTACTTCGTCAAAGACGCCGAGGAATGGATCGAGCACGTGTCGGCGGCCTCCGAAAGCCACGTCTACACGATCCATCGCGAGCAACTCGTCGGCGTCGTCGCGATCGAGGGCGGCGGGCCGCAGCCGCGGCTTGGCTACTGGCTCGCCGAACACGCACACGGCCACGGCTACATGACCGAGGCCGCGGGCGCGTTGATCGCGCACGCCTTCGACACGACGCCGATCTGGGCGATCGAGTCGGCGGTGCTGACCGACAACCCGGCCTCGCTGCGCGTGCAAGAGAAGCTCGGCTTCGCCGTGTCCGGCCTGAGGGACGTCTATTCGCGTTCCAGGGGCGATGGCGCCCAGGTCGTGACCACCCGCCTGTCGGCCGCCTCCTGGCGTGCCGGCCTTGGCCGGGTCGAGAAGAGCGCGGCCTGAGCCGGCATCGGATGGAGAGGGAACGATGGTCATGGAACTTACCGGAGAAGAACCGGAAACGCCGATAGACTGTCCGGTGCTCGTCACGGAGCGGCTGGTCATGCGCCCGCCGCACGTCGACGACGTGCCGGACCTGGCAGGCCTCGCCAACAATCGCAGGGTCGCGGAGATGCTCGCCCGCATGCCGCACCCCTATGGCGAGGCGGAGGCCCGCGCCTTCATCGCGGCCGCAGCCGAGCGCCGCTTCGGCTGCGTCCATGCGCTGACGCTCGCCGACAATGGCGCCTTCGTCGGCTGCGCCGGGCTCAACCCCACCGACAGGGGATTGGAACTCGGCTACTGGATCGGCGAGCCCTTCTGGGGGCGCGGCTACGCCACCGAGGCCGCGCAGGCGCTGGTGGACCTCGCCTTCCGGACGACGGTCATCGACGCGCTCAACGTCTCCTGCCGCGTGATCAATCCGGCCTCGCGCCGGGTGATTCACAAATGTGGCTTCCAGTATGCCGGCCAGGGCATGCTGAACTCGATCGTCGCCGGCCAGGTGCCGGTGGAGCGCTACCGGCTCGACCGGCGCACATGGATCGGGCTGAGGGCCTGGAGCCCCGGAACGACGCGCCTGATGAGCGCCTGAGGGAGCCGCATGGTTCCCTTTACCGACGAAACCAACTAGGAGAGGCGCAACCGCGCCTTTCCCGACAGATTGAAGCAAGATGAAGTTCCTCGACCAGGCGAAAGTCTACATAAGATCCGGCGACGGTGGCGCCGGATCGGTGTCGTTCCGTCGCGAGAAGTTCATCGAGTTCGGCGGGCCGGACGGCGGCGACGGCGGCCGGGGCGGCGACGTCTGGATCGAGGCCGTCGACGGGCTCAATACGCTGATCGACTACCGCTACCAGCAGCATTTCCGTGCCAAGACCGGCATGCACGGCATGGGCCGCAACATGGCCGGCGGCAAGGGCGCCGACGTGATCCTCAAGGTGCCCGCGGGAACGCAGGTCTATGAAGAGGACAACGAGACGCTGATCGCCGACCTGACCGAGGTCGGCCAGCGCTTCAAGATCGCCGAAGGCGGCAATGGCGGCTTCGGCAATACGCATTTCAAGACCTCGACCAACCAGGCGCCGCGCCGCGCCAATCCCGGCCTGCCCGGCCAGGAGATGACGATCTGGCTGCGCCTGAAGCTGATCGCTGACGCAGGCATCGTCGGCCTGCCGAACGCCGGCAAGTCGACCTTCCTCGCCTCGGTGACGGCTGCGAAGCCCAAGATCGCGGACTATCCCTTCACGACGCTGCATCCCGGCCTCGGCGTGGCGCGGGTCGATGCGCGCGAATTCGTCATCGCCGACATTCCGGGCCTCATCGAAGGCGCGCATGAAGGCGTGGGCATCGGCGACCGTTTCCTCGGCCATGTCGAGCGCACCCGCGTTCTCCTCCACCTCGTCTCCGCGCAGGAGGAAAGCCCCGCCAAGGCCTACAAGACCGTCCGCGGCGAGCTGGAGGCCTATGGCCACGGGCTCGACGAGAAGCCGGAGGTCGTGGTGCTGTCGCAGGTCGACACGCTGGACGCCGATGCGCGCAAGAAGAAGGTGGCGAGCCTGAAGCGCGCCATCGGGCATGCGCCCCTGCTGATGTCCGCCGTCACCCGGGAGGGTGTCGAAGAGGTGCTGCGGGCGCTGATGGTGCATGTCGAGGATGCAAGGCGGGCGGAGGAGCCACCGGCGCCGGACGACCGCTGGTCGCTCTGACCGCTCCACGCTTCCGACACTGCTTCATCTTCCGGCCGCTTCCATGATCCGCCCCCTCGCCTCGCACCGCCGCATCACCGTCAAGATCGGCTCCGCCCTGCTTGTCGACCGGTCGAAGGGCCTGAAGGCCGATTGGCTGGCTTCGCTGGTCGCCGACATCGCCGGCCTATGGGCGCAGGGAACGGAGGTGCTGGTCGTCTCGTCCGGCGCGATCGCGCTCGGCCGCACGATCCTGGGACTCGGCAAGCGAGTGCTGAAGCTGGAGGAGAGCCAGGCGGCGGCGGCCGTCGGCCAGATCGCGCTGGCGCGGGCTTGGTCGGAGGAACTCGCCCGGCGCGGACTGAAGTCCGGCCAGGTGCTGGTGACGCTCGGCGACACCGAGGAGCGCCGGCGCTATCTCAATGCACGTGCCACCATCGGCACGCTGCTGAAGCTCAAGGCGGTGCCTGTGATCAACGAGAACGACACGGTCGCAACGAGCGAGATCCGCTACGGCGACAACGATCGCCTCGCCGCGCGCGTCGCCACGATGATGGGCGGTGACTTGCTTGTGCTGCTCTCCGACATCGACGGGCTCTACACCGCCCCGCCGGCCCTCAATCCGGACGCGAAGCATATCCCGCTCGTTGAGAGGATAACGCCGGAGATCGACGCGATGGCCGGGGGCGCAGCCTCGGAACTGTCGCGCGGGGGCATGCGCACGAAAATCGATGCCGGCAAGATCGCGACCGGCGCCGGCACCGCGATGATCATCACGCAGGGCGACCGCATGAACCCGCTTTCGGCGATCGATCGTGGCGAGACATGCACCTGGTTCGCGCCGTCCCAGAACCCGGTGCGCGGCTACAAGAGCTGGATCGCCGGGCAGCTCGAACCGGCCGGCCGGCTGACTGTCGACGCGGGCGCGATCACGGCACTTCTGTCGGGCAAGTCGCTGCTGCCGGCTGGTGTGAAGCTCGTCTCCGGCGACTTCGCGCGCGGCGACACGGTAGCGATCCTGGACCCCGAGGGCCACGAGGTTGCGCGCGGACTTGTTGCCTATGACGCGGCGGATGCCGTAAGGATCGCCGGGCTGAAGACGGCGGAGATCGCCGACGCGCTCGGCTACGAACCGCGCTCGGCGATGGTACACCGCGACGACCTTGTCGTCTCCCGCACGGTCGCCCAGAAGATGGAGGGCTGAATGCTGACGAAAGCAGAGACGTCCGGACAGGACATCGCCCGGCTCATGGCCCAGATCGGCCGCGACGCCCTCGCCGCCGCGCGGCCGCTGGCCATCGCCAGCACCGAACGAAAGAACGCAGCACTCCGCGCCATGGCTGATGCCATCGTGGCGAACGAGAAGACGATCCTCGAGGCGAACGCGATCGACCTGGCGAACGGCGTGGAATCGAAGCTGTCGCCTGCGATGATGGACCGGCTCAAGCTCGATCCGGCGCGCATCGCCGCGATCGTCACGGGCATCCGCGAGATCGCCGAATTGAAGGATCCCGTCGGCGAGGTCATCGCCGCCTGGGACCGCCCGAACGGGCTGAAGATCGAGCGCGTGCGCACGCCGCTCGGCGTCGTTGGCGTCATCTTCGAGAGCCGGCCGAACGTGACGGCGGATGCCGGCGCGCTGTGCTTCAAGGCGGGCAATCCGGTGATCCTGCGCGCTGGCTCGGATTCGGCGAATTCTTCCGCTGCGATCCACGCCTGCCTGGTCGAGGGGCTGAAAGCACAAGACCTGCCCGAGGCGGCGATCCAGCTTGTGCCGGTGACGGACCGCGCCGCGGTGGGCGAGATGCTGAAGGGCCTCGACGGCAATCTCGACGTGATCGTGCCGCGCGGGGGGAAGAGCCTGGTCGCACGCGTCCAGAGTGAGGCGCGCGTGCCGGTCTTCGCGCATCTCGAAGGTATCTGCCATCTCTACATCGACAAGTCGGCCGATCTCGACATGGCGGTGAAGATCGCCGTCAACGCCAAGATGCGGCGCACCGGGATCTGCGGCTCGGCCGAGACGCTGCTGGTCGACCGCGCCGCGGCGAAGACGCATGTCGTGCCGATCCTGGACGCCCTCGCCAAGGCCGGCTGCGCCATCCGCGCCAGCGCCGAGGTGTTGGCGCTTTACCCTGACGCGGAGGCGGCGACCGACGCCGACTGGACGACGGAATATCTCGACGCGATCATCTCCGTGACGCTGGTCGACGGCGTCGGCGGCGCGATCGACCATATCGAGACCTATTCCTCGCACCATACCGAGGCGATCGTCGCGGAGGACCCGGCGGCGGTGGAGCGGTTCTTCAACGAAATCGATTCCGCCATCCTGCTGCACAACGCCTCGACGCAGTTCGCCGACGGCGGCGAGTTCGGCATGGGGGCGGAGATCGGCATCGCCACGGGCAAGATGCACGCGCGCGGCCCTGTCGGCGTCGAGCAGCTCACCTCGTTCAAATACCGCGTCCGCGGCTCGGGCCAGGTGCGGGCGTGACATCGGACTGGGCCGTCCCAGCCCGCTATCTTCGCATGCCGCATGTCGAGAAGGGCATGGCGGTGGGGCTGTTCGGCGGGTCGTTCAACCCGCCGCATGCCGGGCATGTCCTGGTCGCCGAGATCGCCATGCGGCGGCTGGAGCTGGACCAGCTCTGGTGGATCGTGACTCCCGGCAACCCGCTCAAGAACGGACGCGAGTTGAAGCCGCTCGACGAACGCATCGAGCTTTCCGAGAAGATCACCGACGATCCGAAGATCAAGGTCACCGCCTTCGAGGCGAGCTACCACGTGCGCTATACGGCGGACACGCTCGCACTGGTGAAGGCGCGCAATCCCGGCGTGAACTTCGTCTGGATCATGGGCGCGGATTCACTGCGCGACTTCCACCGCTGGCAGCGCTGGCAGGCGATCGCGATGACCTTCCCGATCGCGGTCATCGACCGGCCGGGCGCCACGCTCGCCTTCCTGTCGTCGAAGATGGCGAAGACCTTCGACTACGCCCGCCGCGACGAGGACGATGCGCCGCTGCTCGCCCGTACGCCGGCGCCGGCCTGGACCTTCATCCACGGCCCGCGCTCCACCCTTTCCTCCACCGCGATCCGCGACGGCCTTGTGAAGGCTTGAACCAGGGCGGAACTTCCGCCGGTCCAGCCGCGCGCCACCGGACGATGTCGTTTTTGGCGCGGCGCAGGCGCGGGCCAGCCGCCAGAGTGTCGCCATGAACACGCGCGCCGACATCGACGTAAGGGCCGGCACGCCCGTCGCCGGGGTGGCCGGCGTGATCCTTGCCATGGCGCTCGCTGCCATCGGCAACGGGCTGATGTTCGCCTACATCCCGGTCCGGCTCGGCGCGGAGGGATATGCGCCGACATGGGCCGGCCTGATCCTCACCGGCCTCTCGGCCGGCGGCATCGCCGGCTGCCTGCTGACGGCATGGCTGGTGAGGCGGGTCGGCCATGCGCGCGCCTATATGGTGTTCTCGGCGCTGATCGTGCTGTCCAACGCGCTGGTCGGCATGGCGGTCGACCCGGTCGTCTGGATTGTCGCCCGCGCCCTCTACGGCTTTGCCATCTGCGGCATGTTCGTCGTTGCGCAGAGCTGGCTCAACGACGCGGTCGGCAATACGATCCGTGGCCGCGTGATGGCGATCTTCTACGTCTGCTATATCGTCGGCCTCGGCGTCGGCTCCTACCTGATGGGGTTCCTCGACATCACGACGCCGATGGCGCCGATCGCCGGCATCGCCTTCACGGCCGCGTCGATCCTGCCGGTCGGCCTGACACAGTTGCGCCAGCCGCCCCCGCCGCAGGGCGCGGCGGTGGCCGTGCGGGAAGCCTGGCGCATCTCGCCGGTCGGCGTCGCCGGCATGCTGGCAGTCGGCGGCCTGTCGATGATGATCGCCGGCTTCGCGCCGATCCACGCCACGGCCAGCGGCTACTCACAACAGCAGGTGGCGGCGCTGATGTTCGCGATGCCGCTCGGTACGCTCGTGTTCCAGATCCCGTTCGGCTGGATCTCCGACCGCACCGACCGGCGCTACGTGCTGATCGCCGCCGCCGCCCTCGTCGTCGTTGCGGGTCTCGCGGCGAGCCGGTTCGATGGCGGCTCGCTCGGCCTGATGATCGCGATCTATCTGATCTGGAGCGGCGCCAGCGAGTCGATCTATTCGCTCTCCTCGGCCCATGCCAACGACCGTGCCTCGAAGGAGGAGCTGGTCCGGCTGTCGGGCACGATGCTGTTCCTCTGGTCGGTGTCGGGTTTCATCGTGCCGGGCCTCGGCACGGCGCTGACGGCCGCGTTCGGCACGGCCTCGTTCATGATCGTCGCGATCGTCGTCGCAGCCCTGTTCTGCGCCTTCACGATATGGCGGGTGATCCGCTCGCCGCGCGTTCCGGCCGACGAGACCGGCGCGTTCACACCGCTTTCCGCCCAGACGCCTTTGCCGGTGCCTCCGACGAAGGATTAGCGTCGGGCTCATCGGGTGCATCCTGCCGCTGGAAGGCTTCCTTGGCGGCGCGGCGCAGCGATGTCTCAGCGCCCTGCACATCCCTGTCCGACGTCCAGTAGCGCAGCGTGAGAGTCACCGAATCCTCGCCCAGCGCCGAGACGAAGGCTTCGGGCGCCGGGTTCTCGAGTACCCGCCGATCCCGGCGTGCCAGGTCGACCAGCGTCTTCTGCGCCAGGGCAATGTCCTGGCCGTCGCCTATGCTGACCTCGATGTCGCGCCGGCGCACCTTGTTGCGGTTGTAGTTGCGGATCGGCTTGTTCCAGAGCGTCGAGTTCGGCGCCAGGATGTAGACACCGTCCGGCGCGCGCAGCCGCGAGGCGAAGAGCCCTATCTCCTCGACCGTGCCTGCGATCGTGTCGACCTCGACAAATTCGCCGATGCGCAGCGGTCGCAGCACGAGAAGCATGACACCCGCGGCTATGTTCTGCAGCGTGCCCTGCAGGGCAAGACCTATGGCAAGGCCGATCGCGCCCATCGCCGCGATGATCGAGGCGGTCTGAACGCCGAACTGGCCGAGCACCATGACCAGGACGAGCCCGAGGATCGCGTAGCGGGCGATCTTGGAGAAGAACGTGATGAGTGTCTGGTCCATGCCCCGGATTCCGCCGAGCGCGGCCGCGAGGGATCGTTCCGCCAGCCCCGCCGCAAGATAGCCGGCGACAAGCAGGATGACCGCGCCGATGGCCGACAGGGAATAAGACACGACGAGCGCGGAAAGTGCTGCGAACCCCGCCTGCATCGTGCTGACGGCTCCGGCGGCGTCGAATTGCATGATCTTGCTCCCTTGTTCTGGACAGACGAGGGCCGAATGCCCGGAAGCCGGCATGGTTCCCTGCCGCTTTCGAGGCCCCGTCTTGAAACCGTCAAGGGACTCTGCCTATCTTCATGATGTTCGCGCGGGACGAACGCTGATTTGCAATCCCGCTGGGAAAGGAACGAAACTGAGAACAGAACTGCGGAAGAAGGCTGAGACATTGCCTTCGACGGTCGGGAACAGCGGCTCCATCGCCTCCCCGGCCTTGCGGACAGTCCTTGACAGTCTCGATGACTCCAAGGCCGAAAACATCGTCTCCATCGACATCCAAGGCAAGTCCAGTCTGGGCGATTACATGGTGATCGCGTCCGGCCGGTCGAACCGTCATGTCGCGGCTGTCGCCGACCACCTCCTGAAAGCATTGAAGGAAGGCGGGTTCGGCACTGCGCGCGTCGAGGGACTGCCGGGCGCCGACTGGGTGCTGATCGATGCGGGCGACATCATCGTCCACGTCTTCAGGCCCGAGGTGCGCGAGTTCTACAACCTCGAAAAGATGTGGATGGCGCCGGACCTGGAGGAAGAGACGGTTCACTGAACCGTAGCTTCGGCTGTCCATGCGGATTGGAGTTCATGCCGTCGGCCGCATGAAGGCGGGCCCGGAGCGGGATCTCGCCGCCCGCTATTTCGACCGATTCGCAAAGACAGGGCCGGCCATCGGGCTCGAATGGGCCGGCGTCGCCGAGATCGCGGAAAGCCGCGCCCAGACCGCGGCGCTGCGCAAGGAGGAAGAAGCCCGCGCGCTCGGCGCGGCATCCCAGGGCTCGGCCCTGATCCTCCTGGACGAAACCGGAAAATCGATCGGCTCCGAAGCCTTTGCGACCCGCATCGGCGAAATGCGCGACGGTGGCGCGCGATCGCTGCTCTTCGCGATCGGCGGAGCCGACGGGCACGATCCGGATCTCAGGAAGACCGCTGCCCTCGTCCTCTCCTTCGGCGCCATGACCTGGCCGCATCAGATCGTGCGCGTCATGCTCGCCGAACAGCTTTATCGCGCAGCGACCATCCTGTCGGGACATCCCTACCACCGCGCCTGAGCGCGGGTCAGAGCCTCCTCAGCCGCGCGGCGAAGAAGCCGTCGAGGCCGGAGAGCTGCGGCGTCTCCATCCGCAGTCCTGCTGGCGTGGTGCGCAGGACGCCGTCGGGCGTCACGAAGGCGGCGATGCCGGGGATCTCGTCGGGCCGGATCGGGTCGAGCGACATGCCGGGCGTCTCGGCGAGGAAGCCGCGCACAAGCTGCTCGCCCTCCAGCGGATCGAGCGAACAGTTGGAGAAGACGAGAGTGCCCCCGTGCTTCAAGAGACGCGCGGCATGGCCGAGCAGGGTGCGCTGGACGTCGGCGAGCTTAGCGACGTCGGCTTCCGTCTTGGTCCACAGCACATCCGGATGACGCCTGACCGTGCCGGTCGAGGAGCATGGCGCGTCGAGCAGGATCGCATCGAACTGTTCCGCCGGTTCGAAGGTGGTGAGGTCGGCCGACACGAGCTCGGCTTCGAGCCCCAGGCGGGCGAGATTCGTTGCCAGTCGCTTCAGTCGGTTGGCCGAGATCTCCACCGCCGTGACCTTCGCGCCCGCGGCCGCGAGCTGCGCCGTCTTGCCGCCAGGCGCGGCGCAGAGGTCGGCGACGCGCTTGCCGGCGACGTTGCCCATCAGCTGCGCCGGCAGGGCCGCGGCGGCGTCCTGCACCCACCAGGCGCCGTCGGCATAGCCCGGCAGGTCCGAGACGGCGCGGTCGAGCGTGGCGAGACGGACAGAGCCCGTGGGCAGGACGATGCCGCCGAACCGCTCAGCCCAGCCGGCGGCGTCATCTTTCACCGTGAAGTCGATTGGCGGTTCGAGACGGTGCGCGGCGAGGATCGCGTCGGTCTCGGCAGCACCGTAGGCAGCCTCCATCCGTCTTACGAACCAGTCGGGCGCGTCGCGCGTGGCGGCCAGCAGACGCGGCAGCGCGCGTTCCTTGTCGCGCCCGATGCCGCGCAGGACGGCGTTGACCAGCGAGGCGAAGCGCTGCGTGCGCGGATCGGCCTTGGCCTGCTCCACCGCGAGATCGACCGCGGCGCTGTCGGGCACGTCGAGGAACAGCATCTGCGCCAAAGCGACGTGCAGGATGTGCGAGAGCGTATGTGCGTTGGCCGGCAGCGGCCGGTCCAGGCGCTCGGCGATCATCGCCTCGATCGTGTTGCGGTGGCGTAGCGCCGAGACGAGAATCGCCCGCACCAGCCCGCGATCGCGCTCGTCGAGCGCGCGGTACTGCGGGTGGCCGTGCTGGCCGTCCGTCATGCCGTCGAGCGGCGTCCTGGCCTCGACCACGGCGGCCAGAAGCCGCGTCGCGGCCTGGCGCGCGGCAAGGCCGGGAGCGGATGCCGGCGGTATCGCCCTGCCCGGCTTCGAAGGGGCCTTTCGCTTCGCCCGCGCGGGCGACGTCACGACCAGGGGCCCTTGCGCGGCCCGGTCGGGTTGCGGCCCCAGGGATTCGACTTCGGCGCTTCAGGCGGCGTCTGCGCCTCGGGCTGCTTCGGCTCCTGCTGCGAGGGCGCTCCCCACGGGCCGGACGTGGGACGGGCAGCCTTCGGTTCCTCGGCCGTCGGCGGGTCGGCAGGCGCCCGGCTGGTCGGCGCGGGCCGCCCGGCGCGCGCCTGAGGCTGCGGCGCCGGCTGGGCCTCGAACTCGGCCGCCATCTGCCGGAGCGCTGCGATGCGATTCTCCGTATTCGGATGGGTGGAGAAGAGACTGTCCATCCGCTCGCCCGACAGCGGATTGATGATGAACATATGCGCGGTCGCCGGCGCACGCTCGGCGTCGGGATTGTGGATGCGCTGCGCGGCACCCGCGATCTTCCCGAGCGCCGAGGCAAGCCACAGCGGATGCTCGCAAATCTCCGCGCCGCGCCGGTCAGCGGAATATTCCCGCGTACGGCTGATCGCCATCTGCACGACGGCCGCAGCCAGCGGTGCCACGATCATCGCGATGAGCACGCCGATGCCACCGAGCGGGTTGTTGTTGTCGCGGTTGCCGCCAAAGAAGAAGGCGAAATTGCCGAGCATCGAAATCGCGCCGGCGAGCGTCGCGGTGATGGTCATGGTCAGCGTGTCGCGGTTCTGGATATGCGCCAGCTCGTGCGCCATCACGCCCGCAACCTCCTCGTAGGAAAGGCGCTGCAGCAGGCCGGTCGTGGCCGCCACCGCCGCGTTCTGCGGGTTGCGTCCGGTAGCGAAGGCGTTGGGTTGGTCGTTCTGGATAAGATAGACCTTCGGCATCGGCAGGCCGGCATTCTGTGACAGGCCGCGCACGATCTCGAACAGTTCCGGCGCGCTGCGCTCGTCGATCTCGACGGCATGGTGCATCCTGAGCACCATCTTGTCCGAGTTCCAGTAGCTGAACAGGTTCATGCCGGCCGCGATCAGGAAGGCGATCATCATGCCGCCCGAGCCGCCAATCATGTAGCCGACGCCCATGAAGAGCGCGGTCATTGCGGCGAGCAGCATCGCGGTGCGGATTACGTTCATCAAGGTCTCCGGTGGCCGGCGACGACACTGTCTCCGGCGCTGATAACGCTATATATGATGGTGGAGGCACTGAGCCACTTCAATATCGGGAGCACAGGATGGCCGACGAAGCCGAGACACCGTCGACCCAGCCGCGCGAGCTTTCGCCCGCGGCCCAGCGCGCGCTGGCCGAGGCGGAGGCGCGCAGGAAGGCCGCGCGCCGCAAGCCTGCGCCGCCGAAGGAAATCGGCGGCCGCGGCGGCGAGGAGCCGGTGCGCTACGGCGACTGGGAAGTGAAGGGCATCGCCACCGACTTCTAAACCGGCGCCGGAACCGATTCCGGGGTCGGGCGTTGACGAACACCCAGTTCCTTCTAGACATCGGTGCCGCCAATGCTCATTCGTCTCGGCTACGAACTAGCCCTCGATCTGCCGCAGGACACGCCTGTCGTGACTGCGCTGGAAATTCACTCGGATCGCAGGCAGGACATCCGCTGGGAGTCCGGCTTCCTGCCCACGCCGATGGTCAAAACGCAGACCTATGTCGACGCCTATGGCAATCGCTGTCGCAGGTTCGTCGCGCCCGCCGGCCGATTCACAATGCGATACGACGCGGTCGTCGAGGACAGTGGCCTTCTGGATCCCGTGGCGCCGAAGGCGCAGGAAACGCCGGTGGCCGAGCTTCCGACCGAATGCATCGGCTACCTGCTCGGCAGCCGTTATTGCGAGACCGACCATCTCTCGACGCTGGCGTGGAACCTGTTCGGCCAGACCAGGCCCGGCTGGGAACGCGTGCAGGCGATCATGGATTATGTGCACGACCGGCTGTCCTTCGGCTACGGCTATGCCCGCTCGACCCGCACGGCCGCCCAGGCGCATGAGGAGCGCGTGGGCGTGTGCCGCGACTTCGCCCATCTGGCGATCGCCTTCTGCCGCGCGATGAATATCCCGGCCCGCTACGTCAACGGCTATCTCGGCGACATCAACGTGCCGGCGGACCCCGCTCCGATGGACTTCAGCGCCTGGGTAGAGGCCTATGTCGGCGGCCGGTGGTATACGTTCGACCCTCGCCACAACAAGCCGCGCACGGGCCGGGTGGTCGTCGCGCGCGGCCGCGACGCGACCGATGTGCCGCTCGTCCACACTTTCGGCGCGCACGTGCTCAGCAAGTTCGAGGTCTGGACCTATGAGGAGACATCCCAACCCGCCGCCGGCCGCAAAGCCGACGGAGACGAAGGGAACGGCTTTCGCATAAGCGCCGCCGCCTGAACTCGGTCCGCTCAACGCAAAAGAAAAGGCCTCCCGCGAGGGAGGCCTTTCCGTGTTTCGTCCGCGGGCGCGACCCTGGCGGTGACACCGTCACCGGCCGCGCATCATGCGCCAGTTCAGGAAGGCTGCTTCCCGAAAGGGCAATCCGCCGAGGCCACGCGCTTGGAAACGACAACACTCGACATCGGATCACCTCCTTCCAGTTCGTTGAACACGCCGCCAATGTGGGGCCATCGCATTCGTCGTGCAAGTAAAATTCACCCGCCTATCTGGCCAGGTGACGGAACGCCGACACGACCTGTTCGTAGATCGCCCGCTTGAACGGGACAATCAGGTCGGGAAGCTCCTCCATCGGCTTCCATTCCCAGCGGTCGAATTCGGCCGTGTGGCCGCCCGGCGGCGGATCGATCTCGATCTCGCTTTCGTCGCCCTCAAAGCGGAAGGCGAACCATTTCTGCGTCTGGCCGCGATACTTGCCCTTGAGCGCGATGCCGAGGACCTCGCGCGGCAGGTCGTAGTTGAACCAGCCTGGCGCCTCGCCCAGCAGCGAGACCGACTTCATGCCGGTCTCCTCGTAGAGCTCCCGGATCGCGGCCGGCAGCGGATCCTCGCCCTTGTCGATGCCGCCCTGCGGCATCTGCCAGAGCTTGACCGCGCCCGACATCTCGCTGTCCGGCTCGGCGATGCGCCGCCCCGCCCAGACCAGGCCCTCCCGGTTCAGCACCATGATGCCCACGCAGGGCCGGGTACGGCAGCGTTTCCGGATCGATCTTCTTCGCCATCTCAGCGTCCACCTTCGGGATCGTTCGCCAGCGCCGAGACCGGGACGATCTCGATGCCCCGTTTCCTCGCCTCGGCCACCCAGGTCGTGACCGCCTCGACCGTCACGTCGAAGGCGGAGCCGATGCCGATCGCCGACCCTTTCGCTCGCGCCGTCGCCTCGAGCTGGTCGAGCTTCTTCAGGATGTCACCGCGCGCGCGCACGCCGTCGATCGTCGCATCGCCGGCCGCGAACGGCACGCCGCTGCCGAGCGCGAGCTCGGGCGCAACGCTGCGGGCGCTGGAGCCGTCGTCGAGATACATCAGCCCGCGCTTGCCGAGTTCCTGGATGACAGGCGACATTGCCTCGCGCTCGGTGACGAAACGCCCGCCCATGTAGTTCATGATGCCGGTGTAGTTCGTGGTGCGCGACAGGGCACGGTGGAGGTGATCGATGTTCTCCTCCGGATCGGCGTCGACGGTGAGCGGATCACGCCCCGGATCGACCGACGGATAGTCGAACGGCTCCATCGGCACCTGCATGACGATCTCGTGGCCGCGCTGCCGCGCCGTTTGCATCCAGCGCGAGAGGCTGTTGCCGGCCGAGGCGAAACCGAGCGTGACCTCGGGAGGCAAGGCGTTGATCGCCGCCTGCGTTCCCGTCTGCGACAGGCCCATGCCGCCGATGACGATCGCCACTTTGGCGCCCCGCGATCCGGACCAGGCTCCGGCATAGACGTCGAAGGGCCGCCGCCCGTCGATCGCACGGACTGGCAGAGGGCCGGTCGGGCTCTCCTCGATCAGGTCGCGGTCGGGCAGGTGCGCCGTGCGCAGATTGCGTTCGAGCGCGGCCGGATCGCGGATGACGATCGTTCCGCCCGAAGGGGAGGCCTCCGGCTGGACCTTGATGATCGCCGGGCCGTCGGTCCGTGGCTTCGGTGGGGGCGTCGTCTTTGCCGGCGCCGGCTCGACGGGCGCCACGGCAACCTCCGGCACGGATACCGTCTCGTGCACGGGCATCCTGAGCCCGCTGCCCTGCATCGCGATGAAGGTGGAGGCTGCCAGCGCGGCGACGCCGAGCGTCAGTGCCCCGAGCGGCAGGCGGCGAGCGCCGAATCCGCCCTTGCGGGCCGGACCGGTCTGGCCAAGCGGCTGCTCGATGCTGCTGTTCAGGGGACGCTCCAGCGGATGTCTCGATGATATGCCGAGAAACGCCGGCGACACGCAGTGAAAGGCCGGCCGGCGGATCGCTCCGCCGGCCGGACCGTATTACTGGTTCATCACCGCCTTGGCGGGATTGGCCGGGAAGGCCGCGTCGGTCTTGGTGCCGCGGATCAGGTCCAGCGCGTAGTTGAGCTGGATGTCGTCCTTCGGATCCGGAGGGACATAGGCGGCTGAGCCCGAACCTTCCTCGCCCTCCTGGTTGCCCTTGATGTGGCCGGGCAGGTCCGATTCGCCGCGGGACAGATCCTTGCCCTGCAGTTCCTCGGGCAGAGGCTGCTCGACCTTCACGTCGGGCGTGATGCCCTTGCCCTGGATCGAGGATCCGGACGGCGTGTAGTAGAGCGCCGTCGTGAGCTTCAGCGCGCCGTTCTCGGGCAGCGGGATGACGCTCTGCACGGAGCCCTTGCCGAAGGTCTGGGTGCCGAGGATGGTCGCGCGGCGATGATCCTGCAGCGCGCCGGCGACGATCT
Source organism: Mesorhizobium sp. J428 (assembly GCF_024699925.1). Classification (NCBI taxonomy): domain Bacteria; kingdom Pseudomonadati; phylum Pseudomonadota; class Alphaproteobacteria; order Hyphomicrobiales; family Phyllobacteriaceae; genus Mesorhizobium; species Mesorhizobium sp. J428. The sequence goes on from NZ_JAJOMX010000001.1 coordinate 1,506,871, forward strand.
CGGAGGCCGAGGCCGATCCGCCGTTCACCAGCACGATCAGCGGCTTGCCGTCGATCAGGTCGCCCGGCCGGCTGTCGTAGCGCTCGGTCTTCTCCGGGTCGCGACCGCGCGTCGAGACGATCTCGCCCTTGTCGAGGAAGGCGTCCGACACGCTGATCGCCTGGTCGAGCAGGCCGCCCGGATTGAGGCGCAGGTCGAGCACATAGCCCTTCACGCCGGCGGACGGAGCCTTCTCCCGGATCGACTGGATCGCGGCCTGGAGGTCGCCGAAGGTCTTCTCGGTGAAGGAATTGATCTTGATGTAGCCGACGTCGTTCTCGACACGGTAGCGCACCGCGCGGACCTTGATCGTCTCGCGGATGATCGTGACCTTGATCGGCTCTGTAGCGCCCTCGCGTACGATCGTCAGATCGATCGGTGTGTTGACCTGGCCGCGCATCTTGTCGACCGCTTCCTCAAGCGTCAGGCCGCGGACTTCCTGGCCGTCGATCTGCGAGATCAGGTCGCCCGACAGCACGCCAGCGCGCGCGGCCGGCGTGTCCTCGATCGGCGAGATGACCTTCACCAGCTCGTTCTCCATCGTGACCTCGATGCCGAGGCCGCCGAACTCGCCGCGCGTCTGGACGCGCATGTCCTTGGCGGCGTCCGGATTGAGGTAGGACGAATGCGGATCGAGCGAGGAGAGCATGCCATTGATGGCGCTCTCGACCAGCTTCTTCTCCTCGGGCGGCGTCACATACTGCGCGCGCACCCGCTCGAAGATGTCGCCGAAGATGGCGAGCTGGCGATAGGTCTCGGAGGAACCGGCGGCATTCGCGCTGGAGCCGGGTGCGCCATAGACCAGGCTCATGGCGGACGCGCCCATCAGCGCACCCGCGAACAGAAGCGACACCTTACGAATCATTGCCTGCCCTTCCAGATCATCTGCGAGCCTGCCACCACGGGGCGGGATCGACGGGTTTTTGGTCCTTGCGGAACTCAATATAGAGTTCCGGCTGCGCATTCACACTGCCTTCCGCGGACATGCTTGCGACCCGCGTCTCGCCCATTGCGCCCACAGGCTCTCCCGCCAGTACCGGTTGACCCTGCGAAACGCTGATTCTGCCCAGCCCCGCCAGAACGACATGATAGCCGCCGCCGGCATCGAGGATCAAGAGTTGGCCATAGGAACGGAACGGACCGGCATACAGAACCGTGGCGTCGGACGGCGCAGTGACGATTGCGCCCGATTGTGTCCTTACCGTGTCGCCGAATGCGGTGACTCCAGCCTCGTCGACATGCCCGAAGGTCCGGATCTTCTTGCCGGCGACCGGCAGGGCGAGCGTGCCCTGCAAGGCAGGGAATGGTGCCGCCTCCACCAGGCGATTCCGCTCGGGAACGCGGCGTTCGGCGTCTCTCGCCTCTTCGCGCGCCCTCTTTTCCTCCGCAAGCCTCGCCTCTTCCTCGGCCTTGCGGGCGGCTTCGATGCCCGCCTCCAGCGAGGCGATCAGGTCCTTCAGGTTGCCGGCCTTGGCCGCGAGATCGGCGGCGCGAAGCTGCTCGTTCCGAAGCGTCTGCTCCGAGCCCTCCTGCAGCTTCCGCTTCTCTTCAAGCAAAAGTGACAGCCGCGTGCGACTCTCGGCCTGCTCCGCAATGGTCGCGACGAGGCGCTCGCGCTCGGTGGCGACGGTCTCGCCGAGCCGCGCCAGCTCGGTGAGATCGGCGAGAAGCGCGGTCGTCTGCTCGCGCAGTTCCGGCACCACCGCGCCGAGAAGGATCGAGCTACGCACGGAGGACAGCGCGTCCTCCGGGCGGACGAGGATTGCGGGCGGCGGGTTCAGCCCCATCCGCTGCAAGGCGCCCAGCACCTCGGCCAGCACCTCGCGGCGCTCGGACAGCGAGGCGCGGATCGCGGCCTGCTGGTCCTTCAGCTCGCCCAGCCTGTCTTCCATCGCCGCCACGTCTTCGGAGAGCTTCTTTTCCGTCTTGGCGGCCTGGATCAGGGCGGAGGTGATCGAGGCGTTGTCTTTCCGCAGCCGCGCGATCTCGTCCGACAACGTCTTCTGCCGGCTGTCGGAAAGGCTGAGTTCGCTGGTGATGCGCTCGTATTCGCCGCGCGTCTGCGCCTGCCGCACCTCGAGTTCCGCCGGCGCCTCGGCCTGCGCCGCAAGCGGGCCGGCGGCCGACAGCGCGGCAAGAACGGCAATGAGGATCGGGCGTTTCACACTATGCTCGCACCGGTGAACCAACAGGATAAGGCAGCCTATCGCCTTGATCCTTAAGGAACCATCAACCATAAGACCCGGCCGCCAGCCGTGCTGGCACGATGCAACTTCTGCTACCGAGCCGGGTTGTCCATCGCTTTTTGAGCGTTACGGCTCGCACAAAGTATTGAATCAGGTATTTTCGCCCAGCGGGACGGTGAGGAAGGCATACATATTGGCGCTCGAAAGGGGACAGAGTCCGGCCCTTTGGGCTTACGTCGCCCGTGCGTACTGGCGGCGATTCGGTCGGAGGCTCGCTGCGGGGCCGGCCTATCGCTGGCGTTTTTCCGGCCGCACGCCCGAGCGTATCCTCGTCGCGCCGCCCGACCTGCGCCTCCCCGACCCGCAGATCGCCGACGACATCTATCACGGCCGCTACCCGCTTGCCGGGCAGATGATCGAAACGGGCGGCGCCTCGCCGTTCCAGGTCGTCGGCGCCTCGCGCGAGTGGCAGCGGTCACTGCACGGCTTCCGCTGGCTGCGCCACATGCGCGAGGCGGGCACCGAGCTCGCCTCCGCGAATGCGCGCGCGCTCGTCGCCGACTGGATCGCCATGCATGGCGGCCGCATCACAGAGCCGGCCTGGGACCCGGCGGTGACGGCCCGGCGAATCATCTCATGGCTGCAGCATTCGACGGTCGTGCTGGAAGGGGCGGAATTCGCCTTCTACCGCTCTTATCTCAAGTCGCTCGCCGTTCAGGTGCGCTATCTGAGATTCGTCGCCCGCTACATGGCAGACGGCGAGGAGCTGCTGCGCGCCCGCATCGCGCTCACTTTCGCCGCCCTGTCCCTGCCGGTTCCGGGCTCCGTGCTGCGCAGCGCGACCCGCCACCTGGCGGAAGAGCTCGACCGGCAGATCCTGCCGGACGGCGGGCATATCTCACGCAATCCGATGGCGCTGCTCGAACTGCTCGCGGACCTTCTGCCACTGCGCCAGACCTATGCCAATCAGGCCGAGGCCCCGCCGGCGGCGCTGATGGGCGCGATCGACCGCATGCTGCCGGCGCTGCGTTTCTTCCGACACAGCGACGGCGGGCTGGCCCGCTTCAACGGCATGGGACCGACCATCGCCGACAGGCTGGCTGCGATCCTGCGCCACGACGACACGGCGGGCGCGCCACTGCTGCATGCCCCCTATTCCGGCTACGAGCGGCTTACGATGGGCGGAACGACCGTCATCGCCGACACCGGCATCGCGCCCCCCTTCGAGGTCTCGCACCTGGCGCATGCCGGCTGCCTGTCGTTCGAACTGTCGTCGGCGCGGCAGCAATACATCGTCAATTCCGGCGTCGACGCCTACGGCCCCGACGACTACCGGCCGCTGGCACGCGCAACGGCGGCCCACTCGACCGCCACCATCAACGACACCTCCTCGGCGCGCTTCAGTTTCCCGCCGGAGGTCCACCGCCAGATCGGCACGCCGCTGATCGGCGGGCCGACCAAGGTGCCGTGCGAGCGGCGCGACACGGCGGAGGCCCAGGCCTTCGTCGCAAGCCACAACGGCTACGTCACCCGCTTCGGCATCCTCCACGAGCGCGAGCTCCAGCTGTCGCGCAGCGGCTCCGTCCTCGACGGCACGGACCGTTTCTTCCGGCAGGGGGGACGCCGGTGCGCGGCGACCGCGACACGGTCGCGATCCGCTTCCATATCCATCCGGACACGGAACTCTACCGCGACTCGGCGGACCGCTTCGTGCTGGGCGGGGAACGATCGGACTTCTGGGTCTTCTCCTGCGAGGAGGTCGTGCCGACGGTCGAGGAATCGCTGTTCTTCGCCGGCATCGCCGGACCGCGCCGTTCGCGCCAGATCGTGCTGACCTTCAAGCCGTCGGAATTCGGCCTCGTCCGCTGGCGGTTCACCCGGACCCAACTCGCCAGCAACGCCTGATCAGCGCTCCGTCAGCTTCAGCTCGATGCGCCGGTTGCGGTCGCGCGCTTCCTGGGTGTCGGCGGCGTCGAGCGGCTGGAACTCGCCGAAGCCGGCCGCCACGAGCCGGTTCGCCGGCACGCCGTTGGCGATCAGATATTTGACGACGGAGGTCGCACGCGCGCTCGACAGTTCCCAGTTGTCGCGGAAGCGGCCGGTACCTGAGAGCTGGACGTTGTCGGTATGCCCATCGACCCTGAGCACCCAGTTGATCTCAGGGGGGATCTCGCGCTGCAGCTCGATGATTGCATCGGCGAGCTTCTTCATCTCGTCCTGCCCCGCCGGATTGATCACGTCAGAACCCGACGCGAAGAGCACTTCCGACTGGAAGACGAAGCGGTCGCCGACGATGCGGATGTTCTCGCGGTCGGACAGAATCTCGCGCAGGCGCCCGAAGAAATCCGAGCGATAGCGATTGAGCTCCTTGACGCGCTGCGCCAGCGCAACATTCAGGCGGCGGCCGAGATCGGCGATCTTGGTGTTGGATTCGCGGTCGCGCTGCTCCGACACGTCAAGCGCGGCTTCAAGCGCCCCGATCTGCTTGCGCAGCGCTGCGATCTGCTGGTTGAGCAGCTCGACCTGCGACAGCGCCCGCTGGCTCATCTGCTTCTCGCTTTCCAGCTGCCCCGACAGTTCGTCGATCTTCTGGTCGGCCACCGCGCCCGCTCCGGCGCCGCGGTCGAGCAGTTGCTGCAACCGGTCGCGCTCGCTCTCGACGCTTTCGAGCGAAGCGCGCAGCCCCGCGAGCGAATCCTCCGCGTCCTGCGTGTTCGAGCGTTCGAGCGCCAGGAGCTGGGTCAGTTCGTTGATCTGCGAATTGAGCCGGTCGAGCACCTCGTCCTTGCCGCTGATCTCTCGGCTGAGCAGGAACTGCGCCAGCACGAAGACCGACAGCAGGAACATGATCGCGAGCAGCAGCGTCGAGAGCGCGTCGACGAAGCCCGGCCAGTAGTCGATCGTCCGCCGCTCGCGGCGGCCGCGCGCCAGCGCCATCTCAGTTGACTTTCTGCTTGTCGAGTCCGGCGGCGACGCGCTCCAGCGTCTCGCGCAGGCGCTTCTGCTCGTCGGACTGGGCTTCGATCCAGTCGCGCATCATCTGCTGCTCGTTGCGCATGTTCTTGACGAGGCCGGAGATGCCCTCGGCGAGGCTCGCCATGGCGGTTGCCACACGCTGGTTCGACCCGCCGGATTCCTGAATCATCCGCAGCCGTTCGGACAGCGCCTTGATCTCGTCCGACGTGCCGGCCTTGGACGGATCGATGGCGAAGTCGGAGCCGAGGTCGGTGACCGTGGAGAGCCAGTTCTCGAGTTCGGTGTAGAAACGTGTCTGCGCGCGGCCGGCCTGCAGGTCGAGGAAACCCAGCACGAGCGAGCCGGCGAGGCCGAACAGCGAGGACGAGAAGGCGGTGCCCATGCCCGACAGCGGCGCCGACAGCCCCGACTTCAGCGAATTGAGCACGTCGTTGGCATCGCCCGAGCCCGGGTCCAGCGACTGGATCGTCTGGCTGATCGAGCCGATCGTGCCGAGCAGGCCCCAGAACGTGCCGAGCAGGCCGAGGAACACCAGGAGGCCGATCAGGTAGCGCGAGATGTCGCGGCTCTCGTCGAGCCGGGTCGCGATGGAATCGAGGATCGAGCGCATCGAGTTGGTGGTGAGCGTCATCGCCGACGAGCGGCTCAGGAGCGCCTTCATCGGCGCCAGCAGCACCGGCTCGGTGGTCTCGCTGCCGGCGCGGAACGAATTCACCCACTTCACTTCGCGGAACAGCCGACCGACTTGCACGAAGGCGAGCAGGATGCCGACGGTCAGCACGCCGAGGATGAGGCCGTTCAGGCCGGGATTGGTGACGAAGGCGGCCGAGATCTGCCGGTAGAGGATCGCGGCGACGAAACCGGCGATCGCCAGGAACACCAGCATCGACAAGAGGAAGACCTGGGGAGAGGAAAGTTTCTGGGGATCGTATGCACTGCCCAAACCGTCAATATCGGCAGATTTGAACAATGCCATCGCCGCGCCTCTGCGTTTCCCGAGATCCGATCATGATCACGAATCTAACCGGAATTGTGACAGAATTGAAAGGCGGGGAACGCCGGCGTGAATGTCCAGGGCCAGGTTTTCCCGCTTTCAGACCCGCGTCACCACCATGAAATCAGTCATCGCGGCCAGATGCAGCGTGGCGCCGGTGACGACGAAGGCATGCCAGACAGCGCTCTGGAAGCGCAGGTTACGCCAGACGAAGAAGATGACGCCGCAGGAATAGGCGGCACCCCCGGCGGCGATCAGCCAGATCGTGGTCGTCGGCAAAATGTCGGCCAGCGAGCGCAGCATGATCGCGCCGCTCCAGCCGATGGCGAGGTAGAAGACGATCGCGAGCCCGTCGAATCGACCCGGCAGGAAAAGCTTGACCGCAATGCCGATCGCGGCCCCTCCCCAGACGATTCCCATCATCGTGCCCGACACGAGCGGATCGGAGACGTTCATCAGGAAGGGCGTGTAGGTTCCGGCGATCAGGAGGTAGATCCCCGCATGGTCCGCGCGCCGCAGAACCCATTTCACCGGCGAGTGCGGCCAGAGATTGTAGGCGCAGGAGACGCCGAGCATGGTGAGCAGCGAGGCGAGATAGAAGATCAGCGAGACGTATTCGCCCGTTCCCGTGCGGCCGGCGGAGAGCGCAAGCAGCGCCGCCCCGACCGCGATCGCGATCAGAATACCGACGGCATGGACGACGCCGTCCGCGATCAGTTCGGCCCTCGAAGGAACCCTGAAATTCATGAAATGCGGGCGCGAGAGATCACTCATGCTATCAAGCATGGCATGCCAACATGACGGATTGGTTGCAGGATCCGCCGGTGCGCCGATGTGAAGCAGGTCAGATCGAGCGCGGCAGCGGCTTGCGGATCGTCTGCAGCAGCGCCTTGTGGATGACCTCGTTGCCGGCGACAATCGAGCCCCTGCCCAGCATGTCGGTGCCGCCGTCGCCGTCGGAGACGAAGCCGCCGGCCTCGCGGATCATCAGGATGCCGGCCGCCATGTCCCACGGCTGCAGGCCCGTCTCCCAGAAGCCGTCGAGCCGGCCGGCCGCCACATAGGCAAGGTCGAGCGCCGCAGCGCCCATCCGCCGCACGCCCGCGACCTCGCCCATCACGTGGCGCATCTCAATCAGGAAATTGCCGTGATGGCCGCGGCCGAGATGCGGGATGCCGGTGCCGATGACACTGTCGGCAAGCTTGCGCCGCGCGCCGACGCGCAGGCGCCGGTCATTCAGGAATGCGCCGCCGCCGCGCTCGGCGGTGTAGAGCTCGTCCATCGCGGGATTGTAGATCACGCCGGCGACGATCTGGCCCTGCCGTTCAAGCCCGATCGAGACGGCGAAGATCGGGATGCCATGCAGGAAGTTGGTGGTGCCGTCGAGCGGATCGATGATGAAGCGGTGCTGGCTGTCGGAGCCGACGACCTCGCCGCTCTCCTCCATCAGGAACGAATAGTCAGGGCGCGAGCGCGACAGCTCGGTGTGGATGATCTCCTCGGCGCGCTTGTCGGCCTGGCTGACGAAGTCGCCCGGTCCCTTCAGCGAGACCTGCAGGTTCTGCACCTCGCCGAAATCGCGCGAAAGCGAGCGGCCGGCCTTCGTGGCGGCCTGAACCATGACGTTGATGATCGCCGAACGCGGCATAGTCTGCTCCGTTGTCCGCCGTCCCGCGCAAGGCGGAAGGCTGGCCCGACGCTAGTCGGCCCTGCGCATGTAGCTGATTTCGTTGGTGTCGACGAGTATCCGTTCGCCCGCCTCGATGAAGGGCGGAACGAGCACGCGGATGCCGTTCTCCAGCACCGCGGGCTTGTAGGACGAGGCGGCCGTCTGGCCCCGCACCACCGGATCGGCCTCGGTGACCGTCAGCGTCACGTGGTCGGGCAGCGCGATGCCGATCGGCCTCTCCTCGTAGAGCTGCACCGTCACCATCATCCCGTCCTGCAGGAAGGCGGCGCGATCGCCGACGAAATCCTTGGCGAGTTCGAGCTGCTCGTAGGACTCGGTGTCCATGAACACCAGCGCGTCGCCCTCTTCGTAGAGGAAGGAGAAGTCCTTCAGTTCGAGCTGCACCTGCTCGACAGTCTCGGCCGAGCGGAAGCGCTCGTTGAGCTTGGTGCCGTTGATGAGGTTCTTGAGCTCGACCTGGTTGTAGGCGCCACCCTTGCCGGGCTTGACGGTGTTGGACTTGACCGCGGCCCAGAGCCCGCCGTCGTGCTCGATCACCGTGCCTGGACGGATTTCGCTGCCGCTGATCTTGGCCATGAAAAGTGTTCCGGATGTTCGGGAAGGGCGGGAACCGCCTGTTTCGGCGCCCCAAGACCACAAATCGGCACGACAGGCAAGCTATCTGAGGCGGTTCGCCCGCTCGATCGCCTTCTTCTGCTCCTCGTCGGTCAGGCCGTTCATCACGTCGTCCATGTAATAATCGGAGAGGCCGGCGCGGCGGGCACGGATATACCAGGCGGTTCCTTCGATGATGTCCGGCGCGACGCCGAGGCCTTCGACATAGAGCTTGGCGAGCCGGTTCTGCGCCGCGACGTTGCCGCCTTGGGCCGCGCGGTGCATCCAGCCGAAGCCGGCTTTCATGTCGCGCGCACCGCCCTTGCCCTCGACCAGCCAGGTCGCGAGATCCACCTGCGCGGTGTCGAAGCCCTGCCGTGCGGCAAGTATCAGCCACCTGCGCGCTTCCGGCAGGTCCTGTGTGATGCCGCCGGCGCCGTTGGCGTAGATCTGTGCGACGGCATATTGCGCGTCGGCCAGCCCCGCCTCGGCCGCCTTCATGTAATATTCCACGGCCTTGAGTTGGCCTGCCGGGCCGGGCTCGCGGTCGATGATGATCTGCGCCAGGTTGAACTGCGCCAACCGGTTGCCGTCGTCGGCCGCCGCCTGCATCAGTTCCCGTGCCCGCGGCACGTCGCGCTTGACCAGCCTCCCGTCGAGCAGGATCAGCGCATACTGGAACTTCGCCTCGGATACGCCCGCGTGCGCCGCCTTCTCATACCACTCGACCGCCTTCTTCTCATCCTTCGGCACGCCGAGCCCGCGCGCATAGATCTCGGCGACCAGCGTCATGGCCGCCGGATCGCCGGCCTGCGCGCGCGGCAGCGCCAGGTTGAAAGCGGTGATGTACTCGCCGCGCTGGAACGCCCCGAACACATTGTCCGGCAGCCGCTCGCCGAAACGGTTCGGATCGATACCAGGCCCCGCGGCTTCCGACGGCGCGGAGGGAGCAGGCTGGGGTAACGCCTGAGGCGACGGCTCCGTCGGCTCGGGCGTCGGCGTGACCGGCGCCACCGGCGCGACGGCATTCGCGGCCAGCGCGGGCTCGTCCGGCTTGGCGGGCGCGGTGATTGCGCCGGTGGGCTCCTGCGACGGTTTCGGCTCCTGGGCGGCCGCCGACAGCGGCGACGCGATCAGCGCGGCAAGAAGCAGGGCGGGCGTCGTTAGTCTCATTCGTCCTCGAACCTCGGAGCGGTGCGGTCGAGCAGTTCGTTCACCGCGGCGACCGCCTCAGAGGGCTTCATCGTTCCGTTGAAGATCGCCGACGACAGGGCGACGAACTCCGCACCGGTCGCAGCCACGGCCTCGGCGGAGGCGATCTCAGATCCGCCCTGCGCGATGCACGGCACGTTGACGATCTCGGCCCACCACCGCGCCAGATCGAGATTGCGCGGATGCGGCGCGGGATCGGCGTCGAAGCCGAAGCGGCCGAAGAAAATGTAGTCCGGCTGGGCCTCGCCGAGCTCCAGCGCGTCGTGGCGGGTCTTGGCACCGCCTGCGCCGACAATCAGCCGGCCGTCATGCTTGCGCACCGCGGCGTCGATGTCCGCCTTGCCGGTCTCCAGGTGGATGCCGTCGGCGCCGACGCGGCCGACGATGCGGCTGTCGCCGGAAATCACCACGGCCACTCCCCTCGCCTGCGCATCGGGAACGATCGCCTCGCAATATTTCTGGAACTCCGCATCCTCGACGGCTCCGCCGACCAGGATCAACGAGGCGACATCGCCGCCGGACAGCGCGTCGAGAACGCGCGGTGCCTCCATCGCGCCGCCTTTCTTCGGGTCGGCGACAAGCACGAGGCGGCAGCGGTTTGGCAGTTCGTCGTTCATGCGGGCTCCGGATGTGCGCCCGCTATGGGCGGCGATCATGTTTGGATTTTGGCATAGACGAGAGCGCGCGCGTTGGACAGCATCTCTCGCCAAAGGCCGCGCCCATGGTTATTGCGGGACTCTGACCCGGACCGCACGATGATTCCCCTGATCTCCGACCCGATCTTCTACGCCGTCGCCATCCCGGCCGTCATCCTCGTCGGGCTGTCCAAGGGCGGCCTGGGCGGCGCGGCCGGCTTCATCGGCGTGCCGATGATGGCGCTGGCGACGTCGCCGGTCCAGGCGGCGGCGATACTGCTGCCGATCCTCCTCCTGATGGACGCCGTGTCGCTCTGGACCTGGCGCGGCGGCTACGACCGGACGATCCTCGCCCAGACCATTCCCGGCTCGCTGGTGGGCATCGGGCTCGGCTGGCTGACGGCCGCGATCGTCTCCGCCGGCATCGTGCGTCTCATGCTCGGTATCGTCGCGATCGTCTTCGTCGGCCGCTGGCTCTACACGCTGGTGCGCCGCACCGGGCACATCCGTCAGCAGCCGAACGCGGCGAAGGCCGCATTCTGGAGCGTCGTCTCCGGCTATACGAGCTTCGTGGCGCATGCGGGTGGGCCGCCCTTCCAGGTCTACACGCTGCCGCTTCGGCTCGACCCGCGCGTCTTCACCAGCACCGGCGTCTACTTCTTCGCCTTCATGAACGTCGTGAAGCTCGTGCCCTATTTCGCGCTCGGCCAGTTCGACCGGACCAACCTCGCGACCTCGCTGCTGCTGATGCCGCTGGCGCCGCTCGCGACGCTGGCGGGAGCCTGGGTCGTGCGCCGGATGCGGCCGGACGTGTTCTATCCCTTCACCTACGGCGTGATGGCGCTGATCGCGGCCAAGCTCGTATGGGACGGCGTATCGGCAATTCTACCATGATGACGGCCGGCGGACTTTGTGCTTTAGCCTGAGCAAAGACTGCGGGAGGATAACATGGCGAACCCCTACGAGCAGGGCCTCGATCGCAACCAGGCGAACCATCAGCCGCTGACGCCCCTGACCTATCTGGAACGCGCGGCGCGAACCTATCCCGACCACGTCGCTATCATCCACGGCGGCGCCCGCACGACCTATCTCGACTTCTGGCGGCGCTCGCTGAAGCTGGCGGACGCGCTTGCGAGACGAGGCATCGGCAAGGGCGACACGGTGACGGTGATGCTGTCCAACACGCCGCCGATGCTCGAATGCCATTTCGGCGTGCCGATGGTGAAGGCGGTGCTGCACTCGCTCAACACCCGCCTCGACGCCGCGATCGTCGCCTTCCAGCTCGACCACGCCGAGACGAAGATCCTGATTGTCGACCGCGAATTCTCTGGAATCGTCGCCGAGGCGCTAAAGCTCGCCAAGGTGAAGCCGCTGGTCATCGATTACGACGACCCCGAATACGCGGCGGATGCCCCCTACCCGAAGGGCGACCGGATCGGGTCGATCGACTACGAAGACTTCGTAGCCGAAGGCAGCGAGGATTTCGCCTGGTCGATGCCTGACGACGAATGGGACGCGATCGCGCTCAACTATACGTCGGGAACGACCGGCAACCCGAAAGGCGTCTGTACCATCACCGCGGCGCGGCGCTGATGGCCTATGCGAACACAATCCATGCCGCGATGGCCAGGCACTGCGTCTATCTCTGGACGCTGCCGATGTTCCACTGCAACGGCTGGTGCTTTCCCTGGACGCTGGCGGTGACGGCCGGAACGCATGTGTGCCTGCGCTGGGTGCGCGCCAAGGCAATGTACGACGCCATCGCCGATCATGGCGTGACGCATCTGTGCGGTGCGCCGATCGTCATGTCGACGCTGATCAACGCGCCCGAAGACCAGAAGCGCTCCTTCCCGCAGACCGTCACCTTCAACACGGCCGCGGCTCCGCCGCCGGAGGCCGTGCTGGCGGGCATGGCGGACGCCGGCTTCGCGGTGACGCATCTCTACGGCCTGACCGAGACCTACGGCCCAGCGGTGGTAAACGAATGGCATTCGGAATGGGACGCGCTCGACAAGAACGGCCGCGCGGCGAAGAAGGCCCGCCAGGCGCATGCGTTATGCCGCGCTCGAAGGCCTGACCGTGCTCGACCCCGAGACCATGCAGCCGACGCCCGCCGACGGCGAGACGATCGGCGAGGTGATGTTCCGCGGCAACATCGTCATGAAGGGCTATCTCAAGAACAGGCCGGCAACGGACGAGGCCTTCGCCGGCGGTTGGTTCCACTCCGGTGACCTCGGCGTCATGCATCCGGACGGCTACATCCAGCTCAAGGACCGCTCAAAGGACATCATAATCTCCGGCGGCGAGAACATCTCCTCGATCGAGGTCGAGGACGCGCTCTACAAGCACCCGGCCGTCGCCTCCTGCGGCGTCGTGGCCCGCCACGACGACAAGTGGGGCGAGGTGCCGGTGGCCTATGTCGAGCTGAAGCCGGGCAGGACGGCCACGGAGGCCGAGATCATCGAGCACTGCCGCGGCCTGCTCGCCCGTTTCAAGGTGCCGAAGGCGGTGATCTTCTCGGAGATCCCCAAGACGTCGACCGGCAAGATCCAGAAGTTCCGCCTGCGCGACATGGCGAAGGCGGGGTGACGCCGGCCCGCACGGGCCGGCGCCGGACGATCGATCAGGCTTCCGACGGCGCTGTCTCGCTCCGGGCGACGAAGGCGACCGCCGCCCCCGCCAGCAGCACGGCGGCCATGGCCGTCAGCAGGACCGTGTCGCCGAAGGTCGGCTTCAGCACCATATCGGCGACCACCACGATCATGACCGCATAGTCGAACCGCGCGACCCTGAGCATTGCCTTGCCGTCGGCCAGCGCGGCGGGCGTGATGCCGTCGCGCTCGACCATCGCCGCGACGCGCTCCGATGTCGGCTTGAAGTAGAACAGCCCGATGAGGAAGGTCGCAGCGTAGCCGGCAAGGCCGATAACGATCCACAGGTCGGTGAAGCCGACCCAGAACCAGCACAGGACCAGGCCGAAGACGAGGGTCAGCATCGAGGCCGGAACCATGAGCCGGCCGCCAAGGTCCGATGACAGGCGGATGGCGCTCATGGTGCCCTCCGCATCCCCTGCCCTAACGGCGAACACGCCGTTGAGCATCATCGCGAAGCCGCCGCCGACCCAGATAAGCGCGCAGATCACATGTCCCAATTTGACGATCGAATACCAGTCCATCTCATTACCTCGAGAAACGTTGCATGGTCCGTCGCCGGTCATTGCCGGCGCTCCGGAGCGGCGGCGACCTACCACCGGGCAGGTATCGGCCGCTTGTCGGCGCCGCGACGCGCGCGGTTACACGGGTGATACTTCAGGATGCAGGCGCGAACGTTTCGCGCAGAAATGCGGCGCGTTAACCGTCCATTAGGCTTTACGGATGTTTACTATGTTCATCCAGTGATCTGGATTCTTGCCGGGTGGTTGGAGCCACCCTGTTTGACGCCTCCCTGTTAACTCCTGAGAGCCGCCTTACCGCGGCTCTTTTTTTGCCGTCCGACCACGCGTTAACCGTTTGTTAAACATGCGCTTGCGTTCGCGGCGCGGCCGGAGCATCTTCCGCGCCGGTGCCGTATAGGGGTGGGTACGCGGATCCTGTCGTCGAGTCGCCGGGTCCCGTCAGGGTGTGCAGGGGTGCGTGACTATGAATGACGCTGGCGCGGAGGGAGCCAAGACCATCAGGCTCGCGGAGCGCAGGATTTTCTCGCCATCCTTCAAGCCGCTCTACAATGAAGGCATGGGGCTGGTCGAACAGGCGGCCGAGTATCTCGACGGCCAGGGCCGGGTCGAGGCGAAGCGCCTGTCGCGCATCGCCGCGACGCTCTATGCCGCCGAGTCGATGCGGCTCACCACGCGGCTGATGCAGATCGCCTCCTGGCTGCTGCTGCAGCGGGCAGCCAATTCCGGCGAGATGACGCGCGACCAGGTCGCCTCCGAAAAATCCAAGGTGCGCCTGGACACGGCCTCCGCTCAGGACAATGCGCCGGGTTGGCCAGAGCTTCCTGACGCCTTCGTGGCGCTCGTCCATCGCTCGCTGAAGCTCCAGTCACTCATCCGCCGCATGGACGAGGAAATCTACGGCGGCACCGCGGCCGTGATCGCCCAGCCGCCGCGCACGTCGAACCCGGTTTCCGACCAGATCATGCTGCTGAACACCGCCTTCGCGCGCGGCTGAACGCTCAAAGTCCGGCAGCCGACGCAATATCCGACCAGGGCAGCGCGAGGAGCGCCGAGAGGACCACGAGCGACAGCGTGATCTGCCTGTAGTGCGCATCGCTCGTGCGGCCGTGCGCGGCCCAGCCGGCAAGCAGCCCGACGAAATAGACCGGCGTTGCCGCCAGCGCGATGGCGACAACGGGGGCCTCGAACAGGCCGGATGTCCAGGCAGTCGCCAAGGACATCAGCTCCGAGATGAAGAAAAGCGACAGCAGGTTGGCGCGAATGATCGCCGACGGCAAAGGCGACGCCAGCCAGTAGACCAGCACCGGCGGACCCGGAATCTGGGCGACCCCGGACAGCACGCCGGCCATCGCGCCGACACCGAAAGACTTCGGCGGCGTGCGCTCGCCCTGATAGCGCCAGCCGCGCCACAACGCCGCGGCGCACAGGAGGATTGCGACGCAGATGAACCAACGCAAGGCAACCGGGTCGGCGATGGTGAGGATGTAGACACCCACCGGGATGAACAGCATCAGCCCCACGACCGCCGGCAGGACGTCGCGCCAGACGGCGATCCGCAGCGCGGGGATCGTGACCGGGATCGTCGGCAGAGAATCGATGATGACGAGAATTACGAAGGCTGCCTTCGGCCCGTAAAGAGCCCCCGCAACCGGCGCGACGATGAGACCCGTGCCGAAGCCTGACAGGCCGCGAGCGAAGCCGGCGACGAGCACCGTCACGGCAAGGATCAGAAACAGGCCGTCAAACGATGGCAATTGCATGGGCGCCTCTGTTGCCGGCAACCTGTAGACGGCGCGGGCGCGAGACGCACGCGCCACCTCGCCGAAGTCCTTTGACACAGGATGGATGTTTCCCGTTTGTTCACTTTCCGCTGGCATGACGCCGCTGCAGCGGTAAGGATGGATACATGGCAGAGGCGATTCGCATCATCGGGCTGGACCCCGGGCTTCGGCGCACAGGCTGGGGCGTCGTCGAGAGCCAGGGCAATGCGCTGCGGTTCGTCGCCTCCGGCACCGTCACGTCCGACGACAGGGAAGACCTCGCGGCCCGGCTGTGCCAGCTCCATGACGGCATCTACGCGATCATCGGCCAGTATGCGCCCGAGGAAGCCGCGGTCGAGCAGACCTTCGTCAACGCCAATCCTTCCTCGACGCTGAAGCTCGGCCAGGCGCGGGGCATCGCCATGCTGGTGCCGGCGCGCGCCGGGTTGCGGGTGGCCGAATACGCGCCGAACGCGGTCAAGAAATCGGTGATCGGCGTCGGCCACGGCGACAAGGCGCAGATTCGCATGATGGTGCGCGTGCTCCTGCCGAAGGCAACCTTCGAGAGCGACGACGCCGCCGACGCGCTGGCCATCGCGATCTGCCACGCGCATCACCGCCAGAGCGTCGCCTATCGCATGGCGGCCTTGACCTGAGACGACGTCAGTCCGGCGACCGCTTGACCGGAACCGCCTGACGCCGGTTCACCACCCAGACGACCACACCGCTGGTTATGTAGGCGATCAACCCGTAGGCAGCGGGCGGTATGGCCATCTCCGGATTGTCGAGCATCTGCTCCGAAAGGGCGATCGCGATCACCAGCGCGGCATTGTGCACGCCGATCGACATGGCCAGCGCGATTGCCTGGCGATACTCGATCCGGAACAGCCGCGGGACAAGATAGCCGACTGCCAGGCTCATCAGATTGAAAGGCAGGACCACCGTGAGGATCGTGACACCCCAGGTCGCGACAAGGCCCCACTGGCTGACCAGCGCAAAGATGACGATGACTGCGAGGAACAGCGTCGCAAGCAATTTGACCGGGCGATCGAGGCGCTGTGCAAGGACCGGATAGCGGCTCTGGACAAGCACGCCGATCATGGCCGGAACCACCGCGATGACGAAGATCTGCGCCACCAGGCTCAGTTCCAGGTACACCGCCGACGCTTCGCCATAGAACCGGGCGAGCGCGAAGTTGGCAATGAACGGCACCGTGACGATGGACAGGACGGATGTCAGGGCAGTCAATGTGATGCTGAGCGCCACGTCGCCTCGCGCAAGATGCGTATAGAGCGTCGCGGACGTGCCGCCGGGACTGGCGGCCAGCAGCATCATTCCCACCGCGATCGCCGGCGGAAGTCCGGATGCGGAGGTCAGGCCGTAGCAGATGATCGGCAGAATGACGATCTGGCAGAACAGTCCGATCAGCACCGCCTGCGGCCGCTGCAGGACGCGGCGGAAATCGTCGAGCTTCAGCGAAAGCCCCAGGCCCAGCATGACGATGCACAGGACCACCGGCAACCCAATGCTCAACGCCGCGCTTGATTGCATGTCCAGTCCTCGAGAATCTGCAGCACAATAGCGTCGACTCGTTGAGAAACCCTCTCTCGAACAAGCGGCCTTCGATCACCTGCGTTCTTGACTTGTTCCAGACCTCGTGCAAGGCGATGGGGCCTCCGCCGGCGGCGGGAATCGTCCATGCGTGAAACGGGAGCACCTGACGTGATCGGCAAGCTCAAGGGCGTGGTGGACGAGATCGGCGAAGACCACTGCATCGTCGACGTGCACGGCGTCGGCTACGTCGCCTACTGCTCGACGCGCACGCTGGCCACGCTCCCCTCGCCGGGAGAAGCCGTCACGCTGCACATCGAGACCTATGTGCGCGAGGACATGATCCGGCTTTACGGTTTCGGTTCGGCGCTGGAACGCGAATGGTTCCTGTTGCTGCTCAACAACGTGCAGGGCGTCGGCGCCAAGGTGGCGCTGGCGATCCTGTCGACGCTCTCGCCGTCTGACCTCGCCAATGCGATCGCGCTGAAGGACATCGCGATGGTCTCGCGCGCGCCGGGCGTGGGGAAAAAGGTCGCCGAGCGCATCGTCATCGAACTGAAGAACAAGGCGCCCGCCTTCTCCGGCGCGCCCAGCGGCACGATCGGCCTGATGCAGGAACTCGGCGAAGGCGTTGCAGCGGCACCCGTCGCCGACGCCGTGTCCGCGCTGGTCAACCTCGGCTACTCGCGCGACGTGGCCGCGACGGCCGTGGCGAACGCGGTCAAGTCGGCCGGCGAGGGAGCGGATTCGGCCAAGCTGATCCGGCTGGGGCTGAAGGAGCTGGCGCGATGATCATTGCTTCCGAATGATTTCCTTACTATCTTGGCTTTGTAAGGAGAAATTTCTTATGGCTGCTAAATCCTGCGAGTCCCGGATAACCGCCAAAGGGCAGACGACGATTCCGACCGAGGTCCGCGAGAGGCTTGGCATCGGCCCGGGGGACGTAATTCAGTATGCTGATCGATGGGCACTACGAGATCATTCCTCGCAACAGACCTGCCGAGAGCCTGTTCGGACTCCTGAAGGACTATGCAATTCCAGACACCAGCGTGGAGGATTATCGCGACGCGGTGGAGGAGCATTTCGCCAAGAAAGACGATAGATCTGGGAGCAAGGATGAAGCGGCGTGATGCGCATCGGCGTGGATGCGAACATACTCCTGCGCGTGCTGCTGAACGATGATCTGCAGCAGTCCGTGCAGGCACGTGACCTGCTTGCCTCTCTTCGTGAGGAGCGTCGCGGTTACATCGGGATTTCGGCTGTCCTCGAAATCTTCTGGGTGCTTCGCAGCCGTTACAGGGTTCCCAAGCAGACCCTCTATGAGATGATGCGACAACTTCTCTCCATAAGGCACGTCGATGTCGAAAGCTCCGAAGCTGTTGCGCAGGCGCTCTCTGCCTATCGGCAGGGGCGAGCCGAATTCGCGGACGCGCTCCTTGCCGGACGGAACGTCGAAGCCGGCTGCAGCCTCACCTACACATTTGACCGGGACGCCGTGAAAGGCGTCGAATCGATGAAAGACCTGGGGGCGGCTTCATCGCTTTCCGGCAGTGGACCAAGCGCATGACCCTTTCCCCCCGCCTCGTGTCCGGCGACAAGCGCGGTGAGGACGCGGATGGGACGCTGCGGCCGCAGACGCTGGACGAGTTCGTCGGCCAGGCCGCGGCGCGCGCCAATCTCAAGGTGTTCGTGGAGGCCGCCAAGGGCCGTGGCGAGGCGCTGGACCATGTGCTCTTCGTCGGCCCGCCGGGGCTCGGCAAGACGACGCTGGCGCAGATCATGGCGCGCGAGATGGGCGTCAACTTCCGCTCGACCTCCGGCCCGGTGATCGCCAAGGCGGGCGATCTCGCGGCGCTGCTCACCAATCTGGAAGACCGCGACGTCCTGTTCATCGACGAGATCCACCGGCTGAACCCGGCGGTGGAGGAGATCCTCTATCCGGCGATGGAGGACTACCAGCTCGACCTGATCATCGGCGAAGGCCCGGCGGCGCGCTCGGTGAAGATCGACCTGGCGAAGTTCACGCTGGTCGCAGCGACCACCCGCCTCGGCCTGATCACCAACCCGTTGCGCGACAGGTTCGGCATCCCGGTCAGGCTCAATTTCTATACGGTCGAGGAACTGGAGCTGATCGTGCGGCGCGGGGCGCGCATCCTGGGGCTGCCGATGAGCGACGACGGCGCGCTGGAGATCGCCCGCCGCGCCCGCGGCACGCCGCGCATCGCCGGCCGGCTGCTGAGGCGCGTGCGCGACTTCGCCACCGTGGCGGGCGCCGGCGAGGTGACGCGGCGGATCGCCGACGAGGCGCTGACCCGGCTCGAAGTGGACAGCCTCGGCCTCGACGCGCTCGACCGGCGCTACCTCAGCATGATCGCCCGCAATTTCGGCGGCGGGCCGGTCGGCGTCGAGACGATCGCGGCGGGCCTCTCCGAGCCGCGCGATGCGATCGAGGACATCATCGAGCCGACCTCATCCAGCAGGGCTTCCTGCAGCGCACGCCGCGCGGGCGGGTGCTGACCGCGATCGCCTGGCGGCATCTGGGGCTGGAGGCGCCGCGGGAGACGTTTGTCCAGTCGACGCTGTTCGAGGACGAGTGATGGGGTTTCGACGGATCCTGTTGCTGAGCGCAACCGGACTTGCGATCGCCGTCCTATCAGCAGTTATCTGGATGACCGCCCGTCCGGAGCTTCTCGCAAACTCTCTCACTCGGCGGATAATTTCTCAGTCGACCGTCTGGGGAACGCCAGTGCCGTTGACGCCCGAGCCGCTTCAGAACAACGCCGATCGACAGAGCGTCGAACGTTCGATTATGAAGGCCGGATTCGAGCGGGCGACAGAGACAACTGCCTGGCGCTATCGCAGCGAGCTCGAGCTCGGAAAGGACGTCTACGTTCGCGAAGCCGATCGCTTTCCCTGCCAGATCAAGCACTACGTCGTCGTAGCCTTCGACTCCGCTGACACCTTGTCGGAAGCAACCGGCTTCGAGCACGAGCACGGCTGCCTGTAGCGGTATATGTCCTCGCTGCTGCCAGTCAAACTTGAACCAGGAACAGACCGCCTCAGCCGCCGCGGCCGAGGCCGCGGATCATGTCCATCACGTCCGGCTCGGCCTTGCGGCCGTCGAATTCCTCGACGATGCCGAAGGCGCCGCCGTAGCCCCACATCGACCAGGCGTAGCCGCGCTTCTCGGCCAGCGAGATCATGTCGTGCAGGTAGGCCGCGCGGTAGCGGGCAGGCATGATGGTCTGGGTGCCGTATTCCTGACGGATCATGCCGAACTCGCCGAGGATGATTTCGGCGGGCGGCACGCCGTTCTTCGCGGCCCATCGCTCGACAAGGTCGAAGGGCTGCGCAAGCGCGGCCGCGAGCTTGTCCGGCGTGTCGAGGGCGGCGATCTGCTCGTCGAGATAGGCGAGCATGCCGGGCCGGCGCGCCCAGGGCGCGTCGCGGCGGATGGCGGCGCGGACATTTTCGATCGCCGCGTCGAGATCGGCCTTCGGCACGGCGTCGAGCGGATAGGGAAGCCCGGTGACGTGGGGGATGAAGTCGCCCGCCCAGGTCGCGCCCTGATGCGTCAGGAGAAACGGCGCGTAGGAGTGGAAGCTCCAGATCACATTGGCGTCGGGCACGATCTTCGGGTCGAGCGCGGAAAGGCCCTCGGCCGTGCCCCAGCAGCTTCCCGACAGGACGAGCGTCAGGCGGGTGGCCGACGCCCGCGCGGCGGCGAAGATGCGCGTCAGCCGGTCCTCCCAGTCCCGCTGCTCCGCGCCCTGGCAGGCAAGCGTCGGCTCGTTCATCAGCTCGAAGGCAAGACGCGACGGGTCTTCCTTCGCCAGCAGGCGGCCCATCTGGCGGACCAGCTCGACATAGCGGTCGAACAGGGCCGGATCCTGCATTACCTGGCCCATGCCGATGGAGCGGTTGGAGCCGGCCGGCATCAGGTGCAGGTCGACGATCACCTTGAGGCCGGCGGCGTTGGCCATGCGGGCAGAAGAGAGCACCGAGGCGAACAGGTCGTCCCGCAGCCCCTCCGTCTCAGGCGACAGGAACGGCGAGGGATCGACCGGCATGCGCACGAAGTCGAGGCCCGCCGCCTTCAGCGCCGCGAGGTCGGCCTCGGTGACGGACTTGCGCCATTCCGGAAAGGGCAGGATCGCGTCGCGCTCGCTCCAGCGGCTCTCGTCGGGCCAGGTCGTCCAGATGTCGAGGTTGATGCCGCGATGGGCCTCGAAGGTGGCAGCGGCGGCGGGCACGGCAAATGCCAGCGCCACGGCCGCCGCCGTCAGCGCCCGCTTGATCGTCCGAACGAGAAATGGCATCCGGTCCGCCTCCGGTTCGCTCCGTCTTTGTCAGGCGGCGCAGGGAAAGGAAAGTCGAATGGCCGATCATGGTGAATCGGGCGCGCCCGACGCAATCCCCCTCGCAGGGGTGCTGACGTCCACGGGCCACCGCCACGTGGTGCGGGTCTATTATGCCGACACGGATTTCTCCGGCGTGGTCTACCATGCGCGCTATCTCGAATTCTTCGAGCGCGGCCGCTCCGATTTCCTGCGGCTGGCCGGCGTGCACCACACCGAGCTCGCCGACGGCAAGCACGGCGAGAAGCTGGTCTGGGTGGTGCGCCGCATGGAGATCGACTTCAAGGGCTCGGCCAGGATCGACGACGTGCTGACGATCGACACGATCACCGAAAACGTCTCCGGCGCGCGCATCTTCATGGCGCAGAAACTGTCGCGCGACGGCCAGGTGCTGGTCGAGGCCAAGGTCGAGGCGGCGATCGTCTCGGAGAGCGGCCGGCCGCGGCGGTTTCCGAAGGAATGGGTCGAGGCGTTCATGCCGCAGGGCTGAGGGCCTGCGTTCGGGCGTGCGAAGGCGTCGCCCGTGCAGGGTTTGCGCGGGCGGAAACAGGGCAGGCTACGCTGGAGTTGCTCAGGACGTGTCGCGCAGCTCGACCGGCACGGCGGCGGCGAGTGCAAGCCTCTCGATGAATGCGTCGAGGCCGTGGATCGCGTTGCCCTCATTGCCAGCCTCGTCGGAGGCCAGCCCACGGTGCAGGAACGACAGGCGGCACAGATGTGCCGCGACGGCCTGCATGTAGTGCCCGAATGCCCTGAGTGAATCGGCAATGTCCTCGGCATCGAAGGGATTGCTGCCGAAGCCGGCCGGCATTGGGACGGGCGTCCAGGTCCCGCGTGCGGAGTTCCGGAGCGTGCCTTCGACATAGGCCCTGAGTAGCTCATTCGCCTGCCAGGCGGCCCACAGCACGCACCAGCGGACCCAGAACGACCGGCCGGCGGCCTGTTCGGCCATGTCGGCGATCGAGAAGAGGCGCATGACGATCCTCGCCTTTAACGCCTGTTCCCTCCCCGCCTTCGCCCTCCAGCCCATCGCCGGCTCCCCGTTTCACCGGCCGTAGTGTGGGGCATGTTTGGAAGGCGTGGATGAAAAGATTTCGGACGCTAACGGGAACAAGGGGTTAGGTGAGAACGGGCGGAAATCGATGCATCGCGGAGAGGCGCTGTGCCGCTCGCGGGGGAGGTAGACGCAGGATGACAGGGATGGGGTGGATTGCGGAAGGTCCGCTTCTGGGAGCGTAGTCGCGCAAGCGGCCGTTCAGACAGCCGCCGCGCTTCGGCAGCGGACGGCACGTATCTCCTTCCCTCGCGCCAGGGCGATCCTCGAAGCAGGCACTAGGCCATCTCGGACTTGGCCTCCTTTAATCGCCAGACCAGCGGATTGCGCTCCTGCCGGGCGAGCTCCTCGATACCCAGTAGGGACGCCGCATCCTTGATGTCACGTTGCCTCTTGATGTCTCGATACTCGCCGAGGAAGGCCCCTACCAAGCCAGCCATTTTTGCATCGATTCGGCCAAACAGTGCATCATCGTTACAGAAGCGGTAGTGCTTGCCCCACCCGCGAATTATGCTGTCTGTCCGATTGAGGGTCGCTACGAGTGAATGTTTTCGCGGGATGGCCTCACCTCTTTTTGTCTCCCGCATACCCTTAGCGCTTTCGTTGAAGCGCTTCTTTACATTCAACTCCAGTTTCGAAATCGCCTTCGATGAGGGACGGATAAAGCCATTATTAAACTCGATTCCAAGCCAGTCGAACTTGTTCGAAACTCTAAGTGGTGCCGTCGAAGACTTTTCCTCGGAGAGGGTCATCCCGAACTCGGCTAGGATGGTGATGGCCAGCCGCATACGAGCTTTGGCGGCCGCTCCTGAAGGCGCGAGAATGATAAAGTCGTCGATATACCGAACGCACACGCAGTCGCCTTCGTTCATGCGACGATCAAAGTCGTGAAGCAGGATGTTGCCCAGCAGAGGCGACAAAGAATTGCCCTGGGCGACCCCAATAGCCTCTATGGGGAAGGCCTGTGCTTTCTCCTTAAGCTCGGCCATATTTGATAGTTCGAGCCTAATTGCATCCTTAAACAGCGCCACGAACGTTGGATCTTCTGTGACTTTCGCAATAATGTCTGTCACGAGAGGTTTAGGTATCTTGGTGAAGAAGGCGCGTATGTCGGCAAACGCTACGTGGGTGCCGCCATTGCCGATTGCTGTGAGCACAGCTTGGACAGCGGCGGGGACCGCTGCAAGCCCATTCTTCTGCTTCTTGATACCGCCGAAGCTGTTGGGATTGTGAAAATACGGCTTGAGTCCGGGAACCGTCTCCAGCGCCTCAAGTACCGCGCGCTGGACGATACGCGAACGTAGCGGGGCCAGCACGAGCGGACGGAACTTGGCGCTTTTGCTACCGTCTGCGTTCTTCTTGGCTACTGGAATTCCCTTGGCTTCGGGAAATCGGAAGCTGCCGGCAGACAGCTGACCACTTAGAACGTTGATGTTCTTCTGTGGATCGGCCGCGAACTCATCAACCTCAGCGCGGACGTCGAGCGAAGTGGAGGTCTGCGCATTCTCTTGGATGACGCGCCATGCTTTGTGCAGCGTTGCCTTGCTCTGCACCAATTTCATGAGAGGCGATGGCGATCTCAAAAGTCCTTAGGGTCCTGTTTGTGAGCCCTACCCGTCCGACAGGCGCTGACCACTGCAGAGGTACGTTGCCGCCCATTCTGCGCGGATGAGACCGTGACCTGCGCCACCGCCTCGCCGCCGCACTCCACCTCGAACGCCCTGGATAATCCAGCCGCCGACATGAAGGCGAATGCCAACCCGATGAACCAGCGCGTCAGGCGACGCGGACGGCTCCCGGCCCGTGCTGACTTGGCACGTTTTTGCTTGCAGCGCGCATAAGTTGCACCTCCTACCTGACCTTAGCCTTTTTGGGACTTGGGGCAAGGGCGCCGCTCGCTCGCGCGGCGGGACCGCCCGGCCCGTGAAATAAATGGGTCCAGCCGCCAAACAGGAACCTGAAACAGAGAGGGTTACGGCTAGCTTCATCTCATCGGAACGGTCGGGTCTGACCACTGCAGAGGTACGTTGCCGCCCATTCTGCGCGGATGAGACCGTGACCTGCGCCACCGCCTCGCCGCCGCACTCCACCTCGAACGCCCTGGATATTCCAGCCGCCGACATGAAGGCGAATGTTCAGATGCAAATTATGCACAAGCCGCAGATGTTCTTCAAGTGTTCTCTCGAAGACATCAGCCATTATTCACACCCAGAAGCTAACTCAGCCTGGACACGCTACTTGGCGTTTCACTCGGGGACCCCACGCCCTCTGCGCCTTTGTCGTCCCAGCACGGTTGACCCGCTTGGGGGCGCCAACGACCCTCGGTATGACAGGTAAGCGGTCGTTCCTGGACGTTGGCTCTCTCTACGTTAGCCGAACATTTCTCAGCAGCGGGGTTGGGAGATAGGCCATTCAGTTAGCCGCTGCACCCCGCGGGTCAAAGCTCATCAAGGGAGGTTAGGAGCCGTGTACCATAAGTCTTGCCGAGCCGGGCCTGTAGGGCAAGATTGACGAACGTCTTCTCCCCGATGACGATATCGGCGAGCGGCAAGACTGTGGCAAAGGCCGACATGTCGCGTAGGTCGTTCTCCGCGATCGGCCTTATCTGATCCTCGAGTCTGACAGCGAGTTCCCTCTCCGTAGCGAGGATCGGTACGTCAGCAGGGATACTACGGACCAACGAAGGTTCAATGTCGCGTACATCATTCCAGTTCAGCCCAAGCCGTCGGCCAGTTGCAAGAATGAAGTCAAGCTCATCGACAATCAAGCGCGCGGCGTAAGCGCGTTTGCGCAACGCCAACGTTTCGGAGGCGACGATAGCCCGGCGTGCTTCGATCCCGGCGACGAGATCGGCCGAGCCAGCACTGAATCGCCTAACACCTTCGCGCCTCACATCCTCATCACTGGCGGTTAGATAGTCGAAAAGCGCCCTTGCGGGGTCTGAGCGCATGTATTCGAGGACCGCGTCTGATAGCGCGATGCCGAACACCCCGGGCGAATAATCGGCGGCCGCTTCGAACCATAGATTGGACAGGAACCAGTGCGACTCTGGCGATGCTCGCCTGATCGCAAATTTGTCGGCCAGATATGCTGCGAGCGTCTCATCCAATATACGACGGCGGCCGCGAAAGACCCGGCCCCCGCTGATCGTCACTTGGACTCGCGCCATATTGGCCCGGCGGACCGGGTCATTAATCTTCAAGGTTTCGTAAATATTTGCGAAGCTTAGTGGGACGATAAAGCGCTGCTGCTGAAGCGCTTCGACCACTTTTACCAGCCTTACGTGATCCTGCGGATAGCTGGTCTTGTCCCAAGCGCCACGTGCCATCGACACCCATGCATTTTGATCGAGATATAGAATTTTTTCCACGGTTTCAGAAGTATCGCTAGCAATAGGCTTCGGCAACAATGGCGTCGCTTCCTGTCGGAGACTTTCATGCTGTAACGGACCTGCTTCAGGCGGACAGTCTGCTGCTTCGCCGGTGCATCACTCGTCCCTCCGCTCTACGGTTGTAGTGTTCCTCGCACCACGCGGGTCGGGCACCTCCATCTCACTTCCACACCCTGCCGATGATCCACCGGATCATCGGCTCGCCGCTCGCGGCGACCGGGCGTTCACGCCTCCTTAACCATAACGGTCCATTAAGAACCAAAGGGAAATCGTAGTGAATCCACTGCGCCTTCCTTTGACCAAAATTGCTCACGAAAAGGCGCCATCTGGCGCATTCGGGGCATTTCCGGCGGTCGGGGGACGAAAGACCCGGCAACCGGTGCGGAACGATTTGGGACGGTGCGCGTGGGCTAGCCGCTGCAAGGCCCGTCTTTCTGGGACAGTCACTTCATGGAAACTTTGCCTCTCGCAACCACCGGCGGCGAACTCTCGATCTGGGAACTCTTCTGGCAGGCCGGCTGGGTCGTCAAACTGGTGATGATCGGCCTGCTCGCCGCCTCGATCTGGACCTGGGCCATCATCATCGACAAGACCATCGCCTACGGCCGCATGCGCGCGGCGCTGAACCGCTTCGAGCAGGTGTTCTGGTCGGGTCAGTCGCTGGAGGAGCTCTACCGCACCCTCTCCGACCGCAAGACGACCGGCATGGGCTCGATCTTCGTCGCCGCGATGCGCGAGTGGAAGAAGAGCTTCGAGAAGGGCGCGCGCACGCCGATGGGCCTGCAGATGCGCATCGACAAGGCGATGGACCTGGCGCTGTCGCGCGAGATGGAGCGGCTGGAAAGCCGCCTCGGCTTCCTCGCCTCGGTCGGCTCGGCCGGCCCGTTCATCGGCCTGTTCGGCACGGTCGTCGGCATCATGACCTCGTTCCAGGCGATCGCCGGCTCGAAGTCGACCTCGCTCGCGGTCGTCGCGCCCGGCATCGCCGAGGCGCTTCTGGCCACCGCCATCGGCCTGCTGGCCGCCATTCCGGCCGTCATCGCCTACAACAAGCTGACGGCCGACGCCGGCAAGATCGGCGCGCGCATGGAAGGGTTCGCGGACGAGTTCTCCGCCATACTCTCGCGACAGATCGATGAGAAGGTCGGCCAGAAGGCGGCCTGACGCAACGGCTGACAGGAGACGACCATGGGAATGTCAGCTGGAGCCGCGAACGGCGGAGGCGGTAGACGCGGGGGACGCAGGCGCGGTTCGCGCGCGCCGGTGTCGGAAATCAACGTCACGCCGCTGGTGGACGTCATGCTGGTGCTGCTGATCATCTTCATGGTCGCGGCGCCGATGATGACCGTCGGCGTGCCGATCGACCTGCCGGAGACGCAGGCCAAGCCGCTGAACGCGGAGACGCAGCCGATCACGGTCTCCGTCAACGACAAGGGCCAGATCTACCTGCAGGAGACCGAGATCCCGATCGAGGAAGTCGTGCCGAAGCTCGAGGCGATCTCGAAGACCGGCTACGAGGAGCGCATCTACGTGCGCGCCGACAAGGCCTCGCAATACGGCACCGTGATGCAGGTGATGGCCCGCATCTCCGCGGCCGGGTTCAAGAACCTCGGCCTGATCACCCTCCAGGAACAGGAATAGTCCCCACCGATGAAGGCAGGGCTGTCCACATCGCTGGTCATGCATGCGGCGCTGATCGCATTCGGCCTCGTCACGCTGTCGGCCCCGCCGGCACATGACGTCGGCGACGTGCAGGCCGTGCCGGTGGACCTGATTCCGATGGAGGAGCTGACCCAGCTCCAGCAGGGCGACAAGACCGCGAAACAGGCCGAGAAGCCGGCGCCGAAGCAGACCGAGCGTCCGCACACCGTGCCGGACGCCAAGACGATCGGCAACAACGACATCGACCTCGACGACGTGCCGAAGCCCGAGGCCTCGCCGCGCAAGATCGACACGGCCTCCGCGCCCAAGCCGGAACCGGCCCCGAAGCCCGAGCCGAAGCCTGTCGAAGCGAAGCCCGAGCCGAAGCCAGAGCCCAAGCCCGCCGAGGCGAAGCCGGAACCGAAGCCCGCGCCGCAGCCTGTCGAGGCAAAGCCGGAGCCCAAGCCTGCGCCGCAGCCGGAGAAGGTCGCGGAACTGCCGCAGCCGAAGCCCGAACCGACGCCGACGCCCGCTCCGGCACCCGAGACGACCGCCTCCACCGAGACGGCCCCGGCCATGGAGTTTCCCGACCAGCTGCCGCGGCCGGAGGCCCGTCCGCAGCCGCTGGCGCGCGAAGTCGCGAAGGCGGAAGAGAAGAAGCCGACCAAGCCGACACAGGACAAGACCGCCTCCACCGACCAGGACCTGGAATCGATCCTCGACCAGGCAAAGGCGCTGGTGACCAAGGAAAAGCCCGCCGGCGGCGGCGCGAAGCGCTCGGAACAGACCGCGTCCCTCGGCGCCGACCGGCCGAGCAGCGCGCAGAAGCTGTCGGCGAGCGAGATGGACGCGCTGCGCCAGCGCCTCGCCAGCTGCTGGAGCATCCCGGCCGGCGTCGACGACGCCGAGCTGTTGAAGGTGTCGGTGCGCTTCCGCCTCGACCGGGCGGGCGAGCTCGAGGCGCGTCCGGAAGTCATCCGCGGCGGCGCCTCCTCGGGTCCGGGCCGGACCGCCGCCGAATCCGCCGTGCGCGCCGTCTCCAAATGCGCGCCCTTCAACCTCCCCGCCGACAAATACGAGACGTGGGCCGAAGTCGTCGTGAACTTCGATCCCAGCGACATGTTCTGATCGGACAGCAGAAGCGAGAGAAGATGAACTCTATCCTCAAGCCACTGATCGTTGCGATGGCGCTTGCCGCCGCCACCCTGCCCGCCATGGTGACGGGCGCCAGCGCGCAGCTCGAGATCGACGTCAACAAGGGCACGATCGAGCCGCTGCCGATCGCAGTGACGGACTTCCTGTCCGCGGACGCGCTCGGCGCCGAGATCTCCGGCATCGTCGCCGCCGACCTGCGGCGTTCGGGCCTGTTCGCGCCGATCGACAAGGCCGCCTTCATCGAGAAGATCTCCAACCCGGACGCGGCCCCGCGCTTCGAGGACTGGAAGGTGATCAACGCCCAGGCGCTGGTGACCGGCCGCGTCACCGAGGAGGCGGACGGGCGCCTGCGCGCCGAGTTCCGGCTGTGGGACACGTTCGGCGGCCAGCAGCTCGCCGGCGAGCAGTTCTTCGCCACCAAGAGCAATTCGCGCCGCGTGGCGCACATCATCGCCGACGCGATCTACGAGCGGCTGACCGGCGAAAAGGGCTATTTCGACACCCGCGTTGTGTTCGTCGACGAGTCCGGCCCGCGCAATGCGCGCAAGAAGCGGCTGGCGATCATGGACCAGGACGGCGCCAACCTGCGCTACCTGTCCGACGGCCGCGAGATCGAGCTGACGCCGCGCTTCTCGCCGATCCGGCAGGAAATCACCTACATGTCCTATCCGAACTCAGGAGCGCAGCCGAGCGTCTACCTGCTGCAGATCGAGACGGGGCAGCGCGAGGCGCTGGGCGGCTCGAACGGGATGAGCTTCTCGCCGCGCTTCTCGCCCGACGGCCAGCGCGTGATCCTGAGCCTCGAGATGAACGGCGTGTCGAACCTGTTCACCATGGACCTGCGCAACCGCCAGATGACGCGGCTGACGACCTCGAACGCGATCGACACCTCGCCGTCCTATTCGCCCGACGGATCGCAGATCGTCTTCACCTCCGACCGCGCGGGCTCCGAGCAGCTCTACGTGATGGGCTCCGACGGCTCGAACCCGAACCGCATCTCCTTCGGCGGCGGCAAGTATTCGACCCCGGTCTGGTCGCCGCGCGGCGACCTGATCGCCTTCACCAAGCAGACCGGCGGCGAGTTCCAGATCGGCGTGATGCGCCCCGACGGCTCGGGCGAGCGCATCCTGTCGAGCGGCAACCTGCAGGAAGGCCCGACCTGGGCGCCGAACGGCCGCGTCGTGATGTTCTTCCGCCAGGCGGCGGGCTCAGGCGGGCCGAAGCTCTTCTCCGTCGACCTGACCGGCCGCAACGAACAGCAGATCCCGACGCCGAACTTCGCCTCGGATCCCGCCTGGTCGCCGCTGCGCGAGTAGCGGCAAGGCTGAAAAGCCGCGGTTTCGCCGCATTGCGGCCACCGCGGCGCGCCAATCCCGTCATACCAGCATCGAGCCGATCGAGGGGGCCGGGTGACGTTTCATTAACCATGTTCGTTGAGCGGCGGTTAACCCAGATGTGGTTACTCAGGGATCAACGAAAACAGTAAAATTGCGAAGGAGCCGCGCGGATGCGCCGTATCGCAGCACTCACCACGAACCCCGTCGCCATCGCGCTGATCGCGGCTCTCGCCGTTACCGGCTGCGCCTCGAAGAAGGCGCCGAACTCTGCCGCCGACCTCGGCCTCAACGCCGGCAACAATGCCGCTCCCGGCTCCTCGCAGGACTTCACGCTGAACGTCGGCGACCGCATCTTCTTCGACACCGATTCCTCGGTGATCCGCGCCGACGCGCAGCAGACGCTGGCCAAGCAGGCGCAGTGGCTGAACCGCTACTCCAACTACAAGATCACGGTCGAAGGCCATGCCGACGAGCGCGGCACGCGCGAATACAACATCGCGCTCGGCGCCCGCCGCGCCGCCGCCACCCGCGACTACCTCGCGGCCCAGGGCGTGTCGGCGAGCCGCATGCGCACCATCTCCTACGGCAAGGAAAAGCCGGTGGCGCTGTGCGACGACGCCTCGTGCCAGACGCAGAACCGCCGCGCCGTGACCGTTCTGGGCGGCCAGGGAAGCTGACTTCCGCGCAACACCGGCGCAAATTCCCGACTGGCGGCCCTCGTGGCCGCTTTTCGCATTCAAGCGGGCACTGTAAACAAAATTTGGCCGAACTCTGCCGGCCATTTATCCGCCGAACGAAGGGGAGCGCTCGCGTTCTCCTTCACAAGTCCAGACACGCCCAGGTCAGACCGCCCATGAGATTGCTTTCCCTTGTCCTTGGCGCGCTTGCGCTGCCGCTTGCGGCCCTGACGCCGGCCGATGCGGCCGACGACGACGCAACCGCCACCGAGATCGTCGACGATTCGCCCTTCGATGTGTTCCCGGCCGCCGTCAGCAGCCTCCTGCCGCTGCGCTCCAGCGAGACGCCTGCCGAGCCGGTCTACCAGCTCGCCCAGGCGAGCGACCCGCGCGTGGTCGGCCTCGAGGAGCAGATCCGCCAGCTCAACGGCCGGGTCGAGGAGATGAACTTCCAGATCCTCCAGATGCAGGAGCAGATGCGCAAGATGCAGGAGGACGTCGACTTCCGCCTGCAGGAGCTGGAGCAGAAGAAGTCCGACGCCGGCAATACGGCCCCGTCAGCCGAGCCGCGCAAGAGTGTCGCCGAGGTCCAGGAAGGCGCCCTGCCGCCGCCGTCACAGCCGTCGCCTTCGATCACGCAGGCGCCCGCCGCCGGCCCCGGCGCGCCGGAGAAGCCGCTCGGCTCGATCGTCTTCGACAAGGACGGCAATGTGGTCGGCGGCACGCTCGACCCGGACGCGGTAAACGAGGCGCAGGCCAACACCGACGGCGCCACCGTCGCCGCCGTCTCGCCCTCCTCCAGCGATCCTCAGGAGCTCTACCGCAACTCCTACGAGGCGATCCTGTCCGGCGACTACGGCACGGCGGAAGCGGGCTTCCGCCAGCACATCGAAAGGTTCCCTTCCGACTCGCAGACCGCCGACGCCCGCTACTGGCTGGGCGAGTCCCTGCTCGGCCAGCAGCGCTACCGCGACGCGGCCGAGGTGTTCGTCGACGCCAACCGCTCCTTCCCCAATGCCCGCAAGTCGCCCGACATGCTGCTCAAACTCGGCGTATCGCTTTCCGCGCTCAACCAGCGCGACGTCGCCTGCGCCACCTTCACCAAGATCAACCAGCGCTATCCGAACAGCTCGAGCTCCTTCAAGGAGCGGGTGAAGCAGGAACGCGCGCTCGCCGGGTGCTGACCGCCGCTTCCGGACAAGATCCGGCCGGCCTCGCCCCGGACCGCCTGTTCGCAGGCATCGACTTCACAACATCGCCAGCCGTCGTGGTCGCCGTTTCCGGCGGCGGGGATTCGATTGCGCTGCTGCATCTCCTGTCGCGGCATCTCGTCCGCACGCGCATCGTCGCGGTGACCGTCGACCATGCGTTGCGGCCAGATTCGGCGCGGGAGGCCGAGGATGTCGGCGCGTTCTGCGCGACGCTCGGCGTAAGCCACCTGATCCGCGCATGGCACGGCGACAAGCCCGCCACCGGCCTGTCGGCAGCGGCAAGGGACGCGCGCTACCGCCTGCTGGCGGAGGCGGCGGACGATGTCGGCGCGACGCTGCTTCTCACCGGCCACACCGAGGACGACCAGGCCGAGACGGTGGCGATGCGCGCCGAGCGCGGCGAGGGCCGCGGGCTCGCCGGCATGGCGCCCGACACACTGCTCGACGGCCGGCTGTGGCTGGTGCGGCCGCTGCTGGCGACGCGCCGGGCAGCACTCAGGGACTATCTGCGCGCCGAGGGCATCGGCTGGGTCGACGACCCGACCAACGAGGATGCGGCCTATGAGCGCGTGCGCGCACGGCGCAGGCTTGCAGACCCGGCCGCGTTCGCGCGGGCGATCGAGACGGCGCGAGAGGGCGCGCGGGAACGCGAGCGGCTGGGCGAAGCGGCCGCGGCGCTGATCGCGACCTGCGCCCTCCCCGCCCCCGGCCTGGTCCGCCTCGCGGCCAATGTTTTCCGCGCCGCGCCGCGTGACGCGGCGACCTATGCGCTCAGGCTGCTGCTGGCGACGGCCGGCGGCGGCGGGCATCTGCCGGACGACCCCAGGACGGCCGCCCTGCTCGACCGCTTCGGCGAACCTGCCTTCCGCGCCTCGCTGGCGCGCGCGACGGTCGAGCGGCGGGGCGACGCGATTTTCCTCTATCGCGAGGCGCGCGGCCTGCCGGAACCAGGGCCCGCCCTCAACGGACAGATCTGGGACGGACGGTTCCGGCTCGGCAATGTCGAGGGCGAGACGATCGGACCGGCCGGACGCTTCGGCGGCGGGCGCGCGGACGAGGCGTCAGGCGTGCCGCCGGCGCTGGCCCGCGCCGCGGCGGCGGCCCGCCCGGCCCTCTTCCGCAGCGCGGAATGCCTCGGACCGCTCGACGGGCGATCGGATGCGGATTCATCCCCCTTACCCACCCAGCCGTTCGCGGTGCCGCTGGCAGCCCCCTTCGCGCGTATCCTGCCCGCCTTCGACCTCGCGCCCGCGCGGGCGCTGATGAAGCTCGTCGGCGGCGAATTGCCGCCCCCGCCGCCTTATGCCGGCCACACTGCACCGGAAGCTTAACCCAATGGTAGCGGCGTGCTTGGCAAGGTGTGCGGGTCTACCTATGTTAGGCAGCAACACCCACTCTGACGGGCGTCGGCCTCTGCGACGCCAGCGGGACAAGAGATGAATCCGAATTATCGCAACCTCGCGCTCTGGGCGATCATCGCCGTGCTCCTGATCGCGCTGTTCAACCTGTTCCAGCAGAACCCACAGCAGCGCGGCGTTTCGCGCGAGGTGGCCTATTCCGAATTCCTCCAGGACGTCGATTCGGGCCGCGTGAAATCGGTGACGATCGCGGGCGACCGCATCAGCGGCACCTATTCCGACAGCTCCACCGGCTTCCAGACCTATTCCCCCGGCGACACGACGCTGGTCTCGCGCCTTGAAGGCAAGAACGTCACCATCAATGCGCGTCCCGAGAACGACGGCTCCGGCTCGATCTTCTCGATGCTGATCGGCTGGCTGCCGATGCTGCTCATCCTCGGCGTCTGGATCTTCTTCATGCGCCAGATGCAGTCCGGCTCCGGCCGCGCCATGGGCTTCGGCAAGTCCAAGGCCAAGCTTCTGACCGAGGCGCATGGCCGCGTCACCTTCCAGGACGTCGCCGGCGTGGACGAGGCCAAGCAGGACCTCGAGGAGATCGTCGAGTTCCTGCGCGACCCGCAGAAGTTCCAGCGCCTGGGCGGCAAGATCCCGCGCGGCGTGCTGCTCGTCGGCCCTCCCGGCACGGGTAAGACGCTCATCGCCCGCGCCGTCGCCGGCGAGGCGAACGTGCCCTTCTTCACCATTTCGGGCTCCGACTTCGTCGAGATGTTCGTCGGCGTCGGCGCAAGCCGCGTGCGCGACATGTTCGAGCAGGCGAAGAAGAACGCGCCCTGCATCATCTTCATCGACGAGATCGACGCGGTCGGCCGCCATCGCGGCGCCGGCCTCGGCGGCGGCAACGACGAGCGCGAGCAGACGCTGAACCAGCTGCTGGTCGAGATGGACGGCTTCGAGGCGAACGAGGGCATCATCCTCATCGCCGCCACCAACCGCCCCGACGTCCTGGACCCCGCGCTGCTGCGCCCGGGCCGCTTCGACCGCCAGGTCGTGGTGCCGAACCCGGACATCATCGGCCGCGAGAAGATCCTCAAGGTTCACGTCCGCAACGTGCCGCTGGCGCCGAATGTCGACCTCAAGGTGCTCGCCCGCGGCACGCCCGGCTTCTCCGGCGCCGACCTGATGAACCTCGTCAACGAGGCCGCCCTGATGGCCGCCCGCCGCAACAAGCGGCTGGTTACCATGGCCGAGTTCGAGGACGCCAAGGACAAGATCATGATGGGCGCGGAGCGCCGCTCCAACGCCATGACGCAGGCCGAGAAGGAGCTGACCGCCTATCACGAGGCCGGCCACGCCATCACCGCGCTGCACGTGCCGGTGGCCGACCCGCTGCACAAGGCGACCATCATCCCGCGCGGCCGCGCGCTCGGCATGGTCATGCAGCTGCCCGAGGGCGACCGCTACTCGATGAGCTACAAGTGGATGATCTCGCGCCTCGTCATCATGATGGGCGGCCGCGTCGCCGAGGAGATCAAGTTCGGCAAGGAGAACATCACCTCGGGCGCCTCGTCCGACATCGAGCAGGCGACCAAGCTGGCGCGCGCCATGGTCACCCGCTGGGGCTTCTCCGACAAGCTCGGCCACGTCGCCTATGGCGAGAACCAGGAAGAGGTCTTCCTCGGCCATTCGGTGGCGCGCACGCAGAACGTCTCGGAGGAGACGGCGCAGATCATCGACGCCGAGGTGCGCCGCCTGATCGACGACGCCTATGTCGAGGCCAAGCGCATCCTGACCAAGCACAAGAAGGAATGGATCGCGATCGCCGAGGGCCTGCTCGAATACGAGACGCTATCGGGCGACGAGATCCGCCAGCTGATCAAGGGCGAGAAGCCGGCGCGCGACCTCGGCGACGACACCCCGCCCTCGCGCGGCTCTGCCGTGCCCAAGGCCGGTGCGACCGGCGGCGGCCGCCGCAAGAAGGGCCCCGAGCCCGAAGGCGGCATGGAGCCGCAGCCGCAGTAGAGGCTGCGGAACAGACATCGAAAGGGCGCCCACCGGCGCCCTTTCCTGTTTTGTCACCGGCTGCGAGCCGCAGCCGGGCCGCCGCGCCGATCCTGCGCCGGCGCGGCCGTTCGCCTCGCCAGCCGCGTGCAGGGCCTTCCGGCGCGAGAGCAAGGACGCCCCGCTCCCCCGTGCTCGCCGCCAGGCAGCGGTGGCCGCTCGGCGGCCCGCACAGCGCTCCCACAGCCTCCCGCCCTGCGACCAGCGCTTGCTTAACGGCCCTGCGGCCACCCCTGCGGCGGCCGGGGTCCATCGACCTCGGCGCACGTTGCGAAAATGCGCGATTTGCGTCTTGTTTCGGCGGCGCTGCTTAGCTATGTGTCTGCCGCGCCTTCTGGCGCGACCACGCGATCCGGAGAGGTGGCAGAGTGGTCGAATGCACCGCACTCGAAATGCGGCATGGGTGCAAGCCCATCGGGGGTTCGAATCCCTCCCTCTCCGCCATTCGCCGCCGATTGCCGCGCACTCCAGGAAATAGCTTCACCGGCGCTATATTGCCGGCAATCGAAGCGGGTGTAGGTGGCCTTCGCGTGGGGCGATCCGGGGCGGACAGGGGTGATCGTGGAGCGCGAAGGGTGGACGGCCGCCTAGACGTTCTGGCTACAGCTGAAGAACCAGAGGACAGTGATCCGAGACTTCCGGGTCGTGAATGACGTCGAACGACTTCACGGCCTCTTCGCGATTCACGAGCATATAGTCCGCGAACCGACCCGGCTTCCCGTATTGGGCGCTTCGGGTGGTTTCGATGCCGCGCCCTGTCACCAGTTCGTACAGTCCGGCATTGGCGAGGATCGCGAGCGTTTCGCTGCCTGGTTCGACGTTGAAGTCACCGCAGACCACCACCACGTCACCCGGCTCTGAAATCTGCCGGGAAAGATCGAGCAACCTTCGTGCCTGCGCAGCACGTTCGGGGGTGTCCAACTTGCCGTTCAGATCGCGCAGTCCGTGCATATGCGTGATGCTGACGGCCCGCTCGGCAGCGTAGTCATAGACCCTGACGCCATGGGCGCTGCGGGATCGCGGATGATCGCCGTAGCCAACCGGCGAAAAGCCCTTGTGAACAAAGCCCTGAATCTGGCCGACGATGGGGAAGGATCGCCGCACGAACGTGGCCAGCCCCCATTGCGACGGGACCGGTTGGTCCCCGTCCCAGAGAACGCCCTGCGCCGCAGGACAGAAGATTGCGACGTGACCGGGCAAGGCATTCGATACATCGCGAAAGAAGTTGGCGCGCTGGGGCAGCACGTGATCGCCATCACGATAGGTCAGCCAGTCCTTCTCGGACTCAGGGCTGTGAATGACTTCCTGAAGGCACAGGACGTCGGGATCGCTGATTTCGACATAGGGCAACAGCTTTCCGTGCAGCTTTCCACCCCAGCCGTTCAGGCACATTATTTTCACGGATCTGTCCCTCGGAGTCTCGCGAACCCGACTTTCACGGCATTGGAGAACGCCCGCAAGTCGTTCGGACCCTTGCTGCAAATCTCGGGAATGTCCGGCTTTTCAATGGCGGTGAGAGAGCATGCCCCTGGATCCGATCAAGCGTTTCGAGGCCTACCGACCATGCATCCGCCTTGTCGGCTCGGCAATACTTAGCAAAGCGGCAAACTTTTCCTTGTGCGTCGGATGCCGCGATGTTAGTTAGCAACATGACTAAGCATCAGCCGGAACTTTCGCTGCTCTTCCATGCTCTGGCCGATCCCACCCGCCGGTCGATCCTGACCCGGCTGGGCGAAAGGCCGGCGCGGGTCACGGACCTGTCCGGACCGACGGGCCTGCGCCTGCCTACCGTGATGCGGCACCTTTCGGTGCTGGAGGAGGCGGGGCTGATCGCCACGTCCAAGGACGGGCGGGTGCGCACCTGCGCCATCGTGCCGGAGGCGCTGAATCCGGTGCGGACATGGCTCGACGAGCAGCGGGCGATCTGGGAAGGCCGGCTCGACCGGCTGGAAGCACTTGCGATCAAGGCAATGAAGGAGCGCACGGAATGACATCGAAACCGAACCCGCAGCGCATGCCTGCGGCCCGCGACCAGGCGGACGGCCGCTTTGCGACGCTGACCTTCGAGCGGGACGTGGCCGCGCCCTTGTCGGCGCTGTGGCAGGTCTGGACGGCGCCAGCCGCGCGGGCGGTCTGGTCCTCTCCCTCGCCTTCGGTCGTGGTGGAGTTCCTCGAGGCCGACACCAGGGTGGGCGGGCGCGAAGTCTCGCTCTGCAAGGTCGCAGGCGAGCCCGACACGCGCTGCGAATGCGGCTGGCTCGCCTTGCAGCCGGCACGGCGCAGCGTGAACTACGAGGTGATCTCCTCAGAAGGCGTGACGCAATCGGCGGCGCTGGTGACGGCGGATTTCTCCGGCACCGACGAGCGCAGCCGGGTGGTCGTGACGGTGCAGCTTTCCTCGCTGGCCCAGGATATGGAGGCCGGCTACCGGCAGGGATTCGACGCGGGGCTGGACAATCTCGGCGGCGTCGCCGAGCGCACCATGGTGCTCCAGCGCGTCATACGGGCGCCGCGCTCGATCGTTTGGAACAC
This sequence comes from Mesorhizobium sp. J428, assembly GCF_024699925.1. Classification (NCBI taxonomy): domain Bacteria; kingdom Pseudomonadati; phylum Pseudomonadota; class Alphaproteobacteria; order Hyphomicrobiales; family Phyllobacteriaceae; genus Mesorhizobium; species Mesorhizobium sp. J428. Next base: position 1,544,455 of record NZ_JAJOMX010000001.1, read on the forward strand.
CTGGGTGAACGCCAAGACGCTGCCGCAATGGTGGGGTCCGGACGGGTTTTCCTGCCGGACGAAGCGGATCGACCTGCGCACGGGCGGCGAATGGGTGTTCGACATGATCGGGCCCGACGGCACGGTGTTCCCGAACCACCACCGCTACATCGAAATCCGCCCCGAGGAGAGGCTCGCCTACACGCTGCTGTGGGGCGAGAACGGACCGAAGCATGCCGATGCATGGGCCTCGTTCGAGACCGAGGGCGAAGCGACGAAGGTGACGCTGGGCATGGTGATGAGCACGAAGGCCGAGTTCGAGGCGGCAAAGGGTTTCGGCGCGATCGAACTGGGCCTGCAGACGCTGGGCAAGCTGGAGCGTCTCGTCACATCGCAATAGACGCCGCAGCTCGGCAACCGATCTCCAACGCGGTTATGAGGCCGCGTTGGCTGAGCAGTCGGGCTACTTGCTGCTGAACGCCAGGCGGCAGGGGCCGATCGCCGTGTCGACCGAAGCCAGCCATCGGCGCGCGGCGGGGATGTTCCTGACGTGGGCGTCGAGGAAGGCGAGGGTGAGCTGGCGCAGGGCCGCCTGCTGGGCGGGGACCTGGGGCTGGACGCCGTTGTCGGCGAAGCCGCCGAGGTAATGGTCGGCCTCGTCCAGGACGGCGAGGTATTTGTCGCCAGCGGGGGCGAGGTCGTAGGGTTCCGACTTCCAGTGCCAGTCGCCGCCCTTGGCGCCGCGGTCGAGCGTGCCGGTGACGGTGAGGACGGGACCGTCCATGCGGTCCCACGAGCCGTCGCGCAGACCCTGCTGGTCGCGTCCCTGGCCGCTGAGCAGCATGGCCGCGGCGAAGCGGTCGTCTCGGAAGCGGCGCGCCTGGCCGTCCGGCAGGTCGATCTCCGCGCCGGCAAGGAGTTGCGCGGTGTAGGCGCCGAAGGAATGGCCGGCGATGGCGCCACGGACCGGCCGGTCCGGCCGGCCGCTCGTGACCTCGAACACGCTGTCGAGACTGTCCATCACGCGACCGGCGACGGCCGCCCTGTCCAGCCAGCGCTCCGGTGCGTGCAGGATCTCGTGCATACGCGACCGGATGTCGGTCATCTGCCACCAGCGGGAGAGATCGGCGTCCGGGTCGAGGCCGAGCGCCGGCTCGGCGCGCGCCACGCGCCCGATCGCATCGGAAAAGGTCGGCTGGATCACCAGATAGCCGTGGCGGGCCCAGTGGTGCGCGAGAGCGGCATATTCGCGGCCGTTCGAGCCAAGGCCGTGGCAGAACAGGACGAAGCCCAGCGGCGCGCGGCCGGACGGCCAGCGGCAGGTGAGGCCCGGCCCAATGCCGGGCGCGCCGGCGATCACATCGTCGGCCTCGCGAACGTCTCCCGCGGGGATGTCGCTGACGTAGACGCCGCTCATGCCGGCATGCCCTGGCTTGCGGTGGTGCCTGGCATCGCGGAGCGGTCGAGAAGGAAGCAGGCCGCCGTGCCGCCGCCGTCGACAGGATAGGCCGGCGGCATATCCTCGGCGCAGCGCGGCATCACGAAGGGACATCGGTTGCGGTAGGGACAGCCCTGCGTCGCCACGCGCGGAGCCTCCTTCACCGGCGCTGCCCGGCGCGTCGCCCTTCGCCTGCGCTGGGCCTCGGGATCGAGCAGCGGCACCGCGTCGAGCAGCGCCTTTGTGTAGGGGTGGGCGGGAGAGCGGTAGACCCGGTCCGACGGACCTTCCTCGACGATGTGCCCGAGATACATCACCGCGATCCGGTCCGAGATGTGGTGGACCAGCGCCAGATCGTGGGCGATCAGCAGATAGGCGATGCCGAGCGCATCGCGGCGCTCGTAGAGCAGGTTGATGATCTGGTTCTGGGTGGAGACATCCAGCGCGCTGACCGGCTCGTCGAGCACGATGAGCTTCGGCGTCAGCGCCAGCGCGGAGGCGATGGCGATGCGCTGGCGCTGACCGCCGGAGAACTGGTGCGGATGGCGCTCGAGATGCTCCTCGGACAGCGACACCAGCCTGAGCAACTCGATGGCGCGGGCCCGCCGCTCGGCCCTGCTCATCGTCGTGTGGACGCGCAGCGGCTCGGTGACGATATCCTCGACGGTCATCGACGGGTTGAGCGAGGAATAGGGATCCTGGAACACCGCCTGGATCTGCCCGCGCACGGCGGGCGGATAGCGCGTTTTCATCGAGGTGAGCTCGACGTCGCCGAAGCGGATCGATCCGCCATTGGCCGGAACGAGGCCGAGCACCGTATTGGCGATGGAGGACTTGCCGGAGCCGGACTCGCCGACGAGGCCGAGAGTCTCGCCGGCGCGGATCGACAGGTTCGCGCCCTTGACGGCCTGGAACGCCCTGCCCTTGAACCCGAGCAGGGAACGCCGCCAATAGGTGACGTCGAGGTCGCGGATTTCCAGCAGCGCTTCCTCGCTCACGACGCGGCCTCCAGGACGAGCTCCTCGGCGCGGATGCAGCGGACCAGCCGGTCGGCGCCCGTAAGCGGGATATGCCGGTCGCAGGCGGCGATCCTGAAGTCGCACCGGTTTGAGAAGCGGCAGCCCACCGGCCAGGCGCCGGGGCGCGGCACGCTGCCGCGAATGGTGGGCAGCGGCGGATTGCGGTCGGAGGCGTGCGGCATCGCCGTCAGGAGGCCGCGCGTATAGGGGTGGCGCGGCCTGGCGAACAGCCGGCCGACCTCGGCCATCTCGACCATCTCGCCGGCATACATGACGCTGATGCGGTCGCAGATGTCGGCGGCGACGGCGAGGTCGTGCGTGACGAAGAGGATCGCCATGCCGAACTCCTCCTGCAGGTCGCGGAAGAGATCGAGGATTTCCTGCTGCACGGTTACGTCGAGCGCGGTGGTGGGCTCGTCGGCGATCAGCAGCGAGGGGTTGCAGCTCAGCGCCCGGGCGATCGCGATGCGCTGCGCCATGCCGCCGGAAAGCTCGTGCGGGAAGGCGCGTGCACGCTCCTGCGGCCGCGGGATGCCGACGCGGTGGATCAGCGCGACCGTCTGCTCCCACGCCTCCTTCTGCGACAGTCCCTTCTTGGCGCGCAGTACCTCGGCGATTTGGCTGCCGACAGTGAAGGCCGGGTTGAGGCTGGTCGTCGGGTCCTGGAACACCATCGCGACCTCGTTGCCGCGGACCTCCTCCATCTGGCGCGGCGGCAGCGCGCGCAGGTCCCTGCCGTTCAGGACGATCGAGCCGCGCGTCGTGCGCAGCGCAACGCTCGTCAGCCCGAGGATGGCCAGCCCGGTCAGGGTCTTGCCGCTGCCGGATTCGCCGACGAGTCCCAGCGTCTCGCCCTTCGCGATGGAGAGGGAGAGGTTGGAGATGAGCGGCAGCCCCTCTCCGTCGGCCGAAGACAGCGCCACCTGAAGACCCTCGACACGCAGCACCTCGTTGGCGCGCGGGGGCGGAAGCGGACTGTCCGGCACGGAGGCGGCGACCGCCGCCTCGACGCGCGGCGACGCGGCCCGGGGCTTCGCCGCCACCGCGACGCCGCGGCCGATCGAATCACGGATCACGTCGCCGATCAGGTTGACCGACAGCACCGTCGCGATGATGGCGATGCCGGGCGGAATGGCGAGGAACCAGTGCAGGTCCATGTACGCGGCGGCGGTGCTGAGCATCGTGCCCCAGCTCGCGTCCGGCGGCTGCACGCCGAGCCCGATGAAGGAGAGCCCGGCCTCGGCCAGCAGCACGGCGCCGACGGTCAGCGTGATCTGCACGATCAGCGGCGGGGCGATGTTCGGGAAGATGTGACGCAGAAGGATGCGGCCGTCCGATGCGCCGATGACGCGCGCCGAGCGTACATAGACCTCTTCGCGCTCGGCCAGCACCACGCCGCGCGCGAGCCGCAGGAAGGACGTCGAGAACAGGATGCCGAGCGCCACCATCGCCTTGTGCAGCCCCGTGCCGAGGAGGGCGAGGATGACGATCGCGACCATGATGCCGGGGATCGAGACGATCGCCTCGACGATGCGCATGACGATCCAGTCCCACCAGCCGCCGCGGTAGCCGATGAAGAGGCCGAGCGGCACGCCGATGAGCACGGCGATCGAGGTGCCCTCGGCGGCGGCGATGACCGCGATCCGGCAGCCATAGATGAGGCGCGACAAGACATCGCGACCGAGGTCGTCCGTGCCGAGCCAGTGCTGCGCCGAGGGGCCCTGCAACGACTGGATCAGGTTCTGCTTGAGCGGATCGTAAGGGACGATCACATCGGCGAAGATCGCAAGGAACACGAGCAAGGCGAGGATCGCGCCCGCGACTGCGATGATGGCAAAGGAGCCGCCAGCCAGCCGTCGCGACCGCCGCGGACGCGTCGCCGGGGTTTGGGTGGACAGGGTGCTCAAGACGGACGGGCCTTGGGATTGAGGAAGCCGTAGACGATGTCAGTGGCGAGCTGAACCAGCACGACGAGGCCGACCATGACCAGGACGAGCCCCTGGATCATCGGGATGTCCTGCTGGCGCACCGCCGTGATGGCGAGCGTGCCGAGGCCGTTGATGGCGAAGACCTGCTCCACGATCAGCGCGCCGCCGAGCAGCACGGTGATCTGGAAGGACAGAATGGCGACGACCGGCACCATGGCATTGGTGAGCGCGTGCCGCAGGATCACCCGCCGCGACGACAGGCCCTGTGCGCGGGCCGCGCGGATGTAGTCCTGCTGCAGCACGCCGACCATCGCCGAACGGACCTGGCGCGCGATGGCCGCGCTGGACGACAGACCCAGCGCCAGCGCCGGCAGGGTCACGCTGCGCAGCCATTCCCAGGGCGAGGTTGAGATCGGCGTGAAGCCCGTCGCAGGAAAGAGGCGCAGGTTCACCGCGAAGATCGCGACGAGCAGGAGGCCGAACCAGAAGTTCGGGATCGCCTGTCCGATGGTCGCCCCGACCGTGGCCAGCCTGTCGACCCACGAGCGGGGCCTCAGTGCCGCGGCCACCCCCGCCGCGATGCCGACCATGACGGCGATCAGGGCGGAGACGGCGGTCAGCGAGAGCGTCACGGGAAGCCGCTGCATCACGGCCGACGAGACGCTGACGCTGTTGAAGAAGGAGGTGCCCAGGTCGCCCTGGACGGCGCGGCCCAGCCACTGGAAATAGCGCACGACCACGGGCTCGTTGAGCCCGAGCCGCTCGCGCACCATCTCATACTGCTCCTGGGTGCCGGTGTCGCCGATGATCAGATCCACCGGATCGCTCGGCAGCATGGACGTGAACGAGAACGTCAGCACCGAGACGATGAACAGGAGCGGCACCAGCGCAGCCAGCCGCTGTAGAACGAGTCTGAACACGAAGCCTCTTTGTCAGTTGGCTTTGAGGCCGCGCAGATTGATCGAATCCTCGCCGTAGCGATAGACCACTGTCGGATTGCTCGCGGTCTTTTCGCTGACGCCGATCAGGATCGGCGCATTGGTGACGAAGATCAGGAAGGCCTCCTCCGCGAGCTGCTGCGCCATCTTCCGGTAGACCGGCGCCCGCACGTCGGTCTCGACGGAGCTCAGCCCTTCCTTGGCGAGCGTCAGCAGCGTGTCGCTGGGCTTGGCCTTGAACGGGTTGTAGGCCGCATCCTCGTAGATGTAGCGCAACGCGAGGAACTTCGGATCGGTGATCGTGTTCCAGACGAGGTTGGTGGCCGGGAAGTTCGTCGTCCGGCTGACGCGGGCGAGCGTGCCCGGCTCCTGCGGCACGATGTTCATCGTGATGCCGATTTCCTTGAAGAAGCCGGCCAGCGCCTCGAGCCGCGACTGGTAGATCGGGATGGACGGCATGTCGAAGGTGAACCCGTCGGGGAACTTCGACTGCGCCATCAGCTCCTTGGCCTTCTCGACATTGTAATCATAGACCCCTTCCAGCGAAGGCTCGTAGGCCCAGTCGCCCTTGCCATAGGGCTGGAACGACTTCGCCGCGAGGCCGAACTGGATCGCCTTGTTGAAGCCCTCGCGGTCGATCGCCAGCGCCATCGCCTTGCGCACCAGCGGATCGGCAAAGGCCGGAACGACCGTGCCTTCGCGGTCGGAGATGATGACATGGTAGTTCAGGCCGCCATTGTTGCGGATGAGCTTCAGGTCGGGCGTGCGGTCGATGATCGCCGCCTGCGGGTTGGACAGCCAGTTGCCGGCGTCGATCTGGCCGGTCTTCAGCGCGTTGAGGCGCGCGGTGTCGTCCGGAATCTCCCAGACCTCGTAGCGCGCAAGGCCGATCTTGTCCTTGTCCCAGTAGGTCGGGTTCGGCAGGTAGATGCGCACTTCGCCTTCGCGCGATTCTTCCTTCTTGTAGACGTAGGGACCGGTGCCGACCGGATTGCGGTCGAGGGCCGGATCGGCGATCGCGGCCGGCGCGATCATCATGCCGCCCGTGTAGCAGAGACTGTCGATGATGGCCGGATCGAACTCCTTGAGCCTGATCTTCAGCGTATGCTCGTCGGCCGCTGAGGCGGCCTCGACGGTCTTGAGACCTTCGATGATGCCGAGCTTCACACCCCGGTTTATGTTTGCCGCAGCGGCTTCGGCGTTGAACGGCTCGCCGTTCGAGAACGTGACGCCTTCGCGGAGCGTGATCGTGACGTCGAGTCCGTCTACCTTGTAGCCAGTGGCCAGAAGCGGCTGGACCTCGCCTTTGGGGCCCTTTTCGAACAGGGATTCATAGACGGGCCGCAGGAAGGGCACGCCGCTGCCGCTCTGCTGCTGCGGGTCCATGGTGATGAGCTTCACCTGCTCCGCATATTTGAATATACCACTGCCCTGTGCCCAGGCCGGCGTTCCGGCGAGCCCCAGCGCGACTGCGGCGACAAGCGCCGACCCTGCGATCCACTTCCTCATCCTGGCCCTCCCAGCCTGCAAGGCGCCACGCCTGGCGGCGCCCGTTTCAAAGCCTAGGCCCGACTTCACATTAGGGGCACTTATTTCTTCTAAACCGATCCTTAATCCTGGCTTAAGGCGGGTTGGGTAACCCGCGCCCATTCCGCCTCCATCCGGCGCAGTTCCTGAAGGAAGTAATCGTAGAGCTGTTGGGCCGGCCGCGAGAGCGGCCGCTGCGCCGGCACGATCATCGCCACATCCACCTGCATCTCCGGAGAAGCGATCGGATTGACGGTGACGCGCCCTCGCCCCAGCTCCTGCAGGCCGATCCAGAACGGCAGGATGGACGACCAGTCGGTCTGGCTGACGAATTCGAACCCTGCCGACATGCTGTCGATGGATATCTTCCGCTCGACGACGATCTGGCCGCTGATGATGGCGTCTTCGATCTTCGGGCGCAGGCTGTTGGCCGCCGACGGGACGAAGAGCTTCAGCGGCGCGAGATTGTCGAGGCGGACCGGGCGCATCGACGTCAGTCCGCGGCGGACGCCGGAGATCAGCGACACGGGGAAACGGCCTATGTGCGTCGCGGCCAGACCGAGCTGCTTGCGGGCGAACTGCCCGACATAGAAATCGAGCCCGCCGGCCGAGGTTTCCGACAGCAGCAGGTCCGCCGTTCCGCTGGCGATGTCGATGTCGATGCGGGGGAACTCGCGTGTGAAGCGCGCCAGCGCCTGCGGCAGGATCGAGCGGGCAATGCCCGGCGCGAAGCCCGCGGAGACCGAGCCGCTCAGGCCGGCCTTGAAATCCTGCAGCTCGATCTCAGCTTCGGAAACGGCCTTCAGCACCGCCAGGCACCTGTCGTAGAAGCGGCTGCCCGCCGCCGTCGGCCTGACGCCGCGCGAGGTCCGCTCGAACAGGCGCGTGCCCAGGCGCGCCTCGAGCGCGCTCATCTGCTGGCTCACGCCCGGCGCAGTGCAGTTCAGCCGCTCGGCGGCGCCGCTGAGCGAACCCGTCTCGCAGGCGGCGACGAAATAGCGGATCTGCCTCAGGTCCATCGCTGCATCCGGTATTAGTAAAACATAACGCTACCGTCAGCATATTTAACTACTGCTGACAGCGCCAGCCGCCTTATGTTCCGACGGCGTGACGCGCCAGGATAGCGCGACAGACGCGGAGAGCGACACGTCCGAGGTCCACGGCAGCATGATCCCACAGCAACGTCAGATCCTCGCCGGCCACCGGAGATCGATGCGCGCGGACGGATACTCGGCCTGCGCACGCCTCGTGCCACGGGGCAGGACCGCCCGCAGGACATGCCCGATCGCATCGGGAAACGTGCATGAAAGCCGGGGAGAAGACGATGCTGCCGCTTGAAGGATATCGGGTGATCGACCTGACCCATGTGCTGGCCGGCCCGTGCGCGACGCATCACCTGCGCTGCCTCGGCGCCGAGGTCATCAAGGTGGAGCGTCCGGGCAGCGGCGACGCCATGCGCGCGCTCGCCCTGCAGCCGGAGCTCGACGGGCTCCCGCCCGGCTTCCGCGCGCTCAATGCCGGCAAGAAGTCGGTGGCGGTCGACCTGGCCGACCCGGCCGGACGCCGGGCGATCCTCGATCTCGCCAGAAGCGGGGACATCTTCGTCGAGAATTTCCGCCCCGGCGTCGCGAAGCGGCTCGGCCTCGGCCCGGAGGACATCAGGAAGGTGCGGCCGGACGTCATCTACTGCTCCATCTCGGGCTGGGGCCAGACCGGCGAGAACGCCAGCCGGGGCGCCTACGACCATGTCGTCCAGGCCGCCACCGGGATGATGATGATGCAGGGCGGCGGGGAGGACCTGGAGCCGATGAAGGTCGGCTTCCCTGTGATCGACATCGCCACCGGGATCAGCGCCGCGGAGGCAATCCTGGCCGCGGTCGTGCGTCGGCTGCGCGGCGACAACGGCCCGATCACCATCGACGTCTCGATGATCGATTCGGCGCTCTCGCTGATGTCCGGCCCCGCCGCCCAGGTTCTGGCCAGCGGCCTGCCGCCGGGCCGGGTGGGCAATCGCGGCTTTGTCGGCAGCCCGGGCGCCGAGACCTTCGCCACCTCGGACGGGCATATCTCGGTCGCCGCCAACACGATGGGTCAGTTCGAGGCGCTGTGCCGGCTGCTCGGTCGTCCAGAACTCGCCGGCCCGCCCTACATACCCGCGGGCCTCGCCAGCGCAGCCTTCCTGGCGAATGCGGCGACCGACGAACTGCGCGGCGAACTGCGCGCCGCCTTCGCTGTCGCCAGCGCGGCGGAGCTGGAAACCCGGCTCAACGCGGCGAACGTTCCGGCCGCGCGCGTGCGCGACCTGCAGGAATTCCTGCGCGACCTCTATCCGAGGACGCCGGGCATCCCGGTCGACGGCGAGCCGCTCGCCTTCGGCCCCGCCTTCCGCCAGGAAGGAGCGGAGCGCCCGTCGCTGCCGCCCGCGCCGCGGCTGGGACAGGATGCGGACATGCTGACCGCATCCGCCAGATCTCAGGCGAGGTCGCCGGGCGACATCTCCCGGACCTGAAACACCGGACGCGCCCGCTCTCTGTTGAATATCCGTGCTGAGGTGCTGGTGCGCTCCGGCTGAAACGCCGGTTCGTTCCGACCTGGATGACGGCTCGCGTTGGACTTAGTCCGGGCGCAATGTGACCCTGTTCAGGACCGGCGGGCCATCCTATCTCGACATCCTCACCAGCCGCCTTTCGCGGCTGGAAAAGGAAACCGGCCGGCCTTAAAGCTTCGGGCCGTCGCGGCACACAACACGCAGGATTGAGAGATGATCGAAAAGCGCCAGTTCTACATCGACGGACAATGGATCGACTCGAGCGGCGGGACGGCGCTGGACGTCATCGATCCTTCGACCGAGGAGGCTTGCGCCACGATCGTGCTCGGAACCACCGCCGACACCGACAAGGCCGTCGCCGCCGCCAAGGCGGCATTTGCGTCGTGGAGCGCGACCGAGCCGTCCGAGCGGCTGGCGCTGGTGAAGCGCATCCTCGAGATCTATCAGCGCCGCGCGGACGACATGGCGGCCGCGATCAGCCTGGAAATGGGCGCGCCGATCGACCTGGCGCGGACCGAGCAGGTTGGAGCCGGCACCTGGCATATCCAGAACTTCATCGACGCCTTCGAGGAGTTCGAGTTCCTGCGTCCGGCCGGCAACCGTTCGCCGCAGTCGATGGTGGCCTATGAGCCGGTTGGCGTCGCAGCGCTCATCACGCCGTGGAACTGGCCGATGAACCAGGTCGCGCTGAAGGTGATCCCGGCGTTGCTCGCGGGCTGCACCATGGTGCTGAAGCCCTCCGAGATCGCACCGCTGTCGTCGATGCTGTTCGCTGAGATCGTTGACGAGGCAGGCGCCCCGGCAGGCGTGTTCAACCTGGTCAACGGCGACGGCGCGGGCGTGGGAACGCGGCTGTCGACGCATCCGGATGTCGACATGGTCTCCTTCACCGGCTCGACCCGTGCGGGCATCGCCATCACCAAGGCGGCTGCGGACAGCCTGAAGAAGGTCTGCCTCGAACTCGGCGGCAAGGGCGCGAACCTCGTCTTCGCCGATGCCGGCGCCAAGGCGGTCGAGCGCGGCGTGAAGCGCTGCTTCAACAATTCCGGCCAGTCCTGCAACGCACCGACCCGCATGCTGGTCGAGCGTCCGTTCTACGACGAGGCGGTGGAGATCGCCCGCAGGATGGCCGACGCGACGCAGGTGGCCTCCGCGCACCAGGCCGGCCCGCACATCGGCCCGGTCGTCTCCGCGACGCAGTTCGAGAAAATCCAGGAGCTGATTGCCGCCGGCATCGACGAAGGCGCGCGTCTCGTCTCGGGCGGTCTCGGCCGCCCGAGCGACCTGAACCGCGGCTATTTCGTGCGGCCGACGGTCTTCGCCGACGTGGTTCCGGGCATGCGGATCGAGAAGGAAGAGATCTTCGGGCCTGTGCTGTCGATCCTGCCGTTCGACAGCGAGGAAGAAGCCGTCTCGATCGCCAACGACACGCAGTATGGCCTGACCAACTACGTGCAGACCGGCGACAACGACCGCGCCAACCGCCTCGCGCGACGCCTGCGCGCCGGCATGGTCGAGATGAACGGCATGTCGCGCGGCCCGCAAGCCTTCTTCGGCGGCGTCAAGGCATCGGGCCGGGCGCGCGAAGGCGGCCACTGGGGCATCGAGGAGTTCCTCGACTCCAAGGCTGTCTCCGGCTGGAACGCCTGATCCAGGCGTGAACCCTCTCCGCGCCGGCTCGTCCGGCGCGGAACCTCAACGACATCCGACAAGCGCAGATAGAGCGGACCGTTTGCCGCTCGGCTAGAAATCCCGCTTCAGCGGACAGCGCTTGCGCCGCCGCCCCCCGCGCATTTGGCGGCCGCGGTGACCAGGCAGTCCGCGCCAGCGCCGCCGTGTAGGGCGCGCCGTTCCCCATGGCCTCATCTCGCCGCAACTACGGGAGTAGCCTCACCGATAGTGTCCGGGCTTGCGAAAGCCATGGCTTGTCCTTAGGTTTCCGGGAGCGCTCCGCGTGCACCGTAATTCTACTGTATTGAACGGGCGGGAGGGCCAAATAGTCTGACGACGCCGGCCAACGGCCAAGGGCGAATGCCTCGGGAGGAGACATGTCGGATTTTATGGGCGCTCGGCGTCCGCGAGCGCTATTGTATCGGCCAATGGGCGTGTCGTATCGATGAGCGGGGACACAATCCTCGAGGCGTCCGGCCTGACCAAGGAATTCAAGGGCTTCGTCGCCGTCAACAATGTCGATCTGAAGGTGAGGCGCGGCTCGATCCATGCGCTGATCGGACCGAACGGCGCCGGTAAGACGACCTGTTTCAACCTGCTGACGAAGTTCCTGCAGCCGACCCGCGGCTCGATCCACTATAACGGCCAGGACATCACCGCCATGCAGCCGGCCGACATCGCGCGGCTGGGGCTCGTCCGCTCCTTCCAGATCTCGGCGGTCTTCCCCAAGATGACTGCGCTGGAGAACGTGCGCATCGCCCTGCAGCGGCGGCGCGGCGACAGTTTCGACTTCTGGCGCTCGGAAAAGGCGCTGACGGAGTTCGACGACGAGGCGCTCGCGCTGCTGGCCGATGTCGGCCTGACCGACTTCTCCGGGACGCTTGCGGGCGAACTCCCCTATGGGCGCAAGCGGGCGCTCGAGATCGCCACCACGCTGGCGCTCAATCCGGAAATGCTGCTGCTCGACGAGCCGATGGCCGGCATGACACAGGAAGACATCGACCGGATTTCCGCACTCATCCGCCGGATCGCGGCGAACCGCACCATCTTCATGGTCGAGCACAATCTGTCGGTGGTGGCCTCCCTGTCGGACCGCATCACCGTTTTGGCGCGCGGCGAGGTCCTGGCAGAGGGCGACTACGCCACCGTGTCCAAGGACCAGCGAGTCATCGAGGCCTATATCGGAGCGGGACATGCCTGAAGCAGTGCTCGCCAGCAAACCGTCGTCCGTCGCGCCAGCCAGGCCGCTGCTGAAGGTGCATGGACTGCAAGGCTGGTATTCCGAAAGCCACATCCTGCACGGCATCGATTTCGAAGTGGGCGAAGGCGAGGTGGTGACCCTGCTCGGTCGCAACGGCGCCGGGAAGACGACCACGCTCAAGGCCGTCATGGGCATTCTCGCCAAGCGGTCGGGCTCGGTGATGTTCGACGGCCACGAGACGATCAAGCTGCCGGCGCGCGCGATCGCGCGGCTTGGCATCGCGCTCTGCCCCGAGGAGCGCGCCATCTTCTCGTCGCTGTCCGTCGAGGAGAACCTGATGCTGCCACCGCAGGTGCGGCCGGGCGGACTGACCGTCGAGCAGGTCTTCGAACTGTTTCCCAACATCAAGGAGCGGCTGTCGAGCCAGGGCACGAAACTGTCCGGCGGCGAGCAGCAGATGCTGGCGATCGGCCGCATACTGCGCACCGGCGCAAAGCTGCTGCTCCTCGACGAGCCGACGGAAGGGCTGGCGCCCGTCATCGTCCAGCAGATCGGCCACACGATCGCCCGGCTGAAGCAGCAGGGGTTCACAATCGTCCTGGTCGAACAGAATTTCCGCTTCGCCGCATCGGTTGCAGACCGGCACTACGTGGTGGAACAGGGGCGCGTGATCGACACGATCCCCAACGACGAACTCGACGCCAACATCGACAAGCTGCACCGATATCTCGGCGTCTGAGCGGGAGAAGTTACCGGCACGACCTGCCGAAACAGGAGGAGAAGACGAAATGAAGAAGACAGGATTCATTCTGGCATCGCTTGCAGGCCTGCTCATGGCCGGCACCGCGTATGCGCAGACCAAGATCAAGATCGGCGTCATGAACGACCGCTCGGGCATCTACGCCGACATCACCGGCGAAGGCTCGGCGGTCGCCGCGCAGATGGCGGCCGACGATTTCGGCACTGACAAGGGCATCACCGTCGAGGTCATTTCGGCCGATCACCAGAACAAGCCGGATGTCGGCTCCAACATCGCCCGCCAATGGTACGACACCGAAGGCGTCGACGTGATCGCCGACGTGCCGACCTCCTCGGTGGCACTCGCCATCAACGACATCACCAAGGAAAAGAACAAAATCTTCCTGAATTCGGGTGCTGCGTCGTCCGACCTCACCGGCTCGAAATGCTCGCCGAACACCGTTCATTGGACGTACGACACCTGGGCGCTCGCCAACGGCACCGGCGGCGCGATGGTGGCGGCCGGCGGCAAGACCTGGTTCTTCGTCACCGCCGACTACGCCTTCGGCCACGCGCTCGAACGCGACACATCGGCGGTGGTCAAGGCCAATGGCGGTGAGGTGATCGGCGCCGTTCGCACGCCGTTCCCCGGCACCGACTTCTCGTCCTTTCTGCTCCAGGCACAGACGTCGGGGGCTCAGGTCATCGGTCTGGCCAATGCCGGCGGCGACACGATCAACTCGATCAAGCAGGCGTCGGAATTCGGCATCACCCAGGGCGGCCAGGCGCTTGCCGGCCTGCTGATGTTCGTCAACGACGTGCATGCGCTCGGCCTCGATGTGGCACAGGGACTGGTGCTGACCGAGAGTTTCTACTGGGATCTGAACGACCAGACCCGCGAATGGTCGGCCAAGTTCGAGGAGAAGACCGGCAAAAAGCCGTCGATGATCCAGGCCGGCGTCTACGGCGCCGTGTTGCATTATCTCAAGGCCGTTGAGGCCGCCGGTTCGAAGGATCCGGCAGCGGTCATGGCCAAGATGAAGGAGATGCCCACCGACGATCCGCTGTTCGGCAAGGGCGTGGTGCGCGCCGATGGCCGCAAGGTCCACGACATGTACCTCTTCCGCGTCAAGAAGCCGGAAGATTCGAAGGGCGAATGGGATCTCTATGAGACCGTCGCGACCATTCCCGCGGACAAGGCGTTCCGGCCGCTCGCCGACGGCGGCTGCCCGCTCGTCAAGTAGCTGAATGATCAACCGGGCGCGCCGAGCGATCGGGGCGCCCGGCATACGTCGCAACGGGGTCGACCGCATGTTCGAACTGCTCGGTATTCCGCCGCAGGCCTTGTTCGGCCAGCTTCTGCTCGGCCTGATCAACGGCTCTTTCTACGCGTTGCTCAGCCTCGGGCTCGCAATCATCTTCGGCCTTCTCAACATCATCAATTTCACCCATGGCGCCCAGACATGATGGGCGCCTTCGTCGCCTGGATGCTCTTGAACTATCTCGGCATCCCCTACTGGGCAGCCCTGCTGTTCGTGCCGATCCTCGTCGGCGCTTTCGGCGTCGTGCTCGAGCGCGTGCTGATCTCGCGGCTCTACCATCTCGATCATCTCTACGGCCTGCTGCTGACCTTCGGCCTGGCATTGATCATCACCGGCATCTTCCGCAACCAGTACGGCATTTCCGGATTGCCCTACGCCATGCCGAAACAGCTTTCAGGCGGCCAGAATCTCGGGTTCATGTTCCTGCCCAACTATCGAGGCTGGGTCATCCTCGTGTCGCTGGTGGTGTGCCTCGCCACCTGGTTCGTGATCGAGAAGACGCGGCTCGGCGGCTATCTGAGGGCTGCCACAGAGAACCCCACCATGGTCGGCGCCTTCGGCATCAACGTGCCGCGCCTGATCACTTTGACCTACGGCTTCGGCGTCGGGCTTGCCGCGCTCGCCGGCGTGCTCGCCGCGCCGATCTACTCCGTCAATCCGAACATGGGGGCGGACGTGATCATCGTCGTCTTCGCCGTGGTCGTCATCGGCGGCATGGGCTCGATCCTCGGCTCGATCCTCACCGGCTTCGGCCTCGGCCTGATCGAAGGCCTGACCCGCGTCTTCTACCCGGAAGGCTCGGCCGTCGTCATCTTCGTCATCATGGCCATCGTGTTGCTGGTGAAGCCGGCCGGTCTTTTCGGAAGGGAAGCCTGATGGCTACGGACAGTCAGATGATCGATGTCGCGCAGGTCGGCCGGCCCGGCGCGATCGGCATGCCGGCGCTGCACAAGGCGATCTTCGTCGGGCTGCTGATCCTGGGGCTCGCCGCGCCGCACGTGCTCTATCCTGTCTTCGTTATGAAGGTGCTGTGCTTCGCGCTGTTCGCCTGCGCCTTCAACCTGCTGCTGGGGTTCGGCGGGCTGCTCTCGTTCGGCCATGCCGCCTATTTCGGCAGCGCCAGCTACATATCCGCCCATGCCGCCAAGGTCTGGGGCCTGACGCCGGAACTCGCGATCCTGTCCGGCACGCTGGCCGCAGCCGTGCTCGGCCTTGCCATAGGCTCGCTCGCCATCCGCCGGCAGGGAATCTATTTCGCCATGGTCACGCTGGCCTTCGCCCAGATGGTCTTCTTCTTCTCCGCACAGGCTCCCTTCACCGGCGGCGAGGATGGCATCCAGTCCGTGCCGCGAGGCCACCTGCTCGGGATGATTTCGATGGCTCCCGACCGCAACCTCTATTTCTTCGTGCTCGGCGTTGTCTTCGTCGGGTTGCTCATCATCTATCGCATCATCCATTCGCCCTTCGGCCAGGTGCTGAAGGGGATCCGGGACAACGAGCCGCGCATGATCTCGCTCGGCTACCGCACAAGCCGCTACAAGCTGGCGGTATTCGTTCTGTCCGCCGCACTCGCCGGCACGGCAGGCGCGACCAAGGCGATCGTGTTCCAGCTCGCTTCGCTGACGGACGTCTACTGGACAATGTCGGGCGAGGTCGTGCTGATGACCCTTCTCGGCGGCATGGGGACGGTGTTCGGTCCGATCCTGGGCGCCGCAATTATCGTCACCATGCAGAACTACCTCGCCACCTTCGGCGACTGGGTGACGATCGGCCAGGGCATCATCTTCGTCGTCGCAGTCATGCTGTTCCGCGAAGGCATCGTCGGCGTGATTGCCAAGCTGATCCGCCGGCCCCTCTAGGGACACACTCCCGCGATTTCGTCTTGGCGGCAACGCCGCGGCGCGCAAGTATCGGTCCGTGGAGGCGAGCCGATGACGAGATTCAGGGTCGGGCTGGCGCTGGGCGGCGGGGCGGCGCGCGGCTGGTCGCATATCGGGGTGCTGGAGACATTGGTCGGGGCCGGCATCGAGCCGACGGTCATCGCCGGGACCTCGATCGGGGCGCTGGTGGGCGCGGCCCATGCCTGCGGACGTCTCGGCGAGCTGAAGGCATGGGCGCAGGCGGTGGACTGGCGCACGATCGCGAGCCTGCTCGACGTCAAGGTCGCCAATGGCGGGCTGATCGACGGCGCGCGGGTGCAGCGCCTGCTGCGCGACCTCGGCATCGACACACCCATCGAGGACCTGCCGGTGAAATATGCCGCGGTGGCGACGGATCTCGCCGACGGGCGCGAGATCTGGCTCGAGACCGGCCCGGTCGACGCGGCGATCCGCGCCTCGATCGGGCTGCCGGGCATCTTCAGCCCGACGCTGGCCGACGGCAAATGGCTGGTCGACGGCGGCCTGGTCAATCAGGTGCCGGTGTCGACCGCGCGGGCGCTCGGCGCCGACTTCATCATCGCCGTGGGGCTGAGCGACGGCATGCTCGCCAAGCGCGCGGCGGGACTCTCGCCGGCCGCCGCGGAAGAGGCCTCGGCGGCGCAGCGCGGCCGGCTGATGGAAATGGTCGCGCAGATGCCCGGCCCGTTCCGCGAGCAGGCAGTGCGGATATTGCCGCAGCTTCTGGCGAGCGGGCCGAAATCGCCCGGTTATTTCGACGTGCTGGCGAACGCGCTGAACATCATGCAGGACCGCATCACCCGCTCGCGGCTGGCGGGCGAGCCGCCGCATGCGATGATCTCGCCGCAGGTCGCCCATATCAGGCTGATGGACTTCCACCGCGCCGGCGAAGCGATCGAGGCCGGCCGCATCGCGGCGGAGAAGGCGCTGGACGGGCTGAAGGCGCAGCTGGGCGGCTGACGGCGGCCGGGGCCGATCAGCCTTCCTCGATCGCAGCGCGCACAAGCGCGGCCGCCGCCCAGCGGACGACATCCTCCGTGGAGCCGGCATCCAGGCCCCACATGTCCTTGAGCACCACCAGCGCCTCGACGCCGAAGATCAGCGACAGCGCCTGCGCCAGCCGCTCGACCTTCGCCGCCGGCAGGCTGCCGCGCAGCGGAACGAGCGCCTCGCGCAACAGATCCACGCGATGGCCGCGCCGGAACGGCGGTTCGCTCGGCGCCGCACCCGCCTTGCGCTGCGCCCACTCGTCGAGCGCCAGTTTCAGCGCCGCGCGGAACGTCGCCTCGAAGGCGTCGATGCGCGGCAGCGACGTGCCGAACAGGTCGGCGACGCGCGCCTGCGGATCGGTCGAGCCGGACTGCCAGGCGAGGATCGGCCCGAGCGCCTCGTCGACCACCGCCTCGACGAGCGCGGCCTGGCTGGGGAAATAGCGATAGGCCGTCGCCCGCGACACCTCGGCCGCCTCCGCAACCTCGCTGACCGAGGGCGTGACACCGGCCTGCATCAGCCGGGTCGCGGTTTCCAGCATGAGGCGACGGGTCCGCGCGCGCGGCCCGCGCTCGGCTTCTTCCACAAGTTCGGTCGATTGACGTGAGACGTTCATGTCAATATGATACTCGCGTCTCACATTTCTGCAATGGCATGTAACAACGGCGCGACAGAATAGGCCGGACAGGCGGAACGGAGAAGTCCGCGGGGAGGAAAATTGAAACGCGTCCATGTCGTCGGCACATACGATACGAAAGGCGAGGAGCTTGCCTATCTGGCGGGCCTGATCCGCGCGCAGGGACTTGCCGTGACCGAGGTCGACGTCGGCACGAGGGAACCAGCGGCGGGTGTCGACGTGACAGCTGCCGAGGTGGCGGCCTTCCATCCCCAGGGCGCGGCGGCCGTGCTCGGCCTCGGCGACCGCGGCACGGCGGTGGCGGCGATGGGCGAGGCCTTCGCGCGTTTCCTGGCTTCGCGTGACGATGTGGCTGCGGTGATCGGGCTTGGCGGCGGCGGCGGCACCTCGATCGTCACCGCCGGCATGCGCGCCCTGCCCTACGGCGTGCCGAAACTGATGGTCTCGACGCTCGCCTCCGGCGACGTGTCGCCCTATGTCGACGTGTCGGACATCGCCTTCATGCCGTCGGTGACGGACATGGCGGGGCTGAACGGCCTTTCGCGCGTCATCCTGCACAATGCCGCGCAGGCGATCGCCGGCATGGCCCGCATGCCGGCCGTCGCAGGCGAAGGCAAGCCGTCGCTCGGGCTCACCATGTTCGGCGTCACCACGACCTGCGTCATGGCGATCGTGGACAGGCTGAAGGCCGACTACGACTGCATGGTGTTCCACGCCACCGGCACCGGCGGGCGGACGATGGAGAAGCTGGCCGACTCCGGCCTGCTGGCCGGCGTGCTCGACATCACGACGACAGAAGTCTGCGACCTGCTGTTCGGCGGCGTGCTGCCCGCGACGCAGGACCGCTTCGGCGCGATCGCGCGCACCCGATTGCCCTATGTCGGCTCCGTCGGCGCGCTCGACATGGTGAACTTCTGGGCCGTCGACACGGTACCCCAGGCCTTCAAGGGGCGGAACCTTTACAAGCACAATCCCAACGTCACGCTGATGCGGACCACCGCCGAGGAATGCCGCCAGATCGGCGAATGGATCGGCGGACGGCTCAACGCCTGCGAGGGCGAGGTGCGCTTCCTGATCCCGGAGAAGGGCGTGTCGGCGCTGGACATCGAAGGCGGCGCATTCTTCGATCCGCAGGCAGACGCGGCGCTGTTCGACGCGATCGAGCGGACGGTGGTGCAGACCGAGCAGCGCCGGATCATCCGCCTGCCGCTGCACATCAACGACCCCGCCTTTGCGCAGGCCGCCGCAGAGACGTTCCTGTCCATTTCCAACTGACGAGACAACGATGCCCGCCATTCCCCGCAAGACGATCCTTGAAAAGTTCAGGACGATGATCGCGCAAGGCCGGCCGATCGTCGGCGGCGGCGCGGGCACGGGCCTGTCGGCCAAGGCCGAGGAGGCCGGCGGGATCGACCTGATCATCATCTACAATTCCGGCCGCTACCGCATGGCCGGCCGCGGCTCGGCCGCCGGGCTGCTCGCCTACGGCAACGCCAACGAGATCGTGAAGGAGATGGCGGTCGAGGTTCTGCCCGTGGTGAAGCAGACCCCGGTGCTGGCCGGCGTCAACGGCACCGATCCGTTCATCCTGATGCCGCGGTTCCTGGCGGAGCTGAAGGCGATGGGCTTCTCGGGCGTGCAGAACTTCCCGACCATCGGCCTGTTCGACGGCTCGATGCGACAGAGCTTCGAGGAGACCGGCATGGGCTACGGCCTCGAGGTCGACATGATCGCGGCGGCGCATGAACTCGACCTTCTGACGACGCCCTATGTGTTCAATCAGGACGAGGCGGTGGCGATGACCAAGGCCGGCGCAGACATCGTCGTGGCGCATATGGGCGTGACCACCGGCGGTTCGATCGGCGCGTCGTCGGCGAAGACGCTCGACCAGTGCGTGACGGAGATCGACGCCATCGCGGCGGCGGCGCGCGGCGTGCGCAGGGACGTGATCGTGCTCTGCCACGGCGGGCCGATCTCGATGCCGGACGATGCGCGCTACATCCTCGACCATTGCGAGGAGATCCACGGCTTCTACGGCGCGAGCTCGATGGAGCGGCTGCCGGCGGAGATTGCCATCCGCAACCAGACGGCCGAATTCAAGACGTTGCCGCTGAGGCGGCGCGCATAGACCATGCATTCAGGGAGGAGTTCAGGATGCTGAAGGGTGCGGACGGATATTTCGTCTATCCGAAGGATGTCGACGCCTTCGGCTTCGACTGGGGCAGGCTGGCGCTGACGGTGGCGCCGGAGGTGAACGGCGCGCAGCGCTTCTCGGGCGGCGTCGTCGACCTGCCAAGCGGCCAGGGCCATTCGCGCCACAACCACCCCGGGGCCGAGGAGATCATCTTCGTGATCTCGGGCACCGGCGAGCAAATGGTCGAGGACGAGAACGGCAATCCGGTGACGCGCAAGGTCGGGCCGGGCTGCACGGTCTACGTGCCGGAGAGCCGGTTCCACTCGACGCTCAACACCGGCGACGGGCCGATGCAGCTGTTCGTGGTCTATTCGCCGGCCGGTCCGGAGCTCGGGCTGCGCGAGCTGCCGGATTTCAGGGTCATCAAGGCGGGGACGTAGGGCGGACGGAACACCCCCTCACCCGGCCTCCGCTGCGCTCGGCCACCCTCTCCCCAAGGGGAGAGGAGGTTCGCCAGCGCCTTCGCCATCTGGAGGGAGAGTGGCCACGACGGCCACAGACCTCCTCTCCCCTTCGGGGAGAGGGTGGACTGCGCGAAGCGCAGGACGGGTGAGGGGGACTGGCGCCAGCGCGCCTACCGCCACCCCAGCGCCGGCGCGACGTGTTTCAGGATCGCGTCGATGACGTGGGCGTTGTAGTCGACGCCGAGCTGGTTCGGCACGGTGAGAAGCAGCGTGTCGGCTTCGGCGATCGCCTCGTCCTCCACGAGCAGCTTCACCAGTTTCTCGGGCTCGCCCGTGTATCCCCGGCCGAACACAGCGCGCGTATCGGCCTCGATATAGCCGAACTGGTCCTGCTCGGGCCGGCCGCTGCCGAAATAGGCGCGGTCCATGTCGTTGACCAGCGCGAAGATCGAGCGGCTGACGGAGACGCGCGGCTCGCGCGTGTGGCCCGCCTCCTTCCAGGCCTCGCGATAGGCGCGGATCTGCGCCGCCTGCTGGACGTGGAACGGCTCGCCGGTCTCGTCGAACTTGAGCGTCGAGCTCTGCAGGTTCATGCCGAGCTTCGCCGCCCAGACGGCGGTGGCGTTGGTCGCCGCACCCCACCAGATCCGGTCGAGAAGACCTTCGGAGTGCGGCTCAAGGCGCAGCAGGCCGGGAGGGTTGGGGAACATCGGGCTGGGATTGGGCTGCGCGAAGCCTTTACCCTGCAGGACGTTCAGCAGCACCTCGGTGTGCTGGCGCGCCATGTCGGCATCGCTCTGCCCTTCGGCCGGCCCGTAGCCGAAATAGCGCCAGCCGTCGATGACCTGCTCCGGCGAGCCGCGGCTGATGCCGAGCTGGAGGCGGCCGCCGGCGATGAGGTCGGCGGCACCAGCGTCCTCGGCCATGTAAAGCGGGTTCTCGTAGCGCATGTCGATGACGGCGGTGCCGAGCTCGATGCGGCTCGTCTTGGCGCCGGCGGCCGCGAGCAACGGAAAGGGCGAGGCGAGCTGGCGGGCAAAATGGTGGACGCGGAAATAGGCGCCGTCCGCGCCAAGCTCTTCCGCCGCGACCGCTAGGTCGATCGACTGCAGAAGCGCGTCGGATGCCGAGCGGGTTCCGGACTGAGGCGAAGGCGACCAGTGGCCGAAGGAAAGGAAGCCGATCTTCTTCACGTGAATCTCCTGCTGATGCGTCGCGCGCGGGCGCTTCAATGGAGAAGGTGAACCCGGTCGGCGAGGAATCTGTGTGTCGCCCGCCCATGTCGGTCGTCTCGCCGCCACGCGCAAGGGGGCACGCGTCCACCCTGCGACGACGGTGTGTCGCTCAGCCGGCCTCGTCCATCATGCTGACATGGGCGGCGGCGACCCGCCAGCCGTCGGGGGTGCGGATCCAGGTCTGCATCTGGCGGCCGACCTGGCCGGGAAAATCGGGACGGCGAAACAGCGTCGAGGCGATCGCGGTGTCGCGGCCATAGGTGGTGATCAGCGTGCGCGACAGGGTGCGCTCGAAGGGCTGCTGGACCGAGCGGAAGGCGCGCACCTCGTCGATGCCGCATTGCACCTCGGCGACGCCGTAGCGCACCGTCGCGCAGGTGTGCAGGAACATGGCGTCGAGCGTGGCGGTGTCGTTGGCGAGCAGCGCTGCCTCATAGGCATGGAAGACCGCGCTGATCTCGGCCAGCGTGTCGGGATCGTCGACGATCATGGTCAGCCGGCCCTGGACGAGACCATGCGCGCGACGGCCCCGGCTGTGCTGCGCCAAGAGCGGAACCTCTGCTCAGCCATCGACCAGCGCCCCCTCGAAGGCGGCTTCCAGCGCAGAGAGCGGCGTCACCCAGCCGACGATGCCGCCCTGGGCGACGATCATCTCGATCGCTCCCGCCTTGAACTGCGGGAAATAGCTCTCGGTCGCGTCCTCGATCAGCAGGCACTCATAGCCGCGGTCGTTCGCCTCGCGCATCGAGGTCTGGACGCAGACCTCGGTCGTCACCCCGGCGAAGACGAGTTGGGTGATGCCCTTTTCCGTCAGCGTCTCGTGCAGGCCGGTCGCCCAGAACATGCCCTTGCCCGGCTTGTCGACGGCGATCTCGCCCGGCAGCGGTGCGAGTTCCGGCAGGATCTGGTTGCCCGGCTCGCCGGCGATCAGGATCCGCCCCATCGCGCCCTCGTCGCCGATCCTCAGCCCCGGCTTGCCACGTAGCCGCTTGGCGGGCGGGCAATCGGACAGGTCCGGCTTGTGCGCCTCGCGGGTGTGGACGATCGGCAGCCGGTGCTTGCGGAACAGGCCGATCAGCACAGCGACGGTGGGCACGATCGCGGTCAGCCGCGCCACGTCGTTGCCGAGCGTATCGCCGAAGCCGCCCGGCTCGATGAAGTCGCGCTGCATGTCGATCACGACGAGCGCGACCCTGGTGGGGTCGAGGGTGAAATCGTAAGGGCGGGAGGGGACAGTGAACGCCATCTCAGTGCCCCGCCATGTGCTGGCCGATGGTGTTGCGGTCGGTCTCGCCGATCGGCGCGACGTAGCCGATGGTGCCGCCCGACATCACCGCGACGCGGTCGGAGAGTTCGAGGATCTCGTCGAGGTCCTCGCTGACCAGCAGCACCGCGGCACCCCGGTTGCGTTGCTCCATGATCTGGCCGCGGATTTCGGCCACGGAGGCGAAGTCGAGGCCGAAGCAGGGATTGGCGACGATCAGCACGTCGACGTCGCCGGAGAGCTCGCGCGCCAGCACTGCGCGCTGGACGTTGCCGCCGGACAGCGCTTCGATCGGCGAGTCAGGCGAGGTCGTCTTGACGCGGTATTTGGCGATCAGGTCCTCCGCCTTCTTCTTCATCGGCCCGGGCGACAGCCACCAGCCGAGGCTGGCGATCGGCGGCTTGTCGAAGGAGCGGAAGGCGATGTTCTCCGCCACGCTCATCCGCGGCGCGGTCGCGTTCTTCAGCGGCTCCTCCGGCAGGCCGAACACCTTGAAGCGGTCGAAATCCTTGCGCTTCGGCTCGAACGGCTTGCCGTTGATGAAGATGCCGCCATCGACCAGTTCCTTCTGGCCGGCGAGCACCTCGACCAGAGCGCTCTGGCCGTTGCCGGACACGCCGGCGACGCCGACGATCTCGCCGGCATTGACCTTGAGGTTCAGTGCGTTGACGACGCGCCTGCCCTCGACGTCCTCGGCGACGAGGCCAGCGAGGTCGAGCACGGTGTGCGTGTCATTGCGCGACGCCCGCTGGGCGCGCTCGCGCACCTCGGTGTCGCCGATCATCATCCGGCTCATCTCGGCGACGGTCGCGGCCTGCGCATCGCCCGTGCCGGTGAGCTTGCCGCGGCGCAGGACCGAGAAGGAATCACAGAACGCCTTCACCTCGCGGAACTTGTGACTGATCATCAGGACGGTCACTTCGCCCCGACGTGCCATCTCGCCGAGCAGCCCCAGCACCTCGTCCGCCTCGCCGGGTGTCAGCACCGAGGTCGGCTCGTCGAGAATCATGAAGCGCTGTTCGAGATAGAGCAGCTTCAGGATCTCCAGCTTCTGCTTCTCGCCGGCCGACAGCGAGGAGACCTGCTCGTTGAGGCGCACGCGGAAGGGCATGCGGTCCATGAACTCCTCCAGCCGCGGTTTTTCCTTCTTCCAGTCGAAGATGGCGGGCGCGTCGGCGCGGGAAATGACGAGGTTCTCGGCCGCGGTGAGGCAGGGAACCAGCGTGAATTGCTGGTAGACCATGCCGATGCCGAGGTCGCGCGCGTCGCGCGGGCTCCTGATCGACTTTTCCTGACCGTCGAGCAGAACCGAGCCGCGCGTGGCGTTGTAGAAGCCCATGATGCACTTCACCAGCGTCGACTTGCCGGCGCCGTTCTCGCCGAGCAGCGCGTGGAAGGAGCCGGCCTTGACGTCGATCGAAACGTCATCGAGCGCGGTGAAGGCACCGAACACCTTGGTCATGCCGATCGTCTGCAGCGCCGGGCCGGCCTGCAGCGGTATCGCACCGGCGATCGTGGCGGGTGCGTTCATGGCAGCGCCTCCAGGAAGGCGGCCGAGGTCGCCACCGCACCGAAGACGCCGCCCTGCATCTTGATCATGTCGATGGCTGCGAGATGGTTCGACACCTTCGTCGCCGCGCAGCAGTCCTCGAGCAGCAGGCACTCGTAGCCGCGATCGTTGGCGTCGCGCATTGTGGTGTGGACGCAGACGTCGGTGGTGACGCCGGTGAAGACGATGTTGCGGATGTTCTTCATCCGCAGCACCAGTTCGAAATCGGTGGCGATGAAGGTGCCCTTGCCGGGCTTGTCGATGATCATCTCGCCGGGTTCGGGCGCGAGTTCGGGGATGATCTCCCAGCCCGGCTCGCCGCGCACGAGGATGCGCCCGCACGGCCCCTGGTCGCCGATGCCGGCGCCGATGCGCTGCGAGCGCCAGCGCTTGTTGGCGGGCAGGTCGGAGAGATCCGGCTTGTGGCCCTCGCGGGTGTGGATGATCGGATAGCCCTTGGCCCGCATCGCCTTCAGCACCGACTGGATCGGCTTGATGGGCGCGCGGGTGAGCGAGATGTCGTAGCCCATCACGTCGACATAGCCGCCAGGCGCGCAGAAATCGGTCTGCATGTCGATGACGACCAGCGCCGTGTTGTGCGGGCCGAGGTCGCCGTCGAACGGCCAGGGATAGGGGTCGGACGCGACCGTGACGGCATTCGGTACGCGGGCGGCTTCGATGCGTTCGTCGACAAGGCTCATCTGGTCCTCACTTGGCGAGAGACAGTTCGCCCGGCACCTCGCGCGCCGCGCTCTTCGACCGCGCGGAGGCGATCATGATGAAAAGGGTCAGGATGTAGGGGGCCGCATTGAAGAAGTAATAGCCCTGGCTGATGCCGATCGACTGCAAGGCCGGGCCGAGCGCACCGGCGGCGCCGAAGAGCAGCGCGGCGTAGACGCAGCGGATCGGGTCCCAGCGGGCGAAGATGACCAGCGCCACCGCCATCAGGCCCTGGCCGGAGGACAGGCCCTCGTTCCAGCTGCCCGGATAATAGAGCGACAGGAACGCGCCGCCGACGCCGGCGAGGAAACCGCCGGCAGCCGTGGCGAGCAGGCGGACCAGATCGATCGACACGCCCATGGCGCGCGCCGAGGCGGCGCTGTCGCCGGTCATGCGCACGATCAGGCCCCAGCGCGTGTTGGCGAGCGCCCACCACATGAAGACGGCGAGCGCGATGCCGACGAAGAACAGCGGATTGACCTGCAGCGCCTGCGCGATCGACGGGTTGGACGACCACCAGCCGAGCGGGATCGCCTCCAGCCGCGGCGCAGTGGGCTGGATGTACGGCTTGCCGAAGAAGAAGGCGAGGCCGGTGCCGAAGGACATGAAGGCGATGCCGACGGCGATGTCGTTCACCTTGGGCAGTTTGCAGATGTAGCCGTGCATGGCGCCAAGCACGAGGCCGGCGAGCCCCGCGAACAGCACGCCGAGCCACGGGCTGCCGGTGGTGTAGGACCCGGCATAGGCGACCATCGCGCCAAGCACGAGATTGCCTTCGAGGCCGAGATTGATGCGGCCGGACTTCTCGGTGAGGCACTCGCCGAGCGCCACGAACATGAACGGCGTCGAGACGCGGATCGCGCCGCCGATCATGGCGATGAGGACGATGAACAGGCCCGAGTCGCTCATGTGCGGTCTCCGGTTTTCCTGGGCTGGAGGAAGGGGATGCGACCGTAGAAGGTCTCCGAGACGAGCAGCACGACGAAGATCATGCCCTGGAGGACGAGCACGGTGGCATCGGGCATCGCCATACGGCGCTGCACGAGGCCGCCTGCGGCATCAAGCGCGCCGAACATGATCGCGACCGGCACGATGGCGAGCGGGTTCTGCCGCGCGAGGAAGGCGACGAGGATGCCGGTGAAGCCGTAGCCGGCGACGAGCGAGGCATTGGCCTGACCGTGGATGGCGGCGACCTCGTAAAAGCCGGCGAGACCGGCGCAGGCGCCCGCGATGGCGCAGCAGGCAACGACGAGGAAGCCGACCGGGAGGCCTTGCGCCTGTGCCGCCCGCACATTGCCGCCGGTCATGCGGGCGGCGAAGCCGAACGTGGTGCGGCTCATCAGGATGTAGAGGATGATAGCGAGGATCAGGCCGGCAGCGAGGCCCCAGTGGACGGAGGTGCCGGGAATGGAGCCGATCCGGTAGGCGTCGCCAATCGGCATCGTGGACGGCTTGTTGGCCGAGGCCGGATCGCGCAGCAGGCCCTCGACGAAGAAGTTCATGATCGCGATCGCGATGTAGCCGAGCAGCAGCGAGGAGATCGTCTCGTTGACGCCGCGATAGTGGCGCAGCCATCCGGCGAGGCCGATCCACACACCGCCGACCGCCATGGCGGCGAGCGCCATGATCGGCAGGCCGATGAAGGCCGGCCATCCGAAGGTGACGAGCGGGATCGCGATCGCGGCGGATGCAAAACCGCCGAGCACCAGCGCCCCCTCCGCACCGAGCAGCGTGAGCCCGATGCGCGCGGGGATGGCGAAGGCAAGACCTGTGAGGATGAGCGGCGCGGCGCGCTGCAGCGAATTCTGGATCGAGAAGGCGGAACCGAAGCCGCCGGTCCAGACGAGCGAGAAGAAGGTGACCGGGCTCTTTCCGAGCGCGACGAGGAACAGCGAGAACAGGATCGCGGAGACGACCAGTGCGCCGACCGGGATCAGGATCGCCTCGATCGAGGCGATGGCGCGTGGCGAGAGACCGGCGGATGCAACGGGTGCGGGAGAGACGACGGCGGTCATGGGAGGGCTCCGGGCGCGGGGGGCTGGCTGCTGGGTTGTCGCTCAAGAAGCCCCCTCACCGCCTCGCTTCGCTCGGCGCCTCTCTCCCACTGCGTGGGGGCGAGGAGACGCAGCTTCGGCGATCGGCGACTCCTCTCCCCCGGGCAGGGGGAGAGGTGGCCCGTAGGGCCGGTGAGGGGGTGCTTGGACAACGCCACCCAGTTGATCACGTCGTGGAACCCACGACGCCCTCCAGCAGGTAGCTCATGCCGTCGAGTTCGGGATCATAGTTGTCCTTGGTGCCTTCGATGACCACCTTGCCGGTGTTGTCCTTGAGCGGGCCGACATAGATCGGCTTCTGCGCCTTCAGGCCTTCGATGGCCGCGTCCGCCGCCTTGATCGCCTCGGGCGTCGCGCCGGCACCGAAGGCGGTGTTGCGGATCATGTCGTTGTGGTAGCCGCCGACCGTGAAGTTGGGCGGCGTCTCGCCCTTCGCCAGCGCGTCGGCGTAGAGCTTGTAGATCGTCTCCCACTTGTATTCGGCGCCGGTGATGAAGCCCTTCGGCGCGAGCGGCGCCTGGCTGGCATTGTGGCCGCAGCTCTTCACGCCGCGCCCCTCGGCCGTCTCGATCACCACCTTCGGGCCGTCGACGTGGCAGGTGATGACGTCGCAGCCGGCATCGATGAGAGCGTTGGCGGCTTCTGCCTCGCGCACGGGCAGCGACCATTCACCGGTGAAGATCACCTGCACGGTGGCGTTGGGATTGACGCTTTTCGCGCCAAGCAGCACCGAGTTGACGTTGGAGAGAACCGACGGGATCGGCTTGGCGGCGACGAAGCCGATCTTGTTGGACTTGGTGGAAAGGCCCGCGGCGACGCCGTCGACGTAATGCGCCTGGTTGAGATAGCAGAAGTAGGAACCGGCGTTGGCCGGATCGGTGTCCTTGTTCCAGAGCGGCGCCGCGTGGCGGAACTGGACGTTGGGATATTTCTTGGCGGCCTCGACCACGAACGGCTTGTAATAGCCGAAGGAGGTGGCGAGGATCAGGTTCGCGCCGTCGAGATTGATCATGGATTCCATGGACTTGGAGACGGCGTCGGTCTCCGGGACGTTCTCCTCCTCGACGACGGTGACGCCCGGCACCTGCTTGAGGATGTCCATGGCGACCGCATGGGCCTGGTTCCAGCCGAAGTCGTCGCGCGGGCCGACATAGACGGCACCGAGGATGACGGGGGCCTGGGCGCGGGCGAGGCCGAAGGGAAGCGCGGAGGCGGCAAGACCGGCGGCGCCGGCCTTGAGCAGGGAACGACGATTGAGCGAGAAACTGTTCATGCGAGGCTCCAGCGGCTAGGGGTTGAGTGCGGCCGCCGGCGGCGGCCCTTCTGTCTAAGGAAAGAAGGCAAAGCCCGTGCCATCTTCCGGATGGTGGATCGGCCGGTCGCCGTCATGCGGCGGCCTCCGTGTTCGAGGATGCCGGCCGGGCGAGATAGGCTCGCCAGCCGCCGAATTCAGTGATGTCCGCAGCACCCGCGAGACCTGCGGCTTCGCAGAGGAAGCCCTTGACCGTCGTGCCGTCTTCCAGCTCGACCGTGCCGATGCCGAGCGGGGCCGGAATGCCGGCGATGAAATCGCCGAAGCGCTCTTGCGGCAGCGCCCAGACCTCTAACTTGATCGCGGCTCCCCGCGCCTGACGCACCAGGCCGGGGCGAAAGGGAGGGCCGCCGGCAAGGGCGTGCAGACGATAGGCTGGCGCGGTGCTGCAGGCGCGGATGAAGCGCCCTCCCCGCTCGGTCAGCTCGCGGTTGAGCGGCAAGCCTGACATGTGCGCGCCGCAGACGGCGAGCGCGATCTCGCCGGTCGCAGGCGCTGGGACGAGCGGCGGCGGAGCGGGACGCACCCAGTCGGTCGCGCCCATCGCGCCCGCTTCTATGGAAGTCGCGATCGAGGCGCAGAGGGCGTCGCGGCCGGCCGCAGCGAGGAGGGTGACGCTGCCGGGCCGGCCGTCCGCCCGCGCCCCCACGGGAACCGCGATGCCGCACATGTCGAGCAGGTTGACGAAATTGGTGTAGGTGCCGAGCCGTGCGTTCGGACCGATCGGATCGGCCGCGATCTCGTCCAGCGTGACGAAGCTCGGGATGGTCGGCACGCAGAGCGCATCGACGCCTGCCAGCACCGCCTCGCAGTCGCGACGCAGCGCCTTCAGCCGGTAGAAGCCCTCGAAGGCATCGACAGCGGAGAGCTTCAGGCCCGGTTCGAGGATCGCGCGGGTGGTCGGATGCAGCGTCTCCGGCGTTTCGGTCAGCCGTGGCCCGACCGCTGCCACGCGCTCGGCAAGCCAGGCGCCTTCGTAGAGCATCCGGGCGACGTCGTAGAACGGCGTGAAGTCGAGTTCCCGGATGGTGGCTCCGTTCGTCCGCAGGCGCTCCACCGTGGCGCGGAAGCTGGCCGCCTGTGCGACATCGCCGAACGTTTCGAGCGACGCCTCGTCCGGCACGCCGATACGAAAGGCCGAAGCGTCGAACAGGCCGCCCGCCGGAATGGCGCGTGACCAGGCATCCGCCGGATCGTGCCCAGAGGCGACCGTGTGGATCTCCCACGCATCGGCGACCGTGAGCGCGAAGACGGAGATGGTGTCGAGCGTGCGACACGCCGGCACGACCCCCGTTGCCGAATATGCACCGAGCGTCGGCTTGAGCCCGACGATGGAATTGAGAGCCGCCGGCACGCGGCCGGACCCGGCCGTGTCGGTGCCGAGCGAGAAGCAGGCGATGCCGCGCGCCACCGCGACCGCCGAGCCGGAGGAGGAACCGCCCGGCACGATGGCCGGATCGATGGCGTTGCGCGGCACGGGATAAGGCGTGCGCACGCCGACGAGTCCGGTAGCGAATTGGTCGAGGTTCGTCTTGCCGAGAACGATTGCGCCTGCCTCGCGCAGGCGGGCCACCACGAACGCATCCCGATCGGCAAGATAGGCGAAATCGGGACAGGCAGCCGTGGTCGGCATGCCGGCCACGTCGATATTGTCCTTCACGACGAAGGGAATTCCCCAGAGCGGCCGCCCGTCGGGCGCGCCGAGCGCATCGGCCGCGGCCAGCGCGCTGTCGCGGGCCTCGTGGATGAAGATGCCGGGATCGGTGGCTATCGCGAGCCGCCAGAACGCCTCGGTGACAACGTCGCGGGGCTTTAGGCCCTCCGCGTAGGCTCGCCGCAACGCATCAAGCGTGAAAGGCAGCTCATCGATCATCGATCGTTCTTGACGCCCCGTGGAGGCATCGTCCCGCGCCCCCTTGCCCGCCAAGAATGCAGTTTTTTGCGTTGGCGAAAAATGCTATGAATTCACCATCGCGGTGCAAAAAATGCACCACCCTCCTTTGGAACCACGATATGCGTCATCTGCAGAATTTCCGGCTGATCGAGGCGGTCGCCCGCGCCGGCTCCATGCGCCGTGCCGCCGAGGACATGAACATCACCGCTTCGGCTCTGGTGCGCCGCATCAACGGCTTCGAGCAGGAGTTCGGCACGGAGCTGTTCGAGCGGCTGCCGGGCGGTGTGCGGCTGAACCCGGCGGGAGAACTGGTGCTGCACCACTATCGCGCGACCCTGTCCGACCTGTCACGCGTGCAGGGCCAGGTCGCGGACCTGACCGGCGAGCGGCGCGGTCATGTCTCCATCGCCTGCTCGCAGGCGCTGCTGCCCTATTTCCTGCCGCAGCAGATCGCGCGCTACCGCGGCGAGCACCCGGGCGTGACCTTCTCGGTGAACATCCGCGACCGCGCCCAGGCGGAACAGGAGCTGGCCTCCTATTCGAGCGACCTCGCACTGGTGTTCGAGCCGGTCTACCTGGTCGACTTCCAGGTGATCGAGACGATCCCGCAGGCGGTCAACGTCGTGATGCGCGCCGACCACCCGCTGGCGGAGAAATCCGAGATCAGGCTGCGCGACTGCCTCGACACGCCGCATATCGCGCCCTCGGCAAAATACGGCGTGCGGCACCTGCTCGATTTCGCCGCGCGGCGCGGCTCGCGCCGGGTCGATCCGCTGGTCGAGACGGAGAGCTTCGAACTGATACGCCACTATGTGCTGCAGGAGCGGGTGATCGGCTTCCAGATCCCGATCGGCCTCACCGGCTTCGGCGACCCGCAGCTGGTGTTCCGGCCGATCTCCGAACGCGACCTGCCGCCCGGCAACCTGATCCTCGGGCAGATGCGCGGGCGCACCTTGCCGGTCGCCTCGGCGCGCTTCGCCATGCAGGTGGCGACCGCGCTCAAGACCTACAGCGGCGAGGAGACGCGCTGACGCCGGTCAGCGGGCGTGTTCGGGAAAGAGTTCGGCAAGCCCCTCGGCCGAGGCCTTTGTCACGCCTCGTTCGGTGATGAGCCCAGTGACGAGCCGCGCGGGCGTCACGTCGAAGGCCGGATTGGCAGCGGGCGTCGCTTCCGGGGAAATGCGCACGGAGCGGACCGAGCCATCCTCGGCGCGGCCGGTGACGAGCGAAACCTCGTCGGGCGAACGCTCCTCGATCGGGATCTCCTTGACGCCGTCGTTTACGGTCCAGTCGATGGTGGGCGACGGCAGCGCGACGTAGAACGGCACGCCGTTGTCCTTCGCCGCCAGCGCCTTGAGATAGGTGCCCGATCTTGTTGCAGACATCGCCCTGCGCCGTCGGACGATCGGTGCCGACGATCACCATGTCGACCTCGCCATGTTGCATCAGGTGGCCGCCGGCATTGTCGACGATCAGCGTGTGCGGCACGCCGTGGCCGGCGAGTTCCCAGGCGGTGAGGAAGGCGCCCTGGTTGCGCGGACGCGTTTCGTCCACGTAGACGTGGACCGGGATGCCGGCCTCGGCGGCGAGGTAGATCGGCGCGGTGGCGGTGCCGTAGTCGACGGTGGCGAGCCAGCCGGCATTGCAGTGGGTGAGGATGTTGACCTTCTCCCCCGGCTTCTTGCGCGCCGCGATCTCGCGGATGATCTCCAGCCCGTTGCGGCCGATGGCGCGGTTGAGCTCGACGTCCTCGTCGGCGATCTCAGCCGCCTTCGCATAGGCCGCGTCGGCGCGCTCCGCCGCCGGCAGCGGCTTCAGATAGGCCCGCATCGCGTCCAGCGCCCAGCGCAGGTTGATCGCGGTCGGCCGCGTCTCGTTGAGCCGCTCCCAGGCCTCGTCGAGCGAGGCATCGGACGGATCGGCGCGCATCTGGAGTGCGACGCCATAGGCGGCCGCGACGCCGATCAGCGGCGCGCCGCGCACCCACATGTCGCGGATCGCCACCGCGATGTCGGTCATCGACTGCGCGTTCACCACGACGAATTCGTGCGGCAGCTTGCGCTGGTCGATCAGGTCGACCGACCAGCCATCCTCGTTGAGCCAGATCGTCCGGTAATGGCGTTCGCCGACTTTCACGCAACTGCTCCTTCGTCGAGGCGGACCGCCAGCTCGTTGATTTCCGCCAGCGAGCGGATGCTGCGGCGGTTGACCGCCAGATGCCGACCGAGCTTCAGCGCGCGCGTCTCGCACTCGCCGCGAAGGCCCTGGTCGGCGATCTCCTCGAAATCGGCATTGTGGGCGAGGCCGAGGATACGCCTGTGCATCTCGACGCCGGCGAAGCCCAGCATGTCGGTGAAGACATCACCCAGAACGCGCTGCAAGGCCTGTTCGGCCCCGAGCGGATCGCCCCGGTCCTCGAAGACCGAGGAGGCATAAAGCATGCCCTTGCGCTCGGTGCGCCACAGCCGGGAGAACTCGGTATGGAAGACCTGCCACGTCTCGGTGATGACGGTGAGCAGCCACGCCCGCATCCCGTCGCGCGGCTTGTCGCCCTCGTGGCCGCGGGCGGCGAAGAAGGCCATCCAGTAGTTGGCCAGCAGCATGCCAACGTCGAAGGCGATCGGTCCGTAGAAGGCGAATTCGGGGTCGATGACGCGGGTGTCGGCATCGGTGACCATGACCGAGCCGGAGTGCAGGTCGCCGTGCAGCAGGGTCTCGGCCCTGGCGGCGAAGAGGTGCTTCAGCGCCTGCGCCTCGACCTTGAGGTCGCGGTCGGCGCGCAGCTCCGCCACGATGCCGTCGAGCTCGGGGCTGGTGTGGCGGTTGAGGGGCGCCTCGAAATACGGATCGGTGAAGACGAGGTTCTCGGTGATGTCGCACAGCTCGACATTGTCGGCGAACAGCGCGAGGTCGGCCTTGCGCTCGCGGGCGGTCATGGAGAAATCGGAGCCGCGGAACAGCGTGCGGGCCATGAACAGGCCGAGGTCCTCGGCGATGCGCGGCGGCATGCGGCCCTCGATCAGGGCGCGGCGCAGGATGACGTGGGGGCTGAGGAACTCCATGACGATGAGCGCCTGTGTCTCGTCGTAGTGGAAGACCTCCGGAACGGCGCCCTTGCCGGCCCGGGCCTCCTGCCTGGTCAGCGCATGATATTCGAAGAAGGAGCGCTTGAGCGGCAGCGGCCAGCTCTCGCCGACGAGGCGGACATAGGGCAGCGCCTGCTTGACGATGATCGAGCCGCGCTCGCCGTCGACGATGAAGACGAGATTGAGATTGCCGTCGCCGACCTCGCGCGAGCGCCACGACGCGGGCGGCCCGATGCGGCTGGTCAAGGCGTCGATGCCGCCGAGGCGGGTCGGCAGCGTGTCTATCGTCAACGCCTGATAGGGCGCATCCGTCATGATCCGTCTCCCCTGATCCTCCCATATGGAGGAGAGCGGGGGCGACGCTAGGAGCCAGACTGGCAATTGTCAATCCAGTTGACATTTGACGGCATGGTTCGTAGCGTCATGATCCGGGAGGATCAATTGCAGGGCACACCGGTCTTTGTCGTCAAAGGCTTGATGAAGTCGTTCGGCCCCAACAGGGTGCTGAAGGGCGTCGACCTTGTCTTGCATCCGGGCGAGGTGACCGTGCTGATGGGCGCCAACGGCGCCGGCAAGTCGACGCTGGTCAAGATCGTCAGCGGCATCCATGCCTCCGGCGGCGGCACGATGGAGCTGGCGGGCACGCCCTTTGCCCCTTCCACACCGGCCGAGGCCATGCGCGCCGGGGTCGTAACCGTGCACCAGGCGATCAATGACGGCGTGGTGCCGGCGCTCGACGTCGCCTCCAACCTCACCCTCGACCGGCTGAGCGGCAAGGGCGCGCCGCTGCTCCTGAACCCGCGCCGCATCCGCCGCGAGGCGCAGGCCGTAGCCGACCGCATGGGCCTGTCGATTGATCTGACGAAAGAGGTCGCGGACCTGACGCTGGCCGACCGCCAGCTCGTCGCGATCGCCCGCGCCATGGCGCACCAGCCGAAGGTTCTGATCCTCGACGAGCCGACCTCGTCGCTGTCGTCGAGCGAGGCCGACCGGCTGTTCGCGCTGCTCGACCGGCTGCGCGCCGACGGCGTCGCCATCCTCTACATCTCGCACCGCATGTCCGACATCCGCCGCCTCGCCGACCGCATCGTCAGCCTGCGCGACGGCGCGATCGCCGGCCGGTTCGAGGACAAGCCGCTCGACTACTCCGGCGCGGTGGACGCCATGCTCGGCCGCAAGGCCGGCCACGGCACGATCGAGGCGCGGCAGGCCGGAACGCCGGTGCTCCGTGCCGAGGACCTGCGCATCGCTCCCGCCTCCCAGCCGTTCCGGCTGGAGCTCGGCGAGGGCGAGATCGTCGCCATCACCGGCCTCGTCGGCGTCGGCAAGACCGTGCTGGCCGAGACGCTGTTCGGCCTGCGCCAGCCGCTCGCCGGTCGAATGGAGCTCGACGGCAAGCCCTACGCGCCGGCCAGGCCGCTGGAGGCGATCTCCCGCGGCGTGTTCCTGGTGGCGAAGGACCGCGCCGACAGCGGCATCGTGCCGGACTTCAACCTCGCCAGGAACGTCAG
The DNA here is from genome assembly GCF_024699925.1 of Mesorhizobium sp. J428. NCBI lineage: Bacteria > Pseudomonadati > Pseudomonadota > Alphaproteobacteria > Hyphomicrobiales > Phyllobacteriaceae > Mesorhizobium > Mesorhizobium sp. J428. The sequence continues at coordinate 1,579,512 of NZ_JAJOMX010000001.1, forward strand.
CCTGCCCTTCCTCGCCCGGCTGTCCAGCTTGTCGATCGTGCGGCGCGGCGAGGAGCGGCGGCGCGCCCAGGACCAGATTTCGCAGCTCGGCATCGTCTGCCGCAGCGAAAAGGACGAGATGTCCGCGCTCTCCGGCGGCAATCAGCAGAAGGCGATGGTGGCCCGCTGGCTCGCCGAGCCGTCGCGCCTGCTCGTGCTGGACGAGCCGTTCCAGGGCGTCGACATCGCGGCCCGCCACGACATCGCCTCGAAGCTGCGCGCGACGGCGCACAACCGCGCCACGGTCCTCTTCGTCACCGAGCTGGACGAGGCACTGGAGACGGCGGACCGTATCCTGGTCATGTCGGAACACACGATCGTCGGCGAGCACATGAACCATGGCGTCGACATGGACCGGCTCCTCGCAGAGGTCGCCGGGCGCGGCCTGCGCGGAGCCGCCTGATGAAGATATCGGAGACTGCCCCTTGACCCTGCGCGACCTCGCCATCCGGGTACGGCTTCCTGGCGCTGCTGGCCGGGCTGGTGATCTTCTTCTCGTTCTCGACGAGCGGCTTCACCTCGCCGCAGGCGGCCGTCTTCATCCTGCAGTCCGTGTCGCTGACCGGCATCCTGGCGCTCGGCGTGACCGCGACGCTGGTCGTCGGCGGCTTCGATCTCTCGATCGGCTCGATCGCCACCAGCGCGATGATGGCGGCGGCCTATGTCATGGTGGTGCTGGAGCAGAACGCGCTGGTGGCCGTGCTCGTCTGCCTCGCCATCGGCGCGCTGGTCGGGCTGATCAACGGCATCATCATCTGCTACCTGCGCGTGCCCGACCTCCTGGCAACGCTGGGCATGATGTTCCTGCTGATTGGCCTGCAGCGCATCCCGACCGAAGGCCGCTCGATCGCGGCCGGGATGACGATGCCGGACGGCTCCACGGCGACCGGCCAGTTCGACCCGGCCTTCCTAGCGCTCGGCCGCCACCGCTTCGACTTCATCCTGCCGAACCTGGTGCCGGCGTCGGTCGTGGTGCTGATCGTGCTTGCGGTGCTGATCTGGTTCTTCCTCGAATACACCCGCTTTGGCCGGCTGATGTATGCGGTGGGATCCAACGCACGCGCCGCGGAGTTCGCCGGCGCCCCGGTGAAGGCCTACAAGATCTGGGCCTACATCATCTCCGGCGTCTTCGCTTCCATCGGCGGAATCCTGCTCGCAGCGCGGCTGGGACGCGGCGATATCGCCTCGGGGAACAATCTTCTCCTCGACGCGGTGGCGGCGGCACTGATCGGCTACGCGGTGCTCGGAGCTTCGAAGCCGAATGCTTTCGGCACGGCCGTCGGGGCGCTATTCGTCGGCGTGCTGCTGCAGGGCCTCACCATGATGAACGTGCCCTACTACACGCAGGATTTCATCAAGGGCGCGGTGCTGGTCGTCGCGCTCGTATTCACCTTCTCGCTGTCGGGTCGGACCGCCCGGTAGCCGTCGTTCAAACCAGGTCTCAGGTGGAGGAAACATAATGATCACCCGCAGGACATTCTCCAAGTTCGGACTGGCGCTCGCCGCCGGCTCGGCCCTTCTCGGCATGCCCGCGTTTGCGCAGGACAGGCCGGCACCCTTCGACAAGCCCGGCGACGTGAAGATCGCGCTGGTGCGGTACTTTCGACCGGCGACTTCTTCCAGGCCTATCTCGCCGGCGTCGAGTCCCAGGCCAAGGCACTTGGCGTGCAGCTGCAAGTGTTCGACAGCCGCCAGGACGCCGCCCTCCAGGCGGACATGGTCGACCAGGCGATCGCGCTCGGCGTGCAGGGCATCATCATCCAGCACGGACTGACGGAATCGATGAAGGAAGCCGCCCAGCGCGCGGTCGACGCCGGCATCAAGGTCGTCGCCTTCGACGTCAACGTCGAGAACGAGAAGATCCCGCAGATCGAGCAGTCGGACCGCGACCTCGCCCGCCTGGCGCTGGAGCAGGCGATCAAGGACAATGGCGAAAGCTGGAAGGCGGGCTATGTCTACGTCGCCGGCATCGCGCCTCTCGACCGCCGCAACGAGACCTGGGTCGAGTTCAAGAAGAAGTATCCGGGCATCAACGAGGTGGCCATGTTCGGCACGCTCGACAACCCGATCGCCAACTCCGTCGCCAACCAGGCCCGCTCGGTCGTCTCGGCCAATCCGGACATCACCGTCATGTTCGCCCCCTATGACGAGTTCGCCAAGGGCGTGAAGATCGCGGTCGACGAGGCCGGCCTGTCCTCCTCGGTGAAGATCTACTCGGCCGACATCTCGACCGCCGACATTTCGGCGATGCGCGAAGCCGGCAGCGCCTGGGCCGCGACCGCGGCGACCAACCCGGCCGTAGTCGGCCAAGTCTCGGTGCGCGCGCTGGCGCAGCTTCTGGCGGGCGAGGACCCGGGCAAGAGCGTGATCGTCCCGCCGACCCTGATCACCCAGAAGGACCTGAACGACAACGACATCAAGAACATGGAAGAGCTGTCGGCCAAGCTGCCGCAGTTCGCCCATGCCGACGTCGCCATGCCGGCCTGGATGCCGAACCCGAACGCGAAGTGATCGGTCTGCACTGCTGATCAGGGACCTGGCAGCGATGCCAGGTCCTTTTCTTTTGCGTGACTGACGTCACAGTCGCGCACGAGGGCGTGGGATAATACCGCCGGACCGGTCACACGCGTCCGGCGCCGAAGGCTGGAATGTCGATGCCCATGACTGACGACCTTTCAGATATCATCGACCGGATCTACGACGTTGCCGTCGATCCGATCCGGTTCGAGGAAATGCTGGACAGCTGGGAGCCGCGGCTGTCGCGCCAACGGCGGATTGCGGAAAGACGGGGCTGGGCGGTCGTCGTCGACGAAGTCGAGCAACATATCCGGCGCGCCGACACGCTGCTGAACCAGTTCATCCGCGACGATCCAAGCCGCCGGGGACCGCTCGACACGCAGGTGAGCGCCTTTCTCGTCGGCCCCGACATGACGATCGTCGATGCCAACAGCATCGCCGCGACTGCGCTGTCTGCCTCGCCGGCCGAAAGGCTGGATTGCCTGCCGCTCGACGCCGCCGATACGGAGCGGCTTCGGAGCGTGGTGCGACGTACCCTGCGCGACGGCGAGGCCAAGCCGTCCCTGCTGCGCTTCAACCTGACGGGACACGAGCGTTCGATCGTCTTTCACGTCTCGCCCCGTGCGACTCCCGACGGTCTGCTGGCGTTGATCAGGGCGACTGAGCTCGGTTGGCCGGAGCATCTGACTCATGCAATGCGCGAGGCATTCGCACTCTCGGCCGCCGAGATCGAGATCGTGCGCGCGCTGGCGGAAGGCCGGTCGCTGAAGGTCATTGCGGACCTGCGCGGGAGGTCGCTGGCTACCGTTCGCACCCAGGTCGCGGCGATCCTTGCGAAGACCGACACGCATTCGCAGACCGAACTGGTGCGGATCACGCTGGGGCTGATGGATGTGATCGGCCCGCCGACGACGGAGACGAAGGGCGGGGAGCCGCCGCAGCTCGCGGAAATACCGTTCCACACGATGAACATGCCGGATGGGCGGCGGTATGACTGGATCGAGTTCGGCGCACCCGGCGGTCGCCCTCTCCTCTTCCTGCCCCTCGACTATGGCTTCATCCGCTGGCCGGCGAGTGCCGAGGCGGCTGCCGCCGAGCGCAACATCCGCGTCGTCGTTCCAGTGCGCGCCGGGTATGGCCGCTCCGCGCCGCAGCCGAAAGTCGCCAATTACACAGACGCCACCGCCGCCGACCTGGAGCGCCTCCTGAAACAGGTCAACATCCGCCAATGCACCGTGCTCGCGCTCGGCTCAGACATCCGCTTCGCCGTGGCGCTCGCCAATGCCGCGCCAGGACTTGTCCGAGGAATTTTCGGATGCTCGGCTGACCTGCCGGTGACCGACATCAAGCAATATGAGCGGATGCACAAGTGGCATCGCTTCACCCAGGCCAATGCCCGCTATGCCCCCAGGCTGATGCATTTCATCCTGAAGGCAGGTTTTGCCCTGGCGCGAAGAATGGGCAAGGACGCATTCTTCCGCCGCATCAATGCCGGGTCCCCGGCCGATCTCGCGGCCTTCGACGATCCAGAGATCCGTGAGGCGATCCTGGTCGGATCGACGGTATCCCTGAGTCCGGATCATTCGGCACACGAGGCCGTGGCGCGCGAATGTATCGACAGCGAGATCGACTGGTCGGATCGCCTTCGCACCTGCACGGTCCCGATCCGCCTGCTTCAAGGCGCGGACGATCCCCAGGCCCATCCAGACACAGTGCGCGAGTGGCAACAGTCTTTTCCTAACCTCGACATCGAGATCGTCGAGGACGCCGGCCAGCTTCTGTTCTTCCAGCATTGGCGCCGGGTTCTGGCAGAGCTCGAGTGCTACCTGCCCCATTGATCGTCAAACGAACGTCATCGAGACAGCCATGACGATCAGGATCGCCCCCGTAACGACCTCGATCTGACGCGACGACCGACCTACCAGCGAAAGCACTGCCGGGCGGGACAAGAGCACGGCCAGGAGCCCGAACCAGGACAGCGCCATCAGGAAGACGCTGGCCGGCAGGAAGGATGGCATCGTGCCGCCATCCATGGCCCCGCGTGCCGTCAGCGCGACGCTGGAGAAGAACGCAAAGGTCAGGGGATTGGTAACTGCTGTCACCAGCCCGATCAGGAAGTGGCGACCGCAGGGCTCCGATGCCGTGATTTTGTCTATGCGAGGCAGGAGAGCCTTTCGCAGCGCTCTGAACCCGACAGTCAGAAGGACGAGCGTGCAGACAACACGTCCGACTTCGGCGACGAAGTCGGACTGCGGCAGCAGTTCGCTTGCCTGCAATGCGAGAAACAGGAGAAGTGCGGCACCGCTTGCCACGCCGATAGAGCTGAGGATGCCTGCGCTGCGCGAACCGGTGAGGCTGGCGCTCAGAACGACCGCGAAACTTGGCCCAGTACTGCCAGCATCGCCGCGTAACTCAGCCCGAATTCGGAAAGTCCAGCCGGAAGCCAGCCAGCCAATGTCGACATGTCTTGTCCTCGCCGCATCATTCGACGGACGAACATGTCGGGCACTCCGCGCCGCTGCATCATGCAATTGATGTATCGGCCACTAAGGCAATCCGGGCGCCGCTTGGCGGCTCGCTGCCCGGACTGCATTATCCTTCATGCACGTCGCAACCGTCTATTGACGCGCCGTAAGCGCATGAACTGTGAAGTATCTAACGCAGCGTCGCGGCGATATTCCCCCCATCGACCGTCGTCACGTCCGCCGTCGTCCGCTCCGCCAGCGCGTGGTGCAGGAAGGCCTGCGCCACGTGGTCGGCGGTCACTTCCTGGCCGAGCAGGTTGCCGGACATGTAGTCCTTCTCCGACAGGCCGCGGGCGGTGGAGCGGCTGGCGATCATCGCGTCGGTGAGCAGGCCCGAGCGGATGCGGTCGGCGTTGACGGCGTTGGAACGCACGCCAATCGAGCCGTAGTCCAGCGCATACTGGCGCGACAGGAACAACGTCGCCGCCTTGGGCAGGCCATAGGCGCCGAACTTCGGGCCGGGATTGATCGCCTGCTTGGACGTGTTGAAGAGCAGGCAGCCACCCGTGCCCTGCTGCTTGAAGATGCGCACCGCGTTCTGCGCCACGGACTGGTGGGCGAAGAAGTTGAGCTCGAAGCTCTTGCGCAACAGCGCGTCGTCGATGTCGCCGATCGCGCCCTCGAAGGCGGCACCCGCATTGGAGACGATGATGTCGACGCCGCCATAGGTGGCGACCGCCTTGTCGAAGGCGGCGCGGACCTCGGCCGGCTTGGTCACATCCGCGCCGACGCCGATGGAAGCATTGCCGGCAGCCTTGGCGACCTCCTTGGCCTTTGCTTCGTCGAGGTCCACCACGACCACATGTGCGCCATTGGCCGCGAAGAGCTTTGCGGTCGCCGCGCCGATCGCGCCGGCCCCACCGGTGACCAGCATCACTTGCCCCGTCAGCGGTTTCGGCTTGTTGCCGGCCAGCTTGGCCTGTTCCAGCGACCAGTATTCGAGCTCGAACAGGTCGGACTTGGCGAGCGGACGGAAATCGCCGATCGCCTCCGCGCCGCGCACCGCGTCCATCCACGCCTCGGCGACATCCGAAGCGATCTTCGCATCCTTCAGCGTGCGGCCGTGGCCGAAGATGCCGACGCCCGGAACGAGGCTGAGGCGAGGCATCGGATCGAGCATGGTGCGCTTGACGTCGTCGCGGGCATCGTTGGTGCGGAAGTAGTCGGTGTATTCGGCGACATAGGCCGCCACCTTCTCGCGGATCGCCTTCGGATAATTCGCGTCGCCGGCGGCGGGCGGCGGCAGCACCATCGGGCCGGTCTTGATGCGGATAGAGAGGTCGGGGGTCGACACGCCGCGATCAGCCAACCGCTGCAGATCGGCATTGGCGAGGAAGTCGAGGATCGCCGGCGAGGTGCGGAAGTCCGAGATCATGCGGTCGAAGCGCCCTTCGCCGAGATCGACGGCGACCGCGCCGCGCAGCGAGGAGGCGATGTCCGCCGCGGAAGCGAGCGAGGCCGGCAGTGCGGCTCTCTTCGCGGGCGGCTTGCCGTTCCTGGCAACATAGTCCTCGGCGACCGTGACCCAGTGGATCATCCGGTCATAGGCCTCCTTCGCGGTCTCGGCGAAGGTGAAGATGCCGTGCTTGTCGAGGATCAGGCCTTCGACGGAGGTGTCTTTCTCGAACACCTCGGCCGCCGCCTTGGCGAGGTCGAAGCCCGGCTTGATGTAGGGTACGTAGCCCATTTTCGCGCCGAAGACCTTGGCGATCGTCTCGACGCTGTCGGTGCCCTGGTCGACGATGGCGAGCACGGCGGTCGAATGGGTGTGGTCGACGAATTTGTGCGGCAGGAAGGCATGCAGCAGCGTTTCGACAGAAGGATTAGGAGAGGACGGGTCGATCAGGTTGGCGCGCTGCAGCGCGACCATGTCCTCGTCGGACAGCACGTCCTTCGCACGCGCCTTGAGCAGGGGCGCCATCTTCACTGCCGGCAGGCCGGCCGGCTCGATGACCGCCATGTCCCAGCCGGAGCCCTTGACGTGCAGCACGTCGTAGGTGTCGCCCACCAGATCGGTCGCGGTGGCCTTCACCGACGTGTTGCCGCCGCCGTGGAGCACCAGCTTCGGCTCGCCGCCGAGCAGCCGGGTCGTGTAGACACGCAGCGCCAGATCGCGCCCGACGCCCTTGGCGGCATATTCGCCGACGAGACGCTCGGCTTCCTGGTCGTTCCAGAGGTTCTTCATTGCAGTCTTCCGTATTGCGATGAGTGATGACCGGTCAGCCGTCCGCAAGCAGGCCTCGCGCTATCGCCGCGGTCGCGACGAGGTGGGTGCAGAAGCCGCCGGCGAGCGCTGCGCGCAGCGGCGCGAGCTTGCTTTCCTCCTGCACGACCGTCAGCCTGCGGGGAATCTTCTTGAGGCTTTCGAGATCGGCGGAGATGACGCGGCGGTTGTAGTCGCAGTCGAGCAGGCGGCCGGACCGGTCGATGATCTGGCCGGCGATTACCCCCTCCCCGCCCTGCGTCCGCAGCCGCGCCAGCTCGTTCGCCGTCAACGCGCCGCACTTCACGACATGGCTGTCCTCGTCGAGCGTGCCGACCGAATAGAGCGACAGGTCGCAGCCGGCGACGCTGTCGAGCTGCTCGCGGATCACCGGCTCGCTGCGTAGCGCGTCGGCGAGCTCGGGCGTGGAGAGCACCAGGGGGGCATAGAAATTGAGGCCGCGCGCATTAAGCCGCCGCGCGATCTCCATCGTGCACTGGTCGGGCCGGTAGGAATAGGGCGCGCCGAGATTGCCGCAGAGCTGGACGACGGTGACGCCTTCGAGATCGGCGAAGGACATGACGTCGGCAATCGCATAAACGGTGCGGCCCCAGGCGATGCCGACACGCTGGCCGCGCCCTACCATTTCGAGGAAGACGCTCGCCGCAAGCGAAGGGATCTCGGCCTCGGCTTCCCGGGCGGCCAGATCCTCGCCGGCGATCCAAACGGCTTCCAGGCCGAACCTGTCCTCGACCTCGCGGGCGAGCTGCTCGCCGCGGAAGAGATGCGTGGCGGTGGAGATGTTGACGATGCCCGTCTCGCGGGCGCGACGGAGATAAAGCGCCACGGAGGCGCGCGAGATGTTCAGCCGCTGCGCCACCTCGTCCTGGCGCAGGCCATGCGTATAGTAGAGCCAGGCCGCCTTGTGCACGATCCTGTCAGCTTGCGCCTTCGCCATTGCTCCTCACCATGCTCCAACGCATGGCGACATATTTCACACGGATTGGCAATTGTCAAAGAAATGGCGTGACCAAGCCTACGGCAAAGGTGAGTGCATAGCCTAGTCGAGGTCGAGCGACGCCAGCATCAGGCCGGGCTCCTGCGGATGATGCTCGACATGGAAGCCGACCTCGCGGCACATCGACAGCATGCGCGTGTTGTCGGCGAGGATGATGCCTTCGATCCGCCGGATGCCGTCGGCACGGGCGTAGTCGATCAGGTGCCGAAGCAGCGCCCAGCCGAGCCCGTGTCCCTGCAGGTCGGTCCGCACGAGAAGCGCGTATTCTGCCTTCACATGATCCGGATCGGCGGACAGGCGGCCGATGGCCGCGAGTTCGCCGGTCTCCTGCAAGGCCACGAAGGCGATCTCGCGGTCGTAGTCGAGCTGCGTCAGCCGCTTCAGCATCTCGTCCGGAAACGCCTTGCGCTGCGCGAGGAAGCGGAAACGGATGTCGTCGGCGGACACTTTCGCCAGGAAATCGGGATAGAGCCGGACGTCGGCCGGCTTGATCGGGCGGACGTGGAAATCGGCCCTGTCGCTCGAGACGGTCGTTTCCCAGCCGGCCGGATAGGGGCGGATCACGAGCGAACGCTCCGGCCCCTCCTCCTCGACGCGCGCCGGATCGATCTCGACGCGGGCGTCGAGCGCGATGGCGCCGTCGGCATTGGCGAGCAGCGGGTTGATGTCGACGCCGTCGATGCAGGGGAAATCGATGATGAGCTGCGACAGGCCGTTGAGCGCCGCCACGATCGCCGCGCGATCGGCCGGCTTGCGGTCGCGGTAGCCGGCAAGCAGGCGGCCGATGCGGGTGCGGTCGATCAGGTCGCCCGCCAGCACGTCGTCCATCGGCGGCAGGCCGACCGCCGTGTCCTCCATGACCTCGACGGCAACGCCGCCGGCGCCGAACAGGATCACCGGTCCGAAGATCGGATCGCGGCTCATGCCGAGGATCAGCTCGTGCGCCTGCTTGCGCACGACCATCGGCTGCACCGCGAAGCCGTCGATGGAAGCGCCCGGCTTCACCTTCGCCACGCGCTTCTCGATGGTGCGGGCGGCCTCCGCAGCCGCCTCCGCCGTGTCGAGCGACAGCACCACGCCGCCGACGTCGGACTTGTGGGTGATCTCCTTTGACAAAAGCTTCACCGCCACCTGGCCGCCTCCGGCGAGCAGCCGCTCCGCGGTGGCCTGCACCTCGGCCGAGGTCCGGACGACCAACACTTCCGGCGCGTCGATGCCGTAGGCGCGGATGACGCTCTTCGCCTCCGGCTCGGTCAGCATGCGCCGGCCCTCCCGCGTGGCCTCGCGCAGGATGCCGCGCACCAGCTTGCGGTTGCCGTCCACGTCCTCGCTGCCGGCCGACGGCACGCGGCCAAGCGCCGTCTGCGCCTTCGACCAGTCCGCCAGATAGGCGGCCGCCCGCGCAGTGTCGGCCGGCGTCTCGAAGCTCGCGAGGCCGGCGTCCTGAAGTGCGCGCCGGCCGATGCGCGCCGTGTGCTCGCCGAGCCAGCAGGTCAGCACCGGCTTGCCGCCGATATGGCCCTTGTCGGCCAGCTCGGCGACGGCGGTGGCCGCCTCGATCGGCGAGGCGAGACCGGTCGGGCAGTTGAACACCATCACCGCGTCGACACCGGGATCCGCCGCTACGGCCGAGACGGCGGTGCGGTAGCGTTCCGGCGGGGCATCGCCGATAATGTCGACCGGGTTGCCCTTCGACCAGGTCGGCGGCAGCGCTGCATCGAGCGCCTTAATGGTTTCGGGAGAAAGCTCGGCAAGCTCGATGCGGCAGTTCACCAGTTCATCCACGGCGAGCACGCCGGCGCCGCCGCCATTGGTGACGATGCCGATGCGGGCACGGTCCAGCGGCGGGAACCGGGAGGTGATCTCGGCCGCGTCGATCAGCTCGGCGAGGCCGTCGACCCGAAGGATGCCGGCGCGCCGCAGTGCCGCGTCCACCACGCGGTCGGCGCCCGACAGCGCGCCGGTATGGGTGGCGGCCGCCTTGGCCGCGGCGGCATGGCGGCCCGACTTGATGGCGATCACCGGCTTGATGCGGGCGGCGGCACGCGCGGCCGACATGAACTTGCGCGGGTTGGTGACCGATTCGAGATACATCACGATGGCCTTGGTGGCCGGATCGCCGGCGAGCAGATCCAGCCAGTCGCCGACATCGACGTCAGCCATGTCGCCAAGCGAGACGATGTGGGAGAAGCCGACATTGTTCTCCGCCGCCCAGTCGATCAGCGAGGTGGCGATCGCGCCCGACTGCGACAGGAGCGCGATGTTGCCGGGCCGCGCCGCCATATGGGCGAAGCCGGCATTCAGCTTGAAGGGCGGGATCATCAGGCCGACCGTGTTGGGACCGATGATGCGGAAGAGATGAGGCCGCGCGGCATCGAGCATGGCCTGGCGCAGCCCGTTCTCGCGCGTCAGCCCCGCCGTGATGACGACGGCGGCGCGGCATCCCCTCTCGCCGAGCTCGGAGATGACGCCGGGCACCGTCTCGGCCGGCGTGACGATGACGGCGAGATCGGGGGCTGCCGGCAGGGCAGCGGCGTTGCGGAAGGCAGGAAGACCGCGGATCTCGCGGTATTTCGGATTGATCGGCCAGATCGGCCCCTCGAAACCGCCGGAGACGATGTTGTCCAGCACGACCCGCCCGACCGATCCCACGCGCTCGGAAGCGCCGACGACCGCCACGGAGCGCGGACGCGCGGCGAATTCCAGGTTCCTGGTGGTCATGCGTCACCCTCTTTTCCGCCGACGACCTATCGCGGAGGAGACGGCATCGTCATTGTCACGGATCAAAGACGCATCTGCCGGCGCACCGATCGGACCCGCGGCCCGGATGCTACAACCGCCGGAAGGCCGACGACATCCAGTCGGTGGGACGAGCGTCCCTCTCGGCTTCCTCTTCGGGGCGAACGAGCGTGAGTGCCGGGATGCGCTGCATCAGGCTGGGGTCGCGGTGCAGCACATATTCCAGATTGCGCCTCGCCAGCCGGGCATGCTCGCGGGCGATCGCCTCGGCGCGCGCGCCTTCACGCTTCTCGATCGCCTCGACGATGGCGCGATGCTGTTCCTGTGCGCCGACGAGCGAGCGGCGGAACACCGGAACATCCTCCTGCTTCTCGAGGAAAGCGCTGGGCGATGCGAAGGGCAGCCGCACGGCACGCTCGATCTCGCGCCGGATCGTCTCGCTGCCGGCAAGTCCCGCCAGGAGCCGGTGGAACTCGTCATTGCCCTGCACATAGGCTTCGAAATCCATCTCCGCCGGACCCGGCTCGATGGCGCGCCCGATCGCGTCGACCACATACAGGATGTCGGAAAGCTTGCGCGGGTCGGCTCCCCGCTCGGCGGCGAGCCGCGCTGCGGTGCCTTCGAGCACGCCGCGAAGCTCGAGCGCGTCCATAACCTCCTCGATGGTGAAGGCGCGCGCAAAATAGCTGCCTGAGTGGCTCTTTTCGAGAAGGCCTTCCTGCTCCAGCCGCGCCAGCGCGGCGCGCACCGGCGTGCGTGAAATCCCGAGTTGCTCGGCGAGGGGAATTTCGGACAATCGCTCTCCGGCCGCAATCCGCCCGCTCATGATGAGATCGCGAATTCCGAGCAGCGCCTTGAGCGATTGCGAAGCTTCCTTGTCACCCATCGCGTCCTCCCAGGCGATCCGACCGGCCCCTCCGGGCCGATCGGGAGCTTCCCTGTACTATCTGTGCCTCAGGCCGCGCGAGTGCGCCAGCTTTCGACGTAGTTTTCGCGCGCTTCGCGTGCGTAGGGCGCCGCCGACACGCGCACCCGGATCTCGGCCTGGCGGTGCTTTTCCGTCGCGGTCTTGTCCGTCCCGCCGTCCGGCTCGCCCCAGACGAGCGTCAGGACGTCGCCGATCTCGACGTCGTCGTCGACGACGCCGAGCGACAGCATGCAGCGTTCGTTGAAGCTGTAGCCCGAGAACATCGACAGCCCGACCATCCGGTCGCCACGCATGATCCTGTCGAACGACGAGGAGGCATAGTTTGCCACCGGGAAGTCGATCCACTTGTAGGGGAGCTCATCGCGTTGGAAGCCCGACGCGATGACCTTGGTCACGTCGTCGCCGTTCCATTCGAACGTCACCTTCTTGCGGTGCCTGCGACCCTGCATCTTCTCCAGGGCCGCGCGCCCGACGAAGTCGTGATCGTTCTTGATGTAGAAGCCGTAGCCGAGCTCCCAAGGGGTCGAATAATAGTCGCGGATATCGTCCGACACGAACGATCCGCCGATCGAGCCGGTTGCCTCGTAACCGTCGGCCGGCAGCCACTCGCGATAGGCTTTCATCTCCTCGCCGGTGTAGACGGCCGGCAGCGGCGACGGGATCCAGCCGGATTCGAGCGTGTTGGTCGAATAGGCCCGGCTGCCGACCTGATAGAGATCGAATTCCTTGCCCGCCTCAAGGATCGCGGCGCGGATCTCGTCCTTTTCGGCATACGGCCCGAAGACCTCCAGCCCCGGCGCGCCGGCCATGCCGTGGCGCAGCGCCCTGACCTTGCGGCCGGCGATGTTGATCCGATCCATGTGGAAGAACTTGATGTCCGGCACCGGCCCGCCATTGAGCTTCTCGAGGATCTGCGGCGCGTTCGGCCCCTGGATTTGGAAACGGTAATGGCGTCGCTCGACCTTATTTCCGTCTGGTCGGGACGGCGAGCGGTCGTCGCGGATCGTCTTGACCGAATGACCGCCCTTCCTGGCGTTGTATTCAACCCAGTTCACGGTCGGGGCGCGGCCGACCAGGACATACTGGTCCTCTTCGAGGTGGAAGCAGATCACATCGCCGATGACGTAGCCTTCGGGGCTCACCGGCACGTAATGCTTGGCGCGGTCGACCGGGAAGTTCTTGAAACTGTTGATCGACAGGCTTTCGAGGAAACGGCCCGCGTCCGGCCCGTCGACGGTCAGCTCCGCCATGTGGTGCGACTGGTCGAACAGTACCGCGGAATCGCGCCAGGCGCGCTGTTCGTCACGCCAGTTGGCGAACTCGGCCGCGACAACTGGATACACATAACTTCCAATGCGCGAATTTCTCAGCGTGTCGACGATATTTCTTCCCGATTTCGTGACGTCTTCCAAGCTAGATAATGCCATTTTCGATCCTCCCTGATCATTGGCGATGTATGCAGATGAGAGATGTATACAATCAGAAGATATCGAACCGTTCAATCGCCATTCCGCGACCTTCGCCTACGGCGCGGCGGTTGGATCCAGCCGCTCCCGGATCCACCCGCGTCGCCCCTCCATGTGAATCACCTCACAGACGCGCGCCGCGAATTCGAAGACCTTCCGCGTACGGCAAGGCCGAATCGAGCCTTGAGCCCAATGAAAAGGAGCGGGCCCAGCGACCCGCATGTTCCCAAATGCCGAAGGACTTTTCATTGTCGTCGTCTGCGCGGGCGGTTCCTCCCGCCGTCCGTGCAGACGACCCGCCGCGCTCCGCGACGCCCTTCCTGCCGCCCCGCCCCGCGCCGCGGCTGCTGGGAGCGCGTTTCGAGCGATCCTGTCCTTCATTCGAGTGAGCAACGCCATGCTTTCCACCCTGATCGAGCTGTCGTACAAAGACACCGGACGCCGCGAACGGAGCATTCCGATGACGGGCAGCACACATGATGCGGGCGGCGGAGCCCTTCCGGTGCGCATCGGAAGCGGCCTGTTCGACCTGCTGTTCAAGGGATGCCGCATCGAGCGCTATCCGGCCGGCCAGCACCTGTTCGTGCAGGAGGACGACGCCGACCGGATCTACGGCGTCCTTTCCGGCACCGTCGAGATCTCCCTTTTCTCGCCCGGCGGGCAGAAGCTGGTTGCCAATATCGAGCTGCACCATAGCCTCGTCGGCGAGATCGGCGCGCTCGACGGCGGCACGAGGACGGCGACCGCGATCTGCCTGACCGCCTGCGAACTCGTCTCGCTCAGCCGCGCGCAGCTTTTCGAGCGGATGCAGGCCCACCCGGAACTCGCCCGCGCGATGATCGAGCTTCTGTGCGCGCGGCTGCGCTGGATAAGCGGGGAGATGGGCGACCTGGCCTTTTTTGCCATCGAGGCCCGGCTGGCCAAGCGGCTCGGGCTCCTGTCCGGCATCAGCGCGGATAAGGACGGCTGGATCGAGCTCTCGCAGGCGGAGCTTGCCGAATTCCTCGGCGCCACCCGCGAATCCGTCAACAAGACGCTGAACGACTGGCGCTCGCGTGGCGTGATCGAACTGCGCCGCGGCGGCGTGCGGGTCGTCAGCGCGGCGAAGCTGCGCGGCATCGCCAGCGAGGACGATTGAGCCCCCGCCGCAAGGCCGCGACTTGCCCTACAGCCGCGAGATCATGAAGCGCAGCGCCGCCCGGCTCGGCATGAAGAAATAGCCGCCGCCGCGCGTCGTCACGAAGCTCGGCATCTCCCTCAGCACGACATTGCCTTCCCATTTCGGGATCGAGAAGCGGCCCTTGCCCTCGTTCGCGCCGATCGTCGGGTCCTTCTCGCCCGCCAGACCGTGGAACGAGCGGGCCGACACCCAGGTCTGCTGCATGAACTCTGCATGCCGCTCGATGTCGGCGTTGAGGCACATGAACAGCAGGCCCTTCTCGGTCTCCCCCTTCTTGGCCGCGGGCACCTCGTAGGTGCGGCCGACGCGCAGGATGCGGTGCCGCTTGCCGATGCTGATCTGCGTGGCGTGGTCGTCGCCCAGCGAGTCACGCGGGTTGGAGCGGCGGATATGCGCCCCGAACGGGCAGCGCAGCCCCTGCGGGTCCTCGGCACCGTAGGAGAAGGCGTTGTCGACCGGCCGGTCCGGCCGCCCCTCCGGATTGCGCACCAGAGACGAGCCATCCTTCCAGCGGCCCATCATCTTGGCCGCGATCCACTCCGGCGTGATCGACGGGTCGTCGTGCTCCCTGGCCTTGGTCTTCGCGGCGAAGACGCAGTAGTCGTCGAAGGCGTCGACGTGCTGCTCGAACTGGCGCACGACGATGAAGGAGCCGTTGCGGCCGAAATCGTGCAACGCGTCGGTCGTGCCGTCCGCGCCACGCCGGAAGCGCAGCGAGGACAGGATGCCGGACGGATCATGGTGCGCCTTGACGGCCGGCGACACCGGATAGAAGCCGTGCTCGTCGCGATAGCCGAACAGGAATTCGCCCGCGGCGACCACATTGGCCTCCGGCGCGCCGCCATTGGCGCGCGCCGTGCCACGCACCGCCGGCTGCGAGATGCCGTCGGCGAAGCCGAAATGCTCGATCGCCCGGCCGTTGCGGCGCACGGTCTCCGCCCGTTCGTGGCTGGCCGCCGCGGCGCGATCGTAGAGCTTGGTCTCGAGCGGCGCCTGGCGCCTGGTCTCGAGCGGCAGTTCGAACCCCGGCCACAGGCCGGCAGCCTTCGCGCGCTTCTTCACCTCGGCGACTTTCTTCGCCAGCAGCGACGGGTCCCTGGCGTAGCAGAGGACGATCATGTCGACCGGTTTTTCGGGCGAGCCCCAGCGCCATTTCCCGGGCTGGCTCTCGCCGATGTCGTCGAGGATGCGGCTGCGCTCGGGATGGCCCATGCCCTGCATGAACGCGTTGGGGAAACGCTTGAGCGCCTCCTCGTCGGCGCCGCCGTCGAGGCCCAGCCGGCTCAGGCCGCGCGGGCCGAAGGCGATGGTCATCGCGCTGTCGCGCGGAATGGGATCGCCGAAGCTGGTCTGCGCGGTCAGGAACTCCAGCCACGCCCGCCGCGCGTCGCGGCGCAGGCCGCCCGGCACTTCGAACGCGGTCAGATGGCCGTAGTCCAGCGCGCCGAAGGCGTTGAAGAAGATCGACTGGATCTCGCCGGACTCCAGCGGCTCGGGCGGTTGCGGCGCCGCGGGCTTCGCGGCCGTCTGCACTGCCTCCTGCGAGACGCGCGGCCGCGGCCGCGATCCGAACAGGCTGAGCCAGTCGCGCGCCTCGCCGTCGGTGGCACGGCAGATGCCGCGCCGGATACGCGAATTGGTGCGGATGCGCTGCGTGTTGACCTCGGGATAGGCCGAATACCAGAACAGCGTCGGCACCTGCTGCCGCCTGGCCCAGCGCTTGAAGCGGTCGCCGTCCCTGGCGCCATCCCCGAAGAGGTCTTTTGCACGGGGGAAGCCGACCGTGTTGCTCCAAATGCCCGTCAGACCCGCCGCAGCCTTGGTGATGAAGTCCTCCAGATAGCTTTCCCAGCTCCCCCCGTAGTTGGAGAAGAACACCAGCCGGTCTGTCCCCGGCAGCAGTACTCCAGCGGGCGAAATGGATCGTGTTGATGTTCGCCAGATAGCCCGGCCGGAACACCTTCTGGGCCGAGATAGAGATGAGGTAGAAACTGAGCCGCAGCGCAAGCCGCCGCAGCGTGCCCGGCTTCATCACGGAAATCGCGGTGAGATGGTTCTGCACCCCGTGGTCTTCCCGCTTCTGGATCTGCTCCAGCTCCGCGAGCGGGACCGACTCGACGCTGCGTTTGTCGGTCCTCTCAAGCCGGTCGAGCGCGAAGCGTGCGAGAAAGAAAAGGATCGCGGCGATGAAGGCGAGGCCGATCAAGGCCAGAACCAGCGACGTGCCGCCGACGAGCAGGTTGCGCATGATGCCAGGCGCCGGCCCGAAGACGTACCAGTAGATGATCCACGCGCAGGCCGCGATCAGGGCGACCAGCACGGCCGTGAAGCCGACGGAGCCCAGCGTCGCCTGGATTGCCCGGCGGACGTTGCCCGGCGGACGCTCAAGAAGGCTCTCGGCGGAGCGGAAGGCCCAGTCGAAGCCGCCGTCGGCCTTGAGCTTCTCGCGCACCTCGGCGAGCACGCCGGCGGCGCCGCGTGCATCACCCGGATGCGGCGTCTCGGCGATGCGTTCCGCGAACGCCGCGAGCTTCGCCTCGGCCCTGATGCGCTGGACGGAATGGCCGGGGGTGCCGGCGAAGACCAGCCCGGCCGTGCTGCCGAAGGAGGGAGAGATGTCGATGCTGTTCTTGGCGAAGAGCTCTTCGAGGTCGCCGCCGGCGGGAATGTCGCAGGCCCGCTCCAGGATCGGCCGCACGATCGGGCCGGCATGATGCGCGAGCGCGGCGATGACCTGCCGGCTGTCGCCGTCGCCCGAAAACTCCAGCACCACCATGCCGAGCGGCCTGCCGGTGGCCGGATCCACCTTGCCGGTGTCGGCGACCGCGATGCTGGCGAAATGGATGATCCCGGCGGCATCCAGCGCCGCGCGCATCTCGTCGCCCGCCGGATTGCCGAGCTTGTCGACGCTGTCGCGGACCTCGCGAAGGTCGACGCCGGGCCGGGTCGGCAGCGCCACCGTGACCAGCGACTGCGGCGTGATCCTGTCGAGGTCCTCGCGCTCGAAATCGATGCGCAGATGTTCGGGGAACGCGCCGAGGCGCGTCATCTTGCCCGCGCGGCCCGGCATGCGGCGCACGCCCTTTTTCGCGAAGATCGCCCGCAGGCATTCGCCGATCTGGACGCGCGCCACCTCGATGCCGATGCAGACATGGATGCCGTGGCCGTAGACCATGTAGGTCTTCTTCGGACGCTCCGGATCGAACTCGTCCGGCCGCTCGACCACGTCGGGGTCGAACATGGCCGACAGCGTCGCCGGCATCACCGTCGATTTGTGCGGGATGACCTTCTCGCGCGGCGTGCCTTCGGCGATGCGCAGGTCAGCCGACGCATAGCGCCAGGGGCCGATCCAGATCGGCTTGAAGCGCATCGCCTCCAGCACCGCCTTGTCCAGCGCCTTGATGTCGCCAGCGCCGACCGCGACACGGACCGCTGTCTGCGCCTCCGGCTTCGACAGGATGACATCGAGGCAGTTGCCGCCGGCGAGCAGGTTGGTGGGTGCGAAGCCGGAGATCATGCCCAGCATGACCGAGTGGACCTCCTCCAGCTTGAGGACGCCCTGGTCGATCATCGCCACCATGCGCGAGAGCGGCGTGTCGGGCAGCGCGGTGCCTTCACGGACGGCGGCGATGGAGCGGTCGACGGCCCTGATCATCCGGTCGGCGGCGACAACGGCCAGCTCGCGCGTCACCTTGCTCGCCGTCGGGTCGGAGAAGAAGATCGACGAGAGTGCGATCGACCAGTCGGCGAACTCGTCCTCATCGTCGACGATCATGCCGAAATATTCGCGGCAGATCTTCACCGGCACGATCTTCATCAGCCCGGCGATCGCATCGAAGCCGGGCGTGGCGCGGTCCACGATCTCGCGCGCATGCCGGGCGGCTATGGGGCGCACGCGCGCATCCACCTCGGCCGGCGGAAAGGCGCTGAGCAGCGGCTTCTTCAGCTTGCGGTAGTCGGGCCCGTCCTGCATGCCGAGGATGAAGTTGGAGCCGCCGGCCATCTCGGTCATCTCGAGGCCGTAGGGCGTGATGAACTCGCTCTCGCGCTCCAGGATCTCGCGCACGTCGGCGTCGCGGGTCACGAGAACGAACTTGCCGACGCGCACCGTCGGCCACCAGCGCCGAACGATCTTCAGCCACCAACGGGGGTCGTCGAAGATCAGGCCCTTGAACCACTCGCCGATGCCGCCCTTCGATCGGAGCCGGCCGAGATCGAACGGCGGCATGTCGGAGACGGGTCCCTGTTCGGCCTGCGCCTTGAGCACCCCGTCGAAATATTTCGTCTTGATCATGGTTCGAAGCGCCCCCGCCTCAAGGATCGAAGTCCCGCATGCGCCCGGCCGTGCCGCACGAGAGGCCGGAAGGCTCCGGCCGCCGCTGACAAGGTTCGGAATGAAAGCCGGCAGCGCTTAGACTTACGAGGTTCCACTCGACATTGTCCTCGGATCGTCCGGCACGCCCAGCGTGCACGCCACTATCGATGCAAGTGAGGGCCAGTGTCTAGATGTGCCGGCCGTTTCGTCTGTGATCGATTTCATAGATCGCCGACGCAAGCAGCCGGATGGTCGGTCAACCGGGCCTCGCCATCTCGAAACCGGCGATCAGGAAGTCGTTTGCCGCCCGGTCGACGAATGGAATCCACCGGACGCGCTGCACGGTGAAGTCCGGATGGCGCGTGTCGAAGATCGCGCGCTCGCGCGCGGCCTCCTCCATGCGGCCGCTGCGCGTCAGCGCGCCGATCTTCAGGAAGCGCGCATAGAAATAGCCCGGCGAGAGCGCCAGCGACCGTTCCGCCGTTTCGATCACGGCCGGCCACTGCTCCATGAGGCTGTAGGCGGCGGCGAGCTCGCCGAGGTTGTGGAAGCTGTAGATGTCGAACGGGCTGAGCCGCTCCGCGTCGCGGAACAGCGGGATGGCCGCCGCCGGCTCGTTGAGCAGCAGCCGCGCGCTGCCCATGGCCGAGCGCGCGAAGGCAAAGCTCGGATTGATGTGCAGCGCGACCTCGAGGTGCTCGACGGCCCGGGCCGGCCGGCCGCGCATGATCTCCATCGCACCGAGATTGGCATGCGGGCGTGCATCCTGGCTGTCCATCAGCAGCGCCTTGTGGGCGAACTGCGCGACGCGCTCGAGATCCTCGCTGTCGCCGAAGCGCAGCCAGGCCCGCCAGAACCACCACCAGGCGAGCTCGTTCAGCACCGCGCTGGAATTCGGGTCCTGGCTGTAGGCCTTGGTGAAAAGCTCCAGGGCGAGCTCGGTGTCCTGGCCGGTGCGCCGCGCCATGTGCCAGCGTCCGCGCAGCACGAGCTGCCAGGTCTCCAGCGTTTCCCACGGCACCTGGAAGGTGCGCGCCTGCTCGACGCGGTCGACCTCTTTCTCCAGGATGGCCACGATCTCGCTGCCGATCTCGTTCTGCAGCGCGAAGACGTCGTCGAGCGCCCGGTTGAAGCGGCGCGACCAGACGAGGCGCCCATTCGAGGCATCGACCAGGGCGACGGAGATGCGGATCTCGGCCGCGTTGCGGGCGAGCGTGCCGCGCACGACATAGCGCGCGCCGAGCGCATTGCCGACGAGGCGGATGTCGAGCGCGTCGTCGCGGAACTGCGCCGAGGAGCCGGTCGAGATGACCGAGATCCAGCGCACATTGGACAGGCCGCGGCCGATCTCGTCGGCGATGCCGTCGGCGAGATAGGCAAGTTCGCGCTCTCCGTCGTGGCGGAAGGGCAGCATGGCGATCGCGGGCGGCCCCTGCGGTGTCGACAGATGCTTAAGCAGCCCGAGCGGCAGCTGGGCGGGCGCAACGTCGTCGCCCGACGCATTCACCCGGCCGGCCGCGAAGACGCGCACCGGCAGCGTGATGTTCTTGAGCGACAGCACGCCGAGATCGGTGAACTCCGCGGCCGCCTTGTCCTTGACGTGATGCCACGTCGTCTCGGAGATCGTCAGCCCGCCATGCGGCGCGAATTCCTGGATGCGCGCGGCGATGTTGACGTCGTCGCCGTAGAGCCGGCCTTCATGCGCGATCACGTCGCCTGTGTTGATGCCGGCGCGGAACGGCATGCGCCGGCTCGGCGGGGCGGCCTCGTTCAGCGCCGATATCCGCTCCTGGAAGTCGAATGCCGCCAGCAGCGCTTCCACCGGATTGCCGAACTCGGCCATGATCGAGTCGCCGGCGTCGCCGAAGGTGCGGCCGCCATGCACGCCGCAGCGCTCGACGATGATGTCGCGCCTTTCCTCGAAGGCGGACAGCGCCGCCTCGTCATCCATGCCCATCAGCCGCGAGAATCCCGCCGCATCGATCGACATGATCGTTGCGAGCTGTCGGATATATCGCCGAGCAGCCATGCTAGCAGACTTGTCCTTCTCGCCCGCGCTCGCCGGCCTGATGGCCGGCCCGGCAGCATGTTGCTTAACCCCTCGCCGCGGCACACGTGACGATGCTTCGGCCCCCTCGCCGGGTTTCAGGCTAACAGGACGTAACGTAAACCTCCACAGCCGAGACGTTGCATCGCGGTGGAAATGGCGCCTGACCGCGTCCAAAAAGTTATCCGGACGTTAAGAACGCCCCTCCGATGGCCTCTCGGCGGCCGGCAATGCGATCGTCTGGAGCTCGCATACGTCCTTGCCGGCGATGGCGCCCATGACGGCCCTGGCGAGCTCGCGGCCGGCGAGACGGAAGTCTTCGTGGACAAGCTGCAGCCCGGGACGGAACCAGCGCAGCAGCCTCGACGACTGCTTGCTGACCACGTCGACCTCGCGGCCGAGCGCGAGCCCGGCGGCCTCGAGCCCCGCGACAAGCGCGAACGCCGCGCCGCCGCTGGCACAGACATATCCGTCCGGCGCGCCGGAGGTGGCCGAGATG
This sequence comes from Mesorhizobium sp. J428, assembly GCF_024699925.1. Lineage (NCBI taxonomy): Bacteria > Pseudomonadati > Pseudomonadota > Alphaproteobacteria > Hyphomicrobiales > Phyllobacteriaceae > Mesorhizobium > Mesorhizobium sp. J428. The sequence goes on from NZ_JAJOMX010000001.1 coordinate 1,600,988, forward strand.
GCGGCGACCCGGTCGCGGATCGTGTCGATGGAATCGTCGATCGACAGGTCGCCAAGCGAGGTCTCCTGCAGCCCCGCCTCCGCGAGCGCCTCCGCGAAGCCCTTGCGGGTGTGGCGATGATAGGTGAGCGCCGGCGGCGGCGGCAGAAGGGCCAGCCGGCGGCGGCCCTTGGCGACCAGGGCCTCGACCGCCATCCGACCGTAAGCCTCGTTGTCGAAATCGTGGAAGGGATGCGCCGCGCCGATATTGGTGCGGCCGTGCGCGGCGAACGGGAAGCCGTGCTCCATGAGATAGAGCACGCGCGGGTCGTTCGGCGTGGTGCGCGAGATGATGATGCCGTCCGCGGACTCGGTCTCGACCACATAGCGGATGGGGTCCATCGGATCGCGGCGGCGCGAATAGGGCGTCACGACGAGGTGATAGGACGTGTCGGCGATGCCGTCGGAAATGCCGTAGATGATGTCGGAGACGAATCCGGTGAGATCATCCTCGGTGTCGAGTACGAGACTGATGACGTTGGTCTTGCCGGTGCGCAGACGCACGCCGGCGCGGTTCGGTCGGTAGCCGACCTGGCGCGCCACGAGCTGGACGCGGCGGCGCGTCTCCTCGCCGATCTCGGGCGCGTCCTTCAGCGCGCGCGAGACGGTCGTCACACCGAGCCCCATCATGAAGGCGATCGATTTCAGCGTCGCACGTCCGTCGGGCGGCTGCGCCGTTTCTGCAATGACCTTCGCCCGCCGCCCCATCGAATGCTCCCGCCGGTCACCGGATTCATCATATGACCGCGCAAATTAACTGTAACGATACAGATATTCGCTTTCAACAAGGATATTGCGTATCGGCTTCGTGGTTCGGATTCAATCGCTTACCGCACTGCAACCAGCAATATTATGCATCGCAGCACAAGATTATGGCTCCTGACAAGGACTGACGTCTTGCTAGAGCGAATTAATTCGCCTACCGTAAAAATCTGTAACGTTACAGATTTGGGAGGATCCTTATGCGTTATGCCATGCTCGCCGCAGCCCTTGCGGCATCCGTCGCCTTGCCCCACGTCGCCCAGGCGACCGACCTCGAAGTGACGCACTGGTGGACGTCGGGCGGCGAAGCCGCGGCCGTCGCCGAACTCGCGAAAGCCTTCGACGCCACCGGCAACAAATGGGTGGACGGCGCGATCGCCGGTTCCGGCGGCACCGCGCGGCCGATCATGATCAGCCGCATCACCGGCGGCGACCCGATGGGCGCGACGCAGTTCAACCACGGCCGCCAGGCGGAAGAGCTGGTGGCCGCCGGCCTGATGCGCGACCTGACGCCGATCGCCGAGAAGGAAGGCTGGAAGAATTTCATCAAGCCAACCTCGCTGCTCGATTCCTGCACCGTCGACGGCAAGATCTACTGCGTGCCGATCAATATCCACTCGCAGCAGTGGCTCTGGCTGTCGAACAAGGCATTCGAAAAGGCCGGAGTCGCGGTGCCGAAGAACTGGGATGAGTATGTCGCCGCAGCCCCCGCCCTGGAGAAGGCCGGCATTATCCCGCTCGCGATGGGCCAGCAGCCCTGGCAGACCTCGCTCGCCTTCCAGGTTCTGGTCGTGGCGCTCGCGGGTCCCGACGGCTTCAACAAGATCTACAAGGACAAGGACGCCGAATTCGCCGCCGGAGCGGAAATGGCCAAGGTCTTCGACGCGGCCGACAAGGCGCGCGCCATGGCCGCCAAGTCGAACGTGCAGGACTGGAACCAGGCGACCAACATGGTCATCAGCGGCCAGGCCGCCGGGCAGATCATGGGCGACTGGGCGCAGGGCGAATTCCAGGTGGCCGGCCAGGTCGCCGGAAAGGACTACACCTGCCTGCCCGGCCTCGGCGTCAACGAGGTGATCCAGACGGCCGGTGATGCCTTCTACTTCCCCGTGCTGAAGGACGAGGCGAAGTCGGCCGCCCAGGACGTGCTGGCCTCGACCATGCTGTCGCCGACCACCCAGGTCGCCTTCAACCTCAAGAAGGGCTCGCTGCCGGTGCGCGGCGACGTCGACCTCGCAGCCGCCAACGACTGCATGAAGAAGGGCCTCGAGATCCTTGCCAAGGGCAACATCATCCAGTCGCCCGACCAGCTGTTCTCGGCGGACTCGCTGACGCAGGTGAACGACCTGTTCGTCGAGTTCTTCAAGGATCCGAAGATCACGGCGGCCGACGCTCAGAAGCGCTTCGCCGAGATCGTCGCTGCCGCCGACTGAGGCAGCCATCCTCCGCCGCGCGCCGTGGCCGAAGGGCCGCGGTGCAGCGAAGCCGTCCCTGAGCGAGAGAACGCGCCATGGCAGACGCAGCCGCACGCCGGCCGAACCAGCTCTTCCGCAACCTCAACGCCAAGATCGCGTCGATTCCGATGATCCTGACCGCGCTGGTGGTCTTCGTCGGCGGCTCGATCTGGACAGTCGTCTATTCCTTTACCAATTCGCGGCTCCTGCCGCGGCTCAACTTCGTCGGGCTCGACCAGTACGAGCGGCTCTGGTCGTCCAACAAATGGCAGATCGCCATCGAGAACCTGTTCATCTACGGCGTCTGCACGCTCATCCTGTCGATGGTGATCGGCTTCGTGCTCGCCGCCCTGCTCGACCAGAAAATCCGCTTCGAGGACACGTTCCGGACGATCTTCCTCTATCCCTTCGCGCTCTCCTTCATCGTCACCGGCCTTGTCTGGCAGTGGATCCTGAATCCCGATTTCGGCGTCCAGGGCTTCGTCCGCGGCCTGGGCTGGGAGAGCTTCACCTTCGACCCGCTCTACAACCAGGACATCGTCATCTACGGCATCCTGATCGCCGGCATCTGGCAGGGCACCGGGCTGGTCATGTGCCTGATGCTGGCCGGCCTGCGCGGCATCGACGAGGACATCTGGAAGGCCGCGCGCGTCGACGGCATCCCGATGTGGAAGACCTACCTCTTCATCGTCATCCCGATGATGCGGCCGGTCTTCGTCACCACGCTGGTGATCGTCGCCTCCGGCATCGTGCGCGTCTACGACCTCGTCGTGGCGCAGACGAGCGGCGGGCCGGGCATCGCTTCGGAAGTGCCGGCCAAATACGTCTATGACGCGATGTTCCTGTCGCAGAACCTCGGCCAAGGCTTCGCGGCCTCGACGATGATGCTGCTCGCGGTGATGACCGTCATCGTGCCGTGGGCCTATTTCGAGTTCGGCAGGAGGCGGCGCAATGGCTGACGTTCGCACCGCAACGGCCGGGCAGTTCGAGCCCGCCATCGCCTCCCGCGCAGAGCCCTACGGGCCTCGGCCGCGCCGCGCCATCTCGCGCCGCAACATCCTGATCTACGGCACGCTGGCGCTCGTCTCGCTCTACTACCTGCTGCCGCTCTGGGTGATGGTGGTGACCTCGGTGAAGGGCATGCCGGAGATCCGCACCGGCAACATCTTCGCGCCGCCGCTGGAGATCACCTTCGAGCCCTGGGTGAAGGCGTGGTCGACCGCCTGCACGGGGCTGAACTGTGACGGGCTCTCGCGAGGCTTCTGGAACTCGGTGCGCATCACCGTGCCGAGCGTCATCATCTCGATCCTGATCGCCTCGGTGAACGGCTATGCCCTCGCCAACTGGCGCTTCAAAGGATCGGAGGTGTTCTTCACGATCCTGATCGTGGGCGCCTTCATCCCCTACCAGGTGATGCTCTACCCGATCGTCATCATCCTGCGCGAGATGGGCATCTACGGCACGCTGACGGGGCTGGTGATCGTCCACACCATCTTCGGCATGCCGATCAACACGCTGCTCTTCCGCAACTATTTCGCCTCGGTGCCCGAGGAACTGTTCAAGGCCGCCCGCGTCGACGGCGCCGGCTTCTGGGGCATCTACTTCCGCATCATGCTGCCGATGTCGCTGCCGATCTTCGTGGTGGCGATGATCATCCAGGTGACGGGCATCTGGAACGACTTCCTGTTCGGCGTCGTCTACACCAAGCCCGACGTCTACCCCATGACCGTGCAGCTCAACAACATCGTCAACTCCGTGCAGGGCGTGAAGGAGTACAACGTCAACATGGCCGCCACGCTGCTGACCGGGCTCGTGCCGCTGATCATCTACTTCATTTCCGGAAAACTGTTCGTGCGCGGCATCGCCGCCGGCGCGGTGAAAGGGTGAGCGGATGACAAGCGTTCTCGTCAAGGATGTCTCGCTCGCCTTCGGCGCCGTCGAGGTATTGAAACAGCTGAACCTCGACGTGCAGCAGGGCGAGTTCATCGTGCTGCTCGGCCCCTCCGGCTGCGGCAAGTCCACGCTGCTCAACTGCATTGCCGGCCTGCTCGACGTGTCGGCCGGGCAGATCTTCATCAACGGCAAGAACGTCACCTGGGAGGAGCCGAAGGACCGCGGCATCGGCATGGTGTTCCAGTCCTACGCGCTCTACCCGCAGATGACGGTGGAGGGAAATCTCTCCTTCGGCTTGAAGAACGCGCGCCTGCCGAAGGACGAGATCGCCAAGCGGATCGCCCGCGCGGCCGAGATCCTGCAGATCGAGCCGCTGCTGCAGCGCAAGCCGGCCGCACTCTCCGGCGGCCAGCGCCAGCGCGTCGCGATCGGCCGCGCGCTGGTGCGCGACGTCGACGTCTTCCTGTTCGACGAACCGCTGTCCAACCTCGACGCCAAACTGCGCGCCGAGCTGCGGGTCGAGATCAAGCGGCTACACCAGCAGCTCGCCAACACGATGATCTACGTCACCCACGACCAGATCGAGGCCATGACGCTGGCCGACCGGATCGCGGTGATGCGCGGCGGCCTGATCCAGCAGTTCGCTTCGCCGAAGGAGATCTACAATCGCCCGGTCAACCGCTTCGTCGCCGGCTTCATCGGCTCGCCGGGCATGAACTTCCTCGAGGGAGAGGTTGCCGACGGGAACTTCGTCGCGGACGGCGTGCATATCCCGCTTGCACGCTACGAGGCCGCCGCGCAGCCTGCGCAGGGCGCAAAAGTGGCGTTCGGCATAAGGCCGGAGCATGTCGCGCTGAACAGCGGCGCCGATTGGCCCTTTGCGCAGAAGGTGAAGGTGGACGTGGTCGAGCCGATGGGCTCCGACGCGCTGGTCTGGACGAAGCTCGGCCGGCAGAACCTCGCCGTGCGCGTGCCGGCGGAACGGACGCCCGCCACCGGCGACACGGTCGAGATCGGCTTCGACCCGATGCGCGCCTCCCTCTTCGACGCCGCCGAGGGGCGGCGGGTCTGACGACATCACAGGACAAACGCAGGACATTCACATGAACTGGTCTTTCCAGCTTTACAGCGCCCGTAACTTCAAGCCCTGGAGCGACGTGCTGAAGCTCGTCTCCGGGCTGGGCTACAAGGAGGTCGAGGGTTTCGGCGGGGTCTATGACGACCCGAAGGCCTTTCGCGCCGACATGGACCGCAATGGTCTCGCGATGCCGTCCGGCCATTTCTCGATCGACGCGCTGGAGGGCGATTTCGACGGCGTGCGGCGCATCGCCGACACGCTTGGCGTGACGCTGATCGTCTGTCCCTACCTGATGCCCGACAAACGCCCGGCCGACACCGCCGGCTGGAAGGCCTTCGGCGAGCGGCTCGCTGCCGTCGGCGACAAGGCGAAGAAGGCCGGATACGGTTTTGCCTGGCACAACCACGACTTTGAATTCAAGGCGCTGCCCGACGGCTCGCTGCCGCAGAAGCTGACCCTCGACGCCGCTCCCTCGATCGGACTGGAACTCGACGTCGCCTGGGTCGACGCGGCGGCGCCGATCCGGCGACGTGGATCGCCGATTACGCCGACCGTATCCTCGCCGTCCACGTGAAGGACATTGCGCCGGCCGGGCAGAACGCGAACGAGGACGGCTGGGCCGATGTCGGCCACGGCACCATCGCGTGGAAGCCGCTGATGGCCGCGCTGCGCACGAAGACGCCGGCGAAAGTCTACGTAATGGAACACGACAACCCGTCCGACCTCGAACGCTTTGCGAAGCGGTCGATCGAAGCGGTAAAGTCATACTGAGAGATCGCGGACATGGTTGCGAAGAAGAAACTGCGCGTCGGCGTCGTCGGCTGCGGCAACATCTCGACCGCCTATTTCCGCCTGGCGCCGCTGTTCAAGGGCGTGCGCATGGTCGCCTGCGCCGACCTGAAGCCGGAGCTCGCCGAGACGCAGGCCAAGGCCTTCGGCCTGCGCGCCATGACGGTCGACGGACTGCTTGCCGACAAGGACATCGATATCGTCGTGAACCTGACTGTGCCGGCGGCGCACTATCCCATCTCCAAGGCGGCGCTCGACGCCGGCAAGCATGTCTATTCCGAAAAGCCCTTCGTGCTGTCGCTGAAGGAAGGGCTCGACCTGAAGAAGCGGGCGGAGAAGAAGGGCCTCCGCATCGGCTCGGCGCCGGACACCTTCCTCGGCGGCGCGCACCAGCAGGCCCGCGCGCTGGTCGATGCCGGCAAGATCGGCAAGGTCACGTCGGGCGTCTGCCACGTGATGAACCACGGCATGGAGCACTGGCACCCGAATCCCGACTTCTTCTATGCACCGGGCGGCGGACCGATCCTCGATCTGGGGCCGTACTACGTCTCCAGCCTCGTGCAGTTGATAGGGCCGGTGGCCAAGGTCGCCGCGGTGACCTCGATCCCGCAGGCCAGGCGCACGATCTCGAACGGGCCGCGCACCGGCGAAAGCGTGCCGGTCGGCACACCGACGACGATCCACGCGCTGCTGCATTTCGCCAACGGCGCGGTGGTGACCCTCAACGCCTCATGGGACGTGTGGTCCCACGGGCATGCGCCGATCGAGCTCTACGGCGAGGAAGGGACGATGCTGGTGCCCGATCCGAACTTCTTCGGCGGCACGGTGGGTCTCACGCGCCAGGACAAGCCGGTGAAGAAGCTGCCGGCCTGGAACCATCCGCTCGGCGTGCCCAACCAGCAGTCGCCGCGCGGCCCGCTGGCGAACTACCGCACGATCGGGCTCGCCGACATGGCGCTGGGCATACTGGAAGACCGGCCGCACCGCTGTTCGCTCGACTTTGCGCTGCACGCGATCGACATCATGACCGCGATCCTGCAATCGGGCGAGACGGGCAAATTCGTCACGCTGACGACCAACTGCGAACGGCCGGCCGCGCTTGACCCGGCCACGGCGCGCAGGATGATGGCCTGAGCCGCAGACAATTCGGGCGGCCCCTCCGTCGAGGGCCGCCCTGCAAGGCATCAGCGATCAACAGACGTCCGGGCCGGGCCGGACGCACCGCGAAGCAGCGTTCAGTGCTTCTTGGCCTGCTCGGTCTCGCGGATGGCTTCGTCGTGATACCAGCCGTTTACGTCCATGACAGGCGCCTGAAGCGCAGGCGCGGGCTGCTCGCGACGCGCGAGATAGCCGGCGCGACCGCCGACGGGAAACTGGATGATGGTGGCGCTTTGGCCGCTCTGGTTGTTGGTCATCATGTCTACTCCGCTGATGCCGAACATCAGTATAACCCAGATGGGTGCTGCACTCAATTTAATCAAGATGCCTTTTTTGTAGTCATTTTTTGAGCACCCGTCGCAGCGAAGCGCTTTCTGCATCCTAATGCGGCAATTGGTATCGGGTTCCGGCTCCTAATGCCTGCCGTTGTCGAAACCGCAGGCAAACGCGGAAAATGCTGCATTTTTCGCCGGTTGCGCGAAGGCTGCTCTGATTCGGCCTTTCGCCGAGAGCGAGGTGCCCTTTCGTAAGCGAAATGTTAACCGCAACTGGCACGCCTGTTGCATTGCGTCATTCGGCATGCGCACGGCGAAACGGCTGCGCGCTTCACAGTCCGACGTAACTTCGTAAGAGAGGCGAAATGACCAAGTACAAGTTGGAGTATATCTGGCTCGACGGCTATACCCCTGTTCCGAACCTCCGCGGAAAGACGCAGATCAAGGAATTCGACACCTTCCCGTCGCTCGATGAACTGCCTCTGTGGGGCTTCGACGGTTCTTCGACGATGCAGGCCGAGGGCCACAGCTCCGACTGCGTGCTGAAGCCGGTTGCCGTCTATCCGGATCCGGCGCGCAAGAACGGCGTGCTCGTCATGTGCGAAGTCATGATGCCCGACGGCGTCACCCCGCATTCGACGAACAGCCGCGCGACCATCCTCGACGACGAGGGTGCATGGTTCGGCTTCGAGCAGGAATACTTCTTCTACAAGGACGGCCGCCCTCTCGGTTTCCCGGAGCATGGCTATCCCTCGCCGCAGGGCCCGTACTACACCGGCGTCGGCTACAAGAATGTCGGCGACGTTGCCCGCACGATCGTCGAAGAGCATCTCGAGCTCTGCCTCGAGGCCGGCATCAACCATGAAGGCATCAACGCCGAGGTGGCCAAGGGCCAGTGGGAGTTCCAGATTTTCGGCAAGGGCTCGAAGAAGGCCGCGGACCAGATCTGGATGGCGCGCTACCTGCTGCTGCGCCTGTGCGAGAAATACTGTATCGACGTCGAATTCCACTGCAAGCCGCTGGGCGACACGGACTGGAACGGTTCGGGCATGCACTGCAACTTCTCGACCACCTTCATGCGCGAAGTCGGCGGCAAGGCCTATTTCGAGGCGCTGATGGCTGCCTTCGACAAGAACCTGATGGACCACATCGCCGTCTACGGCCCGGACAACGACAAGCGCCTGACCGGCAAGCACGAGACCGCGCCGTGGAACAAGTTCTCCTACGGCATCGCCGACCGCGGCGCGTCCATCCGCGTTCCGCACTCGTTCGTCAAGAACGACTACAAGGGCTATCTTGAGGATCGCCGCCCGAATTCGCAGGGCGACCCCTACCAGATCGCGTCCATCGTCCTGAAGACGATCTCGGAAGTTCCGACCGAGGCCTACAAGAAGGCGGCGGCCTGATCCAGGCTCCGGCGTTCGCGCCGGAAGGCAATGTTTCGACGGCCCGGCTGGCAACAGCCGGGCCGTTTCCGTTTCGGCGTCCGGGCGTGCTGGCAGGGGCTTCCCCCTCTGCTAGCCTGCCGCCACATCGGAGCCGATCCCCATGCCGCAGCAGAACCAGGACAACTTGTCGGCCGCGTTCGACAGGCAGAAGGCTGCATTCGCCCGCGATCCCTTCCCTGGCATCGACGTGCGCCGCGACAGGCTGCGCCGGCTGCTGGCGCTGACCGAGGACCACGAGACGGAGTTTTGTGCCGCGATCGACGCCGACTTCGGCGGCCGCTCCGCGCACGAGACGCGTCTGGCCGAGATCATCGTCGTGCGTGCCGGCATCCGCCACGCGCTGTCGCACCTGTCGTCGTGGATGGCGGAGAAGCGCGTGCTCACCACGATGCCTTTCTGGCCCTCGCGCAACAGGCTCGTGCCGCAGCCGCTCGGCGTGGCCGGCATCGTCTCGCCGTGGAACTACCCTTTCCAGCTCGCGCTGGCGCCGGCGACGGCAGCGCTCGCGGCCGGCAACCGCGTGCTGATCAAGCCGTCCGAACTGACGCCGCGCTTTTCGGACCTGCTGGCCTCACTGGCGGCGCAGCATTTCGCCCTGGACGAGCTGGACGTGATCATTGGCGGCCCGGATGTCGGCAAGGCTTTCGTCGCCCTGCCCTTCGACCACCTGCTCTTCACCGGCTCGACGACGGTCGGCCGACAGGTGGCGATCGCCGCCGCCGCCAATCTGACGCCGGTGACGCTGGAGCTTGGCGGCAAGTCGCCGGCGATCTTCGATCCGAGCTGCGACCTCGACAAGGCAATCGCCAGCGTCGCCTACGGCAAGCTGCTCAATGCCGGCCAGACCTGCATCGCGCCCGACTACCTGATGGTGCCGAGGGGCCAGGGTGCCGCGATCGCCGGCAAGCTCGCGGGCGCGATGGCGAAGCTCTATCCGCGCATCGCGGACAATCCCGACTACACCGCGATTATCTCGGACCGGCATCACGCGCGGCTGACATCGATGGTGGAGGAGGTCCGCGCGCGGGGCGCCGAGGTGATGGAGGTCAATCCCGCGGGCGAGAGCTTCGGCAACACGCGCAAGCTCGCCCCCGCGATCGTGCGCAACGCCGCGCCCGATACGCGGCTGATGCAGGAGGAGATCTTCGGCCCGGTCCTGCCTATCGTCGAATATGGCGATGTTGGCGAGGCGATCGGGCACGTCAACGACCGCGGCCGGCCGCTGGCGCTCTACTGGTTCGGCAAGAACAAGGCCGCGCGGCGCAGGGTGCTCAGGGAAACGGTCTCGGGCGGCGTGACCGTCAACGACTGCCTGATGCACATCGCCCAGGAGAACCAGCCCTTCGGCGGCGTCGGACCGAGCGGCATGGGCGCCTATCACGGCGAATGGGGCTTCCGCACCTTCAGCAAGGAGAAGCCGGTCTTCGTGCAGTCGCCGCTGAGCGCCGGCGGCATGCTGCGCCCGCCCTATGGCGCGACCTTCGAGCGCACGCTCCGCCTCTTCCGGCTGATGACCTGAGGCGTCGCCGGCGTTTGCGCTCGATCAATGTACATGGCTCTCGTCCACCCTAGACAGTTGCCACGGCTGAGGCCGGCAATCGAAACAGGTGTCATCATGAAAAGAACATTCGCAATGGCCGCCGCGCTCGCGGCGCTGCTGGCGACGGGCGCGGCGCAGGCCGCCGACCATCAGGTGCAGATGCTCAACAAGGGCGAAAAGGGAACGATGGTCTTCCAGCCCGACCTCATCATCGCCCAGCCGGGCGACACGGTCACGTTCGTCCCGACCGACAAGTCGCACGACGTACAGAGCATCAAGGACATGATCCCGGAAGGGGCGACCCCTTTCAAGGGCAAGCCGAACGAGCAGGTCACCATCACGGTCGACAAGGAAGGCGTCTACGGCGTCAAGTGCCTGCCGCACTATCCGATGGGAATGGTGGCGCTGATCGTGGTCGGCAAGCCGGTCAATCTCGAACAGGCCAAGGCCGTGAAGCAGACGGGCATGGCGAAGAAGCGCTTCGAGGCCCTGTTCGCGGAAGTGCCGGCGAACTGATAGCAGGCGCGGCGGGCAGGCGCTACGTCCCCGCCGCGAACCGCTCGCGCAAGGTGCGGCGCAGCACCTTGCCGTAGGCGTTCTTCGGCAGCTCTTCGAGGAAGAAGACGTGCTTCGGTTTCTTGAAGCGCGCGAGGTGGTCGCGGCAGAAATCGAGCACGGCCGCCTCGGTCATGCCCGCTTCCGTCACCAGAGCGACGGCGACCGACTCGCCCCATTCACTGTCGGGCAGGCCGAAGGCGATGACCTCGCGCACGGCCGGATGCGCGGCCAGCACGTCCTCGACCTCCTTGGGATAGATGTTCGTGCCGCCGGAGATGATCGTGTCGTGGCGCCGGTCGAGCACGCGCAGACGGCCGCCTGAATCGAAATGGCCGACGTCGCCGGTGTGCAGCCAGCCGCCCTTCAGCGCCTTCGCGGTCGCGTCCGAATTGCGCCAGTAACCCTTCATCACGACGTCGCCGCGCACGCAGATTTCGCCGTCGCCGCCGGGCGGGACATCGCGGTCGTTCTCGTCGAGAATGCGCACCTCCACGCCGCTGCGGACATAGCCGGCGGACACCAGCGTCTCGTCGTCGGCGCCGAGATGCGCGGCGCCCGGCAGGTAGGCAATCGTCATCGGCGACTCCCCCTGCCCGTAGAGCTGGTGGAAGATCGGGCCGAAGCGCGCGACGGCCGCGCGGATATGTTCGAGATGGATCGTCGCGCCGCCATAGATGACGCCGCGCAGGGAGCCGATGTCATTGCGCGGCGCGGCCTCCAGGAAACGCACGATCATGGTCGGCGCGACGAAGGCGATGGCGGTGATCCCTTCCCGCGCGATCGTGTCGAACACTTCGTCCGGGCGGAAGTTGGCCCGGTCGTATACGATGTTGAGCGCGCCGCGCGCCAGCGACGGGATGAGATAGAGGCCGCTGCCATGCGACAGCGGCGCGACATGCAGCACGCGGTCGCTCTCGACGAAGGCGAAGACATCGGCGAGGCAATTGACCGAGGCGGCGACGAGGTTGCGGTGCGAGAGCGTCGCGCCCTTCGGTTTGCCCGTCGTGCCGGACGTGTAGAAGATCCAGGCCGCCTCGTCGGGATCGACCTCGGCGGGGGCCGAGGCCAGGGCGGCTGGCCGCGGCATTGAAAAGTCCTCGATCGCGACGATCCGGGGCTTTTCCTCTCCCTCGAGAGCTGCGTCGAGGGCATCGACATGTTCCAGATGCGTGAAGATCAGCTTCGGCCCGGCATCGCCCGCGATCCAGGCGACCTCGCGGGGATGCAGCTTCGCATTGGTGGGCACGACGACGAGCCCCGCCCGCATGATCGCCATCAGCAGGACGGGGAACTCGAAGCCGTTCTTCAGGAAGACGAGCACGCGGTCGCCGCGCACACAACCCTGTGTCGCCAGCCAGTCGCCGAACGCGGCGCAGGTGAGGTCGAACTCGCCATATGTAAGCTTTTCCTTACCATAGGATATGGCAGTCTCGTCCTTTCGGCGACGAATGGCGTCGGCGAGCATCGAATAGACGTTCATGTGACTTCACCTCTCCTCCCAGGCGACCGCCGCGCGGGGTCGCTCCGCGCGAGGCAGCCTGACTATTCCTCGCGAAGGGCGGATGCGCAACGTGCGGGATCGGCAGCCGTGGGGCGGCGAGCAGGCCACGGAGCCCACCCGCCTTCCGAGCGTCAGCTCTGCCGTGTCAGCACGCGGTTGCGCAGGATGCCGATGCCCTCGACCTCCAGTTCCACCACGTCGCCGTGCTTAAGGAACTTCATGTGCTCGAGGCCGCAGCCGTTGCCGACCGTGCCCGAGCCGAAGAACTCTCCGGGATAGATCGTCTCCGAGCGCGAGATATGCGCGATCAGGTCCTCGAACTTCCAGTGCATGGTGGACGTGCTGCCGCGGCCCCATTCCTCGCCGTTGACGCGGCAGATCATGGTGAGGTTGTACGGGTCCTTCAGTTCGTCGGCGGTGACGAGGCAGGGGCCCATGGCATTGCCGTAGTCGAAGTCCTTGCCTTTGGCCGGGCCGAGCTGGCCGCCCATCTCCTGCGTCTGCGCGTCGCGGGCGGAGAAGTCGTTGAAGATCGTGTAGCCGTAGATGTGCTCGCGCGCCTTGTCCCTGGGGATGTCGACGCCCTTTGTGCTGACGTAGAAGCCGAACTCCAACTCGAAATCCATCAGCGTGGAATAGCTCGGCCAGAGCACGTCCTGCTCCGTGCCGATGACCGAGAAGCGGTTGGCCTTGTAGTAGATCGGCTGCTCGTAGAAGGTCTTGGGGATCGCGAAGATGCCCTTTTCCTCGAACTCCTTCATCGCCGCCTCGGGGTCCGGCGTTGCGTTGGCGCGGACGCGGCGAACCGCGTTGAACGACTGCTTGAGATGCGTCTCGAAGCAGAGGCAGTCGCGCATCTGGATCGGGTACCGGCACGGGCGCGAGCAGCCGCATGTCCTTGCGGGCGAAGGCGCCGCTCTTGCCGGCCTTCTTCACCGTCTTTTTCGCCAGGTCGAGGCCTTCCTCGCCGGCCTCGATGAGGGCCTGCACCGAGGCAAAGGCCGGGTAGCTCCTGCCGAACGCCTCCTTGTGTGCGTCGGCGAGATCGACGATCTGGCGATCGCCGTCAACGAGCGCGCCGGCACGCGGCTTGCCCTTCCTTTGATATGTCACGAGCTTCATCGGTCTCCTCCCGTTGGTCGTCGTGCCGGGTTTTGTGCGCCGGCTATGTCTGCGGTTTGGGAACGCGGCTGTAGAGCAGCGCCGCCTTCATCAGCGCGACGAGATGCGTCGCGGTGGTCAGCTCGTCCTCCGGGTCGCAGCGTCCGCCCGACAGCCGGCTAATGCGCCCGGTGTCGGCCATGGTGTAGACCATGACCCCGAGCATGGCCTGGTAGCCCCAGTTGATCTCCTCGATCGTGCGGTCGGGCATCGCCTGCTGCAGCGCCTCGATCACCTTGTAGGCGATCGGGTCGAAGAACTCGGCGACGACCTTGCGGTGGTGCGACTTGGGGTCGGAAACTTCCCGCGCCAGGATGCGGGCGTAGCTGGAATTCTTCTCCGTGCTGCGCATGTGCAGGTTCGGCACGAGCACGGCCTTGACGATCATCTCGACCTTGCGGTCCTGCTCCGGTTCCATCTCGGCAAGCCGGAGGCCGGCGATACGCTGGTCGATGATCATCGGCGCGCGCATTTCGAAGATGGCGCGGTAGAGGCCTTCCTTGCTGCCGAAATGGTAGTTGATCAGCGCGACGGGCACATCGGCGTGCAGCGCGATCTGGCGCACCGAGACGCCGTCGAACCCGTGATCGGCGAACTCCGCCTCGGCAGCATGCAGGATCCGCATGCGCGTCGACGCAGAGTTCCGCTGGGTTGCCTCGACGGCGACAACCTTCTGTTCCGGCTCTGTTTTCTGCGACTTCGACATAGCTTTCCGCACGGCTTTCGGCCGCCCCTCCACGTGTTATTGAACGAGATATCAAAGTTCTTGTCAACTTGTTCAAATGCCGATACGGTTTCCCAATCGAGCAGACGGCGGGGAGAGAGCCGTCCGCTCCGAACAGGGAGGATTTGCATGTATCGCACCATACTGACGGGCGGCGTGGCCGCCATCGCGCTCGCCGTCGCCTCGGCGCCCGCCTTCTCGCAGGAAACGATCAACCTCACCGCAGCGACGGGGCACCCCGAAGTGTTCCTGTGGGTGAAGCACATCAAGGAAACCTTCATTCCCACCGTCAATGCCGAGCTCGCCAAGACCGGCAAGGTGAAGATCAACTGGACCGAGGGCTATGGCGGCACGATCGTCAAGCTCGGCTCCGAGGTCGAGGCCTTCCAGCAGGGCATCATCGACGTCGGCCAGATGAGCGGCGTGTTCAATCCGGCCACGATGGGCCTGCTGAACCTGACCTACGCGATGCCCTTCGGCCCGCCCGACGCGCGCGGCGTCACCGCCGCCGTCGAGAAGGCGCTGATGGAGACCGAAGGCGCGCTGCAGAAACTGGAGGAGGCGACCGGCGTCGTCTACATCGGCGGCGGCATCGCCATCGACGACTACAACATCGCCTCCACCAAGGCGCTGACCAAGATCGCCGACATGAACGGCGTCAAGCTCGGCGGTGCCGGCCCGAACCTCGCCTGGCTCGCCGGCACCGGGGCGGTCGGCGTGCAGGGCAGCTACGTCACCTTCTACAACGACATCAAGACCGGCGTACGACGGCAATATCGGCTGGATGACGGCCAATGTGCCGGCCAAGCTCTACGAGGTCGCGCCCAACTGGAACCAAACCCATTTCGGCGCGATGTATATCGGCGGCATGGGCGTGTCGAAGATGCAATGGGACACGTTCTCGGACGAGACCAAGGCCGCGTTCCGCACCGCCGCCATCGCCTACACGAAAGCTTATTTCGACGAACAGGAAGCCCGATACGAGGCGGCCAAGAAGACCCTGGTCGACGCGGGCGGCAAGATCGTCGAGTTCGACGCCGCCGAGCGCAGCAGCTGGATCAAGGGATTGCCGAACCCGACGGCTGCCTGGGCAAAGGCAGCGGAGGCGCGCGGCGAGCCGGCGAAGAAGGTGCTCGAGGCCTACCGCGACAACCTGAAGGCGGCGGGCTTCACCTTCGAGCGCGACTACCTCGCCGAATGACGTAACCGCCCGGCCCCAGGCGGGCCGGGCGTTTCACCAGAGGAACATCGAGATGGCTGACGAGGCCGCAATTCCGCGCGACGACGCGCCACCTCCTCGCATGCCCGGCGGGCCGTTCGCCCGCGTAATCGGCGTCATGAACGCCGTGGGCACGCTCTGGATTATCCTGCTGATGGTCCTGATCAATTCCGACATCGTCGGGCGCAGCTTCTTCCATCATCCGATCGCCGGAGTGCCGGAGCTCGTGGCCTTCTCGATCGTCGGCATCGTGTTCCTGCAGCTCGCCCACACATTGCGCTCCGGCGCCATGACGCGCTCCGACGTTCTGCTGAACGTCCTGGAACACCGCGCCCCGCGCGCCCGCCTCACGCTCCTGTCGATCTTCCATCTCGTCGGCGGGCTGCTGATGCTGATGATCGCCTGGAAATACTGGCCGAGCGTGGTCGCGGCGTGGCTACACCCCGAACGCAACTTCATGGGCAATCCGGGGTTCTTCACCATCCCGCAATGGCCCCTCTTCGTCCTCGTCTTCCTCGGCATTGCGGCGACCGCCATCCAGTTCCTGCTCCTGTCCTGGAATGACCTCCGTTCCGCCCGGGAGATTGCGCCATGAGCGGCGTCGGCATCGCCTTCCTCTCCATCGCCGCCATGCTGGTCCTGATCTATTCAGGCATGCATGTCGCCATCGCGCTGATCCTGCTCTCCTTCTGCGGCGTGTGGATCCTGCGCGGCAATTTCGACATCGCCTCCAACATGCTGGTCCTCGCCTTCAAGGACTCGATCAGCGACTATCTCTTCGGCGTCGTGCCGCTGTTCGTCCTGATGGGCCTGCTCGTCGCCGTCGCCGGCATCGGCCGCGATACGTTCGAGGTCGCGGCGCAGGTCTTCCGCCGCGTTCTCGGCGGGCTCGGCATCGCGACGGTCGCGGCGAACGCGGTCTTCGCCGCGATCACCGGCATCTCCATTGCGTCCGCCGCCGTGTTCACCAAGGTCGCGGTGCCGGAGATGATCCGCCACGGCTACACGGCGCGTTTCGCGGTCGGGGTGGTGGCGGGCTCCTCGGTGCTCGGCATGCTGATCCCGCCGAGCCTGCTCTTCATCCTCTACGGCGTGCTCACCGAGCAGTCGGTCGGCTCGCTGTTCATCGCCGGCGTCATCCCAGGCGTCCTGCTGTCGCTGATCTACTGCGCCGGCATCTTCGCGATGGGCCGCTGGTGGCCCTCCTTCATCGGCGGGCGCAAAGCCGACAGCTACGACACCGCGAACGACATGAGCCTCGGCGAGATGGCCAACAAGCTGGCGCCGATCGTGATCCTGGTCGCCCTGGTGCTCGGCGGCATCTACGGCGGCTTCTTCACGCCGACCGAGGCGGGGGCCGCCGGCGCGCTGGGCGCGCTGCTGATCTCGCTCGCCAAGCGGCGGCTCACCTGGGCGAGCTTCTGGCAGGTGCTGGTGCAGACCGGGCACACGACCTCGTCGATCTGCTTCCTGATCGTCGGCGCGAGTCTCTATTCGCGCATGCTGGCAATGTCGGGGATGCCGGGCTGGCTCGGCTCGTGGGTGGTCGATTCCGGCATGGGCGTCACCGGCATCATCATCGCGCTGATGGTGGTGATCATCCTGCTCGGCACGATCCTCGACTCCGCCTCGATCATGCTCCTGACGCTGCCGATCGCCATCCCGATCCTGACCGGGATGCAGGTCGACCTGGTCTGGCTCGGCGTCCTCGTCGTGCTCGCCGTCGAGATCGGCCTGCTCACGCCGCCCTTCGGCATCGCCGTCTTCGTCGTGAAGGCGACATTGGGACCCGACTGCCAGGTCACGCTCAACGACATCTTCGCGGGCGCCTTCCCCTTTGCGGTGATGATGTTCCTCGTCCTGCTGCTCGTCTTCCTGTTCCCGTGGCTCGCCACGGCCCTCATCTAGGAGAAAAAACAATGGCCAAATGGCAGTTCACCAAAGGCATGCACGACCTCGGCGGCGGGTGCTACGCCTACCTCCTCCCGGACGGCAGCTGGGGCTGGTCGAATGCCGGCCTGATCGTGGACGGCGATGCAACGCTAATGGTCGACACGCTGTTCGACCTAAAGCTCACCGCCGAGATGCTGGAGACATATCGCGCCTCGATTCCGGCCGCGAAATCAATCGACGTGCTGGTCAATACGCATGCCGACGGCGACCATACCTTCGGCAACCAGCTGGTCGAAGGCGCGCGCATCATCGGCACGCAGGGGACGGTCAGCGACTTCGCCCGCTTTGACCCCGCCATCGTGCAGAACATCTGCCTCAACGCGGAGCAATTCGGCAGCGCCGGCGTCTTCATGCGCGAATGCTTTCGGCCGTTCGACTTTTCCGGGATCACGCTCACGCCGCCGACGGAAACCTTCTCCGGCACGCTCGACCTCATGGTCGGCTCCAAGAAGGTCCAGCTCATCGAGGTCGGGCCGTCGCATTCGCTGGGCGACGCGCTGATCTACGTGCCGGACGACAAGGTGCTCTACACCGGCGATATCCTATTCACCGGAGGCACGCCGATCGCGTGGTACGGGCCGGTCAATCGCTGGATCGACGTCTGCGACCGGGTGCTGGACATGGATGTCGAAACGATCGTGGCCGGCCATGGCCCGATCTCGACCAAGGACGACGTCCGCGAGATGCGGGACTACCTGCAGCATGTGAGCGATGAGGCGCGGCCGCTCTGGGAACAGGGCATGGACTATCTCGAAGCGTCGCGACAAGATCGACCTCGGCAAATACAGGGACCGGGAGGACGCCGAGCGGGTGGTGGTCACCGTGCAGACGCTGTTCGACGACTTTACCGCTGCGCCGGAACGGCCGGTGCGAGCGCCCATCCCCTATTTCGCGGAGATGAAGGGCTTCCGGCACCATCTCGGCCGCGGCCCGGTGCATGAGGCCTACTGCAAGGCCTGCGGCATCGAACAGGGCTTCCGCGCACGCGAGGCGAAATAGCCCTGCGGAAGCTCAGCCGCGCGGGAACGCGTGGGTGCGCAGGACGGCGATGCGGCCGTGGTCGCCCTTCGCCACCTTCGTTTCCGGCGGCACGTCGAGCTCCACCAGGGAGCCGTCGGACAGGGCTGCCAGGAGACGCCGGCCGTCGGGCCGGTCGATGACGCGCGAGACCACGGCCGGGATCGAGCCGGCCGTATTCCATTCCAGGTCGGCGGGACGGACGAAGATCTCGACCGATCCGTCCTGGACGCCGGGAAGCTCGATGACGCCTCCGGCCACCTGGGCCCTTCCATCCGACGCGACGGCTTCGAGCCGGTGCGCATCGCCGAGGAAGCGCGTGACGAAGGGCGAGTTGGGCTGCCGGCAGACCTCTTCCGGCGTGCCCTGCTGGACGATCTTTCCCTGGTCGAGGATGACGACGCGGTCGGCAAGGTCGAGCGCCTCTTCCTGGTCGTGCGTGACGAAGAGCGTGGTGATGCCGAGCTCGTCGTGGATCTCGCGCAGCCAGCGGCGCAGGTCGCGCCGCACATTGGCGTCGAGCGCGCCGAACGGCTCGTCGAGCAGCAGCACCTTCGGATCGACGGCGAGCGCACGCGCAAGCGCCACGCGCTGGCGCTGGCCGCCGGAAATCTGCGACGGGAACCGGTTGCCGAGGCCGGAAAGCTTCACGAGAACCAGGAGGTCGTTCACGCGGGCCTCGATCTCGGCGGCGCTGCGCTTGCGCTTCGAGACCTTCATGCCGAAGGCAATGTTCTCGGCCACGGTCATGTGCGGGAAGAGAGCGTAGTGCTGGAACACGAAGCCGACGCCGCGATCGCGCACCGGTATGTCGGTGGCGTCCTGCTCGCCGAACAGGATGCGGCCGCCATCGGCATATTCGAGGCCGGCGACCATGCGCAGGATCGTCGTCTTGCCCGAGCCGGACGGGCCGAGCAGCGCGACCAGTTCGCCGCTGCCGATCTCGAGTGAGACGCCGTGCACGGCACGAAACGTGTCGAAGGTCTTCACCACATTGTCGAGCGTGATCTTCATGCCTTCGCTCCCTGTTCGGCGGCGACGGGACCGGCCAGCGCAGGGCGCCCGACCCGGCCGGCGCCCCGGCGTTCGAGAATGACCTTGGCCACGATCGTGACGAGCGCGAGCGCGGTCAGGATGGACGCTGCCGCAAACGCGCCCGCCGTCTGGTAGTCGTGATAAAGCAGCTCGATATGCAGCGGCAGCGTGTTGGTCTGGCCGCGGATGTTGCCGGAGACGACCGAGACCGCGCCGAACTCGCCCATGACACGGGCATTGCACAGCACCACGCCGTAGAGCAGCGCCCAGCGGATATTGGGCAGCGTCACGGAGAAGAAGGTGCGCCAGCCCGACGCGCCGAGCGACGTGGCGGCCTCCTCGAGGTCGCGCCCCTGCGCCTGCATGAGCGGGATGAGCTCGCGCGCGACGAAGGGCGCGGTGACGAACATCGAGGCAAGCACGATGCCCGGCAGAGCGAACAGGATCTTGACGTCGGCCGCCTCCAGCGCCGGGCCGAACAGGCCCTGCAGACCATAGACGAAGAGATAGGCGACGCCGGCCACGATGGGCGAAATCGAGAAGGGGATCTCGATGATGACGATCAGAAGTCGCTTGCCGGGGAAGTCGAACTTGGTGATCGCCCACGCGGCCGCGACGCCGAAGGCCGTGTTGACCGGAACCGCGATCAGCGCCGTTACGACCGTGAGCATGATCGCATGCTGCGTGTCGGGATGCGTGATGGTGGCCGCGTAAGCCGACCAGCCGGCGGAGAAGGCCTGGACGAAGATCACCACCAGTGGGGCCAGCACCAGAAACGCACCGACCACCAGCACGAAGCCGATCAGGCCGCGGCGGACGGCGGGGCTGTCGCCGATGCGCGGCGGCTTCCTTCGGGAGGTCACGGCGCTCACGTCACGACCTCTGCGTATAGCGCAGGGCGCGCGACTGGAGGAAATTGGTCACGGCGAGCATGACGAAGGCGGCGATGAGCATGACCGACGCGATCGCGGCGGCCGCCTGGTAGTCGTATTCCTCCAGCCGGATGAAGGCGAGCAGCGCGGTGATCTCGGTCTCGAACGGCTGGTTGCCGGCGATGAAGATGATGGCGCCGAACTCGCCGAGGCTGCGGGCGAAGGCGAGCGACACGCCCGCAAGCAGCGCGGGTGTCAGCAGCGGCAGGATCACCCGCCGGAAGATCTCGCCATCCGTTCCGCCGAGCGACTGCGCCGCTTCCTCCAGCGCCGGATCGAGATCCTCGAGCACCGGCTGCACCGTGCGCACGATGAAAGGGAGGCTGGTAAACGCCATCGCGATCATGATGCCCAGCGGCGTGTAGGCGACCTGCACGCCGATGCGGTCGAAGACGAAGCCGAACCAGCCGCCGGGCGCGAACAGAGTGGTGAGCGCGATGCCGGCGACCGCCGTCGGCAGTGCGAAGGGCAGGTCGACGATCGCGTCGACGAGCCGCTTGCCGGGAAAGGAGTAACGGACCAGCACCCAGGCAAGCGCGACGCCGAAGACGACGTTGAAGGCGGTGGCGGCGGCGGCCGACAGCACCGTCACGCGGTAGCTCGCCACGGCGCGGCCGGAGGAGATGATGCGCCAGTAGTCCTCAAACCCGAGGCTGCCCGCCTTCACGACCAGCGCGCCGAGCGGCAGCAGCACGATCAGTCCCACATAGAAGAGGGTGATGCCGAGCGACAGGTGGAACCCGGGCAGAACGCTTCGTCTCAAACCAGATATCCTGAACAGGAAAAGGGCCGGCGGAGATGTAGCCGCCGGCCCGCAATTGCGAAACCTATAATTCAGCGTTCGCCGTAGATCTGGTCGAGCAGGCCGCCGGAGGCGAAATGCTCTTCCTGAACCTTGGCCCAGCCGCCGAAAACGTCGTCTACCGTCACAAGCCGGATTTCGGGGAACTGATCCTTGAACTTGCCGGCGACGGCCTCGTCGTTGACGCGGTGCCCCCTCTCGGCGGCGATCGTCTGTCCCTCCGGTGAATAGAGGAAGTCCAGATAGGTCTTCGCGAGGTCGCGGGTGCCGTGCTTGTCGACAACCCTGTCGACGATGGCGACTGGGAACTCCGCCAGCAGGCTGACCGAAGGAACGACCAGGTCGAACTTGTCCTCGCCGAATTCCTTGGCGATGCCGCGGGTCTCCGCCTCGAAGGTGATCAGCACGTCGCCGATATTGCGCTCGACAAAGGTCGTGGTCGCGGCGCGGCCACCGGTGTCGAACACCGGGACGTTGGCGAAGATCTTCTTGACGAAATCGGTGACCTGAGCCTGATCGTTGCCGAACTTCTCCTTCGCGTAGGCCGTCGCGGCGAGATAGGTATAGCGCGCATTGCCGGAGGTCTTCGGATTGGGGAAGATGACCTTCACGTCGTCGCGGACGAGGTCGCCCCAGTCCTTGATCCCCTTGGGATTGCCTTCACGCACGAGGAAGGACGGCATCGAATAGAAGGGGGAGGACTGGTTGGGGAAATCGGCCTGCCAGTCGTCGGACACGAAGCCGTTCTTCACCAGGAAATCGATGTCGGTCACCTGGTTGAAGGTGACGACGTCGGCTTCCAGACCTTCGACGATCGCACGGGCCTGCTTCGACGTTCCGGCGTGCGACTGGTCGATCGTCACTCCAGGATGTTTGGCGACGAAAGCCTCGTTCACCTGCGCGAAGAGCTCACGCGCGATGTCGTAGGACGCGTTGAGGAGCTTGTTGGGCTCCTGCGCGGCCGCGGGAGAAAGCAGAAGCGCGAGCGCGGCGCCGACAAGGAGAAGTCTTTTCATCTGTTGCCATCCGACTGAGAGAGTGTGGCCGGAAAATAGCCGAGCCGCGCGAGAAGCCGGAGAGACACCACGCTAAGTTATATTCGACGGCAGAACATTCTTCCTCAAAACAGGGATGTAATGAGATTTGTTTTTCAAAATCCCAAGCCGCCGTGGCCGGGATGGAAAGACATGCCATCGAACGGCGCATTCGCGATACGTTATGCTCACTACATGGCGGCGCGATAATACGCCTTACGCCCTCTTGCCCCAGCCGCCGCCATTGGCGGTGTGGATCAGGATCTCGTCGCCCGGCATGATCACGCAGCCGCTGACGAAGGAGTAGTCCTCGCGACCGCCGTCCCTGCGGACCACGGAGATGCCGTTGGTGTCGCCATCGGCGCCGCCGGCCGAGCCCCAGACAGGAATGCGATGCCGGCTGTAGCCGGCCGACAGCACCGCCGGCGCACGTGGCTGCAGCGACGCCGACAGGCCGCGCCCTCCCTTGTGCAGGCTGGTTTCGTCGGTGATCTCGTTCAGCCTGCGATAGCCGACGTCGATCCCATACCGCGCCTCACAGATTTCGACCGGACAGTTGAACGTGTCGCCATGGCCGGTCGAATACATCGCATCGAGCCCGTCACGCGTTGCCGTCGCGCCCCAGCCGCCCATCTGCGGCTCGACCATTGTGTAGCGGCGGCCGGTGTCGGGATGGAGACCCGCCAGCACGGTTCCGCAGATCGAGGCGAAATGGCCGGCCGGCAGCTTGTCGGGCTGCAGTTCCGCCATGCGACGGCAGAGCATGTCGTAGAGCCGCATCCGCGTCTCGAAATAGTAGCCATGCGGCGCCGTTCCGCGGACATCGAAGATCATCCGGGCTCGGTGATGACTTCAAGCGGGCGGAACGAGCCCGAATTGGCGAACAGCGTCGGGTCGGTCAGCCCCTTGAACAGCGTCTGGCAGACGATCACCGCGCCATCGCGCGCGGTGTTGTAGGGCGCGGCGCGCTGCTCCGGATTGCCCCGCAGATCGACCGTGAACGTCTCGTCGGTAATCGTGACCGTCGCGTGCCAGACCGCACCGTCATCCTGCTCTTCCTCGACGGTGAACGTCCCCTTCGGCAAGGCTTTCAGCCCGGCCCGTGCACGCCGCTCGCCTTCGACGAACAGCGCCTCAATCGCCCCGTGGTAGGCATCGGCGCCATAGGTCTCGATCAGTTGCTTGATGCGCTGCTCCGCCTTGCGGCCAGCGGCAACCTGCGACCAGAGATCACCTTCGACGAACTCCGGCAGGCGGGAATTGACCATGATTATGTCGAACACCGAGCGGATCGGCTGACCGTTCTCGAACAGCTTTACCGCGGGCAGGCGCAGGCCTTCCTGGAACACTTCGGTGACGTCGACTGCCATCGATCCCGGCGTCTTGCCGCCGACGTCGTTCCAGTGCCCGACCGAAGCGGCCCAGGCCACGCAGATGCCGTCGGCGAACACGGGCTGAGCCACGATGACATCGTTGAGATGGGTCACCCCGCCATAGGCCGGGTCGTTGGTGATGTAGCAGTCGCCGTCGCGGATGTTGTCGAGCCCGTACAGCTCGATGATCCGGTAGACCGCCTTGTCGAGCATGCCGATGAAGCTCGGTATGCCGGCGCCCGAACTGACCAGGTGGCCGTGGCGATCCATCACCCCGGTGCCCACGTCGAGCACCTCATAGATGATCGGGCTCATCGCGGTCTTCTTCAGGACCGCGAACATCTCGTCGGCGGCCGCAACCAGGCCGGACTGGATGACCGATGTGGTGATCGGGTCGACGACTGGGAGAGTTGCCATGGTCTTCAGTCCTTCACAGGCCGGTTTCGATGACGACCTTGCCGTGCGCGGTGCGTGGCTGGCTGAGATAGTCGAACGCCTCGATGTATTTCTCCATCGGATAGACCCGGTCGATCGACGGCTTCAGTCGCCCGGCCGCCAGCATCTCGTAGACGAAGGCTTTGCCGCGCTCGCACATCAGTGGATCCTCGACATAGTTGAACAGCGAATAGGGATGGAAGACCGCGTTCTTCTGGAACATGTCGACGAAGGGCAGCGGCGGCCAGACGGTGTCCAGCGTGCCGTAGAAGTAGATGCGCGCGTTCTTCGCCAGCGCGGGCGCATATTGGGCGATCAGGCCGCCGCCGACCGGATCGAAGGCCATGTTCACGCCCTTGCCGCCGGTGATGTCGCGGATGCGCGCGGCGAGGTCTTCCTTGCCGGTGACGATGACATGGCCTGCGCCCATCGAGCGCAGGGTACTCCTCGTTTTCGGCGAAGCGAGTGGTGCCGATCATCGTCGCGCCGAGCAGGCGGCCGATCTCCAGCGAGGCCGCACCCGCCGTGCTGGTCGCCGCGGTCACGAGCACATGGCTGCCCGGCCCGACCGGCGTGACCTTCGCGAGCGGATAGTAGGCGGTGAGATACTGCATCCAGATCGAGGCGCACTCGACCGCCGACAGGTTCGGCGGCGCCTTGGCGACGTAGCGCGCATCGATCACCATCGATTCCGTGCTGGCGCCGCGGTTGTTGTAGAAATAGGGCAGCGTGGATACCCGTTCGCCGATCGACAAGCCTTCCACGCCCGGCCCGATGGCATCAATGATGCCCGCCGCCTCGATGCCGACGCGCGCGGGGAAACGCGGGAAGCTGAAGGAATAGTTGTCCTTCATCAGGTCCATGTCGCCCCAGTTCAGCGCGAAGGCTTCGACCTTTAGCCGGACTTCGCCCGCGCCGGGTTCCTCGAACGGCTCCTCGCCGAGGCGAAGACCCCGATAACCGGAATAGCCGTGGATGTGCCAGGCACGGGGCATCGGGTGTCCTTCCGCAAAGTCCGCTCAGACCTGCACGACGTGAAGGTCGCGCGGCAGGTCGGACAGGATCTCGGGGCCGTCGGCGCGCAGGATGACGATCTCCTCAAGCCGGATGCCGAAGCGGCCGGGGAGATAGATGCCGGGCTCGATGGAGAATACCATGCCCTCCTCCAGCACCGCCTCCGAGGTGGCCGTGATGTAGGGCGGCTCGTGGCCGTCGATGCCCAACCCATGGCCGGTGCGGTGGACGAAGAACTCGCCATAGCCGGCATCCGCGATCACGTTGCGCGCCGCCGCGTCGACCTCCTTGGCGAGCACGCCGGGCTTCGCCGCC
Source organism: Mesorhizobium sp. J428 (assembly GCF_024699925.1). Classification (NCBI taxonomy): domain Bacteria; kingdom Pseudomonadati; phylum Pseudomonadota; class Alphaproteobacteria; order Hyphomicrobiales; family Phyllobacteriaceae; genus Mesorhizobium; species Mesorhizobium sp. J428. The sequence goes on from NZ_JAJOMX010000001.1 coordinate 1,626,496, forward strand.
TTCAGCGCCGCCTGCACGGCCTTCTCGACGATGCCGTGGATCTGGCCATAGCCTTCCGGCGGCTGGCCGATGACCGCCATGCGAGTGATGTCGCTCGGGAAGCCGCCCTTGCGGCCGCCGATGTCGATGACGATCGCGTCGCCCTCGGCAAGCTTGCGCTCGCCCGTCTGGTGGTGCGGGAAGGCGCCGTTGGGCCCGCCGCCGACGATCCAGAAGGCGGGCGTCGCCCCCTCCGAGGCAAAGTGGTCGCGGATGATCGCGGCGAGTTCCTTCTCCGTGATGCCCGGCTTGACGGAGGAGAACGCCTTCTGCATCGCGCGGTCGGCGATCAAGGCGTTCATCTTCAGCGCCTTGTATTCGGTGGCGTCCTTGCGCATGCGCAGCGCTCCGATTGTTTCGGGCGTGAAGGCATGCGCCGCATCCGGCAGCGCGCCGAGCAGCAGCAGCGCGAAGTCGGCGCGCATCGTCTCGTCGAGCGCGACCTTCTTCGCCGAAGCGGCCCCCACATCGGCAAGCGCGGCGGTCAGTGCCGCGTCAGGACCTTCGGCGTCGGCCCAGGTGTGGAACGCGATGTCGGTGGATTCGCGCGTTCCCTCGGCATTGAGCACAGGCATGAGGAACGCCTCGCGCTCCGGGCCGACCAGAAGCAGGCAGGGCCGCTCGTCGGGATGGGGATGGAAGCCGAGCAGCCAGTCCATGTGCGAGCCCGGGGCCACGGCGACAAGGTCCGTGCCGGTTGCCTTCATCCGCCCGCGCAAGGCGGCGAGCCTCCCCTTGGTGTCGACGGTCATGGGTGAATGTCTCCTTGGATTCTAGTTCTCATGGCTTGCGCCCCCTCCACCGCCTTCGGCGGTTCCCCTCCCCCGCATCGCAGGGGAGGATTTGCGGTGCCGCTTGCACGCCCTGATCCTCCCCCGTTCACGGGGGGAGGGGACCACGCGAAGCGTGGTGGAGGGGGCGCTAAACAAACCTCACGCCGCCCTGCGCGCCGGCTGCAGCGGCTCCGCCGGAACGACGATGCGGTTGCCGAAGATCTCGCCGTCGTCGAAGCCGCCGAAGCGCGCGATTTCTTCCTCGGGCGGGGCCTCGGACGACCAGCGCCGGCTCGGCTTCCAGCCGCAATCGTGCTTCAGCACCGCGGCATATTCCGCCCGCTTGAGCGCTGCGATGGACGGGTCGATCACCGGCACGCCGAGCGCCTTCTCGACGTCACGGTAGAAGCCGACCTCCAGCGTGCAACCGAGGATGAGCGCCTCGGCGAACTCCTCCTCCACCGCCTTGCGCCCTGCCGCGATCAGCCGGCGCTCCGTCTCGGCGTGGTCCTTCTGGAAGTCGTCGACGCCGAGCTCGACATGATAGAAGCCGGACAGGCGGTGCTCGTGGCCGTGCTCACGCACGGTCGAATGCATCTGGTGCACCCATTTGCGCCGGCCGACGATGACGCCGAAGCGGTTCGACAGGCTTGCCGCGATCTCGCAGGAGGCGACGCAGGGCGCGGTCACGACCATGTCGCCCGAAACCTCGCGCGCATCGTGCAGCGCCGTGTCGTAGAAGCAGCCGATCGCAAGGGCGTCGAAACCCTCCTTCGCCGCCGCGCGGGCGGCGCGGACGATGCCGCGCGTGACGATCGCCTCATAAGAGCGGAACTCGATATGGGTGAAGCCACCGGTCGATGGCGGCAGCGAGGCGATGTGCACCTCGGTCTGCGGCAGCTTGTGCTGCCGCGCCATTTCGGCGAACACATGGTCGTAGCCGGACGTTCCGACCGGGTTGAGATACATGATCTTGAGCGGTCTGTCGGTCATGATGAAGTCTCCTCTTCTTCGAAACGCTGCAAACGCCCCCTCGCCCGCCCGGACTCCCCGCCCGGGCAGCAGACATGTCCTGGTCAGGCCTCGTAGCCGTAGACCTCCCGCGCCCGCTCGGGCGTGATCAGGCCGTTCTTCAGGTCTTCCGCGACCAGCTTGCGGTCGCGCTCCTTCGGATTGCCGATGCCGCCGCCATTGCCGGTGACGACGCGGATCACGTCGTCGGTATGCGTGGTCAGACCCGACACGAAGGCGTAGCGCTGGTCCGTTCCGTCCTTGCCGAGGTAGCGGACATAATTGCCCGTGCCCTCATTGCCGCCGTCGAGCGCCCAGGCGGGGAACTTCGAACGGGTGTAGCCCACGGTTAGGAAGCCGTTGTCGCCGCGGATGCGATAGTCCATGACGATGCCGCGCCCGCCGCGATACTTGCCCTCGCCGCCCGGCTCCATGTTGAGCTCCATGCGGTCGACATAGAGGCCGTTGCGCGCCTCGTTGATCTCGGCCGGGCAGTTGTAGGTCTCGCCATGGAAGCCGCAGAAGATGGCGCTGTTGCCGTCGCCGGTGCGGCTGCCGCCCCAGCCGCCGATCTGCGGCTCGATGATGGTGTATTGCCGGCCCGTGTCCGGATGGATGCCGCCGATGAAGGTTCCGCAGACGGAGGCGAAGTGGCCCGCTGCGAGCCGGTCCGGCATGTGTTGCGCCAGGCAGCGCCACATGATGTCACACGCGCAACTCGATCTCGTAATAGAAGCCGATCGGCGCCGGCTCCTTCGCCTCGAATACCGACCCCGGCCGCGTCAGCAGGCGGATCGGGCGGAACGAGCCTTCGTTCGCCGCCGAATAGGGATCGGTCAGCGACTTGAAGATCATCTGCGCCGACACCATCACGCCGTCGCGACTCGTGTTGACCGGATTCTTCGACTGGTCGGGATTGTCGCGCAGGTCGACGACGAACTCGGTGTCGGAGATGGTGATCTTGACGTTGAAGATGCGGCCGTCGTCCTGCTCCTCGGAGAGCTCGAACGTGCCCTTGGGCAGTTTCTCCAGCTCCTTGAGCGACACCTGCTCGCCGAAGTCCATGAAGGAGGTCATGGCGTTCTCGAAGGTCTCGACCCCGTATTTCTCGGCGATCTCGACCAGCCGCTTCGCGCCGATGCGCACCGAGGCGATCGCCGCCCAGACGTCGCCTTCCAGCACGTCGGGCATGCGGGAATTGACCGTGATGATGTCCATCACCGAACGGATTGCTTCGCCCTTCGAGATGATCTTGATGGCCGGCAGGCGCAGGCCTTCCTGGAAGATCTCGGTGGCTTCGCCGGTGAGCGAGCCGGGCGCCATGCCGCCGACATCGGAATTGTGCGCGATGTTGGCGGTCCAGGCGATGATGCGCCCGCCGGCGAACACCGGCATCATGACAATGATGTCGTTCAGATGCGTGACGCCGCCGTAGTACGGATCGTTGGTGGCGAAGACGTCGCCCGGCTCGATGTCGCCTGGCTTGTCGAACTTCGCCACGACCACCTTCACCGCCTTGTCGAGCACGCCGACGAAGGCCGGGATGCCGGCACCGGAGGATGCGAGCGCGCCCTTGGCATCGGTTATGCCGGTACCCATGTCGAGCACCTCGTAGATGATCGAGCTCATCGCTGTCTTCTTCATGACGGCGAACATCTCGTCGGCGGTCGCCTGCAGCGAGTTCTGGATGATCTCCAGCGTGATTGGGTCGTTGACCTTGGTCGTCATCTTGGCCTCCTCACGCCAGCTTGATGTGGATGTTGCCGTAGCCGTCGATCTCGACGGCATTTTCCGGATGGATAACGACGGTGGTGCCCGGATCCTCCACGATCGCCGGGCCGGCGAAGGTCATGCCCGGCTCGAGCTTCGTGCCGTCGTAGATGGCCGCCCTCTTCACGCCCTCCAGCGCGTAGTCGACGTCGCGGTGGCCCTTCAGCGCGACGTCCGCCTTGGCGCCGGTCGGCTCGCGCTTCTTCATGGTGAGCTTGCCGACCTCCGCCGAGGCGACCAGATGGATGCCGACCATCTCGACCGGCGCGTCGAGACGGTAGGTGTATTCGCGCTCGTAGGTCTCGTGGAACGCCTTCTCGATGTCCGACAGGCCACCATCGGTGATCCTGCCGCCCTCGATGAGGACCTCGGTCGTGTGCTCCTGGTTCTGGTAGCGGAACTTGCCGTAGCGCAGGAACCGGATCTTGGAAGGGTCGACGCCCTCGGCCGCGAACTGGGCGCGCGCCCGGTCCTCGCTCTCGGCGAACACCGCCTCGATGCTCTCGGCAGCACCTTTCTTCAGGTCAGCGAGCTTGGTGACGAAGTAGTCGCGGCGCAGGTCCGACATCATCATGCCCCAGGCCGAGAAGACCGAGGCGCCGGCCGGCACCACGACCTTCTTGACGCCGAGTTCCATGCCGAGCGCCACGCCATGCATCGCCCCGCCGCCGCCGAACACAACGAGGGTGAAGTCGCGCGGGTCGTGGCCACGGTTGAGCGAGACCAGCTTCAGCGCATTGACCATATTGTTGTTGGCGATGCGGATGATGCCGCGCGCCGCCTCGTCCACGGACACGCCGAGCCGGCCGGCGACCTCTGCGAGCGCCGCTTCCGTCGCCTTCATGTCGGCGATCACCTCGCCGCCGCAGAAATAGTCGCGGTTGATACGGCCGAGCCAGAGATTGGCATCCGTCGTCGTCGCCTTGGTGCCGCCACGCCCGTAGGCTGCGGGTCCAGGCATCGCGCCGGCCGACTGCGGGCCGACGTGCAGCTTGCCGAAATCGTCCACCCACGCGATCGAGCCGCCGCCATTGCCGATCTCGACCAGGTCGACCACCGGGACCATGATCGGATAGCCGGCCGACGTGCGGTCGCGCTCGATCCAATAGTCGGTCTTGATCTTGACCTCGCCATCCTCGATCAGCGAGCACTTGGCCGTCGTGCCGCCGATGTCGAGCGCCAGCACGTTGGGCTCGCCGATCAGCTTGCCGAGCTCCGCCGCACCCCAGAAGCCGGAAGCGGGGCCGGACTCGACCATCGTGATCGGGATCTTCGAGACCGACTCCAGCGAGTCCACGCCGCAGTTGGACTGCATGATGTAGGGGCTGCCCTTGAGCCCCTGTTCCTTGAGACCGCCGGCGAGGCGGGACAGGTAGCGCTCCGCCGTCGGCTGGACATAGGCAGAGAGCATACGGCGGTGTTGGAACGCTCGTATTCGCGCCATTCGCGGGTGATCTGGTGCGAGGCGACGACCGAGACCTCCGGCCAAAGCTTCTTCACCGCATCGATCGCGGCTTGCTCGTGGGACACGTTGGCGTAGGAATGCAGGAAGCAGATCGCGATCGCCTGCACGCCCTCGGCCTTGAAGTCGTCGAGGATCGCCTGCAGGCCGGACAGGTCGAGCGGCTTCAGCTCCTCGCCCTTGTAGGACATGCGCCCCGGCAGCTCACGACGCAGGTAGCGCGGCACGAAGGGCTTCGGCTTCTCATAGTGGAGGTTGAAGAAGTCGGGGCGGTTGCCGCGGGCGATCTCCAGCGTGTCGCGGAAGCCTTCGGTGGTGATCAGCCCGACCTTGACGCCCTTGCGCTCGGTCAGCGCGTTGATGACCACCGTCGTGCCGTGGGCGAGGAAGTCGACCTCCTTCGGATCGACGCCGCCCTTGGCGAGCACGTTGAGCACGCCCTGCTCGAAATTGGGCGGCGTGGTGTCGGATTTGGCGGTGACGATGCGCGACTCGCCGGTCTTGTGGTTCGTCTCGAAGCAGACGAGGTCGGTGAAGGTGCCGCCGACATCAGTCGCGACCCGGATCGTGGTTTCGGCCATCACTCGGCTCCCTTGGCATCGAGTTCGTTGAGCAGCAGGCAGACCGCGCCGGGCAGCTTCAGCGCCTCGGCGGCCTGGACGCGCTCCGGCGTGTAGAAGCCCGCCTCGTGCAGGCAGTTGATCGTGCCCTTCACCTCGCCGGCGACGATGATCGGCACGTTGATGACGCTTTCGCAGCCAAGCGACTTGATCAGCTCGTGGTCGTAGAAGACGTTCGCGATGTCCTCGATCGTGTTGGCGACGAAGGTGCGCTTTTCCTTGATCACCTGCCGCGACCAGTCGGTCTCGTTGGCAGGCTTGGTGCCTGAGACCGGATAGGCATCCGGCATGTTGGAGTAGATGCGCCCGGCCATGCCAGTGCGGGAATCGTGCGTCATCACGGTGAAGAGCTTCACGCCAACCACGTCGCGGGTGAGCTCGCACAGGGCGTCGAAGGCCTCCGTCGGCCCGTGTCCCTTGGCCAGCGCGGTCGTGAAGGCCGAGTAGTCAGGCATTTCCATTGGTGTCCTCCATGATTTTTTGGCGCAGGGCCGCCTCGGCCGCCGTGACGACAGGAACCGCGGCGATCAGCCGGCGCGTATAGGGATGCGAGGGAGCCTCGAAGATCGAGGTGGTGGTGCCGATCTCGACGAGTCGGCCCTTTTCGAACACGGCGACGCGATCGGCGATGTTGCGCACCACCGAGAGGTCGTGGGTGATGAAGAGATAGGTCAGGCCGCGGCTCTGCCTGAGTTCCGATAGGAGTTTCAGCACGCGCGCCTGCACCAGCACGTCGAGTGCCGAGGTCGGCTCGTCCAGCACGACCAGTTCCGACTGGCAGGCGAGCGCGCGCGCAATCGCCACGCGCTGGCGCTGGCCGCCGGAGAGGGCCGCCGGCGAGCGCATGCGAAAATCGGCGGGCAACCCGACCTCTTCCAGCAGCTGGCCGGTGCGCTCTGCGCGGGCTGCACGTTCGCCGATGCCGTGCACGTCGAGCGCCAGCCTCAGCGAGGCGCCGATCGTGCGTCGCGGATTGAGCGAGGAAAGCGGGTTCTGCTGCACGAGCTGGATGGCACGGCGATGCGCGAGGTCGCGCCGAGCGGGAAGCGCGGCACCCTTGAAGGCGATCTCGCCCAGCGTCTGCGGATAGATGCCGAGGATCATGTTGGCGATGGTCGACTTGCCCGACCCGCTCTCGCCGACCACGGCGAGGCATTCGCCCTGCGCGACGTCGAAGGAGACATCGTCCACGGCCTTCACCTCGCGGCCGGCGACGTGGAAGGTCTTGGAGACGGAGCGCAGCGACAGGAGAGGCTGGGTCATGATGCGCCCTCCGGCTCGCCATATCCCTCATGCACCACGGTCGGCGCGAAATATGCGTCCGACGCGTCGTCGATCTCCGGGATGCCCTCGCCGGTGATACGCGGCACCGCGGCGAGCAGTGCCTGGGTGTAGGGATGGCGAGGGTCCTCGAACAAAGCGGCGGCCGATCCCTGCTCGGCGATGCGGCCCTTGTAGATGACGTAGACGCGGTCGGCGAACTCGCGCACCACGCCGAGATTGTGCGAGATGAACAGCACCGAGGTGCCGTGCCGCTCGACCTGCTCGCGCATCAGCTTCAGCGTCTGCGCCTGCACGGTGACGTCGAGCGCCGTGCCCGGCTCGTCGGCGATCAGCAGCGACGGTTCGTTGGCCAGCGCCATCGCAATCATGACGCGCTGGTTCATGCCGCCCGAGAGCTGGAACGGATAGGATTCCAGAACGCGGGCCGGGTCCGGGATGGACACGTCGGCGAGCGCCTTTTCGGCGCGCATCTGCGCCTCCGCGACGGTGATCGCGGGGTTGGCCCGCCGCAGCACCTCGTGGAACTGGGTGAAGACGGGATAGACCGGATTGAGCGAGGAGGTCGGGTCCTGGAAGATCATCGACATCCGCGTGCCGCGCAGCGCATGGCGCTCGGCTTCGGAGAGCTTCGAGAGGTCGCGCCCCTCGAACTCGACCAGGCCGGAAAGGCGCGCCGACCGCAGCGACTGCAAGAGGCCGAGCACGATGCGGGCCGTGACCGACTTGCCGGAACCGCTCTCGCCGACGAGCGCGACGCGTTCGCCCTTGTTGATGTGCAGCGAGATGCCGTGCAGCACCTCGACCGTGCCGGACCAGCTCTTGAAGCCGAGCTTGAGATCGCGGATGCGCAGGGTGGGGGCGCTCATTGCTCGGCCCCCAGGATCTCGCGCAGCGCGTCGCCGATGAGATTGAAGCCGAACACCGCGACCAGGATCGCCAGGCCCGGGAACACGGTCAGCCACCAGGAGTCGGGCAGGTATTTCGCGCCTTCCGCGACCATCGAGCCGAGGTCGGGCGTGGGCGGCTGGACACCAAGGCCGAGGAAGGAGAGCGACGAGGCGATGAGGATGACGAAGCCGAAGTCGAGCGTCATCTTGGTCAGGATCGACGGCACGCAGTTCGGCAGGATCTCGCGGAACATCACATGCAGCTTCGACGCGCCGATGATCTCGGCGGCGAGCACATAGCCCTCTTCCTTCTCGGAGCGCGCGAGGTTGTAGACCAGCCGCGTGTACCAGGGCCACCACATGGCGGTGACCGCGATCATGCCGTTGGTGAGCGTCGGCTCCAGCAGGCCCATCATCGACATGGCCAGCACCAGCGGCGGGATCGACAGGAAGACGTCGGTGATGCGCATCAGGACGTATTCGGTCCAGCCGCCGAGATAGCCGGCGAAGAGGCCGATCGCGACGCCGATGGGAACCGCGATGGCGAGCACCACCACGCCGAGGATCAGCGAGATGCGGTAGGCGTAGAGGATGCGCGAGAACAGGTCGCGGCCGACGAGATCGGTGCCGAAGATGTAGGGCCACTCCGGCGGCTTGTTGAAGTTGGCGAAGTCGACCACCGCGCCACGGTGCAACGGAAACGGCGCGATGAAATCCGCGAACACCGCCGACAGCACGACCAACGCCACGAGGATCAGGCCGAGCAGCGACAGCGGGTTGCGCAGCAGGACGGCGAGGGTGCGCTTCATGGGCGACCCTCCACGGCTGAGCTGGAGACGCCGGCGCCACGCCGGATGACCGCGACACGCCCCCTCCACCGCCTTCGGCGGTCCCCCTCCCCCGTAAACGGGGGAGGATCGGAGCGCGGCCGCGACGCCGCCATATCCTCCCCTGCGAAGCGGGGGAGGGGACCATGCGAAGCATGGTGGAGGGGGCGCCAACGATTCCCACCTTCATGACGCCCTCTGCGAATAACGGATGCGCGGATTGATGAAGGCAATCAGCAGGTCGACGATCACGTTGACGATCAGGAACATTGCCGAGATGATCAGCACCGTTCCGACGATGGCGTTGAGGTCCTTGCGCAGGATCACCGCCACGCCGTAGCGCGACAGGCCCGGCCACGCGAACACCGCCTCGACCAGGAAGGCGTTGCCGAGCATCGCCGCGAAGTCGAGTCCGATGATCGTCATCGACGGGATGAGCGAGGGCTTGAACGCGTAGCGCCAGGCGATGCGCTTCTCCGGGAAGCCGTAGGATTTCGCCATCTCGATATAGGGCCGCTCGTAGGTCTCCACCATGTTGGAGCGCGTCAGCCGGGCGGCCTGCGCGATGCCCGACAAGGCGAGCGCGAAGGCGGGCAGGATGATGTGCCAGGCGGCATTGCCGAACGCCCTGACATTGCCGGCGAGCAGCGTGTCGATGAGCAGGAAGCCGGTCACCGGCGGCACGACGAAAGAATCCGCAATCCGGCCCGCGATCGGGAAGAGCGGAATGAAGAAGGCGAAGAGCAGCATGAAGATCACCGCCCAGACGAAGCTGGGGGCAGACACGCCGAGCAGCGTGACGATGCGCACCGAATGGTCGATCCACGACCCGCGATAGCGCGCCGACAGCACGCCGAGCGGCAGGCCGAATGCAACCATCATCAGGCCTGCGACGAAGACCAGCTCCAAAGTGGCCGGCAGGAATTCGGCGATGTCCCGCGTCACCGGGCGGTTGGTGTAGAGCGAGATGCCCAGGTCGCCGCGGGCGAGATCGGCGAGGAAGTAACCGTATTGCAGCACGAACGGATCATCGAGATGCAGCCGGTCGCGCAGCGCCGCGACGGCCTCCGCCGTGGCGTTGGGTCCGAGCGCGATGCGCGCAGGATCGCCGGGGATCACCCGAGCAATGGCGAAGATCAGGAGGGAGACGCCGACCAGCACGATCAACGATGTTCCCAGCCGCTTCGCGAGGAGGCGGAGGACAGGCGGCATGGCAGATCCGCTCGGTTGGAGGAAATCCCCGGCCGACGGCGCTTGCCGCCGGCCGGATGGGAAAGCGGCCCAGACCGCTATTCGGTCATCTCCATCAGCCGGAAGGTGAACCCGAAGCCCGACAGGTTGAACGCCTTGGCGGGATCGGTCAGCGCCGGCACGCTCACCCGCTTCGACGCCGCGAACACGGCCACCTGATCATAGGCGTAGATCGACGGGGCAACCTCGACCAGCCGCTTGTTCAGCGCCGAATAGGCGGCGACGCGGCCTGCTTCGTCGGATGTGGCGCGGCCTTCGTCGAGATACTTGTCCACCTCTGCGTCCTGCAGATACTCCGGCGACTGCCAAGTGCCCTTGGCGCTCGAGTGATACATGCCGTAGAGCAGCGTATCGGGATCGCCGGTGATCGACGCCACGAAGAGCTGCGAGATGTTCGGCGTGTTCTCGGGCTTCGACACCTGTTCGGAGAACAGCGCCCAGGGCAGCTTCTTGATCTCGGACTTGATGCCGATCTCGGCGAAGTTCGCCTGCATCAGCAGCGCGAAGCGCTCCTCGAGCGGCACCTCGCCGATCCACGACAGTTCGAGATTGATGTCCTCGGGCTTGTACTTGCACTTGGCAAGATGCGCCTTGGCGGCTTCAAGGTCGCGCTTGTTGGCCATCTCGGCGGGATTGGCGCCGAGCATGCCGACGAGGATCGCGCCGGTAGACGGCTTGCCCTGCGAGACGGTGTCGTTGATCGCAACCATCTTGATGCCGGCGTCGTAGTCGAAGGCATTGGCCAGCGCGAGGCGGCACTCGACGTCGTCGAGCGGCGCCTTGGTCGTGTTCATCTTGATGTAGAAGCCCGACGTGCCCGACTCCGTGAGGAGCTGGGCGCCGCTGGAGGCGAGCGACTTCAGCACTTCCGGCGGCAGCCACTGCGAGGAGATGTCGTGCTCGCCCTGCGCGATCAGGGTGCGCACGGTCGCGGCTTCAAGGCCGTAGCGCAGACGCACAGTGTCCGGCGCCTTGGCCGGAACGCCGAGGAAGTAGTCGGCGTTCTTCGCCATCACCGTTTCCTGCTGCGGATTGTGCGCGGTGACCTTGTAGGCGCCGGAGCCGGCGTCGTTGGTGGACAGGAAGGCCTGGCCCCAGTCCTTCATCTCGCCGTCGCCCGCGCCGAGATTGGCCAGAACCAGCTTCTTGTCGACGATCGGCAGCTTCACAAGCGAGGCCACGAAGGGCGAATAGGGCCGGCTGAGCGTGAACTTCACCGTGCTTTCATCGACTGCCTCGACCTTCTCGACGACGTCGAAGAGATAGGTGAGGCCCTGGCCGAGCGCCTTGGTGCGCTCCAGCGAGAAGACTACGTCCTCCGCCGTGAACGGATTGCCGCTGTGGAACTTCACGCCGGGCCGAAGCTTGAACGTGTAGGCATTGCCGTCGACCGTCCAGCTCTCCGCGAGGTGCCCCTGGTGCCCCGGCGCGCCCTGGTTCGGGATGACCAGCGTGTCGTAGATGTTGAACATCAGGATCGAGTCGGCGTAGTCCGAGGCCTTGCCGGGATCGAGTTCGCCGACGGCGACCTCGTCCAGCCTCAGCACGGTTTCGGCCGACGCCATGGTGGCCGTGGCTGCCGTCACCGCCGTCAATGCGCTGGCGGCAACAAGCGCCGCAGCGAGTGTCTTCAGTATCTTCTTCATGATGACTTCCCCTTTTTTGCTTTGCTTGTTGTCTTGGACTTGGGAGGCTGAGCGGACGCGGTCACCGCGCCCAGGTTGGACGAGCCGTTCGCCTCGCTGTCGCGAAAGACGTCCATCGTGCAGGTGTGCAAGATGGTCGACGGCGTGCCCGTGTGGTTCCAGGACGAATGAACCCGCCTGGACGGAAAGTGGATCAGAATCCCCGACGCCGAGCACATGCGTCTCGCCGTCGACCTCGACAGTGATCCCGCCTTCGAGCACGTAGAAAATCTCCTCGCCCTCATGGGCGATCGGCTCGGAGCGGTAGCCGGGCGGCTCGTGGATGATGACGCTGTTGATGACGTTGCCCGGGAACGAGGTCGACAGCCTCTCGTAGACGAGGGAGTTGGAGCCGATCGCGTAATGGGGCCGCTGGTCGTGCCGGGTGGTGGGTGCCAGCACCCGCGGCTGCGACAGGAATTCGGACACCTGGAAGCCGAGCACGCGCGAGACGCTGACGAGGGAAGACAGCGACGGCGTGGTGATGCCGCGCTCGATCTGCGAGATGAAGCCCACCGACAGGCCCGCGCCGTCAGCGACTTCCTTCAACGTCAGTCCGAGCTCGCGACGGCGCGTGCGGAGTCGTTCCCCGAACGCATCGTGGTCCAAGCCGCGGACGCCGCCTTCTGCAGACTGGCTGTCCAACGTCCAATTCCCCAGTTTTAGTATTGCTAAAAATCTAGGGTCAGGATCGGCACAGCGTCAAGCGAAAATTTTAGCCAGACTAAAAAAGGGCCGGCGAATTTCTTCGCCGGCCCGAGATTGTTCAGGATTCGGTCCGAAGGCCGCCGCTTTCGGGAAATGCGCGGCGCCGCGGCATCTCAGATCCGCTGCCGGACCCGCATCTTGATGTGCTTGGATTCACGATAGGCCTCGATGCCCTCGCGGCCGAGCTCGCGGCCGATGCCGCTCATCTTCCAGCCGCCGAAAGGCGCCTGCAGCTCGCTGGTGTCGTTGACGTTGACGCCGACGGCACCCGCCTCGATCTGCTCCGCCATCGACCATGCACGCTCCAGATCGCCGGAATAGACATAGGATGCGAGGCCATAGGGCAGCGAGTTGGCAATCGCCAGCGCCTCGCGATCGTCGGCAACCGAGCGGATCGCGGCGAGCGGGCCGAAGGTCTCCTCGGTGACGGCAAGCGCGCCGTCCGGCACCTCGTCCACCAGTGCCGGCTCGAAGAAGAAGCCGCGATCGTAAAGGCCTCCCTTCGGAGCGCTGCCGCCGGTGACGAGCTTCGCCCCACGCCGCACGGCGTCGTCGAGATGCCGGGTGGTGCGGGCGCGCACGCTTTCGTTCAGCACCGGTCCGTAGAGCACGCCGGGCTCGACGCCGTGGCCGAGCTCGATCTTGCGCGTCTCCGCGGCCAGCGCCTCCACGAAGCGGGAATGGATCGGCTTCGAAACGAGGATGCGGTTCACCGCGATGCAGATCTGGCCCATGTTGGAGAAGGAGCGCCGCGCCGCGGCGGCGGCCGCCTCCTCGACGTCGGCGTCGTCCAGCACGATGAACGGGCTGTGGCCGCCGAGCTCCAGCGACATGCGCTTGAGCGTCGCCGCTCCTGCCCGCATGATCGACTGGCCGGCCGGGACCGACGCTGTCGCCGAAATCATGGCGATGCCGGGATGTTCGGCGAGTGCCGCGCCGACCTCCGGACCTGTGCCCGGGATGTCGTTGAGCACGCCGGCGGGCAGGCCCGCATCGGCGAAGCACTGCACGACCTGGCCGATCGCCAGCGGCGTCTCATGCGGCGGCTTCACCACCAGCGTGCAGCCGGCGGCAAGCGAGGGCGCCACCTTCCACGCATAGAGGTCGACCGGATAGTTCCACGGCACGATGCCGCCGACGACGCCGACGGGCGCGGTGGTGACGAGGCTGCGGATGTCGGATCGCGAGGCCGGGCGGATCGACCCGCCGAGCCGCCTGCCCTCTTCCGCGTAATAGCGGATGACCGTGACGCCGAAGAGGATCTCCTTCTTCGCATCCGGGATCGGCTTGCCCTGCTCGCGCGTCAGCGTGTCGGCGATCGCCTCGACGCGCGCCTCGATCAGGTCCGCGGCGCGGTGAAGGATGCGCGCGCGCTCATCCGCATGGATGCCCCCCCATGCGGAGAGAGCGCGCGCGGCGGCCAGAACGGCGCGGTCAACATCCGCCCTTGCCGCGATGGAGCTCGTGCCGACGAGATCGCCGGTGGCCGGGTCCTTGATGTCGGCGCGCGTGCCCGCGCTCGCGTCGACCCAGGCGCCGTCGATGAACAGGTTGCGGTCCATGACGCTCACCGTGCCTTGAGCCGGGCCCAGAGCTGCTCGTAGTTCTCGTCGTTCTGCCTGTTGGCCTTTTCCTTCTCGGTGGTGTTGGGGCTCACCATCACGTGCGGATGGACGCCCTGCTGCACGAGCTTCTCGGCGGTCGAGGACACGATGGCGTGCGCGACGGCGATGGTGACCGAGGTGGAGCTGGCGCCCACCGGCGATTCCAGCCCGTCGATGTAGAGATTGGCGTCGGCGCGCGGGATGCCGGTGTCGATGACGACGTCGGCGACCTCGAACAGGCGCTTGCCGGACGAGTGGCGTGACGGCGTCGAGGTCGAATGCGGCAGCGAGGTCACGCCGATCAGCGTGATGCCGCGCTCCTTGCACTCCATGGCAATGTCCATGATCACGGCGTTGATGCCGGAATGCGAGAACAGGATCATCGTGTCGGCCGGATCGATCTGGTGCGAGCGCAGGATCGCCTTGCCGTAGCCTTCCTGGGCATGGATGAAGCGATACTGCCTGGCACCCATGTCGCCCCAGACGTGGTGGAACGAGATCATCGTGCTTTCGACGATCGGCCGGAAGCCGACGATGGTTCCGGTGCGCGGGAAGCTCTCGAGTGCAGGCAGTGCGCCGTGGCCGGTCCCGAATGTGAAGGCGAGCTTGCCGGCGGCGATGGACTTGGCGCAGGCCGCGGCGGCCTTCTCGATGGCCGGTCCCTGGGTGGAGCGCACCGTCTCCAGCCGCTCCGAAAGCGTCTGGAAATAGCGGTCGATCAGCGTGGTCATGGTCTTTCCTTTCTTATGTCCTTGGCCGGCGACGCGCAGCGTCAGGCCGGCAGCGATGTCATCGCGTCAAGCGCGACATCGAAGAGTTCGGCCTCGGCGACATCCATCGCGGCGTCGTCGATCTTGGCCTGGCTGTGGGCGTCCACCGTGGCGACGCACAGCGTCGAGCAGCGGGCGCCGAGGATGCGGGCGGCGGTCAGCAGCGCGGAGGTCTCCATGTCGGTGCCGATCAGGCCCATCCGCTCGATGTCCTGCTTCAGCTTGCCGATCATCTCGCGGCGCGCCCCGGACAGGCCGAACATCTCGGTATAGAAGCCGTCATAGGTGCCGTAGATGCCGGCATGCCAGGCGCGCTTCGAGGCGGCCAGCTTCGCGCGCAGCACCGTGTTCAGCGTGAAGTCCGCGATGGCCGGGAAGCCCAGGGGAGCGTAGGAGTTCGACGTGCCGTCAGCGCGCAGCGCGCCGTCCGCCAGCACGAAATCGCCGATCTTCGCCGGCGGGATCGCCATCGCGGTGCCGATACGCAGGAAGTTGCGGATGCCGAGCGCGAACAGCTCGTGCAACACGATGGTCGCGATCGGCGCACCCATGCCGAAGGCCGAGACGGTGACGCGCTTGCCGGCATAGGTGCCGGTGACCGTCTTCAGCCCCCGGTTCTCCTTGACCGAATGGACGTTCGTCATCTTCGCGGCGAGACGCGGCACGCGCGCAGGGTCGCCGACCAGGATGGCCGCCTCTCCCACTTCGTCCCGGCTTGCACCGATATACCAGGCGCTCGTGGCTTGTTCTTCGCTCATGTCATGCACTTTCATTCTGGTTTGCGACGCGCCCTGACAGCAGGGCATGCGCCGCCTTATGGCCGGATTTGACGACCGCGACCGGATCGGTTTCGCCGCTGGCAAGCGCCGCGAGGGCACCGCCCGCAAATGTATCTCCAGCGCCCGTAGGATCCGTGACGACGAGCGGTTCGGAAGGCACGAACGTCGTCACGCCTGCGTACGTGACCTGCGCCCCGGCACCGCCGCGCGTCTCGATCAGCATCAAATCGGGCTTCGGTACTGTGCCGGCCTCGAAGGCGCGCCGCACGAAGGCGGCCTCGGCCGCGCTGCAGCAGATGAGGTCGGCGCGCGCGGCAAGCTCGGCCGCGAGGTCGGGCGTGACGGCACGCGGATCGTCCTTGACCACCCAGCAGAGCTTTGCGGCGGGCGAGAGCAGGCCGACCGCCTCGCGGGTCGCCGCCTTCGGCCCGACGGTAACACAGAGCCAGTCGGCGCCGGCGATGACGTCTCGTTGATTGTCCGTCAGGACGAGGTGACCGGCGGAGGCAGGATGGTAGAGGCAGAGACATCCGCCCTGCGGTTCGTAGGCGAGGATCGCCATCGGCGTGCGCTCGCCTTCGATCGCCGACACGCCGTCCGTCCGGATGCCGCGGCGCCTCAATTGTGCGCGATAGTCCTCGCCGGCCAGGTCGTCGCCGATCCAGGTCACGGGCGTTGCACCGTCGATGCCGCCTGAGGCAAGCGCGGCCGCGACATAGGCGGGGCTGCCGCCAAGGCGCGGCCATGCGTCCTCGGGCCTGGTCAGGATCGTCGTGGTGCGGCCGGGCGTCGGGATCCCGTCCAGCGTCATCACGTGATCGAGGCTGGCATAGCCGGAAATCGCGATGCGGGTCACGACAGCATCCCGATCGCTTCGTCCACGGACACGACGCGCCCCATGTAGCGGTCGATGTCCTCCAGCGAGGCCTCGGCCAGATGCGGCCGGTTGGAATTCGTCGCCTCGCGCGGCACCACCGGCTCGAAACCGTTGGCGAAGGCATCCTGCGCGGTGGCGCGGATGCAGACATTGGTCTTCACGCCGACGATGATCACCCGCTCCACCTTCTGTTCGGTCAGGAACAGGGCGAGATCGGTCGCGAAGAAGGCGCTGAAGCGGCGCTTGAGCACGAGTGTCTCGTTGTCTCCCTGCGGCCTGAACTCGCCGAAGAACTCGGCGTCGAAGGCCTGTTCAAGATGATGCAGCGGCAGCTTGCGCCACTCGAAATCGTCGAAGCCGGGCCGATGGCGCTCCACGGCGTGCACCACCACGGCACCGGACGCATTCGCCGCAGCCCGCAGCCGTCGGATCGGCTCAAGAACGTCCTCGACGCCCTTGTAGTAGTTCGGCTGCGACGGATCGAAAAAGGAGTTGATCACGTCGACGAGGATGAGGGCGGTCTTTTTCGTGTCGGTCATGGGTCAGGCTTTCAGGGCGCGGGCGCGGCGCGTGGCGATCGCCATAAAGGTCAGCACCACGATCACCATTGCATAAGGTAGTGTCTGGATCAGTTCGGCCGGGATGCCGCGTCCCTGGAGGCGGATCTGCAAGGCGTCGAAGAAGCCGAACAGCAGCGCGCACAGTGCGGTCGGCCATGGCCGGTTGCGGCCGAAATAGAAGGCGGCCAGCGCGATGAAGCCGCGGCCGGCGGTGATGCCCTCGTTGAAGATGCCGACGACACCGATCGACAGATAGGCGCCGGCGAGGCCTGCCAGCAGGCCGGCGAAGACCGTCGAGGCATCGCGCAGCCTCAGCGGCGACAGGCCCAGCGCGCGCGAGGCCTGCGGGGCAGCGCCCGCCGCGCGGAGGCGCAGGCCGAGGCGCGTGCGGCGCAGGAACCAGACCGTCACCGGAACAAGGATCCAGGCGGCCCAGGTGAGTGGGTCATGGCCGGACAGGATGGCACCGAGATAGGGAATGTCGGCAATGACCGGGATCTCGATGCGGGGAAGCCGGGCAACGTCGGGCAGGCGCAGCGTGCCCGAGCTGCCATAGGCGGTCTTGAGGAAGAAGCGGACGAGACCGGCGACGAGGATGTTGAACCCGAGCCCAACGATGATCTCGTCGGCCTTGAGCCGCGTGACGCAGAGCGACATCAGGAGGCCGAGCAGCGCGCCGACGCCGGCCGCGCCCACCAGCGCGACGCCCCAGCTGCCAGTCTGCGAGGCGAGGATGATCGCGATGAGGGCGCCGCCCAGCATCATGGAATCGAGTCCGATGTTGACGATGCCGCCGATGCGGTTGACCAGCCCGCCGATCGCGGCGAGCAGCACCGGCGTCGTCATGACGATCGCCGAATGGAGGACGTTCTCAATCATGCCGCGCCCCTCTTCTTCGACATGATCCAGCCGAAGCGGGCGACGGCGAAGATCATGACCATGCCCTGCAGCACGTTGACGATCTCGATCGGCACATCGCTGAAGAGCTGGATGGTCGCACCCGACGCGGCGAGCGCCCCGAACAGGATCGCCGCCAGGAAGATGCCGATCGCCGAGCCGCGTCCGAGCAGGGCGACGGCGATGCCGGCAAATCCATAGCCGGGCGAGAAGCCGGAGACGAAGCGGCCGACATTGCCGAGCGCATGCACCGCGCCGGCGAGGCCGCCAATGGCGCCCGACAGGAGCATCATCTTGATGATGAGGCCGGGAACGTCGATGCCGGAGGCGGTGGCGAAGCGCGGATTGAGACCAGCCAGCCGCGTCTCGAAGCCGAGCGCGGTGCGCTTGCCCCAAAGCCAGTAGAGCAACAGCAGCGCCACCGCGATGAGGAAGCCGGCATTGAGCGTCGAGGGCGGCATCAGGCGCGGCAGGCGGGCGGCGGCATCGACCATCGGCGTCGCCGAATTGGCGGAACCGGGCGCCAGAAGCGGTCCGTTGACCAGGTAGGCGGTGAGGCTGATGGCGATGAAGTTGAGCATCAGCGTGGTGACGACCTCGTCCACGTCGAGGCGCGCCTTGAGAACGCCCGGCACCAGCATCCAGAGCGAGCCGACGACAAGGCCGGTGGCGAGCGCCAGCGGCAGGAGGATTGCGGCGGGAAGCCCGACGAAGGTGAAACCGATATAGGCGGCGGCCAAACCGCCGACATAGACGCAACCCTCGACGCCGACATTGAAGGCCCCGGCGCGGAAGGCGATCGCCGTGGCGAGGCCGGTCAGCATCAGCGGCGTCGCGGCAGACAGAGTGGCGGCGATACGGCGCGTTCCGCCGAAGGATTCGACGATCAGCAGGCGGTAGACCTCGACCGGGTTGTGGCCGGCCAGCCCAAGCAGGACAGCCGTGCCCGCAAAGGCGAGCACCAGCGGCAGGGCAATCGCCAGCGCGGCCTGCAGGCGGGAGGAGGATTGTTCGGCGGCAACGGCGCTCATGCGTCGAGCCCTCCGAGCATCAAGCGGCCGATCTCGTCGATGCGCGCCGAGCCGCGCGACACTTCACCGGTCGCCTTGCCACCATAGAGGACGACGATGCGGTCCGAGAGCGTGATGAGCTCGTCGAGTTCCTCCGAGATTAACAGCACAGCGCCGCCCCTGTCGCGGAAGTCGAGCAGGCACTGGTGGATGAAGGCGATGCCGCGGATATCGACGCCGCGGGTCGGCTGGCAGGCGAGCAGCACCTTCGGATTTCCGTCGAGCTCGCGCCCGACCGCGACGCGCTGCTGGTTGCCGCCGGACAGGCTGGAGGCGGGAAGCTGGGAGGACGAGCGCTTGACGCCGAAGCGGTCGAGCATCGTCTCGACATGGGTTGCGATCGCACCACGCTTGAGAAATCCGGACGACGAGAATTCCGGCCGGCGGTGATGCCCGGCGATCGCGTTCTCGGCGATCGGCGCGACGAGGCACAGGCCCTCATGCGCGCGGTCGGGACTGAGATAGGCGAGGCCCGCGAGACGCCGGGCGCTGAGCGGCAGCGACGAGATGTCGAGCCCGTCGATCCTGATTGCGCCGGCACTTGCCTGACGCAGGCCGGTGACGATGCCGGCGAGCTCGTCCTGGCCGTTGCCCGCGACGCCGGCGATGCCGACGATCTCGCCGGCACGCACGGTGAGGTCCAGCGCGTCGAGGCCGGCGGTGCCGCGGCCCGGACGGGCCGAGATGCCGGAGAGTTCGAGAACCGGCTTGCCGGCGGCGCTCTCCCGCGCGGAAGGCCGCGCCAGGATCTCGCCGATCATCAGTTCGGCCAGCTTGGCCTTGTCGGCCTCCGAGGCAGGCAGGCTTGCGACGACCTTGCCGGTACGGATCACCGTGATGTCGTCGGCGAGCGCCAGCACCTCGTCCAGCTTGTGGCTGATGAACAGGATGGTCCGCCCTTCCTCACGCAGCTTCTTCAGCAGCGCGATGAGCTCGCGCACCTGGGCAGGGGCGAGCACGGCCGTCGGCTCGTCGAGGATCAGCACATCCGCGCCGCGATAGAGCAAACGCAGGATCTCGACGATCTGGCGCAGGTGAACCGGCGCCTCTTCCTCCGGCACGTCCCAGTCCACCGTGACGCCCGCGAGTTTCTCCAGACGGCGCGCCTCGGCAAGGGCCGTGTCGCGGTCGATCCGGCCGAGGCCGCCGACCGGCTCCTTGGCGAGGATCAGGTTCTCGAGCAGGGAGAGCCCCGGCACCAGCATGAATTCCTGGTGCACCATGCCGATGCCGTGGTCGAACGCATCAGCCGGACCCGCGAAGGACACCGGCTCGCCGTTGACGACGACGGTGCCCTCGCTCGGATGGTCCATGCCCTGCAGGATGCGCATGAGCGTCGACTTTCCGGCGCCGTTGCCGCCGACGATCGCGTGGATCGTCCCGCGGCGCGCCGAGAAGTCGATCGCGTCGTTGGCCACGAGGCGCCCGAACCGCCTGGTCACGCCGCGCGCGCCCAGGCGGATGTCGGAGGCCGGGGCCTTGTCCTGCGCGGTCATGGAGCGTCCGTCCCGCTTACTTCAGCCAATCCGGATAGCCCTGGGTGACGACGTTCCAAACCTGGACCTTGCCGGACAGGATGTCCTGCTTCGCCGTCTCTACCTTTTCGAGGATCGGAGCCGGGATCAGCTCCTTGGTGTGCTTCATTTCGGACAGGCCGACACCGCCCTCCTTAAGGCCGAAGGCAGCCGTCTTGCCCGCCGGGAACGTGTCCGCGGCATAGTCCTTGAGCATAGCCTCGACGGCGACGTCGGTGCGCTTGATCATGCTGGTGAGCACCGAGCCGGGAGCAAGCCCGTCCTGGTCGGTGTCGACGCCGATGGCGTAGTGCCCGGCTTCCTTGGCCGCCTGGATGACGCCCATGCCGGTGCCGCCGGCGATCTGGTAGACGATGTCGGCGCCCTGCTCGAACATGGCCTTGGTCATCTGCAGGCCGATCGCCGGATCGGCGAAGTTGTTCGAATAGGCGACCAGCACCTTGACGTCCGGATTGGCGGCCTTGGCGCCTTCCATGTAGCCGGCGATGAACTTGTCGATGCCGGCCGACTTGGTGCCGCCGATCACGCCGATCACCGGCTCGGCATTGATGCCCTTGATCGAGGTGTCGGTCGTGACCAGTGCGGCGAGCGTGCCGGCAAGGTAGGAGCCTTCCTGCTCCTGGAACAGGACGGAGGCGACATTGGCGCCCTCGCGCACCTGGTTCAGGATCACGTATTTGGTGTCGGGATAGTCCTTGGCGACCTCGGTCAGCGCGTCGCCATGGGCATATTCGAGGTCGACCACGAGGCCGAAATTGGCGTCGGACGCGCGGCGCAGGATGTCGACCGCCTGGGCGACGACCTCCTTCGATTCGATCGGACGGCCTTCGAGCTTGGTGGCCTCCAGGCCGCGCTTGAAGCCTTCATAGGCGAGGTCGTTGTAGGACTGGTCGCCGAGGCCGCTCTGCGAGATGATCAGAGCAGCGGGTCGATCGTCAGCTTTCGCCGCCGAGAGTCCAAGGGCCGAGACGAGGGCCAGCATGGCGGTCCCGAGCATCAGTTTGCGGTGCATTGTCGTTCTCCTGACTTGTTAGGGTGTTCCCGGGCCGATGCCGCCGCACGAGGCGAGCCTCGTAGGAATAGCGACGGGCATCGTAGATCGCGCTGACGCAGTCCAGGACGGCTCCGTCAGCAGCAAAGGAGTGGCGGTTGACCGCGACGACGACGCCGTTTCGCGGCAATCCGAGCAGCTTGCGGTCTTCCGCTTCGGCTGGACGCGCCAAAAGGCTCTCCGTCGCCGAATGGACGGAAAGGCCGTGGTCGTCGAGATGCCGATAGAGCGAGAATGACGGATCGGCTGCCCGGTCCTCGGTCAGGCCGATACTGTCGACGAGCCGGCGCGACAGCACCGACCGGTGCCGCGCGATCGGCATGCCGTCGACCAGACGCAGGCGATCCAGCAGGACGAGAGCCTCGTCGCGATCATAGGGAAGACCGCGTTCCCATACCGCCGGACCGTAGGCGAGCAGCCGGTGCGCGGCCGAATGTCCGGTCGCCGCGACGGCTTCTGTGAAGGAAAGCAGATAGCCGGGCGAGCGCCGCAGCGGCGCTTCCGCCACGAATGTCCCGCTGCCCTGCCGGCGCGTGATCAGCCCTTCTTCGAGAAGCTGCTCGACAGCCCGCGTGACGGTGAAGCGGCTGACACCAAACTCCTTCGCCAATTGCGGTTCGCTGGAGAGACGGGCGCCCGGATCGAGCGACGCGATGCGGACCTTCAGCTCGTCGGCGATCTGAAGGTAGCGCGGCGCATGAAGGAGGCGGTCTGCGGACATCTCTTCCTCAACTTGTCCAGTCAACTGATCAGATTTTGAAAGCCGGCGCAAGAGGTCTGGCACGGTTTGCCGACAGAAGGAGCACGCTCGCCCGGCGGCGAACGAGCAGAGGCGAGAACGGACATAGGAGGTTCGGACGCGATAACGTTGCGTTCAGCGTCGCGAGAGCGAGCGAATGAGAGAATTGCGAATGCGGCGACGAACGCGCCGATATGTCAGGCCAAGCTGCCCGTCGCCGCAGGCTGCTGGCGCGCGATGGCCGACCAGCACATCTCTGCGATCTGCCGCCGTTCCGGTTCGGTCAAGGAAGAGCCATCGGCGCGACGCCATTTCAGCGTATTGCGGATGCCGCCGCCGACATAGGCGCCCATGACGTTCGGGTCGAAGTCGCGCAGCACACCTGCGGCATGGGCCTCGGTAAACACCTTGGCGGTGAAGTCCGTCACCGGCGCGAAGAGCTGCCTCAATTCGCCGGGCTGCAGAAGGGGGATGTTGGACAGGTATTCGAACAGGATCGCCTGCTCGGGATCGGCCCATATCAGGCGGATATAGTCGTCGATGTAGCGCCGGACCCGCGTTTCGTGCGGAACCTCGGGTCCATGCTCGATGATGAGGGAGGCGCCCACTTTCGCGGTCAGCCTTTGATACACCCCGCGGACCATCTCCTCCTTCGAGGCGAAATAGAGGTAAAGCGTGCCCGTGGCGACCCCGGCCACCTGGGCGATCTCCGCCATCGAGCATTGAAGCCCGTTCTTCACGATCAGCTCGGATGCGGCGCTGAGTATGCGCTCACGCTTGTCGACAACAGGTGCGTCCAACCGATTCCTCCAGCCTGTGAATGAATGTTCATTCACCTGTCACATAGCATGGCTACTCCTGCCCCCGTCAAGCATGAGCGCCGGGTTATCGCCTGGCCGCACAGGAGTTTTCAATGGCCGACGCCCTCACCTTCGTTCACCTGACGGACCTTCACATCGGCAATCCGGCCGTTCAGGACGATCACCTCTATTCCGACACGGCGACGACGCTCCGCGCCATCCTCGCGGACGTGAAGCGGCTGGTGCCGCAGCCCCGCTTCATCATCGCCAGCGGTGACCTGACCAATACCGGCGACCAGGAAAGCTACGAGCAGCTGAAGGCGATCGTCGCCGAGGCCGAGCTCGACATGCCGATCCTCTATACGCTCGGCAACCACGACAAGCGCTCGGGCTTCTATCCCGCCATGCTCGGCCAGGCCGAGAACATCGACAAGCCCTACGACCACTCGGCCGTCGTCGACGGCATCCACATCATCCTCGTCGACACCAGCATGCCCTTCAAGATCGGCGGCCATTTCGAGACCGGCCAGGTCGAGTGGCTGGAAAGCGAGCTGGACCGGCATCCCGAACTGCCGAAGCTGATCGTCATGCATCACGCGCCTGCGCTCGATTTCCACGCCACGGAACTCGAATGGGAGTCGCTCTCCTTCGAAGGCACCGAGGCCCTGCGCCGCGTGCTCGAGGGCCGCAGCGGCATCCTCGGCATCCTGTCCGGCCACATCCACTACGACCGCGTGAGTCACTGGTGCGGGATTCCGGTCGTGGTCGGCATCGGCCAGCACGCGGCGACAGACGTGCTCTACCTGCATGAGGGCCTGCGCATGGTCGCCGGGGCGTCCTTCGCACTCGGCACGGTCCGCGACTCGGGTCTCAGCATCTCCTTCGTGCCGCAGCCGGCCGACCGCCGCGAGCTCAAGGTGCACACCTTCGCGGGTATGTCCGAGCTGATCAAGCACTACGAAACCGACGCGGCCGCCGCCGCGGTGGCAGCACAGTAAACCCAGGAGTCCTCCCATGAACCGCAAGACATTCCTGGCCGGCGCGACCGCGCTGGTCATGGCGGGCCTTTGCGCGCCCGCATTCACCCAGTCGATCCCCGCGACCGTCGATCAGCCGGTGACGATCAGCTACTACAACTACAACCTCGCCTCGGCCGGCAACGGCGCGGAGGCGACCAAGAAGATGATCGCCGACTTCGAGAAGGCGAATCCGAACATCAAGGTCGAGGGCGTCGGCGCGAGCTCGGCGGACATCACCAGCCGCATCCAGGCCGACGTGGCCGCCGGACGCATCCCCGACGTCGTCCAGATGGTCTTCTCGGACCTGAACTTCACCGTCGACAATCTCGGCGCCGTAGCACTCGAGGACATCGTGCCGGCGGACGAGCTGAAGAAGCACTTCGAGGGCATCACGCCCAACGGGCTGCAGCTCGGCGTGATCAACGGCAAGACCTACGGGCTGGCCTACACCTTCTCGACGCCCGTGCTGTTCTACAATGCGGACCTCTTCCGTCAGGCCGGGCTCGACCCGGAGAACCCGCCCAAGACCTGGGCCGAGGTGAAGGCTGCCGCGCTCGCGATCGTCGACAAGACGGACGCCGAGGGTATCGCCACCGGCATCTTCGGACCGAGCGCGGGCGACTGGCTGTTCCAAGGCGTGCTGCGCTCCAACAATGGCGGCATCATCTCGGCCGACCGCAAGCAGCTCGCCTTCGCGGATCCGGCCTCGGTCGAGGCGGTGGCGATGCTGCGCGACCTCTATGACAGCGGCGCCTACACCAATGTCGAGATCCAGGCCGCCATGGAAGGCATGGCCTCCGGCAAGATCGGCATGTATCTGCAAACCTCGGCCATCCAGGGCTTCCTGGTGAAGGGCGCGGAAGGCAAGTTCGATCTGCGCGCCAGTACCATGCCGCGCTTCGGCGACAAGCCGCAGCGGCCGAACAATTCCGGCAGCGCGCTGGTGATCCTGAGCAAGGACCCGGTCAAGCAGCGGGCCGCGTGGGAGCTGATGAAGGCGATGACCTCGAAGGAGGCCTACACCGTCATCACCTCGCAGATCGGCTACCTGCCGCTGCGCACCGACATCGTCGATGACCCGAACTATCTCGGCGAATGGGTGAAGAAGCACCCGCTGATCAAGCCGAACCTCGAACAGCTCGCGATCCTAGAGCGCTGGGAATCCTTCCCCGGCCCGAACTACCGCCAGATCCAGAAGACCATGATGGAAGGCGCAGAGCTCGCCGTGTTCGGCGGCGTCGACCCGGCCGAGGCCATGCAGGCCGCGCAGGACAACGCCCAGGCCCTGATGCCGAAGTGACGACGCAAGGCGGCTGGTCCTCAGCGGCCGGCCGCCCCTTTCCCGACCAGCGGAGACGGCCATGACCGCCATCCCCCTCGACAGACCGGCCAAGGTCGCACCGAAACGCGCTGCGAGCCCATGGCGCATCGCCCCCTGGCTCTACCTCACGCCTGCCGCCGCGACGCTGGTCCTGTGGATCTACTGGCCGCTGCTCGACGCGCTGAGACTGAGCTTCTACGAATGGAACATGCTGCCGGACTCGCCGATGACCTTCGTCGGCTGGCAGAACTACGTGAACATCTTCGCGCTGCCGAAATTCTGGCAGGCGCTGCGCAATACGGTGACCTACGTCATCGGCCTCCTGCCGCTCGCCGTGCTGATCCCGCTCGCGATCGCCATCTACACCCACGACCTGCCGGCGCGCTCGCGCAACATCTACCGCGCCATCATCTTCGTGCCGATGATCATCGCCCCCGTCGTGGCCGCCGCCGTATGGCGCTGGCTGCTCGATCCGGGCCACGGCATGATCAACGAGACGATCGGCCTGTTTGGCTTTCGTCCGGTCCGTTTCCTCCAGGACCCGAAGATCGCCATCTGGACGATCATCGTGCTCACCGGCTGGAAGCTCATCGGCTTCTCGACGCTCATCCTTTCGGCGGCCAACGCCAACATCAATCCGTCGCTGGTCGAGGCGGCGCGGATGGACGGCGCCTCGCGCTGGGAGATCATCCGCGACATCCGCCTGCCGCTGCTGCGGTCCACCATCCTGTTCCTGTCGCTGATGACGATCCTGCTCGGCGCGCAGTGGAGCTTCTCCTACATCCACGTGCTCACAGGCGGCGGGCCGCTCGGCGCCACGACCAACATCTTCTACATCCTGTGGGACTTCGGCTTCTCCACCCTCTCAGTCGGCTGGAGTTCGGCGGCGGCGATCATCCTCTTCCTCGGCTTCGGCGCGCTGGCCTTTGTCCTGTTCCGCCTGATGGACAGGTATTCGTTCCATGACAACTGACGTCTCCCTCTCTCCGGCGCTGCCCGGCGTCGCCCGCTCTCGCACCCGCCGCCGCGCCCAGTCGGCATCGCGGCTGAACACCGCGGCGGGCCATGCCGTGATGGTTCTCCTGTCGATCTTCTGCCTGTTCCCGGTCTACTGGATGATTATCTCGTCGCTGCGGCCCGCCAATGCGATCTTCGAGACGAGCCTCTGGCCGACGGCGGCCTCGCTGGAAAACTACGCCTATGCACTGAACGCGATCCCGATCGGGGCGATGCTGGTGAACACGCTGGTGGTCTCCGTCCTCGTGACGGTGGCGCAGCTCTTCACCGGCCTGCTCGCGGCCTATGCCTTCGCCCGCTGGCGCTTTCCCTTCGACAAGCTGATCTACACGATGATCGCCCTCACCTGGCTGGTTCCCTTCCAGGTGGTGATGATCCCGAACTATCTGTTGGTGGCCAATCTCGGCCTGCTCGACAGCCTGGCGGCGCTGATCCTGCCGCACTTCGCCGGCGCGCTCGCCGTCCTGTTGCTGGCGCAGGCGATGCGATCCTTCCCCGCCGAGGTGATCGAGGCGGCGCGCATGGACGGCGCCAAGAGCTGGCGCGTGCTGTGGGAAGTCATCACGCCCAACCTGCGCGGCACCATCGCCTCGCTCGCGATCCTCATCTTCATCTCGACCTGGAATGAGTATTTCTGGCCGCTGCTGCTTTCCCGCACGCCGGAGAACAGCGTCATCCAGATCGGCATCCAGATGTTCATGACCTCGGAGGGCACCGCCTGGGGACCGCTGATGGCGGCGTCGACACTGGCAAGCCTGCCAATCCTGGCGATCTACATCGTCCTCCAGCAGCAGGTCATCCAGTCCTTCATGAAATCGGGAATACGCTGATGCACGCGCCGATCGAACGCCACCTGGCCATTGCCGGAACATTCAACGTCCGCGACCTGGGCGGCTACCCCGTCCCCGGCGGCGCGACGCAATGGCGCCGCATCCTGCGTGCGGACGGCCTCCACCGTCTCGACGGCAACGGCATCGCCGAACTGAAAGGCCTCGGCGTGGCAACCGTCATCGACCTGCGGCGCGACGAGGAACTCGAAACCCACCCCAATCCGCTGCGCCTGGAGCCGGGCATTGGCTACCGGCAGATCTCGCTGTTCGAGGAGCTGGCGCCCTCGGCCATGACTGCCGCCGACGTGCTGCACGACCTCTACCTGCAGGCGCTCTCGAGCCGCCGCGACCGGATCATCGAGGTCCTGTCGGCGATCGCCGACGCGCCGGACGGGATCGTCCTCTTCCACTGCACCGCGGGCAAGGACCGGACCGGCCTCATCGCCGCCCTGCTGCTCGCCCTTGCAGGCGTCGAGAACGACGTCATCGTGGCCGACTATGCCCTGACGAAGGAGCGCCTCGCGCCAGCGATCGAGGGCTTCGTCGCCGATGCGGTCGCGCGCGGCGTCGATGTCGAGGCCTTGCGGCCGCTGCTCGCCTGCGAGCCGGAAACCATGGCGGCGACGCTCGCTCACCTCGCCGACCGCTACGGATCGGTCGAAACCTACCTTCTGGATTCGGGCCTCGATCCGGCGACCATCGGCCGCCTCAGAGCCCGCCTGTCGGAGATCGCATGATGTCCCATCTGTCCATTCAAGCCCTGAAGAAGCGCTACGACGGCAAACAGGTGCTGCACGGCGTCGATGTCGAGATCGAGCACGGCCAGTTCGTGGTCATCGTCGGCCCGTCCGGCTGCGGCAAGTCGACCCTGCTGCGCATGATCGCCGGGCTGGAAAGCATCACCGAGGGCGTCATCTCGATCGACGGCGAGGAGATCAACGATCTCGACCCGGCCGACCGCGGCTGCGCGATGGTGTTCCAGAACTACGCGCTCTATCCGCACATGACGGTGCGCGAGAACATGGCCTATCCGTTGAAGATCGCACGGATGGCGAAGGAGGAGCGGGAGAAGCGCGTCGCCGAGGCGGCCGCGATGCTGGACCTGACCGCCCTGCTCGACCGCCGCCCCGCCCAGCTGTCGGGCGGCCAGCGCCAGCGTGTAGCGATGGGGCGGGCTCTGGTGCGCGAGCCGCGCGTCTTCCTGTTCGACGAACCGTTGTCCAACCTGGATGCGAAACTGCGCGTGACCATGCGCATCGAGATCAAGCGCTTGCACCGGCGCCTGAAGGCGACGTCGATCTTCGTCACGCACGACCAGACCGAGGCGATGACGCTCGCCGACACAATGATCGTCATGAACGGCGGCAATGTCGAGCAGGTCGGCACGCCGCTGTCGATCTACCGCGAACCGGCCTCGACTTTCGTCGCGAGCTTCCTCGGGGCGCCGGCGATGAACCTGATGCCGGCGCGGGCGAACGACCGCGGTGTCGTACTGCAGCATCTGCCGCAATTCGCCGTCGCGCTCGACAGCCAGTCGGTGGCCGATGGCGACGCGGTGACCTTCGGTATCAGGCCGGAGGACATCGTCGTCTCCCCGCCCGGGCCGACGGGCCATCCGGCGCGGATCGACCTGATCGAGGAACTCGGCGGCAGTCGGATCGCCTACTGCTCGCTCGGCAACCAGGAAGTCGCCGTCATGCTGCCGAAGGGCGGCGACCACCGGGAGGGCGAGACAGTCCACCTGAGCTTCCCGGCGCGCTCAGTGCATCTGTTCGACATCAAGACCGGCCTGCGCCTGGTCCAGGGTTCGACCGAACCGGCCCGCGCAAGCCTCTCCCTCGTGCCGGCCTGATTCGAGGCCCGCCCTCTCCGAGGCCGGGCGACCGATCCACATCTTTTGACAGAGCCATCCCGAGAATCGGACAGATTCTCGGGATGGCTTCGTTACGGGAATGGTGGATTTGAGGGGCTTGCCCGCACAGGCGTCCCGCCTTTCTGCGCGGACTGTAGAACTTTCTCCAAAATTGACAAACGCCAGCCATTTTGTAAGCTCTTCGTCATCGGGAGAGGAGC
The DNA here is from genome assembly GCF_024699925.1 of Mesorhizobium sp. J428. NCBI lineage: Bacteria > Pseudomonadati > Pseudomonadota > Alphaproteobacteria > Hyphomicrobiales > Phyllobacteriaceae > Mesorhizobium > Mesorhizobium sp. J428. The sequence continues at coordinate 1,655,755 of NZ_JAJOMX010000001.1, forward strand.
TTGAAGAGCGGTGTCGATACGGGAAGAGCTGGCGCACACGCAGTTGGCCCTCACTGCGGCGGAAAGGAAGATCGTTCAGGTGCTCCTGGCGGACTACCCGAAGTCTGGACTTGGCACGGCGACCCGCCTCGCGCGGCTGGCCGGCGTGAGCGATCCGACCGTCATGCGCCTGATGATCAAGCTCGGTTACGGCAAGTTCTCCGACTTCCAGACGAAGCTTCTGGAAGAAGTGGAATCCCGGCTGCATTCGCCCCTCCTGATGATGGAGGCGAAGCGGCCCGCCAATGCCAGCGAGGGCACCGCGCTCGGCTATTTCAACTCGGTCATCCAGAGCCTTGAGCGCACGCGCACGCAGACGTCGTCCCAGGCCTATACCCGCGCCGTGTCGATGCTGCTCGAGACCAGGGGCAAGGTCTTGCTGCTCGGTGGCCGTTTCAGCCGCAACGTCGCCTCGATCCTGGCCAGTTACCTGGCGCAGTTGCGCGTGGGCGTGCACGACATGGAGAAGCTGTCCGCCTCCGATTTCGACGTGCTGATCGACATGGGCAAGAAGGATCTTCTCGTCGTGTTCGACTACCGCCGCTACCAGGCGGACGTGGTGAGCTTCGCTCGCCAGGCGCATGAGCGCGGCGTCGGCATCCTCCTCTTCACCGACCCCTGGCTGTCGCCGATCGCGGAGATCGCCGACCAGACGATGGTGGCGGCGATCGACTCGGATTCGCCGTTCGACACCTCGGCGTCCTGCGTCGCGCAGATCGAGGCCGTGGTCGCGCATGCGCTGGCCGTACGCGGCCCCTCGGTGCGCGGCCGCATCGAGGACATCGAGGCGATCCGCGACGCCAACGGCGTCACGCTCGACGCCGGCAACGACCCCGAACGGGGCAAGAATCCCGGCAGCCGCATCCAGTCGGCCGCAACGAAATCATGACCTTGTCGGAGACCATATGACCACCTCGCTTCCGCGCCGCGACCAGCCCTTTGCCAAGGGAGCGACGGCCCTCCTTCTCGTCGACATGCAGCGGATATGGCTGGAGCCGGGACTCGACCCGGGCCACGCCGACTGGGGGCCGGATCACTACTTCTTCCGGCAGACCCGCGAGGTGACCATCCCGAACCAGATCGCACTGTTGAAGGCGGCGCGCGAGAACGGCGTCGAGGTGCTGCACACCATCATCCAGAGCCTGACCGAGGACGGCCGCGACCGCTCGCTCGATCACAAGATGACGCCGATCCACATCCCGCCAAGCCTCAAGGAAGGCCTGCCGCCGAAGGAACTGGCGCCCGTCGGCGACGAGATCATGCTTCCCAAGACGTCGTCGGGCGTCTTCAACTCCACCAACATCGACTACGTGCTGAAGAACCTCGGCATCCGCAATCTCGTAGTCTGCGGCGTGCTCACCGACCAGTGCGTCGACATGACGGTGCGCGACGGGGCGGACCGGGGCTATCTGGTCACCTGTGTGGCCGACGCCTGCGCAGCCCCCACACCGGAGCGCCACAACGGTGCGCTGAAGGCCTTCGGCGGCTATTGCTGGGTGACCGACACGCAGACGGTCGCCGGCCGCTTCGAAACTCTCGGACGCGAGGTCGCGGCATGAGCGGCGCCCTGACACCCCTTGCCCATGTCGTGACGACGGACCTGGCCGCCGTGACGCGCGGCCGGCCCGTCACGGAGGAGCGGCTTCGCAAGGCGCAGACCACCGGCCTCGGCTGGGTGCCGGCCAATCTCTGCCTGACGCCGTTCAACTCGATCGGCGAGAATCCGTGGGGCTCGTCCGGCGACCTGCGCCTCGTCCCCGATCTCTCGGCGCGCCACACAACCTCCGCGACCGGTGCCGCGACGCCGCTCGACCTCGTGATGGCGGACATCGTGGAGCTCGACGGCTCCCCCTGGGACGGCTGCCCGCGAACGCAATTGAAGAAGGCGCTCGCGGCGCTGAAAGAGGCGACCGGACTGTCGGTGATCTCCACGTTCGAGCAGGAATTCCTGCTGCTGCCGACAGCCTCGGACCCATCGCGGATCGCCGACCACGCCTTTTCGGTCGCGGCGTTCCGGGGCGCAGGCGACTTCGGGCCTATGCTCGCAAGCTGCTTGGAGGAGGCCGGGGTCGAGCCCGAGATGGTCCTGCCGGAATACGGCAACGACCAGTTCGAGATCACGCACGCGCCGACCGACGCGCTCGCAGCCGCGGACCGCGCAGTCGTCATCCGCGAGGTGACGCGGGAGGTCGCGCGCACGCTCGGCCGCCGCGCCTGCTTCGCGCCGAAGCCGGTCCTCGACGCGGTCGGCAACGGCGTGCACATCCATTTCAGCCTCGTCGACGCGGACGGGCGGCCGGCGACCTACGCGGCCGACGGTCCGGGCAAACTCTCGGAGGCAGCGGCCTCCTTCTGCGCAGGCGTCCTGAAGCATCTCCCGGCGCTCGTCGCGCTCACGGCATCGAGCCCGCCGTCCTACTACCGGCTGGCGCCGCACAACTGGAGCTCGTCCTACACCTGGCTCGGCGAACGGGACCGCGAGGCGACGCTGCGCATCTGCCCGTTCGTGACGATGGGAGGCGGTGATCCGGCGCGGCAGTTCAATATCGAATATCGCGCCGCCGACGCGACGGCCAACCCGTACCTGGCGCTGGCCGGCATCGTCCACGCTGGGCTTGCCGGCATCGAGGCGAAGCTGCCCGCGCCGCCGATCGTGACCGGCGACCCGACGCTGATGACGCAGGACGAACTCGATGCAAAGGGTCTGCGCCGCCTGCCCGAAACGCTGGAGGCCGCGCTCGATGCACTCGCCGCGGACAGCGTCGTCCGCAGCTGGTTCCCGGAACGGCTGGTCGACAGCTTCTTCGCGGTCAAGCGCACCGAACTCGCCGCGATGGAGGGCAAGGAGAAGACCGAGATCTGCGCAGCCTACGGGGAACGATATTGAGCACTGCAGCAAGCAGGGCAGTGTTTCCCGACTGGCCGGAGCCTGTCGAGATTCTGAACCCTGCCTCCACCTCGCCGCTGGTGCTGATCTGCGACCATGCATCGAATCATTTGCCGGCGAGCTATCGCGGCCTGGGACTGGATGCCGCCGACCTGAAGCGGCACATCGCCTACGACATCGGTGCCGCCGACGTGACCTGCGCGCTTGCCGCGCAGCTCGGCGCACCGGCCTTCCTCGGCACCTATTCGCGATTGCTGGTGGATCTCAACCGGCCCTTCGGTTCTCCGACCAGCATGCCGGCGCTCTCCGAAGCGACACGGATTCCCGGCAACGAGGCTCCAAGCGAAGCCGAGAAGGCGCTCAGGCGCAGCCGCGTCTTCGATCCTTTCCACGCCGCGATCTCGGATTTCCTCGACCGGCGACATGCGCCGAGCCTCATCGTTGCGATCCACTCCTTTACGCCGGTGTTCCTCGGGGTCGAACGCCCCTGGCATATCGGCGTCCTGCACGAGAACAGGCCCGACCTCGCCGAGGCATTCCTGGCGCCGTTGCGGGCGGAGCCCGGCCTGAACGTCGGCGAGAACGTGCCTTACGTGATCGAGCGCGACAGCGACTATGCCATCCCGATCCACGGCACGGATCGCGGCAATCCCGCGCTGCTGGTCGAGATCCGCAACGACCTGATCGCCACGCCGCGGGGCGTCGCCGAGTGGACCGGCCGCCTTGCGCCGATCCTCGACCATCTCGCCGCTACCTACGCCACCCCCAATTGACCGCAACTGAGAGGATGCCATGTCGGATACGGAAGCCACGATCAAAGCCGTCCAGGATTTCATCGAGAAGGACCGCGATTTCGTCATCAACCTGACGCGCGACATCGTCCGCATCCCCTCGGTCAATCCGAAGTTCGAGACCGGCGACGGCCTCAACCGCGAGGGCGATGTCCAGGCCCTTTTGGAAAAGGCCATCAAGGACGAGGGCTTTGCGACCGAACAGTTCGACGCCCTGCCCGCCCGCCCGAACCTGATCGGCGAGAAGCCCGGCTCGGAAGAGAAGAGCCTGATCCTGTGCGGTCATATCGACGTGGTGCCGACCGGCGCTCTGAAGGACTGGACGGTCGATCCGTTCGGTGGCGAGATCCGCGACGGCAAGCTGTACGGACGCGGCGCGATCGACATGAAGGGCGGCGTGGCGGCCTGCGTCGCTGCCATGCGCGCGCTTAATCGGACGGGCGTGACGCTGGACGGGCGGCTCGCCTTCCACTCGGTCGTCGATGAGGAGGCCGGCGGCGGCGGCGCGATCGACAATGTCAGGCGCGGCAAGCTGGCCAAGGCGATCCTCGTCGCCGAACCGAGCTGGGGCGACGTGCATCCGGCCGAGGGCGGCCTCGAATGGGCGCGCGTCACCATCCGCGGCCGTAACGGCCATTCCGCCTTCCGTTTCAACGAGATCTATCCACAGCAGCACACGCCCGACCGGATCGTGCCCGCGGTCAACGCCATCGACATCGCGGCACGCTTCATCCAGGCCGTTCACCTGTTCGAGCAGAACCGCGTCCGCGCCAAGGCGCATCCCCTGCTGCCGGCCGGCATGAACACGATCAATATCGGCGTGATGTGGGGCGGCACGGCGCTGGGCGAGAACGGCCTGCCGACGGTGATGACCAATCCGGCGATCATTCCGGACGCGGTGGTGCTCGACCTCGACATGAAGTTCCTGCCGGACGAAACCTCGAAACAGTACCGCAAGGACTTCGAGGATTTCGTCGCGCATTTCTGTGCGATGGACGACTGGCTCAAGGCCAACCCGATCAAGATCGACTGGGAATTGGGCGGCCTGTTCTTCGCACCGATGAACACCTCGCCGGACCACCCGCTCGTCGCCTCCCTGATGAAACGGCAGGCTGAGATCGGCAAAGCGCCGACTATGAAGGGTTTCATAGCCGTCTGCGACGCCGCTCATTACTCTGGCGCAGGTGTCGATGGCGTCATCTTCGGACCAGGCGGCGACGGCTTCCACGGCGTAGACGAGTACGTCGATGTCGAGTCGCTGGTGAGCAGTGCCAAGGTGATCGCAGCCGCGGTCGTCGACTGGTGCGGCGTCAAGGCTTGACCGGAACGACGGCCAATCGAAGGAGGCACTCATGACGCGGACAATCCCGCTGGACAACAGCCTGATCGACGAGGCGACCGAGTGGCGGCGCTATCTCCATGCCCATCCCGAGACGGCCTTCGACGAGCATCGCACCGCCGATTTCGTCGCCGCCAAGCTGGAGGAATTCGGCATCGAGGTTCATCGGGGCCTCGGCGGAACGGGCGTGGTCGGAACGCTGAAGCGGGGCACCAGCCCCGCGGCCGTGGGCCTGCGCGCAGACATGGATGCTCTCTTCATCCATGAGGAAAACGATGTCGACTACCGTTCGACCGTGGACGGCAAGATGCATGCCTGCGGCCATGACGGGCACATGGCGATGCTGCTCGGCGCGGCCAGGCACCTTGCCCGCAACGGCGACTTCGACGGCACGGTGCGCTTCATCTTCCAGCCGGCCGAGGAGACGGGGGACGAGCGTTGCGGCGGCAACGAAATGGTGAAGGACGGGTTGTTCGAGAAGTTTCCCGTGCAGGCGATGTTCGGCATGCACAATTTTCCCGGCGCGCCACTCGGCACATTCATGATGCGTACCGGTCCGATGCTGGCCTCGATCGACACGTTCGAGTTCCACATCGGAAGCGAACTGTCCCATCCGCATTCGCAGTTCTATGTCGCGGACCCGCTGCTCATCGCCGCCAGCCTCGTCCAGGACATGCACGCCTTCAAGGCGCGCTACGTCAATCCGGCGGAGCCTGTGGTGCTCTCCATCACCCAGTTCCAGAGCGGCAATCCGGCCGACCGGCAGAGTGTCCACGTGACGCCGGACAAGGCTGTCGTGCGCGGCACGCTCTATACGCTGAACGACACCATTCGCGGGCAGTTCGAGGCGGGACTGGAGAAGCTGGTGCGCAATGCCGCCGAGGCCAGCGGCGCGACCCACAAGTTCGTCTTCGAGCGGGGCTATCCGGTGCTGCGCAACACGCAGGAGGAAACCGAATTCGCCACATCGGTGGCGGAGGAGGTCGCAGGCGCGGACAAGGTGAGCGCGGCGATGCAACCGGTGATGGGCGCCGAGGACTTCGCCTTCATGCTCGGCAAGGTGCCCGGCTGCTATGTCTTCCTCGGTTCGGCACGGGAAGGCGAGGCGACGCCGCGCCAGCTGCACAATCCGGCCTACGACTTCAACGATGAAGCTCTGCCGGTCGGCATCCGTTACTGGGCGACGCTGGCGGAGCGCTACCTCAGTCAGGCATCCGCCCAGCAGTAACGCAGAGGAGGCGTCCGGCCTTGCCGGGCGCCTATTTCCGGCCTGATCCGCGACGGTTGAACAGGACGTCGCCGGCGCTTTTCAGCATGCCCATGATGCCGCCCGGATAGGCAAGCATCACGACGAGGATGAGGATGGCGGTGATCATCGGCCGCCAGGCGCCAAAATCCGCCATCGCTTCCGAGAACACCGTCAGCACGAAGGAGGCGATGATCGCGCCGTAGATTGTACCGGTGCCGCCGAGCAGCACCATCGACAGGATGATCGTGGCAAGGCTCATGCCGAAGACCTCGACCGACGCATTGCGCTGGTAGGCGGCATAGAAGGCGCCGACGACGCCGGTGAAAAACGCGCTGGCGGCCAGCGTGATCAGCCGCTGCCGAACCAGCGATATGCCGCGGCTGACCGCGTATTCCTCGTTGTCGCGGAGCGCCACGATGCTGATGCCCATGCGCGAGCGCACGAAGATGCGCAGGAAGACGGTGCTGAGCGCCAGCAGTCCGAGAGCGATGTAGAAATAGGCGAACTTCGCGTCGCGGACCATGTTGTGGTCGAACCAGTAGAGGGCGGGGATGCGTACCAGACCCTGCGTGCCGCCCGTGTAGTCGGACTGGCTGAGAATGATCTGCATCACCAGCTGCGCGAAGCCGAAGGTCACGAGAATGATGTAGATGCCCTTGAGCCGCAGGATCGGGATCGTCACCAGCACCGCGGCGAGCATTGCGACGATGCCGCTGGCGACCATCGCGATCCAGGGATCCATTTCGGCGAGTTTCGTCAGCAGGCTGTAGGCGTAGACGCCGATGCCGAAGAGCGCGATGTGGCCGAAGTTGAAGACGCCTCCATAGCCGAGGCTGAGATCCCAGTTGGACGCGACGACGGCGTAGATGAACACCATGATGAGGACATGGCGGCTGTAGCTGTCGGTGAACACGAAGGGTGCCAGCGCCAGGAGCACGAAGCCGATCGCAAGCGCGATCGCCTCGCGCTGCCAGGACACGCGGCCCGGCGCCTTCGGCACGATCGCGGAAGATGCGGCAGGTTGGGTCATCGTCTCGGCGGAACTGGCGCTGGTCATGCGAGCCCCCTGCCGCTGCCGGTGGAGAAGAGCCCTTCGGGCCGGACCATGAGGGTCAGGATGAGCGCGGCGAAGAGCAGCGCCGGCGTCCAGTAGAGGCCGAAATAGTAACTGCAGATCGCCTCGAAGAAGCCGATCACATAGGCCGCGAAGATCGGGCCCGAAATGCTCGATATGCCGCCGAAGACGACGACGATGAGCGCCTTCAGCAACGGATCGGCGCCCATGACCGGGGTCATGAAGCGATAACCGCCGAGGAAGATGCCGGCGAGCGCCGCAAGTGCTGCCGCTATGCCGAAGGCAAGCGCGTAGAGCGCCGTGACGTTGAGGCCGACCAAGCGGCTGGCATCCTCGTTCTGTGCGACGGCGCGCAGCGCAAGTCCCAGGCGCGTGCGGCTGAGGAACAGCCAGAGCGCCCCGAGGATGAGCGGCGTGATGACGATGATCGCGATCTGGTGCATCGACACGCCGATGCCGCCGATCATGGCATTGCCCTCGAGCAGCGGCGGAACCTGCTTGGACCGGGGTCCCCAGGTGACGAGCACGCCGTTCTCGATCAGCGAGCCTGCGGCGAGCGTGGTGATGACGACGACCAGGACCAGATTGGCGCGGCCGATCAGCGGCCTGACCACCGTCGCCTGCAGCAGCCAGCCGACGCCCGCCATCAGCGCCACAGCGAGGGGGAAGGCCGCGAACGGCGGCAAGCCCCACGCGCCGAGCTGCCAGGCGACATAGGCGCCGAGCATCATCAGCACGCCGTGGCTGAAGTTGAACACGCCGATCGTGGTCCACACCAGCGCGAGGCCGACCGCCATCATGGCGTAGAGCGAGCCCTGGAACAGGCCGCCGAACAGGATATCCGCCACCGTGTTCATGGATCAGTGCCCGAAATACATGGCCATGATGTCGGAGTGGGCCAGGCTTTCGCCCGGCTTGATCTCCGTTTCTACCTGGCCGTGATTGATGAAATAGAGGTGGTTCGTGAGTTCGAGCAGGAACTCGACGTCCTGCTCGACCACGATCAGCGGCACGCCGCTCTTCGAGATATCGAAGACCGCCTTGCACAGCTCGTCCTTGATCTTCGGCGCAAGGCCGAGCGTCGGCTCGTCGAGGATCAAAAGCTTCGGATGGCTCATCAGCGCGGTGCCGATCGACACCATCTGCCGTTCGCCGCCGGACAAGGTGCGCACGCGCTGCCGCCAGCGGGCGCGCAGCTTCGGAAAGAGCGCCAGCACCTTTTCCCGGTTCGCCTCCTCGGCGGCGCGGGCGCGCGGCGTATAGGCGCCGAGCGCCAGGCAGTCGGCGATGGTCAGGTCCGGGAACAGCGTGTTGCCCTGCGGGACGTGGATCAGCCCCCTGTCCACGATGGCCCTGGGGCTCATCCCGGTGATGTTCTCGCCTTCGAACTCGACCGCCCCGCCGCGCGGCTTGAGCAGTCCCGATATGGCGCGCAGCAGCGTGGTCTTGCCGTGGCCGTTGGGGCCGAACAGGCCGACATTGCCATTCGCGCCCGCGGCGACGGAAATCCCGTCGAGCACCGTCACCCGGCCATAGCCGGCGGAGAGGCGGGCGACGTTGAGCATGGGAGCGCTCATGCGACCTTCCTGCTGCCGAGATAGGCTTCCACGACGCGCTGGTCCGCCACCACCGTGCGCGGATCGCCAAGCGCCAGCACCGAGCCTTCGTTGAGCACGAGCAGGTGCTGCGACAGGCTCATCAGCAGCGTCAGTACATGCTCGATGAGAAGAATGGTGATGCCGCGCGCGGCCGTGCGGCGGATGAGCTCGATCGAACTGTCGATCTCGGGCTTGGTCAGGCTGGACGCCGGCTCGTCGAGCAGCAGCATCTTCGGCTTCATCGCAATCGCCGTCGCGAGCATGAGGCACTTGCGCTGGAATACCGACAGTTCGCCCGCCGGCCGGCCGAAGTCCTGCGCCGAAAAGCCGACGAATTCGAGCGCTTCGGCGGCCGAGGCCGCCGCCTCCACCGTCTGCTGGTCGCCAAAGGCCGAGCCCATCAGCGCATTCTCGAACACGGTCAGACCGTCGAAGGCGGTCTCGCGCTGGAAGGTGCGGGCAAGACCGAGCCGCGCGATCCGGTGGCCGCGCAGCTTCTGGATCTCCACGCCGTCGAAACGGATCGTGCCGTGGTCCGGTCCGAAGGGAATGCCGGTGATGGTGTTGAACAGCGTGCTCTTGCCGCTGCCGTTCGGGCCGGCGATCCCGAAGATTTCGCCAGCCTCGACCTTAAAGGAGACGTTGTCGACGGCCTTCAGCGAGCCGAAGGCCTTCGAGACGCCGTCCAGTTCCAGCAACGCCATTGCGTCACTTCATCCAGGGCTGGAGCTGGAATTCCCCGGTCGCATACTGCTCCGGCGAGATCAGGGTCCGCTTGCCGTCCCAGATCTGGAAGAAGGTGATCGGGATGAAGTCGTCGCCCTGCGTGGCGAGATGCGTCGCCTGGTCGAACTTCAGGCGGCCGGCGGAGATCTGCTTGTCGGTCTCGCCGAGCGCCTTCATGACGGCGGCATGGTCGGAGGCATCGCCCGCCTTCTTGAGCGCATCGAGATAGAGGTAGATGGTCTCGTAGAGCGCGACGCCGTAGGTACCGCTCTCGGTGCCGTATTTCGCCTTGTATTTCGCAGCCACCTCGTCCGCACGCGGGTTCTTCGGCGTCGTCAGCGGACCTCCGAGCAGGTTGTAGATGATACCGGTCGAGTTCGCCTTCGTCAGCTCCACGAACTCAGGCACGCTCGGCGCATACTGCAGGAAGACGAGGCTCTTGGTCGGCTGCTCCATGAACTGGTTCAGGAACGACGCCGAGTTGCCCGGCAGGTAGTCGGTGTTGATGACCACGTCCGGAACGTCGCTGCGCACCTTGGTCAGGATGGCGCGCCAGTCGGTGACCTCGCCGAACGGCACGAGCTCGTCGACCGTGATCGTCCAGCCCTGTTCGGTGAAGGTCTTCTTCATGCCTTCCGAGATGGTCTTCGAATAGGCATTGTCGGAGGAGATGATGGCCACCTTCTTGGTCGGCAGCTGGATCTTTCCGTCCTTGGCGAGCTTCTCGACGAAATAGGTCACGTCGGTGTTGTAGGCATCGAAGGACGGCGTCAGCGACCAGCAGCAGGTATACTTGGCCGGATCGGGCGCGATGATGTCGCGCGTCTGCTGCGACGTTGCGGAGAGCACGTAAGGCATCTCCGCCTCGGCCATGTTCTCGATCTCGAAATTGGTCAGGCTGGCGTAGCCCGTGGTCATGAAATGCACGTCGGGATCGCCGAGCAGGCGCTCCACCGCGCTGGTGACGTTGCCGGCCGACTGATCCTTCACGTCGCCGACGACGAGCTCGAAGGTGTTGCCGTTGAAGCCTCCGGCTGCATTGATCTCGTCGATGGCGAGCTGTGCGCCGCGCTGGAACTCCTGGCCGTCTGCCGCGGCCGGTCCGGTCTGCGGCGCAAGCAGTCCGATCTTGATCGTGTCGGCCCACGCAGCCCCGCCGGCCGTGGTGGCCATTGCTGCGAGCGAAGCCCCCAGGAGAAGGCGGCGGACACGAGAACCGACGCTATTCGACATCATATTACGACCCCTCTGGAACCCTTGTTGGCAGGTTGAATAATTGACAATCTATGCACATGCGGTCCAATCTGAAAAGACATTTTCACACTCCGGCGCGATCTTTTGCCTATTCACTGGACTCGCCGACATGGGTGATGAATTGATGTGCAGGCAGTGAATATCGCGAAAACGGAGGCCCCGGTGGCAACGAAGAAGTCCAAGATCGAGACAAGTCATGGCACGCTTGCGGTCCGGGAGACGGACAGTTCCGGCATGCCGTTGCTGATGATCCATGGCAATTCGTCAAGCAGCGAAGTCTTCCGCAACCAGTTCGAGGGACAGATCGGCAGGGATTATCATTTGATCGCGTTCGACCTGCCCGGACACGGCGAGTCCGCCGACGCGGTCGATCCGGACCGCACCTACAACATGCCCGGTTATGCCGACGCCTTCACCGAAGCGATGCTCAAGCTCGGCTACGATCGCGCGGCGATCTTCGGCTGGTCGCTCGGGGGTCATATCGGCCTCGAAATGATCGGCCTCTACAAGGGAATGCTCGGCCTGATGATCACCGGCACGCCACCCGTATCGGCGGCCGACCTCGGCAACGGATTCCTGCCGAGCCCGCATATGGGCCTGGCAGGAAAGCAGGACTTCACCGAGGAGGACGTCGACGCGTATGCGCGCAGCACCTGCGGCGAGCCGTTCGACCAAGTGCTCTACGATGCGGTCAAGCGCACCGATGGGCGAGCCCGGGCGATGATGCTCGGGAAGTTCGCCCAGGGCGTCGGCCGCGACCAGGCGCAGATCGTGCTCGGCGACACGCCGCCGATCGCCGTGGTCAACGGCGCCGACGAGCCCTTCGTCAACGTCGCCTTCGTCGACACGATCCCCTTCTCCAACCTGTGGGAAGGCAAGAAGTTCGTCATCGAAAAATCCGGGCACGCGCCGTTCTGGGACTCGCCGGACCGTTTCGACCCGATCCTCGACCGGTTCCTCAAGAGCCTGGAACCCGCCTGGCGCAAATAGACCACGACGGCGCGGTGGCGGGCGAGATTACTCGGCCGCCTCCGCGAACGGCGTCGGGATATAGTTCAGGATCGGCCCGAGCCAGCGCTCGACCTCCTCGACAGCCATACCCTTCCGCACCGCATAGTCCTCGACCTGGTCGCGCTCCACCTTGGCGACGCCGAAATAGTAGCTGTCGGGGTGCGACAGGTAGAGGCCTGAGACCGACGAGCCCGGCCACATCGCCATGCTCTCCGTCAATGCGACGCCGGCATTCTTCTCGGCATCGAGCAGGCGGAACAGCGTGACCTTCTCGGTATGGTCCGGCTGGGCCGGATAGCCCGGCGCAGGGCGGATGCCCTGGTAGCTCTCCAGGATCAGATCGTCCGGCGTCGCGGCCTCGTCCGGCGCATAGCCCCAGAACTCGGTGCGCACCTTCTCGTGCATCCGCTCGGCAAAGGCTTCGGCGAAGCGGTCGGCCAGGGCCTTGACCATGATCGAGTTGTAGTCGTCGTTGGCGCGCTCGAAGCGCTCGGCGATCGCCACCTCCTCGATGCCTGCGGTGACGACGAAGCCGCCGACATAGTCGGCCTTGCCGCTGTCGGCGGGAGCGACGAAGTCGGAGAGCGCGACGTTCGCCTTGCCGTCGCGCTTGGCGAGCTGCTGGCGCAAGGTGAAGAAGGCCGCCAGCTCCTCCGTTCTGGTTTCGTCCGTGAAGAGACGGATGTCGTCGCCGACGGTGTTGGCGGGCCAGAAGCCGATCACGCCCTTTGGCGCGAACCATTTCTCCTCGATGATCTGCTTCAGCATCGCCTGCGCGTCGTCGAAGAGCTGGCGGGCCGCCGGCCCCTGCTTCTCGTCTTCCAGGATCTTCGGATAGCGGCCCTTGAGTTCCCAGGTCTGGAAGAAGGGCGTCCAGTCGATATAGCGGGCGAGTTCGGCGAGATCCCAGTTTTCGAACACCCGCGTGCCGAGGAAGGTCGGCTTGGGCGGCGTGTAGTCCGCCCAGTCGATCCTGTGCGCATTCGCCCGAGCGCGTGCGAGCGGAAGGCGCTGCTTCTCGCGCTCCGAGCGCTCATGCGCCTCCGTCACCTTCTTGTATTCGGCTCGCAGCGTCTCGACGTAGCCGGGCTTCATCTCCGGCGACAGAAGGCTCGACACGACGCCGACCGCGCGGCTGGCGTCGGTGACGTAGACTGCCTGCCCGCGATCGTAGCGCGGGTGGATCTTCACCGCCGTGTGGACGCGGCTGGTCGTCGCGCCGCCGATCAGCAGCGGAATGTCGAAGCCTTCGCGTTCCATCTCGGATGCGACATGAACCATCTCGTCGAGCGAGGGGGTGATCAGGCCGCTGAGCCCGATCACGTCGACCTTCTCGTCCCGCGCCGTCTGCAGGATCTTGGTCGCAGGCACCATCACGCCGAGGTCGATGATCTCGTAATTGTTGCAGGCGAGCACGACGCCGACGATGTTCTTGCCGATGTCGTGCACATCGCCCTTGACGGTCGCCATCAGGATCTTGCCGGCCGTCTGGCGCTCGCCATTGTCGATGCCGTTGGCGGCATTGGCGAGCTTCTCGGCTTCCATGTGGGGCAACAGGCCTGCGACTGCCTGCTTCATGACGCGCGCCGACTTGACCACCTGCGGCAGGAACATCTTGCCTGCGCCGAACAGGTCGCCGACGACGTTCATGCCGGCCATCAGCGGCCCTTCGATGACATGCAGCGGCCGCTCGGCCTTCAGCCGCGCCTCGTCTGTGTCGGCATCGATGAATTCGGTGATGCCGTTGACCAGCGCATGGCTGATGCGCTGTTCGACAGGCCATTCGCGCCAGGCGAGGTCCTTTTCCTTGGCTTCCTTGCCCGCGGTTCCCTTGAACCGCTCGGCAATCTCCAGCATCCGCTCGGTCGCGGTGCCGCCCGCCTTCGGCACGCGGTTGAGCACGACGTCCTCGCAGGCCTCGCGCAGCTCCGGCTCGATCGTGTCATAGACCGCGAGCTGCCCGGCATTGACGATGCCCATGTCCATGCCGCGCTGGATCGCGTGATAGAGGAACACGGCATGCATCGCCTCACGCACCGGCTCGTTGCCGCGGAACGAGAAGGACAGGTTCGACACGCCGCCGGAAATATGGACATGCGGGAGCGTGGCGGTGATTTCACCGGTGGCCTCGATGAAATCGACGCCGTAATTGTCGTGCTCCTCGATACCGGTGGCGACCGCGAACACGTTCGGATCGAAGATGATGTCCTCCGGCGCGAAGCCGGCCTGTTCCGTCAGAAGCTTGTAGGCGCGCGTGCAGATCTCGACCTTGCGCGCCTTGGTGTCCGCCTGGCCGACCTCGTCGAAGGCCATGACAACGACCGCCGCTCCATACATGCGGCACAGCTTCGCGTGATGCAGGAAGGCTTCCTCGCCTTCCTTCATCGAGATTGAATTGACGATCGGCTTGCCCTGCACGCATTTCAGGCCGGCCTCGATCACCTCCCATTTGGAGGAGTCGATCATGACTGGCACCTTGGCGATGTCCGGCTCAGCGGCGATGAGGTTCAGGTATTCGACCATCGCCTTCTTCGAGTCGATCAGGCCTTCGTCCATGTTGATGTCGATCACCTGCGCACCGTTGGCGACCTGGTCGCGCGCGACGTCGAGGGCGGCGGCATAATCGCCCGCCGTGATCAGCTTCCTGAATTTCGCCGAGCCGGTGACATTGGTGCGCTCGCCTACATTCACGAACGGAATGTCCTTGGTCAGCGTGAACGGTTCCAAGCCCGACAGCCGCATCAGCGCCGAGCGCTGGGGCACGCCGCGCGGCGCATGGCGCGACACGGCTTCGCTGATCGCGGCGATATGTTCCGGCGTCGAGCCGCAGCAGCCGCCGACCACGTTGACTAGCCCCTCCCGCGCGAACTCCTCCACCTGGGAGGCCATGAATTCCGGGCTCTCGTCATACTGGCCAAACGCGTTGGGCAGGCCGGCATTGGGATAGGCGCAGGTGAACGTGTCGGCGACCGACGACAGTTCCGCGAGATGCGGACGCATCGCCGCCGCGCCGAGCGCGCAGTTGAGGCCGATGGTGAAGGGCGCGGCATGGCGGATCGAGTGCCAGAAGGCGGTCGGCGTCTGGCCGGACAGCGTGCGGCCGGAGAGGTCCGTGATGGTGCCGGAGATCATCACCGGGAGGCGGATGCCCTTCTCGACGAACACCTCTTCGGTCGCGAAGATCGCGGCCTTGGCGTTGAGCGTGTCGAAAATCGTCTCGATCAGCACGATGTCGGCGCCGCCGTCGATCAACCCACGCAACTGCTCCGCATAGGCGAGGCGCAGGTCGTCGAAGGTCACCGCGCGGTAGCCGGGATTGTTGACGTCGGGAGAAATCGACGCGGTGCGGTTGGTCGGGCCGAGCGCGCCGGCGACGAAGCGGCGCCTGCCGTCCTCCTGCTCCGCCCGCCGGATCGCCCGCTTCACCAGCCGGGCGCCGTCGCGGTTCAGTTCGTAGACCATGCCCTCCATGCCGTAATCGGCCTGCGCGATCGAGGTGGAGGAGAAGGTGTTCGTCTCGATGATGTCTGCGCCCGCCTTGGCATAGGCGTAGTGGATGTCCTCGATCGCCTTGGGCTGGGTGAGAATCAGAAGATCGTTGTTGCCCTGCTGGTGGCAGGCGCAGCCTAGGAACCGGTCGCCGCGGAAATGATCCTCGCCGAAGCCGAGCCCCTGGATCTGCGTGCCCATCGCGCCGTCGAGGACAAGGATCCGCTCGCGCGCGGCCGCCTGCAAAGCAGCAAGGATCTCCGCGCCATCCGGCTGCGGAGCCGTCGCGCCGAACAGCGCATCCGAGACACTTTTTTGCGACATGACCTGTCCTTTATGCGACGAGATCTTCGTCACATAAAGACATCTTTATGTCAACATGCGGCAGGTTGCGGAACGAATTTGCTACTCGCCCTGCAACTCCTCGATCAACTCGCCGAAAAGACGTTTCAGCGTCCGCACGGCCGCCTCGTCCCGGTGGACGGCCAGCCGCTCCATCTGCGCCCGGGCGCCGGCGACGATGTCCGCCTCCGGGGGCTGCGCGACAAGCCAGCACAGGAACACCTGTTCCGGCGACGGCAAGGGCCGCATCAGTCCCATGCGAGCGCCCCGCCGTTCTGGTATTCGATGACGCGGGTCTCGAAGAAGTTCTTCTCCTTCTTGAGATCCATCGCCTCCGACATCCACGGGAACGGGTTCTCCGCCTCCGCGAACACCGGAACGAGACCGAGCTGCGCGCAGCGGCGGTTGGCGATGAAGTGCATGTACTGCTCGCACAGCGCCGCGTTCAGCCCGAGGAAACCGCGCGGGATGGTGTCCCGGCCGTAGGCTGCCTCCAGCTGCGCTGCATTGGATATCATCCCGCGCACCTCGTCCTGAAACGCCTTCGTCCACAGATGCGGGTTCTCCAGCTTGATCTGGTTGATGACGTCGATGCCGAAGTTGAGGTGGATGGATTCGTCGCGCAGGATGTATGCTGATACTGCTCGGCGATGCCGACCATCTTGTTGCGCCGCCCGAGTGACAGGATCTGGGCGAAGCCGGTGTAGAACCACATGCCCTCGAAGATCACGTAGAAGGCGACGAGGTCGCGCAGGAAGGACTGGTCGGCCTCCGGCGTGCCGGTCCGGAAGTCCGGGTTGTCGAGGTTCTGCGTGTGCTTCAGCGCCCAGGCCGCCTTGTCGGTGATCGACGGCACCTCGCGATACATGTTGAACAGCTCGCCCTCGTCGAGGCTGAGGCTTTCCACGATATACTGGAAGGTGTGGGTGTGGATCGCCTCCTCGAAGGCCTGCCGGAGCAGATACTGCCGGCACTCGGGATTGGTCAGGTGACGGTAGATGGCGAGCACGATGTTGTTCGCCACCAGGCTTTCGGAGGCGGCGAAGAAGCCGAGGTTGCGCTTGATCATGCGCCGCTCGTCGTCGGTCAGGCCCTCGCGCGACTTCCAGAGCGCGATGTCGGCCTGCATCGACACTTCGGTCGGCATCCAGTGATTGTTGCAGCCGGAAAGATACTTCTCCCACGCCCAGCGATACTTCAGCGGCAGCAGCTGGTTCACGTCGGCCCGCGCATTGATCATGCGCTTGTCGTCCACCGACACGCGCGCACCGCCGCGCTCGATCTCGCCAAGGCCGGTGGCGTCGACGGCGGGAGCATTGGGAATGAGATTCGCCGCGGTGGCTTTCGGTTCGGACCAGTCGAGCATTTTCTTGTTCTCCTTGAAATTCCTTGAGCGCTCGGCGCCGCCTCTCATCCGGCCCTTCGGGCCATCCTCTCCGTGAACGGGGAGGGTATGCCGTCAGGCAGGTGAGGGTCGGCGCCGGATTGCTCGATTGCAATCAGTCTTACTGGCAAGCCTCGCAGTCGGGATCATCGATGGCGCAGGCCTTGCCCCACGCGGCGTCCGGATTGACGATGATCTGCTGGGACACGGGTGCCGCGGCGACCACGGCCGACACCGCATTCAGCTTGCCGTCCGTGCCCTTCAGCGTCGACTTCTCGACATGGGTCGCCGAGCGCGAGCGCAGGTAGTAGGTCGTCTTCAACCCCTTCCTCCACGCCAGGCGATACAGCTCGTCCAGCTTCTTGCCCGACGGATTGGCGATGTAGAGGTTGAGCGACTGCGCCTGGTCGATCCATTTCTGCCGGCGCGAGGCTGCCTCGATCAGCCATGCGGTGTCGATCTCGAACGCGGTCGCATAGAGCGCCTTCAGGTCGTCCGGCACACGGTCGATCTGGCCGACGGACCCGTCGAAATATTTCAGGTCCAACACCATCACCTCGTCCCACAGGCCGCGCGTCTTCAGGTCGTGGACGAGCTGCGCGTTCACGACGGTGAAGTCGCCCGACATGTTCGATTTGACGAACAGGTTCTGGTAGCCCGGCTCGATCGACTGCGACACGCCGCAGATGTTCGAGATCGTCGCGGTGGGCGCGATCGCCATCGTGTTGGAGTTGCGCATGCCGGTGGTCTTCACCCGCCTGCGCAGCGTCTCCCAGTCGAGCGTCGAGGTTGCATCCATCTCGACGCCGGGCCGCGCCTCCTCCAGCAGGCGGATGGAATCGATCGGCAGGATGCCCTTCGACCAGAGCGAACCCTCGAAGCTCGGATAGCGCCCGCGTTCGGCGGCAAGATCCACCGAGGCGGAGATCGCATTGTAGCTGATCGCCTCCATTGAGCGATCCGCGAACTCCACCGCGGCGTCCGACGCATAGGGGATGCGCAGGACCTGCAGCGCATCCTGGAAGCCCATCAGGCCGAGACCGACGGGACGGTGCCTGAGGTTCGAGCGCCGTGCTTCCGGGATCGTGTAGAAATTGATGTCGACGACATTGTCGAGCATGCGCATCGCCGTGCCGACTGTCCTCGCCAGGCGGTCGAGGTCGAGACCCTTTTCGGTGACGTGGTTGGCAAGGTTGACGGAGCCGAGATTGCACACCGCCACCTCGTCCCTCGACGTGTTCAGCGTGATCTCGGTGCACAGGTTGGAGGAGTGCACGACGCCGACATGGCCCTGCGGCGAGCGGATGTTGCAGGGATCCTTGAACGTGATCCAGGGATGCCCTGTCTCGAACAGCATGGTGAGCATCCTGCGCCACAGGTCCACGGCGCGGACCTTGCGGAACACCTTCAAGCCGCCGGCTGCCGCCTTCGCCTCATAGGCTTCGTAGGCCGCGCGGAACGTCTTGCCGTAGAGGTCGTGCAGATCCGGCACCTCGTCGGGCGAGAACAGCGTCCATTCGGCATCGGCCTCGACGCGCTCCATGAACAGGTCGGGCACCCAATTGGCCGTGTTCATGTCGTGCGTGCGGCGGCGGTCGTCGCCGGTGTTCTTGCGCAGGTCGAGGAACTCCTCGATGTCGACATGCCACGTCTCGAGATAGGCACAGACCGCGCCCTTGCGCTTGCCGCCCTGGTTGACCGCGATCGCGGTGTCGTTGGCGACCTTCAGGAACGGCACTACGCCCTGGCTCTCGCCATTCGTGCCTTTGATGTGAGCACCGAGCCCGCGCACCGGCGTCCAGTCGTTTCCGAGACCGCCGGAATATTTGGCGAGCAGCGCATTGTCCTTGATGCCCTTGAAGATCGCGTCGAGGTCGTCGCCGATCGTGGTCAGGAAGCAGGAGGAGAGCTGCGGCCGGGTCGTGCCCGAATTGAACAGCGTCGGCGTCGAGGCCATGAAGTCGAACGAGGAGAGCAGGTCGTAGAACTCGATCGCCCTCGCCTCGCGGTCGATCTCGCGGATCGCCAGCCCCATCGCGACCCGCATGAAGAAGGCCTGCGGCAGCTCGAACCGCTTGCCCTTCGTGTGCAGGAAGTAACGGTCGTAGAGGGTCTGGAGGCCGAGATACTGGAAGTTCAGGTCGCGTTCCGGCTTCAGGGCCGCGCCCAGCCTGGCGAGGTCGAAGCGGCCGAGCTCCGGATCGATCAGTTCGGCTTCGATGCCCGTCTTCACGAAATCAGGGAAATAGCTCGCATAGCGCGTGGCCATGTCGGCCTGCGTCGCCAGTTCCGTCCGGCCGGAGACGAAGGACAGCGCCTCCCGCCGCAGCCGGTCGAGCAGCAGGCGGGCGGAGACGAAGGCATAGTTCGGCTCCTGCTCGACCAGCGTGCGCGCGGCGAGGATCGGGGCGAGCGACAGTTCGTCGAGCGTGATGCCGTCGTAAAGATTGCGCCGTGCCTCGGCGAGGATCGGCTGGGCCGAGACCGCATCGAGACCGTCGCAGGCCTCTTCGACGATCCGCGCCAGCCGCGCCTCGTCCAGCGGCAGGAGCACGCCGTCCTCGGCCTTGACGTGCAGCGACGGCGCCGCCTGTTCGACGGCCGCGGCCTTCTCGGCGGCGCGCTCGCGCGCCCGTTCCTCGCGGTAGAGCACATAGGCGCGCGCTACCTTGTGATGCTCGCCGCGCATCAAGGCGAGCTCGACCTGGTCCTGCACGTCCTCGATATGGAAGATGCGACCCTCGCCCGCGCGCCTTGTCAGCGCGGAAACGACCTGCTCGGTCAGGCCTTCCACAGCATCATGGACGCGCCGCGAACCGGCCGCCGTCGAGCCCTCCACCGCCAGGAAGGCCTTGGTGAGCGCCACGGTGATCTTCGTGGGATCGAACGGCGTCAGGCCGCCGTTGCGCCGGATGACCCGGTAGCCGGGCTCGGCGTCGCGCCGCGCACCGGTGTCGAGGGAGGGTGGAACCGGTGAGGTTCCCTTGGTGTCGAGTGTCGCAGTCGCCGGCATCTTTTCCCCGTAGGCGTTGTGGACGGGGATGGCGTGGAACGCATGCCGGACGCGGGCTCCTCAAGCCGCACGCAGACACAGCGCACCGCCGGGACACCCCGCCCGTGGTTCGTTCAGATCCGTCACGGCAGGTCTCCTGGCTCGCAGGTCGCCGCTTTTGTCGGCCTTCCCGGCGCCGTCGGGCACCAGTGGCAAAACTCGACGCAAGCTCACTGCTTACAGTTGCGGGGGCAGCGCCGGCATTGTGAACACGCACCGGCTTCCCTCTTAGCTTCCGAGCTGGAACGACTCGGAAGAACCATGACCACAACATCTAGAAGGAAAGGCCCTCGGACTGTCAACAGGTCGCTTCAACTGTTGTGTGAAAGTCCGTGTCGGTTATGTTTCGCCACCGAGCCTTGGGAGAAGTGGACGTGACGAAGACACGCATTGCGATTGTCGGCCTCGGCATGGCGGTGACACCGCATGCGCGCGGACTGACGGGTTTGGCCGATACGGTCGAGGTCGCGCATGCCTATGCGCGCAGCGAAGAACGACGACAGGCTTTCGGCGCGAAATTTCCTTTTCCGCTCTGCGACAGCCTCGACACGATCCTGAACGACGACAGCGTCGAAGCGGTGGCGGTTCTCTCGCCGGCCAACACGCATCGCGACATCGCGATGCGTTGCGCGGAGGCCGGCAAGCATGTGCTGATGGAGAAGCCGCTGGAGATCACCACCGCGCGCGCCGAGGAACTTGTGGCCGCCTGCCGCAAGGCGGGGGTCAGGCTCGGTGTCGTGCTGCAGCATCGGTTCCGGCCGGCCGGGGTTAAGCTGGCGGAGATGCTGCGCGCGGGCGAACTGGGCGCCATCGTCGGCTGTTCCACGATCATCCGGCTGTGGCGTCCCCAGTCCTACTACGACGAGCCGGGTCGCGGCACTCTGGCCCGCGACGGTGGCGGCGTGCTGATCTCGCAGGGCATCCACACGCTCGACCTGATGCTAAGCCTCGCCGGCCCGGTCGAGGAGGTGACCGGGTTCACGACGACCACGCCGGTTCACCGCATGGAGGCGGAAGACATGGTCTGTGCGGCCGCGCGGTTCGCCAATGGTGCGATCGGCACGATCGACGCGACGACGGCCGCCTATCCCGGCTTCCCCGAGGAGATTATCCTCACCTGCGAGAAGGGCACCGCGCTGCTGCGCGGCACCGAACTCCTCGTGCAGTTTCAGGACGGCCGGAAGATCGCCATGGAACCCGACCGCTCGGCGGGAGGCACCGGAGCCGACCCGATGGCCTTCCCGCACGACTATCACCGAGCCGTCATGGCCGATTTCGTCGAGGCGATCCGCACCGGCCGCGACCCGAAGGTGACCGGCGAGGAAGCTCTCAAGGTCCACCGCCTGATCGACGCGCTGATCGAGACCGGCCGCGCAGGCCGGCCCGTCCGCTGCGAGGCGAGCTGACGGTAATCGCCTGCAGCAGGCCGCTTACTTCCGGGTCGAGAAGCGGATCATTCTCATCCCCCCACACAGTTCTGGATGGTGCTTGCTCATCAGGAACGCAGCAGCCGCTTCTTCCGCCAAGGCGCGTTGGCCTCCCAGTCGCCGGCCATGATGCAGCCATAGGGCAGCACTTCGTCGACGATCTCGGCAAGGCCATAGTCCTCGATCTGCCGACGGACGGCGGACGCGCTCTTGTAGGCGCTCGGCAGTTCCGAGATGTCGGTGACACCCGAAAAGAACCGCGCGTCGATGCCCTTCGTTTCCTCGGCGAAGATCTCCTCGACGCTCCGGTGGCCCTGAAGCCGCTTGTGCTGGGTGCGCGAGAAGTTGCGCCCCGCGCCGTGCGGCGAGAAGCCCAATCCATGCGCTGCATCCTTTCCGCGCGCGATCAGCACCGGCTCCGCCATATTGAGCGGGATGAGCGTCAGGTCGGTCGCGTCGTCCGCCCAGTTATCGAAGGCGGGCGTCGCTCCCTTGCCGTGGTAGAACAGGCCGTCCGTGCGCCGGAAGACGAAATTGTGCTCGTTCCAGAACCGGTCGCCGACCTTGGCGGAAAGACGCTCCGCCGCGAGGTCGTGGATCAGTTCGTGGTTCGCCTTCGTCCAGGCGCGGATCGTCTGCAGCGCGTCCCAGTAGCTCTCGCCTTCCTGCGTGTCGGCGGGAATCCAGGCGTTCTGGGGCAGGGTCGCCGGCGACAGCCGCCTGCGGAAGTCCTCTGCGATCTTCATGCCGCGGGAATAGAGCCGTGCGCCCGGCGCCCGCGAACCGTGATGGGTCACAAGCGCCGTCTCGCCGGTCGACTTCAGCGTGCCGACGAAGGCGAAGTGGTTGCCGTCGCCCTGCGTACCGAAATGCTCGATCGCCACGCTCATGTTGTCGCGCAGATAAGGATTGGCGTCGATTCGCGCGGCAAGCTCCGCCGGCGGCCGAATCTGCTGGCCGCGCGGCCGCCCGCCGGGTCCGAAATGCGTCACCGCATGGACCGCGTCGAGCAGGGCGGCAGGCGACACGCCCGGAAAGATCGAGATCGCCATCGAGCAGCAGATGTCGGCCGAGTGCATGCCGGGATGAATGGCCTCGGAGACCACCACGCCTCCGACCGGAATCGTCCCAAGAGGGCCCGCCGGGCAGGCGTCGGGCATGATCGCGCCGGCGCGCACCACCGGCGTGCGCATCAGCACGCGCATGGAGTTGCTCACAGCCGCGACGTTCGCCGCCTCGTGGTCGTTCTCGGCCGCGATGTTGACGTGGAACGACACCGCGTCCTGCGCATGCAGCGGGATCGCCGGCGGCGGCTCGAAAGCTCGCGCAGCCGCGATCGCCTCGGCATGGGAGCCGCCGCGCGCGAGCACCTCGTTGCCGGCCGCCAGCGCGTCACGGAACCACTTGCCCTGCGCCAGTCCGGCGTCGATCAGATCCTGTCCACTCAGCACGTCAACCATCTCATCCATCCACATTCATCCGTTCATTCAGTCCAGCGACGGCAAGGGTTGCGAGACGATTTTCCGCCACTTCGCCAGGAACGAAGGGAGGTCTCGATCCTCCACGCCTTTCGGCCACCCCGTGAGGGGCTGCGTCTACCTGTAGTCCCGCCGGCATCCGGCGCTGGTATCGATGGTCGGACGACAAGAGGCTGCAGGACTCTCGACAGGCCTTTCGGCCCGTCGGGCGGATTCGAACCGCCATTACCGATGTAGTCCTGCACGCATTCGTCCTTCCGGGTTGGCGACAAGAAACGTCACGACGGTTTCTGAGCTACTTCGCACCTATACGGATGCGAGGGGCGACTTGAACGCCCGACCTCCCGGCCGAAGCAGGGTGCTCTATCCTGTAGTCCTGACTGCATTCGCCCTTCCATGCCTGGCGGCAAGGATCGGCAGGACCGATCTGCTGCGCTACCGCGGTTGCCTGCGGGGGTGAATCGAACACCCGACCTCCCGCTCGAAAGCGGGCGCGCTACCTGTAGTCCTGCCTGCATCCGCCAATGCATTTAGTGAGCGGCGACAAGGATGACGAAACTCCGGGAACCCCGCTCATGCCAGAGAGCGCCTGCGAGGTGGGGAGTCGAACCCCACGGGCAGTCCCGCCTTCGATGCTGTAGTTCCGTCTGCATTCGCCGCGATAGGAGGCGTGACGACAAGGTGTCGCGGAACGTTGCTATCCAATCAGCTACGACGTCTCTCGACCTCGGCGGGAATCGAACCCGCATACATGTAGTTCCGCGTTCATTCGTCACGCAGTGATATTGTCTCCTTTTTCCAGTCTCTTTGGCAATCCCGATACGCGATGACGACAAGGGTGATGAAACGTCGCCCGCCTTTCGGCGAACACCTGCTCTATCCGCTGAGCTACGGGCCCGCAGTGGTGGACCCGGCGGGATTCGAACCCGCGACCTGGAGGGTAACAGCCTGTAGTACCATCGGCATTCGTCATGCGCTTTCGGGTGCTCCCGGCGGACGCGCCGCCGGAAGCCTGGTCAGAGTTTGGTCGCCTCGATGGCGCGGACCCAGTGATCCGGGTCGTTACCGCTCGACACGAAGCCCGCGACCACGTCGAACACACGGTCCGAGAAGCCGCCGACGTTCAGCACGTCGCCGGAGCCCTTCGCCTGCGTCGTCGCATAAGGCTGGATGTCGATGCAGACCAGCTTGGCCTTCGGGTTCATCGCCTTCAGCTTTCGCCATTCCTGCATCGTCCCCGTCCCCTGGTGCGGATGCGCCGTAGCGTCGACCCAGGACTGGTTGTCCGAGACGAACAGCACCAGGTCGACTTTTGCACGCTCGCTCACCAGCCGCGCCAGCGGAGCCGAACAGTTCGTTCCGCCACCGCCGATCGCCGCGAGCTTCGCCGCATTGGTCATCACCGTGTCGCGAACGTTGAGACGGATGTCCACCACATCGTTCTCGAACGGCAGGACCCGCGCCGTCGGGTTGCGCCGCAGGACGGACGCCGCCACCAGGGCAGCGACATCGATGCAGCGGACCGTCGAAGTGGATCCCTTGCGGAATCCCGTCACGGATGACCCCATCGACCCCGACACGTCCGGGCAGACGACCACGTTTCCGCCGAACGACGGAACGTTGGCGAGTGCCACGTCCATGGCGTCCTGCAACGCGTCCCGGACGACCTGTGGCACGGCCGGATCGACGTTCATGAACGCGACCATCAGCTGGTAGGGGAAGACGCGCGAGCGCTTCACCTCACCGGCGTCGGCCAGCCGACGGGCAAGCCGCTCGGCAAACCCCTCCACCTCGAACACGCCGTGGCGTGCGAAGGTGTTGAGGTTCTGCCGCAGCATCTGCCAGCCGGCCGTCGCGGCGATCCCCACCCAGTGCTCCTTCGTCAGGGGCAGCGCGGTGAGCATCTGGAACGGCACGTTCGGCACCGGCAGCGACGGGTCGCGCTTGAACGCCTCGAACGCCTGCACAAGGCCGGGCAAAGCGTTCACATCGTGCGGCTTGCCGATCAGATAGCCGTAGAGCGCTTCACGCGAGGCCGAGGCCGGCTTCGGGTGAACCATCTTCACGATATCCGCCAGCGACGGGTCGTTGCCGACCGCGGCGCGCATGATCTCGACGTCCGTGGCCCTCTCCAGCCACGAAAGCACCAGCCGCTTGGGACGCGTTCCGAGCGACTTGCGCCCGGTCGCACCCGACCGCATGACCTGCACGAAGGTGCGCAGCATCTTGCCGTTCTTCACGATCCGGCCGAACGCGCGCTCGAACTGGTCGCCTTGCATCTGCGACAGGACAGCCAGCAGGAACGCCGGCATGTCCTTCATGTAGCCCTGCTCGAAGGCATGCACGGCGGTCTTGGCCAGGAACTCCGGCTCGACCTGCCATGCCAGCTTCGTGACCTCGTCCAGCTGCTCCCGCGCATCCGCGTAGAAGGTCGCGTTGAACGTTCCCGTCGCAGCGAGCTGCGCGAGAGCCTGATGCAGCGTCAAGCCGTAGGCCGGCGCGCCCTCATGGTTCGTCGCGTCGGTGCGCGGGAGCAGCTTTCCCCTGATCGCCGCAAACACGGATTTGTTTGCCATCGTTCTCATCCTTCTCATTCACGGCATACTCAGATCAAAAGGCGTGCCAGTTTGAGGAGAAAACAGGTGGAGTTGGCGTCGAATTAAGATAAGCGTCTGATAATAAAAGTAAAAAATTTTAGAGCGGGGGCGGTCCGAATGATCATTGACGGAGGTGCCCTGCAAGTGAAATGATCTGACAGGATAGAAGATTATCCAGCAGGATAAGAATGAAGCGCCGTGTCGTGATCAGCATCCTCGGTACCACGCTCGACGCCGGCGGCCGCGACGACCGCTGGAAGCGCTGGCGGCCAACGGTCTCCCTCTGCATGCAACCCAGCCTCTTCATCGACCGGCTTGAGCTCATCCACGGTCCGGGATCCGGGAGGCTGGCGAGACAGATCGTCGGCGACATTGAGCAGGTCTCCCCCGGAACGGAGGTACGCGAGCATCTGATGAGCCTGCGCGACCACTGGGATTTCAGCGAGGTCTACACGAACCTGCGCGACTTTGCCCGCGCCTATATCTTTGACACCGAGCGGGAGGACTACCTCGTCAACATCACCACCGGCACGCATGTCGCACAGATCTGCTGGTTCCTGCTCACGGAGGCGCGCTTCATCCCCGCCCGGCTGCTGCAACTGTCGCCGCCGCCACGCCGAACCTCACCCGAGGATCCCGTCGAGATTGTCGGCAGCCATTCGATCATCGATCTCGACCTGTCGCGCTATGATGCCATCGCGACGCGCTTCGCCGCCGAGCGCGACGAGGCGACGTCCTTTCTCAAATCCGGCATCGCGACGCGCAGCCCCGCTTTCAACCAGATGATCGACCAGATCGAGAAGGTCGCGATCCGCTCGCGCGCGCCGGTGCTGCTGACCGGTCCCACCGGCGCCGGGAAGTCGCAACTCGCCAAGCGGATATATGAGCTTAAGAAGGCGCAGCGTCAGGTTTCGGGCGATTTCATCGAGGTCAACTGCGCGACGCTGCGCGGCGACCAGGCAATGTCGACGCTGTTCGGCCATGTGAAGGGCGCCTTCACCGGCGCGCAGGCCGAACGGGCGGGGCTGATGAAGTCCGCCGACAAGGGCGTGCTGTTCCTCGACGAGATCGGCGAGCTCGGACTGGATGAGCAGGCAATGTGCCTGCGGGCCATCGAGGAGAAGCGGTTCCTGCCTGTCGGCGCCGATCGCGACACGACGTCGGACTTCCAGCTCCTGGCTGGCACCAATCGCGACCTCTCCGTCAGTGTCAGGGAGGGCCGGTTCCGCGAGGACCTGTTCGCCCGGCTTAATCTTTGGACCTTCAGCCTGCCGGCGCTGAAGGACCGCAAGGAAGACATCGAGCCGAACCTGGAGTTCGAGTTGCGGCGATACAGTGAGCGCGAAGGCCAGAACGTCACCTTCAACAGGGAGGCGCGCGAGGCCTATCTCCGGTTTGCCGCGGCACCGGAAGCCACGTGGCGCGCCAACTTCCGGGACCTGTCCGCCTCGGTGACGCGCATGGCGACTTTGGCGCCGCAAGGCCGCATCAACGAGGAGACCGTCCGCGACGAGATCGCGCGCCTCCGCCTCCTGTGGTCCACGGGAGCCAACACTCCCGGGAGTGAAGATGTGCTTGTTGAGCTTCTTGGATCCGATCGCGCCGAGGCTATCGACCTGTTCGAAAGCGCGCAGCTGGCAACCGTGATCTCCGCGTGCCGGGAGACTGGCTCACTCAGTGCTGCCGGACGACGGCTGTTCGCGGTCTCCCGCTTGGAAAAGACAAGCAGCAACGACGCTGACCGCCTGCGAAAATACCTGGCTCGGTTTGGATTGAGCTTCGACATGGTCGTTCGGCCATGAAGTGATTGACCGACGGCTTTTGGGAACAGGCAAAGACGTAGATCGAGACTACGGACCCCAACGAATCGGCATGCCTGTGGCCAGCTATCCACTTACTCGCATTTAGCGAAGCTCATTGTCAGCGTGACGCTCCATCGGATTCGCGATTACTCCGTCCTCCGCGGAACGGCTTTCGGGGCTTCATGCAGACCGAATATTGTCCAAGACTTCGGCGCTTTCGATGTCGACGCCGGCGACCTCAAGCGCGGCCAAGATGCCGATCATCGTGGAATCGAGCACGGGGATGCCGATCCTGCCTTCCATTTCCCGCGCCAGCGCGAAGCCCGGCAGGTTGGTGCTCCAGATCAGAACGGCGTCCAGCCGCCCGTTCGCGGCCAGCTGTTCCGTCAGACCTGTGATCTGCTCCCTCGAGACCCGGGATGCCTCGAAATTATCCGAGATACCGAGATGGTACGCCGCGGCAACGTGGATACCTCTTCGGGCGAGATTGCCGACCAGCTTTTGGCCCTCCTCGGAGTTTCCCTGAGCGATGAGCCCGATGTGGGTCAGCTTCCTGGATGTCAGCAGGTCGAGCGTGGCCAGCGCGGTCGTGGTGACGGGAATACCGGTGCGGTGTTCCAACAGATCGCAAAGCCGTCTGTCCGGCTCGAAACCGAGCAACGCACCACGCGTCGCGTTCCAGCAGATCACGTCGACACGCGCTTCCGCCAGCATCGCGGCGCCGGTCTCGAAGCAAGCGGTGTCGTAGCCGTCGGCCGGGTGGCCGCCATACGGAACCCGTGCGAAGCAGGCGTCCATGCCGGGCACGCGTTCAAGGATCCTCCGTGTCGCACGCTCGACGATGCGGTTGGAAGAGGGCACGATAAAGCCGATGGCGGGGCTGGCTGCCGACGTCGTTTCCCTGTTCATTGCTCGCGCATCACCAACGTGCGCTCCGGCGACCAGGAGGCCGTCCAAGTCTCGCCGGGCTGCGGATTGACGGCGCCGGTCGCTTCGATCGGCAGCGAGACGGCGAACTCCATGCCCGAGGGCAAACCGATCCAGACGGACAGGGTCTGTCCCTTGAACACCGTCCTCAGCACGACGCCGCAAACCGTGTTGACCATGCCGGCGTCAGCCGGGTTGCCGAGTGCAAGCGTCACGCTTTCGGGCCGGATGGCCACGATCGCCCGGCTGCCCGCAGCCATCGACGGCGCGACGGTGCTTTGGAAGGTGCGGTTGTTTTCGCCTTCGAGTCGCATGCCATCGCCGCTCTGGCTGACGACGGTCGCGGGGAGAAAATTCGACGTGCCGATGAAACCGGCCACGAAATGCGACGCCGGCCGCTCATAGACCGAGCGCGCGGAGGCCGCCTGCTCGATACGCCCGTCGCGCATCACCGCGATCTGGTCGGCTAGAACCAGGGCCTCCTCCTGGTCGTGGGTGACGAGGATGGTGGTCAGGCCGAGGTCGTTGCAGAGCTGGCGCAGCTCGATCTGCATTTCCTCGCGCAGCTTCCTGTCGAGCGCACCGAAGGGTTCGTCGAGCAGCAGCACCCGCGGACGGTAGACGATGGCGCGCGCCATGGCGACGCGCTGCTGTTGCCCTCCGGAAAGGGCTGCCGGCATGCGGTCCTCGAAGCCGGCGAGCCGCACGAGCCGCAGCGCCTCCTTCGCCTTGCCGGCGATCTCCTGCTTCGGAACTCCGCGCATCTGCAGGCCGAAGGCGACATTCTCCAGGACCGTGAGGTGAGGAAACAGCGCATAGTTCTGGAACAGCATGCCGAGATTGCGCCTGTGCACCGGCAGGCCGGTGATGGGCTTGCCGTCGATCGTGATGTCGCCGGACGTCGGTTCGACGAGACCCGCGATCATCCGCAGCGTCGTGGTCTTGCCGCATCCGGACGGGCCGAGCAGAGCGAGGATTTCCCCGCCGGAGGCAGTCAGATCGACGTCGCGGACGACGTGATTGTCGCCGTAGCTCCGGCACAGTCCTGTGAGCCGGACCTCCGCGCCGCGCGACTCTGGTGCAGATGCTGCGAACATGGCGCTTTCCCTTTTCGATGCGAAGCTGCCAGCCGGCGGCTGGCAGCCATTCGGCCAGCGATCAGACGGCGAAGATGCCGTTCAGCTTTTCGGTCCACCCGGAACGCTTCGCGTTGATGAATTCCCAGTCCGGTGTGAACAGGCCGCGGCTGTCCATCTCCTCGACGGGATAGGCGATGTATTTCAGCGTCTCTTCCGAGAACTCGATGCCGGAGACCGGCGGGGCGGTCAGCGCATATTCGGAGAAAGCCTTCTGTACCGCCGGTTCCAGCATCCGGTTCATGAAGGCAACGGCGAGGTCCTGGTTCGGCCCACCCTTGACGAGCACCTGGCAGTTGTTGCCGGCGAAGCTGCCTTCCTTCGGGAAGCTCATCGTCACCGGCGCGCCCTTGGCGGTGTAGGGATAGATGTATTTCGACAGTTCCAGCAGCCCGATGTCGGCCTGCCCCTGCGCGACCTCGTTCGCGGCCTGCGGCCCGTTGTCGAACAGGTTCATGATGTTGGGCTTCAGCTCGGCCACCTTGTCGAAGGCGTCGTCGATTTCGTATTGCGCCTCGGCCAGCGGCTTGCCGCTCTTTACCGCCGAGGCGACGATCAGGAAGAACACCGAGGGCGTGTTCTTGGGGCTGACCAGCTTCAGCTTGCCGGCATATTTCGGATCCCACAGCTCGGCATAGGTTTCCGGCGGGGTCACGCTCGTGTTGTGGAACAGGCTCGCCACCGAGATGGCAAGCGCCGTGCCCCATCCGTCGAAGCCGAAGCGCGGATAGAGCTTTTCCAGTGCCGGCATGTCCGCCTTGGGCAATTCGGCGATCAGCCCCTCCTGCTTGCAGATCGGGATCGCCACGTCGTCGATGAACATCACCGAGAATTTCGGGTTGTCCTTGGTCGCGCGCATCTTGCCGACATTGGCAAGGGTGAAGCCCTCTTCGGCAATAACAGTGCAGTCGAAGTCGCTCTGGAAGGCGGGGATGATCTCCTTCTTGACGAACTCGCCCTGCGAGCCGCCCCAGATACCGATGCTGATTTCCTTGCCGGCAGCCCAGCCGTTTCGCATGAAGCCCATCGGTGCGGCGAGCGCGGCGGTGCCGAGCGCGAGCTTGCCGAAGGTTCTTCTGCTCATTCGTGTCATTGAACTGCTCCTTTTCCTGGGGCGATATTTGGGGAGGATGAACGGTACGCGGCCGGCATCAGGTGGCGAGCCTCGCCAGGCTGATGCCGAAGACTTTCTCGATGACGAGCACGAGAAGAAGGGCGAAGAAGATCATCAGCGACGCGATCGCGGCGATCGAGGGGTCGAAGGAGCGCTCGATCACCGTGAAGAGATAGAGAGGGATCGGGAAATTGTTGCCGTCGGCCAGCCACATCGAGATCGGATAGTCGTCGAAGGAGACGATGAAGGAGAACACCGCGCCGGCGAGGATGCCGGGCCGCACCTGCGGCCAGATCACCCGCGTGGCAACGACATGCGGCGGCGCCCCGAGTACGGCGGCCGCGTCCTCCAGGTTGCGGTTGACCAGCACGAAGCTCGCCGAGACCGCGCGGATGACATAGGGCAGGCAGACCACCGTGTGGCCGATGACGAGCTGCATGAAGGTTGCCCGCGATCCCAGCATGGAGAAGAGCTGGAGCAACGCAACGCCGGTGACGATCAGCGGCACGATCAGCGGCGACAGGATCAGCCCCAGCACCGCCTCCTGTCCGGGAAGGCGGTAGCGCGTCAGTCCCGCCGCGCAGGGCACGCCCAGGGCGAGCGCGATGAGCGTGACCGCGGCGGCGAGCCTGAGCGAGAACAGGAAGCTGCCCCGCGCTTCGGGATTGGCCAGCACCTCGCCGTACCAATGCAGGGTGAAGCCCTGCGGCGGAAAGACGATAAAGGGCGTGTCGGAGATCGACATCAGGATCGGCACGACCAGCGGCGCGACGACGAGTGCGAGGATGATCGCGACGACGATCTTGATGAAGGGGCCGAGTTCTTCGTTCATCGCGCGCCTGCCGTCCAGCGCGCGAAGCGCCGGTTTGCCAGTCTGAGGAAAACGAGGTTCATCGCCAGGACCATGGCGATGAGCAGCGTCGAGATCGCCGCGCCGAACGGCCAGTCGTTGAGGGTCAGAATCTGCTGCTCGATCAGCGTCCCCAAGAGCGGCGAGAAGTTGCCGCCGAGGATCTGAGGCGTGACATAGGCGGCGGCGCTCAGCGAGAAGACGAGCGACACGCCGACCGCCAGTCCCGGCAGGCTGAGCGGGAATATGATGCGGAGGAAAACCGCCAGGCGCGGTGCGCCGGCGACGCGGGCGGCTTCGGCGACCGTGCGGTCGATGCGGCCGATGGCGGTGGCGAGCGGCATCACCATGAACGGCAGGTAGACGTGCACGCAGGCAATCAGCACCGCCCATTCGGTGTAGAGCAGCATCGGTGGGTTCTCGATGCCGAAGAGCTTCAGCACCCAGGCGAGCGCGCCGGTCTTGTTGAGGATTGCCTGCCATCCGTAGGAGCGCACCACGACGTTGACCAGCAGCGGCGCCAGGATCGTGATCGTCACCAGCCTGGCGAGCGAGGGGCCACCGCGCGCGATCGCGATCGCCAGCGGATAAGCGAGGATCGCGGCGATCAGACTCGTCATCACCGCGATGCGGATCGTGCGCAGCAGGATCCGGAAATAGAGATCGGTCGAGAAAAGCCGGAGGTAGTTCTCCAGCGTGAAACCGTCGACCATAGCGCCGTCTACATTGCGCGATGAGACGCTGAGAGCCACCATCGAAAGCACCGGCCACAGGAACCAGATCGCCAGGAAGAGCACCGTCGGCGCGACCAGCAGGTAGCCGGCGAGGCGATTGCCGGCCACCCGGTAGAGATGCCTCGCGAAATCCCCGGCGATCCCCCTTCCGTCCGTCGGCGGCGAGCCGGTGACGGAACGGCTGATGCCAGCGATCGGCTTTGCGCTGTCCAGACCGTTCATCCGAGTTCCCCTTGTCCGAACCTCAGATGTGATTGCGGACGATGGCCTTTTGACCTTGGAGCGAATGATCCGGGAAAAGTGCATTGCCGTCCAGCGCAGCTTGGGCAACAATGAGTTCGAAATTTTAGAATGGAAACCCTGCATGCGCGGCTCGCTCGTTCCCGCCTCGTTGCGCTACGTCGATCAGGTTGCCCGGTCCGGCTCTATCCAGCGGGCGGCGAAGGAGCTCAACGTCGCGGCGTCGGCGATAGACCGGCAGATATTGCTGCTCGAACAGGATCTTGAGGTCGCCCTGTTCGAGCGGGTTCCGCGCGGAATGCGGCTCACCGCGGCCGGTGACGCGCTGGTCACCCTGGCCCGCCGCTGGCGCGCGGATGAGCGGCGCACCGCAACCGAGGTCCGGCAGCTGCAGGGCATCAGCCAGGGCCATGTCCGTCTTGTCGCCATGGACAGCCACGTCAACGGGTTCCTCCCGCAGTTCATCGCGCGGCTGGCGAGCGAGCACCCGCGAATCTCGCTCGAGGTGGAGGTCGCCAGCCCGGACGATGCGTTGACGGAGCTTCTTTCCGGAAATGCCGACCTTGTCGCCGCCTTCAACCTGTCGCCGCGCCGCGACGTGCATATCCTCTGGGGAGCGGACCTGCCCTTCGGCTGCGTGACGGCGCCGGGCCACCAGCTGTCGGGCGCTGGGACGATCAGTCTCCAGGAAGCCGTCGCCTTTCCCATCGCCCTGCAAAGCAAGGCGCTCCCGATCCGCCGCTATCTGGATGCCCGCTACGGCTGGCTCTTCTCCGATACAGGGAAGACGCTGGTCACCAACTCGCTGCAGCTCGTCAAGACGCTCGCCAGAAGCGGCCGCTACATCGCCTTCACGTCGGAGCTCGATGCCGCGCCCGAACTGGCCGAAGGATCGCTGGTGTTCCTGCCGGTGCGCGACAAGGGTGCGGAGCCTCAGACCGTCAGCGTCGCCATCGACGCTCGCAAACCGCTGTCACGTATCGGCCGCATCGTTGCGGAGGCTCTCACCGACTGTATCCGGGACTGTCTGGACAAGGCGCGCTCTGCCGGACGCACGGTCGGACTGAGTGATGGGTAAACGGCGCCAAGCTCGTCGTGGCGCCGGCCTATGGTCTGACGGTGAATGTTGTCACAATCGGGCGTCGCTGCGACCGATCCGGCTTAGCCCCTTCGACACCTCGCCTCTTTCTCCCGCCATCCGGCGCCGGCAAGCTGAGATATTTGCCGGGCTTTGACCGAGGCTGGAGGCCATTCTCAGCCGCCGACCGCGACGGTCATCTCTCCGATCCCCTCGATCCACGCATGCATGCGGTCGCCTGGCACGACCGGGGCCACGCCCTCGGGCGTGCCGGTCATGAACACGTCGCCGGGATAGAGCGTATAGGCCCTGGACGCGTAGGCGATCAGCTTCTGGACGTTCCAGATCAGGAGGCCGGTGTTCGATTTCTGGCGGGTCTCGCCGTTCACCCTGATCTCGAAGTCGAGACTGTTCGGATCGCCGATCTCGTCCGCCGTGACCATGTGCGGACCGAACACGGTGAAGGTGTCGAGCGACTTGCGGAACGATCGGTCCTCGGTGCCGCGGATGGTCATGTCGAGGCCTATCATGTAGCCCGCGACATGCGAGAGCGCGTCCTCTTCCGCGATGCGAAAGCCCTGCTTGCCGATGACAAAGGCGAGCTCGATCTCGTGGTCGATGCGCCGCTCCGGCCAGTCGGCCACAACGACGTCGCCGGCGCCGATCATCGAGCTCGTCGCCTTCAGGAAGACGCCGTAGTCGTCGATCGTCTTGACCTGCGTGCCGAAATTGATTTGCGTGTCGGCCCGGGACTCGTCGAGGTGAAGCTTGTAGTTCACCGGCGCGGCGACGATCTTGCCGGGGTTCGCCACCGGCGAGAGCAGCTTGACCTCCGAGACAGGCCTGCCCGGCACGGTCTTCGCCATCGCCTCGATCCTCGGCCGAAGCCGGTCGAGATGGTTGAAGAAGTGGTCGCCCCGCGGCAGCGGCCATTTCAGCGCGGGCAGTTCGTCGGCGACGGCGGTCACGTCGTGGACCAGTCCGTTGGAGACGACACCCAGGCGGTCGTCGTCGAAGCGGCAGATACGCATGCTGATTTTCCTGCAGTTCGGTTGCCGACTAGGAGCGCTGCTTGCGCCACAGGCCGAGCTTCTCCTGCGCGACGCGGTCGGAGAAGCAGAAAATGAAGCTGTCCTGTGACGCCTTGAAGCTTCTCCAGGTCCATCCGGGCGAGACGGCCACGTCCTTTTCCGCCATGTCGAAGGTCTTGTCGCCGATGCGGGCGGTCATCGCGCCTTCTCCCAGGGCCATGACGATGCCGTCGGTCGAGCGGATGGGTTTCGTCTCGAAGCCCCTGGGGACGAAGGTCATCCATGCGGCCATCGTGGGCATCGCCCAGCCGCCGTCGATCGGATTGGAATAGCGCAGCGTCACTGCCTCGTGCGGATCGGGACCGTCGCCTTCGGCCGCGGCGACGAGAGCGGCCCGGGTCCGCTCGTAGGGATAGTTGAAGATCGGCGTGGTCATGCCGTAGCGGCTGGTGGCGTTGAGCGGCAGCATGTTGGAGCCGAACCGCGCCAGCGCGTCGCCTTCCGGCCGCACGATCGACTGGCGCTCGTCGTTGTAGTGCTCGTTGAACCCAGCCTCGAAGAATGCGACCAGCGGCAGGTCGAGACCGTCCAGCCAGGCGCACGGCTCGGTGCCTTCGTTGCCGTGGTCGTGGAACGCCCAGGACGGCGTGATGATGAAGTCGCCGCGTCTCATCGTCGTCCGCTCGCCGCCCACGGCGGTGAAGGCGCCCTCGCCCTCCAGCATGAACCTGAGGGCGGACGGTGTATGGCGGTGGGCGGGCGCAGTCTCGCCCGGCATGATGAGCTGGATACCGGCATACATGGTCGAGGTTGCGCGCGACATGCCGGGAAGGGCGGGGTTCTCGAGCACCAGAACGCGCCGTTCCGCCTCTTGCGCGGTCAGCAGCTTGCCCGACTCCATCACCAGCGGTCGCACGTCCGAGTAGCGCCAGCGATGCGGCGCGGCCTTGGATTTCGGCTCGTCCGGCAGCAGCCCCTTCAGCTTCTCCCACAGCGGAGCGAGGTTCTGCGGCTCGAGACGATCGTAGAAGGCCTGCCGCTGTTCGGGGCTCGACGATGGCGCGTTCATGTCTGGTCCTTTCCTGGTCTAACGACTACTCGGCGGCGACTTCATGATGGGTCGCGGCCGCCTTCCTGCCGAAGTAGTTTGCGGCCAGCGCCGCCACACAGAGGGCGAGGCCGGCAACGTTGAGATAGCCGGCGATGGAGAACATCTCGATGGGGATCATCAGCAGTCCGCCACCGATGACAAAGGCGACCCGCAGCTGGGCGGAGAGACGACCGAGGGCGTATCCGATCATGCCGGCGGAGACGAACCACACCCCCAGCATCGCGGTGGAGATGGAGAGGGCCGTTTCCGTCCACGAACCGCTCTGCAGGAGCAAGCTGGGCGAGAAAACGAACAGGAAGGGCACGATGTAGGCCGTCCACGAGAAGCGCATCGCGGCCCAGCCGGTCCTGAACGGGTCGGCCTTCGCCAGGTTCGCGGCGAAGAAGGCCGCGATCGCCACCGGCGGCGTCACGAAGGACATCATTCCGAGGTAGATGATGAACATGTGCGCGGCGAGCGGCGGGATGCCCGTCTCGACCAGCGCCGGCACGATCAGCACCGCGAGCAGGACGTAGACGCCCAGCGTCGGCATTCCCATCCCGAGCACGATGCAGAGGACCGCCGCGATGATGAGCAGCAGGTAGACGTTCCCGGCGCCGAGATCGACCAGATACAGCGTCAGCGCGAAGCTCAGCCCCGTGAGCTGGAGGATGCCCATGATGAAGCCGGCCGCGGCCGAGATCATGATGATGTCGGCCGACGATACGCCGGTCCGGACCACGCAGTTCCAGACTTCCTTCGGCGTCAGCCGATGCGTTCCGTAGCCGAAGGAAAACCCGATCGCCATCACGGCGATGCAGGCGAAGATCGCCGCGTTCTCGGGTTCCCGGTTCTGCCAGAACAGCGCGTAGATCAGGACGGCGAAGGGCAGAAGGAACAGCCAGCCCTTCATGAGCACGCCGACTATTCGGGGTATCTCGCTGGCGGGCACCGGGAGGATCTTGCCCTTGGCCGCTTCGAGGTCGGCCTGGATGAACAGCGCGCAATAGTAGAGCACCGACGGCACGAGTGCCGCGACGGCCACCTCGGCGTAGCTGATCTGGAGGAAGTCGGCCATTAGGAACGCGACCGCGCCCATCACCGGCGGCATGAGCTGACCACCGTTCGAGGCGCTGGCCTCGATGGCCGCCGCATGTTCCGGCTTGAAGCCCGACTTCTTCATCATCGGGATGGTGACTACGCCTGTCGCCAGGATGTTGGAAACGACGATGCCGTTGATGGAGCCGAACAGAGAGGAAGCGAGAATCGCGATTTTGGCCGCGCCGCCACGGAAGCGGCCCATCAGGACGAGCGAGACGTCGTTGAAGAAGCTCGCGCCGCCGGACGAGGAGAGAAGCTGGCCGAAGAAGACGAATGGAATGACCACGGTCACGCCGATGAGGAGGACCAGTCCGAACAGGCCGCTTGTGTCGAGTGCAAGGTAGACGACCATTCCAGTCGCCTCGACCTCACGCGTCTGTAACGCGCCGCCAACGCGATGGCCGACGAGGGCGTAGAGGAAGAAGCACATGACGGTGACAACGAGCGGCCAGCCGGAGGCGCGGCGCAGCGCCTCCATCACGAGCACGAACAGCAGCCACGCGACGATCAGCACGTCGGGCGGCGAATTGAAGAACTCCCCCAGCATGCGGGGATAGTTCCATGCCATGTAGGTGCCGATCCCGAGCGACAGGACCACGAGGCACCAGTCGTACCACGGCGCCGTCGTCCTGATGCCCACCCCGCCGCGAAACGGGCGGACCAGGAAGACGATCGACATGGCCAGACCGAGGATCACCGCGAGGAACTGCTCGGCCAGGAAGTTCAAGCCGAACTGGCGGTACAGGTCCGCCCCCCACGCAATGC
The DNA here is from genome assembly GCF_024699925.1 of Mesorhizobium sp. J428. Lineage (NCBI taxonomy): Bacteria > Pseudomonadati > Pseudomonadota > Alphaproteobacteria > Hyphomicrobiales > Phyllobacteriaceae > Mesorhizobium > Mesorhizobium sp. J428. The sequence continues at coordinate 1,693,361 of NZ_JAJOMX010000001.1, forward strand.
CCGCCAGGGCGATGACGGATCCGAGGATCGTGGTGGCGTAGCCGACCGGGCCATACGTGGGCGCGGTCAATTCCACTTCTGTATCAACGCTCATGGGTCGTGTCCGGATCCGTCTCGCTGGTTCGATCAGGCGAAGTCGAGGGTCACTCTCCCTTCCAGATTCCGATCTCCTTGTAGTAGCGGACGGCACCCGGGTGATATTTCACGTCGGGCTGGAGAACCGAGATATTGTCCGGGTTCATCGCGTTGAAAGAGGGATGCGCTGCCACGAGGGCGTCCTTGTTCTCGTGGAGCGCCTTGACGACCTTGTAGACGGTCTCCTCGTCCACGTCGGAGCTGGCGGCGACCGTCATCGCATACTGCATCAGATTGGTCTCGCCGATGACGCCGTTGAGGTGCGGCAGAGGCGTCTGCGGTGCGACGGTGTATTCGGGGCGGATCGCCGCCATGGCGGCCTTGGCCTGATCGGCATCGTCGAGGCTCAGGAAGCGGATCTTCACCGAAGCGTCGATCTCGGCCATCTTGGGAGCGCCGACTGCGAACACCGTCGCGTCCAGCCGCCCGGCCTTGAAGTCGTCCGCCGCGCGCAGCAGGTTCACGGTCGGAACGCCGTCGGTATCCGCGAGCGAGAGCCCGGCGGTTGCGAGGATCGCGTTCGAGAGGGCGATGCCCTGCGGGAAGCCCTGCCAGCCGGTCGGGAAGCGCTTGCCCTTCAGGTCCGCCACGGTCTTGATGTCGGAATCGTCGCGCACCAGCACGCCAACCTTGAACGGAAACACCGTCGCGGCAAGCTGGAGCTTGTCCAGCGGCTTGCCGGCGTGCTCATCCTTGCCGCGCACCGCGATGCCGACCTCGTCGTTCGACATGAAGGTGAAGCCGGCTTCGCCCGCCTGCACCGCGCCCATGCTCGCCGCAGGCGAGTTGAAGGTGATGACACGCATCTGGATGCCTGCCTTCTCCTGCACGACTTTCGCGATGGCCTGGGTCTGGACGTTGTTGATAGATCCAGGCGGCAGCGTCGATATGCTGACCGTCTGGGCCTGGGCGGACAGCGTCCAGGACGAGGCGAGCGCGACGGCGCCCGCCAAAGCGGCTTTCGAGAACAGATTCATGTTTTTCCTCCTTTGCCCCGTCTTTCACAGGGCTGGTTTCGCCGGCGCCGGTTCTCCTCCCCGACGCCGGTATCTGGTCTGCGCCCTCAGGCGCCGGAAGCCGACGCCCTTTGGTAGCGCATCTCGTCTTCCGTCACGGCGTGTTGAATGGCAGCGAAACGGACGACCTGGGTGGCCACCGTCTCAAGCTGCAGTTCCACTTCACGGTTGGCGGGCAACCCGCTTTCGAACGGCTTGTTCTGCGAATTCAGCGCCGCGCCGAACGGCGTCGGCCAGCCGCGCAGCGCATGCACGATAGAGCGGACGCCAACCAGCGTGGTGCCGAGAGCCTGCGCTCCGAACGCCGTGACGATTACGCCCACGGCCCGCCCGTCGAAATAGGGCCGGGCGTCCCCGCGCATGTCCTCGACATAGTCGAGCGCGTTCTTGATCACGCCCGACAGCGCCCCGTGGTAGCTCGGCGTCGAGATGATCACTCCGTCAGCACGGCGCAGCGACTGCACCAGGCGGCGCGCCGAGGGGCTGCGATGGTCGTCCGAAGGATCGTACATCGGCAGGTCGAGCAGCGGCCCGACGATCATCTCCGTCGACGCGCCCAGCCGCTCGGCCGCAGCGAGCGTAAAGCGGAGTGCCGTTTCCGACGATGATCCGATCCTCGTGGTTCCGCCGATGCCGACGACATGCGGCCGATGACCCCCGCGACCGGGCGGAACACCGAAGGAGCTGGTCTTGTCGAGCATATCCGAACTCCGTCCTATTCAGCGGCCTGGGCGAGGAGCCCGCCCGCCCGTACGCGCCGCGTCGAAGCCCGCGCGAATCCGCTCGTGCCGCGCCTCCAGCCAATGCTGCGTCTCGGGATGCGTGAAGATGTAGAACTCGTTCAGCTCGATGGCCGCGGCGACCTGCTCGCCGATGTCCTCGGGCCTGGCGCTGTCCTTGATGAGGTCGCCCATGAAATGGTTTTCCGGACGAACATAGGCGCCGCCGAGACGATCCGGACGGCTCCTTTCGGACAGATGGATGCCCGTGTCGACCGCTGCCGGAGCGAGAACCGACACGCCCACATTCGTGCCTGCGAGCTCGTTCTGCATCCCTTCGCTGAGTGCGACGACGGCATATTTCGTCATGGAATAGGCGCTGGTGAGGAAGTTCGGATTGACCTGGAAGCCGCCGATCGAGGCGGTGTTCACGACATGCGCCGGCTTTCCGGCTGCGAGCATGCGGGGGCATGAACACATTCATTCCGTGGATCACGCCGACGTACGTTGACGCCGATCACCCAGTCCCAGTCGGCCTGCTTGATCTCGTGAAGCGGCACCCCGTGCATCGCGATCCCGGCATTGTTGCAGAGGATCGACACCGCTCCGAAAGCGGCGGACACGGCATCGGCCGCCTCTTCGACGGACTCGCGAACGGAGACGTCGGCCTTGACCGCGAGCGCCTTCCCACCCGCCGCCTTGATCAGGGAAGCGGTTTTCTCGGCATCGTCCAGCCGGATGTCGCAGACCCCGACGCTCACGCCACGATGGGCAAGCGCCAGTGCAATCCCGCGGCCGATTCCCGATCCTGCGCCGGTGACGAACGCAGCCATTCCGGGCTCAATCTTCATCTCGCTCCCCTGTGGCGCCTGGCGACGCCAGCTCGTATGATTGGATTATCGTATACAAAACGCCCGTTCGGTCAACTGATTATGCGGCAATATGCGTCACCGATCCCAATATCGTATACCTCGTTGAATACCTTGCAGGCGCCGACACCCTGTGCGATTGGTCCAAATCCGATCGACCCGCATGGCTTCGCTCATGGACAGCAAAAACTCCGGCACAGTGCCGTCGAAAGACGCTTCCGATGCGAACGGGGCAGTTGAGATCGCCTACCGCCATATTCGCGCAGCGATCATTTCCGGTGACCTTCGCTCCGGCGAAACCCTGCAGGAGGCCAAGCTCGCGGAGAGGATCGGCGTCAGCCGCACGCCCATCCGCGAGGCGCTGAGCCGGCTCGGCAACGAAGGCCTCGTCGTCCTCGAACGCTACAGGCGCGGCCAGGTCGCGAGCTTCTCGATGGCGGATGTCGCGGAGATCTTCCGCCTCCGCGCCAAACTCGAGGGCCACGGCGCCAGGCGCGCCGCGCTGCGGATCACCCCGGCGCAGATCGCCCACCTGGAGGCGATCGAATCCGAGATGGAAGCTGTCTTCGCCGATCTCGGCTGGCACAGGCACCTTTCCCGTTTCGACGAGCTCAACAACGAGTTCCATGCCACCATAGCGCGGGCTGCGGACAGCCCCCGGCTGGAGAAGATCCTGGCGTCTTCCCTCGAGCTTCCCGCCTCGATCTTCAACCAGTACAGCGAGCCTGTGGACGAGCGGACCAAACGCACCCACCGGCAGCACAACGAGATCATCGCCGCCCTGAAGACGCGCAACCCCGACTGGGCGGAAGCGGCGATGAGCGGCCATCTGTTCTCGATCCTCCACGATCCGAAGCCCGACCCCGAAAGCTGAGGTCAGCAGCGCCGACCGGCCGTCACTCCGCGGCTTCCGCGACCTTGGCGGCCGCATTGGCGCGCAGATACGGGATCACCTCCGTCGCATAGAGCTCCATGCTCTTGCGCGTGAGCTCGGCCGGCAACGTGCCGAACTGCAGCAGCGACAGCAGGTGGCCGAAGCCGATCTCCCCGTGATATTCGGATAGCTTCTGGCGCACCGTCTCGGGGCTGCCGCAGATGAACATGCCCTTTTCCATCACGGTATCGATCGTCTGCTGCCCGCCGATCGCCGACTTCGCCTGCATCACGCCCAGCATCGACTTGAGCGACAGATAGCCGGGCGGCAGGAGCATCTCTTTCGGCATGCGCAGGAACTTGTTGAGGAAGTTCTCGATGTGCGGCTTGGCCTCGCGGCGCGCGATCTCGTCCGACTCGGCGACATAGATCGGAACCGACCAGCCGAGCTGATCCTCGGTTGCCTCATAGCCGTGGCCCTTTGCCATGTCCTTGTACATCTTCATGTATTTGGCGAGCATGGAGACCGGCGTGAAGGTCTGCAGGTAGGTGTAGCGGCGATCCGGATGCGAGGCCCATTCGATCGTCTCGCTCGACCCCTGCGACGGGATCCAGATCGGCGGACGCGGAGTCTGGTAGGGGCGCGGCCACAGGTTCACATATTCGAAGTGATAGTGCTTGCCCTCGAAAGAGAACGGACCGGTCTCGGTCCAGGCGCGCAGGATCAGGTCATGCGCTTCGTGGAAGCGATCGTGCGAATCCGCCGGGTTGGAGCTCCAGGCGTGATACTCCGCGCCGATGCCGCGCACGAAGCCGGCGATGAACCGGCCCTCGGTGATGTTGTCCACCATCGCGAACTCCTCCGCGACCGTGACCGGATTGTTGAGCAGCGGCAGGGCGCGGCCGAGGATCGCGATCTTGACCTTCTTGGTGCGCCGCGCGAGCGCGCCGGCCATTACGCCGGGCTGCGGCATCAGCCCATAGGCGTTCTGGTGGTGTTCGTTGACGCAGACGCCGTCGAAGCCGAGCTGATCGGCATATTCCAGTTCGTCGAGGTAGCGATTGTAGAGCTTCGCGCCCTTCTTCGGGTCGTAATAGCTGTTGGGCAGCGTGATCCAGGCCGAGTTGTACGTCTTGTCGTAGTCGAGATCGAGATCCGCATACGGCATCAGATGCATCATGTAGAATTTCATCACGCGGCTCCCTGGATGAAGTTGACCACCTTGGAGGTGAACTCCTGGGCCTTTTCCACATGCGGCAGGTGTCCGCATTCGGAGATGATCTCGAGCTCGGAGTTCGGGATGAGGTCGCGGTAGGCCGGACCGTATCCGGCCGGGATCAGCTTGTCGTCGTCACCCCAGACAATCAGCGTCGGGACATCGACGCGGTGCAGCCACTTGCGCAGGTGCGGATTGTAGAAGCGCGGCTGCCAACCCAGTTTGGCCGTCATCAGCCGGTTCTTCAAAACGACCATCAGTTCCTCGTCATTGCCCGGCTGAGGCATCGCCTTGGCGATTTCCTGGTTGTGGAAGAGGTTCTGCGCCAGTTCCTCCGGCGACCACATGAACATGTCGCCCTTCTTGAGCCCCTTCACATGGATGCCCGCCGGCGCCACCAGAGTGAGCGTCTTGATCTTCTCGCAGGAACGGGTGGCAAGCTCCGCGGCGATCCAGCCGCCGATCGACGTGCCGACGAGGTGGACGCCGTCCAGCCCGAGATGGTCGATCACGTCCAGGTAGAAATAAGCGAGGTCGCCGACCGTATCGAGCCATTCGGGCGTGTCGGAACCGCCGAAGCCGGGATGCTCGGGGACGATGACGTCGTAGCGCTCCGACAGCATCTCCATGAAGGGGAGCCAGCGGCCTGCGCCCGACGCACCATGCAGGAAGAGCAACGGTTCGCCCTTGCCCTTGCGCATCACGCGGATGCTGCAATCCGCGACCGTTTCGATCGTTTCCGTATGCGCCATTGCGCCAACCTCCCTGCGTGTCGTCTCGCCGCTCCGGGCGCTCCATCCGGGTCGATCTACACCGGAAAAATACAATTCCGTCAAGAAGCGCTCTCATGTAAGCGAACCACGCCAAGCGGTGAATCATACCAAGCAATTGATATTATTATTATAATTTTTCAGTTCCATTTTCGCTTGCCAATCGATCGGAAATCCGTTTGGCATACAAAATCGAATTTCAGGGAGGCTGAACGGTGACTGGGCGCTTTTCGATGGCCGGCAAGGTGGCCATGGTGACGGGGGCGGCGAGCGGACTGGGTCTGGCAATCGCCGAGGTCCTCGCAGAGGCTGGCGCGCACGTGGCGCTGGCGGATATCGACCGCGAAGGACTGGACCGGGCGGTGGGGGCGATCGCGGCAGCCGGTGGAAGGGCGGAGCCGGTTCAGCTTGACGTCTCCGACCGCGGAGCCATCCGGCAGGCGACCGACGATCTCGTCGCCCGGCGGGGGAGGCTGGACGCGATGGTGGCCAACGCCGGCGTGACCGCCGGTCCGGGCTATCTCACCGAACTGGGACAGATCAACGCGGTCGACGACGGCCAGTGGGACCGGGTGCTGCAGATCAACCTAACCGGCGTCTTCGCAACCATCCAGGCGGCGGCCAAGCACATGAAGGCGCAGAAGAGCGGCCGTATCATCGCGGTCGCCTCCGTGGCCGGGCTGAAATCCGAAGTCATGTGCGGCTACGCCTACACTGCGACGAAATCGGCGGTGGTGAACCTCGTCCGCCAGTCGGCGATGGAACTCGCAGCCTATGACGTCATGGTCAACGGCATCGCGCCCGGCCCGTTCAGGACGAACATCGCCGGCGGCCGCATCCGCCAACCGGACGTGGCGCAGCAGTTCGCCTCGATGGTACCGCTGGGACGGATCGCGGATCCGGATGAGATCAAGGGTCTTGCCCTTCTGCTTGCCTCGCCCGCATCGAGCTTCATGACGGGAGTGACGATCCCGATCGATGGCGGCATCATGGCGAGGTGAGACCGAAATGAGCAAGTTCGACATCGCTCCGGCCGCAGGCCGGCTGATCCAGACGGCCTTCATCACGAAGGACATCCACGCCTCGATGCGGGAGATGACGCGCACGATGGGCGTCGGCCCCTGGTTCCTGCGCGAGCGCGGCGTTTTTCCCCGGCAGATCTATCGCGGTCAGCCTTCTTCCACCGCGCTCGCCATCGCAATGGGCTATGCCGGCGACATGCAGTTCGAGATCATCCAGCAACTCGACGACTCGCCGTCGGTCTATCGCGAGGTCGCCGAGCGCAGCGGATACGGGCTGCATCATTTCGGCGTCGCCGCCGATGACTACGACGCGGCGATCGCCCACTATGGAAGCGAAGGCTACACGCTCGCCTACGAGGCGGAAGTGGCTCACGGCGCGCGCGTCGGATATTTCGATACACACGGCGCCCTGCCGGCCATGATCGAGGTGATTGAGTTCAGGCCGGCGACACGCGCCATGTTCGACGGTTTTCGCGATGCCGCGCGCGGCTGGGATGGACAGGATCCCGTCCGCATCAGAGCACCGATCTGACTCCGTCGCAGCCTTTCCAGCAGATACTCCAGCAGGAACCATCGATGTCCAGACGCCTCTTCAGCTCGCCCGACTACCCGACGATACCCACCTCCGGGGGCGGTCTCTACCCGGTTCACCGCATCTTCTGCGTGGGACGCAACTATGTGGAACACGCCAGGGAAATGGGCGTCGAAGTCGACCGGGAAGCGCCGTTCTACTTCCTCAAGGACGCGCAGGCGATCGTGCCGAGCGGTTCGGCCATTCCCTATCCGCCCGGCACGGACAACTTCCATTACGAGATGGAATTGGTGATTGCGGTCGGGACACCGGTCTTCCGCGCATCCGAGAGTCAGGCAGCGGCGGCCATCTGGGGCTACGGCTGCGGCCTCGACATGACGCGCCGCGATCTCCAGCTTGCCGCCCGCGCCAAGCAGAGGCCGTGGGACCTCGGAAAGAACTTCGAGAAATCGGCGGTGATGGCCGCGCTCACTCCCGCCGCGGTTGTCGGAACCGTCGGGCCGCAGCGGATCACGCTGAAGGTCAACGAGACGATCCGGCAGGACGCGCATCTCTCAGACCTCGTCTGGTCGCCGGTCGAGATCGTGGTCCATCTCTCCCAGTACTATCACCTCGCGCCGGGCGACCTGATCTACACCGGAACGCCGGCCGGCGTTGGCCCGGTCGTCGCGGGCGACCGCATCCATGGCGAGATCGACGGACTGGCGCCGGTCGATCTCACGGTGGGAGGCGCGGCGTGAAATACTACGGCTACTTCCGCTCGTCGGCTGCGTACCGCCTGCGCGTCGGCTTCGGTCTCAAGGGTCTCGCACCCGACCTGATCCCCGTCCATCTCACGAAGGACGGTGGTCAGCAGAAGAGCGATGTCTATCGCGCGGTGAACCCTCAGGCTCTGGTTCCGTCCGTCGTGACAGACGATGGCGACGTCCTGACCCAATCGCTCGCGATCCTGGAATGGCTCGAAGAAACATTTCCGCAACCGCCGCTCCTGCCGCGCGACCCGATCGAGAGGGCCCATGTGCGCGCCTTCGCGAACGTCATCTGCTGCGACATCCATCCACTGCAGAACCTGCGCGTCCTGCAATATCTGCGACGGGATGCGGCAAGGACCAGGGGGAGATCGATGCCTGGTGCCGCCGCTGGCTCGGAGACGGACTGGCCGCCTGCGAGGCGCTGGTCGCCCGTCACGGGGAACACGACTTCTGCTTCGGCGATACGCCCGGTCTGGCGGATGTATGCCTTGTGCCGCAACTGTTCTCGGCCGATCGGTTCGGCGTAGACTTGGCGCCCATGCCACGCCTTCGCAGGATACGGGCACTGTGCGAGGCCCTGCCTGCTTTCGTGGACGCACATCCGTCGCGGCAGCTCGACTGGAGCGAAAACTAGGGACCCTCCGGCCATTTGTAGCAGCTAGTGCAGCATAGTGTCCGGGGTACCTGGCGAGCAGGATCAGGTGGGAGTGCTCGGGGTTGCGCGTCCCGATCACCGCCACGGGAACCTTCACCGGTGTTCCGCTATGTATCTGCACCACCTCGGAGCCTCTGACGGTTCGACCGCTTCGCATTCATCGTCGATACGGAACAGCCGCTCCCAGCGGCGCGAAACAGGATCGACCGTGACCTCGCACCGATCGATCAGCAGACTCTCGCCCGGGTGCCGGAATATCATCATGGCGAGCGCAAACCGGGGCGCTCTTCAACGCCCCGAATAGGCCGCAGCCCAGGCCTCGTCCCGATACCGCTTGATCGCCTCGCGCAGCCTTGCAACGCTCGGCCCCTGCGCCAGGATCCCGCGCGACACCGATGGCAGCGTTCTCCGTACGGCGTCACCGAACTTCTCCCTGACGTCGGAAATCCCGGCGCCCTGAGCGCCGACACCTGGCGCCAGCACGAGCGAGAGGGGCAAGCGATCGAGCACCGCATTGTCCGCCGTATCGATCGTCGCTCCGATCACTGCACCGACATGTCCGATGCCGTCCCCTGTCTCGCGATTGATCGCCGTGATGGAATCCGCGAGCGCGTCCGAGACGGTCCGGCCATCGTCATGCACCGCCCTCTGCAGGAAATGTCCGTCGGCGTTCGACGAGCGCACCACGACGAAGACGGCCGCGCCGCAGGCAGCCGCCCTGTCGATCACCGGTCGGAGCGCGTCCAGTCCGAGATAGGCCGTGACGGTCATCGCGTCGCCTCCGAACCCGCTGTCGGCTCCGAGCATTGCCTGGGCATACCCCGTCATCGTCCTGGAGAAGTCGCCCCGCTTGCAGTCGATGAGCGCGAGCGAACCCTGACTCTTGGCCTGTGCGACCACCTTCGCCATGACCTGCATCCCGCCGGGGCCCAGACGCTCGAAGAAGCCGCATTGCGGCTTTACAACCGCGATCTGGTCATCCGCCGCTTCGAGGACCGTTTGGCAGAAGCGATGCATTCCCTCGACCGTGTCGTCCAGCCCCCATAGGCGGATGAGATCCTCCGAGGGATCCAGCCCCAGACACAGTGGCGAGCGCGCCTTGGCCAGATCGACAAACCGCTCGGCGAAGCGCCGCGTCGCGGGCCTGTTTGCATTTCCGGGCTCGGGTCGATGTGTCGCTGCTGACATGCTCTGCTCCCGCTAGAAGATCAGGTTCGGTAGGAAGGTCGACAACCAGGGCACATAGCTGACAAGCGCCAGGACCAGCAGGTTGACGGCGATGAAGGGCATGATGCCGGCCACGACCTGCTCGACCGGTCGTCCAAGCGTTGCGGAGGTCACCGCGAGGTCCAGCCCGACCGGCGGCGTTATCATGCCGGTGCAGACGTTCAGCGTCACGATCATGCCGAAATGGACCGGGTCTATCCCGAGCGCCGTCGAGACCGGGAAGAGCGTGGGCAGGAAAATCACCATGATCGAGTTCGGATCGAGGAACATGCCGCAGATCAGAAACAGCACGTTCACGCACAGCATGAACACGATCCAGTTCACGTTGTTGTCCTGGATGATCCCCAGCAGCGTGCGATCGAAGCCGGCAAGGGTGATGAAGTAGGCAAGCAGCGCGCCCATCGACAGCAGAATGAAGATAACCCCGGTGGAGACGGCGCTGTCGCGCGCGATGGCAAAGACTTCGCGCAACGACAGGGAGCGGAAGATGAACACCTCCACGATCACGGCATAGACGGCCGAGACCGCGGCCGCTTCCGTTGCCGTGAAGACGCCGCTGAAAATTCCGGCCAGGATGATGACCTGCATCAATAGCGCCCAGAAGGCGTCGACAAAGGCCGACCATCTGCCCCGCCAAGGTACGCGCTCGATCCCTGGGATGCCTTCCCTCCAGGCAGTGAACGCAACCAGCGCCATGAAACCGAGGCCGAGAACGATGCCCACCATCATGCCGGCCGCGAAGAGCGCGGCGATCGAGGTTCCCGTCAGCCAGCTGTAAACGACGAACGTGATCGACGGCGGGATGAGGAGTGCGCATTCCGCACTTGAGGCGATCAGGCCGAGGCTGAAGCGCTCGCTGAAGCCGGAGCGCCTGAGCTCGGGGAAAGCGACACGCCCCATGGCCGCCACCGTGGCGGGAGCGGACCCTGCCGCGGCACCGAACACCATGCAGGTCACGACGGTCGAATGGCCAAGTCCTCCCTGTCGATGGCCGACCAAAGCGCGGAACAGACCGGCAAGCTGTCCTGCCATCCTGCCCCGGGCCATCAGGTCCGCCGCGAAAATGAAGAAGGGGATGGCGAGCAGCGTTACAACCTCGACCCCGCCGACCAGACGCTGTCCGATGATCAGGTCGGGCATCGTCGGATACATGAGGTACTTGGTCAGGACCGCCGGAACGCCGAGGACCAGGAATATTTCCGCGGCGAGCGCCAGAAGGACGGCCGCGAGAACGAAGAGCAAGGCAACCATGTGACCGCTACAGATGGTGCATGGGATCGATTTCGCGCGCGAAGCGGTCCGACCATCCTAGCAATTCAACCAGATATTGCGCCGCAAGCAGGAGGAATCCGACGGGCATGACCCAATAGAGCCACGCGACGGAGAAGCCGAGCGTCGGGCTCGCCTGCCCGCTGCGCGCCACGAAGGCCGTGATCTCCCAGCCAACCTTCACCATGTAGAGGCTGAAGACCAGGCCGAGGAGATTGATGACGATCTTCACCGCACGCCGGGCCGGCGGCGGCATGCGGTCGAGCAGCATTCGCATGCTGATATGGCGCCCGCTTTCCAGCGCCAGACCGATCGCCAGGAAAACGATCCACACCAGCCCGAACAGCGCGACCTCGTCGATCCACGCCAGCCTGGGCGCAAATGAGGGCACGACTTCGCGAACCAGGACATTGGTCGCGTAGCCGAAGGTCATCGCAAGCATGAGCAGGCCGAGCAGGAAACCCTGCACGGCCTGCACGCGCCCAAGCGCGGCGACGAACCGCGCGCCCATCAGCCGGCGAGCTTCTTGTACTCGGCGTCGTAAGTCTTGAGCATGTCCTCGCCCTCGGCGCCCGCCAGCGTCACATAGGCTTCGCGGGCCTTCGGCGCTGTCGCGTCGCGCAGCTTCGCGCGCTCTGCTTCATCCGCGACCCTCACATTGACGCCTGAGGCCTTGATGATTTCCAGCGCTGCGCTGGCCGATGCTTCCTTCATCTTTTCGACTTCGGGTCTCACCTCGTCGAAAGCCTTCGCGATGATATCCCTGTGTCCGTCCGGCAGCGCTTGCCACCAGGTCGGGTTGAACAGGACAAAGTCTTCCATGGCACCATGCTCGGTCACGACGAGGTTCTTCTGCACCTCGTGGAACTTCATGGTGGTGATGGTGTCGAGCGGGTTCTCCTGGCCGTCGACCAGGCCCGTCTGGAGCGAGGTGTAGAGTTCGCCGAAATTGATCGCGACCGCAGTAGCGCCGACCGCGGCGAACTGATCGATCAGGATCTTGGAGTCCATGACGCGGAACTTTTGTCCCGCAAGCTCGACCAGATTGTCGAGCGATTTGTTCGAGGTCAGGCTTTTGCGGCCATTCGGCCATTCTGTCAGCGCATGCAGACCGCGCTTCTCGAAGCTTTCGAGCAAAGCCTTGCCGAATGGCCCCTCGCGCAATTGCTGTGACAGCGCGCGATCGGTCGGCAGGAGGTAGGGAACGTCGAGAACCGACACCACCGGATTGAAGCCGCCGAGGAAGGCGGCCGGCTGCACCGTACATTCGATGGCGCCAAACTGTGTGCCCTCGATCATCTGGCGCGCATTGCCAAGCTGGGAGAGCGGGTAGAGGGTGAACTCGACTTCGCCGCCTGTCCGCTCCTTCACCAGCGAGCCGACTTTCTCAAGTCCCTTGTGGCGCGGCTGCGCCGGAGATTCGAGATGCGCGACTTTCACCGGATATTTCGCGGCCTGGCCGAACGCGACCCTCGGCATCATCGCCGCGGCCGCCGTCAATGCTCCCGATGTCAGGACTGTCCTTCTGGATACCATCTTGTTCACCCTCTTTTTCGGATTGTCTCATTTTTGAGAATTGATCCATATTTTGAGTATCGAGTCAACGCCCGCACGACGCGAAAGTGCCTCCGGATCAGGAGGAGACAGACAAGTCGGCAAGCCCGACCCGATTGGTGAGGGCGATTAGGCCCTCGACATCACCCGGCGGCAGTCCGCTTGCTTCGCGTACGAGGGCATTGAGTTGGCTCAGCGCTTGACTGGCGGTGGACAGGTCGAGGGGCTCGCCATCGAATTCGTCTGCGAAGCAACCCGACAGATCGGCCAACAGCCTGAGCAGGCCAGCCTGACGGCCGTGCGAAGCGCGAAGCGCCAGAGACCTTCGCTGGAACTCATAGAAGGTTGCCACGCCGCCCTTCTGCATTTCCAGCCATTGCAGGAGTCCTGGAAGCCCCTCCTGTGTCTGCGTTTCCAGATTGATGCTTGCGGAACGTTCGCCACTCATCTTGATCTTCCTTCCAACTGCGGATCACGGTCGCTTTCTTCGTCGATGGACCTGGCCAGCCGTTCACCCCCACGAGACATCGCCGCCTCCTGGATCGCGGCATGCATCACATCTATCCCCGCGATCAGATCCGACAGGTCCATTGTCTCGCGCGGATTGTGTGAACCGTGCCGGTTGCGCACGAAGACCATGGCGCTCGGCACGCCGGCATTTGCGAACACCGCCGCGTCGTGCCCGGCGCCACTGGCGATCGTCTCGAAGGGCAGGTTCAGCCGACCGGCTGCGGCGGTCAGTCGCTCGATCCACGTCTTGTCCATAGTGGCGCCGGCAGCCTCCACCTTCTCATCGAACCGAAAGGACACGCCGCGTTCCCTGGCGACCGAGGCGCATTCAGACAGGAAGAGTTGGTAGACGGCGTCGAGCGTGGCCCTACTTTGACTGCGAATTTCGAAGGCAAAACGCACGAGTTCGGGAATGCGGGCGATTGCATTGACCTTCGGATCGGTCGCGACAATGCCCGAGGTGAGCACCAGATCGTGACCCCGCTCGAGCAGCGTCCTCCAGTGCGCATCGAGATGGGTGATCAGTTCGCACATCCCGAAAACGGCGTCGTGGCGCAGCCATCTCGGCACTGCCCCCGAATGGCCGGCCTGGCCGACACATTCGACCGCGCGGTGCCTGATGTTGCCGCGGATTCCCGAGACGATCCCTATCGGCAGGTTGCGCGCAGTGAGCACCGGGCCCTGCTCGATATGGAGTTCCACCCAGGCTGCCACCGACGTCGGCTCAAGCAATACCTCTCGCGCTGCGATGCGGTCGACCGCGACACCGACGCTGCGCATGCAGTCGCCCATCGAGCGACCGTCGTCCTCAGCCTTGGTCTCCAGATCGGACGGCGTCAGCTTGCCAAAGAGACAGCTTGATCCGAGATAGGGTTTACCAAATCGCGCGCTCTCTTCGCCGCGCAACGCGAACAGCTTGACGGTGCGCTTCAGTGGTCTTTCCAGCGCCTTCAAACGGCGCATGACGGCGAGTGCCGCGACGACGCCGGCCGCTCCGTCGAAATTTCCGCCTTGCGGCACCGAATCGATATGCGAGCCACAGGCGATGAAGGGAAGGTCCCCATCCGATCCGGGCAGCGTTGCGACGAGGTTGGCGGCGGCGTCCCTTTCGGTGGTCAGACCGACGCGCCGAGCCTCAACCTCGATCATCTCAAGAGCCTGGCTCTCCGCCTCGCTATAGGCGAGGCGGCTGATCCCCACGCCATCGAATGCCGCGTTCCGAAGTGCATCGAACAGCGTCGAGAGTTCGTCGTGTTCTCTGTGCGCGTGTCCGGGAGTGCGCGCGACCGACGCCATCATTGCGCCGGCTCCGTCCACGCCATGTCGGGTTCGTCGCTTTCCTCGATGACGAGCGCACCGGACAGGTCAGCGATCTTCGCTATGTCCCGGTGCATACAGAATTGCGCGAGGCCGTCGATGATCCGGAGCAGCGCATCCGGCTGAACAAAGGAGGCGGTGCCGATCTGCACGGCCGTCGCTCCCGCGAGCAGGAATTCCACCACGTCCTCGGCGGTGGAAATACCACCGCATCCGATGATCGGGACGCTCGCCGCGCGCGCACACTGGTAGACCTGCCGCAGGATGATCGGCTTGACCGCCGGCCCGGACAGTCCACCCATGATATTGCCCAGGGAGGGCCTGAACGTCTTCAGGTCCACGGCCATTGCCAGGATCGTATTGGCGACGACAAGGGCGTCCGCACCTGCGTCCTCGCTGGCGCGCGCGACCGCCGCGATGTCCCCGGTGTTTGGCGTCAGCTTCGCCCACAGGGGAAGAGTTGTCGCCCGGCGCAGTGCAGCGGTCACGCGCGCCGCCGACCTGGGGCTCATCGCGAAGGCCTTGCCGTCTTCCTCGATGTTGGGACAGGAGATATTGGCCTCGATCGCGGCAACGCCCGGCACGGAGACGGCTTCGGCGAGATAGGCAAATCCCTCCACGGTCGGCGCCGAGATACTCACCACGAGAGGTGTCGAATAATCGGCGTAGAGCGGCAACGTCTCGTCTATGAAGTGGTCGATGCCCTTTGACGGGATTCCGATCGAATTGATCATGCTGTCGGGTTGTTCCACGACGCGCGGCAGGGGGTTGCCGGCCCGCAGTTCGCGCGTGATCGTTTTGGTGACCAGCGCGCCAAGCCGGTTGAAGTCGATGACGCGATCGAGACCCTCGGCGAAGGTTCCGGAGGCAGGCATGACGGGATTGCGCAGACTCAGCGACCCGACCTTGACGGCGAGATCGACGCTCATGGCATCGCCTCCGCCAGGTCGAACACGGGACCGTCCCAGCACACGCGCCGGCTGATGATCTCGCCATCGACGTTGAAGTCGCGAACACAGCAGTAGCAAAGGCCGATGCCGCAGGCCATTTGCTGCTCGAGCGCGATCTGGCCGGGTATGCCGAACTCATGCGCCAGGCGCTGCTGCACGCGCATCAGCCGGGCCGAGCCGCAGGTGAACAAGGCGTCGCAATTGTCCTGTGCGATCAGGGCGCGCAGAATCTTCTCGACATTGGCGGGACCGCTGGTGGCTTCGGCGTCGGTCACGCCGATCACGTCTGCGCCATAGGTCTGGAAAAGGTCGACGGAGACCAGAAGGTCGGGACGGCGCGCGCTCAGGATCGCCGTGACGCGAATGTTCATCCCGGCCGCCGCGCGAGCCAACGGCGCAAGGGTCGCCAGGCCTGCGCCACGCCCGACGACCACGATGTGGCGCCAACGTGGATCGAGCGTGAAGCCAACGCCGAGTGGCCCAAAGACATCGATGGCATCGCCGGCCTGAAGGGTCGCCAGGCCTCGCGTGCCGGCACCTGTCACCTGTACAGAAACTCGATCCGACGGGGATCTGCCTGCGTCGCATAGATGCTCATCGGACGTCGCAGGAACGGCTTTTCGCCAGCTGGCTGCGGGCAGAGGAGCTGAAAGAACTGGCCAGGACGTGCGCTCGCGGCGAGCGCGCCGCAAGAGAGAACGAGGTGCCTGTAGTCGCTCGCGATGGGCCGATTGGAGACAACAGTCGCGATCTCGGCCATCGCCTTCGGCTGCCACGCCGCACCTGATCCTGAACCGACTTGCTGTCCTGACGTCTGAAGCATGCTGCAGTCACCGGCTAAAAAGAAAGCCTGCCACAGGCAAATCTCAATTGCAACGCTTTGTCTCTTTTTTGCGACAAACAAGGCATTGGTATCGATATTCGAATTTCGTCGTATTTTTCAAATTCGACGTTGACGAGCCGCCGCCTGGAGGCCAGAAGAGGCCGTTTATGTACCCAGCAAGCGCCCGCCTCAGACAACACCGCGCCGGTGAACGCCGGCGCGCAGCCATGGAGAACGACCCATGCCCAGCCTCTACACGCCCGTCGACAGGGAGACGATCGCCAAGGAAGCAGCGAAGATGCTGCTCGAGATCAAAGCCGTTCATTTCTACGACGAGAAGCCGTTTTTCTTCACGTCGGGTTGGGCAAGTCCCGTCTACATCGACTGCCGCAAGATCATCTCATATCCACGGCTGCGCTCATCGCTCATCGACTTCGCGGCGGCGACGATCGTGCGCGATATCGGCTACGAGTCGATCGACTGCGTCGCCGGCGGCGAGACCGCCGGTATCCCGTTCGCAGCATGGATTTCCGACCGGCTGATGCTGCCGATGCAATATGTGCGCAAGAAGGCCAAGGGCTTTGGACGCAACGCCCAGATCGAGGGGGAGATCGCTTCGGGCGCCCGCACGATCCTGGTCGAAGACCTGGCGACCGACGGACGAAGCAAGGTCAATTTCTGCCAGGCGCTGCGCGAGGCCGGAGCGCATGTCGATCATTGCTTCGTGCTGTTCTACTACGACATCTTCCCGAAGAGCCGCGAACTGATGGAGGAGTTGGGCGTTCGCCTGCACCATCTGACGACATGGTGGCATGTTCTGAATGTCGCCAAGGCAAGCGGCCATTTCGAGCCGAAGGTCCTGGGCGAGGTCGAGCGATTCCTGAATGACCCGGCAACGTGGTCAGCGGCTCACGGCGGAATCTCGGACTTCGGCAAGGCCAGCTGAGGCGCCCATCAAAAGTTCAGGCCGGCGTCGCGATGCGACGGCGGCCTGGCACACCGATCGCCGACCGCGACAGCACCGTGCGCAAAAGATCGGCGGCTTCCCTGCCCTTACGCGCCCGCTTCCAGAGATCGTCGACAAGCCGTTCATAGAGCTGCACCGGCTCGAGATCAGCCGTCACGGTTGCAACCCCGGACCGGATGTTGGGCAGATCTCCTCCGAGCCGAAACGGACTGACGCAGAGATAAGTCTTCTCGGCAGTGCGGAACAGCTGGAAGGCGGTGTTCGGCAAAACCTCTTCCAGAAGACCGATCTGGATACCCATCGGCTCGCTTTCGATCAGCGTGATGAGGTGCTCGACCTCGTCACGCGCTGCCCGTCGCCGCTCGGCCAGTTCGGGACCGGACATGTCGAAGCGGCCGACAATGCCGAGCTTCAGCCAACGCTCGATTTCCAGCAGATTGACGAAATTGACGACGCTCAAGCGCCGCTGCTGACTCGACTGCTTGCGCTCGTCGAGGATGGAGATGATCAGGTCGACGTCGCTTTCCGCGGCCTTCTCGTGAACGTGCGGCGGCGTCTCGAGCAATGAGCGTTTCAGATAGGCCGGGAAGGCGTCGGAGGTCAGCAGATAGGACAGCGGCGGGAAGTGGGCGACAACCTGGTCTGCATCCGCCTCGATCTGGCGCATGCGCTCGAAATAACTGATCGGGCTGGCGTAATATTCCACGCCTGCGCCGAGCAGCGAAGCGACCGTCGTGCCGAGAACGACAGCCAGCTTTTCAAGAGTTTCGATCTTCACGACGTCGCCGGTCTCGATCCGATAGACGGCGGCGCGCGATATTCCCAGGTCGTCGGCGATGGCATCGGCGGTGAGGCCCTTGCCCATCCGGTAGGCCTTCAATCGCCGGCCAATCTCCTCGAACTGGCTCGCCATGGCCCCTCCCAAATCGCTTGTCTCATTATTTAGACGCACTTATCGTAAATACAACCTGCTGCAAAGCTCATCCGCCTTCCAACGCCAAACGTTCCCGAGCGTCGGCATTTCGTGCCACCTGAGCATTCGCCGTTCGACATGATCCACGGCCATGAACAGGGCATAGCCCAAAAGTGACAGCAGGGTAACGCTGATCAAGACCAGGCCGATGTCGGAGGTCTCCTGGCCGAGACTCAAGAGATAACCCAATCCCGCACGGGCGCCCATGAGTTCGCCGATCACCGCTGCGGTGACGGCCAGCGTGATGCCGACCTTCATCCCTGTGAACAGGAGCGGCAGGGCCTGCGGCAGCTCGATCCGCCACAGGCGACTCCAGGCGCTCATGCGCAGGATCCTTGCCAATGCGAGGAGATTCGGGTCGATCGTCCGCAGCGCGCTGATCATGTTGGACAGGACCGGAAAGAAGACGACTATCGCCACCAGCACGACCTTTGGCGTTGCCCCCAGCCCCAGCCACAGCAGCAGCAGCGGCGCGATGGCGATCTTCGGCGCCGTCTGTACGAAAATGATCACGGGGTTCATGACGATCTCGAGCAGGGGAACGCGTACGAACAGCACGGCGAGGCCAATGCCGAGCGCCGTGCCGATGACGAAGCCCAGCACGATTTCCATCAGGGTGACGGGAACATGGCTGAACAGCCCGGCCTGCGTCGCCAGGAACCAGAATTTCGCCGCCAGCGTGGGCGGCGACGGCACGAGGTAGTCGGGAACGCCGAACACCCAGACCGCGCCCCACCAAACGGCGACGAACACCAAGAGCGAAAAGACTGCTCGCAAATCAGGTCTCCCGGCGCTCCAGCCCCAACCGGAGCGCCGCCTTGCGCTAGAGATTGGATGGCTTCTCGACGACGAGATCGGCGGCCGGGAAGGCCTCCGGTATCGCCTTGTATTCGGCAGCGACGTCGATCGTCTTCTGCCAGCCGGCGATGTTGCCATAGCCGAAGCCGTTCGCATTCGTGTCTTCGCTCTGCCACAGGGTCTTGATGAAGACCTCCTTGATGATTTCGGTGACGATCTTTTCCTGCGGGGCGAAAGTCGGCGCATAGTCGGCGATCGCCATCTTGACCTCCTTTTCGACGTCACCCTCGACGATGTGCTTGAGAGCCTTGTCGAGCGCGGCGATGAAGCCCTTCACCTGCTGCGGATTGGACGCGAGATAGCTGTCCGAGGTCACAAGCACGTTGCCGTGGCTGGGCAGGAAATCGTCCGAAGCGATCATGCCGACATCCACGCCTTCGGCCTTGAGCGCGTAGTAGCGCAGCATGGAGAAGACGATCGCATCGACCTGGTCCGACTTCAATGCGTCGAGGATCGCGCCGGTGCCGACGATCTCGACCTTGACGTCGTCGATGGACTTGCCGGCCTGGCTCATCATGACCTGAAGCTGAATGTAGTTCGGGCTGCCATAGCTTGTCACGGCAACCTTCTTGCCAACGAGGTCGGCCGGGGACTTGATGCCGCTCGCATTCTTGAACAGCACCGCGCCGATGCCGCGCTGATAGGTCGAATGGACAACCTTGACCGGAATGCCGTTTGCACGGGCGGAGATCACGGCGTCACCGTTCGGAAAGCCGAACTGAACATTACCGGCGGCGACGTTGTTCAGGATGTCCGCGGCATTGGCATAGAGGAACTCGACCTCGAGACCCTGTTCCTTGAAGTATCCTTCCTTCTGCGCGACGTACAGCGGAAGATAGTAGGGCACCGCCGCGCCATCGATCTGGATCGTCACCTTCTCATCGGCTCTGGCGACGAGCGTTGCGGCCGTCAGCGCCAGCAGCGCAAGCGGAATTGCCAGTGCGGCCGCCCTTAGGATTGCGTGCAGTCTCATGAGATTCTCCTCTGTCGGTTATTGTGGCTTGAAGGTTTCGATCATGGTCGCCGCCGCCTCAGCGCCGATGCGCAGCAGGTTGCGCTGGGTCGCCTCGTAGTCTTCGAGCCAACCATCGCTGCGCCGATGAGCGTGCACGGCCAGAACGGCGCCGGCGCGCACATTGCATGCGGACGCCACCGCCAGGATCACTTCGGCTTCCATTTCGACGACATCGGCACCGGCCGCCGCGAAGCGATCGAGCAGGCCGGCATCTCCCTGGCCATTGGCGGTGTTCGGCCGGCCCTGGGCGCGGTAATATCCATCGGCGGTCAGGCATATTCCGGGACGGGCCGTCAATCGAAGCGATCTGCAGGCGTCAAGCAGCGCCGAGCTGACAGAGGCATCCGCGCCGACCGCGATCGCGGGGTCCGGCTGATAGATCGCGGCGACGCCGCTGTTGCGGACAGCCTCCTGCACGATCAGGAAATCGCCAAGCGACAGATCGTCGGCAAGCGCGCCGCAGCCGCCCGTTCGGATGAGGATGGTCGCGCCCATCGCGGCAAGTTCCACCGTCGCGATCTCGGCGGATGCGCCGCCGATACCGGTCGAACACACCCCGATCAGCGCCTCTCCAAGATAGCCGCACCCCAGCCGGAACTCCCGGTTCTGGCCGACGATGACAAAGTCGCGGAGCACGGATGCCGCGAAGTCGACGCGGGCGGGGTCGCCCGGCAACAGGAAGGCTTTCGGCATCTGTGTGGGACGCGGCAGATGAGGTGGGGTATCGCCCCGCCAGGGCCAAGCTGCCGAACGGTTGTTCATCGCCATGAGAGCAGCCATTTTTCGAGGCCGGCGAGCGACTGGTAGATCAGGATGCCGAGCAGTGAGGTGACCAGCACCATCGCAAACAGCATCGGCGTCTTGTATGTGGTTCCGGCAAAGACCATAAGGTAGCCCAATCCCTGCCCGCCGGAGAGCCATTCGGCCAGGATCGCTCCGATGGTGGCCTGCACCGCGCCCACCTTGAGGCCGGCAAATATTTCGGGGACCGCCGACGGAAGTTCGATGCGGACGAGGCGGTCCCTTCGCGTGAGGCGCAGGACGTCCGCCAGGAAGCCGAAATTCGACGGAACCGAGCGTAGCCCGAGGATCGTGCCCGCCATCACCGGGAAGAAGACCAGGGAGACCGCCAGCACGATCTGGGAGGTCAGTCCGAGCCCGAACCAGAGGATGAACAGCGGCGCCAGCGCGATCTTGGGCGCGGTCTGGAAAAAGAAGAGATAGGGGCCGATGGTCCGCTCGGTTCGCGGGCTCTTGGCCAGGATGAAGCCAAGCACAAAACCCAGCGCCGATCCGATTCCGAAACCCGCGACGATGATGCCGAGCGTATGCGCCAGATGCGGCCAGATTGTCCCGTCCCGGAAGAGCGCAACGAGAGCCGATCCCACGGCGGCCGGCGGCGGCAGCACAAAACGCGGGACATTGAAGATCCGCACATAGGCCCACCAGACCGCGATCAGCGCGAGCGGCGTCACGACCATGAAGACCGCTTGGAGGACGCGGCTGTTCATTTCAGTTCCCGACGCAGCAATGAGAGCCAGCGATGGAAATCGGGCGTGTCCTTGAGGGCCTCGTCGCGATCCTTGCCGAGGTCGAGCACATGGACGGCACTGATCCGTCCCGGTCGGGGCGACATGACCGCGACGCGATCCGACAGATAGGCAGCCTCGTCGATGGAATGGGTCACGAAGACGATCGTGGCGGCCGTCTCTGCCTTGATGCGCAGAAGTTCGTCGTTCATGCGATCCCGGGTCAGGAGATCGAGCGCGCCGAACGGTTCATCCATCAGGACGAGTCGCGGTCGATAGACGAGCGCCCGGGCGATGGAAGCGCGCTGCCGCATGCCGCCCGACAGTTCCTTGGGCAGGGCCCTGCCGAAATCCTTGAGTCCGACCAGGGCCAGCATGGCGGCCGCCCGTTCGTCTGCCTCCTGCCGTGCGACACCGAACACGTCGAGCGGAAATCGCACATTGTCCTGTATGCTGAGCCAGGGCAGCAGAACCGGCTCCTGGAAGACGAAGCCGATATCGGTTCCGCGGCTCGGTGCCCCGTCCTGCCAGCGGATCATGCCACCTGACGCTTGCTCCAGCCCGGCCAACAGGCGCAAAAGAGTCGACTTACCGCACCCTGATGGTCCAATAAGGCTCAGCAGTTCGCCACGGTAGACGTCCAGCGTCACAGGCGAGAGGGCTTCGACGTTCGAACCCTCTCTGGTCTTGTATGTCTTCGTCAGCGCTTCCACGCCGACAAGCACCGAAGGATCTGCCGCCTGCCGCAATTTTTTCGACTACCAAGCCTGTTGTCTCAATATTGAGACGAGCGTTGCAAGGAACTCAGGCTTTGTCAAACTGAAAACGCTGGCTCGAACCTCACAACAGGGTCAGCCGACGAAAATATCAGCGATCAGCGTTTTCGGGCCAAGCGCGTGTCTCGCGCCAAGTTTTCGCCCCGAGCGCATCACCATTCGTTGCCCGCGCACTCGTCCCGAGTTCAGCCTGGAGGATCTAGCGATTTTGAAGATGGTCCCTGCCTCACTCATACGGGCTGAGCTTTAACTATCCGCCGTTGGTGGAGCTGAGGGGGATCGAACCCCTGACCTCGTCATTGCGAACGACGCGCTCTCCCAGCTGAGCTACAGCCCCGTCCGACGGATGGGCGGCATTTATGGGTCGGGCCCGGGTCCTGTCAAGCGCGTTGCGCGGCGGAATTCCCGCTGCCCTTGCCGCTTCCGCCTGCAATGGCTACATCTGCCCGACGATCACGGAGACGTTTATGCTGGCCCTTATCCAGACCATCATCCTGGCGCTCGATATCTACTGGTGGCTGATCATCCTGTCGGCGATCTTCTCCTGGCTCTACGCCTTCAACGTGATCAATTCGCGCAACCAGTTCGTCGGCATGGTGGGCGAGTTCCTCTACAGGGTCACCGAGCCGGCGCTCCGGCCGATCCGGCGCTTCCTGCCGGACCTCGGCGGCATCGACATCTCGCCGATCATCCTGCTGCTCATCCTGTTCTTCGTCCGCCAGCTGATCCTGCAGACGGTCGCCCCGGCGCTGCTGTCCTGAGATGGAGCGCGTGGTCCGGCTTTCGGCCGGACGCATCGACATCCGCGTGCGCCTGACGCCGAAATCCTCGGCCGACCGGATCGAAGGTGTCGCGGCGGCCTCCGACGGTTCGACCCATCTTGCCGCCCGCGTCCGCGCGGTGCCTGAAAAGGGCGCGGCGAATGCCGCGCTGGAGCGGTTGGTGGCCGAGTGGCTCGGCGTGCCCGGCCGCACGGTGTCCGTGACGGGCGGAGCCACGTCGCGGATCAAGACCGTCAGCGTCGCGGGCGACGCGGCGCTGCTGTCGAAACGCGTGGAGGAGCGGCTCGCGGGCGGCTGACGCCCGGACGGCCTACTTGGCCGCCTTGGCCCGCTCGATGCCCTCGACGATCATCTTCTTGGCATAGTCGGCGTCGTGCCAGCCGCCGATCTTCACCCACTTGCCGGGCTCGAGATCCTTGTAGTGCTCGAAGAAATGCGCCACCTGCTGCAGCGTGATCTCCGGCAGGTCGGTGTAGTTGAGCACCTTGTCGTAGCGCCGCGTCAGCTTCGGCGTGGGCACGGCGATGACCTTCTCGTCCTGGCCGGCATTGTCCTCCATGATCAGCACGCCGATCGGACGGACATTGATGTAGCAGCCGGGCATCAGCTCACGCGTGTTGCAGACGAGCACGTCCACCGGGTCGCCGTCGCCCGACAGCGTGTGCGGCACGAAGCCGTAATTTCCGGGATAGGCCATCGGCGTGTAGAGGAACCGGTCGACGAACAGCGTGCCCGCCTCCTTGTTCATCTCGTACTTGATCGGCTGTCCGCCGATCGGCACCTCGATGATGACGTTCACGTCGTCGGGCGGGTTGTTTCCGATCGGAATGGCGTCGATGCGCATCAAAGAACTCCAGCAATTTTGCGCAGCGGTATCGCTTTGTGCGATGCAGCGCAAGCGGCCGAATTGACGCCAGGGCGGACGAGGCGGAAGATGCGGCGTCCACCGGAGGAATAGCGATGCGCATGGTTGCCGGCTTGATGCTCCTGGCGTCCTCGGCGGGCGCCTATGCCGCCGAAAGCGCCTACCAGAAGGTCGATTTCGAGAAGGATTGCCGCGAGGTGCAGTCCGACGAAACCGGCGGGTCGTGGACCTGCAAGGGCCACGGCGACTACGGCATCAGCTTCGCGGAGGGCGACCTCAGGCAGTCCGCCTTCTATGGCCATCTGGGGCCATGGTTCGAAAAGGGCGCGTTCGAGACCTTCTCGGGCTTCAATCATGCCGGCGACACGATCGAATGGCGGCTCGACGGCGCCACGCCCTTCGCGACGATCCGGCGCTGGTTCGTCTCGCCCGGCACCGACGACAAGGGCGATCCGTTGCCGGAAGTCCAGGTGCTGGTGATCGCGAAGGTCGGGCAGAAGGATGCGGGAGACGCCTGCGTCGTCGGCTATGTCGAGGCCACGGCCAACAAGGATGCCAATGCGCTGGCGCGCAAGGTCGCCGACGAGGAGGCGCGCGATTTCGCCTGCCGCCACGCCGAGGCGATGTGGCACGGCGAACGGCGCGCAACGGCAATAGAGGCGTCCAGCTATTTCGAGGACAAGGCCGGCGTCGAATAGGCCGGCCAGACCGGTTCAGGCCGGCCTTACTTCCAGACGAAGGCGATCTTGCGCAGCGCCTTCTGGTCGAAGATCTCGACGCCCTCGGCGACGTCGCGGCCGCCGATGCCGTGGTAGAACGAGGTCGCATTGGCGTTGTCTTCCAGCGCCCAGATGACGAGCCCCTTCAGCCCGTGCCCGCTGAGGCGCTCCCGCGCGGCCTGGAAAAGCCGCGTGCCGAGGCCAATGCCCTGATATTCCGGCCTGACATACAGCTCGTAGATCTCGCCTTCCTGCTTGAGGTCGCGCGACCTGTTGCGGCCGATCGTTGCATAGCCGACGACCTTGCCGCCCACCTCGACCACCAGCACGGAAGCCGCTCGCTTGATCGCGCTCGCCCACCAGCTCTGGCCGCGGCGATTGATCATCGCCGTGAGTGCGCGATGGGGAATGATGCCCGCATAGGCGCCCTGCCACGCTGCCTGATGAATAGACGCGATCGCGGCCGCGTCGTCTTCCTCGGCTCTGCGTATGCCTACGGTCAGGGTTTTCATAATGGCTTAACCATAGCCGGGTGCGAAGAGTTGGCGCAAGCGGCGAGCTGCGCCTGCCGGTGCATTTTCCACTCAGATTTCGACCAGCCTGTCGTCGAGCTCGTTGCGGTCGTGCGTCCCGCGCGGCACATGCACGGCAAGCAGCGAGCCGGCCGCGGCGACCGCACCTTCGAAACCCTCGGTCAGCCGCTTGCCGGACGCGGCGACGACGAGATCCGCGACGATCCGGTTCCATTCCGCCTGCGGCACCTTCTCGCTGATGCCGGTATCGGCCACCACTTCCGCATAGCGTTCCGCCAGCGAAACGAAGATCAGCACCCCGGTCCGCTCGCTCGTCGTATGCACGTTCCGCGACAGGAACTGCCGCATGGCGTTGGCATGCGCCTTGGCATAGCGCACGCGCTTCGGCACCAGCCGGATGCGCAGCGACGGAACGGCCTTCAGCAGGATCACACCTGCCGCGAATGCCAGGCATTGCGCCAGCACGAAGGTCGACGCGTCGACATGGCGCCAGCCCCATTCGAGCCAGAGCGCGACGAGCAGGCTGAGGACCATGATGGCGCCGGCCAGCACCGCGGCCGCGACGTGGAAATAGCCGTCACTGGCGCGCGCGAGTACGCAGAAGATCTCGCCGGACGTCGACTTCTCGGCCTCCCTGATGGCGGCCGAGACGCGTGAATGATCGACCTCGCCGGTCATGCCGCCTCTCCTACCATCCGCCCGAGGCTCCGCCGCCGCCCGACGAGCCGCCCCCGCCGGAGAAGCCGCCGCCCGAACTGCCGGAAGACCAGCCGGACGAGCCGCCCGAATAGCTTCCGCCCGACGACGATCCGCCGCCGATGGTGATGTCCATGCCGAGCCAGCGGTAGCGGTTCGGTCCGAGCTTCTTGCCGTAGATCGGCGCCAGGAAGGAGATCAGGAAGCCGCCGACGAACAGCGTCACCCACAGCGTGACGAACAGGACGACGAACCAGTCGATGTCCGCCGGCGCGTCCTGGTTGCGCTCGGCGCGGGCTTCGAGTTCGGCGGCATTGCCTTCCAGCACCATGATGATGTCGTCGACCGCCCGCGAGATGCCGCCGGAGAAGTCACCGGCGCGGAAGGCGGGCACCATCGTGTTCTCGATGATGAGCTTCGAGTGCAGATCGGTCAGCGTGCCTTCCAGCCCGTAGCCGACCTCGATCCGCATCTTGCGGTCGTCCTTCGCCACAAGCAGCAGGATGCCGTTGTTCTCGCCCGCCTGGCCGAGCCCCCAGGCACGGAACTGCCGGTTGGCGAAATCCTCGATGCTTTCGCCGTCCAGGCTGTCCATCGTCGCGACGACGATCTGGTCGGAGGATTTCTGCTCGAAGGCGGCCAGCTTCGCCGTCAGCTCAGCCTCGGTCGCCGCGTCGATCATGCCCGCCTGGTCGACCACGCGACCCGTCAGCGGCAGAAGCTCCGCCGTGAATGCCGGCAGCAGCGAAAGCGCGAGAAGGACAACGGCCGCGAGGAGCCGAGCGCCGACGCTCATGCCCTCGCGGAGTGCGCACTGCATGGCGGTTTAAGCCTCAGCCGCCCTGCTTCGTACCGAAGTCGACCTTCGGCACTTCCATCTTGTCCTCGGCCACCGTGAAGTTCTGGAACGGCTCGTTCGAGGTGAACCAGAGCTTGGCCCAGATCAGCGACGGGAAGGTGCGCAGCGTCGTGTTGTAGACCCGCACGGCCTCGATATAGTCGCGTCGGGCGACCGCGATCCGGTTCTCCATGCCTTCGAGCTGCGCCTGCAACGCCAGGAAGTTCTGGTTGGACTTGAGGTCCGGATAGTTCTCGACGACGGCCAGCAGGCGGGACAGCGCGCTGGTCAGTCCGGCCTGGCTGTCCTGGAACGCCTTGAACGCCGCCGGGTCGGACAGCTGCTCGGGCGTCACCTGGATCTGCGGCTGGGTCGCCTTGGCGCGGGCCTCGACGACCGATTCAAGCACGTCCTTTTCCTGGGCCGCGTAGCCCTTCACGGTCTCGACGAGGTTGGGGATGAGGTCGGCGCGCCGCTGGTACTGGTTGAGCACCTCGCTCCACGCCGCCTTCGCCCTCTCCTCTTCGGTGGGGATCGTGTTGAAGCCGCAGCCCGAAAGCAGCGGGGCGAGCAGAAGGAGCAGGAGTGTGCCGAGGCGCGGCAGGCGAACAGCCGGAGCTTGGATTGAAGCAGTCATGATCTCCCCTCGTCGATCCATGCGGATCAAGAACGGTGCGCACATTACTCCGCCGGCACACGGAAGGAAACGGCGGCGACGGCATCCCCTGTGCAGGACCGAATGCGCCGGTTAGAGTGGCGCCATGGCAGACAGGAAGGACAACCCGGAGGCGGAGTCGCGCCGCATCCTCGACCGCGTGGCGAAGGAATCGTCCGCGGACGGCGCCTCCTTCGTCGGGCGCGGGGTCGATCGGCTCAAGGGCCACCTCCATGCCGACGATGTCGACCAGGCCGACAGTATCGAGGTCTGGGGCACTCGCGTCGGCCGCGCCATCGGCTTCCTCATCACGCTGGCGATCCTGGGCTGGCTCCTTTTCTATATCCTCGGCGGCTGAACCGGCATGCAAACCCACACAACCGATACGCCGCGCGCCGTCATCGTCATTTCAAGCCACGTCGCGCGCGGCTCCGTCGGTAACCGCGCCGCC
Source organism: Mesorhizobium sp. J428 (assembly GCF_024699925.1). Lineage (NCBI taxonomy): Bacteria > Pseudomonadati > Pseudomonadota > Alphaproteobacteria > Hyphomicrobiales > Phyllobacteriaceae > Mesorhizobium > Mesorhizobium sp. J428. Next base: position 1,721,228 of record NZ_JAJOMX010000001.1, read on the forward strand.
GTCTTCGCCCTCGAATCGCTCGGCTTTCCCGTCTGGGCCGTTCCGACCGTGATCCTGCCCTGGCATCCGGGCCATGGCCGCGCGACGCGCATCGTGCCGCCGGCGGCCGATTTCGCCGCGCTGATGAAGGATCTCGAAGGTGCCCGCTGGCTGGGCGAGGTCGGCGCGGTCCTGTCCGGATATCTCGGCGATCCGGCGCAGGCCGAGGCGATTGCATCGCTGGTGGCGGCCGTGAAGGCCCGCAACCCGCGCTCACTCTATGTCTGCGACCCGGTCATGGGCGACAAGGGCGGGCTCTATGTCCCCGAGGCGACGGCCGTGGCGATCCGCGACCTGCTGGTGCCGGCCGCGGACGTGGCGACGCCAAACCGCTACGAGCTCGCCTGGATGACGGGCGCGCGCCTCGACGACATCTCCAGCCTGCTTCAGGCGGCGCAGGACGCTCCACCGCCGACCATGCTGGTCACGTCGGCCCCGGCGATGATGAACGGCTCGATCGGCAACCTGCTGCTGACGCCCTCGCAGGCGCTGCTCGCGGAACATCGCATGATCGACAGGCCGCCGAACGGGCTCGGCGACCTCACGGCGGCGGTCTACCTTGCCCGTGTCCTGTCGGGACAGTCGCCGGACAAGGCGCTCCAGTCGACCACGGCCGCCGTGTTCGAGATCCTCGCCCGCACGGCCAAGCGCGGCGGCGACGAGCTGCAGATCGAAACCGACGCCCAGAGCCTGTCGCATCCGATGGCGATGGTCCAGACGCGCCATCTCTCCGTGCCGGGCAGGAACAGGCGCGCGTGAACACCGTCCTCGCCGGGGTCGACGGCTGCAAGGCCGGCTGGGTGGCAGCCGTGAGACGCCCCGGATCTGATGACGAGATCGTCGTCGTCGAGCGTTTCTCAACCCTGGTCGATGCCTTGCCAGACGACGCGGTGATCGCGGTGGACATGCCGATCGGATTGCCCGACGTCACCCGCAGGGGCGGTCGCGGTCCGGAGATGGCCGTCAGGCCCCTGCTCGGCCAGCGGCAGTCGAGCGTGTTCTCGATCCCCTCGCGCGCGGCCGTCTATGCCGAGCCCGCCGGCTTCACCACGCTCGATGCGTGGTGAAGCGCATCGACGCTCCAGCGCCGTTGCCCGTGCCACCTCGGATCCGCCGCGGTCCATCTCCATCCAGGCATTCGGCATCTTCTCGAAGATTCGCGAGATCGACGGCCTGCTGCGCGATCGCCCGGAACTGCGCTGCCGTATCCGCGAATCCCATCCCGAAGTCGCATTCTGGCGACTGAACGGCATGCAGGCCATGTCCCTGCCCAAGAAGGTCAAGGGCCGCGTGTCTGCTCCGGGCATGGAGGAGCGGCGCTCTCTCCTCGCGCGATGCGGGCTCGAACGGGCGTTTCTCGACCGTCCCTCCCCGCGCGGCGCCGGCGATGACGACGTGCTCGACGCCTGCGCGATGCTGCTGGTCGCGGCGCGCATCGGCCGGAGCGAGGCGAGGCCGTATCCGGACCCGCCACTGGTGGATTCCTGCGGGCTGCCGATCGCGATCTGGGTTTGATCCGCTGTGCATCGTTCGCAATTGCGAATGAAACGGATTCCCGCTAATCGCACTGTATGAGCGCTTTTCCGGAACAGCTTCTCAACGGCTATCGGTCCTTCATGAGCGGCCGTTACGCGCACGAAACGAATCGCTATCGGGAGCTCGCACGAAGCGGCCAGTCGCCGGAGACGCTGATCGTGGCCTGCTGCGATTCCCGCGCCGCGCCCGAGACAATCTTCGACTCCGGGCCGGGCGAGCTCTTCGTCGTCCGAAACGTCGCCAATCTCGTGCCGCCCTATGCGCCGGACGGCGAATACCATTCGACGTCCGCCGCGCTCGAATTCGCGGTCCAGAGCCTGAAGGTCAAGAACATCGTGGTGATGGGCCACGGCCGCTGCGGCGGTATTCGCGCGGCACTTTCGCCGGTGACGGAGCCCCTGTCGCCGGGCGACTTCATCGGCAAATGGATGAGCCTCGTCGCACCGGCGGCGGAAGACGTGTCGAAAAACACGATGCTCACCGCCGCCGAGCGCCAGACCGCGCTGGAGCGCATCTCGATCCGCTTTTCCATCGCCAATCTGCGCACCTTTCCATGCGTGAGCATCCTCGAGAAGAAGGAACGGCTCACATTGCACGGCGCCTGGTTCGACATCTCGACCGGCGAACTCTGGATCATGAATCCCGAAACCGGCGACTTCGAACGGCCGGAACTGGAGATCAGTTGACAGTGATGTCGTTGGGCGGCCGGGCGATCCGCGTGGTGTCGGGCAGCTTCCTGTACCCCAGCCAGCAGAGAACAGCGATCACGCCCATCGCGGGAATCACGGTGGCGATCGCGAGAACAGGCTCCCCGATCAACACCGCGACCGAGCTGCCGAGAAGACCCCCGCCCATCTGCATGAAGCCCGACAGCGACGAGGCCGCCCCGGCCATGTGCGGGAAGGGCGCGAGCGCCGCCGTGGTCAGGGCCGGGGTCGCGAAGGCGATGCCCACCGCATAGGACGCGATCGGCAGCATCACCGTGTAGAAGCTCGGGCCGAACAGCAGCGGCAGCGCGCAGATCGCAATGCCGCCGAGGACCACGAAGCCCAGGCCGATCGGGACGAGCGCATTCGAGCCGAGCTTCGGCATGATGAACCGCACGGCGAGCGACCCGAAGAAATAGGACCCGGACTGCATCAGCATCGACAGGCCGAACTGTGTCGCCGTCAGGCCGACACGCTCGATCAGGACGAAGGGAAGCATGGTCGCAAGGGTGTAGAGCGCGCCCACCGTGCCGCCGAGCATCAGGCTCGGATACATGAACGAACGGCTGCCGAGCAGCGACTTGTAGGACCGCAGGATCGCCATCGGCCGGATGCGGCTGAGGTCGCGCGTCACCGTCTCCCGTAGGGAGAACGTCGCAATCAGGATGATCGCCACGCCGAAGGCCACCATCAGGATGAAGATCGCGTGCCAGCCGAACAACTCCATCGTCACGCCGCCGATGACGGGAGAGAAGGCAGGCCCGATCGCCAGGATGATGCCGATCAGATTCATGATCCTGGCAGACGACTCATTGGTGAAGAGATCGCGCACGATGGCGCGCGAGATCGCTATCCCCGCGGCCGCGCCCACGCCTTGCAGGAAGCGCGCGGCGATCAGCACATGGACGTTCGGGGAGAACAGCGCCAGCGTGCTCGCGACGAGATAGATCCCCATGAATGCCACGGTAACGGGACGCCGGCCGAACCCGTCCGACAGCGGCCCGCAGAAGAGTTGCGCCACGGCGAAGCCGGCGAAATACATCGAAAGCGTCAGCTTGACCGCGGCCTCCGTCGTGCCGAAGGCGCGCACGATCTCGGGCATCGCCGGCGTATAGAGCGCCATCGACACCGGCCCGAGCGCGACCAGCAGCGCGCCGATGATGGCGACGCGCCGCTCCGACATCAGCGGCGGCACCGCCACCGGAGCCTGCATCATGTTCATGCGGCGTCGCTCTCCCGCCTGCTTGCCTCGAGGCGAAGCTGGTTGAGGCTGTCGCGGGCATGCCGCAGGGCCGAGTTGAGCTGCTCCCATTCCGACGGGCTGATTCTCGCGGCGACATCGACCCGCACGCTGGCGCCGATGGCCTGGATCCGCTCCAGCACCACATGCGCCTCGTCCGTGAGGTGGATGAGCTTCGCACGCCTGTCGGTCGGATCGGGCCGGCGCTCGACGAGGCCGCGCGCTTCGAGCCGGTCGAGATAGGTGCTCAGCGTCATCGCCTCGACCCCCATCCGCTCGGCGAGCACCGTCTGGCGCACCACGCCGACGCGAAACGCATAGGAGAGAGCGCGTGCCTCGCCCGGCGTCACGCCGATGCCCGCCCCGCCGATGCGCCGGTCGAACTCCGCGCGCATCAGCCGCGAAACGTCGGCGATCAGGAAGCCGAATGAATCCGGATTCTGGAGAAGAGCCATCTGGGTCGGAATTAGTAAGCCTTGCTGATAATAAGTGGGCCATAGAGCGTCCGCCGTTCCGCGTCAAGCAGTTGTCCCGCGACGCCGCAGCGACTACATGCCCGGCAGCATGTCCCTCCCGGAGCATCTTCCATGACCGCCAACCCGCTTGATCTCGCTTCTCATCCCCTCACGCGCTGGAAGGGCGAGATCGGCCTGCCGGAGCTCGAACGGATCGACGACGGCGACTACGCGCCCGCCTTCGAGGCTGCCCTGTCGGCCCACGGCGCGGAGATAGACGCGATCGCCAGCAATGCCGAGGAGCCGACGATCGAGAACACGCTTGCAGCAGTTGAGCTCGCGGGGGACCCGTTGGGCCGCGTCTCCGCCCTGTTCTGGGCCCGCGCGGGCGCGCACACCAACGAGACCATCCAGGCGCTGGAACGCGAGATCGCGCCGAAGATGTCGCGGCACTTCTCGGCGATCTACATGAACGACCGGCTCTTTTCCCGCATCGATTCGCTTTATGCGCGGCGCAACGAGCTTGGACTCGATCCAGAGACGCTGCGTGTGCTTGAAAAGACCTGGAAGCGCTTCGTGCGCGCCGGCGCCAAGCTGGGTGCCGACGACAAGGCGCGCCTCGCCGCGATCGGCGAGGAGCTTGCCTCGCTCGGCGCGGCATTCAGCCAGAACCTGCTCGCCGACGAGAAGGGCTGGGCCATGATCCTCCAGGCGGAAGACGTCGACGACCTGCCCGAGTTTCTGCGCTCCTCCATGGCGGAAGCCGCCCGGGCGCGCGGCGAGGAAGGCCGCTTCGCCGTCACGCTGTCGCGCTCGATCTACGAGCCCTTCATGTCCTTCTCCGGCCGCCGCGACCTGCGCGAGAAGGCGTTCCGCGCCTTCGCCGGCCGGGGCGAGAACCCGGGCCCGACCGACAACCGCGACCTCGTCCGCCGCACGCTCCAACTGCGCGCGGAGAAGGCGAAGCTCCTCGGCTACGAGAACTTCGCCGCACTCAAACTGGACGACACGATGGCCAAGACTCCGCCGGCGGTGATGGGCCTGCTTGAACCGGTCTGGGAGAAGGCGCTGGAAAAGGCCGCCGCCGACCAGGCCGAGCTTGCCCGGATCGCTGCCGCCGAAGGCCGCAACCATGCGATCGCGCCGTGGGACTGGCGCTATTATGCCGAGAAGCTGCGTGCCGAGAAGTTCGCCTTCGACGAGGCCGAGCTGAAGCCCTATCTCCAGCTCGAGCGCGTGATCGACGCCGCCTTCGATGTCGCCTCGCGGCTGTTCGGCGTCTCCTTCGTCGAGCGGCCGGACATAACCGCCTGGCATCCGGACGTGCGCGTGTTCGAGGTGCGCAGCCGAGAGGGCGACCGCATCGCCACTTTCCTCGCCGACTATTTCGCCCGCCCGACCAAGCGCTCCGGCGCGTGGATGAGCAGCCTCGAATCCGGCTACACGCTGGGCGCGGGCTCGCTGCCGATCGTCTACAACGTCATGAACTTCGCCAAGCCCGCGCCCGGCGAGCCGGCGCTGCTGTCGCTGGACGAGGCGCGCACGCTGTTCCACGAGTTCGGCCATGGGCTGCACGGCATGCTGACGGAGGTCCGCTGGCCGTCGATCTCGGGCACATCGGTGTCGCGCGACTTCGTCGAGCTTCCGTCGCAGCTTTACGAGCACTGGCTGACGGTTCCGGCGGTTCTGGCGCGCCATGCGCTGCACTACAGGACTGGCAAGCCGATGCCGGAGGAGCTGATCGCCAAGATGGAGGCCGCGCGCAACTTCAACGCCGGCTTCAACACGGTCGAGTTCACCTCCTCCGCGCTGGTCGACATGGCCTATCACGCCCGTCCCGACGCGCCGGCCGACCCGATGGCCTTCGAGGCCGAGACGCTGGCGCGGCTCAACATGCCGGACGCGATCGTGATGCGCCACCGCACGCCGCACTTTCAGCATGTCTTCGCCGGCGACGGATACTCAGCCGGCTACTATTCCTACATGTGGTCGGAAGCTACTCGACGCCGATGCCTTCGCAGCCTTCGAGGAGACGAACGATCCCTTCAACCCGGACCTCGCCGCCAAGCTGAAACGGCATATCTACGCCGCCGGCGGCTCGGCCGATCCGGAAGAGCTCTACACTGCCTTCCGCGGCCGCATGCCCTCGCCGCAGGCGATGATGGCGAAGCGCGGGCTGGCGTAGCCCGCTCAGTGCGACATCAGCACCGGCAGGCGCACGTCCTCCAGGATCGTGCGCGTCGCGCCGCCGAGCACGAATTCGCGCAGTCGCGAATGGCCGTAGGCGCCCATCGCCAGCAGGCCGGCGCCGTCCTGGATCGCAAAGTCCTGCAAGGTCGCTCCGATCGGCTGGTCCTCCAGTTCGACCGCCAGCGCACGTGCCGGCACGCCACGCTTGATCAGCTGCGCCGCAAGCCTGTCGCCGAGGTCGTCGGCGTGCAGCGGCTTCTCGTTGAGGACGGAGACAATCGTCACCTGATCCATCCCGCCGAACAGCGAGAGCATGTCGTTGACCGCGCGCGCTGCGACGCGAGAGCCGTCCCACGCCACCACGGCCCGGCGAAGGCCGCGCACCACCAGGGCTTCGGGCAGCAGGATCGTCGGCCGGCCTGATCCGAACACGATGGCCTCGGCGATCGCCCGGCCCTGTTCGCCGACCTTCGGCATCGGAACCACGGTAAGATCGAAATAGCGTGCCTCTTCCGCAGCCGCGTCGCCTACAAGCTCCTGCGCCGAACGGCGGCGTCCGGCTTCGCTCTCGACGCCATGTTGCGCAGCGAGCGCGGCGACAGCCTTTAGCAACCCCTCACCGCCCATCCGGCTCTGGGCCTCGGCCCTTCGGATCATCTCGGGCACATCGAGCAGAAGGCGCGACAGTGCATTGGCGACGTCGGGAAAATCCGCCTCCAGCGAAAGCGCAAACAGGTCGAAGCCCGCCTTGGCGGCGAACTCCACCGTCGCAGCGAGCGCCTCGCCCGGAAGCGGCTCGGGATAGGTGACGAGTGGAAGGAGAGCTGTCTTTTTCATGGCTTCACCTTACGACATTGCAGGAGATCGGTATTGACCTCCGTCAAATCGGCCTAGCCAGCGGCGATTTCCGCCTGCAGTGCGTTCATGTGCTGCTCGGCCGCCGCTGTGGCGGCCTGCTCGATGATGCGGAAGCGGCTGACCACCGCACGCCCGACGGCCGTGAGCTCCGCGCCGCCGCCGCGCCTGCCGCCGGTCTGTGCCGCCACGACCGGCTTGCCGAAGATCCTGTTCATCTCCTCGACCAGGTCCCAGGCATGCTTGTAGGACATGTTCATCTGCCGCGCGCCGGCCGAGATCGAGCCGAAGGCGGCGATCTGCTCCAGAAGCTCGATCTTGCCTGGTCCGATACGTCCGTCCGGATCGAGATTGATGCGCAGGCTGAGCGACGGCATGGACGGTTCCGATCGTTATTCCATCCAGTATATATCGATGGCCAACGGCCGCAACGCGCTGGCCGGCAATCCCGTCAGCGGCGGCCGGCCGCGGCGCTGTCCAGCGAGACCGACTTGACGATGGCGAAGACCGGCTTGCCGGGCTCGAGCCCAAGCTGTTGCACCGACCTGCCGGTAACGCGCGCCGACAGGCGGTCCGACCCGGACAGGATCGTCACGAGCGACTCGCTGTCGCCGACTTTTTCAACCCCGGCGATCGTTCCCTCCAGCACATTGAGGGCGCTGACGCCTGCCGGCCGCTCGGTTGCGATCATCACGTCCCTTGCCCTGACGTGCACCGTGAGATGCGCCCCCTCCTCCGCGGCGACACGGGGCAGTCGCCACTCACCGCCCGAGGAGCGCATCAGCGACAGGCCGAAGCCGTCGTCCGGCTTCACCACTTCGAGCCGCACCAGCGCGCCGGCCTCGCCGCGCTCGGAATCCGGCAGAAGGTCGAAACGCGGCAGGATGTCGTTGACGGGTCCCGCCGCCGTCACCTTGCCGTCGGACAGCAGCACCACGTCGCTGGCGAGCCGCGCGATCTCGGCGACGGAATGGCTGACATAGACGATGGGAATCTGCGTTTCGTCGCGCAGCCGCTCGATATAGGGCAGGATTTCGGCCTTGCGCGCATCGTCCAGCGCGGCCAGCGGCTCGTCCATCAGCAAAAGCCTCGGGCTCGCGATCAGCGCCCGGCCGATCGCCACGCGTTGCCTTTCGCCGCCTGAAAGGCCGGAGGGGCGCCGGTCCAGCAGATGGCCGATGCCGAGCAGCTCGACCACCTTCGTGACATCGGCATACCGCTCCGCCGCCGGCGTGAAGAAGCGCCCGTAGCGCAGGTTCTGCGACACGGTGAGATGTGGAAACAGCCGCGCGTCCTGGAAGACGTAGCCGATCCGCCGGCGGTGCGGCGGCAGGAAGATGCGCCGCCCGGCGTCGAAGAGAACACGTCCGTCCACCGCGACCTTGCCGCCCTCCGGCCGCGTCAGGCCGGCGATGGCGTTGACGATCGAGGTCTTGCCGGAACCGGACGGGCCGAACAGGGCGGTGAGCCGCCCGGCGCTCGCAAAGGCCACGTCGAGCGCGAAGGCGCCGAGCCTCTGCCGGATCTCGACCTCGACCGCCATCAGGCGCCGATCCGCCGGCTGATCCGCCGCGCCAGGATCTCCGAGGCGATGAGGGCGATCATTGCGATGGCAATCGACACCAGCGTCAGGCGCAGCGCGCCGAGCTCCCCGCCCGGCACCTGCGTGAAGGTGTAAATCGCCGACGGCAGCGTCTGCGTCTCACCGGGAATGTTGGAGACGAAAGTGATCGTTGCGCCGAACTCGCCCATCGCCTTGGCGAAGGCGAGGATGGCACCGGCCACGATGCCGGGCAGGATGAGCGGCAGGGTCACGGTCATGAAGACCATCATCGGGCTTGCACCCAGCGTACCCGCCGCCGCCTCCAGCTTGCGGTCGACCGCCTCGATCGAGAGCCGGATCGCGCGCACCATCAGCGGAAACGCCATCACCCCACAGGCGAGCGCGGCACCCGTCCACCGGAACGAGAACACCAGCCCGCAGCAGGATTCCAGCAGCGAGCCGACCGGCCCCCTGCGCCCAAAACTAAGCAGCAGGAGATAGCCGGTGACCACCGGCGGCAGGATCAGCGGCAGGTGCACCAGACCGTTCAGCACCGATTTGCCGACGAACTCGCGCCGGGCGAGGATGTGGGCGACGACGATGCCGACCGGCAGGCTGACGATCGTCGCCCAGATCGAGACTTTGAGGGAGAGGCTGACGGCGACCCATTCCTCCGGACTGAGCGCCAGCCACTCCATTGTTCAGTCGGTCTCCGTCAGTTCGATGCGACGGGGCTCAATACCGTGAAACCCTGCTCCTCGAAAAGCGCCTTCGCCCTGGCGGACTGCATGCATTTCAGGAACGCGGCCGCTTGGTCGTCCTCGGACTCGGCGGTGATCGCCGCCGGATAGACGATCGGCGCATGCGATCCCTCGGGGAAGGTGCCGACGATCTTCACCTTCCTGTCGGCGGCGGCGTCGGTCTTGTAGACGATGCCGAGCGGCGCCTCGCCGGTCGAGACCAGCGCGAGTGCCGCGCGCACGTTCTCCGCCTGTGCGACCTTGCCCTCGACCGAACCCCAGACGCCGAGCTTCTCCAGCGCTGCCTTGCCGTATTTGCCGGCCGGCACCGAGTCCACGTTAGCCATGGCGAGCCTGCCGTCCCCGAGGAGGCCGGCGAGGTCGAAATTCTCCTTGATGTCGGTCGCGGCCGCGGAAGCCGCCGGCGCAACGAGGACGATGCGGTTGCCGAGCAGCTTCACCTCGGTGTCCTTCTTCGTCAGGTTCTTCTCCGAAAGCGTACGCCATCCAGTCGAGATCCGCAGACACGAAGATATCGGCCGGCGCGCCGCCTTCGATCTGCTTGGCCAGCGCCGAGCTGGCGGCATAGGAGATCGTCGCGGCCTCGCCGACCTCCGCCTCGCAGGCCGTGTTGACCGCGTCCAGTGCGTTCTTGAGGCTGGCAGCAGCAAACACCGTCACCCTGTCCTGCGCGAACGAAGCCGTCGATGCGAGAACCGACGCTGCGAGTGCGGCGGCGCCCGCCAGGAACGAAAAGCGCGAAGCCATGGATGTTCCCCGGTGATCTGCCTGAGCGATATATTCAGTCAAACATAACACTCGGCGCGTGTCCATCACCCGAGGAAAGGATTTTGCGCGAGACGGAGGCGCGCCTGCGGCGCCTTAAGTTCAGGCGACGCAGGCGTCGGATTCGCGGACTTCCATGCGGCGGTAGAAGTCCGCCAGCGTCTTGCCGCGCTCGTGGCGGAAGGTGCGGCCGGCGGGCGTCACGCCGGCGACCCGGTCGATGCGGAAGGCGCGGAAATCGTCGCGCAGTTCGCACCAGGCGACGAGCGTCCACACCTTGCCCCAGAACCAGAGCCCGAGCGGCCGCACGTCGCGCTGGGTCGGGCGTCCCTGCTCGTCGCGATAGTCGAGCGAAAGCACCTGCCGCTCTTCGACTGCGCGTTCGGCGAGATCTACCGCGGCGCGCACGGCGTTGCTCATCACATAGTCGGGCATGTGGATTTCGGTGCGGCGGATGCGATCCTTTTCGCCGGCCGGCAGGACCGCGCCGATCTTGATCAGCGATTCCGCCGCCGCGCGGGCCATGGCGGCGCCGCCGAAAGCCTGCACCATCCGCGCGCCGGCCACGAGCGCGACGATCTCGTCGCGAGTGAACATCAGCGGCGGCAGGTCGTAGCCTTCGCGCATGATGTAGCCCACGCCGGCCTCGCCATCGATCGGCACGCCGGTCGACTGCAGGTCGGCGATGTCGCGATAGATCGTCCGCTCCGAGACTTCCAGTCGCTCGCCCAGCATCTGCGCCGTGACCAGGCGGCCACCGCGCAGGTGCGTACGATCTGGAAAAGGCGGTCCGCGCGTCGCATCAGGCCGAGAACACGCCGATGGAGTTGCCATCCGGGTCGAGGCAGTAGGCGAAGCGACCGGCGGGGATCGAGATCACCGGCGAGACGACCGTGCCGCCATTGGCGGTGACGCGACCCATCGCTGCTTCGACATCGTCGACGGCGAGATGGATGGTCGGGCCGGTGCCGGCCGCCGCGGGCTTGCCGGGATAGATGTGACCGGCAACGGAGCTGTCGCCGGCAGCGGCGAAGCGCGCCATCGGGTTCGGGCCGCCCTCCTCGTCGACGAGCGGATTGCCGATGACGGCGGAATAGAATGCCTTGGCCCGCTCCTGGTTCGCGACCGGTATTTCGAACCAGACAACGGCGTGCTGGGGAACCTGGGGTGCCATGATGAGATCCTCTCGTTTCGACATCTCACCATCGCACGACCCTCCTGACAACATTTTGTCAGGAGGGTCTCGTTCTCTCCCGACATCTCTTGTCAGCGGCGGGTGCGGCGCGGCCCGTTCCACAGGTCCGGCCAGCCGACATCCTTGCGCAGATGCGTGGGCAGCGCGCCGAGGATGCGCTCGGTGCGGACGGCGGCGCGGATCTCGCGCCGATGGGCGACGAAGCGTGTGAGCGACGTGCGAAAATTGGAAGCGAAGGACATGATTCTCTCCTCTCTCGGTTGGGAGGAGAGAATGACAGGATGCTCCCGACAGCCTTGCGTCAGGAGGCAGGCGGCTTCGCGGTCATTTCTTGTCGGCGACGGGAACCGTGTAGTTGAGCGGCAGCCGGCCGCCGTCGGCGTAGATCGTCTGGCCGGTGATGTAGGACGCGTCGTCGGACGCGAGAAAGGCGGCGATTGCCGCGATCTCCGACGGCTGGCCGACACGGCCCAGCGGCGTGCGCGACAGGATGCGGTTCTTCGCCGCCGGGTCCGTGTTCACCGTGGCGAGCATCTCGGTCATGATCGAGCCAGGCCCGATCGCGTTGACGCGTATGCCGTAGGGCGCGAGCGACAGCGCCATCACCCGCGTAAGCTGGTTCACCGCGCCCTTCGAGACGGAATAGGGAACCTGGTCGGCGATGGCCACCACGGAGTTGATCGACGACATGTTGACGATCGCCCCGGGCGCGCCGCCGGCCTTGACCTTTTCGACCATCACCCGCGCCACCGCCTGGCCGACAAGGAACGCGCCCTTGAGGTTGACGCGCAGGACGCGGTCGAAATCCTCTTCCCTGAGATCGAGGAAATCGGCGCTGTGCACGATGCCGGCATTGTTGACCAGCACGTCGATGTCGCCATAGGCCTCGAGCGTCGCGGCGACGAGATTGTGCGCGTCGAGCCGGTTGCCGACATCCGCGCGGATGAAGCGGACCTCGCCGAGCTGGCCGAGATCCTGTGCCGCCTTCTCGCCCTTCTCGACATCCACGTCGGCGATCACCACGCTCGCCTTACCACGCAGGAAGCGCTCCGCAATGGCATAGCCTATGCCGCCGGCGGCTCCGGTGATGACGGCTATCTTGCGTTCAAGCGACATGGAAGGGCTCCGGATCGGGACGTGGCGAGGTTATAGACCCTGCCCGGATGGGGAGCCAGCGTTTGGACTAAACGTCCGGCCTTCAATTCGTCCAACTTGTCACCGCTTTCTGAATGAAACGGGATAAAGCCATGACCAACGCTGCCAACGCACGCACACTGCGCAACCACGTCGCCTCTCTGGAGACAATGACGCGCTTCGTGCTGGCAACGCTGGCGCTGGCATCCGGTGTCTACACCTATCTCGGCGTGCGGTCGCTGCTCGACGGGTCGGCGACGATGGTGTTCTTCGCCGCCGTCATCTACTCGGTCTCGGTTTCGGTTGGCATGTATGGGTTCTGGACCTACATGATCCGCTTCCTGCCGGAGCTGCGCGAGGGCGCGTCGCGGCTGTGGATGCTGGTGATGATGGCGATCGGGTCGCTGATGATCATCGCCATGTCGTCCTGGCTGAACGCGGCGGCGCTCGCCGGCTCGGCTGCGGTGGAACAGCACCTGGCGGTCACGCTGCAGGGCTACACCGAGGATCTCGACCAGGCGAATTCCAACGCGATCGGCGCGCTGTCGCTGGTGCCCGACATTCAGCGGGCGGCGGAACGGTTCAACCGGCTGGCCGAGGACGAACGCACGTCGGGCGCGCTGACGGGCACCACCGGCTCAGGAAGCGTGGTGCAGCTCCTGAGCCAGATGTCGGCGCAGATGCGTGAGCTGGAGGCGACGATCTCGGCTTCGCGCGAGAGCGTGCAGACCCTATTCGAGCAGGGACAGACGAGCCTGGCGACGATGCGCGGGCTCGTGTCGGCTCCGGGCTCGATCGCGGAGCGGTCCGATGCCTTCGCCAAGGAGTCCGTCGTGCTCGCCGGGGTCATCGCCTCGCTGGAGCGCACCTCGATCGCGCCGTCGGTGGCGCGCGCGGCGGCGGACCTTTCGGCGGGCTTCATCGCGCCGGTGGCGGACGGGTCTTCGACCGATCTGGTCGGCCGACAGGACGCGGTGATCGCCACGGTGCGCGCCTCGGTGGCACAGCAGTCGACCGCGCTGGCAACGGCCGCGCAGGAGATCATGGCGCAGCCCAAGGTCGAGGAGCGGCGCTACGTGCCGCTGACCTCGGCGGAGGCAGTGATCCGCTATTGGGACCAGTTCATCCCGAGCTGGGCCGGCGCGATCTCGATCGACCTCCTGCCGGCCGCACTGGTCGGCGTGATGGCCGTGGTCTATGGGGCGATCCGGCGCAGCGAGGAGACGATGACCGACGTCGACCGGCTGTCGGCTGGCGACGTGCTCAGGGCGCTTGAGATCCAGGACACGCTGCTGGCCAAGGCACGCGCCAGGGGCGAAGCGGCAACCGCAGAGTCCGCTGCCAAAGCCGAACCTGTCGCCGAACCGGAGGCGCGGCCGGCGCCGCCTGAGAACGTGACGCCGCTGACCCTCGGCGACAGGAAGCGCGGCGAGACATGAACGGCGATCCGGCGACGCCCGTAAGGGGCAGGCAAACAGTCGGCGGCCTCGTCTGGCGCTATCTGTCGCGCTTCGAAGAGGGCGAGGTGATCCGCTGGGCGTTCCGCGGCATGTTGATCGGCACGATCGGCGTACTGGCGCTGGATCTGTCGGAGCTGGTGGAGCGCAATGGCGGGCTGTTTCCGCAGCAGGCGATCGCGCCGTCGCCCGACCAGCCGATCCTGCCGCCGGCGGTGGAGACGACCGAGCCGACCGAAACAGGCGTCGACCCGCGCCAGTTCCTCACCGTCGACGAGGACAGCCTGAAAGACCCGATGCGCTTCACGCTTGGCGTGGGAGGGGTGCTTACCGCAGAAGGGACGATCGACCCCGGCGCGGCAACCCGCTTCTCCGACGAGATCGCGGCCCGCGGCGAGTATGTGAAGATCGTGTCTCTGAACTCACCGGGCGGGTCGCTGGACGATGCGATGGCGATGGCGCGGCTGATCCGCGAGAAGAAGCTCGCCACCGAGGTGGCCGATGGCGCGCTCTGTGCCTCGTCCTGTCCGCTGATCCTCTCGGGCGGTGCGGAACGGCATGCGGGGACGAAGGCCGCGATCGGGGTCCACCAGTTCTACGCAGCGGGCAAGGTCGACGGCATCGGCGCCGCGCAGGCGATGTCGGACGCGCAGGCGACCACCGCGCGGATCACCCGCCTCCTGGCCGAACTCGACGTCGACCCGGCGATGTGGCTGCATGCGCTCGATACGCCGCCGCGGCAGCTCTACTATTTTTCTCCCGAGCAACTCGAAAGCTACCGGATCGTCACGGGTTCGGCTCCGGTGGCGGCAAAGAAGTAAGGATCGGGCCGACGTGGCGCGCTTCAACATACTATGGCGCATCGTCGTCGAGGCGGTGGACGTCGAAGAGGCGCAGGCGACAGCCGACGAGGTCGCCCGCCTCGCCGGGATCGAAGGGATGCCGCCCGTCGCGCGCTACGAGGAGCCGCCGCAGTGGATGACGGACGTCGTCATGAGCGAGGAGGCGGAGGAGACGGCGTGCCTGTTCGGCAAATGCCTCGCCCGCGCCGGTCGCCTTGGCAACGAATGGCTGGCCGCGGCTCTGTCCGACCTCGCCGAGGGCGGTGAATGCTATGCCACCTTCAACGCGAGCGAGCGCAACCGGCCGAAAGTGGCCGGCCTCAAATGGGCGCTCGTCGAGGTCTGGGCCGCCAGTCACGACATGTGAGACGACCCGGAGCCGGGCGCAGCTGGGATCGTGGTGACAGGACGGGGTTTGGAGCCGGAGCAAGCGGGGCGTGCAGCCTTGCGCCAGATCAAGTAGGGCGCAGCTGTTTGTGATATCGTTCCGGCAAATAATCCCCCAGGACGATCCATCGTGAGCCGACTGCACGCCGAAAACCATCTCGTCTCGCGGATCGGATGGCTGCGGGCGGCCGTGCTGGGCGCCAATGACGGCATCGTCTCGACGGCGAGCCTCATCGTCGGCGTCGCGTCTGCCTCGGCCGGCACGTCCGAGGTGCTGGTGGCGGGCGTCGCAGGTCTGGTGGCGGGCGCCATGTCGATGGCTGCCGGAGAATATGTGTCGGTCAGCTCGCAGTCGGATACGGAGCGGGCCGATCTCGATCGCGAGAGGGCGGAACTCAAGACACAACCGGAGTTCGAACGGCAGGAGCTCGCGGACCTCTACGTCAAGCGAGGGGTCGCACCGGAGCTCGCGCTACGAGTGGCGGACCAGCTGATGGCCAGGGACGCGCTCGGCGCCCATGCCCATGACGAGCTCGGCATTTCAGATATGACGACGGCGCGGCCAATCCAGGCGGCGCTGACCTCGGCCGCGACCTTCGCGGTCGGAGCGGCGCTACCGCTGCTTATGGTCGTCGTCGCGCCGGCTTCGCTGTTGGTCGCGACGGTGTCCGGAGCATCACTGCTCTTCCTCGCGCTTCTCGGTGCGCTCGGGGCTGGGGCCGGCGGCGCGGACGTGCTGCGCGCCACCGTCCGCGTCACCTTCTGGGGCGCCTTCGCGATGGCGCTGACCGCAGGCATCGGCGCGGTGGTGGGTACGGCGGTTTGACGCCTACAGGATCGTCTTGCCCTTCAGCGCTTCACCGATCTCGCCGAGGATGGCGGGGTCATCGATCGTCGCCGGCATGTTCCAGGCCTCTCCGTCGGCGATCTTCTGCATCGTGCCGCGCAGGATCTTGCCCGAGCGGGTCTTGGGCAGGCGCTTGACGGCGACCGCGGTGCGGAAGGCCGCGACCGGGCCGATGCGGTCGCGCACCAGCGCCACGATCTCCTTCTCGATCTCGTGAGGATCGCGCTTCACGCCGGCCGAGAGCACCACGAAGCCGAGCGGCAGCTGGCCTTTCATCTCGTCGGCGACGCCGATGACGGCGCATTCGGCGACGTCGGGATGCGAGGCCACGACCTCTTCCATCGCGCCGGTCGACAGGCGGTGGCCGGCGACGTTGATGATGTCGTCGGTGCGGGCCATGATGAACAGATAACCGTCCGCGTCGAGATAGCCGGCGTCGGCGGTCTTGTAGTAGCCGGGGAACTCCGCGAGATAGGCGTTGAAGAAGCGCTCGTCGGCGTTCCACAGCGTCGGCAGGCAGCCCGGAGGCAGCGGCAGCTTGACCAGCACGTTGCCGAGCGTGCCCGCCGGAACGGCGTGGCCGGCATCGTCCAGCACTTCCATCTTGTAGCCCGGCATTGCCACGCCCGGCGAACCGAGCTTGACCGGCAGCATGCCGAGCCCGACCGGGTTCTGGCTGATCGGCGAGCCGGTCTCGGTCTGCCACCAGTGGTCGATGACCGGCACGCCGAGATGTGCCTGCGCCCACTCGATCGTCGGCGGATCGCCGCGCTCGCCGGCGAGGAAGAGGGTGCGGAACTTCGACAGGTCATACTTGCCGATGAACTCGCCGTTCGGGTCCTGGCCCTTGATGGCGCGGAAGGCGGTGGGCGCGGTGAACAGCGAGACGACGCCATGCTCCGCAATCACCCGCCAGAAGGTGCCGGCGTCGGGCGTGCCGACCGGCTTGCCCTCGAACAGGATGGTCGTGCAGCCGTGCAGCAGCGGCGCGTAGACGATGTAGGAGTGGCCGACGACCCAGCCGACGTCCGAGGCCGCCCAGAACACCTCGCCCGGCTTGACGCCGAACTCGTTCCACATCGACCATTCGAGCGCGACCATGTGGCCGCCGGTGTCGCGCACCACGCCCTTGGGCTGGCCGGTCGTTCCGGAGGTGTAGAGGATGTAGAGCGAATCGGTGGCGAGCATCGGCTCGCAGGGCACGGCGCGGCCGCGGGCGGCGGAGACGAGCGTGGCATAGTCGTGGTCGCGGCCCTCGATCATCGCAGCCGCGAGCTGCGGCCGCTGCAGCACAAGGCAGAAGTCCGGCTTGTGCGCGGCCATGTCGATTGCGCCGTCGAGCAGCGGCTTGTAGGCGACAGTGCGGCCGGGCTCGAGGCCGCAGGAGGCGGCGATGATCGCCTTCGGCGTGCAGTCGTCGATGCGGGTGGCGAGCTCCTTGGCCGCGAAGCCGCCGAACACGACCGAGTGGATCGCGCCCAGACGGGCGCAGGCGAGCATGGCGAAGGCGGCTTCCGGCACCATCGGCATGTAGATGATGACGCGGTCGCCCTTGCCGATGCCCTTGTCCTTCAGCACGGCAGCGAGCGCGGTGACCTCGCTCAGCAGCTCGGCATAGGTGAAGGAGGCCTTGGTGCCGGTGATCGCGCTGTCGTGGACCAGAGCCAACTGGTCTGCGCGGCCGGAGGCGACATGCCGGTCCACCGCGTTGTGGCACATATTGCCGACCGCGTCCGGAAACCAGCGGCCGTAGACGCCGGCCTTCGGGTCGAAGATGCGCTGCGGCGGCGAGACCCAGTCGATCGCCTCGGCAGCCTCGGCCCAGAACCCTTCCGGATCCTTCTCCCAGCGCGCATAGACCTCGCGATATGTCGACGCCATCGATGCCTCCCTCAGATGCGTGGCAGCGTTCTAGACCCTCGAAGCGCGGCTCGTCCACCTGACCATCGTATAGACTCGGGCGTGCGGGGCTGTTCAAAAGGTGCAAATCGCCGCACAACGGTTTCGCATTGTCCAAAGTCCTCGCCCTTCTGATCCTCGCCATGATGGCGCTGCATCTGATCCGTCCGCTCGGCCTGCCGGGGCTGCGGCTGCGGCGCGACGTCTGGAAGATCGCGGTGGCGGCACTGCTCGCGATCGGCGCGACGGTGCTGCTGAGCCACACGGGGCAGTAGGGGTAGGCAGTAGGTGCATGTGGCCAGCGCCTGTAAGCCGATCCGGGCTGCCATTCGTGTTTTCGATCGGGAAACCGGAGCCAAATCCGTCCACGCTATCCTTGTCATGGCAGATGCGATATCCTGTCATGACAGATCGAAAGGACGACGCGGTGAACCTTCAGATCCGTGACAAGCGCGCTCATGAACTCGCCAGGCGTCTCGCCGAGCGGGACAAGACGACCATGACCGAGGCGGTGATATCGGCGCTGGAGAACGAGCTAGGGCGTAAGGCGGAAGCTCCGTTGGCAAGCCAGTTCGAAGAGCTCGCGCAAAAGCTTCGGGATATGTCGCCGGGGCCCGGTCGGGTGATGACGAAGGATGAGATCGATCAGATGTGGGGTCACGATTGATCTTCATCGATACGTCGGTCGTCATCGCGATTCTCACGTCGGAGGGAGACGCGGCCGAATTGTCCGAGGCGATGGAGGCCGTTCAATATAGGGCGACATCCACCTTGGTCATATTGGAAGCGACGATGCGGCTGTCGACGCTACTCTCGCTTGAACCAGCACAGGTCACTGAAATCATCGATGCATTTCTCAGCCGCGGCATGATCGAGATCGTGCCGATTGAGGCGGCTGACAGAAGCTTCGCTGTGAACGCCTTCGCTCAGTACGGCAAAGGCAGGCGACACCCTGCGCGGCTGAACCTCGCTGATTGCCTGTCCTACGCCTGCGCGAAGCGTCGGGGACTGAAGCTGCTGTACAAGGGCGGCGATTTCGCGCTGACCGATCTCGCCTGAGCTACGACCTCACCCCTCTCCAAGCACCATCGGCAGCAAATGCTCCGCCCAGGCGGCATAGCCGGCGGCGGAGGCATGGAAGCCGTCGATGGAGAAGCCTGCGGCGGGGTCGAGGATCGGCAGGCGTGTCGCCGGGATCGCACCGCGTTCGTAGCACAGCGCCTCGCCTCTGGCGTTGATGACGCCGGCGCGGATTTCGAGGATCTTTCCGAGCATCGGCGGCAGCGCCGGCACGCGCGTCATCTCGACCACCGGCGACCAGATCACGCGGGCCTCGGGCCATTTGGCGCGCAGTGCATAGAGCAGGCCGCCGAACTCGCGCTTGAAGCGCGACGCGGTATGGAAGTTCTTGGCGTCGTTGGTGCCGATGGAGAGCACGATATGGGTCCAAGGCTCCGGCGCGAGATTGGGCAGGACATGGTCACGGATCTGGCCTGACGTCGCCGAATTGAAGCCCGCCGCGCGCCAGACGACGGCGCGGCCGGTGCGGGCGGAGAGCAGGCGCGCGAGCTCAGCGGCAATGCCCTGTTCCGAGCTTTCGATGCCGACCGAGGCGGCGGAGGAATCGCCGAGCACCAGGAGCCGGATCTCCGGCTCACTGCCTTCGATGCGATGGCGCACCGGCCCGGATGCCGGCAGCATGCGCGGCGTGCGCCGACGCACACCCAAGCCCTGCCAGACATAGACGGGAAAGGCGAGCCAGGAGAGGAACGCGGCAAAGCGGGACATGATGCTTGCGATAACGCGACGACGGCTGGGACGGAAGGAGATTCCGGCAGGCTGCGGCTCAGGGCCGCCCTTTCGTCGAGGCAAGCGCCAGCCAAAGCGGCCAGATCTCGTCCACAAGACGATGCAGGCGGGCGATGGCCTCGGGCGCGGCGGTATCCCTTCCCCCGCCGCGATAGCGCCGCTCCGGGTGCGGAAGGATGACGACCGGTGGGGCGCCGAACTGATCGGCGGTGATGTCGATGATCCGGCCTTCCGCCTCGACCCAGCTGTGCGCCCGCCACGACGCGCCATCGAAGAAGCCCAGCTCCAGGCCGTCCTGCGGCACACCGCGGCAGACGCTGGCATCAATACCGCCGTCGCGCAGCGCCCGTTCCAGAAAGAGGCTGGAGCGGCCGCAGGTGTTGAGCGAGGGGATCGGTGGAACCGTGCCGGAATCCAGCAGGTGCCAGCGGCACCAGATGGGCTCCAGGATCGCCCGCGCCATGCGGGCGATACGTTCGATCTCGTTGGGTGTTGGCAGCATGTTCGTCGGCGATGACAGCGGAGGCCGTCGGGCCTCCGTTCGCCACCGCTCCCAGATCGATCAGAACGCCGGAAGCGTCGGGCGCCTGGCAAGCGCGTCGGTGATGATCTTCTCCGCGGCGGCGCGGCGCTCGCCCGACAGCGGCAGGCGCGGCATGCGCACGCGGTCGTTGGTGCCGATGGCGTGGACTTCGGCCAGCTTGATGTTCTGGACGAGATAGGTCGAAACATCGAGGTCGAGCAGCGGGCGGAACCAGCGGTAGATCGACAGCGCCTCGTCGCGTCGGCCCTGCTTCATCAGCTGGTAGATCGCGACCGTCTCGCGCGGGAACGCGGTAACGAGACCGGCCACCCAGCCGATGGCGCCGACCGACAGCGCCTCGAAGGCAAGGTTGTCGACGCCGGTGAACAGGTCGAAGCGATCGCCGAAGGCGTTGATGATGTCGGTCGAGCGGCGGATGTCGTCGGAGCTTTCCTTGACCGCGACGAAGCGAGCGTCGGCGGCGAGTTCTTCCATGATCGGAAGAGTCACGTCGGCGCGGTAAGCAAGCCGGTTGGAGTAGATCATGACCGGCAGGTCGCCGGCCGCGGCCACGGCCTTGAGCGCGGCGACTGTCTCTTCCGGATTGGTGTGATAGATCGGCGACGGCACGACCATCAGCCCGTCGGCGCCGGCCTGCGCAGCGCGCTTGGCCAGCGAAGCCGCCTCGCGGGTGGCCGCCTCGTTGATGGTCAGCAGCACCGGCTTCTTGCCGGCCACCTTGCGGGCGGTGCGGAACACGTCGAGCTTCTCGTCATGGCTGAGCATCGGGCCTTCGCCGAGCGATCCGCAGACGATGATGCCGTCGCAGCCGGCATCCATCTGCAGGCCGAAGCAGCGTTCCATTTCGGCATGGTCGAGACGGTCATCAGGGGTGAACTTGGTCGTGACAGCTGGGAAAACACCGGCCCACATGATTGATCTCCTTGTGATATATCACTGATATATGAGATGGGGAGGCAGGTTGTCAATCGCTTTCCGAAGCTGATATATCAAAAATATATCTAACGGAGTCCGCAGATATATGACCGAGGCGACTCAGGAGAGCGCCACCAGGCGCGCCTACAGGGCGCTCGAGCGGATGATCGTCACGCTCGAACTGTCCCCCGGCAGCGTGACCACGGAGGGCGCCCTGATCGAGCGGATCGGGCTCGGCCGCACGCCGGTGCGCGAGGCGATCCAGCGGCTGGCCTGGGAGGGGTTGCTGGAGGTGCGGGCGCGGGCGGGACTGGCGGTCAAGCCGCTGCACGCGTCCGACTGGGTGAAGATCATCGATGCCCGGCGCGGCGTCGAGGCGGTGCTGGCGCGCGCCGCCGCACGGCACGCGACACGCGAGACGGCGCAACGCTTTCACGACGCGTTGCTCTCCATGCGCAAAGCCGTGGTCGCCGGCAATGTGCTCGCCTTCCTCCAGGCGGACAAGGCGCTCGACGAAGCGATGGCTGACGCCTCCGACAATCCCTATGCCGCCATGGTTGCGGAGCCTTTGCAAATTCACAGCCGCCGCTTCTGGTATCGCTACCAGGCGGAAAGCGGCCTGTCGGCCGCGGCGGACAGGCACATGACCCTGATCAAGGCCGTGCTCGAGGGAAATGGCGACGAGGCGGAGGCGGAGTCCGACCGGCTGATGGCCTTGCTACGTTCCTACGCTGAAGAAGCTGCGCGATAGCGCGGACCTGCTCCAGGATCAGGTATCATCGCCCACGGGGGTGGTGACCGCGCCGTCCCAGCCCTCGCCGCTGGCGAGGATGCAGCTGTTGCCGTCGGTACCGCTGGCGAGGATGGTGAAGGTGCCGGCGTCGGAGACGAACACTTCCACCACGGCCGTCCGATCGATCATGCCCATGCCGCTCGGCGCCTCTTGGAAGACGGTACCGAGCTGGGCGACGATCTCGTCGCGCGGGCCGCAATTGGAAATCTCAGCCGACTCGGGCGGCACGGCTACATCGGGAATGACTTGGACCGTCGGACCTGAAGGCCCCTGGGAGGCGACATGCTGCGCCGGGGTCTGTGCCACGGCCGCGAAACTGCAGGTAAGCGCGAGAGCGCCGATCAAGGGGGCGAGGCGGGACATAACCGAACTCCTCATTCGCCGATTTCTGGTTCCGTGAATTCAAGCAGGCGGACGTTTCCACGTTCCATCACGAAAGCCTGCGGAACGTAACAAAACGAGAGGAAAGGAGGACGAGATGAGGTGGCGGCGCGGCAGAGGAATGGACCCAACTTCCAACGTCGCTCACGTCGTTTGGCGACTCCTGATTGTTCGTTGGCTTTGGATAGCAGCTACCAAGTGGTCTATCGCTGCACGTTCGGTTTCGGGGTTAAAATCTCCGGTCGGGCCGATCTGTGCAATCGGCTTGCCGTAGCGCGTGACGACAAACGAGTGCCCTTCCCTCGTGCAACGGTAAATCTTTCCGAGGTTTCTTTTCGCTTCGGTGATCGAAAGCCGAACGATCATTGGAAGTGCCCGCCAACACGCCCAGATTAGCGGATCTTCCGCTCATTCCAAGCGGTGTGCGAAAAAGAGGCGGCGCATCGCTGCACCGCCTCAGTCGAGATCGCCTTTGGGAGGAGATCAATTCATCGTCGGGATGACGAACTCGGCGCCGTCCTTGATGCCGCTCGGCCAGCGCGAGGTGATCGTCTTGGTCTTGGTGTAGAAGCGGAAGGCGTCCGGGCCGTGCTGGTTGAGGTCGCCGAAGGACGAGGCCTTCCAGCCGCCGAAGGTGTAGTAGGCGATCGGCACCGGGATCGGCACGTTGACGCCGACCATGCCGACCTGCACGCGGGAGGCGAAGTCGCGGGCCGCATCGCCGTCGCGGGTGAAGATCGCGACGCCGTTGCCGTACTCATGGTCGTTGGCGAGCTTGATCGCGTCCTCGTAGCGGTTGGCGCGCACCACGGAGAGCACCGGCCCGAAGATCTCTTCCTTGTAGATCTTCATGTCGGCGGTCACGTGATCGAACAGGCAGCCACCCATGTAGAAGCCGTTCTCGTAGCCCTGCATCTTGAAGCCGCGGCCGTCGACCAGCAGCTTGGCGCCTTCCTGAACGCCGGCGTCGACATAGCCCTTGACGCGCTCCAGCGCCTGCTTCGTCACCAGCGGTCCGAAATCGGCCGAATTGTCGGTCGACGGGCCGACCTTCAAGCTCTCGACGCGCGGGATCAGCTTCTCGACCAGGCGGTCGGCGGTCTCCTTGCCGACGGGCACGGCGACCGAAATCGCCATGCAGCGCTCGCCGGCCGAGCCGTAGCCGGCGCCGATCAGAGCGTCGACGGTCTGGTCCATGTCGGCGTCGGGCATGATGATCATGTGGTTCTTGGCGCCGCCGAAGCACTGCGCGCGCTTGCCGTTCGCAGTCGCGCGCGAATAGATATACTGCGCGATCGGGGTCGAGCCGACGAAGCCGACCGCCTTGATGTCCGGATCGTCGAGGATCGCGTCGACCACTTCCTTGTCGCCGTTGACGACGTTGAGCACGCCTGCGGGCAGGCCGGCCTCGAGGAACAGCTCGGCGATGCGCATCGGCACGCCCGGATCGCGCTCGGACGGCTTGAGGATGAAGGCGTTGCCGGCGGCGAGCGCCGGGCCGATCTTCCACAGCGGGATCATGGCCGGGAAGTTGAACGGGGTGATGCCGGCGACCACACCGAGTGGCTGGCGCATCGAGTAGACGTCGATGCCGGGGCCTGCGCCGTCGGTGTATTCGCCCTTCATCAGGTGTGGCGCACCGATGCAGACCTCAATGACTTCGAGGCCGCGCTGGATGTCGCCCTTGGCATCGGCGATGGTCTTGCCGTGCTCGCGGGCGAGCAGTTCGGCCAGCGCGTCGTTCTCGCGCGCCATCAGTTCGAGGAACTTCATCAGCACGCGCACGCGGCGCTGCGGATTGGTCGCGGCCCAGCCGAGTTGGGCGGCCTTGGCGTTCTCGACCGCGCTGCGCAGCTCGGCGGCCGAGCCGAGCGCGACCTGGCCGCGCACCGAGCCGTCCATCGGCTGCAGCACGTCCGCGACGCGTCCGCTGGTGGAGGCGACATGCTTGCCGCCGATGAAATGACCGAGGATCGCCACTGCTTCACTCCCTGGAGGATTTTTCTGGCTGCCATCATCGGCGCAGCGGAGCCGGATTGCAACGCGAGCAAGGTCGAAACCGTTGTGCACCGTCTCAATAGCGACTATGGTTGGTCTATATTCTTTGCATATCGGGAGGGGATATGAACTGGGATGACGTGCGCATCTTTCTCGCCGTGGCCCGCGCGGGACAGATCCTCGGCGCGGCCAAGCGGCTCGGTCTCAACCATGCGACCGTCTCGCGCCGCGTCGCAGCCCTTGAGGAAAGCCTCAACGCCCGTCTGTTTCGCCGGCTGACGACAGGCAGCGAGCTGACGCCCGCCGGCGAGCATTTCCTGGCGGTGGCCGAGCGGATGGAAGGCGACATGATCGCCGCCCGCGCCGAGATCGCTGGCGAGGGCAACGATGTCTCCGGCACCGTCAGGATCGGCGCGCCGGACGGCTTCGGCGTTGCCTATCTCGCGCCGCGGCTCGGCGAACTGACGCAGAAGCACCCGACGCTTTCGGTCCAACTCGTGCCGGTGCCGCGCTCCTTCTCGCTGTCGCGCCGCGAGGCCGACATCGCGATCACCGTCGAGCGTCCGACGGAGGGCCGGCTGGTGGCGGCCAAGCTCGTCGACTACACGCTCGGCCTCTATGCCTCGAAGGCCTATCTCGACGCGCAGGGCGTGCCGGCAACGATCGACGACCTCGGCAAGCACCGGCTGGTCGGCTATGTCGGCGATCTGGTGATCAGTCCAAGCCTGGACTACGCCACCGAGATCTCGCCGCGCTGGAACGCCGGCTTCCAGGTCTCGTCGGCGCTGGGCCAGACGGCGGCGGTGCGTTCAGGCGCCGGGATCGGCATCCTGCACAGCTTCATCGCAAAGTCGTTCGACGACCTCGTTCCGCTGTCGATCGCGCCGCCGATCCGGCGCGCCTACTGGCTAGTTTACCACGAGAGCGTCAGGCCGCTGCGGCGCGTCCAGGCAGTGTCGGCCTTCATCGCCGGCCTGGTCGAGAAGGACCGCGCCAGCTTCGCGTGAGCGCGGTCAGGGCAGCACGAAAGGCGGCTCCGGGAGAGCTCCCGGCTATTCCTCGTCCTCGTCAACGTCCTGGCGCTTGAGCGAGGAAAGCTTGGCGAAGACCTTGGAGGCGTCGAGCTCCTCGTCCTCCTCTTTCGGCGCCTGCTGCAGCGGCATGCGCTCGGTGAGCGCGGCGGGCAGCAGCGTATCGCCGACGGGGGCGGCCGGCGCGCGGCCCGAGGAAGCGCGCTGCACTTCGAGGTCGAGGTCGATCTGCGAGCAGAGGCCCAGCGTCACCGGGTCCATCGGTGCCAAGCTGGCGGAGTTCCAGTGCGTGCGGTTGCGGATCTGCTCGATGGTCGACTTTGTCGTGCCGACGAGGCGCGAGATCTGCGCGTCCTTCAGCTCGGGATGGTTGCGCACCAGCCACAGGATCGCGTTCGGCCGGTCCTGGCGCTTCGAGAGCGGCGTATAGCGACCGCCGCGGCGCTTGGCCTCGGGCACGCGCACCTTCGGCTCATTGAGCTTGAGGCGATAGTTCGGATCGGCCTCGCCGCGCTTGATCTCGTCGCGGGTCAGCTGGCCGTTCATGATCGGGTCCATGCCCTTGATCCCCTGTGCGGCCTCGCCATCGGCGATGGCACGGACTTCGAGCGGATGGAGATGGCAGAAGAAGGCGATCTGGTCGAAGGAAAGCGCCGTGTTATCGACCAGCCAGACGGCGGTCGCCTTGGGCATGAGCAGCGTGTTGGCCATGGGTAAAATCCTCTCGTTCGCCCGCGTCCCTAGCGCGGGCGGTGGGCAAACCACCGAAGAATGGGAAATCGCGGCCGATATAGACCGAAAGCGGGATTGAGGCAAGAGAAAGGGCTGAATACGCGCGGGAACCCGGCCACGTGAGGTAGACGCCACCAAACTAACTATAGCGGCGTCGAATTGGGGCTGAACCAGAAATGGCGATCTATCTATCGCCCCTTCAGCAATCGCGAAATGCCACGCAACGGCGCCGTCAGGCGCCAGGACGTGCTGCTGGCGACGGCCTGTTTGAAGGCCTCCAGCTCAGCCGCCTTATGGTCAAACGCCCTGCGTGCCTCTTCGGTCTTCTTCTCCAGAGGCTTCAGATTGTAGCGTTCGGTCCTGAGCGCGGAGATTTCCCTCGTCACCGCCTCCAAGGCCGCAGACTGCACAAAACGAAAACCGTGCCGCTTTTGTCGTGAACCTGCTCGTATTCTGGAGTTCTCGGCTCGTCCAGTTCACCCGACATCCAGCACGATCTTGCCGATGTGCTCGCCGTCCTGCATCCGCTCATGCGCGCGCCAGGCCTCGCGCAGCGGGAAGATCATGTCCAGCACGGGCGCGATCCTGCGTTCCGACAGGAGAGGCCAGGCCTGACGCTCCAGTTCGGCCGCGATTTCTCCCTTGAACTCCACCGAGCGCGGGCGCAGCGTCGAACCGGTATGGGTCAGGCGCTTGATCATCAGCTTCGAGAAATCGGCCGTCGCCTTGGCCCCCTGCAGGAAAGCAATCTGGACGATCCGCCCGTCGACCGCCGCGCAGTCGTAGTTCCGGCCGATGTAGTCGCCGCCCACCATGTCGAGGATGACGTCGGCCCCCTTGCCGCCCGTCACCTCCTTCACCACCGCGACGAAGTCCTCGCTCCGGTAGTTCACCGCGCGGTCGGCCCCCAGCTTCGTACAGGCTTCACATTTCTCGGCCGAACCCGCCGTCGCGATGACCCGCGCGCCGAACGCCTTGGCGAGCTGGATCGCGGCGGTGCCGATGCCCGACGAGCCGCCATGCACGAGGAAGGTCTCGCCCGCCTTCAGCCCGCCCCGTTGGAAGACGTTGTGCCACACCGTGAAGAAGGTTTCGGGAATGGCGGCGGCCTCGGTGAAGGTGAAGCCGTGCGGCACCGGCAGCGCATTGGTCTCGTGCACCAGGCAGAATTCGGCATATCCGCCGCCCGGCGTGAGCGCCGTGACGCTGTCGCCGACCTTCCACCGCTTCACGCCTTCGCCCGCCGCGGCCACTTCGCCCGCCACCTCGAGGCCTGGCAGGTCTGATGCGCCCGGCGGCGGCGGATAGGCGCCCTGCCGCTGCAGGACATCGGGCCGGTTCACGCCCGCGGCCTTGACCCTGACCAGGATCTCGCCCGGGCCAGGCTGCGGCAGTGGCCGCTTCTCGGGCTTCAGCACCCGTGGACCGCCCGGCTCGGTGATCGCTATGGCCGTCATCGTGTCGGGCAATCTGGCCGGTTGCTTCATCTTGGTTCTCCGCTGCCGTCCGGGGTTGTTCGCCCCATTCATCCGGCTCTATGTATCCTCTGTCCGCAAAGAGGCAAACCGGAGGACGATATGGCCCTGTTCGAAGAGGAGCCGAGGAAGAAGAAGCTGGCTCACGAGATCGGCCAGGACCTGTCGGCGCTGTCGGTCGGAGAACTCGAGGAGCGGATAGGCCTGCTGCGCGAGGAAATCCTGCGCCTGGAGGCGGAGAAGACGGCCAAGGGCGCGACACGCAACGCCGCCGACGCACTGTTCAAGCGCTAGGAAAATCCGCCCGGGCGGAACGAAGACGATTTCCCGTCCTTGAAAGGACACAAAGCGGGTATCCTCAGCCGAGCCGAATCCCAGAGCGGAAGCTTCTCATGTTCGCATCCTTCGGTCCGATCCTAGCCCTTCTGCGCGGCACGGCTTTCCTGCTGGCCGCGTCGGGCCTGCACGGGCTGCTCCTGCCGCTGCGCGGCCAGGCCGAGGGCTTCTCGACCTCCTCGCTCGGCCTGCTGGGCACCGCGTGGGCGGCCGGCTTCGTTGCCGGCTGCCTGCTTGCGCCGCGCCTCGTGCGCCGGGTCGGCCACGTGCGCGCCTTTGGCGCGTTCGCCGCGTCTGGCGCCATCATCGCGCTGATGACGGGCCTGCTGATCCATCCGATGATCTGGATCGTGCTCCGCGCCTTCACCGGCTTCGTCATGGCCGGCGCCTTCATGGTCATCGAGAGCTGGCTCAACGAGCGTGCGACCAACGAGAACCGCGGCACGGTCTTCGGCCTCTACATGATGGTCACCTATGCCTCGATCATGGCCGGCCAGATGCTGGTCGCATTCGGCGACGTGACCACCGACAAGCTGTTCATGGTGGCGGGCATCTTCTTCTGCCTGTCGCTCATCCCGACCGCGGTCTCCACTGCCGTGACGCCCAAGCCGCTGCAGGAAGTCTCGCTGGACATCAGGGGCCTCTACGCCAACTCGCCCGTCTCGGTGATCGGCTGCCTGCTCGTCGGCGTCGCCAACGGTGCCTGGGGCACGCTTGGCGCGGTGTACGGCGCGCAGATCGGCGTCTCGACGGCCACGATCGCGCTGATGATGAGCCTGACCGTGGTGGCCGGCGCGGCGATGCAGATGCCCGTCGGACGCATTTCCGACATGACGGACCGCCGCAACGTGCTGGCGGGCGCGGCCTTCATCACCGCCGTGATCGGCATCGCGACCTATTTCCTCCAGCCGAGGTCCGACGTCTTCGTGCTTGTCATGACGGCGGCCTACGGCGCGCTCGCCTACACGCTCTATTCGATCGCGGTGGCGCATGCGAACGACCACGCGGATGCGGCGAACTTCGTCAAGGTGTCCGGCGGCCTGCTGCTGCTCTACGGCTTCGGCACGATGATCGGGCCGGTCCTGGGCGCGGTGCTGATGGAGCGGTTGCGGCCGGACGCCATCTTCCTCGCGACCGCGCTCGCCCACCTCGGGCTGGCCGGCTACACGCTGGTGCGCATCCGGGCCCGCGCGCCCGTGCCGATCGCCGAGCGCGAGACGTTCCAGACGCTGCCGTCCGAGCGGGCGGTCACGCCGGAATCGCTGCGTCTCGATCCGCGCAGCGGAGAATCGACATAGAGCGTCCTCTGCAGACCGCATTGACCCGTTGAATTGGGCCGCATGCTCTCTTACGCTGGGGTATGGCGATCGAAGATGCGTTCCTTGCAATATCCGATCCGAACCGGCGGACGATCCTCGAGGAGCTCCGTCGGCAGCCCCGCACCGTGAACGAGCTCGCCGCCGGTCTGCCGGTGTCGCGGCCGGCCGTATCTCAGCACCTCAAGGTGCTTCTCGACGCCGGCCTCGTCTCGGTTCGCGCCGAGGGGACGCGACGGATCTACGCGGTCGAGAACGGCGGTTTCCTGCGCCTCAACCTGTGGCTCGACCAGTTCTGGGCGGAATGAGGCATTCCTGAACTGGAACGACCCGCCGGGAGCACCGGCGAGCCGTTGAAAAAGCTGCAGACGCGCCGCGAGGGCGCGAAGAGATCAGTGTCGGGTCTGCGTATCGTCCTTCTCGGCATGGAGCCGCTGGATCTGGTCCTTGAGAGCCAGCTTCCGGCGCTTCATCGCGACGATCTCCACGTCGTCTGTCGACGGGCTCGCTTGCGCCTCGACGATTCGCTGTTCGATCTCGCTGTGGCGCTTCTGAAGTTCCGCAAGATGGGACGCTAATGACATCTGTCGTTCTCCCTTCGCTGGTTTCCTCGTTTTCCGCCAGGGAGGCCGCCCCGCCGGACGGCGTTCATGACGGACGGATGACACTGTGCCACCCCTCCTCGCGAATGTCGAACACCTCAGAGTAGCATTTCGTTTCGCGGCGAAATGTGATATGGCGACTCGCCGGTCGCGGCCCGTATTCGGGCTCTCCGACATTCCTGCGCGACCGCGCTATATTTATCGAGACGGAACCTAGATGTCCGACCAGGACCAGGCAGAAATCAAGCTTGAATACGCACGTCTCAAGCAGGAACATGCCGACTTCGACGCTGCGATCAACGCGATGATCGCCACCGGCTGCGATCCCCTGCAGATCCAGCGCATGAAGAAGAAGAAGCTGCATCTGAAGGACAAGCTGATACAGCTTTCCGACAAGGTGATTCCCGACATCATCGCCTGAAGCGGCGGCGGGCCGCTGCTTGCGCCGCCCCGCCGATTCCGCTAGGTCCGCCGCCTGACGAGGGACACCGATATGGCCGGCAGCGACGTTGCGATCATCATGGGCAGCCAGTCCGACTGGGCGACCATGCGCCACGCCGCCGAGACGCTGGAAAGCCTCGGCATCGGCCACGACAGCCTGATCGTCTCCGCCCATCGCACGCCCGAACGCCTTTACGAATTCGCCCGCGGCGCCAAGGCCAGGGGCTACAAGGTTGTGATCGCCGGCGCGGGGGTGCTGCGCACCTGCCGGGCATGACCGCCTCGCTCACCCCTCTGCCGGTGTTCGGCGTGCCGGTGGAATCCAAGGCGCTGTCGGGCCAGGATTCGCTGCTGTCGATCGTCCAGATGCCCGCCGGTATCCCGGTCGGCACGCTCGCCATCGGCCGTGCCGGAGCGGTCAACGCAGCCCTTCTGGCGGCGGCCGTGCTGGCGCTTCACGATGACGCACTGGCGGCGCGTCTCGACGCTTATCGCAAGGCGCAGAGCGACAAGGTGGCGCTGGTGCCATCGGACGGCGCGGAATGAAGGCGCCGCTGCCGCCGGGCTCGACCATCGGCATTATCGGCGGCGGCCAGCTCGGCCGCATGCTGGCCATGGCCGCCGCGCGGCTGGGCTACCGCACGATCATCCTCGAACCGCAGGCCGACTGCCCAGCCGCGCAGGTCGCCAACCGGCAGATCGTTGCTGCCTATGACGATCCTGCGGCGCTCGCGGAACTGGCCGAGAGCTGCGACGTCGTGACCTACGAATTCGAGAACGTGCCGGTGCAGGCGGCCGCCGCGCTCGCAGGCCGGGTGGAGGTCTCGCCGCCGCCGATGGCCCTCGACGTGTCGCAGGACCGGCTGGTCGAAAAGAGCTTCATCAACGCGGCCGGCATCCCGACGGCGAACTTCCGCGCGGTCGATTCCGACGAAGACCTGATAGCCGCCTGCGTCGCGTTCGGTGGCTCCGGCGTGCTCAAGACCCGCCGCCTCGGCTATGACGGGAAGGGACAGCGCCTGCTGCGCGATGAGACCCCAGCCGATCTCGCCGGCGTCTACGCAGCCATGGGCGGCGTGCCCCTGATCCTCGAAAGCCTGGTTCCCTTCGAGCGCGAGATCTCGATCATCGCCGCGCGCGGCCGCGACGGGACGGTGCGCTGCTGCGATCCGGCCGAGAACGTCCACCGCGACGGCATCCTGCACACCTCGACCGTTCCGGCGCGCATCCAGGAGCGGACGGCGGAGGCGGCGCGCAAGGCCGCGACGGCGATCCTTGAGGCGCTCGACTATGTCGGCGTCATCGGCGTCGAGTTCTTCGTGCTCGGCGAGGGCAACCTGCTGGTGAACGAGATCGCGCCGCGCGTGCACAATTCCGGCCACTGGACCGAGGCCGCCTGCGCTATCTCGCAGTTCGAGCAGCACATCCGCGCCGTCGCCGGCCTGCCGCTCGGCGATCCGAAGCGCCATTCGGACTGCGTGATGGAGAACCTGATCGGCGACGACGTCAACCGCCTCGCCGACCTCGCCGCCGAGCCTGACACCGTCATCCATCTCTACGGCAAGGCCGAAGCGCGGCCCGGACGCAAGATGGGGCATTTCACACGGTTGACGAGGATTTCTCGATAGCATTTCTGCTATGTTTTGCATCGTGTGCTGATTGAGCAAAGCAGGTGATGCGATGACTAAACTCACGGATCTGAAGCAGAAACTCTCGAAGAATCCGGAATTCGTGGCCGAGTATGTCAAGGCTGACGAGGAATATGCGGTGATCGAGGCGCTGATCGCCGCCCGCACCTCTGCGAGCCTTTCGCAAGCGGAATTGGCAATCCGGCTCGGAACGACCCAATCCGCCATCGCGCGCCTGGAAAGCGGTCGCATCTCGCCGTCGCTGTCGACGCTTCGTCGCTATGCCGAAGCGACGGGAACCCGATTGAACGTGTCGCTGGTGGCGAGATAGACGCTGCGCCTTGACAGCCTGCTGCCGCGCCGGTATGGACCCGCATCGTTTTTGGCGCGCCCCATCGGCGCGTCTTTCGTTTTGGCCCGAACGGGCCTCACCGACGGGCTAAGACAATGAAGATCAAGAACTCGCTCAAGGCTCTCAAGGGCCGTCACCGTGACAACCGCCTGGTTCGTCGCAAGGGCCGCATCTACATCATCAACAAGACGGCTCCGCGCTACAAGGCGCGCCAGGGCTGAGCGCCCGCTTCACGCGAATTTCAGTTTGACGCCGCGCGAGATCGGGACTAGGTTCCCGATATGCGCGGTGTTTTGCTTTTGCTCCTTGGACTGGGCGTCCTCGCCCCGGCACTCCCCTCATACGCTCAATCCAGCGCCGCACCCGTCGCGCCGGCCATGACGCAGGCGGAACGGACCGCCGCGCTCGACGCGCTGTTCGTGGAACTGAAGCGGGAGCGCAAGGAGAAGGCGGCCGAGCGCATCGCGTCGCGCATCCGCGACAGCTGGCTCCACTCCGGCAGCGCGTCGATCGACGCGATGATGCAGTGGTCGGAAGACGCGGTGAAGGCCAAGAAATACGGCGCGGCGCTGGATTTCCTCGACCGGGTCACCGTGCTCGAGCCCGATTACGCCGAAGGCTGGAACCAGCGCGCCACCGTCCATTTCCTGATGAACAACTACCGCAAGTCGATGGCCGACATCGACAAGACACTGAGGCTGGAGCCACGCCATTTCGGCGCGCTGTCCGGCATGGGCGCGATCCTGAAGCAGTCGGGCCGCAAGGAGCTTGCGCTGAACGCCTATGAACGCGCGCTGGCGATCTATCCGATGATGCGCGGCGCGCAGAAGGAAGTGGCGGAACTGGCCGAAGAACTGGCCGGCGAGGGAATCTGAGCCTTCCCTCCGGCGCGCCAGCGTTTATTCTCCCTTATCTCCGAATCCCTGCTCCCGCCGGCTCATGAACCTCGTCTACGCGCTGATCCTGTTCGTCGCCGCCCTCTCGCTCACGCTCGCCGGCGTCACCCGCGTCGGAACCTGGCTGATCGAGCGGCGCAATCCGCCCGTCGGATCGTTTGCGACGGTCAACGGCACGCGCATGCACTTCGTCCATGTCGCCGGCCCATCCACTACCGACCTTCCGCCGGTCGTCTTCGTCCATGGCGCGAGCGGCAATCTGAAGGACCAGATGCTGCCCTTCCGGCAGGCGCTTGAGGGCCGCGCGGAGATGCTGTTCTTCGACCGGCCGGGCCACGGCTGGTCCGCCCGCGGCCCGGCGAACGAGGACCCGCACGGGCAGGCGAAGACGATCGCCGCGCTAATGGACCATGCCGGGATCAATCGCGCGGTCGTCGTCGGCCATTCCTTCGGCGGCGCGATCGCGGCCACCTTCGCGCTCGACTTTCCCGGCCGCACGGCGGGCCTCGTCTTCCTCGCGCCGGCGAGCCATCCGTGGCCGGGCGGCGCGACCTCCTGGTACTACACGCTGACGACAAGGCCCGTGGTCGGGCGGCTCTTTTCCGAGACCTTGTCCTATCTCGGCGGGATCCTGCGGATCGGCGCGGCGAGCGAATGCGTCTTCTCGCCCAACAAGGCGCCCGACACCTATGTGCGCGACGCCTCGATCGCGCTGGTGCTGCGGCCGGCGGCGTTCCGGGCCAATGCGACGGACGTGGAGGGCCTCTACCGCCACGCGCTGGCGACCGCGCCACAGTACCGCGAGATCACGGCACCCACGGTGGTGATCTCGGGCGACAGCGACACGGTGGTCTACGAGGAGATCCACTCCGCCGGCCTCGGGCGCGACATTCCGGGCGCGGAGCTGGTCTGGGTGCACAATCTCGGCCACAAGCCGGACTGGATCGCGACGGACCTGGCCGTCGCGGCGATCGGCAAGGTCGCGGGCCGCCCGGCTGATCTCCAGGCGCTCGCCAAAACCGTCGAGGCCCGCATCGCCGACGACCGCCACGGCGTCGGCATCTGCGTCGACGAGACGGCGCCCTATCGCGCGCCCGAGCTGAAGCCGGCGGAATAGGCCGTGATCACCCGGATTTTCCGGGGTTCATGCGGACACATCGAACTGCGCCGCGAAGGGGCTTCGGGAGGAGATCTGTTCCCCGGCGAACGCGATCAGAACCCGCCCAATCCGTCCGAGCCGATATAGGCGATGCGCAGCATGTTGGTGGCGCCCGGCGTGCCCAGCGGCACGCCCGCGGTGACGATGATCCGGTCGCCCGACTTGCCGAAGCCTTCGTCGAAGGCGATGCGGCAGGCGCGCTCCACCATGTCGTCGAGGTCGTTGGCGTCAGGCGTCACCACGCAATGCTGGCCCCAGACGAGCGACAGTCGCCGCGCCGTGGCGAGCACGGGCGAAAGCGATATGATTGGCAGCTGCGGCCGTTCCCGCGAAGCGCGCAGGCCGGTCGTGCCGGAGGACGTGTAGGTGACGATGGCGGAGAGCTTGAGCGTCTCGCCGATCTGCCGCGCAGCAGCCGAGATGGCGTCGGCGCCGGTCGCCTCGGGCTCCGAGCGCTGCGCGTTGATGATGCCCGGATAGACCGGGTCCTGCTCCACCTTCTCGGCGATCTTGTTCATCATCGCCACCGACTCGATCGGATACTGGCCGGCGGCGGATTCGGCAGACAGCATGATCGCATCCGCGCCCTCGAACACAGCAATCGACACGTCGGACACTTCCGCGCGCGTCGGCACCGGGGCCGAGATCATAGACTCCAACATCTGGGTCGCCACGACGACCGGCTTGCCGGCGCGGCGGGCGGCGCGCGTGATCTGCTTCTGGATGCCGGGGACGGCTTCCAGCGGCATCTCGACGCCAAGGTCGCCGCGCGCCACCATCAGCGCGTCGGAGAGCTCGATGATTTCCGCCAGGCGCGCGACCGCCTGCGGCTTCTCGATCTTCGACATCAGCGCCGCGCGGCCCTTGGCGATCTTGCGCGCCTCGGCCAGATCCTCCGGGCGCTGGATGAAGGACAGCGCCACCCAGTCGACGCCCGTCTCCAGCACCGCGTCGAGGTCCTTGCGATCCTTGTCCGTAAGCGCCCCGACCGGCAGCTCGGTGTCGGGCAGGCTGACGCCCTTCTTGTTCGAGATGTTCGTGCCGGAAACGACCTTGCAGACGATCGACTTTCCGTCGGCCGACTCGGCGACCAGCGCAAGCCGCCCGTCGTCGATGAGCAGGCGGTCCCCCGGCTTCACCGAGGCGAGGATCTCCGGATGCGGCAGGTGCACCCGCGTCGCGTCGCCCGGCGTGGGATCGGCGTCCAGCGTGAAGGTCTGGCCCGGCGTCAGCGTCTCCTTGCCGTTGGCAAACAGGCCGACGCGCAGCTTCGGGCCCTGCAGGTCGGCGAGGATGCCGATAGGCCGGCCGACCTTCGTCTCCACCGCGCGGATGCGGCCGACAAGCTCCCGCATCAGGGGATGGTCGGTATGGCTCATATTGATGCGGAACACGTCCGCACCGGCCTCGAACAGCTTCTGGATCATCGCCTCGTCGGACGATGCGGGTCCGAGCGTGGCGAGGATCTTGACCTTGCGGCTGCGTCTCATTGAGTGCCTGTCGGGCTGGGAGGGGTCGGGCCGCCGGGCGGCAGTTCGTCGGTCAGTTCGACCATCCAGCTCGACTGTTCGCGCGTGTCGTATTCCTGGAAGCCGGCGCGCTGGAAGCCGCGCCGCACGCAATCGTTCACGGCGGTGATCTTGAACTCTTTTTCGGCCACGCACATGTTGGTCGGGCCGTCCCAACGCCCGCCGCGCTCGGCGTCCTCGGCATAGAGATAGTAGTAGCGCGAGGCGAGAGGGCCTTCGATCAGCGTCTTGCAGGTCGACGCCTCGATGTGCCACCAGCCCTCGGTGATCCAGCCGGCAGCGGCGCGATAGCCGATCGCCACGCCGACGAGGCTCTGCGTCGCGTTGCAGACGCGGAAATCGGCCAGTGCCGGCGTGGAAAAGGCGACGGTTCCCATTGTCGCCATCGCGAAAAGCGCCGGCAGGGTGATGGCATGGCGCGTGCGTGCGGCCTTGGCGACCTGCATTCTCGAACTCTTCGGCTGACGAAGCAATGTAAGGCTCTTTTCGGAAAACTCGCGCGATCTGTCAACGAAACTCGGCTGCACTGCGGCAGAAGCCGGTGAAATCCGCAGTTTCACTGCATCTATATCGATACGGCATTGCGCGAGGCTGCACGAGGTGGAAGAAGAGCCGAATCCGGACCACGAGCGGAATCCAGAATCGATATGGCCAGGACGGCCCTCTTCTCCCCATTCGAGATCATCGAAGGCAACCGCGCCGGCGGCATGCTGATCGTTGCCGACCATGCCAAGCGGGACATGCCGGACGAATATGGCGATCTCGGCCTTCCTCCGGCGGAATTCGACCGCCACATCGCTTATGACATCGGCGTGGAGATGGTCACGCGCCGGCTGGCCGGGATCACCGGCGCGCCGGCGGTCATGTGCGGCTTTTCGCGGCTGCTGATCGATCCGAACCGCGGCGAGGACGACCCGACGCTGATCCGGCAGGTCTATGACGGCACGGTGATTTCTGGCAACTATCCGATGTCGGAGGAAGAGCGGCAGCGCCGGTTCGACCACTTCTATCGCCCCTATGACGACGCCGTGGGCGCGCTGATGTCCTCCGTCGCGGAAGCGTCCGGCCGGTCGCCGTTCATCGTCTCGATGCACTCCTTCACGCCCGTCATGCAGGGCCGCCCGCGCCCCTGGCACGTCGGCATCCTGTGGGACAGCGACCCGCGCGCGCCGCTGCCGCTGATCGAGGCGCTGGCGGCGGACGGCACCCTCGTCGTCGGCGACAACGAGCCCTATGACGGGGCGCTGCGCGGCGACACGATGTTCCGCCATGCCATCGTCAACGGCTTTGCCCACGCGCTGATCGAGATCCGGCAGGACCTGATCGGAACGCAGGCGGGCGCCGACGAATGGGCGGCTCGCCTCGCACCCGTCCTTGACGCGATCAATCGACAGCCCGATATCCATGAGGCGAAGCAGTTCGGGTCCCGCACGGGGCCGATCTGAGGAGGCTCCCATGACCGACCTGACCGAGACCGAGCAGCGCGACTTCGAGGCCGCCGCCTTCCGCCGCCTCCTGCAGCACCTGCGCGAGCGCACCGACGTGCAGAACATCGACATGATGAACCTCGCCGGCTTCTGCCGGAACTGCCTGTCGAACTGGTATCGCGACGCCGCCAACGCGGCCGGGCACGACATGTCGAAGGACGAGTCGCGCGAGATCGTCTACGGCATGCCCTATGCCGAGTGGCAGGCGAAGCACCAGAGCGAGGCGTCCGACGCCAAGAAGGCCGCCTTCGAGCAGAACCGCCCTAAGGACCACTGACAGCAGCGCGCCGGTGTGACCCGTTTGCGCCTTGACCCTGCCGGGACGGTGGGGCATCGCAGGCCTTCCGGGCGGCGTGCGAGTCGCCCCGCAACGACCAGATTGAGGAGCATACCTTGGCCGACGAGATCACAGAAACCTCGCAGACTGTCGCTGCCGGCCAGCTGAAGGCCTTCATCGAGCGCGTCGAGCGGCTCGAGGAGGAGAAGAAGACGATCTCCGACGACATCAAGGACGTCTACGCCGAGATGAAGGGCACGGGCTTCGACACGAAGGCCGTGCGGACCATCATCCGGCTGCGCAAGAAGGACCAGGCCGAGCGCCAGGAGGAAGAGGCGATCCTCGACCTCTACAAGGCCGCGCTCGGCATGGAGTAGGGACGAATTGCCCTCTAGCGAAGTCCACGTCATCGAGCCTGTGGGAATCCCTGTGGCGCTGCGTCGCGCCGGCTGACAGCGGATGCTAAGGACGGTGCCGGAAGGGGGTACGGATGAAGGTCAACATCGACATGGGCGCCGCGGCTCGCGGCGCCGTGGCGGAGATGGATCTGGAAGAGCTGCTGGCGACCCGCCTGCTGGTGCAGGGCAATTCCGGGTCCGGCAAGTCGCATCTGCTGCGCCGCCTGCTGGAGCAGAGCGCGCCGTGGGTGCAGCAATGCATCATCGACCCCGAGGGTGATTTCGTCACGCTGGCGGAGAAGTTCGGCCATCAGGTGGTCGACGCCGCCCGCACCGAAGCGGAGCTGACACGGATCGCCGGCCGCGTGCGCCAGCACCGCGTCTCCGTGGTGCTCAATCTCGAAGGGCTCGACGTCGAGCAGCAGATGCGTGCGGCCGCCGCCTTCCTAGGCGGTATGTTCGACGCCGAGCGCGAGCACTGGTATCCGGTGCTCGTCGTGGTCGACGAGGCGCAGCTTTTCGCACCCGCCGCCGCCGGCGAGGTCGCGGACGAGGCCCGGAAACTCTCGCTCGCCGCCATGACCAACCTGATGTGCCGCGGCCGCAAGCGCGGTCTGGCCGGCGTCATTGCCACCCAGCGGCTCGCCAAGCTGGCGAAGAACGTCGCCGCGGAAGCGTCCAACTTCCTGATGGGGCGCACATTCCTCGACATTGACATGGCGCGCGCGGCAGACCTGCTCGGCATGGATCGCCGCCAGGCCGAGATGTTCCGCGACCTAGCGCGGGGAAATTTCGTCGCGCTGGGGCCAGCCCTGTCGCGCCGTCCGCTGCCGATCACCATCGGCAGCGTCGAGACCTCCGCGCGCTCGAGCAGCCCGAAGCTGATGCCGCTGCCGGAAGCGCCCCAGGATGCCGGCGACCTGATCTTCACGCCCGCGCCCGACGAGGCACGGCTGGTGGTGCGCAAGCCGCCACCGACGCCGATCCCGACCGCCGACCTGCTGGCGCAGCTGTCGCGGCCCAAGCCCGCGCCTGCGCCGCCGGCCGAACCGGTCTTCGCCATCATCGACGAGGCGGAGCGTGACGCCGGCATCGACACCGTACTGCGCGAGATTCTCGACGATCCCGATGCGGCTTTCCGCACCGATGCCGTCCTCTATCAGGACTTTCTGGTCCGCAGCCGCATCCGCCGCGTACCAGGCGAGCCCCTGTCGCTGTCGGGCTTCCGCCGGCGACTGGCGGTCGCCCGCGCCGGCGTCGACGAACATTCCGGCGGCGAAGTCTGGGCGAAGGCGCTGTCGCTCTCGGAAACCCTGCCCGACGACCTCCAGGGCGTGTTCCTGATGGTCGCACGCGCCGCAACGCTCAACGCCCCGGCCCCGTCCGACGCCACGCTCGCCCGCGCCTATGGCAGCCACTCGCCACGCCGCGCCCGGCGCCTGCTCGCCTATTTCGAGGAGCGCGGCCTGCTGGTCGTACGCACCGATTTCCACCAGCGCCGCGTTCTCGCCTTCCCCGACCTCGGCTGCGAAACCGCCCCCGGCCACCCCGAAGCACCCGACGAACCGCAGCGCGACGCGGCGGAATAAGGCACGGCCTGCCGCGCGCGGTAGGCAATCTGTCTCGCAAAGACCGACCGGCGGCAGATCGTTCTGCCGCCGGACTTTGTCTTCAGCCCTTGGCCGGCACGGCGTCCGGCGCCTCGAGCGCCCGGTTCGGGTGGCGCTTCGTCCACCAGTCGCCGAGGAAGAGCAGGATCGGCGCGGCGATGAAGATCGATGACGTCGTCGCCACAATCACGCCGGCCACCATCGGCACGGCGAAGTTTTCGGTCGCCTTGCCGCCCCAGATCGCCATCGGCACGATCGACAGCAGGATCGCGATCGAGGTGTAGACGCAGCGCGCGAACACCTGATTGATCGACATGTCGATGACGTTGCGCAGCGGCATCTTCTTGTAGGCTCTCAGGTTCTCGCGCATGCGGTCGTAGACCACCACCTTGTCGTTGACCGAATAGCCGATGATGGTCAGCAGTGCCGCGATCGCCGTCAAGTTGAAGTCGAGGCCGAGCAAAGCGAAGAAGCCCACCATCTTGGTCGTATCGAGCACCAGCGTCGCGATCGCGCCGATGGCGAAGTTCCACTCGAAGCGCCACCAGATGTAGCAGAGCATCGCGGCCGCCGCGAGGACCACCGCCAGCACGCCCGATTGGGCGAGCTCGCCGGAGACCTTCGGCCCGACGACCTCGGTCTTCTCGAACTTCACGCCCGGATCGAGCTTCTGCACCGTGTCCTTGACCTTCTCGACGGCCGCCGTCTGAGCAGCCTCGCCGCCGTCCTGCCGTTGCACGCGGATCAGGACGTGGTCGGCGTCGCCGACGTTCTGCAGCGCGATTTCACCCAAGCCCAGATCCGAGAGCGAGCTTCTCAACTGGCCGAGATCGGCCGGCTGGGACGAGGTGATCTCCACCTGGATGCCGCCCTTGAAGTCGATGCCGTAGTTGAGGCCGGGCTTCATGAACAGGCCGATCGAGGCCAGCGACAGGAGGATCGACACGCCGATGCCGAGGAAGCGGCCCTTCATGAAGGAGATCGACGTCTTTTCCGGGAAGAACCGGAACAGCGGCTCGATGCGCAACACCTTCAGCTTCCGCCGGCGCACCACCTCCTGCATGATGACGCGGGTGACGGCGACGGCGGTGAACATCGACAGCAGCGTGCCGAGCACCATCGTCACCGCGAAGCCGCGCACCGGGCCCGCGCCGAACATGAACAGCAGGCTGGACACGATCAGCGAGGTGGCGTTGGCGTCGACGATGGTCGAATAGGCGCGCTTGAAGCCCTGGTCGAGCGCCGCGAAGGCTCCGAGCCCGCGCTTGGTCTCCTCGCGAATGCGCTCATTGATCAGGATGTTGGCGTCCACGCCGAGGCCGATGCCGAGGATGATGCCGGCGATGCCGGGCAGCGTCAGCGTAGCGCCGAGCATGGCGAGCGCGCCGAAGGTCAACAGCACGTGCAGCAGCAGCGCGAAGTTGGCGATCATGCCCCATGCGCCGTAGAGCGCGACCATGAACAGCACGACGGCGACGAAGCCGGCAATGCCGGTGTAGACGCCCATCTTGATGACGTCGCCGCCGAGGTCGGGGCCGACGGTGCGTTCCTCGATCACGGTCAGGGGTGCCGGCAGCGAGCCGGAGCGTAGCAGCGCCGACAGCGTCACCGTCTCGTCGACGGTGAAGTTGCCGCTGATCTGACCCGAACCGCCGACGATCGCCTCGCGGATGACGGGCGCAGTCAGCACCTTGCCGTCGAGCACGATGGCAAAGGGCCGGCCGACGTTCTGGCCGGTGATCTCGGCGAACTGACGCGCGCCGAGACTGTCGAAGCGGAAGGAGACGATCGGCTCCTTGGTGCGCTGGTCGAAGCCGGCGCGGGCATCCGTGAGGCGCTCGCCGTCAACGGCGACGCGGTCCTCGACCGGCACCTGGCCGCCGCCCTTGGCATCCGGCAGCATGGTCACGCCGCGCGGCAGCGGCTCGCCCTGGCCGACATTGGCGACCATGTGGAAGGTCATCTTGGCGGTGCTGCCCAGCAGCTGGCGCAGCCGGGTCGGGTCCTGCAGGCCGGGAAGCTGGACGAGGATACGGTCGGCGCCGACGCGCTGGATGGTCGGCTCCGCGACGCCGACCTGGTCGACGCGCTGGCGCACGATCTCGAGGCTCTGCTCGACGGCACGGTCGACGCGGTCCTTCAGGCCCGCCTCGGTGAGCGTCACCTTGATCGGCGCGTTCGCGTCGGAGCCATCGACCGCGAGATCCGACGAACCGGCGGAGAAGCCGATCGCCGATACAGGCGTGGACAGCGCCTTCAGGCTATCGATCGCCTTGGTGCGGGCTGCCGGATCGGCGACCGCGACCATCACCGTGTCACCCGCCAGGCGGATGGAGTCGGTGCGGACGCCGTCCTTGCGCAGCGCCGTGCGGGCGTCGTTGAGCAGCGATTGCAGCCTGTCCTGCTTGAGGGCGGCGGAATCGACCTCGAGCACGAGGTGCGAGCCGCCCTGGAGATCGAGGCCGAGGGTGATCTGGTGCTTGGGCACCCAGTTGGGGAGCGCGGCGAGCTGCTGCGCGGTGAAGAGACTTGGAAGTGCGGCGAGAACGCCGACGAGGATGATGAGGGCGTAGCCCCACATCACGCTCTTGGAAGTGCGCATGATCTGATCCTTCGAAAGACGCAGTCGCGGCGCGGGGCCGCAAGCGTCGAAAAGCCTGAACGGTTCCGCCCCGTCGGGCGGCGAAAGGTCAGGAAAGGATCGGCGGTGCGCGGGCGCGGAAGCCCGAAGACCTCGGCGAAAGATCGAAGGATGCGAGCGACACCGCGCCGTGCGCGGCACGCAGCGTCGGCAGGTCGAAGCGGACATCCGGCACGACGGCCGGTTCCGGACCGTCAAAGCCGGCGGCCGAGACGGCTTCCAGAGCGCGCTCGGTGAGCAGAACCATCCGCATCTGCGCGCTGGGCGCAGTCGAACGCTGGACGGGAAGATCGCCGGATCGGGCAGCGCCTGTCGACGCCGCGCCGGTCTGGCCGGGGTCGAGCGGGACGACCTGCTGGACGCCCGCGCCGAGTGTCAGGATCGCGACAAGCCACAGCATGGCCGCCGACAGAAGATGTGTCGGTCCGTGCATTGCCTTATGTGGCTGCGGCTTCATCGCGGGTCGCTATACGCCTCTTCGCCGCGCCGCACCAGAGCGGCCGCGCGTCGCGGATCAATCCGCGGCCTTGGCATAGGAGGCAAGTGCGGCGACAAGGAGGAGGAGCACCGCCACGCCGAGGAAAACCGGCGCAAAGCCGAAATGGCCGCCGACGAAGCCGAGGCCCGAGGGCGCGACCAGGATGCCGGAATATCCGATCGTCGTGACGACGCTCATGCCCGCGCCCGGCGGCAGGCCGGGATGGTTGCCGCCGGCCGAGAACGCGATCGGCACGGTGTTGGCGATGCCGAGCCCAGCAAGGGAAAAAGCGGCGATCGCCAGCCACGTATCCGGCGCCAGGCCGGCGCCGAGCATGCCTACCGCGGAAATCAGGGCCGAGATGCGCAGCGTCTTGACCGCGCCGAACCTGTCGCGCACCCGGTCGCCGAGGAAGCGCATCGTGGCCATGGCTGCCGAGAACGCCGCGAAGGCGAAGCCGGCGCTGGCGATCGAGGCGCCGAGTTCCTCCTTGAGATAAAGGGCGGCCCAGTCGAGCACCGCGCCTTCCGGCACCATGCAGAACAGCGCAATGAGGCCGACGAGATAGAGCGAGGGGTCGCGCGGCAGGGCGAGCGGCTGGCGCTCGTGCGGTTCGGGCCGGTCGTCGCCGCCGAGCTGCGACACCACGAGGGCGACGACTGCGAGCGCGACGACGGTCACGGCACCGGCATGGGCGAGCGCGCCGAAGCGCTCAATGACGAGACCGCCGGCCGCGCCGCCGGCAAAGCCGCCGAGGCTCCAGAAACCGTGCGAGGACGACATGATGGCGCGGCCAAGCGCGCGCTCGACGGCCACCGCATTGGCGTTCATCGACACGTCCATGCCGCCCACCAGCCCGCCGAACAGCACCATGGCGAGCGCCGCGGTCCAGACGCTCGGTGCGGCGACGACCACGATCAGGCCGAAGGCGGCCGCGAAGGCGAACCAGGTGAGCGTGACGCGCGAGCCCTGCCGGCCGATGACGTAGCCAGCGGCGGGCATCGCGATCAGCGCGCCGAGGCCGAAGCCGAGGATGAGCAGGCCCAGCGTGAACTCGGTGATGCCGAGCCGCGCGAGGAACAGCGGGATCTGCGGTGCCCAGCTGCCGATGATGAATCCGTTCACCGCAAACAGCGCGGCGACGGCCCAGCGGGCGCGGAGAATGACGGGATTTGCAGCGGCGAGG
The DNA here is from genome assembly GCF_024699925.1 of Mesorhizobium sp. J428. Classification (NCBI taxonomy): domain Bacteria; kingdom Pseudomonadati; phylum Pseudomonadota; class Alphaproteobacteria; order Hyphomicrobiales; family Phyllobacteriaceae; genus Mesorhizobium; species Mesorhizobium sp. J428. Next base: position 1,765,094 of record NZ_JAJOMX010000001.1, read on the forward strand.
CTCGACATCGGAGCTTCTTAAATCGATTTAGAAACTCCGGCAAGCTACTCGCTGTCCGAGCGATTGGGCCAGCAGGGCATGGAGGTAGGACTATCGCAAGTGGCGTTCACCCCCACGCCTACCCCCTCCCCACAAGGGGAAGGGGACGCTAACGCCTTACTTCACCGAACAATGCGAGATGTGGTGCTGCCGCCAAGTTCCCCCTCCCCCTTATGGGGAGGGGGTAGGGGCGGGGGTAATTCGACATGCGATCGCCCGAGACTCTCGTCGGCTTCAGGCCGCCCGTGCCAGCACCACGGCGTCGGGACCTGCCGGGAAATGCAGCTGGCCCGTCATGTCGTTGGCCGCCTGCCACACCGCTTGCGCGACGTCGGTTTCCTTCGTCACCAGTGCAGGCGACGCGAACTCAGCGAAGATCGGCTGCGCGAAGGCCGCATAGGCCGGCGGGATCAGGTCCTCGACACGCAGTTCCGTGTTCTGCGAGAAGCGCGTGCTCGGAGCATAGCCGGGCTCGACCAGCTTGACCCGCACGTCGAAAGCCCCGAGTTCATGCGCCAGCGAGCCGGTGAAGCCGGTGATCGCCAGCTTGCTGGCGGTGTAAGCGGCGGCAAGCGGCATCGAGGCGAGCGTCACGCTGGAGGTGACGTTGACCACCACGCCGGAGCGACGCTCGCGGAACTGCGGGATGACCGCCTGCGTCATCGCCATCACGCCGAACGTGTTGGTCTCGAACACCTTGCGCACATGCGACATCGGGGTCGCCTCGAAGGCGCCGACGACGCCGATGCCGGCATTGTTGACCAGCGCGTCGATCGGCCCCGCCGCTTCGATCACAGCTGCGATGCTCGCAGCGTCGGTCACGTCGAGCGGCAGCAAGCGGATACGCTCGGACCGGGGGAGGATCTCTTCGCGGGGCGTGCGCATCGTCGCGATGACGTTCCATCCGCGCGAGTGGAAGTGGCGGGCCGTCTCGAGGCCGTAACCCGAAGAGGAGCCGGTGATCAGAACGGTTTTCATGATGATGTTTCCTTGTTGCTGTTGACGCGACAGGAATAACCGAGGCATTCTGGACCATCATCAATTCCTAGTCCGTATTTAATCAGCGAAAGTCCGGAAATGGCCGATCCACTCGCTCAAGTCATCGAACTGCTCCGACCGCGGACGGTGTTCTCCAAGGGCATCAGCGGCGCCGGCCGCTGGGGCGTGCGCTACTCGACATTCGGCGAGCCCGGCTTCTGCGCCGTTCTGGAAGGGAGCTGCCGGCTCGCCGTGGATGGCGTGGAGCCAGTCACGCTCGAGGAAGGCGATTTCGTTCTGCTGCCGGCAACGCCCGCCTTCACCATGTCGAGCTTCGAGCCAGCGACGCCGCGCTACATCGACCCCAAGGTGACGCCCGCGCCGACCGAGGAGGTCCGCCACGGCCGCCAGGACGGGCCTGCGGACGTGCGGCTGCTCGGGGGCTACTTCGTGTTCGATTCGCCCGACGCAGCACTCCTGGTGTCGCTTCTCCCGGCGATGATCCATGTGCGCGGCGTAGCGCGCCTTTCCCAGCTGGTGCGCCTCGTCGGCGAGGAGGCCGGCCAGCAGAACGTGGGCCGCGACTTCGTGCTCGCGCGCCTGGTGGAGATCCTGCTCATCGAGGCACTGCGCGCGAGCCAGGGCAAGGATGCGCCGCCGGGACTGCTGCGCGGGCTTGCCGATGCGCGGGTCGCCGGAGCGATGCGGCAGATGCATGGCGATCCCGAACGCGCCTGGACGGTGGCCGAGCTCGCGCAGGAGGCGGCCATGTCGAGGTCCGCCTTCTTCGACCGATTCACCCGCTGCGTCGGGCTACGGCCAATGGAATACTTGCTGGCCTGGCGGATGGCCGTGGCAAAGGACCTGCTGCGCGACGGCGACATCGCGCTCGACGAGGTCGCCCGGCGCGTCGGCTACGGCTCCGCGAGCACGTTCAGCACGGCGTTCAGCCGCCACGTCGGACAGCCGCCGGGCCAATATGCACGCAGCGGCCGGCGCGAAGGCAGACCCGGCGCCCGCATGCAGCTCCCGCCGCAGGCCGGGCAGGCGGTGTGACGGGAAGAGAGGGCGAGTAGGGCGAAATGCCCCCTCACCCCGCCTCCGCTTCGCTCGGCGGACCTCTCCCCGAGGGGAGAGGAGGCGGTGAACGCCGGCTCCCTCTTCTCCCCTCGGGGGTCCGAAGGACGGGCGAGACCGTCGGCTCGCCCCGGCCCATGTGGCCGCGAAGCGGCCGGATGAGGGGGCATTCGCAGTATGCGATCGCCCGCGCTCTGACGCGCCTCCCACCCTACCCGAATACCACCAGAAGATCCTTGGCGTCGATCTGCTCGCCGGGCCGCACCAGCACTTCGGTGATCGTGCCGTCGCGCTCGGCGTGAAGGGCGGTTTCCATCTTCATCGCCTCGATCGAGACGAGGATGTCGCCGGCCTTGACCACCTGTCCGGCCGCCACCGCCACGCCGGAGATGACGCCCGGCATCGGCGCGCCGACATGGGCCTCGTTGCCGGGCTCTGCCTTGCGGCGCGCCTTGCCGTTCGCCGCACCATGGACGCGGTCGGGAACCTTGACGCGGCGCGGCTGGCCGTTGAGCTCGAAGAACACGGTTACCATGCCCTTTTCGTCCACCTCGCCGATGGCGAGGCAGCGCACCACCAGCGTCTTGCCCTTCTCGATGTCGAGGAAGATCTCGTCCTCCGCCTTCATGCCGTAGAAGTAGGTCGGCGTCGGCAGCACCGAGACCGGGCCGTAATTGTCCTGTGCGGCGACGAAGTCGGTGAACACCTTCGGATACATCAGGTAGGAGGCAAACTCGAATTCGGAGAGCTTGCGCCCCGCCTTCTCCTCGGCCTCCTTGCGCGCCTTGCCGAGGTCGGCGTCCTTGAGCAGCGAGCCCGGCCGCACGGTGATCGGCGTCTCGCCCTTCAGCGCCTTCTTCTGCAGGCCGGCCGGCCATCCGCCCGGAGGCTGGCCGAGATCGCCCTTGAGCATCGAGACGACCGAATCCGGGAAGGCAATGTCCTTGGCCGGGTTCTCGACATCGGCGACGGTCAGGTCCTGGGAGACCATCATCAGCGCCATGTCGCCGACGACCTTGGACGATGGCGTCACCTTCACGATGTCGCCGAACATCAGGTTGACGTCGTGATAAGCCTGCGCCACCTCGTGCCAGCGAGTCTCCAGCCCCAGCGAGCGTGCCTGCTCCTTCAGATTGGTGAACTGCCCGCCCGGCATCTCGTGCAGGTAGACCTCGGAGGCAGGCCCCTTCAGGTCGCTCTCGAACGCCGTACTGGTTGCGCACCGCTTCCCAGTAGAACGACAGCTTGCGGATCCAGCCGGTGTCGAGCCCGGGATCGCGCTCGGTGCCTTTCAAGGCCTCGACGATCGAGCCGAGGCAGGGCTGAGACGTGTTGCCGGACAGCGCGTCCATCGCCGCGTCGACCGCGTCGACTCCCGCCTCGACGGCGGCCAGCACCGTCGCCGCCGCAATGCCCGACGTGTCGTGCGTGTGGAAGTGGATCGGCAGGTCGGTCGCCTCGCGCAGCGCCTTGAACAGCACTTTCGCCGCGGCGGGCTTGAGCAGCCCGGCCATGTCCTTGACCGCGATGATGTGCGCGCCGGCCGCTTCCAGCTCCTTGGCCAGCGCGACATAGTAATTGAGATCGTATTTCGCCCGCGCCGGATCGAGGATATCGCCCGTGTAGCAGATCGCCGCCTCGATCAGCTTGCCCTCGGCCCCCACCGCGTCCATCGCCACGCGCATGTTCTCGACCCAGTTCAGGCAGTCGAAGACGCGGAACAGGTCGATGCCGCCGGCAGCAGCCTGGGCGACGAAGTGCTTCACCACATTGTCGGGATAGTTGGTGTAGCCGACGCCGTTCGCCCCGCGCAGCAGCATCTGGAGCAGCAGGTTCGGCGCGCCCTTGCGCACGAGGTCGAGCCGCTCCCACGGGTCCTCGGTGAGGAAGCGCATGGCGACGTCGAAGGTCGCCCCGCCCCAGCATTCGAGCGACAAGAGCTGCGGCAGGCCACGCGCATAGGCCCCCGCCACCTGCGCGATGTCGAAGGTGCGCATGCGGGTCGCGAGCAGCGACTGGTGGCCGTCGCGCATCGTCGTGTCGGTGACCAGCACCTGCGGCTGCGCCCGCATCCATTTGGCGAAGCCGGCCGGGCCAAGCTCGTCGAGCTTCTGCTTCGTGCCGTCCGGGATGTTTCCGCCGACGAAGGGCACCACCGGTGCCGCCGCATCTGCCTTCGGCTTCGGCCGGCCGCGCGCTTCGGGATGGCCGTTGACGGTCACGTCTGCGAGGTAGTTGAGCAGCTTCGTCGCGCGGTCCTGGCGCTTCACCTGCGCGAACAGTTCCGGCGTCGTGTCGATGAACTTGGTCGTGTAGGAATTGTCCTTGAAGGACGGGTGCGTGATGATCGCCTCGAGGAACGTCAGGTTCGTTGCCACGCCGCGGATGCGGAACTCGCGCAGCGCCCGGTCCATACGGGCGATCGCCTCCAGCGGCGTCGGCGCCCAGGCGGTCACCTTCTCCAGCAGCGGATCGTAGAACCGGGTGATGACCGCGCCGGAATAGGCCGTGCCGCCGTCGAGGCGGATGCCGAAGCCCGTCGCGCCGCGATAGGCGGTGATGCGGCCGTAGTCCGGGATGAAGTTCTGTTCCGGATCCTCGGTGGTGATGCGGCACTGGAGCGCATGGCCGTTGAGGCGGATGTCCTTCTGTGCCGGCACGCCGCTCTCGGGGGTGCCGATCGCAGCCCCTTCGAGGATGTGGATCTGCGCCTTGACGATGTCGATCCCGGTGACTTGTTCCGTCACCGTGTGCTCGACCTGGATGCGCGGATTGACCTCGATGAAGTAGAACTTGCCCGTCGAGGCGTCCTGCAGGAACTCCACCGTGCCGGCGCCGATATAGTCGGTCGCATGCGCGATCTTGAGCGCGTAGCCGCACAGCTCCTGCCTGAGCTCGTCGGAGAGATAGGGCGCCGGGGCGCGCTCGACGACCTTCTGGTTGCGGCGCTGGATCGAGCAGTCGCGCTCGAACAGGTGCACCGCGTTGCCATGCGTGTCGCCCAGCACCTGCACCTCGACATGCCGGGCGCGCTCGATCAGCTTTTCGAGATAGACCTCGTCCTTGCCGAAGGCGGCCTTGGCCTCGCGCTTGCCCTCGGTGACCTCCTTGGCGAGCTCCCCCTCGGAACGGATGACGCGCATGCCGCGGCCGCCGCCGCCCCACGAGGCCTTCAGCATCAGTGGGTAGCCAACCTCAGCCGCGAGCGTCTTCACCGCATCCATGTCGTCCGGCAGCGGATCGGTGGCGGGAATGACCGGCACCGAAATCTCGACCGCGAGGTTGCGCGCCGCGACCTTGTTGCCGAGCCGGCGCATCGTCTCGGGCTTCGGGCCGATGAAGGTGATGCCGTTTTCCGCGCAGGCATCGGCGAATTCGGGGCTTTCGGAGAGCAGGCCGTAACCGGGATGGATCGCATCCGCGCCCGACAGCTTCGCTACCCGGATCACCTCGTCGATCGACAGATAGCTCTCGATCGGCCCGAGATCGCGCTCCAGATGCGGTCCGCGGCCGATCTGGTAGCTCTCGTCGGCCTTGAAGCGGTGCAGCGCGTATTTGTCCTCCTCCGCCCAGATCGCCACGGTCTTTATGCCGAGCTCGTTGGCGGCACGGAAGACGCGGATGGCGATTTCGGAGCGGTTGGCGACGAGGATCTTCTTGATCTGCAAGGAGGCACTCCGGCAGGGAAGGAACGTTACGGAAGATGTTTATCCGGAAAATGCTGCACTGCAAACAGAATCGGCAATGTGCATCGATGCCTGCGCAACAGGCAAAGAAAATGCCCGGCGCGAGGGTCGCGCCGGGCACTTTTTGGCAGATGCGAGAGCTTACTCGTTCTCGAAGTAGCTGTACTTGCCGTCGTCGCCCTTCTTCCAGGTGTACATCACGTAGTCCGGACGGGTGATGTCGCCCTTGGCGTCGAAGCCGATTTCGCCGATCGCGGTCGCGAACGGACCCTTGGCCTTGGCAGCTTCCGCGACCTTCTGCGGGTCGAGGTCGCCCGCGGCCTTTGCGGCGCCGGCAATGATCTGAACGGCGGCGTAGGAGTAGAGCGTGTAGGCTTCCGGCTCGAAGCCCGCGGCGCGGAACTTCTCGACGATCTCCTTCGCGGCCGGGTTCTTGCGCGGATCCGGAGCGAAGGTCATCAGCGTGCCGTCGACCGCGTCGCCGGCGATCGAGGCGAGCTCGTTCGAGACGATGCCGTCACCCGACATGAAGGTGGCCTTCAGGCCCTGGTCGGCGAACTGGCGCATCAGCAGGCCGGCTTCGGTGTGCAGGCCACCGTAGTAGACGACCGAGACGCCGGCTTCCTTCAGCTTGGCGATGAGGGCCGAGAAGTCCTTGTCGCCGATGTTGATGCCTTCGTAGAGAGCCTCGGTCACGCCGGCCGCGTTGGCAGCCTTCTTGGTCTCGTCGGCGAGGCCCTGGCCGTAAGGCGTCTTGTCGTGGATGATCGCGACCTTGGCGTCCTTGAAGTTTGCCGCGAGGTAGGCGCCCGCCACGGCACCCTGCTGGTCGTCACGGCCGCAGGTGCGGAACGTGTTCCAGAGGCCGCGCTCGGTGAACTTCGGGTTGGTCGACGCCGGCGTGATCTGCATGATGCCGTTCTCGGCATAGACTTCCGAAGCCGGGATCGAGACGCCCGAGTTGAAGTGGCCGACGACGAACTTCACGCCGTCCGCGACGAACTTGTTGGCAACCGACACGCCCTGCGTCGGGTCGGAGACGTCGTCGCCGATGACGACCTTGATCTGCTCGCCATTGATGCCGCCGGCAGCATTGATATCAGCCGCAGCCTGCTCCGCACCCTTCTGGAGCTGGGCGCCGAAAGCGGCGTTCGGGCCGGTGATCGGACCGGCCACGCCGATCAGGATTTCAGCCCACGCGCTGCCGCTGAACGCGAGGACCGCGGTCATGGCTACGGCAGACAAGAGAGACTTTTTCATATGCACACTCCCGTTAAACGGGTGGGCCTGGATGATTGCTTTCATGCGATGCCCACCCAACTCGCAGAAAGGAAACTTTGCCCATTTTCAGGGACTTGTCACGCCGATTCCTGCCGGATCCGGCGTTAATCATGAATGTCAGCGTTTGTCCTTGAAGCTGAGCAGTGAATCCCGCTCGTAGAGCCAGTGATACTGCGTGACCATCTGGTTGACCCGCGTGTAACGGTAGCCGAGATAGCCGATCACCAGCAGGATGATCGTGTCGACGATGTAATACTGCGCGGTGAACATCGTGCCGTCGAACAGCGCATGATGGATGAAGCGCACAGCGATCCCCAGCAGCAGCAGGAATGCGACGAGGCTGGAGACCGGCCGCCAGGTCTGCGCGCAGGCGCGGCCCGTCATCCATGCCGCCCCGCCGCCCAGCACCAGCGTGACGAAGAAGAACTGCCAGATATTGGCTTCCTCGTAGAGAATGCCGTGCATCAGAATATCCTCCTCAGTGCCGCCCGCCTTCGAGATAGGCGGCGCGGACTTCCGGATTGGCGAGCAGGTCCTGGCCGGTCCCGCTCATGGTGATGTTGCCGTTGACCATGACGTAGCCGCGCGTGGCCAGGCGCAACGCGCCGAAGGCGTTCTGCTCGACGAGGAACACGGTCAACCCCTCTTGCTCGTTGAGCACCCGGATCGCGTCGAAGATCTGCTTCACGATCAGCGGCGCAAGCCCCAGTGAAGGCTCGTCCAAGAGCAGCAGCTTCGGGCGCGCCATCAGAGCGCGGCCGATGGAGAGCATCTGCTGCTCGCCGCCCGACAGCGTGCCGCCGCGCTGCTGGATGCGCTCCTTGAGGCGCGGGAAAAGCGTGAAAACCTTTTCCGAATCCTCGGCGAAATGCGCGAGGTTATCGAGGCTCGCCCCCATCTGCAGGTTTTCCAGCACCGTCATGCGCGGGAAGATACGCCGCCCTTCCGGCGACTGCGCGATGCGCAGCCTGGCGATCTCATGGGTGGGCAACTGGGTGATGTCGGTGCCGTTGAAGACGATCCTGCCGGTGCGTGCACGCGGCGCGCCGAAGATCGTCATCATCAGCGTCGACTTGCCGGCGCCGTTGGCGCCGATCAGCGCGACGATCTCCCCCTGGTTGACCTCCATCGTCACGCCGTTGAGCGCGCGGATGTTGCCGTAATAGGTCTCGACGCCGTCGACGGAGAGAATCGGTTGCGTCGCCATCAGCCGCGTCCTCCGGTCTTACCGGCTTTCGCCGGTTTCGCGCCCCTGGCGAAACGCCTGGCCTGGCCGACCCAGTTCTCGCGGGCGATGCGCCCGTCGAATTCGAGATAGGCCTCCGCCGCGACGACATCCGCCTTCTTCCACGCGGCGATCTGGGCGAAGGTGGTGACGCCGTGCTCGGCGAGCTTGCGCGCGTTGACCGGCCCGATGCCCTTGATCAGCGTCAGGTCGTCGGCAACGGCCGGAACCGCGCTTGCGGAAGCAGGCTTCGGCCGGGCAGGTTTCGCGGCGGCAGGCGATTTGGCCGGAGCCGTTGCCTTGGCCGCCGCCGGCTTCACCGCCGGGGCAGACATCAGCGATACGGGCGCCTGATCGGAGGGCTTCGCGCGGGGTCGCGTGGGCTTCGGTGCCACCGGCTGCGTTACAGCGGCGCCGGCCGCTGCCTCGGATTTGGCCTTTGAAGGTTTGGGCGTCGCCTCAGCCTTCGCCGGCTTGGCGGCCGGCTTCGCCTTCGCCGCCGGCTTGGGCTTTGCAGAAGGAGCCTTGGCGCTTTCGGCAGGCTTCACGCGATCGGCCTTTGACGCGCCGGGCGCGACCTTGACCAGCCCTTCGCTGTGGTCTGCATGCTCGATCGTGTCGAACACGGGTCCGGCCATCATCGACGACGACGGCGAGGGCCCCTGCTCCGGATCCGGCGTGCCGTCGAGCTGCTCGATGACATGCTCGTCGCCCACCTCGACCAGCACCGTCTCGACCTCCTGGTCGTCGATGCCGAGATAGGCGGCGATGACCTTGGGGTCGCTCTTCACGAAGGACGGGTCGCCGTCGGAGATCTTGCGTCCGTATTCGAGCACGACGACGTGGTCGGAGATCTGCATGACCACCGACATGTCGTGCTCGATCAGCAGGATCGAGGTGCCGGTATTGTCCTTGATGTCGTTGAGCAGCGTGTTGAGCGCCAGCGACTCCTTGGGATTGAGGCCGGCTGCCGGCTCGTCAAGACAGAGCAGTTCCGGCCCGGTGCACATGGCGCGTGCGATCTCGAGGCGACGCTGCGCGCCGTAGGGCAGGTCGCCGGCCGGGTCGTCGGCGCGGTCGATGAGGTCGGCCTTCTCCAGCCAGAAGGCGGCGAGTTCGCGTGATTCCGCCGAGGCCCGGCGATAGGCCGGAAAGCCGACTAGGCCAAGGATGGTGTAGCCCGACGCCTTCATCAGCTTGTTGTGTTGGGCGACCAGCAGGTTCTCCAGCACCGTCATGCCCGAGAAGAGGCGGATGTTCTGGAACGTGCGCGCGACCTTCGCCTTCGCCGGGATCTGGAAGTCCGGCAGGCGTTCGAGCAGATAGGCCGTGCCGTCGCGCCGCGTCAGCGTGATCATGCCCTCGGACGGCTTGTAAAAGCCGGTGATGCAGTTGAACACCGTCGTCTTGCCGGCACCGTTCGGGCCAATGAGAGCGGTGATCTCCCCGCGCCGCGCCTCGAAGGACAGGTCGCCCACGGCGACCAGTCCGCCGAACTTCATCGACAGGTGCTCTACCTTGAGAATGGGATCGGAAGCCACGATCGACATCAGCCGTGTCCCTCGCGCGTGAATGACCCGGACACGGATTTCCTCTCCTTCAGGAACGCCGTCGGCTCGCGGCTGCCGACGAAGCCGCGCGGCTTCCAGACCATCACGATGACCATGGCCATGCCGAACAGCAGCATGCGGTAGAGCTCGGGAGTGAAATTCGGCCCGAACGCCAGCTTCAGGAACTGCATCTCGCGCAGCGCCTCCATGCCGCCGATCATGACCAGCGCGGCGACCGCGATGCCGACCAGCGAGCCCATGCCGCCGAGCACCACGATCGCCAGGATGATCGCCGACTGCAGGAAGACGAAGGATTCTGGATTGATGAAGCCCTGGCGCGCCGCGAAGAAGGACCCGGCGAAGCCGCCGAACATCGCCCCGATGGCGAAAGCCGTCAGCTTCGTGTTCGTCGTGTTGATGCCGAGCGAGCGGCAGGCGATCTCGTCCTCGCGCAGCGCCTCCCAGGCGCGGCCGACCGGCATGCGCCTGAGCCGGATCGTCACGAAGGCCGTGATCAGCGCCAGGATGAGGATGAGATAGTAGAGAAAGATCTTGTAGTAGACGCCCGAGGTCGGCAGCTCGAACACCTTGCCGATGTAATCGGGTGACGAGACGTCGAAATCGAACCAGCCGAAGAAGGTGATCTTCGGAATGCCGGAGATACCGGCCGAACCATTCGTCACCTCGCGCCAGTTGATCAGGACCAGGCGGATGATCTCGCCGAAGGCGAGCGTGACGATGGCGAGATAGTCGCCGCGCAGGCGCAGCACCGGGAAGCCCAGCAGCACGCCCCATAGGGCCGCCATCGCACCGGCGGCCGGCAGCAGGATCCAGAACGACAGGCCGTATTCTGTGCCGAGCAGCGCGTAGGTGTAGGCGCCGACGGCATAGAAGGCGACGTAGCCGAGGTCGAGCAGGCCGGCCAGCCCGATGACGATGTTCAGGCCCCAGGCCAGCATCACGTAGATCAGCACCTGGATGCCGAAATTGTCGATCCACTTCAGCGAGCCCTGCAGGCCGCTGGTCCACACGGCAATGGCCGGAAACAGGAACAGGAACAGGATGCCGATCCAGGTGAAGTTGCGGCGCAGGAAGCTAGGTTCGGCGGCGACGGCCGCCTTCTTGCCGGCGGCGCGGCGGCGCTCGACCTCCGGCCAGACGAAGGCCGAGAAGGCGAAGCGCCCGACCGTGACGATCGCGACCACGATGGCGAGCAGGCCCCAGCGCGGCACGACGATCAGTTCGTTGCGGATATTCTGGGTCGTCTCGAGGCCGATGATCAGCACGAACATGCCAAGGGCGATCAGGCCGGCGTAAAACGCCTCCCTGAGCGCATCCTGGATCACGTTGGGCTGTGCGCCGGTCGCCCGGCTCGCGGCGGCGGTTGCAGTCGTCTGCGATGTCGCCATGGCGCTAGACTTTCTCCACTTCCGGGCGGCCCATCAGGCCGGAGGGCAGGAAGATCAGCACGATCGCCAGGATCGAGAAGGCGGCGACGTCCTTGTAGTCGATCGAGAAATAGGCCGACCACAGCGACTCGATCGTGCCGATGAGCAGGCCGCCGAGCACCGCTCCGGGCAGCGAGCCGATGCCGCCGAGCACGGCCGCCGTGAATGCCTTCACGCCCGGCACGAAGCCGTCGGAGAAGGCGACGACGCCGTAATACATCAGGAACAGCGTGCCGGCGACGGCGGCGAGCGCAGCCCCCATGATGAAGGTGATCGAGATCGTCTTGTCGACGTCGACGCCGAGAAGTGCAGCCATCTTGCGGTCCTGCTCGCAGGCGCGCTGGGCGCGCCCGAGCGGCGTCTTGTTGACGATGTACCAGAAGATCGCGAGCAGCACGATCGTGACCACCGCGATGACGATCTGCTTCAGCGAGATCGAGATGCCGGCGACGTTGTAGACCGAGGAGATCATCGGCGGGATCGGCTTGTTGCGCGGGCCCTGCGTGACCTGGACGAAGTTGGAGATGAAGATCGACATGCCGATCGCGGTGATCAGCGGCGCCAGCCGGAACGATCCGCGCAGCGGCCGGTAGGCGGCGCGCTCGATCGTCCAGTTCCACAGCGACGTCGTCAGCATGGCGACGATCATCATCACCAGCAGGAAGAACACCACGTGGATGGTGGTGAACATCGCCACAAGGATCAGGAAGACGATCATCGCGATGAACGCGCCGAGCATGAAGATGTCGCCATGGGCGAAATTGATCATGCCGATAATGCCGTAGACCATCGTGTAGCCGATCGCGATCAGCCCGTAGATAGATCCCAGCGTCAGCCCATTGATGAGCTGCTGGATGAAGTATTCCATCGTTTGTCGGCTCCCCTGGAATGTCGCCACCCCTGGCGCATTCCTTATGTGGTTCCCTTAAGTCGTAGCCGTTCGATATCGGATTGCAATGTCAAAATGCGACATGCAGCCTGCCCGAACGGCACTGCCTAAAATCGCGACATGAACGATCAACGGCCTGGACCAAGCCGAACGCTAGCATTGGCCTACCGCGAAGTCTTCGACTTTCGGCGAAGGCGGCGTCAGCCTTTCGTAGAATCCGTTACGGAAGCCCGGAAATCCGCTCTTTCCGGCGAGATCGCAGTGCTTTGCGGGAGGCCTATTTCACCACGAAGCCGTGCGCGTAGGGATCGCGGTCGTCGATGAAGATGGTGTTGTAGCCCGTGGTGCGGGCCCAGCCGCCGATTGACGGCACGATCGCTTTGCGGTTTGCGACGGTGGTCTCCTTCTCCACCCGGCCCTTGAACAGCGAGCCGATGATGGATTCGTGGATGAACGCGTTGCCCTCCTTGAGCAGGCCCTTGGCATGGCGCTGCGCCATGCGCGCGGAGGTGCCGGTGCCGCACGGGCTGCGGTCGATCGCCTTGTCGCCGTAGAACACAGCGTTGCGGGCATCGGCCCCATCCTGCGTCGGCGCGCCGGTCCAAAGGATGTGCGACAGCCGGTTGATGCCGGGGTTCTCCGGATGCTCAAACGTGTATTTGTCGTTCAGAGCCTTGCGCAACAGCGGGCTCCAGCCCACCAGCTCGCCGGCTGTATGATCGGCGATGTCGCGGAAATTCTTCTGCGGCTCGACGATCGCGTAGAAGTTACCGCCATAGGCGACGTCGACCACGATTTCGCCCAACCCGGGCACCTCCGCAGTCAGCCCCTCGGCATAGAGGAAGGACGGCACGTTGGTGATGCGCACTTCCTCGACATATTCGCCCTCCTGCCGGTATTCGGCGAGGACGAGGCCGGCCGGCGTGTCGAGGCGCAGCAGGCCCGGCGTCTTCGGCTTCACCAGTCCGTGCTCGATCGCCATCGTCACCGTGCCGATCGTGCCGTGGCCGCACATCGGCAGGCAGCCGGAGGTCTCGATGAACAGGATCGCGATGTCGCAATCGGGACGGGTCGGCGGATAGAGGATCGAGCCTGACATCATGTCATGCCCGCGCGGCTCGAACATCAGCCCGGTGCGGATCCAGTCATATTCCGCCAGGAAATGCGCGCGCCGCTCCATCATGGTCGCCCCGTCGAGCAGCGGCCCGCCCCCCGCGACGAGGCGGACCGGATTGCCGCAGGTGTGGCCGTCGATGATGTGGAAGGAATGGCGGGACATCATGCGGCTCCTGTGGGGATGGCTAGGGAGGCTGGCGATCCTTCGCGCCCCCCTCTGTCCTGCCGGACATCTTCCCCACGCGGGGGGAGATTGGCTGGAACAGGCGGCTTCGCCAATCTCGAACGTTGCAAGGGGAAAGCGGACAGAGGCAACAGTCGATCTCCCCCCTTGAGGGGGAGATGGCCGGCAGGCCAGAGGGGGGTCCTCAAATGCGCTGCCATTATCAAAACCTCTGCGGCGAAAACGGCGCCAAGTCTATCGCCGGTGCATCGCCGGTGACCAGATCGCGCACCAGCCGGCCGGTGGCGGCGGCCTGGGTCTTGCCCAGATGGCCATGGCCGAAGGCGTAGAACACATTCGGCGCGGCCCGCGCGCGGCCGATGACGGGCAGCGAATCCGGCATGGACGGGCGATAGCCCATCCACTCGCGCCCGCCCTCGGTCTTCAGGCCCGGCAGGAAGCGCCTGGCTTTCTCCAGCATCGCCTTGGAGCGCGCATAGTTGGGCGGCAGCGTCAGCCCGCCGAGCTCGACCGCGCCGCCGACGCGCAGGCCGGTCGACAACGGCGTGATGACGAAGCCGTGGCCGGAGAAGATCAGCTGCCGCTTCACGTCGAAAGCATCGGCGGGAAGCGTCGTGTTGTAGCCGCGCTCGGTTTCGAGCGGCACGCGGTCGCCGAAGCGCCGGGTCCAAATATGCGACCAGGCGCCCGCCGCGATAAGCAGTTTAGGCGCTACGACCTTGCGCCCGTCGGCGAGGTCGAGAGCGACCTCATGCGACGAACCCGACACGTCCACCACCGTCGCATGCATGAACCGCGCGCCCTTCGTCTCCGCATAGGCCCAGACCGCCTTGCCGAGCAGCATCGGATCGTCGGCTGTCTTCCAGCCGGGCACGAAGGTGCCCTTGACGAACTGTCGCGACAGGCCGGGCTGCAGCGAGGCGAGTTCCTCGCCCTCGACATGGCGGAAGCCGATGCCGAATCTTTGCCGCGCGGCCCAGCCGGGCAGCGCGCCGCGAAACTCGGCCTCGCTCTCGTAGAGCTCCAGCGACCCGTCCTCGCGCAGCATCGGCCGCGTGCCGGAGCGGTCGAGCAGTCCCATCCACTCCGTCTCCGCCAGGCGCATCAGCCCCGCCTGCGCCGCCAGCGCTGCCTCGTAGCCCGTTCGCCCCGCCCGCCAGAAACGCAGGAGCCATGGCAGGAGCTGAGGCAGGTAGGAGGGGCGGATCGCCAGCGGCCCGAGCGGATCGGTGAGCCATTTCGGCAGGTTCTTCATCATGCCCTTGTGGGCGAGCGGCAGCACGTCCGAGAAGGCGAAGGCGCTGGCATTGCCCGAGCTCGTCTCCTCGCAGATGCCGGTGCGGTCGACGACCAGCACCCGCTTGCCCGCCTCGGCGAGGAATGCCGCCGCGCAGATGCCGACGATGCCAGCGCCGATCACGACGATGTCGGCGTCAGGGTCGGCGGGGTGGGCGGTGGGCATAGGTAGGGATCTATGAAGCAGTAAGGGGGCCGCGCGGCCCCCTTAGCATTGTTCGCCGATACAAGGCGACGGGAAAATCAGCTGTAAGACGCGCGTCAGCGCGCCCGCGAAGCTTCGAAGATGCTGTCGATCGCCGATGCCAGCATGGCGTTGAACTCGGCATCGCTCTGCTTCGCCGACAGGCCCTCGGTCAGGGCGCGCGAGAAGGAAGCGATCACGCCGTCGTTCTCCATGAGCTTCTTGTTGGCCTCGTCGCGCGAATATCCGCCCGACAGCGCCACCACGCGCATGACCTTCGGATGGTCGACCAGCGGCTTGTAGAGGTTTGCCTTCGTGGGCAGCGTCAGCTTGAGCATGACCTGCTGGCCGGCGGGAACCTTGTCGAGCTGCTTGAGGATCTCGGCGAGCAGGATATTCTCCGCCTCCGCCTTGTCGGCGATCGAGATCGTCACCTCCGGCTCGATGATCGGCACCAGCCCGTGCGACAGGACCTGCGCGCCGACCTCGAACTGCTGCGCGACGATGGCCGCGATGCCCTTCGGGTTGGCGGCGTCGACGACCGAGCGTTCCTTGGTGCCGAAGATGCCCTTGGCGACGGCGCGCTTGAGCAGCGCGTCGAGGTCCGGCATCGGCTTCATCAGCTGGACGCCGTCGGCTGCCGGGGCGAGCCCCTTGTCGATCTTCAGGAACGGCACCACGCCGCGCTTCTCCCACAGATACTGCGCCGTCGGCGTGCCGTCGATGTCGCGGTCCATGGTCTGCTCGAACAGGATCGCGCCCATCACCTTGTCGCCGGTGAAGGCGGGCGACTTGATGATGCGCGCGCGCATCTGGTGGATCAGGTCGAACATCTCCGCCTCGTTCGACCAGGAACCTTCCTCGATGCCGTAGAGCCTGAGCGCCTTGGGCGTGGATCCGCCCGACTGGTCGAGCGCCGCGATGAAACCATCCTTGTTCGCGGCCTGCGCGGCCATTTTCTCGTTCATGCCATTCTCCCTGTGTCGACCGATTTCCGTGTGTTTGCGCGCGCTTAGCAGGTATTCATACAAGACGGAATGGTGCGCAAACGGTCTCAATCGATTGAAAGTCGCGCGCACTGCGAAGATGGTTGACGATCCCGCGTCCGGAGGCAGGCAGGCCGGCGCGACCTCGCCGGCCAAGCGGAATTCCTTGGGCCAAGGCCAATTTCACGTTTCTGAATCAGCCCTCGGCGGGCAATGTTCTTTTGCCGCCTCCCGGATCGGCCGATAGAGACGACGGACCGAAAATCGATCTGGGAGGAATTGATGAAGGGTCTCAAGCTCTTTTTCGCGCTCGTATCGCTCGCTTTGACGACGAGCCTCGCAAAGGCGGAAGACTGGCCGACGCGGCCGGTCACGTTCGTCGTGCCGTTCGCGGCCGGCGGCATCACCGACACCGTCGCGCGCCGCATGGCAACCGTGATGACGGAGAAGCTCGGCCAGCCGGTGGTGGTAGAGAACCGTCCCGGCGCTGGCGGCATCGTCGGCACCGAAAGCGTCGCCAACGCCAAGCCGGACGGCTACACGATCATCTATTCGTCGGGCGGGCCGATGTCGATCCTGCCGCAGTTGCAGAAGGGCAAGCTGTCCTACGACCCGATCAAGGCCTTCATCCACATCCGCGGCGTCTCGTCGTCGAGCCAGATGATCGTCGCCAATCCGGCGACGCCCTACGGCAACATCTCCGAGCTGGTCGAATACGCCAAGGCCAACCCGGGCAAGGTCACCTTCGGCTCGCCCGGCATCGGCACCGCCCAGCACCTCGTCGGCGAACTGCTGAAGTCGGCCGCCGGCATCGACATGCTGCACATTCCCTACAAGGCCGGCTCGGCGCAGATGACCGACCTGATGGCGGGCGTCATCGACCTGTCCTTCGACTACGTCTCGGTGGTGAAGCCCTATGTCGACTCGGGCAAGATGAAGGTCATCGGCACGACCGCACCCGAGCGCAACGTCGCCTATCCCGACGCGCAGACGGTGGTCGAGGCCGGCTTCCCCGGCGGCGTCAACGTCGCGTCGAGCTGGGTCTCGGCGCCAGCCGGCATCGACCAGGCGATCGTCGACAAGCTGTCGTCCGTCGTCGAGGAGACGATGAAGGATCCCGGCATCGTCGAATTCTTCAAGACGACGGGCCTGACGATCATCGGCGAGAAGGGTCCCGACGTGATGACCCAGTTCGTGATCGACGAGAACACCAAATACGGCAAGGTGATCGAAGAGGCCAAGATCGTCGCCCAGTAGCCACGACCAGGGGTCGGGCACGACATTGGTCGGCGTCCCGAAAGGGATGCCGACCTTCGCTTTTGAGAGCGGAGGAAACAACATGCACATCCGCAATCGGCGCGCCTTCGTCTCCGGCGCGCTCTTCCTGATCGTTGCAATCGCCTACCTCTCCATAGGTTGGGACTACGATCCCGGCTCCGCGGCGCGCATGGGACCGGGCTATTTCCCGCGCATGTTGGGCAGCCTGCTCGCCCTTCTGGGCCTCGCCATCATGATCGGTGCCATCCGCCCCGGCGCGACGGAGGAAGGTCTCGACCGCTGGGACTTGAAGTCGCTCGCCTGGATCACCGGTTCCATTGTGCTCTTCGCCTTCCTGCTCAATGCGGCAGGGCTGGTCGTGGCGCTTGTCGGCCTGCTGTTCGTGGCGAGCCTTGCCAGCCGCGAATTCACCTGGCGCGGCGCGATCGTCACCGTGATCGTGCTGACCGCGCTGGCGGTCGCAGCCTTCTATTACGGGCTCGGATTGCAGTTCGACCTCCTCCCCTCATTCGTCTAGGAGGCCGTGATGGAGCTTCTATCCAATCTCGCGCTCGGCTTCTCCCACGCGCTGACCCTGACCAATCTCTCCTACGCCTTCATCGGCTGCCTGCTCGGCACCCTGATCGGCGCATTGCCGGGCCTCGGGCCGCTGGCGACGATCTCAATGCTCCTGCCGCTCACCTATGTCCTGCCGCCGGATTCGGCGCTGATCATGCTGGCCGGCATCTACTACGGCGCGCAATACGGCGGCTCGACGACGGCGATCGTCGTCAACCTGCCCGGAGAATCCTCGTCGGTCGTGACCGCGATCGACGGCCACCAGCTCGCCCGCCAGGGTCGCGCCGGCGTGGCCTTGTCGACGGCGGCCATTGGCTCGTTCTTCGCCGGCTGCGTCGCGACGCTGGCCATCGCCATGTTCGCCCCGATGCTGGCCGAGGTCGCCTTCGAGTT
The DNA here is from genome assembly GCF_024699925.1 of Mesorhizobium sp. J428. NCBI lineage: Bacteria > Pseudomonadati > Pseudomonadota > Alphaproteobacteria > Hyphomicrobiales > Phyllobacteriaceae > Mesorhizobium > Mesorhizobium sp. J428. Next base: position 1,783,262 of record NZ_JAJOMX010000001.1, read on the forward strand.
CGGTCCGAAGGAATATTTCGCGCTGATGGTGCTGGGCCTCCTGCTCGCCACCGTGCTGTCCGACGGGCCGCTGCTCGAAAGCATCGCCATGGTGGTGCTCGGCGCCATGATCAGCCTGATCGGCACCGACGTGAACACCGGCGAACAGCGCTTCACCTTCGGCATCTCGCAGCTGTTCGATGGCATCGACTTCGTGCCGCTGGCGATGGGCATCTTCGGCTTCGCCGAGATCGTGCGCAACCTGCAGCCCAACGCCGAGGCGCGCTCGGTGCTGGCTTCCAAGATCACCAGCCTGTTCCCGACCAGGGACGACTTCCGCAAGATGGCGGCGCCCATCCTGCGCGGCTCCGCGCTCGGCACCATCCTCGGCGTCCTCCCGGGCGGCGGGGCCGCGCTTGCCTCCTTCGCCTCCTATTCGCTGGAAAAGAAGGTGTCGCGCGAGCCGGAGACGTTCGGCAAAGGCGCGATCGCCGGCGTCGCCGGCCCGGAATCGGCCAACAATGCCGCCGCCCAGACCTCGTTCATCCCGCTGTTGACGCTCGGCCTGCCGTCCAATGCCGTGATGGCGCTGATCATCGCCGCAATGATGATCCACGACATCCAGCCGGGTCCGCGCGTGATGACGGCGGATCCCGGCCTGTTCTGGGGTCTGATCGCCTCGATGTGGGTCGGCAACCTGATGCTCGTCCTGCTCAACCTGCCGCTCGTCGGGCTGTGGGTGAAGCTGCTAACGATCCCCTACCGCTTCCTCTACCCGGCGATCCTGATGTTCTGCTGCATCGGCATCTATTCGCTGAAGAACGACACGTTCGAGATCTACCAGGCCGCGCTCTTCTGCGTCGTCGGCTATGCCATCCTGCAGCTGAAGCTGCCGCCGGCGCCACTGCTGATGGGCCTCGTGCTTGGGCCGCAGGTCGAGGAGAACTTCCGCCGCGCCATGCTTCTGGCGCGCGGCGACGCGACGGTGTTCTTCACCTCGCCGCTGTCGGCGAGCCTGCTCGGCATCGCCGTGGTGATGCTGGTGTTCATGGCGCTTCCCGCGATCCGCGCGCGGCGCAAGGAAGCGCTGAGGGAATAACCTACTTCTTCAGCGCCTCGACGCCCGGCAGGGCCTTGCCCTCCATCCATTCGAGGAAGGCGCCGCCAGCGGTGGAGATATAGGTGAAGTCGTCGGCCACGCCGGCATGGTTGAGCGCAGCCACCGTGTCGCCGCCCCCCCGCGACGGAGACCAGCTTGCCGGCCTTGGTGCGCGCCGCCGCATGCCTCGCCGCGGCCACCGTCGCCGTGTCGAAGGGCTCGATCTCGAAGGCGCCGAGCGGGCCGTTCCAGACCAGCGTCGCGGCGCGGTCGATCCAGTCGGTCACCGCCTTCACGGTCTTCGGGCCCACGTCGAGGATCATCGCGTCGGACGGCACCGCCGTGACGTCGACCGTCTCGTTGGCCGCGCCCGCCTTGAACTCGCGCGCGACCACGCCGTCGGTCGGTAGCACGATGGCGCAGCCGGCGGTGGCGGCCTCGATCATGATCTGCTTGGCGGTGGCCGCGAGGTCGTGCTCGCACAGCGACTTGCCGACATCCTCGCCGCGCGCGGCGAGGAAGGTGTTGGCCATGCCGCCGCCGATCACCAGCGCGTCGACCTTGGTCACGAGGTTCATCAGGAGGTCGATCTTGGTCGACACCTTGGCGCCGCCGACGATGGCGACGACCGGGCGCACCGGAGTGCCGAGCCCCTTCTCCAGCGCCGATAGCTCCTCCTCCATCGTGCGGCCGGCGAAGGCCGGCAGGATCTTGGCGATGCCCTCGGTCGAGGCATGCGCGCGGTGCGCGGCCGAGAAGGCATCGTTGACGTAGAGGTCGCCGTTTTCCGCCAGCTTCGCCGCGAAGTCCGGGTCGTTCTTCTCTTCGCCCTTGTGGAAGCGGGTGTTCTCCAGCAGCAGGATGCCGCCGTCGGGCAGCGCCGCGATGGCGTTCGCCGCGGCCGGCCCGATGCAATCGTCGGCGAAGGCGACGGCCCGGCCGAGGACCCCAGCGGTCGCGGTCGCGATCGGCGCGAGCGACTGCGCCGGATCGGGCGCCCCCTTCGGACGGCCGAAATGCGCCAGCAGCACCACCTTGGCGCCCTTGTCGGAGAGTTCGAGAATGGTCGGCGCGACGCGCTCGATGCGGGTGGCGTCGCTCACCGCCCCGTCCTGCACCGGCACGTTGAGATCGACCCGCACCAGCACGCGCTTGCCCTTCGCCGCGCCGATGTCGTCGAGAGTCCTGAAATCGGCCATGCCGTCCTCCATTGCCCGCCGGTCTCCACGCCGGCCAAATCGCGCCGGACCATACAGACGGCGAAGCCAAGCGCAAGAGAGTGGCGACTGTTGGGAGCATGTTCGAGCCGCAAGGCGGCCCTATCTCGTGATGGATCAGTCTCGCCAGGGGAGAAGGGGTTGGCGCCGACGTCCGCGACCCCCGCTCCCCTCGGGGAGAGGGTCGCGAGGCGAAGCCGAGCCGGGTGAGGGGGGCGCCCTCGGCAAGCTGGCACCACCCGAGCTACCCTCGGCCCAGCAAAAACTCCGCCACCTCGTCAGAAAACCTCTTGCGCCCGCCGTCGATCACCACGTCCCCAGACCCCTCCGGGTCCGGTTCGCCGCGTGGCATGCCGTGGGCGACGAGGGCCTCGGCACAGCCGAGCCAGTCGCCGTCCGGCTCGGGCTCGTTGATGGAGCCCCAGGAGAGCGTGCCGCAGACATTGTCGCCGAAGCCGTGTTCCCCGCGCCAGTCCGCCCCCTTTTCCAGCAGGAAACGCGCGAGCCCGGCGTCGCCGCGGAAGACGGCGTGGTTCAGCGCCGAGGCGTTCCAGTCGCCGCCGCGGGTCTCAATCGGCCAGCCGAGGCCGACCATCAGCTCAATGGCCTCGCGACGGCCGAGCGCGGCGAGCTCCGGCAGCATCTTCAGCCGCTCCGGCGGCAGCGACGCCGGAAGGTCCGGCCGGCGCGACTGAAGGACCCGCGCTGCGGCCTCGTCGGCGGCGGCGCACGCCGCGACGAACTGCTCCTCCTCCGTCATGTCCTCGCCGCCCGCAGCCTCGCGCAGCAGCGCGGCGACGTCCGGCAGCCCGAAGCGCAGCGCGAGGCGGTAGGCGCTCGTCCCGTCGCGCGAACGCACGCACGGATCCGCGCCCGCATCGAGCAGCGCCTGGACATGCGCCGCGGACCGTCCGCGCCGGATCGCCCAGAGCAGCGGCCGGCCCCAGTCGGTCGTCGGCGCGCTGCCGGCCTTCTCGTTCGGATCGCCGCCCGCGCCCAGCAGCAGCTTGAGCGATTCGAGATTGTCGAGGTCCAGCACGCGGTATTGCGCATTGGTGCCCTCGATCCGCGCCCCCGCCGCCAGCAGCAGCCGGGTGACGTCGGGGTTCTCCAGCGAATGGTAGAGCGACTCGTTGTCGTTCGGATCGGCCCCGGCATCGAGCAGCAGCCGCGTCATCTCCGGATCGCGGTTCTGGCCGGCCGCGCCATAGAGCGCGGAGAGGCGATATTCCGTCGACGGCTCTGCCAGCGACGCCGGCGGCCAGCGGCTCCACACCGACTGGTCGGGGTCTGCCCCGGCGTCGAGCAGCAGCTTCGCGGCGGCATGCAGCCGGTCGCGGTACGCCGGCAGCCGCGCGAGGCCGGAATGCGTGACCGCGACCAGCGGCGGCAGGCTCAGCGGACCACCGGGCCGGTCGACCCAGCCCGGGTCCCGTTCCACTGCTGCGGCAAGGACGGCCGTGTCGCCGATCGCGCAGGCGAGCCAGGGATCGCCCGCCGTCAGGTCCGGCCGGTCCTCCAGCAGGCGGGCGGCGGCGGCGGGGCTGGCGCGGTTGGTGCCGCCGGCGATGTCGCCAGGATAGACGAGCCGCAGCCAGTTGAGCACCAGCGTGCCGCGGTCGGCGGAGAAGGCGCGACGGGCTGCGACATAGGCGCCGAGCTCCGCCCATGAGGCGAAGCCGTATTCGCGCGCAAGGCAGGACTGCGCATCGTGCAGACGCAGGCCGAGGGCGGCGATGGCCGCGTCGTCCTTGCCGGCGGCAAGCGGCAGCGCGTCACGGAAGCGCGCAAGCGCGTCGGGATCATTGCGCCGGTAGCCGGAGAGCAGATCCTTCGCCTGCTTCTTCAGCTGGTCGAGATTGGGATGGTCGGGAAGACGTTTCATGGAACCTCCGTGCATGGAACGCCGACGACCCGCAAATCCGGCTGCACAAAGGTCTGGAAAGACATCTCAGCAATGCAAGTGGGTTCAACCCTTCCCGCGGGCCCGGGCGCGGCTTGCACCGCGACGGCGACCTTAGGGCGACAGCCGCGCCGGGGTCAATGCCGCGGCTCCGCGTTGACGCAGGCTGCACTGCCGGACTGGCGTCACGGCACCGGCTCTCCCGGCGTCTTCGCGCTGCGGCGGCGCAGGAAGGCGGCGAGCCGGTCGCGAATCTCGCCGGCAGTGAGCAGCAGCGGCATGGAGGGCGCCAGCTCCTGCGGTTCGAGCGCCAGGCCAACCGAATCGATCGCGCCCTTGTCGTCGGTGTCGCGCACGATCAGCTCGATCGGACCGAGCGAGACGCGGTCGGCATATTCCGCGTGGCCGCCGAGTCGCGCCAGCATCAGCTGAGCGATGGTGAGCTCGGCCTCCCCCTCACGCAGTTCCGCGCCATAAGCGGCGCTGATCTCGCGCGCGAGGTGATCCGGTTCGACGGTGAACGCGCCGAAGAACTCCTCGTCGTCCGCTGCCAGCGATACCCTGGTAGCGAACAGCCGGTCGAGCAGGCGCGGATAACGATCGGAGACGAAGATGTAGACGAGGTCGTCGACCATGAGGCGGCCGGCGTCCTGCGGCTTGAGCGAACGGCCCTCGCGGATCACCAGCGACGGGCGGGCCCAGCGCGGGATGCGCCCGCCGCGTGCGACGGGGCTGCCGGGCGCCACGCGATAGGCCAGAAGTTCGTGATGCGCCGAACCTGGCAGTTCCAGTTCGACCTTGTCGAGCGGACCGCTGCGCGGCGGGATGATCAGCCCGAGCCGTCGCGCAACCGGACCGATCGTCCAGCCCTGGACCAGCAGCGATACGAGCACGATGATGAAGGCGATGTTGAACAGCGCCCGGCCGTTGTCGAGATTGGCGATGATCGGCGTCAGCGCGAGTAGAATGGACACTGCCCCGCGCAGGCCGACCCACGAGATGAACGCCGTCTCAGCGCGCGCGAAGCGAAAAGGCAGCAGGCAGAGCGACACCGCGACGGGGCGCGCGACGAAGATAAGGAACAGCGACAGCACGACAGCCACCGGTATGATGGCGAGGAACTGCGACGGCGTGGCGAAGAGGCCGAGCACCAGGAACATGATGATCTGCGCCAGCCACGAGATGCCATCCTGGAAGCGCTTGAGCGTGGCCGTCGAACGCATGCCGGAATTGCCGGCCACCAGGCCGGCGATATAGACCGCCACGAAGCCCGAGCCGTGCACCGCGCCCGTGACGCCAAACAGCATCAGCGCCAGAGTGATGACAAAGATCGGCAACAGCCCCGGATCGAGCTTCAGCCGGTCGACGAACATCACGATCAGGCGTCCGCCGAGCAGCCCGGCGAGCGCGCCGATGCCCATTTCCCGCAGGAAGCCGACCACGACGTTCAGGGCAAGCTCGCCCGCGCGCAAGGCCTCACCTGCGCCGATCATCTCGACAAAGGCGAGAGTCAGGAAGATGGCGATCGGATCGTTGGAGCCCGACTCGATTTCGAGCGTGTTGCGCACCCGCTCGCGGATGTTGAGATTGCCGGCACGCAGCAGGAAGAACACCGCCGCCGCATCGGTCGAGGCGATGATTGATCCGAGCAGGAAGGATTCCAGCCAGTCGAAATCGGTGAAGGCGACCGTGAAGACACCGAACAGGCCGGCGGTCAGGATAACGCCGACCGTGGCGAGCGAGACGGCCGGTGGCGCAGCCATGCGCAGCGAGGACAGCGGCGTGCCGAAGCCGGAATCGAACAGGATGACGGCAAGTGCTATCGCGCCGATGAAGTAGGAGGCCGACGCGTTGTCGAACGGGATGCCGAGTCCGTCCTGTCCGGCGAGAAGCCCGATGCCGAGGAAGAGCAACAACAGCGGGGCGCCGAAGCGGAAGGCGATCAGGCTCGAGAACGCCGCCGCGAGCACCATCGCGGTGCCGATGAGCGTGACGAGATAGACCCCTTCGAACATCCCCGATCCCTTTCCCTCTCCTCCTCATGGGATAGTGCGGCGAAGAGAAGGCGCGGCGGAAACAATTGCATGGTGGGGGTTGATATTTTCTCCTGAACCGGTGTCCGGAACGAAAATGCCCGGCCGGAGCCGGGCATCTGGAAATGAGACGGAACTGAGTGTCAGCCGATGAGCTTGCCCAGCGCCACTGCCGTGTCGCCCATGCGGTTCGAGAAGCCCCACTCGTTGTCGTACCAGGACAGCACCGAAACGAAGTTGCCGTCCATGACCTTGGTCTGGTCGAGTGCAACCGTCGAGGAATGCGGGTCGTGATTGAAGTCGATCGAAACGTTCGGGTGACGCGTCACGCCGAGGATGCCCTTGAGCCTGCCTTCGGAAGCGGCGATCAGCGCGTTGTTGACCTCCTCCACCGAGGTGGCCTTCTTGGCGACGAACTTGAGGTCGACCAGCGAGACGTTCGGGGTCGGCACACGCACCGAGATGCCGTCCAGCTTGCCCTTGAGCTCCGGCAGCACCAGGCCGACGGCCTTGGCAGCGCCCGTCGAGGTCGGGATCTGCGACAGCGCGGCGGCGCGGGCGCGGTAGAGGTCCTTGTGCATTGTGTCGAGCGTCGGCTGGTCGCCGGTGTAGGAATGGATGGTGGTCATCATTCCCTTCTCGATGCCGATCGCGTCGTTCAGCACCTGGGCCACCGGTGCCAGGCAGTTGGTGGTGCACGACGCGTTGGAGATGACCATGTGGTCCTTCGACAGCTTGTCGTGATTGACGCCGTAGACGACGGTCAGGTCGGCGCCGTCCGACGGCGCCGAGACGATGACGCGCTTGGCGCCGGCGGTCAGGTGCGCGGCAGCCTTGTCACGGGCGGTGAAGATGCCGGTGCATTCGAGAGCGATGTCGATGCCGAGTTCCTTCCAGGGAAGCTGCGACGGGTCCTTGATCGCGGTGACCTTGAAGGAATCGGTGCCGATCGAGATGACGTCGCCTTTGACCGAGACTTCACCCGGGAAGCGGCCGTGGACGCTGTCGAAGCGGAGCAGGTGCGCATTGGTCTCAACCGGGCCGAGGTCGTTGACGGCCACCACGTCGATGTCCTTGCGGCCGGATTCATAGATGGCGCGGACGATGTTGCGGCCGATCCGGCCAAATCCGTTGACTGCTACCCTGACGGTCATGTTCGATCTCCGAAGTGCGGAAGGAAAGGCGGGCGCGGGGCGTCCGCCGGATTACTTGGTGGGATGAAGCAGCTTCTCGGCGGCAGCGGCGGCGGCGTCCGCCGTGATGCCGAAATGCTCGTAGAGCTTCTCGTAGCGGGCCGCTCGCGCCGAAGCCGTGCATGCCGATGAAGACGCCGTCGCGGCCGATGAAGCGGTCCCAGCCCTGGCGGATGCCGGCCTCGATGGCGATGTTCACCTTCGAATTGCCGATGATCGCGGCCTGGTAGTCCTTGCTCTGCTGCTCGAACAGCTCGAAGCAGGGCACCGAGACGACGCGGGTCGGATGGCCGTGCGCCTGCAGCTTGTCGCGGGCGGCGAGCGCGATCTCGACCTCGGAGCCGGTGGCGAAGATCGTCACCACCGCGTCGTCGGACGCCTGCGCCAGCTCATAGGCGCCACGGGCCGACAGGTTCTCCTCGGAATATTCCTTGCGCACCGCCGGCAGGTTCTGGCGGGTCAGCGCGATCGTGGAGGGCGCGGTGCGCGAATTGAGCGCGATCTCCCAGCATTCCGCCGTCTCCATCGCGTCCGCCGGGCGGAAGACGAGATGGTTCGGGATGGCGCGCAGGGCCGCAACCTGCTCCACCGGCTGGTGCGTCGGGCCGTCTTCGCCGAGGCCGATGGAATCGTGCGTCATCACGAAGACGACGCGCTGGTGCATCAGCGAGGCCAGTCGCATCGCCGGCCGCGCGTAGTCGGAGAACACCAGGAACGTGCCCGAATAGGGAATCAGCCCGCCATGCAGCGCCATGCCGTTCATGGCCGCCGCCATGCCGTGCTCGCGGATGCCGTAATAGACGTAGCGGCCGGAATAGTCGGCCGGGGTGACCGGCTTGGTCTGGCTGGTCTTGGTGTTGTTGGAGCCGGTGAGGTCCGCCGAGCCGCCGATCGTCTCGGGCACGGCGCCGTTCAGCACCTCCAGCGCCATCTCCGACGACTTGCGGGTGGCGACCTTCGGCTTGTCGGCCGCGAGCTTCTGCTTGTAGGCGGCCATCGCCGGCTCGAATCCGCCCGGCAGGTCGCCGCGCATGCGACGCTCGAACTCGGAGCGCTTGTCGGCGTCGGTCGCGGCAAGGCGGGTCTCCCACTCCTTGCGCTTCTTGACCGAGCGCAGGCCTGCGAGCCGCCAGGCGTCGAGGATGTCGGACGGCACCTCGAAGGGAGCAGCCGTCCAGCCGAGCGCCTTGCGGGTGGCCTCGATCTCTTCCTTGCCGAGCGGCGAGCCGTGCACCTTGTTGGTGCCGGCCTTGTTCGGCGCACCGAAGCCGATCGTCGTCTTGCAGGCGATCAGGCTGGGGCGAGGATCATGCCGCGCGGTCTCGATCGCCTGGGCGATCGCGTCCGGGTCGTGGCCGTCGCAGGCGATGGTGTGCCAGCCCGACGCCTCGAACCGCTCCAGCTGATCGGTCGAATCCGACAGCGACACCGGGCCGTCGATCGAGATGTTGTTGTTGTCCCAGAACACGACCAGCTTGCCGAGCTTGAGATGCCCGGCGAGTGCGATTGCCTCCTGGCTGATGCCCTCCATCAGGCAGCCGTCGCCGGCAAGCACATATGTCCAGTGGTCGACGAGGTCGTTGCCGAAGGAGGCGTTGAGGATGCGCTCGGCGAGCGCGAAGCCGACCGAGTTGGCGAGGCCCTGGCCGAGCGGGCCCGTCGTCGTCTCGATGCCGGCGGCGTGGCCGTATTCGGGATGGCCGGCGGTCTTCGAGCCGAGCTGGCGGAAGTTCTTGATCTCGTCGATCGTGATGTCCTCATAGCCGGTCAGGTAGAGGAGGGAGTAGAGCAGCATCGAGCCGTGGCCGGCCGAGAGGATGAAGCGGTCGCGGTCGGGCCAGTGCGGGTTGGCCGGGTCGAAGGTCAGATACTTGGTGAACAGCACGGTGGCGATGTCGGCCGCCCCCATAGGCAGGCCGGGATGGCCGGAGTTGGCTTTTTCGACCGCATCCATCGACAGGAAGCGGATCGCGTTCGCCATCCGGTCGTGCTTTTCACGTGACGTCATCTTGTACCTCGAGCCCTTGAAGGCCCGGGGCGGACGCGCATCAGCCGCATCCCCCCGGAAAATGCGAGGGACACATAGCAGGTGCCGGACACCTGTCAACGCGCGGAGCGCTCGGATAGCAGGGGAAAGCCGGCGCGCTTTGTTGACGCCCGCTTCGCCCGACGCCTAAGCTTGACAGGATAATTCGTTCGAATAATGCGCGATTCGCGCGTCGGGACGGCTGGAACGCTCAACAATGACCGGCGATGTCACCCTGAAGGAAGTCATCAACCGGCTCGGCAAGGCGATCGCCACGCTGGAGGATGCGGTGGCTGCGCGGCTGGAACGGGACCAGGATTATGCCGAGGCAGAGGCCGAGGTGCAGCGCATGAACACCGACCGCGCCCGCCTCGCCCAGGAGCTCGACGCCTCCGAGGCGCGGGCGGAGCGGCTGGAAGGCGCCAACAAGGAAGTCTCGCGCCGGCTCGTGACGGCGATGGAGACGATCCGCGCCGTGCTGGACAGGTAGCGGGAGGCTCGGATGGCACAAGTCACCGTAACCATCGACGGCAAGCAGTATCGGATGGCCTGCGACGAGGGCCAGGAAGAGCACCTGATCGACCTCGCGAACAGGTTCGACCGCTATGTCGGCCACCTCAAGGGCTCGTTCGGCGAGATCGGCGACCACCGGCTAACCGTCATGGCCGGCATCATGGTGATGGACGAATTCTCCGAACTGCAGCGCCGCGTGAAGGGCATGGAGACCGAGATCGAGACGCTGCGCAAGACCCGCGACGACGCGTTGATCAAGGCCGACAAGAACGACGCCGCCCTCACCGGCGCGCTCGCGGGGCTGGCGGAGCGGATGGAAGTACTGGCGGAGCGGATCAAGGGGTGAGACGCCTCACCGCTTCAGCACATCGTCCCAGTCCGGCGCGTGGCGCGTGATCTCGTCGGCCACGAACCAGCAGGTCGGCGTGATCTTCCAGCCGTTGGCCCGCGCATCGGCGATCAGGCGTTCGACCAGCGCTTCGGCGATGCCGTCGCCGCGATAGGGCACCGGCACGAAGGTGTGGTCGGCGATGATGTGGTCGTCAGACACCTTGACGAAGGTCAGCCGCGAATCCTCGCCGTTGGGCATCGGGACGAAGTAGCGGCCACCCTTCGGCGTGGTCTCGAACCGGATGGAAGCGTCGTGGTCCATACTGCGGGCTCCGTTCATCTCATCCGGGTCAATGCACAAGCGGCGTCAATGTTTCAGCACGTCGGCCCATTCCGGATGCCGGCGGAACTGCGCCGCGGCGAAGGGGCAGAGCGGGATGATCGTCTTGCCCGCCTTGCGGATGTCCTCCACCGCGCGGGTGACGAGCTTGAGCCCGGCGCCTTGCCCGCGGAAGGCGTCCGGCACCTCGGTGTGGTCGATGATGACCTGGTGCTCGCCGATCTTCGTATAGGTCATCTCGGCCGTCTCGCCGGTGGCGAGACGGATGAAATAGCGGCCCTTGGAGCCGGTCTCCTCGACCTTGATTTCGGGAAGTTCGGACATGATCAGGCTCCGACTGGCTGGAGGAAACGGCGCGCGGCCTCGACTTCGTTCGGACGCACCTCATGCGCGCCGTCGTGCCATTCGAGGATGACATCCGCGCCAGCGTCGCGCAACCAGGCCTCCAGCCGGCTTGTATAGACCGGCGGGCAGATCGGGTCGCGGCGGCCGGCGGTGATGAGAACCCGCCTGCCCTTGAGGTCGCCGTCGATGCGCGGCTCGAACGGGATCAGCGGATGCATCAGCACCACGGCATCGAACAGGCCCGGCGCGGCGAAGAGCGTCGAGGCGAGGATGTTCGCACCGTTGGAATAGCCGAGGCCGTAGACGGCCGACGGCTTTGCCGCAGCGACATGCGCCTCCGCATAGGCCTTCATCTTCGCCGTCGCCCGCGCAAGGTCGTCCATGTCATAGACGCCCTCGCCCGTGCGGCGAAAGAAGCGTGCCGCACCGTATTCCGAGACATCGCCGCGCGGCGACACGATCGTCGCATCGGCCAGCAGGTCCCGCCCGAAGGCGGGAAACTGGTTTTCGTCGCCGCCGGTGCCGTGGAAGGTGAAGAGGAGCGGTCCGCCCGGTTTCCCGGGCAGGACCTTCTCGATGTAGCTCTGGGTCATGGTCAGTCCTCGATCGGCTGCAGGTGGCCTTCGAGCATCGCCCGCAGGTGCTCGTGCTGCCTCGGCAGCTTGAGCGCCTCGCCGAGGTGCTTGGTGTCCTCGTCGCGGTCGAAACCCGGCTCGTTGGTGGCGACCTCGAACAGCACGCCGCCCGGCGTGCGGAAATAGATCGCCCAGAAATAGTCGCGGTCGATCACCGGGGTCACCTGATAGCCCGTATCCATCAGCGCCTTGCGCACCTCGAGCTGCTTGGCCCGGTTCTCCACCGCGAACGCGATATGGTGCACCGAGCCCGCGCCCTGCCGCGCAAACGGCGTGACCGGCAACGCCTCGATGTCGATGACGTCCGCGCCCATGCCCTCCGGCACGGCGAAACGGGTGATGTTCTTCGACTGGTCGACTTGGCTGTAGCCCATGAACTTCAGAAGCTCGCTCGTCGCCCCGCCGTCCCGCAGCCGCATCGAGGCCGAGTGGAAGCCGCGGATGGCATAGTCGTCCGGCACGCCGCCCTGCGTCCACGGAGCCCGCGTGTCGCCGGTGTGCTCGACCAGCGCGAAGCCGTCATTGTCGGGCCCCTTGAAGAGAAGGCGCTTCTCGCCGAAGGACTCGCCCGGCTCCAGGCCGGCCACGTTCTCCTTCGCGAGGTGCTCCTGCCACCACCCGAGCGAACCCTCGGGCACGGAGAAGACGGTCGTGCCGACCTCGCCGACGCCGGGCTGGCCCTTGGCGATGTGCGGGAAGGGGAAATAGGTCATCACCGAGCCGGGCGTGCCGACCTCGTCGCCATAGTAGAGGTGATAGACGTCGGGCGCGTCGAAATTGACGGTCTTCTTGACCCGGCGCAGGCCGAGCGTCTTGGTGAAAAAGTGGTTGTTCTCGTTGGCGTTCGCCGCCATCGACGTAACGTGGTGCAGTCCCTTGATCTGATCGAGCATCGTCTTGCTCCCTTGTGTTCGGCGGCCCGCGCCGCCCGTCGCGTCCATATGTCGGTCGCGAGGGAGAGAAGGAAAGCCACCGGTCACAGCAAGGACTGTGCTATGTTTGTGAACGATCAGATAAAGTCGTTCACCGTTCTGCCACCCACAGGCGCCGCTACTGGGCGCAGTCCGGCTCGCCGGGCACCGCCTTGAACTTGCGTGGCCCGACAAGACCCGGCTGGGTGGGAAGATCGTCGATGCGCACGTCGAGCACGCAGGTCTCCGTCTGGACGCGGTAGAGGTCGATGTCGAGCCGCTGGACGCTCTCGATGGGGCGTATCCCGAGCACCCCAGCAGCCGCATCGACCACCGCGGTCAGTTCCTTCGCCCGCTGGAACTGCGGCGGCAGCGCGGCTTGGGCCGCCGTCGCCCATGCAATGCCCGCTATGCCCAGCACAAGTGTCCGCCGTCCGATGCCCATGTTCTTTCCCCCGTTGGATGAGGCTGCTAGCAGAGCATGGCAAGGCCCGGTTGGGAAGGAGCGCAGCGTGAAGAACGAGACGAAGCAGACGGCGCGGCCGAACGTGCTGTTCATCACCTGCGACCAGTGGCGCGGCGACAGCCTGTCGGCCGCCGGCCATTCGGTCGTGCGCACGCCGAATGTCGACCGGCTGGCAAAGGAGGGCTGCTGTTCTCGCGCCACTATGCGGGTGCGGCGCCATGCTCCCCCGCCCGGGCGTGCATCTATACCGGCCTCTACCAGATGAACAACCGCGTCTGTCGCAACGGGACGCCGCTGGACGCGCGCCACGACACGATCGGGCTCGCCGCCCGCCGCGCCGGCTACACGCCCACCCTGTTCGGCTACACCGACACCTCGCCCGACCCGCGCGGTCTCGATCCGTCAGACCCGGCGCTGCGGACATATGAGGGTATCCTGCCCGGTTTCGTGCCGCGCGTGCTGTTGCCCGAGCACCAGAAGCCGTGGCTGTCCTGGCTCGCCGCGCGCGGCGTCAAGACCGACGCCGGCTTCCCGGAGATCCATAAGCCGGCGAAACGGTCCCCCGAAGTGTCGCCCGCCCCGCCGGTCTACTCGAAGGACGAGACCCCCGCCGCCTTCATCGCCGGCGAATTCATCCGCTGGCTCGGCGAGCAGGAAGAGCCCTGGTTCGCGCACCTCTCCTTCATCAGCCCGCACCCGCCATTCATCGTGCCGGAGCCGTTCAACACCATGTACGATCCGTCGGATGGGCCGGCGCTGCAGCGCGCGAAGGATACTGAGGCGGAGGCCGCCATCCATCCCTTCGCCGCCTGGGCGATGGAGCGGCTCAAGAAGACGAAGTTCATTCCGGGCGCGAAGGGCAAGGTGCGCGACTGGAGCGAGGACGATATCCGGCAGATCCGCGCGCTCTACTGGGGGATGATCTCCGAGGTCGACGGCCAGCTCGGCCGCATCTTCGATGCGATCGCCGCAAGCGGCGCCTGGGACGACACAATTGTCGTCTTCATGTCCGACCATGCCGAGATGATGGGCGACCACTTCTCGATGGGAAAGGGCGGCTTCTTCGACCAGAGCTACCACGTGCCGCTGGTGATCCGCGATCCGCGGCGCGGCAAGACGCACGGCCGCCGGGTCGACGCCTTCACAGAGGCGGTCGACATCATGCCGACGCTGCTTGACCTGATCGGCGCGCCGGTTCCTGCCCACCTCGACGGCCGGTCGCTGGCGCCCTTCCTCGACGGGACGCCGCCGAAGACCTGGCGCGACGCCGCGCATTGGGAGTTCGACTTCCGCTCGGTCGGCACTGGCAAGGCGGAAAGGCAGTTCGGCCTCTCCTCGCGCCAGTGCAATCTGGCGGTCGTGCGCGGCGAGCGCTGGAAATATGTCCATTTCGGCGGCGGGCTGCCGCCGGTCCTGTTCGATCTGGACAACGATCCCGGCGAGACCCGCAACCTCGCGGCCGACCCGGCCTACGCTTTCGCCCGCCTCGAAATGGCCGAGCGCCTGCTTGAGTGGCGGGCGGCGCATCTCGACCAGTCGCTGGCCCTGCTGGAACTGACCGAGGGTGGCGTAGCCGGCAAACGGTATCTCTGACGAAAAACGGCCCGCCGGTTTCCCGGCGGGCCGCAAAGGCAGTGATGGGGGCCTTAGTTGGGCACGACGCGCATTTCGTCACGCTTGGCCGCATAGTTGGCCTCGTCGTAGGTCGGCGCCGCGTCCAGCTGCTCCTTGGTGAAGGTCGTGTAGAGGTAATGGTCGCCATCCTCGTCGACCATGAAGGTCAGGTTGTCCATGCCGACGGCCACTTCCTTCTCGCCCATGCCGAGGAAGCCGCCGACGTCGATGATCACGGCATCCACCTTTTCGCCCTGCAGGACGACATCGCCGATCTCGCCGATGTTCTCGTCATTGGCGCCATAGACGGTGGTGCCCACCAGATCCTCGGAGCGGATCTCAGCCGTATTCACTTCCTTCAGTGTCGAACGGTCGATCGCGGCGGTCTCGGTCTTGTCGGTCGCAGCCGGCGCCTGCGCGTCGGGTGCCTTAGTCATAGCGTCCTGCCCGGCGGGCTTCGTAGCGTCGTTCTGGGTCATGTCGGTCGACGGCGCAGTGGTCGCCGGCGGGGTCGTTGCCGGAGGAGCTGCCGTGTCGTTGGAGGCAACGGCGGCCGGCGCATAGGCGCTCCGGTCGAAGGCCGGCAGCTCCTTCAGCTGGTCGGCCGTAGCCTCGATCACGATCCAGCGGTCGCCGTCGCGCTCGGCCCAGTCGATCGTCTTGTAGTCGATCGCGACGTCCTTCTCGCCGATACCGAGGAAGCCGCCGACGCCGATCACGATGGCTTCGACCATGCCGTCCTTCGAGATCACGAGGTCGTTGACGTCGCCGACCGTCTGAGCGTCTTCGGCGGTGCTGTTATAGACGGTTTCGCCAATGAGGTTTGAAGCGATCTGCCCGTCGGGCGAGACCTGGGACTGGTCGACGGCAACGCCCGGCGCCAGCGGCGCGGCCGGTGCAGCGTCGGTAGCCGCCGGCGGGGTTGCGGGCGCGGGCTCGGTGCTCGATTGGGCAAATGCGCCGGTCGAAACGATCGTGAGAATGGCGGTAGTCGCCAAGAGCTTACGGATCATGATACTCTCTCCTTCGTGCAGGGGTTTCTTTGCACGGCCGCGCCGTTACCGATCGTCGCTGTGAGGGCCGGCGCGGCCTCTACAGTCCGGTAACGCGGGCTTGCTGATCCGGTTCCCATATAGGTGCACCACGCAGACGGAAGCGGCGGCAGCCTTGAGCATTGATTTTACTGGAGAAAGCGCGGAACTTTTCGGTCATTGGCGCGTTTTCCCGCGCGCCCCCGCTATACTACCCCCTCTCAACACGTCCGGAGCCTAGACCATGCGGTTCATCGCCGTGCTGAACAGGGGCGGAGGAACGTTGCGCACGATGGACCTCGACGCATTCGAGGCCCGAATGCGCGATCACCTCGGCGAGGCCGGGCACACCGTGGACGTGCGGATCGTCGAAGGCCGCGATCTCATGGCTGCCCTCGGCGAGGCTGTGGCCGCCTCTGACGTGGATGTGGTGCTGGCCGGCGGAGGAGACGGCACGATCTCGGCTGCGGCGTCGGTTGTCATGGATACCGGCAAGGCGCTCGCGGTTCTGCCGGCCGGCACGATGAACCTGTTCGCCCGTTCGCTCGGCATGCCGCTCGACCTCGATTCCGCGCTCGCGGCCTTCTCGACCGGCGAGATCCGCGAAGTCGACGTCGCGACCGCCAATGGCAGGCCGTTCGTGCACCAGTATTCCGTCGGCCTGCACGCCAAGCTGGTGAAGATCCGCGACCAGATGAAGTTCTCCTCGCGCCTCGGCAAGATGCGCGCCTCGGTCAGGGCAGCCTTCGCCACGCTGATCCGGCCGCCGTCCATGCTGGTCTCGATCGACATCGACGGCGCAGAGATCATCGTCCGCGCCTCCGGCATCGGCGTCACCAACAATCTGTTCGGCGAGGGGCACCTGCCCTATGCGGACCATCCTGACGGCGGGACGCTCGGCGTCTACGTCACGACGGCGCGACGCCTGCCTCAGCTCCTGTCGGCGCTTTTCCACATGCTTGTCGGGCGCTGGAACCGCAACGCGCATGTCGAGATCCATACCGGCAAGCAGGTGGTGCTGAAGTTCACCCGCCTGCACAGGCGCCATCGCTGCGTCATCGACGGAGAGCTTTCACCGATCGAGCACGAGACGACCATTCGCATCCATCCGAAGTCGCTGCGGGTGCTCGTGCCCCGCATGTAAGGTCAGCCTCCCGACGGCGCAGGGGGCGCGCCGGTCGCCGGCTGGGTCGCCTCGGTTTGCGGCGTCTGGATCGACGTTCCGTACATCTCGACGACGAACCAGACCGCGCAGGCCAGTGCCAGCGAGACCAGCAGGATCACGAGGACAGGGTAGCCCGGCTTGCCCTGGCGGGCGTCGCGGGCTGAAAACAATCTACGCATGACATGCTCCACAATCGTCGCATGCCAATGCGTACCGCCCCGGATCGGTTCCGGAATCAGCCGGTAGTCGAACAATCAGAGAGGGTTAGGTGTCGGGATCCTCGTCCCGCGCCCGCTCGCTGTTTTCCTTGTAGATCGCGTAGGCGGCCATGGCGGCCACCGGCGTCAGCAGCGACAGGAGCCCGCCCCGCCCCTTGAGAAGCGCAGGAAGAATCGCGAAAGCGGTGGCCCCCGCAAGCGCCTGGAGTTGGGCGGCCCGAGCTTCTTCAGCGCGGCGCTTTGCCTGGATGCCGGAAAGGATGCGGTGCACGATCAGCGCCACGCCGGCCAGCGCAATAAAGCCAAGTCCGAACCCGACCGCCGTGTAGAGCGGGCCATACCGCTCGGCGACGAAGATGTAGGCGGCCGCGATCAGGAAGCCGATGCCGATCGCGAGGCAGATCCCCGCGATCATATAATCGATCATGGCGCGCCGGACACGCTTCGCCGCTCGCGACGTCTCTCCGGAAACGAAAGATTGGATCAGCGCCGCGAGCATGGACGTTCCGGGATAGGCCAAGGCGTCAGCGGCGTGTGAGCAATGCGAAGAGGAAGCCGACGCCGGCGGCGATGGCGAGAGAGGTGACGGGCTTCTCGCGCACCCGGGCGACGATCTCGCCCTCGATGTCGCCGGCCTCGCTCTTCAGCCCCTGCATCGCAGCCTCGCCCTTGGCCCGCACCTGGGTGACGCCTTCCTGCGCGATGGACTTCAGCGCCTCGAGCGACTTCTCGCCCGAACTCTGCACCTGCGCCGTCAGCTTTGCGATCTCCGCCTTCAGGGTTTCGATCTGCGCCTCCATCTCCGTGACGGACGGCTGCGGAGCTTCGGTCCTGGAACCGTTGGCGGGCTTTTCAGTTTTCGCTGTGGAAGATGGCATGGCGGGCTCCTTTGCGTTTGCGTGGTTCCAAACGCGGGACCGGCGGCGAAGTTCCTCCGGCCTGCCGGCATCAAAATGCCTTTCACGACGCGAGTCCAGCGGGATTCCTCACATCAACGGGCGGCGCTGGTCGCCGAGCCCTTCCCAGCGCGCGATGCCGCAGAGCGTTTCTTCGTTGAGCACCTCGCAGCCGCCATCGAACCAACGGATCGCTTGTCGGTCGATCAGTTTCCTCAGCGTCTTGTTGGTATGGACGATGGAAAGGCCGAGCGTGTCGGCCACGTGCTGCTGCGTAATGGGGATTTCCGCCTTTCCAGTGCCGTAAACCTGCACCGACCGCGCCCGCTGGTGAAGGAAGGCAATGAGATACGCCGCGCGCTCCAGCGCGCTGCGGCGGCCGACGCTGAGCAGGTTCTCGTCCAGCATCTGCTCCTCGCGCGCGGCGAGCCAGGTGAGATCGTAGGCGAGGCCCGGATGGTTGCGATAGAGCGAGAAGAGCTGGTCGCGCTCGAAGACGCACAGCATCATCGACGACAGCGCCTCGACGGAGTGCTGCATCTCGCCGGTGAGGCTGCCTTGCAGTCCGATCAGGTCGCCGGGCACGACATAGTTGAGGATCTGGCGTCGCCCGTCCGGAAGAAGCTTGTAGCGAAATCCCCAGCCGGACAGGGCGGTATAGAGATGCGCGCTGTGATTGCCTTCGACGAGCACCGTGGCCCCGCGATCGACCGTCAGTTCACCGGTCTTGAACTTGCTGATGAAGGCCAGTTCGGCGGGCTTGAAATCCCGAAAGACTCCCAGCGGCCGCAGCGGGCATCTTTCGCACGGATATTTCTTGGCCGAGCTGGCCGGCGCAGGCGTCATGGACCCATCTTCCTTTCGCTCCGCAAGGCTCGCCGACATGTCAAAGTTAAATGACGCGGGGGGAATTTTTCTGCGATCAGTACAGAAATGCCATTTCGGAGAAAGCCATTTTGACCAAGCTGCCGCTCGACGGCCTTAGGGTTCTCGTCCTCGAGGACGAGTTTCTCATTGCGATGGAGGTCGAGCAGGCCTGTCGCGACAGCGGCGCGGCCGATGTCAGGATCTGCCGCACCCTCGAGGAGGTCGGTTCGACGGCGTCGGGAACATTTGACTTCGACGTGGCCGTGATCGACCTGAAGCTGGGCCTCATATCGTCGCTCGATTTCGCGCGGGGCCTGCATGAAGCGGGGGTGCCGTTCATCTTCGCGACCGGCTATGCCGACTCGCAGGAGATGTCGGAGAACTTTCCCGGCGTTCGCGTCGTCACCAAGCCTTATTTGGGCAATGAAGTGGTCGACGCTCTCGCGGATACGCTGCACCGTGTCCCCCAACGGCTCGACTTCGACTGAGACTGGATGCCGGCGGGTCACACCGCAGTGCTGAGGATCTGGACGGTAATCGAGTCCGGACCGAACTCGCCCTCTCCGGAAATCCCGAGCTGCTCCTGCAGGCGGGCGCGGGCGCGGCTCACCCGGCTCTTGATCGTGCCCACCGCGCAGCCGCAGATCTCCGCCGCCTCCTCGTAAGAGAACCCCGAGGCGCCGATCAGGATGATCGCCTCTCGCTGGTCCTCCGGCAGCATTTCGAGCGCGCCGCGGAAATCCTCCAGGTCGAGCGCGCCCTGCTGGCTCGGATGCACCGCGAGGCGGCCGGTCATGATCCCGTCGGAATCCTGCACCTCGCGGCCGCGCTTGCGCATCTGCGAATAGAACTCGTTGCGCAGGATGGTGAAGAGCCACGCCTTGAGGTTGGTTCCCGGCTGGAAGCTTTCGTGCTTGTCCCAGGCCTTTACCAGTGTTTCCTGCACCAGATCGTCCGCCCGGTCTGTGTTGTGCGTCAGCGACACCGCGAAGGCACGCAGGTTGGGGATCGATGCAAGCAGTCCGGACTTGAAGTCCGCTGACACAGCCATCGGGCTCACTCCGACTTTCCGGCAGTTTCTGCCTTGTCGAGTTGCTGCAGCAGCTGTGCGAACCGGTCGGGAACCTCTTCCGACACGAGACCGTCATAATACTGACGCAGCTTGCGTCCGATTTCGGAATTGGTGCCGAGGACGTCCGCGCTCCCAAGCAGGCCCGTCTGCCGCTCGGAGGTGTTTTTCTTGTTGGTCATTCCTTGAACTCGCCCTTTGTCTTTACCGGCAGCGCCCACCGTCCCTGATGGCGTATGCCGGCATTGCGGCCCGCCGACAGCAATGTCCGGGCTGAAATGCACCGACGCGAAAAAAGTTCCCTCGCCCGGAACTTTTTTTGCCGACGCCCGTTTAAGCGACACATGCGCCCCTATTCTTTGCGGCGCAGCTCGTCATTGAGGGAGACGTCATAAATGAGCCTTTCTGCAAGCATCGCCCCGCATCTGCCGTTCCTGCGCCGCTTCGCGCGCGCCGTGTCCGGTTCGCAGTCGAGCGGCGATGCCCATGTCGCCGCCGCGCTGGAGGCGATCATTGCCGATGTAAGCATTTTCCCGAAAGCCTCCAGCGACCGGGTCGCGCTCTACAAGGTGTTTGCCAAGCTGTTTTCCTCCGTTGCATCCCACATGCCGGCCGAGCAGCCGGCCCAGGCCTGGGAACGGCGTGCCGCCGCCAATCTCGGCTCGCTTGCGCCGCTGCCGCGTCAGGCCTTCGTGCTTGTAGCCGTCGAAGGCTTCAGCGACGAACAGGCGGCCGAGATTCTCGACGTGAGCGAGGAAGAGTTCACCGACCTGATCGCCGAGGCCTCGCGCGAGATTTCGAAGCAGGTAGCGACCGACATCCTCATCATCGAGGACGAGCCGCTGATCGCCATGGACATCGAGGAGATGGTGGAAAGCCTCGGCCACCGCGTCGTGGGCACCGCGCGCACCCACAAGGAGGCCGTCGGCCTCTTCCAGAAGACGCAGCCCAAGATGGTGCTCGCCGACATCCAGCTCGCCGATGGCAGCTCGGGCATCGACGCCGTCAACGAGATCCTGTCCTCGACCGCCGTGCCGGTGATCTTCATCACCGCCTTTCCCGAGCGGCTGTTGACCGGTGAGCGTCCGGAGCCGGCTTTCCTGGTCACCAAGCCGTTCAACCCGGAGATGGTGAAGGCCCTGATCAGCCAGGCCTTGTTCTTCGACCGCCAGGCGAAAGCCGCTGCGTGACGGAACAAAACGCGCGGTCGCGCGTTGTTTTATCGTCGCCGGGCTGATCGGCCACAATTTTGCCAGAACACGGGAGATGCGCTCCCGTGGAGCCATCGGCCTGCAGATTTCAGGAGAGTAGGATGCTGTACTGGACCGTCGTTTTCCTCGTCGTCGCCATCATCGCTGGTGCGTTGGGCTTTGGGGGGATCGCGGGGGCATCTGCGGGCGTCGCGCAGATCCTGTTCTTTGTCTTCCTTGCATTCCTTGCGATCTCGCTCATCGCCGGCTTGGTGCGCCGCGCGAGCTAGGGCGCGACTACCGCAAGGCGACCCGTTCCGGGAGCCAATAAATCCCCCTCAGCGGCTTCCCGGAGCCGAAGCCGGATCGCGGGCCCTCGGGGTCGCGGTCCGGCGGCTTTTTGGCTGTCTCTCGAGCGCACACGCCGTTCCAGCGGCGGAGCCAGGGAACTTTGCGCGCGGTGAACAGTTTTCCCAGACGGAACCAGCAGGGCGGCGGCACAATGAGTGAAGCGGGGAAGAGCGGGCGTTCATCGCCGACTTCGCACGCCCCTCCCAATCAAGCCGACCAGGCGAGCCTCATCCGCGCACTCGCCAACGCCAATGTCGCGATCCTCGCGCAGGACACCTCGCTTGCCTATCTCTGGAGCGAGAACGCACCCGCCAAGTGGGGAGCGGGCAAGCTTGCCGGCCGCAGGGACGCCGACATCTTCTCCGACGCGGTCGCCGAGGAGCTGACCGGCCTCAAGAGGGAGGTGCTGGCCGGAAGCGAGCGGCGCCACACCGAGATCGGAGTCTCCGGCCCGGAGGGGCTGAGCTGGTTCGAGATATGGCTCGATCCACTGAGGAATAATGAGGGCACCGTGGTCGGCGTGGTGACGACCGCGACGGAAATCACCGAGCAGCGGCAGCGCGAGCAGACACTGCGCATCCTTTTGCGGGAAGTAAGCCACCGCTCGAAGAACCTGCTCGCCATCATCCAGAGCATCGCGGCACAGACCGGCCGCTATACCGATACCATCGAGCAGTTTCTGACCCGCTTCCGCGGGCGGCTGCAGTCGCTCTCGTCCTCGCAGGACCTCGTGACCTCGTCCAACTGGCGCGGGGCTGACCTTCTGCAGCTCGTGGCCGGCCAGGTCGCGCGCTATTGCGCCGAGCCGTCGCGCAATCTGGTGGTCACCGGCGAGAATCCGTATCTCAACCCGAACGCAGCGCTTCATGTCGGGCTGGCATTGCACGAGCTCGCCGTCAACTCGGTAAGCTACGGCGCGCTTTCCTCGCCCGAAGGCCGGGTGAAGATCGAGGTGCGCCTCCTGCCGGACGGAGAGATGGAGCTTCTCTGGAGCGAGCCGCTCAGCCGGCCCGACGCCGGCCTGGAGCGTAAGCGCTTCGGCACAGTGGCGCTGGAGCGGGTGGTGCCCTCCTCGCTCAACAGTACAGCCAGCCTGTCGACGGGCGCAGGCCAGCTCGTCTACCGGCTGGTGCTCCCGGCCGACAGTTTCCACCT
Organism: Mesorhizobium sp. J428; assembly: GCF_024699925.1. Lineage (NCBI taxonomy): Bacteria > Pseudomonadati > Pseudomonadota > Alphaproteobacteria > Hyphomicrobiales > Phyllobacteriaceae > Mesorhizobium > Mesorhizobium sp. J428. The sequence goes on from NZ_JAJOMX010000001.1 coordinate 1,805,808, forward strand.
CGACTAGAATGTGAGCCGACATCTTAATCGCGCCTCAACCAGAATGTGCGATGGTTCGCTTCGGGAATCGGGAACCGGCTGGGGAGGAGGCCGTTTACGCTGGCGAATTCGGTTCGAGAGGAGCAGGGCGTGAACACGAGGATACACCATCTGGAGGATGCCGCGCGTCTCGCGATGGGTAGCTTCCTCGTCGAGGAACGTCCGCCGGTCTCCAGGGCGCCCTATGCGGTGCGCCGTGTCGCGATCATAGCGGCCGCCGCCGCGGTCGCCGCCATTCTTGCGCTTGCCTACCTGGCATAGCGCCTGCTTGCCGGGGAAGGACCAATGGCCCTCGAACCGGACTCTTCGCAATTCCGCCAGAAATGGAACCAAATAAAACGGAAGAACGTTCCAGGGCCGAAAGGATTCGGCCATGGAACACATTGCTGCGCTGTTGCTGATCGTCGGGTGTTCGCAGGATATGAAGCAGTGCGAGGAACTGCCGTCGCCGGTCACCGTCTACGAGACGTCGGTGGAATGCGATACGGAGCTGCCGGCAGTCCTCGGGCGGCTCGAACATCTGCGGCCGCGGGTGATGGGAACCTGTGTATTCGTTGATCCGGCCCTCGAGGAGGGAGACGCCGAACTGGTTTGGGACGTGACTCCCGACGGCGCCTTGCGCGCCTCGGTCGAGGCCGTCTCCATGAACGTGGCATCCGTGAAGGGGAAGACCCTTCACGAATGATCAACCGAGATTGGATCGGGGCGAGGCGAAACTGAACTGTTACGTTTCAATGCATATTCCTCCCGGTCTAGATATTCCGGCAGTCCGCCGGATTTTTGCTCGCATCGCGTGTAGGAAACATTCGGGCGGGTCGTTTCTGAAGGAGAGAGCGCAATGAAGAAGATCATCATCGCCCTAGTGGCGGCAGGGGCGATCGCCGGCTGCACCACGGCCGAGCAGGATGCGGCCGGCGGCGCCGTTGTCGGCGCGGCTGTCGGCGGCCTCGCGACAGGCCGCGCCGGAGGCGCGCTGGCAGGTGCTGTCATTGGTGGCGCGGCAGGCGTTCTGCTGGGCCAGGCCACACGCCGCGGCGAGTGCCGTTACCGCGACCGTCGCGGCCGCATCTACATCGCCGCCTGCCCGGCCGGCTACTACTGATCTGCGACGCAGAAGCGAAGGGGCCGCGGCAGCGCGGCCCCTTCTCCATGTACGGGCGCCTCAGCGCTTGAGCGGGATGAAGATCTCGATGTCGATCCCGTCGTCGGGATAGCTTCGTTCGATCGAGCCGCCGAGCTCACGCCGATGTTGGCGTCGATCAGCCGCGTGCCGAAGCCCTTGCGCTCGGGCGGCTCCACCTTGCCACCGCCGCGCTCGCGCCAGAACAGGCGCAAACCGTCCCTTGTCAGGCTCCACGTCACCGCCACTGTGCCCTTGCCGGTGCCGGCCGCGCCGTATTTGAGCGCGTTGGTGGCCAGCTCGTGGAACGTCAGGCCGAGCGCCTGGGTGGTCGCCTCGTCGATCTCGACCTGCGGGCCAGTCAGCCGGTCGGCATCCATGCCGTTGCCCAGCACCTGCTCCACCTCGGTAAGCAGGAGTTCGCGCAGGTCCGCCTTTTGCCAGCGCGAGCGGGTCAGCATGTCCTGCGAGGCCGACATCGCCTGCAGGCGCGCGCTGAACGAGGCGGAAAATTCGTCGACCGTCTTCGCACCCGACGCCGTCTGGCGGGCGATCGCAAGCACGCGGGCGAGCGAGTTCTTGATCCGGTGCTTCATCTCCTGCAGCAGCAGATCCTTCTCCTGCAGCGCCTTCTCGCCCGCCTCGTTGAGCGCGCGCACCGCATCGAAGGCCTTCTCGCCGGAGCGCACGACATAGGCGAGCGCGGTGGCAAGCGCCAGGCCAAAGAGGCCGAGCGCAATGGCGGCCGTGCGCGAGGACGGCCAGACGAAGGCGGATGTCGGCTCGAACCGGAGCAGCCATTTGCGGCCGGCAAACTCGATCTGCCGGCTTGTCCGGAATGTGCCCATCGAGCGGTCCGGGGGAGTCTGGGACCGGTAGATCAGCGTCTCAGTCTTGGGCTCGCCCTCATAGACTTCGATTGCGAGCGGCAGGAGCGGGGTTTTTGCCAGCGCCACGCTGAACAGTTCTCCAGCGCGGAACGGGGCATAGACGAAGCCGGCGGTGGCAGCGGCGCGCTGCCCAACGCTTGCCGTGTCAGGCACGCCGAGAACGAGCGGGAGGTAGACCAGGAAGCCGGCCTGCTTCGAACTCCCCTCGTCCTGAATGAGCGAGACAGGCCCCGTCACGCGCGCCTCGCCAGTTTCCATCGCCCGTGTCATCGCCGCGCGGCGCTTCGGCTCGCTCATCATGTCGAATCCGAGCACCTTACGATTGCCTTCGTCCAGCGGTTCCAGAAGGGTCACGATTGCGCGCTGGCCGCCGCCCTCTAGGGGCCAGACCTGCATCTCTCTGCCGTAGTTGCGGGCGAGATCATCCTCTGCCGCCCGTTCGGCCCCTCCGCGCAGAAGCCGCACGTAGCCAAGCCCCCGAATACCTGCATAGCGGTCCTTGATGTCGAGAGCTGAAACGAACGATCGAAGTGCATCGCGACTGACGGAGCCGTTTCCCGTCTTGTAAAGGGCGAGTGTCGCCCTGAGCAGCGACAGATGCAGCTCGAGCCGCGTCTCGATGCGGCTGACTGCGTCGTCGGCCGTGCCTTCGAACTTGATGTGCGCCGCATCGGTCGCCGCGACATAGGCATAGCCTGCCATGGCGAGGCTTGCAGTCGCGACCGACACGAACACGACCGCCGGGAATATCCGTTTCACTCGCTCCACCAGAATCCCGCAAATCGCGGACGACTCTTATCGGATGGATCACGCAATGCAATCGGTGGCCCGCCGCCCAGAACGGACGCAACGTTAGCCCAGACCGGTCAGGCGGCGTGCGCCGCCTCGCGCATCGCCCCCGGTCCCGGAATGGCGCCTGGCGGACATTTGCCGAGGATGATCATGCCGAGCACCTCGTCCTTGGTCACGTCCTGCGTGCGCGCGGTGCCGACAACCTGGCCGTTCTTCATCACGCAGACCCGGTCGGCGAGGTCGAACACGTCGTGGATGTCGTGGCTGATCAGGAAGATGCCGATGCCGTCGGCCTTGAGCTGCTTGACCAGCTCGCCGACCTGCGCCGTTTCCTGCGGGCCGAGAGCCGCCGTCGGCTCGTCCATGATCAGGATGCGGGCGTTGAACAGGATGGCGCGGGCAATCGCCACCGACTGGCGCTGGCCGCCTGAAAGCTTGATCACCGGCTCCTTGAAGCGCTGGAAGCGCGGGTTGAGCCGGCCCATCACCTTGCGCGCCTCGGCCTCCATCGCGACGTCGTCGAGCGTACCGTATTTCGTCATCAGCTCGCGGCCGAGGAAGAGGTTCGCGGCCGCGTCGACATTGTCGGCGAGCGCCAGCGTCTGGTAGATCGTCTCGATGCCGTATTTCTTGGCGTCGCGCGGATTGTTGATCGTCGCTTCCTCGCCATTGACGAAGATCTGGCCGGCGTCGCGCTTGTAGGCGCCCGACAGGATCTTGATCAGCGTCGACTTGCCGGCGCCGTTGTGGCCGAGCAGCGCCACGACCTCGCCCGGGTAGAGGTCGCAGGATGCATCGTCCACGGCGCGGATGCCGCCGAAGGCGATCGAGATGTTGCGCAGGTCGACGAGAGGGGATGCGGGTCTCGGCCATCGTCGTTCTCCTAGATCCGCTTGCGATAGAGGGTGTCGAGCCAGACGGCGAGCACCAGCACCGCGCCAACGACGATATTCTGCAATGGCGTGTCGATGCCGAGCAGCACCATGCCCGACTGCAGCGACTGCATCAGCAGCGCGCCGAGCATCGCGCCCGCGATGGTGCCGGCGCCGCCGGCGAGCGAAGTGCCGCCGATGACGGCGGCGGCGATGGTGAGCAGCTCGTCGAGCGTGCCCTGCGCATTGGTCGCCGCGTTGAGGCGCGCGGTCGAGATCGCCGACGCGATCGCCACCAGCGCGCCCATCAGCATGAAGATCTTCAGCGTCACCCAGCGGGTGTTGATGCCGGCGAGCTCGGCCGCCTCCGGATTGCCGCCGATCGCGAAGACGTAGCGGCCGAAGCGAGTGCGGGTGGCAAGGAAGGTCATCGCGATGCCGACGCCGATGGCGATGAGCACCGGAATGGCGATGCCGTGCGCGATGAAGGCGCCCTCCGGCACCGGCAGGCCCTGCGCCTCGTAGTAGCGGCGCACGATGCCGACCGGCCAGGGATAGGAATTGGCGATCCACACCGCGCCGAGGATCGCCCCGCAGGTGACGACGCCGAGGAAGACTTCCGCCCAGACCGGCCGCAGCGGAAACTTGAAGCGCTTGCGCTGCGTGCGGCCGTTGAGAAGCATCAGCACCACCGCGATGCAGGCCACGATCGCGACGATCCAGCTCCAGGTCGCGCCGATCGAGCCGTCCGGCCCGCCGCCCATCAGGCGGAAGGTGGCGTCCATCGGCGCCACCGTGCGGCCGCTGGTCACCCACCACGCCGCTCCGCGCCAGACGAGCAGGCCGCCGAGCGTGACGATGAAGGCCGGAACACCGAGATAGGCGATGATATAGCCCTGGAACGCGCCGATCGCCGCGCCGACCACGAGGCCGGCGAGGAGCGAAATGATCCAGATCGACGGGTCGCCGAGCGAGAAGCCGAAGCTACGGACCAGGATCTCCGCCTGCAGCACGCCCATCACCATGCCGACGAAGCCGAGGATCGAGCCGACGGACAGGTCGATGTTGCGCGTGACGATGACCAGCACCATGCCCGTCGCCATCACCGCGACGGAGGCCGACTGCACCGACAGGTTCCACAGGTTGCGCGGCGTGAGGAACAGGCCGCCGGAGAGGAAATGCAGGCCAAGCCAGATGACGACCAGCGCCCCGACCATCCCGAGCATGCGTGTGTCGAGCTCCGTGGCCTTCAGGAAGCGCTCGACCGCGTTGAGTTCCGCGGCGCGTGCCCGGTCCGGAGCCGAATTCGAGGTAGCGTCGGTCATGACAGTCCTCCCGTGCCGCAGTCTCAAGCTGCTTTTCGGCGTATCTACCTTAGTGAAACGCCGCGGTTTTCGTCAAACCGCGGCGTTCCGATGAGCTGGCTTGCGCCGCGATCAGTTGCAGGCCGCGACGGAACCCGCCGCCACGCCCTGGCAGACCACATCCTTGGTCACCCAGCCGGCGTCGATAACGACGTTGAGGTTGTCCTTGGTGATCGCGATCGGGGTCAGGAAGACCGAGTTGGTCTCGTTGCCGCCCGGCGTCGTGAACTTCACGACGTTCGGGATGTCGGTCATCGCCTTGCCGTCGGCGAGCTGCGAGGCGATCTCGGCCGCGTTCTTGCCGAGCTCGCGCGCGTCCTTCCACACCGACACGGTCTGCGTGCCGAGCGCGACGCGGTTCAGCGCAGCGTGGTCGCCGTCCTGGCCGGACACCGGCACGGAGCCCGCGAGGCCCTGTGCGGCGAGCGCCGCGATCGCGCCGCCGGCCGTGCCGTCATTGGAGGCCACGACCGCGTCGACCTTGTTGTCGTTGGTTGTCAGGATCTGCTCCATGTTCTTCTGGGCGTTCGCCGGCAGCCAGCCGTCCGTATAGGCCTCGCCGACATTCTTCACCTTGCCGGAATCGATCGCTTCCTTCAGCACTTCCATCTGGCCGGAGAACAGGAAGTCGGCGTTCGGATCGGCCGACGAGCCCTTGATGAAGGCATAGTTGCCCTCAGGCTTGACCTTGAACACCTCGCGGGCCTGCAGGCGGCCCACTTCCTTGTTGTCGAAAGTCAGGTAGAAGACGTCCTTGTTCTCGATCAGACGATCATAGCCCACCACCGGAATGCCTTCCGACAGAGCCTTCTCGACAGCCGGCCCGATGGCCGATGCGTCCTGCGACAGGATGATGAGCGCGTTCGCGCCCTGCGCGATCAGGGCTTCGACGTCGGTGAGCTGCTTGGCGGCGGAGGACTGCGCGTCGGCCGAGATGTATTTGTCGCCGGCGGCCTCGATCGCGGCCTTCATCGCGGCTTCGTCCGTCTTCCAGCGCTCTTCCTGGAAGTTGGACCATGAAACGCCGATGATCTTGTCCTTCGCCTCTGCGACGGCGGCGAGCGACATCGACATGGCGACGCCCGCCAGCATGGCGGTTGCAAATTTCTTCATGAAGTCCTCCCTGGGCGCCTCGGGGGCGCGTGACGTTGGCAATGCGCCAAGTTGCGAAGCTCTTTTTTCGAGCCTCGAAAAAATTAATGACTCATGCCCTCCGCTCTGTCAATATCCCTTCGCGCGCCGAGAGGAGGTCGCCGACGAGGCCGGCACGGCGCAGGGGAGGATGGCGAACATGACGGTCGGAATCCGTCACGACGACCTGCGCCGCCGCAACCGCGCGATGGTGATCGGGGCGGTGCGCCGGGCCGGACAGCCGTCGCGGACCGAGATCGCCGCAACGACGGCGCTCAGCCCCTCGACCATCTCGGCCATCACCGCCGACCTCATCGCCGAGGGCATCCTCGTCGAGAGCCGCTCTGGCGATACGACCGCGGCGCGGCGGGGGCGGCCGCAGGTGGCGGTGCGGCTCAGCCCGGCGGCGGCGACCATCGTCACCATGGTCCTGTCGATGAACCAGCTGTCGGCGTCGCTGATCGACTATGCGGGGGAGACCGTGGCCGAGGAGAGGCGCAAGCTGCCGACCCTCGACCTGTCGCGCGAGGCGCTCGTCAGCGAGGTGGTCGGCATCCTGCGCGATCTCATCGGCCGAATGCCGCAAGGGCGGCGGCCGATCCTGCGCATCGTGTTCGCCATCCAGGGCATCACCGATTCCGGCGAGCGCAAGCTGTTGTGGTCGCCGATCACGCCGCATGCCGACATCGATTTCGCCTCCATCCTGGAGAAGGAATTCGGCATACCGGTCACGGTCGAGAACGACTGCAACATGATCGCGGTCGGCCTGCGCTGGCGCAATCCCGAACGCTACGCGCGCGATTTCATCGCCGTGCTTCTGTCGCACGGCATCGGCATGGGCATGGTGCTGCGCGGTGAGCTGTTCACAGGCACGCAGTCGTCCGGCGGCGAGTTCGGCCACATGATCCATCGGCCGGACGGGGCGCTGTGCCGCTGCGGCCGGCGCGGCTGCATCGAGGCCTATGCCGGCAACTACGCGATCTGGCGCAGCGCCAGGGGTCTGCCGGAGACCGAGGCCGTGGCCCGGGACGTGACCGATGACGATATCCGCGCATTGGCCGAGGTTGCGCGAAGGCAGCCCGGTCCCGAGCGCGAGGCGTTCCGCGTCGCCGGCGAGGCGATCGGCTTCGGCCTCGGCAGCCTGTTCGCCCTGATCGACCCCGCGCCCGTGGCGATCGTCGGCCACGGGGCGACCGCCTTCGACCTTATGGAGAAACCGATGCTGAACGCGATCGCGCGCACCGCCGGCGGCGTGCATTCGGGCGCCATCTCCTTCGACACTGAGCCGGACGAGATGCCGCTGATCCGCGAGGGATGCGCCATGCGGGCGCTGACCTTCATCGACCAGGAAGTCTTCTCGCCCGGCCAGGCGCCAGCCGCGGGCCGGAACGTCGCCTGATCAGCCGGCGGGACGCCATTTGCGCGGCGGCTGCCCGCGAATGAGGTCGTAGAAGCCGTTCGCCTCCACTGCCTGCCAGTCGCCCTCGCTTCCGTCGGGCCACAGCACGCGCACCTCGGCCTTCGCCTCGCCGCCGAGGCCGAAATGGATCCAGCCGAGCTGGCCGCCTGCATGGCCGCCGCCGACGGTGATCTCACGGCGGAGGGTGCGCGCACCGCAGCGCACCTCCACCCAGGCGCCGATCGCGCCGACATTGGGCGGCGGCTGGCCCAGCGCGAACGCCGCCCAGTTGCCCGCCACGCCGCCATTGCGCCACAGCCGCGCCTTGCTGTTGCGGTTGACGACGACGAGATCGACCTGGCCGTCGAGGTTGAAATCGGCAAGCGCTGCTCCCCTGCCCGTATCGAAGCTCGCGATGCCCGCGGCCTCGCCCGCCTCCTCGAAGGTGCCGTCGGGCTTCTGAAGGAGAAGATTATCCGGATCCTTCATCGCGAAATCGGGCATCTCCGAGACGTTCCCCTTGGCGACGAAGAGATCGGCGAGACCGTCATTGTTCACGTCCTCGAACTGGGCGTGCCAGGCGGTCGACGGCTTCACCTCGCCGCCCGTATAGGGCCGGTGCGCCGTGACGCCCTTCGCGAAGGCGATGTCGGCGAAACTCGCCTTCGGAGCGCCGCCCTCGGGCCTGGGGGCGAGCGTCTGGAGCTTGTTGTCGGCCATGGAGGTGAGGAAGTATTCGGGGTAGCCGTCGCCGTCGAGGTCGGTGCTGGCGATGCCCATGCCCCAGATCTTGAGCGGCTTCCAGCCGTCGGCCGGGCCATAGAGCGCGGGCGGCTGGCCGGGATCGATCCGCCACATCTGCTCTTGCCCGCCCTTGTAGTATTCGCGGTCGTTGGAGACGCGCAGCGACGGCGCGCCCGACCGGTTCCAGTCGGTGAAGAGCATGGACAGGGCGCAGTAGCTGGGCTTGAGCGGCAGGGGCGGAGCGAACCTGCGTTCCTCGCCCGCCGGGCGGTGCAGCCAGTTGTCGGTGCAGGAGCCCCAAGGGAACGCGTCCTGCGTCCGGTCGATGTAGTTGCCGACGGCAATGGTGGGGAACCGCGCGCCCTTCTCCCACGTCGCGGCCAGCGCCGTCGACCAGGCGTCGCCGCCGTCGAAGCCGAAGGCCTCGTTGGCGCGCTCGAAGCGGCAGGCTCCCAGTCCTCTCATCACCACGTTCTCGCCGACCCGCAGGAGGACGAGGTCCCGATTGCCGTCGCCGTCGATGTCGAGCGGATAGGCGCCCGACACCATGTCGAGTTCCAGGCTGCTCTCCTGCGCAGCGAAGGAGAGCGGGCCGCCGACCGTGCCCGTGTTGCGGTAGAACGTCGCCGGCGCGGCTCCGCCTGCGAGCAGCATGTCCGGCATCCGGTCGCCGTTGCAGTCGAATACGGCCGCGCCGCCGCCGACCATGAACTCCCACTCGCCGGTGAAGACGTGGTCGATCCCGGCCGAAGCCGTCTCGTCGGTGAATGTCGGGACGGCGCTTTCGAACGCCTCCGACGCGGCAGGGCCGATGGCAAGGAGCGCGGCCAGCAGGGCGGGGATCAGGCGCATGGCGTCAGTTCCTCGTCCTGAGCGCGTTGGCATAGGCGCCGACGCAGCGCCCCTGGTCGAGCCCGCGCTCGATCGCCGAGCGGAAGTGGATCCCGCCATAGAGCCGCGAGATGCCGGCCTCTTCCGCCGCCGCCCAGAAGCTCGCGAAGCGGCGCGCCGGAAGGCCGTCATCGGAATGCGTGCCGTCCTCGAAAGCATAGGCCGGCCCGAACATGTCGGTCAGCACCGTCGCGGCCGCCCCGGACTGGGTCGAATGCCCGCTCGGATATTCCGGAAAGGGCGGCGTGTTGAGGATCGCCTCCCACTTCGGATCGATGACGCGACGGATATAGGTGAGCGGGCGGACGAGGTCGTATTCGAACTTGGAATGCCAGCAGCCGATGAAGGCATCCGCCAGCGTGACGCCCAGCCGCACCAGCGTCTCGGCGCTGGTGACGAGATCGGCGTCCTCCTTCTCCAGGATGCCGATCGCAATGGAAATCCAGTGGCCGGGCGGCGTGGGCGACAGCATCGGATCGTCGGACCAGAAGCGCGCGATCGCCCGCTGCTCGTCGGTGAGGCCGTTGACCGTGTCCCGCACCTCGCTGGCCTCGATGTAGAACTGCGAGCCGGGTGCCTCGCTGTAGGCCGGCGGCGGCGGCAGCCCGCAGGATGCGCCGTCCGGCATGGCGAAGGTGCGCGTCCTGCCCCAGTCGGGCAGGAGCGGAAACTGCTGCTGGCGGACGAGGTTGGTCGGCACCCAGTGCGCCGGTCCCTCGGTCAGCTTGTAGTCCAGCGGAAAGCCCATGTTCTCGATCGTTGCGCCGCCGTCCGTCGCCGCCCAGGCGAGGATGTGGCGCGCCACCGCGCGGCCATAGTCCTCGCTGCGGCGCACGACCTCCTCCGGCACGCCGAGCGCGGCGTCGGCGGCCGCCTTCCTCGCCATCGCGGCCATCGCGCGCTGGCCCGTCGGGCCGGTATTCTCGAACAGCGCCGCCGCGGCATGCGCCATCGCCGCCTGCACGACGACGGCGCCGTCGTAGGACTGTCCGGCCTCGCGCGGCGGGACCGGCGTCAGCTCGTTCAACTGGCCTGCGAGCGAATGCAGCCCGTCGGAGCCGGTCGCAAGCGCCTCGAAGGCGGTCACGCCGAGATAGGCGAAGGCGCGGCTTGCGACAGGCGGCGAATAGGTCGCCGTATGGCGGACGAGCTCCAGCACGAGGCGGTGCCAGACGAGCAGCGCGTGACGCGAGCGTGCCGGCTCGGAGACGGGTTGCTGCGCGGCGGCAATGGTCGCGCCGCAAAGCAGGACCGCCACAACGACCCACAATGTCCGCACGATGCGCATGCGCAGCCCTCCCTTGCCTCCGTCGGGCGAGAGAAGCACGCACACGGCCGTCGCGGCAAGCGGCCGGAGAGATCGGCTGCTTCGCCTAATCCTCGCGGATGGCGTAGCCCGAGCCGCGGATGGTGCGGATGACGTCGGTCTGGCGGCCGTTGTTGACCGCCTTGCGCAGGCGGCCGACATGGACGTCGACGGTGCGCTCGTCGATGTAGTTGGTGTCACCCCAGACATTGTCGAGCAGCTGGCCGCGCGTGTAGACGCGGCCGGGATGCTGCATCAGGAACTCCAGCAGCCGGAACTCGGTCGGCCCGAGGCGGATCTCGTTTTTCTTGCGGTAGACGCGGTGGGATTCGCGGTCGAGCACGATGTCGCCAACCTTGAGCACGCTGGACAGCACCTCGGGCTTGGCCCGGCGCAACAGCGCCCTCACCCGCGCCATGAACTCCGGCGTCGAGAACGGCTTGACCAGATAGTCGTCGGCGCCGGTCGACAGGCCGCGCACGCGGTCGCTCTCCTCGCCGCGCGCAGTCAGCATGATGATGGGCAGACGCTCGGTCTCGGAGCGCATCCTGAGCCGCCGGCAGAGCTCGATGCCGGAGACGGCGGGCACCATCCAGTCGAGCACCAGGAGATCGGGCACGTTTTCCTGCAGCCTGAGCTCCGCCTCGTCGCCACGAGTGACGATCTCGACCTGGTAGCCTTCCGCCTCGAGGTTGTAGCGCAGGAGGACGCCGAGCGGCTCCTCGTCCTCCACGACCATGATCTTCGGGGCAATCATTCCGTTCTGTTCCTCAGGCGGCGGACATTGCCGCCGTCTCGTCCACCTTCGGACGGTTGGCCGGCAGAAGCGTTCCCGTCATGACGTAATACGCGTTCTCCGCGATGTTGGTCACATGGTCGCCGATGCGCTCGAGGTTCTTGGCGCAGAACAGGAGATGGGTGCAGGCCGTGATGTTGCGCGGATCCTCCATCATATACGTCAGGAGTTCGCGGAAGACGGCGGTATACTGGATGTCGATCTTCTCGTCGTCGGCCCGCAGCGTCTTCAGCGCCTCGGTGTCGCGGGCCACGTAGTGGCTGATCACCTTCTCGACCTGCTCGAGAACCAGCGAGGCCATCGTGTCGATCGAATGCGACAGGTTGCGCGGGGTCGAGGTCTGCCCGACGGCGCCGACGCGCTTGGCGATGTTCTTGGCCAGGTCGCCCACCCGTTCGAGATCGGCCGCCATGCGGATCGCGCCGACCACGGCGCGCAGGTCCTGCGCCATCGGCTGGCGCTTGGCGATCAGCGTGACGGAGGAGTCGTCCAGCTCGCGCTGCTTGGCGTCCATGATCGCGTCGTCCGAGACGACGCGCTGCGCCAGCGCATTGTCGGACGTCAGAAGCGCCCGGGTGGAGCCCGAGACCATCGATCCCGCCAGACCCCCCATGTCGCGGATCAGCCGGTCGATGTGCTCGAGTTCCTCGTCGAAGGAGGTGACGGTATGCTCGCCCATTGTTCTGTCCTCGTGGCTCGATCGTGCCGTCAGCCGAAGCGGCCGGTGATGTAGTCCTGGGTGCGCTTGTCGTCGGGGCTGGTGAACATCTTGTCCGTCGCCCCTTCCTCGACCAGATAACCGAGGTGGAACATCGCCGTGCGCTGCGACACGCGGGCCGCCTGCTGCATGGAGTGGGTCACGATCACGATCGTGTAGTTCTGCCTCAGTTCGTCGATCAGCTCCTCGACCTTTGCAGTCGCGATCGGGTCGAGCGCCGAGCAGGGCTCGTCCATCAGGATCACCTCCGGAGACACGGCGATGGCGCGCGCGATGCACAGGCGCTGCTGCTGGCCGCCGGACAGGCCGGTGCCCGGCTCGTGCAGGCGGTCCTTCACCTCGTTCCAGAGCGCCGCCTTCTTCAGGCTCGACTCCACGACGGTGTCGAGCTCGGCCTTGGACTTCGTCAGCCCGTGGATGCGCGGGCCGTAGGCGACGTTTTCGTAGATCGACTTCGGGAACGGGTTCGGCTTCTGGAACACCATGCCGACGCGTGCGCGCAGTTCCACGACGTCGATCTTGGGATCGTAGATGTCCTCGCCGTCCAGCGTGATCTCGCCGCCGACGCGGGCGATGTCGATCGTGTCGTTCATCCGGTTCAGGCAGCGCAGGAAGGTCGACTTGCCGCAGCCCGAAGGACCGATCAGCGCCGTCACCTGCTTCTCGCGCACGTCGAGGTCGACCCCGAACAGCGCCTGTTTCTCGCCATAGTGGACGGTGACCTGCTTGCCACGCATCTTTACGACAGGTTGTTGCGTCATCGGATTCAGCTTCTGTTCGATCGCGGCTTCGTTGAATACGTTCATCTCTTTCTACTCCATCACCAGCGACGTTCGAAGCGCTTGCGCAGGATCACGGCGATTGCGTTCATGAGGATCAGGAACCCGAGAAGGACCATGATCGCCGCCGACGTCTTCTGCTGGAACGCGGGCTCGGGGAAATCGGCCCACATGAAGATCTGGACCGGAAGAATGGTGGCCGGCTCGGTGAAGCCGCCCGGAATGTCGACGATGAACGCGACCATGCCGATCATCAGCAGCGGCGCGGTCTCGCCGAGCGCATGTGCCATGCCGAGGATCGTGCCGGTCATGATACCGGGCATCGCCAGCGGCAGAACGTGGTGGAAGACCATCTGGACCTTGGACGCGCCGATTCCCAGCGCCGCTTCCCGGATCGACGGCGGAACCGCTCGCAGGGAGGCGCGTCCCGCGATGATGATGATCGGCAAGGTCATCAGGGCAAGGACGAGACCGCCGACGACGGGCGCGGATCGCGGCATGCCGAAGAAATTGAGAAACACCGCCAGGCCGAGCAGACCGAAGACGATCGACGGCACCGCCGCGAGATTGTTGATGTTGACCTCGATCAGGCTCGTGAACCGGTTCTTCGGCGCGAATTCCTCGAGATAGATGGCCGCGGCCACGCCGATCGGAAACGCCACTGCGATCGTGACGATCAAGGTCAGGAACGAGCCGACGACCGCGCCCCACACGCCGGCGAGCTCCGCCTCGCGGCTGGCGCCCGACGTGAAGAAAATCGTGTTCCAGGTGTTGGTGACCGCCCCGTCGGCCTTCAGACGGTCGAGCCACACGATTTCCCTGTCGGTGATCTTGCGGCTGGCCTCCGGCGTCGTGATGGTGCGCAGCACAGCGGGCGATGCGGTCGACACGGCAGCGTCGAGTGCTTCGTAGACGATGCCCTTGGCTGTGCCCGGGCCGACTTCTGTCAGCTTGACCGTTCCGCCGCCGGCGTCCAGCAGGAGCGACGCGGCACCGCTGGTCAGACGCAGGACACCGCCCTCGGCTTCGATGGCGCCCGCCCCACGGGCAAGACGCGTGATCGTGTCGTCGGCGAAGGTCACTGCGACGTCGCCGCTCGTGCCGGACACAGTCACGCCGGGCAGCTGTTGCGGAGCGGCGCTCTCGGCGAGAAGCCCCTTTAGATAGAGATCCGCGAAGTCGTCGAGAGGCACCTGGACATCGACCGTCTTGCCGGCAAGCGAGGGATCTTTCTCGACCTGCTGACGAAGGATGACCCCAGCTCCGGTGGAGACGATGCCGCGCAGAAGGCGGCGCTCCTGGCGGCCGGTCACGTCCGGAAACTTGGCGGCGAGCGCTTCGTTGACGGGGCCGGCATAGTCAAATCCCGTACGCGCCGCGGGATCGGCCGGAACCGCCGAGAGATCGATTGGCAGCGTAAGATAGTTCATGCGAAACGCCGGGAGCCCCTGCGTCACGATCGTCGAGATAAGAAGCAGCAGGAAGAATGCTGCCAGGGCCACGGCGCCCGCACCCAGCCATTTGAAGCGCAGTTCCGCACCGTAGCGTGATTTCAGTCGAGCCTTGGCGGCGTCATCCGTGTGGATGCTCGGCGCGCCGCGTGGCGAAAGCGGAGTGGCGACGATATCAGTCATACTGTTCCCGATACTTCTTGACCACGCGAAGGGCGATGACGTTGAGAGCAAGGGTCGCGCAGAACAGCACGAGTCCGAGTGCAAACGCCGCGCGGGTTTTGGCGCTGTCGAATTCCTGGTCGCCGACCAGAAGGGTTGCGATCTGGACCGTTATCGTGGTCACCGCCTCGAGCGGATTGATGGTCAGGTTGGCAGCCAGTCCGGCCGCCATGACGACGATCATGGTTTCGCCGATGGCCCGGCTGACGGCAAGCAGCATCGCCGAGACGATGCCCGGAAGCGCCGCCGGCAGGACGACTTTGCGGATGGTTTCCGATTTCGTGGCGCCCAGCCCCGCCGATCCGTCGCGCAGCGACTGCGGCACGGCGTTGATGACGTCGTCGGAAAGAGACGAAACGAAGGGAATGATCATGATTCCCATCACCACGCCCGCCGCGAGCGCGGATTCCGACGCCACGCTGAGGCCGACCGACTGGCCGAGATCGCGGAAGAATGGAGCGACTGTCAGCGCCGCAAAGAAGCCGTAGACCACCGTCGGAATGCCCGCGAGGATCTCCAGGACCGGCTTTGCCACGGCGCGAATGCTCCTGGTCGCATAGTCGGACAGATAGATCGCCGACATCAGACCGACGGGCGCGGCCACCAGCATCGCGATGAAGGTGATCAGCAGCGTCCCAACGAACAGCGGAACGGCACCGAAAATGTCCTCGTTGACCTCGCCGGCCGCCGTTCCCGCACCCGTGAAGGCGCTCTGGGGCGACCAATGCAGCCCAAACAGGAATTTGAAGAACGGAATCTCGCCGAAGAACAGCAGCGACTCGAAGATGAGCGAAAGCACGATGCCGATCGTCGTCAGCACCGCGACGACCGAGCAGGCTATGAGAAACACCCGCACGACCCGCTCGACCACGTGCCGCGCCCGGAACCGGGCGGAGATGTTCCGATAGGAATAGAGAAAGCCACCGACGGCGAGCAGGGCACAGACGATCCCGATGATCGTGAGGCTGGTGTTGTGAAGCGACCGATACGTCGCAGCGGCAGCCTCTTTGGTCGAATCGGTGAACCCGACCAGGCCGCCGAACGCGATCGCCTTTGCGTCGCGAATAAACGCCTCGATCTGCGGGATGCCTTGCCCGGCGAGTTCCGCGGCAAAGCGCGACTTGATGATCGAGGTCTCGATGCCGGGCGACGCCAGCCCCCAGGCGATCAGGGCGAGGAGCGCCGGCAGTACCGCAAACAGGGCGACATAGCTTCCATGCTGGGACGGCAGGGAATGCAGCTTGTGCACTTCGCCACCGACGACTGAGATCGCTCTGGAGCGGCCGGCGAAGTAACCCGCGGCACCAACAGCGGCGAGCAGAACCAGAATATAGAAGACCATGAATCCGTGCCCCGAGAAACTATGGCGCTAGGCGACGCTCGGCGTCGCGGCCGGGCCATGCGGCAGGGAAACGGCCCGGGCGATTGCGCGCCCGGGCCGGATATTATCCTATCAGGAGCCGAACGGCTTCAGCGCCTTCGCCTCTTCGGCGACCTTGGCGCGATCCGCATCCGGAAGCGGGATCAGACCCTTGTCGGCGAGATAACCTTCCGGGCCCCAGGCCGCGTCATTGGTGTATTCCGCGATGAACTCGGCCATGCCGGGGATGACGCCGACATGCTCCTTCTTCGCGTAGATGAAGAGCGAGCGCGACACGCCGTAGTCGCCCGAGGCGATGTTCTCGAAGGTCGGCTCGACGCCGTCCACCTTGTGACCCTGCAGCTTGTCGGCGTTCTGGTCGAGGAAGGAGAAGCCGAAGATGCCGAACGCCTTGGTGTTGGCTTCGAGCTTCTGGACGATCAGGTTGTCGTTCTCGCCAGCTTCGATAAAGGCGCCATCTTCGCGGATCTCGCCGCAGCCCTTTTCATTCGCGGCCTTGACCTCTTCCTGGCAGGCAGCGTCCATGACGAGCTCGACGAAGGCGTCACGGGGTACCGGATGTCGGCGGCGGGCCGAGCACTTCGATCTTCTGCGCCGGCAGAGAGGCGTCGATGTCGGACCAGTTCACGTAGGGGTTCGCGACGACCTTGCCGTCGACCGCGACGTTCTTGGCGAGCGCCTTGAAGATCTGCTCCTTGGTCAGGTCGACCATTGTGCCGGCCTTGGAGTTGGCGAGCACGATGCCGTCGAAGCCGACCTTGATCTCGACCGGGGTAACGCCGGCGGCCTTGCAGGTCTCGAGTTCCTTTTCCTTCATGGCGCGCGAGGCGTTGGTAAAGTCGGGGGTGTTCTCGCCGACGCCGGCGCAGAACAGCTTCATGCCGCCGCCCGTGCCGGTCGATTCGACCACCGGCGTCTTGAACTGACCGCCCTGGCCCAACTTCTCGGCCACCGCGGTGGTGAACGGAAACACGGTCGACGAGCCGACGATCTGGATCTGGTCGCGCGCCGCGGCGACACCCATTGAAGCGGCGAGGGCGAGCGATGCCGCCGAAGCCGCTAGGAGAAATTTCTTCATTTTGCCTACTCCCGTTCGGAATTCGGATGGAATTCTGTCGACGCCCTGAAGGCGACACCGGTGGCATTAACGGCGCTGTGTTACAGTTGGATGACAGTTTTGTGTCCGGAATAATTCCCTTCCCGGACCGCCCCGCGCGAGGCGAGAGGCGGCATCAGCCGGCGACGGTACGCGAGGCCCTGTCGTCCATCCAGAGCTCGACCTTGGCAAGCAGCGCGTTCGGGCTGATCGGCTTGGAGAGATAGTCGTCCATTCCCGCTTCCAGGCAGCGTTCGCGGTCACCCTTGAGCGCATGCGCCGTGACGCCGACGATCGGGACGCGCCCGCCGCCGCCGGCCTCGCGCTCGCGGATCGCGGCCGTGGCCTCCAGCCCGTTCATCATCGGCATCGAGATGTCCATCAGGATCATCCGTGGCTGCAGCGCCTCGAACGCCTCGAGCGCGCGCCGGCCGTTGTCGACGATCTCGAACGTATGGCCGGTCTCGCCCAGGATCTGCGTGAACACCAGCTGGTTCACCTCATTGTCCTCGGCGACCAGGATGTCGACCCGGTGCCGCCCTTCCGCGCGGGCGGGAACCGGCTTCGGAACCTGCGGCTCCAGCCTCGATACGGCTGGCCTTTCGACCGGCGCCGCTGCGAGGACCGGCGGCGCGCGATGGCGCTGTATCGTGGTCACCAGCGCGTCGAGCAGCACCGACGAGCGGGCCGGCTTGATCAGGTGGGCATCGATATCCAGGTCGCGGTAGCTCTTGTTCGACAGCGACTGGTCCACCGAGGTCAGCAGGATCAGCGGCGTGTCCGCGAGCGCGGGATTGGCGCGCACCGCCCTCGCCACGTCGGCCCCCGTCATTCCCGGCATCTGGTAGTCCAGGATCACGCAATCGACCTTGAGCCCGAGCCGCGAGGTGGTGTCGAGCACCAGCAGGCCTTCCGGCCCGCTCTGCGCCGCGCAGGCGTCGAACGCCCAGGACCGCATTTGCTCCATCAGGATGGCGCGGTTGACCGGATTGTCGTCGACCACCAGGATGCGCGCCCCCGTCACGTCGAGCGGCGCAACGCGGCGCGGCTTCTGGTCGGCGGCCACTGGAAGCTCCAGGCTGACCGTGAAGGTCGATCCCTCGCCCTCGGCGCTCCGCACCTCAACGCTGCCGTTCATCATCTCGACCAGCCTCGACGTGATCGCGAGGCCGAGGCCCGTGCCCTCGTGGCGGCGGGTCGAGGAGCCGTCCACCTGGCTGAATTTCTCGAAGACCAGCTTGAGCTTGTCGGCCGGGATGCCGATGCCCGTGTCGGTGACCGCAATGGTGAGCCGGGTCACGGACCCGTCCATCTCGCCGTTGACGTCGACCAGCACATGGCCCGAATCCGTGAACTTGACGGCGTTGCCGAGCAGGTTGGTGATGATCTGGCGGATGCGGCCGACATCGCCGACGAACAGCGCCGGCAGGTCCGGTTGGACGCGCACGATCAGCTCCAGGTCCTTCTCCTTGGCCCGGGTCGAGACCAGCGTCGCCACGTCCTCGATCGCCTCGGCGAGGTTGAAGGGGGCGGGATCGAGCACGAGCTGGCCGGCGTCGATCTTCGAGAAATCGAGGATGTCGTTGATGATCTTGAGCAGCGCATTGCCCGACTTGAGGATGATGTCGGTGAAGGTGCGCTGCTTGGCATCTAGGCTCGACTTGGAGAGCAGTTCCGCCATGCCGAGCACGCCGTTCATCGGCGTGCGGATCTCGTGGCTCATATTGGCCAGGAATTCGGACTTGGCGCGGTCGGCGAGCACGGCCCGGCGCTGCGCCTGCTCCAGTTCGATCTCGCGCTGCTTCAACTCGGTCACGTCCGTGCTGGAGCCGATGAGGTGAACCGTCCCGTCGTCGAGCGACAGGCGGCTCTTGCGGGCGATCAGTTGCCTGGCCGACCCGTCGCGATGGGTCAGTGTCTCCTCGGTCTCGTTGACGATGCCGGTGGAAAGGACGGCGAGGTCGCGATGCGCAAAGTCCTCGCCCTGGACGCCGAACAGGTCGAGGTCGCTGCGGCCGGCGGCCTCGTCCTTGCCAATGCCGGTCAGCGCGCACCAGGCCTTGTTGACGAAGCGGATCGAGAGGTCGTCGTCCTTGACATAGGCCGCGACCGGTAGCTCGTCGAGCACATGCCGGAACAGGTCGATCTGGCGCGTGAAGTCGCGCAGGGCAGCCTCTCGTTCCCTGATCTCGGAAATGTCGAAGATGAAGCCGGCGACATAGTCGTTGCCGCTGCCGGTGCGGATGCGGTTCTTGCGCACGATGCGCGACTTGCCGACGCCGTCGACCTCGAAGTCTTCCTCGACCTCGTAGGCTTCGCCGGTCTCCAGCACCCGGCGTTCCGTCATCTCGAACTGCGCCACGTCTGCCGACGTGATGAAATCGCCGCCGCGCCTGCCCGTCATCTGCGCCGGCGTCACGCCGAACATGCTTGCGAACGCCTCGTTGACGTAGACGAAGCGAAGCTGGCTGTCCTTGACGAACACAGGGTTGTTGATGCCGTCGATCACCGCGTCGGCGAGGCCGGCCCGCTCGAGCGCCTCCGCGAGCTCCGCCTCGCGCTGCTTCAGGTCGGAAATGTCGAAATAGGTCACCAGGCGCTTGCCGCCTGACAGTTCCGTGACCTCGTAGACCATGGTGTAGCCGTCCGCCCGGCGGAACTCCTTCGGCGGCACGCTGCCGGCGGAGATCTCGCGCAGCCGGGTGGCCACGTAGTCCTCCCATCTGTCGTCGGCAACGTCGTAGACGCCGTTGTGGCGGTTGATGTCCATCAGCGCCCGGAACGGGCTGCCGACCGAGACGTCCCGCGGCGTCACTTTCCAGATGTCGTAGAAGGCGCGGTTGATGACCTCCGCGCGCAGGTCGGCGTCCAGCACCACGACGCCCATGCGCATGGCGTCGACGGTCCGCTGCAGGTCTTCCAGCAATTCGCTCGTCCGACGGTCGACCGCAACGCCGGGCAGGCGCATGTATTCGTCGCCGGCCTTCGCGGATTCGCCGGGCATGTCGCTCGACGCCTCGCCCAAGGTCAAAATTCCGTCCCCTTTGCACGCCCCTCGATTAACCATACGAGGGCAACGCTTAACGATCCGCTAAGCATGAATCCGGCTGGACGCGTGCTTCGGATCCTCGCCGGCGCGGCGCGCATGCTCGGCGCAGACGCGCAGGATGACGACGGCGCCCTTGAGCAGCTCGTCGCGGCTCAGCGTGAACAGGCGGCTGGCGCGGGCTGGATCGACCGCGGACAGCTGGTCGTCGAGGAACGGCACGTGGACGAAGCCCGATATCTTCGGACCGAACCGCGAGATCGTGCCGGAGCGCGACAGGTAGAAGACATGGTTGCACAGATAGGCGCCGGCATTGGACGAGAGCTGCACCGGCAGGCCCTCGGCTTCGAGTGCCGCCGCGATGTCGGGCAGCGGCAGCGTCGAGCGCAAGGTCGCAGGCCCCTCGCAGACGCGCGCCTGCGCCGGCAGCAGCCCCGCCGCATCGACGGCGAGCGTCGACGAGCGGTTGCGCGCCGTGGATTCGAGGCGGAAGCCGCGTGCCGTGTCGGCGAGGCCGAAAAGCACCGCCACGTCCGCCGCGAACGCCGCCCCGATCTCGCCGAGCGCCTGCGGCGCGCGTGCATATTCGACGGGCAGCACCAGCGTGCGCAGCTCGACGGCCGGCCCGAGATCGGGAGCAGCCTTCTCGAGCAGCTCCATCAGTACCTCGGTCGGATTGACCGGCGCACGCGGGAAGGCGGAGAAGCCCGTGGTGAGAATGCGAAGTGGGGTCATGTCGGTCCTTGCAGCCTATTCCTTGGCCTCCCGTTCGAGATAGCGGCCATACATGGCGCTGGCGAGGCGCGCGGCCACGGCAGCCTGTCTGCGCAGCACGATATCGGGGTCGGCGCGTCGCCGCTGAGCCTCCCGAGCGATCGCCTCCTCGACGGCGTCCCGCGTCACGATCCGCCTCGGCCGGAAATACTCCTCGGCCAGCCCGTATTCCAGGCAGAAGGCGCGGTTGGACGCCTGAAAGCGGGTGTCGACGAAATCCTTCAGCACATCGAGGAAATCATCCTGTTCGGGCTGCTCGGCAGGAAGACGGAAGCCGCTGTTCCCGTCGAAGAAGGCGGCATGCTGATGCGGCCCCGGAGCCGGCAGACCGAGCTCGACAGCGAGATGGACGGCCTCGACCAGATCGGGGTCGAACTGCGCGTTCGCCGGCGTCTCGTCCATGTCGGCCAGCGCTGGCGAGGAAAGCCCGCATCGCTTGTAGAAGTCGGCGAGCAGGGAGAACCGATATCCTTCGCGCGGGATGAAGCCGGCCGAAACCTTGACGCCGAAAGGCGCCAGCATGCGGGCGATCTCGCCATAGACCGCGTGCCAGTCGAGGATGAAGTCGTTCGAGAGCTGGCGCGCCGAACGCATGTCGGTCTTCACGGCCGCGATGAAGCAGGCCTCCAGCCCGGTAAAATGCAGCGGCTCAAGGCCCGCCGCGCGCAAGGCGGCTCCCACCTCGCTCGTCCGCTCGGGCGAGCGGAACAGCCACTGGCTGTAGGCGGACTGGATGAAGCCGGACTGCCGCCGCGAATAGCCGACCACCGTGACGTCCTCCACCACCGGGCGCAGCAGCGCCACGATGTTGCGCAGTGCCACGGGACGCTGGAACATCGCTTCATGGCTGATGACCACTTGGTCGCCACACGCGAACAGGCCGGACGCGATGTCGAGGAGCCTGGCGGCCGCGTCGGGGACAACCGTCTCCTCGATGAGCTGTTGCAGTAGCGCCAGCGGCAACATGACCGAATGCCCATGGAACGGGCTCCCCTCCCGGGCGATCTCCCTCTGGATCGACGACGAGCCGCATTTCGCGGGACCGACGTGCAGGATCAGCGACTTGGCCAAAACGGTCCTCGGCATGGTTGGCTCCGCGATCCGTCCTCGTCCGGACACGGCGCCCGTTCCGTCGGAAGGCGAACCACGGCGGTATTGCCTCTCATTCTTCGCAGAGTGTGTGGCCGTCTTTCAAGGCCGTCCGCCGGGCCTTTGCCACCGCGTCAGCGTCACCCCGTTATCCGGGTCGATCGCCTGCCTCTCGAAGGGTGCAAGCCCGGTCGCGGCAAGCACCGCGCGCGGATGACCGGCGCCGAAACAGGATATGCCGCCCGGAAGGACGAACGGCTCGACCTCCGCCAGCATGAACTCGTCGTAGAGCGGCAGGAAATGGTCGAACACCCGCTGGCCGCCGGTGACCGCGACCACGCCCTCCGGCACGTCCAGCCGCGCGAGCAGCTCACCGACCGGCAGGCCGGCCGGATTGTAGAACGTCGCCAGCGGATCGGCCGCATCAGGCGCCAACTGCTCCACCGAACTGGTGAAGACGAGCCTGCGCCGCCCCGGATTGGGATGCCGCCCGTGGCCGAGGCTGCCGAGGACGACGAGGCTCGACCGGTCGAGCGCCGCCTGGAAGATCGCCCAGTCGGCATCGTTCCTCAGCGGCGCAGGCATCAGCCCCTGCGCGTCGGCAATCATGCCGTCGGCCGAAACGATGGCATGGCCGACGACGCGATAGGACGTTCCATGGCTGGAGAGTATCGGCAGGATGCTGTTCCTCGAATTCGCACGGGCCGTCGTGACCCGCGAGCCTTCGGTATCGGCAGGCCAGCGCGGCGGCAAGCCTCGGAAATACCAGCGGTCCTATGTGGCCGAGGTCGCGCCGGAATGAGGTCGCCAAGATCGCTAAGTTGGATGAGGCCGAAAACTACGTGACAATGGCCTATCGCGGTGTCGCCAAGTCGGCGGAAGCGATGCGTGACCTTCCCGTCGAAGAGCGCGGCGAGGCAGGCCACAAGGCTGCGAAAGAGGCCGAAGCGGCGCTGGGGCTGGCGTTGAGCGACCTCGCGCCTATCCGAACAAATTGATACCCGCGAAGGTTTCAAGTACAGACTTTGCGCCCGAAACGACTAAGCTTGAAATAACAGCGCCAATGAATACACGGTGTGTCCAGGCGCGATCTTTATTCTCTTCAAGAACATTGACAGGGAATGCCCATTTTATATAACCCGCAAAAGTCCGATAAAGCAAAATTGATATACCAAGGCTATAGATGTAAAAAGGAATTCGAAAAGACACGTTCGGTCCGTCGCTAGGAAAGAAGCGGTCCATAAAATGGGTAATCCAATACAGTGAATAGGGTAGAGCTATGAGCCAAAGTCCAATGTCATATGCGAATTTGGCATGAATAAATGAATACCATTTCATCGCCGTGGTTAATTTTTTGGAGGCGATATTTCGGCAAGCGCGGAAGAAGACAATATCTTCGGATTTGATATAGACTTGACTGTCATTTCTGGTAGGCTCAGAAACAAGCGGGTTTGGATCAAATACAGGCGGCTTACTAAACGTGATTGTCACTGCGAATCTATTTGGCGGCAACGTATCTGGCGACTCAGCTTGCCAAGCAGTAGTGTTGGTGAAGAATATACGTTCAATGTTCGAGGGTAAATTCTTTGCAGTGAAGATGTCTTCATTGCTGCCATAGCTAGTCTGTCCGTCGTATCCGATGATTGATACGGTCACTCGAAAAGCTCGTTTTCGTATTCTCTCATTTCTTTGAAACGAACTCTTCGTCATTCATATCGGATGGTTTTACAAGTTTCGATATGATCCGGTCGCCTTCAGCCCTTACTAGAGCTTCATATTCGCGGAAGGCCGACTTGATCTGCAGCAGATTTAAGTGAACGCCGCGCAATTCGATGGCATCTTCATACCATTGCTCGTCTATCTCCGCTTCCTGCGCGAGAACTTCATTTGCCATTTGGCTTCGCCTGATCAGATGAGATTCACCTAAACGTCTTACTACCATACAACCAAAAGCCGTGGGATAGAGACTTCGGCGCTCCCACACCTATTCTCTGTGCAGGGCGCGCGCTAGCCCCCCGGCGCACCCGATAGCCTGTTCGACGTTCCTCGCGCGCTCTATCCCGACTTGTCCGTGTTAGATTCGGAACGCTCCAAGTCTTGCTGGTCAAACATTTCGTCCAAACGTGCTCGCTCCTGAGCCCGATCTACGCGATCATATCCGTCAACGCGCATTCTTTTGCTCCCTTGAGCGATCCTTCGCCAATCGTTTCGAAGGTTCTTGAGGTCTTTCGCCATCGCATAAAGGGGATGTCCACCGTTTAACATGATGACTGAGTCATAGTCGCCGATGTCGAAAACATACTTGTTAGACTCACGTGCCCCCATCGGCTTCCGTCGCCACGATGTTGTAACAGTGAATGATTTCCCATCTAGAAAGGCATAGTTCCCGAGGTATCCGTGAAGCTCTTGGCCAGGCCGCAGAACACTGATCTTCCGCAAAGGAGTTCCTCTCCGATGCTTCTCAGGATCGGTAGGAAGAGGCGGAACAAAGTCCACGCTGACATCATAGGCTACCGCAGCGCCTGTATTGGCAACCCGAACATCGAAATGGATTATCGACCACGCATTCGGCTCGACCGTTGCCACAATATGCGGACTTGATGCATTGTCCGCCATCTGCTTCGTATAACGCGCTAGCACAATAGTTGCCCATACAAGAGCAGCCGTCGCGGCAGCCGTGACAACTGTGGCGGCAACACTCCAGTCGATGGCTTCGAAGAGTGGTTGCATGATTCAATCACCCGTTCCGACTCACTCGGTATAATACTGGAAGAGCGCAAGAACACAGAGACCGATATTTGTTCCGATATGTGGTCCACCGATCGAAACCGGGACCATCCGGAAAAAAATCTATAGCGATTTTAAGAGATTGTCAGTTGGGTACGCCCAAGGGGAATCGAACCCCTGTTTGCGCCGTGAGAGGGCGCCGTCCTAACCGCTAGACGATGGGCGCATACCGAACTGGGCGGGATATATTCTGCCTCCGCGCGAAATGCAACCGTCCGGCGGGAAATCCTGGCGCGCGAAAGACGTTGCATGTTTCGCGGCTGCGGCGGCCATGTTTGGAGGTGTGCAGCCTGCAAGATTCCATGCTGCACACATGCCTCATCGCCCTGCGACAGGGCCGGTCGCGGTGCGTCGAGCCCGCGTCGCTCTAGCGTCGGGGCCTTCCGTCGATGGCCTGCTTCATATTAATGTCCAATTCCATGGAGTAGGATCAAACGGTCCCGTGCGGCGTCGCCCGCGGGAGCGAAGCCGGAATTGCCGCCCATGATCGCTCGAATGCTTGCCGTGCTGGCGTTTGCCGGCCTGACATCCACCTCCGTTGCGGCGGAGGGACCTAAATCGTTCCGTGTCGACTATTCCGTGTCGATCCTCGGGCTGAACATCGCGCGCTCGAGCTTCGAGAGCACGATCGAGCCGCGAACCTTCTCCGTTTCCGGCACCGTGGCCTCCAGCGGCATCGCGCGCATCTTCGACCAGACCGAGGGCACCGCCGAGGTGCGGGGCAATTTCGGCGACGACGGCGCGCAGGGCAACCGCTTCCTGCTCAACTACACCTCCGGCAAGAAGAAGAAGAGCACCGAGATCGCCTTCTCCAAGGGCACCGTCACCCGCGCCCTCAACACGCCCGCCCGCAAGCCCGACCCCAAGGCCTGGGTACCGGTGAAGAAGGCCGACCTCGTCTCGGTCGCCGACCCGCTGTCGGCCTCGCTGGTCAAGGCTTCCGGCCTGCGCGATGTCTGCGACCGGACGATCAAGGTGTTCGACGGAGAGATGCGTATGGACCTGAGGCTCTCCTATGTCGACACCGGCACCGCCGAGACGCGGGGCTATTCCGGCCAGACGGTCACCTGCCGCGCCCGCTTCGTGCCCATCGGCGGCTACAAGGGCGGCCACAGGTCGATCGAGTTCCTCAAGAACAAGAGCAAGATCCTGATCTCCTTCGCCCCGCTCGGCACCACTGGCGTTTACGCCCCGATCAAGGTATCGGCGACCACGGAGATCGGAACGCTGGTCGTCAACGCGCGGCGGTTCGAAGCAGTCAGCCAGTAGACCGTCCCCCGCGGACGGCGGGGAGCGGAAGTGGGCCGCGCGACACTCATCGGGTTTTCGGCCGTCGCCATGTGGGCGCTGCTGGCGCTGCTCACCAGCGCGTCCGGCGCCGTGCCGCCCTTCCTGCTCTCCGCGCTCGCCTTCTCGATCGGTGCGGCGATCGGCTTTGCCGCCCGCCTCGCCGGCCTGTCGCCGCCGGCGACCGAGCCCGTGCCCGTCGCCGTCTGGGTGATCGGCATCGCCGGCCTGTTCGGCTACCACTTCTTCTATTTCACCGCGCTGCGCGCCGCCCCGGCGGTCGAGGCGAGCCTGATCGCCTATCTCTGGCCGCTCTTCATCGTGGTCGGCTCGGCGCTGATGCCGGGCGAGCGGCTGCGCTGGTTTCACGTCGCGGGCGCGCTGCTCGGTCTCGCCGGCACGGCGCTGATCGTGACCAAGGGCGGTGCGGTCGCCTTCGAGGCGCGCTACGGCTTCGGCTATGCGATGGCGCTGGTCTGCGCCTTCGTCTGGGCGATCTATTCGCTCGCCTCGCGTCGCTTTCCGCAGGTGCCGACGTCCATCGTCACCTGGTTCTGCCTCGCCACCGCCATCCTGTCGGCGCTCTGCCACCTGGCGCTGGAAGAGACCGTCTGGCCGCAGGGCGTCGGCCAGTGGCTCGCCGTCGCCGGCCTCGGCCTGATGCCGGTGGGGGCCGCGTTCTATGCCTGGGACTACGGCGTCAAGCACGGCAACATCCAGGTACTGGGTGCCGCGAGCTACGCAGCACCCTTGCTCTCGACGCTGGTGCTGATCGCCGGCGGCGCGGCAAGGGCCGAGCCCGCGATCCTCGCCGCCTGCGTGCTAATCACGGCGGGCGCGGTGCTGGCGGCGAAGAACATGCTGTTTCCGACCAGGGGAAAAGCCGAGGAAACGAAGGCATGATGCCCTTTCCCGGCGGCGTGGAGAACATCGCGAACGGCACGCTGATCTTCAGCGTCCTGCTCGCCGTCTTCTACGGCATGATCGTGCACCGCGCTCCCTCGCTCAGGCGCACGATCGTCAAGACCGGCTCGGTCGCGCTCCTCGTCCTGCTCGCCTGGCTGCAGGGCGGGCCGCCGCTTTTGATCGCGGCACTCGCGCTCAGCGCCGTCGGCGACGCCTGCCTGGCGCAGGAGGGCGAGACGCCGTTCCTGGCCGGGCTGGCGAGCTTCCTGTGCGCCCACGTCGCCTATGTCGCGCTGTTCTGGGCCAAGGGCGGCGGCATCGCCGAAATCCTGTCCGAGCCGTCGCGCATCGTCATCGCCATGGCCCTGGTCGCGGCGGTGGCGCTGATCCTGTCGCGGCTGTGGCCCGCGCTCGAGGCGGCCATGCGCCTGCCCGTGCTGCTCTACTGCGTCGCGATCCTGGCGATGGGCATCTCGTCGCTGTCGGAACTCGGCGCCACGGTGGTGCTCGGCGCGGTGCTGTTCATGGCGTCGGATGCGATCCTGGCCGCCGGGCGCTTCCTCGTGCCGGCGGACGATCCGCGCCATGCCTGGATGCAGCCGCTGGTCTGGGTGCTCTACTACGCGGCGCAGCTGCTGCTGACGCTGAGCTTCATCGTCGCCTGATCAGACCTCGCCATAGGCGGCCGCCACAGTGTCGTAGCCGGCGCTCGCCTCGCCGCGCGGTGGCTGCGTCAGGGCGATGACGGCGGCGGCATCGGCGCGGGTGATGTTGGAGAGGAAGAGCCTGAGCTGCTCGGCATCGGCCTCCTGGCCGCGCCGCCCGGCATGCGGCTGGACCGGCCCCGTCGCCGCCTGCGCGGATTGCGGCTGCGCGCCGACGCGCGCCATCGGCACGCCGACGGCGTCCGACCTTACGTTTCCAAGCATGTGAGCCCCCTCAACGCTGGCTATGCCGCAGAGATAGCAGGCCGCGTTTGAGGTTGCGTTGCAGCATGCCGGGGAAATCGACTCAAACTTTAGCGGTCGGCGACTACGAGCCGGTCGCCGTCCGCACCAGCGCCTTGGCGTCGTCGCTCGCCCATTCGGCCGGACCGTTCATGTTGGCGATCAGGCAGCCGTCGCGGTCGACGAGCAGCGTCACCGGCAGGCCGAGCGCCAGGCCGCGCTTCTTCAGCTCGTTGAACAGCGCCAGCGTGTTCTCCCGGTAGTAGCCGAGGTTCGACACGCCGGTTTCGGCGAGGAACTTCTTTGGCTTCGTATCGTCGCCGGTATCGACATTGACGGCCACGACCTCGAAGCCGTCAGACCCCATCTCCTTCTGCAGCGCGTCGAGCGCCGGCATCTCAGCGCGGCAGGGCGCGCACCAGGTGGCCCAGAGATTGACCAGCAGCACCTTGCCCGACATCGATCCGAATGTGGTCTTCGCGCCCGACGGATCGTTGAGCGAGAGGCCGGCCAGCGACTGCGGCGGGTTTGCCGCCAGCATCGCCGCGACCTCGCCTTTGGCGGCCGCCGCGACGGTGTTGGCGCGATCGGATTTCTGTGCGCACTGGGCGATGTCCGCCTCTGCGCCGGCGGGGCGCGCGAGCCCGGCCGGTTCCTCGGGCAGATTGTTGCCAGAGGGCACCCCGCTCACGTATACCGCCACCGCGCCGGTCGCCAGACCAGCCACCGCCGCAAGGAGGACCGGGCGAAGCCCCGGAAATCCGCTCTTTCTGTCCGCCATCCGTTCTCGTCTCCGGAGCGCCGTAAACACCATGTCCGAGAAAAAGGCCAGCAATGAGATGTGGGGCGGGCGTTTCGCCTCAGGTCCGGCCGCGATCATGGAGGCGATCAACGCCTCGATCGGCTTCGACAAAAAGCTCTACGCCGAAGACATCGCCGGCTCGCTGGCGCACTCGAAAATGCTGGCGGAACAAGGCATCATCGCAAAAGCCGATCAAGAAAAGATCGCTCACGGGCTGAACACGATCCTGTCAGAGATCGAGGCCGGCACCTTCGTCTTCTCGACCAAGCTCGAAGACATCCACATGAACGTGGAATCGCGGCTTGCCGAGCTGATCGGCCCGGCGGCCGGCCGGCTGCACA
The DNA here is from genome assembly GCF_024699925.1 of Mesorhizobium sp. J428. Taxonomy (NCBI): domain Bacteria; kingdom Pseudomonadati; phylum Pseudomonadota; class Alphaproteobacteria; order Hyphomicrobiales; family Phyllobacteriaceae; genus Mesorhizobium; species Mesorhizobium sp. J428. The sequence goes on from NZ_JAJOMX010000001.1 coordinate 1,834,778, forward strand.
CCGCCCGCTCGCGCAACGACCAGGTGGCGGTGGATTTCCGCCTCTGGACGAAGAAGGAGCTGACCCGCACCGCCGAAGCCCTGAAGGGCCTGATCGCAGCCTTCCTCGACAAGGCCGAGACGCACGCCGCCACCGTCATGCCCGGCTTCACCCATCTCCAGACCGCGCAGCCGGTGACCTTCGGCCACCACTGCATGGCCTATGTCGAGATGTTCGGCCGCGACCTTTCCCGCGTGCGCGACGCGATCGAGCGGCTGGACGAGAGCCCGCTGGGCGCGGCAGCCCTTGCCGGCACCGGCTTCCCGATCGACCGCCACATGACGGCGTCGGCCCTCGGTTTCCGCGAGCCGACCCGCAATTCGATCGACAGCGTGTCCGACCGCGACTACGCGCTGGAGTTCCTGTCGGTCGCCGCCATCTGCGCAACTCATCTGTCGCGGCTGGCGGAGGAGATCGTCATCTGGTCGACGCCGCAATTCGCCTTCGTGCGCCTGTCGGACCAGTTCTCCACCGGCTCCTCGATCATGCCGCAGAAGAAGAACCCGGATGCGGCCGAGCTGGTGCGCGCCAAGACCGGCCGCATCAACGGCCACCTGATCGGCCTCTTGACCGTGATGAAGGGCCTGCCGCTCGCCTATTCGAAGGACATGCAGGAGGACAAGGAGGCCGTCTTCGACGCCGCCGAGACGCTCGACCTGATGATCTCGGCGATGACCGGCATGGTCGGCGACATGACGATCAACACCGAGGCGATGAAGCGCGCCGCCGGCTCCGGCTTCTCCACTGCCACCGACCTCGCCGACTGGCTGGTGCGCGAAGCGGGCCTGCCGTTCCGCGAGGCGCACCACGTCACCGGCCGCGCCGTCGCCATGGCCGAGGCCCAGAAGAAGGGCCTCGAAAAATTGTCGATCGAGGACCTCCGCTCGCTGAACCCCGCCATCACCGAGGACGTCTATTCCGTCCTGTCGGTGAACAACTCGGTGAAGAGCCGCAAGTCCTTCGGCGGCACCGCGCCCGCCGAAGTGAAGCGCCAGATCAGATACTGGAGGAAGCGGCTGGCGAAGGCTTAGTACCCGACGGCCATAAGATCGGCCGCCGGCGCTGCCCCTCATCGCCCTGCCGGGCACTTCTCCCCGTGAACAACGGGGAGAAGGACGCAGTTCGAACGTCGAGCGCCACCCTCCGCGATCCCCTCTCCCCGTTGTTCACGGGGAGAGGGTAAGGGTGAGGGGCAACGCGGACAGCGCAAGAGCGACGCCATCAGCCAGCCTCACGCTGCCTCGCTCACCCTCACTTCCCCGCCATTCAAAAACACCGCCTTGTCGAACAGCCCGAGATCCAGCGGGTTCGGCAGGCGCACGTCGGTCCAGTCCGGCACCGGCTTGCGCGCCGGGTCGTAGGCCCGGTCGATCTGCGAGATGAAGACGAGGACGACGCCGCGACCGGTTGCGAACGCTTTCAGCCGGCGCACCTGCGTCGCGAGGTCGGGATTGTCCCGCTTTTGGTCGAGCAGCTGCAGGTAGTCGATCACGGCGAGCGTGCCGCGCGGCGCCTCGGCAAGCGCCTTCATCACGTGATCCGCGCTGATTGCGTCCGACAGGTCGACCTCGAAGCGCCCCTCCAGGCCAGACGGCTCCGCGCCGATCGCCCGCAGCCGGTCGAGCACGTCTCTCATCGTATATTCGAGCGTGAAGAACACGCTCCTGTGCCCCGCCTTCGCCGCTTCGACGGCAAGTTCCAGGCTGAACAGCGTCTTGCCTTGGCCCGGCCGGGCGCCGACCAGCACGAGATCGCCGGGACTGAGCCGCGCATGCAGATCGCGGGCCGACGTCGACCCTGCGTGCCGCGCGGCGAGCAGGCTCCAGCTTGTGAAGCCTTCCTCGCGGGCGACGCCGTCGAGCGCGGCGTGCAGCGGCACCCTGGCCGAGCGGGCGGCGAGCTTCGCCTTGCGCTTGAGATGGGGAATGGATGCGGTGAGTTTCATCGAATGCCTCCTGATGCGGGCGGTCTTCGCAATCCCTCCTCATGCGTAGCGCCCGAACAGCAGGTTCGACGATCAGATATGCCCCGCATGAAAATGCTTCCCCGTCGGAGGGAGGAGGCTCGGGCCGAGCCGAATCGGATGATAGGCGAATTGCCGCCGGCATGAAACATCGACGGCATGTGCACATGAGGGTGCAATTAACTGCAATCTCGGTTATGAGCATTTCACATCTCGTTCGGACCCGCTCCATGACCACATCCCGCCTGATCCTCTCCACGGTGCTGATCCTCGCCGTCGTCGGCGTGTCGGCCTGCGGCCGTCGCGCGCCGCTCGACCGGCCGGTCGACGTCCGGCACGAGCAGGAGAAGGAAGCGGCGCGGAAGGCGGGCCGCCCGGAGCCGCAGAAACCGTCGACCGAGACGCCCGAGCGGCCGTTCATCCTCGACGGCCTGATCGACTGACCCTTTCGCCGGGACCATTTCCGTGAACCATTTCGAGTATCGCGACGGCGTCCTCCACGCCGAGGACGTGCCTCTGCCCGAGATCGCGGCAGCCGTCGGCACGCCGTTCTACTGCTATTCCACCGCCACGCTGACCCGGCATTTCCGCGTCTTCAGCCAAGCCTTCGCCAGCCTCGACGCGCTGGTCTGCTACGCGATGAAGGCCAACTCCAACCAGGCGGTGCTGAAGACGCTGGCCAAGCTCGGCTCCGGCGCCGATGTCGTGTCGGAAGGCGAGCTGCGCCGCGCGCTTGCCGCCGGCATCCCGGCCTCGAAGATCATGTTCTCCGGCGTCGGCAAGACCGCCCGCGAGATGGACTTTGCCCTTTCCGCCGGCATCCACTGCTTCAACGTCGAATCCGAGCCCGAGCTGGAGCTGCTCTCCGCGCGCGCGGTCGCCGCCGGCAAGGTGGCGCCCGTCTCGGTGCGCATCAATCCCGACGTGGATGCCAAGACGCATCGCAAGATCGCGACCGGCAAGGCCGAGAACAAGTTCGGCATTCCGTGGCAGCGCGCCCGCGAGGTCTACGCCCGCGTCCGCGACCTGCCCGGCGTGCGCGCCGCCGGCATCGACATGCATATCGGCTCGCAGATCACCGAGCTGAAGCCCTTCGACGACGCCTTCGCGCTGCTGGCCGAGCTCGTCGGCACGCTCCGCGCGGACGGCCACGACATCGCCCATGTCGATCTCGGCGGCGGGCTGGGCGTACCCTACCGCTTCGACAACGACCCCCCGCCGCTGCCCGACGCCTATGCCGACATCGTGCGCAAGCATGTAACCAAGCTTGGCGTGAAGGTGATCTTCGAGCCCGGCCGGCTCATCGTCGCCAATGCCGGCATCCTCGTCTCCGAGGTGATCTACCTCAAGGAAGGCGACGCGAAGAACTTCCTCATCGTCGACGCCGCGATGAACGACCTCATCCGCCCGACACTCTACGATGCCTACCACGACATCCGCCCGGTGGTGGAGCAGCCGGCCGAAGCGCCGCGGCTCACCGTCGATGTCGTCGGCCCGGTCTGCGAGACGGGCGATTATCTCGGCCACGACCGCAACCTGCCGCGCCTTGCAGCCGGAGACCTCATCGCCGTGGGCACGGCGGGCGCCTATGGTGCGGTACAGGCGAGCACCTACAACACCCGCCTGCTCGTGCCCGAAGTGCTGGTCGACGGCGACCGCTTCCACATCGTGCGCCCGCGCCAGACCTACGAGGACCTGATCGGCCAGGACAGCTTGCCGGACTGGCTCTGACCCGGACGGCCCGCATTCACGTTTTGGTGGGCTGCCTCGCCTTTGCCGCGTTTGCTGTTATCTTCATACATGAGTCTGCGCGGCTGACGCGCCGGGCTTCCTGGAGATGATGCGGCCGATGGCGGGCAGCAAGGCGCGAGACGATCGACCCGAAGCGAATGCCGGCATGCTCGGCCGCCTCGCCCGCACGCGCATGTGGACGACGGCGTCGATGGCGCTCGAGCGCTTCTGGCCGCTGGTCCTGCCGCTCCTCGTCGTCGCCAGCCTGTTCCTGAGCCTGTCCTGGTTCGGCGTCTTCCGCCTGATGCCGGACTGGCTACGGATCGGCACGGCGGCCGTCTTCGGTCTCGCCGCGCTGGCCGCCCTCTATCCGCTGCGCTTCTTCCGCTGGCCGGAGCGCGCCTCGGTCGACCGCCGCATCGAGCGCGCCAACGAGCTGGAGCATACGCCCGTCCTCGTCCAGGCCGACAGGCTGACCGGCTCGTCCGACGGCTTCGCCGAGGCGCTGTGGCGCGAGCACCAGAAGCGCATGGCCGCGAAGCTCGGCCATCTGTCGAGCGACCTGCCCCGCACCGGCGTGCCGGAGCGCGATCCATGGGGCCTGCGCGCCGTCGCACTGCTTCTCCTGGTGACGGCCTTCGCCTTCTCGGCCGGCCCGTTCGGCGGCCGGATCTCGGACGCCTTCCATGCCGCGCCCGGCGCACCGCCGGTCCCGCCGCGCATCGATGCCTGGGTGACGCCGCCGCCCTATACCGGCAAGCCGCCGATCTTCCTCACCGCCGACGCCAACCGCCAGACGGACCTGTTCGAGGCGCCGGAAGGCAGCGACCTCACGTTGCGCGTGACCGGCGGCAGCGGCGAGGAGACCTTGAGCTACTCGCCGCTCGACGGCGACACGCTCGACATCGCCCCGCAGGGCGAGGCGGCGTCGCCGCAGGCGCAGCGGGCCGGCGTGCGGCAGTTCGCCGGCAAGCTGACGACGGACGGCCTGCTGATGCTGAAGTCCGGCGACACCGAGATCGGCAGCTGGGCGTTCCAGATCAAGCCGGACACAGCGCCGGCCATCTCCTTCATCGGCGAGCCCAAGCGGGCGCTGAACGGCACGCTGGAGCTCGCCTACCAGATCCAGGACGACTACGGCGCGGTGTCCGGCAAGGCCGGCTTCGAAATGCTGGAGCCGCAGGCGCCCGACGCCCGGCCGCTCTACGGCGAGCCGGAGATGCCGCTCGCCTTGCCCCGCAAGGGCGCGAAGGACGGCGCCGCCAAGACATCCCGCGACCTCACCGAACATGTCTGGGCAGGCGTCCCGGTGCGGGTGAAGCTCACCGCCACCGACGCCTCCGGACAGGTCGCGATGAGCGAGGAGAAGGAGTTCCGCATGCCGGAGCGCCCCTTCACCAATCCGCTCGCCCGGGCGCTGGTGGAGCAGCGGCGCGTGCTCGCGCTCGACGCCAACCGCAGGGACCGCGTTCTCGACCTGATGGAGGGCGTGATGCTGCGCCCGGACGAGACGATCACCAACCCGTCCCACTGGCTCGCCCTGAACAGCGTCTTCTCCCGCCTGAAGCAGGCAAGGACCGACGACGACCTGCGTGGCGTCGCCGACTATCTCTGGCAGATCGCGCTCGCGGTCGAGGACGGCGACCTGTCCGCCGCCGAGCGCCGGCTGCGCCAGGCGCAGGAGGCGCTGAAGAACGCGCTGGAGAACAATGCCAGCGACGAGGAGATCGAGAAGCTGATGAACGAACTGCGCGCGGCGATGCAGGACTTCCTGCGCGAATTCGCCGAGCGCGCCCAGCGCGACCCGAACATGGCGCAGCAGATGCCGCAGAACGGCCAGGAGCTGCGCCAGAGCGACCTCGAGAAGCTGATGGACCAGATCGAGGAACTCGCCAAATCAGGCGCGAAGGATCAGGCGCGAGATCTCCTGTCGCAGCTGCAGGACATGATGAACAACCTGCAGGCCGGCCGCCAGCAAAGGCAGCAGGGTCAGGGCCAGCAGAGCGAGATGCGCCAGCAGATGGACAAGCTCGGCGAGCTGATGCGGCGCCAGCAGGAAATGATGAACGAGACCCACCGCCTCGACCAGATGCAGCGCGGCCAGCGCCAGCGCGGTCAGGATCGCGGCGAGCAGCAGGGCCAGGAAGGTCAGCAGGGCGAACAGCAGCAGGGCCAGGGCGGCCAGATGTCGCCCGAGGAGCTGGCCGAGGCGCTGCGGCAGATGCAACAGGGCCAAGGCCAGCTGCGCGGCGATCTCGGCGAAATCCTCAAGGGCCTCGAAGGCATGGGCATCCAGCCCGGCGAAGGCTTCGGCGAGGCCGGCGAGGCGATGGACGGCGCCGGCCAGGCGCTGGGCGAGGCGCAAGGCGAGCAGGCCGTGGGCGAACAGGGCCGCGCGCTGGAGGCGCTGCGCAAGGGCGCGCAGGACATGATGCAGCAGATGCAGCAGGCCATGCAGGGCGAACAGGGCGGCAGCGAGGAAGGCGGCCGCCAGCAAAGCTCGGACCGCGACCCGCTCGGCCGGCCGCGCGCCACCACCGGCCCGGATTTCGGCGATACGGTGAAGGTGCCCGACGAGATCGACGTGCAGCGCGCCCGCGAGATCCTCGACGCCATCCGCAAGCGGCTGGGCAACGCCCTCAGCCCCGAGATCGAGCGCGACTACCTCGAGCGCCTGCTGCAGATGCGGTAGAAATCAGGCCCTGACCCGCGCCAGGTTCTTTGCCACCACGTCGCGGATCGAGGCGAGCGTGAACGGCTTGAGCAGCACGTCCACCACCACGCCTTCCAGCTCCGCCGCGCGCTCGCGCTGGTCGGCATAGCCGGTCACCAGCATGATCTTGATGTCGGGGAAGCGCGCCGCGGCTTTGTGCGACATTTCGATCCCGTCCAGCACCGGCATGCGGATGTCCGACACGACGAGGTCGTAGTCGCCGCCCGCCTGGACGATCCTCGCCAGCCCCTCCTCGCCGTCGCAGGCCACCTCGACCTGATGGCCTTCGCGCTGCAGGGCGCGGGCCGCCAGCTGGCGCACCGATTCGTCGTCTTCCACCACCAGAAGCCGTGCCATCAGGCCTCTCCCTTGACGATGCCGACAAAGGGCAGTTCGCGGAAGGCGTGCGCCACGTCCATGCCGTAGCCCACCACGAAATGATCGGGGCAATCGAAGCCGACATAATCCGCGTCGAGCTTGATCTGCCGGCGCATCCGCTTGTCCAGCAATACGGCGATCGAGCAGCTCTTCGCGCCGCGCTCGAGCATCAGCTTGCGGGCGAACGACAGCGTCTTGCCTGATTCGAGGATGTCGTCGATCAAAAGCACGTCGCGGCCAGACACGTCGTTGTCGATGTCGCGCAGCACGCGCACCTCGCCGCTGGTGGTGCCGGCGCCGTAGCTGGAGATGAAGATGAACTCGACCTCGGGCGCCAGGCCGACATCGTGCATGGCGCGGATCAGGTCGGCCGCGAAGATGAAGGAGCCCTTGAGTACGGAAATGACCAGCAGGTCCTGATACTCATGGGCAGCGATGTCCTTGGCGAGCTCCAGATTGCGCCGGGCGATCGCCGATGCGCTGAACAGGACTTCGATCTCCTTGCCGCGAACGATTGGCATCAGTTCAGTCCTTCCTTGTCGAGCGTCACGGTCACCGAGCGCACGCCCGCTTCCGGCGCGTCGAGGCGGCTGGAAAAGCGCCGCGATTCGCCGGACGCCATCCGGCCGGCGCCGGTGGTCAACCTGTAACGCGTGACCAGCCCGTCCTGCGCGGTCACGTTGATCATGAGGTCCGGCGAAACGACGCCGTCGACCGCTGTATTGCGCACTTCGCCGTCGATGAACAGACGTGGGCCGGTCGCGGTGTCGGCAACGCGCGAGGTGAGGCCGGCGATCCGGACCGTCTCCGCCTCGCCGCGCATCAGCGGCAGGTGACGTGACAGCGTATGCCCGCCGGACATCCAGAAGGCGGCCGCCGCCGCGACGCAGCCGGTGGCCCAGAAGCCAATCCCGGCCCGGCGCGAGCCACCCCCTGCGTGGCCTTCGCCGTCAGCACATCCATGCCGGCGGGCGGCTGGATCGGGCGGACGGTCGGAGTATCGGGCGCGGCGAATGCCGAGACAGCAGGACTGCGCGGAATGGTCACGAACTCGGCGTCCACCACGTCCGCGCCGGCCACGGTCTGGGTCTGCGCGTCCCGAGGCGCATCGCCAGCCATGATTTCGCCGGAGAGCGGCGGCATGTTCGCGGTGTCGCCCATTCGGCGCGGCCATCCTCTTCGGTTTGCCTGTCCCGGACCTTGGTCCGGCGCATACTGCGAAATGGTTAATGCTTCGCAACCATTCGCATTCCGGGGCGGGAATTTAACCCCGCATTAACCATGCGGGACGAATGGTCGGAGCGGTTGCTTCGCCGCAGTTTGTCCGGGAACGAGCCTTGATCCGTTTCGAGAATGTCGGCCTGCGCTATGGAATGGGACCGGAGATCCTCCGCGACATCACGTTCCATATCCCGCCGAAGTCGTTCCAGTTCCTCAGCGGTCCCTCCGGCGCGGGGAAGACCACCTTGCTGCGCCTGCTGTTCATGTCGCTGAAGCCGACGCGCGGGCTCATCACCGTCTTCGGCAAGGACCGCGCCGGCATCGCCCAGCGCGACCTGCCCGCGCTGCGCCGGCGCATCGGCATCGTCTTCCAGGATTTCCGCCTGCTCGACCACATGACGACCTATGAGAACGTCGCGCTGCCGCTGCGCGTGCGCGGCAAGGAGGAGATGTCCTACCGCAGCGACGTCATCGAGCTGCTCAAATGGGTCGGGCTCGGCGAGCGCATGCATGTGCTGCCGCCCGTGCTCTCCGGCGGCGAAAAGCAGCGCGCCGCGATCGCCCGCGCGCTGATCGAGCAGCCGGAGATGCTGCTCGCCGACGAGCCGACCGGCAATGTCGATCCGCCGCTCGCCCGCCGCCTGCTGCGCCTCTTCATCGAGCTCAACCGCTCCGGCACCGCCGTCGTCATCGCCACCCACGACCTGGCGCTGATGGACCAGGTCGACGCCCGGCGGATGATCCTCGCCAACGGACGGCTGGACATCCATGACTGATCCCGTCGCCGTGAAGGTCGCCCAGGCCAGGCCGGAAGCCGCGCCGCGCAAGATGCAGCCGATCGTGCCGGCCGGCACCGTCGCCGGCAACGCGCTGGTTCTGGTCATCGCGATCATGACCTTCCTGTCCTGCCTCACGCTCGGCGCCGTCACGCTTGTGCGCGACACCGCCTCGATGTGGCAGAGCCAGATCTCGCGGGAGGCGACGATCCAGGTCAAGCCGGCCGATGGGCTGGACATGGAGGCCGCGCTCGTGACCGTGCAGGAGATCGTCCGCGAATTTCCGGGCGTGCGGGAGGCCCGCATCGTCGACCGCGAGGCGACGGCCCGCCTTTTGTCGCCCTGGCTCGACGAAGGGCTCGATCTCGACGAGCTGCCGGTGCCGCGGCTGGTGATCGTGACCATCGACGAGAGCGCGCCGCCCGATTTCGCCGCGATCCGCGCCGCGCTCGCCCAGGAGGTGCCCGCCGCCAAGCTCGACGACCACCGCACCTGGATCGACCGGCTCATCTCGATGGCGCGCACCACCGTCGCCATCGGCATCGCGACGCTGGGGCTGATCCTCGCCGCCACCGTGCTGACCGTCGTCTTCGCCACCCGCGGCGCCATGGCCGGCAACGGCCAGATCATCGAGGTGCTGCATTTCGTCGGCGCGGAGGCGAGCTTCATCGCCAGCGAGTTCCGCCGCCATTTCCTGCTGATCGGCGCCAAGGGCGCGGCCGCCGGCGGCTTGGCGGCGATCCTGGTCTTCATCGCCTTCGGCTGGTGGTCCTCCCGCAACATGGCGACGCCGGAGGCCGACCAGGCCGCTGCCCTGTTCGGCAATTTCGCCATCGGCCTCGCCGGCTATCTCGGCGTCGCCGTCATCGTCGGACTGGTCGCCGTGCTCACCGCCGCCACTTCCCAGGTCACGGTCGTGTCCTATCTGCATGACATAGACGTGCCCGGACGGAGCGAGATGTGACAATATCCGTTTCGCCACATTCTGCTGGTTCCGGCTGTTCAAGGACGGCTTTCGGGATTAACCATGGAAGCGCAATGAAGGGGCATTCCGAACAGGGCCCGCACGCCGCCATCGTGACGAAGAGCGCGCGGCGCGGCCCATGGTTTTTTGTGCGCTGGCTCGCGGCCGGCACGTTCGGCTTGTGCCTGCTTTTCCTGCTCGGCTTCGCCACCTTCGCCAGCCATATCGGCAGCCTCACGGCCCCCAGTAACGTGCGCGCCGCCGACGCCATCATCGTCGTGACCGGCGGACAGTCGCGCATCGACGCCGCGGTCGACCTGCTCAGGAGCGGCAAGGGCAAGCGGCTGCTGATCAGCGGCGTCAACCCGATGGCGAAGCGCGAAGACCTGCGCGCGGCCACCGGCGGCGACCGCGGCCTGTTCGCCTGCTGCGTCGACATCGACCACGCCGCGCTCGACACGATCGGCAACGCCGAGGAAAGCGCCAAATGGGTGCGCGGCCACGCCTATGGCAGCGTCATCCTCGTCACCAACAACTACCACATGCCACGCACCATGCTGGAAATGCGCCGGCTACTCGACCACGAGGACCTGCAGCCCTATCCGGTGGTGAACACCCGCCTCGACGGCGGCGGCTGGCTGACAAAGCCCAAGGCGCTGCGCGTCCTGTTCACCGAATACACCAAATACCTCGCCGCCCTGGCGCGCGGCGCCTTCCCCGCCCCCGCCACGCATGGCGACGTCGAGATGGTCAACGCGCGGACCGCGAACTGAGCCCGCATCATTGCGTTTTCCGCCGGCTGGTGTAACCACGGCCGGGTTCTTCCGGGCAGGCCAAATGACCGTCATCCGCTCCGTCGTTTTCAACGCCGCGTTCTATCTGAACCTGATCGTCCAGATGATCCTGTGGACGCCGATCTACTTCCTGTCGCCGCGCAAGTTCGCCTGGTTCGTGCCGCGGTTCTGGTCGCGCTCCAGCCTGTGGCTGCAACGCTGGCTCGCCGGCACGAAGTCGCATATCACCGGCACGGAGAACCTGCCCGAGGGGCCGTTCATCCTCGCGCCGAAGCACCAGTCCTTCTGGGACACGATCGCCTTCTTCCCCTATCTCGACGACCCGCTCTACATCCTCAAGCGCGAGCTGACCTGGATCCCCTTCTTCGGCTGGTACATCCAGAAGATGCGGATGATCCCGGTCGACCGCGGCAAGCGCTCGGTCGCACTGAAGGCGGTCATCGCCGCCACCAACAAGGAAATGGCGCGCAACCCGCGCCAGCTCATCATCTATCCGGAAGGCACCCGCCGGCCGCCCGGCGACGTGCCGGACTACAAGCACGGCATCGTCGAGCTCTATGCCGGGTTGAACCTGCCCGTCGTGCCCGTGGCGCATATGGCGGGCCTCTACTGGCCGAGGCGCAAGTTCCTGCGCCACTCCGGCACGATCGTCGCCCGTTTCCTGCCACCGATCCCGGCGGGCCTCTCGAAGGCCGAGTTTCGCCGCCGGCTGATCAGCGAGACCGAGGCTGCCTGCGACGCGATCCTGGTCGAGACCGCGACCGGCCCGAACCCGCCGCCGCTGCCGCCCACCGCGCAGCGCCGGCTGCAGGAGCTCGGCGTCGCCCTTCCCGCTCAGGGCTGAGGCGGAACCAGCCGCTCCGCCACGCCGTCCAGCCAGTGGTCACGGATACCGAGCGCCTTGAGATGCGCGACGGTGTTGAGCACATATTCCTCGTTTGCCCCCGACAGGCCGACCGCGCCCGACACGCGCCGCGCCGCCTCGTCCACGTCCAGCGCGCCTGCATACTGCTCGTGCGCGCGATCCACGATATAGGTCAGCGCCGGCACGGTCCCGCCGCCGTCGAGCCGCACCGGCAGCAGCCGCTCCAGATAGACCAGCGTCACCAGCTCGCGCGCGCGCAGATAGCCCACCACCTCGTCCCGCAGGTCGCCGGGCACGCGAAAGGCGAGCCCGAGGCAGGAACCGCCGCGGTCAAGCCCCAGCACGAGGCCGGGCCGCTCCGGCGTGCCCCGGTGGACATGCGAGGTGACGCAGAGCGCTCGGCGATAGCCGTGCAGCCGCGCCCGCTGCGTCTCCACATGCGCGAAGCCGGGCCGCCACATCAGCGACCCGTAGCCAAACACCCAAAAATCGCCCATATCGCCTGACCGGATCGTTTGACGGCGCACGACCGCCTCGGACGACCGAGTTAGGAATCCAACCCGATGACGTCAAGCGACCACAACGCCAACAGCACCGCCGCCGCGCAACGAGGCATGAGCCGGCGTTTCGCCTGGTTCGCCTTCGCCATCGTGGCGGCGATCGGCCTCTACACGGCCGGCTGGTTCTACGCCGCCCAGCGCCTCGAGACGGCGGTGGCGCAGGCGATCGGTGATGCGCGCGGGCGCGGGGCGGAGGCCGACTGCACCAAGGCCCAGGCCCGCGGCTACCCCTTCCGCATCGGCCTGTTCTGCGACGGCATCGCCTATTCCGACCGCCGCTCGGGCATCGCGGTCTCGGGCACCGGCCTGCGCAGCGCAGCGCAGATCTATCAGCCGACGCGGGTCGTCGGCGAGCTCGACACGATCTCGATCGATCTCGCCCGCGCGGGGCTCGAGCTCGACCTGTCCGACATCCGTTATTCGACCCATTTTGCGCGCCCCCTGCCCGAGATCCTCTCGGTTGCCGGCACCGGCCTGTCGGCGGCGGAGATTGCCGGCAGCAAGCTGGCCGGGGCCTCCCAGGCGCAGTTCCACATGCGCCCGCGCGGCGCCGACATCGACCTCGCCGGCACCGTCTCCGCCCTCCGCATCGAGCCTTCGGCGGACATTCCTCCCAACCTGCCGCCGATCGACGGCGAATGGGACGTCACGCTCAGCGACGGGATCGCGCGCCTGCGCCAGGGTTCCGACAGCCTGCGCGGCGTGGCGGGCGAGATCCGCGCCCTGACGGCGCGCTCGGGCAAGGCGGGCATCGGCCTAAGCGGGCCCGTCGCCGTCGATCAAGACGGGCTGGTCGACGCCGACCTGACGGTCGCGATCTCCGATCCCGCGGCCCTCGTGGCGATCCTGCGCAAGGCGTTTCCGGCCATGCGACCGCAGCTCGGCCAGGCCGAGGTGCTCTTGACCGCGATGGGCGACAGCCCACGCCTGCCGCTCTCCATCTCGAAGGGCGAGATGCGCATGGGCTTCTTCTCGATCGGCCGCATCCCGCCGCTCGACTGAGGCGTCAGGACGGCTGCTCGATCACGCCGCAGGCGATCCGGTTGCCGGCATGGCCGGCGGGAGCGCTCGCATAGTCGTCGGGCTCGGCGTGCAGGATCACTGCCGAGCCGTCGCTATCCAGCAGCGGATTGGTGCCGCCCTCGCCGAGCGAAAGCTGCGTGGTGAAGAACTCCGCCTTCAGCACGCCGTTCTCGCCGACATGGACGTTCGGCAGGTCGCCGGCATGCGGCCCGTTCTCGTTGTTGATCCCGTGCTCCTTGCCGCCCGCATAGTGCCCGCCCGCGCTTTCGAAGCCGCCGGCCGCATCGCAGGCGCCTTTCTCATGGATGTGCAGGCCATGCGAGCCGGGCGCGAGATTGGTCATCTCGACGATGATATGCAGCACGCCGGACTTGGTCTGCGTGAAGGTGACAGTGCCCGCATCGGCCCCGTCCGCCCCAGCCATCTTCGCCGTCGCAGACATCTCCTGCGCGAAGACGGGGGTGGCGAGGCAGAGGGCGGCTGCAGCAATGATGTCTCGTCTCATGGTCTTGCTCCTTGGCTCTGTGGAGGAGCAACGAACGGTCAGCGGAATGGTTCGGGACGGAAACAAAAAGGCCGGCGCGCGAACCTGCGCCATCCTATAGTCAGCGGCCCTGTTCGATCCGCGTGCTTCGATCACCAATGGGCGTGCCGCGTGAGTTCCAGAATATCCTGTCGACACGGCCGACCAGATTCTCGAAGGGAACCAGTCCCCAGACGCGGCTGTCCGCCGAGTTGTCGCGATTATCGCCCAGCACGAAAACCATGCCATCTGCGACGACAATCTCCCGCGTGTTGTCCAGTGGGCCGTCGGCGCCCCTGTCCAATGTGTCGTAGCTAACTCCGTTCGGAAGCGTCTCGCGATAAACTGCGACGGCCTCAGGGCTGCCGGTCAGCTCTTCGTCGTCAATCAGCCCCGCCTGGACGCGGTTGATTGGCCGACCGTCGACATGAACAACGCCGCCGATCATCTGTATCCGTTCGCCGGGCAGGCCGATGACGCGTTCGACATAGTCGAGCGAAACGTCGCGCGGGTATTTGAAGACGATCAGATCACCGCGTTCCGGCGCTTTTTCCAAGACCCGGCCATCGAACGAAATTGCACTAAAGGGGAGACTATGGCGGCTGTAGCCATATGGCCACTTCGACGCTGCCACATAGTCGCCTGCCACCATGCCCGGCGCCATCGAAGAAGAGACGATGGAGAACGGATGGAATGCTAGGGTGCGAACGAGCAGCGCCGCGATGGCGATCGTCCCGAAGAAAGCCAACGCAGCCGGCAGAACCATCCAGCCCCTCGAATACCATCGCGTCGGCTCCGACGTCGGAATGAAAGCCAGCACGAGGAGCACCGACGCGATCGAGACTGCAAGTGCAGCGATGTCCGAGTATGGATTCGGGAAGACTGCCGCCGGAAACTCCGACGGCACCGGAGGCCCAAGATCCAGGAGCCCGCTCAGAACGGCGACGAATCCTGCAATCAGCAAGCCGCCGGCCACCCCGAGATAGAGAAGCGCCAGCCTGCCGCGCCCGATCCACAGGAACCCCGCAAAGGCAGTGAAGAAGAAGCTTATGATCGCGGAGGACAGAAATCCGCGGCGGCGCGGAGCCGTATCAGACGAAACCGTTGAAGCCTCGTCTGTCCCCATCGCCGCTCCTACACCGCGTCGTGCAGCGTCGCGAGATGGTTGAGGAATTCCTCGGCCTTGGTGCGCTCTTCGTCGGTCTTGGCGTCGGCGAGGTCGTCCTTTGCGTCCTGGATGCGGCTCGCAAGGTCGGCCTTGTTGATGTCGCCGACCGCGACTGCGGATTCGGCCAAAAGCGTGCAGCCTTCCGGCAGGATGTCGGCGAAGCCGCCGAACACCACATAGCGCTGCTCCGCGCCGGACACCGGCTTCACGGTGACGACGCCCGGCTTCACCGTCGCCATCACCGGCGCATGGTTCGCCATCACCGTCATCTCGCCCTCGGTGCCGGGGATGACGACGGACTCGACTTGCTCGGAGACGAGAAGTCGCTCAGGAGAAACGAGTTCGAAGGTGTAAGCCATCACTTCTTCCGTTCAATCCAGCTTGGCGGAACCCAAACCCATCGCAGCGGCGAGCCGCCGCTCCATCGTGGGTATAGCAGCTCTACCGTCCCGCTCTCCTCGTGCGGTCCCTCGACGATCCATGTTCGACCGACCAGGGACTTCAGAGCGGCAATGTCTTCGTCGTCCATGCCTGAGAAGAAACCGTCCTCAAGCCGGACCAGCCGAACCCGCTCGCCCTTCCGGAAAGCGGGTCCAGCCAATGTGCCTTAGGCAGCTTCCGCCGCCAGCTTCTGCGCCTTGGCGATGGCCATCTCGATCGAGCCGACCATGTAGAAGGCCGCTTCCGGCAGGTGGTCGTATTCGCCGTTCACGAGGCCCTTGAAGGAGCGGATCGTGTCCTCGAGCGGGACGAGCTGGCCCGGCGAACCGGTGAACACCTCGGCGACGAAGAACGGCTGCGACAGGAAGCGCTCGATCTTGCGGGCGCGGGCGACGGTGAGCTTGTCCTCTTCAGACAGCTCGTCCATGCCCAGGATCGCGATGATGTCCTGCAGCGACTTGTAGCGCTGCAGCGTCTGCTGCACCTGGCGGGCGATCTGGTAGTGCTCCTCGCCGACGACCTGCGGGTCGAGCATGCGCGAGGTGGAGTCCAGCGGGTCCACCGCCGGATAAATGCCCTTCTCGGAGATCGCACGCGACAGCACGGTCGTGGCGTCGAGGTGGGCGAACGAGGTCGCCGGCGCCGGGTCGGTCAGGTCGTCGGCGGGCACGTAGATGGCCTGCACCGAGGTGATCGAGCCCTTGGTCGTCGTGGTGATGCGCTCCTGCATCTGGCCCATGTCGGTGGCCAGCGTCGGCTGATAGCCCACCGCCGAAGGAATACGGCCGAGAAGCGCCGACACTTCCGAACCCGCCTGGGTGAAGCGGAAGATGTTGTCGACGAAGAACAGCACGTCCTGGCCCTGGTCCCGGAAATGCTCGGCGATGGTGAGACCGGTCAGCGCGACGCGGGCGCGCGCCCCCGGCGGCTCGTTCATCTGGCCGAACACCAGCGCGCACTTGGAACCTTCGGTTGAGCCGCCGTGCTCGTGCGGGTCCTTGTTCACGCCCGACTCGATCATCTCGTGATAGAGGTCGTTGCCCTCGCGGGTCCGCTCGCCGACGCCGGCGAACACCGAGTAGCCGCCGTGCGCCTTCGCGACGTTGTTGATCAGTTCCTGGATCAGCACGGTCTTGCCGACGCCGGCGCCGCCGAACAGGCCGATCTTGCCGCCGCGGGCATAGGGTGCCAGCAGGTCGATGACCTTGATGCCGGTGACGAGGATCTGCGCTTCCGTCGACTGCTCGACATAGGCCGGCGCGTCCTGGTGGATCGCGCGCTTGCCCTTGGTCTTGACCGGGCCGGCTTCGTCGACCGGCTCGCCGATGACGTTCATGATGCGGCCGAGCGTCTCGTCGCCGACCGGAACCATGATCGGCGAGCCGGTGTCGACCACCGGCTGGCCGCGCACGAGGCCTTCGGAGGAGTCCATCGCGATGGTGCGGACCGTGTTCTCGCCGAGGTGCTGGGCGACTTCGAGCACGAGGCGGTTGCCGCCGTTCATGGTCTCGAGCGCGTTCAGGATCGGCGGCAGCGTGCCCTCGAACGACACGTCGACGACGGCGCCGATGACCTGCGAAATCTTGCCGGTGGCCTTGCCGCCCGACATCGTGCCGCCGGACGTGGTCACCGCGGCGAGCGAGGACGCCGCCTTCGCGGCCTTGGGAGCGGCTGCCTTCGCAGTTGCCGCCTTGGGAGCGGCGGCTGCCTTTGCCGGAGCCTTGGCGGCTGCGGGAGCCTTCGGAGTTGCGGCCTTTGCCATCGTGACGACCCTCTTTCCTGTTTCCGTTGCGAGCGACCCTGAAGGTCCGCTGCTAGAGCGCTTCGGCGCCCGAAATGATTTCGATCAGTTCCTTGGTGATCTGAGCCTGCCGCTGGCGGTTATACGTGATCGACAGCCTGTTGATCATGTCGCCGGCATTGCGCGTGGCATTGTCCATCGCGCTCATCTTGGCGCCCATCTCGCCGGCCGCGTTTTCCAGCAGCGCGCGGAAGATCTGCACCTTGATGTTGCGCGGGATGAGGTCCGCGAGGATCTCGCCCGGCTCCGGCTCGTATTCGTAGACGGCCGCATTCGCGTCGGCCTTCGTCTCGGCGGCGACCGGGGCCGATGCCGGGATGATCTGCTGCGCGGTCGGGATCTGGCTGATCACCGACTTGAATTCCGAGTAGAACAGCGTCGCCACGTCGAATGCGCCCTGGCTGAACAGGGTCATGACCTTCTTGGCGATCATGTCGGCATGGACGAAGCCGACCTGCTTGGCGTCGCGCAGCTCGATCCGGTCGATGATCAGCGAGGCGAAGTCGCGGCGCAGGATGTCGTTGCCCTTCTTGCCGACGGTGATGATCTTCACCGTCTTGCCGGCCGCCTGCAGCTTGCGGATATGATCGCGGGCGAAGCGCGCGATCTGCGAGTTGAAGCCGCCGCACAGGCCGCGATCGGCGGTCGCCACGATCAGCAGATGCGTGTCGTCCTTGCCGGTGCCGGCCATCAGCGCCGGCGCATCGCCGCCCGAGACGGCGCCGGCGATGTTGGCCAGAACCGCGCCCATGCGCTGCGAATACGGACGCGCGGCCTCAGCCGCCTCCTGTGCACGACGCAGCTTCGCCGCGGCGACCATCTGCATCGCCTTGGTGATCTTCTGCGTCGCCTTGACGGAGGCGATCCGGTTTCTAAGGTCTTTCAGTGAAGGCATGCCGCGCTATCCAGCCCTGCTGTCTCTACCGTCTCAGGCGAAGGTCTTGGCGAACGCGTCGAGCGCCGCCTTGAGCTTTTCCTTGGTTCCGTCCGAGATCTGCTTCTCGGTGCGGATCGCGTCGAGCACCTCCTTGCCTTCGGAGCGCATGTAGCCGAGGAAGCCCTGCTCGAACTTGCCGACCTGGTTGAGCGCCAGCTTGTCGAGATAGCCGTTCACGCCGGCGAAGATCACGACCACCTGCTCTTCCGTCTTCAGCGGCGAGAACTGCGGCTGCTTCAGCAGCTCCGTCAGGCGCGCGCCGCGGTTGAGCAGGCGCTGCGTCGCTGCGTCGAGGTCCGAACCGAACTGCGCGAAGGCGGCCATCTCGCGATACTGGGCGAGCTCGCCCTTGATCGAGCCCGCGACCTGCTTCATCGCCTTGATCTGCGCCGACGAGCCGACGCGCGACACCGACAGGCCGACGTTCACGGCCGGACGGATGCCCTGGAAGAACAGGTTGGTCTCGAGGAAGATCTGGCCGTCCGTGATCGAGATCACGTTGGTCGGGATGTAGGCCGACACGTCGTTCGCCTGCGTCTCGATGACCGGCAGGGCAGTGAGCGAGCCGGCGCCGTTGTCATCGTTCATCTTCGCGGCGCGCTCGAGCAGGCGCGAATGAAGGAAGAACACGTCGCCCGGATAGGCTTCGCGGCCCGGCGGGCGACGCAGCAGGAGCGACATCTGGCGGTAGGCGACGGCCTGCTTCGACAGGTCGTCATAGGCGATCACGGCGTGCTTGCCGTTGTCGCGGAACCACTCGCCGATGGCGCAGCCGGCGAACGGCGCGATGAACTGCATCGGGGCGGCGTCGGAGGCGGTCGCCGCGATGACGACCGAATATTCCAGCGCGCCGCGCTCTTCGAGCACCTTGACGAACTGCGCGACGGTCGAGCGCTTCTGGCCAACGGCGACGTAGACGCAGTAGAGCTTGGCCTTCTCGTCGTCACCGGCATTGAGCGGCTTCTGGTTGAGGAAGGTGTCGAGGATGATGGCGGTCTTGCCGGTCTGGCGGTCGCCGATGACCAGCTCGCGCTGGCCGCGGCCGACCGGGATCAGCGCGTCGATGGCCTTGAGGCCGGTCGACATCGGCTCATGCACCGACTTGCGCGGAATGATGCCGGGCGCCTTGACGTCGACGCGGCGGCGCTCGACGGCCTCGATCGGGCCCTTGCCGTCGATCGGATTGCCGAGCGCGTCGACCACGCGGCCGAGCAGGCCCGGACCGACCGGCACGTCCACGATCGCGCCGGTGCGCTTGACGGTGTCGCCTTCCTTGATGTCGCGGTCGGAGCCGAAGATGACGACGCCGACATTGTCGGTTTCGAGATTCAGCGCCATGCCGCGCACGCCACCGGGGAACTCGACCATCTCACCGGCCTGGACGTTGTCCAGACCGTAGACGCGGGCGATGCCGTCGCCGACCGACAGAACCTGACCGACCTCCGAAACCTCGGCTTCCTTGCCGAAATTCTTGATCTGGTCCTTGAGAATTGCGGAGATTTCCGCGGCGCGGATGTCCATCAGCCGACCTCTTTAAGTGCGAGCTTGAGCGAATTGAGTTTGGTGCGGAGCGACGTGTCGATCTGGCGCGAGCCGATCTTGACGATCATTCCGCCGAGAAGCGTGGGATCGACGGTCACCGCGATGGCGACGTCCTTGCCGGCGACCGACTTCAGCGCCGTCTTGAGTTCCGTCTGCTGGGCCGCCGTCAGCGCATGGGCGGAAGTGACCTCCGCGGCGACCTCGCCGCGGCTCTCGGCGGCGATCTCGCGGAAGGAGCGGATCATCGCCGGCACGGCGAACAGGCGGCGGTTCCGCGCCACGACCTTCAGGAAGTTGCCGGTCAGCGCGGACAGGCCAGCCTTCTTCACGATCGCCGAGATGGCGTTGAACTGCTCGTCGGAAGAGAAGACCGGGCTTTCAACCAGGCGCTTCAGGTCGACGCTCTCGGAAAGCATCTTCTCGAACGCGCCGAGATCCTTTTCAACAGCCGCGACGGCCTTCGCGTCGGCGGCGAGCTCAAACAGCGAGCCCGCATATCTTTCCGCGACGCCGGAGATGGTCGAACCAGTCTTAGCCACAGATCGTCTTTTCTCTAGCCTGAGCGGCGCAAGG
Organism: Mesorhizobium sp. J428; assembly: GCF_024699925.1. Lineage (NCBI taxonomy): Bacteria > Pseudomonadati > Pseudomonadota > Alphaproteobacteria > Hyphomicrobiales > Phyllobacteriaceae > Mesorhizobium > Mesorhizobium sp. J428. Next base: position 1,854,790 of record NZ_JAJOMX010000001.1, read on the forward strand.
ATTTTCCGCTGGAGTGGATCACTCTGGCTAAATCATTGGCCTTGTTGATTATTTCAACCCGGAAGCGTGGCCTTGCCGCATCCCCCGGCCAAAAGTCGATTGCCGTCTAGCACAGGCTTTCCGGAGTCGCAACACGCCCCGGCGCGCGGTTTTGGCGCAGTTTTGTCGCAGATGCGCCTACATCCGCAGACGCTCACGGAACGAGCCCGAACGCGAAGGCGAGCGGCAGCGCCGCCAGCACGATCTCCAGCGCAAGCGAAATCCAGTTGTAGAGCGTGTTTCCCCGGTCCGACATCATCGAGACGATGCGCCCGAACGCCGTCAGCGCCCAGGACGCGCCGAGCGCGATGTAGAGCATCGGCTGGGCGAAGAGGATGCAGGTGAGGCCGAGGCCGAGATAGAAGCCCGACATCGTCGCCCGCGCCTCCGCCAGCGCCTCCGGATGCTCCGGCGTCGTCTGCAGCCGCAGAAGGCGCAGCGACAGGCTAGGGGCAAAGAACAGGATCAGGCCGAACAGGACAGTGACCGCGGCCGAGGACCATGCCAGCCACTCGCCTTGGCTGAAAGGCCAGGGAAATGCGAATTCCATCGTGATTCTCCGCCGGGGACGCGCCGCCTATCTTGCAAATGCGCGGCGCGGACGCCAGACGCCGCGGCCGCGGGCGATACGGATTCCTTGCCTCACCCCAGCATGAAGTCGACGGCCGCCCGTGCATGCAGGGCGGTCGTGTCGAACACCGGGAAGTCGAAATCGTCCTGCCCGATCAGCATGGTGATCTCGGTGCAGCCCATGATCAGCCCGTCGGCCTCGCCGGCCTGCCGAAGCCGCGCGACCTCCGCCAGATAGTCCTGCTTGGAGGGCGCGGTCACGATGCCGCGCACCAGTTCCTCGTAGATGATGCGATGGACGACATCGCGGCCAGCGGGATCCGGCACAGCCGCTGTGATGCCGTGCCGGTCGCGCAGCCGGCCAGTATAGAACTCCTGCTCCATCGTGAAGCGGGTCGCGAGAAGGATCGGATGCGTCACGCCCCGGGCTGTCATCGCCTCCGCCGTCGCGTCGGCGATGTGGATCAGCGGGATCGACACGGCGCCCTCGACCTCTGCCGCCAGCTTGTGCATCGTGTTGGTGCCCAGCACCAGCGCCTCGGCGCCCGCCCCTTCCAGCCGCCGCGCGGCCTCGGCCAGCAGAACCCCCGCGCCCGCCCAGTCGCCGGCCGTCTGAAGGGATGCGATCTCGTCGAAGTCGAAAGAATAGAGCAGCAGTTTCGCCGAATGCAGCCCGCCCAGCCGCTCGCGCACGCCCTCGTTGATCAGCCGGTAATAGATCGCCGTCGATTCCCAGCTCATCCCGCCGATCAGGCCGATCGTTTTCATGGCGATTCGTTTCTCCGATCAGGATGCAAAGGCCCTGCGGACGTCTCTGCGGGCGTGAGATGCTCGACAGCCTCTACCTCGTCGTCGAGCGAGATGGACGGATAATGTTCGCGCATGCCTTCGAGCATGACGGCGTCCGGCCAGTCATCCTCCCGGCCGAGATAGCGCGCGGCGTTCCGGAGCTTCATCGTCGTGACCTTCGTCACAAGGACCAGTGCGGTGAGGGCCGGATCGCCATCACAGACATACAGCATGGGTCCCGGCACTATGCGCCGTTCGCGCCAGCGAATCGTCGATGTCTTTTCGCCGCTGACGATCTCGGGAAAAAGACGAGGAACGACGCCAAGCGATTGCATAACAGGCCTCATAGAAAACTCTGCGGATCGATATCGACCTGCACGCGCACGCTGCCGCGCAGCTTCGGCCCGGCCGCGAGCATCTCGCGCACGAAGCCCTGGAGGTGCGATTTCCGCTCGCCCTGTACCAAAAGCCGGAAACGGTGCCGCCCGCCGACGAGCGACAGGGGCGCCTCCGCCGGGCCGAGCACGTGGATATCGTTCGCGGCGGGTGCCGCGCGCCGCAGCCCTCGCGCATGGCTTTCCGCCTCCGCCCTTGTCGCCGCGCTGACGATGATGCCGGCGAGCCGCCCGAACGGCGGCAGTCCGGCCCGCTCGCGCTCGGCGATCTCGCGCTCGTAAAAGCTCTCAGCGTCGCCCGACACGATCGCCCGCATCACCGGATGGTCCGGCTGGTAGGTTTGCAGCAGGCCGCGGCTCTTCTTGCCCGTGCGCCCCGCGCGCCCGGTCACCTGGCTCAGCAGCTGGAACGTCCGCTCCGCCGCGCGCGGGTCGCCATTGGCCAGCCCGAGATCGGCGTCGACCACGCCCACCAGCGTCATGTTCGGGAAATTGTGCCCCTTGGCGACGAGCTGAGTGCCGATCACGATGTCCGCCTCGCCCTTCGCCACCGCCTCCAGTTCGAGCCTGAGCCGCCTCACCCCGCCGACAAGATCCGACGACAGCACGATGGTGCGCGCATCCGGGAAGTGTGCCACTACTTCCTCCGCGATGCGCTCCACCCCCGGCCCGCAGGCGACGAGATGGTCGAGCGTGCCGCATTCCGGGCAGGCCTCGGGCTTCTTCTCGGCATGGCCGCACTGGTGGCAGACGAGCTGTCCCCGGAACCGGTGCTCCACCAGCCAGGACAAGCAGTCCGGGCACTGGAAGCGGTGGCCGCACACCCGGCACAAGGTCAGCGGCGCATAGCCGCGCCGGTTCAGGAAAAGCAGCGACTGTTCCTCTTTCTCCAGCGTGCGGCGCATCGCCTCGATCAGCGGCGGCGACAGGAACCCGCCGCGCGCCGGCGGATGGCGTCTCAGATCGATCGAGGCCAGCTCCGGCAGTGCCGCCTCGGCATAGCGCGACGGCAGCGCCACACGGGCATAGCGCCCCGTCTGCGCATTGACGCGCGTCTCGACCGACGGCGTGGCGGACGACAGGATCACCGGGAACGCGCCGATATGGCCGCGCACCACCGCCATGTCGCGGGCATTGTAGAAGACGCGATCCTCCTGCTTGAAGGCGGGATCGTGCTCCTCGTCGACGACGATCAGGCCGAGTTCGTTGAACGGCAGGAACAGTGCCGAGCGCGCCCCGGCCACCACGCGCACCTGCCCCTCCGCCACCTGCCGCCACACCCGCTCGCGCATCCGCGGTGCAAGGTCGGAATGCCATTCGGCCGGCTTGGCGCCGAAGCGCTGCTGGAACCGTTCGAGAAAGGCGTGCGTCAGCGCAATCTCCGGCAGAAGCACCAGCACCTGCCGCCCCGCCTCCACCGCCGCCGCGATCGCCTCGAAATAGACCTCCGTCTTGCCCGATCCCGTGACGCCGTCGATCAGCGTCACCGAATAGCCGCCGGCCTTGACCGTCGCGGCGAGCCGGTCGGCCGCCGCCTTCTGGTCCGGATTGAGGTCCTGGCCGCCATAGGCCGGGTCGGGCGGCGCCACCACGGGGCGCGGCGGCAAGAGCGTGTCCTCGAAACAGCCCTGTGCCCGCATGCCGTCGATCACCGCGCCCGTCACGCCCGCGGCATGCGCCAGCCCCGAGCGCGTCCAGGCGAAGCCGTCGCCGATCAATTCCATCACGCGCCGCCGTGCATCGGTCATCCGGTCGGGCGCGTTGCCGGTCGGCTTCAGTCCCTCGATCCACGGCTCGGGATCGAAGGCCGCCGGTGCGCGCAGCGCCATCCGCGCCGCCAGCCCCGGCGGCGACAGCGTGTAGTCCGCCACCCAGTCGATGAAGCGGCGCATGTCCTTCGACAGCGGCGGGCAGTCGAAGGCTCTCGTGATCGGCCTCAGCTTCTTCGGGTCGACATTGCCCGCATCCGCGTCCCACACCACGCCCGCCACCTCGCGCGGCCCCAGCGGCACCTGCACGATCGATCCCGGCTCCACCTGCATGCCGTCCGGCACGGCATAGGTGTGCGGCCGCTCGGCCGGCATCGGCACGAGCACCGCCGCCGTTCTCGGTCGTGGCGAATCTCTGTTCATGGCGCGTGACCTTGCATCTAGTTTCGGCTAGAGCAAAGGCCGATCACGGCGGCCCCGCCGCCGAAGGCGGCTGTGCCGCGCCGAGGCCGGACCCAAGCCGGCCCAACGAATTGAAGGAGACGGCCATGAAGTTCTTTGTCGATACTGCGGACGTGAAGGATATCCGCGAACTCAACGATCTGGGTCTGCTGGACGGCGTCACCACCAACCCGTCGCTGATCCTCAAATCCGGCCGCGACATTAGGGAAGTCACCAAGGAGATCTGCGACATCGTCGACGGACCGGTCTCCGCAGAGGTCACGGCAACCGAATATGCCGAGATGATGCGCGAGGCCGACGTGCTGTCGAAGATCGCCGACAACATCTGCATCAAGCTGCCGCTCACCCTGGACGGCCTCAAGGCCTGCAAGGCGCTCACCGGCGACGGCCGCCAGACCAACGTCACGCTCTGCTTCTCCGCCAACCAGGCGCTGCTGGCGGCCAAGGCGGGCGCGACCTTCATCTCGCCCTTCATCGGCCGCCTCGACGACATGGGCTTCGACGGCGTCGAGCTGATCGCCGAGATCCGCCACATCTATGACAATTACGGCTTCGAGACGGAAATCCTCGCGGCCTCGATCCGCACGCCGGACCACGTCAAGCGCGTCGCGCTGATCGGCGCCGACGTCGCGACCGTGCCTCCGGCGACGCTTAAGGCCCTGGTCAAGCACCCGCTCACCGACAAGGGGCTGGAGCAGTTCCTCGCCGACTGGGCCAAGACCGGCCAGAAGATCGGCTGAGACCCATGCGTCCGGCCGCCGACATCGCCCGCGAGGTCCTGTCGGCGCTGGACGACCACCTCCAGATCGCGCCGTTCACCGGCCGCGACGGCGGGCTCGACGCCCGCCGGGCGCAGGCCGTCGCGCGCGAGCTGGCCCGGCTGCGGACTGCCCGCGGCCTGCGCAAGGTCGGCCGCAAGATCGGCTTCACCAACCGAGGCATCTGGCCGGAATACGGCGTCTGGGCCCCGATCTGGGGCGACGTCTGGGACGCGACGCTCACGAATGCACAGCCAGGCATGACGGTCGCCATCGCCGACCTCCTCCAGCCGCGCATTGAGCCCGAGATCATGATCGGCCTCGAAGACGACCTCGAACCCGGCATGGATGTCGAGGCAATCGCCGGGCGGATCGGCTGGATCGCGCACGGCTACGAGATCGTGCAGTCGCCGTTTCCCGACTGGCATTTCCAGGCGGCCGATTGCACCGCCGCCGGAGCCCTGCACGGAAAACTCCTCGTCGGCCCTCGCCGTCCCGTCTCGCGCGACGAACGGTCCGCCCTGCCGCAGGCCCTCGCGGACCTGACGGTCTCGCTCCATAAGAACGGCGCGGAAGCAGACCGCGGCCGCGGCGCCAATGTGCTGGACGGCCCCGTGCACGCGCTCGCCCACCTCGTCGCAGCACTGGCGGACGATCCCGACGAGGCCCCCATGCGTGCCGGCGACATCATCTCGACGGGAACGATCACGCGCGCCCTTCCGATCGCGCCCGGCGAACGCTGGCAGACGGTCCTAGGCGGCTACGACCTGCCCGGCATGGACGTCACCTTCGCATAACCGGATACCGCTGGCCGCCTTTACCACGCTCCGTAGGGCGGGCAGGCCGAATCGGGCAGACGGCTCAGAAGAAACTCACGGTCGTCCTCGCCCGCTTCCAGATTGACCGCGTTCTCCTCCTCGTCGCAGCCTTCCGTCATGCGGATCCAGCCGCCCTTGCCGAGGCTGACGAGGATCTTGTCGCCGGGGCGGCGCGTCACGGTCACGCCGCCGCCGTCGCATTCCACGCCGCAGCCGATGCCGGTACCGTCCGGGCCGCATTCGCCGCGGGCGGTCATGAGCCGGCTGTTTCCCTTCCGCTTCGCGGTCAGGGCGAAGTAGTAGTTGCGCTGGCCCTGCGGATGGAACTCGTCCGGCGGAAAGCGGTAATAGGCCAGCCGGAAGCCGATCTCCGTCACCTTCTGCTTCGGGTGCTTTGCCAGGTGCTCGGGCGTATAGACGCGCGCATAGCAGATCCGCTTGCCCGCCTCCGGCTTGAGGAAGTTCGCCAGTTCCCTCTCCTCGCCGGGCGCGATCGCCTGCGCGAAGAGCGGCACCGGCGCGGCCAGTGCTGCGCAGACCAGGGCAATACCCGCGATTCGTTTCATCACCTGCCTCCTGACGGACGGACAGGATAGTCTCCTTCCGCTAGGGAAGAAAGCTCTCAGGCCGCGCTTGGCAGCCGCGGCGCGACCGGACGGAAGACGGCGTCGGGATCGTCCGCCATCCGTACCACCGTATGCTCCTGCAGGGCGGCGGCGACCTCGGCCGGTTCGCCTTCCAGGCAGTCCGGCGCGATCGGATGGCCGATCGAGATCGCGAACTTCTGCCGCTTCTTGTTCAAGAGCTCGTGGAACAGCGTCATGTCGCGGATTTCGGTCGAGTGCTTCGACAGGAAGTAGAACAGGCCGGAATTCCGCGCCGAGATATGCGCCGGCACGACGGGATAGTTGTAGCGGCGCGCCAGCGACACGACCGAGTTCTGCCACGGCCGCTCGGTCAGCTTGCCCTCGTTCCAGAAGGCCAGCCGGCCGGACGGGAACAGCACCACGGGCCGGTTATCGGTAAAGGCCTTCGCCGTCATCTCCAGCGTGTCGCGCGACTTGCCGTAGGATTTCGCGCCGGCTCGCCACTCGACCGGGATGATCATGTCGCGGAACCCGGCCGACACGCGCAGCGCGTCGCGGTTGGCGAAGAAGGTCATGTCCGGCCGCACCGCCTTCAGCGTGTCGAAGATGGCGATGCCGTCGGCGATGCCCGTCGGGTGATTCGGGGCGAGGATGAAGCCCCCCGTCTTCGGCAGGTTCGACAGGCCGGTCAGCGTCAGGTCCAGCGACAGAAGCCCGCTGATCATCTCGAAGGCGCGCCAGCCGTCCAGCCGCGCGATCTCGTCGGCCATCTCGACGGCCTGGCGATAGTGGAGGAATCGCACCAGAACCGGCCGGATCAGCGGCCAGAGCGGATGTTTCGAGATCAACTGGGTGCGCTCGGCGATGAGCTGGTCGACGATGTGGTCGCCGCCCGTACGCAGCGTCTCCAGCCGACCGGACAGGAGCCCGAACTGGGATGTCGTCATCTTACCTCATCCAACCGGCGTGCGAGCCCCGTTCCGCTTCTCGCCAATAATGGTGACGCGAAAATGACGCTCGCCCAACAACCGACGAGTTGAAATCCGGTTCCCTGAGCCGGCGTCCGTTCAGGACGCCGGCGGCAGGCGCGCCAGATCCTGGGCAATCGCGGCGCGCAGGGTTTCGGCGAGTTCCCGCGCGGCACGGTTTTCCGCATCCCGCAGGGCGCGCACGGCGGCGAACTCCTGGCGGGGAATATCGTAGGACGCGACCATCGACCGGCGGCCGGCGGCCACGGGCTCGCCGGTCTTGTTGTCGATGATCTTGTAGCTCGCGGTGACGGTCACCTGGCCGGACGTCGGCTCGGTATCGACCGTCCGCTGGATCGTCGCGGTGTTGCTGCTGGCCGAGGACACCGTCGAATCGAACGTATAGACCGGATTGGCCGGTTCGGCGCCGCCGCCGGTCAACAGGAAGATGAGATGGTTGCGCACTTCGAGCCCGACGCGGGTCGTCGCCGGCTTGACGACGATCGACGGCCGGGCCGCGCTGCCGGCGAGCGAGCCGGTCTGCAGGCCCGCATCGCTGTAGAGCGGACGCGCCGTGCAGGCGGACATCGCCGCGAGACCAGCCAGAGCGACCAGTCCCAGCGAGAAGCGCCGTCGATTCATCTCATGCAACGACATTGACGATCCTCTGCGGCACCACGATGACCTTGCGCGGCGCCTTTCCTTCCAGAGCCTTCTGGACGAAGTCAAGCGCCAGCGCCGCCTGCTCGACGGCAGCTTGATCTGCGTCGCGGGCGATTGTCAAATCGCCGCGCTTCTTGCCGTTGATCTGCACCGGCATCACGACCTCGTTGTCTACCACTAGCGCGGGGTCGAACTCGGGCCAGGATTGTTCAGCCGCCATTCCGTCGCAGCCGATCGCCTGCCAGCATTCTTCCGCGAGGTGCGGCGTCATCGGCGCGATCATTGCGATCAGGAACTCGACCGCCTGCCGCGCCGCGCCGCTCATCGCCGCATCGGCCTTGCCGGCGGCAATGTCGGCCAGCGGGGTCTGCAGCGCGTTGGTCAGCTCATAGAGCCTCGCCACGGCCTTGTTGAAGCCCAGCCGCCCGATTTCCTCGCCCACCGCCTTCAGCGTCTTGTGCGCGATCTTCGAGACCTCGCCGGCCGCGCCCTCGGTCGCCGCCTTTGCCGCGACGCCCGACAGCGACGGCGCCGCCTCCGACACCAGACGCCAGACGCGCTGCACGAAGCGGTGCGCACCCTCGACGCCGGCCTCCGTCCAGATCACGTCGCGCTCCGGCGGCGAGTCGGACAGCATGAAGAAGCGCGCCGTATCGGCGCCGTAGGAGGCGATGATGTCGTCGGGGTCGACCACGTTCTTCTTCGACTTCGACATCTTCTCGATCGAGCCGATCTCGATCGGCGAGCCGTCGGAGGCGAGCACGGCGCTGCGCTTGCCGTCGATCTCGCTGATCTTCACTTCCGCGGGCGTGACCCAGCCGTGCGGCCCCTTGTAGGTCTCGTGCACCACCATGCCCTGCGTGAACAGGCCCTCGAACGGCTCCTCGACCGTGGTCAGATGGCCCGTCGCCTTCATCGCCCGGGCAAAGAAGCGCGAGTATAACAAGTGCAGGATCGCGTGCTCGATGCCGCCGATATACTGGTTCACCGGCAGCCAGCCCTTCGGCCCGTCGACATCTTTCAGCGTCGTCGGCTGCTCCTCGTTCCACGGGTCGGTGAAACGGGCGAAATACCAGGACGAATCGACGAACGTGTCCATCGTGTCGGTATCGCGCCGCGCCGGCTTGCCGCATTTCGGGCAGTTGGCGTGCTTCCAGGTCGGATGATGGTCGAGCGGATTGCCCGGCTTGTCGAACGACACGTCGTCCGGCAAAAGCACCGGCAATTGGTCGGCAGGCACCGGCACCGCGCCGCAATCGTCGCAGTGGATCACCGGGATCGGACAGCCCCAATAGCGCTGGCGCGAGATCAGCCAGTCGCGCAGCCGGAACTGCACCTTGCGCTTGCCCCAGCCCGCCTGCTCGAACATCGTCAGGGACGCGTCCATCGCCTGCTGGCATGTCTGCACCGTGGGCTCGCCCGCCCATTGCACGTAGCGCACCGTATCGGTCTTGGCAGGAACGAAGGCCACGTCGCCGACGCGCTCGTCGCTGTCCAGCGGCAGGAAGACGTCGATCACCGGCAGCCCGTATTTGCGGGCGAAGTCCAGGTCGCGCTGGTCGTGCGCCGGACAGCCGATGATGGCGCCCGTGCCGTAGTCCATCAAGACGAAGTTCGCGATGTAGAGCGGCAGCGTCCAGTTCGGATCGGCCGGATGCGTCACCCTGATCCCGGTGTCGAAGCCGAGCTTCTCCGCCGTGTCGATCTCCGCCTGCGACGTGCCCATGTGGTGGCACTTGTCGATGAAGGCGACGACGTCCGAGTTCGTCTCCGCCAGCTTCTTCGCCAGCGGATGGTCGGGCGACACCGCCGCAAAGGTCGGACCGTACATCGTATCCGCGCGGGTGGTGAACACCGGCAGTTTGTCGAAGCCCTCGGGCGCGCCGACCAGGCCGAACTCGAAGGCCAGCCCTTCCGAGCGGCCGATCCAGTTCGACTGCATCAGCTTGACCTTCTCCGGCCAGCGGTCGAGCGTCTCCAGCCCGTCCAGCAGCTCCTGGCTCATCGACGTGATCTTGAAGAACCACTGCGTCAGGTCGCGCAGTTCGACATCCGCGCCCGAGCGCCAGCCCTTGCCGTCGATCACCTGCTCGTTGGCGAGCACGGTCATGTCGACCGGGTCCCAGTTGACCTTGGCCGACTTGCGCTCGACCAGCCCCGCCTTCCAGAAGTCGAGGAACATCTTCTGCTGGTGCTTGTAGTAGGACGGGTCGCAGGTCGCGATCTCGCGCGCCCAGTCCAGCGACAGGCCCATCGTCTTCAGCTGGCCCTTCATCGTCTCGATATTGGCATAGGTCCAGGTGCGCGGATTGACCTTGTTGTCGCGCGCGGCGTTCTCCGCCGGCAGGCCGAACGCGTCCCACCCCATCGGATGCAGCACGTTGAAGCCCATCGCCCGGCGCCACCGCGCCACCACGTCGCCCATCGTGTAGTTGCGCACATGGCCCATATGGATGCGGCCCGACGGATAGGGGAACATCTCCAGCACGTAGTATTTCGGGCGCGGATCGTCGTTCTTCGTCTCGAAGAGCTTCGCGTCGTCCCATGCCTTGCGCCATTTCGGCTCGGCGGTGCGGGGATTGTATCGTTCGGTTGCCATCGGGGATTATTTCACACAAAGAAGCGTCGCGGCGGACCTTCACCACGGTTTGCCGGCGGAATCAATAAGAGACGACCGATCAGCGGAGGCTGTCACGGATGGAGCATCGATCGCATCCCGCCCCGGACCGCCGTCATCCTCGGGCTTGCCCCGAGGATCTACTACCCTGTGAGGTCAGTTCACGACAGGACGCGATCGCATGAATCCAAACCCATCAGCCTCGGTAGATCCTCGGGACAAGCCCGAGGATGACGGCGCGGTCAGAGGACGCCATACGCAGGACGCCGCCACCAACCTCCTCACCGTCCGCGGCCGCATCGCCGCCGCCGAAAAGGCTGCGCGCCGCCCCGCCGGTTCTGTCCAGCTCGTCGCCGTCTCCAAGACCTTCGAGGCCGACGCCATCCGCCCCGTCCTCCAGGCTGGCCAGCGCGTCTTCGGCGAGAACCGCGTGCAGGAGGCGCAAGGCAAGTGGCCCGCGCTGCGGCAGGAATTCCCCGACCTCGAACTCCACCTGATCGGCCCGCTCCAGTCCAACAAGGCGAAGGAAGCGGTCGCCCTGTTCGACGTCATCGAGACCGTCGACCGCGAGAAGATCGCCGCCGAACTGGCGAAGGAAGCCGCGAAACAGGGCCGGCAGATTCGCTTCTACGTCCAGGTGAACATCGGTCAGGAGCCGCAGAAGGCCGGCATCGACCCTCGCGAGGCAGCCACCTTCGCCGCCCGCTGCCGCGACGTCCACGGCCTCGCCATCGAGGGCCTGATGTGCATCCCGCCCGCCGACGAAAACCCCGGCCCGCATTTCGCCCTGCTGGCGAAGATCGCCGCCGAGGCCGGCTTGGAAAAACTCTCCATGGGCATGTCCGGCGACTACGAGACCGCCATCGCCTTCGGCGCCACCAGCGTCAGGGTCGGCAGCGCCATTTTCGGCCATCGTTGAAAGCGACAGACAAGAATGCTATCTATCTGGCTAGCTAGCTAGGTCCAACCCCATGAACTGGCATCTCCAGGACGCGAAGAACAATTTTTCCAAGGTCGTGCGTCAAGCGCAGACCGAAGGCCCCCAGACAGTGACGCTGCGCGGCAAGCGCACGGCAGTGGTGATGTCCGCCGAGGAATACGACCGTATCATCGGCAACGAACCGAAAAAGTCGTTCATCGAGCATTTGCTCGCCTTCCCGGAGTTGGACGACGAGACGTTGGAAGTGATCAACCACCGCAGCAAGACACCGAGCCGTCCTCCAATCGACATCTAGCGCTACGTCAGATGTATCTGATTGATACCAATGTCGTTTCGGATGCCTACAAAGGCGTTGGTGAGCCGAAAGGTTGGCTTGCGGGTGTGGAGTCGCAGCATCTTTTCCTGAGCGTCATCACGATCGGCGAGATCGAACGCGGCGTCTCCATCTCGTTTGCGAGGAGCCCACGCAAATCCACACTTTTGGCCGAGTGGCTGAAAGAGCTTCGCAGTGAACATGCGGGGCGCATCATCGAGGTTACCGAGGATATCGCAATTCAGTGGGGTCGGATCTCGATGACAAAGACCCGCGGCGATGCCGACGGCCTGATCGCCGCCACCGCCCTGGTCCACGACCTCACACTGGTCACGCGCAATGTCGCCGACTTCGCCGATACGGGCGTGCGCCTGTTCAATCCCTGGCAGGACTGAGCGGGGCCGGCCCCCCCGGCCCCTCGCCCGTCAGCTCGCAATCTTGCCGCCGCCCTGCTTCGTGATCACCACCACCGACGGCCGGGTCGGCAGGTCGGGCGAGAAATCCGGCCAGCGGGTCGACAGATCCTCGTAGTAGGACGGGCGGCCGAACTCCTTCCAGTCCTCGCCGCCGTCGCCCGGATGCTGGACCGCGACGAACATCGTCTCGTCGTCGGCCGTCAGCAGCGGCCCGCACATCTCCGCGCCGACCGGTACGCGGAAGAACAGCCGCGAGGTCGCGCGCGCGTCTCCTTCCGTATCCACCGCCCACAGCCCGTCGGTGCGGCCCGTCGCCTTGGGCGAGTTGCCGTCGGTCGACACCCACAGCCTTCCGGCGGAATCGACGGCGCAATTGTCCGGCATGCCGAACCAGCCATTGGCCGTCGTTGCGGTCGAGAAGCTGGCGCCGACCTCGGCCACCGACGGATCGCCGCACTTCAAAAGCACGTCCCACCGGCTCTTCGTCGCCGTGAAGTCGCCGTCGGCCTCGGTGATCTCGATGATGTGGCCGAAGGCGTTCTTCGCGCGCGGGTTGGCCGCGTCGGCCTCCTCGCGCTTCGTATTGTTGGTCAGCATCACATAGACCTTGCCGTTCACCGGGTTCGGCTGCACGTCCTCGGGCCGGTCCATCTTCGTGGCGCCGAGCAGGTCCGCGGCGCGTCGGGTCTCGATCAGCACGTCGGCCTGGCTTTCGAAGCCGTTTGCGGCGGTCAGCGGGCCCTGCCCGAACACCAGCGGCAGCCATTCCATCGCGCCGTACTCGGCGAACTTCGCGACATGCAGCGTGCCGTCGTCGAGCAGGTTCATGTTGGCGGCGCGGTCGTCCGGATTGAACCGGCCGGTCGTGACGAACTTATAGACGTAGTCGAAGCGCTCGTCGTCGCCGAGGTAGAACACCACGCGACCGTCCTTGGCTACGATCGATTCCGCCCCCTCGTGCTTGAAGCGGCCGAGCGCGGTGCGCTTCTTCGGCGTCGAGGTCGGATCGTTGACGTCCACCTCGACGATCCAGCCGAAGCGGTTCGGCTCGTTCGGCTCCTTGCCGACGTCATATCGGTCGTAATGCGCGGCCCATTCGTACGAGCCCTCGGGAATGCCGAGCCGCTCGTAGTTCTGCGCCTCGCGATGCCCCGCCGGCAGTTCGCCGGAGAAGTAGCCGTGGATGTTCTCCTCGGCCATGATGTAGGTGCCCCATGGCGTCACGCCGCCGGCGCAATTGTTGACGGTGCCGAGCACCTTCGTGCCCGTGGGGTCGGCTGCGGTCTTCAGCCGGTCGCTGCCGGCCGCCGGGCCGGTGATCTCCATCGGCGTGTCGGCGGTGATGCGGCGGTTGAGCTTGCCGTCGCGCACCACTTGCCATTTGCCGTCGGCCTGGCGGATCTCGGCGATCGTGCCGCCATGCGCGGCGATCTCGATGTCGACCTGCTCCTTCGTCAGCGGCTTCTGCTCGAGCTTCTTCTTGCCGTCCTTCTCGACCACCGAAACGATGCCCGGAAACATCAGGTGCGGATTGGTGTATTCGTGGTTCACCACCAGCAGCCCGTGCTCGTTCGAGCCCTCCAGCGGGATGAAGCCGACATAGTCGTTGTTGTAGCCGAACTGGCGCGCCTGCGCCGCCGCCGACTGAGCGGCCGGATCGAAATCCGGCGCATCGGCGAAGAGCGGATCGCCCCAGCGCAGCAGCACGTCGGCATCGTAGCCGGCAGCCACATGATGCTTGTCGTCGACGCCTGCCTCGACCTCATCGAAGCTGAACGCCGAACCGGTCGCCCCGGCACGCGCCTCGTCGGCCAGCATCAGCGCCATCGGGCTCACCGTCGCCGCGATCGCGGTCACCGCCAGCGAGCCTTTCAGCAGGCTGCGGCGCGAGAAGCGCGCGGCGACGATTTCGCCCATGGACGGATTGTCGGTCGGGTTGTGGCCCGGTCCCTCGTTCTCTTCGAGAAGCGTGGTGCGGAACGGCGAGGGGGTCGACATGCGTGGCATCTCCGGCTGCGTTTGTCCGGTCTCGCCCCTATCGCCGGCAGATGACATGCGCGTGACGGGAAGGCCGTGATGCCGGGACGGGCAGGGATAGTCCAGTCCGGCCAGCCCGATTGGACCATGGTCTTAAAACGAAACGATCCGTTCTTATATCAATCAGGTTTTCCTCCATCCCGGAGCCTTTCCCATGCGATACAATCAGCTTGGCCGCACAGGCCTTTTCGTTTCCGAACTGTGCCTCGGCACGATGACCTTCGGCGAGGCCGGCGCCGGCGGCCAGTGGGGCCAGATCGCCAAGGTCGATCAGGAGGCCGCGGACCGCCTCATCGAGCGGTCGCTCGCCGCCGGCATCAACTTCTTCGACACAGCCAACGTCTATTCCTTCGGCGAGTCCGAAAAGATTCTCGGCCAGTCGCTCAAGAACCTCGGCGTGCGCCGCCAGGACGTGGTCATCGCGACCAAGTTCCACGGCGTCATGGGCAGCGGCCCCAACGAGCGCGGTTCCTCGCGCGGCCATATCATGGACCAGGTCGAGCAGAGCCTGGAGCGTCTCGGCACCGACCACATCGACCTCTACCAGGTGCACGGCACCGACACGGTGACGCCGATCGACGAGACGCTGCGCGCGCTCGACGACCTCGTCTCGCGCGGCCTCGTCCGCTATGTCGGCGTCTCCAACTGGCAGGCCTGGCGCATCGCCAAGGCCCTCGGCATCTCGGAACGCAAGGACTACGCCCGCTTCGAGACGGTCCAGTCCTACTATTCCATCGCCGGCCGCGACCTCGAACGCGACATCGTGCCGATGCTGACCGAGGAGAAGCTCGGCCTGATGGTCTGGTCGCCGCTCGCCGGCGGTCTTCTGTCGGGCAAATACGGCCCCGGCGCGCCGGGCAATGGCGAGGGCCGCCGCGCCTCCTTCAACTTCCCGCCGGTCGATGAGGAAAAGGCCTGGCCGATCGTCGCCATCATGCGCGACGTCGCCAAGGCGCACGACGCCACCGTCGCCTCGGTGGCGCTCGCCTGGATCCTCGCCCGTCCCTTCGTGATGAGCATCATCATCGGCGCCTCGCGGATGGACCAGCTGGAGCAGAACCTCGCCGCGGTCGACCTGCGCCTCACCGCCGACGAGCTCGCCCGCCTCGACGAGGCAAGCGCGCTTACGCCCGAATATCCGGGCTGGATGCTGGAGCGCCAGGCCGCCGGCCGCGTGCCGGCGCCGTTCGTGCCGAAGAAATGAACCCGCCCGCCGCGAATGTCAGACGCCATAGGGCCTGGCATTCGCGGCGAGGAACGCGCGGACGCGAACCGAGCCGTGATCGCCGATGACGCAAAGATAGTCTGTTCGACTAAGTAAGAGGCATATCGTGGCCCCGCATACGCGAAGCACTCGTGGCGGCACGCAATTAAACCACTGATATCCTGCAAGATTTTCCCCGCGAAGCAAGGTACCGCGTCTTTCGGAACTGGCATAACGCTTGCTTGTTACAGCATGGCCATCGCAATGCCGCGCGCAGGGGCTCAAGGTGAGGACCTTTGATCTCAAGCAGATAGACTCGTCGACGAGATTCGGCTTCTGGCGGGAGGTTCTGTGCAACGTCTACGTTGCGCTGGACTCCGAGCCGGTCTCTCGGCACGAGTTCGTCGGCGCGGTCACGGAGCATCCGTTCTCCGACTTTTCGGTTTCCAACATCAGTTCGCAGAAGCAGCTCATTTCCCGCAACGCCAGGGGTATCCGCCGCGACACCGACTCGTTCTGCTTTCTGAATCTTCAGGTCAGAGGGTCGTGCCGCGTCGTGCAGGCGAAGCGGGAGACGGTGACGAATCCGGGCGAATTCAGCATCGTCGATTCGACCGAGCCCTTTCTGCACGACTATTTCACCGATGAATGGGAGATGCATTCCTTCAAGATCCCGAAACGGGTTCTCGATACGCATATGGACGTCCAGCACGACTGCGTGGCCCGGAAGGTAACAGACCGGACACCCGTCGGAAAGATCGCCATCGACTATCTCACGGCCATCGCGAGAAACCCGCAAAGCCTTACCGGCAACGCGATCGATCTGAACAAGATCATGGTCGATCTCATCGGACTGTCGCTGGGCCGGGCGCAGGACGTGCACGAAGGGCGCAGGAAGAGCTGGAGAGCGGGGCTCTGCCACTCCATCCTCAGCTACATCGAGCTGAACTTTGCCGATCCCGAGCTGACGCCGTCGAAGGTTGCGGCGCATTTCGGCATATCCACGCGCTACCTTCACATGATCATGGAGGAGCGCGACCAGACCTTCGGCCAGAGCCTGCTAAGGAAGCGCCTCGAGCGGAGCGCGCAAAACCTGCTCGACGAGCGCTGCGTCAACATATCGGACGCAGCGTTCAGGGCTGGCTTCAACGACCTGTCCCACTTCAGCCGGGTCTTCCGGCAGCACTATGGGATGTCTCCTCGCGAATACCGGAACTCCCTCTCGGATCCCGAGAGCCGGCCGCTGATTTGATCGGGGCCGCATGCCCGGCCTGTTCGCACGGCCGGGCACGCGTGTCCCGTATCACATGCCGGTCATGCCGCCGTCGATCGTGTACATGCTCCCGGTGATGTAGGACGCCTTGTCCGACGCGAGGAAGAGAACCAGATCCGCGATCTCCTCGGGCTCGGCATAGCGCTTGAGGCCGGTCAGGTTCTCGAACTGTCCCTTCACCGCGACCGGATCGGTGGCCGATATGCCCGCCTCGATTTCCCGCATCATGCGCGTCTCGACCGGCCCGGGGCAGACCGCATTGACGCGGACCTTGGAGGCGGCGACCTCCGCGGCCGCGGCTCGCGTGAGCCCGATCACCGCATGTTTGGAGGCGGTGTAGACGCCGAGCGAATGGAAGCCGATGAGTCCTGCCATCGAGGACGTGTTCACCACGGCCCCGCCCCCCTGGGCGATCATTTCCCGCAGCACGTATTTCAGGCCGAAGAAGCAGCCCTTCACGTTGACGTCGAGGATCTTGTCGAGCGTATCGGCGTCCGTGTCGATCAGCAGGCCTGTCTTGCCCTCGACGCCGGCATTGTTGAAGAAGACGTCGATGCGTCCGAACTTTGCCTTTGTCGCCGCGACGAAGCTCTCCACTTCGCTTTCCTTGGAGACGTCCGCCGCGATCAGGACGCAGCGGTCGGGGTCCAGTGCGAGTTCCCTGGCCATTGCCTCGAGAGACGGCTGAGCCAGATCGATGAGCACCAGCTTGGCGCCCTGTTCGAAGAACGCTTTCGTCGCGGCCTTGCCGATGCCACCGGCAGCGCCGGTGATGAGGACTGTCTTGTCTTTGAATTCCATGGCTTTGCTCCGGTTTTCTGGTCGCGCGGGTGCGGGCGGACGTTGCGCCGGCTTGCCGCCGTCGGTCCGAAAGCCCTTGCACGCCGCGAAGATGGGTTCGCCCGCTGCGGAACAGGGGCGGTGAAGTCGCTGCTGTTCGGCGCGCCTGGCCGGCTGACGAGGCGCGTCGCGACAGGTTTCAGGAAGCCTGCGTGAACTCGGTGAACTTCACCTTGTATTCGACGTCGCGCCGGCTGAACTTCCAGGCGCCGTCTTCGAGTTCGAGCCAGTCATGGTAGACGCAGATGCTGCCCTCGGCCTTGCCGTCCTTGACGCAGAAGAACTGCAGGTAGGCTTTCTGCCGCGCGGTGTTTCCGTCGAAGTCGATGACTTCGTTCGTGGTCAGGTGGTGCATCTTGCCGAAGGCGTCGTTGCAGATCTTGACGAAGGCTTCGAGCTCGGCCGGTCCCTTGGGGCGCTGCCCCTCGATCAGGGCGTTGAAGACACCGGTCTTCGTGAAGCAGGCAGCCCAGGCTTTGCCGTCGGCTTCATCGACCGCATAGTTGTATTTCGCGTTGAGCATCTTGATTTCCTGCACGTCGGCGGTGCGTGCGACGCTTGTCGTCTCGGTCATTTAGTTCCCCTTTTCTCGTTGATTTCGCGTGAGGCGTGCGCGGACAGCTCGCCTCCATCGAAATCTACGGGCTTTCCGACCGCGGCTCTTGGCGGACAGGGAAGCGAGATTTTGCAATGAGGGAAGGATTGCGGTGAGCGCCGCCATCGGGCTTGGCGCGCATCACTCCGTTCGTGGACGACATCCGGTGCTGGAGCGCCAGGCCGCCGGCCGCGTACCTGCGCCGTTCATGTCGAAGAACCGCGCCGCCGCGAATGTCAGCCGCCGTAGGGCCTGACATTCGCGGCGAGGAAGTCGAGGAAGGCGCGAACGCGGGCCGGCAGGTGGCCGCCCTGGCCGACATAGATCGCGTGCAGCGGCTCCTCGTCGCCGGGATTGAAGTCTTCCAGCACCGGCACCAGCGTTCCCGCGTCGATGTCGCGCTGCACGTGGTAGCGCGACAGCCGGCCGATCCCGCCTCCGGCCAGCGCGGCCAGCCGCATCGCTTCGCCGTCGCTGACGAGCACGTTGCCCTTCGGCGCGAAGGTTGCGACACGACCTGCGCCGTCGAGCAGCGGCCAGCCGTCCACGGCGCGCGCAAAGCCGAAGTCGAGGCAGTTGTGGTCCGCGACATCCTCCGGCAGCCGCGGCGTGCCGCGGCCGGCGAGGTAGGAAGGTGCCGCGACGATCACCATGCGGCTCTGCCACAGCTTGCGCGCGATCAGCCGCGAATCGCGCAGAGGGCCCGCCCGTATCGCAACGTCCGCGCGTTCTTCCAACAGGTCCACCACCCGGTCGGTCAGCGATACGTCCACCGTCACCCCGGGATGGCCTGCCAGGAAAGACGGCAGCAGCGGCAGCAGGTAATGCTGTCCGAAGGGAATGTTGCAATTGACCCTGAGCCTTCCCCGCGGCGTGGCGCCGGCGGCGGCCTCCCGCTCGGCCATGTCGATCTCGGCCAGGATGCGCAGCGCGGTCTCGTAGAATGCCGCGCCTTCGGGCGTGAGCTGCAGGCGCCGCGTCGTCCGGTTGATCAGCCGGGCGCCCAGGCGGTCCTCGAGGCGGCCGATCAGCTTGCTCACCGCCGACGGCGTCATGCCAAGCAGCGCCGCGGCGGCCGAGAACGATCCCCGCTCCACCACGCGGACGAACACGTCCATCTCGCCGGACCGGTTGATGTCGAGCCTTGCCATTTGTGAATTGATCTCACGAATGATGTTCTTGCCGCAAGCCTGTTGCCGTCGCCCCCGCGCACCGATCTTCGGCGGCGCGCTGATGCGCCGGACCAACGGGGACAGGACATGCCAATCGCCCTTTACGCACTTGCAGCCGGAGCCTTCGGCATCGGCGTCACGGAATTCGTCATCATGGGGCTGCTGCTCGAGGTCGGCAACGATCTCGGCGTCTCCATCTCCGCCGCCGGCCTGCTGATCTCGGGCTATGCGCTCGGCGTCGTGGTCGGCGCGCCGCTGCTGGCCGCCTTCACCGCGCGCTGGCCGCGCAAGACGGTGCTGCTCGCGCTGATGGCCGTCTTCACGCTCGGCAATCTCGCCTGTGCGCTCGCCCCCGACTACTGGATGCTGATGGCCGCCCGCGTGCTCACCGCCTTCGCGCACGCCTCCTTCTTCGGCGTCGGCTCGGTCGTGGCGACAGGCCTCGTCCCCTCCGACCGCAAGGCGACCGCGATCGCCGTCATGTTTACCGGGCTGACCGCCGCCAACGTGCTCGGCGTTCCCTTCGGCACCTGGCTCGGCCAGGCCTATGGCTGGCGCGCGACGTTCTGGGCCGTGACGCTCATCGGTCTCGCCGCCGTCGCCATCATCGCCGCCTTCGTACCGCGCGATTCCGGCGACGAGGCGCCGGAAGAGACCAGCGGCGGCGCGTTGTCGGTCCTCGGCCGCCGCACCGTGCTGATCGGCCTGCTCACCACTGTCCTGTCCTGGGTCGGCGTCTTCGCCGCCTTCACCTACATCGCCCCGATCCTCACCGGCATCTCCGGCTTCTCCGAGAGCGCCGTCTCGCCGATACTGCTCGTCTTCGGCGGCGGCCTCGTGGTCGGCAACCTCCTGGGCGGCCGCCTTGCCGACCGCCATCTCGTCCCGACAATGATCGGCAGCCTCGCCGTGCTCTCGGCGGTGCTCCTCGCAATGACCTTCGCCATGCACGACAGGATACTCGCGGTCGTCTTCGTCGGCCTGCTCGGCGCGGCCTCCTTCGCCACCGTGGCGCCGCTGCAGATGTGGGTGCTGAAGAAGGCCGACGGCGCCGGACAAAGCCTGGCATCGTCGTTCAACATCGCCGCCTTCAACCTCGGCAATGCGCTCGGCGCATGGCTCGGCGGCGTCGTCATCGACCACGGCCCCGGCCTCGGCGCGATCACGCTCGTCGCCGGCCTGGTGCCGCTCGCGGCGATCGCCTCGGCGCTGGTCGGCCTGCGCGCCGAGCGGCGCGGCGACCGGTTCGTGCCGGCGGAATAAGCCACCGGCGGCAGGCGCCGCCTCTCCACCCAACCCTGCAATCAAGGAATCTGACCATGGAATATCGTCGTCTCGGCGCATCCGGACTTAAAGTGCCCGCCCTCTCCTTCGGTGCCGGCACGTTCGGCGGCGCCGGCCCGCTCTTTGGCCACTGGGGCACCAGCGACGCCGCCGAGGCGCGGCGGCTGGTCGACATCTGCCTCGAGGCCGGCGTCAACCTGTTCGACACGGCCGACGTCTATTCGGCCGGCGCCTCGGAAGAGGTGCTGGGCGCGGCCATCAAGGGCCGCCGCAACGAGGTGCTGATCTCGACCAAGACGTCGCTGCCGATGGGCGAGGGGCCGAACGACTCCGGCTCGTCTCGCTCCCGCTTGATCAGGGCAGTGGAGGATGCGCTGCGCCGGCTCGGCACCGACCATATCGACCTGCTGCAGCTGCACGCCTTCGATGCCGGCACGCCGGTCGAGGAAGTGCTGTCGACGCTGGACACCCTCATGCGCGCCGGCAAGCTGCGCTATGTCGGCGTCTCCAACTTCTCCGGCTGGCAGTTGATGAAGTCGCTCGCCCTCGCCGACCGGCACGGCTGGCCGCGCTACGTCGCACACCAGGTCTACTATTCGCTGGTCGGGCGCGACTACGAATGGGAGCTGATGCCGCTCGGGCTCGACCAGGGGGTGGGCGCGCTGGTGTGGAGCCCGCTCGGCTGGGGCCGCCTGACCGGCAAGGTCCGGCGCGGCCAACCGCTGCCCGTAGGAAGCCGGCTGCACGAGACGGCGAGCTTCGGCCCGCCGGTCGAAGACGAGCACCTCTACCGCGTGGTCGATGCGCTCGACGAGGTCGCCCGGGAGACCGGCAGGACCGTGCCGCAGATCGCCATCAACTGGCTGCTGCGCCGCCCGACCGTGTCGTCCGTCATCATCGGCGCGCGCAACGAGGAACAGCTGCGCCAAAATCTCGGCGCGGTGGGCTGGTCGCTCGCGCCCGAGCATGTCGCGAGGCTCGATGCCGCGAGCGAGGTGACCGCGCCCTATCCCTATTTTCCCTACCGGCGGCAGGAGGGCTTCGCCCGGCTCAATCCGCCGGCGGTGTGACGGCGACGTCGGCGGACAAGCAGGCGGCCGGTCTTTTGCCGGACCGCCCCGCGCCGGCCTCAGTTCAGCAGGATCTCGCCATCGACCATCCGCCATTCCGACGGTGAGATCAGCTTCTTGTGGGTGTAGCGGATCGAGTGCAGCGGGCCTTCGAGCTTCGCGCGCCAGAAGTCGAGAAAGCTGGTGAGCACCGGAAACTTCGGCGCCAGATCGTAGTCCTGCCAGAGATAGGTCTGCAGGACGCCCGGGTGGTCGGGCATCCGGTAGAGGATTTCGGCCGTCGTCAGGCCGTAGCCCCGGAGCATCAGTTCGAGTTCCTTCGTGTCGCGCATGCTGGTCCCCGTGTGTTTCTCCTTCCTCCCAACGCAAAACTGTGCGCCCGGATCGTTACCCGTCTATTGACATTTTCGTGAAGAGAGCAGATTTAGCCAATGAATCCAGTATGTTAGCAGCATGACATATTGAGTGCTGCCAACGCCGGCCGCATCCCGCGCACCCGCAGTGCGTCAAGCCGCCGCGCGAATCCAAGGTCTAATGTTGCCGCTCCGCCCGAATTGCTAATAATGCGCCCGAATTCGCGGATGCTGAGACCGCGAAGCCACCGGCGCTCAGCCGGTGCGTGACCAGTCCGGGGAGGAAAGCATGTCGGAAGTGAATGTCCACAAGGTCCAGCCTGCGTGGAAGAAGAACGCGCTGATCGACAACGACACCTATCTCAAATGGTATGCCGCGAGCGTGAAGAACCCCGACCGGTTCTGGGGCAAGCACGGCAAGCGCATCGACTGGTTCAAGCCCTACACCAAGGTCAAGAACGCTTCGTTCAAGGGCAAGGTCTCGATCAAGTGGTTCGAGGACGGCCAGACCAACGTCTCGTACAACTGCATCGACCGTCACCTGAAGAAGCGCGGCAACCAGACCGCCATCATCTGGGAAGGCGACAACCCCTACGACGACAAGAAGATCACCTACAACGAGCTCTACGAGCACGTCTGCCGCCTCGCCAATGTGATGAAGAAGCACGGCGTCAAGAAGGGCGACCGCGTCACCATCTACATGCCGATGATCCCGGAAGCCGCCTATGCGATGCTCGCCTGCACGCGCATCGGCGCCATTCACTCGATCGTCTTCGGCGGCTTCTCGCCCGACGCGCTGGCCGGCCGCATCGTCGACTGCGAATCCACCTTCGTCATCACTGCGGATGAAGGTTTGCGTGGAGGAAAAGCGATTCCTCTGAAGGAAAACACCGACAAGGCGATCGACATCGCCGCCAAGAACCACGTGATGGTGAAGAAGGTCGTCGTCGTGCGCCGCACCGGCGGCAAGGTCGGCTGGGCGCCGGGCCGCGACGTCTGGTACCACGACGAGGTCGCCTCGGTGAAGCCCGAGTGCAAGCCGGAGAAGATGAAGGCGGAAGACCCGCTGTTCATCCTCTACACCTCTGGCTCCACCGGCAAGCCGAAGGGCGTGCTGCACACCACCGGCGGCTATCTCGTCTACGCCTCGATGACGCATCAATACGTCTTCGACTACCATGACGGGGACATCTATTGGTGCACCGCCGATGTCGGCTGGGTCACCGGCCACAGCTACATCGTCTACGGCCCGCTCGCCAACGGCGCGACGACGCTGATGTTCGAGGGCGTGCCCAACTACCCGTCCGTCTCCCGCTTCTGGGAGGTCATCGACAAGCACAAGGTCAACATCTTCTACACCGCTCCCACCGCCATTCGCGCCCTGATGGGCGCCGGCGACGCGCCCGTGAAGAAAACCTCGCGCAAGAGCCTGCGCGTGCTGGGCTCGGTCGGCGAGCCGATCAACCCGGAAGCCTGGGAATGGTATTTCAACGTCGTCGGCGAGAAGAAGGTGCCGATCGTCGACACCTGGTGGCAGACCGAGACCGGCGGCATCCTGATCACCCCGCTGCCGGGCGCGACCGACCTCAAGGCCGGCTCCGCCACGCGGCCCTTCTTCGGCGTCGAGCCGCAGCTCGTCGACAATGACGGCAAGGTGCTGGAGGGTGCCGCCGACGGCAATCTCTGCATCACCGAGTCCTGGCCGGGCCAGATGCGCACGGTCTATGGTGACCACGAGCGCTTCATCCAGACCTACTTCTCCACCTACAAGGGCAAGTATTTCACCGGCGACGGCTGCCGCCGCGACGAGGACGGCTATTACTGGATCACCGGCCGCGTCGACGACGTCATCAACGTCTCCGGCCACCGCATGGGCACGGCGGAAGTCGAGTCGGCGCTGGTCGCCCACGACAAGGTGTCGGAGGCCGCCGTCGTCGGCTACCCGCACGACATTAAGGGCCAGGGCATCTACTGCTACGTCACGCTGATGTCCGGCGTCGAGCCGACCGACGACCTGCGCAAGGAGCTCGTCGCCTTCGTCCGCAAGGAAATCGGCGCCATCGCCTCCCCCGACAAGATCCAGTTCGCCCCCGGCCTGCCCAAGACCCGCTCCGGCAAGATCATGCGCCGCATCCTGCGCAAGATCGCCGAGGACGATTTCGCCGCACTCGGCGACACGTCGACGCTGGCCGATCCGGCCGTGGTGGATGATCTGATCGGGAACCGGCAGAACAAGAAGGCTTAGGTTCGTCTGAGACGTCCCACCCTGCACGCCGTCATCCTCGGGCTTGACCCGAGGATCTGCTGCCCGTCGCGAACACGCGACGACGGTGCCGCCAGCCGGCCGAGGTTGGTAGATCCTCGGGTCAAGCCCGAGGATGACGGCAGTGTGTCAGGGAAAATCGCCGGATGCTCTCCCACTCTGCGAAAGCCGTCGACGCAGCGAATGCCCCCTCACCGTCTCGGGCTCCGCCCGATCCACCTCGCCCCCATTTCATGGGGGCGAGGAGTAGTAGCTTAGCCGTAGCGCCCTCGGCGATTGGCGTCTCCTCTCCCCCGGGCAGGGGGAGAGGTGCCACGCAAAGCGTGACGGTGAGGGGGTGATTGCCCTTCGTAGGGTCGGGTCGCTACCGTAAGACACAAGCCGGCAGATATTGAACCATCTCGCGTCCTGGCCCGTTGATCCGTCATGCCCGCCGCTACAAACCCCGCCGCCCAGATCCTCGCCCTGCGCATCCCCGCAAACGGCGGCACCCCCCAACAACGACCGCCACCCCGCGATCGTTGCCCGCGGCGCGATCCGTCCCTCACCGAATGACCCCGACGGCTCCATCCGCCGCCTGTTCGAGGCGAACGGCTGGCGCGGCACATGGACCTGGCAGGTCTTCCGCTACCACCACTTCCACCCCGACGCCTTCGAGGTGCTGGGTGTAGCCACCGGATCGGCGGTGCTGGTCATCGGCGGTGAAGCAGGCCGCCGGCTGGAGGTCGAAGCCGGCGACGTGCTGCTGCTTCCGCCGGGCTGGGGACACTGCATGTTGTCCTCATCCCCCGACTTCGCCATCTGCGGCGCCTATCCGCCGGGGCAGGAGAACTACACGGTGCGGCGGGCGAGCGAGGGATATGACGAGGGCGTGATTGCGGAGATCGCTGCGGTGGAGATTCCAGAGACGGATCCGGTGTTCGGGCCGCGAGGAGAGCTGTTGGGGAAATCGATCCCTGATCCCTAAAACCTTGAGGTTTGGATCAGTGTCCCTGCTGTAGGAAATCGATTGCGGAGATGATTTCGTCGCGATGTCCGGACAGGCTGGAGATCGGCTTCTTCAATTGTCGCGCGCTTACCGCGCTCATCAGCGGTGTCGCCATGAGCATGCGTCGGCCGCCGATTTCAAAGACTGGATACAGCCTCTGCACCGCCGGCGGACTGCCTTTCACGGGCATAAGCGGAACGACCAGGCGAGTGTCAAGATAGTCGAACGTATCGTGCTGTATGTCGAGCAGGAGCAGATTGGGCCCATCCCCCTGATAGACGTCAAATCGCGCCATCAGAACAACCTGTACTTCTCGAGCGGCAATCCGTTCTCGCGAACCCAGTCATTCCAGCTCTCGAGCGCCTCGCGATTCTCTTCCTTCCAGCGGCGGTTCTTTTCCGCTCGCACGGCATCGGTGATCGCCTCTTCGGCGATCCGCGAGACATTGAGTTCAAGTTCCTTCGCCTCGGAAATCAGCCGCTGATCCAGCGACAGGTTCGTCGCCTTGCGCTGCGGCTTAGGTGTTTTCGTCAACATGTGCATCTCCCATGCGCATAAAGTATGCGCATCAATCCTGATTTACAAGCACGGTGGTGCTGATTCCGTCGAGTGGTAGCGTGTTACTCGAAGCCCCTAAACTCGGAAAACGGCAATCCGTGTTCCGCGAAGTATCGATTGTTCTCCTCGATCGCCTCGCGGTTTTCTTCCAGCCAAAGCTCCGACTTTCTGGCTGCGACTGCTTTCGCGAGCCCCTCCTCGACAATCCGCGAAACGTCGAGCTCAAGTTCCCTCGCCTCGGCGACGACCCAGTCATCCAGCAACAGCTTCGTCGCCTTGCGCCTCGGCTCTGACATCTTCGTCGACATGCATGCCTCCAATGCGCACATGGTATGCGCACGCTCCCTGCTCCGCAATCGACCGCGCGACGCACACAAACCCCACCCGGTGGATCGATTTCCATCGATCTCCGCGTCCTCGCCTGACAAGCCATTGTTTCCGTTCGCTATTCTCCCTTTCCGATTCATTCTTTATCCCCGTTGTCCAGGGCCGGCTTAGAATCGCCTCCGCTGGTCGAAAGGGCGCGGAATGGACTGGGACGAAATCATCGACGGACAGCTTTCCGGCCTGAAGCGGATCCTCGCCATGCTCGTCGCGATGGCCGCCATAGGCGCGGGCGGCACAACGCTCAGGCGTCGGGCCTATTACGGCGTGCTCCGGCTGCTGCGGCCCGCCGAATCCGCTGCCCGTAGGCTGGTCATCATCGCCGCGCGCGGCCTCGTCGTCGCACTCCCGCCGCGCCGGCCGGCGCGGCCGCGGCCGAAGCGCAGGTCGATCTATGTCCGCCCCGGCGGTACCGGCATCGTCGTTCCCTACGGCACCGCCATGCCGGATGCCCGCCCGCCGAGCCGCACCCTCGGCTTTCGCCTCTTCGACCCGCCATACCGGATCGTCCTGCGCCGCTCGCCGCCGAGAACCTCCGTGCCGCGCATTGCGTCCTTCGGCTGGGACGGGCCGAGCCGGTCGCCCGGGCCTACCCCGCGTTCGGACACGGTCGATACGACCCGGCTCAACCTCCGCATCGCCGCGCTCGCTCGTGCCCTGGAGGATCTGCCGAAACAGGCGCTCCGCTTCGCGCGCTGGAAGGCCCGCCGGGCCGCGGGGCTGATCCCCTGGCGCTGGCCGCTCCGGCGCGGCTCCATCCCCGGGATGCCCCGCGCGCAGGTCATGCGGCGGAACGGCGAAATGGCCGAGATCCTCGACGACACGGATTACTTCGCGAAGATGGTGCTGAGCGCCGACACGTCCTGAACGCACCCGCCGGCCGAACATCGCAAACCCGTTGACCGGCCGCGGCCGAACGCGTCCGCGCGCCTCCACGTGTGGGCGGGTCCCGTTGCTTCGCAACTCCCGCCCGTTCGACGCCTATGAAAGGTCCACCGGACCTTTCATTCTGCCTGCGGCAGACCGGCGTCTCACCCCTCGATCTCCTCGCGCAGCATCTCCAGCTCCAGCCATTCCTCCTCCATGGCGTGGAGCGCGGCGCGCTCGGCATCGAGGCTGGCGGCGATCTTCTGAAAGCCGGCCGGATCTTTCGAAAACAGCGCCGGATCGGCCAGCCTCGCTTCCAGCGCCGCGATCTTCGCGCCCGCCTCCTCCATCTTCTTCGGCAGGTTTTCGAGCGCGAACTTCTGCTTGTAGGACAGCTTCTTCGACGACGGCTTGGCTGCCTGCGAGATGGAGGCCGGCGAAGCACCTTCGTCCTTGGCCGCCTTCTCCCTGCCGCCGCGTCGTTCAAACGTCTTCGACCCGCGCTGCGCCAGCATGTCTGCATAGCCGCCGGCATATTCGACCCAGCGCCCGTCGCCCTCCGGTGCGATGGTCGAGGTCACGGTGCGGTCGAGGAAGTCGCGGTCGTGGCTGACGAGGATCACCGTGCCGGCAAAGCCCGCCACCAGCTCCTGCAGCAGGTCCAGCGTCTCCATGTCGAGGTCGTTGGTCGGCTCGTCCAGCACCAGAAGGTTCGCCGGCTGCGCCAGGATGCGCGCCAGCATCAGCCGCGCCCGCTCGCCCCCCCGACAGTTCCCTGACCGGCGTCCGCATCTGCTCCGGCTTGAACAAAAAGTCCTTCATGTAGGAGGCGACGTGCTTGTCCTGTCCGTTCACCGTCAGGCTCTCGCCGCGCCCGCGCGTCAGGTAATGCGCCAGCGTCTCGTCCGGATCGAGCGACTCCCGCTTCTGGTCCAGCGTCGCGATCTCCAGGTTCACGCCCAGCCGAACCGTGCCCGCATCCGGGGCCAGGTCGCCGATCAGCATCCGGAGCAGCGTCGTCTTGCCCGCGCCATTGGGCCCGACGAGGCCGATCCGGTCGCCGCGATTGATGCGGATGGAGAAATCCCGCACCACGTCGACACCGTCATAGGCCTTGGCGATCCCCTTCGCCTCGATCACCAGCTTGCCGCTTTCGGCGGCGTCGCTGGCCGCCATCTTCGCCACGCCCTCCGCGCCGCGATGGGTGCGGTGCTTCTGCCGCATCGACTGCAGCTCGCCCAGCCGTCGCATGTTGCGCTTGCGCCGCGCCGTCACGCCATAGCGCAGCCAGTGCTCCTCGCGCACGATCTGCCGGCCGAGCTTGTGCTGGTCGCGTTCCTCTTCCTCCAGCACCTGGTCGCGCCATTCCTCGAAATGCGCGAAGCCGCGGTCCAGCCGCTTCGTCTGCCCCCGGTCCAGCCAGATCGTCGCGCGCGACACCCGTTCGAGAAAGCGCCGGTCGTGCGAGATCAGCACGATCGCCGATTTCGACCGCTGCAGTTCCTCCTCCAGCCACTCGATCGTGGCGAGGTCGAGATGGTTGGTCGGCTCGTCCAGCAAAAGGATATCCGGCTCCGGCGCCAGCACCCGGGCAAGTGCGGCCCGCCGTGCCTCGCCGCCCGACAGCGTCTTAGGGTCTTCCTCGCCGGTCAGCCCGAGATGTTCCAGCAGATAGGTCACGCGGTGCGGATCGTCCGCCGGCCCCCTCCCCGCCTCGGCATACGCCCGGACAGTGTCGAACCCGTCGAAGTCCGGCGCCTGCGGCAGGTAGCGTATGGTGGCCGAGGGATGCCGGAACACCTCCCCGTCCTGCGCCTCGACCAGCCCCGCCGCCACCTTCAGCAGCGTCGACTTACCCGACCCGTTGCGTCCGACCAGCGCGATGCGGTCCCCCGCCGTGACCGACAGGTCCGCCCCGTCGAGCAGCGGCGTGCCGCCGAAGGTCAGCCGGATGGCGTCGAGCTTGAGAAGGGGAGGTGCCATCAGGAAACAGGATCCAGAGGTTGTGCGACGAGCAGCGCCCGGCCCTTGCCGAGGACCACGATGAGCCCGCCGGTCACCCGGTTGGAGATGGTGAGCGAGGAGCCGAATTCCATGTGGATCCGGTCGAGCGGCCACTCCGCTCCCTCGATGCTCAGCCCCTCTAGATCGGTGAAGCCGAGGATCGAGAACAGCGTGCCATAGCCATAGTCATAGGAGTTGGCGCCCGGCAGCACCGGCCGCCCTTCCTGCGCGCCGCTGGAGAGCGTCACATCGAGGCCGCGCTCGGCCAGCCGCACGGCGAGCGCCAGGTGCAGGAACTCATGGTCGGTTCGGTTTCCCCCGAACGCGCCGAGGATGACGAGCGACGTCGCACCCCTTGCGATGGCGATGTCGATCGCCAGCTCGCCGTCCGTCTTGTCCTTTGCCGCCGGAAAGGTCTCGCGCGGCACGTCGCGATGCGCCTCGAAGTCGTCGGCGGATGCGGAATCGAAGTCGCCGACCCACAGCTCCGGCACGATGCCGAGCGCTGACGCATGGCGTATGCCGGAATCCGCCGCGATCACGCGCGCCCCCGCCGCAAGCCGCGCGACGCGCGGCGTCACGGTCAGCTCGCCGCCGAGAAGGATCGAGAAGAGGCTCATCGCGGCGCGTCTAACAGACCTTGGCGGGCGGCGAAAGCGTTCGGGACCGGATGCGCCGTGGAACGTTCGCCGGCTTGTCAGCGTTGTGGCGGACCTCCACGCTGAGGGGCGTCCCGATGGAATCGCTTGCGGCCGAGTTCGGCCACCCCACCTACACGCCGTTTCCGGTCATCGTCGCCCGGCTGCTGCTGGCAGCCGTGTTCGGCGCGGCCATCGGCTTTGAACGCGAATGGCGAAACCGGCCCGCCGGTCTGCGCACGCACATCCTCGTCTGCGTTGCCGCCGCTGCCTTCGCCATCCTGACGACCGAGATCGTACACGCGCCGATGTTCCGGATGGAGAATGCGCGCTTCGACCCGATCCGCGTCGTCGAGGCCGTCACCGCCGGCGTCGCCTTCCTCGCAGCCGGCGTGGTCATCTTCACGAAGGGCGAGGTCCACGGCCTCACCACGGGCGCCGGAATGTGGCTCGCCGGTGCCATCGGCGTCGCCGGCGGCCTCGGCTTCTGGCAGATCGCCCTTCTGGCGACGATCATTGCCCTGGTCGTGCTGGGCCTGCTCCACGCGCTGGAGGCGAGGCTGGACCTCGACGGGGAAGTCGCTTCGACCCGAAAGTCCGCGGAGCGGAAGACCGGGCCAAAGAGCGACGATCCGACCCATGACGAACCGGCCCGCTGACGCGAAGCTGTGAATTGCCCAATTCCCCGCGCGGTGGTATGAGCCGGCGCATGGAATGCCTGTTCGGAAATCCGAGCTACAGACAGTTCACGCTGCAGGACCGCAAGCGCCTGCCGGCGCGCTTCTATGCGGCGATTTCCGGCGCGATGACCTGCCGACTTCGGTGACCGGCCGCGGCACAGCCGCCCTGCACCGCATTCCAAGCTCCAGCCACGGATAAAAGCCATGAGCGCACCGCGCACTCTCTACGACAAGATCTTCGACGACCACATCGTCGACCGGCAGGACGACGGCACCTGCCTGCTCTACATCGACCGCCACCTCGTGCATGAGGTCACCAGCCCGCAAGCCTTCGAGGGCCTGCGCATGACCGGCCGCACGGTCCGTCATCCGGAGAAGACGCTCGCCGTCGTCGACCACAACGTGCCGACCTCCAAGGACCGCGTGAACGGCATCAAGAACGAGGAAAGCCGCATCCAGGTCGAGGCACTGGCGAAGAACGCCGCCGATTTCGGCGTCGAATACTATTCCGAGAAGGACCGCCGCCAGGGCATCGTCCACATCATCGGTCCCGAGCAGGGCTTCACCCTGCCCGGCATGACCATCGTCTGCGGCGACAGCCACACCTCGACCCACGGCGCCTTCGGCGCGCTGGCGCACGGCATCGGGACCTCGGAGGTCGAGCACGTGCTCGCCACCCAGACGCTGATCCAGCGCAAGGCGAAGAACATGCTGGTCCAGGTCGACGGCCAGCTCCCGCCCGGCGTCGGCGCCAAGGACATCATCCTCGCCATCATCGGCGAGATCGGCACGGCCGGCGGCACCGGCTACGTCATCGAATATGCCGGCGAGGCGATCCGCTCGCTGTCGATGGAAGGCCGCATGACGATCTGCAACATGTCGATCGAGGGCGGTGCGCGTGCCGGCCTGATCGCGCCGGACGAGACCACCTTCGCCTATGTGAAGGACAAGCCCCGCGCGCCCAAGGGCGCGGCGTGGGACATGGCGCTCGACTACTGGAAGACGCTGAAGACCGACGAGGGCGCGCATTTCGACCGCATCGTCAGGCTCGACGCCGCCAAGCTGCCGCCGATCGTCACCTGGGGCTCCTCGCCCGAGGACGTCGTCTCCGTCACCGGCGAAGTTCCTGATCCGGCGAAGATCGAGGACGAGAACAAGCGCGCCTCGAAATACCGTGCGCTGGAATATATGGGTCTGACCCCCGGCACCAAGATGACGGACGTCACCATCGACCGCGTCTTCATCGGCTCCTGCACCAACGGCCGCATCGAGGACCTGCGTCAGGTCGCGGCCGTCGTCGAGGGCAAAAAGGTCAACCCCAAGGTCAACGCGATGATCGTTCCGGGTTCCGGCCTGGTGAAGGCCCAGGCGGAAGCCGAAGGCCTCGACAGGATCTTCATCGAGGCCGGCTTCGACTGGCGCGAGCCGGGCTGCTCGATGTGCCTGGCGATGAACGACGACCGCCTTGCCCCGCACGAGCGCTGCGCCTCGACCTCGAACCGCAACTTCGAAGGCCGCCAGGGCTTCAAGGGCCGCACCCATCTGGTGTCGCCTGCCATGGCGGGTGCCGCCGCGATCGCCGGCCACTTCGTCGACATCCGCGACTGGAGCTGACGGCGTTCAGCCCCTTAGGGTAAGAGAGGCCCGGCATGTCCGGGCCTCTTTCCGTTCGAGTCTACCGTCGCACGATCTCGTGCCAGGAATCCCATACACCCGGGCGGTCCTTGGCCACCACGAGCGCGAGTTCTTCACGGTCGAAAACCTCGAACCAGTCGCTCCACTCGACCAGCTCGCGGCCTCCAGCATTCTGGGCGCGTTCCGCCTGGTCGGTATCCTGGTAGGCGATCTGGCCGAAGACGAGCGTGAGCATCGGCTGCGTGCCGCCCGCGGGTGAGATGTCCACGATTGCCGGCACGCCGGCTCGCGCGGCGGCCCAGTCGCGGATCGCCTCATGGTCGGTAAGGGTGACGGTGTCGGTCATGCTTCTTCTTCTCCTGACTGTAGGCGGTAAGCTCCGCCCTTGATTGCGGTTCCATCCGGCAGTTAACCAGATGTTCGCCCGCTGTCTGCTAGAACGGGATCAATACGAAGGATTTCATGAGCAGCGCCGTCTTCATCCTGATGATCAATGTCAGCGTTGCGGCGCTGCTGGCGATCACGTTTCTGGTGATCGCGAACTACGACAAGGCCTTCGTCTCCGCCCGCTGGATCAGCGCCGCCTATGCCATCGGCGCCGTCTATTCCGCGTCGGAGTTTCTCATCTCCCGTTTCCCCGCCTCGACGATCGTCGCGACCGCCTCCTATTCGGCCCTGCTCGTCGCAATGTCAGCCTACTGCGTCGGCATCGCCAGAAAATACGACGTCCGGCCGCCGTGGCGGATGCTTGTCCTCCTCCTGGTCGGCTCGATCCTGCTGAATCTCTACACGCAGACCCTGCCGCGCGAATTGATCTTGCGCAATGTACTTTGGCAGCTGCCCTATGGCGTGATCCAGGCGGTCTCGATCTGGGTGATGCTGCATGCCCGCAGGCTCGGCCGCCTCGGCAGGGGACTGGTGGGAGTGCTGGGGCTGAGCTCGATCTACTTCGTGATGAAGCCGCTGGTCGCGATCGAAACCGGTGGCCCCGGTGGCACGGCCGGTTCCTATCTCGACAGCTTCTATGCCCTGATCTCGCAGTCGACCGGCATCATCCTGGCGATCGCCGTCGCGCTGATGACGCTCGCCGTCTATGTCGGCAAGATGCTGTCGGACGCGACGCTGAAGTCGGAGACCGACACGCTGTCGGGCCTGCTCAACCGGCGCGGCTTCGTCGACCGGGCGGACGAGATCCTGCGCACCGCCGACCGCTCGGGCGGGCCGGTGACGCTCATCCTCGCCGACATCGACCATTTCAAGAACGTCAACGACACATACGGGCACGAGGCCGGCGACCGCGTTATCCAGGCCTTCGCCGGCGTAATGCGCGAGGTCGCGGGCGAGGAGCATGCCATCGGCCGCATCGGCGGCGAGGAATTTGCCATCGTCCTGTCCGGCACGGAGCTTTCGACCGCCCGGCTCATCGCCGAAGGCGCCCGCGTCGCCTTCTCGCAGTCAGCGGTCGAAGGGCTTACCGACATCGCAGCCTGCACGGCCTCGTTCGGGGTCGCGCAGCGCTATTCCGGGGAATCCTACGAACAGCTGCTGCGCCGCGCGGACATCGCCCTCTACGAGGCCAAGAATTCCGGACGCGACTGCGTCCGCACCGCCCCACCGGTCATCCGACCGAATGACAATGGCAACGGGAGCCATACGGAAAACCGCCGCATGTTCCGCGACAAGAGGTAGGTTCGCTCAATCGCAGACGCGGCGTGCCGGGGTCGGGACAACGCCGTCCGGCAGGCCGTACATGTAGCTGCGGCCCTTGAACATGCCGGGCACGGTACGGCAGTTCCGATAGGAACGGCGTTCGGCACCTTCCTCGTCATAGTATCCGTCAGGCTCGGCGACACCCTGCTGCGCCTGATACTCCGCCAGCACGTGGCCCTTCCCGACAATGATGCGCTTGTAGCCGGCAGGGCTGTACACGATCAGGTTGCCGAACGAATCCGCATGATATCGCTCGCCATATGCATCTCCGGCGAGCGCCGGGACAGCCGCGACGACCAGGCCCGCCGCAAGCGGCAGGACGCGAAGGATGGGGAATTTCGAACGCATGGCCTGTCCTTTCCGGGCGAAAGCTTCCGTTCCGTTCGATCCGAGATTTAACCATTTCTTAACCATTGTCACTGTTTGCCGTTCCCGTCGGCGCAGGGATTAAGAAACATGGTTAACGAGGATCGCGCCGGCTTGAAAAAGATCCCGGCAGGAGGCTAGCTATCGTCATGGGGGCATTCTTCAGAAAAGGCTCGCACGGAGCTCTCCTTGCGGCGGGACTGACAGCCGCGTCTCTGCTGGCCGGCTGCGCATCGGACGGTATGTCTCCCGCGACCGCCTCTCTGGCGCCCGGGGCGTCTGGTGCCGCGGCAGCGGACATAGCCGACGCAGGCGCGGACGCAGCGACCTCGGCGGAGGCCGCCTCCTATGACGACAATGCCTTCTATGCCGGCCGCGCGATCTATCGCTGCGACAATGGCGAGAGCCTCGAAGTGAACAATACCGTCACGCAGGTGGCGCTGGGCCTTCCCGACGGATCGGTGATGGAACTTCCGGCCTCGCCGGCCGATTCGCACACCCGCTATGTGAAGGATCAATACGCCTTCGTGTTCGACGGCGCGGAGGCGCTGTATTTCCGTCCCAAGGCGGCTCCGGCGACCTGCAAGCGCTGACAGACGCCGAAAGAGCGGAAATCTTCAATCGATTGAACGTCATATCGGTCAATTTCAGGTACTAAATACCGCACCCGGCACGCCTTTCCGGCTTTGACGCGGTGCAAAAACCGCACTAGAAGGCAGGCACGAAAAGTCGCATTTCGGCCAGCCAAACGCCGCACGCGGAGTAGGGCCAGCCGCTCCCGGGGGAGCCATGTCCGCACCAGCCACCCGACACAAGCCACGCCCGCTGTCGCCACATCTGCAGGTCTATAAATTCATCCCGACGATGGCGATGTCGATCTTCCATCGCATCACCGGCGGCGCGCTCTATGTCGGCACGCTGGTGATGGCCTGGTGGATCACCGCGGCCGCGGGTTCCGAAGACTATTACGGCTTCGTCAGCGGCATCGTCGGCTCGTGGTTCGGCCAACTGGTCCTGTTCGGCTTCAGCTGGGCTCTGATGTTCCATCTGCTCGGTGGCGTCCGCCACCTTATCTGGGACACCGGCGCCTATATGGAAAAGCACACCGCGACGAAGCTCGCCATTGCTACCGCCATCGGCTCGGTCGTGCTGACGCTGGCCATCTGGATCGTCGTGTTCGTGATGAGGAGCGGCGCATGAGCAAGTCTTCCACCGACATGCGCACCCCTCTCGGCCGCGTGCGCGGCCTGGGCGCGGCACATGAGGGCACCGGTCATTTCTGGGCGGTCCGCCTGACGGCGATCGCGCTGATCCCGCTCACCTTCTTCATGATCGGCCTTCTGTTCTCCATGATCGGCGCCGACTTTGTCCAGATGCGGACGACGCTGGCCAACCCGTTCGTCTGCCTGCTGCTGCTCATCACCATCGGCTCGGGCCTCTACCATATGTGGCTCGGCATGCAGGAGATCATCCTGGACTACGCGCACAGCGAATTCTGGAAATACGGTCTTCTGATCCTCAACACCTTCTTCGTCTTCGCGATCGGTGCGCTCTGCGCCTTCTCGCTGCTGAAGATCGCATTCGGAGTTCCAGCACCTTGGCCAAGGCAGCATCCTCACCCACGGCCAACGGCAAGGCCTACACCTATGTCGACCACAAGTTCGACGTCGTCGTCGTCGGCGCCGGTGGCGCGGGCCTGCGCGCAACGCTCGGCATGGCCGAGCAGGGCCTGAAGACAGCCTGCATCACCAAGGTCTTCCCGACGCGCTCGCACACCGTCGCCGCACAGGGCGGCATCGCCGCCTCGCTGCGCAACATGGGTCCCGACCACTGGCAGTGGCACCTCTACGACACCGTGAAGGGCTCCGACTGGCTGGGCGACGTCGACGCGATGGAATATCTCGCCCGCGAGGCGCCTGCCGCCGTCTACGAGCTCGAGCACTACGGCGTGCCCTTCTCCCGCACCGAGGAAGGCAAGATCTACCAGCGCCCGTTCGGCGGCCACATGCAGAACTTCGGCGACGGCCCGCCCGTGCAGCGCACCTGCGCGGCTGCCGACCGCACCGGCCACGCCATCCTGCACACGCTCTACGGTCAGTCGCTGCGCCACTCGGCCCAGTTCTTCGTCGAGTATTTCGCGCTCGACCTGATCATCGAGGATGGCCGCTGCACCGGCGTCGTCGCCTGGAACCTCGATGACGGCACCATCCACCGCTTCGCCGCCAAGATGGTGGTGCTGGCGACCGGAGGCTACGGCCGCGCCTACTTCTCCGCCACCTCTGCCCACACCTGCACCGGCGACGGCGGCGGCATGGTTGCCCGCGCCGGCCTGCCTCTGCAGGACATGGAGTTCGTCCAGTTCCATCCGACCGGCATCTACGGCGCCGGCTGCCTCATCACCGAGGGTGCGCGCGGCGAGGGCGGCTACCTGGTCAACTCCGAAGGCGAGCGCTTCATGGAGCGTTATGCGCCCTCGGCCAAGGATCTTGCCTCGCGCGACGTCGTCTCCCGCTGCATGACGCTGGAGATCCGCGAGGGCCGCGGCGTCGGCAAGAACAAGGACCACATCTTCCTGCATCTCGACCATCTCGACCCGGCCGTGTTGCACGAGCGCCTGCCCGGCATTTCCGAGAGCGCCAAGATCTTCGCCGGCGTCGACGTGACCAAGGAGCCGATCCCGGTTCTGCCGACCGTTCACTACAACATGGGCGGCATCCCGACCAATTACTGGGGCGAGGTGCTGAACCCGACGCCGGAGAACCCGGACGCGGTCTTCCCCGGTTTGATGGCCGTCGGCGAGGCCGGCTGCGCCTCCGTGCACGGCGCCAACCGCCTCGGCTCCAACTCGCTGATCGACCTCGTCGTCTTCGGCCGCGCCGCCGCGATCAAGGCCGGCCAGGTGGTCGACCGCGAGGCGGCGATCCCGACCATCAACGAAGCGGCGGTCGACAAGATCATGGACCGCTTCGATCGCCTGCGGAACGCCAACGGCTCCACCCCGACCGCGCAGCTGCGCGAGAAGATGCAGAAGGCGATGCAGGCGGACGCGGCCGTGTTCCGCACACAGGAGTCGCTGGAAAACGGCGTCAAGCGCATCTCCGAGATCTGGGGCGAGCTCAAGGACCTCAAGGTTCACGACCGGTCGATGATCTGGAACTCCGACCTGGTCGAGACGCTAGAGCTGGAGAACCTGATGGCCAACGCCATCACCACCGTCGTCGGCGCCGAGGCGCGCAAGGAAAGCCGCGGCGCGCACGCCCGCGAGGATTTCTCCTCGCGCGACGACGTCAACTGGCGCAAGCACACCCTGTCCTGGCTCGACACCGACACCGGCAGGGTCACCCTCGGCTACCGGCCGGTCCACGTCGAGACCATGCTGCCGGAGAACGAGGGCGGCATCAGCCTCGCCAAGATCGCGCCCAAGGCGCGGGTGCTGAGATGGCCCTTCAGCCGGGAGATTTCCTCAGTCTGTTAGAAATGGCGATCTCGTACGTTATCGAGCAAAGGGCTAGGAAGAATCGTCAAGAACTACTTGAAGTGCGGGACGCGTTGAAGAAACTTCGATTCTCGAAAGAGACTATTGAAATAATTAGGTCTATACAGGATGCAGATGAGGCCGACTATATTATATATCAAGCGGGGCGCGCCTCGATAAAACAACGGGATACTCGTCGATCTGTTGAAGCCTCATTCGAGATTTTGGAGCGTTTCGGCACGAAACGCGGAATTAGCATCAAAGCGGGACGATTGATCGATCAAATCAGGAATGCAAAATTTGGAATAAGACATGAGATAGAAATGTCCTATTTCAACGCAATTAAGGGCGTCTCCAAAATAGAGACAGAAATTATTACTAAGAAGATTGAAGAATTGAATGAAGCGATCGAGAAATTGGATGAAAGTCTCGGCGGCGCGATAATGTCGGAGGCCTAATATGGTTGAACTCACCCTCCCCCGGAACTCCAAGATCAATCTCGGCAAGACCTGGCCGAAGCCGGCGGGCGCCACGAACCTGCGCGAATACCGCATCTACCGCTGGTCGCCCGACGACGACCAGAACCCGCGCCTCGACACCTATTATGTCAACCTCGACGATTGCGGGCCGATGGTGCTGGACGGCCTGCTCTACATCAAGAACAAGATCGACCCGACGCTGACGCTGCGCCGCTCCTGCCGCGAGGGCATCTGCGGCTCCTGCGCGATGAACATCGACGGCACCAACACGCTCGCCTGCACCAAGGGCATGGACGACATCTCGGGCGCCGTGCGCGTCTACCCGCTGCCGCATATGCCGGTCGTGAAGGACCTCGTGCCCGACCTGACCGTTCCCTACGCCCAGCTCACCTCGATCGAGCCCTGGCTGCAGACCGTGTCGCCCGAGCCAGCCAAGGAATGGCTGCAAAGCCATGAAGACCGCCAGAAGCTCGACGGGCTTTACGAGTGCATCCTTTGCTTCTGCTGCCAGACCTCGTGCCCGAGCTACTGGTGGAACGGCGACCGCTATCTCGGCCCGGCCGTGCTGCTGCAGGCCTATCGCTGGCTGATCGACAGCCGCGACGAGGCCACCGGCGAGCGCCTCGACAACCTGGAAGACCCCTTCCGCCTCTACCGCTGCCACACCATCATGAACTGCGCCCAGGCCTGCCCCAAGGGCCTGAACCCGGCCAAGGCGATCGCAGAGATCAAGAAGATGATGGTGGAGCGGCGGGTCTGACCGGTGACATCATCCTCGGGCTCGCCCCGAGGATCTGCCGGCATGCTGGACAATAAAGCGTGGAAGCATCCTGCCGTCAGCGTGCGAAGGCAGGTGGATGCTCTGGGCAAGCCCGACTTGTTGCCGTGACCGGCAACAAGGACGAACCAGCATCGCCCGCTGGCTTGTATCCGGGTTTCCGGTGACCTCGATATTAGAAATCAGGGTTGATACAAACGGCTCGCGCGGGTGCCCCTGGTCGTCTTCGTTGAGTCTCAAACGTGGCCGCCGAGCACCGATGAAAGGAAGCTCTGGGCGCGCGCGGTCTTGGGCGCCGAGGGATAGCTGATGACCTTTTCTCCCGCGAGATCGCTCGCCGTGATGCGCTTGCGGTCCGCCAGGGCATGGCCGCGCGGCAGGAGGCAGACGATGATGCTCTTGGCCAGCGTCTTGGAGGTCACGTCCTCGTTCTCGACCGGCGAATGGACGAGGCCGAAATCATAGAGGCCCTGCGCCACCAGCGTGTGGATCTTCTGCCCGTCCAGCACGTCGACCTGCAACTGCAGGTCCGGCTGGCTCTCGCCGTAGATCTCTATCGCCATGGGCACCAGCGCGCCACCGAAGGTCGCCAGCGTCGCGATGCGCAGCGACAGGCGCCGCAGCGGCGAAGTCTCGAGCCCGAAACTCTCGATCAGCGCGAGCTGCTGGAACAGTCGCTGGCCGTGCTCGTAGAGCAGTTCGGCCTCGGGCGTCGGCCTGAGCTTGCCGCCGGAGCGGCTGAACAGCGGCACGCCCAGCGTCGTCTCCATCTGCTTCAGCGTCTTCGACGCGTTGGGCTGGGTCGTGTGCAGTTCCTGCGCCGCGACGGTGACCGAGCCGGTCTTCATGTAGACGAGGAAGCATTCGAGCTGGCGGATCTTCAGCCGATGCATGAGCGTGTTTCCTTCTCATTTGCATTCCTCTGTGGGCAATGCCTGAGCCCACAAGCGTTATCCGATCGATTCGAAGCCCGTCCATCTCAGCCTTCTTTACCTCATCAGCGGCTACGCCACGCAGGGGAATCCTGGCTGTGATCGAGGACATCGCCACCGAGTATTTGCCGGCGTGGTGGCCAAGCCCGATACGGTTATGCGCGAGGGGGAAGCGTGGGAACAAGATGATGCGTCAGCATTTCCCTGGCCACTAATCCGCGGTCCACGACGATGTGATGCGGATCGGCCGCCGCCTATGCTGGAACTTTTTGTCCCGCACGAACAGCCGACTCCTGAGTGTTTTCCTCACGGAGGGCGAGTTGAAGAAGCCGGTAAGTTCTCGGGGGAAATCAACAGCATGAACGTCACCACCGCGCACGCCGCGGAAGAGCCTAGTCAGCTTGAACAGTCAGTGCGTATCGAACACCGCCTGATAGAGCGCGAGTTTCTCGGCCGTCGCGGCGACCTCGTCCCTGGTCGGCTTGAGCGGGTCTTTGGCCGGCGGCAGCATGCCGAACTTCATGATGCACAGCATCAACAGGATGCGCGCCTTGACCGAGGTCAGGTTTGAGCCGGCGATGAACGGGCCGCCGGAGATGGCGAAACCTTCGGTGGTGCCGCGCCCGACATTGGCGACCGGGAAACCGGAATAGACCGCCTTCAACAGGATGCGCGACTTCGACGACGCAGCCGCCTTGCCGTAGGGATTGAGGCCCTCCAGCACGAAACCGGACAGCGGGGCGTTCTTCAGCTTGCTCCATGAAGGCAATCGTATCGACTTCCTGCGCGGGGTCGCTGTCGTAGTCGTCCTCGATATAGCTCGCATCCTTGACGATCGAGACCTTCGGGATCGCCGTGTCGAGCAACCTGCCGTCGCCGTCCTTCACCGCCACCTCGATCGTCTCGATTCCACCCTCTCTACCTCGTATGCCGGTCACGCTGGCAGGCAGCTTGCTGACGTTCACCTCCGACTGCCAGGTATGCTTCATCGCGGGGACGTAGCGCAGCACCGAGCCGGTCCCGCCGCCGCCCGCGCCGAGGATGCCGCCGTGGCCGCCGGCCGCGACATAGCCGCCGGGACGCGCATCGACCTTGGTCACCTCGCGCGCGGCGAAGACACGCTGGTCCTGCACCATCACCACGCCGACGCGGTTGCGGCCCTGGTCGTCCGCCCACACTTTCGAGGCGATCCAGTCGGTGCTGTCGGCGAGGTTCTTCGGCCCGTCATTGCTGATCTGGCCGTGATAGCGCTGCGAGGCATTGCAGCAGACCGGCACGGTGACATCGAGCGCGAGGCTCAGCCAGTAGCAGGTCTCCTCCACGCGGGGGCTGCCCTGCGTCCAGATCGCGCCGTCATAGTCGCCTGAACCGAGGATGTCCTGCGCCATGTTGGTGATGCGCGCCAGCGACATGCGCGGCGGCGACGCGTTGAGATGCGCCGGCCGGTAGGGGAAGAAATCCGTGCCGGACACCTCCGGCGCGATGTCGCCTTCACCTTCGTCGGTCCGCTCCGCGGCGGCGAGCCCCTTCGTGTAGCCGGCCGACGGCGCCAAGCGGTAGAAATCGACCTCGGCGACATCCGAGATCGCGTTGCCGAGTCCCATGCCGTCGACGCCGAGCCGGTCGACCTCATCGAATGTGCGCCTGCCGTCCGGCATGAAGGGCTGGCGGCTTTTCGCGCGTTCGACGCGCGGCCCGGTCCCGTCCGTCTCCCAGGCCGAGCCGTCCGCCTGCCGCGCCATGTACGGCATGGGGTAGTAGCCGTCCTCCGGCTTGAGCTCGATCCTGTAGACCGGCTTGTCGGCATCGCTCGTCCGCTCTGGCGAGAAATTCCCGGCCGCGTCCACATAGCCGTCCGGCGCGGCGTAGAGTTCAGCCACATCCTTCTCCAGCGGATGGGCGGAGAACTGCTCGACATAGACGGTGACCGGCACCGCCAGCTTCTGCGGGCGCAGCGGATCGAACCTGGAGGGCATTCCTTCGACATCCGTCAGCAGGGGCAGTCCGTGCGCCTCGCGCGCCTTGTTGGAGGTCACCAGCGGCGGCGTGTTCTGGATCGTGGCGTTCGGGCCCGCCAGGTGGGCGATACGGATCTTCTTGTTCGAATAGAGGGGGCGCAATGCCATGGAATGTCCCTGCCTGATGCGAGTTAGAGTGGGGTCTCGTCCAGCGTGAAGACGTGACGCTCGAAGCGTTGCGTGAGCGCGCCCATTTCCCTGCGCTGCGCGGCGAATTCCGGGCTGGCGTCGCGGGCGGCGAGATCGGCCTGGAAGGCGGCCTCGTCGGCGAAGGCGCATTCCCAGCGCACGTCAGGCCCCTGCCCGCCTTGGTTGACGAAGATGCGCCCTGCGGGAAGACCAAGCCGCGCGCGCAGCCGTGAGCCCTCGCGCCGCCGCTCGAGAACGGCATCGGCCATGCCGTCTTTGGCGAAATAGTTGGTCGCCTCCATGATCATGCCAGCGCTCACTGATAGTCGAGGGTGAGGATCGTCTCGGGCATCTTCTCCATGCCCAGAGCCGCCGTTCCGGCCGTTGCGACCAGCACGTCGAAGGTCTTGTGCAGCGTCTCATTGTCTTCCGGCTTGAACGACTGCAGCAGGTCGCGCCGCATCTGGTCGCGATAGAATGTCAGGGCGGGACCGGACAGCTTCATGTTGGCGCCCTGCTCTTCCCACACGCTGTCGTCCTTCATCAGGATGTCGAACACTTCCTTGTAGGCCGCCACGAACGCCTTCACGTTCTCCGGCTTCTCCTTGGCGTAGCGCTCGGTGGTGCCGATCATCAGGTAGGGCGCCAGCGGCAGGCCCAGTTCCTCGGTCACGTCGCGGATTGCGAAAGCGTTGCGGAACTTGCCGGAGGCCAGCATGTCGGGTGCGATCGACGAGAACATGATGGTGGCGTCGATGCGGCCCTGCTCCAGCGAGCCGCGCAGCAAAGGCGGCGCCGCCTCCTGCAGCTCCGCCTCCTTCGACAGGTCGATGCCGTGCTTGTTGCGCGCCGCCGCATCGACGAGGATCCAGTCGGTGCTCTGGCGCGAGAAGATGCCGAACTTCTTGCCCT
Source organism: Mesorhizobium sp. J428 (assembly GCF_024699925.1). NCBI lineage: Bacteria > Pseudomonadati > Pseudomonadota > Alphaproteobacteria > Hyphomicrobiales > Phyllobacteriaceae > Mesorhizobium > Mesorhizobium sp. J428. Next base: position 1,897,478 of record NZ_JAJOMX010000001.1, read on the forward strand.
TCAGGTCGGCGACGCCCTGAACCGGCGAGTCCGTCGGCACCACGATGGTGCTGACATAGGTGATGAAGGGCGCGACGCCGATCACGTCGACGCCGGCATTGCGCATCAGCGAGATCGCGTTCCAGTCGAAGATCGCCATCTCGGCGCTGCCGGTCTGTACGGCCGCGGCTGCTGCCTTGCTGTCGGAGAAGACGATGCGCTCCAGCTCGAAGCCGTATTTCTCGTCGAGCTTGAACTTGTCGATGACGAAGGGGATGAAGGATTGCGAGCCGTAGGGGCTGGCCATCATCCGGATCGTGCCGCCGTCGCCTTTCGGCAGGTCTTGCGCAAGCGCCGGGGCGGCAGAGCCGAGGGCAAGGCAAAGGGTTGCAGCGAGGCTGCGGAGACACTTGAACATCGAGAATTCCCCTGTCATTGGGCGGGCCGCCGGCACCCTTTAAGGAGAGCGCCGGCGGGAGCGCGTGGTGGTGCAACGGCGCTCTTTACTGGTAATCCATCGTGAAGACCTTGTCCGGCATGGCCGACATGCCGATCACCTCGGGTCCGGCCACTTCCAGCAGGATCGCAAAGGTCTCGTTGATGGACTCCGCCATCTCCGGCTTGAACTCCTTCACGAACTCCTTGCTGGCACCCTTGCGAAACATCTCGGTCGCCTCGGGCGCGAGCTTCATGTTGGCGCCCTGCTCCCTCCATACCTCCTCGTTGGACAGCAGGATGTCGATCGCCTCGCGATAGGCCGCCACGAAGGCTTTCGCATTCTGCGGGTTCTCCTTCGCGTAGTCCTCGCGCATCGCATACATGAGGTATGGCACTTCGGTGATGCCCATCTGCGCGACGATGTCATGCACGGTGATAAGCAGCTTCGACTTTCCCGAAAGCAGCATGTCCGGCGTCAGCGAATTGTACATCAGCGTCGCGTCAAGCTGGCCCTGCTCCATCGTGCCGCGCAGCAATGCGGGCGCGCCCTCCTGCAGCGTAGCCTCCTTGGACAGGTCGACCCCGTAGGCCTTTTTCGCGGCGGCCTGCAGCAGGATCCAGTCGGAGCTGGTCTTGGAGAAGATGCCGACACGCTTGCCCTTCAGGTCGCCGATGGTCTTGATCTCGGAGTCGGCCGGGATCAGCACGGTGTTGATGTAGGCCAGGAACGGCGCCACGCCGATGATCGGGATGTTCTGGTTCCTGAGGCGCGCGATCGTCGTCCAGTCCTGCACGACGGCCTCGACGCTCTTGCTCTGCACGGCAGCGATCGCCGCCTGGCTGTTTGTGAAGGGGATGACCTCGAGTTCGAAACCATACTTCCTGTCGAGGCCGAACTTCTCGATGACGAAGGGCGGATAGGACTGGGTGCCCGACGGGTTCGACATCAGGCGGATGGTGCCCCCGTCGCCCATCTGGGCGCTGGCGGATGTGGCGAAGGCGCCGGCCGCGACGAGCAGCAAGGCCGAGACCATGGATTTGACGAGACTCATGCGCTTGTTTCCTGTTTGAGGGTTACAGTTACTCCTCCCGGCTGTGCTCAATGATCCAGCGCCCTCCCGATATGCCGCTGGAGACTTTCCACCACCCGCTTGCTCTGCTCGAACAGCGCGCTGTCCTCGTAGTCGCGCGGGCGCTTGATGTGCCGAAGGTCGATCTCTTCCTTGATCTTGCCACCCGGCCCCGGGCTCATGATGAGCACGCGGTCGCCGAGAAAGGTCGACTCGAAGGCGTTGTGGCTGACGAAGAGGACCGTCGAACGGAACGCGGCCCAGATGTTGAGCAGGCTCTGGCGCAGACGCCGCGCGGTCAGTTCGTCCAGGGCGCTGAAGGGTTCGTCCATCAGCAGAATGTCCGGCTCGATGGCGAAGGCCCGCGCGATCGCGGCGCGCTGCTGCATGCCGCCGGAGAGCTGAAGCGGGTAGAAATCCTTGAACTTGGTCAGTTCCACCAGCTCCAGCACGCGATCGATGCGGCCCGCCCATTCGGTGCGCGGGAAATCATTCGCCTCCAGCGCGAACTCGATGTTCTGGCGCAGCGTGCGCCAGGGCAGGAGCCGCGCTTCCTGGAAGACATAGGCGACGCGGAAGCCGGAGCTCAGCTGCTCCTTCAGCGATTTGCCCTGGACGGTGAAGCTGCCCTCATAGCCTTCGTCCAGCCCGGCGACGATGTTGAGCACGGTGGACTTGCCGCATCCGGACGGACCAAGCAGCCCCACGATCTCTCCGGCCTCTATGTCCAGGTTGACGCCGTCGAGTGCCTTCCAACCGCCCCGCCCACCGCCGCCGAACTGCCTGTGGATGTCGGTGAGCGATATCTGGGACACGAGCGTAGCCTTTTCCGGTCTGATCGCGATGTTCATGCAGACCTCACATCCGCTTCCAGCGGAAGATCCGCCGTTCGATCGTGCCGAGAACGGCGATCTCGATGAACAGCATCACGAAGACGAAGCTCAGCGCATGAGCCAGCACCTCGGTCATGTTGAACATCTGGTAGAAGAACTCGATGCGGTATCCGACGCCGCTGCCGCGCCCGAGCAGTTCCACGAACAGCACCATCTTCCAGATCAGGCCGATGCCGAAGCGCGTGGAGGCGAGCAGCATGGGCGCCACCTGCGGGGCAATGACCTGCACGATCTGCTGCCGCTTGCCGGCCCGGAACGCGCGCGCCATGCCGATCAGGCGCGTGTCGATGCCCTTGACGCCCTCGCGGATGTTGATGGTCAGGATCGGAATGACGGGCGCCGCCGCGCCCAGCACCGCCGCCGTGTCGTTGAGCCCCACCACCATGTAGAGCGTGAGGATGACCACCAGCGCCGGCATGGTGATGCCGCAGATGATCCACACCTGGAAGAAGGTGCCCGCCGTCTTCGACAGCGCCATCGAGAAGCCGAGCAGCAGCGCGACCGACATCGCGATGACGAAGGCACCGGCGATGCGTCCCAGCGTGATAGCGATGTCGGCGTAGATCTCGCCCCTGAGCAGGTTTTCCCACAGGGCCGCCACCACCTGGAAAGGCCCCGGAAGAACGCTTGAGGGCAGCGCCAGCGACCCCAGGTACCAAAGCCCGATCAGGGTCGCGACCGAGAGCGCGCTGACCAGAATCTTATGGACACGCTCGTCGCCATCGCCCGATATCGCGGCAAGCAGGCCGGCCAGGAAACCGGCAGATCGTTGACCCTCGGTTCTCGTCATGACTGCCATCGGATCGGTCCTTTCGGTTGTCGGGCCGGTTCGGTTGTTGCGAAATCAGCTGTCGAGCAGGTTCTCGCGCAGCGTTCCGCCGCGATATTCGGTGCGGAAGCGGCCACGGCGCTGCAGTTCGGGAATCAGGAAGTCGATGACGTTCAGGAGGTCGCGCGGCACGGCGGGCGGATGCGCGATCATGAAGCCGCCGCGCTCGCCGGTCGCGATGAAGGTCTCCTCGAGATAGTCGGCGATCCTCGCCGCAGAACCGACGACCGCATGGTCGTAGCCGGCGGTGTGGTGCCGGATCAGCTCGTAGAAGTCCTTCCTCGTGACCTTTTCCTTCGGGTCGAAGTGGTTGGTCATGTTCAGGAAACCGACCGGCGACGCGTTCGCCCTGACGATCTGCTCGTTGATCTCCTCGATGGTGAAGCTGTCGGGCAGTTTCGACAGGTCATAGCCGCACTGATGCGACATGAAGGCGCCGACGGCCTCGACCGGCACCGCCGTCAGCAGCTGCTCGTGGCGGCGTTTGGCGTCTTCGTCGGTCTCGCCGACGATCAGCACGATATCCCACACGATGCCGACGCCGGACGGATCGCGCCCCTGTGCCACCAGGGCCGCATCGAGCTCGGTGCGATGCTTGACCTGCTTGTCGAGGCCGGGGCTGGCGGCGAAGATCATGTCGGCGAAGCTGGCCGAAGCCTGGATGCCGCGCGGCGAGGCGCCCGCCTGCACGATCACCGGCCGGCCCTGCGGCGACGGCACGCAGGCGAGCGGCCCGGCGACGTTGAAGAACTTGCCACGATGGTTGATCGCCTTGACCTTGGCGGGATCCGCCATCTGGCCGCTCTCGCGATCCCACAGGAACGCGTCCGGCTCGACGCTCGCCCAGAGCGCCTTGCAGATGTCGATGAACTCCTCCATCCGCTCGTAGCGCTGGCTGTGCTCCATCAGCTCGTCGAAGCCGTAGTTGGCGGCATCCGCCCGCCGCGAAGAAGCGACGACGTTGAAGGCCATCCGCCCGTTCGTGACATGGTCGAGCGAGTTGAGCAGCCGCGCCGTGTAGAACGGATGCATGTAGGTCGACGAATAGGTCAGGCCGAAGCCAATATGCTTGGTGATCTGCGACAGCGCCGCGATGTAGGGGCTCATGTCCTGGCGCGGCCAGCCGACGCCCCATTTCACCGCGTCGTGGCGGTTCGCCTTCCACGTGCTCGGAATGCCGGTGCCGTCGCCCCAGAACATGAAATCGAGCAGGCCGCGCTCGGCAATCAGCGCCAGTTCCTTGAAGATGCGTATGTCGGGATAGACCGCATTGGTCCATGAGCCCGGCAGGCGCCAGCGTCCTTCGAGCTGCATCCAGGAGAGATCGTAGCCGATGTGCATTTTCGTAGGCATGTGGCAGTCCGTTCAGGCAAGGAGGCGTCGTTCCGGCGCTGCGCGGCGCACGGCGGTTCAATTCGGTCTGCTGCGGCGGGAAACCGCCGTGGCTGGGGGTCAGGTCATGCGGCCGCCCTCGCGGCCGGCGCGTCGGCCACCACGATGTCGTGGCGTGCAAGCAGCGCCTTCAGCTTCGGCAGCACCACGGTGCCGAAGAATTTCAGGTCCTTCACGAAATCGACGAAGGTGAACTGGATGCCGTCAATCCCGCTTTCCACGATCAGCTCCGCGAGCTTCTGCGCCATCGTGTCGGGTGCGCCGATCACCGGCATGCCGGAGCCGAAGCCCACCGTGTTGGGCTGGCGCAGATAGGACGTGCGGTCCTTGTAGGAGTCGCGGTTGTCGCGCTCGAAGGAGTGGATGAGGTTCTCCAGCGCCTCGGTGTCGAGGTCGTCGCGGATAGCCGCGAACTCCTGCTCGGCCGCCGCGTCGCTCTCGCCGTGCAGCAGCATCATCGAGGTGACGACCTTGACGGTGCGCCCCTCCTCGGCCGCGAACTCGCGCACCCGCGCCACTTCGGCCGGGCGCAGGCCGACGAACTGATAGTCGGAGTGCTTCGCCGCGAAGCGCAGCCCTTCCGACGACAAGCCGGCGCTGACGATCCCGGGATAGGGCTTGCTCAACGGCTTGGGGTCCGACACGCAGTTGTCGAGCTTGAAGAAGCGGCCTTCGAACGTGCTACGCCCCTGCGTCCACAGCATCTTCATCACGCGGATCCATTCGTCGGCATATTCGTAGCGATAGTCGCCGTAGCCCTCAGGCACGACGCCCATCTGCTCCAACTCCTCCAGCGTGTTGCCGGTGACGATATTGATGCCGAACCGCCCGCCGCTGATGTTGTCGATGGTGGAGATGATCTTGGCCGCGACCGCGGGATGGAAGAGCAGCGGGTTGATCGTGGTGAAGAGCTTGAGGCGGCTGGTCAGCGGCGCGATGGCGCTCGCCATGCTCATCGGCTCGATCGTGTTCTGCCAGAAGCCGGTCGCGCCGCCGAAGCCCATCCACTTGCCCATCCAGAACAGGTAGTCGAGGCCGACGTCCTCCGCGATCATCGCGATGTCGCGATGCAGCTCGAAGGTCGGATGGTCACCGCGGCGTGCGCTTCGACATCAGGAAGCCATTGCTGCCCACGGGCATGAACACACCCAGTTCGACCTTGCGCATGCTGTCGGATCCCCTTGCTCGGGAAATGAAATGTCACGGCTGGAAGCCGCCGCCACTCCAGGCGGACTGTGTCCGGTCAGGTCTCCAACCGTTCGAAGCGACACATCAACATTTCAGTTCCCCATTTTTTGACCTGTTTGTTAGGAAAAATATGAGGACCTTTTGATAGCCGTGTCAATGCTTTCTACCGCAGCGCAGTATGCCTATTTTTTAGTATATCTCTGCCGTATTTTTTGTCATTTCAAATATATATCCTTATTAGATGCACAAAGTATGCGCAGGCTATATCCGGCATCTGTAGATGCGATGTTGCGCTGCAATAGGGGTTGAGGGAAAAAAGTTTTCCATTGGCGGGTCACGGCCGCGTGCAGCGGATCAACGGCCGTCTACTCGAACGGTTCGGCGGCGGCCGCACCCCTCACCGCCACAAATCGAGGCTTGCGTTCGAGGCCGCTCACCCGCTCCGCGGCGTGCCGCGGGAAAAAATTCAGAGAACTGACATATCAGATTGTGAAAACGTGCCGGATATGCGGCCGCGCAAGCCGGCCGGCAACAGGGCGACCGGCCGAGGCTATCGCCGCGCCGGTCACGCTTGCGTGGTCAGGCCGCCGCCTGGGACATGGCCGCCGCGGCCGGGTCCGCCAGCACGAAACGGCTGTCGGGATAGTAGCCCATGGCCTCGCGAAGAACGCGATCGATCTCGGCCATATCCCGGCTCTCGATCGCGTCAACCACCTTCAGATGCAGCTGGATATTGGCCTTGTGGCGCTCCGCGGAGGTGCGCTGGATGCCAAAGCACCAGAAGCGCGAGGCATTGTTGTGCAGCCGCGTGGCGGCCTGTTCGATCTGGCTGTTCTTGCACGCGGCGGCCAGCGAACGGTGAAACGCCCGATCCATCAGCACCAGCGCCCGTATGTCGCGCGCCGCTATCGCCGCTTCATGCCCGTTATAGGACGCGCGAATGGTCGCTAGGTCCTCCGGCGTGGCGCGTTCCGCCGCGAGCTTTGCCGCATAGGTTTCGATGAGCACGCGCGCCTCGAAGACGTCCTGCAGTTCGCGCAGGCCGAGATCCCCGATACGCGTGCCGATGCGCGCCTGCCGCTCCACTAGACCCTCGAGCGAGAGGCGGAACAGCGCGTCGCGGACAGCCGCCTGACCGAGCTTGAAATCGCGCATCAGCTGCTTCTCGTCGACACGACCGCCCGGAGGGAGCTGGCCAAGGATGATGGCCATCAGTATCTGCTCGTAGGCGTCGTTACGCAGCAGGCCTTTAGTCTTCGTCGCCGTAGCCCTCTTTGCCATTTATACTTTTCCTCCCTGAAGACATATTTTCAGCCGCCAGCGCGAAAAAAGCAATTCCGGCACGACCGATGCCCCTTATGAATGACATACGATCATGCTCTTAACATTTCAGATTTGGAAGTAAAAGCCCCGCCCGGGCGTGATCGCGCCCAAACGAATTGCCGCCTCGTCACGCCGGCAAGGCGCAGCGTGCAAAGGCCCCGTCGATGTAGAGCAGTGGCGCGACCCGCTGGTCCGGCAGTTTCACGCCCACCACCTCTCCGATGAAAATCGTGTGCGTGGAAGCCTCGATCATGCTGGTGACGCGGCAGTCGAAACTCGCGATGGCGTCGTCCAGCACCGGAGCCCCCGTCTCAAGCTCGCCCCATGAGCCTTCGGCGAACCGCACGTCCCGATATTTGGAAGAGCTGAAACGCGTTGCCACCTCATCGGCGCCCTCGGCCAGGAGATTGACGCAGAAGATGCCTGCCTCGGCGAGCGCATCATGGCTCGAGGCCGACTTGTTTATGCAGGTCAGCAGCGAGGGCGGCGTCAGGCAGACCGAGGTGACGGACGTGGCGATCATTCCGTGTGCCGCGCCCGCGAGATCGCGCGTGGTGATCAGCGACACGCCGGCCGCGAGGCGACGCATTCCCAATTTGAAGAGGTCGACGCGGTCGTTCATGTGAGCACCTGTCCCTGATAGTGAACCAACGGACGCTGGTCCTTGAAGTTCTCAAAGGCGACGATCCGACCGACGACGAGGTAGACGCCGTAACGCTCGATCACCTCGTCCACCCGGCAGTCGAGCACGCCGGTGATGTCCGGCAGAACCGGTGCGCCCGTCGCAAGCGTCCGCATGTCGAGCCCCTCGAAACGGGCGGCCCCCTTGGGCCCGTCCCGCATCATGAACACATCGAGGACCGCGCGTCCCTCGACGGACAGGTAGTTGATCGCGAAGGCTTGCCGGGCGAGCAGATCGGCGGCAGCCGACGTCTTCTTGTCCAGCGAAACCGTCACCGTTGGCGGACTGGCCGTCAGGTGGGTCGCGGACAGGGCGAGGAATCCGGAAGGGCCGTTCTCGCCCGCGACGGTGACGATCGCGGCGCCGACCGCGCGGCATCCGATCGCACCCCAGAACGCGCGTGGATCTATCTCCGGGCCATCGCTTTCCGCAGTAGGCTGCATCGATATTCCCATATCTGAAATTTCTGTCTCAACGCTAACAGAGAGGCGATGAACTGCAAGCCTGAATAATCGGCATATCGAATTAACCAGCTATATTTACTGACTATTTTTTGATCATCATGCCGGAAAACACGCCACAGCAACGTCTCCAAGCCGAATTTGAAGCCGATGGCACACAAAGGGACAGAGAGAATTTCGTGTCCATCTTCTATTCAAATTGACGATATCTGAAATTTCAGTGTAGTCCCTTTTATCGAATGCTGGAGCGGGATTGATGAAGCAGGAACTGGTGCAGAGCGCGCGCGACCGGACCATCGGCCTGCTGATGGTCGGAAGCTTCGCCACGGGGGCGAACATCCGGCTGATGGACACGGTACTTCCCCAGGTCGCGCTGGGGTTCGACGTGTCCATCGGTCTCGCTGCCCAGATCGTCACGGCCTATGCGCTCGGTTATGGCCTGATGCAGATCGGCCTGGGCATCGCGGGCGATCGTTTCGGCAAGATCAGGCTGGTGACGGTCCTCTGCTTCGCCAGCGTGATTGCGTGCCTGATGGCGGCCGCCGCGCAGACCCTGGGCCAGCTGACCTTGGCGCGTTTTCTCTGCGGCGCGGCGACATCGGCCATGATCCCCGTATCGCTTGCCTGGGTCGGCGACATGGTCCCATACGAGGATCGCGCCGTCGTCCTGGCACGATACGCGAGCGGCGGCATCTTCGGCATGATCGCGGGACAGATCGCCGGCGGACTGCTGACCGAATACTGGGATTGGCGGGCCGGCCTGGTCTTGGTGGCTCTGGCCTATCTCGTGGCCGGAAGCGGACTTCTTGCCAGCCTCAGGCGCGATCCGATGATGGCCGCCAGGCCCGTGCAGGCGGGTCAGCGCCTTCCGGCTGTCTCTGCGATCGCCGCCATGCTCCGGCGGCCATGGTCGCGCGTGGTCCTCGCCTCGGTGTTCCTCGAAGGCGTCACCATCTTCGCATCGATCACCTTCGTCGGCGTCGAGATGCGTGCGCGTTTCGGGTCGGGTTACGCCACCATCGGCGCCATGCTCGCCTTTTTCGCCGTCGGCGGCATGGTCTACACGACGAATGTCCGGCGCATCGTGCCCCGCATCTCGCAGCCATTGCTGGTGCTGACGGGTGCGACGATTGCGGCGGCGGGAATGCTTGCCTTCGCCTTCACGCCGACGCTCTTGCTCGTGCCGGCCGCGATCGCTCTTGTCGGCTTCGGCGCCTACATGCTCCACAACACGCTGCAGACGTTCGCCACGCAACTCCTGCCGGAGGCGCGCGCCACCGGCTTCTCCATGTTCGCGACACTCTACTTCCTGTCCCAGTCGCTCGGAGTGGCCGTCGCCGCCCTCTTCGTCGACAGTTCAGGGGCAGCGCCGATATTCATCGTCTCGGCCTTGCTGGCGCTCGCATTCGGCATCTGGTTCCGCTTCGTCGGAGCACAGTCGATGCCGACAACGGCGCAGTGATGCGTTGCGGCGTGCGGAGCCCACGCAATCTTGCACGGTTCTGCTTGCTACCACGTCCGACCCCGATACGAACCATCTTGGAAGGCATGATAAGTACGCAGTAGCTGAGACTCAGCCAGTTCGGCTTTCACGGACGAGAAGTGAACAGCCTCGCTTCGTTTCAGAACGACCGAGCACAGGATGTCGAATCGACGGTCGCATGCGCGCGACCGATCAGACTCGGAGCACGACGTTCCCTATCGTCTTTCCGCTCTCCACCATTTCGTGCGCCTGCGCGATGTCTTCGAAATCCAATGTTGCGGCGATGGTCGGCCGCAATGTTTCTCGCGAAAGCGCGTAGTTGATGTCGGCGAGGCCGCGCTTTCGGTGGCTTTCGTCTATCAGGAAGATCGGCACGAAGCGCAGCGTGCCGGCGGTGAACTGGAGCGGATAGTAGGGGATGGCCGGCGTCGGGGCCGTGGGGGACGAGTAGCTGGCGATGGTGCCGCCGCGGCGCAGGACTGCCGCGTCAATGGCGGCGTTGGCACCAAAATCCACCTCGATGACTCGGTCCACGCCCGACGGCGCGATTTTCCGGACTTCGGTGACCACGTCGGTCTCATGGCGCATGATGAGGTGCGAGGCGCCTGCGCGTCTGGCGACGTGGGCTTTTTCAGGGTTGCTGACCGTGGCGAGTACGGTTGCGCCGGCTGCCGACGCGAACTGAATGGCCAGTTCGCCCACGCACCCCGCGCCGCCTTGCACCAGTATGGTTTGCCCTTCCACGCTGCCGTCGGCAAAGACCGCGTAGTGCGCCGTGCAAGCCGGCACGCCGAGACAGGCTCCTGTCTCGAAGCTAACGTTGTCGGGAAGCGGAACGACGAACGGCAACGGCAGGGCCGCGTATGCCGCAGCCGTGCCGCATTCCGGGCTGCCCACGGAGCCGTAGGTGCTGCCGCCCTGGGCGTTGAAGATCCAGACCCTGCGCCCGATCCATGAAGACGCGACGCCTTCGCCCACCGCCTCGATGGTTCCCGCGCCATGCTGTGCGGCGTGATCGGCGCGGTGATCGGGGTGGGGTTGCGCCAGCCGGCGCGCTTTTTGACATCCGACGGGTTCACGCCCGATGCGGCGATTCGTACGAGCACCTCCCCCGACTTTGCGACCGGCTTGGGCGTTTCAATGATGCGAAGCACGTCGCGTGCGGGCCCGTGCCCATTGTAGATGACCGCTTTCATGCTGTTCGGGCTGCTCCGCATGTTGGCTGTCAACGACCCAGGGCATAGCCTTGGGTGGAACGGGGATCGGCGCCGGCGCGCAGAATGGTGCCGGTGCGGCTTGCCGCACACAGCCGGCCTTCCGACCAGTCTGCACCGATCTCGACTTCGTGGCCGCGCTTTCGCAGTTCAGCGATCGTATGGGCGGGGAAGCGGCCTTCCACCACCAGCACCTTTGGTCTTGCCGCGCGCGGCCAGAACGAGGCAGGAAAATGCTCGCTGTGCCAGCCAGGCTGTTCGATCGCTTCCTGGAGGTTGAGGCCGAAGACTGCGTGACGCAGGAATATCTGCAGGCTCCACTGGTCCTGCTGGTCGCCGCCGGGTGTGCCCCAGACCATATATGGCTCTCCATCGCGAAACGCGATCGAGCTGGACAGGGTGGTGCGCGGACGCTTGCGCGGTGCGAGCGAGGAGGGAAGGCCGCGTTCCAGCCAGAACATCTGCGCGCGCGTGCCAAGAGGGAAACCGAGCGACGGAATAAGGGGCGAACTCTGCAACCATCCGCCGCTGGGCGTGGCCGCAACCATGTTGCCGTGCCGGTCGATCACGTCGATATGCACCGTGTCGCCACGCTCCGCGACCACGTCGGCCACCGTGGGCTCCCCCGTTCCTGCGACCGTGGGTTCGCCCGCGCCTGCCCCCGCCATTTCCTTTCGCCGGCCGAGGGCTTCGAGATGCCGTTGCCAATCCGTGTCGCCCATTCGACCCGACAGCAGTTCGGCAGATGCGGCGTCGCCCACCAGCTTCCTCCGCTCCTCGGCATAGCTGCGTGAAAGGAGCAGTTCCGCCGGCACGTCGACGAAATCCGGGTCGCCGTAAAATGCTTCGCGGTCGGCGAAGGCGAGCTTGGAGCATTCGACGACCGTGTGGACGAACTCGGCGCTGTTGGGTCCCAGCGTTTCGAGCTGAAACCCTTCGAGCAGCGCAAGTTGCTGCAACATCACCGGTCCCTGGCTCCAGAAGCCCGGCTTGAAAATCTCGAAGTTCCGGAAGGTGGTCGAGACGGGTTGTTCGATCGCCGCAGACCAGCGGGCCATGTCGTCACCGGTCAGCAGGCCACGGTGCGGGTTGCCCTCCGCGTCGAGCACGTCGCCCTTGCGGCAGAAGTTGTCGATCGCTTCGGCAACGAAGCCGCGATACCAGGCATTGCGGGCTGCCTCGATCTGCCGTTCGCGATTGCCGCCGGCGGCCTCTGCCTCACCCAGGATCCGTTCATAGGTATCGGCGGCCCGCGCATTGGTGTGCAGCCCGCCGCGGCGCGGGGCGTTTCCGCCGGGGATATAGACTGCCGCCGAGCCGGGCCAGTATTTCTCGAACACCGGCCTCATGCTGGCGACGGAGGATTCGATGCGCGGAATGACCGGCACGCCTTTGCGGGCATAGTGGATTGCAGGCTCGAGGATATCCCGCAGGGACATTGTGCCGTAGTCGCGCAGCAGCAGCATCCAGGCATCGAACGAGCCAGGGACACAGGCCGCCATCAGTCCGGTCCCGGGAACCAGATCGAGTCCCATGCTCTCGAAGCGTTCTATGGTCGCCGCGTCGGGTGCCACGCCCTGGCCGCAGATCACTTCCGGGCGGTTCTTGCGCCTGTCATACACCATGATCGGCACTTCGCCCGCCGGTCCGTTGAGATGCGGCTCAACCATCTGCAACGTGAAGCCCGCCGCAGCCGCGGCGTCGAACGCGTTTCCGTCCCTTTCAAGGATTCCCATTGCGACGGCGCTCGGAATCCAGTGGGTCGAAGCGACCACGCCGAACGTCCCTTCGATTTGCGGCCGCGTCAGGAAGCCGGAATGGGGAATTGCATTCATGTCGCTAGTCCTTGCCTGCCCGGCCTGGGCTGGTCTTGCCGCCATCCGCAGGTGATGTCGGGAGCGATTGCGCAGCCGGCGCTTCGTCCGACTCATCATCGATGTATTCAAACCAGTCGCCCCAGGTCCAAGAGCTCTTCATTACCTCGGCGAGCTGGAACGTATCGGTGCTGGTCACGTAGGGAGCTGCCTGCGGGATCACTTCGCTGACGAAATGATGCAGGTCGCCGATGTCCTTGTGCAGGGATTGGATGCAGACATCGGCCGGTCCGAAGGAAAGACCGACGAAGCGCACGTTCGGAAACTTGACGAGCGCGTCCGCAGTTTCGCGGACATGACCGGGCTTCACCCGCATCATGATCATGACGTTCATGCCGACGCCAAGCGCAAGCGGGCTGCCGACCACGGTGATGCGAACGAGATCCTCGTCCTGCAGGCGAGCGATGCGCATACGCACCGTGCCCTCGGAGATATCGAGCGAACGCGCCAGCTCCCGGTAGGAAATGCGCCCGTCCCGAGCGAGTGCAGAAATGATCTGCCGGTCCAGTTTATCGATCGCCGCCTTTTTCACGCCCACCTCCATCATGGCATCGGTTCTAATGAGGGATGCGCCTTCTCGCAATCTCAAAACTTGACTATGCGTAGGAAATTTGCGCTATTGATGTGATATGCGTAAGTTTCGGCTGCAATTTTTCGCATATCAACAAAGCGCGGCATACGCGCCGAATGGGGAAGCGCTCTGCGGGCTTTGGGAATTTCAAGGCACGTCACTTCGAACGCGAATGGAGAAATCATGAGACGCTTGGCGGCTATCGCTCTCACCCTGATGGGGTCAGCAGCGACAATCGGCGCATTGCATGCGCAAGAACCCGTGGAAATCACGTTCTTCATCTGGGCCGGATCAAATCAGGGTGTAGTCCCGATGGAGGTTATCGAAGCCTATAAGGCTGCTCATCCGGAAGTCACCATCAATATCCTGGAGTCCAACAACGCGATCACCTATCCGAAAATGGTGGCGGCAAAGCGCACCACTCCGGATGATCCGCTTGTTCATTGCGGGTTCTTCAATGTGGACTCCATGACCAAGGGCGATGCCGACGGTATGTGGTCCACGATGGACCCGGCGCTCGTGCCGAACATGGAAAAGGTGCTGCCCGGCTTCCGCCGTGCCGGTGACAAAGGCATCGGCTATCAGATGTCGGCCATCGGCATCCTCTACAACAAGGACAAGGTCTCCGAGCCGCCGAAGTCGTGGTCGGTCATGTGGTCTCCCGAAAGCAAGGGCAAGGTCACGATGTTCGACTACGACACGCGCATGATCGCGATGGCGGCGCGCCTCAATGGTGGCGACGAAGTCAACATCGATCCCGGCTTCAAGGTGTGGAGCGAGCATGCGGAGAACTTCCGCGCGCTGGTCGATTCGAACGACGGCGTGAAGAACCTTCTGGTCAGCGGCGACGCCTGGTATGCGCCGTGGTTCTCTTCGCTTGCCACCGTATGGATCAACGAAGGCGCGCCGCTTGCGTTCGCCGTGCCGGAAGAGGGAGCGATCGCGTTTCCGATCTATCTGACGATCGTGAACGGTGTCACGGAAGCGGAAAAGAAGGTCTGTTCCGACCTGCTGAACACGATGCTCGACCCTGTGCACGCCGGCAAATACGGCCAGCTCACCAACTCCATCCCCGTGGTCGAGGGCGCTGAAATGACGGACGAACAGCGAAAAAATCCGGCGCTCAACATCGAGATGGCCGAAAAATCGGTCGTCCTGGATTTTGGTCACATCGGCAGGATGACACCGGAGTGGCGCCAGCGTTGGGATCGCGAAGTCAAGTTCAACATGCGCTGATCGGCGCGCCGGGACTTGAGGAAGTCCCGGCTTTTTGCCCCGTGATCGCGGATTTCGTGAGGAGTCCGCCTTGAAAGAATATTTGCGCGCACATGCCCTCCGACGTCGAATTCATCAATGTAAGCAAGGTCTTCGCGAGCTATCTCGCGGTTGACGACATCTCCTTCACGATCCCGCAGGGAAGTTTCTTCTCTCTGCTGGGTCCCTCAGGTTGCGGCAAGACGACCACCTTGCGCATGACGAGCGGCCTCGAATGGCCGGATGCGGGCAAAATCCGCATCGCTGGCCACGACATGAGGAGTGTCGCGGCCTACAGTCGGCCCACCAACATGGTCTTCCAGCGCTGGGCGCTATTTCCGCACATGACCGTGGCGCAGAACGTCGCGTTCGGTCTGGAGGTCGACCGTCGTCCGCGCGCAGAAATCCGGAAGCGTGTCTCCGAAGCGCTCGCCCTCGTCGATCTGCTCCCATTCGCCGAACGCAAGCCGCGGCAGCTCTCGGGCGGCCAGATGCAGCGTGTGGCGCTGGCCCGTGCGCTGGTGAAGCAGCCCAAGGTGCTGCTCCTCGACGAACCGCTCGGTGCCCTCGACCTGAAGCTGCGCATGCAGATGCAACTGGAACTGAAGCGGATCCAGCGCGAGGTGGGCACGACCTTCATGTACGTCACGCACGATCAGGGCGAGGCGCTCACCATGTCCGATCAGATCGCCGTGATGAACAAGGGCAAGATAGAGCAGCTCGATTCGCCACAGGCTATCTATGATCGCCCGGCCACGCGGTTCGTGGCGTCTTTTATCGGCAATACCAATCTGGTCCCGGTCGAAGTTCTGGAAGCAAGCGGCGGAACCGCGCGGGTCGCGATCGGCCCGCTGCAATTCAGCGCGCGCACCGGCGCCTTCTCCGGCGGCAGCGTGGGGACGGTTTCCATCCGCTACGAGCGGATACGCATCGGCGCAGAGGCGGCCAATCGCGACACCCGGACGCGCGGTATGATCAAGGACACGATCTTCTCTGGCTCGGCAGTCCTCTATGTCGTCGAACTGGAGGGCTCGGGCGTTCAAATCACCATAGAGGTGCCGCATGACGGCACCTCTAGCCCGCTTCATGCCGGCTCCGCCGTCGATATCGGTTGGGACGGCGGCGCGACCACGGTCTTCGACAATGGCTGACACGGTGACCGTCCCCGCGCCGACACGTTCGGTGATCCTGCCAGCTCGGGAGCCCCTCGGTCGCCGCGTCGTGCCGTGGCTGCTGCTGCTTCCCGTTCTTGCAATCATGGTGTTCGCGTTCGTGGCGCCGCTGCTGGTGTTATTCCAGTACAGCTTCTGGCGCTTCGAATACGGCCAGCTCATCGAAGACTTCACCTTTGCGGCCTACGCCGATTTTCTCACCGATTCCTATTTCCACACGATCGTTCTCGATACGCTTCGCATGGCGTTGATAACGACGGTCAGCTCCGTGCTGGTAGGATACCCGCTGGCCTACGCATTGTGGCGGCTCACGCGACCGAGCCTTCAGAGATGGCTCGCCCTGATTATCTTTTCTCCAATCCTGGTCAGTGTCGTGGTGCGTTCCTATGGCTGGACGGTGCTTCTGGCCGATCAGGGTCCGGTGAACTGGTTTCTGCAAACGGTGATGGGCTTTCCCGAGCCTGTCCGGCTGGTGTTCAATCTGACGGGCGTGGTGATCAGCCTGACGCACGTCTTCCTGCCCTTTGTCGTGTTTCCGATCTACTCGACGATGACGCGGCTCGATCCGACGTTGCGGGAGGCGGCGATGGATCTCGGCGCGGGCTGGTGGACGACGTTCCGGCGGGTGACGTTTCCGCTGACTTTGCCTGGTCTGGTTGCCGGAGCGCAGATCGCATTCACGCTGGCGCTGGGGGCGTTCGTGACGCCCCAATTGCTCGGAGGCGGGCGTGTGCTCGTCCTGCCGCTGCAGGTCTACACGGCCACGACCGACATCAACTGGCCGCTCGCCGCCGTCGGCGGGATAGCACTGCTGATCCTGGCGATGATCACCGTGACGATCTCCAACCGCCTGCTGCGCTACAGCGAGGTGTGACCATGCCGTCGAATCTGCCGCACTATCGCTACATCCTGCTCGGTGCCTTCGCGATCCTGGGGGTGATCTATGTGATCTCCCCGCTGGCAATCGTGGTCCTGAATTCCTTCTCGAGCGTCGCTTACAATGTGTTTCCGCCGGAAGGCTACTCCGTGCGCTGGCATGAGAATCTGGCACAGCAAAAGGCATTCTACATTGCCGCGGTGCGCAGTGTGATGCTGGCGCTGACAGCGATGTCGGTCGCCATGGTGGTGGGAACCATGGCCGCCTATTCGATCGTGCGTTACCGACCGCGCTGGGCTGACCTCATCAAGAGCTTCCTGCTTTCCCCGATCGTGCTGCCCAACATCGTGCTGGGCGTCGCGGTGTTCATGTACTTCATCCGGACCGGGCTCTACGGCACCTATTTCAGCCTCGCGATAACACATGTCGTCGTCGTGCTGCCTTTCGTCATCGCCGTGCTGACCGCCGCGTTGACGACGTATGACTGGACACTGCAGGAGGCGGCCGTGGACCTGGGAGCGGGGCCGATCCGCACCTTCCTGAAGGTGACCATGCCGCAGATCTCGATCAGCATGATCATTTCCGCTGTGTTTGCGTTCGTGACGTCTTTCGATCAGGTCGAGACGACCTTGTTCCTTGTGAGAGCAGGCGACAACACGCTGCCGATCGAGATGTTCCTCTACCTCCAGAAGTGGCAGGACCCGACGATCGCAGCCATGTCCACCGTGCTTATCGTCTTCGCGCTGATGATTGTGGCCGTGCTCAGCCTTCTGATGCGCAACAGGAGTCTGCCGCTCTCCGTGCTGCGGCAGGACAAGGAGAATTCAGAATGAAATCGACCCCGTCTCCAAAGCTGATCGGCGCCGTCAGCGGACCCTTGATGATGGAGCACATGGAGGAGTTCGCCAAATGGCGGAAGGAATCCGGCGTTCCCGAGGAACTCAAGAGTCTGGAATATGTAGAGGCACGGATGAAGGAGTATGGGTTCGCGACGCAACTCATCCTTCATGACGCTTACATCAGCCTGCCAGGCAAGGCTGCCGTGAAGACGCCTTTCGGCGACATTCGCTGCATCACCCATTCCTTTTCACGCTCTGCGCCTGCCGGCGGATTGTCGGCGCCGGTGATCGACCTTGGTTCCGGTTCGCCGGCCGATTTCGCGAAGCATGACGTACGCGGCAAGATCGTGCTGGTCGACGGAATCGCAAATCCCGTGATGTCGCGGCGTGCTTCGCTCGCGGGTGCTGCCGGCCAGCTTCATGTCAGCCCGCACGAGCATGTCCACGAGATGTGCATCTCGCCGGTCTGGGGCAGCCCCACGCATGACACCGTCGCCAACCTGCCGACGACGGTCGTGGTGACAGTCCCCAAGGACGGCGGCGACCGCATCCGCGCGCAGCTCGCGCGCGATGCCTCGCTGACCGTCACACTCGAGGCGGAAGTCGACACGCGTTGGCGCAAGACCCCGATTCTCGTCTGTGACATGCCAAGCGGGAGTGGCGGAGATGCCGAGCCGTTCGTGTTCTTCACCGGCCACCATGACACCTGGTACTACGGTGTGATGGACAATGGCGGTGCGAACGCCACCATGATCGAGGTGGGACGCATCTGCGCCGAACATCGAAGCGAGTGGAAGCGCGGCCTGCGGATCGTCTTCTGGTCGGGCCACTCTCAGGGCCGATATTCCGGGTCGTCCTGGTATGCCGAACAGAATTGGGAGGAGTTGGAGGCGCGGGCGCTCGTCCACGTCAACGTCGATTCCACAGGCGGCAAGGGAAACACGGTCGTTTCCGACACCACGGCCGCGGCCGAACTGCGCAATCTCGCACGAGAGGCGATCGGCGAGCAGGGTGGCCAGACATTCACCAACCGCCGCATGAGCCGGGCAGGCGATCAGTCGTTCTGGGGCATCGGGGTCTCCTCGATCTTCGGCAATATGAGCGAGCAACCCGCGACGGGCGAAGCCAATGCCTCGGCGGCGGTGTTTGGCGGCGGCAATCGTCTGGGCCACGGCACGGGCTGGTGGTGGCACACGCCGGATGATCTCCTCGACAAGATTGAAGAGCCGATCCTCGTTCGCGACACGAAGATCTATCTCCATACTGTGTGGCGGCTGCTGGCCGATCCTGTCCTGCCGCTCGACTGGGCCGAGCATGCCGACTATCTGATCGCGGAACTTGCCGACCTGCAAAATGCCGTGGGCGACAAGTTCGATCTCTCGCTGCTCAAGGCGCGTGCGGGCGAGTTGAAGGAGCGTGCCGCGCGTTTCAACGCCCTGGTGGGCGGTCTGGACCAGCAAGGCGCCTCTCGCGCCAACGCGGCGCTGCTTGCCGTATCGCGGGCGCTCGTCCCGCTCGACTACACCGAGTGTGACAGGTTCGAGCAGGATCCGGCCATCGCGGCTCCCCCATACCCGTCGTTGCGCCCTGTGCGGGAGATGGCAGGCGTCGATGCTGGCACCGACCGGTTCAAGTTCCTGCAGGTCGGTGCAACGCGGGCCCGCAACCGTATCGCGTGGGCGCTGCGTACGGCGATCGGCGAGGTGGACGCTGCTCTCGATGAACTCTTCTCTTCCCGCGGAGCCTGAGAACCGATGCTTCTCGAAAACAGAATCGCCCTCGTCACGGGTGCGGCAGGCCGTCTCGGCCGTGCCATCTCAGAGGTCTGCCTACGCGAGGGAGCATCCGTCATGCTCGCGGATCTCAATGAGAACCGGGTGAAGGCAATTGCCGCCGAGCTCGGTGAGGGGAACCCCGGCAAAGTGGGGTGGGTCGCGGGCGACCAGTCGCAGAAGGAGGACGTCGCGAGCTGGATCGCGGAAGCCGAAGCAACAGTTGGCCTGCCCGACATTCTCGCCAATGCACACGGCATCTTTCCGAACTGCCCGATGCTGGATGTTACCGTGGAGGAATGGGACAGCGTCTTCAACGTCAATACGCGCGGCACAATGCTGACGTCTCAGGCCATTGCGAAGCGCTGGATCGACAAGGGCGTGAAGGGCGCGATCGTCAACATTTCCTCCGGCGCTGCCCGCTCCGGTCGTCCAGGTGGCGCGCATTACAGCGGCTCAAAAGCCGCTGTGGAATCGCTGACGCACATCTTCGCCATCGAACTCGGCCAATACGGCATACGGGTCAACGCCGTGGCGCCGGGTCTCATCCTCGACAATGTCGTGACCGAGGAAAGCGAGGAATTGCATCCGTACGTCAATCTGACGCTCAAGGGAACGCCGATCGGCCGCACCGGCTCGCCCTATGACATTGCCGAGGCGGTCGCATTCCTGGCATCCGATCGCTCGGGCTGGACCACCGGGGCGATCCTGGAAGTCACCGGCGGCACGCATACCGGGCGCACGCATATGCCTTTCACGAGGCAGCTGCGCTGATGAAGGCCGATCCGATCCTGGTTGTTGGCGCCGGCGCCATCGGCGCCATCGTCGGCGTGCATCTGATCGAAGCGGGCCACACCGTGCATTTCGTGGATTCCAATGCCGAGCACGTGGCCGCGGTTCGAAGGAAGGGCATGCGCCTGTCCGGGACGTCCACCAGGATGGTACAGGCAAGGATCATGACGCCTGACGAGATCGAAGGCCGCTACCCAATCGTTCTGCTGGCTGTGAAGGCAAGGCATACACTCGACGCCCTGCCGGCGGTTGCGTCCGCGCTCGAAGACGACGGCTGCGTCGTATCGCTTCAGAACGGCCTCGAAGAGTACAAGATCGCCAAGGCGGTGGGGGCCTCGCGCACGATCGGCGCCTACCTGACGTTCGGGGGCTTCTATGTCCAGCCGGGTGAAGTCAGGTACGGTGGCGCCGGAAGCTTCAAGATCGGCGAGATCGACGGAGCCATCACGCCGCGCATCCGCAAGCTGGCGGAGATTCTTTCCTGTCTACAGTTCGTCGGCGTCACGGACAACATCTTCGGCTATCTCTGGACCAAGATGGCGCTGGGCGCCGTCTATTTCGGCACCGCCGTCGTCGATGAAGGCGTCATGCAGATCTATGATCGCGACGACGCGCGCGCGGTTCTGGAAGAACTCTGTGCGGAGGTCGTCGCGGTGGCCGAGGCGCGCGGTGTCCGCATCGAGGACAGTGACGGCTTCGACCCCAAGGCCTTCCAACACGGGAGTGACAACGCTGTGGAGAAGTCCGCGTCATGGGACGCCCAGCGCGCCTATTGGACTTCGCACGACAACACCCACACCGGCGTCTGGCGCGATCTGGCAATACACAAGCGGCCGACCGAAGTGGACTACCAGATCAAGCCCGTTATCGAACTGGCGAGGGAGAAAGGGATCCCCGTTCCTCATCTGGAGCGGTTGTATGCCGTGGTGAAGTCGATCGAAAAGGGCGAGCGCACTCAGTCGTTCGATGCACTGCTTTCTATTCGCATTCGCTCCGAAGGATCGTAATTCACGACCCTTGCCGCGGTTCACGTGGAGTAATAATTGCCCCGATTGCAGCAAAGTTATCTATCGAGAGTCGGCGATGCTGGAGGGATTCGAACGCTTAACGTTCAAGTGGCGCAACCACCTTCATTCGAGCCGAGAGCATGGGCGGTTTATGCAGACGGGGCGTTTCCGCAGGGGAATCTCAAATCTTCACGTTAGTAAGTGTCGATTTCGGTCTAAAGCTGCCCGAGCATGACGGCGAGGCGTAAACTTAGGCCTTGTCGACGGCTGAGCCCCTTGCTCCACACTCCCGCCTTTGCCACATAGGCCGGCATGGATACGCCTTCTCTCGTCCTCCTCAACGCCATCGAAGCCCGTGTTCTCGGCTCCCTCATCGAGAAGAAGGAGCTGACGCCGGACGTCTACCCGCTCAGCCTCAACGCCGCGCAGGCGGCCGCCAACCAGAAGACGGCGCGTGAGCCGGTGATGGCGCTGGAGCCGTCGGACATCCACCGCGCCTTTGCCTCGCTGCAGCAGAAAGGCCTCGTGCGCCAGGTCTCCGGTTCGCGCGTCGAGCGCTATGAGGAGCAGCTGTCGCGTCGCTTCTCGCTCACCCGCGGCCAAACCTCGCTCCTCGGGCTGATGCTGCTGCGCGGGCCGCAGACGGTGCACGAGTTGCTCGCCCGCAGCGAGCGCATGGCGAGCTACGGGTCGGTGGACGACCTCGTCGGCGATCTCGACCTGCTCATCGGCCGCCGCCCGCCGCTGGTTCAGCTGGTCGAGCGCGGCCCCGGCCAGCGCGAGGACCGCTTCGCGCACCTGCTGTGCGGCCCGGTGGAGGCGCCGGCGCGCGTGTACCGGCAGCCCAGTTCCAGCCCGCCTCGTCCGAACTCGAAGCCCGCGTCGCAGCACTTGAGGAGGAGGTTGCGGACCTGAAGCGCCGGGTCGAGCGGCTGTCCGGCAACGGCTGAACCAGTTCACGCCGCCGATCGCGGCGGCTTGATTTGAAACTTCGCCAGCCGCTGCTACGTTCCTCCGCAATCGGAGGATCCTTCCATGCGCCTTGCCGCTGCCGCTCTCGCCACAGCCGTCGCGTTCCAGCCGCTCGCCATCTCGCAAGCAGGCGCGGAGACCGCCATCTTCGCCGGTGGCTGTTTCTGGTGCGTCGAGTCCGACATGGACCATGTGCCGGGCGTGACGGAAACCGTCTCCGGCTATTCCGGCGGCACGAAGAAGAACCCGACATACTACGACCACGAGGGCCATCGCGAGGTGGTAAGGGTCGAGTTCGACCCGGCAAAGATCAGCTACGAACAGCTTGCCACAACCTTCCTGCGCACGATCGATCCGACCGACGCGGGAGGCCAGTTCTGCGACCGCGGCCATGCCTACACCACGGCGATCTACGCGGTGGGCGACGCCCAGCTCGCAGCGGCCCGGAAGGCGAAGGCGGCCGCGGAAGCTCAGCTCGGCGTCAAGCTGGCCACCGAAGTCGCCCCGGCCGGCGAGTTCACCGAGGCCGAAGACTACCACCAGAACTACTACCAGGTGAGTGCCGCCAAATACAAATACTACCGCTTCGCCTGCGGCCGCGACGAGCGCGTGAAAGAGGTCTGGGGCGCCGACGCCTATAAGGGCGTGCCGGCGCACTAGCGAAACCGAGGAACTGCGTCTCTCTCTCCCCGTTCACGGGGAGAGATGTCCGGCAGGACAGTGAGGGGCAGAGCGAACCCTCGAAAGCTCGCGCCGCCCCTCATCCGCCCTTCGGGCACCTTCCCGTGAACGGGGAGAAGGGAGAAGGAAGTCCTCAGAACCACTCCGCCTGCATATCCAGCGTCGTATCGTCCAGCTTCGCCAGCAGGTCCCGCTGCGCCTTCGCCTTCGGCAGTTCGTAGGCGAAGAAGTAGCGGCAGGCGGCGAGTTTGCCTTGGAGGAAATTCGTGTCGCCCTCGCCCGCTTCCAGTTTGCGCGCCGCCGCCAGCGCCTGCCTGAGCCACATCCAGGCGATGACGACGTGGCCAAACATGTCGAGATAGATCGTCGCATTGGCGAGCGCCTTGCGCGGGTCGCGGGCGAGTTCTGCAGCAAGAACACGCGTCAGCGCGATGGTCTCGGCAAGATGGGCCGACAGGTCCGAGGCATGCCCGGAGAGCGCGGAGACCAACGAGGCCTCCTGGACCGTCCCGCCGATCCGCTCCGCCAGCAACTCCAGCCCGCGCCCGTTCGCCTGCACCACCTTGCGGCCGAGGATGTCCATGCCCTGGATGCCGTGCGTGCCCTCGTGGATCGGGTTCAGCCGGTTGTCGCGGTAGAGCCGCTCGACTGGATAGTCGCGGGTATAGCCATAGCCGCCGAGAACCTGGATCGCGTGCTTGTTGGCCTCCAGGCAGAATTCCGACGGCCAGGATTTCGCGATCGGCGTCAGAAGGTCGAGCAGCAGCTCGTCGTCGCGCGTCTTCGCCTCATCCGTTCCGGTGCGGATGCCGTCCACCAGCCGCGAGCAGTAGAGCAGCAGCGCGAAGGCCCCTTCCACCGCGCTCTTCTGCGCCAGGAGCAGGCGACGGATGTCGGCATGCTCGATGATCGGCACCTGCTTTGAGGTCGCGTCCTTGCCGTCCGGATGGCGGCCCTGAGGCCGGTCCTTCGCATAGGCGAGCGAGGCCTGGTAGCCGGCCGACGCCAGCGCCGTCGCCCCGAGACCGACGCCGATGCGCGCCTCGTTCATCATCTGGAACATGTAGGCGAGGCCTCTGTGCGGCTCGCCCACCAGATGGCCGATGCATTCGCCCGCCTCGCCGAAATTGAGCAGCGTGTTGGTGGTGCCGCGATAGCCCATCTTGTGGTTGAGGCCGGCAAGCGTCACGCCGTTGCGCGTCCCGATCGAGCCGTCCTCGCCGACGCGGTATTTCGGCACGATGAACAGCGAGATGCCCTTCACCCCGGCGGGTCCGCCCGGAATTTTCGCCAGCACCATGTGGACGATATTCTCGGACATCTCCTGCTCGCCGCCGGAGATCCACATCTTGCGGCCGCTGATGCGATAGGTGCCGTCGCCCACCGGTTCCGCTTTTGTGGCGATATCGGAGAGCGATGAGCCCGCCTGCGGTTCCGACAGGCACATCGTGCCGAAGAAGCGCCCCTCCACCATTGGCGCCAGATAGCGCGCCTTTTGCTCATCGCTGCCGAAGCTGGCAATGAGGTTCGCCGCGCCGATCGTCAGGAAAGGATAGCCGGCGGTGCCGATATTTGCGGCCGAAAACATGTAGGCGCAGGCGATGCGCAGCGTTTCCGGCATCTGTGCGCCGCCCCATTCGTGGTCGAAGCCGGCGCCAAAGAAGCCCGCCTCGCGATAGACGGCGAGTGCTGCGCCCACACGCGGGTCGACGATCGCCTTGCCGTCGACGAATTTCGGCTCGTTCTCGTCCACCGCGGCAGCATGCGGCAGGAAATGATCGATCGCGATGCGCTCGGCCGTGTCCAGCACATTGTCGATGCCGCTCCGGTCCCAGTCGGCGAATCGCGCTGCTTCGCTCAGGCGATCCGCGTCGAGCAGATCGAACAACTGGAAGGCGATGTCGCCACGGTCGATGCGTATCAAGGAACGAATCCCGTTTTTGTGCGTTTGCGAAGTCGGTGCGGAAGAAAGCGAAACTTCCCGAGGAGCGGCTACGTATTCCTTCCGGCCGGGCTCGCCAAGCTAATGGCGAATGCAAGCCGATGTGGCAAGACAAGGAGGGTCGCGTGAAGACAGCACCGGCACGTTCAAGTCTCGTCCGCGCTGCCATGAAGGCGCCCTATCTGCAGCGCGACGAGGAGCACGAGCTCGCGGTCCGCTGGAAGGAAAAGCACGACCAGGCCGCGCTCCACCGCATCACCGTCTCGCACATGCGGCTCGTCATCTCCATGGCGTCGAAGCTGCGCGGCTTCGGCCTGCCGCTGGGCGACCTGATCCAGGAAGGCCATATCGGTCTGCTGGAGGCTGCTGCACGCTTCGAGCCTGAGCGCGACGTGCGTTTCTCCACCTATGCGTCGTGGTGGATCCGCGCCTCGATGCAGGACTACATCCTGCGCAACTGGTCGATCGTGCGCGGCGGCACGAGCTCGACCCAAAAGGCGCTGTTCTTCAACCTGCGCCGGCTGCGCGCGCGTCTCGCCCAGGGCTCGGAGACCTTGTCCAACGATTCGATCTACAGCGAGATTTCGGCCGCGCTCGGCGTGACGAAGGCCGACGTTGCGATGATGGATTCGCGCCTGTCCGCGCCGGACAGCTCTCTCAACGCGCCGGTGGCGGACGAGGGCAGCGGCTCGACGGAACGGATGAATTTCCTCGTGTCGGACGATCCTCTGCCGGACGAGATCGTCGGGGACGCGATCGACGAGCAACGCCGCGTTGGCTGGCTGAAGGCGGCGCTGCGCGTGCTGAACGAGCGGGAACTGCGCATCATCCGCGAGCGACGGCTGCAGGACGAGGGCGCAACGCTCGAACTGCTCGGCGAGAAACTCGGTATCTCAAAGGAGCGCGTGCGCCAGATCGAAACCCGCGCCCTGAAGAAGCTGAAGGCGGCGCTGCTGGAGCAAAACCCGGAGTTCGCCGCGGCCTGACGATTCCTACTGGTCGGTGATGATCTTGACCTTGTCGCCGGCCGACACCGTCGCCCCTGCCGGCAGCGCGTTGATCAGGCGGAACAGCTCCACCTTGCGGTCGACGCCCTGCATCAGGTTGGCGAGCGACTGAACGGTTTCTCCCGACCTGACGGTGCGGACCCGGATGCGCAGCGGCTTGAGCGCGGCCCGCTCCGAGGCCGACAGCACGCGGAAGCTGCCCGACACGGACTTCGCCACGCTTTCCAGAGCAGTGCTGGTCAGGGGTGCCGCGGTGAGCAGGCGGTAGACCTGGCCGCTGGCGCGGACGACGGTGATGTCGAACTGCCAGCCGTCGGCACGTGCCTTGGCGGTCGCGGCCTCGTTGCCGGCGATCGTGGCGCCCGCGATCGAGCTGGGATCGAGGCCCGCGATCCAGCCGGAACGCAGATATTCCTCCAGCGGCATCGACTGCGCGACCTTCACCCCGTCGAAGCGCACGGCCACGTCGCCAGGCCCGGCGGCGGTGACCGCCGCTGCCGAGTTGTCGATAATGAAGCCTTCCGGCACGGTGAACGTGACGCCAAGGCCAGGATGCAGGAAGGTGCGACCGCGGACGAAGCCTTCCTGCGGCGTGTCGCCGAACATCATGCCGTCGATGCCGGCGAGCAGCCAATCGCGGTCCCGCGTTCCCACTCCTGGCGCCCCGAAGGCGCGCGCATGGCCGAGCGCGAGCTCGATGCGCTGGGGTGCCGCCGGATGGCTGGCGAGGAAGTCGAGGCTCGCGTCCGTCGCGCCGCTGACGCTCCGGAAGTCCGCATAGGAAGCCATGGACTGCAGAAAGCGCGCCGCGGCAAACGGGTCGTAGCCGGCGCGGCCGCTGGCGCGGATGCCGATCGCGTCGGCCTCCAGCTCCTGGTTGCGCGAGAACTGCGCCAGGCTGAGCTTGCCGCGCAGCAGCGCCGCCTTCGCCGCCGCGTCGCCTTCGAGCACGTCGCTCACGACACGCGCCGCAAGCACCTCGTCGGCCTCGCGCTGCTGGCGCTGCACGCCGTGATTGGCGGTCACGTGGCCCATCTCGTGCGCGATCACCGCAGCGATCTCGGCCGAATCGTTGGCCAGGGCCAAGAGACCACGCGTTATGTAGAGATAGCCGCCGGGAAGCGCGAACGCGTTGACGTTCGGCGAGTTGAGGATGGTGATCCGGTAGGTCTGGTTCGGATTGTCGGACACGCCGGTGAGATTGCCGACCACCTTGGCGACCATGCGCTCCAGCTTCGGATCCGAGTATTCGCCGCCATAGGTGGCGAGGATGCGCGGATGCTGCTGGCGGGCGATCTCGGCGAACTTGTCGTTGCGGCCGACCGTGTCGACTGTCACCGGATTGGACGACGGCTTCAGGTCCGACGTCATCGACGTGTCGATCAGCTGGCAGCTTGACAGCAGCACGGACAAGGCCGTCGCGGCAATGGCGCCACGGGCCCGGACCTGGCTTGGCGCCATCCGCTGGAGAACTGCACTCATTCTGTCGGAACCTATGAGCAGGCTTGTTCCTCGAAACTCTGTCGGGCGCGACTAGACCCCGGTCCGGCAAGCCTCGGTTACCGCGATTTAGAGCCCCCGCCACGCCGTGACAAGAACGCCTATGCCACACTGCGGCCATAACCGGTAAATGTGTCGCATTGCGGGCAATTTATCGTGAACGGCGCCGGTCGCCGACATAGGCGCGCACGGCCTCCGGGCCGGCATCTCCCAGCAGGTCAGCCACGGGCCCATCGGCTGCGATCCGCCCCGCTTCCACAAACACCATGCGCGGCGCGAGCGCCAGCGCGTCTTCCGGCGAATGCGTCACCACGAGGATGGTCATCCCGGTCTCGCGATGAAGCTCGGCAACGAGCGCCGCCATGTCCGCCCGCAGGCCGGGACCGAGCGAGGCGAAGGGCTCGTCCATCAGAAGCACGGGCCTGCGACGCACCAGAGCCCGCGCCAGTGCTGCCCGCTGCCGCTCGCCGCCTGACAGCTCGCGCGGACGGCGCGCCTCCTTGCCGGCGAGGCCGACGCGCGCCAGCGCCTCGCCGACGGCCAGGCGGTCGTCCGGCGACAAGCGCAGGGTCGGACTGCGCCCGAGCGCGACGTTGGCGAACAGGTCGAGATGGGCGAACAGGTTGTTCTCCTGGAAGATCATCGAGACAGGCCGTTGCGACGGCGGATCGGCCGACACGTCCCGGTCGCCGATCAGGATACGGCCCGCAGCCGGCGTCTCGAAGCCGGCGACGAGGTTAAGCAGCGTCGACTTGCCGGAGCCGCTCGGCCCCATGATCGCGACGATCTCGGCAGGAGCAATCGCCAGATCGAAGGCCATCTTCGTCTCGCCATAGGCGAAGCGGACCCCTTCCAGAACTACAGGCAGACCGAGGCTCATCGTGCATCCTTTCCGAGCCGGTCCGCGAGCGACATCAGGACAAGGCACAGCAATCCGAGCAGCAGCGCAAGTCCCGCGGCGTCCTCCGTTCGATAGCTGCCCATGCGCGCAAAGAGGAGATAAGGCAGCGTCTGCACACCGTCGCTGCCGAACAAAGCAATGACGCCGAGATCGCCGAGCGACAGAGCCATCGCGAAGGCGAAGCCGGTGAGGAGCGGCCGCCGCAGCTCCGGCCAGTCGATCAGCCGAGCCCGGGCGAGGCCCGAGATGCCGAGTTGCGCGCAGAGCCGGTCGTTGCGCAGCGCGGCCGCATCATACGCCGGTCGGATGGCGCGTGTGGCAAACGGCATCGCCATCACGGCGTTGACGGTAAGGACCATCAGCGGCGCGACAGCGAAGACGGCGCCGGTGTTGCGCAACAGCACGAACCAGCCGGCGCCGATGACGATCGGCGGCACGACCAGCACAAGGCTCGCGCCGGTGCCCGCGAAAGTCTCGAGGAACGAGCGCCGCCCGCCCTTGCGCACGGCTTCGAGCCGGCGGCGCATGACGACCAACGAGAGCGACAGCGCGACGCTCAGTGCTGCCGAGCCGAGGGAGAGCGCGAGGCTCTGCCCCGTCGCAGACAGAACGGCGGCCTCGCTCGCCAGCCGGCCAAGATCGGCCCGCAGGCCAGCCGCCACGATCGCCGCCATCGGAGCGAGCACGAACAGCGCCGCGACACCGATCAGCACGCCGTCGAGCATGCTCGCGGCGACGCCCGCGCTCCTCATCCTGCGGCCCACGACCGGCAGGTTCGCATCACCCGTCGCATCCGCGCCCAGGCGCGAGAGCGCAAGCACCGCCGCGACCGTCAGCGCGATCTGCACCACGGTCAGTGCGACGGCCCGCGCGGGCTCGAAGTCGAAGCGCAGCGACTGGTAGATCGCCACCTCCAGCGTCGTCGCCGCCGGCCCGCCGCCGAGCGTCAGCACCACCGTGAAAGAGGTGACGCAGAGCATGAACACGAGTGCGGCCACGCCGGGGATCGCTCCGCGCAGCGCCGGCCACTCGATCAGGCGGAACACCGCGCCCGAGCGCATGCCGAGCTGGCTTGCCAGCCGCCACTGGTCCGGCGGCACGGTCTCCAGCGCCGCAAGCAGCAGCCGCGTCGCCAACGGCAGGTTGAAGAAGACATGCGCAATCAGGATGCCGGACAGGCCGTAGATCCCTGGCCATCGCCCCGCGCCGACGGCGGATGCGAGGTCTGCGACAAAGCCGGCGCGGCCGTAGAGCGCGAGCAGGCCCAATGCCGCGACGATCGCCGGCAGGCCGAGCGGCACCGCGAACAGCCTGAGCAGCAGGCCGCGCCCCGGAAACTCCGGATGCCGCGACAGGGCGCGCGCGACGAGGATTGCCGGAACGACGGACAGCAGCATGGACAGCGCGGCCTGCCAGAGCGTGAAGGAGGCGATGCGCAGCATGCCGGCATCGAACGCGCCGATCGCCCCGGACAAGTCCCGCGCCGCCTCGACGAAGAGGCCGGCGAAAGCTCCGCCGATGAGAAGAGCGATGAAACAGAGCGCGAGGAGGCCGGGGCGGGTCATGCGTGAAGGCCTTCTTCTCCCCGTTCACGGGGAGAAGATGCCGGCAGGCAGATGAGGGGCGGCGAAAACTGTCGACGTGTTCCGCAGCCCCTCATCCGACCCTTCGGGCCACCTTCTCCCCGTGAACGGGGAGAAGGAAGAATCGCGCGCAATGCCTCCTCCTACCTGCTCATCGCCGCCGTCCACTCCTCCACCCATGCCTTGCGGTTGGCCGCGACCTCTTCCGGCGAAAACAGCAGCGACTTTTCCGGCTTCACCAGCGCGTCGAAAGCCGGATTGAGCGGCTTGGAGGTCTTGGCGGCCGGGAACATCCAGTTCGTCTCGGGGATCGCGTCCTGGAACGCAGGCCCGGTCATGAAGGCGAGGAACTTCGCCGAGAGCGGGTTCGCTGCACCCTTCTTGGTGATGCCGGCGACCTCGATCTGCATGTAGTGCCCCTCGCTGAAAGCGGCCGCCTTGTAACGTTCGGACTTCTCCGCGATCACATGATAGGCGGGCGAGGTGGTGTAGGACAGCACCATCGGCGCCTCGCCCTTGGTGAACAGCCCGTACGCTTCGCTCCAGCCGGGCGTGACGGTGAGCACGCGGCCCTTGAGCTTCGCCCAGGCCTCGCCAGCCTTGTCGCCATAGACCGACTTCATCCACAGCACGAGGCCGAGCCCGGGCGTCGAGGTGCGCGGATCCTCGATGACGATTTTTTCCTGCGGATCGCCCTCGACCAGTTCCTTCAGGCTCGCCGGCGGGGTCTTAATCGCCTCGCTGTCGTAGACGACGGCGAAATAGCCGTAGTCGAAGGGAAGGAAGGTCGCGTCGCTCCAGCCACCGGGTACGGCGAGGTCGGCGGGCGAGAGGCCGTGCGGCGCGAACAGGCCGGTGTCCGCCGCCTCCTTGGTGAGGTTGGTGTCGAGGCCAAGCACGACGTCCGCCCTGCCCGAGGCGCCTTCGAGCCTGACGCGGTTGAGCAGCGCCACACCGTCGGCCACCGAGACGAATTCGAGGTCGCAGCCGCACTCCGCCTCGAACGCCTTCTCGACGATCGGACCCGGGCCCCATTCGGCGGTGAAGCTCTCATAGGTGTAGACGGTGAGCTTGTCCTGCGCCTGTGCGGGCGCCACGAAAGCGACCGTTGCGAGAAGTATCGGGATTGTCGCGCGCATCTGGCGCCTCCTTCATTCGAGTGAAAGGGAAGATGCGCCGCGAGCCGAACGCTTCTAATCCCTCCGCCGGTGCTAGCCGGATCAGGTTCAGCGGGTTGGCTATCGCCTCTCAGCCGGTTGCGGTTTCCCGCCCCGGCACCCCGTTAGAGCGCGTGGAACATAGGGCGGTCCCTTTGCCGGTGCAAGCCGGCGCTCCGCTGTTGACGCCCGTGCCGGACGCGTGGTCAGGATGGTTGATGCTCGACAAGCTCGAAGCCTTCATCGCGCTTTCCCGTGCGCAACACTTCGGCAAGGCGGCCGAGGATCTGGGCGTTACCCAGCCGACGCTGTCGGCCGCGATCAAGCAACTCGAGGGAGAACTGGGCGTCATGCTGGTCAAGCGGGGCTCGCGCTTCCAGGGGCTGACCACCGAGGGCGAGCAGGTGCTGACCTGGGCGCGGCGCATCTCGGGCGATGCGCGGGCGATGAAGGAGGAGATGCGCGCCGCGCGTCATGGCCTTTCGGGCCGCATCCGCATCGCCGCGATCCCGACGGCACTCGCCATGGTGGCGAAGCTCACCACGCCACTGCGCGAGAAGCATCCAGGCGTATCATTCTCGATCCTGTCGCGCACCTCGATCGAGGTCCTGTCGCTGCTCGGCAATTTCGACATCGACGCCGGCATCACTTATCTGGACAACGAGCCGCTCGGGCGGGTTCTTTCGGTGCCGCTCTATTCAGAGCGCTACCAGCTCATCACCGCGACCGGGAACCGCTATTCCGACCGCGCCTCGATCACCTGGGCGGAAGTGTCCGAACTGTCGCTCTGCCTCCTGACGCCCGACATGCAGAACCGGCGCATCATCGACCAGCACTTGGCCCAGGCGGGCGTGTCCGTGCGCGCTTCGCTCGAATCCAACTCGATGATCGTGCTGTATTCCCATATCCGCACCGGAAAATGGTCGTCGATCATGCCGCTGAACCTGGCCGAGACCTTCGGCTTCGCCGAGCCGATCCGTGCGATTCCCATCGTCGAGCCGGATGCCAGCCACACCGTCGGCCTGGTGGTGCAGCCGCGCGAGCCGCACACGCCGCTGGTCAAGGCGCTTCTCGACGAGGCGACGACCCTGGCGTCCCAGTCCCTGTCCTGAAGCTACCCGCCATGCGAACAGCTGTCGGCTCGCGATCGAGGTAATCTTCGGAAGAGAAAACCATAGCCGCGCCGAGCGCCTGCGCATGCTGCACGACGAGCCCTTCTATGTCTTCGCGGGCGACGTTCTCCGCCTCGTTGCGCAGCCGGACGGCCTCGGCAAGCATCGGCACGTTCACCACGCCGTCCAGCCTGGCCGCGCGCTCGACAGTGGAAACCACGTCGACTCTAAGCTTCTGTGACACTATCCGGTCCATCTGAAGACTCCCGATCCAGTCAATTAGGAACGGTAACCGCAGATTACCGAAGAAGCAACCCAAAACAGAAAATTATCTATTAATATCAGTAAGTTAGCAATTAGATAACTCGACTGAACCGGGGGGGCTTGTCCCATTGGGTTCAAATGGCCCAGAGAGCGACGGCACACCATAAGGTCCCGCCTATTGCGAATGTGTCGGATGCAACTATATAGTCACTTACTCATTATCTGTATTCAGCGTCTTGTGTGACACATGTCGGAACTCGAAAGAGCCGAACGGCTACAGATCATGTTGAGCGCCGAAGAACTTCGAGCCGTCGAGGACTGGAGGTTCGAGAGGCGCATGCCCAGTCGCGCGGCGGCGGTGCGTGAGCTTTTGCGGCGCGGGCTGGCGGCTGATGGATTCCTGACCGCGCAGGCCGGCGCGAAGTCCCAGGACTTCGGTGTCATCCTCGCCGACGGCTCCACCGACCTCCCCGACGGCTCCACCGACGCGGCTGAGTGACCTGCCGTTTTTGATCTTTCCCATCTTCTAATCGAATTCGATCTTGGCTCTGCACCACCTGCAGTTTGAGTGAGCGGTTAGCTCTAGACAGTTCCATGTTTCGTTTGCGCCGCGGCGACGGCGTTGGCGGGCGATTTCGCTGGCCGGCGCATGCGCTAGACAAAGTCAGAGAGCCGGCGCCTCGATAGAGATCCTCTATCAAGCAACGATTCCGCTTTATTGATTTCCGCGGTTTTGTCTGGCTTCATTGACAGATGGCGCGTGACGGCGCCGGTCCAGGGAGGAACGCTGCCTTGCAGCCGTCAGGTACCCAGATCGAGGTCGCGGATGTGGCCGTGCGGACGGCAGCGATCGTCGCTGCCTGCGAACATCTCGAAGGACCGCTGCTCCCCATCCTGCACGGCGTGCAGCAGGAGTTCGGCTTCGTACCCGGCGAAAGCCTCCCGGTGATCGCCGAGGCGCTGAACATCTCCAATGCCGAGGTCCACGGCGTCGCCACCTTCTATCACGACTACCGCCGCGCGCCGGCCGGCCGCCATGTGCTGAAGCTCTGCCAGGCCGAGGCCTGCCAGTCGATGGGCTCGGAACGCGTCGCCGCCATGGTCAGCCAGGCGCTCGGCATCGGCTTCCACGAGACCGCGAGGGATGGTTCCGTGACGCTCGAGCCAGTCTACTGCCTCGGCCTGTGCGCCTGCGCGCCTGCAGCGATGCTCGACGGCGAAGTGATCGGGCGACTCGACGCCGATGCAATTGACGAGATCGTCGCCGAGGTGAGGCGATGACCACAACGATCTACATCCCGAGGGACTCCGGCGCACTTGCTCTCGGTGCGGAGAAGGTCGCCAAAGCTGTCGAGCGCGAGATTGCCGAGCGAGGGCTCGACGCGAAGATCGTCCGCACCGGTTCGCGCGGCCTGTTCTGGCTGGAGCCGATGGTCGAGGTGGCAACGGCATCCGGCCGCGTCGCCTACGGCCCGGTCAAGGCAAAGGACGTCGCGTCTCTGTTCGATGCGAGCCTTCTCGAAGGCGGCAACCACGCCCTGTCGCTCGGCGACCCGGAGGATATCCCTTTCCTTGCGCGGCAGACGCGGCTCACCTTCGCCCGCTGCGGTGTCATCGATCCGCTGTCGCTTGCCGACTACGAAGCGCATGGCGGGCTTGCCGGCCTGCGCAAGGCGCTTGCGATGACGCCCTCGGACATTGTCAAGACCGTTACCGAGTCCGGCCTGCGCGGACGTGGCGGCGCTGGCTTCCCGACCGGCATCAAGTGGAAGACGGTGCTCGACCAGGTGTCCGAGCGCAAATACATCGTCTGCAACGCCGACGAAGGCGACTCGGCCACCTTCGCCGACCGTATGATCATGGAAGGCGACCCCTTCGTGCTCATCGAGGGTATGGCGATCGCCGGCATCGCCACCGGCGCGACGAAGGGCTTCGTCTACATCCGCTCGGAATATCCGCATGCGGTCGCGGCGATGCAGGCCGCGATCGAGGTGGCGCGGACCGCGGGGCTCCTGGGTCCGACGATTCTCGGCTCGCCCAACGCCTTCGAGATGGAGGTGCGCGTTGGTGCGGGCGCCTATGTCTGCGGCGAGGAGACGTCTCTCCTGAACTCGCTCGAAGGCAAGCGCGGCGTGGTGCGCGCCAAGCCGCCGCTGCCCGCGATCCAGGGTCTGTTCGGCAAGCCGACAGTGATCAACAACGTCATCTCGCTCGCCTCCGTGCCGGTGATCCTCGACAAGGGAGCGGACTACTACAAGAACTTCGGCATGGGCCGCTCGCGCGGCACGATCCCGGTCCAGATCGCCGGCAACGTCAAGCATGGCGGCCTGTTTGAGGCGGCGTTCGGCATGACGCTGGGCGAGATCGTCAACGATATCGGCGGCGGCACGGCCACGGGCCGGCCGGTGAAGGCCGTGCAGGTGGGCGGCCCGCTCGGCGCCTATTTCCCGCCTTCCCTGTTCGACACGCCCTTCGACTACGAGGCCTTCGCCGCCAAGGACGGGCTGATCGGCCATGCCGGCATCACCGTCTTCGACGACAGTGCCGACATGCTGAAGCAGGCGCGCTTCGCTTTTGAGTTCTGCGCCATCGAGAGCTGCGGCAAGTGCACACCCTGCCGCATCGGCTCGACGCGCGGCGTTGAGACAATCGACAAGATCGCGGCCGGCGTGCAACCGGAGAAGAATCTCGCTCTGGTCACCGACCTCTGCAACACGATGAAGTTCGGCTCCCTCTGCGCACTCGGCGGCTTCACGCCCTATCCGGTGATGAGCGCGATCAACCATTTCCCGCAGGACTTCGCGCCGAAACCGATGCAGGAGGCGGCGGAGTGAGGAGCGATCTGCAAAGCAGACGAAAAGCCCCCGAATGGGCTTTTCGAGCGACGAACGCCCCGAGCCATAGCGAGGGGCAGCGCCGTTGGAGGTTGCCACATGGCTGAGAAGGTCAAAGGCCCCGCCTCCTACTTCCCGTCGATCGAGAAGACCTACGGGCAGCCGATCGAACACTGGAAGACGCTCGTCCGCAGCCGTGCCGGCATGAAGCATATGGAAATCGTGAACTGGCTGAAGGCTGAGCATGGGCTTGGCCATGGCCATGCCAATGCGGTCGTCGCACACACCCTCGCAGAGAAACAGGACCAATAGGAACAATCCCATGGGTCTCGTCCACGAAATCGACTACGGCACGCCGGCTTCCAAGGCCGAGCGTCATGTCACGCTCACCGTCGACGGCTTCACCGTCACCGTGCCCGAGGGCACGTCGATCATGCGCGCCTCGATGGAGGCAGGCATTCAGATTCCGAAGCTCTGCGCCACCGACATGGTCGACGCCTTCGGCTCCTGCCGCCTCTGCCTGGTCGAGATCGAGGGCCGCGCCGGCACACCATCGTCCTGCACCACGCCGGTCGCGCCCGGCATGGTCGTGCACACCCAGACAGGCCGTCTGAAGGACATCCGCAAGGGCGTGATGGAGCTATACATCTCCGACCACCCGCTCGACTGCCTGACCTGCTCCGCCAATGGCGACTGCGAGTTGCAGGACATGGCGGGCGCGGTCGGCCTGCGCGATGTGCGCTATGGCTACGAGGGCGAGAACCACGTCTTCGCCAAGAACAGGGCGGACGCGTCTACGAACTTCAACTGGATGCCGAAGGACGAGTCGAACCCCTATTTCACCTACGACCCGTCGAAATGCATCGTCTGCTCGCGCTGCGTGCGCGCCTGCGAGGAAGTGCAGGGCACCTTCGCGCTCACCATCGAGGGCCGCGGCTTCGGCAGCCGCGTCTCGCCCGGCATGCACCAGCCGTTCCTCGAGTCCGAATGCGTCTCCTGCGGCGCCTGCGTGCAGGCCTGCCCGACGGCGACGCTGACCGAGAAGTCGGTGATCGAGATCGGCCAGCCGGAGCATTCGGTCGTCACCACCTGCGCCTATTGCGGCGTCGGTTGCTCGTTCAAGGCCGAAATGCGCGGCGAGGAGCTGGTGCGCATGGTGCCGTGGAAAGACGGCAAGGCCAATCGCGGCCACTCTTGCGTCAAGGGCCGCTTCGCATACGGCTACTCCACCCACAAGGACCGCATCATCAGGCCGATGATCCGCGAGAAGATCTCGGATCCTTGGCGCGAGGTCAGCTGGGAAGAGGCGTTCTCGCACATCGCCTCAGAGTTCCGCCGCATCCAGTATCAGTATGGTCGCGGCGCCGTCGGTGGCATCACCTCGTCGCGCTGCACCAACGAGGAGACCTACCTCGTCCAGAAGCTGATCCGGCAGGGCTTCGGCAACAATAATGTCGACACCTGCGCCCGCGTCTGCCATTCGCCGACCGGCTATGGCCTCGGCCAGACCTATGGCACCTCGGCCGGCACGCAGGACTTCGATTCCGTCGAGGAGTCCGACGTCATCATGGTGATCGGCGCCAACCCGTCGGCCGCCCACCCTGTGTTCGCCTCGCGCATGAAGAAGCGCATCCGCCAGGGCGCCAAGCTGATCGTGCTGGACCCGCGCGTGACGGAGACGGTCAACTCTGTCCACGCCAAGGCGGACTATCACCTGCCGCTGAAACCCGGCACCAACGTCGCCGTCGTCACCGCGCTGGCGCATGTCATCGTCACCGAGGGCCTGTTCGACGAGGCCTTCATCCGCGAACGCTGCGACTGGTCGGAGTTCGAGGACTGGGCCTCCTTCGTCGCCGAGGAACGCAACTCGCCGGAGGTCATCGGCCCGCTCGCCGGCGTCGATCCGGAGGTCATCCGCGGTGCCGCGCGGCTCTACGCCACCGGCGGCAACGGTGCGATCTATTACGGCCTCGGCGTCACCGAGCACAGCCAGGGATCGACCACCGTGATGGCGATCGCCAACCTCGCCATGGCGACCGGCAATATCGGCCGCCGCGGCGTCGGCGTAAACCCGCTGCGCGGCCAGAACAATGTGCAGGGCTCGTGCGACATGGGCTCCTTCCCGCA
The DNA here is from genome assembly GCF_024699925.1 of Mesorhizobium sp. J428. Taxonomy (NCBI): domain Bacteria; kingdom Pseudomonadati; phylum Pseudomonadota; class Alphaproteobacteria; order Hyphomicrobiales; family Phyllobacteriaceae; genus Mesorhizobium; species Mesorhizobium sp. J428. Next base: position 1,934,668 of record NZ_JAJOMX010000001.1, read on the forward strand.
CGAACTGCCGGGCTACCGTCACATCTCAGGCGATGCCGTGCGCGACATCTACGAGGCGCTGTGGGGCGTGAAGCTCGACAACGAGCCGGGCCTGCGCATCCCCAACATGCTGGACGCGGCCGTCGAGGGCACGTTCAAGGGCATCTACATCCAGGGCGAGGACATCCTGCAGTCCGACCCCGACACGAAGCACGTATCGGCCGGCCTCGCCGCGATGGAATGTGTCGTCGTGCACGACCTCTTCCTCAACGAGACCGCCAACTACGCGCACGTCTTCCTCCCGGGATCGACCTTCCTCGAGAAGGACGGCACCTTCACCAATGCCGAGCGCCGCATCAACCGCGTCCGCAAGGTGATGAGCCCGAAGAACGGCCTCGCCGACTGGGAGGTGACGCAGAAGCTCGCCCAGGCGATGGGGCTCGCCTGGAGCTACTCGCATCCGTCGCAGATCATGGACGAGATCGCGGCGACCACGCCATCCTTCGCCAACGTCTCCTACGACTTCCTGGACAGGATGGGCTCCGTCCAGTGGCCGTGCAACGAGAAGGCGCCGGAAGGCACGCCGATCATGCATGTCGGCGGCTTCGTGCGCGGCAAGGGCAAGTTCATCCGCACCGAATACGTGCCCACCGACGAGCGCACCGGGCCGCGCTTCCCGCTGCTGCTCACCACCGGCCGCATCCTGTCGCAATACAATGTCGGCGCGCAGACCCGCCGCACGGCCAATGTCATATGGCATGACGAGGACGTGCTGGAGATCCACCCGCACGACGCCGAACAGCGCGGCATCCGCGGTGGCGACTACGTCAAGCTCGCCTCGCGCTCCGGCGAGACGACGCTGCGCGCCGAGATCACCGAGAAGGTAGCACCGGGCGTGGTCTACACCACCTTCCACCACCCGGACACGCAGGCCAACGTTATCACCACCGACTATTCCGACTGGGCGACCAACTGCCCCGAATACAAGGTGACCGCCGTCCAGGTCTCGCCGTCCAACGGCCCGACCCGTTGGCAGGAGGAATATGAGGAACTGTCGAAGCGGAGCAGGCGGATCGAGGGCCATCTGGAGGCGGCGGAGTAGAGATGCGCTCGATGGCGGCATTCCCTTCTCCCCGTTCACGGGGAGAAGGTGGTCCGAAGGACCGGATGAGGGGCAGCGCCAGTCTCGCAAGGCTCGCACCGCCCCTCATCTGCCTGCCGGCATCTTCTCCCCGTGAACGGGGAGAAGAAAGCTGTCTTCCATGACCCGCTCCGCCCTCACCTCCGCCACCCGCATCGCCCGCCGAGCCGGCGGCACGTCGGCGGCTGCACGGACGGTGCCGGAGGAAACGCCGGTCGCGCTGTCCTATGCTGGCACCACGCATGCGGTGATGATGGCTTCGCCCGCCGACCTCGAGGACTTTGCCCTTGGCTTCTCGCTGACGGAAGGCATCGTCTCCGCGCCTGATGAGATCGAGTCGGTCGAGGTCGAGGATCACGGCGCGGGCGTCGACATCCAGATCCGGCTCAAGGACACCGCCAATACGCGCTTCGAGGCGCGGCGGCGCAGGCTCGCCGGTCCTGTCGGCTGTGGCCTCTGCGGCATCGAATCGATCGAAGAGGCGATGCGGTCCGCGCCGGCGATCGGTAAGTCACGACTCACGTTTTCTGCGCAGCAAATCGCGGAATCGGTCCGCTTGCTCGCGAAAGCCCAGCCGATGCATACAGAGACCGGCGCGGTTCACGCGGCCGGCTTTTACGTTCCCGGCAAGGGCATCGTCACAGCGCGCGAGGACGTCGGCCGCCACAACGCCCTCGACAAGCTCGCCGGCGCATTGGCAACGGCAGGCGTCGACGGCGCGTCGGGCGCGGTGGTGGTCACCAGCCGCGTCTCGGTCGAGATGGTGCAGAAGACTGCCGCGGTCGGCGCGCCGCTGATCATCGCCGTCTCTGCTCCCACCGCGCTCGCCATCCGCACTGCCGACGAAGCCGGCATGACCCTCGTCGCCCTGGTGCGCGGCGAGGAATTCGACATCTTCACCCATCCCGAGCGGATATCCGACGGAGCCGAACGCCATGTCGCCTGAAAACGACCACGCCGCCTCAGGCATTGCAAGAATCGTTCGTATGGCGAACCAGATTGGCACGTTCTTCGAGTCGAAGCCTCACGACGAGGGCGTCGCGGGCGTCGCCGAGCACATCAACAAGTTCTGGGAACCGCGCATGCGCCGCCACTTCTTCGAGGTGGCCGACGCAGGTGGCGAAGGCATGCTGCCGATCGTGAAGGAGGCGGCGACGAAGGTCAGGCGACCGGCTGCGCCGATTACGGCGACACAGGCCGCGGAAGCCAATGCCGACGTGAGCGGATAACTGCCCTCGCAGTTATCCCGTCGGCAAGATCAGCCGACAGCCCCCAACACCTCAGCCACGCATCGGCTTCAGAGCGGTCGCCCAGCGATGCAGTTCGGAGAGCATCAGCTTCGCGCCGTCGACGATCGGCTCATTCGGCTGGAACGTATCGTCCTCTCGCAGGAACTGCGCAAACATCGGGATCGCGACGGCTTCCGGGATCGGCATGACCTTGACCGTGGTCAGCAACTGCTTCTCCGACTGCGCCGCGCGCAGGCCGGCCGAAATGCCGCCATAGCTCGCCAGCCCCGCCGGCTTGTAGGCCCATTCTTTCGACAGGTAGGTTACCGCGTTCACGAAGGAGGGCGGCGCGAAATAGTTGTATTCCGGCGTGACGAACACGAAGGCATCGGCAGACCCGACGCTTTCGGCCCAGCGCTTGGTGCGCGCATGTTCATGCTGCCCGAGCCGCGGATGCTTGGGCTCGTCGAAAACCGGCAGGTCGAACGAGGCCAGGTCGACCGGCACCACGTCGAACGCGCCATGCTCCCTGGCGACGGAGACCAACCAGTCGGTAATCTTAGGTCCCATGCGGCCGGGACGCGTGCTGACGGTAATGACGTTCAGTTTCAATGACATGGCTAGATCCGGTTTCCAAAAGTGACCGAACCTAGTGCGTTGCACTGCACAATTTCAACAAGGCACGTCCAGGTAACCGAAGTGACGCTGGGTTACATCGCCCACCGTAGCGCGGACGTATGCACCGGTGCGTCCCAGAGCTTCGTTGTCTCGGCGTCGAGCATCGTCACCGTGATCGAACAGCCGGCCATGTCGAGCGAGGTGACGTAGGAGCCGACCAGCGAGCGGGCGATGCGGATGCCTTTCGCCTCCAGGAGCTTCCGGGCCGAATTGTAGACGACATAGAGCTCCATCGCGGGCGTGCCGCCGAAGCCGTTGACGAAGAGCAGCGCCTCGCCCTGCGCCGCATCGCCCAGGTCTGCGACGATCGCGCCGACGATCTCCTCGGCAATAGCGTCCGCGCTCTTCAGCTTGTCGCGGCGCCGGCCCGGCTCGCCATGGATGCCGACCCCGAACTCCATCTCGTCATCGCCGATGTCGAAGGTCGGCTTGCCGGCCGCCGGCACCGTGCAGGAGGTCAGCGCCACGCCCATCGAGCGCGTCGCGGCGTTGACCTTCTCGCCCAGCGCCTTCAGCGCGGCGAGGTCGCGCCCTTCCTCCGCGGCTGCGCCGGCGATCTTCTCGACCACCAGCGTGCCGGCCACGCCGCGCCGGCCGGTCGTGTAGGACGAATTCTCGACCGCGACGTCGTCATTGGTGATGACGGTGGCGACGTTGTCCGCCATCTCCGCCGCCATCTCGAAGTTCATCACGTCGCCCTCGTAGTTCTTGACGATGAAGAGGCAGCCGGCGCCGGTATCTACCGCTTGCGCCGCGGCCAGCATCTGGTCCGGGGTCGGCGAGGTGAACACCTGTCCAGGGCAGGCCGCATCCAGCATGCCGTGGCCGACGAACCCGCCATGCAGCGGCTCGTGCCCCGAGCCGCCGCCCGAAATCAGCGCCACCTTGCCGGGCTTGAGCACCTTGCGACGGACGAATTTGTGCTCGTCCCCGAGCACCAGAATGTCGCCATGCGCGGCGACGAAACCGTCCAGACTGTCGGTGAGTATGGTCCCGACCGAATTCATCAGCTTCTTCATGCTTTCCTCCCGTATCTGCCGGGGAAGGTCTGCTTTTTCCCACCCGCGCCTCTTCTCGAAACGCCGCGTCCTGCCGCGGGAAAGCGGACTGTCCCTGTCTAGGTCTTCCCTGCGATGCTCGTGATCTTCTGGATGAAATCCAGGATGGCGCGGTCCAGCGCCGCGTTCTGCCTGTCGTCGCCGAGATCCGGCACCGTCAGCGAAATGTGGCGCGTGCGGCGCGAAGCATTTGCCGGCGCCTTGCCCGGATGCGCGATCGCGTAAGCCGACACGAACGCCTCACGCTCGGCCGGGCTGAAATGGCAGACGGAAAAGATCGCCGGCAGGTGCTTTGCGGGGATCGGTGTCGAATAGGCCGGATTGGCGATCTGCGAGACGAAGGAGCGGTGCTTGCCGAGCGCGTCGGCAAGCCGCTGCCGCGTGCCGGACGGCCGCTGCTCGATGACGGAAGCGAGAACCGTCTTGTAGGCGCGGATCGCGCCCTCCGTGTCGGGCGGCGGCGCCGGCAGGTCGCTCGTGCGGCTCTTCACAGCGTGACCTCCGCGATCGCAGCCTTCGCCGTGGCCAGTTGTGCCGGGACGGCTGACAGCTCGCGCAACCCGGCTTTCAGCAGGTGCGGAATCAACGCCGGATCGCCGCCGGCATCGCCGCACAGGCTGACCGGGATGCCTCGCGCGGCTCCAAAATCCGCCACCTCGCGGATCAGCCGCAGCACGGCCGGATGCGCCGTGTCGTTGAGGCTCGCCACCGACGCATTGTCCCGCGCCGCCGCCATGACGTATTGCGTCAGGTCGTTCGACCCGATCGAGAAGAATGCCACGTCGGCAAAGGCTTCCGGCGCGATCGCCACCGACGGCACCTCGACCATGATGCCGAGCGGCGGCATGCGGTGCACCGTGCCGCGCGCGGAGAGCGCCAGCGCCTCCTCCGCGAACATGGCCTTCGCCTTCGCATACTCCGCCGGAACGGCGATCATCGGGAACATCACCTTGAGAGTGCCGTGCACGGCCGCCCGCAGCAAGGCGCGGATCTGCACGCGGAAGATCTCCGGCCGCGACAGCGACAGGCGGATGCCGCGCAGGCCGAGGAAGGGATTGCCCTCGTGCACCGTGAAGCCGGGAACCGGCTTGTCGCCGCCGGCATCGACAGTGCGGATCGTCACCGGCTTGCCCGCCGCCCATTCGAGCACGCGGGCATAGACGCGATACTGCGCCTCCTCGTCCGGCAGGCCGTGCGAGAACAGGAATTCGGTGCGCATCAACCCGACACCGTCGCAGGTGGCAATGTCGATCGCCTCGACGTCCGACGGGTCGGCAATGTTCACATAGGTCAGAACTCTTGTCTCGTCGGCGGTCGCGGCCGGCTTCGACAGGTAGGCGGCGGCACTGGAGCGGGCGGCGTCAAAGGCGGCCGCCGCTGCGCGATGCCGATCGATTTCGGTGGCCGAGGCGAAGGCGGTCAACGTTCCAGCCTTGGCGTCGAGCAGCGCCTCGCCGGACAGTGCGTACAGGGCGTCGCCCAGACCCACCACCATCGGCACGCCGCGGGCGCGGGCGAGCATCGCGACATGGCTGGCCGAGGAACCCGCCGACAGCGCGATGCCGCCGCCTTGCGACCAGTCTGTCTCGAGGAAGCGCGTCGGTGCGATATCCTCGCCGGCAAGGATGGCACCGGCGGGCGCAGCAGTGCCCTCCGCACCCGCCAGCGCCTGCAGCACCCGGTCGCGGATGTCCTTCATGTCTGCCGAGCGGGCGCGGAAGTAATCGTCCTCGGCGACCTCGTAGCCGGCGATCTCGGCATTCAGCGCGCGCGCCCAGGCCGAGGCGGCATCGGCCCCTTGTCCGATCGCGGCGAGCGCCGGCTCGGCCAGCGTATCGTCGGCGAGCATGGCAAGCTGGAATTCGAGAATATCGGCCGTGTCGCCGGATGAACGCTCGATCAGCTCGGCGACGGCAGCGGACGCAGCCGCGATCGCTCCGGCCAGCGCTTCCTTCTCCTCGGCCGGCGAACCCTTCGGCGCATAGGCTACGGCTGCAGCGTCAAGCCAGCAAAGCGGTCCGGCGGCGAAACCAGGAGAGGCCGCAATGCCTGTCAGGACGATGGGCGGGCGGGGGTTCATCGGAATCGCTCGCTGACTGCGACGATGGATCCGCGTCCCGTCACACCCCTATGCGCTCTTCGCATGGTCGCCCTCGTCGAAATCCCGCTCGACCAGCGCCACCAGCGCATCGACCGCGGCTTCCGCACCCTCGCCCTCCGCGCGAAGGTGCAGCGTGGTTCCCTTCGGCGCCTTGGTCGCCATCACCTTGACGATCGACTTGGCGTCAATCCACGGGCCGGCAGCGTCCAGCGCCATCTCCACCTGCGCCGGGAATGTCTTGGCGAGCTTGGTGAACTTCACCGATGGACGGGCGTGCAAGCCCACATCGTGGGTGATCAGGACCGAGGCTGCGGCTTTCGCGGACATGCTCGACATTCCTTACGCCGGCGACAGTTCATGCGCGGTGGCGACGACCTCGCGCAGCGACGCGCCGCCCGAAGCCTCGGTCGCGGCCATCACCGCGCCTTCGACGATCGGCGCGTTGCAGACCACGATCTTCTTCGCGCGGGGCTCGCCGATCATCTCGACCGCCATTTCGGAATTCGTCTCCGCCCCGCCGAGGTCGACGAGGATCGCGACGCCAGCCTCCGACCAGGCACGCTCAATCGCCTCCATGATGTCGCCGACGGACGTGCCGAGCCCGCCTTCCGGATTGCCGCCGCACCAGGCGAGCGGCACCTCATCGCCGACCATCTGGCGCACCATGTCGGCGGTGCCCTCGGCGACCTTGGGCGAATGCGAGACGATGACGATGCCGACATTCATGGATCAGGCTCCGAGTGTTTCTGCGACGGCGCGTACGAGCAGCGCGCTCGACCGCGAACCGGGGTCCATATGGCCGATCGACCGGTCGCCCAGGAAGGAGGCGCGGCCGCGGATCGCCTTGAGCGGCACGGTCGCCTCGGCCGCCCCATCAGCGATGGCAACGATCTCGGCTGCGGACTTGCCCGCCGCCAGCGCATCACGCACCGGGTAGAGCACGTCGAGCATCGTCTTCTGCCCCTGTTCCGACTTGCCCCGCGCCGCAACCGCATCGACGGCCTTGCCAACGGCGGCTGCGAACGCCGCGCGATCGGCGTCCGCCGGCAGTTCCTTGCCCAGCGCCATCAGGAACGTCCCGAACAGCGGCCCCGACGCGCCGCCCACCGTCATCACCAGCTTCGTCCCAGCCCCCTTCAACGCGTCCGGCAGCGACTTGGCGGCGAGCGCGTCTGCATCGGCCAGCAGTGCATCGAAGCCACGCTTCATGTTGTAGCCGTGGTCGGCGTCGCCGATCGCCTGGTCGAGCGCGGTCAGCTCGTCGGCATGCGCCGAGATGGCCGCCGCGCAGGCCTCGACCAGCTTCCTGATGTCGACGGATGCGAGCGTGTCGGTCATGCGGCCCTCTTCCAGCCCTTGCGGATGTGGTCATAGCCCTCGCGGTAGACGGCTTCGGGGCTTTCGGCGAAATCGCGCCAGACCTTGGTCGCGGCGGCGAGGTCCTTCAGGCCGCGGCCGAAGGCCTCGATGGTGAGCCAGCCATCGTAGCCGGATTCGCGGATCGCCCGGAACGTCTTCTTCCAGGGAATGCTGCCACGCCCCGGCACGCCGCGGTCGTTTTCAGAAATATGGACATGGACGATATTGCGCACATTGTCGGTGAAAGCCGCGATCGGATCGGCTTCCTCGATGTTGGCGTGGAACGTGTCGTACATCGCCCGGATATTGGGGTTGCCGACCTCGTCCACCAGCCGCGACAGGTCCTTCATCGTGTTGACGAGATAGCACTCGAAGCGGTTCAGCGCCTCCAGACCGATGGTAACGCCATGTTTTGCGGCGTGGTCGCCGATGACACGCTGGGTATCGACCGCGCGTTTCCACTCCGCAGGCGTCGGGCCGGCGCCCGAGAAGCCGCCCAGGGTCGAGTGGAGCGGGCCTGAGAGATAAGGCGCGCCCAACGCCTCGGCGCAATCGATTGTGTGCCTCATGAAGGCGATGCCCGCCTTGCGCGCCGCTGCGTCGCCGATCAGGTTCATCGCCGGATCGCCCATGGCCGAGACGGCGGTGCGCTCCAGGCCGATCCTGTCCAGCATCTCTCCCAGCCGCTTGTAGTCGTCCGGCGCGCCCTCGAAGATCGGGATTTCCACCCCGTCATAGCCCGTCGCCTTGATGTCCTTCAAAAGCTCCCTGTGCTTGGTGGACACGTTGGTGGTCCACAAAAACATGCAGAAACCGATCTTCATATGCTTCCTCCCCGGATGCGGTTGCCCTCGCCGTCGAAGAACAGCGGGTTGCGCAACCTTATCGTCACCGGATCGCCCTTTCTCAAGGGTGTCCTCGGTGTCGGTGAGGGTGATCAGCTTGCGATCGCCGACCGTCACATGCAGGTGGTTCTGGTCGCCGAGATGCTCGATCCAATCGACCCGGCCATCCGCATGGCCGTTGGTCGAACGCTCGATGGCGAGGTGTTCGGTGCGCGCGCCGACGGTTTTCGCTCCCGCCGGCGCGCCGCCGTCGGGGAGGAGCCCGACAGGGAGAAGGTTGATCGCGGGCTGGCCGAGGCGGGCAGCGACATGCAGGTTCGCCGGCTCGGTGTAGATCTGGCGCGGTGTGCCCACCTGCACCAGCCGGCCTTCGGCCAGGATGCCGATGCGGTCCGCCATCGTCATCGCCTCGATCTGGTCGTGGGTGACGTAGAGGACTGTGGCGCCAAGCTCGCTCTGGATGCGCTTCAGCTCCAGCCTGAGGTCGCCGCGCAGCTTGGCGTCGAGCGATGACAGCGGCTCGTCCATCAGGAAGATCGACGGCTTGCGCACCAGCGCCCGCCCGATCGCGACGCGCTGCATCTCGCCGCCGGAGAGCCTGGTCGAGCGGTTCTCCAGCTTGTGGTGAATGCGCACCAGCCTGGCAACCTCCTCAACCCGGCGGCGGATCTGGTCCTCCGGCACCCGCCGCGACGGCGAGCGCAGCGGGAAGGCGAGGTTCTCGAACACCGTCAGGTGCGGATAGAGCGAATATTGCTGGAAGACGAAGGCGACGTCGCGCGAGGCCGGGTCGAGCCGCGTCACATCGCGCCCGCCGATCCGGATCGAGCCCGCATCCGGCCGCTCCAGCCCGGCGATCAGCCTGAGCGTTGTCGTCTTGCCCGCACCCGTCGGGCCGAGCAGCACGACGAACTCGCCGTCGGCGATGGCGAGGTCGAGACCCGACACGGCTTGCGTGGCCTTGAACGCCTTGTCGACGCCGCTCAGCACGACCTCAGCCATGGGCGTGGCTCCTCAGTGCCTCGTCGTGCAGCGCAGTGTGCAGCGCCCGTCCGCTCGCCTTGTCGAAGATCGAGAGCCGCGGGCCGTTGAGCGAAATCCCCACCTGCTCGCCGACCTTGACCGGCACGTCGGCCGGGATGCGTGCCTTGAGCATCCCGTCGGTGGTCTCGACGGCCACGACCTGCGTCGTGCCGAGATATTCCGCGCCGTAGACCGCGCCGCGCAGCTTCGAGCTGTCGTCGAAGCGGATGTGCTCGGGGCGGATGCCCAGCGCATATTCGGCCTCGCCACCGTCTTCGCGCAGCTCCGGGATGACGATCTCCGCGCCCCGCACGCCGACCTTGCGGTCGCCTCTCGTCAGCGTCGCGCCGAACTTGAGGAAATTCATCGGCGGCGAGCCAATGAAGTCGGCGACGAACATGGTCGCCGGCCGGTCGTAGATTTCCTGCGGCGTGCCGAACTGCTCGATCACGCCGTGATTCATCACCGCGATCTTGTCGGCCATCGCCATCGCCTCGTGCTGGTCGTGGGTGACATAGACGGTGGTGGCATGGATGCGATTGTGCAGCTCGCGCAGCTCGTGGACCATCAGGTCGCGGAACTCGGCATCGAGGGTCCCGAGAGGCTCGTCCATCAGGAAGCACTTCGGCCGCCGCACAATGGCGCGGCCGAGCGCGACGCGCTGGCGATCACCGCCGGCGAGGCCGGACACCGGCTTGTCGAGCAGGTGGTCGATCCTGAGCAGCCGCGCCACTTCTTCCACGCGCGTCCGGATCTCGGCCTTGGGCATGCCCTGCGCCAGCAGCGGGAAGCCGATGTTCCTGCGCACGTTCATGTGCGGATAGAGGGCGAAGAGCTGGAAGACGAAGGCGATGTCGCGCTCGCGCGCCCGCTTCTGCGACACGTCCTCGCCACCGAGCAGGATACGACCCGACGTCGGCAGCTCCAGTCCCGCGATCATCCTGAGCGTCGTCGTCTTGCCGCAACCCGAGGGTCCCAGCATGACGAAGAACTCGCCGTCCTCGACGACGAAGTTCGAATCCTGCACTGCGACGAACTCGCCGAAGGCCTTCCTCAGATGCTCCACCCGGATCTCGGCCATCGCGCTACTCCGGGAACTTCGACACGATGATGAACATTGCGGTGCCGGCCAGCATGGTAACGAACGACCAGGTGTAAAGCGCCAGCGCGAAGGGCTGGAACAGCATCAGAAAGCCGACGCCGATGAGGGCAGTGGCGATGTTTTCCAGCGGCCCGCGGCGGAGGAACTTCGGCCAGGATGTGCGGCTTGTCTGCGTGCTCATTTCCGCACCGCCCCGAATGTGATGCCGCGAAGCAACTGCTTCCTCAGCAGGATGGTAAACACCAGGATCGGCACCAGGAAGATCGTCGTCCCGGCCGCGACAGCCGGCCAGTCCTGCCCACCCTCGCCGATGATCGTGGGGATGAACGGCGGCGCGGTCTGCGCGGTGCCGGAGGTGAGCAGCGAAACGAAGGCATATTCGTTCCAGGCGAAGATCATGCAGAAGATCGCGGTTGCCGCGATGCCGGTCGTTGCCTGCGGCAGCACCACCTTCCAGAACGCCTGCAGCCGCGAATAGCCGTCGATCATCGCGGCCTCCTCGTATTCGCGCGGGATCTCGTCGATGAAGCCCTTGAGCAGCCAGACCGCCAGCGACACGTTCACCGCCGTATAGAGCAGGATCATGCCAAGCGCGGTGTCGGACAGGCCGAGCTCGCGATACATCAGGTAGATCGGGATCGCGACCGCGATCGGCGGCATCATGCGCGTCGACAGGATGAAGAACAGGAGGTCGTCCGCCAGCGGCACCTTGAAGCGCGAGAAGCCGTAGGCCGTCAGCGTGCCGAGGAAGACGGCGCAGAAGGTCGAGCCGAAGGCGATCACCAGAGAGTTGACGAAGCGCGGCAGGAAGTTCGACGGACCGGCGATCACCATGTTGCGCTTGCGCGTGGTCTCGTCGCAGAAGTTGGTCGCCGGCGGCAATGACTGTATGTATTCCGGCGTCTGCCGTGTGCGCGTCGTGAACAGGTTGCAGTAGCCTTCGATCGACGGCGTGAAGACGACCTTCGGCGGATAGGCGATTGAATCCGGCGGCGTCTTGAACGAGGTCGCAATGATCCAGGCGAGTGGGATCATCGTCACCACTGCGTAGAGGATGATGATCACGCTGGCGACGCGTTTCGACGCAGCACTTGGCTCGATGACGGAGTGGGCCGAGGCACTCATCGGCTCTTCACCTTGTTCAGGACCTTGACGTAGATGTTGGCGAGGCCGAACACCGCGACGAACAGGATGATGGCGAAGGCCGACGAGAAGCCGGTGCGCCACTTCTCGAACGCCTCGCGCTTGAGCGTGATTGAGGCGACCTCAGTGGTCGAGCCCGGACCGCCGCCGGTCAGCAGGTTCACCATGTCGAACATCTTGAAGTTCTCGATGCCGCGGAACAGCACCGCAAGCATGATGAAGGGCAGCGCCATCGGCAGCGTGATCGACCAGAACTGCCGCCAGGGCGAGGCACGGTCGACCTCGGCCGCTTCGTAGATGTAGTCGGGGATGGAGCGCAGGCCCGCGAGGCAGATTAGCATCACGTAGGGCGTCCACATCCATGTGTCGACGATGATGATCGCCCAGGGCGCCAGCCGCACGTTGGACAGCATCAGGATGTCGGTCGGCGAGATGCCGGTGACGAACGACACGGCATAGGTGAAGAGCCCGATCTGCGGCTCATAGAGGAAGCGCCAGAAATTGCCGACCACCGCCGGCGACAGCATCATCGGCACCAGGATGACGGTGGTCCAGAACGCATGGCCGCGGAACTTCCTGTCGATCAGATAGGCGAGCGAGAAGCCGATCAGCGTCTGCAGAAGGATCGTCCAGAAGACGAAATGCGCCGTTGCCTGCATGGCGAGCCACGTGTCGGAATCGGTCAGAATCCGCTCGTAGTTCTGCAAGCCCACATTCTTCACCGGCTCGTTCGGCCGGTTGGCCCGATAGTTTGTGAATGAAAGCTGGATCGCCCAGATCAGCGGGAAGATGTTGATCGCGAGCAGCAGGATCATCGTCGGCGCGATGAACAGCCAGGCCACCGCCCGGTCCGACAGCCGGCGCACCCGCACAGCGACTGGCGCGGGCGTGGCCCGGGCCGCGGTCTCGGCGGCGCGCTCGAGGATGGATGCGTTGTCGGTCAAGGTTCAGGTTCGCTTCTGGCACAGGCGGGAGGTATTTCCGGTCCGCGACGCCAAAGCGCCGCGGGCCGGGCATGGAAGGCTAGATCACATCTTGCCGTCGTCCTCGAACACCTCGGTCCAGTCCTTGACCAGACCGTCGAGCGCTTCCTTGGCCGTGCCTTGCCCGGCGACGACGTAGTCGTGGAATCGCTTCTGCGACGCCTGCAGCAGCGAGGCGTAGCTGGGCTCTGCCCAGAAGTCCTTCACGATCGCCATGGAGTCGAGGAAGGTCTGGGCATAGGGCTGGCTGGCGGCAAAGCCCGGGTCTTCCACGACGGCCTTGAGGCAGGAGAAGCCACCAAGCGACCACCACTTCTTCTGGACATCCGCGGTCGAGAACCACTTGATGTATTTGAGCGCCGCGTCCTGCTTGTCGGAATAGGCGACGACGGAAATGCCCTGGCCGCCGAGCTGGGCGAACTGGTCGCCGTCCGGACCCTTGGGATTGGCAAAGAAGCCGACCTTGTCGCCGCCGACCGACTCATCCTTCTGCAGACCGGGCCAGGTGAAGGCGAAGTTCATGTGCATCGCTACCTGGCCGGATTTGAAGGCGTCGATGCCCTCGCCCATGTAGCTGTTGGACGCGCCGGGGGGCGTGCAGCAATCGTAGAGCGTCTTGTAGAATTCGAGGCCGGCAACCGACTTCGGCGAATTGACGAAGCCTTCCATCTCGTAGGGCTTGTCCGGGTTCTCGTATTTGAAGCCGAACGAGTAGAGCACGTCCATGACACCCATGGTGACGCCCTCAGAGCCGCGCTCGGTGTAGATCGAGGCGCCATAGACGGTCTTGCCGTCGATCTCGCGCTTCTGGAAGAACTCGGCGATGTCCTTCAGTTCGGCAAAGGTCACGGGCACCGCAAGATCGCGGCCGTGCTTTTCCTTGAACGCCTTTTGAATGTCCGGATTAGCGAACCAATCCTTGCGGTAGGTCCAGCCGACCACATCGCCGAAGGCCGGCAGCGACCAGTAGTTCGGCGTGTTCTTCGGCCATTGCGAATAGCCGACGACGGTCGCGTCGACGAAGTCGCTCATCTTGATCCCTTCCTTGTCGAAGAAATCGTTGAGCTTCACGTAGTGGCCGTTCTCGGCCGAACCGCCGATCCACTGCGAATCGCCGATGATCAGGTCGCACAACTTACCCTTCGAGTTCAGCTCGTTGAGGAAGCGGTCCGCATAGTTGGTCCACGGCACGAACTCGAACTTCATGCCGATGCCGGTTTCCTTGGTAAAGTCCTTGCTCAGCTCGACGAGCGCGTTTGCGGGGTCCCAAGCGGCCCAGCACAGCGTCAGGTCCTCGGCTGCTGCGACGTTCGACAGGGCGGTCGTGGCCAAGAGGCCCGACGCCAGGCCGAACGCAGTCCTGGTGATGCGTTTCATGCCTTCCTCCCAAAAGCGAGGCGTCGGATCGACCGCCTCGAAGCCCGAAAACCCCTCCTCCGGGGCAGGTCCAGCCGGCGCGGGGCAGGCACCGGATGTTTAGTAATTTGTTTAGTGAAACAGCGATTACTAAACATCGCAAGTCGAAATCGTTGCTGCGCCGCAGCAAGATACGCCCACAGACAGGCTGGAAATCAGGCGTTCCGACGAGATGTGCGAAGAAAATGACGCAGGGTCAGAGAGATAGTGCACGATCTTCGATCGTGCAGCGCACTAAACTTTCAGTGTCACTTCTCGAACCGAGACGCGAGCGTCGCGATGCGATCCACCATCTCCGTGAATTCAGAGGCGAGCCGGTCGCGCAGCGCGAACGCGACCTCGGGATATTCTTCCATGATGCGCCGGAACAGCGACCGGTTGAGGCGGATCACTTCCGACTCCTCGTCGGCATAGGCGCCGGCTTTGCGGCGGACATGAGAGATCAGGGCCATCTCGTCGAGCGTGTCGCCCGGCTCGGCATAGGCGAAGGGCACGCGCTGTCCGTCGACGGTGCGGTAGAGCGCGATTCGGCCCTTGGTCACCACATACGCACAGTCGGCCGCCGTCTCCTCGCGGAACAGGTCCCGGTCCTTCATCAGGCGGATGTTCTCTGCGCCGAAGGCCAAAAGGCGAAGCTGTTCGTGCGTCAGCCCCTCGAAGAGCCGGACGCCGGACAGTATCCGGATATCGTCTTCCAGCGCCATGCGCGAATGCGGCCCCTCAGGCCCCCCTCCCGCCGGCGACTCAAATGCCGACTATGGAACGAGCTTGTAACCGCCGCTTTCTGTCACAAGAATTTCGGCATTGGAAGGATCGCGCTCGATCTTCTGCCGAAGCCTGTAGACATGTGTCTCGAGCGTATGGGTCGTGACGCCGGAATTGTAGCCCCAGACCTCCTCCAGCAGCACGTCGCGCGTGACCACCTTCTGGTCGGCCCGGTAAAGGTATTTGATGATCGAGGCTTCCTTCTCGGTCAGGCGCACCTTGGCACCCCGCTGGTCGATCAGGAGCTTCTGGCTCGGCTTGAACGTATAGGGCCCGACCGCGAAGGTCGCGTCCTCGCTCTGCTCGTGCTGGCGCAGCTGCGCCCTGATTCTCGCCAGCAGCACTGCAAACCGGAACGGCTTGGTGACATAGTCGTTCGCGCCGGCCTCAAGTCCGAGGATGGTATCCGAATCGGTGTCGTGTCCGGTCAGCATGATCACCGGCGCCTTGAAGCCGCCCTTGCGCAGCAGCTTCACCGCCTCGCGACCGTCCATGTCGGGCAGGCCGACATCCATGATCAGCAGATCGACAACACCGCCGCGGGCTGTCGAAACACCTTTTGTAGCCGTGCCTTCCTGGAGCACGTCGAATTCCTCGTAGAGCGACAACTGTTCGACGAGCGTGCCGCGGAGGTCGACATCGTCGTCAACGATCAGAATGGTGCGGGAGGTCATGATTCAATCCGTGGTCTGGCAATGAATTGGCTGTTGACGCGCCGTCCCTTATTCGGAACGTGAAGTGTGCGGAAGGCGATCACCGTGATTTGTTCGGCCGTGCTGTGTTCCTCATCAATGCGTGATGCCTTTTCATCATGACTGATTTCCGTCCTCCACGCACGATATTTGGTGTCAGGCGCAGGCCAGGCAAGGCCAGCCAGGGCATTCTTTCGCTGGGAGGCCGCACCTTCCGCTGCGCGCTCGGCAAGGGCGGCATCACCGCTCTCAAGCGCGAGGGCGACGGCGCGACCCCGTTGGCGGACTTGCGCGTGCTTGGCGGCTACTTCCGCCCCGACGGGGTTGTGAGACGCCGCGACCGCCTGGGCCTCACACCGATCGGCGGCGATCTTGGGTGGTGCGACGCGCCGGACGACCGCAACTACAACCGCCCCGTCCGCCTTCCTTATCCGGCGAGCCACGAGAACATGCGACGCAAGGACCGCCTCTACGACGTCTGCATCGTGCTCGACTGGAACATCAGTCCGCGCCGCCGCAACTGTGGCAGCGCGATCTTCCTGCACATCGCCCGGCCGGGCTACCTGCCAACCGAAGGCTGCATCGCGCTGTCGCCGCGCGACATGCAGGTCATCCTGCCGCTGCTGTCGACACGGACGGTGTTCCGGGTGATGCGCTGACTATTCGATCGCCGGCCCGCCGAACCAGCCGATCACCGCGCCGATGAGGATCAGCACGCCGAGCCAGTGGCCGCCGTCGATCAGCGTCAGCCCCCAGCCGAAGCCCTCGTAGCGGTGGTTGATGGCGAGGATCGTCACGACGAAACCGACCCAGAAGATGATGCCGAACATCACGCCGGCGACGACCGATGGTTCGCCGAAGGTGAGCGTTCCCAGAAGCATCGAGAACACGACCGCCATCACGAGCTCGGCGAGGAAGCTGATGACGAAAGGCGCGGCCGAGCGCTGCATCGTCGCCGGATCGAGCTTGGCGGCCGCCAGCCACGGCTTGCTGAGCAGCATGTACCAGGCGGCCCCGAACAGCCACGCGACGACAGCCGCCACGACGACGGCGATCCAGTTGATCGAAGAAATATCCATGACGTCCCCTCCACGGCTCTGGCGGCAGAGAACGCCCGGCGCGGCGCGCCGTCAAGTGTAGCGCCAGACCCTCGTCCGCTTCACGTCGGCGTCCTCCAGCGCGCGGGTGACCGGCACCTGATATTCGGCGAGCTGCGTCAGCCGCGCCTTGGGCAGGTAGGCGCGTCCCGGATCACCGACAAGCACGGCCGCCCCGCGTTCGGCCAGTCCCGTGAACCATGGGATGAGGAGATCGGCGAAAGCCCGGTCGTAGAACACGTCGCCGGCAAGGACCACCTCCCAGCCATCGTCGGTCCCGACGACGTCATCACCGGTGAACGCCACGTCGACGGCATTTGCAACCGCGTTGAGCGCGACCGCCGGCCCGCAGAACGGATCGATGTCCGCGCACAGGACGCTTCTGGCGCCGGCCTTCGCGGCCGCGATCCCCACCAACCCGGACCCGGCGGCGAAGTCGAGCACGCTCTTCCCGCGCACGATGTGCGGATTGTCGAGCACATAGCGCGACAAGCCCTGACCGCCGGCCCAGGCGAAGGCCCAGAACGGCGGCGGCAGGCCCTTTTCCTGCAACTGCTCCTCGGTGAGGTGCCACAGGGCGTGTGCCTCATCGGCGAGGTGGAGCCGGATTTCCGGCACGTGCGGCGGCGCGATCAGGGCCGTGTTCGCGAGAACGAAGTACTCGGTCGCCCCGGCGCGCTGGCCGTCACTCACCCTCAAGACCGCCCATGCGGCAGATCTCCGCCCATTCGTCCTCGGCCACAGGCTGAACCGACAGCCGCGAATTGTTGACGAGCACCATCTTGGCGAGCTTCTCGTTCGCCTTGATCTCCTCGAGCGTCACCGGCTTCGGCACGTCCTTCACGGCGCGGATGTCGACGCATTCCCAGCGCGGATCGTCCGTCGTGGTGTCGTGATGGGCGAGCGCGCAGACCTCAACGATGCCGACGACCTCCAGCCCTTCATTGGAGTGGTAGAAGAAACCGCGGTCGCCGATCTGCATGGCACGCATGTTGTTGCGCGCCTGATAGTTGCGCACGCCGTCCCACTGCTGGCCCTTCTTGCCGGCAGCCTTCTGCATCTCCCACGACCATTTGAACGGTTCGGATTTGAACAGCCAATAGGCCATCTTGTTCTCCTCAGGCGTTATCCGGTTTGCCGAACACCCAGTTCCATGGCCGCACGTCCGTCGACGCGAACAGGCCGGCCTTCGCGTAGGGGTCTTCCGCGAGGATCGCCCTGGCGGCATCGAGATTGTCGGCTTCGATCGACACCAGGCTGCCGTTGGGCTTGCCGTCGGCGTCGAGGAAGGGGCCAGCGAATTTCAGGATGCCCTTGTGGGTCAGGTCGTTGAGATAGGCGACGTGGTCCGGGCGCGTGTCGAGACGCACCTGCAGATGTCCCGGCTTGTCCAGTGCGACGAGTGCAAACAGCATGACTATCCTTTCTAATCGTCCTCGGCCCTGAGCGGCCTCGAAAGCAGTTCCCCAACGGCGCGATCGATCGTCAGCGTGCCTGCAAGCATCCGGTCGACCGCATCGGTGATCGGCGCGCGAATGCCGCGATCGGCCGCGATCGTTGCCGCGATGCCGGCCGTCGCCACGCCTTCGGCGAGCTTCATGCCGACAAGACTGTCCCCGCGCCCCAGTGCCAGCCCGTAGGCGAAGTTGCGCGACTGGGCGGAGCCGCAGGTGAGCACGAGGTCGCCGAGGCCGGAGAGTCCCATCAGCGTCTCGGGCCGCGCACCGAACGATGCGCCGATGCGGCGCAGCTCTACGAAACCGCGCGTCACCAGTGCCGCCTGGGCGCTGGCGCCAAGCCCGGCGCCGACCACCGCGCCGGCGGCGATCGCGAGCACATTCTTCAGCGCGCCGCCGATCTCGACGCCGACGAGGTCATCCGAGGAGTAACAGCGGAACTGGGGCGCCGACAGAAGCCGCGCCAGCGTCGCGGCAAGCTCTGCGTCTTCGGCCGCCACGGTGACCGCGGTCGGCAGTCCTCGCGCCACGTCGGTGGCGAAGCTCGGTCCCGAGAGTGCTGCCGGCGGGTTGTCGGGCAGTATCTCGCGGATGATCTCCGACAGCCGCTTGCCGGAACTGCGCTCGATGCCCTTGGCGCAGATCACCACCGGCACGCCGGGACGGATGCTGCCGACGAGCCGCGACGCCACCTCGCGCAGCGCCTGCGCCGGGGCGACGGCCAGCACGCACTCCGCGCCGACGAGCGCGGCGTCGAGGTCGTCTGTCGCGGCCAGCTCCGCGTCGAGCGCGATGCCGGGCAGGTAGCCGGGGTTCTCGTGCCGTTCGTTGAGCGCACGCACCGCATCCGCATCGCGCATCCAGAAAGTGGTCGCATTGCCGCCGCGCAGCGAGGTGAGCGCCAGCGCCGTGCCCCAGGCGCCCCCGCCGAGAACAGCGACCTTCATGCCTTGGCTCCGCGCTTGCCGGCGCCGATCAGCGGCGCGGCACTTTCGTCCAGCGGCCAGCGCGAGCGCGGCGCGAAATGCATCGCCTCGTCCGGCTCGATGCCGGCGCTCAGCCGCTCCAGCCCCGCCCAGGCGATCATCGCCGCATTGTCGGTGCACAGCTTCATCGGCGGCGCGAGGAAACGGAAGCCGTTCCGCTCACAGACCAGTTCGAGCGCCGCCCGGATCGACTTGTTCGCCGCCACGCCGCCCGCGACGACGAGCGTCGGCTGGGTTTGGCCGGGGAACATGCCGCGAAACCGCGCCAGGCTGCGCGCGACGCGGTCCTGCAGCGTCTCGCCCACCGCTGCCTGGAACGACGCGCAAATGTCGGCGATGTCCTTCTCCGACAGAGGTGCGATCGCCGTCGCGGCCTGCCGAACGGCGGTCTTCAGACCCGAGAAGGAGAAATCCGGCCGCGCCTCGCCCTTCAGCGGACGCGGGAAGTCGAATCGCGAGGCATCGCCCGCAAGTGCGGCCTTCTCCACGTTCGGGCCGCCGGGATAGGGCAGTCCGAGCAGTTTCGCCGTCTTGTCGAACGCCTCACCCAGCGCATCGTCGATCGTCGAGGCCCAGCGCTCGTAGTCCCCCACCCCGCGCACGAGGATGATCTGCGTGTGGCCGCCGGAGACCAGCAGCACCAGATAGGGGAATGCAACGTCGTCGACCAGCCGCGCCGCCAGCGCATGGCCTTCGAGATGGTTCACCGGATACAGCGGCTTGCCGCTTACGCTTGCCAGCGCCTTGCCCGTCATCAGCCCGACGATCAGCCCGCCGATGAGCCCCGGCCCGGCGGTCGCCGCGATGCCCTCCATGTCGGCCAGACCCTTGCCCGATTCCTGCAAAGCGGCCTCGATGATCCCGTCCAGCGCCTCCACATGGGCGCGCGCGGCGATCTCCGGCACCACGCCGCCGAAGGCCGCATGTTCATCGATCTGGCTGAGCACGACGTTGGAGAGGATCTGCGGACGGCCGTCGGCGTCAAGCGCGACGACCGAGGCGGCGGTCTCGTCGCAGCTCGTTTCGATGCCGAGCATGAGGCGTGTCGGTTTCACCAGCTGCATTGCCGAATTGTGGACACCTGGCTAGGGAATGATACTGAGAGTGCCCGGCCGATCCGGACCGGCAGGGGTTATCACGGTCCGCACATCATGCAAACAGAACTGTTCAGGATAGGCACGCGAGGCAGCGCTCTGGCGCTGGCGCAGGCGCACGAGACGCGGTCCCTGCTGATGCAGGCACACGGCCTGCCGGAAGAAGCCTTCGCCATCGAGATCATCTCCGTCACCGGCGACCGCATTCAGGACCGCTCGCTCTCCGAAGCCGGCGGCAAGGGCCTGTTCACAAAAGAGATCGAAGAGGCGCTGCTCGACAGGCGCATCGACATCGCCGTGCATTCCTCGAAGGACATGCCGACCCGGCTGCCGCCCGGACTCGAACTGTCGGCCTTCCTGGAACGGGAGGACCCACGCGACGCGTTCATCGGCCGCACGGCACCGACGTTGAAAGGACTGCCGCCGGGCGCCGTGGTCGGCTCCTCCTCGCTGCGCCGCCAGGCGCTGATCCGCCGCATGCGGCCGGACCTCGAAGTCGTCACCTTCCGCGGTAACGTGCAGACCCGCCTGCGCAAGCTGGCCGAGGGCCAGGTGGACGGCACGATGCTGGCCAATGCCGGGCTCCGCCGGCTCGGCCTCGCGCACGAGATCACGGAACTGCTGCCGCTGGACGAGTTTCCGCCCGCGCCCGGCCAGGGCGCGATCTGTGTCGAGCAGCGGTCGGGAGACCTGCGCGCAGCGGCGATGCTCGAGCCGATCAACCATCGCGAGACCGCGACGGCGCTGGTCTGCGAGCGCGCCTTCCTCGGCGCACTGGACGGCTCCTGCCGCACGCCGATCGCCGGCTACGCCCGGATCGAAGGGGACCGGATCCTGTTCTCAGGACTGATCCTGACGCCGGACGGCACGAAATCGCACGACGTCGCGCTTGAAGGCTATGCCGCCGAGGCCGAGTCCATCGGCCAGCAGGCAGCCCGGATCGTCCGCGAAAAGGCCGGCGAGGAATTCTTTGACGGCTGGGCCTGAACCGCTGCGCCGCGTGCTCGTCACGCGGCCCGAGCCAGGCGCGTCGGCGACCGCGCGGGCGCTGCGGCTGGCCGGCTTCGAACCGGTCGTCCTGCCGCTGACGGAGATCCGCCCGCTGCCGGCCAAGCCGGTCGACGCGCAGGCGATCGACGCCGTCGCCATCACCAGCGCCAACGCGCTTCGCCACGCCTCTCCTTCGCTGCTGGCAGAGCTCGCGAGATGCCCGCTCTACGCGGTCGGTAAGGCCACCGCCGAGACCGCGCGCGAGGCAGGCTTTTTGAACATTTCTGTTGGGCCGGGCGACGCCGACGGCCTCGTCCGGCTCATATGCGACAGGCTGGGGGCGGACGCGACCGTCGCCTATCTCTGCGGCAGGCTGCGCCGGCCGGACTTCGAGGAGGGCCTTCGACAGCATGGCATTCGCCCGGTTCCCGTCGAAACCTACGACACCCTCACCGCCAGGATCGGCAAAGACGCTGTACGCCGGCTGGGCACGGCGCCCTTCTTCACTGTCCTTGTCCATTCCGCCGAAGCTGCGAAGGCGCTGGCAACGCTGGCCCCCGACCCGGCTTTTGTGCCATTGCTAGCGAACGCCCGACTAGTGGCAATCTCGCGCCGCGCGGCGGAGCCTGCCGCGCCTCTCTTCCCCGAGCGGATAGTGATTGCGGAGGAGCCGAACGACCGCGCGATGGCCGCGGCGCTGTCCGGGCTCCTCTAGCCGCGCCATACTGCCACCCTTTTCATCCTGTCGAATAGCCGGTAGTCATCGGACCGGTCCCGGAGGGTTCCGACATCGGCCGGCGTCAAGCGCGGGGAGCATGAAGATGGTGAATTCGCCGAAGATCCGGCATTCGAAGCCGCGTCGCGACCCGGTGACGATCGATCTCGACGCCGAGCCCGTGAAATCCGAACCCGTGAAGCCCGAAACGCCCGCGCCCGCAGCTTCGGCCAAATCGCCTGAGCCCACCCCGGAGGCGAAGTCTCCGGAAAAACCCTTGCTCGACGAGACCGTCTCGAAGCCGACCGCTGAAAGCGGCGCGAAGCCGCCGTTCGGCCGTGAGCAGCCCTCCGCATCGCCGCAGCAGACAGCCGGCGCCGACAAGTCCTCCCCGAAAACCCCGCCGCCGTCTCCGCCGCGTGCCGAACCGCGTCGTGGCGGCGTTTCGGCCATTGCCGCCGGCCTTCTCGGCGGCGTGGTCGCGCTCGCCGGCGCAGGCGCGCTGCAGTATGGCGGCGTGTTGCCGTCGCTCGGCGGGAATTCGACGGCGACCGCCGAGATCGAGGCCCTGCGCGGCGAGATCGGCGCGTTGAAGAACCAGGTCGCCGCTGTCCCGGCCACGGAAAACCTTGCTCCCCGGCTCGACGAGCTTGCCGCGGCGCTGAACGAGACCCGCACGCAGCTCCAGTCCCTGCAAGCCGGCAGCGGCGCATCGCCGGAAGCGGCAGCGGCGCTGGAGGAACGTTTCAAGGCCCTCGAAACGGCGCTTGCCTCCGTTCAGCAGGGCGGTGCGAACGTCGATCTCACGCCGGTGACACAGCGCCTCGATGCGCTCGATGCCGCCGTGGCAGAGGCGAAGCAGGCCGCCGCCGGTGCGGCGGCCCCTCTCGAACAGCGCCTCGCCGCGCTGGAGGCGCAGGTGGGCGAACTCGGGGGCAAGGTCGCCGAACAGGCGGAACAGCCGAGCGCGGCGCTGGCCATCGCAGCCTCCGCGCTCAAGGCCGCCATCGACCGCGGCGATCCGTTCATGACCGAGCTGGAGACCTACGCGTCGATCGCGCCGCAGTCGCCCGAGATTGAAGCCCTGCGCGGCATGGCGGCGACCGGCGTGCCCTCGCGCACCGCGATCGACGACGCTTTCCCGCCGGTCGCCAACGCGATGATCGCCGCCACGAATGTGCAGGATCCGAACGCCGGCTTCATCGACCGCCTGGTGTCGAGCGCCCAGTCGCTCGTGCAGGTGCGACCGGTCGGCACGGTGGAGGGCGAGGATGCCCCCGCCATCGTCGCACGCATGGAGGTCGCGCTGAAGAAGGGCGACTATGCCGGCGCCGGCGCCGAATACGACAAGCTTCCGGAGCCGGCCAAGGCGGCGGGCGCCGATTTCATCGCCAAGGTCAAGGCGCGTCAGGCAGCCGACGGGCTGATCGGCACAATCCTGTCCGCCGCGCTCAAGGCCTGAGCGCAAGTCCGTTTCCGGGGGTCGACCGATGTTCCGTATCCTGTCCTTCCTGATCCTCGTCTTCGCGCTCGGTCTCGGCTTTGCCTGGCTCGCCGAGCGGCCGGGCACGCTCCTCGTGACGTTCAGCGGCTACCAATACGAGGTGACGCTGATGGTCGCCGCGGCGATCGTGACTGCGCTTGTCGCCGCCGTCATGATCCTGTGGTGGCTGGTCAAGAGCATCTGGAACAGCCCCTACACGATCTCCCGCTATTTCCGCGTGCGCCGCCGCGACCGCGGCTACCAGGCGCTCTCGACCGGCCTGATCGCCGCCGGCGCGGGCGACGCCGATATGGCCCGCCGCAAGCATCGCGAGTCCGTCAAGATGCTGAGCGCCGACCAGGAGCCGCTGCTGCATCTCCTGGAGGCGCAGGCCTCCCTGCTCGAAGGCGACCATGCCGCCGCGCGCAAGAAATTCGAGACGATGCTCGACGATCCCGAAATGAAGCTGATCGGCCTGCGCGGGCTCTATCTCGAGGCCGAGCGGCTGGGAGACCGGGGCGTCGCGCGCCATTATGCCGAGCAGGCGAGCGCTGCGGCGCCGCAGTTGTCATGGGCCGCCAACGCCGCGCTCGAATCGCGTATGCGCGACGGCGACTGGGATGGCGCGCTGCGCCTGCTCGACGCGCGGAAGCCCATTGGCGCGGCCGAGAAGGAGGCCGCCGCGAAGAACCGCGCAGTGCTGCTGACGGCCAAAGCCATCAACCTGTCGCATGTCGATCCGCTCGCGGCGAAGAACGCGGCGATCGAGGCGAACAGGCTCGACCCGGGCCTCGTTCCCGCCGCCGTCATCGCGGCCAAGGCGCTCTTCCGCCAGGACGACCTGCGCAAGGGGGCGAAGATCCTCGAGGCAGCCTGGAAGAAGGAGCCGCATCCCGAGATCGCCGACGCCTATGTCCATGCCCGCCACGGCGATTCGGCGATTGACCGGCTCAAGCGCGCCCGCAAGCTGGCGGAGCTGCGCACCAACAACGCCGATTCCTCGCTCGTGGTCGCCCGCGCCGCGCTCGAAGCCGGTGAATACAGGGCCGCCCGGGAGGCCGCCGAAGCGGCGGCGCGGCTTGCGCCCCGCGAGGCGGCGTTCCTGCTGCTCGCCGATATCGAGGACGCGGACGGCGGCGACCAGGGCAAGGTGCGCGAATATCTCGGACGCGCGGTGAAGGCGCAGCCCGATCCGGCCTGGACCGCCGACGGCATCGTTTCCGAGAAATGGGCACCCTTCTCGCCGGTCACCGGCAGGATCGGCGCCTTCGAATGGCGCGTGCCGGTCGAGCGGATCGGCCAGGTGATCGAGCAGGCGCCGCAGGTCGTGGACGGCCCTGCCCCCGAGCCGGAGCGCGTCACCCCGCCTGCCATCATCCAGCGGTCGGAGCCTGCACCCGCCCGTGCGGAGGTGGTCGACGCCGAGATCGTCCCTGTGCCGGCCAACGACCGCTATCCGCCGATCCAGCCGCCGGAACCCGCCGCTGTCCCGCCTGCGCCCGCTCCGGAGACGCCGGCCAAGGCGGAGACACCTGTCGAACAGAAGCCGCAGAGCGCGCCGCCGGGGCCGCCCGCGCCGACCGTCGCCACGATCCTGGAAGAGCCCCCTGTTCCGCCTATTCCCGACGATCCGGGCGTCGATCCGGACTCCGCCGGGGAGAAGGAAGCCCGCCGCTTCCGACTCTTCTGACGGTTGCCGATCGGCCAGAACGCGTTAGATTTCAAAGGCGCCGATTCGGGCGTCGCAACTCCCTGCCTGTCGGTCCCACTTCATGTTCGAGCGTTTTCTTGCCTTCATAAGGGAACTCACCGGCGAGGAGACGGCCGGGCGCCGCCTCGGCACGGATCATCCAGCCGTGGCCGCCGCAGCGCTTCTCTTCGTCGTCATGGATGCGGACGGCGAGCGCGCCGAATCCGAGCGTAAGATCCTCGAGGAGGAGATCGCAGCGACCTACGACGTCCACGGCGAAAAGCTCGCCGAGATCATTTCTGCAGGCGAGAAGGCCCAGCAGGAATCGGTTGACCTCTACGCCTTCACCAGCATTCTCAACCAGCATCTCGATCACGAGAGCCGCATCGAATTCGTCGGCATGATGTGGGAGATCGTCTATGCCGACGGCGTCCGCACCGAAGTGGAGGACAACATCGTCTGGCGCGTCGCCGAACTGCTGCATGTCGAGAGGAGCGACAGGATCAGGATGCGGCACGAAGTCGAAGAGCGCCGGCCGGGATCATCTGGAACGAAAGATGAAGTCGAGACGGACTGAGATTTCCGAGCGGCCGAAGATCCTCACGGTCCTGCATCAGGAGCTGTCGAGCCCAGGCCGTGTGGGGCAAATCCTCGTCGCCAGCGGCTTCGATCTCGACATCCGCCGGCCGCCGCTCGGCGATCCCCTGCCCGAGACGCTCGAAGACCATGCCGGAGCGGTCATCTTCGGTGGACCGATGAGCGCCAACGACCCCGACGAGTTCGTCAAGCGCGAGACCGACTGGCTGGCGGTGCCGCTCGGCGAGAACAAACCGTTCCTCGGCATCTGCCTCGGCGCGCAGATGCTGGTGAACCATCTGGGCGGCAAGGTCGGCGGGCGCGAGGACGGCAAGGTCGAGATCGGCTGGTATCCGCTGAGGCCGACCGAAGCCGGCCGCGAGATCTTCGACTGGCCGGACATGGTCTACCACTTCCACCGCGAGGGCTTTTCGCTGCCCTCCGGTGCGACGCTGCTGGCCTCCGGCGAGCATTACGAGAACCAGGCGATCCGCTACGGCGACAATGCCTGGGGCGTGCAGTTCCACGCCGAGCTGACCCGCGCCATGATGCATCGCTGGGTGGTGCGCGGCGCGCAGCGCTTCGAGCTGCCGGGCGCGCAGGTCGGCCGCGATCATCTCGAAGGCCGCATGCTGTGGGACATCCGGCTGCGCGCCTGGCTGGGGGAATTCCTTGAGCGGATCTTCGGAGCCGCTGACCCGAGGCAGGCGGTGACGCGGGCGCGGAAAGCCTGATCCGCTGGCTTAGACCCGCCCGTTCAGGTGCCTGACCTTGCGCAGCGCCGGGAAGAGCACGCCCCACAGCCCGGCCACCGCGATCGCGCCGACGCCGCCGAAGACGACGGCCGGCACGGTGCCGATCAGCGCCGCCATTGTGCCGGCGCGGAATTCGCCGAGCTCGTTCGACGCGCCGACGAAGACCATGTTCACCGCATTGACCCGGCCGCGCACCCTGTCGGGCGTCCACAGCTGGATCAGCGTCTCGCGCACATAGACCGAGATCATGTCGGTCGCGCCGAGCATGGCGAGCGCGAAGATCGACAGCCACGGGATCGTCGACACGCCGAAGACGATGGTGAAGACGCCGAACATCGCGACGAAGAACAGCATGACCAGGCCCGCATGGTCGCGGATCGGATGGCTGGTCAGCCAGACCGCCACCATGATCGCGCCGATGCCGGGCGCGGCGCGCAGCAGCCCCAGTCCCCACGGGCCAAGCTCGAGGATGTCGCGCGCATAGACCGGCAGCAGCGCCACGGCGCCCGACAGGAGCACGGCGAAGAGGTCGAGCGAAATCGCGCCCAGCACGATCTTCTCCGACCAGATGTAGCGGAAGCCGGCGAAGATCGTCTCCAGCGATGTCTTCTCTGTCTCGGAATGCTGCGTCGGCTTCGGTATGCTCAGGATGAGCACACCGGCGGCCAGCATGAACGCCATCGCGACCGTGTAGGCCGCCTCCGCCGACAGGCCATAAAGCAGGCCTCCCGCCACCGGGCCGACGATCGTCGCCGTCTGCCAGGCGGATGAATTCCACGCCACCGCGTTGGCGAAATCCTCCGCCGGCACGAGATTGGCGACGAGCGAGGCAGAGGCCGGCGCGAAGAAGGCGCGCGCCACGCCGAAGACGAACAGGATCGCGAAGACCTCCGCGACGCCGGTGAGACCGCGCAGCGTCAGAAGCAGGATGGCCAGCGCGCACAGCGCCTCCAGGAAGGCGGCCAGCGCCATGATCAGCCTGCGCCCGAACCGGTCGGCCACGGAACCGGTGACCAGCACGAGCAGCAGCGACGGCGCGAACTGGATGATCCCGACGAGGCCGAGATCGAACGGATCGCGCGTCAGGTCGTAGATCTGCCAGCCGACGGCGACGGAGACGACCTGCGTCGCGAACGTGGTGAGAAACCGCGCCGCCCAGTAACGTGAGAAGGACGAATGGCGGAACGCGGCGAAGCGATGGGTGGAGGCGGAGGAATCAGGAGGCATGACCCAGGAGGGGGTGAGTTGGCGCCAGCATGAAGCCCCCTTAGACCAGTTCGAGCGACTGCGCGCGCGAAATCACGCG
Organism: Mesorhizobium sp. J428; assembly: GCF_024699925.1. Lineage (NCBI taxonomy): Bacteria > Pseudomonadati > Pseudomonadota > Alphaproteobacteria > Hyphomicrobiales > Phyllobacteriaceae > Mesorhizobium > Mesorhizobium sp. J428. The sequence goes on from NZ_JAJOMX010000001.1 coordinate 1,962,331, forward strand.
GCTGGCCCAATCTTTTGACGCTGCCTTGTCGACGGCCCACAACCCGCCATGATGGCACGTCAACCATTCAGGAGTTGGCGGAGACAGGAAATGCCGCGTCTAATTCTGCTTGTCGTCTGCGCCGTCGCCGGCGCAATCGCGCTGTACAAGCTCTACCAGTTCCTGCGCACACGCCAGTGGGACTGGACCGGCGTGGGCGTCGCCATCCTCTTCATCCTGCTCGCGATCTGGCTCCGTCACGAGACCGGCACAGGCGGACTGTTCGGCTAGGGATCAGCGCGACGACGAGCGTCCGGCGAAGAGCGCGGCCGCCAGGCCAAGCACGATCAGCCCGACCGCGACCGAGGCTGCCGGATGGCTCCTGACGCTCTCGCTTGCATACCTGGCTTGGCGGCGCATCTGATCCATCGTCGGCGCGAGCGAATCGCGAATTTCCTCCACGAGGTCGGCGGCGCTGTCGCGCGCATCGGAATAGGACTGCGCACCTCGCTTTCCCGCCTGGCGACGCAGCGTCTTCAGCTCTTCCTGCAGCGAATGGATCTGGTCCGCGAGGCGGCCTTCGACATCCTTGCGGGCGTTCAGGAAATTCATGGACATGGCAACACCTCGTTCGTCGTGACGATCGTCGCCACACAAACGCGGCCGCGCGGTTTGGGTTCCGCTCAGACGCCCAGCAGCAGCGCCGCCAACGCAAGCGCGGCCGGCAAGGCCTGGATGTAGAGGATCTTGATCCCCACGGTCGCAGCGCCGAAGAGGCCGGCGACGATCACGCAGCCGAGAAAGAACACCTTCACCGCGAAGCCGGCATCGCCGAGCCACAGGCCCCAGACGAGGCCGGCGACGAGGAAGCCGTTGTAGAGCCCCTGGTTCATCGCCAGCGTCTTCGAGGCGGCCGAGAACTCCGGCGTGGTGCCGAACGCCTTGCGGCCCGCGGGCGTGTCCCAGGCAAGCATCTCGAGATAAACGATATAAAGATGGATCAACGCGACGACGGCGGTCAGGACGTTGGCGATCATGGCAGGTTCCCCCGTGATCCCTTCATTGAGCATGCCACCGCCTGCCGCGCAACTTTCCGCTTGATCGCGCGGCGATGCCCGGCCCATCCTCCCTGACGCGGGAGAGGAACAGGGGGAGGAAGACGTGGCCGAACATACGGATGCCATCGTGGTGGGCGGTGGGCTTGCCGGGCTCGTTGCCGCCGCCGAACTTGCCGATGCCGGCAGGCACGTCGTCGTCCTGGAGCAGGAAGGCGAGAACTCGCTCGGCGGCCAGGCCTTCTGGTCGCTTGGAGGCCTCTTCTTCGTCGATAGCCCCGAGCAGCGCCGGCTGCGCATCAAGGACAGCCGCGAGCTGGCGTTGCAGGACTGGCTGGGCTCCGCCCAGTTCGACCGGCCCGAGGACGCGTGGCCGCGCAAGGTGGCCGAAGCCTTTGTCGATTTCGCCGCCGGCGAGATGCGCCCGTGGCTCCACGGCATGGGCATGCGCTGGTTTCCAGTCGTCGGCTGGGCCGAACGCGGCGGCGCGCAGGCGCACGGCCATGGCAATTCCGTGCCGCGTTTCCACATCACCTGGGGCACCGGCCCCGGCGTGGTCGAGCCCTTCGAACGGCGCGTGCGCGAACATGTCGTCAAAGGCCGCATCGAGCTGAAGTTCCGCCATCAGGCAAGCCGCCTCGTCACGACGAATGGCGCGGTCACCGGCGTCGCAGGCGAGATCCTCGAGCCTTCGACCGTGGAGCGGGGCCAGCAGTCCGGCCGCGCCGTCGCCGGCGTCTTCGAACTGTCGGCCGGCACGGTGCTGGTCACCTCCGGCGGCATCGGCGGCAACCACGAGCTGGTGCGCCAAAACTGGCCGGTCGCACGCCTTGGCCCCGCGCCGAAGCGTATGGTGTCCGGCGTGCCGCATCACGTCGACGGCCGCATGATCGCGATCAGCCAGGACGCGGGCGCGGCGGTCATCAATGCCGACCGCATGTGGCACTATACCGAGGGCGTCGCCAACTGGGCGCCGATCTGGCCGAACCACGGCATCCGCATCCTGCCGGGACCGTCGTCGATGTGGTTCGACGCGCGCGGCGAACGCCTGCCCGCGCCCTGCCTGCCGGGCTTCGACACGCTGTCGACGCTGAAGCACATCCTGTCGACCGGTTACGAATACTCCTGGTTCGTGCTCACCCAGTCGATCATCAAGAAGGAGTTCGCGCTGTCCGGCTCCGAGCAGAATCCCGATTTCACCTCGAAGAGCTGGCGCGCGGTGCTGAAGAACCGGCGCGGCAAGGGCGCGCCGCCGCCGGTGGAAGCTTTCAAGGAGAAGGGCGAGGACTTCATCGTCCGCAACACGCTTTCCGAACTCGTCGAGGCGATGAACGCGCTTGCGGGCGAAAGGCTGATCGACCACGACCACCTGAAGATGCAGATCGAGGCGCGCGACCGCGAGATCGCCAACCCCTTCGCCAAGGACGCACAGATCACCGCCATCAACGGCGCGCGAAGCTATCTCGGCGACAAGCTGATCCGCACCGCGAAGCCGCACCGCATCCTCGATCCGGCGCATGGGCCGCTGATCGCGGTCAGGCTCAACGTGCTGACGCGCAAGACACTGGGCGGCCTGCACACCAACCTCGATTCGCAGGTGCTCGACGCATCCGGCAACCCGATTCCCGGCCTTTATGCGGCAGGCGAGGTGTCCGGCTTCGGCGGCGGCGGCTATCACGGTTACAACGCGCTCGAAGGCACCTTCCTCGGCGGCTGCATCTTCTCCGGCCGCAATGCCGGCCGTCACGCCGCGCGCTCGGTCTAGCGGCGCGCCATGATCAGCCCCGACGCCCGCATCGCGATCGCCGGCGCCGGCTCCATCGGCTGCTATGTCGGCGCATGCCTCGCGCTGGCGCGGCGCAACGTCGTGCTTCTCGCCCGACCGCGGCTGGCCGATGCACTGCGCGACCAAGGCATGCGCATCACCGATCTCGACAGACGCGATCGAAGGCTTCTGCCGGGCGTTATCGAAACGACCGCCGACCCCGCCGCAGCACTGGCCGACGCCGCCGTGATCCTCGTCACCGTGAAGAGCGGCGATACGGCGGGCATGGCCGATCTGATCCGCCGCTTCGCACCGCCGAAGGCGCTTATCGTCAGCCTGCAGAACGGTGTCGACAACGTCCCGCTGCTGCGCGAGCGGCTCGGCGCAGACCGGGTCGTGGCAGGGATGGTGCCGTTCAACGTCGCCCAGACATGGCCCGGCGGCACACCTTCCTTCCATCGCGGCACCAGTGGCCACGTTGTCGTCGACGCCGGCCGACCCGACCTGCGCGCCCTGCTGGATGTCGAAGGCGTCGGCTGCGCGGATCATCCGGATATGGCCGGCCTCGCCTGGTCGAAGCTGGCGCTCAACATGAACAACGCGCTCAACGCGCTCTCCGGCCTGCCATTGAAACGCCAGCTCTCCGACCGTCCCTGGCGCCGCATCCTGGCCGCCCAGATCGACGAGCTGCTGCGCGTCACGAAGGCCGCCGACGTCGCTCTGCCGCCGATTGAAGGCGTGCGCCCGCGCACGATCCCGACCATCCTGCGCCTGCCGGACACCCTCTTCGGCCTCGTCGCCAGGCGCATGCTTGCGATCGACCCCACCGCGACCTCATCGATGGCCGAAGACCTGGCCGCCGGACGGCCGACCGAGATCGACTACCTGCAAGGCGCAGTCGTCAGGCTTGCGGAGGCGCACCGAACGCGCGCCCCGATATCGGAGGCGGTCATCTCGCTCGTCCGCGAGCGAGAAGCCGGTCGGGGGAGTATCGCTTCCGCTGAAGCCTCGTCGAGAATCAGCGCCTTCGCCGGAAAAACCCGCAGCGCTCTTCAAACGTCGACAGTTGAGAGTAGAGCAAAGGGCAGCTAGGCTGACTCTTACTTGGGGAAGAGGCGGTCAGCACACATGAAGCAAGTGCAACGAGCGATATCCTTCGTCGGGTTGCTTGTGGCCCTCGCCCTGTCGCAGTCCGCGATCGCCGACAGCAGCGTCGCGCGCGGTCCCGAGGCGCCTTGGGTCGAGATACTGGATGTTCCAGCCCCTGATCCGCTTTATGCCGACAGGATCCAGGGCGGACTTCATTACCTGCTATCGGAGTATCAGATCCAGCCGACTGAAGGCGGTTGGGAAACCTATAACCGCATTGCCTATAAGATCGTCGACCGCACCGGCCTGGAAAGCGCCGCCAGCATCAGTCTCGAGTTCGACCCGGAAGCAGAGACCGTTACGCTCAATCGGCTTAACATCATCCGGGACGGCGAAATCATAGACCAGCGCCAGGTTGCCAGGATCCAGACCGCGCGGCGGGAACCGGACGCGGAGCGCGGCGTGTTCGACGGCCGGCTGACCGCATACATCAATCTGGACGATGTCCGCATCGGCGACATCATCGACTGGGCAAGCACGTCCAGGCACAGTCCGGCGGTCGGCAAACACCTCTTTTACGCGGCATTCGAGGTGGAATGGACGGTGCCCGTGGGCCGCTTTCGCGTGAAAGCGTTTACGCCGCCCGGAAGGGAACTCGTCCACACATCCCGCGAGACCAAGCTTCAAGCTGATCTGGTGACCGAAGGCGGCATCAAGGCTCTCGTCTGGGACGTCATCAATCCCGAGCCGATTAACGATCAACCCAATGCGCCAGCGGACTTTCCCGTCCAGGGGCGCATTGAAATCTCGTCGACTCGAGATTGGGCTGACATCGTCGCCGCAGTGCGCCCGCATTACCAACTGAACCGGGCACTTCCGAAGACCTTCCAGACAAAGCTCGCGTCGATCGCCAACCGTTACGCCTCGGCTCAGGATCGGCTGATTGAGGCGATGCGCATCGTGCAGGACGATATCCGCTACGTCAGCCTTTCGATCGGCACCGGCACCTACATTCCGCGCAGCCCGGAGGAAGTGATCGCGAGCGGCTTCGGCGACTGCAAGGACAAATCGCTGTTGCTTGCGATCGCACTGCGCTCGCTGGGCATCGAAGCCGATGTGGCGCTCACCCATTCCTTCGAAGGGGCAGCATTGCTGCAACGTTTGCCTGCTGTGTCAGTCTTCAACCACGCCATCGTGCGGGCGAGAATTGACGGGAAACCCTATTGGATCGACCCGACGAACTATCTGCAGGGCGGGCGCGCCGACACGATCGTCGTCCCGCAGTTCGCCTACGCTCTGCCCTTGACCGACGACACGGCCGCCCTTGAGCCTATCCCCAGACCACGGCTGGTCGAACCGACGTCGAGTGTCCTGGAAACGTTCGACATGCCGCACGGCGAGGAACCGATGACGCTGCACGTCGAGACCACGTATCGGGCGGATTCCGCCGATTGGATGCGTTACAAGCTGATGAGTGAATCGCCGGCCAAACTGTCGAACAACTACCTCAAATATTACGACGGGCTCTATCCGGGCATAAGCCGTGTCGCCGCCCTGGACGTCAGCGACGACCGCGACGCCAACGTCGTGAAGGTTGTCGAGCGCTATGAACTCAGCGCCGCCAAGCTCAAGGCCGATGGCCTCATCAAGGAGTTCCCGCTCAAGGCCGACATCGCGCTCGGCGACTTTCCGACGCCGAGCAGCGTCGACCGCGTCGCGCCGGTCTGGATCGGACAGCCCGTGTTCAAGCAACACACCACGCTCGTACGCAACCTGAAGGCACGTTTCAGGGCACCGGAAAATTCGGCCCAAGATGTTGCGCCCTTCGCAGCACTCACGGCCGTCACCAAGGCGACCGATACCAGCTTCCAGGTCATCTGGACGTTCATGACCTTCACGGACCGGGTCTCACCCGCCTATCTGTCCAGATACTCGAAGCGACTGGACGACTTCTGGGCAAACTCGAAATGGACCTTCGACTTCACCTACGTCGCCAAGCCGGGCGAATAGTCTACTCCGCCGCGCTCTTGAACGCGCTGGCGCCGGTCTCGAACTGGAGCCGCGCCAGGCGTGCGTAGACGCCGCCCTTGGCGACCAGCGAGGCGTGCGTGCCTTCCTCGACGATCTCGCCGCCATCGAGCACGATGATGCGGTCGGCCTTGAGCACGGTCGCCAGCCGGTGCGCGATGACCAGCGTGGTGCGGCCCTTCATCAGCCGTTCCAGCGCCGTCTGCACCAGCGTCTCGCTTTCCGCGTCGAGCGCGGAGGTCGCCTCGTCGAGCAGGAGGATCGGCGCGTCGCGGAGGATGGCCCGCGCGATCGCGATGCGCTGGCGCTGGCCGCCCGACAGCGTCACACCGCGCTCGCCCACGACCGTCTTGTAGCCGGCACCGAGCTTGTCGATGAATTCGGACGCCAGCGCATCGTGCGCCGCGCGCTCCACATCGATCTGGTTGGCCTCCGGGCGGCCGAAGGCGATGTTGTCGCGCACCGAGGTGGCGAAGATGGTCACGTCCTGCGGCACGATGGCGATGCGCCGGCGCAGTTCCTGCGGGTCGGCCTGGCTGATATCGACGCCGTCGACGCGGATCCTGCCCGACTGCGGGTCGTAGAAGCGCAGGATCAGCGAGAAGATGGTGCTCTTGCCGGCGCCGGACGGGCCGACGATGGCGACCGTCTCACCCGGCTCGACCGTGAAGGAGACCGAGGTCAGCGACGGCATGTCGCGCCGCCCGGGATAGGCGAAGGATACGTCCTCGAAGGACACGCGCCCAAGCGCCGGCGAGGGAAGCGCCTTCGGATCGGCAGGCGCCGCGATCTCAGGCTCCTCGGCGAGGATCTCGGTCAGCCGCTCGGCGGCGCCGGCCGCCTGGCTGAGCTCGCCCCACACTTCCGACAGCGCACCGAGCGCACCGGCCGCGAACACCGAATAGAGCAGGAATTGGCCAAGCGTGCCGGCCGACATCGTGCCGTCCAGCACGTCGCGCGAACCGAACCAGAGCACGGCCACGACCGACGCGAAAATGGTGAAGATCGCGAAAAAGGTGAGGATCGACCGGGCGAAGACCGACGACCGGGCTGCGTCAAACGCCGCGTTGACCGCGCGCTCGAAGCGGGAGACCACGATCGGCTCGGCGGTGAAAGCCTGCATCGTGCGCGGCGCGCCGATCTGCTCGCTGGCATAGGCGGTCGCCTCCGCAAGCGTATCCTGCGCCTGCCGAGACTTGCGCCTCACCGACCGGCCGAAGGCGACGAGCGGCATGCGATCACCGGGATCGCGGCGACGACGAGGCCGGAAAGCTTCGGACTGGTCACGACCATCATCCCGACCGCGCCAAGCCCCATGATGGCGTTGCGCAACGCCACCGAGGACGTCGCCCCGACGGCGGACTTGATCTGCGTCGTGTCGGCGGTCAGGCGCGAGACGATCTCGCCCGATTGCGACCGATCGAAGAAGGCGGGCGACAGGGTCGTGACATGAGCGAAAACGTCGCGGCGTATGTCGGACACGACACGCTCGCCGAGAGTGATGACGAAGTAGTAGCGGCAGGCGGACGCCAGCGCGAGGACGGCGGCAATCACCACCAGCATGGAGAAGTAGTTGGCGATGAAGGCGGAGTCGCCGCCGTCGCTGAAGCCGTTGTCGACCATGCGGCGCACCGCGATCGGCAGCGTCAGCGTCATGGCCGCCGCGAGCAGCAGGAAGAACACCGATGCAGCGACCATGCCCTTGTAGCGGCCGAGATAGGGGAACAGCCGCGCCAGCGGCTTGAGCGAGCGGCGCCTTTGCTCGTCCTGGGTCGGTGTGTCTTCGGCCATCGCTCTGCGTTCCTCGTCCCGTCGGTCCGGGATCTGTTCTCATCAACGGTTCAGACGAGCCTAATCGTCCATTTCGGCGTCACGAAGCCTTGACGGAAATCAATTCGGCCTTGGCGCCCCTTCCGGCGCCAAACGATCGTGCCTTATACGCACAAGAGCCGTAATGGGCACGTGCCGTATTGTCGGCGGGGCGGACTTGTGCTTCTCGGGGTCGTGCTGTATAGGGCACGCCGACCGTTTTCGAAGCCGTAGCCGTCCATGGCCGCGGCTTCAAGCTTTAGAGACCGGGCGCATCGCCGCACCGCTGTTCAGGACGAGACCGATGAAAGACAAGATCCACCCCGACTACCACACGATCAAGATCGTGATGACCGACGGCACCGAGTACCTGACGCGCTCCACCTGGGGTAAGGAAGGCGACACGATGAACCTCGACATCGACCCCACCACGCACCCGGCCTGGACCGGCGGCAACCAGAACCTCCTTGACCGCGGCGGCCGCGTCACCAAGTTCAAGAGCAAGTTCGCCAATCTCGGCATTTAAGCCCGACGGCAGCGTCAGACATGAAAAAACCCCGCTTCGGCGGGGTTTTTTCATGTCAGGGCTTCTTGTCGAGATGCCCAAGCTGCTTTTCCGGCCACACCTTGTCGCGCAGTCGCCGCTTGAGTTCCGCCGCCTCCGGAAAGCCGCCGTCGCGCTTGCGCTCCCAGATCAGCTCCCCGTCGCAATGTACCTCGTAGATGCCGCCCGTGCCGGGCACCAGCGTCACCTCTGCGAGATCCGTGCCGAAGCTGGAGAGCAGTTCCTGCGCCATCCACGCGGCCCGCAGCATCCAGCTGCACTGGGTGCAATAGGTGATGCGGATGGCGGGTTTATCGCTCACGCCGCGCTGAGCTTTGCAAGTGTGGCGTCGTCCACCTCGAAGTTGGCGTAGACGTTCTGCACGTCGTCGTCGTCCTCAAGGGCTGCCACCAGCTTCATCAGCGACTGGGCGCGTTCTTCATCGACCGGGATGTTGTTCTGCGGCTTCCAGATCGTCTTCACCGACTGGGCCTCGCCGAGCGAGGCTTCGAGCGCGGAGGAGACATCGCCGATGCTCTCGAAGGCGCAGATGATCACGTGGCTCTCCTCGTCAGACTGCACATCGTCGGCGCCCGCCTCGATCGCCGCTTCCATCGCCTTGTCGGCCGATGCTGCGGATGCCGGGTAGACGATCTCGCCGACGCGGTCCCACATGAACGACACCGAGCCGGTTTCGCCGAGCGCCCCGCCGGCCTTGGTGAAGCAGGCGCGGACGTTGGAGGCGGTGCGGTTGCGGTTGTCTGTCAGCGCCTCGACGATGACGGCGACGCCGCCCGGCCCGTAGCCCTCGTAACGCACTTCGTCATAGTTCTCCGCATCGCCGCCGGCGGCCTTGTTGATGGCGCGCTGGATGTTGTCCTTCGGCATCGACTCGGCCTTGGCGTTCTGGATCGCGAGCCGCAGGCGCGGATTGAAGTTCGGGTCGGGCGCGCCCATCTTGGCCGCCACGGTGATTTCGCGCGCGAGCTTGGAAAAGGCCTTGGAACGCATCGCGTCCTGGCGGCCTTTGCGATGCATGATGTTCTTGAACTGGGAATGACCGGCCATGAGCCCTTCAGGTCCTGCAATGGTTGGATTTGGTGGGCTGCCTTACACCAGAAGCCTCGCTTTCGTCCAGAACCGCTCGTTCGGAACTCTTCTCGCGCAATCGTGATGACGGGATCGGCGCGAGCTTGACGATACTCTCGGTCAGACGAACCGGGAGACCCGACATGCGCCGCTTCCGCCTGGCACTCGTGGCCGCAGCATTGCTGGGAGCCTTCACGGCAGCCTCACACGCCCAGCAGGAGGATCCCGTTCCCTCCTCCTGCATCGCGATGGCGCAGTCGCTGCCGAACGTGGTCTACGCCAACTTCACGCCGCAGCTCGCGCAGGCCGACGTTGCCAAGGGCGAGGTAACCATCACCTATGTCGGCCATTCCACCTACTTGATCGACACGCCTGGCGGCGTGCGCGTCGCGACGGATTTCTCCGGCCGCTATCCAGTCGATCCGGTGCCGCGTGTCGTCACCATGAACAAAGCCCATTCCGGCCATTTCACCCGCGCGCCCGATCCATCGATCGAATATCCGCTCAACGGCTGGGCCGAGGGCGGCGAGCCGGCAAGGCACCGCGTCGTGGTCGGCGACCTTTACGTCCGCAACGTGCCAACCGACATCCGCACCTGGGAAGGCGGCATGGAGGTCAACGGCAATTCGATCTTCATCTTCGAGGTGGCCGGCCTGTGCATCGGCCATCTCGGCCATCTGCACCACGACCTCACCGACGCGCATTACGCCGCTATCGGCCGGCTCGACGTCCTGATGGTGCCGGTGGACGGCGGCATGACCCAGTCGCTGACCAATATGAGCAGGATCGCCGAGCGGCTCTATTCCTCGGTCATCCTGCCGATGCATCGCCACGCGACGCCGATCGGCGAGTTCATCTCGCTGATGGGCGAGGGCTTCGCGTCCGACTTCCGCTCCGAGCGTTCGATCAGGCTGTCGCTGTCCAATCTCCCCCGCCAGCCGACGATCGTCATCCTCGACGGCGTCTGAGCCCTATTGCAGGCACCTGACATAGTCGCCGGCGTTGCGCGCGCGGCGCTCGATGATGTTGGCGATGCGGCGCATGCTGGCCGACGGCTTCGCCGGATTGCGCAGGATCGGGTTAGGCAGCGCAGCCGTGAGAAGCGCCGCCTCGCGACGCGACAGGTTCTTCGCCGACTTGCCGAAATGGTGCTGCGCGGCCGCCTCCGCGCCATAGATGTTCGGCCCCAGCTCCGCGATGTTGATGTAGATTTCCATGATACGGTGCTTGGGCACCATGAGGTCGAAATAGACCGCCAGCGGCAGTTCGATCACCTTGCGCACGGACCCCAGCGGACGGTGCCACAGGAACAGATTCTTCACCGTCTGCATGGTGATGGTCGAGGCGCCGCGGGTCAGCTCGCCTTCCATCGCGTCGTTCAGCACAGCGCTCAGTTCCCGCAGGTCCACGCCGTAATGCGAGCAGAACTGGCCGTCCTCCGACATCACGATCGAATGGAGCAGCGGCGGCGCGACCTCCTCCAGCGACACCCATTGCCGGTCATAACCCTGCAGGGTCGCCAGATCCTTCAGCATCAGCGTCGAGACGGGATGCACGAAAGGCAGGATGTAGAGAAAGGTCAACACAAAGGGCAGCGCCGCCAGCACCACGAGCCCGACGACGATTCGCCTGACCCAGCCGCGCCTGCCTTGCCCTGCCCTCACCCTTCCCGCGGCCATGTCCGGCTCCGGATCGACGGCGGGCATGCTCGTCTTGGGAGTGCCTTTTGCCATTACAGACGGCATAAAGGCGCGACTTGCGGCTGGCAATCACCCCCCGCGCTTCACGGCGCGCTTTCCCGTGCTTGACCGCGCCGGGGAATGGCGGCAAGCGTCGCCGCCATGGAAAACGCACCGGTCACAAGCTTCGAGGAACGGCTTTCGGGCCATGCCGCCCGCGTCGAGCAGGAACTGCGCCGCCTGCTCGACGGACGCGACCGGACCGGCGAAATCGCTCGGCCGGAACGCCTGCTCGCTGCCATGCGCCACGGGGTTCTCAATGGCGGCAAGCGGCTGCGGCCGTTCCTCGTCATCGAGAGTGCCGCCCTGTTCGGCCGCGCCGGAGAGGACGTGCTGGCGACGGCGGCCGCGCTCGAATGCGTCCATTGCTATTCGCTGATCCACGACGACCTGCCGGCCATGGACGACGACGATCTGCGCCGCGGCCAGCCCACCGTCCATAAAGCCTATGACGAGGCGACCGCCATCCTTGCCGGCGACAGCCTGCTGACGCTCGCCTTCGACATACTCGCGACGGAGAGCGGGGAGGCAGCGCGGCCACCGCTCTCGCCGCGCCAGCGGCTCGACTTGGTGAAGGGCCTGGCGGTGGCGTCCGGTATCGGCGGCATGGCCGGCGGCCAGGCGCTCGACCTTGGGGCTGAGAGGGACCGGCCCGACGAGGCCGGCATCATCCGGCTCCAGGCTATGAAGACCGGCGCGCTGATCCGCTATGCCTGCGAAGCCGGCGCGATCCTCGGCGGCGCCACCTTCGCCGACCGCGAGCGGCTGGCCGAGTTCGGCTCGGCGATCGGGCTCGCCTTCCAGCTTGCAGACGACCTGCTCGACCTGACCGCCGACGCCGCCGCCATGGGCAAGGCGACCGGTAAGGATGCCGCCGCCGGCAAAGGCACGCTGCCCGCTTTGCACGGCGCAGAATGGACGCGGCAACAGCTGAAGGGCCTCGTCGACCAGGCACACGACCTGCTGGAGCCGTTCGGCGCCAAGGCCGCCGTGCTGAAGCAGGCCGCGACCTTCATCGCCGAGCGCAAGAGCTGATCTACCGGTTCCGCATCACCACGCAGGACCCGCCGGCCGTGCGAAGCGTGACGCAGATTTCGTCCGCCTCCCGCCTCGAGTCCGCTCCAATGCGCACCGCATAGATTCCACGTCGCCCGATCGGCGAGCGCACCCGGCTGACCACCGGCTCATGATCCGCGAGCACGCTGCTGAACCGCGCCTTCAGACGCTGGAACTGGCGAACCGCCGCGTCGCGTCGGAAATTGCCGGCGACCTGGACGCCCCACGGCTTGGTGTGCACGCTCGCCATCGGGATCACGGCGCTCATCGTCGCCGGCATAGCCCGGCATGCCGCATCGAACCCTGCCTCGGCGTCCAGCGGCTCGATCTTGCCGGCATAGGCGGGATCGGTGAACACGTCCGCCGGCTCGCCCATGATGTCGAGCACATAGTTCTCGGTCTCGAGCGGCAGGAAGCCGCCGGAGGACAACCAGCGCGTCACTCGGGTCTCGCCCGAATTGTAGGCCGCCGCCGCGAGCCCCAGATTGCCGAATCTGGCCTTGAGCTCGCCGAGATATTTCGCGCTCGCCGGAATGGCGAGGTCGGGATCGAAGGAATCGGTGAGCCCCCGCATCGCGGCTGTCCCGGGCATGAACTGCGCGATGCCTTCCGCGCCCGCCGGACTGATCGCGCCCGGATCGAACCGGCTCTCCTTCCAGATCAGCCGCGCGAAAAAATCCTCCGGCAACCGGTTCACCCGCGCATGGACCCAGATCAGGTCGCAGATACGGCCGATGGTGACGGCTGGCCTCGCGGGCTCGGCGCGGGCGTCCGGGCTGCAGAAGAGCAGCAGAAGTGCGACAAGGCTACTCCGCCGCCTCACTCGGAGCCTGCCCGAAGCGCTGCTCGATGTAGCTCGCCACCATCGCCTCGAACTCCGCGGCAATGTTTGCGCCACGCAACGTCGCGGCCTTCTTGCCGTCGATGTAGATGGGGGCCGCCGGCGTCTCGCCGGTGCCGGGCAGCGAGATGCCGATGTCGGCATGCTTGGATTCGCCGGGACCGTTGACGATGCAGCCCATCACGGCAACCTTGAGCTCTTCCACGCCCGGATATTTGGTCTTCCAGACCGGCATGTTCTTGCGCAGGTCGGCCTGGATCTTCTCGGCCAATTCCTGGAAGACGGTCGAGGTCGTGCGGCCGCAGCCCGGGCAGGCGGCGACGATCGGCACGAACTGGCGGAAGCCCATCGTCTGCAGCAGCTCCTGCGCCACCTGCACCTCGCGGGTGCGGTCGCCGCCCGGCTCCGGCGTCAGCGAAATGCGGATCGTGTCGCCGATGCCCTGCTGCAGCAGGATGCCCATCGCGGCCGACGACGCGACGATGCCCTTGGTGCCCATGCCCGCCTCGGTGAGGCCGAGGTGCAGCGCGTGGTTCGATCTCTCGGCGAGGTCCCTGTAGACGGCGATTAGGTCCTGCACGCGGCTGACCTTGGCCGAGAGGATGATCTTCGAGCGCGGCAGGCCGATCTCCTCGGCAAGCTCGGCCGAGAATAGCGCCGACTGGATGATCGCCTCACGCGTCACCGCGTCGGCCGTCATCGGAAAGCCGTTCGCCTGGTTGTCGTCCATCAGCCGGGTCAGCAGCTCCTGGTCGAGCGAACCCCAGTTCACGCCGATGCGCACCGGCTTGTCGTAGCGGATCGCCGTCTCGATGATCGCACCGAACTGCCGGTCCTTCTTCTCCTTGAAGCCGACATTGCCCGGATTGATGCGGTATTTCGCCAGCGCCTCGGCACAGGCGGGATGGTCCGCCAGGAGCTTGTGGCCGATATAGTGGAAATCGCCGATCAGCGGCACGAACACGCCGACGCGCTCCAACCGTTCGCGGATGCGCGGCACGGCGGCGGCGCTCTCGTCGCGGTCGACGGTGATACGGACCAGTTCCGAGCCGGCGCGATGCAGTGCGGCCACCTGTGCGACGGTTGCGTCGACATCGGCCGTGTCCGTATTGGTCATCGACTGGACGACCACGGCGGCCCCGCCGCCCACCGTCACGCCGCCGACATCCACGCCGACGGTGGCGCGGCGCGGCGCGGGCCCGGCTTGGCCGACGGCTTGTATCGGGGCGGCGATGGTCATGTGTGGTCTCCGCGACCGGATTCTACGGCATTCAGGTGGCGGAGGCGCTCCGTCATGTCAAGCTTGCGGGCCGAAGACGACGCTTCTGTGTCAGGAGCGGCGCCCGCTCGCAATGCGCGGCAACCGTTCACGGATCATGTCACGCTCGTCCGCGCTGAGGATCGTGGTGTCGAACAGCTTCATGCTCAGCAGCCCCTCCACGGCGAAGAAGACGACGAGAAGGTCGGCGGGATCGGACGATTCGGATTTGAGCCGGTCGAGCAGCCGGCGGCGATGCTGCCTCACCGGCACGAGGAAATGCGGATCCTCTGCCATGGCGGAGAATATCCACGATGCGGTCTCGTCGTCCTCGCATTTGAGCATGCTGAGCCGCAGATAGGCGGCCAGCAGCGTTTCGCCTTCCACGACGGCCTTGTCGAGTTCGCGCTCGAACTCCTCGACATAGCTCGCCACGAGCGCCTGCATCAGCTTGGCCTTGCTCGGGAAATTGTAGAGAAGTCCGCCCTTCGAGACGCCTGCGCGGTGAGCCACCGCATCGAGAGACAGGCTTCCCGGACCGGTTTCGCGCGCGACCTCTGCCGCAGCGGCCAGTATCCGTTCACGGGAATTTGCTCTCGGAGTCCTCATCGAATTTGCTGCACTGCACCTACAACGAATTGACAATACCGTCTAGACGGTACAGTTACGATAGGTGAATCAGATTGCGGAATCCAGCCGTTCGGCTGCATAGTTCCCCGCTCGCCTTTCCCGGAGTGCCTCGTGATCAAGCGTCTCATCATCGCCATCGTGCTGCTCGTGCTGGTGGTCGGCGGGATCGTCGGTTTCAACATGTTCCGCGACAACGCCATCCAGCAGTTCTTCGCCAACATGCCCGTCGTGCCGTCGCCTGTCTCCACCGTGAAGATCGAGCCCGTGAAATGGACCCCTGGCATCCAGGCGATCGGCACGGTGAGTGCCTCGCGCGGCGTGGATCTCACCGTCGAGACCAGCGGCATCGTCAAGGACATCAAGTTTGCCTCGAACCAACGCGTCGAGGAGGGTGCGCTCCTGGTGCAACTTGACGACTTGCAGCAGCAGGCGGACCTGTCCGCCCAGCGCGCCCAGGCGGCGCTCGACAAGCAGAACCTCGACCGCGCGATCGAGTTGCAGAAGCGCGGCGTCGGCTCCGAGACCACCGTGGAGCAGGCGCAGGCCGCCGCGACCGCGTCCGCCGCCCAGGTCACCAAGCTGGAGGCGGTGCTGGAGCAGAAGCAGCTTACCGCGCCCTTTGCCGGCACGATGGGCATTCCGAGGATAGACCTCGGCCAGTACCTCACTCCCGGCACCACGGTCGCCACCCTTCAGAACCTCGACGTGCTGCGCGCCGACTTCTCCGTTCCCGAGCAGAGCCTGAACCTGGTCCGGATCGGCCAGCCGGTCCGCTTCGGCGTCAACGACGCGGACATGCCCTTCCGCGGCGCGATCGTCGGCATCGAGCCGAAGGTCGACCCGTCCACCCGCCTGGTCCTGATCCGCGCCGAGATCGCCAATCCCGAAGGCAAGCTCGCGCCCGGCCAGTTCGTGCAGGTGCGCGTCGAGCTGCCCGAGGAGGACAACGTCATCGCGGTGCCGCAAACGGCCGTGGTGAGCAGCCTCTACGGCGACTTCGTCTACGCCGTCCGCCCGGCCGAAGCCAAGTCGGCCGCGGCGCCTGCGACGGAAGGGGAAGCCAAGCCCGCAGCCACGACGGCGGCCCCGGCACAGGCCGCGCCCGGCCTCGTCGCCCAGCAGATATTCGTCAAGCTCGGCCGCCGCTCCGACGGCCGCGTCGAAATCCTGGAAGGCCTGAAGGACGGCGACGAGATCGTCACGGCCGGCCAGAACCGCCTTTCGAACGGCGGACCGGTCGTGGTCGACAACACCGTCCAGCCGCAGCCCTCGGGCGACGCACAGGCAGACGCGAAATGAGCTTCTCCGACATCTTCATCAAGCGGCCCGTCCTGTCGACGGTGCTCGCCTTCCTGATCCTGCTGCTCGGCGCGCAGGGCATCTTCAACCTGCAGATCCGCGAATATCCGGAGGTCGAGGAGACGGTCATCACCGTCACCACCACCTATCCCGGCGCCAGCGCGGACCTGATCCAGGGCTTCATCACCGCGCCGATCTCGGCTGCGGTGTCGACTACGGAGAACATCGACTACGTCACCTCGCAGAGTCGCCCGTCGGCCTCGGTCGTGACCGTGCAGATGCGTCTCGGCGCCAATCCCGACGCCGCGCTCACCGAGGTCATCGCCAAGGTCAACCAGGTGCGCGGCCAGTTGCCGTCCGATGCCGAGGACCCGGTCATCGTCAAGGGCACCGGACAGCAGTTCGCGATCATGTATCTGGCGATGCAGAACCCGAACATGACCGGCGAGCAGCTCACCGAATATATCGAGCGCGTCATCCGCCCGCGCATGTCGACCATCGAGGGCGTCGCCGAGGTGCAGGTGCTTGGCGCCAAGGAATACTCGATGCGGGTCTGGATCGACCCGATCCGGCTCGCCTCGCGCGGCGTCACCGCGGCGGAGGTGCTCTCGGCGATCAACTCGTCGAACTTCCTCTCCGCGCCCGGCAAGACGCAGAACAAGTTCGTCTCCAACTCGATCACGGTCCAATCGACCCTGCAGAGCGCCGATGCGTTCGGCCAGCTGCCGCTCAAGTCGGATGCCGACGGCGTCGTGCGCCTGAACGAGGTGGCGAAGGTAGAACTCGCCGCCGCGAGCGAGGACACGCGCGTCAACTTCAACGGCAAGGAAGGCACCTTCATCGGCATCTTCCCGACCCCGTCCGCCAACCCGCTCGACACGTCGGCGGGGGTCGTAGGGCAGCTGCCGGCGATCCAGAACTCGCTGCCGGACGGCATGTCGATCAGCCTGGTCTACGATGCAACGGAGACCATCAGCGCCTCGATCGAGGAAGTATTCAAGACCATCGGCGAGGCGGTGCTCATCGTCGTCGTCGTCATCCTGCTCTTCCTCGGTTCGTTCCGCTCCGTGCTGATGCCGGTGGTGACGATCCCACTGTCGCTGGTGGGCGTCTGCTTCTTCCTGTTCGTGGCCGGATACTCGATCAACCTTCTGTCGCTGCTTGCAATGGTGCTGGCGATCGGCCTCGTCGTCGACGACGCGATCGTGGTGCTGGAGAACATCCACCGCCACATAGAGGACGGCATGACGCCGATGCAGGCGGCCTTCAAGGGCATGGCCGAGATCACGACGTCGGTCGTCGCCATGACCATCACGCTCGCCGCCGTCTTCGCGCCGCTGATGTTCACCGGCGGCCTGACCGGCTCGCTCTTCCGCGAGTTCGCCTTCACGCTCGCTGGCGCCGTGGTCATCTCCGGCCTGGTCGCCTTGACGATCACGCCGATGATGTCAGCCCGCATCCTGAAGTCCGGCAACCACAGCCGCTTCCAGAGGGCCGTCGATCACTTCTTCGACCGCTTCGCCAATGGTTATGAGCGTCTCGTCACAGGCTCGCTGAAATACCGGCCCGTGACGCTTCTGGTCGTCATCGCACTGGTCGGCGCGACGGCCTTCATGTTCGTCAAGACCTCCAGCGAACTGGCGCCGGAAGAGGATTCCGGCGCGCTGTTCGCGCTCATCACCGCCCCGCGCTACGCGACGACGGACTACACCCAGCTCTATGTCGACCAGATCCGCGAGCTGACCAAGGACATCCCGGAGGTCAAGGCCAACTTCTCCATCGTCGGCCTCGGCGGCGATACCAGCTCCGGCTTCTCGGTCTGGGCGCTGAAGGACTGGTCCGAGCGCGTACCCGCTCGCAAAAGGAGATCCAGGCCGACATCCAGGCGCAGCTCGCCAAGGTGGCGGGCGTGCAGGCGCTGGTCTTCGCGCCCCCCTCGCTGCCCGGCGCGGGCGGCGGCCTGCCGATCTCGGTCGTCATCCGCTCCACGGGCGAGCCGAGCCGCGTCTACGAGGTGGCCGAGCAGATCCGGCTGGAAGCGCAGAAGTCCGGCCGCTTCATCGTCGTTCAGAACTCGCTTGCCTTCGACGCGCCGCAGGTGACGGTCACCATCGACCGCGATCGCGCGGCGGCGCTCAACCTGCCGATCCGCGAGATCGGCACGACGCTCGGCCTGCTCGTCGGCGGCGGCGCGGTGGCGCAGTTCGACCGCGATTCGAACAGCTACGACATCATCATGCAGGTGCCGCAGGAATATCGCGACAATCCGGAGAAGCTCGGCCAGTTCTTCATCCGCTCGGTCTCGGGCGACATGGTGCCGCTGTCGGCGGTTGTCTCGGTCTCGACCAACGTCTCGCCGGCCTCGATCGAGCAGTTCAACCAGCTCAACGCCGCGACGATCTCGGCGCTGCCGCTGCCAGGCGTGTCGACCGGCGACGGCCTCGCGGCGATCGAGAACATCGCCCGGCCGCTGCTGCCGGACGGCTTCTTCATCGACTATTCCGGCCAGTCGCGCCTCGAGAGCCAGCAGGGCAACACGATCGCCATCGCCTTCGCGCTGGCCGTCGTCGTCATTTACCTGGTGCTCGCGGCGCAGTTCGAGAGTTTCCGCGACCCGTTGATCATCATGATGTCGGTCCCGCTGTCGATCTTCGGCGCCATCCTGCCGCTCAACCTGGGGCTCGGAACGTTGAACATCTACACGCAGGTGGGTCTCATCACGCTGGTCGGCCTGATCACAAAGCACGGCATCCTGCTGGTCGAGTTCGCCAACCAGCAGCGGCACATGAACGGACTTGGCCGGCGTGACGCGATCATCGCCTCGGCCAAGACCCGCCTGCGGCCGATCCTGATGACCACGGCGGCGATGTCCCTCGGCGTCGTGCCGCTGATCATCGCCTCCGGTGCAGGTGCGGCGGCGCGTTCGGCGATGGGAATGGTGATCTTCACCGGCATCCTCGTCGGCACCGCCTTCACGCTGTTCGTGGTGCCGATGTTCTACACCTTCATTGCGGCCAAGGACGCGCCACAGGACGCAGAGGAACCGTCGGCTGAGACGCTGGCCATGCCAGCGGAATAACACCGTAGAACCACGGCATTGGCTTCCCTGGTGCGACGCACTATCTCTGCTGCGCCGCACAAGTCCATTGAGGAGAATGCCATGCCAAGGGTAGCTATCGTCACCGGATCGACGTCCGGGATCGGTCTCGCCATCGCCGAGGCGCTTGCTGACCTCGGCCACACAGTCGTCGTCAATTCCTTTTCCGACACCGAGGCCGACCATGCGGTGGCGAAAGCCATCGCCGACGGCACGGGTGCGAAGGTCGTCTACCGCCAGGCCGACATGTCGAAAGCGGACGAGTGCCGCGCCCTCGTCGCCTGGACCGAGAAGGAGTTTGGCTCCGTCGACATCCTCGTCAACAATGCCGGCATCCAGTATGTCGCGCCAGTCGAGGAGTTCCCGGTCGAGCAGTGGAACCGCATCATCGCGATCAACCTCTCCTCCGCCTTCCACACCACCGCCGCCGCCCTGCCCGGCATGAAGGTCAGGGACTGGGGCCGCATCGTCAACATCGCCTCCGCCCACGGTCTGCGTGCCTCGCCGAACAAGTCGGCCTATGTCGCCGCCAAGCACGGCGTCGTCGGCCTCACCAAGACGGTGGCGCTGGAGAATGCCCGCTCCAACATCACTTGCAACGCCGTCTGCCCCGGCTTCGTGCTGACGCCGCTGGTCGAGAAGCAGATCGATGACCGGGCGAAGGAACTCGGTCTCGACCGCGAGACCGTCATCCGCGACGTCATCCTGGAAAAGCAGCCAAGCAAGAAGTTCGCCACGGTCGGCGAGATCGCCGCCGCGACGCTCTACCTCGCGTCGGAGGGTGCTGCCTCCGTCACCGGCACGACCATCTCGGTCGACGGCGGCTGGACGGCGCAGTGATGCGCAAGCCGGTCAACCTGGCGCTGCAGGGCGGCGGCTCGCACGGCGCGTTCACCTGGGGCGTGCTGGACCGCCTGCTCGAAGACGGCCGGCTCGACTTCGCGGCCGTCTCCGGCACCAGTGCCGGCGCGATGAACGCCGCGGCGCTCGCCGACGGCTGGATGCGCGGCGGACGCGAGGGCGCGCGCGAGCGTCTCTCATCCTTCTGGAAGAGCGTCGCGCGCAAGGGCCGCTTCTCTCCCGTGCAGCGGCTGCCCTGGGACATTTTCTGGGGCAACTGGTCGGTCGAGAATTCGCCCGGCTACATGTTCTACGACGCCATGTCGCGCATCTTCTCGCCTTATATGGCCAATCCCCTGAACGTGAACCCGCTCCGGGAGGTGGTCGAGGAAGAGATCGACTTCCGCAATGTCCGCAGCTGCAAGGGCATCAGCGTCTTCGTCTCGGCCACCAACGTGCAGACCGGCCGCCTGCGTGTCTTCTCCGGCGATGAGCTGAGCGCCGACGCCGTGATGGCGTCCGCCTGCCTGCCGCAGGTCTTTCGCGCCGTCGAGATCGACGGCGAGCCCTACTGGGACGGCGGCTACGGCGGCAATCCGGCGATCTTCCCCTTCTTCTACACCAACCATGTCGAGGACGTGCTTCTGGTGCAGATCAATCCGGTGATCCGGGAAGGCGCGCCGAAGACGGCGCAGGAAATCCAGAACCGCGTCGACGAGATCACCTTCAATTCCGGCCTGCTGCACGAAATGCGCGCGATCGCCTTCGTCAACAGGCTGATCGAGGAAGGGCGCGTTTCGCGCGACGAGTACCGCGCCATCCGCATGCATCGCATCGACGCCGACGAGGCATTCAAGGACCTGTCCGCCTCCTCGAAGATCAACGCGGAATGGGCCTTCCTGGAGTATCTGCGCGATCTCGGGCGCAGCGCCGCCGAGGACTGGCTCGCGGCGAACTACGATGCCGTCGGCGAGCATGCCACGCTCGACGTGTCGGGAGAGATTTCGGGAACGCCGCAACTCAGATCGCGCGGCCTCGGCGCGCGCACGCGTGAATTTCTGGCGACCCGCAGGAAGCCCGCCGCCTGACCTTCAGGTCGGCGTGACCGCGCGAGCTGTCATTGACACGAGGCTGCGCGCCGCCACGCGCAATTCGTCGAGGTTCTGCAGGCGCGCCTTCATGCCTTCGATCGCATCCCAGAACAGGCTTGCGAGCGTTTCCGCCGAATAGCCGCGGGCGGCCAGGTCGACGCCGCTGTCGCGGGCTGCGCGATCGAGCGCCTCGGCGACGAGGCTGGCCATTGTGCTCTTCCAGCCCGCGAGCACCTCGGCGGCCAGTTGGTTCTTCATGTCGAGGATCTCGGGGCCGTGCGGCGACCGCATGAACTCCTCCATCATCGCGAAAATCGATCTCTCGAGCAGAAGGTTCAGCCGCTCGTCGATCGGGCCGTCTCCGGCCAGAACCTGTCGTGCGCCCGCCACGGACGCATCGAAATAGCTGAGCGCGATGGCCTGGTAGATGTCGATCTTGTTGCGGAACAGCAGGTACAGCGCCGGCCGCGACATCTCCGCGGCCTTGGCGATGTCGTCCATTGTCGTGCGCTGAATGCCATAGGCGAGGAAAACTTTCGCCGCGCGCTCCAGGATGCGCTGGCGCTTCAGATCGTCTGGGCTGGCACTGCTATCGTTCAAGGGAGTTTCCGTCCGCCACATATCTCTTGACATAATGACGAAATTTGTCAAGTTGTCTCGGCAAGGCAAAAGCGTAATGCTCGCAACCCAGCCCAAGGAGGTGCTTATGCGTCTGACGGTCGATGGACAAGAGATCGAGGTCGACGCGGAGCCCGATATGCCGCTTCTGTGGGCCTTGCGCGACCTCGCCGGCAAGACAGGGCCGAAATTCGGCTGCGGCGTCGCCGCCTGCGGCGCCTGCACGGTGGTCATCGACGGCCAGCCCGTGCGGTCCTGCTCCATTCCGGTCGGCGATGTCAGCGGCAGCGTGACCACCATCGAGGGTCTCGTCGTCGACGGCAAGCTGCACCCGGTCCAGCAGGCCTGGCTGGAAGAGCAGGTCGCGCAATGCGGCTACTGCCAGGCCGGCCAGATCATGAGCGCCTACGCGCTGCTGGAAGAGATCGAGAGCCCGACCGACGAGGACATCGACAATGCCATGGGCGGCAATCTCTGCCGTTGCGGCACCTATCCGCGCATCCGCGCCGCCATCAAGAAAGCGGCGAACCTCAAGCTGGCGAGGGCCTGACCATGGCAAGCATCGGCAAGATCGCACGGCGCACCTTCCTGTTCGGCATGGCCGCCGTCGCGGGCGGCGTGGCCGTCGGCTACTACTATTACCGCAGGCCCTATCCGAATCCTCTCGAAGGCGAACTGGCCGAGGGTGAGGTCACCTTCAATCCCTATCTCAAGATCGGCTCCGACAATACGATCACGGTGATCGCGCCGCGCGCCGAGATGGGTCAGGGCATTTCGACCACGCTCGCCGCCTTCGTCGCCGAGGAACTCGACGTGACGCTCGACCGCCTCAAGGTCGAGCACGGACCGCCGTCCTATGCCTACTACAATGCCGCGATGCTCGAAGAGGGCGCCGGCTTCAACTTCTGGGACGACAGCTTCACGGCCGAGACGGTGCGCGGGCTGATGGGCGCGGCGGGCAAGATGCTGGGCCTGCAGGCCACCGGCGGCTCGACCGCGGCGCGCGACGGCTTTGACCGGATGCGCCAGGCCGGCGCGGCGGCGCGCATCATGTTGATCGAGGCGGCCGCCGCCCGGTTGGGCGTGCCTGCGCGCGACCTCGCGACCGACAACGGCACGATCGTCCACAAGGCGTCCAACCGCAGCGTCACCTATGGCGAGGTTGCGCTCGACGCCTCGAAACTGTCGCCGCCCTCGACCGTCGCGCTGAAAGAGAAGGCGGACTGGAAACTGCTCGGCAAACCGCAGAAACGCGTCGACATGCTGGCAAAGGTTACCGGCGCGCCGATCTTCGGCATCGACGTCCGGCAGCCCGACATGCTGTTCGGAACCGTTCGGATGAGCCCGGTCTTCGGCGTGAAACCCGTCCGTGCGGACACCTCGGCGGCTGCGAAGATGCCCGGCGTCGTCAAGATCGTGCCGATCGACTCCAGCTATGGAAGCGGCTTCGGCGTCATCGCGGAGAACACCTGGGCCGCGTTCAAGGCTGCCGAGGCGATCGATGTCGAGTGGGGTAAGCCGGATTATCCGCTTTCCAACGACGAGATCATGACCCGGATCGCGGACGCCGCCAAAACCGGCGAGGCGAGCCCGATGCGGGACGATGGCGATGTTGACGTCGCCTTCGCCGACGCGCCGCAGGATCGCGTCATCGAGGCGGAATACAGCGTTCCCTACCTGTCGCATGCTCCGATGGAGCCGATGAACTGCACGGCGCGGCTGAAAGACGGCGTCCTCGACGTCTGGGCGCCCAACCAGATGCCGGTGCTGGTGCGCTGGTTCTGCTCCGACATCGCCGGCGTGCCGGGCGATAAGACCATGGTGCACACCACCTCCATGGGCGGCGCCTTCGGCCGCCGTGGCGAGCTCGACTATGCGCTCTACGCCACCATCCTCGCCAAGGAGACGAATGGGCGTCCGGTGCAGGTGACATGGACCCGCGAGGAGGACATGCGGCGCGGGCCGTTCCGGCCGGCATCGGTTGGGAAGTTCCGGGCCCGCATCGGCAATGATGGCCTGCCGGTCGCCGTCGACATGCGGGTGGCGGCGCAGAACATGATGGCCTCGCTGATGAGCCGGACCTTCACGTCCCTGCCTGCCGGCGGCTCCGATCCCTCGATCACCGACGGATCGCGCAACCAGCCCTACACCATTCCCAACTACCGCGTTTCCGAGATCCAGGTGCCGGATCTGCCGATCCCCGTCACCTTCTGGCGCTCGGTCGGCAATTCCGTGAACGGCTTCTTCCACGAATGCTTCATGGACGAGATCGCTCAGGCGGGAGGCATCGATCCGGTCGAGATGCGGCGCAAGCTGATGGCGAACCATCCGGCCGCGCTCGCGGTCGTGAATAAGGTCGCGGAAATGTCCGGCTGGGGAGAGGCCCTGCCGGAAGGCAAGGCAAAGGGTTTCGCCTTTACGCTCTCCTTCGGCAGCTGGTGCGGACAGGTGATTCAGATCGCCGATACCCCTTCGGGTATCAAGCTCGAGAAGATGTGGATCGCCGTTGAAGTCGGCACGGCTCTCGACCCAGGCATCATCGAGACGCAGATGACGTCCGGCGCGGTCTACGGCCTGTCGGCAGCGATGGGCCAGGCGATTACCTTCGAGGACGGCCGGGTCGTCCAGTCGAACTTCCACGATTTCGACGCCATGCGCATCTTCCAGGCGCCCGAATTCGAGGTAGCGATCCTCGAGAATTTCCACCGCATGGGCGGCGCCGGCGAAGTCGGCGTGCCGCCGGCCGCACCCGCCCTCGCCAACGCGCTCTTCGCCCTCAAGGGCCAGCGCTTCCGCTCGCTGCCGCTGTCGAAGGAGGTCGCGTTCGCATGAAGTTCGTGCGCACATTGCTGACGGCCGCCGCCATCGCCGCGGCCGCCGCCACCGCCTTCGCCCAGGAGACGTCGCCCGCGACCGATTCCGCCGCCGGCCTCGCCTCCTGGGCCAAGGTCTATGAGGTCTTCTCGCATCCGCGCTGCGCCAACTGTCATGTCGAGGACGATCGTCCCCGCTGGTCGAGCCCGCACTACGGCGCGACGCGGGTTCACGCGTTCAACGTGCAGCGCGGAGCCGACGGCTCCGGTTTCGGCAATCCCGGCCTGCGCTGCACGACCTGCCATTTTGCAAGCAATTCCAGCGTGCTGCACGGGCCGCCCGGCGCCGAAGGCTGGCATCTCGCCCCGCCGGAAATGGTCTGGTTCGGCAAATCCTCGGCTGAGGTCTGCGCCCAGATCAAGGATCCTGCGCGCAATGGCGGCCGCACGCTCGACGAGGTCGCGGTGCATGTTCGCGACGACGGCCTCGTCGCCTGGGGCTGGAACCCCGGACCCGGCCGCGAGCCAGCGCCGGGCTCCGCGCAGGCCACGTTCGAGGCGCTCTCGGCATGGGCGGCCGCTGGGGCGCCGTGTCCATGAAGGCCGCCGCCGAAGGAGCCGGCCACGGTCGGCTTCTTTACATTTCTTTACAATTCGCAGGACTTTTCGAAACACGCAGGCACTAGTATGGCCTTCCGGATACCGGCCCGACTCATGACAGCAAAGTGTCAGGAGCAACGGACGAATGTATCTTTATGACTATATTGCGCTGCAAACTTGGAGTAAGAAACCGCCCGCTCCGGTCCGGATGCGTTCAGGATTGCAAGATGGCCGATGCGGCCCCACCTGAATGCACGGAGCGGCCGCGACGCGTAACGCGTCTTTCGCCCGACATGGGGATTTTTCGATATGGCGAAGTTCAGGTTCCACAAAGTCGCGGCTGTTGCTGTGCTCATCGGATTTGCCGCCTGGATGGGAACCGGAAGGTTCTCGTCGGTCGGTTCCGCATCGACGGAAACGGGGGCCGCGCAGGGCGAAGCAAAGCCGGCGGCTGTGGAGGCTGCGCCTAAGGCCCCGCGCACCGTCGCGGTTGTTACCCCGCCCCACATCCAGCATGAGCGCGCGATTCACCTTTCCGGCCAGACCCAGGCCGACAAACGCGCTGTGCTCGCCACGCGCGCGGCCGGCATCATCGAGCAGCTCACCGTCAAGCAGGGCGACAAGGTCGCCGCCGGACAGACCATCCTGGTGCTGAACGCCGAGGACAAGCCGGCGATGGTCGAGACCGCAAAGCAGCTGGTCAAGCAGCGGCAGGCCGAGCTGGAGGCCGCGCAGCGGCTGGCCAAGACCGGGACACTCGCCAAGCTCAGCCTCGACACGGCCGTATCGGCTCTCGCCCAGGCGGAATCGCAGCTCAGGGCTGCACAGGCCGATCTCGACCGCCTCACCATCGTCGCCCCGTTCGCCGGCATCGTCGACAGCGTCGACGTCGAGCTCGGCAGCGCCGTCGCGCAGGGCGCCCAGATCGCCACGCTGCTCAGCCTCGATCCCGTCGTGGTGAAGGGCGAGATCAGCGAGCGCGACTTGACCTACATCAAGGCCAACGACAAGGCCGACGCCTTGTTGGTCAACGGCGAACGCGTCACCGGCACCGTGCGCTACATCAGCCGCGAGGCGGCCGCGGCGACGCGCACTTTCCGGGTCGAGGTGGCGATTCCCAATGCGGACGAGCGCATTCCCGCCGGCATGACGGCCGAGATCACCGTGCGCGCGTCGCCCGCCGATGCGGTGATCCTGCCGCGCTCGGTGGTGACGCTCAGCGCCAATGGCGATCTCGGCATCCGCGCGGTCGACAAGGACGGCAAGATCGTCTTCTACCCGATCGACCTCATGGACGACCTTACCAACGGTCTGGTTCTCGGCGGCGTTCCGAAGGATGCGCGCATCGTCGTGGCCGGCCAGGATCTGGTCACCGAGGGCGATATCGTCAATCCGGTCACTGCCGACGAGCAGCTCATCAAGAAGCTGGTCGGCGAAGTCGCCGGCACCAATTGAGCGGCGCCCGGTCATGGATATCGTCAAGCTTGCCATCCGCAACGCGCGGCTGACGCTTTCGGTCCTCGTCTTCCTCGTCATCGCGGGCGCTCTCGCCTATCGTGCGGTGCCGAAGGAGGCCGAGCCCGACGTCGCCATTCCAATCATCTATGTGAGCCTCGCCTATCAGGGCATTTCGCCGGAGGATTCCGAGCGCCTGCTGCTGCGCCCGGTCGAGACGCAGCTGAAGAGCCTGAAGGGCCTGAAGGAGATGCGCTCCGCCGCCTACCAGGGCGGCGGCTATGTGCTGGTCGAATTCGACCCCTCGACCGACCTGTCGGACGCGCTGATCGATGTGCGCAACAAGGTCCAGGACGCCAAGCAGGATATTCCTGATGGCGCCGAGGAGCCGACCGTCAACGAGGTCAACGTCTCCGAATTCCCCGTGCTCGTCGTGACACTGTCGGGCGACGTGCCCGAGCGCGTGCTGACGGTTGCGGCCAAGTCGCTGCGCGACAAGATCGAGGAGGTTCCGGGCGTCCTCGAGGGCACTATCCAGGGTTCCCGCGAGGAACTGGTCGAGGCGATCATCGATCCGGTCAAGCTTTCGTCCTACGGCTTGAGACTCGACCAGCTCATCCAGGGTGTCGGCGCGTCGAACAGCCTCGTCGCCGCCGGCGCGCTGGAGGGCAGCGAGGGCAAATACGCCATCAAGGTGCCCGCGCTGATCGAGACGCCGGAAGACGTGGCGCGCCTGCCCGTCGTCGCCAACAACAACGCGGTGGTGCGCGTCCAGGACCTCGCCACCGTCCGTTCCACCTTCAAGGACGCCGAGACAATCACGCGGCTGGACGGCAAGCCCGCCATCGCCATCGAGGTGAAGAAGCGCATCGGCGCCAATATCGTCGAGACGATCGAGGGCGCGAAGCACGTCGCCGACGAGTTTGTCAAGACCGCGCCTCCTGGCATGGAGGTGACCTACACCCAGGACAAGTCGGTCTTCGTCAACCAGCTCCTGAACGACCTGCAGAACCACGTGCTGATCGCGGTGATCCTGGTCTTCATCGTCATCCTCTACGCGCTCTCCGGCCGGGCCTCGCTGCTGATCGGCCTCGCGATCCCGTCATCCTTCCTGATGGGTATCCTGGCGCTGGCGCTGATGGGTTACACGATCAACATGATCGTTCTGTTCTCGCTGATCCTGGCCGTCGGCATGCTGGTCGACGACGCGATCATCGTGACTGAATATGCCGAGCGGCGCATGTCCGAGGGCGCACCGAAGGAGCTGGCTTTCGAGGAGGCAGCCAAGCGGATGGCCGGTCCCGTGATCGCCGCTACCATGACCCGCATCGCCGCCTTTTCGCCGCTGCTCTTCTGGCCCGGTATTATCGGCGACTTCATGAAGTTACCTGCCGATCACGCTGATCGTCACGCTCGCCGCTTCCATGGCCTATGCGCTGATTTTCGCTCCGACGCTGGGCGCGATTTTCGCCAAGGCGCCGGAACATCCGGAGGGGCACGGTCGCGACGGCCTCTATATGGCGATCGTCAACAAGGCGGTGCACTACCCGGTCACCGCGCTGATCCTGACCGTGGCGTTGCTCGGCGGCGGCATGTGGTCCTACGTGAAGTTCGGCAACGGCGTGGAGTTCTTCCCCACCGTCGAGCCGGATTACGGCCTGCTCTACGTCCATGCCCGCGGCAACCTGTCACTTGCCGAGATGGACGCGGCGACCCGCGAGGCCGAAAACCGGCTGCTCGGCTGGCCCGGTGTCAAATCGGTCTACACCCGCGCCGGCAAGTCGCGCGGCGGCGGGCAGGATATCCCCGAAGATGTCGTCGGCGTGATTCAGCATACGAGTTCGTCGACTGGCGGGAACGTAAGTCTGCGCATGAGATCCTGGACGAGTTGCGTGTGAAGATGGCGGGCATTCCCGGCGTCGACGTCGAGGTGCGCGTGCCGGACGCCGGCCCGCCAACCGGCAAGCCCATCCAGGTCCGCCTTTCGGCCGTCAACCCGGAAGGGCTGAACGAGCATGCCGCAAAGGTCGCCGCCGAGGTCGCCAAGGTACCCGGCGTCATCGATATCTCCGACGGCCTGCCGCCGCCCGGCATTGACTGGGCGCTGGAGGTCGACCGTTCGAAGGCCGCGCAATACGGTATCTCACCAATTGCCGTCGGCACGGTCGTGCAGCTCGTCACCACCGGCCTGAAGCTGACCGACTACCGGCCGGCAGGTGCCGACGACGCAGTCGACATCCGGCTGCGTCTGCCGGAAGACCGTCGCACGCTCGCTTCGCTCGACCAGCTCCGCATCGAGACCGCGCAGGGCTCGGTGCCGATCTCGAACTTCGTCTCGCGCAAACCCGAGCAGACGGTCGGCATTCTCAACCGCATCGACGCCAAGCGCACGATCTCCGTACAGGGCAACGTCGCGTCCGGCTTCCAGGTCGCTGCGGTGCAGGCCGAGGTGTCGAAGGTCGTGGCAGGCATGGAGCAACCGGGAATCGAGTGGAAGCTGGCTGGCTCCAACGAGGACAGTGAGGAGGCCGGGGCGTTCCTGATGAATGCCTTCGGTGCGGCGTTGTTCCTGATCTTCATCGTGCTGCTCGCGCAGTTCAACAAGTTCACCAGCGTGGTGCTGGTGCTGACCTGCGTGGTCATGGCGGTCATCGGCGCGCTGCTCGGCATGCTGTTGACCGGCCAGGCCTTCGTCATCGTCATGTCCGGCATTGGCATGATCGCGCTGGCGGGCGTCGTGGTGAACAACAACATCGTGCTGATCGACACCTACGACCGGCTGCGCGACGAAGGCTGGGAGAAGCTCGACGCCGTGCTCGAGACCTGCCGCCAGCGTGCCCGCCCGGTCGTGCTGACGGCGCTCTCCGCCATCCTCGGCGTGCTGCCGATCGCCTTCGGCCTCGGCCTGGAGATATTCCACCACGAGACGACGATCAACGCACCCTCGACCCAGTGGTGGGTGGCCCTGTCGTCGGCGATCGTGTTCGGCCTGTCCTTCGCGACCGTGCTGACGCTGATCGTCACCCCGTCGATGCTGATGGTCTTCACCCGCGACAAGCATCGCAGGAAGCGCGGCTGGCTGTCGCGGCTGTTCCGCCGCAAGGACGATACGGTGGTCCCGGAAGTGTCGGCCGACGCCCCCGACCTGCCGTCGATGCCCTACCCGAAGGCTGCGGAATAGCCGGCGAAGGGCCAAAGACGGGCGCCGGAACAAAATTCGGCGCCCGTGCATTGTGATGCCATTCAGAGATTTTTCTCGGAAGGGGGTACTCACATGACTCTCAGCACAATCCTTCTCATCATCCTGATCCTGATCCTGCTCGGCGCGATTCCCGCCTGGCCCTATTCCCGGGGCTGGGGCTACGGACCCTCCGGCATCGTCGGCGTGATCCTCGTGATCCTGATCATACTGGTCCTGATGGGGCGGATCTGATCCGCGATCGAAACTGATCCAACGAAAAACGCCGCCCGAAACCACGGGCGGCGTTTCTCATGGTTCGTCGGGTTCGACGTCAGGCCGGCTCGAATTCCAGCGCGACACCGTTGATGCAGTAGCGCTGGTAGGTCGGCGGCGGACCATCCGGGAAGACATGGCCGAGATGGCTGCCGCAGGTGGCGCAATGCACCTCGGTGCGCACCATGCCGTGGCTGCGGTCGGTCGTCGTCTCCACGGAGCCCGGCAGCGGGTCATTGAAGCTCGGCCAGCCAGTGCCGCTCTCGAACTTCAGCGTCGATTCGAACAGCGGCGTGTCGCAGCCGACGCACTTGAACGTGCCCGGCCGCTTTTCGTAGAGCAGCGCGCAGCTGCCCGGCCGTTCCTACCATGCTCGCGCATGATGTAATACTGCTCCGGCGTCAGCTTCGCACGCCACTCGGCATCCGTTCGGGTGACGGGGAAGGTGTGGGTGTCCATGAGATTCTCCATCGGGCGCTGTCGCTGCCAATATGGGTATTTGCGGCGCACCCGGCAATGCGCCGTCGCGGTTGGCCGAAGACTCGGTGCGCAGAAAACAGCAGCCGGCGACATCAATTCGCCTTTGACAGTCGGCACTCAGGGCCCATCTGAAATCGCGAGATCGTCGGTGCGGACATTTTCTGGTTTATCCTTTGCCTCGCGGTCTGCTTCGCAGCACACGGCGCAAGCGCCGATCCGTGGAAAACCGTCGAGCCGGAAACTGCCGGCTGGTCCGTAAGCGCGCTCGCCGAGGCCAGGGCATCCTCGCTTGCCTTGAAGCCCACCGCACTCCTGATCGTCCAGGATGGCAAGGTGGTCGCGAGTTGGGGTGACGTCTCCAGGCGCGTCAATGTCGCGTCCGTTCGCAAGAGCCTGCTGAGCGCGCTCTATGGAATCGCCATCTCCGAAGGGCGCATCGATCTCGGCAGCACGCTTGCCCAACTGGACATCGACGACACACCGCCGCGCCTCACCGCGATCGAGAAGCAGGCCACCGTGCGCGATCTGCTGATGTCCCGCTCCGGCGTCTACCATCCGGCAGCCTATGAGACCGCCGACATCAAGCGCAAACGGCCTCCGCGGGGCAGCCATGAGCCCGGATCGTTCTGGTTCTACAACAACTGGGATTTCAACGCCCTTGGGACGATCTACCGGAAGCAAACCGGCGAAGACATCTTTGAAAGCTTCGAGAAGCGGATCGCCCTGCCGCTCCAGATGGAGGATTTCTCCGCGCGCGACGGCGAATATGTCAAGGAGAAGGCGTCTGAGCACCCAGCCTACCCCTTCCGCCTGAGCGCGCGCGATGCGGCTCGCTTCGGCCAGCTTTTCCTTGACGGCGGGCGGTGGGACGGTAGCCAGGTCGTGCCGGCAGCCTGGGTCAGGGACGCGACAACCGCATATTCCTTCACCAAGCGCGGTCGGCAGGGATACGGCTATATGTGGTGGTCGCTTCCGTCCGATGTCTGGGGCGAGAATGCCGCCTATGCCGCCGGCTATGGCGGCCAGGTCATTGCATTGCTGCCGTCGAAGCGACTGGTCGTGGTCCAGACCGTGGATCTGCGGCAGAACCCGAAGGGCATCCGAACCAGCAGCTTCCTCGATCTCCTGAAGAAGATCGTCGCCGCGGCCCCATAGAGGTCAACCCCTGAAAAGCGGCCACCGCCCGCTCAGTGCTTCCGCGACAATTCCTTCGTCGCGCTTTCCAGCCCCTGCAGCGTCAGCGGATACATCCGGTCCGTGAAGATGTCGCGGATCATCTGGATCGAATGGGTGTAGCCCCAGTGCTTCTGCTGCACCGGGTTGATCCAGATGGCGTTCGGCCAGTGCTGGATCACGCGATTCAGCCAGACGATACCGGCCTCCGGATTCCAATGCTCGACCGAACCGCCAGCGATGGCGATCTCATAGGGGCTCATCGAGGCGTCGCCGACGAAGATCACCTTGTAGTCGTGGCCGTATTTGTGCAGCACGTCGTAGGTCGGCGTCACCTCGTTGTGCCGGCGGCGGTTGTCCTTCCATACGCCCTCGTAAAGGCAGTTGTGGAAGTAGAAGAATTCGAGCTGCCGAAACTCCGTCCGTGCCGCCGAGAACAGCTCCTCGACCACCTTGATGTGATCGTCCATTGAGCCGCCGACGTCGAAGAACATCAATAGCTTCACCGCGTTACGCCGCTCGGGTCGCGTCTGCACGTCGAGATAGCCGTGCTCGGCCGTAGCGTGGATCGTGCCCGGAATGTCGAGTTCCTCATCCGCGCCCTCTCGCACCCAGCGGCGCAGCCGCTTCAGCGCCACCTTGATGTTGCGCGTGCCGAGCTCGACCGTATCGTCGAAATTCCTGAACTCGCGCTTGTCCCAAACCTTGACCGCGCGACGGTTGCGGCTTTCGTGCTGGCCGATCCGCACGCCTTCCGGGTTATAGCCATAGGCGCCGAAGGGCGACGTGCCGGCCGTGCCGATCCATTTCGAGCCGCCCTGATGGCGACCCTTTTGCTCCTCCAGCCGCTTCTTCAGCGTTTCCATCAGCTTGTCGAACCCGCCCAGCGCCTCGACCAGCTTCTTCTCCTCCTCGGTCAGGTGCTTTTCCGCGAGCTTGCGCAGCCATTCCTCCGGCAGGTTGGCAACGTCGATGCCCCCCTCGCCCGACAGCGCTTCCAGCCCCTTGAACACGTGCCCGAACACCTGGTCGAACCGGTCGATGTGCCGCTCGTCCTTCACAAGTGCAGCCCGCGCCAGATAGTAAAAGCCCTCGACGTCGTAAGTGACGAGATCGGCTTCCATCCCCTCCAGAAGGGTCAGATATTCCCGCAGCGACACCGGAACGCGTGCTGCTTTGAGCTCGAGGAAGAAGGGGATGAACATGGGCTAGACCGAAAGCTGCTTGAAGTTGTCCCGGAAGTTAATGCCAATTTCTAGCATGAAGGGTGGATCGAACCGGCGAATAGTGTCGTATAACGTTGGCCAACGATCCACCAACACGGCGCAACACCTACTCATGGCGGTCTTCTGATAGGCAGGCGCCAAGACAATGCCGCGCAAGTTTGCTCGTCGGAACGCGTGTGCTTCCGCTCGATTGCGCCTAATTCGCTGATCCCCGGTGATCACAAGCCACGTGTCGCCAGATACTGCGAGAAATTCGATCCACTCGACATCCTTGGGATCCTTCAATGGAAGCTCCCTAAGGTGGATGGCTTCGTGCCCAGAGCTTCGTATGAATCCGTCAAGCGTGCTGGCCATAACAGGTGAAGTGCAATTGTCAAACAGCACCTTCATGCAGCAGCTTTTAGTGAATCTTCAAACTCGACGGCACGACGAATTGCGGTAGGAGACACATGCCAAAGCATAGCAGCTCTATCGACGTCTCCTTCCGCTTTTGCGGCCGCGGCAAGCACCGACGTTGGAACGCCGGTATGAGATTCAATCGGTTGGCCAAAGGAACGCTCAGGATCAATGACGATTCCCTTGTCTCTTGAAACCGGCCACCACCTTGCAGGAACGGAGTTCTCGAAATCGACACCGCGCAAGCTTGCTTCGATAATTCGCTTGAACACAAACTGGCGTTTGAAGAGATCGATGAGTTTCGGGTCGCCGTCGTCCGTGGCGATCTCGAAAAATATCGAACGACCATCGGTCTTAAAGGTGCTCGTGGAAAGCGGTCGTTCGTCGTTCACGTAGCGTCGCGCTTCCACAATGGCGCGACGGATCATAACTGCGCTGATACCCGCCTCCATGAAAGCATGGGCGGTTCTCAATTCAATTAGGTCGCGAAACCCCAAGTAAGTCCTGCCATCACCGATATCGACTTGGGGTGTCCACAGAGGCTCATAATGCCGACCACCGATATGATGACCGCTTAGCCAACGGACGATCTTGCCGCCCGGTATGCGCAGAAGTCTGCTCGCTTCGGCGGGCGTATACAACCCAATCCCGAGCAACTTGTCCGCCTTGACGTCCGGCATTCTATTCATTTCATCATAGTACCACGATTTGCAAACCACGGGAATCCACGGGCGGCATCACCTCTCATACTCGATGAACCCCGTCCTTCTCGCGATCCGATCATAGAGCTGCCGGGCCGTCGCGTTGGTCTCGTGCGTCATCCAGTAGACATTGGTGATGCCCTGCCGGTCTGCCTCGGCGTAGACCGCCTCGATCAGCCTGCGCCCGACGCCCGTGCCGCGAACATCCGGGTCGGCATAGAGGTCCTGCAGGTAGCAGTTGTTCTTCGCCGACCAGCAGGTGCGATGGAGGATGTAGTGGACGAGGCCGGCCGCGCGGCCGTCGACCAGCGCGATAAAGCCGTTCGGCTCGTATTCGCCAGGATCGAACAGGCGCTTCCACGTCGTCACATAGGTCTCTTCCGGCAATACGGTCTTGTAGAAGGTCAGGTAGTCGGTCCACAGACGCTTCCAGTCGGCATGGTCGGACTGGCGCAAAGGACGGATTTCGACACTCGGCATGGCTGCTCCTGATGTCCGCCAATGCAATTCGCTGGTTGTCAGCGGCCCGGAGCACAGCTAAGCCGGACCGCGAAAACCCCGCAAGGGACGTGCGACGGCAAAGGATGGTCCAGTGCTGAAGAAGACCGACGCGGCGACGGACGACGGGCTGCACTTTCCCTGGGCGGAGCCGCCGGCCGGCGAGGCCTTTGTCGAAGTGGCTCCCGGCATCCTCTGGTTCAGGATTCCGCTGCCGTTCCGGCTCGACCACGTCAACATCTACCTGATCGAGGACGGCGACGGCTGGGCGGTGCTCGATACGGGAATTTCCAACCAGGCAACGCGCGACGCCTGGGAGCGGATCGTCTCCGGCCCGCTCGCAGGGCGCCGGCTGACCCGGCTGATCGTCTCGCATTTCCATCCGGACCATATCGGACTGGCGGGCTGGATGTGCGAGCGGTTCGAAATGCCGCTGCTCACCAGCCAGACCGGCTATCTCGGCTGCATCAACATCTCGCTCAGTCCAAACGCCATGGGCGAGAAGCCCTATCAGGATTTCTACCGTTCGCACGGCATGTCGCTGGAGACGGCGCAGCTCGTCGCCACGCACGGCAACGGCTACCTGCGCATGGTCTCACCCCTGCCGCCGACATTCCGCCGGCTCGTCGCCGGCGACGAGCTGGAGATCGGCGGCCGCCGTTTCGAGGTGCTTTCGGCCGACGGACATGCTCCGGAACAGCTTATGCTCTATCTCGCCGAGGAGAACGTGTTCCTGGCATCGGATCAGGTTCTGGCGAAGATCACGCCGAATGTCAGCGTCTGGGCGGTCGAGCCGGAAGGCGATCCTCTCGGGCTCTACATCAGGTCGCTGCGCGTCATCGAGAATGCGATTCCCGGCGATGCGCTGGTGCTGCCCGGCCATCAGCTGCCGTTCTACGGCTTGCATGAGCGGGCGCGCCAGCTCGCCGCCCACCACGCCGAACGCTGCGAGCGTATCGCGAAGGCCTGCGAGGAAGGCGCGAAATCGGTGGCGGACCTTGTGCCTGTCCTCTTCCCCCGTCAGCTCGATCCGCACCAGCTCAGCTTCGCGTTCAGCGAAACTCACGCCCATGTGAACTACATGGTTGGGCGGCGCGAACTCGTCTGGGATCGCGCGGAGCCGGAACGGCTCCGCGTCATGCTTGCCTGATCGGGCAGATTAGCCGCTGCGCCGCGCCATGAAGGCCAGCCGCTCGAACAGGTGGACGTCCTGCTCGTTCTTGAGCAGCGCGCCGTGCAGCTTGGGCAGGGCGTTCTTCGGGTCGGAGCGCAGCGTCTCGGGGTCTACGTCGTCGGCAACAAGCAGACGAATCCAGTCGAGCGCCTCCGAGGTCGACGGCTTCTTCTTCAGCCCCGGCATCTCGCGCACCTCGTAGAACTGGGTGAGAGCCGCGCGCACCAGGTTCTGTTTGATGCCCGGATAGTGCACGTCGACGATCTTCTGCAGCGTGTCGACCTCGGGGAAGCGGATATAGTGGAAGAAGCAGCGGCGCAGGAATGCGTCCGGCAATTCCTTCTCGTTGTTCGAGGTGATGATGACGATCGGCCGGTTCTCCGCACGGATCGTCTCGCCGGTCTCGTAGACGAAAAACTCCATCCGGTCGAGTTCCTGCAGGAGGTCGTTCGGAAACTCGATATCGGCCTTGTCGATCTCGTCGATCAGCAGCACCACCTTGCGGTCGGTAGCGAACGCTTCCCAGAGCTTGCCCTTCTTGATGTAGTTGCGGATGTCGTTGAACCGCTCGTCGCCGAGCTGGCTGTCGCGCAGGCGCGACACCGCGTCATATTCATAGAGGCCCTGCTGCGCCTTGGTCGTCGACTTGACGTGCCATTCGATCAGGTCGAGCCCGAGCGCAGCGGCCA
Organism: Mesorhizobium sp. J428; assembly: GCF_024699925.1. Taxonomy (NCBI): domain Bacteria; kingdom Pseudomonadati; phylum Pseudomonadota; class Alphaproteobacteria; order Hyphomicrobiales; family Phyllobacteriaceae; genus Mesorhizobium; species Mesorhizobium sp. J428. The sequence goes on from NZ_JAJOMX010000001.1 coordinate 1,998,817, forward strand.
CCTGGCGCGCGAGCTCCGTCTTGCCGGTGCCCGGCTCACCCTTCACGAGCAGCGGCCGCTCCAGCGCGATTGCCGCGTTCACCGCGACCATGAGATCCTTGTCCGCGACATAGGCCGCCGTTCCTTCAAAACGCATCCGTCACCGTCCAGTCTATTGAGCCGGCGCGACAGTAGGGACAGCGGAAAGAGAGGGCAAGCGTCCGGCTTTCGAACGCGGATAAGAAGTGCCGCTGGGCTTGGCGCTTCTGTCCGAAAATGCGAAACGCCCGCGCCTCGACGGGAGACACGGGCGTTTTCGGGTGGTCGATCGGGCGTAAGCCCGGCCGTCAATGGCCCGAATAGTTCTGGTTCAGGTTGATCAGAAAGCCGTCGGCGCCCGGAACAGTCGCGTTCTGGAGCGAAGAGACCGAGAGACCGCCGCCAACCGGAGCCGTGCCGGCATTCTGGACGTTCTGCGCGAAGGCGTCGCTGTAGATCAGAGCGGGAGCTTCCTGGGCCGCGGCAACGCCGGAAAGGCCGAGGACGGCGACGGAAGCGAGGAGGAACTTGTTCATGGGAGGATACCTTTCAGGTGGTTGGTTGAATCGGCCTGCGGATCAGGCCGGGGGCCTTAGCGGCCGCCCTGGTAGTTCGGGTTGTTGCGGATGTCGCTGATGGTCTGTCCGGCGCTCTGGACAGGCACGCTTGCATTGCGCTGCGATGTGACGGTCAGGCCGCGGTCGGCCGACGGAACACCGGCGTTCTGGACGTTCTGCGCGAAGGAGTCGCTGTAGATGAGGGCAGGAGCTTCCTGTGCGGCGGCGATGCCCGAGAGGCTCAGCACGGCGGCCGAGGCGATGAGGAACTTACGCATTGTTTTATCCCTTTTGCTTCGAGGCCTCCCGACATTTCGGCAAGGCCTTCGTCTTTCTTGAAATCGAGGCGGCGATAAGTGCGTCGTCCGATGACGCTCAGATGGGCCGTTCCGGGCTGACTTTCAAAACAACAGAAAGGGAAACAAGGTTGACGGTCTGATCGCGATTTCGTGACCGGATTTCCCTTGAAAAACAGAGCGTTCACCAACCGTCGCCCCTGACGCAGGGTGAGCCGTTTCAAGGCTTCGCAAACGTCTGGCGGTCGCGAAGCGGAAGGCCTATATTGGCGTGGACGGTCTGCGCTTCGCGGCAGGAGTAACACTTCCCCGGGGCCTTATTGATCCCAAGGGAGCTGTCCCTGGGGAGACCCGTGGGTCTCTTCATACGGCGCCCACCTACTTTGTAGGCACCCGGGATCAACCTCTCCACCGGTCTGCGTGGATCGTCGCTTCCCCTTCGCTAATCCGCACAATGAAGTCGCATGCCGGCTGTCCCGCGGCCGGAGGATGGATATTGTCGGGCGAGGAGGGACCGTCATGGACGATCGCGCGATCAAGAAGAAGCTCCGGCAGGAGGCGCTCGCCCGACGCGACGCGTTGTCGCCGGAATGGCGGATCGAGGCCTCCCTCGGCATGGCGGACAGGGCCGGCGAGATCGGCGTCGAGCCGGGCGCGGTCGTCTCCGGCTTCTGGCCGATGCGCTCCGAGGTCGACGTCCGCCCGCTGATGTTCGCGCTGCGCGAACTCGGCGGGCGCCTCTGCCTCCCCGCGATCCTCGACAAGGATACGATCGTCTTCCGCGAACTCGTGCGCGGCGCGCCGATGATCGACATGGGCTTCGGCACCGCCGGCCCGGGCCCCGAGGCCGAAGTGCTCCAACCGACCCTCATGCTCGTCCCGCTCGCCGCCTTCGACCGGCGCGGCCACCGCATTGGCTATGGCGCCGGCTATTACGACCGCGCGATCGCGCGTCTCCAGGCCAGTGCTCGTCCGCCCCGCCTGGTCGGCATTGCCTTCGATTGCCAGGAGGTCGAAAAGGTCCCGGACGAACCTCATGACATCGTCATTCCCGAATTCCTGACGGAATCCGGCTTGCGCAGCTTCGCGCCGGCTCTATAGAAGCCGGATGCGTCTTCTCTTTCTGGGCGACATGGTGGGCAGAACGGGCCGCACGGCGGTCTGGGAACGCCTTCCCGGTCTCATCTCCGACTTCGGGCTCGATTTCGTCATCGTCAATGGCGAGAACGCCGCCGGCGGCTTCGGCATCACCGAAGAGATCTTCCAGGAGACCTTGCAGGCCGGCGCTGACGTCGTCACCACCGGCAACCATGTCTGGGACCAGCGTGAGGCGCTGGCGTTTGCGCCGCGCGAGGAACGCTTCCTGCGGCCCGCCAACTTTCCGAAGGGCACGCCGGGCCGCGGCTCGGGCGTCTACCTCGCAAAGAACGGGGCCCGCGTGATGGTCTCCAACATCATGGGCCGCGTCTTCATGCACCCCGAGCTCGACGATCCGTTCGTCGCCGGTGAGCGCGAGCTCGCGGCCTGTCCGCTTGGCGAGCAGGCGGACGCGGTGGTGATCGACTTCCACGCCGAGGCGACCTCGGAGAAGATGTGCTTCGCCCACTTCGTCGACGGCCGCGCCAGTCTCGTCGTCGGCACCCACACGCACTGCCCCACCGCCGACCACCAGATCCTCAACGGTGGCACGGCATATCTGTCCGATGCCGGCATGTGCGGCGATTACGATTCCTCGCTCGGCATGGACAAGGAGGAGCCGCTCAACCGTTTCCTGTCCAAGGTTCCGAAGGGCCGCTTCGAGGCCGCAACCGGCCCCGCCACGATCTGCGGCGTCGGCGTGGAGATTTCCGACCGCACCGGCCTGGCCGAAAAGATCGGCCTGCTGCGGCAGGGTCCCCGCCTCGAGGAAACCCTTCCCTCCTTCTGGACCTGAACGGTCGCACCGCGACTGAAAGCCCTTCCGCGAATTTCCTCGATGTAGGAGTTTCTCCTACATTGACGTTTGCCGGGGTGCTCCCTACTTCTCGGGCAACCCTCACCGCGCGCCCCTTCGGGCCAACACGGAACATCACAACAATGGAATGGCTTCTCGGCTTCTTCGACTGGACGAGCGATCCGACGGCATGGGTGGCGCTCGCCACACTCGTCATTCTCGAGGTCGTCCTCGGCATCGACAACCTCATCTTCATCTCGATCCTGACCAACAAGCTGCCGATCGAGCAGCAGGCAAGGGCCCGGCGCCTCGGCATCAGCGCCGCGCTGATCATGCGATTGATGCTCCTGGCCACGATCTCGTTCATCGTGCAGCTCACGACGCCGCTGTTCACCTCGTTCGGCCATCCGTTCTCGTGGCGTGACATCATCCTCATCGCCGGCGGCCTGTTCCTGGTCTGGAAAGCGACGCGCGAGATCCACCACACGGTCGATCCGCAGGACCACAAGGAGGACATGGTCGGCGGTGCGGTCTCGATGACCATCGGCGCCGCGATCTTCCAGATCCTGCTGCTCGACCTCGTCTTCTCGATCGACTCGATCATCACCGCTGTCGGCATGACCGACCACATCGCGATCATGTATATCGCCGTGATCTGCGCCGTGACAGTGATGCTGCTCGCGGCGGAACCGCTGTCGAAGTTCATCGCGAAGAACCCGACCATCGTCATGCTGGCGCTGGGCTTCCTCTTGATGATCGGCATGACGCTGATCGCAGACGGCTTCGGCTTCCACGTGCCCAAGGGCTACATCTACGCCGCAATGGGCTTCTCGGCCCTCGTCGAGGCGCTTAACATGCTGGCGCGCCGGGCCAAGACGAGGCAGTGACGTGGCCGCCGCGGGCAGCTGCCTGCGGCGAATCGCTTTTTTGCCGGCCGGGACTGGCCAAATCCCGGTCGGGCGTGTATAGGCACGCCACTTTCAATCAACCGCCGTGTGCGATGCCCGATTTCGGGTTCCCCGGCTTGTGAGACGCCCGGAGCAGTACAATGGCAGTTCCTAAACGAAAGACCTCCCCGTCGAAGCGCGGCATGCGCCGCTCGGCCGATGCGCTGAAGGCCCCGACCTATGTCGAGGACAAGAATTCCGGCGAGATGCGCCGCCCGCATCACATCGACCTGAAGACCGGCATGTATCGCGGCCGCCAAGTTCTCGAGCCCAAGGAAAGCTGATCGGCGCCCTTCGGGGCTTGACGATCCATCGAAGGGCCGGCGCTTGCGCCGGCCTTTTTGCATGCACGCTTGACGCGGCGAGGCGGGACCGCTCTACAAGCGGCTGAAGCCTTTGCGGAGGATCGCATGATCGGCAGCATTCCCCTCATCGTCGTCCCATTCGTCCTCTACAACATGGGCCTCGTCGGCCTGTTCGGCGGCGAGGCCGATCCTTGGGCGCAGGTGCTGTTCTCGATCCGAATGATGTCTGGCGGTACCTGGTCGATGACGCTCGGCGACCTGATGGTGCTCATCGGCCTGTTCTTCCTGTTCATCGAGATCATGAAGTCGACGCGGACCTCCAACGCCTCCGTCATCGATCACCTGCTCTCGACCTTCGTCTTCGTCGCCTTCCTGGTCGAGTTCCTGCTGGTGCCGGGAGCCGCGCACTCCGTGTTCTTCACGCTGATGATGATCGCGCTGGTCGACGTGCTCGCAGGCTTCTCGGTCTCGATCCGCTCGGCCGGGCGCGACGTGAACTTCCGCTGAGACGATGCGCGACTTCCAGCGCCCCGGCCGCTCGCCCGTCATCGCCGGGAACGGCATGGCCGCGACGTCGCACCCGCTTGCCACCGCCGCGGCGATCGATGTGCTGAAGTCCGGCGGCAACGCCGTCGATGCCGCGGTCGCAGCGTCGGCCGTGCTCACCGTGGTCGAACCGCATATGACCGGCATCGGCGGTGACTGCTTCGTCATCCTGGTCGAGCCGGACGGTTCCGTGCACGGGCTCAACGGCTCCGGCCGGGCGCCCGCGGGTGCGAGCGCCGAGGCCTATCGCGCGCGCGGGCTGACGGAAATCCCAGAATTCGGCGCACTCTCGATCACAGTCCCTGGCGCGATCAAGGCGTGGGAGACGCTGCTTGCGCGCTTCGGCACTCGGGGCTTCGACGCGCTCTTTGCGGACGCCATCCGCTACGCCGAAGAGGGCTACCCGGTCCATGCCCGCGTGGCGTGGGACTGGGCGCGGCAGGTCGACGCCCTGTCGGCAGACGAGGGCGGTTCTATGCACTACCTGGTCGACGGCCGCTCTCCGGCTGCAGGCGCCCGACACCACCAGCCGGCGCTGGGCGCAACGCTGCGTGCGATTGCCGCGAAAGGCTCTCGCGCCTTCTATGAGGGACCGATCGCCGCCGAGATGGCCGCCGTCGTGCAGGCCAAGGGCGGCTATCTCGCCGAGGAGGATCTCGCCGCCGTCGCCGCCGACTGGGTGACGCCGATCTCGACGCATTATCGCGGCCACGACGTGCTGGAGATCCCGCCGAACGGTCAGGGCATCACCGCGCTGATCATGCTCAACCTGATGCGCGAACTCGGCGTCGAACATCTGCCGCCCGACAGCGCGGAGCGCTACCATCTCGAGATCGAGGCGGGCCGAATCGCCTATTCAGTGCTGCACCGAGAAGTCTCCGATCCCGCCACGATGAAGGTCGCGGTCGAGACCGTGCTGGCGGACGGCTTCACGCGAGATCTGGCGCGGCAGTTTGACCCCGCGCGGCGCAACCCGGCCGTCGCCTTCCCTAAGAACCCGGCCTCCGACACGGTCTATCTCTCCGTGGTCGACCGCGACCGCCGCGCCGTCTCGTTCATCAATTCGACCTACGACGCCTTCGGCTCGCGCGTGGTTACACCGGTCGCCGGTATCGCGCTGCAGAACCGGGGGGCCTGCTTCAACCTGGTCGAGGGCCATCCCAACGAGATCGGCCCGCTCAAGCGGCCGCTGCACACCATCATCCCCGCCATGGCGATGAAGGACGGCCGCGCCTTTGCCTCCTTCGGCGTCATGGGCGGCGACTTCCAGCCGATGGGCCATGCCCACGTCTTCTCCAACCTCGTCGACCACGGCATGGACCCTCAGGCCGCAATCGACCATCCGCGCCTGTTCTGGGGCGAGGACGGCGTGCTCGACGCCGAAGCCGGCATCTCGCCCGTCGTCCGCGACGGGATGTTGGCGCGCGGCCATCACCTCCGGGACGCCGCGCGTCCGCACGGCGGCGGCCAGATGATCGTCATCGACGAGGCGAACGGCTTCCTGGTCGGCGGCTCCGACCCACGCAAGGACGGCTGCGCGATGGGGTGGTGAGGGTGAGAAACGGTTCGCGGAGCGAACGAAAAGCCCCTGAATGGGCTTTTGGAGCGACGAACGCCCGGAACCGTAGCGGAGGGTTGGGGTCGCGCCTCTAGGGCTGGACCTGCTGCTTCGCAGGCCCGCCCGTTCGAAGCCTTTCGCCATGCCCATCGACATGGCGAATTCTCCTCCGGCGAGCCGGTTTACTTCCCGAGTTGCTCCAGCTTGCGCTGCATCGCCGCGATCTGGTCCTTCAGCTCAGCAAGTTCATCGGTCTTCTCGGCCGCCCTGCGCGGCTTCGGCGCTTCCTCCGGCTCGGGCGCGGTGGTACCGGCTGCCGGGAAGGCGGTGAACATCTTCATAGCATTCTGGAACATCTCCATGTTCCGCCGCGTCTGCTCCTCGATCGCCTTGATGGACGTTGGCATGCTCATGAAGTCGATCGGCGACTTGCCGAAGGCCGACGTCATCTGCTCGCGGAACCGCTCCTGCTCCTTGGAGAAGGCGATCATCGACTGCTCGAGGAAGCTCGGCACGATCATCTGCATCTGGTCGCCGTAGAACGAGATGAGCTGACGCAGGAAGGAGACGGGCAACATGTTCTGCCCGTCCTTGTTTTCCAGTTCGAAGATGATCTGGGTCAGGACGGGATGGGTGATGTCCTCGCCGGTCTTGGCGTCCTGGACATTGAAGTCCTCGCCCCTTTTGACCATTTCGGCGAGGTCTTCGAGCGTCACGTAGGTGCTGGTGCCTGTATTGTACAGGCGACGGTTTGCGTATTTCTTGATGACGACCGGCTCGTCCTTAACGGGCATCGAGGCCCTCCCGATATGGCCGGCCCGTTGCGTGGCCAGCCAGCTGCGCTCAATTGCTGCACAGAGGATATGCGCAATTCCGGACCAATTGAAAGCAGTTTGTGCACTGCATAAGCACGTCATGCGCTGCGGCAAGTGCAAGAGCGCAAAGGCAAACTCCCTTTCGACCTTGGTCGCGGAGCGCCGGCGCGACCATTTTCCGGTTTGACTCGGGGTGCGGAAAGGGCAAGAAAGTCGCGATCCTGCGGCGTCTGCTTGGGACGCCGGTTCCTCGGAGATTCCTGATGTCTGCTTCCTCCTCCATCGTCATCGCCTCCGCCGCCCGCACGCCGGTCGGCTCGTTCAACGGCTCCTTCGCTGCGACGCCAGCGCACGAACTCGGCGCAGTCGTGATCAAGGAAGTCCTGGCGCGCGCCGGCGTGGACGCGAAGGAGGTCGACGAGGTCATCCTCGGCCAGGTGCTGACCGCCGCCGCCGGCCAGAACCCGGCCCGCCAGGCCTCGATCGCAGCCGGCCTGCCGATCGAGACGACCGCCTGGGGCCTTAACCAGGTCTGCGGTTCGGGCCTGCGCACCATCGCCGTCGGCATGCAGCAGATCGCCAATGGCGACGCCAAGGTCATCGTAGCCGGGGGCCAGGAATCGATGTCGCTCTCGCCGCATGCGCAGCACCTGCGCGCCGGCACCAAGATGGGCGACCTCAAGCTGATCGACACGATGATCAAGGACGGCCTGTGGGACGCCTTCAACGGCTACCACATGGGCAATACCGCCGAAAACGTTGCCCGCCAGTTCCAGATCACCCGCGAGGCGCAGGACGAGTTCGCGCTTGGCTCGCAGAATAAGGCCGAAGCCGCGCAGAAGGCCGGCAAGTTCAAGGACGAGATCGTCGCCGTCACGCTCAAGGGCCGCAAGGGCGATACGATCGTCGACAGCGACGAATACATCCGCCACGGCGCGACCATCGACGCCATGCAGAAGCTGAAGCCTGCCTTCGACAAGGAAGGCACGGTCACCGCCGCCAACGCGTCGGGCCTCAATGACGGCGCCGCCGCGGTGCTCCTCATGACCGAAGACGAGGCGAAGCGCCGCGGCATCACCCCGCTCGCCCGCATTGCCTCCTGGGCGACCGCCGGCGTCGACCCCTCCATCATGGGCACCGGCCCGATCCCGGCCTCGAAGAAGGCGCTCGAAAAGGCCGGCTGGTCCGTCGGCGATCTCGATCTCGTCGAAGCGAACGAGGCCTTCGCCGCGCAGGCTTGCGCGGTCAACAAGAGCCTCGGGTGGGATCCGTCGATCGTCAACGTCAACGGCGGCGCCATTGCCATCGGCCACCCGATCGGCGCCTCCGGCGCGCGCATCTTCAACACGCTTGTCTACGAGATGCGTCGCCGCGGCGCGAAGAAGGGTCTGGCCACGCTCTGCATCGGCGGCGGCATGGGCGTCGCGATGTGCGTTGAAGCGATGAACTGAGCTTGAATGGCGACGTTCGTCCACATCGCTCCTGAGCACGCTATTTCGCGGATCAGGCGCGGCGGCGTTGCCACTACGCGTGAAAGGCTCAGGTCAGGTACACGTGTCGGCGTTTTCGCAATGCCGGTGACCAAAGACTTCGCCTTCACGCATCAATGGGTCCGGGAACTGAGACGATTCCATTCGGGGCGCCTTTGCGGAGTTTACTTTCGCATAGGCGACGACGAAGTGGTTCTCGTCGGACACTACTCCAATCAACCTGTCGAGATGAGCGTGGCGGAAGCCGTGGCGCTCACGTCGCGCGACGGTGAGGCGGGATCCCAGATTATGGTTCCGCGTAGGATCGACTCCACCGAAATCACGCGTGTCTCCGCGCTACCGCAAATCGTAGGCTGGAGATATTTTCCGCAGGCCAAGGGTCGCGAGCCTTGCGGTTGTCCTTCCTGCCAGTACGGTATGTATGGCGCACGCAAATTGCGCGCGGCATTTGAAGCCAAACAAAGCAGTTAACAATCGAAACGGGGAGGATCTCAGAATGGCACGTGTAGCACTGGTCACGGGCGGCTCTCGCGGCATCGGGGCGGCGATCTCGATCGCGCTGAGGGATGCTGGCTACAAGGTCGCAGCGAACTATGCCGGCAACGACGAGGCCGCCGCCGCCTTCAACAAGGAAACTGGCATTCCGGTCTATAAATGGTCGGTCGCGGACTACGATGCCTGCGTCGCCGGCATCGCCCAGGTCGAGGCAGATCTCGGCCCGGTCGAGGTGCTGGTGAACAATGCCGGCATCACGCGCGACGCAATGTTCCATCGCATGACCCGCGAGCAGTGGAGCGAAGTGATCAACACCAACCTGAACGGCGCCTTCAACATGACGCATCCGGTATGGAGCGGCATGCGCGACCGAAAGTTCGGCCGCGTGATCACTATCTCCTCGATCAACGGCCAGAAGGGCCAGATGGGCCAGGCGAACTATTCGGCGGCCAAGGCGGGCGACATCGGCTTCACCAAGGCGCTGGCGCAGGAAGGCGCCAAGGCCGGCATTACGGTCAATGTCATCGCCCCCGGCTACATTGGCACCGATATGGTGATGGCGGTGCCGGAGAAGGTGCGCGAATCGATTATCGCCCAGATTCCGGTCGGACGATTGGGCGAACCGGCAGAGATCGCGCGCTGCGTGGTGTTCCTTGCCTCGGACGAGGCAGGTTTCATCACAGGATCGACGCTCACCGCCAATGGCGGCCAGTACATCACCTGAGCGAAGCGCGGCGTGCCGCGATCCTCGGCGATCAGCCGAGGATGTCCCTGCGGGCCCAGTGCAGCAGTTCCGAGCGGTCGGCGCGCATGTCGGACAGGTCGCGGTTCGACAGCGCGTTGATTTCCGCGACGGCGCGGTTGTAGCGGCGCTGCTTTTCGATTCGGTTCTGCGCGCGCGCAATGAGATCGTTGAGGATCATGATACGGTTCCTTGCATGACGGGGCCGCCTCGGCCCATGCGTGGTTCCTCCCGTATGCGTTCACGATCTCATATGGCACTGCACAATGGAATTGGAAATTGCTGCAGTGCAGCAATGCACTCGGCGCATGGCTCCGTTAAGGTTTTCTGAACCGTTGCCGCAACGCCGCTACGTCACCACATCGATTTTGCATAGGCGTCGTCGAGCCAGAGGTCCATCGCCTCGGCCGACTGGTCCAGCGCGAGCTGGTCCTTGAGGATCTGGCCGAGCGTCGGCAGCGACTTCCGGTCGGGCCAGCTCTCGGGATGCCAGAGCTGCGAGCGCATGAAAGCCTTGGCGCAGTGCATGTAGGTGGCCTCGACCGTGACCACGATCACCGCCTGCGGCAGCTTGCCGTCGACCTCGAACCGGGCGCGCAACGCGTCGTCCGCAGTGATCTTCGCCTTGCCGTTGATGCGCAGCGTCTCGTCCATGCCGGGAATGAGGAACAGAAGCCCGATCGCGGGCTCTTCGAGCAGGTTTTCGAGCGTGTCGAGGCGGTTGTTCCCCGGGCGATCGGGAATTGCAATGGTGCGATTGTCGAGCACCGCGACGAAGCCGGGCCTATCGCCCTTGGGCGTCACGTCCGCATGGCCCTTGCCGTCCGTCGTGCCGATCAGCACGAAGGGGCTACGGCCGATGAAGGAGGCGGCGTGGCTGTCGAGCGCCTTGAGTTCCTTGCGCAGCGATCCTTCGCTTGCGGGTTTGTAGACGCTGCGAAGCTCTTCGCGGGAGGTGATGAACTGCATGGCCGGCTCCTGTCTGCGGAGCGGAATGTGCCAAATCGCGCAGCGGCGCGCCACCCGCTTCAGGTGGCGCGCCGGCGTTTTTGTCAGTCGTCGCCGAAGACGGCCTTGTGCACGACGCCGGCGATGGCTGCGCCGACGATGGGGGCGACCCAGAACAGCCACAGCTGCGCCAGCGCAGGCGTTTCGGCAAACAGCGCCACGCCGGTGGAGCGGGCAGGGTTGACCGAGGTATTGGTCACGGGGATCGACACGAGGTGGATCAGCGTCAGTCCGAGGCCGATCGCGATCGGGGCGAAGCCCGCCGGAACCCGGCCGGTGGTGGCGCCGAGGATGATCATCAGGAAGACGAAGGTCATCACGACTTCCATGACCAGCGCGGCACCCAGCGAGAACTTGCCGGGCGAGAATTCGCCGTAGCCATTGGACGCAAAGCCGCCGACGCCGGCAAAGTCCGCCTTACCGCTGACGATGAAGTAGAGCACCGCCGCCGCGACCACCGCGCCGACGAGCTGTGCGATCACGTAGGGGATCAGGTCCTTCGCCGGGAAGCGGCCGGCGACCAGGAGGCCGACGGAGACCGCCGGGTTGAAGTGACCGCCCGAGATGCCGCCGACGGCATAGGCCATCGTCAGCACGGTGAGGCCGAAGGCGAGCGACACGCCAAGCAAACCGATACCAACATCCGGAAACGCGGCGGCGAGAACGGCGCTGCCGCAGCCGCCGAACACAAGCCAGAACGTGCCGAGGAATTCGGCGAAGAGACGCTTTTGCATGGACCCCTCCATCGGAGCAAATCGCGATCATGGACCGGCGTGCGCCGGCCGGCCGCGCGAGGGCCGAGCGGCTGCTTCAAAAAGAGTCACGGTTTTGACCCAACGGCAAGCCGGATCGTCCACCTTGGTGTGCAATCCCCAACAAGCTTATGGAAGGCGCTGCAGATGCCCTTCGATGTCCCGTTTCGGCGCAGCATGGTTAACGTGGCATCGGAATCGGATAGGTTGCGTCCGGTCGAGAATGACCCCGTTTGTGACGCTCCCCACCGCAAGCCACCAGATGTTGCGGTGAACGGATCGGAAACCCCGCACGAAAGCTGATTCGTCGCCGATTCGTTCCGGCTTTGAGCGGTTCGTTAACGCGGATCGCCTCGGTGACCGACCGCGGCGTCATGTCCGGTTAAGATTGCCTAACAATTCCATAAGCTTGGCCGCGAGCTGAGCGTCTTCGGAAGGTGCGGCGGCCACCTGCTGCGCGAAAGGTTAACGCCTGCCTGTCTCACCGCCTGACGAACAGTCGAAGCGATTCAGCATGTGGTGGAGAATCGCGATTCAAATCAACATCTTGCGGTGAACAGAACATGAATCTGGGCGAGTCAGTGATTCGTCGCTGATTCGTTCCAGACTCGTTCCGGTTGTTAATGTCGCAGCGTGGGAGCGGAATAGGCCGCCGGCGACCGTGCCGTTGTGCAATGCCCTTGCTGCCCTATATTGATGGCAGTCGGTCCCCCGCCGGCTGTACCGCACAGGCTTTCCACGGTGCGCCAAAGGCCTTCCGACTGATGAATGTCCAGCCCCGACCGAAAGATGCGATGATCCTGTCCGGACGCGGCGTGACCGCCGTGCTCGGCCCGACCAACACGGGCAAGACGCATCTCGCCATCGAGCGCATGGTGGCGCATCCCTCCGGCATCATCGGCCTGCCGCTGCGTCTGCTCGCGCGCGAGGTTTACCAGCGCGTCGCCGACAAGGTCGGCATCGCCAACGTCTCCCTCGTCACCGGCGAGGAGAAAATCTTGCCGCCCGGCGCGCGTTATTCGGTCTGTACCGTCGAGGCCTTGCCGCGCCAGACCAACGCCGCGTTCGTCGCGATCGACGAGGTTCAACTGGCCGGCGACCTGGAGCGCGGCCACATCTTCACCGACCGCATCCTCCACCTGCGCGGCCGCGACGAGACGCTGCTTCTCGGCGCCGGCACGATGCGCGGCATCCTGGAGCACACGCTGCGAGGCCTGTCGGTGGTGACGCGGCCGCGCATGTCGCGGCTCGAATATGCCGGCCAGAAGAAAATCACCCGCCTGCCGCGCCGCTCGGCCATCGTCGCCTTCTCCTCGGAGGAGGTCTACGCCATCGGCGAGCTGATCCGTCGCCAGCGCGGCGGGGTGGCGGTGGTGCTCGGCGCGCTGTCGCCGCGCACCCGCAACAAGCAGGTCGAAATCTACCAGTCCGGCGACGTCGACTTCCTCGTCGCCACCGACGCCATCGGGATGGGCCTCAACCTCGACGTCGACCACGTCGCCTTCGCCCAGAATCGCAAGTTCGACGGCTACCAGTACCGTGAGCTCACCGCCGCCGAGATCGGCCAGATCGCCGGCCGCGCCGGCCGCCACGTCCGTGACGGCACCTTCGGCGTCACCGGCCAGGTGATCCCGTTCGACGAGGAGCTGCTGGAGAAGATCGAAGGCCACGAGTTCGATCCCGTCCGGGTGATGCAGTGGCGCACGCCCGATTTCGACTTCGCGAGCCTCGAAGCCCTGCGCCGCTCGATCGAGACGCCGCCGATGGTGGACGGCCTGACCAAGGCCCTGCCGGCCGTCGACCAGAAGGCGCTCGAATATCTCGCCCGCGATCCAATGATCCGCGATCTGGCGACCAACCCTGAGCGGGTAGCACTGCTGTGGGACGCCTGCGCCCTGCCGGATTACCGCCGCATCGCGCCCGCCCAGCACGCCGACCTGATCGGCTCGATCTATGTTGACCTCGCCGAGCGCGGCCATGTCGACGAGGCCTACATGGCCGAGCAGGTGCGGCGTGCCGATTCCGTCGAGGGCGACATCGACACGCTGTCCCACCGCATCGCCCAGATTCGCACCTGGACCTTCGTGTCGCACCGGCCCGGCTGGCTTGCCGATCCGGCACACTGGCAGGAAAAAACGCGCGAGATCGAAGACAGACTGTCGGACGCGCTTCATGACCGGTTGACGAAACGCTTCGTAGACCGCAGGACATCCGTGCTCATGAGGCGCCTTAGAGAAAATACGATGCTCGAAGCCGAAATCAGCCCAACCGGAGAGGTCTCCGTCGAAGGGCACCATGTCGGGGAACTGCAGGGGTTCCGCTTCACCGCCGACAGTTCCGCCGGCGGCGAGGACGCGAAGGCCGTGCGGGCCGCCGCGCAGAAGGCGCTGGCGACCGAGTTCGAGACGCGCGCCGAGCGCTTCTCGGCCTGCGCCAACGGCGACCTTGCGCTCGGCAACGACGGCACGCTGCGCTGGCTCGGCCAGCCTATCGGCACGCTGGCCGAGGGCGAGGACGCACTGAGGCCGCGCGTCATCCTGCTGGCGGACGAGCAGCTCACCGGGCCTGCCCGCGACAAGGTCGCCGCGCGCGCCGAGCGCTTCGTCGCCTGGCAGATCGAGTCGCTGCTCAAGCCGCTCGTCGACCTCAAGGCCGCCGACCAGCTCGCCGGCATCGCGCGCGGCCTCGCCTATCGCCTGGTCGAAAGCTTCGGCCTGCTCAACCGCCGCGACGTCGCCGACGAGATGAAGTCGCTCGAGCAGGACTCGCGCGCGGCGCTGCGCCGCCTCGGTGTGCGCTTCGGCGCCTATCACATCTTCCTGCCCGCACTGCTCAAGCCCGCCCCTGCCGGTCTCCTGACCTTGCTGTGGGCGCTCAAGAACGACGGCAAGGACAAGCCCGGTTTCGGCGACCCGGTCAACGCGCTCGCAACCGGCCGAACCTCCGTTGTGGTGGACCAGCAGTTCGACCGAGAGTTCTACAAGCTCGCCGGCTTCCGTATCCTTGGCCGCCGCGCGGTCCGCGTCGACATTTTGGAACGCGTCGCCGACCTGATCCGTCCCGCACTTGCCTGGAAGCCCGGCTCGGCATCGCGCCCGGACGGTGCCTACGACGGCAACGCCTTCCTCGTCACGCCGCCGATGATGTCGATACTCGGTGCCACCGCGACCGACATGGAGGAGATTCTCAAGGCGCTCGGCTATCGCGCCGAGCCTAAGCCTCAGGCCGAAGTCGCCGAGCGCCTCGCAAAGTTCGATGCCGATGCGGCGGAAGCCGCCCGACTGAGGGCAGAGGCGCATGCTGCGGCGGAAGCGGCGAGGGCCGCCGAAGCAGCCGCTGCGTCCGATGCGACGACAGAGCCTGTCGCGGCGGAAGCGGAAACCGCGCCTGTCTCCGCCGATGCGGTTGACCTGCCGCAGGCCGTTGTCGAAGGGATGGACGCCGCCCCGCTTGCGGGCGCCGACCTTGCCGCGGAGGCGATCGCTCCCGTGGCCGTCGAGGAGGCATCCGAGGCCGAGAACAGTGTCGCCGCCGAGGAGGTCTCCGCGGAAGATCCGTCCGAGATCGCGGCGGAGGCTATCGCTCCGGTGGTCGTCGAGGCGGCGGCCGACGTCGATGCTCCCGCATCGTCCGAACCGCCTGTCCTGCAGGATGTTCCTGCAGCCGACACGACCGCTGCCGAACCTGAAGAACCGAAAGTCGTGCTCCTGTGGCGGCCGGCCCGCAACGAGAACCGCTTCCGCCACCAGCGCCAGGGCGACCGCAACGGCGCGCCGCAGGGCCGCCGTGACCGCGGTCGCGGAAACAAGGGAGCCAAGCCGGAAGACAGCGCGCCGAAGGAGCCGAAGGTTCTCTGGCGCGCCGACGATCCGCAGTTCCAGCGCAAGCCGCGTCCCGAAGGCGAGCGCGACAATCGCAACCGCAACCGCCAGGACGGCAAGCACCACGAGGGCAAGCGGCGTGATGACCGGCCCGAGCGCAAGTTCGAGCACCAGAACCGGCCCCGCGAGGAGAAACCGGCGCGTATCGATCCCGATTCGCCCTTCGCCAAGCTCGCCGCGTTGCGCGACCAGCTTCGCAAGTAGGTCATGGCGGTCGCCGGCAGCCAGCGCATCGACAAATGGCTGTTCTTCGCGCGGGTGGTGAAATCGCGCTCGCTCGCCGCGAAGCTGGTCCAGTCCGGCGGCGTGCGCATCAATTCGCTCAAGGTCGACCAGCCCTCGGCCACCGTGAAGCCCGGCGACGGCGTCACGGTGACGCTGGAGCGCAGGATTCTGGTCTACCGCGTGCTATCGGGCGGCACGCGGCGAGGGCCGGCCGAGGAGGCGCGGACCCTCTATGAGGACCTAACTCCGCCGCCCACGCCACGGGAAGAACAGGTCGTGACGGCCGAGCGCGAGGCCGGCAGCGGCCGCCCGACCAAGCGCGATCGCCGCCTGACCGACAGGCTGCGTTTCGAACAGGACTGACCTTCGCGTCCCCCGGCCTTGGAATTCCATTCCTCGTCGGCCCGCCTGCGCGGCAAAGCGCCCCTTGCACGGCCATGTCAAAGCCGTTACCCAACCGGCCTAGAGCCCCGCGCGTCCTGTCGGCCGCGCGAAGGATGCTTGAGAATTTGAGACCATCGCATCGGCTTGGAACCGGAAGGCTCTTCGGCTGGCGCGATGGAGTTCCGGAGCCGATCCGATGACATACGTCGTCACCGACAACTGCATCAAGTGCAAGTATATGGACTGCGTCGAGGTCTGTCCGGTCGACTGTTTCTACGAAGGCGAGAACATGCTCGTCATCCATCCGGACGAATGCATCGACTGCGGCGTGTGCGAGCCGGAATGCCCGGCCGACGCGATCCGTCCGGACACTGAGCCCGGTCTCGACAAGTGGCTCAAGATCAACACGGAATACGCCTCGTCCTGGCCGAACATCACCCAGAAGGGCGAGGCGCCGGGTGATGCAAAGGAATTCGACGGCATCGAAGGGAAATTCGAGAAATATTTCTCGCCCGAGCCCGGCAAAGGCGACTGACGTCGCCCGATACGCATCGATCCGATTAACCTTTACCGTGCCGGAAACGGCCGCGGCGACTTCGCGCATGCGGCAAATTGTTGATTTCGACACGAAATTATGTTACACGCTTCTACATGCCGGTGACACGACGTCTCTTCATGGCGGTGAGCCTGAATCATCGAAAGGTTTGAACTGAATTCGGACCAGGGCGATCCGCGCGCGGCGCGTCGTCTGTGCGCGTGGCGCTGCTTTGTTTCCGAAGCCGTTCTCCCCATGTCCCGCATAGCGCATGGCCCGCGCCTGGGCTGCAGCATGTTGCCTTCCGGCCCGTTCCGGCGGCACGAACAGGAGTTTGAAGCGTAATGGCAATCCCGCAGAAGAAGACTTCGGCAGCCCGCAACGGTTTCAAGACCGGCGAATTCATCGTCTATCCCGCTCACGGCGTCGGCCAGATCGTCTCGATCGACGAGCAGGAAGTCGCGGGCCACAAGCTTGAGCTCTTCGTCATCGATTTCCAGAAGGACAAGATGCGCCTGAAGGTTCCGGTCGCCAAGGCGACCTCCATCGGTATGCGCAAGCTGTCCGAGACCGACTATGTCGACCGCGCACTCAAGGTCGTGCAGGGTCGCGCTCGCGTGAAGCGCACCATGTGGTCGCGCCGCGCGCAGGAATATGACGCGAAGATCAATTCGGGCGACCTGATCTCGATCTCCGAGGTGGTGCGCGACCTCTACCGCGCCGACAATCAGCCTGAGCAGTCCTATTCCGAACGCCAGCTCTACGAAGCCGCGCTCGACCGCATGGCCCGCGAGATCGCGGCCGTGAACAAGATGTCCGAGACCGAGGCCGTGCGCCTGATCGAGACCAACCTGAACAAGGGCCCGAAGCGCGGCGCCAAGGCGGCCAACGAGGCGGAAGCCGACGGCGACGCCGATCTCGACACAGAGCAGGAAGAGGCGGCCTGAGCCGCCCTCGCCCACCGACACAAAACCCGGCCTCGCGGCCGGGTTTTTTGTTTCAGCCGGCCATCTCGCCGATCGCCCTGAACAGCGCGATCGTCTCGTGTTCGCGGTAGGACGTCTCGTCGTTCGTCGTGCCGTAAAGGCGGCTCGCCGAGAGCTTGACGATGGTCAGTCGCCGCGTCGGATTGACGTAGACAAACTGGTTGTAGACGCCAATGGCGGCATATTCCCCTTCGCCGCCGTCGATAACCCACCACTGGTAGCCGTAGCCGAACAGCGGGTCGACGACGCCCGGCGCCAGATGCGGCGCATCGGGCGTCACCGAGGCCTCGACCCATGCGGCGGGCACGACCTGCCGTCCCTGCCAGGCGCCGCCCAAGCGGTAGAGCTCGCCGATCTTGGCGTAGTCGCGCGCGGTGGCGTTGAGGCAGGCATAGGCCATCTCCATGCCGGTGTCGTCGAGCAACCAGTGGCCCGACGCCTCCATGCCGAGCGGGTGCCACAGCTTCTCCTGCATGTAGTCCGCGATCGGCCGGCCCGTCGCGGCCTTCAGCAGCATGCCGAGCACCTGGGTGTCCATGCTGTTGTAGTGGCAGACACTCCCCGGCTCCGTCGCCCGCTTCAGCGTCGGCACGAAGTCGGCCATCGCGCCGCCTGCCGCCGATACTCTCGCGAAGCGATTGATGTCGGATTCGGGGTCTGAATAGTCCTCGTCCCAGCCGGCACCCGACGACATCTGCAGGATGTCCTTGATCCGCACCCCGTCATAGGCAGAGCCGGCGAGGGATGGGACATATGCCGTCGCCGGCTCCTCGATCGAGCGGATCGCTCCATCGGCCAGCGCGATCCCGAACGCCGCCGAAATGAAGCTCTTGGCCACCGACATCGACACCCATCGCGTCCCGCGCCCGCCGAAATCAGCGTAACGCTCGAAACGAATTGTGCCGTCCGTCAGCACCAACAGAGCCATCGTATCTGTCTCGGCGAGGAAGCCCTCGGTCGAACGCCGCTCACCGAGATAAACGTAGGTCGACGGCAACGCAATCGGAACGCCGTCGGGGAAATCATGCGGCTTGGGCGACGCGCTCATCTCCGCGGCCGGGATGAATTCGCGCAGCCGCGAAAAATTGTCGTGCTGGGGTGCGCCCGTGAACAGGCTGGCGATGTAGTCGGCGCGGTTCATCTTATGATCCCGGGATGCGACGTCGGAACCGTTTGATAGACCGGATCGCCTCGAAGGAAAACCGGAGGCGACGCGCGAAGCGTCTCCTCCGGCCGGTAACTCAGGCGAGCCTGGCGTCCAGCGACACGTTGATCGCGCCGAGCGCCTTCGACACCGGGCACCCGGCCTTCGCCTTCTCGGCCAGTTCCTTGAACTTGTCGGCCGTGATGCCCGGCACCTTTCCGGTCAGCGTCAGCGCGCTGCCGGTGATCCCGGGCACCCGGCACCAGCGTCACCACGGCTTTGGCGTCGAGGCTCTCGGCCGGCGTGCCGTTCTCGGCAAGGAAATGCGACAGCTGCATCGCGAAGCATCCGGCGTGCGCCGCCGCGATCAGCTCCTCGGGATTCGTGCCGGACGTGCCGCTCTCGTCCTCAAAGCGCGCCTTGAACGAATAGGGCAGCGCCTTCAGCGCGCCGCTCTGCGTATCGAGCGTCCCGGCGCCCTCCTTGAGATTGCCCTTCCATACGGCTGTGGCGTGACGGTCCATCGCGATCTCCCTTGCTATGATCGGCCGGTCTTCCGGCATGGCAGGAACATAGCGCGGCGGCGCGCACTTGCCACGACACTTTCGCGACGATCTCCTCGAAGTTCAGATCGCCTCACCGCGGAGCAGCCGCGGCGCGCCGGAGTTGATGCCCGAGGCTTGGCCGATAAAGAAGCTCTTCATCCGCGGCATCCGCTCGACGAGCCCGAGCCCGATGTCGCGCAGCGCCCGCAACGGCCCGAAATCGTTGGAGAACAGCCGGTTCAGCACGTCGGTCGTCACACCCATCTGCACCGTGTCGAACCGCCGCCAGCGCTCGTATTCCTGCAGCACGTCGATCGCGCCGATGTCCCGGCCGAGCCGGTCAGCCTCAACCACCACCTCGGCCAGCGCGGCGGCATCCCGAAAGCCGAGGTTCAGCCCCTGTCCTGCGATCGGATGGATGCCGTGCGCGGCGTCGCCCGCCAGCGCGAAGCGCGGTGCGACGAAGGCGCGGGCAAGCGTCAGGCCCAGTGGCCATGCCTTCCTCGGACCTTCGGCATGGATCTCGCCGAGCTTCAGCCCGAAGCGCTGCTCGAGCTCGGTTTCGAAGACGAGGTCATCCTCGGCAACGATCCGGTCCGCATCTTCCGTGCGCTCGGTCCAGACGATCGAGGAGCGATTGCCGCCTTTCTCGTCCGGCTTGAGCGGCAGGATCGCAAACGGCCCGGCCGGCAGGAAGTGCTCCTCCGCCCGGCCGCCATGCGGCCGCTCATGCGCCACACGGATAGACGATCCCGGACTGGCCGTAGTCCCAGTGAACTGTCTTGATGTCGGCCATGTCGCGCAGCTTCGAGCGCACGCCGTCGGCCGCAACCAGCAGCTTCGCATCGATGCTGATGCCGTCGGCCAGCGAAACCGTGACATGCGACGGGCCGGCCTCGAAATGGTCCACCGCCACGCCCTCAATGATGTCGATGCCCAGCGTCGTGGCCCGCTTGCGCAGCGCGCCGTTGAGCACCTTGTTGTCGACCATGTGGGCAAAGGGCTCGCCCGGCGCGACCTCCCCGCCGAAGGTCAGGAAGACGGGACGCACCGGGTCGGCCGTGCGCGAATCCGTCACGACCATCTCGGTGATCGCCTGCGCCTGCGGCTCGATGTCTTCCCAGCAGCCGAGCTGCTCGAGCATCCGACAGGCGGCCGCGGCGATCGCCGAGGAACGGCCATCCTTGCGCCAGACCTCCGGCGGGGCGGCATCCACCACCGCGACCCGGAGCGACGGGCGTGCTGCGACCATCGCCACCGCCGTCGCCAGTCCGACATAGCCCGCGCCGGCGATCATCACGTCGAACCGCATTGCGGAAACAGCGGGGTTGGGTTGGATGGTCTTCGGCATTTCCATTTCTCCGCGGAAGGGCCGCGGCCTTGACATCCGCGCATCACCTGTCCGAAAGCCTCACACCGCCCCTTGCGAGGCGTCTGCCCACGGAAGCAGCGACGATGACGGCCGAACCGCAGACGATCCAGTCCATTCTCGAACTCGAGCAGCTGGAACACAACCTGTTTCGTGGTCGCAGCCCCGAGACGTCGTGGCAGCGCGTGTTCGGCGGCCAGGTTGTGGCCCAGGCCCTGGTCGCGGCGCAGCGCTGCGTCGAGGAGGAGCGCTACGTGCACTCCCTGCATTGCTACTTCATGCTGCCGGGCGATCCGTCGCTCCCCATCATCTACCAGGTCGAGCGGCTGCGCGACGGCAGTTCCTTTGCGACCCGCCGCGTAACGGCGATCCAGCATGGTCAAGCGATCTTCTCGTTCGAAGCCTCCTTCCAGTTGGACGAGGCGGGGCTAGATTTTCAGATGCCGACGCCGCCCGATGTGCCCGACCCCGACGACTTGCTCAGCCAGCGCGAGATCATCGAGCGGTTCGGCGATCGGATCCCGAGTGGCATAGCACGCTTCTGGCGGCGCGAGCGGCCGATCGAGCTGAGGCCGGTGGGTCTGGAGCACTATACCAGCCGCGAAAAGCTAGATCCGCGCCAGAACATCTGGGTGCGCGTCAAGGAACAGGTGGCTGACGACCGCCGCGTCCAGGCGGCGGTCCTCGCTTACCTGTCCGACATGACGCTGCTCGACACGTCGACCTTCGCACACGGGCGGATCCTGGCCGACCCGGACATTCAGGCCGCGAGCCTTGACCACGCCATGTGGTTCCACCGCCCAGACAGGCTCGACGATTGGCTTCTCTACACCCAGGACAGTCCCTCGACCTCCGGCTCGCGTGGCTTCACCCGCGGCGCCCTCTATTCGCGCGACGGCACTTTGGTGGCCTCCGTTGCACAGGAGGGACTCATCCGCCTGCGAACGAAGCAGAAGCAGTAAGCATTCCTTAATATATGCCTATTTTTTGGGCAATGCCTGCTTGCACAAAAAGCGGGCAGGTTTGCCGGCTGCGCGCATTGACAAGGATTTCACCGATTTAGGCAGCCTCCACGCCAGTTGGCACGGACCTTGAATCCTCGTGCGTCAGTCTCCGCCGTCTTCGGGCGCCGGCGATGGACGAAACGCGGGGGACCCGCACTAGTGAAGGGTGAAGCCTAATGAAAATCGTGATGGCAATCATCAAGCCGTTCAAGCTCGACGAGGTTCGCGAAGCGCTGACCGCCGTCGGGATCCAGGGCCTGACCGTCACCGAAGTCAAAGGTTATGGGCGTCAGAAGGGGCACACGGAAATCTATCGCGGCGCGGAATACGCCGTGAGCTTCCTCCCCAAGCTCAAGATCGAGATCGCGGTGAGCTCGGACATGGCGGAGAAGGCCGTCGAAGCCATTTCCGGCGCGGCCAAGACCGGCCAGATCGGTGACGGCAAGATCTTCGTCTACCCGATCGAGCAAGCCGTGCGCATCCGCACGGGCGAAACCGACAACGACGCGCTCTAAGCCGCCAATCCCGATTTCATGGAGAGAAGCATGACTATAATGCAACGAATTGCGCCGATGGCGCGCACGGCGGCGCTCGGAGCGCTCGCCCTGGGAGCGATGGGCACCCTCGCCGCCTTCGCACAGGAAACCGCTCCAGCCGCAGCCCCGGCAGCCGAGGCGGCCGCGCCCGTCATGGACAAGGGCGATACTGCGTGGATGCTCGTGTCCACCATCCTGGTCCTGTTCATGATCCTGCCCGGCCTCGCACTCTTCTACGGCGGCCTCGTGCGCGCCAAGAACATGCTGTCCGTGCTGATGCAGTGCACGATGATAACCGCGGTGGTGATCATCGTCTGGGTGCTGTGGGGCTATTCCTTCGCCTTCGGCGGCGGCACCGGCGCCTTCTTCGGCGGCTTTGCCAAGGTCTTCCTGTCCGGCGTGACAGCCGACAGCACCGCGGCGACCTTCTCGGACGGCTTCGTGTTGCCTGAATACGTCTTCATCGCCTTCCAGATGACCTTCGCCTGCATTACGCCGGCCCTCATCGTCGGCGCCTTTGCCGAGCGCGTGAAGTTCCGCGCGGTGGTCCTGTTCGTCATCCTGTGGGTGACCTTTGTCTACTTCCCGATCGCGCACATGGTGTGGGATGCCAGCGGCCTGATCTTCACCGGCGCCCATGCCGGCGGCGTCGCGGCGCTCGATTTTGCGGGCGGCACGGTCGTGCACATCAATGCCGGCATCGCGGGTCTCGTCGGCTCGATCCTCGTCGGCAAGCGCCTCGGCTACGGCAAGGACAACATGGCTCCGCATTCGATGACGCTGACCATGGTCGGCGCCTCGATCCTCTTCGTAGGCTGGTTCGGCTTCAACGCCGGCTCCAACCTCGAAGCCAATGGCGGCGCTGCGCTTGCGATGATCAACACCTTCACGGCCACCGCCGGCGCGATCGTCGCCTGGGTGGTCATCGAAGGCATGATGCGCGGCAAAGCCTCGATGCTCGGCGCGGCGTCCGGCGTTGTCGCCGGCCTCGTGGCGGTCACCCCGGCGGCCGGCCTGATCGGCCCGGTCGGCGGCATCTTCCTCGGCGCGATTGCCAGCGCGGTGTGCTACTACTTCGTGTCCGTCGTGAAGATCAAGCTGGGCTATGACGACTCGCTCGACGTGTTCGGCATCCATGGCATCGGCGGCATCGTCGGCGCTATCGGGTACCGGCATCTTCGCCTCCTCCTCGCTCGGCGGCATCGGCTATGCCGAGGGCGTCGGCATGGGCGCTCAGGTCTACTCGCAGATCATTGCGGTCCTGATCACCATCGTCTGGTGCGGCATCGGCTCGGCGATCCTCTACAAGATCGTCGACCTGATCGTCGGCCTGCGTCCGACCGTCGAGGCAGAGCAGCAGGGCCTCGACCTCACCTCGCACGGCGAAGTGGCCTACCACTCCTAAGACGAGACATCCCGGCGCGGCATCGCCCGCGTCGGCGTCCTCCCGGACGATGGCCTCGGCCATCGCACCTCAAGCCCGGCTCCGGCCGGGCTTTTTCTTGGACGCCGGGCGCATGGTTAATGCAGCCTTAACCTTCCCCCCGATACCTTCGGCGACACTGCGTGCCATGCGATTCCGGCGCGCTTCCGCACGATCGACACGGGGTTCTCCATGCGCTCCAGCAGCCCGACCAGTTCCGCCCTGATGGACAGTGGCGCAGGCCTAGCGGCTTTCGCACGCCGGCAGGTGGAGCGACTGGGAGGCTTCGCCCTCATCCTCCTGTCCGCTGCGGGCGTCGGCGCGCTGGCGACCTGGAATGTGCAGGACCCCTCCTTCAGCCACGCCACCGACAATCCGGTCACCAATGCACTCGGCTATCCGGGCGCGGTCTATTCCGACATCGCCATGCAGTTCTTCGGCCTCGGCGCGCTGATCACGCTCCTGCCGCTGCTCGCCTGGGGCATCCTCTTCCTGTCCGCCCGCGGGATCGACCGCTTGCCGAAGCGCGCGGTGGCCTGGCTCGGCGCGTCGATCCTGACGGCGGGCATCACAGGCTGCATCGAGCCTCCGGCGAGCTGGCCGCTCCCCTCCGGCCTCGGCGGCGTGTTCGGCGACGTGGTGCTCAAGCTGCCCTCGCTGGCGCTCGGCGGCTATCCGAACGGCATCGCGGCGATGCTGATCGCCATCGTGCTCGCCGGCCCCGCGCTCTGGCTGCTCGCCTTCGCCGCCGGCATCACAGGCAGGCAGGCGATCGCGCATGACCGTCCCGCCTCGGCGCGCAAGGCGGCCGAGGAAGACGATGAGATCTACGCCGAGGATGATGACGATGAGCAGAGCGGCGGCATGCTGGCGCTTGGTGCCATCGCACACTGGTGGCTCTCGGGTCGCGCATGGGTCCGCCGCCACTTCGGCCGCGCGCTGGAAGCGCGCCGGGCCGAGCCGGCCGCGACTGCGCGCCGCGAGGCGATGCCCGCCCGCTCCTCGCAGCGCATCGAGCCCGGCTTCGACACGCAGCCGGCCATGTCCGCGGATTTCGAGGCGGAGGAGGACTTCGCCGACCACTATGACGAGGCGGAGTTCGCCGAGCCGGAGGCGGCCGCCGCCCCCGTTGCGCGCCAGGCGCCGGCCGCCCGGCCGGGCGCGGTGCGCGTCGACGCGCCTGCGGCCCGTCCCGTCCAGGGCGCCCGCGCAAAACGCGAGGCGCAGCCTTCCATGTTGTCCAGCGACGGCTACGAGATGCCGCCGATCCATTTCCTTGCCGAGCCGAAGAACATCACCAAGGACCCCGCGCTGTCCAAGGACGCGCTGGAGCAGAACGCCCGCCTCCTCGAAGGCGTGCTGGAGGATTTCGGCGTCAAGGGCGAGATCATCCATGTCCGCCCCGGCCCCGTCGTCACCCTCTACGAGCTGGAGCCCGCGCCCGGCATCAAGTCGAGCCGCGTCATCGGCCTTGCCGACGACATTGCCCGCTCGATGAGCGCGATCGCCTGTCGCGTCGCCGTGGTGCCCGGCCGCAACGCCATCGGCATCGAGCTGCCCAACGCCAAGCGCGAGACCGTCTACCTGCGCGAGATTCTCGCCAGCCGCGACTTCGAGCAGTCGAAGCACAAGTTGGCCCTGGCGCTCGGCAAGACGATCAACGGCGAGGCCGTCACCGTCGACATCGCCAAGATGCCGCACGTGCTCGTCGCCGGCACCACCGGCTCGGGCAAGTCGGTCGCCATCAACACCATGATCCTGTCGCTGGTCTACCGCATGACGCCGGACCAGTGCCGCCTGATCATGATCGACCCCAAGATGGTAGAACTGTCGGTCTATGACGGCATCCCGCACCTGCTGACGCCGGTCGTCACCGAGCCGAAGAAGGCCGTCGTGGCGCTGAAGTGGACCGTCCGCGAGATGGAGGACCGCTATCGCAAGATGGCGAAGCTCGGCGTCCGCAACCAGGAAGGCTTCAACCTTCGCGTCGCCGAGGCCCAGGCCAAGGGCGAGATGCTCAAGCGCACGGTGCAGACCGGCTTCGACCGCCAGACCGGCGAGGCGATCTACGAGACGGAGGAGCTCGATCTCGAGCCGATGCCGTTCATCGTCGTCATCATCGACGAGGTGGCCGACCTGATGATGGTCGCCGGCAAGGACATCGAAGGCGCGGTGCAGCGTCTCGGCCAGATGGCGCGCGCCGCCGGCATCCACGTCATCATGGCGACGCAGCGACCGTCGGTCGACGTCATCACCGGCACGATCAAGGCGAACTTCCCCACCCGCATGTCCTTCCAGGTCACGTCCAAGATCGACAGCCGCACCATCCTGGGCGAGCAGGGCGCCGAACAGCTGCTCGGCATGGGCGATATGCTCTACATGGCCGGCGGCGGCCGCATCCAGCGCGTCCACGGCCCCTTCGTCTCCGACGGCGAGGTGGAGAAGGTCGTCAGCCATCTCAAGCTGCAGGGCGTGCCGCAATATCTCGACGCCATCACCGAGGACGACGGCGACGAGGACGAGGACGGCGGCGGCCGGAACGGATCGGGGGGCGGCGGCGTTTCGGGCGTGTTCGAGGAGTCCGAGGATCCCTACGACCAGGCCGTGGCCGTGGTGCTCCAGGACGGCAAGGCGTCGACCAGCTACATCCAGCGCCGGCTCGGCATCGGCTACAACCGCGCCGCCTCGATCATCGAGAAGATGGAGAAGGAGGGCATCGTCGGTCCGGCCAACCATGCGGGCAAGCGCGAGATTCTCGTGCCGACCGAACAGGACAAGATGTGATCGCGGCGTGAACGGCCGTTTGCAGGCTGCCGCAGTCGCGCCCAACTAAAGCCCAACTGGAATCCTAACCGCACTGACGAACGACAGGAGACGGAAGAGATGAACACCGCACCCAATCAGGCCCTCGCTCTCGCGCAGCGCGCGGCAAGGCAGATGGTCCGCCTCGGTGCTGTCCTCTCGATCGCCGGCCTCGTGGCAGGCCTGGCGGGGACCGTGCACGCACCGATGGCGCCCGTCGCCACGGCGCACGCCGCCTCCGAGGCCGCCCAGAAGATCGCCGACCATTTCTCGGGCATCAAGACCATGTCCGGCGAGTTCGTCCAGTTCGGCCCGCGCGGCGAGAAGACCGGCGGCAAGTTCTTCATCCAGCGCCCGGGCAAGATCCGCTTCAACTATGAGGCGCCATCCGCCTACCGCGTCGTCGCCGACGGCAAGTCGGTCGTGATCAGCAACGCCAAGCTCAAGACCGCCGACCTCTACCCGCTGTCCAAGACCCCGCTGAAGCTGCTGCTCGACGAGCGGATCGACCTCACCGGCAGCCGCGTCCAGAAGGTCACCGAGGACCCGGACCTCACCACCATCGTGCTCGCCGACAAGTCGGTCTTCGGCAATTCCCGCATCACCATGATGTTCGACCCGAAGAGCAGCGAATTGCGCCAGTGGACCATCACGGACGCTCAAGGGAAAGACACGACGGTGATGATCTTCAACGTGCAGTCCGGCATGAAGCTCGATCCGAAGTTCTTCGAGATCGACTACCGCGACGTATCGGACAAGAACCAGGCGATGGGCCAGCGCTGACGCCCGCGCCTTTCCGTTGGACAGGCACATCCTTTTCTTGTCTTGAGCCGTTCCGGCTGGCAGGTTCCGCGCGATTTGCCGGAACCCGCCATGACGTTTTCGCTCGCCACCTGGAACATCAACTCCGTCCGCCTGCGCCTGCCGCTGGTGACGGAGTTCCTGCGCCGCTACGCGCCGGACATCCTGTGCCTGCAGGAGATCAAGTGTCCGGACGAGTTCTTCCCCTACCAGGCCTTCCATGACGCCGGATATCCGCATGTCGCGATCAGCGGGCAGAAGGGCTATCACGGCGTCGCCACCATCTCTCGCCTGCCGATCGAACTGGTCGAGCGCCGCGATTTCTGCGCCAAGGGCGATTGCCGACATCTCTCGACGATCTTCCAGGCCGGCGGCCTGAACGTCCTGTTGCACAATTTCTATGTGCCGGCCGGCGGCGACGAGCCCGATCCGGAGATCAACCCGAAATTCCGACACAAGCTCGACTTCATCGAGGAGATGCGGCTGGTCACCGCTGAGCAGGGCGAGACCTCGGCCTCGATCCTCGTCGGCGACCTCAACATCGCGCCGCTCGAGGCCGACGTCTGGTCGCACAAGCAGCTGCTCAAGATCGTCAGCCATACGCCCGTCGAGACCGCCGGCCTGGAATCGATGCGCACCGGCGGCGGCTGGGTCGACCTGATGCGCCAGGCCATCCCCGAGCCGGAGAAAATCTACACCTGGTGGAGCTACCGCGCCGCCGACTGGGAAGCCTCCGACCGCGGCCGCCGGCTCGACCATATCTGGTCCTCCGCCAACCTCTCGCCGAAGCTCAAGGGTATCGAGGTCCTGCGCCACGCCCGCGGCTGGGACCGCCCCTCCGACCACGTGCCGGTGATCGCAACCTTCGAGCTGTGAGGCCGCCGCGGCTCAGAGGAAAGTCTGCGGGATCGGCATCCAGGTCCCATCCGTCTGCGTGAATTGCGGGATATGCGCGAGGCTGCGGATAAGGTCCGCATCCTCGCCGAGCGTCTCCTGCCAGTCGCGCGCCTCGGTCAGGATCACACCTATCCCGACCACGTTGCCTCCAGCTGCCCGCACAAGGTCGATAGACCCCTTGAGGCTCGATCCCGAAGCGACGACGTCATCCACCACGACCACGCGCCTGCCCGCGAGCAGCGGCACCGAACGGCGGTCGAGCAGCAGCCGCTGCTCGCCCTTCGACGTGATCGAGGCGATCGTCTGGCTCAGCGCATCGGCAAGGTGCAGCTTCGGTGATTTCTGCAGGATGACATAGTCATCCAGCCCGAGCGCGCGGGTGACTTCGATCGCGACAGGGATCCCGAGCGTCGCGGCACCGACGACGATCTCCGGTTCGAGCGGCGCGAGCTTCTCGGCAAGCCTCGCCCCCACATGGGCGCCGAAGCGCACGCCGAGGTCGATCACCATCATCAGCGAGATGGCGAAGTCCGGCTTGATCGCGACGATCGGCAGGTCGACCGTCAGGCCGGCGACGTCGACGCTCCAGCTCTGGTCGGTCACGGGGGAGAGTGCGTTGGTCATATTTATCCGGTCCTGGGAAGACGATGGTCGACGAGAAGTCCGACCTCGCGCCACGTGGTGCGCTTCCGCGACAGGTCGAAGCCGTAGATCGACAGCGACAGCGAGATAGCATGCGCGAGCCGCACAGCCTCGATGAGCAGCGGAACGCCGCGTGCCAGCGCGAAGCGCAGCCGCAGGACGAAGGAGACGTCGTCTATCTCCATACCCCTGGCGCGCTGCGCGTTGGCGATGCGCTCGAAATCGTTGCGCAGCATCGGGATGATGCCGAAGGTCAGCGACAGGACCAGCGTCGCGATTGGCGGGAGGCGGGCCGCGCTCGACGCCGCGAGGATCGACCCTGGCGTGCTGGTCTCCATCACGAAGAAGAATACCGCCGTCGTGGTCACCAGCCGCGCCGCCATCGACAGCGACATTCCCAGCGCATCCGCAAGGCTTTCGCCCTGGATCGTCAGGTTGACGATCCAGCTCGCCATCACCAGCAGCACCAGCAGCGACGCGCCCTTCAGGTAGGCCCGTAGGCCGGGAACGCGAAACACTGCGAGCAGCGCGATCGTGACCAGGGCCAGCGGCAGCGAGCTGCGCCAGTCGGGCAGCAACCAGGCCACGGCCATGATCGCGAAGGCGGCCGCCAGCTTGACGAAGAAATTGACGTCGTGGACGCGGCTCATGCGGCCATCCCGTTCGGCAGGAACGCCGGCGCCGGCCAACCCAGCTCACGGAAGGCGGCGCACCGCCACGCCTGCGCGCTCGTGCCGTCGAACACGATCCGCCCGTCCTCGAGCAGCAGCGTGCGCGTCGACACCTCGTCGATGAGGTCGAGGTCGTGCGAGATCAGCATCACGGCGCGCCCCGCCTCCGTCATCGAGCGGATGAACAGGTCGAGCATGGCGCGTCCGGCGATGTCGCGCGCCAGAAGCGGCTCGTCGAGGATCGCAACCACCGCACCAGTGGCGTCCGCGCAGGCAAGGCCGAGCAGCGCCTGCTGGCGCGCCGACAGCGCGAAAGGATTGGCCTCGCCCAGGGCGCCGAGCCCGTAGCGGTCGAGCGCGGTCTGCGCCGCAGTGCGGGCCGCATCGTCGCCCGGCCGGCCGGCGGTGATGGCGAAGAGCACCTCCTCGGTCACCGTCATGTTGAACAGGATGCGGCGCATGTTCTGCGGCAGGTAGGCGACCCGGCGGGCGCGGCGCGCCACGGTCCAGCCGCTCGCGTCGACGCCCTCGATCGCGACGCGTCCGCGCGCGATCGGAGCAAGCCCGAGAATGGTCTGGAACAACGTGGTCTTGCCGGCCCCGTTGCGGCCGATCAGGCCGACCACCTCGCCGGCGCGGATCGACAGGCCGGCCCCGTCCAGCACCGGCTGGCCGTCGGCGCGGCGCAGCGCGGTCGTGACGTCGCGGACTTCGAGAAGCTCGCCCCCGGGGGCGGGCGCCGGCAGCGGCGACCGCCGTCGCCGCGGCGGCAGCACTCCGGCCTGTCGCCACGGCTCTTCGTCGCCGACCACATCGCGGAAGCCGAGCCGCCCGGACACCCTGCCGTCCGCAAGGAACCGGACCGACGTCGCCATCGCTTCAAATGCGCCCGGGTCCTGCTCCGAGACCAGTAACGCCGCGTCTCCCTTGACCGTCTCCGCCAGCGTCTCCGTCAGCCTGCGCCGCGCCGCCGGATCGAGCCCGGTCGTCGGCTCGTCAAGCACCAGCAGGCGCGGCGACAGCACCATCGCCGCCGCGATGGCGACCATCCGCCGCTCGCCGCCCGACAGGGTGAGCACGCGCCGTCCCCGCAGCGCATCGAGATGGAAGCGCGTCAGCAGCGCGTCGACGCGGGCGCGTATCTCGCCGCGCGCCACTCCGCGGTTCTCCAGCGGGAAGGCGATCAGGTCCTCGACGCCGAGGTCCCACAGCTGCTCCTCCACGCTCTGCATCACCAGGCCGATCCGCGCAAACAGATCGTCCTTGGCCATGCGCGCGACCGGCTGCCCCTCGATCGTCACCTCACCCGCGAACTGGGCAGGGGTGACGAGGCGTGGGATGATGCCGGACGCGACGGCGAGCAGCGTCGACTTGGCCGACCCCGCCGCGCCGCAGACCAGCAACCGCTCGCCTGCCGCCAGCTCCAGCGCAGCACCTGTCAGGACAGGGGCCGCGCCGAAGCCGACGGTGACATCGCTTAGGGTAAGCACGGCCTGCTTCAGAAGCGCTTGAAGCCCCCGGGCAGGGCGCTCTTTAGCATCTTGTAGGCCGGGATGACGAGCAGCGGCGTGCCGATCAGCATCGGGACGATGTCGGACAGGCCGAGATAGCCCATCGCCCACCAGAACGGGAAGATGCCGAGATAGGCCAGGCTCGCCGAGACCGCCGCCACCATGACCAGCCCGACGATCAGGCAGACTGCAGCAATTTTGATCAGCACGGTGCGGTCGAAGGTCTGCTTCGCCGGGTCGAAAAGCAGGCCCGGAACGAGGCCGGTCAGGCCGACCATGATGCCGTCGACGATGAGCGAATGGGCCGGAATGAACGTGCCGGCCAGCAGCGACCAGACGATCGTGCCGAGATAGCCACAGATGAAACCGCTCTTCCAGCCGAGCAGGATGCCCACCAGCGGCGGCAGAAACGCGAAAATGCGCCACTGGATCACGCCCGGCACGAGCTGGATCGGATTGGCATAGGCCCACAGAACGCCCGTCGCCGCCGCGGCGACGATGGACAGGACGATCGGAAATAGCGTGTTGCCCTCGACGGGCGCAGCAGTGGTGGTTGACATGACGTGCCCCTTGATCCTTTCCCCCCAGAAAAACGATGCAAGCGCCATGCCATTCGGCGCCGTTGCCAGGCCCGACGGACGGGCAGGGGAGCAATATCATGGCGGCGGCCAACTCGACCCTCGCGTCCCTTCCTTCTCCCTGTTCATGGGGAGAAGGTGCCCGAAGACGGATGAGGGGCATAGCGTCGGCTTCGAGGTTCCACGCTGCCCCTCACTGTCCTGCCGGACATATGGAATTACCCCCACCCCTAGCCCCTCCCCACAAGGGGGAGGGGATACGGTGACGATCCCGTCAATGCCTGGAAAGCAGTCAATGCCAAATGCGGTGGCCCGACATCATCTCCCTCCCCCTTGTGGGGAGGAGTTAGGGGGTGGGGGTATCAAACCAGCCGCGCAAAATCGTCGACCGCGGTGCAATTTTTCGCGGAAGCAAGCAGGATCGGTCTGAGGCATGTACTTTTCCTGCATGAGGGCAGGACGAGTGCTTCTCAGGACGTATCGCGCAGCTCGACCGGCGAGACGACCGCGTCAGCCAAGCGCAGAAGGGCGGCGCAGTGTAGCCCACCCTCATTGCCAGCCTCGTCGGAGGCCTGCCCCTGGTGCAGGAACGACAGGCGGCACAGCTGCGCCGCGATGGCCTGCATGTAGAGCCCGAATGCCCTGAGTGAATCGGCGATGTCCTCGGCATCGAAGGGATTGCTGCCGAAGCCGGCCGGCATCGGGACCGGTGTCCAGGTTCCGCGGGCGGAGCTCCGGAACGTGCCTTCGACATAGGCGCTCAGTAGCTCATTGGCCTGCCAGGCGGCCCACAGCACGCACCAGCGGACCCAGAACGAGCGGCCGGCGGCCTGTTCGGCCATGTCGGCGATCGAGAACAGGCGCATGACGATCCGCGCCTTTAACGCCTGTCCCCTCCCCGCCTTCGCCCTCCAGCCCATCGCCGGCTCCCGTTTCACCGGACACAGTTTCGGGCATGCTGGAAAGGGGTGGATGAAAAGATTCGGCGGGCCAACGGGAACAAGGGGTTAGCGGGAAACGGACGGAAATCGATCCATCAGAATGATGGTCCATGCTTCCCGCACCCTAGCCTCGCCCGCCCCCTCCACCACGCTTCGCGTGGTCCCCTCCCCCGTAAACGGGGGAGGATCAGGGCGCTCAGCCGTCGCGTTTTCTAACCCTTGATGAAGGCTGCGGCGGAAGACGCGGCGGCAGCCGATCCTCCCCTGCGAAGCGGGGGGAGGGGACCATGCGCAGCATGGTGGAGGGGGCGCAGATTGGGGGGGAACCGTCGGAGACCGTGGTGCCACCGGCACGATGAATTCGCCTGCAGCGAACCGCTCCTGCCCTGCCCTCGGCTATGGCCTCGGGCGCTCGGCGGCTATGAAAGGTCCACCGGACCTTTCATTTCGCCTGCGGCGCCTCCGCTACACGGACCGCCCGGGGCGGGGCCCGCTGCCTTCGGCAGCTCCCGCCCGTTCGAGCCCTTTCATCGTGCCACAGGCACGATGAATTCGCCTTCGGCGAACCGCTCCCGTCCTGCCCTCGGCTATGGCCTCGGGCGTTCGGCGGCTATGAAAGGTCCACCGGACCTTTCATTTCGCCTTCGGCGAACCGCCGCCTCACCCATGCGCGATCATCACGTGGCGGACGGCGGTGTAGTCCTCCAGCGCGTAGAGCGACATGTCCTTGCCGTAGCCGGACTGCTTGACGCCGCCATGCGGCATCTCGTTGACCAGCGCGAAATGCGTGTTGACCCAGGTGCAGCCGTATTGCAGCCGGGCCGCCGTCGCCATCGCCCGGCCGACATCCCTGGTCCAGACCGAGGAGGCGAGGCCATAGTCGCTGTCGTTGGCCCAGGCGACCGCTTCGTCGACGTCGGAAAAGCGCGTCACCGAGACGACCGGGCCGAACACCTCGCGGCGCACGATCTCGTCCTCCTGCAGCGCGCCCGCCACCACGGTCGGCGTATAGAAATAGCCGCCGCCTTCGCCCGGCTTGCCGCCGGTGGTGATCTCGATGTGCTTGAGCTCCGACGCGCGCTCGACGAAGGAGGCGACGCGGTCGCGCTGGCGCTTGGAGATCAGCGGGCCGATCTCGTTTTCGGTGTCGTCCGGCCGGTTGAACTTGATGGTCGAGACCGCCGACGACAGGTCCGCGACCAGCTTGTCGTAGACCTTTTTCCCTGCGTAGACGCGGCAGGCGGCGGTGCAGTCCTGCCCGGCATTGTAGTAGCCGAAGGCGCGCAGGCCGGCGACCACGGCGTCGATGTCGGCATCGTCGAACACGATGACCGGCGCCTTGCCGCCAAGTTCCAGATGCGTCCGCTTCACCGTCTTCGACGCCGCCTGCAGGATCTTCTTGCCGGTCGCCACGTCGCCGGTGATCGAGATCATGTTGACCTTGGGATGATTGATCAGCGCGTTGCCGACCGTCTCGCCGCGGCCGGTGACGACGTTGACGACGCCTTCCGGCAGAATGTCGGCGAGGATCTTCGCCAGCTTCAGCGCCGTCAGCGGCGTCTGCTCGGACGGCTTGAACACCACTGTGTTGCCGCCCGCAATCGCCGGCGCCAGCTTCCAGGCCATCATCATCAGCGGATAGTTCCACGGCGCGATGGAGGCGACGATGCCGATCGGGTCGCGCCGCACCATCGAGGTCATCCCGGGCATGTATTCCCCGGCCGACACCGCCGGCATGCCGCGCACCGCGCCGGCGAAGAAGCGGTAGCAGTCGACGATCGCCGGCAGCTCGTCGTTCAGCACCGCATTGATCGGCTTGCCACAGTTGAGCGCTTCAAGTGCTGCGAACTCCGCCGCCTCGGCCTCGATGCGGTCCGCGATCTTGAGCAGGTAGCCAGAGCGCTGCGCCGGGGTCGTGCGCGACCAGTCGGAGAATGCCTTCTCCGCCGCGGCCACCGCCGCCTCGATCTGGCCCTGCGAGGCCTCGGGAAGGTTGAGGATCGTCTCTCCGGTCTTCGGGTTGAAGATCGTCTCGTCGGCTTCCGTGCCCTTCTCGAACTTCGAACCGATCAGCATTTGGGTGTCCATGGGTTTCTCCCTGTGTTCAGGGGCAAATGGCGAGTGGCGAGTGGCGAGTGGGGCCGATCAGACGGTCATTCCCCATTTGCCATTCGCCACTCCCCATTCGCCGTTTCATTTCCCCGCCCCGGCGATCTGGTCGCCCTCGCGGGTGAGATAGTATGCCGCCAGGATCGGCAGGAACGTCACCAGCACCACCACCATGGCGACGACATTGGTGACCGGCCGCTGCCGCGGCCGCACGAGTTCCTCCAGCATCCAGATCGGCAAGGTCTGCTGCTGGCCGGCGGTGAAGGTGGTGACGATGACCTCGTCGAAGGACAGTGCGAAGGCGAGCATGCCGCCCGCCACCAGCGCAGTGCCGATGTTCGGCAGGATCACATAGCGGAAGGTCTGGAACGCGTCGGCGCCGAGATCCATCGACGCCTCGATCATCGAGCCCGACGTGCGGCGGAAACGGGCGACAGCGTTGTTGTAGACCACGACCACGCAGAACGTCGCGTGGCCGAGCACGATCGTCCAGAACGAGAACGGGATCTCCGCCAGGCTGAACGCCGAGCGCAGCGCGATGCCGGTGATGATGCCTGGCAGCGCGATCGGCAGGATGACCAGCAGCGAGATCGTCTCGCGGCCGAAGAACGACGTGCCCGAGATCGCCGCCGCGCAAAGCGTGCCGAGGACGAGCGCGATGGCGGTGGAGATGGACGCCACCTGCACCGACAGCGTCAGCGCCTGCCACACGTCCGGCCGGTTCCACGTCACTGCGAACCACTGCGTGGTGAAGCCCGGCGGCGGCCACTGGTAGCTCTTCTCCTCCGTCGTGAAGGCGTAGACGAAGATCAAAAGGATCGGCAGGTGCAGGAACAGCAGGCCTGCGGCGGCGGCGCTCTTGAGGCCGAGGGGTGCGGACTGGCCGCGGTCAGAGCGCATGGAGAGCTCCATTGCAGAAGTCTCCGCTGCCCCTCATCGCCCTGCCGGGCACTTCTCCCCGTGAATGACGGGGAGAAGGGCGCAGCTTCAACCTTGGCGATCCCCCTCTCCCCGCGTGCGGGGAGAGGGGCACGGGTGAGGGGCAATCGGCGGTCACAGCGCATCGAACGCCCCCTGACGCTTGGCGAACCAGAGGTAGAAGCCCATGACCACAATCGGCACCACGGTGAAGGCGGCTGCCAGCGGAATGTTGCCGGCGGTGCCCTGATGCGCGTAGACCGCCTGGCCGATGAACAACCGCGACGTGCCGACGATCTGCGGGATGATGTAGTCGCCCATCGTCAGCGAGAAGGTGAAGATCGAGCCGGCGATGATGCCGGGCATGGCGAGCGGCAGGATCACGTTCCGGAACGTCTGGCGCGGTGCGGCGCCCAGGTCCGCCGACGCCTCGATCAGGTTCGCCGGCACGCGCTCGAGGGCCGCCTGCATCGGCAGGATCATGAACGGCATCCAGACATAGACGAAGACGAGGAACGTGCCGGTGTAGGAGACCGATAGCGAGTTGCCGCCGACGATCGGCAGCGAAAGCCAGGCGTCGAGCAGGAAGGTCAGGTGCAGCTTGGCGAAGATCCAGTTCAAGATGCCTTCCTTGGCGAGGATCAGCTTCCAGGCGTAGACCTTGACCAGGTAGCTCGACCACAGCGGCAGCATGACGCCGAGATAAAACGCCGCCTTCCATTTCCCCTTCGCATAGCGCGCCGCGTAGTAGGCGATCGGAAAGGCGACGATCGCCGAGGCGACGGTCACCAGCGCCGCCATCAGGACCGTCCGGACCACAATGTCTACGTTCTGCGGCAGGAACAGCTCACCATAGGTCTTGAGCGTGAACTCGCGGTTGATCAGGCCGGAGAACTCGTCGATCGCGAAGAAGCTCTGCAGCAGGAGCGCGAACAGCGAGCCGATATAGATGATGCCGAGCCACAGCACCGGCGGTGTCAGCATCAGGAACAGGAACATCTTCGGGTGGCGCCACACCCAGTCGGACAGCGTGCCGAAGACGCCGCCTCGGCCGGCGAGGATGGCGGGGGCGGCTGAGCGGGGGAGGGCGATGTCAGCCACGGCGCTCACCCTTCGCCCTCCATCAGGTTGACGTTGTCGCGATTGAAGCTGACGGTCACCTCGTCGCCGGGCGACGGCAGCACCCCGCCGGAATCGACCATCGCGTTGAGCCTCAGCCCCTCGGCTTCGAGCGCCACGCGGGTGCCGGCGCCGAGATAGTTGAGCGAGACGACGCGCCCCGGTATGCCCGTGCCGCCGGATGCGATGCGGACGTGCTCGGGCCGCAGACTGCCCCAGCGCCGCTGGCCGGCATGGCGCTGCACGAAGTCGGGCGGCAGGATGTTGGCCGAGCCGACGAAGTCCGCGACAAACCGGGTAGCCGGCCGGCGGTAGATCTCCTGCGGGCTGCCGACCTGCATGATCCTGCCGTCGTTGAAGACGGCGACCCGGTCGGCCATCGACAGCGCCTCGCCCTGGTCGTGGGTGACGAAGACGAAGGTGATGCCGAGCCCTCTCTGCAGCGACTTCAGCTCCTCCTGCATCTGCTCGCGCAGCTTGAGGTCGAGCGCGCCGAGCGGTTCGTCGAGCAGAAGCACGCGCGGCTTGTTCACCAAGGCGCGGGCCAGCGCCACGCGCTGCCGCTGGCCGCCGGAGAGCTGGCCGGGCTTGCGCGCGCCGTAACCGGGCAGCTTGACCAGGGCCAGCGCCTCTTCCGCCGCGCGCCGCCGCTCCTCGCGCGCGACGCCCTTCACCATCAGCCCGTAGGCGACATTGTCTGCGACGTTGAGATGGGGGAAGAGCGCATAGTCCTGGAACACGGTGTTGACGTTGCGCCGGTAGGGCGGAACCCCGACGGCGTTCTCGCCGAAGATCTCGATATGGCCCGAGGTCGGCTGCTCGAAGCCCGCGATGAGCCTGAGGCACGTCGTCTTGCCCGAGCCAGAGGGACCCAGCATGGCGAAGAATTCGCCGGCCGCGATCTCGAGGTCGACAGCGTCCACGGCGCGGACGCTGCCGAAGTGGCGCGAGACTTTGGCGAAGGAGACGGCTGGGGTCATGGATCGTGTAACTCTGCTGAACCTAGAAGCACCCCCTCACCGTCACGCTTCGCGTGCCACCTCTCCCCCTGTCCGGGGGAGAGGAGACGCCAACCGCCAAGGGGCGCTACGCCGACGCTGCTACTCCTCTCCCCCGAGAAACGGGGGAGAGGTGGATCGGGCGAAGCCCGAGACCGTGAGGGGGCCGGCGCGGACCGGCCGCGCAAAGCCCCAGGTCACCGGCCGCCGATCACGCCGATATAGTCCGACACCCAACGATAATACGGCACGCAGGCATCGCCCTGGGTGGCGCATTTCGAGGTCGGCGTCGTCCAGAACTTCACCTTCTCGAAATTGTCCATGCCGTTCGCGGTGCAGGTTTCCTTGGTCGACATGCCGCTGCCGTTGGTGCAGGCGGCCGGCACCGAGGGGTTTGCACCGAACCAGACGCCGAGGTCGCTCTGCAGGTTGGACGACAGCTGGTGCTCGAACCACATGTAGGAGCAGTTCGGGTTCGCCGCGTCGACATGCATCATCGTCGTGTCGGCCCATCCGGTAACGCCCTCTTCCGGGAACACGGAGGCGACCGGCTGGTTCTCGCTCTTCAGGAGGTTGACCTGGAACGGCCAAGAGCCGGAGGCGACGACGCCCTCGTTCTTGAAGTCGTCGATCTGGATGAAGGCGTCGTGCCAGTAGCGGCCGACCAGCGTGCGCTGCTGGCGCAGCAGGTCGAGGGCCGCCTTGTACTGGTCCTCGGTCAGCTGATAGGGATCCTTGATGCCGAGGTCGGGCTTGTGCGTCATCAGGTAGAGCGCGGCGTCGGCGATGTGGATCGGGCCATCATAGGCCTGCACCCGGCCCTTGTTCGACTTGCCGTCGTCCAGCGTCGTCTCCTCGAACACGACCTTCCACGAGGTCGGCGGGGTCTTGATGACATTGGTGTTGTACATCAGCACGTTCGGGCCCCACATGTAGGGCACGCCGTAGTGGACGCCGTCGACCGTGTGCCAGGGCGCATCCTTCAGGCGGTCGTCGATCGTAGACCAGCTCTTGACGAGATCGACATTGACCGGCTGCACGCGCTTCCCGGCGATGAGGCGCAGCGACGCGTCGCCCGAGGCGGTGACGAGGTCGAAGCCGCCCTCGTTCATCAGTGCGACCATTTCGTCCGAGGTCGCGGCCGTCTTGACGTTCACCTTGCAGCCCGTGGCAGCCTCGAACTTGGTCACCCAGTCGAAGGCCTTGTCGGTCTCGCCACGCTCGATATAGCCGGCCCAGGCGACGATGTTGAGCTGGCCCTCGCCGGCGCCGATCTCCTTCACCTGCGCAAAGGCCGGAGCCGCGAAGGCGACGGCCAGCGTCATGGCGGTGCATGTCTTCAAAAGCGACTTCATGCCGAATTCTCCCATTGATCAGGGGCCGCGCTTCATCGGCGGCTTGGACCCTGTATGAAGAGTGCCATAACCGTGTCCGTTCGCAATTTCATTATACAGAACGGTGATATCGGATTTTCCGATGTTTCCGCGTGCAAGAACGCTTATACCGGGCCGTTGCACTTGGCGCGGTTAGAATGTTTCGAGTTCGGACAGCGTGAGCACGATGCCGGGAACCGACATGGACTCGATCCTGTCGGTTTCGGCATGCTGACTGATTTCGCCATATCCTTCGAGACGAGGCTGGCGGTGGACGTGAATGACCCGCGACAGCGCGTCGATCACCCAGAGTTCCGGAATGCCGAAATCGGCGTAGATGCGGGCCTTGCGCCCCAGATCCCACCGCAAGCTGGAATCGGCGACCTCGATGGCAAGCAGGGCCGTGCGTGGACTGAGGTTCGCCAAACCTTCGGCCGCGCGGAAGATGATGAAGTCTGGCTCGACGAAACTATCCTCGTTCAACCGAAAGGTGGTTTCCTGAGCGACACGGAAATCGTCGGGGACAGTCCTCACCAGATGATAGTTGAGCGCGGTCTTGATGACCTCGTGCTGAATGCCCTTCGAGTTCATGGGCACGATCTCCCCGCCGATCAGCTCGAAGCGCTCGTCCTCATCGAACAGTCCAAGCCGTGTCGCCTCCTCGATTTCGGCAACACTCCAACGCCGGCGAGGCAGGCCTTCAGCGGCTTGCGTCGTCATCGACAGGTCCGGCGATCGGAACGGCTGGTTCATGGCGGCACTCTAACATCGAACCCGCATGAGGCCAATTACCCGAGGCTCAGCCTCACCGCTGCCGCAGCGTCCTCTGTCCCTGCGCGATGCCGATGAAGTCGCGTGCGGATTGCTGCAGGCCGAGGCCGCGGCGCCACACCATGCCGACCTGCACGACCGGCAGAGCCCCCGAGATGTCGCGGCTCTCGATGCGGTCGCCTTCGAGGGACCATGGCCGGTAGACGAGGTCGGGCAGGAGCGCGACGCCGGCTCCGGTCGCCACCAGGCTGCGCACGGCCTCGACCGAGCGCGTGCGGAAGGCGACGTGCGGCCGGGCGCCCAGCGCCATCAGCAGCTTGCCCGTGTTCTCCTCGATCTCGTCGATGGTCAGCATGATCAGCGGCTCGGTGGCCACGTCGGCCAGCGAGATGATCTCGGCCGTCGCCAGCGGATGGCCGAGCGGCAGCCACAGCCGGTAGGGCGAGGTTTCGAGGATCTCCGCCTGCAGCGCCATCCGGTCGCGCAGGTTGGAGATGACCATCACAGCGATGTCGAGCTCGCCGCCGACCAGCAGGTGCTCCAGATAGTCGCCATTGTCCTCGATCGCCGTGACTTCGACGCCCGGAAAGGCGCGGCGGTAGCGCGCAAGCAGGTCGGACAGCACGTAGCCGGCGACCAGCGAGGTGACGCCGAGCTGAAGGCGCCCCGACGCCTGCTCCGCCTCGCCGGAGAAGGTGCGGCGCGCGTCGGAGACGTCGGCCAGGATCTTCGTCGCGTGGCGCAGGAACTGGTGCCCCTTGTGGGTGATGTTCAGGCCGCGCGGATGGCGCTCGAACAGGTTCACGCCGAGATCCGTCTCCAGTTCCTTGATCGCCTCGGTCACGGCGGACTGGGAAATCGACAGGATCTGCGCCGCGCGCGACACGCCGCCCTGCTCGGCGACGGCGACGAAATACTGCAGCTGGCGAAGCGTGAAGGCCATGGTGCCGACTTTGACCATGCCGCACCGGAATTGGGAAGCTTGACGGAGCGATGATTCGTAACTATTAAAGTTACATGAAACGCAACTCGCGACTCTCCGCCTCCCTACACGCGCTGGTGCACATGGCCCAGGTGCCGGACCGTCCGATGACCTCGGAGGAGATCGCCGGCTGGCTCCACACCAATCCGGTGGTCGTGCGGCGCATGGTGGCGGGCCTGCGCGAGGCGGGCATCCTCTCGGCCGTGCGCGGTCATGGCGGCGGCTGGACGCTCGCAAGACCGGCCTCGGCCATTTCCCTGGCGGACGTGGCCGCCGCACTCGAGGAGAGCTTCCTGTCGATCAACACGGAGGCGGAAAACCCGAGCTGTCTCGTCGAGAGGTCGGTCAACCATCACCTCGACGGCTTCCGGATCGAGGTCGAGCAACTGCTGGCGGCGAGACTGGCGCGCGTGACGCTCGCCGACATCGCCGCCGAATGCGGCGAGGGCATCGCCGCCTACAAGGAGAACAGACATGCAGTATGACGTTGCAATCGTGGGCGGCAGCTTTGCCGGCCTGTCCGCCGCCCTCCAGATCGCCCGCGGCAAGCGCAAGGTGGTCGTGGTCGACGCCGGCCTGCCGCGCAACCGCTTCGCCTCGCACTCGCACGGGTTTCTGACGCGCGATGGCGCGACGCCGCCCGACATGCTGCGCGAGGCGCGCCGCCAGCTGCTCGACTATCCGACCGCTGAAATCGTCGACGGTCTCGTCGACGCCGCAGAGGGACG
Organism: Mesorhizobium sp. J428; assembly: GCF_024699925.1. Taxonomy (NCBI): domain Bacteria; kingdom Pseudomonadati; phylum Pseudomonadota; class Alphaproteobacteria; order Hyphomicrobiales; family Phyllobacteriaceae; genus Mesorhizobium; species Mesorhizobium sp. J428. The sequence continues at coordinate 2,040,152 of NZ_JAJOMX010000001.1, forward strand.
GGCAGACGACTTTTCCCTGCGGCTCGCGAATGGCGCCACTCTGTCGGCGCGCAGGCTGGTGCTTGCCGGCGGTGTCAGCGACACCTTGCCGGATATTCCGGGTCTCGCCGCGGAATGGGGACGCCGCGTCATCCACTGCCCCTATTGCCATGGTTACGAGTTCGGTGAAGGGCCGTTCGGCGTGCTGGCGACGGAGCCGATGGCCTTCATGAAGGCGCTGCTGGTGTCCGACTGGGGGCCGGTGCAGCTCTTCCTCAACGAGGCGCTGTCGCCCGATGCCGACCAGGCCGCGAAGCTGCGGGCGCGGGGTGTGAGTATCGTCCCCGGCCGCGTCGAAAGCGTCTCCTCGCGTGAAGACGGTCTTTCCATCGAGGTCGCCGGGGCAGCGGCAGTATCGGTCGCGGCCCTGTTCGTGGCGCCGAAGACCGTTCTTTCGAGCGACCTGCCGCACCAGCTGGGCTGCGTGTTGGCGGAGGGCCCGATGGGCGCGTTCATTTCCGTCGACGAGCGCAAGAACACCAATGTGCCCGGCGTATTCGCCGCGGGAGACATCGCGCGCCCGATGCCGACGGTCGCGCTGGCCGTCGCGGACGGTGCGATGGCGGGCGCGGCGGCGCATCAGTCGCTGATCTTCGAATAAGCGCGCGTTGACAAGCGGGCATCGCATGCGCGAGATGCCCGCGACCATCGATCGCGCACCTGGACAGATGATCGACCCCATCACCCGCATAGCCGTGCTGCCGCTCTGGACAGGCGAGGTTCATACGACCCTTCTGCCGGGCGGACTGGGCAACCAGAGCTATATCGTCGAGGACGCCGGCCAGAAATATGTCGTGCGCTTCGGACGCGACTATCCGGTGCAGCATGTCTACCGCGCCTGGGAGCTGATGGTCTCGCAGGCGGCGCACAAGGCCGGCTTCGCCTCGGAGATCGTCTATACCGGCCCCGGAGTCTTCGTCGGTGTCTATATCGACGGCAAGAACTGCTCGCCGCAGGAGGTGCGCGCCAAGGCTGACGACATCGTCCGCCTCGTCAAGCGGTTCCACATGGAGATGCCCCCCTATATCTCCGGCGCGGCGCATATGTTCTGGCCATTCCATACGGTGCGGGACTATGCCCGCACCATGCGCGTGGAGCGGCACCGCAATGCGCGCATGGCGGACGAATGGTTCGCGGTGTCTGAAGAACTCGAGAAGGCTCAGGCCGCGTTGCCGATCATCTTCGGGCACAACGACCTTGTCTCCCGCAACATCGTCGACGACGGCGAACGGATCTGGTTCGTCGACTATGAGCATGCCGGCTTCACCACCTCGGTCTGCGATCTCGCCGGACTTGCCTCGCATTCGTCCTTCGACGAAGCGCAGATCGACCATGTGCTGGATCTCTATTTCGGTGCGGAGCTTACGCCGGACGTCCGCCGCTCCTTCGACGCGGCCTTCGCGATCATGCCGCTGCGCGAGGCGCTGTGGGGCATGCTTGCGGAGACGCATCTCGACATTCCCCAGGTCGACTACGTCGCCTATGGCGCGCAGAAGCTCGAGGTCCATCGCGAGGCGCTGGAGCGTTTCCGGAGGCGGTGGGGCTGAATCTGCCCCATCAGTATCGAGACTCGTCCCTCATCCTGCGCACGAGGTCGGCAGAAGATTCGGTCGAGAACGGGATCGAAGAAGTCAACTGCCTCAGGGCGTCGATGTCGATCGGCTCCCGCAAAGCGTTGGCTCCCGCCGGACTCTGTCGCTTGAACACGAACGCCTTCACTGTCACCTCCGGCTCGGCCACCGCGAAGGCGCGGAAGGACGGGCTTTCCTCGACCGGCGCCCAGCACCCCGCCCGTTCGAGTTCCTCGAACCTGGCTCGGAATCCGCCTGTTTCGAGCACGCTGTCCCTCACGGTGAAGATGAGGACGCCGCCGGGTCGGACGATGCGGGTGAGTTCGTCCAGGCTCGAAGCCGGCGCGTGGCCTTCGGTGAACACGCCTGTCGAGAAGGCGGCGGCATAGGCGCCGTCGGCGATCGGCAGCCTGCCGCCGAGCGCGGCGTCGATGAGGTTGCGATAGACGCCCCGGCCCCGCGCCAGCGCCAGCATATCGGCCGACATGTCGAGCCCGTCGATCTCCCGGTATCCCAGCGCGGCGAGATACGGCCCGGACAGGCCCGTGCCGCAGCCGGCATCCAAGAGCGGTCCGGCATCGACCGGCACATGCCGCGCGACCCAGGCCGCGATGACGAAAGGCAGGCAATAGCCGAGCGCGGCGGTCTCGCGGTCGTAGCCGTTCGACCAGGCAGCATAGGCTGCGGCAAGCTCGGCCTCGCTCCTCGCCGCATAGACCTGGTTCAACGCATCGCTTGCCTCGTCCGCGCTCATGCCTCGCTCCTGTGGCGCATTCTCCGTTCAACGCCCCTCAGCGCCAGCGACAACGATATCGTCAGCAGCAGGTAGATGTAGGCCACGATCGAATAGGTCTCGAAGAACCGGAAGGAGCCGGCGGCATAGACCTTGCCCATCTGCGTGATGTCGGCGACGCCGAGCACGGAAACCAGCGAGGAATCTTTCACCATCGCGATGAAATCGTTGCTGTAGGGCGGCAGGATGGTGCGGAACGCCTGCGGCCAGACGATCAGACGGAACCGCTGCGCACGCGTCAGACCGAGGGTCTTGGCGGCGTCTATCTGGCCTTCCGGCACCGACTGGATACCGGCCCGGAAAATCTCGGCGATGAAGGACGAATAGGCGACCATCAGCGCGATGACCGCGCGCCAGAGCAGCGACACGTCGCGCACCTGCATTTCGCCGATCAGCCCGGCGGCCTGGAGCGGGGCAGTCAGCGCATTCCACAGCGCGACGAAGGCCGGCACGCCGGCAAAGGCGATCCAGAACAGGAGGACCAGGATCGGCACGCCGCGGATGATCTCGATGTAGAAACGCGCGACCTGGCTCAGCACCTTCGACCGCGACAGGCCCATCAATGCCACGCCGAGCCCCAGCGCCGAGGCAAGCGCGAAGGCGATGATCGTCACGAAGATGGTGATGCCGATCCCCTTCGCGACGGTGACGAAGATCTGGGCGTAGAGATCGCTCGCCGCGATCGACAGCGCAGCCGCAGCCCCGCAGAAGGCGGCCGCGACGAGCCAGTAGGGAAAATCTCGTGAAGCGGGTGGAACCACGTCAGCGCGCCTTGCGGCGGACGAAGAACTGCTCGCGCACGCCGCTGCTCCACTGGTCCTCGTCGCTCTCCGACACCAGCTTGAAACCGTGCCGTTCGTAGAGCCCGCGCGCCGCGTCGAGCCCCGCGAAGGTCGTCAGCCACACCTGCGGCATGGCGTGCCTGTCGCAGAACGCGATGGCGCGGGACATCAGCTCCTTGCCAAGCCCCTTGCCGCGCGTTGCCGAGGACACGATGAACCAGCGCAGGTGCGCGCCCCGCGGTCCGCCGCCGGAGATGTCGATCGTCACCGAGCCGGCGAGGCGTCCCTTTCCGTCCCATGCGGTCAGGAAGAGATCACGATCCGGCTCCATCCTCCGCAGGAACTCGGCCATCTCCAGCGCCACCTTGGTCTCGAACTCGATGCCGAAACCCCACATGTCGCGGTAGTAGTCCATATGCAGGCCGAGGACGCCGGCAAGGCTGCCGGGTCTGTAGCCGTCGAATGTGTATTCGTTCACCACGGCCCGCTCAGGGCTTGTAGTCGACGAACCATTTCTGCGTGATCGCGTCGAACGTGCCGTCGGCCTTCAGCGCCGCGATGCCGGCATTGATCGGCGCGACGAGGTCCGAGCCCTTGGGGAAGATGAAGCCGAACTCTTCCGCCTGCAGCGGTGCGCCCACCATCTTGAGCTTGCCGCTGGAGGCCGCAACCAGCGCCTTGCCGCCGGCGCTGTCGGTGAGCACCAGATCGACGTCGCCCGCCTGGAGTGCTGCGACCGAGGCAGCGAAGGTCTCGAACAGTTTGATGCGCGGATTGGACTCGTTGCCGTCGAGCACGTTGTAGACCGCGACGTAGAAGGGCGAGGTGCCGGCCTGCGCGCCGACCAGGAGCTTGTCGTCGGCTGCAAAAGCCTTCGGCTCGGAGAAGCGGCTCTCGTCGGCCCTGACCAGCATGAAGATCTCCGAGAGCATGTAGGGGTCGGAGAAGTCGACCTTCTCCTTGCGCTCGTCCTTGATGGTGATGCCGGTCATGCCCATGTCGTACTGCTTGTCGGAGACGGCCTGGATCATCGCGTCCCACGACGTGTTCTGGTATTCGACGGTGAAGTTGAGCTTCTTGGCGAGAGCCGCCATCGCATCATATTCCCAGCCGCCAGGCTGGCCGGTCTTCGGATCGACGAACTGCAGCGGGAAGTAGGCGTTCTCGGTGACGACCACGATCTTCTTGCCGCCGAGATCGGGGAGAGCCTGGGCGAACGCCAATGCCGGCAGCAGGATGGCCCCGACGAGGCCGGCAAGAAACACTCTCAGCTTGGTCATCTCGAACTCCGGACGTTCTTTGAAGGGTGATGCAAATCTACCCGCCCGGCACGGGCTTGCAAGGCATGGAGCGCCGACAGGGGCCTGACAGACGAAAAAGGCGCGGATCTCTCCGCGCCTTTCCGGAATACAGACTGTGGAGCCGAGCCTTACTCGCTGGCGGCTTCCGCTGCCTTGGCGGCCTCGGCAGCAGCCTTGGCCTCGGCGGCGTCCTGGGCGGCCTTTTCCTTGGCCAGCGCCTCGGCGGCGGCGATCTTCTCGGCCTCGATGCGGGCGCGCTCGGCGTTCAGCGCGTCACGCTCGGCGTCGTTCAGCTTGCGGGCGCGCACGCCGGTGTTCTCGGAGATGCGGGCCGACTTGCCGCGACGATCGCGCAGGTAATAGAGCTTGGCGCGACGCACCTTGCCGCGGCGGACGATCTCGACCGCCTCGACCAGCGGCGAATAGACGGGGAACACGCGCTCGACGCCCTCGCCATAGGAGATCTTGCGGACGGTGAAGCTTTCCTGGAAGCCGGCGCCCTTGCGCGCGATGCAGACGCCCTCATAGGCCTGCACGCGGGTGCGGCTGCCTTCGGTGACGCGCACCTGGACGCGAACGGTGTCGCCGGGCTGGAATTCGGGGAACTTGCGCTTTTCTTCGATCTTCGCGGCCTGCTCGGCCTCAAGCTGACGGATGATATCCATCGTCGGAACCTTTCTTCGTTGTTCGCCAGCCAGAGCGCCCGACGCTTGCCGATCAGTTCCTGACCGTTCGGCTATGCCCTCCGACAAAGGAGAAGCAGGGGCGAATTCACTTGGGTCTTGGTTATGGCACCGGGAATTCCCGATTTCCGGGCGTGCGGATACACCATCGCGGGCCGATTGTCACCACTGCGCGATGATTTTCTGCGACGAGCCGCAGAACTTCCCGGGCTGGGCGGTCAGGAAGTCGTTACGCCCGGGTGAGGCGTATTCGCAATTGAACAGCGCAATTTCCGACGCTATATTGCGTCAGAACAAGTGGCAGTATCTGAAGGGTGATGCGAATGACCCTCGCGCAATATGCAGAGAACGGAGTGTTTGCGCCGCGCAAGATTGCGGACGCACTCCACACGACCAGCGAAGAAGTCGCACGTACGGCGGGACTTGGCAAAGATGCGATCCAGCGAAAGGATCGGGTCGGGTCGGTCAGGACACAGCGGCGTCTGCGGGAAATGGTCGAGGTCATCAACAAGGTGGAGCCGCGTTTCGGATCACCTCTGGTGGCCTATGCCTGGTATCGGTCACAGCCGCTTCCGGGCTTCTCCGGACGGACCGCGATGCAGCTGGTTCGCGAGGGGCGCGTGGACGAGGTGCTCGACTATGTCGACGCCGTCGACGCCGGCATCTACTCGTAGGTGGTGTCGTTCCACTATGTAGGCAAACTCTATCGGGCGCTGAACCCGATCTATGCCCGTGAGCCGCTGTCGGGACGCGGAGCAGAACTCTATGGCGGACGCTTCAATCCCAAGGGTGTGCCGGCTCTCTATTGCTCCCTCTCGGCCATGACGGCGCTGAGAGAAGCCAATCAGGTCGGCAGCCTACAACCAACGACGCTGGTGTCCTATGATGCCGAGATAAGAGAGGTCTTCGACGCCAGGGACATGACCGCTCTTGCCAGCGAAGACGTGACAGCAGCGGAACTGGCGGCCACCACGTGGCGCGACCAGATGAAAACATCAGGCGAGGCCAAGACCCAAGCCTTCGCCCGACGGCTCATCTCGATCGGCTACAACGGCCTGCTGGTCAGAAGCTTCGCGCCAGGCACGACCGCAGACGACTTGAACCTCGTGCTCTGGAAATGGGGGCCGGTGACCCCTGCGCGCCTCGTGCTGATCGATGACGAGAATCGTCTCTCATGAGGCCCAACGCAGCCGGCCCGCTACTTCGCGGGCGAGGCAAGCGGCTTGCCGCGCTCGATGACATAGATGCCGAGCACTTTCACGGGCTTCTCGCCGACCGCCTTGGCGTCATGCGGCACGCCGGCGGGGATGGTGTAGGACTCGCCCGCCTTCATGGTGATGTCCGGCTGGCCGTCGATGGACAGCACCGTCTCGCCTTCCAGCACGTAGCCCGTCTCGATGCCCGGATGGGTATGCCGTCCGGCCGATACGCCCGGCGCGATTTCGGCGAGGCCGGTGACGGTCGTGTAGTTGTCCGGGAAATCGATCTTCTGCAGCGGCGTGCGCTTGATGCCGGACGAGGCGTCCTGCGCGGACGCGAGCGCGGTGGTGGCGACGATGGCCATGACGGCAAGTGAAAATCTCAGCATGTAAATCCTCCCTCAGGAAATCGTTCGCCTCGACTTTAGTGGGTCGCCGACCGGCCGCAAGTGTCCGCTTGATATGTGCGGCCGGACTCATCGGCCTTGCCGTGCGCGCCGTCGCTGACTACAGCAGCGAGGTCACCTCAACCGGATGATCGCCTTGACGCTCTTCGACGCCGCCTTGCTCTTCGTCTCCGCCGTCGTCGCCGGCGCGGTCAATGCCGTCGCGGGCGGCGGCACCTTCCTGACCTTCGGCGCGCTCTCCGTTGCCGGCATACCGCCGATCGTCGCCAATGCGACGTCGTCCATCACCCAGTTTCCGGGCTACATCACCTCGACGCTGGCCTATTGGAGCGACATCAAGACGTTCTGGCGCGGCGCGCTGCTGCTGTGCGTGATCTCGGCGCTGGGAGCGCTGGCGGGTGCCTCGATCCTGCTTGCGCTCGACAACCCGTCCTTCCGCGCGCTGGTGCCCTGGCTGCTGATCGCCGCGACCGCCATCTTCGCCGCCGGCCCGTGGCTCAAGCCCAAGCCGAAGCCGGGCCAGGAGGCGGCGGTGGGCGGCTTCGTCGGCTCGGTTGTGCAGTTCGTCACCGCCGTCTACGGCGGCTTTTTCGGCGCCGGCATGGGCGTGATGATGCTGGCGACGCTCGGGCTGACGCAGGAGGGCGACTACCATCGCCTCAACGCGCTGAAGAACATGCTGTCGATCGTGATCGCGGCGGTGGCGATCGTCGTCTTCGTTTGGGGCGGCGTGGTCGCCTGGCCGCAGGCACTGGTGATGATCCCGGCAGTGGCGATCGGCGGCTGGTGCGGCGTGTGGATCGCGAAGCGCGTGCCGCAGCCCATCCTGCGCGGCTTCGTCATCGCGGTGGGCCTGCTGCTGGCGGTGTATTATTTCGTCACGGGGTGAGCGTCCGCGTAGTAGATATCCAACTCCAAGCTGATCCCGCGTCGACCGAGTTCGACCAGAACCATAGGGGCCAAGTTCACGCCCTGACCGGGTTCATCCAGCCAGATACCGCAAAACATATCAACGCGATAGCGCTGCACGAGGTCAGTCCAAACCTCGTGGTCTGAAGAAGTTTCCGCAAGGAGTTGGGAAATCTGATCACTCAGATGTGCTCCATCCTGGCGCTCGATCCGGAGTTTCCATCCTCCCTGCCTCGCCGAGATGTTTCCCCGCGGACCCATCGGCTCGCCTCGCTTCTCGGCGCTGGTTGGAGAACAACCTAGGAGACGCGAGATCTCGACCGGATCGAGCCGTTCGCCAAAGATTCGCAATGTCGCGCTTGTTGCGACTACCTCAGCCATCAGATCGCTTTTCCGGCAACAGTTCGGGGCGCCGCTCGGCAGTCAGCTTTTCCGACTGCTGCCGTCGCCAGGCGGCGATCTTTCCATGATTGCCGGACATCAGCACGTCCGGGATAGGCCGGCCGTCCCATTCCGGCGGACGCGTATAGTGCGGGTGTTCGAGCAGGCCGTTCTCGAAGCTCTCCTCGCCGCCGGACGCCTCGTTGCCCATCACGCCCGGCAGGAGCCGCACCACCGCATCGAGCAGCACCAGCGCCGCCGGTTCGCCGCCCGACAGGATGTAGTCGCCGATCGAGACTTCCTCCAACCCCCGCGCATCGATCACACGCTGGTCGACGCCTTCGAAGCGGCCGCAGACGATGATCGCGCCCGGCCCGTCGGCGAGCTCGCGCACGCGCGCCTGCGTCAGCGGCTTGCCGCGCGGGCTCATCAGCAGCTTGGGGCGCATGTCGCCGGCCGGGGATGCATGGTCGATGGCAGCGGCCAGCACATCGGCGCGCAGCACCATGCCCGCCCCGCCGCCGGCCGGCGTATCGTCGACGGCGCGATGACGGCCGAGGCCGAACTCACGGATCTGCACCGTTTCGAGCGACCAGTCGCCCCGCTCCAGCGCCTTGCCGGCAAGCGAAAGACCAAGTGCGCCCGGAAACATCTCCGGATAGAGCGTCAGGACAGTGGCGCGGAAAATCACCGGTTGCCGCCCGCCGATTTCGGCCCGCGCGGGCGCTTGTCGACCGCCTTGCGGTCTTCGGGATCATCCTCGTCGTCCGTGTCGACGAGTCCGGCCGACACGGGATCGACCTGCACCTTGCCGGCCAGCACATCCACCAACGGCACGGCAGCCTTGGTGAACGGCACCAGCACCGTCGACCTTGTCGTGCGCGCGATTTCCAGAATGTCGCCGCCGCCGAAATTGTGCACTGCCATGATTTTCCCGATCGGCGCCTCCTCCAGGTCGACGGCATCGAGCCCGATCAGATCGGCGTGGTAGAATTCCTCGTCCTCCAGATCCTCCGGAAGCATGTCGCGGTCGACGAAGAGCGCGGTGCCGGTCAGGGCCTCAGCGGCGGACCGATCGTTGACGCCCTTGAAGCGCACCACCGCCATGTCCTTCTGCATGCGGATGTTGAGGATGGTGAAGGCACGCCCGTCTTCCGTGTAGAGCGGCCCGTAGTCGTCCAGCGCCAGCGGATCGCCGGTGTAGCTCTTGACGCGCACCTCGCCCTTGATGCCGTGCGCGGCGCCGATGACGGCCATCTGGATCGGATTTTGCGGTTTGGACATGCTCGTCTCCTCGCCAGTCTCCTAGCTCTCGGCGCAGCGCAAGACAATCTGCGGCCGGTTTCACCCTCTGGTAAGATCGTGAACTCAGCATGGCGCGAGATTCGGAGACGGGCAAACAGACGTGGGCGAGATCCTCATCACGGCCAGGGACGACCTACACAAGGCGCGTGGCGACTGGCTGAAGATGCTCGCGCGCGAACGCAGGCTGTCGCAGCTCACCGTCGAGGCCTATGAGCGCGACACGCGGCAGTTCCTGCTGTTCCTCACGGAGCATTGCGGCGGCCCGCCCGGCCTGAAGGACATCGCCGCGCTGCGCACGGCCGACCTGCGCGCCTTTCTGGCGCGGCGGCGCAACGAGGGAGCGGGCGCACGCACGCTTGGACGCGGGCTGGCCGGCGTTCGTTCCTTCCTGCGCTGGCTGGAGAAGCGTGGCCTGGCGAACGCCGCGGGCGCTGCCGCCATGCGCGCGCCGAAGCAGCCGAAATCGCTGCCCAAGCCGCTGACGGCGGCCGATGCGAAGCGGGTCGTGGCGCTCGGCGAACAGTTGAACGAGGAGCCCTGGGTCGCTGCCCGCAATGCAGCCGTGCTGACGCTGCTCTATGGCTGCGGCCTGCGCATTTCCGAGGCGCTCGGCCTGACGGGCGCACAGTTCGCACATGGCGAGACGACGCTGCGCGTCACCGGCAAGGGCAACAAGACGCGGCTGGTGCCGCTGCTGCCCATCGCGTTGCAGGCCGTCGCCGAATACCGCCGGCTCTGCCCTTATCACATCGACAGCCAGGGCCTGCTGTTCCGCGGCGCCAAGGGCGGGCCGCTGCAGCCAGCGATCATCCAGCGCGAGATGCAGAGGATGCGCGCCGCGCTCAACCTGCCGGACACGGCCACGCCGCATGCGCTGCGACACTCCTTCGCCACCCACCTTCTCGGCCGCGGCGGCGACCTGCGCACGATCCAGGAACTGCTGGGCCATGCGAGCCTGTCGACCACGCAGGTCTATACCGGCGTCGACACCAAGCGCCTGCTCGACATCTACGACGCGGCGCATCCACGCGCCTGACCCCACGCATTTGCGCGGGGCCATTAACGGAAAAGCCGGAATTGGCGCGGTAGCCTGTCGCGCATGAAGAAGCCTGTCGCCATCGCCGACCGCGCCGCCAGCGTTTCGCTCTGGCTGGTTGCGCTTGCCAATATCCTGTTTCTGCTGGCCTTCCTCGCCACCCTCCTCGCCTTGTCGGGCCGGGCAGAGGCAGCCACACCGGTCTGCAGCGGCAAGAACCTGATCGAGGAAATGGCGACCTCCGATCCCGCCGCGCTCGACAGGATCAGAGCGGAGGCGGCGAAGACGCCGAACGGAGCCGGGCTGCTCTGGAAGATCGAAAAAGAGGGCGCAGAGCCCTCTTTCCTTTTCGGCACGATGCACATGACCGACCCGCGCGTCGTCACGCTGCCGGCCAGCGCGCAGGCCGCCTTCGACGCATCGTCCACCGTCGTCATCGAGACCACCGACGTGCTGGACCAGAAGAAGATGATGGCGAGCTTCGCGTCGAACCCGGAACTGATGATGTTCACGGACAAGACCACTCTCACCTCGCTCCTGCCCCCCGAAGACAAGACGATGGTCGAGGAGGCGCTGGCCAAGCGCGGCATTCCGCTGGCGAGCGTCATCAAGATGAAGCCCTGGGTTCTGTCGGCGATGATCGCGCTGCCGGCCTGTGAGCTTGCCCGCAAGAGCGCCGGCGAGCCTGTCCTCGACATCAACCTGGCGAGGCAGGCCGAGAGTGCCGGCAAAGAGCTCGGCGGACTGGAAACCGCGAAGAGCCAGCTGGAGGCGATGGCCTCGCTGCCGCTCGAATTCCATGTCGAAGGGCTGGTCGAGACATTGCGGCTCGGCGACGGGATCGACGATGTCATCGAGACGATGATCGACATCTATCTTTCCGGCGAAACCGGCATGTTCTGGCCGTTCTTCGAGACGGCCCTTCCCTCGGGCGAAGACGGCAAGTCCGGCTACTCGGCCTTCGAGGAGACCATGATCACCGCCCGCAACGGCGTGATGGCGAGGGAGGCAAAGCCTTTCCTCGACACCGGCCGCGCCTTTATCGCCGTCGGCGCGCTGCATCTTCCCGGCAGTGAGGGTGTGATCGAACAGCTGCGCAAGGAAGGCTACACCGTCACCCGCGCCGATTGATCACGCAAAGCGTGATTTTGCGTCCCTGTCCGTCGATGTTAGCGTTTTGCCATCGACCAGCACAGGAGACGACGATGAAGACACTGCTCGCCGCTGCCGCACTGCTTGGATTGACCGCTTCGGGCGCGCTCGCCGCCTGCGGCCACGACATGGTCAAGACCGAAACCACCAAGTCGGTCGCGACCCTCGATATGTCGACCACTGCCTCCACCACGCCCGAGACGACGGTGAAGGAAGAGAAGAAACCCGCCGAAGCCAAGTAAGGTTCTGCGCAACGATCGGACAGCGGCCGGCCTTTGTGTCCGGCCGTTTTCATTCGTGAAAACACGGTACTCACGCCGATTTGAACCAATCCGCCCGTTCGACGTTGTGGCTGCGTAGCAGCAATGGAGAACCAAGATGGTGGATCCCCTCAATCCTGATCCGCGGGGCACCCCTCCCCCTCATCCGGCCGCCGATCCAGGGCGGGTGGACAACCGCACTGTGGTGCAGTCCCGCAGTGGCGGAACCGGCGTGCTGATCGCGGCCGTCGTGATCATCCTCGCGATCGTCGCCTATTTCGTGTTCGGCAATACCGGCCCGGCGCCCGAAGCGCCTCCGCCGCCTGCCGCGACCGAACCAGCGCCCGCGCCTGCAGCCCCTGCCCCGCCGCCGGCAGCCGAGCCTGCACCGGCTCCGACGCCTCCTCCGGCAGCCGAGCCGGCTCCTGCCCCGACGCCGCCCCCGGCAGCCGAGCCTGCCCCGGCACCGACGCCGCCCCCGGCCCAGCCTGCCCCCGCGCAGTAAGGTCGCTCAGGCCCGAAACGACAACGGCCCGCCTCACCGGCGGGCCGTCTTGCATCGGAATGAAGCCGATCAGATATGGATCGGCTTGAAGAACGCCGCGAGCGCCGCCTCGCGCACCGCTTCCGACATCGTCGGATGCGCATGCGTGGTCCGCGCCAAATCTTCAGACGAGCCGCCGAATTCCATCAGCACGGTCAGCTCATGGATCATCTCGCCGGCGCCGAAGCCGACGATGTGCGCACCAAGCACGCGGTCGGTCGCCTTGTCTGCGAGGATCTTCACCAGGCCTTCGGTGTGCAGCATGGCGCGCGCCCGACCATTCGCCGTGAAGGGGAACTTGCCGACCTTGTAGTCGATCCCGGCCTTCTTCAGCTCCTCCTCGGTCTTGCCGACGGAGGCGACCTCGGGGCTGGTGTAGACCACGCTCGGGATCGCGTCGTAGTTCACGTGCCCACGCTGCCCCGCGAGGATCTCGGCCACCGCGATGCCCTCGTCCTCGGCCTTGTGAGCGAGCATCGGGCCGGCGATCACGTCGCCGATGGCGTAGATGCCCTTGACGTTCGTCTGGTAGTGCGCGTCCGTCTTGACCTTGCCGCGCTCCAGCTCGACGCCGACCTCCTCGAGACCGAGGCTGTCCGTGTAGGGCCGCCGGCCCGTCGCGATCAGCACCACATCTGCGGCAAGCGTCTCGGCCGCGCCCCCCTTCACCGGCTCGAAGGTCACCGTCGCGCCCTTCTTGCCCTTCTCGACCGCCGTCACCTTGGCACCAAGCTTGAAGTCGATGCCCTGCTTGGCGAGCATGCGCTGGAACTGCTTCGAAATCTCAGCGTCCATGCCGCCGAGGATGGTGTCGAGATATTCGACGACCGTCACCTTGGAGCCGAGGCGCGCCCAGACGGAGCCGAGCTCCAGCCCGATGACACCGCCGCCGACGACGACCAGATTGGCCGGCACCTTGTCGAGCGCGATGCCGCCGGTCGACGACACGATCACCTTCTCGTCGATGTCGACCTTGACGCCCGGAATGCCGGCGACGTCCGAGCCGGTGGCGATGACGATGTTGGCGCCCTCGACCTCGGTCACCTTGCCGTCCTCGCCGGTGACGGCGACCTTGCCGGGGGCGACGATCCTGCCCGTGCCACGGAAAGCGTCGATCTTGTTCTTCTTGAACAGGAAGGCGACGCCGCCGACATTGGACGCGACGGTCGCATCCTTGTGCGCCATCATCTTGGCGAGGTTGAGCTTCGGCTTCACGCCCTCGATGCCGAGCGCGTCGAAGGAGTGCTCGGCCTCGGCGAACATCTCGGACGCATGCAGCAGCGCCTTGGACGGAATGCAGCCGATGTTGAGGCAGGTGCCGCCATAGGTCTCGCGCTTTTCGACCACCGCCGTCTTCAGGCCGAGCTGTGCCGCCTTGATCGCGCCGACATAGCCGCCGGGGCCGGTTCCGATAAAGATCACGTCATAGGCCATTGCCGGGTCTCCTGTCGTGCTGGTTCAGCGCCCGCCGCTCACGTCGAGCGTCGCGCCGGTGATATAGGATGCCTCGCCGGACAAAAGCCAGACGACGGCCGATGCAATTTCCTCAGGCCTGCCTTCCCTTTTCATCGGGAGTCCGGCGCGCACCTTCTCGATCCGGTCCGGCTCGCCGCCGGAGGCGTGGATGTCGGTCGCGATGATGCCCGGCCTCACGCCGCAGACACGTATGCCCTCATCAGCGACCTCAAGCGCAAGGCCGGTGGTCAGCGTGTCGATCGCGCCCTTCGAGGCGGCATAGTCGACATACCAGCCCGGGCTTCCGAGACGCGCCGCAGCCGACGACAGGTTGACGATGACGCCACCCTGCCCGCCATGCCGCGTCGACATGCGCTTCACCGCCTCGCGGGCGCAGAGGAACGACCCGACGACGTTGACGCGCATCATGCGTTCGAGCCGCGCGGCGCTCATCTCGTCGACGCGCGCCCTGCGGTCGACGATGCCGGCATTGTTGACCAGCCCGTCGAGCCTGCCGAAACAGGCGTCGACGGCGGCGAACATGGCGAGCACGTCCGCTTCCGCGCCCACATCGCCCTGGACTGCGAAGGCTTCGCCACCGCTGGCTTCGATCTCCGCCACGACGGCGTCCGCGGATGCCCGGTCGGCGACATAGTTGACCGCGACACGCCAGCCCCGCGCCGCCGCGAGCCTGGCGGTCTCGGCGCCAATGCCTCGGCTGCCGCCGGAGACGAGGACGACCTTTCCGCTCACAGCTCTCAATCCTTCACCTTGTAGACACGGGCGGTCGCCAGCACCGTGCCACACGGCCGCCGTTCGCCCTTATTCACCACATAGATATCCGCGGCACCGACGGAAACCGTCTTTCCGGCCATCAGCACGCGGCCCTCGGCGAGAAGCTCCTCGCCCTGGGCGAGGCCGGTGTTCTTGACCGTGTAGTCGAGCGTCGCGCAGGCGTGCCCGGCGGGCGCGACCGCATAGCAGGCGGCGATCGCGGCGACATCGCCGACCAGCCCGACCATAGCCGTCGGAAACAGGCCGGGAGGCGTCGAATAGGTCGCGTCGAAGGGCATGCGCACCTGCGTGACGCCATCCTCGATCGCGACCAGTTCGACGCCGTGATTCCTGACGAAGGGCAGGGCGTTGATGATGGCCCCTATGTCGGCGCGGCTCGCCGTCATTCCTGGCATCCCGACATCTTGAAGACATCCCAGGGCATCTTCGACACGCCGGCCATGCCATAGGCCGAGGACTGCCTCAGCGCCGGCGCGAAATCCGGCAGCAGCAGCTGCTCCGCCGCAGCCGCGCCCTGGAGGGGAAGCAGCTCGACCTTGCCCTGGCCGTCGACGGCGTAGACGACGCCCTGCCAGACGGTGCAGGCATCGAGTTCCTCGCCGGTCACGTCGCCCTCCGGGCATTTGTGCATGACGATGCCCATCGGCCGCGCAACGCCTTCGGTCCACATCACGATGCCGTCGAGGATGACGGCGTTTTCGGGGAACTTGATCTTGAAGCTATGCGAGATCGAAGGATTTTCGCTCGCCGGCGTGAATTCGAGCGAGGCATTCGCCTCGGGTTCGGAGTAAACGGAGAGTTCCTGGGGGCAGGCGGCAAAGGACGGAGCGGTGAAAGCCGTAACGATCGTCGCGGAAAATATGATCGAGACGGTTCGCAGAAACAGTGCCCACTCGGAGCTTTCGCACATGCTGTGGGGCATAGCTTGCCTCAGGCAATCATCAGCTTGTGGACCTCTGCCTGGCGCTCGCAGTCGCGACGCAGCGAGTCGGCACCAAAATCGATCTCGTAGCCGGTGTCGTCCAGCCACGAGATTGAGTGCCCGTATTCATCGAGGCTGAATTTTGCGAAATTGCCCGGCAGGCGCAGCCAGGCGAAGACGTCACCCTCGCCGATCAGTGGTCGGAGGTCGACGACACCGACATAGCCGTCGGTGAAGACAAGTTTGAGGACACCGTCGATCACCGGTTCGGCAGAAGAAATACGGGGCAGCTTCTTCATTCGATGGATCCAATTCTCTGACGCGCCGTCGCCTGAAGGAAAGCGGCGCGCAGAGCGTCGCGCCGGGGCATCGCCCATTCCTGTACGATACGTCGTTTCGACGCTGGCAGAAAGCCTCTCACCATCCGCAAGTTCTCGATCTCGAAGATCGCGTGATGCTCTCCAAACTCCGCATGGAAATGTGCCGGTGGGTGGTCGTTGTGATAGATGATGATGGCAACGCCATCAACGACCGCCACCGTCGGCATGTTACAGATCCAGCACGAGCCTTTCCGGATCCTCCAGGCTTTCCTTGACCCGCACCAGGAACGTCACCGCTTCCTTGCCGTCGACGATGCGGTGATCGTAGCTCAGAGCCAGGTACATCATCGGGCGGATGACGATCTGGCCGCCGACCACGACCGGGCGATCCTGGATCTTGTGCATGCCGAGGATGCCGGACTGCGGCGCGTTGAGGATCGGGGTCGACATCAGCGAGCCGTAGACGCCGCCGTTGGAGATGGTGAAGGTGCCGCCCTGCATGTCGGCCATCGACAGCTTGCCATCGCGGGCAGCTATGCCAAGCCGTCCGATTTCCTTCTCGATATCGGCGATCGACATGGCGTCGGCGTTGCGCACCACCGGCACGACGAGACCCTTGTCCGTGCCGACCGCCACGCCGATATGGGCGAAGTTCTTGTAGATGATGTCGGTGCCGTCGATCTCGGCATTCACCGCCGGGATTTCGGCCAGCGCATGCGTCACCGCCTTGGTGAAGAAGCCCATGAAGCCGAGCTTCACGCCGTGCTTCTTCTCGAAGACATCCTTGTACTTGGAGCGCAGCGACATGATCCCGCTCATGTCCACCTCGTTGAAGGTGGTGAGCATGGCCGCCGTGCTCTGGGCGTCCTTCAGCCGGCGCGCGATCGTCTGGCGCAGGCGGGTCATCTTCACCCGCTCCTCGCGCGATGCATCGTCGGCGGGCGACGGCGCACGGGCCGTGACCGGCACGGCCGGCGTCTCGGCGGGCTGCGACGGCGCGCCCCTGGCGATCGCGTCGAGCACGTCGCCCTTGAGCACCTGCCCGCGCTTGCCCGAGCCCGCAACCTGGTCGGCCGAGAGGTTGTTCTCGGCGAGCAGCTTCGCCGCGGCCGGGGCCGGCGGCATGTCACGCTTCTCGACGGGGCCCTCGCCGGCGATCTTGGCCGTCTTCTCGGCCGCCTCCTTCGTGGTGTCGGCGCCGGAAGCTCCGGCGGCCTGAGCAACGGCTTCCGGCTTCGCCTCGGCCTTGGCCGCCGGCTTTGCGGCAGCACCGCTGCCCTCGCCGATGGTGCCGAGCAGAGCGCCCAACCCCACCGTCTCGCCTTCCTGGGCAGTGATTTCGGCAAGCACACCCGCGGCCGGCGCCGGCACCTCGACCGTCACCTTGTCGGTCTCGAGCTCGAGCAGGGTCTCGTCGGCGGCGATGCTGTCGCCCGCCTTCTTGTACCACTTGCCGACGGTTGCCTCGGTGACGGATTCGCCGAGTGTCGGAACACGGATTTCGGTGGCCATCGGTCTGCCTTCTCGCTGTGTTCAGTTCAGTTGCCGAGCGCGTCTTCGAGGAGCGCCTCGAGCTGCGCCAGGTGCTTGGACATCAGGCCGGTCGCGGGCGACGCGGCGGCCGGACGGCCGGTGTAGCGCACGCGCTGATGCTTGGCATCGATATGAGCCAGCACCCATTCCAGATACGGATCGATGAAGGACCAGGCACCCATGTTCTTGGGTTCCTCCTGGCACCACACCATCTCCGCGTTGCGGAAGCGCGACAGCTCGGTGATCAGCGCCTTGGCCGGGAACGGATAGAGCTGTTCGACGCGCAGCAGGTAGATGTCGTTGATGCCGCGCTTCTCGCGTTCCTCGTAGAGGTCGTAATAGACCTTGCCCGAGCAGAGCACGACGCGGCGTATCTTCGAATCCTTCACCAGCTTGATCGGCTGGTCCGGCAGCATCTGCGCGTCGTCCCACAGGAGGCGATGGAACGAACTCTCGCCCGACATCTCGGCCAGCGTCGACACGGCACGCTTGTGGCGCAGCAGCGACTTGGGCGTCATGACGATCAGCGGCTTGCGGAAATCGCGCTTGAGCTGACGGCGCAGGCTGTGGAAGTAGTTCGCCGGCGTCGTCGGATAGATGACCTGCATGTTGTCTTCGGCGCAAAGCTGGAGGAAGCGCTCCAGACGGGCCGAGGAATGTTCCGGACCCTGGCCTTCGTAGCCGTGCGGCAGGAGGCAGACGAGGCCCGACATGCGCAGCCACTTGCGCTCGCCCGACGAGATGAACTGGTCGAACACCACCTGCGCGCCGTTGGCGAAGTCGCCGAACTGGGCTTCCCACAGCGTCAGTGCCTTCGGCTCGGCGAGCGAATAGCCGTATTCGAAGCCAAGCACCGCCTCTTCCGAGAGCATCGAGTTGATGACCTCGTAATTGGCCTGCTGCGGTCCGAGATTGTTGAGCGGGATGTAGCGGTTCTCGTCGCGCTGGTCGTAGAGCACCGAGTGGCGCTGCGAGAAGGTGCCGCGCTCGGAATCCTGGCCGGACAGGCGGATCGGATTGCCGTCGAGCAGGATCGCGCCGAAGGCAAGCGCCTCCGCCGTCGACCAGTCGATGCCTTCGCCCGTGTCGATCATCTTGCGACGCGCGTCGAGGAAACGCTGGATCGTCCTGTGCGCCTCGAAATCCTTCGGGATCTCGGTCAGCTTCTTGCCGATCTCCTTCAGCGTCTTCACTGGCACTGCCGTCTTGCCGCGGCGCAACTCGTCCTGGCTGTCGGCAGTCCGCAGGCCGGACCAGGCACCGTCGAGCCAATCGGCCTTGTTGGGCTTGTAGGACTGGCCGGCTTCGAACTCCGCCTCCAGATGTGCGCGCCAGTCGGCCTTCATCTTGTCGACCTCGGCCTCGCTGACAACGCCCTCGGCGATCAGCTTGCTGGCATAAATCTGCAGCGTCGTTCTGACGGCCGCGGATGTTCTTGTACATCAGCGGCTGCGTGAAGGCCGGCTCGTCGCCCTCGTTGTGGCCGAAGCGGCGATAGCAGAACATGTCGACCACGACCGGCTTGTGGAACTTCATCCGGAACTCGGTCGCCACCTTGGCGGCATAAACCACAGCTTCCGGATCGTCGCCGTTCACGTGGAAGATCGGCGCCTCGATCATCTTCGCCACGTCCGACGGATAGGGCGAGGAACGCGAGAAGCGGGGATTGGTGGTGAAGCCGATCTGGTTGTTGATGATGAAGTGGACCGTGCCCGCCACGCGATGACCGCGCAGGCCCGACAGGCCGAGGATTTCCGCGATGACGCCCTGGCCGGCAAAGGCGGCGTCGCCATGCAGCAGAAGCGGCATCACCTTGGCGCGCTCCTCAATCGGCACCAACTCTTCGCGGGTCCGCCCGTAGAGCTGGTCCTGCTTGGCGCGGGCCTTGCCCATTACCACCGGATCGACGATCTCCAGATGCGACGGGTTCGCCGTCAGCGACAGGTGCACCTTGTTGTTGTCGAACTCACGATCCGACGAGGCGCCGAGATGGTACTTGACGTCGCCGGAGCCTTCGACGTCGTCGGGGGCGTAGGAGCCGCCCTTGAACTCGTGGAAGACGGCGCGGTGCGGCTTCGCCATCACGTTGGTCAGCACGTTCAGGCGGCCGCGATGGGCCATGCCGAGCACGATCTCCTTGAGGCCCAGCGAGCCGCCGCGCTTGATGATCTGCTCGAGCGCCGGGATGAGCGACTCGCCGCCGTCGAGACCGAAGCGCTTGGTGCCCTTGTACTTGACGTCGATGAACTGCTCGAAACCCTCGGCCTCGATCAGCTTGTGCAGGATCGCCTTCTTGCCGTTGGCGGTGAAGAACACGCCCTTGTCCGGCCCTTCGATGCGCTCCTGTATCCAGGCCTTTTCGGCCGGATCGGAGATGTGCATGAACTCGACGCCCAGCGTGGAGCAATAGGTACGCTTCACGATCTCCAGCATCTGCCGGATGGTGGCGTATTCGCCGAGACCCAAAACGCCGTCGATAAAGATCGGACGGTCGAGATCCGCTTCGGTGAAGCCGTAGCTGGCCGGCGACAGTTCGTCGTAGTCTTCCAGTGGCTTGGCGATGCCGAGCGGGTCGAGGTCGGCGTGCAGGTGGCCGCGCATGCGGTAGGCGCGGATCATCATCAGCGCCCGGACGGAATCGCGCGCGGCGCGCTGCACGTCGGCATCGGTCGCCGTCGGCGCGGCCGCAGCGCCGTCGGCCGCCTTGTCGCGGATCTTCTTCTCGACGGCCTTCTCGATCTGGCCCCAGTTGCCATCGAGCGCCGAGACCAGCTCGCCGTTCGCCGCCTGCGGCCAGCCCTTCTGCCGCCACGAAGCGCCTTCGGCGTTCTTGACCACAATCGCCGCATCGTCCTTCAGCGCACTGAAGAATTCGCGCCACTCTTCGTTCACAGAGGCGGGATTGTTCTGCCAATCGGCATAGAGCTGCTCGATGTAGTCCGCGTTCCCGCCATAGAGGAACGATGTCACCGAGAACTGGTCGTTGGCCTGATCTTGCCTTGCCATTGTCGTGTCGGAGCGCCGCGCTCCGTCTCCTGATTAGGGGAGTAGGGGAATAAGGCAGTAGGGTAGTAGGGAAATTCCGCCCTCTCAGCCCTGCTCCTTATTCCCCTACTCCATACTCCCTTAACTCTTAATCGCTTCCACCAGCGTCTTGCCGAGACGCGCCGGCGAGGGCGAAACCTTGATGCCCGCGGCTTCCATCGCCGCGATCTTGTCTTCCGCGCCGCCCTTGCCGCCGGAGATCACCGCGCCGGCGTGGCCCATCGTGCGACCGGGAGGAGCCGTGCGGCCCGCGATGAAGCCGGCCATCGGCTTCTTGCGGCCGCGCTTTGCCTCGTCGCGCAGGAACTGCGCCGCGTCTTCCTCGGCAGAGCCGCCGATCTCGCCGATCATGATGATCGACTTGGTCTCGTCGTCGGCCAGGAACATTTCGAGCATGTCGATGAACTCGGTGCCCTTTACGGGATCGCCGCCGATGCCGACCGCCGTCGACTGGCCAAGGCCTTCGTTGGAGGTCTGGAAGACTGCTTCATAGGTAAGCGTTCCCGAGCGGGAAACAACGCCGACCGAGCCCTTCTTGAAGATGTTTCCGGGCATGATGCCGATCTTGCACTCGTTGGGCGTGACGATGCCCGGGCAGTTCGGTCCGATCAGGCGGGACTTCGAACGGTCGAGCCGCGCCTTGACCTTGACCATGTCCATGACCGGGATGCCCTCGGTGATGCAGACGATCAGCGGCACCTCGGCCTCGATCGCCTCGATGATCGCCTCGGCCGCGCCCGCCGGCGGAACGTAGACGACCGAAGCGGTTGCACCGGTTGCTTCCTTGGCCTCGCCGACGGTGGCGAAGATCGGCAGGGTCTCGCCCTTCGAACCGGTCCACTTTTCGCCGCCCTTCTTGGGATGGATGCCGGCGACCATCTGGGTGCCGTAATAGGCCAGCGCCTGCTCCGTGTGGAACGTGCCGGTCTTGCCGGTCAGGCCCTGCACGATGACCTTGGTGTTCTTGTCGATGAGAATGGACATGCGGAACGTGACTCCCGGGGGATCAGTTGTTCTGGAACGAACGGCGGGCCAGCGCGACGCTAGCCCTTCACCGCCGCGACGATCTTCTTGGCTGCGTCGTCGAGATCGTCGGCCGAGATGACGTTGAGGCCGCTCTCGTTGATGATCTTCTTGCCCAGCTCGACATTGGTGCCTTCGAGGCGCACGACCAGCGGCACCTTGAGGCCGACTTCCTTGACCGCCGCGATCACGCCCTCGGCGATGATGTCGCACTTCATGATGCCGCCGAAGATGTTGACCAGGATGCCCTTCACCGCCGGATCGGCCGTGATGATCTTGAACGCCGCGGTGACCTTCTCCTTGCTCGCGCCGCCGCCGACGTCGAGGAAGTTGGCAGGCTCGGCGCCGTAGAGCTTGATGATGTCCATCGTCGCCATGGCGAGGCCGGCGCCGTTGACCATGCAGCCGATATTGCCGTCCAGCGCCACATAGGCCAGGTCATACTTGGACGCCTGGATCTCCTTCTCGTCCTCTTCGGTCGTGTCGCGGAGTTCCATGATCTCGGGGTGGCGGAACAGCGCGTTGTTGTCGAACGACACCTTGGCGTCGAGCACGCGCAGGCGGCCGTTCTTCATCACGATCAGCGGGTTGACCTCGAGCAGGCTCATGTCCTTCTCGACGAACGCCTTGTAGAGGATCGGGAACAGGCTCTCGCCGTCCTTCGCCGCGTCGCCCGACAGGCCGTAAGCGGCGTTGATCTTCTTCACGTCGTCGGCCGTCACACCCTTTTCGGGGTCGATGGCGATCGTGACGATCTTCTCCGGCGTGTCATGGGCAACCGCCTCGATGTCCATGCCGCCCTCGGTCGAGACGACAAAGGCGACCCGGCCGACGGAACGGTCGACGAGGATCGAGAGATAGAGCTCGCGATCGATGTCGGCGCCGTCCTCGATATAGAGGCGGTTGACCTGCTTGCCGGCCTCGCCGGTCTGCTTGGTGACCAGCGTGTTGCCCAGCATCTCCTTGACGTTGTGCACGACCTCGTCGATCGACTTGGCAAGGCGCACGCCGCCCTTGGCGTCGGGGCCGAGTTCCTTGAACTTGCCCTTGCCGCGGCCGCCGGCGTGGATCTGGCTCTTCACGACGTAGAGCGGGCCGGGCAGCGAGCGGGCCGCGTTCTGCGCCTCGTCCGCCTTGAGGATCGCCACGCCGTCCGCGACCGGCGCGCCGTAGCTCTTGAGGATCTG
Organism: Mesorhizobium sp. J428; assembly: GCF_024699925.1. NCBI lineage: Bacteria > Pseudomonadati > Pseudomonadota > Alphaproteobacteria > Hyphomicrobiales > Phyllobacteriaceae > Mesorhizobium > Mesorhizobium sp. J428. The sequence continues at coordinate 2,062,794 of NZ_JAJOMX010000001.1, forward strand.
CTTAGCTTGGTATTCGTGGATGTTCATGGGGCGCTCGCTTACTTGCCGAGGTTCGGGGCGATGGCGACGCAGGCCTCGCAAAGGCCCTGCACCGCGGCGACCGACTTGTCGAACATCTTCTGCTCGGCCTTGTTGAAGTCGATCTCGATGACGCGCTCGACGCCGCCGGCGCCGATCACCACCGGCACGCCGACATACATGTCCTTGAGGCCGTGCTGGCCGGAAAGATGCGCGGCGCAGGGCAGCACGCGCTTCTTGTCCTTGAGATAGGCCTCGGCCATCGACACGGCCGACGCCGCCGGGGCGTAGTAGGCCGAGCCGGACTTGAGCAGGCCGACGATCTCGCCGCCGCCCTTGCGGGTGCGCTCGACGATGGCGTCCAGCTTCTCCTTGGTGGTCCAGCCCATCTTGACTAGGTCGGGCAGCGGGATGCCGGCGACGGTCGAGTAGCGCACCAGCGGCACCATGTCGTCGCCGTGGCCGCCCAGCGTCATCGCCGAGACGTCTTCAACCGACACCTTGAACTCATCGGCGAGGAAGTGGCGGAAGCGGGCCGAGTCGAGCACGCCGGCCATGCCGACCACATGGGTCTTCGGCAGGCCGGAGAACTTCTGCAGCGCCCAGACCATGGCGTCGAGCGGATTGGTGATGCAGATGACGAAAGCCTTCGGCGCATACTTCTTGATGCCGGCGCCCACCTGCTCCATCACCTTGAGGTTGATGCCGAGCAGGTCGTCACGGCTCATGCCGGGCTTGCGCGGCACGCCGGCGGTGACGATGCAAACATCCGCATCCTTGATGGCCGAGTAGTCGTTGGCGCCCTGGAGGCGGGCATCGAAGCCTTCAACCGGAGCCGACTGCGCGATGTCCAGGCCCTTGCCCTGCGGAATGCCTTCGGCGATATCGAACAGAACGACGTCGCCGAGTTCCTTGAGCCCGATCAGATGGGCGAGCGTGCCGCCGATCATACCCGAGCCGATGAGGGCAATCTTGTTGCGTGCCATGCGAACCGTCCCTTGCGCATCGCCGGGTCCACTCGCGGCCGGCGGAGTTGAAACCGTCGGGGCTTATCCGCACAAATCGAAATCTGTGTGACATACGCCCGCGCCGCCGGCTCGGTGCCGACGAAACCGGCGGAGGCATTAGGCCGGCCTGAAGAAAAATTCAACCGATTCTTTTGGATCTAATAAATTCAATCGGTTAATACTTTTTTGATTTACGTAAACGTCAAAACATAAGTCAATAAATAGGCAACGTTCGGCAATGGAAACTGCGCGGGCAGTCAGATGGCGCAATCTGCCGCTGATTCAGGCACCCGCCCCCTCCACCCATTCCCGGCTCTGCATCTCGTTGAGGCGGGAGGCGGTGCGTGCGAATTCGAAGGCTTCCGTCACCCCTTCGCGCCCTGCGTAGAGACGGTCGGGCGAGGCCTCCGCGCTTGCGACCAGCCTTATGTGGCGGTCGTAGAGCGTGTCTATGAGCAGGATGAAGCGCTTGCTCGCATTGCGCCGGGTCTGGTCCATCACCGGGATATGGTCGATGAAGATCGTATCGAAGCGCTCGGCGATGGCGAGATAATCGCGCGCGCCGAGCGGCGCGTCGCACAGATCGGCGAAGGTGAAGCGGGCAGCCTTGCCGGAGGCGCGCGGCACATTCACGTGACGCCCCATGACCTCGAGCTTCACAGGCGCCTCGCTGCGCCCTTCGGTCGCCGCCGCCCAGGCCTCGTCCATCTGTCCGTCGGTCGCCGGGCCGAGCGGCGTGACGTAGACCGGCAGGTGGCTGAGCTTCAGCATCCGGTAGTCGGTCGGGATGTCGACCGCGACCACGTCGACATTGTCCTTCAGCGTCTGGATGAACGGCAGGAACAGCCCCCGGTTCAACCCGTCGCGGTAAAGATCGTCGGGGGCGACGTTCGAGGTGGCGACGAGCGTGACGCCGTTGGAGAACAGCGCCGTGAACAGGCGCGACAGGATCATCGCGTCGGCGATGTCGGTGACGGTGAACTCGTCGAAGCAGAGCAGGCGGGATTCGGCGGCGATCGCGGCCGCCACCGGCGGGATCGGATCGTCGCCCTTGACGGTGCCCGCCTTCAGCGCCGCGCGATGCAGGCCGATGCGGTCGTGCACGTCGGCCATGAACTCGTTGAAATGCGCGCGCCGCTTCTGCTTGAGCGGAGCCAGGCGGAAGAACATGTCCATCAGCATGGTCTTGCCGCGCCCCACCCCGCCATAGACGTAGAGGCCGCGAACGGCGGACGGCGCCTTCTTGCGCGCGAACAGCCAGCCGAGCGCATTGGTCTTGGCCGCGGCGTTCGACGCGCCGAGTTCGGCGATCACCCGGTCGAACCGGAGCGTCAGCGCCTCCTGGACGGGATCACGCGAGATCTCGCCCTTCTCGACCAGGCGGCCATAGTCGTGGCGCAGCGAGGGGTAGGCCGCCAGCCCTGCATGAGAAGCCATGGAGACCGGCCGGGTAAACGGCTAACGGGAGAAGCTGATCGGCGTGCCGCCAGCCGTCTGGCCGTCATACTTCTCCGCGCCGGAGGAATAGAGCCGTGCGACCACGTTGCCGGTGTTGTCCTTGAGCACGACCTGCTTGCCGGCGACGTTCCAGGCGGCGACGTTGGCGGCATCGCCCGGGCAGCGCAGCGAGGCGGCGCGGAAGTCCGAGGCCTGCTTGGTGAGGCTGAGCATCATCTGGCAACCGCCGCCACCGGCATTCACCTTCCAGGCGCCGACCATGGCTTCCTTGGTGACGTCGGGCGCATTGGCCGGAGCTGCCGGCGGAACCGCCGGCCCTGCAGCGACCTGCGGATCGGTGGTGCTCGTGCCCGGCGCCGGCGGGAAGGCCGACGGGTCGGTCGGGCCGGCAGGCGAGGGCGGCGGAAGCTGGTTGGACGTGACCGTGCCGGAAGGCGCCGGGGTGAGCGGCGCCGGCCGCGTGTCGACCGTGTCGAAGCGCGACGTGCTGCAGCCCGCAATGGCGAGAGCCGCGCAGGCGATCAGCAGACCGCGCGTCGGGATCGTGGGGAAAAGGGCCATCTCACTCGCCATGTCGTCCTCTCCGCGGGGTGCGGACATATTGCAGGCGCCCCGTCCAGCAGTCCAATCACTACAAACGTGGCGATGTTACGAACAATTCGAGGCCAATAGGGTTAATATTCGGTTTTGGCGAGCCGAAAGCGGCATGCGAAAGTGGAATTTCCTGCCGTGCCGAAGGATAACGTTGCGTCAGATCGCCCTTCCCGGCACGAAGACATAGCCTGAGGGACCGACGATGTGGCACTCGCGCAGACCATGCGGCTTGTCGATCGAGCCCGACAGAACGATGTGGCCGCCCGCACGGGCCCGCGCCTCGATCGCGTCCGGATCCACCCCATAGACGCGGATCTCCGCACCGGCGCCGCGCACCTCCACTCCGTCGAACGCGCCGAACATCTCATGGTCGCGATAGGTGTGGTCGGCGTGGAGAAGCAGAATCGAACCGGCGAGTTCGACGACGCAGAAATCCACATCGGCGTAGACGATCCGGCCGCCGAGCACCTGTTCGCAGAACTCGCGCATCGGCGCGATCGCCGGCACCAGGAGATTGAGCCCCAGGCCGCGCGGCAGCGCCCGCCCGAACTCGTCGGCCGGCATCCAGGGATCGCCGATGCGCTTCTTGACCATGGTTCACGACCTTTTCATCCGATCCACATCTCAATCCACCGGCGGACGGTTGCGCGCAAGGTTGTCTTGCCTATCTCTGACGCGATGAACCGACGCGCCGCGCTTGCGTTGCTTGGATTGAGTGGCCTGGGCGCCGCGGCTGGAGGATTGTCTGTGTCACGTGCCAAGGCGGACAACGCGTATTACACGGGTGCAAAGTCGGATCATTTCGACGGCCGGCTGTTCTTCAACCCCGACGGCAAGGAGCTTAGCTCCTTCATCGATCTGATGCGCTGGCAGTTTGGTGGCGGGAAGGCGAAGTGGCCCGCCGCATGGCCGAGCCCGTTTCCACAGGCGAAACCCGAATCGCGCCTGGCCCCGGACGCGCTGCGCGTCACGATGGTCGGGCACGCCTCTCTGCTCATCCAGTCCGGCGGGCTGAATTTCCTCACCGATCCGGTCTGGTCGCCGCGCGCCTCTCCCTTTTCCTTTGCCGGCCCGAAGCGGGTCAATGCTCCCGGCATCGCCTTTGACGACCTGCCGCCGATCGACTACCTGCTCGTCACCCACAACCACTATGACCACATGGACGCGGCGACGCTGGCGCGGCTCAAGGCTGCCCGCGACCCGCACGTAATCACACCGCTCGGCAACGATGCGATCATGAGCAAGGCCGCACCCGGCATCCGCATCTCGACGCACGATTGGGACGAGCGGATCGATGTCGGCGAGGGCGTCGCCGTGCATGTCGAGCCTGCCCATCACTGGTCGGCGCGCGGCACGGGCGACCGCCGCATGGCGCTGTGGTCTGCCTTCACCATCGAAACTCCGGCCGGGAACGTCTACTTCGGCGGCGACACCGGCTTCCATCAGGGCCGCAACTACGAGCTGGCCCGCCGCAAACATGGCGGCTTCCGCCTCGCTTTGCTGCCGATCGGCGCCTACGAGCCGCGCTGGTTCATGGAACCGCACCACCAGAACCCCGAAGAGGCGGTCGCCGGCTTCCGGCTCCTCGGCGCGGAGCATGCGGCGGGCATCCACTGGGGCACGTTTCAACTCACCAACGAAGCGGTGGATGAGCCACGCCAGCGCCTCCACGCCGCGCTCGATGCTGAGGGCATTGTGCGCGATCGCTTCCGGGCAATGCAGCCGGGCGAAGTATGGGATGTGCCGGCCGCCGCAGCCTGACGGAACCACTGTCAGCCTCGACGCGTTCTCCCGGCGCAAGCGAGGGAGCATCCCATGGTCAAGTGGATCGTCATTCTTCTCATCGTCGCGGCAGTGGCGAGCCTGCTCGGCTTCAATGCCATCTCCGGCGCCGCCATGACCGGCGCGAAGCTGCTCATCGGCATCCTGCTGATCCTGTTCCTGCTGGTGATCCTCGGCATCGTCGTCATCGCCTGACGCGGCCTGGCTCGCGACACTGGTAATTTCGGGCCGGTTCCGCCATATAGCGGCGAGATCGCAGGGAAATTCGGCCGTGACGGCTCCGGACGTGCAATTCGCCAAGATGAACGGGCTCGGCAACGAGATCATCGTTGCCGACATGCGCGGCACGTCGGCGCGCGTCTCGCCCGCCGCCGCGGTCGCGCTCAATGCCGATCCGGCGACGAAGTTCGACCAGATCATGGCGATCCACGATCCGAAGACGCCCGGCACCGACTATTACGTCGAGATCCTGAATTCAGACGGTTCCCGCGCTCAGGCGTGCGGCAACGGCATGCGCTGCGTCGTGCAGGCGCTTGCGTCCGAGACCGGGCAGAAGCTGTTCACCTTCGAGACCGTCGCCGGCATCCTCTCCGCGCAGGAGCACGCCGACGGGCTGATCTCGGTCGACATGGGCGTGCCGCGGTTCAACTGGGACGAAATCCCGCTCGCGGAGGAATTCGCCGACACGCGTGCGATCGAACTGCAGGTCGGGCCGATCGACAATCCGGTGCTGCATTCGCCCTCGGTCATGTCGATGGGCAACCCGCACGCCGTGTTCTGGGTCGACCGGGACGTCTGGTCCTACGAACTCGACCGCTTCGGGCCGCTGCTGGAAAACCATCCGATCTTTCCGGAAAAGGCCAACATCTCGATCGCGCAGGTGGTCTCGCGCGATGCGCTGATCATGCGCACCTGGGAGCGCGGCGCGGGGCTGACGCGCGCCTGCGGCTCCGCCGCCTGCGCCGCCGCCGTCTCGGCCGCGCGCACAGGCCGCACGGATCGCATCGTCAGGATCACCCAGCCCGGCGGCACGCTCACCGTCGAGTGGCGCGGCAACGACCACGTCGTCATGACCGGGCCGGCGGAATGGGAATTCTCGGGCACCTTCGATCCCGCCACCGGCACCTGGGCGCGCGAAACCGAAAGCGCGGCGTGATGGCCGGCAAGGGCATCGATATCGTCACCTTCGGCTGCCGGCTGAACACCTACGAATCCGAGGTGATGCGGCGTGAGGCGACGGCAGCCGGTCTCGGCGAGCTGGACGGCGGCGCCGTCGTCTTCAACACCTGCGCGGTGACGGCCGAGGCCGTGCGCCAGGCGCGCCAGGCGATCCGCAAGGCGCGACGCGAGAACCCGGACGCGCGCATCATCGTCACCGGCTGCGCGGCGCAGACCGAGCCCGGCACCTTCGAGGCGATGGACGAGGTCGACCTCGTGCTCGGCAACGAGGAAAAGCTGAAGGCCAACTCCTACCGCGCCCTGCCGGATTTCGGTGTCAACCTGTTCGAGAAAGCTACGCGTCAACGACATCATGTCGGTGAAGGAGACCGCCTCCCACATGGTCGACGCGATCGAGGGCCGCGCACGCGCCTTCGTGCAGGTGCAGAATGGCTGCGACCACCGCTGCACCTTCTGCATCATCCCTTACGGGCGCGGAAACTCTCGCTCCGTGCCGATGGGTGCGGTGGTCGACCAGGTGAAGCGGCTCGTCGGCAACGGCTATGCCGAGGTGGTTCTGTCCGGCGTCGACATGACCAGCTACGGCGCGGACCTGCCGGGCAGCCCGCGCCTCGGCAAGCTGGTGAAGGCGATCCTGCGCCAGGTGCCTGACCTGAAGCGGCTGCGGCTCTCCTCGATCGATTCCATCGAGGCGGACGTGGACCTGATGGAAGCGATCGCGACCGAGCGGCGGCTCATGCCCCATCTGCACCTGTCGCTGCAGGCCGGCGACGACATGATCCTGAAGCGGATGAAGCGGCGGCACCTGCGCGACGATTCGATCCGCTTCTGCGCGGACGTGCGGGCGCTGCGGCCCGACATCGTCTTCGGCGCGGACATCATCGCCGGCTTCCCGACGGAGACGGAGGCGATGTTCGAGAATTCGATCCGCATCGTCGAGGAATGCGGGCTGACGCATCTGCATGTGTTTCCGTTCTCGCCGCGCGAGGGCACGCCGGCCGCGCGCATGCCGCAGCTGCGTCGCGAAGTGGTGAAGGAGCGTGCGGCAAGGCTGCGGGCCGCGGGCGACGCGGCCTACAGGCGCCATCTCGCCTCGCTCGCCGGAACGACCCAGTCGATCCTCGTCGAGCGCGACGGGCTAGGCCGCACAGAAGGTTTTACGCTGGTGGCGATCGGGGAAGGCCAGCCAGGGGAGATCCTGCCCGGCATCGTCACAGGACATGACGGCGACAGGCTCATCGCCGCGCCGCTGAGACAGGCGGCCTGATCGGATGGCGTTCGACTTCATCAAGAAGGTGTTCTCCTTCGGCCGGAAGCCGGAGGAGCAGAAGCCCGAACCGGCACCGGCCACGGAGCCGCCGGCGCTGGCGCCGTATATCGGGATCGAGGAGCAGCCGGCGCCAGCCGTGCCCGACACCCAACCTGCATCCGAACCTGCTCCGGTAGAGCCGGTTCCAACCGTGGAGGAGGTTGCCGCGAGTCTGCCGGAGGCCGAAGTCCTCCCGCCGGTGCGCGAACCTGCGCCGGTTGCCGATTCGCCGCTGAAGGCCGAAGTCGCGCCGGAACCTACGTCCGTTCTCACTCCGCCCGTGGCGGAGGTCGCGGCCTCCCAGCCGGAGCCACCGGCAGCACTAGCGCCCGCGGCAGCACCCGAGGCCCCGTCCGAGCCAATCGAAGAGGCCGCGCCTGCCGCGAAGATCCTGCCGCCTATCCGCGTGCCGGACCCGGTCCCGCCCGTCCCGCTCGACGCCGAGATCGCGCCGGAACCGTCCGTGCCGGTCCCCCCGTCGAGCCGAAACCGCAGGAAGCACCGCCGACCGTCGAGGTCGAGCAGCAGCCTATCGAGGCTCCGGCGATCGCCGAGTCTGAGCCTGAGCCTGAGACGGTCGCCGCGCCCAAGCCTGAGACGGTCGCCGCGCCCGAGCCGCCTGTCGAGCCCATCGTAGCGCCTGAACTACAGCCGGTTGCGGCCGAGCCTCCGGCCGTCGAAGTGCTTCCGGCGGCCGCTGCCGCGCAGCCTGACATCGCGCCGCCTGCTCCGGCCTCTCCCACCGGCAAGGTCACCGTCGCGAAGAAGGTCGAGGCCAAGGCCGAGCCCGTGGCGCCCGCCGCGCCGACGCCGCGCCCGAGCTGGTTCCAGCGCATGCGCGAGGGCCTGTCGCGCTCCTCGCGCGAGCTGTCCTCCTCGATCGCCAGCGTCTTCACCAAGAAGAAGCTCGACGAGGAGACGCTGCAGGACCTGGAGGACGTGCTGATCCGCGCCGATCTCGGTGTCGAGACGGCGTTGCGCGTCACCGACACGCTCGCCTCCACCCGTCTCGGCCGCGACGTGTCGGACGCCGAGGTGCGCGGCGTGATGGCGCAGGAGATCGAGAAGGTCCTGAAGCCGGTCGCGCTGCCGCTGGAACTCGACCTCAGCCACAAGCCGCACGTCATCCTCGTCGTCGGCGTCAACGGCACCGGCAAGACCACGACGATCGGCAAGCTTGCCGCCAAGCTCCATGACGGCGGGCTGAAGGTCATGCTCGCCGCCGGCGACACGTTCCGCGCCGCGGCGATCGAACAGCTGAAGATCTGGGGCGAACGCACCAACTCGCCCGTCATCTCCTCCAAGCTGGGAGCGGATGCCGCCGGCCTCGCCTACGACGCCTTCGCCCAGGCCAGGGAGGCCGGGTCCGACGTGCTGATCATCGATACCGCCGGCCGGCTGCAGAACAAGGCCGAGCTGATGGCCGAGCTGGAGAAGATCGTCCGCGTGCTGGGCAAGCTCGATCCGGATGCGCCGCACACGGTGCTGCAGACGGTGGACGCGACCACGGGCCAGAACGCCCTCAACCAGGTCGAGATCTTCCGCAACATTGCCGGCGTCAACGGCCTCGTCATGACCAAGCTGGACGGCACGGCGCGCGGCGGCATCCTCGTGGCGATCGCGGCCAAGCATAAGTTGCCGGTCTATTTCATCGGCGTCGGCGAGCAGGTCGACGACCTCGAACCTTTCTCCGCCAACGATTTCGCGCGTGCGATCGCGGGAGTGCAGTGATGAACGAACCGATCCTCGAACGCGATCCCGCCGATCCGGAGAAGAAAGAGATCAACCCCATCCTCAAGTTCGCGCTCGAACTCGGGCCGCTGCTGATCTTCTTCTTTGCCAATGCGCGCGGCGAATGGCTGGCTGAGCGTTTCCCGGCGCTTGCCGCGCTGGGCGGGCCGATCTTCATCGCCACCGGCCTGTTCATGGCCGCGACGGCCATCGCGCTCGCCGTGTCCTGGACGCTCACCCGCACCCTGCCGATCATGCCGCTGGTCTCGGGCGTGGTCGTCTTCGTCTTCGGCGGGCTGACGCTCTGGCTGCAGGACGCGACCTTCATCAAGATGAAGCCGACCATCGTCAACACGCTGTTCGGCGGCGTCCTGCTCGGCGGCCTGTTCTTCGGCCGCTCGCTGCTCGGCTACGTCTTCGATTCCGCCTTCAAGCTCGACGCCGAGGGCTGGCGCAAGCTGACGCTGCGCTGGGGCCTGTTCTTCATCTTCCTCGCCGTCGTCAACGAGGTCGTCTGGCGCAATTTCTCGGAAGCGACCTGGGTGGCGTTCAAGGTCTGGGGCATCATGCCCATCACCATCGCCTTCACGCTGCTGCAGATGCCGCTGATCATACGCCATTCCACCGAGGAACTCGGCAAGAAGTAGGCCTCAGCCGGCCAGCGCCTTCTCGATCTGCGGCATCAGGTCGCTCTTCACCGACTCCGGCGTGAACGGCCCGACATGCTTGTAGAGGATGCGGCCGTCCTTGCCGACGAGGAAGGTTTCCGGCACGCCGTAGACGCCCCAGTCGATCGTCGTCGAGCCCGTCGCATCCACCCCGATCGCCGAATAGGGATTGCCGAGGCTGCCGAGGAAGCGCCGCGCGTTCTCTGGCGTGTCCTTGTAGTTCAGGCCGGTCAAGACAATGCGCTTATCGCCGGCAAGCTCCATCAGCAGCGGGTGCTCCTGCCGGCACGGCGCGCACCACGAGGCCCAGACATTGACCAGCGTCACCTTGCCGGCAAAGGCCGACGAGGAGAGCCCGGGCAGGCCGATGCCGTCGAGCGGCGGCAGCTCGGTCGAGGGCGCCTGCGCGCCGATCAGCGCCGAGGGCACGACCGAATTGTCCTTGCCGGACATCAGCTGCGTCATGAACAGCGCCGCGAGCGCCAGGAATGCCATGAGCGGCAGCAGCGCGAGCCAGGCCCTGCGCCTGGGCGCGGGCTCAGCCTGCGGTGTCACGGCGGGCCTTCCGTTCCGAGCGGCGCGTCGCACCGGCGGCTTCGAGATCGGCCAGCTCCCGCTGCCGGGCCCGCTGGTCGAGCAGGATCCATGCGCCGAGGCCGGCAAGGCCGAGTGCCGAAACGAGATAGGCGGCCGTGACGAAGAGGACGTGGTTCATGCCGCCACCTCGCGGTCGGCCCGCCGCGCCATCATGCGGCGCATCACGGCCACGCGCCGGCGCCAGATTTCGGCGCGCATCGCCATCAGGTGCAACGTGAAGAAGATCAGCGTGAAGCCCAAGGCCGACACCAGCAGCGGCCAGAGCAGGCTCGGATGGATGGTCGGCCCGTCGAGCCGGATCACCGAGGCCGGCTGGTGCAGCGTGTTCCACCACTCGACCGAGAACTTGATGATCGGGATGTTGACGACGCCGACCAGCGTCACGATCGCCGCCGCGCGGGCGGACCGCGCCGGATCGTCGAGCGCACGGGTGAGCGCGATCAGGCCGAGATACATCAGGAACAGCACGAAGACCGACGTCAGCCGCCCGTCCCAGACCCACCAGGTGCCCCACATCGGCCGTCCCCAGATCGACCCGGTCGCGAGCGCAAGCGCGGTGAAGACGGCGCCGATGGGAGCTGCGGCCTTGAGCGACACGTCGGCAAGCGGATGCTTCCAGACCAGCGTGCCGAGTGCGGCAAGCGCCATCACCATGTAGCACATCATGGAAATCCACGCGAAAGGCACGTGGATATACATGATCCTGACCGTGATGCCCTGCTGATAGTCCTGGGGCGCCGCGAAGCCCATGGCGAGGCCGATGGCGGTGACGACGAGCGCGAGCGCGCCAAGCCACGGCAACGCTTTGCCCGACAGGTCGAGGAACCGCGTCGGATTGGCGAGGTCGGCAAATCGCAGCGGCTGTGTGGCGGCTTCGCTCATGCTCTCCAAATAGACCGGGCGAATGCGGCGCGCAATTGACGCGGATCAACCTCGCGTGAAGGCTCGGCTAATTTGATCCTCCAGCCAGAAGCCCTACGAGCTTGTTGATCCGAACGAACACACATTGCAGGCACAAATCCATTGCACCCTTGGATTCGACATTTATGAAACTCCCCAAGTCCCACATACGAAGGGTGCTGAACCCAAGATAATCGAATCTGGAGAGATCGATCGACTCAATTGGAAAGAATTGAAGCTGGAAGAGAACTTTATTGAACTCCTCCCAGTTAGACGGCGGTTTATACGGTAGATTTCTGGAAAGAAATGAAAGGGTAAGAGTTCGCGCGCCTGCATCAATATGAATAGCGGTTACTTCTATGTTATCAAGATTGGGGTAGTGACCATATATACCGAGTAGAAATGTCGAATTCTCTACTCTGGCGGGCCACATAAATAACCTCCTAATGGTTGCGGAAGAGCTAATCCGAAGCATTCTTGAGTGCATAGCCCGCAGCCAGCGGCCCGATCACCGCGAAGAACAGCGTCAGCGCACAGAGCATCAGGAAAGGCGGCAGGAACGGGTCGGGCTCGGCGGTGACCGCATAGGCGGCCGAAACGCCGAAGATCAGCACCGGGATCACCAACGGCAGGACGAGAACCGTCACCAGCAGCCCGCCGCGCGGCAGCGAGACGGCGACGGCAGCGCCTGCCGCGCCGATGAAAGTGATCGCCGGCGTGCCGGCCAGAAGCGTGAGAGCAGTGCCGAGCGCGGAGTCGAACGTCATGTTCATGAACAGCGCCAGCAGCGGTGCGGCCACCACCAGCGGCAGCACGCTCGTCGTCCAGTGCGCCAGGCATTTGACGAAGACGATCACCGCCATCATGTGGCGGCTGGAGCCGATGACCAGAAGATCGAGCGAGCCGTCTTCGCGGTCGGCCTGGAACAGCCGGTCGAGCCCCAGCAGGCTGGCAAGCAGCGCGCCGATCCACAGCATCGCGGGGCCGATGCGTGACAGGAGGGCCAGGTCCGGCCCGATCGCGAACGGCGCGACCGTGATGACGACGAGGAAGAACAGCACCCCGATCAGCGCGCCTCCGCCCGCTCGGACACCGAGGCGAAGATCGCGGAGGTAAAGGGCTAGCATGGGGGAGCAGGTGCAAGAAGCACCCCCTCACCGCCACGCTTCGCGTGCCACCTCTCCCCCTGCCCGGGGGAGAGGAGCAGCCAATCACAGAGCGCGCAACACCGAAGCTGCCACTCCTCTCCCCCACTTGGTGGGGGAGAGGTGGATCGGGCGTAGCCCGAGACGGTGAGGGGGTGCTTCCCGCGCCTCATCCCGCCTCCCCCATCACCAGCGACCTGGCCCCCTCTATCCCCAGCGGCACATGCGTCGCCGCGACGATGATGCCGCCATCTTCCAGATGTGCCTGCATCAGCGCCGAGAAGCGCCGTTCCGAACCGAGGTCGAGGCCGGCCGTCGGCTCATCGAGCAGCCAGACCGGCCGGAAGGCGACCAGCAGGCCAGCGATCGCGACCCGCCGCTTTTGCCCCGTCGAGAGATAGCCGAACGGAAGGGTGGCGACGCTTGGGAGTGCGACCTCCTCCAGCGCCTCCTCGACAGACAGAAGCGGCCGGCCGAGGAAATCCTGGCGGAACTTCAGGTTCTCCGCCACGGTCAGCGCCGGCTTCATCGCATTGCGGTCGCCGAGATGGTGGCAGGCCGGCATTACGTCCGGCCATTCCTCTCCCCCACCTTCGAGCTTCACCGATCCGCCCGAGGCGGGCAACAGCCCGGCGACGATCCTGAGCAGCGTCGACTTGCCGCTGCCGTTCTCGCCGGTGACGATCAGGCATTGGCCGTCCGAAAGCGCAAAGGACACGCCGTCGAAGACCGGTTCGCCTCCGCGATCGCCCGCCAGATTGTCCGTAACAAGCCGCATCCGTCCCCATTTCCCGGCCCTGACAGAGCGCGACGCAACTATTTCTTGCGACGCAGCAAAATTGCCTATTCGTCGCACTGGCGCCCTGTTTAGAAAGCTTCTATGAAGCAGGCAACTGTGCCAGCGGTCGGCACGGGGAGCCACAGATTGCCGAGCCCGCGCAACCCGCTCTCCCAGCGGGAAAACGCAGGGGACGGGCAGCGGAAATGACCGTACCCGCAGCCTTTGCGCGTCATGCCTCAGGAGTCCGTTCCCGCTTCGGCGAAACAGACCAGGATGGGATTGATCGTGCCTAAATCGCTCGACAGCTTCAACGCCCGACGCACGCTTAAGGTCGGGGACGCAGAATATGTCTACTTCAACCTGATCGAGGCGGAGAAGAACGGGCTGACCGGCATCTCGCAGCTTCCTTTCTCGATGAAGGTGCTGCTGGAGAATCTGCTTCGCAACGAGGACGGCCGCTCGGTCACCAAGAAGTCGATCGAAGCCGTCGCCGAATGGCTGGTCGACAAGGGCAAGGCGGGCGTCGAGATCGCCTACCGCCCCGCCCGCGTGCTGATGCAGGACTTCACCGGCGTGCCGGCGGTCGTCGACCTCGCCGCGATGCGCGACGGCATCAAGGCGCTCGGCGGCGATCCCGAGAAGATCAACCCGCTGGTGCCGGTCGACCTCGTCATCGACCACTCGGTCATCGTCGACGAGTTCGGCACGCCGATGGCCTTCGCCCGCAACGTCGAGCTCGAATACCAGCGCAACGAAGAGCGCTACAAGTTCCTGAAATGGGGCCAGCAGGCGTTCCGCAACTTCCGCGTCGTTCCGCCCGGCACCGGCATCTGCCACCAGGTCAACCTCGAATATCTCGGCCAGGTGGTCTGGACGAACGACGAGGACGGCGAACTGACCGCCTATCCGGACACCTGCGTCGGCACCGACTCGCACACCACCATGATCAACGGCCTCGGCGTGCTCGGCTGGGGCGTGGGCGGCATCGAGGCCGAGGCCGCGATGCTCGGCCAGCCGGTCTCCATGCTCCTGCCGGAAGTGATCGGCTTCCGCCTCACCGGCAAGCTGAAGGAAGGCATCACCGCCACCGACCTCGTGCTCACCGTCACCCAGATGCTGCGCAAGAAGGGCGTCGTCGGCAAGTTCGTCGAGTTCTTCGGCCCCGGCCTCTCCTCGATGACGCTGGCCGACCGCGCCACCATCGGCAACATGGCGCCGGAATATGGCGCGACCTGCGGCTTCTTCCCGGTCGATGGCGAGACGCTCAACTACCTCACCACCTCCGGCCGTTCGGATGCCCGCATCGCCCTGGTCGAGGCCTATTCGAAGGCGCAGGGCATGTGGCGCGACGACGGGATCGCCGATCCGGTCTTCACCGACATGCTGGAACTGGATCTCGGCGACGTCGTGCCGTCGATGGCCGGCCCGAAGCGTCCGGAAGGCCGCCAGGCGCTGTCCGATATCGCCGCCGGCTTCGCCAAGGCGATGGAGACCGAATACAAGAAGACCGTCGACGTGGCGAAGCGCTACGCCGTCGAGGGCACCGATTACGACCTCGGTCATGGCGATGTGGTGATCGCCGCCATCACCTCCTGCACCAACACCTCCAATCCGTCGGTGCTGATCGGCGCGGGCCTGCTTGCCCGCAACGCCAACCGGCTCGGCCTCAAGCAGAAGCCTTGGGTCAAGACCTCGCTCGCCCCCGGCTCGCAGGTCGTGGCCGAATATCTCGAGAAGGCCGGCCTGCAGAAGGAGCTCGACCAGATCGGCTTCAACCTCGTCGGCTTCGGCTGCACCACCTGCATCGGCAATTCCGGCCCGCTGCCGGCGCCGATCTCGAAGACCATCAACGACAAGGGCCTGATCGCGGCCGCCGTGCTGTCCGGCAACCGCAACTTCGAGGGCCGCGTCTCGCCCGACGTGCAGGCGAACTATCTCGCCTCACCGCCGCTGGTCGTCGCCTACGCGCTTGCCGGCACGGTCACCAAGGACCTGACCACCGAGCCGATCGGCGAGGACAGGAACGGCAAGCCGGTCTATCTCAAGGACATCTGGCCCTCGACCGCCGAGATCCAGGAATTCATCGCCAAGAATGTCACCCGCGAGCTGTTCGCCCGCAAATATGCCGACGTGTTCAAGGGCGACGAATACTGGCAGGCCGTCAAGGCGCCGTCCGGCCAGACCTACGCATGGGACGACAAGTCGACCTATGTGCAGAACCCGCCCTACTTCGTCGGCATGGGCAAGGGCTTCGGCAAGATCGGCGACATCAAGGGCGCCCGCATCC
Source organism: Mesorhizobium sp. J428 (assembly GCF_024699925.1). Classification (NCBI taxonomy): domain Bacteria; kingdom Pseudomonadati; phylum Pseudomonadota; class Alphaproteobacteria; order Hyphomicrobiales; family Phyllobacteriaceae; genus Mesorhizobium; species Mesorhizobium sp. J428. The sequence goes on from NZ_JAJOMX010000001.1 coordinate 2,078,250, forward strand.
TCGGCCTGTTCGGCGACAAGATCACGACCGACCACATCTCGCCGGCCGGTTCGATCAAGGCGGCTTCCCCTGCAGGCAAGTATCTGACCGACCATGGCGTCGGCGTGGCCGACTTCAACCAGTACGGCACGCGTCGCGGCAATCATGAAGTGATGATGCGCGGCACCTTCGCCAACATCCGCATCCGCAACCACATGCTGGGCGAGAACGGCCGTGAGGGCGGCTACACGATCCACTATCCCTCGAAGGAAGAGATGTCGATCTACGACGCCTCGATGCTCTACCAGCAGGAGAAGGTGCCGCTCGTCATCTTCGCCGGCGTCGAATACGGCAACGGCTCCTCGCGCGACTGGGCAGCGAAGGGCACCAACCTGCTCGGCGTGAAGGCGGTTATCGCGCAGTCCTTCGAGCGCATCCATCGCTCGAACCTGGTCGGCATGGGCGTCATCCCCTTCACCTTCGAGGAAGGCACCTCCTGGGCCTCCCTCGGCCTGAAGGGCGACGAGACGGTGGAGATCGACGGGATCGAGAACATCAAGCCGCGCCAGAAGATGGTGGCCAAGGTCACCTTCGCCGACGGAACGGTGAAGAACGTGCCGATCCTCTGCCGCATCGATACGCTGGACGAGCTCGACTACTTCAAGAACGGCGGCATCCTGCAATACGTGCTGCGAGACCTCGCGGCATAATCAACGCTGCCAGCCACGAATGACGGCGCCGGTCGGTCCTCCGCCCGGCGCCGTTCTCTTTTCACACCTGTGATCGGGCCATCGCCGTGATCTGCTTCCTGACCCTCTTCGCCGAAGACATCGAGCGCACCGCCGGCGTCTACCGCCTGTTGGGACTCCATTTCACGCCTGAACGGCACGGCACAGGGCCGTTGCATCTCGCCAGCGCCGCGAATGGCCTGGTGGTCGAGATCTATCCCGGCAAGGATACGGCCTCACCTGGCATGATGATCGGCATCGAGGTCGCCGACCTGGCTGCGGTCCGAGCCAGGCTGGCGGACGCAGGCGTTCACCTGCAGCGCGATATCGAACGGATCGGCGGGGAGAAGCGCCTGATCGCCGTCGACCCGGAAGGACGGCGGATCTTCGTGCGCGAAACGGCCTGATGGCGGCCAATCCCGGTCCGCGGCTCCACGAAGCGCTCACCCCAACGTGACTTCCCGTTGAAAGCTTGTCTGCCTATGCTTTGGGCAGATAAGAAAAGCGGCCGAAATACGGCAGCGGGGCATGTGAGACCGATGATACTGAAGAGCCTTGGCGCCGCCGCTCTGACGGCGCTGTCACTGTTTGTAGCCAATCCGGTCTGCTGGGCGGGCGAGCGCCTTGCCGGGGTGGTGGAACTGTTCACGAGCCAGGGCTGCAAGTCCTCGCCGCCGGCGGATGCCAACCTTGCCGAGCTGTCCCGGCGGGGCGACGTGCTCACGCTCGGCTACCATGTCGGCTACTGGGACTACATGGGCTGGCGCGATACGCTCGCCAACCCCGACAGCACCTCGCGCCAGGATAGCTATCGCAAGACGTTCGAGAGCCGCTCCATCTATACGCCGCAGGCGGTGGTCAACGGCCGCATGCACGTCAACGGCGCGAAACGCGGCGAGATCGAAGGCGCGCTGTCCTCGCTCGGCAGCGCAGGAAAAGGCCTGGTGGTCGATGTCGACGTCCGCAAGCGCGGCGACAGCATCGTGATTTCCACGGGAGACGGCAGCTTCGGGCAGAAGGCGCACGTCACCATCGTCTATTACGACTTCGCGCAGTCCGTGGACATTACGGCGGGCGAGAACAGCGGCAGGAAGGTGCGCTACGTGAACCCCGTCACCGGCGTCCAGGCCGCGGGCATGTGGCACGGCAAATCGGCGGTGTTCGAACTGCCGGCGAGCGAGATCTCCAAGCGCGGTCCGGGAGGTTTTGCAGTCCTGCTGCAGACGGTCCGCAGCGACGGCTCGCTCGGGCCGATTCTCGGCGCGGCGAACTTCCCGCAAGGCAGCGTCTGAGAAAGAAAAAACCGACATTCGATCCTAAGATCGAATGCCGGCCGCAGGTCTTTCGGGATTGTCGCTCGAGACTCCCGTGTTTCCCGGGGGGTCCCGAAGGATCGGTCCAGCGCGAGCCCCATGGGCGGGGGGCTTGGGGTTTACAGGGCCGGCGCCGGACCGAACCGTCTCAGGCAACATCCGCATACTTCTGTCGAATACGGGCCAGAGGTGGATTATTTCGCGGCGAGATTGTGTCAAAGCGATCACCAATATCACGTCGCTTTCATCATGCGTGAACTTGCGTGATCGGCCCGCCGCTCCCTTTCCGGGATTAGATATTGATTTCGTTCGGCGAAAGCGCGACCTTGTCACTCAACTGTCACGGAGTGGAGCGGATGGTCGATCGCAGCGCCGGCGGGGAGGGCGATGACAGCTCCGCAATATTGATCCCGCTGTCGGACGTGCGCCGCCAGCGGATGGACATCCCGGTAACGTTCGACAGGCGCGAACTCGATCTGATTCTCAGGCTCTACGGACGGATGGTCGCCGCCAATGAATGGCGCGACTACGCCATCGACCACATGAGCGACCGGGCGGTCTTCTCGGTCTTCCGCCCGTATCCAGCGAGACCCCGCTCTACCGGATCGTGAAGGACCCTTCGCTTGCCCGCCGCCAAGGCGCCTATTCGGTCGTCGCGGCCTCGGGCATGATCCTGAAGCGCGGCCACGAGCTGGCCCGCGTGCTGACCGTCTTCGACAAGACGCTGAAGCTGGTGGAAGCCTAGGCCATCCGGCCGGGAAGTGATTCGGGATCGGGCGGCAGATCCTTGCCGCCGTTCATCGTGATCTGCATGAACACGGTATCGAGCCAGCGGCCGTGCTTGTAGCCCGAGCCCTCCAGCGTGCCCGCATGGCGGAAGCCCGCCTTCTCGTGCAGGCGGATGGAGGCGAGGTTGCGCTCCCCATCGCCGATCACCGCCGCAATCTGGCGGAAGCCGAGCCGGGTGCATTCCGCGACAAGCCGCGCGAGCAGCAAGGTGCCAATGCCCTTTCCCTGTGATTCGGGCGCGAGATAGATCGAGTCCTCGACCATGAAGCGATAGGCGCGGCGCGGCCTGAACGGCCCGGCATAGGCATAGCCGAGGATCGTGTCGCCTTCGGCGGCGACGAAATAGGGATAGCCGGCCGACACGAGTCCCTGATAGCGGCTTCGCATCTCCTCCAGGCTGGGAGCCTCCAACTCGTAGCTCGCCGCACCATGCGTCACCGCGTCCGCATAAATGGCGGCAATGGCGGGCAGGTCGTCGGGAACGGCGGGTCGGATGTCGATGGTCATGGCGCTTTCCCCAATTGGCTGCGCTCGCGATACCGCATCATCAGGGCAAAGAAAAGGGCGGCCGAAGCCGCCCTTTCCGAAGTCCGGTCTGCGTTCGTTACTCGCGGTTGCCGAGGAACGACAGCAGGAACGAGAACAGGTTGATGAAGTCGAGGTAGAGCGTCAGCGCGCCCATGATGGCCTTGCGGCCGGCGACCAGCACTTCGTCGCCCTCGAAATACATCTCCTTGATCTTCTGCGTGTCGTAGGCCGTCAGGCCCGCGAAGATCAGCACGCCGATCGCCGAGATCGCGAACTGCAACGCCGGCGAGGCGAGGAAGATGTTCACGATCATCGCGATGATCAGGCCGAACACGCCCATGATCAGGAACGAGCCCCAGCCCGTCAGGTCGCGCTTCGTCGTGTAACCGAACAGCGAGAGCGCGCCGAACGAGGCCGCCGTGATGAAGAAGGTCTGCACGATCGACGCCGAGGTGTAGACCAGGAAGATCGACGACAGCGACAGACCCATCAGCGCGGCGAAGACCCAGAACGTCGTCTGGGCAGCCGACACCGACATGGTGTGGACGCGGGCGCTCAGGAAGAAGACCACGCCGAGCGGCGCGAGCATCACGACCCAGCGCAGCGGCGAGCCGTAGAGAGCGGTGCCGAGCGCGGTCAGCATCTTGCCGTTGCCGAGGGTGGCCGCGGCGGCGGCGGGATCATTGGTGGTGGCGAGCATCATGGTGCCGAGCGCCGCCAGACCGGTAATCGCGAGCCCGAGCGCCATAAGGTTGTAAACCTTGAGCATATAGGCGCGCAGGCCCTCGTCGATGCCAGTGTCGACGCGGGTGCCCGCGCCGGCACGCATCTGGTAGTTCCGAAGGTCAGCCATAGGAGTTCCTCTTTGCTACTGCCCCGTCGGGTGTCGGTGCGCGGCGGTCCGCGCTCCAGGCTCCGCTGGCGGGGCTCCAGCATGCCTACGGCGTAATATGATCATTCTTCGTGTCTGTAACAAGGCCCGTTACGAGGCGACACGCCCTGTGATCATACAAAGTAGTAAAAATGGGCTCACAGCTCGCGGAGGACGGGTGCGGCCTTCTGTCCGAGGACGCGCCAGGTGCCCGCCAGACCGATCCCGACGGTCAACAGCAATGCAAACAGCACGGTCCCGACCGCGACCTCCGGCAGGAAGCTCGACGGCAGGGTCATGATCCGCGCCACGACGAACCAGGCGGCGACACCGCCGGCGAGAAGTGCGAAGACGGCGGTGGCGAGCCCGATGAGCATGTATTCGAGCGAAAACGCCCCGATCAGCGTGCCGCGCGTCGCGCCGAGCATCTTCAGCACCACGGCATCATGAACCCGCGCGCGATTCCCCGCCGCCAGCGCCCCGGCCAGAACGAGCACGGAGGCGATCAGGGCCACGGCCGCGGCCGCACGGATCGCGACTCCGAGCTGTCCGATCAGCCGGTTGACGATATCGAGCGCGTCCTTGACCCGCACCGTGGTCACTCCCGGAAACGCCCGCGTCACCTCGTTCAGGATCCGCGCTTCTTCCGCAGCGCTCGCCTTCCGATCGAGCAGGGTCGCAAGCCAGGCATGCGGCGCGCCCGCAAAAGCGTTGGGCGAGAAGACCATCACGAAGTTGATGCCCATTGATTCCCATTCGACCTGGCGCAGATTGGCGATGCGGGCCGTGACGTTGCGGCCGAGCACGTTGACCGTGACCGTATCGCCGATCTTCAGGCCGATCTCGCCGGCTTCCTCGGCCGAGAACGACACCAGCGGCTCGCCGGAATAATCCTTCGGCCACCATTGGCCGGCGCTCAGCGTCGCATTTTCCGGAACTGTTTCGGAGTAGGTGATGCCACGGTCGCCACGCAGGACCCACTGGCCCTCCGGCGGCACCTCGATCTTCTGCACGTCGACGCCGTTCAGTTCGATGACGCGCCCGCGCAGCATCGGCACCTTGGTCAAGGTTCCGCCAGGCGATGCCTGCGAGACCAGGGTGCTGAAGCGATCGACATCGGCGGGCTGGATGTCGACGAAGAAGAAATTCGGTGCCCGCTCCGGCAGGTTGCCGGAGATCTGGCGGCGCAGATTGCCGTCGATCAGGGCGAGCGTCACGAGCAGGGTGAGGCCGAGGCCGAGCGACAGCACGACCGACGGCGTGAGCGCACCCGGCCGATGGATGTTGCCGATGGCGAGGCGCAGCGGCGTGGAGCGGACCGCGGGAGCGCGCCGCGCCAGCCATTGCACCAGCTCCGCGACGCTGCGCAGGACGATGAAAGCGAACACCGCCGCGCCGACGAAGATCAGCGCGATCAGACGATCGGACGAGAACCATATCGCCAGTCCCGCGAGCAGGACGGCAATGCCGCCCGCCGCGACGAGATAAGGCAGGCGCGGCAGCCCACGGCCTTCCAGTCCCAGTTCGCGGAAGAGCGCGGTCGCCGGAATGTCGCGCGCGCGACCAAGCGGCAGGACGGCAAAGGCGAGCGTGACGAGAACGCCGAACAAGACGGCCATCGCAAGCGCGTCCGGATAGACGCCGCCTTCCGCCGGAACCGGGATAACGGAGGACAATGCGGCGCTCGCCGCGAAGGGCATGACGAGGGCGATGCCGAGGCCGATCAATATGCCGATCGCCGCGACGATCATCACCTGGACCAGATAGACCGAGAACACGAACCCGCCGGAGGCGCCGACGCTCTTCAGCGTGGCGATCACGCCGCGCTTGGCGTCGAGATGCGCGCGCACCGCGTTCGCGACGCCGACGCCGCCCACCACGAGCGCGGTCAGGCCGACCAGCGTCAGGAACTGCGAGAACCGCTCGACATTGCTGGAGAGCGAGGGGGCCGCGTTGGCGCGGGAGCGGATGCTCCAGCCGGCCTGCGGAAAGTCGGCCTGCGCGCTGTCCGAAATGAGTTTTATGTCGGCCTCCGTCGCTCCGGCCGGCAGCCTTATCTTGTAACCATGCTCGACCAGGCTGCCCGGCTGGATCAGCCCGGATGCCCTCAAGCCGTCTATCGACACCATCAGGCGAGGCGCGAAGCCGAAGCCTTCGGAGACGAGATCGGGCTCGTCGACGATGCGGGCGCGCAATTCGAAGGTCGCACCGCCGAGCCTGATGCGCGCCCCGTCGGACAGCTTGAGCTGGTCGAACAGGAGGTCGGGCGCCGCGGCGCCCCAGATGCCGTTGCGCTCACCGAACAGATCGTCATGCGAAAGCGCGGGCTGGGTCGCCAGCGAGCCGTAGAGGGGATAGGCGCCGTCGACCGCCTTCACTTCCACGAGCGTCTGGTCGGAACCGTCCTCCAGCCGCGCCATGGAACGCATGCCGGCGCTGACTGCGAGATCGCCCTGCGCCTTCAGGAAGGCGAGCTCCTTTTCGGACGCCTCGCGCTGCATGAGGTTGAACCGCATGTCGCCGCCGAGCAGCGTCTGGCCCTGGCTCGCGACCGAGGAGGTGATCGCGCGGGCGACGGAATTCACGCCGCCGATGGCGCCGACGCCGAGTGCGATGCAGGTAATGAAGATGAAGAAGCCTTTCAACCCGCCGCGCATCTCGCGCAGGGCGAATCGGAAGGCCAGGCGCAGCGACTGCGCAGACGCCGAGTTCGCCTTCATGCGCTCACAGCCATCGGCGGCGTTTCGATCCGCCCCGAGCGGATCGCGATCTGGCGCTGGCAGCGCGCGGCGAGCGCCGGGTCGTGCGTGACGAGCACCAGCGTCATGCCGCGCTCGCGCGCCTTGGCAAACAGGAGATCGGCGATATGCCGGCCCGTCGCCTGGTCAAGATTGCCGGTCGGCTCGTCGGCAATGAGGATGGAGGGCGTCGGCGCCAGCGCACGCGCGATCGCGACGCGCTGCTGTTCTCCGCCTGAAAGCTGGCCGGGATAGTGCCTGATCCGCTCCCCCAGCCCGACCGCTGCGAGCTCCCGCTCGGCGATCGCGAACGCATCGGCGACGCCCGCCAGTTCCAGCGGAACGGCGACGTTCTCCAGCGCCGTCATGTTGGGGATGAGGTGGAACGACTGGAACACGATCCCGACATTGCGGCCCCTGAAGCGCGCGATCTCGTCCTCGCTGCGGCCGTTGAGCGTCTCGCCGGCGATGCGCACCGTGCCGCCGTCCACGCCTTCGAGGCCGGCGAGAACCATCAGCAGCGTCGACTTGCCGGACCCCGAAGGCCCGACGATCCCAACCGCCTCGCCGCGTGCGACGGCAAGGCTGATCCCGCGCAGCACGTGAACGCGGGACGCACCCTGGCCGAGGGTCAGCGAGACGTCCTCGAGTTCGATAACGGCTTCTGTCACGGCGGATTGGTCCTATATGGAGGTCTGTCGGGCAGGTCGTGGCTCATATGGGAAACGGATGATGGCATTCAAACAGGCGAAACGCGCTTTTTGCACTGCACTAATTTGTGTTGTCGCATGGGCAGCGCCGGCGGCGGCCGAAACATTCGGGATCGTCGGCTTCGGCGACAGCCTGATGGCGGGCTTCAATCTGGGTCCCGACGAGGGTTTCCCGCAGAAACTGGAAGCGGCGCTGAAGGCGCGCGGGCACGACGTCAGCGTGGCGAATGCCGGCGTTTCGGGCGACACCACGTCCGGCGGCCTGTCGCGGCTCGACTGGTCCGTGCCGGACGGCACCGACCTGGTGATCCTCGAGCTTGGCGCGAACGACATGCTGCGCGGCCTGCCGCCGCAGATCACCGAAGACAACCTCGACCGGATGATGGCCTCACTCAAGGCCCGCGGCATCGGTATCGTCCTGGTCGGAATGCTCGCAGCCCCCAATCTCGGCCCGGACTACGCGACCGCCTTCAACGGAATCTATCCGAAGCTCGCGGCGAAATACGGCGTGCCGCTCGTTCCGTTCTTCCTCGACGGGGTGGCGGCAAACCCGTCGCTGCAGCTCGAGGACGGTCTTCATCCCAATGCCGCAGGCGTCGACCGGATGGTCGAAGGCGCGCTGCCGATCATCGAACCATTGATCAGGTGACGTTCCGCGAGGCCGCGGTAGGTCGGAAATAATCGCTTGCCCGGTCGGCCATTCGATGATTCGCTGCAATGCGAGATCGAATCGAGGAGGTGCCATCATGCCCCGTCTGTTCACCGCCCTCGAGATCCCGCGCGACGCCGCGCTCTCCCTCTCCCTCCTGCGCGGAGGGCTTCCCGGCGCCCGCTGGATCGACGTCGAGAACTATCATCTCACGCTGCGCTTCATCGGCGATGTCGAAGGCCATGTGGCCGACGAGGTCGCCAACGCGCTGGACCGGGTGCGGCGCCCGTCGTTCGACCTCACCTTGTCCGGCGTCGGCGCCTTCGGGTCCAAGAAGCCGCACTCGATCTATGCCGGCGTGATACCCTCTCCCGAGCTCAACGCGCTGCAGGGCGAGATCGACCGCATCTGCACCCGTGTCGGCGCGCCGTCGGACCAGCGCAAGTTCGTGCCTCATGTGACGCTTGCCCGCCTGCGCAACGGCAATGACGGCGAAGTGGCCCGCTATCTGTCGGCGCGGGGGAATTTCGCCGCGATGCCATTCCGGGTGTCGCGATTCGTACTGATGTCGTCACGCGATTCGGTCGGCGGCGGCCCCTACATCGTCGAAGAGGCCTGGCCGCTCGGCATGGTGGACACGCGGTCGGCCGGCCGGCCCGACGCCTTGCGGATGATGCGATAGCGGCTGGACTGTCCCCGCGCTGCCGGCGCACTATCTCTGCCTGAAGCGGATCGTCTGAAGGAGGATCGGATGGCGAGGGATCTTCTGGCAACGGACGAGCTGGTCAAGGCAGTCGCAGATCTGCCCGGCTGGTCGGTCGCGAGCGACGGCCTGTCGATCGAACGCACCTTCGAGTTCCGCAACTTCAGCGAAGCCTTCGCCTTCATGACCCGCACTGCGCTGGCGGCGGAAAAGATGAACCACCATCCCGACTGGTCGAACGTCTACAAGACCGTGAAAGTGACGCTCTCCACGCATGACAGGGGCGGCGTGACCGAACTCGACATCGAGCTTGCCAAGCGCATGAACCGCTATGCTGGCGTGGATTGAAATCGCCCATGCGCTACCCACATTTTCCGGCAAGGAGAATGCCGGGATGAAGCGGATCGACATCGACGAGATACTGGAGCCTGGCGACGCGGAAGAGACCGGCCGCCGCGAGAAGCGTGTCCGGCTCGAGTTCTGGCGCACCGCCAAGCGCGCCGCGCGCCATGTTCCCTTCATGGACGAACTGGTCGCAGCCTATTACTGCGCGCTCGATCCGAAGACGCCTTTCCGCGTCCGCGGCACTCTGCTGGCCGCGCTTGCCTACTTCGTCCTGCCGCTCGACTTCATCCCCGACTTCCTCGTCGGCTTCGGTTTCACCGACGACGTGGCCGTGCTGACAGCGGCGATCACTGCCATCCGCACCCATATCAAGCCGGCTCACCGGCTCGCCGCGAAGAAGTCGCTCGCCGAGGTCGACTAGGCCAAGGTCAAACTCTTGCCGCTTTCCTACCCCTCTTTCGAGGCCGGCAAGGGCGCGGGGCCTGCTGTCGCGATGAATTTGCGCCAATGAGGCGCTCCGCACCGGGTTGGGTCCGGAAACGGTCGGGTGGTAACCCTTTCGTAACCTGGATTTAATCAAATTGTATCAGATGCGTCGGCGATGGCACGTTTCCGGGGACGCGTTTCCGGCGCTCGGCACGAACTGCGGCAGGACAATATGCACAAGACACTCCCCCTCCTGATTGCCGGCGCGATGCTCGCGGCGGGCGGTATTGCGCAGGCGCAGAACATCGCCAAGATCGGCCAGAAGGGCGATTGGGCGCTCTATTCCTACAACGACGAGAAGGGCAAGGTCTGCTACACGCTGACCATCCCGACAGACAAGCAGCCGCCTTCGCTCGACCACGGCAAGTCGATGTATTTCGTGGTTTCGCAGAAGCCCGGCCAGAACGTCAGCTTCGAACCGCAGTTCAACGCCTCCTACAATTTCCAGGAGAACTCGAAGGTCGAGGTGACGGTGGGCGACAAGAAGTTCGCCATGTTCACCAAGGGCAATCGCGCCTGGATGGAGAACGCTGCCGAGGAGCCGGCGCTGATCTCCGCGATGCGCGCAGGCGCCGACATGAAGGTCGCCGCCAAGTCGGGTCGCGGCAATCCGACCAGCTACGTCTTCTCGCTGAAGGGTATATCCGCCGCCCTGACCGACATCTCGAACTGCAAGTAATCCTGCCTTTTCGCGCATTGCGGGCCGCCATCGTGACGGATGGCGGCTCTTGTGTTATCTGGCGCCGGACGATGCGGATGACTATCTCCGCGAAAACGGCTTTTCGACACCAATGGCAGTCACGGTTTTAAACGATACGCGGGCGGATGGCGCCCGCGCCACACCCGGCATTTCCGCGCAGACCTCGCGCGAGAAGCCGTCGCTTATCGGCATGTCCCGCGAGGAGATGGCGCAGGCGCTCGTCGGCGCCGGCGTGCCTGAGCGCCAGGCGAAGATGCGCGTGAGCCAGCTCTGGCACTGGCTCTACGTGCGCGGCGTCTCCGACTTCGGCCAGATGTTCAACATCTCGAAGGAGCTGCGCGCGACGCTTGCCAAGCACTTCACCATCGCCCGGCCCGAAATCGTCGAGGAACAGATTTCGCAGGACGGGACACGCAAGTGGCTCTTCCGCTTTCCCGCACGCGGCGCCGGCCGGCCGGTCGAGATCGAGACGGTCTACATCCCCGAGGAAGGTCGCGGCACGCTCTGCATCTCGTCCCAGGTCGGCTGCACGCTGACCTGTTCCTTCTGCCACACCGGCACGCAGAAGCTGGTGCGCAATCTGACCTCGGAAGAGATTCTCGCCCAGCTCCTGGTGGCGCGCGACCGTCTCGGCGACTTCCCCGACCGCGACACGCCCGCCGGCGCAATCGTGCCGTCCGAGGGCCGCAAGGTGTCCAACATCGTGATGATGGGCATGGGCGAGCCGCTCTACAATTTCGACAACGTCAAGAAGGCGCTGCTGATCGCCTCCGACGGCGACGGGCTGGCGCTCTCCAAGCGCCGCATTACCCTGTCGACCTCGGGCGTCGTGCCGGAGATCGTGCGTACCGGCGCCGAGCTCGGCGTGATGCTCGCCATCTCGCTGCATGCGCCCAACGACGACCTGCGCGACCTGCTGGTGCCGATCAACAAGAAGTATCCGCTCGACCAACTGATGGCCGCCTGCCGCGCCTATCCCGGGCTGTCCAACGCCAAACGAATCACCTTCGAATATGTGATGCTGCGCGACGTCAACGATTCCATCGACGACGCCAAGGCGCTCATCAAGCTGCTCAAGGGTATCCCCGCCAAGATCAACCTGATCCCGTTCAACCCCTGGCCCGGCACCAACTACCAGTGCTCGGAGTGGGAGACGATCGAGAAGTTCGCCGACTACATCAATGAGGCCGGCTACGCCTCGCCGATCCGCACCCCGCGCGGCCGCGACATTCTCGCCGCCTGCGGCCAGCTCAAGTCCGAATCCGAACGCATGCGCCGCGTCGACCGCCTGGCGCTGGAAGCGATGATGATCGCGGGGCACGGCGAGGAGTGAGGATCGGCGCGATCGTCCGCGCCGGGGCGGTCGTCCTCGTCCGTGACGCGATCCCATATGCCGTCGCGTCCATGGTCGCCGCGGTCACTATCGTGGTCCTCGTTCTGATGACCGACGCATTCGAGGGTCGCACCCATTCCGCCAGTGACCTCGCGCTGATGCTGGTTGTCGGCACGATGGCGACATTCATCTATGCCATGCCGCTGGCGATCATATTCGTCACGATCGGCGAGTGGCGCCGCTACGGGCCTCTCTACTATGTCCTCGCCGCGCCGGCCTGCGCATTGGCGTCTTTCATGGTCCTGTATCTGTTCGCCCCGGAGACGGCATTCCCATGGTGGCAGTTTGGACTGGTGACCGCGGGGGGCTTCGCCGGCGGGCTCGGCTTCATCGCGACGCGCGCGTTGCTTGTCCGTTTCCTAGGCGACCTGACATTCCGCGCTCCGGCAGAGGAAAGCCCTCCACAATGACCGTCTTCCTGCGCATCCTCGGCCAGTTGATCCTGATCCTCGTCGGCTATGCCGTCGCCTCCGTCGTCGCGAGCGCCTTTCTGCACCTCATCTTTCTAACGTCCGCTGGCTTCGAGGCCGAAGAGGCACCGGTGCTCGTCATGGGCTCGGTCGTCTTCTCGATCCCGTTCGTCGCGCTGTTCACAGCCTACTTTGCGTTCCTGCCCGCCGTCGTCGCGATCGGCATCGGAGAAATCCTCGGCGCACGCGACTGGCTTTATTATTCAATTGCTGGCGGCGTCGTGGGTGCCTGCGTGATCGCCTTGTTCTGGTTCTACCTGCCACCGTCGCTCGATCTCGAGCCGGGGGCGATCGCGACCCGCGACCCGCTGGTCGAGAATCCCTACGTGCTGTCCACCGTCATCGGTGCCGGCATCCTCGGCGGCATCGCCTATTGGGCCGTCGCCGGGCGCCTGGCTGGGGGCTGGAGGTCCCGCGCTACTTTGCCTGCGCGGTGAGGATCTTGAGCGCGAAGGCCGAGAACACGCCGGCAAACAGATAGTCGATCGCCCGCGTGATGCGCGGGCTGCCGCGCAGAAGCGACGACACTTTGTCGGCGGCGAAAACGAGCCCGACGCTGATCGGAATCGAGATCAGCACGAAGAGACCGCCCAGCACGAAGAGCTTGGCCGCCGCGTGCGGGTCGGCGGCCGAAACGAATTGCGGCAGGAAGGTCATGAAGAACAGGATGACCTTGGGATTGAGCAGGTTGACGCCGATCCCGGTCGCCCAGTTCTGCAGCAGCGAATGGCGCCGCCCGCCCTTGCGCTCCGGCGAGAAGGTCGAGCCGTGCCGGATCGCCTGCCAGGCGAGCCAGACGAGGTAGCCCGCGCCAAAGATCTTCAGCGCCAGGAACGCCTCGGGCGAGGCGAGGATCAGCGCCGACAGGCCGAGTGCGACCAGGGTGGTGTGGATCACGCAGCCGGTCATGGCGCCGAACGCACAGGCGAGCCCCGCCGCGCGTCCTTCGGAGAGCGCACGGCCGACGAACAGCGTCATGTCCGGCCCCGGGGTGATCGCGATGATGACGGTCGCGACCGCGAACTGCGCAAGGATGGCGAGATCTGGGACGTATCCGGAAAACATGTGCGCGCGGGTCCGATGAAGCCTCCCCCACGCTCTACATCAAGAAGGACGTCGCCGGAACAGCCAGCTCGCGGCCGCAGCAGCGCCAGCGCCGGCGCTTACTGTTGATTTTCCGGCTGCGGCGCCCCCGGAGCGGTCGCGACTGCGTCGCCATCCGACACGCCATAGGCCGTCCCGTCCCAGGCCCACAGCACCTCATCGCCGCCGCCCTTCTTCGGAAGCGCGATCAGGTTCGGCCATCCGTCGACCAGGGTGCGGTTGTCGAGGTAGAGGTCGGCGCCCTCGGCATCGTAGACCTGTGTCCACGCGGCGGCATTGGAAAGACGCGAATAGGCGGCGACGTTGCAGCCCGACGCGCCATAGTACCAGGACGAGCCGCACAGTTCGACGAAGAGCAGGCTGCGGCCGTCCGGCAGCACCGATTTGGCCGCGGAGACGACCGGCTCGGCCGTGGTCGCCTGACGGAACAGCTCGATCTCGTCCTTGCGAAGCTCCTTCGCCTCCAGGAGGTAGGAGCTGTACGGGGTAAGCCCGATGCGCTCATAGCCCGACATGTCGCGCTTCGAGCAGAGCGGCTCGGCGGTCTCGATCGCGACCTTGGACCCGCGCAGCGGGAAAATGGCTTCGAGCGCGGGTTCCGCGCCGTCGATCGTGATCTTTGCCCGCGTCCCGGTCTTCATCGGCGAGATCGCAAGGCCTGCCACCGGGACCGAGATCGTCGCATTCTCGAGTGTCGCGCGCGTTTCGAAGCTCTGCGCGCCGACGAAGAGCTTCGCCGCAGCTTCACCCGACGGCGCAGTTGCTTCCGGGGAAAGGGTGAGCCGCAGCGACCATCTCTGTTCGGCGCAGGCGAGCGAGGCGGCCGCAATGCCCTTGGCCTGCAAGGGATCGGGAAGCGTGATCGTCGCCTCTCCTTCGACCGGAACCCAGCGGTCGGCCGCAAGCGCGGACGGCGACCATCCGCAGGCAACCGCGAGCATCGCCCCGCCGAACCATCTGCCCAATGAGGAACCTGCACGGCCCGCGACGGCGTGTCTTTGCATCGAACTGCACTCCTCCAGAGGACTGGCTGCAATCGCGGATTGCATCACGAATCAACGACGAGTGTATTCCAGGGCGCAGAGCCGGCAAAAGCAAATCACGCCCACGCGAGCACTGTCGCCGGCGGCGGCCTTGCCGGCCGGCCCTTTCCTGCTAAAAGAACGCGCGAAACGCGGGCTTTTCCCGTTGCGCAGCAGATCTGACAGGACCGGCAATGTCGAAGTGGAAGAACGTCAAGAAAGTCGTCCTCGCCTATTCAGGCGGCCTGGACACCTCGATCATCCTGAAGTGGCTGCAGACCGAGCTCGGCGCCGAGGTGGTCACCTTCACTGCGGACCTCGGCCAGGGCGACAGCGACCTCGAGCCCGCCCGCAAGAAGGCGGAGATGATGGGCGCCAAGGAGATCTACATCGAGGACGTGCGTGAGGAATTCGTCAGGGACTTCGTCTTCCCGATGTTCCGCGCCAACGCGGTCTATGAAGGCACCTACCTGCTCGGCACCTCGATCGCCCGCCCGCTGATCTCCAAGCACCTTGTCGAGATCGCCCGCGAGACCGGCGCCGACGCGGTCGCGCACGGCGCCACCGGCAAGGGCAACGACCAGGTGCGGTTCGAACTGTCGGCCTATGCGCTGAACCCCGACATCAAGGTCATCGCGCCGTGGCGCGACTGGTCGTTCAAGTCGCGCACCGACCTGATCGACTTCGCGGAAAAGCTACCAGATCCCGATCGCCAAGGATAAGCGCAACGAGGCGCCGTTCTCGGTCGACGCCAACCTCCTGCACTCTTCCTCCGAAGGCAAGGTGCTGGAGGATCCGTGGGTCGATCCGCCGGAATATGTCTACCAGCGCACCATCTCGCCGATGGACGCTCCGGACAAGGTTACCGAGATAATCATCGGCTTCGAGAAGGGCGATGCCGTCTCGATCGACGGCAAGAAGCTTTCGCCGGCGTCCATCCTTTCGGCCCTGAACGACCTCGGCCGCGACAACGGCATCGGCCGGCTTGACCTGGTGGAAAACCGCTTCGTCGGCATGAAGTCGCGCGGCGTCTACGAGACCCCCGGCGGCACGATCCTCCTGGCCGCCCACCGCGCCATCGAATCGCTCACGCTCGATCGCGGCGCCGGCCACCTGAAGGACGACATCATGCCCCGCTATGCGGAGCTGATCTACAACGGCTTCTGGTTCTCGCCCGAGCGCGAGATGCTGCAGGCGCTCATCGACAAGAGCCAGGAGGATGTCGAAGGCGAGGTGCGGCTGAAGCTCTACAAGGGCAATGTCATCGTCTCCGGCCGCCGCTCGCCGAAGTCGCTCTATCGCAACGACCTCGTGACCTTCGAGGACGACCGCGGCGCCTACGACCAGAAGGACGCCGAAGGCTTCATCCGGCTCAACGGCCTGCGGCTGCGGACGCTCGGGGCGCGCAACCGGCCCGTTTGAACAATCAGCCTATCGCGACGAAAAAGGCCGGCCAAGCGGCCGGCCTTTTCTTTGATTGCAGACAGATCGATCACTCGGCGTCGATGGCGTCGGCCATGATGATGATGGCCTGCTGGTAGACCGAGGCCGAGTTCCAGCCCGCGATCGCGCCGCGATTGGCGCTTGCCGGGCCGCCGCCATATCCATGCCCGCGCAGGAAGTTGGCCGTCGAGGCGAGTGCGGTGGACTTGTCGCGCAGGTTCAGGCTGCCGACGCCATATTTCAGGATGTTGCCCGGAAGGAACTGGGTGTGGCCAAACTCGCCATGCGCGGCACCCACGGTGCCGGCGGTGAGCACGCCGCGATCGACGAGCTTGAGGGCCGCAAGCGCGTGCGGCGTGAAGAATTCGGGGCGGCGGCAGTCATAGGCGAGCGTGACGATTGCCGAGACCGTATTCTGGTTGCCCATGGCAGCGCCGAAGCCGGTCTCCATCCCCCAGATCGCCAGCAGCGGGCCGGGCGGGACGCCGTAACGACGCTCGATGTCGGCGAACATGGCTGCGTTGGCCTTCTTCAGCGACCGTCCCTTCGAGATGATCGTCGCGCCGCCGCGACGCTTCATGAAGTCCTGGACCGAACCGCTGAAGGCCTTCTTCACCGCGCGGTCGACCTTGATGGTGGCGTTCGCGTATTTCGCGCCGGCTAGGGCCTGAAGCCCCTTGCTCTTGACCCCGGCGCCCTTGGCTTCCGCGGCAAATGCCTGCTTCCAGGTCTCGAAGCCGCTTGCATCCTTACCGCAGCTCGCTGCGTTCGCCGCCCCCGCACTCAATGCAAGCGCGACCAGAAGACCCGAAGCAAGCTTTGCGCCCTGCGCAAGAAAAGCCATGTATCTCTCCAAAACCGTGATTCCGCAGGTTTCTGCCATCGGGAAGTTGCGTTGTCACGGTTAAGATGAAGTTGCGACCGTTCAATGTCGCGTTATCTCGCTCGCTGTTTCCTGTCTGTTACACCACACTCTATCTCCAGGCTCGCTGGAACGATCTCTCCCGCCCGCCGTTTGGCTCCCCGAAGGGATTAAACCAGGAGAGACCCCATGAGAACCCGAACCATCCTGCCGATCGCCGCCGTGGCGCTTGCGGCTTTTGCCGGCGCCGCGTCTGCGCAGACGGCCGTCACCGCCACTACCGACCTGAATGTCCGTGGCGGCCCGGGCCCGGAATATCCTGTCATCGGAATGATCGCAGCAGGCGCCCCCGCCGATCTCGGCGGCTGTCTCGAAAACAGCAAATGGTGCCAGGTCGGTACCGCCAGCGGTCCAGGCTGGGTCTATTCTGACTATCTGTCGGTGGACATGAACGGCACTGCGTCCATCGTCACCGAAAGCCGGTCCTCAGTTCCGGTGGTGACCTATGAGCGGCCGCAGGGCGGCGGCGGTGCCGTGGCTGGCGGCGCGACCGGTGCGGTGGCCGGCGCAATCGTCGGCGGGCCGATCGGCGCGGTTGTGGGCGGCGTTGCCGGAGCCGCGATCGGCGGCACGGCCGAGGGCCTTGCTTCACCGCCTCCGGATAAGGTCGTTTCCTATGTGCGCACGAACCAGGTCCAGCCCGTCTATCTCGACGGCGAGGTCGTGGTCGGCGCCAGCCTTCCGGAGACTGTCACCCTGGCGGAGGTGCCGGACTACGAATACCGCTACGTCTATGTGAACGGCCAGCCGGTGCTGGTCGAACCGCAGACGCGTCGTATCGTCTACGTCGTCCGCTAATCGCGCGCGACAGACATGGTCCGCCGGGCCGAAAACGGCCCGGCGGAATTCGTTTGCTCACTGCAACGTTTCGCGATTGTCTGCGTTCAAGCGCCCGTTCCTCCCTACTACCGGAGCCTTGCTGTGAAGCTCTTCTCCTGCCCCACCTGCGGCCAGCGGCTTTACTTCGAAAATTCACGATGCCTCGCCTGCGGCGTCGAAGTTCTTTACGATCCCGACTTGGCCGACTTCGTGCTGTTGGGGGGAGATGCCTTCGCCTGCATAAACGCAGACGAAGCGCTGTGCAACTGGCGCGCGCCGGGACCTCAGACCTATTGCCGCGCCTGCGCGCTCAACAAGACCATCCCCGACCTGTCGATCGAGGGTAATCGCGACCGATGGATCCGCGTCGAAGCCGCCAAGCGGCGTCTTATCTACGCGCTCCTGTCCTTTGGGCTGGAAGTCCGTCCGAAGCAATCGCCTCAAGAGGACGCTGGCATCGCCTTCGATTTTCTGGCCGACCCGGTCGGCGGCGGCCCCGGCGGCGAGAAGATCCTCACAGGCCACGACAACGGCGTCATTACGCTCAACGTCGCCGAGGCGGACTCGGTCGAGCGCGAGCAGCGCCGCATCGCCATGGGCGAGACCTACCGCACTTTGCTCGGCCATTTCCGTCACGAGATCGGCCATTACTATTGGGATCGGCTGATCCGTGACGATCCGACCCGGTTGGCAAGCTTCCGCGAGACCTTCGGCGACGAGACCGCCGACTATGAGCAGGCCTTGCAGCACCACTACGCCAATCCTCCGCCGCCGGGCTGGCAGGAGAACCACATCACCGCCTACGCCGCGAGCCATCCGTGGGAGGACTGGGCCGAGACATGGGCGCACTACCTTCACATCGTCGATACGCTGGAAATGGCTGACGCGCTCGGAATGTCGATCTCGGCGATGGAGACCAAGGAGGAGCGCCTGGATACGCCGGACGACGCGGGCGCTGATGCAACGCGGCCCGTTTCCTTCGAGCGCACGCTGAAACGCTGGATCGTGCTCTCCAACGCCTCCAACTCGATCAACCGCTGCATGGGCGTGCCCGACCTCTACCCATTTGTGATCTCAAAGAATGTCGCGGCGAAGCTGGCTTTCGTGGACGGATTGCTGGGTAGGACCTGACTGCGCAACAGCATATTCGGGGACAAAGTCCGTAGCAACGCCCCTTGCTTGCGAGAAAACTGTCTTGCTAACGATGAGACCATTGAAAACGCAGCGTTGGCCGGGGATCCACTATGCCGCAACCGTTCGTGACGTCACTGTCGGAAACTCCGGTTGAAACGTGGGACGACCCGGCCAAGGGCGACCTCATGTGGCAGACATTGTTTAGCAGTGACGTGACACCCACCGGCGACATGTGTTCGGGTGTAGCCATCTTGTCGCCTGGCAGAGAGCATAAGCGGCATAGACACGCCGAAGCTGAGATTTACTACGTCCTGGAAGGAACCGGCCGGCTCACGATAGATGATGAGGTCTTCAAAGTTACGGCTGGGTCGGCAGCATATGTTCCAGGCAACAGCTGGCACGGGATCGTCAATGACGGTGAGGTGCCGATCAAGATCTTCTATGTCTTTTCAACCCCGCGCTTCTCGGATATCGAATATCACTTCGAGTGATACGCGGTTCGCCATCAGGTAACCGTTGGCGTCGAGCAACACGACAAATCCGCTTGACTCCGCGGTTCTTCTCCTGTCTACACGCTCCGAATTCCGCGATGAGTTGATACTCTGAGCCGCTGACCGGGACGCCTGAGACAGGACCGATCCCGGAAGCCAACACCCGGCAGCGCTGTGCGCCCCCGGGTGCTTTTCGGCTTTGGCGTTTCAAATCGCGCGGGCAGACACTACCTCTCCGGCGAAGCCAATCGCCAGGGAACGGGAAACGGATGTTCGAGAGCCTTCAGGAACGACTTGGTTCCATCCTCAATGGCCTGACTGGCCGCGGCGCGCTGTCGGAGGCGGACGTCTCCGCGGCTCTGCGCGAGGTGCGCCGCGCTCTGCTCGAAGCGGACGTCGCGCTCGAAGTGGCACGTTCGTTCACCGACAAGGTGCGCGAGAAGTCCGTCGGCGCGGCGGTGCTGAAGTCGATCAAGCCCGGCCAGATGGTGGTCAAGATCGTCCATGACGAGCTGGTCGCCATGCTCGGCGACGAGGGCGTGGCGATCGACCTCAACGCGCCGGCGCCGGTCGTGCTGATGATGGTAGGCCTGCAGGGGTCGGGCAAGACCACGACGTCCGCCAAGATCGCCAAGCGGCTGACCGAGCGCCAGGGCAAGAAGGTCCTGATGGCCTCGCTCGACACGCGCCGCCCGGCCGCGCAGGAGCAGCTGCGCCAGCTCGGCGAGCAGGTGAAGGTGACGACGCTGCCGATCGTTCCGGGCCAAACCCCGGTCGAGATTGCGCGCCGCGCCGAGCAGGCCGGCCGTCTCGGCGGCTACGACGTCGTCATCCTCGACACCGCCGGCCGCACGCATATCGACGAGCCGCTGATGGTGGAAATGGCCGACATCAAGGCCGCTTCCAAGCCGCACGAGGTACTGCTCGTCGCCGACTCGCTGACTGGCCAGGACGCGGTCAACCTCGCCCGCAACTTCGATTCCCGCGTCGGCGTGACCGGCCTGATCCTCACCCGCATGGACGGCGACGGCCGCGGCGGTGCCGCGCTGTCCATGCGCGCCGTCACCGGCAAGCCGGTCAAGCTGATCGGCGTCGGCGAGAAGATGGACGCGCTGGAGGAGTTCCATCCCAAGCGCATCGCCGACCGCATCCTCGGCATGGGCGACATCGTCTCGCTCGTCGAGAAGGCTGCCGAGAACATCGACGCGGAAAAGGCCGCGGCGATGGCCAAGAAGATGCAGTCCGGCAAGTTCGACCTGGACGATCTCGCCGACCAGCTGCGCCAGATGCAGAAGATGGGCGGCATGGGCGGCATCATGGGCATGATGCCGGGCATGGGCGGCATGAAGGACAAGATGGCCGCCGCCGGTCTCGACGACAAGATGTTCGGCCGCCAGATCGCGATCATCCAGTCGATGACCAAGGCGGAGCGGGCCAATCCGGACATCCTCAAGCATTCGCGCAAGCAGCGCATCGCCAAGGGCTCCGGCACGGATGCCGCGGCGATCAACAAGCTGCTGAAAATGCACCGCCAGATGGCCGACATGATGAAGGCCATGGGCGGCAAGGGCAAAGGCGGCGGCATGATGCGCGGCCTGATGGGCGGCCTCGCCAACAAGATGGGCCTCGGCGGCCTCGCTGGTGGCATGGGCGGCATGCCCGACCTCTCGAACATGGATCCGAAGCAGCTCGAGGCCCTGAAGAAGCAGGCCGAGGCGGCCGGTCTCGGCGGCGGCCTGCCCAAGGGTTTGCCCGGCCTGCCCGGTCCCGGTGGCCTGCCCGGCCTTGGCGGCGCTCCGCGCTTGCCGGGCCTCGGCGGGTTCCCGGGCCTGCCGAAGGGGCCGAAGAAGTGATCCCGACCCTCGAAACGCCCCGTCTGACCCTGCGCGGTTTCACGCCGGGTGATGTCGAAGCCTTTGCCGGCTTCTATGCGTCCGAGGCATCGCGTTTCGTCGGCGGTCCGGAGGACCTGGTCTCCACCTGGAAGCGGATCGCCGCCTATGCGGGCTGCTGGTCGCTGCGTGGCTACGGCAAGTTCGTCGTCGTCGAGAGGATGAGCGGCCAAACGGTTGGCATCGTCGGCCCGACCTTCCCCGAAGGCTGGCCCGAGCCGGAGATCGGCTGGACGGTGCTGCCTGAATTCGAGGGTCGCGGCTATGCCGCGGAGGCTGCAATCCGCGCGATCACCTTCGCCTATGACGAACTCGGCTGGACGACGGCGATGTCGGCGATCTTTCCGGGCAACAACCGCTCATTCCGCCTGGCCGAGCGCCTCGGCGCCAGCCACGAGGGCGCCGTCGAGGTCAAGCCGCACGGAATGCTGGAGATCTGGCGCCACCTGCCGCCCGCCGACTTCCGCGCCCACTCCGCGAGAATGCCCAGTTTTTTGAGGATGCAATGAACGACGCCGAACGCGCCCGCGAGATCCTGGCCGGCTATCGCGCTTCGATCGACAACATCGATGCGGCGCTCATCCACATGCTGGCCGAGCGCTTCCGCTGCACCCAGGCCGTCGGCCACCTCAAGGCCACCCACGGCCTGCCGCCGGCCGACCCCACCCGTGAGGCGCAGCAGATCGAGCGTCTCCGCCGGCTCGCCAGGGAGGCCAATCTCGACCCGGACTTCGCGGAGAAGTTCCTCAATTTCGTGGTGAAGGAGGTCATCCGACATCACGAGCAGATCGCCGCCAACGGCGGTGCATGAACCGGCCGCCTGGCCGCAACCCTCAGTGAGACATCAGGAGAAACGAACATGGCACTGAAGATCAGACTGGCCCGCGCGGGCTCGAAGAAGCGTCCCTACTACCACGTCGTCGTCGCCGATGTGCGTTCGCCGCGCGACGGCCGTTTCATCGAGACGGTCGGCGCGTGGAACCCGCTCCTGCCGAAGGACTCGGCCGAGCGCGTGAAGCTCGACGCAGAGCGCATCAACCACTGGCTCGGCAACGGCGCCCTGCCGACCGACCGCGTTCTGCGCTTCCTCAACGAGGCCGGCATCGCCAAGCGCGAAGCCCGCTCGAACCCGGAGAAGGCGAAGCCCGGCAAGAAGGCCCAGGAGCGCGCAGCTCTCCTCGCCAAGGCGCAGGAAGAAGCCGCAGCCAAGCTTGCCGCTGCGACCGAGTAATCGGCATCGCTATCGGCATGCGTCACGGCGGGCTTCGGCCCGCCGTTTTCGTTTGGCCGACCCTCTTGACGGCGGCCGATCGGACACCAAAATCCTGTCTGGCTGCCCGTCAGGCCAGCCTTGTCAAAGCCGCTCCGTTGGACCGAATCGCGAAAGGAGGTTGCGATGAATGGTGCCGCTTTCGAACGTCCCCTGACCATGTTCGTCGGTCTTGGGTTTCCCCGACACATCGACAATGCCACCGATGCCCTGCAGGCGCTCGATGAACTTGCACCGCTGGAACACGGTCCCGCCCATGATGTTGCCGTACGGGCCTGCCGCGCGGCACTGCTGGGCGAGATCGAGCCGGAAACCGCGCGTGGCATCGTAGAGGCGTATGCGCGCGCGCGTGGCGTGCTCATCGACGACCTGCCGGCGCACCATGCGATGGCGGCGAGCAACGACCGCGTCGGGGCCTGATCCCGGAGAGAGGCAAGGGCATCCCCGAAGGTGGGCGGCCATGCCGGCCCGCGCCGTACAGCAGCCGGCGCGGGAAGCTGTTGACGCGAAGCGGGCCGGATGAGACTAGATCGCCATGTCCAGGCTCACCACCATCGGCTTCGACGCCGACGATACGCTCTGGCAGAACGAGCAGTTCTTCCGGTTGACCGAAAGACGCTTCGCCGAGCTTTTGTCGGACTATGCCGCGCACGACCACCTGACAGAACGGCTGCTGGCGGCCGAGAAGAAGAACCTCGCGGCCTACGGCTTCGGCATCAAGGGTTTCACCCTGTCGATGATCGAGACGGCGATCGAGGTGACGGAAGGCCGGGCGCCGGCCAATGTGATTTCGGCGATCCTCGAAGCGGGCCGCGAGATGCTGTCGCATCCCGTCGAGACCTTGCCGGGCGCCCGCGAGACGCTGGAGGCGCTTGCCGGTGACTACCGGCTGGTCATGATCACCAAGGGCGACCTGTTCGACCAGGAGCGCAAGCTCGCAGCCTCCGGGCTGGGGGATTTCTTTACCGCGGTCGAGATCGTGTCCGACAAGAAGCCGGAGACCTATCGCCGTATCTTTGCCCGCCATGGCGACGGTCCGGAGCGGGCGATGATGGTGGGCAACTCGCTGAAGTCAGACGTCCTGCCGGCGATCGACGCCGGCGGCTGGGGTGTGTTCGTGCCGCACGAGCTGACCTGGGTGCTCGAACATGCCGAGGAGCCCGCCAACCACCCCCGATTCCGCAAGATCGCTCATCTGGGGGAACTGAGAGAGCAGGTCGCGGCGGTCGACTGAGGAAAGTCGATCCGCCGCGGTCCCTGTTCTTCGCGTCTCAGGCCGCCTTGGCCTTGGGCTTCAGCAGTCCGCGCTCGACCATCAGCTCGGCGATTTGGACAGCATTGAGCGCTGCGCCCTTGCGCAGGTTGTCGGAGACGATCCAGAGATTGAGGCCATTGTCGACAGTCGAGTCCTCGCGGATGCGCGAGATGTAGGTCGCATCCTCGCCGGCGCTCTCGATCGGCGTGATGTAGCCGCCGTTCTCGCGCTTGTCGATCACCTGGCAGCCAGGCGCCTCGCGCAGGATCTCGCGCGCCTCGTCGGCCGTGATCGGCTTCTCGAATTCGAGGTTCACGGCCTCGGAATGGCCGATGAACACCGGCACGCGCACGCAGGTCGCCGTCACCTTGATCTTCGGGTCGAGCATCTTCTTGGTCTCGGCGACCATCTTCCACTCTTCCTTGGTCGAGCCGTCGTCCATGAAGACGTCGATGTGCGGGATGACGTTGAAGGCGATGCGCTTGGTGAACTTCTTCGCCTCCACCGGATCGGCGACGAAGACCGCACGGGTCTGGGTAAACAGCTCGTCCATCCCTTCCTTGCCCGCGCCGGAAACCGACTGGTAGGTCGACACGACAACGCGCTTGATCGTCGCGAAGTCGTGCAGCGGCTTCAGCGCCACCAGCATCTGCGCGGTCGAGCAGTTCGGATTGGCGATGATGTTCTTGCGCGTATAGAGCGAGATCGCGTCCGGGTTCACCTCCGGAACGATCAGCGGCACGTCCTGGTCGTAGCGCCAGGCCGAGGAATTATCGATGACGACGCAGCCCTGCTTGCCGATCTTCGGCGACCATTCCTTAGAAACCGACCCGCCGGCCGACATCAGGCAGATGTCGGTGTCGGAGAAGTCGTAATTGTCGAGCGCCTTCACCTTCAGCGTCTTGTCGCCGTAGGAGACTTCCGTCCCCTGGCTCCGGCGAGAGGCGAGCGGCACGATCTCGTCGGCCGGGAAACCGCGTTCTTCCAGAATGTTCAACATCTCGCGGCCCACATTTCCCGTGGCGCCGACGATCGCAACCTTGAAACCCATCGAAATCTCCTGTCCCCCTCCGCTCGTTTCAGGAACCCCGCCGGCTTTGCGGGGTCCATCCCCGGGCCGGACCCGGGGAGGGGCGAGCTGGCCAAGGGGTATCAGACCGTTTTCGCGGTCTTCGTTTTGGCCGTGGTTTTGGTGGAACGGAGCATGCGAGCGCCGGCGCCGGCGGGAGAGCCGGCGAAACCGCTCGTCAGGAAGGCCAAAAGCAGGCCACGCATGGGAAGCTCCATTTCGCCGCGGCTCATGACTGAGTTCTGGGAAAGAGTCAATCAGTTCACCACGGAAGCATCGGCGCACGCACTGTCGACAGGAAGGCTGGGTCGACTGAAATAGCGTCTGCGCATCCCCCGCCATTCCGTCCGCACGCCGGGGGGCAGGATATGGAACGTCTTCTTCGGTCTCGGCAGGATTTCTCGCGAAGCATCGAACAACAATCCGTGCGCCGCGCAGACGATCGCCAGGGCATAGGCGAACCACGCCCCGATCATCAGACCTGCGAACACGTCGCTCATGAAATGCGACCCGACGAAGACCCGCGTCGTCGCCAGCCACAGGGCGAGGATCAGCGCCGGAACCCTAAGTGCGGGAAACAGCAGCGCAAGACCCATCGCCGCAGCACCTGCGACGCTCGAATGGCCGGACGGAAAGGACGCGAAGCGTGTTTGGAACGTCCAGGGATCGAGGTGATAGGCGCCCAGCTCGGGGTAGAGGCTCGGCCTCGCCCGGCCGATCATCGGTTTCATGAGATTCACCACCAGGCCGGCCAGCAGAACCGACAGAAGCAGATAGGCGCTCATCGCGGTCTGGTTCAGCAACAGGAGTTGGGTGCGCGGCCGCAGCCGTCGCCAGGGCACGAGCGAGGCACCTATCAGCAGGCACGCCGTCGGCACCAGGATGGTGGCCGATTTGCCCCAGTGGGTCCACGCAAGCGCCTGTTCGAGCAGGGGCGATTTAGCCGCGAGCCGGTTCGCCGCGAAATAGGTGTCGATAGTGACCAGGGCGAACAGGACAATGGCGACCGCGACCGCCAGTGGCCATTTCCAGACAATCCGCCCCATGCGCCGCCTGCACCTCCGCCGATGGAGGAAGACGAGCGTGCTGACGATGTTGTCGAGCATGCGGACGCGGCTGTAGCGGCATATCCCGAGAGCGGCGGCACGAGGAAGAGGCGCCGGGCAGCGGGGCCTGGTATCGATCTGGTATGTCACGGGCGATCCGCCGAGAATGAACCCGCGCTCAAGATGTCGGCTCCCCGTGTCGAGTGACCGGAGCGGCGCGGCGGCGACGGAATCGGAACGCCGGCCGACTACAGTGGATCAGGCCGCTGGCCGCAATTCGTCGCTGATGCCGCCCCCCGGCGGATAACCACGATAATGCCCTGCTTCCATTACGGAGAGACGACAGCGTGCGAGAAAAGAGACGTGTTCAGGCGATGGCATGCGCCGGCTCGACGGCTATCCCAGAAGATTGCGGACCACGCGCATGAAGATCCGCGCACCGGGTTCGATCAGGGCATCGGGAAAGTCGAAATCTGGATTATGAAGCTGCGGCGACCCTTCGCCGGATCCGAACAGGAACATCGCCGACTTCGCACCTCGCCCGAACAGTCCGAAATCCTCAGACCCGCGCATGATCTCTGCCTCGCCATGCGGAACTTCCTCCGCATCGAACGCCGCGCGCAGGATATCCACGGCTTCGGGATCATTCTCGCAGTGGTAGAAAACATCGTGATAATCGACGGTAACCTCGAGCCCATACCGACCGGCGGCCTCGCGGACGAGCGCTTCGGCCTGATCCACGAGACCGCTCATGCCGTCGTCTGTCAGCGTGCGCAGCGTCGCCCAGATTTCGGCATGGCCGGGCGCGATGCCGAAGGCGGGCTCGCCGAGACGGGCATGAGTGACCGTCACGAGGCGATATCCGGAGTCCAGGTCGCCGCCGGGCCCGAGCGCGGTGAGTGACGGCATCAGATCGGCGACGGCTCGCATCGGCGAGAGTCCCGCCTCCGGTACCGAAGCATGCGATGTCTTGCCTGCAAGCACGGCCCGCATGCCGCGCGAGGCGCAGTTCGCAGGTCCCGGCGACAAACGCGCCGATCCGAGCGGCAGGCCGGGCATGTTGTGCAGCGCGAAGGCGAAATCGGGCGCGATCTGCTTGAATTTGGAATCGGCGATGACTGCTGCGGCGCCCGCACCGGTCTCCTCCGCCGGCTGGAAGAGCAGCACGACGCTTCCGCGCGCAGGCCGGTTCCGCGCAAGCCCGCGCGCAAGGCCGGTCAAGATCGTCATATGCCCGTCATGGCCACAGAGATGACCTTTGCCCGGCATGGTCGAACGATACGGAAGACGTCCGATCTCCTCGATCGGAAGTGCGTCGAGCTCGCAGCGAAACATGACGGCAGGCCCAGGTTCCGTGCCGTTGAACACCGCGGCAACGCCGTGTCCGCCGAGCCTGGTGACGATGCGGTCGGGCCCGATCTCTTCCAGAACCGCAACGATCCGACGGGCGGTGGCTTCCTCCTCGCCGGAGATTTCCGGGCTGGCATGCAGTTGGTGCCGGAGCTCCACGAGGTCGACGATGTCGTGATTGGTGAGAAACATTCCGACGATTGTCCCTGATTCAGGATCACAGATTCGCGATGATAGGTCGCCAAACCGGGATTCCAACCTTAGTTTCTCGAAATGCAACCAGGGAGCGTCTGATGAAGAAGCTTGTCGCCTTGGCCGGAACGATCATGCTTATGTTCTCCGGCAGCGCCGCATTCGCCCACCATGGCTGGTCCTGGACCCAGGATGGATTTTTCGAGCTCACCGGCAGGATCGTCTCGATCTATTACGGCAATCCGCATCCGGTTCTGGACGTCGAGGTCGATGGTCAGGTCTGGAAGGTTGATCTGGCGACACCGGCGGCGACGACGCGCGCGGGTTTCCTGGAAAACACCGCCAAGATCGGGGACGACGTGACCGCAGTCGGCAATCGTTCGCGTGACGAGACCCGGCACTGGATGAAGGCGGTCCGCATCAGCGTGGGAGGCAAGACCTACGATGTCTATCCGTCCCGCGTTCCACCCGCGAACTGACGTTTGGAAGACGTATTAGCAGCCTTGGAAGCCTCGGCCATCGCGGGATGGCTGAAGACGTCGTTCTATATCTATCCGCTCGTCAACGCAGCCCATATCGCCGCGGCAGGAGTCGTGCTGTCGTCAGTCGGCGTGATGCATCTGCGCGCGGCCGGACTGTTCGCCCTGCTCGACCGCGCCGCGACCGAACGTTACTTCCGCGGCATGGCGGTCGGAGCCTTCGTCGTCGCAGCGGGCACTGGCACCGCGCTGTTCGTCGTCAATCCAAGCGAATATGCCGTCAATCCGGCGTTCCGGATCAAGCTGATCCTGCTCGTGATGGCCGGCGCGAACTTTGCGGCCTATCTAGCCCTGCCGCGATGGCGGCCTGCCGGCGCGGCTGCGTCGTTTCTGCTCTGGCCGGCAACGCTGCTGGCGGGGCGTTTCATCGGTTTCCTGTAGTCTCTCCCAGGACGAAACCGGCCAGCGCGTCCACCACCCCCGGCGCCAGCGGCAGGGAAGGGTCGGCATAGGTGCCGAAGTTCGCGGCTAAATCGTTGGCTGGAGCCACCTTCAACACGTGGTTCGCATGCGGGATCAAAGCCAGCGACGCGTCGGGCCTTGCGGCAGCGAGCAGGCGGGCATCCTCCGCACCGATCTGCAGGTCGGCCTCGCCTTGCAGGATCAGCACCGGCACGGTGACACTGGCGATCAACTTTGCCGGATCGTGCGAGAACAGGTCGCGCAGGAAACCCTGGACAGCCGGCGCGAAGAGCCCGGCGACGGCCGGCGGAAACGAGCCGGTGTCGACGGAGCCGCCTGCCTCCAGTGTCGTGATGGCATCGAGCATCTGCGGCAGATAGGGCGCGTTGGCCGGGTTGCCCTGCAACTGCGCACGCAGCACGTCGCCCAACTTCCGCCCGGGACCGCAAACGAGCAGCAGGCCGCAGATACCGTCCGGCATCTGTCCGGCCTGCAGCGCCACCAGCGCGCCCTCGCTGTGGCCGAGCACCCAGACGCAGGATACGCCCGCCTTTTCACGAATGGCACCGACCCAGCTGTGCACATCGGTCGCGTAATCGGCGATCGTCACGGCATTCGGATCGGGCACGGCTCCCGCACTGGCGAACATGCCACGCTTGTCGGCGCGCACGGACGAAACCCCGCGTTCCGCCAGCTCTTCGGCCAACAGCCGGTAGGTGGACGCCCTAACGCCGAGCGGGTTGTTGCCGTCGCGGTCGGTCGGGCCTGAGCCCGGCACGATCAGAACGACAGGCGCGCTTTCGCCGGCCGCGAGATATGTGCCGGCCAGGTCACTTTGCGGCCCGGGAGCGGTGATTTCCTCTGCGTCGGCAAAGGAGGTCATCAGGCCAAGCGCCAGCGCGACATACTTCATCTAAGATTGCCGTTCGCTTCGGCGGCCTGTTTCTGGATGAGAGAAAAGACTCGTTTCACGTCAGGAATACGCACGAAGGCCGGTGTCGCATCGAGCCAAGGTTGCCACATGGCGGTGATCACATTTTGCAGCGTCGCAACCCCGCCGAATCTGATTGTTCCCGAGCCATCCCTCTGTTCACTTAGTTCGAGGGATGGCAGGTTGCGAATGTCGAGAAAGCGGAGATTGGACCCGTCTTCTTTGGAAATGAGAATCCGGCGTTCCGTCACTGCGTATCTGGTCCGGGCTCGGCTACGAGCATCCAGCAGGAAACGGCCGAGAAGAAAATAGACGCCGACTGCGAGAAACAGGAGGCCGAAGAGCCGAAAGAACATGGGACCGCCGCCGGCCCAGACAGCTACGTTCCAGAATATGACGAACGCAATCCAGACGAAGCTGAACGGGATGAGGAACCAGTCTGCCGGGCGAAGGTTCAAGCCGCCTGTCGGACGACCGGTCCAGAGCAGGCGTTCGCCGGGGAGAAGAAGCTGCTGGAAACTGTAATCCACCCCTCCTCCCCGTGAGCGCTAGGCCGCCAGCGCCCGGAACTTCTCCACGATCGCGTCGCCCATCTGCTGGGTGTTCACCTGCGTTGCGCCGGCGGACATGATGTCGCTCGTGCGCAGGCCGCTGTCCAGCACGTCGGCGATCGCTTTCTCCAGCCGATCGGCCTCGGCGACCATGTTGAACGAGTAGCGCAGGCACATGGCGAAGGAGGCGATCATAGCGATCGGGTTGGCGATACCCTTGCCGGCGATGTCGGGCGCCGAGCCGTGCACCGGCTCATAGAGCGCCTTGCGGCTGCCGGTCTTGGCGTCGGGTGCACCGAGCGAGGCCGATGGCAGCATGCCGAGCGAGCCGGTCAGCATGGCCGCCACGTCGGACAGCATGTCGCCGAACAGGTTGTCGGTGACGATGACGTCGAACTGCTTCGGCCAGCGCACGAGCTGCATGCCGCCGGCATCCGCCAGCATGTGGCTGAGCTCGACGTCCGGATACTTCGCCTTGTGCGTCTGCGTCACGACCTCGTTCCAGAGCACGCCCGACTTCATGACGTTGCGCTTTTCCATCGAGCAGACCTTGTTCTGCCGCGTGCGCGCCAGCTCAAAGGCGACGCCCGCGATGCGCTCGATCTCGAACGTGTCGTAGACCTGCGTGTCGATGCCGCGCTTCTGGCCGTTGCCGAGGTCAATGATCTCCTTCGGCTCGCCGAAATACACGCCGCCGGTGAGCTCGCGCACGATCAGGATGTCGAGGCCTTCTACGACCTCGGGCTTGAGCGAGGAGGAGGCGGCGAGCGCCGGATAGCAGATCGCCGGGCGCAAGTTGGCGAACAGCTCCATCTCCTTGCGCAGGCGCAGCAGGCCGGCTTCGGGACGCACCTCGTAGGGCACGCCATCCCACTTCGGTCCACCGACGGCGCCGAACAGCACCGCGTCGGCCGCCATGGCCTTGGCCATGTCCTCTTCCGATATCGCCTTGCCGTGCGCATCGTAGGCGCAGCCGCCGACCAGTCCTTCCTCGGTCTCGAAGCCGGCGCCCATCTCCGCGTTCATCATGGCGATCAGCTTCTTCACTTCCGCCATCGCTTCGGGGCCGATGCCGTCGCCGGCGAGGAGGAGAAGCTTGCGGAATGCCATGGTCGCGCCTTTCGTGCAGGAAATCTCGCGCGACGTGCTAGACGCGGCGGCAGCGCCGCGCAAGCCGGAAATAGCACTCAATCGGTTCGCAGAGGCAAGGCGCCTGGCCGGGTCGTGCGTCTAGCGCCCGATCGCACCCGTCATCGCGTCGATGACGTCCTTCGGCCACGTCGCAGCAGGCGGCCAGCTGTTCGGCGTCTTGCCGTCGGTCTGCTGGGCAAAGTAGAGCGCCTCCGCCTTCGGATCGATCGCCATGAAACTGTCGCTGCGGCCGCAGGCATGAGGCACGCAGCCTTCGGACCAGAGCACGCCCGACTTAAGCGTCTCCGGCGCACCGCCGACAACGAGGCCGGTGGCGACGGTTTCCAGATCGCCGCCCAGGAGTTTCTCTGCGGCGGAGTAGACCGCCTCGTTGCGGAACGTATCCAGGATATGCTCGACCCCCGACAGGTCGAGATCCGACCAGCCGGTATCGGCTTGCGGCTTGAAGGTCAGGAGACCGGCGAGGCCGATGCGGTCCGTCGGCGACCAGGTGACGACATCGCCGCTCGAACCCGGCAGGAGGTAGGGAACGAAGTAGATGCGGTCCGGCGTGACGGCGGGAGACGGCGCACCGCAATCCTCGCCGATATAGTCGCTGTCGACCTCCTCACCGTTCTTCCAGACGATCAGCGTGCCCGGACTACAGGCGTTGCCACCGTCGCCGACCGAGATGAGCGCAACCTTCGAGCCACCCACTTCCGTTTCCTGGTCGTAGGAGACGTAATAGTTGGAGGCGAGCAACCGGCCGTCGAAGGCGATCTCCTTCTCGCCCGTATCCGTCTCGGTGATGGTGATCGTGCCGCCTTCGAACGGGTGTTTTTCAGGCTCTGCAGTCTGAGCCAGCGCCGGCACACTGCCAAGGGCAGATATGACCACAGCGAATAGGACGGGTATGCGCATCTCTATCTCCATGTGACGCCAGACTGCCACGGCGACCAATGCATGTAGCCTGGAGTCAGTTTGACCGGACGATCCGGGAGAGGATACGCCGCACGAAAGGTGCGACGACTAGGACGCTCGGAAAGGCGATCGCCCAGGACGGCAGCCAGGCCGACAACCACAGCTGCGGGAAATTGGCGTGGACGCCGGCCGCAAGCGCGGTCGACATGCCGGACACCAGGAATGACATCATACCAGAAAGAAGCAGCCCGAACGCATAAGGTTCGAGCCGCTTCGGCAGGAAAGGCTTCATGGGACGGACGAAGCTCAGGCCCAGGGACGTGCCGCGGCGTTCGTCTTCTCGAAACTGTCGATGGCCGAGGCCTTCTCCAGCGTCAGGCCGATGTCGTCGAGCCCGTTGAGCAGGCAATGACGCTTGAAGGCATCGAGGTCGAACGTGATCGTGCCGCCGTCCGGCCCGCGGATTTCCCTGGCTTCGAGGTCGACGGTGAGCGTCGCATTGGAGCCGCGCGAAGCATCGTCGAGCAGCTTCTCCAGATCCTCGGGGCTTACCGTGATCGGCAGGATGCCGTTCTTGAAGCAGTTGTTGTAGAAGATGTCGGCAAAGCTGGTGGAGATCACGCAGCGGATGCCGAAGTCGAGCAGCGCCCACGGCGCATGTTCGCGCGAGGAGCCACAGCCGAAATTGTCTCCCGCCACCAGAATCTGCGCCTTGCGGTAGGCTGGCTTGTTAAGCACGAAATCCGGATTCTCCGAACCGTCCTCGTTGTAGCGCATCTCTGCGAAAAGGCCTGTGCCGAGCCCGGTGCGCTTGATCGTCTTCAGGTAATCCTTGGGGATGATCATGTCCGTGTCGATGTTGACGATCGGCAGCGGCGCGGCAACCCCGGTCAATGTGGTGAATTTATCCATCGCTCATCTCCCTTCGGGCCAAGGTGCGCGGCAACGCATTACACAGACTCTTTCCCGAGGCAAAGTGGAAAGACGCCGCAGCACTTGACGCGGCAGGCGATTCCGCCACATCGACTCGATGCAGCAACATCCCCTCTTCATCGGGACGGCAGGCTGGAGCATCGCGTCGCGCTATGCGGCGGAATTTCCGGCGCAGGGCTCCCATCTCGAGCGTTATGGCAAACGTCTCGGCTGCGTCGAGATCAACACCTCTTTCTACCGGCCGCATCAGCCCAAGACTTATCTGCGCTGGGCGGCGTCCGTTCCTGACGAGTTCCGCTTTTCGGTCAAGCTGCCAAAGGCGATCACGCATGAAGCCGGACTCGTCGGCGCTGAGGCGGCGCTCGACAAGTTCCTGCAGGACATAGCCGGCCTTGGCGGCAAACTCTGCGTGCTTCTCGTTCAGCTGCCCCCGCATCTGAAGTTCGAGACGCAGACCGCCGAAGACTTCTTTCGCCTGCTGCGCGGGAAGACCGCATCGCACATCGCGCTGGAACCGCGCCATCCAAGCTGGTTCTGCCACGAGGCGGAAACCATGATGAAGACGCATCACGTCGCCCGCGTCGCGGCCGACCCGTCCCGCGCGGCGAATGGGGACGAGCCGGGCGGCTGGGATCAGCTGAGGTATTTCCGCCTGCACGGCACGCCCGATGTCTACTTTTCCGACTATAGCGCCGAGAGCCTCCTCGCGATCGGTCGGCGCGTAGCTGCATCGTCGGCCGATGGCGCCGAAGTCTGGTGTATCTTCGATAACACGGCGAAAAGCCATGCGCTGGGCAATGCCCTGTCGCTGATGCGGTCTCTCGGCGAGCCGGGACAGGAACCGCATGGCAGTTAGTCCGTTGCAGGCCAATGCAGACCGAATCCGACGCCAAGCACTTCGCCGAACCCGTCCTCGTTCGACTGTCTTCGGGCGTGGTCTCGATAGGCTCGGTCCAGGAGGCCAGCGATCTGCTGGCAAGCGTGGAGTGGCCAGGCCCGCGCGACGAGTTGCATGCGAATGCGCTGGAGACCTGCCTGAAGGTGCTCGACGGACATCGCTCGATTGAAGATGCCCGCGCGCGGCTGGTCGACGCGGCGCTTGCGGCGGGACTCTATTCGGACGCGGTCAGATGACGTTCAGTTCCCGATAGGGCCGGCCTTCCGCGATCCGCTCGTAGCCGAAGACCGAACAGTCGATCGTGCGGTAACCGCCATGGACGACGAGTTCCGCCACGGCGCGGCCGACGGCAGGGGCCTGCTGCAGCCCGTGGCCGGAGAAACCGTTGGCGAAGATGAAATTCGAAACCTCCGGGTGGCGTCCGATCACCGCGTTCTGGTCGAGCACGTTGTAGTCGTAGTGGCCAGCCCAAGCCCGCGTCGGCTTGATCGCCTCGAAGGCCGGGATACGGGTGGCCAGCGCCGGCCAGATCGTCTCCTCGAACAGCGGCCATTCGGGTTCGAAGTCGGCCGGGTCGGCCGCACGGTCGTCCTCGTGCGGTTCGGCGCCGCCGGTGATATAGACGGAGCCCTCCGGCCGGACATAGACCCCACTCGGATCGACGATGAGCGGCATGTCCGCATAGCGCTCGCGTGCCTCGAAGACGAAGACGGAGCGCTTGCGCGGCTCGACCGGCAGCGCGATGCCGGCGAGCGCCGCCACCTTGCCGCCGCCTGGGCCGGCTGCATTGACGACCATGCCGGCGGATATCTGCGACCCGTCGTCCAGCGTCACTTTTGTGACCTTGCCGCCCTCGCGGGCGATGCCGATCACGTCCGCCTTGATAAAGGCGACGTCGCGCGTCTTCAGCGCGCGGCGGAAGAGCTGGAGATAGGCGTGTGCGTCGAACCAGCCCTCCCCTGTGCGGCCGAACGCTCCGGCGACGATCCCTTCGGTCGATAGCCAGGGGAAGCGCGACTGGAGCGCGGCCGGATCTTCCAGCACGATGTCGGCGCCTTCCGCCGCCTGCACCGCGTGGTTCTGCGCCAGGATCGGCGCACCATCCGGGCTGGCGAGAATGAGATAGCCGTTTTCGCGGAATCCGATGTCGGCATCCGCACCGAACTCCTCCTTCAGCCGCCGGAAGAGGCCGAGGGTGAAGACGGACAGGCGGATGTTCTCGGGGATGGAGAACTGCTGCCGGATCGACGCGCAGGACAGCGTCGTCGAGGCCGTCGCGAACTGCGGGTCGCGCTCGATCAGCGCGATCGAGCCGGTGAAGCCTTCCTCGCGCAGCCCCCAGGCGACAGAGGAGCCGACGATGGCTCCGCCGATGATGACGATATCGAACTGCATATGCGCGATCTCTGTTGCAGCACAACGCAAATCAGGTTCCATCCGCGCGTTCAAGCGCTTTGCCGTCGCAGCCGCTTGCGTCAATTCCTGCTCCGATGCATGAAGACGCCATCATGACGACACGCCCCTTCAGGCCCCGCCGCTCAGTGCTCTACGTTCCCGCCTCGAACGCCAAGGCGCTGTCGAAACTGCCCGGTCTTGCCTGCGATGCCGCCATTATCGATCTGGAAGATGCGGTCGCGCCTGACGCCAAGCTATCCGCCCGCGAGGCGTTGAAAACATTCTTCGCCGAACGCTCGAAGACTCCCCAGTCCGGCGGCCCCGGAGAGATCGTCATCCGTATCAACGGGTTGTCGACGGAATGGGGCCCGGACGATCTGATTGCCGCGCGCGAATGCCGCCCGGATGCGATCCTGTTGCCGAAGGTCGAGACGCCGCGCGACATCCTGGAAGCCAACGACACGCTGGACGATGAGGACGCCCATCCGGGCATGTGGCTCTGGGCGATGATCGAGACGCCGAAGGCGCTGCTCAACATCGGCGCGATTGCCGAACTCGGTCGCGATCCGGGCGCCCGGCTCGCCTGTTTCGTCGCCGGCACCAATGACCTTGTGAAGGAGACCGGCGTGCGCGTGACGCCGGATCGCCGCCATCTCGTGCCCTGGTTGATGCAGATGGTGCTGGCGGCCCGCGCGGGCGGCATCGACGTGCTCGACGGGGTGGCGAACAACTTCCGCGACCTCGACACCTTCCGTCGCGAATGCGAGGATGGCGCCGGCATGGGTTTCGACGGCAAGACACTGATCCATCCAGACCAGATCGGCCCCGCGAACGAGGTGTTCTCGCCCTCCACGGACGAAATCGCCCAGGCCCGCGCGATCGTCGCGGCTTTCGCGGCGCCTGAGAACGCCGGCAAAGGCGTGCTCACCGTCGACGGTCGCATGACCGAGCGCCTGCATCTGGCACAGGCGGAGAAGCTTCTCGCCAGGGCCGGCAATCTCTGAGGAGACATTCGTGAAACTCTATCGCTTTCTCTCCGGCCCCGACGATTCGAGCTTCTGCCACAAGGTGACGGCGGCGCTGAACAAGGGCTGGTTGCTCCACGGTTCGCCGACCTATGCCTTCGATGCGGAAACGAAGACGATGCGCTGCGGCCAGGCCGTCTTCAAGGAAGTCGACGGCGTGGACTACGACCCGGGAATCAAGCTGGGCGAGTGGTAAAAGCGGGTCGGGCGGTCAGGCCTTGCCGAGCATCTCGGCGATGTTTTCCGGAAAGATCGTCTCAACGCTCTGCGTCAGTTCGTCGATCGTCCACCATCTCGCTTCAGATATGAAGGCGCGCTCGACGGGATCCGGATTGCGCGAGATGTCGATCTCCGCGAAGGCTCGGACGAGGAAGTAGCGCTCCTCGGCCGCCACCATCTCGCCAGTCGACAGACGGAACTGCGTGTGGCGCACAGCCACCGCCTCGACCACCTCGGCCTCAATGCCGGTTTCCTCCCGCAATTCGCGCCGGGCCGCATCGACAAAGCTCTCGCCCTCGTCCAGTCCGCCACCGGGCGTGGCCCAATAGGTGGTGCCTGCGAGCGGACCGGTGTCGAACCGAAAGCGGAACAGAAGCACTCTGTCGTCCGGGTCGAGCACCAGCAGACGCGCAGAAGGGCGCTGGCGCATCAGGGCCTGTATTCCTGGTCGAGACCTTCCTCGATGCGCGCCATATCGTCGTCGGACAGGCCGAAATGGTGGCCGATCTCATGGATCAGCACATGGGTGACGATGTCGCCAAGCGTCTCCTCGTTCTCGGCCCAATAGTCGAGGATGGCGCGGCGATAGAGCGTGACGCGGTTCGGGCCCTCGCCGGTCGCCGGGTTCCAGCGCTCGGCGATGCCGCGTCCCTCGAACAGGCCGAGCAGGTCGAACGGCGTCTCCAGCGAGAGATCGTCCATGATCTCCTCTTCGGGAAACTCCGCAACCTGGATGACGATTTCCCCGGTCAGCGTCCGGAACTCATCGGGCAGATGCGCATAGGCTTCGAGCGCGAGCATCTCCATATCCTCCAGGGAGGGGGAGAGCTGGTCGCGCCACAGACGTGAATTGTCGATGCGGGCCATGAATGCTCCTTTGGCGGGCCATATAGGGGTTTTCGGGCGCGGATAGAAGCGTTTCCGTCCGAAAGACGGCAGGAATAAATTCTTTGCGAGTCTGCTTGACTCTTCCGGCAGGCTTCGGAATCTATAGGAACAGAATAGGAACATTTGATCGGGAACAGTGCCATGGCCAAGGGCGCCGCGGCGCATGAGGCCGTTTGCGCCCTGCGCCGGGAAATCGCAAGGATCGAGGGCCGTCTGGCGGAAACGCTGGAGACCCCGTCCGACGATAACGCTGCGGTGCTCGCGCGCCGCAATGGGACCGCTTTGCTGCCGCGCATGCCGACCGGCACGCCCCGTTTCGATGCGGCTCTCGGCGGCGGCATTCCCGCCGCCGGCCTGGTGGAGATACACGGGCGCCTCACGCGCGATGCCGGCGCGGTGTCGGGGCTCGCGCTGGCATTTGCCGCACGCGCGGCCGGGCGCCGGCCCCTCGTCTGGATCGCGACCTCCGAAATGATGCATGAGGCGGGCGAGCCCTATCTGCCGGGCATCTCCGCCTTTTGCGGCATCGGTGCCGGGCAGCTTCTGGTGGCTGAGGCGGCGAAGGCCGCCGACGCGCTGTGGATTGCCGAGGAAGCCGCGAACCTCGAAGCCATCGGCGCCGTGCTCCTGGAGATGCGCGGCAACCCGTCCGCGCTCGACCTGACGGCGACACGGCGGCTGCACCGGCGCGCCCTGGCGGCAGGCCGCCCGCTCTTCCTCCTCCGCCATGGCGCCCAGGCGCAGCCTACCGCCGCACCGCTCCGCCTGGTCGCCTCGCCCGCGCCGGCCGCGCCGCGCCTGACCCTGGCAGGCCCCCTGCGCGGCTCGATCGGCCCGCCCGCCTTCCAGATCTTCATCGACAAGAACCGCCTGTCGCCGCAAGCCACCTTCCTGCTGCAATGGAATGCCGGCCGGCGCATCTTCGAGGAGCCGGACCATGAGCTTGCCGCAAAGGATACTTGCCATCTGGCTGCCCCTCCTGTCGCCGGACAGGGTCTTCCGTCAGAGGTTCGGGAGAGCGTGGCGTTTCGACGGAGCAAAAAGGGGGCCGCTCCTCTTCAGCACGCGGCAGAACAATACCCAGCGCGTCGGCGCGCTTGACGAGGAGGCGGCCCGTCTCGGCCTGCGCCAGGGCATGGGAATCGCCGATGCGCGCGCAATGCATCCCTCGATCGAGATCGTCGAGGAAGACCCGGAAGCCGACCGCCAGTTGCTCGAAAGCCTAGCCGACTGGTGCGATCGCTATACGCCGCTGGTCTCGATCGACGGCGACGACGGTCTCTTCCTCGACATCACCGGCTGCGCACATCTGTTCGGCGGCGAACGGGCATTGATGAATGATCTGCTCGCACGCTTCCGCCACCAGGGCTTCGAGGCGCAGGCAGGACTTGCCTCGACGCCTGGCGCCGCCTGGGCGGCCGCGCGCTTCCGCAGCCCCGTCGTGATCGCGCCGGGAACGGAGGCGGAGCTTCTCGCGCCCCTGCCGCTCACGGCGCTGCGGCTCGATGCAGGGACGATCGCCGGTCTGAAGAGCGTCGGCCTGCGGACCGTTGCGATGGTGATGGAGGCCCCCCGCGCGCCCATCGTCCGCCGGTTCGGACCGCAGGTCGTCCTGCGGCTCGATCAGGCGCTCGGTTCCGTCGACGAGGCGATTTCGCCGCGATTGCCGGTGCCGCCCCTGTCGGTCGAGCGTCGGCTTGCCGAACCGGTAGACCGCATGGAGGACATAGAGAGGCTCGTCCTGCTCCTGTCCCAGGCGTTGAAGCCGCATCTGGAAGAGCGCGGCGAAGGCGCCGAACGGCTGGAACTGATCCTGTTCCGCGTCGACGGCGCGGTAAGCCGCATAGCCACCGGTTCCGCCGTCCCGCTGCGGGAATCATGGCGCATCGCCAAGCTGTTCCATGAACGGCTTTCGGCTTTGGAAAACCGTCTCGACGCGGGGCGGCTTCGATCTTGCGCGCCTCGCAGTGGTATCCACCGCACCCCTCGAAGACCGGCAACAGAACCTGTCCGGGGACACGGCAGCGCACGAGGAAGATGCTGCCTTCTTCGCCGACCGGGTGCGCGCTCGTCTCGGCAGCGCGGCACTGGCCGAACCCGATCTGCGGCAGAGCCACATTCCCGAACGGGCAACGAGCGTCGCCGACGCGCCGCTGGCAAAGGCGATTCCCGCCGGCATGGCGGAGCGGCCGCTCCGGCTCCTGCGGCGCTCCGACCCGATCGAGATCATCGACGGCGCCAGTCTCGATTTCCGCTGGCGACGGATCGATCATTCCCTGCACGGCAAGGAAGGACCCGAGCGCATCTCTGCGGAATGGTGGCGCGATGCGGCGGCCGGAACCCGCGACTACTATCGCATCGAAGACCAGGACGGACGGCGCTACTGGATATATCGCGAGGTTCCGCAGGCAGCCGGCGAAGCGCCGCAATGGCACATGCAGGGTCTCTTCGCATGAACGCTCCCGTCTCTCCCGCCTATGCCGAGTTCGGTGTTCGGTCGAACTTCTCCTTCCTGCAGGGAGCTTCGTCCGGAGAAGAGTTGGTGCTGCAGGCGGCCCTCCTTGGCCACGCCGCGATCGGGCTCGCCGACCGCAACACTGTGGCAGGCGTGGTCCGCGCCTGGCAGCAGGCCAGGCAAACGGGCATTCCTTACCACCCCGGTGCCCGCCTGGTCTTCGCCGACGGCACGCCGGACGTGCTCGCCTATCCACGCGATCGTGCCGGCTGGGGTCGTCTCTGCCGGCTGCTGTCTCAGGCCAATCTCAGGGAGGAGAGCGAGAAGGGGAATTCCTTGGTCTATCTCGCCGACCTGCTCGAATGGGGCGACGGCATGTCGCTGGCGGTGCTGCCGCCGCTCGTCGATGTCGAGGCAGAGCTTCTGCTCCTCCGCAGATTGAAAGACAGGTTTGGTCCGGCGCTACGACTGGCCGCCGTGCCGCGTTTCGGCGGCAACGATGCCTGGCGCCTCGCCCAGGCGGACGCAATGGCGAGGACGACCGGCCTGTCTCTGATGGCCACCAACGACGTGCTCTATCATGAACCCGGCCGACGCCATCTGCAGGATGTGTTGAGCGCCACCCGGCTGAAAAGGACCGTGGCGGAGGCAGGGTTTGAACTGGAGGCCAATGCCGAGCGCCATCTGAAATCACCGATGGACATGGCCCGTCTCTTCCGCGGCTACCAGCATGCGATCGCCGAGACGATGCGCTTCGAGCAGGAGCTGAAATTCTCTCTTACCGAACTCAAATACAATTATCCCGATGAACCGACACGCGATGGGGCGACACCTCAGCAGGAACTTGAACGCCTGACCTGGGAAGGCGCGGCATGGCGGTTTCCCAATGGGGTCAAGGACAAGATCAGACAAACGCTAGAGAAGGAACTGCAGCTCGTCGAGGAAATGAAATATGCCGGCTACTTCCTGACCGTGCACGATATAGTCCGAACGGCGAGAGGCATGGACATTCTATGCCAGGGTCGAGGCTCTGCCGCGAATTCGCTGATCTGCTACTGCCTTGGCATCACCGACATCGGCCCCGACCGGATGGAGACCCTGTTCGAGCGCTTCATGTCAAAGGAGCGCGGCGAACCGCCGGACATCGACGTCGATTTCGAGCATAGCCGCCGCAACGAGGTGATCGAATACGTCTATAGAAAATACAACGAGAAACATACCTCGCTGGCCGCCGCGGTCGTCACCTACCGCTCACGCTCGGCGATGCGCGAGACGGCAAAGGCACTCGGCCTGTCGGAAGACACGATCACCGCCCTGTCTTCCTCGACATGGCGCTGGACCTCCGAAGGACTCGGCGCGACCGAGGCGCGAGATGCCGGCCTCGACATGAGTGATACGCTGACGAAGCACCTCTTCGACAATGCCAACGCGTTGATGGGTTTTCCGCGTCACCTCTCCCAGCATGTCGGCGGCTTCGTCATCACCAAGGACCGGCTCGACGAGATCGTTCCGATCATGAAGACGGCGATGCCGGAACGGAAGATGATCGAATGGGACAAGGACGATCTCGATTCCGTCGGTCTCTTCAAGGTCGACATCCTCGCGCTCGGTATGCTGTCCTGCCTGCGCCGCTGTTTCGAGCTGCTCAAAAAGCATTATCCCGAACGCCGAGAAAAAGACCTGGCGACGATCACGGAAGGTGAACAGGCGGTCTACGATATGATCTGTCGCGCCGACACGCTGGGCGTCTTCCAGATCGAAAGCCGTGCGCAGATGACCATGTTGCCACGGCTGCAGCCGCGCGAGTTCTACGATCTCGTCATCGAGGTGGCGATTGTCCGCCCGGGACCGATCCAGGGCGATATGGTGCATCCCTATCTGAGGCGTCGCGAAGGCAAGGAGATACCGGACTACATCAAGCCGGAGCTCGAGGCGATCCTGAAGCGGACACTCGGCGTGCCGCTGTTCCAGGAACAGGCGATGAAGATCGCCATCGTCGCCGGGGGTTTCTCCCCTGACAAGGCCGACAAGCTGCGTCGCGCCATGGCGACATTCCGGCGCGTCGGCACGATCGGCAAACTGCGCGACGAGATGATCGAGGGCATGGTCGGCAAGGGCTATCCGCGCGATTTCGCCGAACGCTGCTTCAAGCAGATCGAAGGCTTCGGCGAATACGGCTTCCCCGAAAGCCACGCCGCCTCCTTTGCCCTGCTGGTCTACGCCTCCTGCTGGTTCAAGGCCTATTATCCCGACGTGTTCTCGACTGCGATTCTGAATTCCCAGCCGATGGGATTCTACGCGCCATCGCAGCTGGTCCGCGACGCGCGCGAACACGGCGTCGAGATCAGGCCCGTCGACGTCAACTGTTCGGACTGGGACTGCACGCTGGAGGAGACACCGTTCGATCCCTCGCGGATTGCGCCGCGCCACGCCTCCATGGCGGGCGTCATCCGCGCGCGCCATGCCGTCCGCCTTGGGCTGCGGCAGGTCAAAGGCCTGGCGAAGAAGGACATGGAGCAGCTTATGGCCTGCCGGGGCGCAGGCTACGATTCAGTGCGCGACCTCTGGCTGCGCAGCGGCCTGCGCGCCGACGCGATGGAGAAGCTCGCCCAGGCGGACGCTTTCCGTTCCCTCGGCCTCGACCGCCGCGAGGCGCTGTGGGCGGTCAAGGCGCTCGACCGCAAGGGAGCGGCAGAGCGGCTGCCTCTGTTCGATCAGTTTCGGATCAGATTGCCCGATCTCGAGCCCGAGACGAGACTGCCAGCCATGCCGCTCGGCGAACATGTCATTCACGACTATCGCTCACTTACCCTCTCGCTGAAGGCGCATCCGGTATCGCTTCTGCGCGAGCGCCTCGCGACCGCGGGCATCGCCCGCTCCGCCGCGCTGGAGACGGCCGCCAACGGCCGGCGCGTTAGCGTCGCCGGCCTGGTTCTGGTTCGCCAGCGCCCCGGTTCAGCCAAGGGCGTCATCTTCATGACCATCGAGGACGAATGCGGCGTCGCCAATGTCATCGTCTGGCCGAAGACATTCGAAACCTACCGCGCCATCGTGCTCGGGGCGCGCTTCGTCAGCGTAACCGGGCGCGTCCAGTCGACAAAGAGTCCCAAATCCTCCACCGCCGTCATCCATGTCGTGGCCGAAAGTATCGAGAATCTGACGCCGTGGCTCTCCGACCTGTCAGAGGAGGCGGACGGCATCGACAGCCTCGCCCACGCGGACGAGGTCCGCCGCCCCGTGGTGGAACAGCGCGACCGCATGTCGCCGCGCTCCGCCATCGGCCGGCTGATCCGAGCGCATCCCGAGCTTGGGCAAGAGTTTGAAAAACTCGCCGCTGAAACCGGCAAGATCATGCCCAAAGGCCGCAACTTCCAGTGATCGTCAGTCCCGCTGCTTCCTGCGTGCCGCAATCTCGTCCTCGCCGAGCTGCCGCGCTTCGGAGGGCAGCATAATCGGAATTCCCTCGCGCACCGGATAGGCGACCTTCGCCGAAAGCGAGACCAGCTCCTTCCTCTCGGCGTCGTAGGAGAGCATGCCCTTGGTCAGCGGGCAGCAGATGAGTTCGAGCAGTTTCGGATCGATGACCGTTTCGGCAGCGCTTTCAGGCATGTCCGTCACTGCAGACTGGAAGAGAAATCGTCACGCTCGCGCGCGAGCGACATCTCGGTGATGGCGATCAGCGTCTCGGCCCGCGTCTTGAGGTCCGGTGCCTCGAGAAGCGCCTGCTTCTCGGCGGCGCCATAGGGCGACATCATCGACAGCGCGTTCACCAGCGTGGCATTTTCCGCACGGCTGATGTTGTCCCAGTCGGCTTCCAACCCGTTCGCTTCGAGATAGCTGCGGAAGCACTTGAGCAGCGCGGCCCGGTCCACACGCTCCGCACCCTTGTCTTCGTCCAGATCGGCCAAAAACGGCATCAGCCGGCAGCGGCGGTAGGGAGTCCTGACCGGGAGTTCCTCGGTCACGCGGAAGCGGCAGATTCCTTGCAGCGAGACGAGATAGCGGCCATCACCCGTCTCAGCGAAGGAGGTGATGCGGCCCAGGCACCCGGTTTCGCACAGTTCCGGCTCACCGTCCTCGCGCAGCGCCCCATCGAGTCGCGGCTGGATCATGCCGATCAGCCGCGTCGAGGCCAGCGCGGCGTCGACCATCTCAAGATAGCGCGGCTCGAAAATGTTCAGCGGCATCCGCCCGCCGGGGAGCAGAAGCGCCGCCGTCAGCGGAAACACCGCCGCTTCCTGCGGCAGATCCTCTTGCCTGCGATAGAATGCGTTGCCGGCCTGCACACCGATACCTTCGCCGAGAATGAGCGGATCAGGACTATGTGGGGCGCTCCGCCTGTTCCGCAAGAGCGCCGACAGGAAGGCCGCTCAGGAAAACAACAGCGACGAAAGCTTGCGGCGGGCGGCCAGCGTCGCCTCGTCGGTCATGCCCCAGGCCTCGAAGAACTGGAGGAGTTGCTTGCGCGCGCCGTCCTCGTTCCACGTCCGGTCGGCCTTCATGATCTCCAGCAGGCAGTCCGCCGCTTCGGTCCGCTCGCCGCGCGCATTGTGCAGCATGGCAAGGTCGAAACGCGCCTGGTGATCCTTGGGATTGGCCTCCAGCCGTCGCAGCAGGTCGCCCGCATCGCCGAGTTTTTCAGCCTGCTCGGCAAGCGCGATGCGCGCGGTAACGCCTGCGATCGATGCATCCGACCGCTTGTTCTCGGGCGCCGTCTCGAGCACCGATCGCGCGGCATCGATCTGGCCTGCGTCGATCAGCAGCCCCGCCAGGCCAGCAATGGCCGCCAGCGTGTCCGGCGCCACCTGAAGGATCTCCTGGTAGATATCGGCAGCCGTCTGGCCGTCGCCGGCCGCAAGCGCCTCGGTGGCCGCTGCGAGCGCCGCCTCGATCTGCGCTCCGGCCCCGCCCGGCCCCGCCACCCGGTCGATGAACTCGTTGACCTTGCTTTCCGGCAGCGCACCCATGAACCCGTCCACCGGCTGGCCATCCTTGAAGGCGATGACGGCGGGGATCGACTGGATGCCGAGCTGCCCTGCGACGGCAGGATGGTCGTCAATGTTCATCTTGACCAGCTTGACGCGCCCGCCGGCCGCCTTGACGGCCTTTTCGAGCACCGGTGTCAACTGCTTGCACGGTCCGCACCACGGCGCCCAGAAATCAACCAGCACCACCTGGTTGCGCGATTCCTGG
This sequence comes from Mesorhizobium sp. J428, assembly GCF_024699925.1. Classification (NCBI taxonomy): domain Bacteria; kingdom Pseudomonadati; phylum Pseudomonadota; class Alphaproteobacteria; order Hyphomicrobiales; family Phyllobacteriaceae; genus Mesorhizobium; species Mesorhizobium sp. J428. Next base: position 2,123,142 of record NZ_JAJOMX010000001.1, read on the forward strand.
ATCACGTCCGCCGAAAAGCGTTGAGTCGTGGTGTCCTTGACCAGATCGCCCTTCGGTTCGTCCGGCGACGCGCCGAAGCTGACATTGGCCGAATACTGCGCGCCGGCCGGAGCGAACGGATTGTTGTCGGTGCTCATTCGGTGGCTCCCTTAGAGACGGCGCGGCGGATGACCTGAATTGTCGTCAGGCCCGGCGACGCGCCACATGTGGCGATCACTGTCCGACTTTCAAGATGGCGGGGTCGTGGCCGGTCGCGCGCATGAAACGCACGAGGTCGCCCGGTGCGATGGATGTCGTCGCGGTGTTGACGAGCGGATGGCCGTTGACGATGTCATGCGACATGAGCTCCTCGTCGAGAATCGCCTTCACCTGACCGCCCTCGTCGTTGATGACGCCGAAGGCCGTCACCGCGCCGGGCACGACGCCGAGATAGTCCATCAGCTTTTCGGGGTTGCCGAAAGACACCCGGCTCGCCGCTCCGATCAGCTGATGGATCGACTTCAGGTCAACCTGCGTGTCCTCTCCCACAGTGACGAGGAAGAAATTGTCCTTCTTGTCCTTGAGGAACAGGTTCTTGGTGTGACGCCCGCTGATCTCGCCGCGCAACGCCTGCGATTCGGCGACGGTATAGAGCGGCGGGTGCTGTCTGGTCGTCACCCCGATCCCGAGAGCGGAAAGGAAAGCGAACAATTCGTCTGGTGTCTTGGGCATGGCGTCGATGCTCGTGTGCGTGCCTGCTCTAGGCCCAAACCGTGCCGCTGCCAACCCGCAACCTGCCACGCTTGCGGGGCAAGATGCGGCGTCTTGCGCGACAACTCAAACCCGCCCCGCAGCTTTCCGTTCGATCGGCAACTGCATTGCACAATACATGATTTCCCTGTTGCATTCCCCCCGCGCTTCGGCCATATAGGCGCGGCTTTCGGCCTTTGGGCCGTGCGAGCGGGTGTAGCTCAGGGGTAGAGCACAACCTTGCCAAGGTTGGGGTCGAGGGTTCGAATCCCTTCGCCCGCTCCAGTTCCTCTAGGGAAATCAAGCGATTACAACGAAACCGCCGAGAGGCGGTTTTGTCGTCTTTGGCGTGGACCACGCGGTGACCACCAACACCTGCCCGTGGAAAAAACCGTGCCGCGTTCCCGCGACATGTGGCGGCTCTCCCATTGTGCCGGCGAATCCAAAGATGACGCGGGCGGTGTTACCGGCGGTTACATTATAAAACGGTTTGACCGGCCGCTCATCGAGATGGCTGACCGCGTGTCGGATCACATTCTCAGGACGATGCTAGGAGTGCAGATCACGGCGGAGATTGTCATCTTCCGGCCGAGGTCGATTTCCCGCATGCGAAAGACCGCTGCTCCAGGCGAGAAGCGTGAAACCCAAGCGGTCCAAGATCCAGAAAAAGCGTCGGAGGAGTATTCAGGAGTCGAGAGAGTATCTCACGCCAGATGTACCCGCGTCGTCCCAATGCCGGCGTCGAGCATTGGCCGGATTTCATCCTCCAGTCTTTGGCGTTCCTCGACGACCATGGAGACGACATTCTCGCGTCGCGTACCCGTGAGGCGAGGCGTCACCGCCGTAACGTGAATGGCTCCGGCCGGCTGGCCGTCGGATCTGCGCAGCGCCACGGCGACTGCCGCCATGCCAGTCATTTCCGCCATGTCCTTGTAGATGTGCGTGTCGCTAAATGCATATCCATGCTGGCGGGTGAAGGCGACCATGTCGCGCAGCCTGTCGTCGCTGAATGCGTAGCGCAACCGCTCCGCCTGCTGCTGCGCCATCACGCGCTCGATTTCGGGGTCGCTCATGGCCGCCATGATCGCCATGCTGCCCGCGCCGACGCCAAGCGGGCGCTGGTCGCCGACATTGAGCGTCAGCACCTTGATGGGAAACGTGCCTTCGCGTGAATCGAGGCATACGGCATGGTCGCCGATCTTCCCGACGAGATAGACCGTATCCTGCGTCTTGCGGGCCAGCCGCGTCAACGCCGGCTCGGCGAGCTTGGCGATGCCGAACCGATTGCGCGCGGCCGAGGCCCAGCTCAGCAGGCGGATGCCGATGAAGTAGCGGCCGGTTTCCTCGTCGAAATCCACCAGGCCCTGGTCCGCCAATCCGTTCAGCAGGCGGTGGGCCGTCGTCTTGCCCAGTTCTGTTGCCTCGACGATGTCGGTCAGGCGAAGCCCGTGCGCCGATGCGCGCGACAACGTCTCCATGATGATCATCAGCCGCTCGGTGCTGCGCGGCGCATCTCCGCCTTCTGTCGTCTTCAGTTCCATTTTTTTGCCCTTCTGAGAGCGGCCTGATCCGTTCAGCTATCTTAAAACTTTCCCCCTCTCAAGATTCCCGGCCCGAATCCGGCGCAGGGTGGATTGACGTGTTCCGAAAAATATAACATCAATCAAGAAAATTGGAACTCGACAGCTTCATGAACACGGCAAACTTCCTCGCATCCCCGGCATCGCGTCGCACCGCAAGCGACCGCATATGCTACATCGACGGCGGCTTCGTGCCCGAGGCCGAAGCGCGTGTCTCGGTATTCGACCATGGCCTTTTATACGGCGACGGCGTGTTCGACACGGTCGTGGCGTGGAAGGGCTCGCTGTTCCGGCTGGACGACCATGTCGCACGGCTGTTTCGCTCGATGAAGGCTGTGGGGCTGGACGTCGAGTTTTCCGGCGACGACCTCAAGGCGCTGACACTGCGGGCGGTCGTCCTCAACGGACTCCGGGACGCCTACGTGAAGTGGATCGTCACCCGCGGCTCCAACGACACGCCGCTGATGGACCCGGCGGGCTGCCACCCGAACCTGATCATCGTTGTCCGCCCCTACATCGAACGCTTCACCGCGAACGCCGACAAGGGCATCAGCCTGAAAACCGTCGCGATCCGCCGCACGCCGGCGCAATGCCTCGATCCCGGCGTCAAGAATCTCAACTACTTGAACCTGATCCTGGCCAAGATGGAGGCCAAGGCGGCGCAGTGCGACGAGGCGCTGATGCTCGACTTGCAGGGCAACATCTGCGAGGCGCCGGGATATAACGTCTTCGTCGTCGAGGGCGGGCGGCTGCTGACGCCGAACCGCGACATCCTCGAGGGCATCACGCGAGCGAGCGTGCTCGACCTCGCGCGATCACGCGGCATCGAGACGTCGGAGCAGGATATCGGCCTCTACAGGGCCTACACCGCCGAGGAAGTGTTCCTGACGAGCACTGCGGGTGGGTTGATCCCCATCACCAGGGTCGACGGCAGGACGATCGGCGCTGGCCGGCCTGGCCCGGTCTACGCGGCGCTCTCGCGCGCCTACGCCGAGATACTGGGCTCACCCGAATGGGGCGTGCCGGTCGAAGAACCAGACGAAATCGCAACGGAGGTACTGCAATGAGACTGCTTCATGCCTGCCTGGGCGCTGGTGCGCTCGCCCTCATGTCGACCGCAGCTCCGGCGGCCGACCGCTTCGTCACCATCGGCACCGGAGGCGTCACCGGCGTCTATTATCCGGCCGGCGGCGCGGTGTGCCGGCTGGTCAACGCCCGCCGCGCCGAGCACGGACTGCGCTGCTCGGTCGAATCGACCGGCGGATCGGTGTTCAACGCCAACGCGCTCAAGCGCGGCGACCTCGAACTGGCGATCATCCAGTCCGACTTCCAGGCCTACGCCTATGAAGGCACGAACGTGTTCGAGACGCCGTTTCCCGAGATGCGGGCGCTGTTCTCGCTGCATGGCGAGCCCGTTCAGCTAATGGCGCGCACGGATGCGGGCATCAGCGGTTTCGAGGCGCTGAAGGGCAAGCGCGTCAACATCGGCAATGCCGGCTCCGGTCACAGGGTCATGATGGAACTGGTCATGGCGCATGTCGGCATAACCAATGCCGACTTTGCGCTGACTTCGGAGCTTGCCTCGGCTGAGCAGGCCTCCGCGCTGTGCGACAATAGGATCGACGTCGCCTTCTGGGCAGCCGGCGTGCCCAACGGCTCCACCCAGGAAGCCGCCGCCACCTGCGCCATCTCCCTCGTGCCGCTGGAAGGCGAGTGGATGGACAGCTTCCTGGCGCAGAACAAGGCTTACGCGGCGGAGATCATCCCGGCCGGCGTCTACCCCGGCGTCGATGTGGACGTGCCCACCTTCACCGCGCGGGCGACCGTCGTCACCCGGGCCGACATCGCCGACGACGACGCCTATGAGATCGTCAAGTCGATCTTCGAGTCCCTCGACGACTTCAAGCAGCTCCATCCCGCTCTGGCCAATCTCGACCCCACGGCAATGGCGACGACGGCGCTGACGGCACCGCTGCATCCCGGCGCCGAGCGCTACTTCCGCGAAAAGGGCCTGCTCCAGTAGGTTCCTCCGCGGGAATGCCGTCTTGGCGTCCCCGCGGTGATCGCAGACCATCCCTCGCCCACCGCAGGAGTCCGCGTTGACCGTCATCATGAAAGCCACGCAGAGCGACATCGAGGACTATGCGATCCGCGCCGAGTTCGGGCAGCGCGCCCATGCGGGAGCGGCAGGCCGGGTGGTGGCGGCGGTGGCGCTGGTCTGGTCGCTGTTCCAGCTCTGGTATGCGTCGCCGCTGCCGTTCGTCGTGGGCTTCGGGATGTTCAACGACGCCCAGGCGCGCCTGATCCACCTCGCCTTCGCGCTCTTCCTGGCCTTCGCCATCTCGCCGGCATGGTCGCGCTACAGCGAGCGCGTTCCGGCGATTGACTGGCTGCTCGGCCTGGTCGGCGCGGGAACCTGTCTGTTCGGCCTCTACTTTTTCCAGGCACAGGCGATGCGGGCGGGCCTTCCCTCATTCGCGGACCTGGGGATCGGTGCCGTCGGCATCCTGCTGGTGCTCGAGGCGACGCGCCGGTCGATGGGGCCGTTCCTGGTGCTCGTCGCGGTCGTCTTCCTCGCCTATTGCTGGCTCGGGCCTTTCATGCCGGAGGTTATCCAGCATCGCGGCGCGTCGCTCACCCGCATCATCGAACACCAATGGCTGAGTTCGCAGGGAATTTTCGGCGTGCCGCTCGGCGCCTCCGCGACCTTCGTCTTCGTCTATGTGCTGTTCGGAACCGTCTTCAACCAGGCCGGCGCAGGCAACTACATCATGCAGCTTTCGCTGGCGTTTCTCGGGCATCTGCGCGGGGGGCCGGCAAAGGTCGCAGTCGTTTCTTCGGGACTGAACGGCCTGATTTCCGGCTCCTCGCTGGCGAACGTGGTGGCGAGCGGCATCTTCACCATTCCGCTGATGAAGAAGACCGGCGTCTCGGGTGTGAAGGCGGGCGCCATCGAGACCTCGGCGTCGATCAACGGGCAGATCATGCCCCCGGTCATGGGCGCGGCCGCCTTCATCATGGTCGAATATGTCGGCATCCCCTATGCCGAAGTCGTTCGCCACGCCTTCCTGCCTGCCGTCATCTCCTACATCGCGTTCTACTTCATCGCCCACATCGAGGCGCTGAAGACCGGCATCGAGCCGCTGCGCAGGGCCGGCGGCCGCTCCATACGCGGGACGCTGCTGCGCTATGCGTTCGGGACGAGCGCGACGATCGTCGTGGTCGGAGCCATCTACTATGCACTCGACGCGGTCGCGTTCGTCTCGGGCAGCTATGCGCCGGCTGTGCTGGGGGCGCTGGTTCTCGCGCTCTATGTCGGTGGCGTCGCCCTGTCGGCGCGCTATCCGGACCTGCCGCCCGAAGACCCCGACGTGCCGCTCACCGAACTGCCGAACGGCTGGGAGGTGACGCGCACCGGATTGCATCTGCTTCTGCCGGTTGTCGTGCTGGTCTGGTGCCTGATGATCGTGCAGATGTCGCCCGGCCTCGCCGCCTTCTGGGCGACCGTTAGCGCCATGGCGATCATGGTCTCCCAGGAACCGCTGAAGCGGCTGATCCGAAGGCAGGACGGGCTGGCGCCGGCATTCGCCGGCGGTTGCCGCGCAACCGCCGAGGCTCTGGTCCTCGGCGCGCGCAACATGGTCGGCGTCGCGCTCGCCACAGCGACGGCCGGCCTCATCGTCGGCACGATCACGCTGACGGGTCTCGGCCTCATGATGACCGATGCGATCGGCCTCCTGTCGGGCGGCAACATCTATTTCGTGCTGCTGCTCACCGCGCTGGTAACATTGGTGATCGGATGCGGCGTGCCGACGACGGCCAACTACGTGCTCGTGGCGACGCTCATGGCCCCGGTCATCGTCGAGCTGGGCTCGGAAGCCGGGCTCGCCATCCCCCTCATCGGCGTCCATCTCTTCGTGTTCTATTTCGGCATCATGGCCGACGCGACGCCGCCTGTCGGGCTCGGCTCCTATGCTGCGGCCGCGATCTCCGGCGAGTCGCCGATAGCGACCGGCGTCCAGGCCTCCATCTACGGCCTGCGCACGGCCGCCCTTGCCTTCGTCATGATCTTCAATCCAGAGATCATGCTCATCGGCATCGAAAGCATCTGGCACGGCCTGATCGTTACGATTGCGAGCATTGCCGGTTGCCTCGCTTTTACGGCGGCCACGATGCACTACTGGCTGGTGCGCAGTCGCCTGTGGGAGACTTTGGCGCTGCTCGTGGTCGCGCTCGCCCTGATCTATCCTGCTGGCTTCTTCGACTTAGCCTACGAGAAATATCGCGAAGTCCCGGCAACGGAACTAGCGACCCATGTGGAGGCGGCGCCGGCGGCCGGTAGGCTCGTCGTCCGCTTCACCGGCACGACCATCGAAGGCCAGGACATAACCCGGCTGGCCAGCCTGCGCCTCGGCCCGCAGGCGGCGGCGAGCGAACGGCTAGCCTTTTCCGGGCTCCAGTTCTCGGAGAGAGGCGAACGCCTCGTCGTCTCCAACGTCGCCTTCGGCAGCTATGCGGCCAGGCTGCGCATCGAGCCCGGCTTCGAGCTGGCCGCGGTCCTCGTGCCCACCGAGAGACCCAGCAATCTTTGGGTCTACGCGGCCGGCATGCTGCTCCTCGGCGCCGTCGGCTTGATGCAGGTGAGAAGGCGGCGAGCCGGCATCCGGCCATGACGCGCAATGAACGCGGCGTTGTCGTAGGTTGTCGGAGCCGAGTGAACCTGCTCGGCTCGATCACCGACCTTCGACCGGAACATTCGGGACAGCCGGTGCTCGCCGGCTCCCATGGCGGGCGTATCACGGGCCTGTTTGCCGCGGATTTCGGGCTCTCCGGACTCATCTGCCACGACGCCGGCATCGGGCTCGACAAGGCCGGCATCGCCGCCCTCGAAATCCTCGATACTCGTGGAGTACCCGCCGCTGCCGTGGGTCACCTGTCGGCGCGTATCGGCGACCCGGACGACATGTTGAGGCACGGTGTCCTTTCATGCGCCAATCCAAGCGCCAGCGCGATCGGCATCCAGGCGGGAACGACGGTTCGGTCAGCCATGCGCATTCTGCAGGAGCGACAAGGGGGGACCGGCGGTTCTGCAACGCGCCGCCGATGCCGACGGCTATCTTCACGCGCGCGCTGCGCGCAGTGGAGGCCGGCGACTCCGCTTCCACGGCCGTGCTTCTCGATTCTGCTTCGTCTATCGGCCCGCAGGACGAGGGCAAATTCGTGGTCACGGGTTCGCACGGCGGGCTACCCGGAAACTCCGCGACGCGCGCGATCAAGGCCGCGGTCCGGCTCGTGATCTTCAACGATGCCGGGATCGGCAAGGACGATGCGGGCACGCGACGTCTGCCCGCACTGGAACGGCTCGGAATAGCCGGCCTTTGCGTTTCGGCCGCCAGCGCAAGGATCGGTGAGGCAGCGTCCACCTACGAGACGGGCATCGTGTCGGTCTGCAACGCCCTTGCAGGAGAACTTGGCATCCAGCCCGGAGACTGGATCAAGGATCTGCACGCGCGGCTGGCACGAGCCGGTTCGACGGCGTGACGTCCCCCTCCATCGCAACGCAGGAATTCAAATGACCGCGACCATCATGAAAAGCGAAGCCTCAAACAGCACGATTTCCCTCACCGGCGGCGAGGCGATCGTCGAGATTCTGGAGCAGGCGTGCGTTGGACCGATGTTCGGTATGGGCGGGTTCCAATTGCTGCCGTTCTACGACGCAGTTCGCCGGAAGGGGCTGAAGCATCATCTGATAAACGACGAGCGCTGCGGGGCTTTCGCGGCCGATGCGTGGGCACGGATTTCAGGCAGGCCGGGCGTCTGCGACGCCACGCTCGGCCCCGGCGTCACCAATCTGGTGACGGCGCTGGTTGAGAGCTTCAACGCCGGCATCGCCCAGGTGGTCTTCGTCGGCGACACCCACCGCGACCATTCCTGGAAGAACATGACACAGGAGACCCGCCAGCTCGATATATTGCGGCCTGTGGTCAAGGACGTGATCCGCGTCGAGCGGTCCTCCCGGGTGCCGGAGGCGGTCCGCCGTGCCTTTGCGGTCGCCACCTCCGGCAGGCCTGGCCCGGTGGTCGTCGACGTGCCCGAGGACGTCGCGCACGAGAGCTTCGACTATCCGCTCGCAGATTTGTGGATCGACCCGGCTACGACGCGATTTCCCGCCTACAGGTCGAGGCCGGACGCACGCGACATCGAGCGCGCCGCTACCGTGATCGCGAAGGCGAAGCGCCCGCTCCTGCTTGTCGGCGGCGGCATCCACATCTCGCAGGCCTACGATGCGCTGCTGGTCTTCGCCGAAGCCCATGCGATCCCGGTCGCCCATACGCTCTCCGGCAAGGGCGCCATCGCCTGCACCCATCCGCTCTCTGCCGGCCTGTTCGGGCGTTATTCGCGTATCGCCAACGAACTGATCGAGGCGTCGGACTGCCTGATCGTCGTGGGCTGCAAGCTCGGCGAGATCGCGACGAGACGCTTCCAGCTCTTCAACGGTCACGCGCCGGTCATCCACATCGAGGTTATGCCCGAGGAGATCGGCCGCACGACCCGCACCGACCACGCGCTCGTCGGAGACGCACGGTTGGCGCTTGAGGATCTGTCGGTCGCCCTTCAGGGCGAGGCCGCCAAGGCGCGCGCCGTCCGCGTGGACTATGCTGCCGAAGTCCCTGCCCGCATGACAAAGTGGCGCGAGGGCGCGGCGGACCGGCTGCTCTCCGATGAGGTGCCGATCAACATGGGCCGCATGCTCAACGAACTGAACAACGAGATGCCGCCCGAATCCGTACTGGTCGCCGACGGCGGCTTCGCCGCACACTGGGGCGGCCTGCTCTACGACACCAAGACGGCGGGTCGCAGGTTCGTGGCCGATCGGGGCTTCGCCTCGATCGGCTACGGACTGCCCGGCGCGATGGGGGCACAGCTTGCCGTGCCCGGCCAGCCGGTCGTCGCCATCACCGGCGATGGCGGCTTCAACATGACGATCGGCGAACTGGAGACCGCGCGCCGCGCCGGCACACCGTTCACGCTGATGATCGTCAACAATGCCGCCTCCGGCTACATCAAGGCACTTCAGCACGCCATGTATGGTGGCTACCAGTCGTCGGACCTGATCGAGATGAACTATGCCGAGATCGCGAAGGATTTTGGCTGCCACGGCATCCGCGTCACCGATCCGGAACAACTCGCGCCCGCCATCCGCGCCGCCAACAAGGAACGCTCGAAACCATCAGTCATCGACGTCGTCGTCGCCCGCGACCCTGCAAAGATGCTGCCCGGCGTCGACAACCGCACGCTCAAGGTGACCAAGGGCGATCGGCCCGTCTGAGCGTGAATGGAATCGGACGGACGAACGTGAGGATCACATTTCCTGAAAAGTGCATGTCGGGACACCTCCGAGTTCCCGATCAACGTCAGCGCAATGCACACGCTAGCAGCATGAGAACGCGGCGAGCTGCGCTCGCATTGTCCTGATCGGCTGCGGCTGAAGCCTTGCCGATCCCGAGGGGAAACCAAGGGGTCTTACCCCTTTCTCCCCTCAAACGCCGCCTGCGCAATGGCAGGGCCGCCCGCTTCTCAGGTCGGGACATAGCCAGACCCACCCTCAGATTTCCGATCCGAACCGCTCGCCGCGCAGCCCGGTCATGCTCGCCGGCATTTGTCCCCTCCCATCCCCGCGCGCTCACGCCCCCGGGGAGGCATGTCGGGGACATGCCTCCGGCATTAACGGGAAAAGGAGCAACGACCATGAACAGCATCAGCACCAGCCAGAACAGCCAGCCGGTCAGCAGGGGATTCCGCTTGGACATCTCGCGCGGCGAGAATATCGGCCGTGTTTCGTCGGAATGGTTCTCGCGGCCGGATGACGAGCGTTATCTGTCGCTCACCGAGCCTTACGATGCCGTGAAGGCGCGCGCGGATCGCGCCAAGGCCCGCACCGTGGAGAGCCGCGCCGCGCGCGTGGAGGCGAGCCGGGAGAATGCGGAGAGGCTTTCGCTCATCGTCCCCGGTCAGGAACAGCCCGCCCCCCCCGACGCATTGGAGCTTCGGGCGGCTTTGCAGCCTTGTCGGCGCACCTACCAGCTACATGCGGCAGCTTCCCGCGCTGCTGGCAGGCATCAACCTGCAGCACGGCCTGCTGTCGCGTCGCGCCGAGCTTGTGAAGACGCTGGAAACCGAGGATGGCCGCATCGAGCTTCGCGCCGTCACGGGACCGGATTACGGCCGCATTTGGGACCATAAGCTTGTCGCCGCCGTCATGAAGATCGCCGGCAATGGCGTCGGCGATACCATGTGGAAGGTGCCCGGCGTGCTGGGGGCGACCATGATACACAATCCTTTCGTGGACATCACGAAGGACACGACCACGCTTTATGCCAGCGACCGCGACGTGTTCCTGTTTCTGGTGGACGATACGCACCCCATCGAGGCCGGACGCCTGCCGAACGGAGAGCCCGACCTCTATTTTCGCGGCTTCTACTGCTGGAATAGTGAAGTCGGATCGAAGACCCTCGGAATTGCGAGCTTCTACCTGCACGCTGTTTGCATGAACCGCAACCTTTGGGGCGTGGAAGGTTTCGAGGAAATCAGCATCCGGCACAGCAAGTTCGCGGCGCAGCGTTTCGCCCATGAAGCAGCCCCGGCGCTGACCAGCTTCGCCAATTCCTCGCCCGCGCCCTTCGTGGCCGGCATCAGGCGGCGCGGGAGAAGATCGTCGCCCGCACGGACGACGACCGCGAAACCTTCCTGCGCAAGCGCGGTTTCTCGAAGGCCGAGACCGGCCGGATCATCGAGACCGTGTTGCAGGAGGAAGGTGGCCCGCCGGAAAGCATCTTCGATTTCGTGCGGGGCATGACGGCGCACGCCCGCACCAAGGCCCATCAGGACAGCCGGCTTGAGCTGGAGGCGAAGGCGAAGACCCTGCTGGAAAAGGCAGCGTAAGCACGGACGCCGCGCTGACGGAACTACGGCCGCGCGGCTTTCCTTATCTGGAATTTTCCGCCGATCCGTAAAGCCGGATCGGCGGCGCGGCTGTGCCGTTTAGGCACGGCTGCCGCTCGCCGACAGGCCAACTCGGCCAAATTTCGGCTTCTGGGTGGAAAGCGGTCAATCAGGTTTTGCAGGAAGCACAACGGGAGCTGCTATGCACGGAAGCCTCCCTTCATGGGTTGACGGGGTTCAGAACGCACCGACTAACCTTTCCGCTATACTCTCTTCTGCAGATAGCACAGGCGGCGACCATCGCTGGGCGCAGCCTGTTTGTAGAGTTCAAAGGTCCGGGAAGAGACCCCGGACCGGACTCACGCTCTCCAGAAGCGAAGCCACGTGCAGGATCGTGGACTCTGCCTGCCATGCCCCGGCGACCTGCACGTTAATCGGCAACCCGTCCCGGCTCGTTCCAAACCGCATTGCCAGACCGGGCAGCCCGGTGACGTTGAGGGGCACGGTCGCACCCTGTAGGTAGGTCGCGTCCACTGTCTGGCCGTCGATGGTGAACTCCTTGACACCGTGTTTGTGCGCCGGGATTGGCAATACGTGAGTGATCAGGGCATCGAAGCGGGCAAAGTAGTCGGCGTAGCCGTCGCGCAGCCTTTCGGCCGCCTGCTCGGCGTCGATGAAATCGGACATCGACGTGTCGGGCAGCGACAGCATGGTCTTCGACATCTTGTACATCTCAGCTTCGTGGCCGTTGGTCGCCTCACGGAAAGCGGGTTTCATTTCCATGACATGAAGGCGGTTGAACACGTCGAGGGCGAAGTCGCGCTCCAGCGCCGGAATTCCCACGTGCTCGACATGGATGCCAAGGTCCTTCAGGGACTCCGCCGCGGCCTTGACGGTCGCCGCGACCTCGGGATCGACGGGACCGAAGCCGGGACCGACCATCCAGCCGACGCGGAGCGGGCGGTCCGGATTGGGTCCGGTGCCCGCATCGAACTGACCGACGATGGTCGCAAACGCGTCCTGGCCGTCCGGCCCGGCGAGTTGCGAGAAGGCCAACGCGATGTCGCGCACCGAACGCGCCATCGGGCCGACATGCCAGAAGCGGCGCGGCGCCCGTGGCCAGATACCCGTCATGGGCACGCGGCCATGCGTCGCCTTCATAGAGGTGATGCCGGTCTGCGCGGCTGGGCCGCGCACAGATATGGCAAGGTCGGTGCCCAGGCCGAGGGGGGACATGCCTGCTGCAATCGCGGCCGACTCGCCGCCGCTCGATCCGCCCGGCGTGCGGGTCACGTCCCACGGGTTGTTTGAGCGGCCGGACAGGAGATTGTCGCTCTCGATCCAGTAGGAGAACTCGGGCAGGTTGGTTTTCGCTAGGAGAATGCCACCTGCCTTCTTCATGCGGGCGACGCTCGTGGCATCCTCGTGGGGTGTCCGTCCTCGGAAGATCGGCGAGCCGCGCTGCGTGAGCACGCCTGCGGTGTCGATCGAGTCCTTCACGGTGAAGGGGACCCCGTGCAGCGGGCCGAGCTCCTCGCCGGCCATGACGGCCGCTTCCGCAGCCTTGGCCGCGTCGAGCGAGTCTTCAGCGACCGTGACGATCGCATTGATCGTGGGGTTGATCGCCTCGATGCGATCGAGGTGCGCGTGCATGACCTCGACGGGCGAAATCTCACGGGTGCGGATGAGCTCGGCCAGCTTCGTTGCGTCGAAACGTGTGATTTGATGTGTCATGTGATGAACCCTACCTGTCACTTGATAGGTATGCCTTAAGGCTTCCCAAAGCGAGCGTCAACGTCTATCTGTCACTTGGTAGACAGATATCGGGGAAAGGTAGGCGATGGACTCAAACATGAGGGAAGCCATTCTGGCAGCCGCAAAGCATGCGGCGCAGGCGCATGGCTACAGCGGTCTAAATTTCCGGGAGCTCGCGGCCGAGGTCGGAATCAAGGGCGCGAGCATCCACTACCATTTCCGGACGAAGGCCGATCTCGGCGCGGCCGTGGCCAAGCGCTATTGGGAAGATTCGGAGACCGTTCTGGATGAGCTGTGGAACGGCGGGGCGGATCCCGTCCGCGCCCTGGCGGAGTATCCGAACACGTTCCGCCGGTCCCTGGAAAACGGCAACCGAATCTGCCTGTGCAGCTTCATGTCCGCCGAGCACGACGACCTGCCGGATCCGGTGAAGCAGGAGGTGTCGAACTTCGCCGAGATCAATGTGGCATGGCTGGCAAAGGTTCTGTCAGTGACGACCGGCATGCAAGCAGCCGCGTGCGAGCGTCGTGCCCGCGCCATATTCGCGGCCGTTGCCGGCGCCCAGCTCATGGCCCGCAGCCGCTCGGACATCTCCGTGTTCGACGCGCTGATCGAAGGCTATCGCGAGGTGGGTCTACTGCCAGCGTAACGGCGGCAGCGGGGACGTGGCAGCTAGACGTGCAACACGACGGGGCCGCGTATGGCCAGGGCACGCCGTCAACGGCCTCTGCTACCACTGTCCTTGGAGCTGCATCGAATGTCCGCTCCCGGAAGTGTCCTTTGCGCGATCGGACGGCCTCTAGGAGGTCGCAAGCCGAAATTCAAACCGAGACGTTACCCGCGATCGGCACTCGGCTTCGCGACGCGGAAGGCCGTATCGCTGGTCTCTCCGCTAACTGCGCCTGCCGTCCTCACCATCCCGATCGGCATCTGCACGTGCTTCCCGTTGCGGGGCAAACCAGCCACGCAAGAAGCCGTAGGACATGGCCAGAGACGCGAAATCAAGCTCGCGCTGAAGGTCGATATTGTCAGCCACTAGCGCCTTGATCGTCGCCTTCAGGTCTCCCCCGCAGGCTGCTACGGCGTCGCCAGCAAGGCGCTCCAGATTGTTGTCCGGTCGAGAATCGCGGGCGACGCTGCGCGGTCCATGCCGACTGGCTCCTATCTTCATATTGCCGGGAACAAGATAGGAAGAAATTGACGAAGATAACGCAGTTCCATCGTTCAAGCGCACCTCCCTGCTGGTTCGAAAGATCCACAGAGAACTGCTCGCTTCAGACTCCGGAAATACATCGGTTCACACCTCGTGTAACCAAGACGCTGACGGCGTCATTGATCCAAGATTGGATCAATCTCGCTCCTGCTGAGGCCGTGACGCTCTGCCAGAAGCAAGTGCTCAGGAGAGCCGAGGAAGCTCTTCAATTCCCGATCAAAGACTCTTGTGAGCGAGAGATTCTGGGAGCCGAACGAGAATGCGCCCAAAGGCAAGGAGGCTTGGGTTCCTGGCGCTATGTCGACAACCTCGACACCCTCCGCGTTCAGCCGCGTGAGGAAGCCTCGATGGGCCAAAGCTGCACCTGGATAGGCATCGACGTTTCCGGCGATTACCTCGCGCACGACCTCGTGCTGACTCTTGAAGCGCCGTAGCCGTTCCTCCGGAATCCCGGAGGCCAGCGCGGATTCGATTTGGACGTTTCCCTCGACCACGCCAAGCGTGACCGTCCGATCGCGTGCTGCGTCTTCGTAACTACAGATTCGTTTCGGGTTGCCTGCTTGCACGACGAACCCATCGATAAGAGCCCAGATCGGACGGCTGAATATGACCTGCTTGGAGCGGCCGGGCGTCACGAACATGCCCGTATTGATGGCCCACTTGCCCTCGACCACTCCGGGAATTAGCTCGCCGAACGTGACCAGTCTCGAGTCGATACGTTCTATTCCCAAGCGGCGAAGGATGATCTCGGCAACCGAGTAGTCGTAGCCGACCGGCTTTCCATCCGGACCCGGCGCGCCGAATGGTGGCTCGTCGATGAAGGCGTAGATAACGTGCGAAGGAAGCTGACACGTTGCACTGTCAGGCGACGTGGATGTTGGATGCTGGTCGCGCATGAATCAAACCGTGATGTTTGCGGCTGGTTCACGAGAAGTTTCAGTCTTGCGGGCGTTCGCCCCACGCGACACGGTGCCCGGAACGAAGCGCCCATGACCAGCAACACCAACGATCTTTCCGTCCCGCAGAACAAAAGAACCGCGCACAATCGAATGCACGGGTATGCCCCTGGCTCGCATCCCCTCCCAGCTCGTATGCCCTGATCTTGAGAGCATCCCGGCTTTCCGGAACAAGATCTCCTCCTTCATGTTCACGATCGTTAGATCGGCATCGGAGCCGACTTGGATGGTGCCTTTCTGGGGAAATTGCCCGAAGATTCGCGCAGGTTTCTCCGACGCGAGCAAAGCCACGTCGTTGAGTGTGAGCTTTCCCTTGTTCACGGAGTCCAGAAGAAGCGGGACAAACTCTTGAGCGCCCGTCATACCGAGGGGAATGGAAAACATATCCTGCCATCCTGGCTCGGTCTCGTCGCTCGTATGCGGCGCATGTTCGAGCACCACGACATCAGCTATGCCGTTGTGGATACTCCGCCAGCCCTCCTCCGGGCTGTGAGCCCAATTGTAGGTATTAGGTCCAATTTTCTGCATTTGCTGCTTGGTCATCAGCATCGAACCGAGTTCGAGTTCTGCCGTGACCTGCTGACCGAGATCGAACTTTGCGTGCCGAATGAGTTCATATGCCCCGACAGGCATAACCCCCAGGTGCAGAACGTGGAGTTTCACCCCGGCGATCCGAGCGTAGTATAGGGAGGCGGCGAGTCCAGCCACCATGCCGTGACCATACATATATCCGCGCTCGAAACTCTCGTGATAGGCGGCGGCATCGGTTTTGTTCTTCTCGATGTAGTCGCGGAACGTCAGCCGCTTGCACCACTCTGGATCATCGTGGTGAACCGACGCACTCAGGCCCACGTCGCGGGTTGCTTCATAAAGCTCGTAAAGAATGCCGTGATCGAGAACCCCGAGTTCGGAGATGTAGGGATACACCTCCTTGATGTGGCGGGTGTTGAATATCTTGATGCCGATCGCACCAGCCTTTGCAAGCTGCTCGACTGTCCTCGGATAGAGACCGCCGCCATAAAGGGCATAATCTATGTAGGCCTTGGGGGCGACGAGGGCCTTCTTCGCCTCAAAATCTTCCAGAGTGGTTGGATGAGGCGTGTTGTTGGTCATGTCGATACACACGGTCACGCCGCCGGCGGCAGCGGTCTTTGTCCCCGACTCGAAGTCTTCCTTATAGGTGTGGCCGGGCTCACGGAAATGGCAGTGGACATGCCAGATGCCCGGCAGGATATCCAAGCCAGTGGCGTCAAGGCGTTTCCGAGCAGGCCCAAGCGCCGTCCCGATTGCTGCAATCTTTCCGCTCGATATTGCGATATCGGCTTTGCACTGCGCTGTCGGCGTCCAGTAAGTCCCGTTCTCGATGACCAGATCATATTCACTCGGAACCATCATATGCCTCGATGCTCGCGGACAGGGTAGGATCACGGGACGATTCGCCCTGCGTCTTGCCATTCATAAATACACCGTTTATACATAGTCAACGCAAAATTGCCGGGGAGGCATGCCTTAGATGACATCCGGAAGAGCAACGCGCCGAACATCGCGGTCAACCACACCGAAAATCGTGAAGGGGGGCAGCAGCGAGTTCGCCTATCGTGCCCTCCGCGACGAGATCGTGTCTCTGTCGTTGGAGCCCGGAGCCGATCTAGACGAGGCTACCGTGGTAACGCGGCTTGGACTGTCGCGGACGCCGGTGCGGGAGGCACTTGTCCGATTGGCCGGTGAAGGCCTTGTGCAGCTTCTTCCGAACCGGGGCGCTCGCGTATCTCCGATGGGTTGGAACGACATTCGGGAGCACCTGGAAGCGTTCGACGTCGCGCAAAGACTTGTGACCCGTTGGGCCGCGATCCGCAGAACCGAGTCTCAGCTTGTAAGCATCAGGCAAGAGTGCGAGGCCTTCGAGAAGGTGGCCGGCAAGCGCATGGCGGACCAGATGCTGGAATCGAACTGGCGGTTTCATGCGGCCATAGCCGCATGCTGTCGAAACAAAGTTCTTGAGCAGTTCTACTTGCAGCTTCTCACCGGGAACCTGCGCATCTCACGCCTTGCGATGGCGTATCAAGCATATCCTTCTGAAGAGGCCTACCGAAGCCATGTCGGCAACATTCTGCGCGAGCACAGGGAGATCGTCGACGCAATCGAAAGCGGAGATGCGGATCGCGCCGAAGCGCTTGCGCGCTCTCATGCCGGCCTGGCCCGCAAGCGCGTTTCCGAGACCCTCACGCAGAGCCTGACCACGAAGATGGACATCTCGCTCGGCGGCCAGTCGGATGCGGCCTGATGTGCGAGGTCTGCGCGATCTTCGGTGCTGGAGAACATTGGAGCGACTTCGGCCGGCAACGGAACGAACGCTTCCCTTTCGAGGACATCCAGCACTACCGAGACGAGAGGCGCCGCCGAATCGACATTCTGAACGATCTGCTCGTTCCACTTGTGCTGCGCGTAAGCGACTGGGACGGCGAAACACTCGCTTTGGAAGATGCCAAAGGACGCCTCAAGCTCGCACCCTCACTCGGGGATGTTTGGCAACAGATAGAAGCGTTGTCTGGCACGGTCGTTGATCCTCTCGCCGATGCGTTCTACCGCAGGCGTGCCGATGCCTAATCGGATACCGCTGGTGGTCCTGACAGGGTTTCTCGGCAGCGGAAAGACTACCCTGCTGAAACGGTTCCTTGCGTCAGCCGAGGGCGAAGGCAGCGGCGTTGTCGTCAATGAGTTCGGCGAGGTCGGTGTCGATCAAGACCTGCTTGTGCATAACGCCGAAGACATTCAGCTCATCTCGGCGGGCAGGGCGAGACTGCCGGAAGTCAGCCGAGCGCTTCACGAGATCGTTCGGCGATCCAAGGTGGCAGGTGGCGCCAAGCTGACAACCATCTTTTTCGAAACCTCCGGCCTAGCCGATCCGTCGGTGATCGTCGCTGCTCTTGCGGAAGATCCTTGGCTGCGAACGCATATCGACCTGGTTACGGTCATAGCGGTCGTAGATGCGGTCGCCGGCCCCCGAAACATCGAGCTGTTCCCTGAAGCCCGCCAGCAGCTCGCCGTCTGTGACACCGCCGTCGTGACAAAAACCGACCTGCGGTCGGCATGCCCTCTCTCGCACGTTCACCGCCATGTCGCCGAAATCTCTCCCGACATACGGGTGTTGGACTCTCAATCTCCGGAGTTCAACGTCGTCGACCTGTTCTGTTCGGCTCCAACATTTGGAGGTCCTCAACCCTCGGATCGACCGGCAGAAACCAGCACGGAAGACATTTCTTCGTTCGTGCTGCCGCTTGAGGAACCCGTGGACTGGCCAGTATTTACACTTTGGCTATCGGCGCTTCTTCATTCCCACGGCCAGAAAATCCTGCGCGTCAAAGGACTGCTGCGGACGAGCGCGTCGGGGGGGGTGCTCGCCATTCATGGCGTGCAGCATATCATGCACCCGCCCGTCCATTTGCCAGCAGACTCGATGACGCCCCGGTCTTCTCAATTGGTGTTCATCACCCGTGGTCTCGCGCGCCAGGAAATCGGACTCAGTTACCGGCGGTTCTCGTCACGCTTCGCGCCACGGCCCCGCTTGGTTGCAGAAGCCTGCCTATGATGGAGTAACTCAAATTGCGTATCGCCGTTGTATCGGACATCCACGGAAACGATGTAGCTCTCGAAGCGGTGCTGAAGGACGCATCGACCCGTGGATATGATCGACTCCTTGACCTCGGCGATACGGTCTCTGGGCCGCTTCGTCCACTCGAGACGTTCGAGCGTATGCGGAGCCATGATGTAGTTGCCATAGCAGGCAACCATGAGCGCCAGCTTCTGACGCTGCCCCCGGATCAGCTCAACAAGAGCGACGCTTTCACACTTGACCGGCTCGGCAAGGAACGGGTTGAGATGAACCGCGCCGGGTTGATCGGAGGCTCCAATCCTTGAGAAGGTGGAGCCATGACAAGCAAGACAACGAACAGGTTTTCTCCCGAGGTCCGTGCCCGCGCGGTGCGGCTGGTTCTGGATCACGAAGGCGAGCACACCTCGCGGTGGGCGGCGGTGTCGTCGATCGCCGCCAAGATCGGCTGCACGGCGCAGACGTTGCATGAGTGGGTGAAGAAGGCCGAGCGCGATAGCGGCGTTCGCGCCGGTGTGCCTACGGATGTGGCGACGAAGCTCAAGGCTCTGGAACGCGAGAACCGCGAGCTTCGGCAAGCCAACGAGATCCTGCGCAAGGCGAGCGCGTATTTTGCCCAGGCGGAGCTCGACCGCCGGTTCAGGCCATGATCGCGTTCATCGACGATCATCGTGGGGCGCATGGGGTCGAGCCGATCTGCAAGGTGCTGCCGATTGCCCCGTCGACCTACCATGACCGTGTCGCCAAGCGCGTCGATCCCTCCCGGCTGTCGGTTCGGGCAAGACGGGATGCAGCCTTGAAGGATGAGGTTCGCCGCGTGTTCGAGGCTAACTTCCGCGTCTACGGCGTTCGCAAGGTCTGGCGCCAGTTGCAGCGCGAGGGCTTCGATGTTGCCCGCTGCACGGTTGCCCGCCTGATGAAGGCCATGGGTCTCGAAGGCATCATCCGCGGCAAGCCGCTCCGCACCACGGTGAGCGACAAGGCCGCACCTTGTCCGCTCGATCACGTCAATCGCCAGTTCCATGCCCCGGCACCGAACATGCTGTGGGTCTCCGACTTCACCTACGTCGCGACCTGGACCGGCTTCGTCTATGTCGCCTTTGTCATCGACACTTATGCGAGAAGGATCGTCGGCTGGCGGGTGAGCCGGACGGCGCATGCGAGCTTCGTCCTGGACGCTCTGGAACAGGCTCTCCACGATCGGCGGCCAATCCATCGCGGTGGGCTCGTGCACCATAGTGATAGAGGCAGCCAATACGTCAGCATTCGATACACCGAGCGCCTGGCGGAAGCCGGCGTCGAGCCGTCGGTCGGCAGCGTCGGCGACAGCTATGACAACGCTCTCGCCGAAACCATCAACGGTCTCTACAAGGCCGAGGTGATCCACCGACGCGGACCATGGCGCTCATTCGAGGCAGTCGAGTTCGCGACGTTGGAATGGGTGGACTGGTTCAACAATCGCCGGCTGCTGGAGCCCATCGGCAACATCCCGCCGGCGGAAGCCGAGGAACGCTACTACGCCATGCTGGTAGAACCAGCCATGGCCGCGTGACTCAAACGAAACGGCCTCCGGAAAACCCGGCGCGGTTCAAGACGCTGCGGACACGAAAGCCAACGCTGCGCTTTGAAGATATCGCGTTGGTTCACGGCTCGCCGACATCCGACTTGGAATATCTCATGGAGGATGCTGGTGCCGGACTGCCGGTCGCGCGAGACCCTGCAGAAGTTGAAGCAATGACAGCGGGCTTGGGCGAAGACGTGTCGCTGATCCTGTGCGGGCACACGCACATCCAGCGGGCCATGCAACTGGAGAACGGCAAGGTGGTGGTCAATCCTGGAAGCGTCGGGCTTCCGGCCTTCGGGAATCCGGGATTCGGCGCGCCACATCGCATGGAAGCGGGCTCGCGGCACGCCAGGTATGCGATTCTGAAGCGCACGTCTCAAGGTTGGTCTGTCGATTTTCACCTTGTCGACTATGACTGGAAGACCGCGGCAGCAGACGCGCAGCGCGTGGGCCGAAACGACTGGGCTCACGCCATCCTGACCGGGTTCGTCGCCCGCAGCTAGCCATCTCAAAATCCAGCGCTCAACACCACCGACAATCACGACGGCGGCGTGATGACACGCGGCCGTTTGCCCTCAGCCTCTTTCGATGTCGGGCTAACCGCAAAGCTCTTGCGAGCCATGTGACGGTTTGTTATACACGGTAAATACACGGTTGAACAAACAGTCCGACACAACGGACATGACCACACTACGAGCGACCTCATACGCTTTGCTGGGAGAGAAGAGCAAAGAGAGACGCAGTCACATGGCAGTGGAAAGCCCAAACCAAGCAAGGGGAACCAGCAATGAAAATAACTATCGTTGCAGCAGCACTAGCGCTCGCCGGACTGCAATCGCTGTCGACGGCGGCCTACGCCGCGGATGACATGTTCCAAAAGGTGAAGGCGAAGGGCGTGCTCTCAGCCTGCATTTCGAACTACTATCCGTATGCTGTGAAAAATCCGGCGACGAATGAATGGGAAGGGCTCGACATCGACATCGGCGGTGAAATCGCCAAGATGATGGACGTCAAGCTCGAAATCGTCGACGCACCCTGGCCCGTCCTACTTCAGAGCATCACAACCGGCAAATGCGATGTTTCGCTGGCGCCAACGTTCATTCTGCCTGCGCGGGCAGAACAGGTTCTGTTCACGAATCCGTTTTCCTATGACGCGACGGGCGTTTTCGTGACGGGCGACTCGCCGATCACAAATCTTGAAGAACTCGACAAGCCAGGGAACATCATCGCTTTCACGGTCGGCACTGCCGAAGATCGCTGGTCGCGAGACAACTTCAAGAACGCCGAACTGAAGGCACTGCTCGGAGATACGTCGAATGGCGCTCTTCTGGAGGTTGCCGCGGGACGTGCGACCGGCGCGGTCACCACGCGCGCGGGCAATGTCGCGTTCATCAAGAACAACCCCCAACTGAGCTTCAAGGAAATCGTCGAGCCGGTTCTTCCGACACCGTTCGCGTTCATGGTGCCCAAGGGCGAGTATCACTTTCAGCAATACCTCAACGTGGTCCTCGCGAGGCTGGAGCAAAGCGGGGCACTTCCCGACCTGACCAAGAAGTGGCTCGGCGAGCTTGATCGTGGCAACACGCCGGAGTGAAGCAGGTGCCTCCGGCAGCTATTCTTAGGCGCGCCTTCAACGGCGGCACGGTGGCCCCAACCACCGTGCCCTGGACCTACATCGTCTCGACGGGATTGGCGTTGGTGATCCTTTTATGGATCGCTCAGTTCCTTAATTTCGAGGCGATCCGCGCGCTCGATTTTTCGGTGGTCTACGAATACCGCTATGCGTTCCTTCGGGCAGTCGGAACGACCTTTGCCATCACGACCTTCGCGATGGTCGTAGGCTTTGCGGTAGCCGTCGTTTTCGCAGTGCTTATCATTCAGGGCATCTGGCCCGCGAGATGGCTGGTCATTGCCTATGTCGAGGTGTGGCGCAATACGCCGCTCGTCGTCCAACTCTTCTGGGTCCATTTCGCACTGCCGACGGTGACCGGCATTTCCACTACCGCGGTCCAGAGCGGCGTCATCGCCATAACCATGCAGTCGAGCGCCTATCTCACCGACATTGCTCGCGCCGGCATACAGGCCGTTCCGAAAGGCCAGTATGAAGCCGCAACCGCGCTGGGATTGCCGGCCTGGTCCCGATGGTTTGATGTCATTCTGCCGCAGGCAATTCGCATCATCATTCCGCCCTTGGCTTCCCTCGCGATCGGGTTCTTCAAGGCGAGCGCGATACTGTCGCTGCTGTCCGTCGGCGAACTGATGACGCAGACGAAGAACATCGCCTTCTACACTCACAAGCCGATCGAGGTCATGACGTTTGCCGGGCTAATCTATTGGGTGCTCGGCTATTCATTCGGCACCGCGACCTACAAGCTCGAGAGGTTCCTCGGCTCCGACCAGCGAGGCGTCCGATGAGCTTCGATTGGGGCGTGATCTACCTCTATCGCTACGAGCTGCTCCTGGGGCTCCAAAATACGGTCATGCTGGTCGTCGTTGCGATGGTCCTTGGGGTCATCGCAGGAGCAGTCGCCTGTTTCGGAAGACTGCTGGGCAAAGGGCCGATGTTCTGGCTGTCCACCTTTTATGTGAACACTTTTCGAGCAATTCCGGAAACCGTGCTGGTCTTCTGGATCTACTTTTGCGGTCCGTTCATCTTCACGTTCAAGCCAAATGCTTGGGATACAGGTATCCTGTCCATGTCGCTGGTCGCCGGCGCATACTTTGCCGAGATCGCGCGAGCTGGCATCCAGTCAGTCTCGCGAGGCCAATGGGAAGCCGGACGCGCACTGGGCATTTCGGAGTTTTGGCTCTGGACCGACATCGTCATTCCCCAAGCTGTTCGGGCAATGCTGCCAGCTTCCGCTTTGCTGGTGACCAATCTGGTCAAGATGTCCGGTCTGGTTTCGGTAGTGGGTGTGGCAGAACTTATCTATCAGGCGCAGACGCTGGGCTCACTCAGGTTCCGCTACTTTGAGTTCTTCACCGTCGTTGCGATCATCTACTTCCTGCTGATCTTTCCGTTCAGCATGGCCTCGCGGGCGATTGAAGCCCACCTCGATCGGCGAAAATAACATGGATGCTGTTGTGACACACAAGATCGTCGTGGACGCGCGCGCGGTGAACAAACGCTTCGGAAGCACGCATGTCCTGCGCGACGTGTCTCTCGAAGTGAGAGCTGGCGAAGTCGTTTGCATCGTTGGGCCCTCCGGAGGCGGGAAATCCACTTTCCTGCGGCTAGTCAATGGGTTCGAAACCATCGACGAGGGTCAAATCACCGTCGACGGGATCAGATTGCCAGGCTCTCGGCGAGACCTTCTTGCCGTTCGCCGCGACGTCGGCATGGTCTTTCAGAGCTTCAACCTTTTTCCACACCTGTCGGTGTTGGACAACCTAACGCTCGCACCTAGGCGAACCGGGCGTCTCGACCGCGCGAAAGCAGAGGAGCGAGCGCACGAACTTCTGAAGCGCGTTGGGATATTCGATCAGGTTGCCAAGCACCCTTCGCAGCTCTCCGGCGGTCAGCAGCAGCGTGTGGCAATAGCACGAGCGCTGGCGATGGAACCGCGTCTGCTGCTCTTCGATGAGCCGACTTCCGCGCTCGACCCTGAGAATGTCAACGAAGTCCTCAACGTGATGAAGGAACTAGCGCGCTCGGGGATCACCATGATCGTGGTGACGCACGAAATGGGTTTCGCGCGTGAGGTAGCGGACCGCATCGTGTTCATGGCGGAGGGACAGATTCTAGCAGATGCACCGCCCAAACCGTTCTTCGACAATGCCGAAGAGCCACGGCTTCGCGCTTTCCTCTCCAAGATCCTCTGACAGTCAACAGGAACACCCACCGGAGTTTACCGTGTCCGATTTGCCAAGAATCCATTTCACCCGTGAGGAATATGCCCGGCGCCTCGACAAGACATCCCGGGCTATGAAGGCCACTGGCTACGATGCCTTCCTGCTATTCAAAAGCGAGGACATGTATTGGCTCACGGGCCTGGATACGGATGGCTATTATGTCTTCCACACCATGCTCGTTACGGCCGATGGCAAGGTTGCCTATCTCGGTCGGCAGGCGGACTACAACAATGTGTTCTACAGCTCAATCCTGGAAGGTTGCATGGTCTTCGATGAGCTGGCCGGATCGAGCCGAGGGCAGGCCGTAAAGTCTCTGCTGCAGGACCACGGTCTCGCGGGCGGAAGAGTCGGTGTTCAATACAATACGATGGGTCACCGCGCCGACCTCTACGTCGACATCGTCGCCGCTCTCGAAGGTTGGTGCAGCTTCTCCGATGCCTCGCCGACGATTGACAGGCTTCGCCTGGTGAAGACGCCGGCCGAAATCGAGATGATGCGCAAGTCCGCAAACATCGTCCAACTGATGGCGGAAGCTGCTATCGCGGAGACCAGGGCTGGCGTCTTCGAGGGGAAGATCTTCGGAGCCCTTGCCCAGACGATCTACGAGAACGATGGCGATCCGTGCGCGCTGCGCTATCCGATCGGATGCGGCCCAGCGTCAAAGCTCGGCCGCTATACGACCGGCCGGCACCATGTCGCTGAAACTGACCAGTTCATGTTCGAGATCGGATGCGGCTACAGGCACTATCATACCGCCATCTATTTCCATGTCCTGGTCGGCGACGTTCCCCGACAGAGGCTGAGTGACCTTCTCAAGATCGTCGAGGAGGCGCGGGACGCAGGACAGGAGAAAATGCGGCCGGGTAACACGATCGGTAGCGTGCATGCGGCGGTGAGCCAGACCTATCTCAAGCATGACCTGGGCGCCTATTTGCGGAAGTCCTACGGCTACCAGATGGGTATCTGCTACCCGCCGACTTGGGTCTCAGCTCCCATGATTATTGGCAATTCCGAAGAGGTGATCGAGGAGGACATGACAATCTTCCTCCATCCGTCACTGGCAGACACGGAATCAGGACTCCGCGTCTCTTCCGGCGAAACTGTCGTTGTGAAAGCAGCCGGCGTAGAGAAACTGACAGTTGCGCCTTCGGGGCCTATTGTGAACTAGCGCATCGCCTCGATGATCGACTACGAACTCGCCCTGAGATTTGCAAGGGAGTGCCGCGGCAGTAGTGGGCTGCCGCGGGATGCGAAGAGGCTTCTACGTCCGATCTGTAAAGCCTTGAGGGCCGCAGTCGGGTTCAGATCGGCTTCCCCGCCAGCAACGCCGTCTCCCGCATCTCTTCCAAGATCCCGAAACCCCGGCAGACGCGACCGGGAGCGCCGCGGAAGTTTTTGTCGCCGATTGCAGACAGGCACGAGGATGCCGCAATGACAAGCAGTCTCCGTTCGCACGGCCTCTGGAGCGCAAGCGCACCAAAGCCACCACAAACTGCGTCTCTGACCGCCGATCTACGCGAAGATGTCGTAGTTGTTGGCGGAGGGTATTGCCGGCACGTCATGCGCACTTCATCTCGCGGAAGCAGGTGCCTAGGTCGTTCTTCTGGAAGCGGAAGAGATCGGGTTTGGCGGCGCAGGCAGGAATGTCGGCCTCATTAATGCCGGGATGTGGATGCCGCCGGACGACCTCTTAGGTGAGATCGGCCAGGAATATGGAGAGCGGCTGCTTACACTCTTGGCGGACGGTCCAAGCGTCGTCATGCGCCTCATAGAGAAGCATGACATTTCGTGTGAGCTGGAACGGAACGGCACGCTTCATTGTGCCGCAAGCGCGAAAGGCTTCAGCGAAATCGCACGACGAGCCGAGCAATGGCAGCGTCGCGGGGCTCCCGTCGAGTTGCTCGATGCTCACCAAACAGCCAAACCCTTGGGAACGCACCGCTATGCAGGCTCATTGCTCGATCTACGGGCGGGAACATTGCAGCCACTTGCTTACTTTCGAGGGCTTGCCAAGGCGGCGATGGCAGCCGGTGCTCGGTTCTATACCTCAAGTGCCGTAAGAGACGCCGAGCGCAGCGGAACTCGCTGGCTCGTTCGCACCAACGACGGCAGCGTTGATGCTAACTGGATCGTCGTCTGCACGGATGTCTGCAGCACGGGCCCTTGGCGCCAACTCGCTGATGAGCAGGTTCGCCTGCCATATTTCAATTTTGCAACCAGGCCGCTCCCACCTGAACTCTTGGGCACCGTTCTGCGAGGAAAGGAAGGAGCGTGGGATACACGGACCATCTTGTCGTCCTTTCGCCTCGATAGGGCCGGCCGACTTATTTTCGGTAGTGTTGGGGCACTCCGCGGCACGGGGACGATGATCCAGAAGGCTTGGGCGCGTCGCGCCCTGTCACGTCTTTTCCCGCATCTCGAAAACGTCAAATTCGAGCATGAGTGGTATGGACACATAGGAATGACGGCGGACGCGCTGCGCGCTTTCACAAGTTTGCACCCAACGTCGTCAGTCTCTCCGGTTACAATGGACGAGGTATTGCACCGGGAACGGTATTCGGGCGCGAACTCGCCGATTTAGTCGTTTGCAACAAGGGAAACGCTGATATGCCCGTCCCCTTAACGGCTGCTCGGAGAATGCCGTTCCGCGTCTCGCGGGAAATGTCCTATGAAATCTTGTCACAAGTCGCTCATCTGGCGTGATGGAGACTTCGGTTTCCTTTCTTGGGCAGGTGACTGCAATCTACGGTCAAACCGATGTTTCGATAACTCCGCCAGCAATCCAAGGGGTTCGACATCGAGTTTCATTTCGTAGACCGTAGCCGTCTGCCGTCGGGGCTCAGGCGGCTTTGGCCTCCACCGAACCCTCGATGAGTTGCAGGCTCGGCGAGGTTGACTCCTCTCGGCGTGCTGATCCCTTGGTGGCCCCTGCCAACGCAGCCGCTATCTTGCGCGAGACCCGGCTGGCCGCGCGACGGGATGGGTTGTTCTGCATATGCGCGTAGATCGCAGTGGAGCGCATGTTCGCATGGCCGAGGATGGCTCCCGTCAGAGCCAGCGCCTCACCCGTGGAAACGGCAGTCGACCCCATCGTGTGCCTCAACGTGTGAGGTGTCACGCCCGCCAGCCCAGCCTGGGCGACGACTTTCGTCCAAACTCCTTTCGTCCCCTGATAGTGGCCGTCTCCCCGCTCTGCGGGGAACACGAAGCCCGAACCCGGCCTCTTGCCAATGCTGTCCAGCGGCGCGACGGCCGCAGCGCCGAGCGGCCGCAGGGATTTTCCAGTCTTGCTGTCATCCAGAATGAGAAGGCCGCGCCCGAAATCCACCTCGCCCCACCGAAGCGCAGCAATCTCGTCTCGCCGGCAACCCGTCAATGCCCACAGCCGCGCTATATTCAGCGCCTTGACGTTGGCTCCCTCCTGTTCGGGCGCGTCGAAAGCCTTCCCAAGACGGCTGATCTCGTCGATCGTCAGATACCTGTCGCGCCGGTTGTCGGACTTCCTGACGGCGGCGATGTCGCACGGATTCGCGGGCACGATCTTCCGCCGAACCGCGAAGCTGAAAACCGCCGACAGATCCTTCACGACCTTCCGCGCGGCTCCCTCGCCGCCACGGACGATGATGCGCTTGCGAAATCCAACTTTCACATCCTTCGTGGTTTTGCCGCTGGTTACGTCGCGCACGAAGCGCTCGATCTCGCCCGCACCGACTTCCGACACGCGCTTACGTCCGAGCAGCGGCACGACGTGATGCCGCAGTCGCGCGATCGTATATGACTTAGTGCGAGGCTTCATTGGCTGTCCCTGCCGGATACCGCGCTGGATGAAGCACCCTTCCTCTTCATAGATGTCGATCAGATCGGCCATCAGCATTTCGCGGCGCTTCGCCTGGCGGTCGCCGGCAGGGTCTTCACTTTTCGCGGCCGCGCCGAGCAGCTCTTTTGCCTGCGTACGCGCTTCGTCAACGGTCAGGTTTCCGTAGCGGCCGATCGAATGGAATCGTTTCGGGGCGTTCCGTCCGCCGCCATTGGCGCGGTATCGAATAATGAAGGTCTTCGTTCCGCTGGCCTCGACGCGGACACCGAAACCCGACAATTCCTTGTCCCGGACGACGCGGCGTTCGCTACTCGCGGGAATGGCGTCCACTACGGTCTTCGTGAGTCTTGTCGAGCCTTCCTTCGCCATTTTCCGACTCCCAATCGGTGGTCACCATCGTCTATGGTGACCACATGGTGACTACCGCGCTGGGCAGACGGAGATCAATAAACGGTTGAAAAATAGTGGGAAATGCAAGCCAGTCCCACTAGGTAAAACCCCGGAAAAGCCTGTCCGCAACCTTGCCAAGGTTGGGGTCGAGGGTTCGAATCCCTTCGCCCGCTCCAGTTTTCCTTAGATTTGAATGGCTTAGGGCTCGGGGTATCCGGGCCCTTTTTGCTGTCCCTTCGCGATATGCGCGGCAGCCTCGGCATTATCAGCCGGAATCGGCCAGCGTCGCCGAGCATGATCCAAGAGCACTATTCCTCGATCTGAAAGGCAAGACGTAAAGATATAAACATTTCTTTATATCATGCTTGACTTGCCTTCTCGTCCGTATATCAATTCCCGCGCCATGGTTCCTACGAACACATCGTTCGCAGGCTAAGAGGGAAGCCGGTCGAATACCGGCGCTGCCCCCGCAACTGTAGGCGGAGAGCCAAGCCCACTCATGTCACTGAGGCGAAAGTCTCGGGAAGACGGGCGAAGGCGACGACCCGCGAGCCAGGAGACCTGCCACGGCGAAGTAACGTCCACGGGCGGGGTGTCCCGGTGTGCCGTAGCGGGGTCGCTTAGCGGCCTGTCTTGCTATGTGTCCGCTGACCCACGCCCCAACTCATTGGGGTAAGTCATGTCCCACACCAAATTTGCAGCCTCCCTCCAGGGCGCTCCACGTCTTGATCGTCGGCAGACCACGCCGGGCAACGACTTTGCTTTTCGCATCGAGAGCCTTCGCTTCGATGAGGACTACCGCCCCTCGGAGAAGACGCGCGTCACCACCAACTTTGCCAACCTCGCGAGAGGGGCGAACCGGCAGGAGAATTTGTGCAAAGCTTTGCGGATGATCGACAATCGTTTCAATGCCCTGGCGCATTGGGACAACCCGAAAGGCGATCGCTATTCCGTCGAACTCGATATCATTTCGGTCGAACTCGAGATCGATTCCGAAGCCGACGGTCCCTCCTTCCCGCTCATCGAAATGCTGAGCACGACGATCGTTGACCACAAGACCGCCAAGCGGATCGCAGGCGTCGTGGGCAATAACTTCTCCTCCTACGTACGCGACTACGACTTCAATGTTCTGCTCCCCGAGCACAACAAGAACCGTTCGGAGTTTAGCACTCCGCCTGATTTTGGCGATCTGCACGGGAAGCTGTTCAAGTCATTCATTAACTCAAACGCCTACACGAAGCGGTTCGATAAGCCTCCCATCATATGCATCAGCGCGTCGAGCAGCAGGACCTATCACCGAACCGACAACCAGCATCCTATCCTGGGTGTCGAATATCGGCAGGATGAACTCTCCGCGACCGATCAGTATTTCAGCAAGATGGGCTTGGCCGTTCGCTATTTCATGCCTCCGAATAGCGTTGCGCCGCTGGCTTTCTATTTCATCGGCGACCTGCTCGGAGACTACACCAATCTCGAGCTTACCAGCATCATCAGCACGATGGAGACGTTTCAGAAAATCTATCGTCCCGAGATCTACAACGCCAATTCCGCGGCAGGGGCATGCTACCAGCCTAATCTGAAGCATCAGGACTACTCGCTGACGCAGGTCGTCTACGACCGAGAAGAGCGCAGCCGCCTGGGTGTCGAGCAGGGACGGTTCGCGGAGAAGAACTTCATCAAGCCTTACCGGACCATGCTCGAGCAGTGGTCGGCCAATTCCGCTCTCTGACTCATCGAAAAACGAGGCCTTTGCCCGATGAAAACACTGTTGCCCACTTCGACCGCCGGCAGCCTGCCGAAACCTTCCTGGCTGGCAGAGCCCGAGAAGCTCTGGTCTCCCTGGAAACTGCAGGGCGAAGAACTGATCGCGGGCAAGCAGGATGCGCTGCGTCTCTCCCTCGACGATCAGCGACAGGCAGGGATTGATATCGTCAGCGACGGCGAGCAGACGCGGCAGCATTTCGTCACGACGTTCATCGAGCACCTCAGCGGCGTCGACTTCGAGAAGCGCGAGACCGTCAGGATTCGCAACCGCTATGACGCTAGCGTCCCGACGGTCGTCGGCGCCGTATCTCGCCAGAAGCCCGTCTTTGTCAAAGACGCCAGGTTTCTACGGCAACAGACCATGCAGCCGATCAAATGGGCCCTGCCCGGCCCGATGACGATGATCGATACGCTTTACGACAGCCACTACGGGAGTCGCGAGAAGCTGGCGTGGGAGTTCGCCAAGATACTCAACGAAGAGGCCAGGGAATTGGAGGCAGCCGGGATCGACATCATTCAGTTCGATGAGCCCGCGTTCAACGTTTTCTTCGACGAGGTGAATGACTGGGGTGTCGCCACCCTGGAACGAGCGATCGAAGGCCTCAAATGCGAGACCGCGGTCCATATCTGCTACGGCTACGGCATCAAGGCGAACACGGACTGGAAGAAGACTCTGGGATCGGAGTGGCGGCAATATGAGGAAACCTTCCCCAAGCTGCAGAAATCCAGCATCGATCTGATCTCGCTGGAGTGCCACAACTCCCATGTCCCGATGGATCTCATCGAACTCATCCGCGGCAAGAAGGTGATGGTCGGTGCCATCGACGTCGCGACTAACACCGTCGAGACACCGGAAGACGTTGCCGAGACGCTGCGGAAAGCGCTTCGGTTCGTTGATGCCGACAAGCTTTACCCCTGCACGAACTGCGGCATGGCCCCCCTGTCTCGCCAGGTGGCGACGGGCAAGCTGAAGGCCTTGAGTGCGGGCGCCGAAATCGTCCGAAGAGAACTCGCGGCGTAGCACCCGAACAGAGGGATTGCGGGTGAAGACCCGGAAATGGGACGAAGTGCGCGCCCCTGATCAACATGGTCGAGGCGGCCGCCGGGTGTTGAGACAGGCGCTCGCCCAAGCCGCCGAATGATTTAGCTGCGGATGCCGCCATCGACAGGTGGCGGCATTTCCACCTCGAACCGAAAGCCTCAACGGACCCTCGTGGATATCCGTCTCGCTTGCGCGCGTTGTCGATGATATGAAAGTTAGCTAAAATTACAAATCGTTGACCGAGAGTTCCCGTGCTGATTCATGGTTCGAGGCAGCTTCCCGCCCTGACGGGAAGCGCGAAGGCTGTTCTGCGCCGCCTGGTGGCCGAAGGACCTTCCACGCGACCGCAGATCGGCTCGGCGCTCGGCCTGTCGCGGCCGACGATGTCGGCTGCGATCGCCGAGCTGGAACGCCCCGGCTATGTCGAGGAGATGGGCGCGCATAGGGGCCGCTCGGCCGTAGCGCCGTTCAGCACCGCGTCGGACGGAAGGCCGGACATGTGATGGCCGTCGACGCCGGTTCGACCCATGTCCGCCTGCGCGTCTCGACCCTCGACGGCCGCCTTCTGCACAGCCGGGTCTGCAGCCTTCCGGGCAGCCAATTCTCGCTGAACGAAGAGATCAGCCGCGTCGTGGCCCAGGAGGTCGCGGCCGCCCTTGCCGAGGCACACGAGGAATGGGGACCGCTGCGGGCGCTCGGCATCGCGGTTCCCACGCGGGTGGTTGGGCCCGATGGAGACGTCGCCGGCACGCACCAGAATCTCATCTTCAGCGCGTTCAGCCCGCCCGACGGCGTCGATGTCCTCCTGGTCAACAATGTGAACTGTGCCGCCGTCGCCGAGCAGCACTTTGGCGCAGCCCGCGGGCACGACACATTCGCCTATGTGCAGATCGGGCTGAAGATCGGCATGGGCCTGATGCTGGGCGGCCAGCTCATTTCGGGCAAGACCGGCTCGGCCGGCGAGATCGGCCATCTCAGCTTTCCATTCGCGCCCGGAATCGCGCCGGAGCCGGGCGCCGTCGAGCGGTATCTCGGAACAGAGTCGCTGATCGCGCGCGTTCGGGAGACCTGGCCGCGCGAAGAAGGTCCGGCACCGGCGAACACCAGCGAGCTTCTCACCATGGCCGAGAAGGGAAATCCGGTGGCGAAAGCGCATGTCGAGCGTCATGCCGCCGACATCGGCGCGCTGGTCGCCACCTGCGTCAGCGTCGTCGATCCCGGTCTCGTGGTGCTGGGCGGCGGGCTGGGCGCGTCGCCGCTGCTGCTGCCGAAGGTGCGCGAGGTCGTGGATATCCTGACCTATCCGGTCGAGGTGCGAACCACATTGCTGGGCGTCGACGCGACTGTCCTCGGCATCGAGAAGCTGGCCGTCGAACGTGCCATGGGCCGGCTTCTGGGCGACGACGGCTGACCGTCGAAACCCCGTCTTTCCAAGAGCAGCGAGATTCTTCGGTCAGCCGCTTCAGGCGACGCGGCTGACGATTGACTCTTGGCTTGCATCATTTATTTGTTAATGTGCCTAACACACATTGAGGCCGATAGGGGCGCCTCGTGTGGATCGTTTCAACAGGAGGGAATGGCCATGCGCAGTAAATTGTGGAGCAGCATCGCTGCGTTGATCACGGTCGGCTCGACCGGGATGGCGATGGCCCAGGACGTGACGTTGGAATACTGGGTCTACTCCGATTTCGCGCAAGGCGACGCGCTGGCCCTGCAGCAGGAGTTCATCAGCGAATTCGCCGCAAAGCATCCGGGCGTGAAGATCAACATCGTCGGCAAGGGCGATGCGGACCTGACCGCCGGCCAGGTGGCGGGTGCTGCGAGCGGCAACCTCCCCGATGTCTTCATGAACGGGCTCGGCACCGGCGCGCAGCTGGTCGAGGTGGGTGCGCTGGCCAACCTCCACGACAAGTGGATGGCCATGTCCGAGGACTATCGCAGCCAGTTCAACAAGAGCGCCATCGACAACTGCTCTCCAGCGCCTGACAAGATGTATTGCCTGCCCTACACCGGCTACGGCTCGCTGATGTTCCGCAATCTGACCGTGCTCGAAAAGGCCGGCATCGACACCAAGACGCCTCCGGCGACCTGGACCGAGTGGCTCGACCAGATGAAGAAGATCAAGGAAGCCGGGATGTTCGCCATCCCCGACCAGGCTCTGGTCTTCAATTCGATCGCCGAGATGTACGCCGTCTCCGGCGACGTCAGCACCTGGGGCATCGACTGGGACAACCGCAAGACGCGGATCGACCCCAAGGTGATGGCCACCGTGCTGCAGAAATTCGTGGACATGGCTCCCTTGAATTCGGGAACAAGCCGCAACGACCAGGCGACGAAGGACCTGTTCATCACCGACCAGCTCGCATTCCACACGGTCGGTCCGTGGGTCAATCCGACCTATGCCGAGGCGGCGAAGAACGGCAAGCTGAAGTATGACTTCGTGCTGGTTCCCGGCGACACGGCAGACAAGCATGGCGGCATCCAGAACTACGAGATCGTCGGCGTCGCACCGGGCAAGAACTTCGACATCGCCTGGGAGTTCGCCTCCTACATCACCGCCAAGGAGCAGATGGCGCGCTGGGCAAAGCTCCTCTCGCGCTACAACTCCAACGCGGCCGCGATGAGCGAGCCGGACGTGGCTGCGTTGCCGCTCATCGCCGCCTCGGTCGAAGCGGTGAAATACGCCATGGACGTCCAGCCGCCCTACCTCATCAAGGCGGTGCCTGCGTGCTATCCGTCGACGGTGGTGGAATTCGTGTCGGCAACCGCGGACGGCGACTACACGCCGGAGGAGGGTGCCACCGAGATGATCGCCGAGCTGAACGACTGCCTGGCCGAGTGACCAGTTCGTTCTGAGAGCCGCGGCCGGGAGCCTCCCGGCCGCGACGCCAGCAGGGTTCGACCATGCCGATCTATCGCAGGCATCTGCCGCATTATCTGATGATCGCCCCGTTCATGATCCTGTTCGCGGCGTTCTTCCTGTATCCGATCTTCAGCGGCTTCTTCTACAGCTTCCACGACTGGAACGGCGTGCAGCCGCCGCAGTTCGTCGGTCTTGCCAATTACGAGAAGGTCATTGGGTCGCGCGACTTCTCGCGGGCGATGTGGAACCTGCTGACCTATATCTCGATCACGGTACCGCTGGGCATCCTGGTCGCGCTCGGCCTCGCACTTCTGGTCGACAGCTTCACCGGTCGCTGGGCGAGCTTCTTCCGCAATGCCTATTTCATGCCGGTCGTCCTTCCCGCCTTCCTCGCGGCGACGATCTGGCGCTGGATCTACGCCCCCAACTTCGGCCTCCTCAACATGATCCTGGGCTGGCTCGGGATACCTTCGGTCAATTTCCTCAACGACACCGGCACGATGATCTACGCCCTCATCGCCGTGGACGTATGGGTTTCGGCCGGGTTCAACATGGTCATCCTCCTGGCCGGCCTGAAGAACATCCCTTCCGAACTCTATGAGGCCGCACGGCTCGACGGCGCCAACAAGTGGCAGCAGATCGTGCACATCACCGTGCCCATGCTCGGCCCGGTGATGTTCTTCGTCATCACCTACAGCGTGATCTCGGCGATGCAGGTCTTTGACAAGCCCTGGCTGCTGACCGGCTCGTCCTTCTCCGAATATGGCGGCCGCCGCGGCGCGCTGTTGTTCCCGGTGATGGACATGATGGGCCGCGCCTTCGGCGAGGTGAGGTTTGGCGAAGCCTCCGCCTACGGCTTCCTGCTCACCGTCGCCATCGTCACCTTGACCGCCCTCATGTTCGGCGTGCGGGCCTGGAGGGAGCGTCGATGAGCACCGTAACCTCCCCGCGCAGCGTTTCGATCTGGCTCGTCCTGAAATGGGCGATCGCGATCGTCGTCGCCATTGTCGCGGTCTTCCCGGTCTGGTGGATGGTCAACGTGGTCTTCTCCCTGCCCGGAGAACCCGTCTCGATCAATCCGCGCCTCTGGCCGACCTCGATCTCGGCCGGCATCGACAAGATCCACATGATCTTCGCCGAGACCGGCTATCTGCGTGCCTACCTCGTCTCGCTGCTCTACGCCGTCCTGACCATTGCCGGTGTGCTGCTGGTCGGCTCGCTCGCCGCGTTCGAGTTCTCGCAGTTCGACTTCCCCGGCAAGCGCATCCTCTTCGGCACCGTCATGCTGTCCCTCATGGTCCCGACCGCCGCGACCATCATTCCGACCTATCTGCTGACCTCGTCGCTCGGATGGCTCAACACGATGCAGGGGCTGGTGGTGCCGGGCCTCGCCTCGGCCTTCGGCCTTTTCATGCTGGTCCAGTTCATGCGCTCGATCCCGCGCGACATGATCGAGGCGGCGCGGCTCGATGGGGCAGGGCACTTCCAGATCTACTGGTACGTGGCGTTGCCGCTCTGCCGCAACGCCATGATCACGCTCGCGATCCTGACCTTCATGCAGACATGGGGCAACTACATGTGGCCGCTGATCGTCGGCACCCGCCCCGAGATGTACACCGTCGGGCAGGTCGTGGGTCTCTTCAACGCGCCACTGTCGCACCAGACGGTCGACGTGGTCATGACGGCAAACCTCCTGGCCGCGATACCGCCGCTCCTCTTCTTCCTGATCTTCCAGCGCAAGATCGTCGAGGGCATCGCGATGTCGGGCAGCAAGGGCTGATCGGAACCGCACCACATGGCCTTCCTGGAAATCTCCTCGGTGACCAAGTCCTTT
Source organism: Mesorhizobium sp. J428 (assembly GCF_024699925.1). NCBI lineage: Bacteria > Pseudomonadati > Pseudomonadota > Alphaproteobacteria > Hyphomicrobiales > Phyllobacteriaceae > Mesorhizobium > Mesorhizobium sp. J428. Next base: position 2,159,054 of record NZ_JAJOMX010000001.1, read on the forward strand.
GGCACGGTGAACGTGCTGCAGGACGTGAACCTCGCGATCGAACGCGGCGAGTTCGTCGTCTTCGTCGGGCCTTCGGGCTGCGGAAAATCCACGCTGCTGCGGATGATCACCGGCCTCGAGGACCCGACCTCCGGCACCATCGCCATCGAAGGCGAGGTGGTGAACGATGTCGAGCCTGCCAAGCGCGGCACCGCGATGGTGTTCCAGTCCTACGCGCTCTACCCGCATATGACTGTCTTCCAGAACATGTCGTTCGGCCTGCGCATGGCCGGAAAGCCGAAGGACTTCATCGCCGAGCAGGTGCGGCAGGCGGCGGCGATCCTGCGCCTTGAAAAGCTTCTCGACCGCAAGCCCGCGCAACTGTCCGGCGGACAGAAGCAGCGCGTCGCCATCGGCCGCGCCATCGTGCGCGAGCCGCGCGTCTTCCTGTTCGACGAGCCGCTGTCCAACCTGGACGCCGAACTGCGCGTGCAGATGCGTGCCGAGCTCATGGAGCTGCACCGCCGCCTCGGCACCACCATGATCTATGTGACGCATGACCAGGTCGAGGCGATGACGCTAGCCGACAAGATGGTCGTGATGAACGGCGGCAAGATCCAGCAGGCCGGCGCACCGCTCCGTCTCTACGACGATCCCGACAACCGCTTCGTCGCCGGCTTCGTCGGCTCCCCCAAGATGAACTTCCTGCCTGCTCGCGTCGCCGGCTCCGATGCGTCATCGGTCAAGCTGGACGCGATCGGCGGCAGCGGCTCGGCGAGCCTGCATTTCGCGGGGCTGCCTCCGCTCGACAAGCTCGAGATCGGGCTCCGCCCCGAGCATCTAAGGCTCGTCTCCGCCGCCGCTCCCGCCCCGGAAGGCGGGTTGCTGCTCGACGGCCGCGTCGCCTTCGTCGAAGAGCTCGGCGCGGAATCCTATGTCCATGTCGATCTGGCCGACGGAACGCGCATCATAGCGCGCGCCGGCCGCGATGCGGCTGCATCCTCCGACACGGCGCGGATCGCCGGAGATCTCGGCCGCGCGCTTCTCTTCGCTCCCGATGGAACACGGCTGCGCAATGCGGCTGGACGAACCGAATGACCTTACAGACCTCGCAGCCCAATGGTTCACTGATCGTCGGCATCGACATCGGTGGCACCAAGACCCACCTTCGCGCCGAACTTGCCGGCCTGCGGGACCCCGCCCGGGTGAACGACCATATCGTGCCAAGCGCGCAGTGGCGCACCCGCAGCTGGGACGACGATGCGCATCGCCTGCTGGACATGGTCGACGAGCTTGCGGCCGGCATGCCGGTGGCCGCGATCGGCGTCGGCGCACATGGTTGTGACGATGACGAGGAATGCCAGGCCTTCGGCCGCGCCTTCGCTGCCCTGACCGAGATCCCCGTCTCCGTCGTGAATGACGCGGAGCTGATGCCTCTGGCGCTCGGCTTGACCGGCCAGATCGGCGTGGTCGCCGGGACCGGCTCGATAGCCGTCTGCCGGCCGGAGGGAGGCGCGATGATCTCGGCCGGCGGCTGGGGCTGGGTCGTCGGCGACGAAGGCAGCGCGGCCGGGCTGGTGCGTGAAGCGGTGCGCGCCGTTGCACGCTATTTCGATGCCGGCGGAGAATCCGACGAGCCTCTGGCCAAGGCGCTTCTCCACGCCCTCGACGTTCCCGCCATCCCCCGGCTCGGCAGCGCCCTTGCCTCCCTTGGCGGCCCGGCCGCCATCGGCGCCCATGCCGAGGTGGTCTTCGAGGCCGCCGCGTATGGCTCGGAACTCGCCCGGCGGGTCATTCGCGAAGGCGGACAGGAACTCGCCCAGCTCGTCATGCATCTCGATGCCCGCGGCGCTGGCGCCAGCCACGTCGTCGCAGGAGGCAGCGTCATCGTCGCGCAGGCCTCGCTCTGGCAGGCGTTCTCGCATGCGGTCTCCGAACGCTCTTCGGCGCGGATCACGCCGCATCTGTTCAGCGGCAGTCCGGTCGAAGGCGCCTGCCGCCTCGCCGCGGCTGTCGCCCAATCCTCGACCGGCGAACTGAAGCGCCTCGCGCGCTGACATCGCCTCGAGCTGCTCACAGGAAGGGAAAGTCATGAGCTACCGTTCAACCATTGCGCGTCAACCCGAAGCATTGGCGGACACATATTCGGCCGCGCGCGATCAGCTCGCGGGATTGGACCTCAAGCCGCTGGACCGGCCGGTGATCGGCATCACCGGCATCGGCGCCAGCTTCGCGGCAGCCGTCGTCGGCGCGGGCGAACTGCAGACGAAGGGCCGCCGCGCCTTCGCCATCCGCGCCTGTGACATGGCCGAAGGATACGATCTCGTCGACGCGCTCGTCGGCCTGTCGCATCGCGGCCGCAGCGTCGAGACCGTGCTGGCGCACGAGAAGCTGCCTTCGGCGAAGCGACTCGCGATCACCAATGATCCGAAGAGCCCCCTCGCCGAGGCGTCGGACTTCCACGTGACGCTGAACAACGGCTCCGACGCCACGCCCTCCAGCACCGGCTACACGGCCACGCTGCTGGCGATGGGCATGGCGTTCCAGAAGATGCTCGGCGAGACGGACGATGTCTTTGCCGCCATCCCCGACCTGTCGCGGCACGTTCTCTCGGCTGCGGCCCACAAGATGAAGCGGCTGGGCGAGCTGTTCCTGCAACGCCGCGCCATCGACTGCGTCGGCGCCGGATCGTCTCTCGGCACCGCAGACGGTGCGTCGTTGCTGATCCGGGAGGCGTCGCGCATTCCGGCCTCCGCCTACGACACCCGCCACTATCTGCATGGACCGCTGGAATCGATGGATGCCACCACCGGTGTCGTCATCTTCGGCGACGGCCGCGAGATCGAGCTGGCGCATCAGGTCGAGAAGATTGGGTGCCCTGTCCTGCTGATCACGACCCATGCCGGCATCGCGGATGGTGAACTCCTCACGGTCGTGACCGTCCCGAAGCAGGCAAACCAGATCGCCCAGGGCATCCTGAACATCTTTGCCGCGCAATTGTTCGCGGCCGAGCTGTCCGACGCCGCCGGCCTCACCGACACCAAGTTCCGCTACCGCATGTCGGATACCAAGGTGCCGGTGGCCGCCTGACCTACAGGCCACGTCAGTCGAGAATCGAGATGACCGCCTCGATCTCGACCGTGATGTTGCCCGGGAGCGAGGCCATGCCAACCGCCGAACGGGCGTGATGGCCTCGCTCCCCGAAGACCTCGATGAAGAGGTCGGACCAGCTGTTCTGTTGTATCCGGCGGCCAAATTGATGCGATCGGCCAGGCAGGGCGCGATGGCTACTGTCTGACAAGGGATCGACGCCCTCCGTGACAGGCTGCTGCAGAGCAGCCGGGCGCTGTCTTCGCGATAGACCTGTCGAAGTCGGCTAGGCGTCGGGTTTGCCCGACTTGTACAGAAAGCCTTCGACCCGCTCCTCGCCGCCATAGGCCATGCGCTGCATGCGGTAGAGGTTCTTGACATATTCCAGCGCCTCCATCCGGCGCATGTCCATGCCGCGCATCGACGCTTCCATCTCGATCCGCAGCGCGATCAGCGGATGGCGGGCGATGCGTTCGGCATAATCCTCAGCCTTGGCGAGCACTTGATCGGCTGGAACGACGGCATTGACGAGATTGGCGCGCAGCGCCTGTTCGGCATCCAGCGGGTCGCCCGTCAGCAGCATCTCCATGGCGATGGTATGCGGGATGAAACGCGACAGCCGCGTCGAGCCGCCGGCGCCGCCCATGCCATAGTTGATCTCGGGGAAACCGAACTTCGCATCCGGTGAGCAGACGCGGATATCGGTCAGCTGGCTGAGATAGATCATGGCCTGGCCGAAGCAGTAGCCGCGCACGGCCGCGATGATCGGCTTGAACCGGTCGAGCGCCAGCACCTCGCGCGACCAGGTGAACGTGTCGGGCGTCTTGGTCTCCATGCGGAACTTCGGCCACATGTAATATTCAAGCTCGTCCCTCGGTGTGTCGAACTTGGCGTATTCGGTCTTGATGTCGTCGCCGGCCGAGAAGGCGCGGTCGCCTGCACCCTGCATGATGCCGACATGCACGTTGTCGTCGGCGAGGAACTCGATCATGTGACCGTAGAGTTCCTTGTGCATCGCAGGTGTCATCGGGTTCACGCTGCCGTTGCGGATCGTGAAATAGCCGACCTTACCCTTGCGCTCATATTCGAAAGGCATGCGAAAAATCTCCTGAAATGCGTTAGAGCCACGCGCCGGCGACGCGGTCGAAACTGCCGACCCTCAGGTCGGGCTTCTCCGCCACCAGCTTCTGCTTGGCGATCTTCTCGGAAGGGGTCTTGGGCAGCGACTCGCGGTATTCCAGGAAGCGCGGGATCTTGAAGGCCGCGAGCCTGGCCCTGCAATGCTCGAAGACGGCCTCCGGTGGCACGTCGGCCTGCTTCACGCCCGGCTGCAGCACGAGATAGGCTTTCACCTCCTCGCCGCGGGCCGTGTCCTTGACCCCAACGGCGGCTGCCTCCAGTAGCGCCGGGTACTTCGCGCAGCACCGCCTCGACCTCGCGGGCGGCGATGTTCTCGCCTGAGCGGCGGATCATGTCCTTCAGCCGGCCCACGATATAGTGGAAGCCCTGCTCGTCCTTCCAGAACAGGTCGCCGGTGCGGAACCAGTCGCCGAAATAGGACGATTCATTGGCTTCCGGCTTTTTGTAGTAGCCGAGCATGATACCGGGACCGCGGATGCACAGTTCGCCGGTCTCGCCGACAGGCACCTCCTTGCCGTCGGCGTCGACAATCTTGGCCTCGCGGAAGGGCGAGGGGACGCCGCAGGTGCCGGAGCCGACCATGTGGGTCGCCTCGCGCGGCGTGAACAATGCCGAGCCGACCTCCGTCATGCCGAAGCTTTCGCGCGCGACCGTGTTGTAGCGCCGTTCGAGATCGGCGTGCCGCTCCTTGTCGAAGCCGAAGATCGAGATGCGCTTGAGACTGTTCGCGCCGTCGAGCGCCTCCTCCGGCTGCTGGTAGACGATCTCGGGGAACAGGCAGTAGTGGATGTCATATCTGCGCACCCAGTCCATGAAACGGGTCGAGCTCGCCCGTTTCGCGGCGAAGATCTGTCCGCCGGCGCGCATGGCCATCAGGGTGAGCCACTGCGGGTCCATGTAGAAATAGGGTTGGGCGACGAGGATGTTGGTCGCCTGCTCGTCCTGTCCGCCACGCATCTCGGCCACCAGCGACAAAGTCAGCCAGTAGCGATGCGTCAGCATGCACCCCTTGGGAAAGCCGGTGGTGCCGGACGTGTACTGGATGTTGACGAGGTCGTCGATCGCCGGCGCCGGCAGGCCTTCCGGCAGTTTCGGAGCCGTGCGTATGAGTTCGCCCAGGTCGCGCGCGCCTTCGGGGGCGGCGCCGACCACGAGCACGTTTTCGGCGGAGAACGGCGGCTCGCCATCGAGCGCCGCATAGGCAGGCAGGCAATCGGCGTGGATGACGAGAAAGCCGGAATCGGAATCCGTCAGCACGTAATGCAGTTCACGGCCGGTGTAGTTGATGTTGACCGGCACCATCACTGCGCCCAGCCTGGCGATCGCCAGCCATGTCGCGGGAAACTGCGGAATGTTCGGCAGCATCACTGCGACATGCGACCCCTTGCGCACGCCTGCGGCATGAAGCGCCGCCGCGGTGGTCTCGATTCGTGCCTTGACCTCGTCATAGGTTGCCGTCGCATCCTCCTTCTCTTCGAAGAAGGTCCACATCGGCTTGCTGCCGTTCGCCGCCACGCAGGCCTCGACCAGCGACCAGATGTTGGGCGACAGCGGCGTCGCCTCGATCGCGCCGACCAGACGATCGACCTCCTTGCGGAGCTCCGGCCACGGTTTGGGTGATGCTGCGGTGCCGTGCATGTCAGGCCTCTGCGAATGTTGTGGTCTGGTAGCGGCGCTCGTTGCGCCGGCGGATGAGTTCGCCGATGCCCATGCCGGCGATGCTGAGCATGGTCAGCATCACGGCGACGGCCGGAACCGTGGGATCCAGCTTCAGGCCGAGGTCGTTCCAGATGCGGACGGGCAGCGTCTGCGCGCCGCCGGAGACGAACAGCGTGATGATGAGTTCGTCGAACGAGGCGAAGAAGGCGAGCACCCCGGCTGCGAACATCGACGGCACCAGATAGGGCAGGGTCACCAGCATGAAGGCCTTGACCGGCCCCGCGCCGAGTACCCGCGCCGCGCGCTCGATCGTGGTGTCGAAACGTCTCAGGCTCGCCGAGACGAGAAGCACCACATAGGGAATCGCCACGACCGAATGCGCCACGGTGAGCGCCCAGACATTGTCCACCAGCCGGTAGCGCAGGAAGACGATGTAGAGGGCAAGCGCCAGAACGACGGTCGGCAGGATCAGCGGCGCGATGAAGATCGCGGTCAGGAGGCCCTTGCCCGGAAAGCTGGCGCGCACCAGCGCCACCGAGGCCAGCGTTCCGGCGACAAGGCTGATGATCGTCGCGCCTATGCCGACACGGAAGGACAGAAGGGCCGCGCGGACCCAGGTAGGGTCCTCGAAGAAGGCCGCATACCAGCGCAGCGACAGGGACCGGGGCGGGAATTCGAGAAACTGGCTCTCGGTCAGCGAGATCGGCACGAGGAAGATCAGCGGCAGAATCAGGAAAAGCACCAGCGCCACGAAGTAGACGGCGAGGAAGGATCTCATCATCGGCCGAGCCCCGCGCCGGAGAATTCGGCCCGGCCGCGCGTCGCCAGCCGGAAGAGGCCGAGGCAAGCGAGCGTCACGATCAGCAGGGCGCTGGCCAGCACCGCCGCGAAGCCCCAGTTCAGCGTCTGGTGCACCTGAATGTCGATCAGGTTGGCGATGATGATGGAGCGGCGGCCGCCGAGCAGCGCCGGCGTCACGAAAAAGCCGAGGCTCAGGATGAAACATATGATGCCGCCGGTGGCGACGCCGCTCAGGCTCAGCGGCAGGAAGACCTTGAGGAAGGCCTGCGCCGGCGTTGCGCCAAGCGAGCGGGCCGCCTTGATCAGTCCGCGGTCGATGTCGAGCATCGATGCCAGACAGGTGAGGATCACGATGGGCAGCAGTATCTGCACCATGCCGATGCGTACCGCCGTGTCGGTGTAGAGAATCTGCACCGGCGACAGACCTATCGAGCCGAGAAGCCGGTTCACAACGCCTTCACGCCCGAGGACAACGATCCAGGTATATGTCCGGATCAGGATGCTGATCCAGAACGGCAGCAGGATCAGATATGTCACGTAGGCGCGTACCTTCGGGCGCAGGCCGCTCATGAAATACGCGGCCGGATAGCCGAGCACCAGGCAGATCGCCGTCACCGTCAGCGCCAGCCAGAAGGTACGCTCGAGAACGACCAGCGCGACACGCGATTCCAGAAGTTCCCGGACCGGAGCCATCGTGAACCCGGCGTCGTCGTGCACGCTCAACCCGAGGATGCCGACGATGGGCACGATGAAAAGCAGGCCGACCAACAGTACCGCGGGCAGCAGCAGTAACAGCGTGGTCGGCCTGCTCATCATCATCGATCGGGCTTCTTCTCTTTGTGCTGCCTCATTGCTCGGCTGCCCTTAGAGGAGCAGCCATTCGTTCCAGCGCTTCTGTACCGTTTCCAGGTTCTTCGCCCACCAGTCGCCATCGAAGCGGAACTGAACGGCCGCGTTCTCCGGCGCCGTGGGCAAGGTTGCGACGAATTCGGGTTCGAGCAGCTCCATCATGCCGGGCACGAAGCCCGGATACGGCACCATCTTCACGAATTCGGCAGACGCCTTCGGATCCATGCGATACTTCATGAACTCCATCGCTTCCTTGGGATGCTTCGCGCCCTTCGGAATCCCGAGATAAGACAGCATCAGCGCGCCGCCGTCCCAGCTGATGTCGACGGGCTTGCCTTCTTTCTTGAGCGGGGTGATGCGGCCGTTCCAGCACGAGGTCATGTTGACCTCGCCGTCGACCAGCAGCTGCACGTGCTGGGCGCCGTTCTCCCACCAGACGGGGATATGGTCCTTGATCTCGTCGAGCTTTTCAAAAGCCTTGTCGACATCGATCGGGTAGATCTTGTCGAGCGGCACGCCGGCGGCGACCAGGGCGAATTCGAGGTTGCCCTTCGGCGAGTTCTCGAGCGAACGCGGTCCCGGGAAGGTGGCGACGTCCCAGAAATCGGCCCAGGTCTTCGGTGCCTTTCCCTCGAAGCGGTCGGTGCGATAGGCCATCACAGTGGAGTAGGAGGCGCGGACCATCGCCGTCGGCAGCTTGGCCATCTCCGGCAGCTTGTTGTCGGGATCGATGATCGAGTAGTCGATCTTTTCCAGCCAGCCGGCCTCGGTCGCGAGCGCGACGTCGTCGCCGTTGAGCTCGGTCAGATCCCACTCGACATTGCCGGACTCCACCATGGCCTTCAGTTTCGGAAGGCTCACCGGAGCGGTCGAGCGGACCTTGATGCCGGTCGCTTCCGTGAACGGATCTTCGAACAGCTTCTTCAGCACTTCGGCCAGCGAGCCGCCCGAACCGTTGACGACGATCTCCACGTCCTCGGCAAATGCCGGACGGAGAGCCGACGCGGCGAGAGCGACGGATGCCGCCCCGATATTGAATGCACGTCTCGTCAGATTTGCCATCGAAGTGTTCCCTGTTCTTCGTTGCGATGCCTGTGAGCCTGCACCGGCCTAAGCCGGCAAAAGGGTTATGTTGTCCTCGTCGAAAGCGATGCCGATAGATGCGCCTGGCGCCGAGATCTCCGTGCCGGGCTGGCGCGATTCCACGAACGAAAAGGTCGTTCCATCCTTTGCCTCGACCACGTAACGGACCGCGTCGCCGAAAAAGACCGCCTGCCGCACGGTGACGGGCCAGTTCTCGCCGGACGATCTGCGGATATGCTCGGGCCGCAGCGCGACGAAGCCGCCGGCATGGCCCGACATCGCGGGAATGCGCACGACGCCGAGGCCTTCCACGAGAACACCTTCTTCCGTCTGACCGCGGATTTTCAGGATGTTGTTCGAGCCGATGAACTCCGCGACGAAACGAGAGTTCGGCCGGTCGTAGAGGTCTTCCGGGGTGCCGAGCTGGCGGATCGCTCCCTTCTCCATCACGGCCAGGCGATCCGACAGCGCAAGCGCCTCGCCCTGGTCGTGCGTGACGTAGATGACCGTGCAGCCGATCTCGCGCTGGTACTGCTTGATCTCGATCTGCAGCGCCTCGCGCAGCTTCAGGTCGAGCGCGCCCAGCGGCTCGTCCATGAGAAGGACGCGCGGCTCGAACACGACCGCACGGGCGAAGGCCACGCGCTGCTTCTGCCCGCCCGACAGTTCGTGCGGCATGCGCTTCGCAAGCCCGTCGAGCCGCACCATTTCGAGTGCCTTCATCGACCGGTTCAGGATTTCGCTCTTCGCGACCCCGCGCATCTCAAGCGGAAAGGCGACGTTTGCGAGCACGTTGCGGTGCGGGAACAGGGAATAGTTCTGGAACACCATGCCGATGTTCCGCTTCTCGGTCGGCATGCGGGCGATCGAGACGCCGTCGATCAGGATGTCGCCCTGGTTGATGTCGACAAAACCGGCAAGGCTGTTCAGGGCCGTCGTCTTTCCGGAGCCGCTCGGCCCGAGCAGGGTCATGAACTCACCCGGGGCGACATCCATCGAAAAGCTCTCGAGCGCGACGAAGTCGCCATAGGTCTTGCGGACCTCCCGAAATTCGATCGATGCACCCCTGATGGCCATTCAGCGTCCAATCCCAGCGTGACGGACAAAAAGTGACAAGATCGTCATTTTCTGTCAAGCGGTCTTTGCGAGGGGCACTTTCATTGCTATGCCGGAGATCGACGGCGCCGCCCGCGGGAGTGTTGAGACGTGACGTACAACTACGTCCAATATCTGGAGAAAAAGCTTTTCGAAGCCCGTGACTCCCGCAAGACGGTCCGCACCGAACTTCAGATAGAGATCGCCATGGCCTCGCTGCTGCAAACGAGGGCCTATCATTCGATCTCGGTCGACATGATCACCGAGCGAGCCAGGCTCGCCCATGGAACATTCTACAGATACTTCGCCGGCAAGCGTGAATTGGTCGCCAAGACACTGGCCGACTATTTCGAGTTCGTGCGCACCACGCGGCCGAAGAGCTCGCCCGAAACGGCGGACTACGAAGCCATCAGCATCGGCAACCGCCACTATGTCCGCTGCTTCCGCGAGAATGTCGGCCTGATGCGCTGCCATTTCCATCTGAAGGACGAGGACGACCTGATCGCCGAGGTCGCCCGCCGGGCGGACCGCCAGATGTCGGACCGGTCGATACGTCGGGTGCTGCGCAAGAGCCGGCTGGCGGAGGACGAGCTCCACGAACTGCGTCTCACCACATATGCACTGATCAGCATGGTCGACGAACTGCTGCTGAAGGTCTACGGCCAGATGAACCCGCCGCTGGCCAACCTCGCCGACCAGCCTGACGTCGTCGCCGACACGCTGACGCGGCTCTGGCATGCCGCGCTCGATGGCTACGGCCAGAAGACGCCGGTCGAAACAGCCAGCCCGACGGAGCATCGCATCGACATCGCAGGCGAATGAGCCGCCGGCATTCCCGGTCGCGCCTCTCTGCGACGGGACAGAAGCGAGGCGGTATTCCCGCTTCGGTCAAACTCCGGGCAACTCGCCCAGCATGTCCTTGAGGCGATCCGCGATCAACGCGGTGACCGGGCTCATGCGGGCGTGTCGCTGCGCAATCAGCGACAGTTGCGAGCCCGGATGGATCTTGTCGGCGAAGGGAATGTGGACGACGCCTTCCGGATCGATGTCGAGAAACACGTCCGCCAGCCCCAGCACGGCGATCTGGCCGTGATCGCGCACCAGCATCTTCGTCACCCGGATCGAGTTCGTCGTGACGATGTGGCGCGGAGTGAACTTCAGCCGCTCGAGCGACTTGTCCAGCTTCTCGCGCAGGCTGAGCGAAGCGTCCGGCATGACGAAGGAATAGTCCGAGCAGTCGCTGATACGGATGCTCTTCTTGTTGGCCAGCGGATGGTCGCGCCCGACGATGATGCCGGGACGCGGTTCGACCATCTTGATCACGGCGAGGTCGGGAAGACTGGGCGCGGCGTAGCAGATGACGAGATCGAGCTCGCCAGCAAGCAGCCGGTCGATCAGCGTCTCCGTGCCGCCGACCACGATGTCGAGCGAGATCAGCGACCGGCGCTCGCGCATCGAGGTCATCAGCCGCGACACCATGTATTCGGACAGGCTCTCCATCAGGCCGATGGAGGTGTGGCCCTTGATGTCGCCCTTTAGTTCGGCCAGATGCCGCCGCGACTTCTCCTGGTCCTGCAACCAGCGACGCACGTCCGCCACCAGCACCTCGCCGGCCGCCGTCAGCCGCACGCCGCGCGGCAGCCGCTCGAACAGTTGCGCGCCGTATTCCTCCTCCAGGTTGAGGATCTGCCGGTTGAGGGCCGAGGGCGAGATGTTCTGCTTCGCCGCCGCGCCGCGGATGGAACCGGCCTTGGCGACAGCATTGAGCAAGATTGCCGCCGAGGCGATCAGCGGCATGGGATGCGATCCGTTCTGTTATTGCACATGAAAGGCAGGAACCCGGCCAATGGTCTGCCGACACACTGGCCGGAATCGCTGCCCCTGTCCAATGCGTGGCGGCGGAGAAAGCAAGCCGCCGTCGCGCCGGGACGGCGTTACTTCTCGTAGATGAAATCGGCGGGCGTCAGCTCCGTGGTCACGCCCTGCGCCTGCTTCGCGACGTCGAGCGTCGCCGCAACACCGTCCATGTTCCAGCCGAAACCGCTTGCCTTGAACTTCGCGTCCTCGAAGACCAGCGGCAGGGCGGCCTTGGCGATGCCGGTGTGCACGGCCACGTCGAGACCGCCGACGACGGCGTTCATCGCCTCGACCGCGCCATCCGGATCGGCCTTGGCGGCCTCGAAGGAACAGATGGCGGCCTCCTTGAAGCGGGCGACGAGGTCCGGGTTCTTCGCGATCGTGTCCTCGGAGGCGAGGAGCGAATTGGAATAGACGCCGAGCTCGGAGGCGAAGTTGATCGTCTTGACCTCCTTGCCGGCCTTCTGCGCCGCCGCGTTGATCAGCATCGCGGTCGTCACGAAGGTGGTGATGGCGTTGACCTGGCCCTGGATCAGCAGGCCGCTGAGCGTCGCCGCCTCCACGGTCTCGACCTTCACCTTGGCGAAGTCCGCTCCGGATTTGCCGAAGGCGATCGGCAGGATCTTGATGCCGGAATCGCCCGGTGCATGCGCGATCGTCTTGCCCTCGAGATCGGCGATCTTGCCGATGCCGCTGTCGGCCAGCACCGCGACCGCGACCGGCGAGGTCGAATAGATCGGCATGATCGCCTTCACCTTGGCGCCGGCGGTGATCTTGCCCAGCATGATCGAGCTCAGGTCGGCGGTGCCGAACGGCGCGACGCCGGCTGCGATCTTGGTCACCGTATCGCCGCCGCCATAACCGCGCTCGACGGTGAGGTTGATGCCCCTGTCGCCGAAGCAGCCGTTTTTGGCGCCGAGATACCAGGCCCCCGCGAGGCCGCCGGGCGTCCAGTCGAGCATCAACGTGACGTCGTCGGCAGCGCGTGCCGCCGTGGACAGAATGGAACCGGCGGCGACCGCGAGGGCCGCGACGGACATTAGAAACTTGCGAGTCATGGAAGGTCTCCGGGAGATGAGAGGACGGATCAGTGATCGTGCATGCAGCCGCCGAGTTCGGCGGCACTTCCCTCGGCGATTACCGGCTCCAGCGTGACCAAGTCGTTGGTCGACATCATGCCGAAGTCGGTGAAGCCGTAGTTTGGAATGTTGGGCAGGCTGAGCCCGTTCATGCGCAGCAGCACCTTCTGCATGCGCGGCGCGCCGAGCCTTTCGGACAGGATCTCCACCATCTCGCGCGTCCAGGCCGCAACCTCCTCGAGCGATCCCTCGCTCAGCAGGCCCGCGATCGGCAGCGGCAGCTCGTAGATCACCTCGCCGTCGAGGACGAGCGCATAGCCGCCATTGTTGGCGATGACGCGGTTGGCGGCGATCGCCATATCTTCATGGCTGGCGCCGATCACCATCAGGTTGTGCGCGTCATGCGACACGGTGGACGCGATCGCCCCGCGCTTGAGGAAGAGCTTGCTCACGAAGCCCTTGCCGATGCGGCCGGACGCTTTGTGGCGGTCGATCACCGCGACCGAGGAAGCGCCAGCCTCCGGATCCGGCATGACGACCCCGTCGACCACCGGCAGCGTGAACTCCTCCTCCGACTTCGGCGAAGTGACGGCCAGCGCACGCACGCGCGCCGCGCTCGCATTGCTGGAGACCCTGACCGCGAGCATGTCCGCCGTGATCGCGCCGCTGACCCGCATGGTCTGCTTCGACCAGTCCGGATAGGTGAAGTTCCCTTTGGACGGCGCATGTTCGCCGTCGAGATAGGCCCATTCCCCGTCGATCATCGTTGCGAAGATCTCCACCTTCTCAAAATCGTCGAGCACGACCAGGTCGGCATATTTTCCCGGCGTGACCGAGCCGTACATGCGGTTGATCCGCAGCCCTTCCGCGACATTGATCGTCGCCATCTGGTAAGCCGTCATCGGATCGATGCCTTCCTCGATGGCGATCCTGATGCGAGTGTTGATGTGGCCCTCGTCGATCAGCTCGTGCGCATAGACGTCGTCGGTGCAGAACTGCAGGTAGCGCGTGTCGAGGCCTCGCTCCCGGATCACCCCGGCAAGCTGGCGCAGCTCCGGCCGGTGAAGCCGGTGCGGCCTGAGCGCGAATACAGTCCGCAGCCCCATGCGCTGGTTCTCGACGATCTCGTCGACGCTCTTGGCGACGTGGCTGTCTTCGGGCCCCGCCGCCACGTAGGCGTTGAGATCCTGCCCGGTCAGGTAAGGCGACTGGCCCGAAATGGTCATGCCGCGCGCGATGCCCATCTCGATCTTCGTCATCTGCTCGTCGTCCTTGCGGATGAGGAGCTGCGGATTGATGTCGCCGGCGAGGCACAGCGCCTCCGGCCAGTCCATCAGCTTGCCGGTGGCCTCGATGTCGACCCGCGCGCCGGAGGTCTCCAACCACTCCGGCATGGCGGGAATGCGCGCCGGCACGCGCAGCTGCATCTTCAGCGGTACGTATTTCGCCTCGTCGAACATCAGCCGCATGCCCGGCACGCCGAGCACGTTGCCGATCTCGTGCGGATCTGCCCCGATGAAGGTCACGCCCTGGCTGACCGTCGCCTTCGAATATTCGCGCACCGTCAGCATCGACGATTCGACATGGACGTGAGGGTCCATGAAGCCGGGCGTGACATAGCGGCCTTCGAGATCCTTGGTCGCCCTGGTGCGCCAGGCGTTCTGGCCGGCGAGCGAGACCGCGGCCACGCGGTCGCCGAGGATGGCGATGTCGGACAGGATGATCTCGCGCGACAGCGTGTAGAAGATCCTGGCATTGGTCAGGACGAGATCGGCCTCGGCCGCGCCGAGCGCGACGTCGACCAGGGATTTGCGGATGCTTGCTTCCGACACGCTGTGCTCCTGGATGTGAACATCGCGAGACTGCGTCGGGAAGGCGTTCGCTGAGAAGCGCAATCTTTGGCACTTCGTGTGCGGAAAATACGCACAGTCGAAGGCCGCCGAACCGCTTGTTTCCCGCGCAATCCTTCGACTAGGCTTGGTTGCGGGAGGATATGTGATCATGACCGCTGCGTCGGCAGCGGGCTGTCTGTTCGGTTCATTGCAACGCGGAGCTGTCCTTGACGATTTCGGACCAACCGGCCGCCGGCTTGCCTGCAAATGCCGAGGCGATACGGTTCGACCATGTGTCCGTGGAGTTCCGGACACGGCATGGCGAGCCCGTCCTCGCCCTCGACAGCTTCGACCTTTCGGTGGCCCAGGGCGAATTCGTCTCGCTGGTCGGACCGTCCGGCTGTGGCAAGTCGACAGCGCTGCGCCTCGTCGCGCAACTGACGGAAGCGACCAAAGGCCAGGTGCGGGTGGCGGGAGCCGAAAGCCTGCGCGGCTTCTCGCGCGTCGCCCTCGTCTTCCAGTCTCCCAACCTCCTGCCGTGGAAGACGGTGATCGACAATGTGCTCTATCCCGTCCGCTTCGGCTCGCCTGTCGCAGGCATCGACCACCGGGCGCGGGCGCGCGAGCTGCTGGCGCTCGTCGGCCTGGAGCGGTTCGAAAACGCCTATCCATCGGAACTGTCGGGCGGCATGCAGCAGCGCGTCGCGATCTGCCGCTCGCTGGTGCTCGATCCGAAGATCCTTTTGATGGACGAGCCCTTCAGCGCGCTCGACGCGTTGACGCGCGAGGAGCTCCAGTTCGAGCTTCGCCGTATCCATCGCCATACCGGCAAGACGATCCTGTTCGTCACACACTCCATTTCGGAATCGGTGCTGCTTGCCGATCGCATCGTCGTGATGGCGCCGCGGCCCGGCCGTCTCAAGGACAGCTTCGTCGTCGAGCTGGCGCCGGACCGCACCCCGGCCACGCTGCACGATCCGCGCTTCGCGCAGTATTCCGACCGCGTCCGCGAAGGCATTTATGGAAGGGCCGCGGCATGAGCAACGCAGCACTCCGCCCGATCCTCCTTCCAATCTTCGCCTTCCTGGCCGCGCTGGCGCTGTGGCAGTTCGTCGTGCGCGCCTTCGACGTGCCGGAATTCCTGCTGCCGGCGCCCACCGCCATCTTTCGCGCCGCAGTCAATTTCGGCTGGCCGCTGCTTACGGTCCATACGCTGGCGACGCTGCAGACCATCCTGCTCGGCTTCGCCATGGCGGCCGCGATCGCCGTGCCGCTCGGCGTGCTGCTCGCCGCCAACCGGTTCACTTCCGAAGCGCTCTATCCGCTGATCGTCTTCGCGCATGCCGTGCCGGTGATCGCGATCGCGCCGATCGTCGTGGTCGTCTTCGGCGTCGGGCTGACATCGCGGTTGATCGTCGTCACCCTGATCAGCTTCTTTCCCATCATGGTGTCGACCGCGTCGGGCATTCTGAATACCCCGCGCGACATGAACGACCTCGGCATCACGGTCGGCGCGTCCAAGGTGGAGCGCGTGCTCACCATATCGCTGCCCAACGCGCTGCCCTTCATCTTCAACGGTTTCCGCATCGGCATCACCGGTTCAGTCATCGGCGCGGTGGTCGGCGAATTCGTCAGTGCCAATTCCGGGCTCGGTTACATCGTCGTGCGGTCGACCAGCGACTTCGACATTCCGATGGCGATGGCGGCCGTGATCGTGCTCGCAACGATCAGCGTGACGCTCTACCAGCTCGTCTCCGCAATCCAGGTCCGACTGACGCCCTGGGCTCCGAAGCTCGACAGATAAGCCGAGCTGAACGGCACGTCGTTTCAGGAGCGTGGCTCCTGGCGATGCCGCTCCCCTCTGTTCCTCCCATCCCATGCGCAGCATCTCACGATCTACAATCTCGGCACTGGCCATCGCGCAGGCAAGACGGGAGGTTGTGCTGAGCGCCGGCTCCATCGCTTCTCCACAACTGCTCCAGCTCTCCGGCATCGGACCCGGCGAGTTGCTGAGGGGATTGGGTGTTCCCGTCGTCGCGGACAACCGGCACGTCGGTGCCAATCTCCAGGACCATCAAAGCGTCAACTACGCCTGGCGGGCAAACGTGCCGACCCTCAACCGCCTGCTCCGCTCCTGGTGGGGCAAGGCCTTCATCGGCGGCCGCTACGTTCTGACCCGCACCGGGCCGCTGGCGATGAGCGTCAACCAGGGCGGCGGATTTCTGCGCAGCGATCCGGCCCTTTCGCGGCCGAACCTGCAGATCTATTTCCAGGCAAATTCGGCGGTTCCGCCGCGTCCGGGCGGCAGTGCGATACGCGAGATCGATCCCTGGCCCGGCTTCGCAATGGGTGTCTCCAACTGCCGGCCGAGAAGCACCGGGGAGATCGTCATCGCTTCGCCTGACCCAGGCCAACCACCGCGCATCACCGTCAATGCGCTGTCGGATCCGCATGATCAGATGGAGCTGGTGGCCGGCGTGCGCTTCCTGCGCCGCATGGCCGCGACGCAGGCACTGTCGCCTTTTATCGTCGAGGAGATGCGCCCCGGCGCTTCCGTCCAGACAGACGAGCAGCTACTGGCCGACATCCGCGCCCGCGCCGGTACGGTCTTCCATCCGGTCTCGACCTGCCGCATGTCGCCCGACCAGGACAATGGTGTGGTCTCGCCGCGCCTTGCCGTCCACGGCATAGCGGGGCTGCGTGTCGCCGACGCCTCGGTCTTTCCGTCGATCATCTCGGGCAATACCAACGCTGCGACGATGATGATCGGCTGGAAGGCGGCCGAGATGATCGTCGAAGACAATCGCTGACGGCGCAGCGGCGGTGCCGCTTTCCGCGCGGCGCTACCGTGCGTCCGGTTCGCAATAGATGCCGTATAGCGTTTCGAGGACCTTGCTCACCTCCGGCGAAGCGAGGCGGTAATAGATCTGCCTTGCATCACGGCGTGTGTCGACCAGCCTCAATGCACGCAGCTTGCCGAGCTGCTGCGACAGCGCCGACTGGTTCATTCCCACCTGCTCGGCGAGCTCGTTCACGCTCACCTCGCCTTCCAGCAGTCGGCACAGAATGCGCAGCCGGTTCTCGTTCGCCATCGCCGTGAGCAGGCCGGCGGCCTCGCGCGCGTTCGCATCCAGTTTCTCGGCGTTTATCGTCATCGTCTGCGCCAACATCATCTGACAGCCTTTCTTTGAAGTCGGCCGTACCGCCGATTTCGTCAATATGCGATGGCGTATCCGGCGGCCTGTTTTGATCCAGGGCAACGCCAGCCAGCCTTCACCGCAATATCAAAACCCAATGGCCTTCATTGGCCCTTGCGTTCTGCCGGATATGTTTATACATGCACACATCATCATATGAAAGGATGTTGTGATGAGCCTCGACAGGACTGTTCTCGCATTCGCCGGCGTCATGGTGCTGCTCTCCGTCGTGTTGACGGTTTGGGTGTCGCCGCTCTTCGTCTGGTTCACCGTCTTCATCGGCCTGAACCTGCTCCAGTCGGCCTTCACCGGCCTCTGTCCGGCCGCCTTCGTGTTCAGAAAGCTCGGCATCAAGCCGGGCTGCGCCTTCTGAAAAGGAATCGCCATGCGCGCCCCGCTTGCTCTCGTCGCAGTCCTTGCCGCCACGTCCGCCTTCGCCGGCACTTTCGAAGTGCAGCCCGTTCCGACAACGGAATGGAAAGCCGTCTATGGCCGCATAGAGGCACGGGATCTCGCCGCGGCGCGGGCGCGCATCGGCGGCACCGTGGTCGAAATGCTTGTGACCGAGGGCGACCCGGTGGTTCAGGGCCAGAAGATCGCGGTGATCCGCGACGACAAGCTCGCCTTCCAGGTCGCAGCGGTCGACGCCCAGCTCGCTGCCCTGACTGCCCAGCTCGAGCGCGCCCAGGCCGAACTGACCCGGGGGCAGACCCTGATCGACAAGGGCGTCGTCACCGCCCAGCGTCTCGACCAGTTGAGGACGGATGTCGACGTCGCGCGCAACCAGATTGTGGCGGCTGAGGCGCAGAAGTCCGTCATCGTCCAGCAGGAGGCCGAAGGCACGGTGCTCGCGCCGCTCGACGGGCGGGTGCTGACAACGCCGGTGACGCGCAACGGCGTCGTGATGGCGGGCGAGGCCGTCGCCACGGTGGGCGGCGGCGGCTTCTACCTGCGGCTTGCCGTGCCCGAACGGCATGCCGCCGGTCTCGAACAGGGCGCCGAAATCCGCGTCACCACCGAACATGGCGAGATGTCGGGACGGCTGGCGAAGATCTATCCGCAGATCGAGAACGGCCGCGTGGTCGCCGATGTCGACGCTGCCGGTCTCGACACCGCCTTCGTCGACGCCCGCGTTCTCGTCGAGCTCCCGGTCGGCAGGCGCGAGGCGCTTCTTGTCCCGGCCAGCGCCGTCAGCAACCGCTTCGGCATCGACTTCATCCGTGTCGACACCAGCCAGGGCCCGGTCGAGCGGGCGGTCGTCACGGGCGGGCAGGTCGAAAGGGACGGGGCCGCGATGGTCGAGGTCGTGACCGGCCTCACCGCGGGAGAACAGGTGGTCGTACCATGAGCAACCCCAACCTGGGTGATGCGCCTTCTTCCGACGGCATCGCGGGTGCGCTGACGCGCGCCTTCATCGCCTCGCCGCTCACGCCGCTCTTCCTCATCGCAGCCTTCGCGTTCGGCCTCGTGGCCCTCATGTCGCTGCCCCGCGAGGAAGAGCCGCAGATTTCCGTGCCGATGGTCGACATCCGCGTGAATGCCGAAGGCCTGCGCGCCGAGGACGCCGTCAAGCTCATCGCCGAACCGCTCGAGACGATCGTCAAAGGCATCGACAGCGTCGAACACGTCTATTCGCAGACGCAGGATGACGGCGTTCTGGTCACGGCGCGTTTCCTGGTCGGCACATCGGCTGACGCCGCGGTGCTGCGCATTCACGACAAGGTCCGCGCCAATCTCGACCGTATCCCTGTCGGGATAGCCGAGCCGCTCATCGTTGGCCGCGGCATCGACGACGTGGCGATCGTCTCGCTGACCCTCACGCCGAAGCCCGACGCACCGCAGGACATGGACGCGAATGCGCTTACCCGGATCGCGCGCGAGCTCAGGACCGAGCTTTCCAAGGTCGATGATGTCGGCCTCACCTATCTCGTCGGCGACGCCAGCGAGCGTATCCGCATCGCGCCGGACCCGAGCAGGCTCGCGCTTTACGGCGTGACGCTGCAGCAGCTCGCCGGCAAAGTGCAGGGCGCGAACAGGGCCTTTCCGACGGGTCGCGTCCGTGACGGCGGGGAACAGGTCATGCTCGTCGCCGGCGAGACGCTGAAGACACCCACGGAGATCGGCAATCTGCTGCTCACGACGCGCGACGGCCGGCCGGTCTATGTCCGGGACGTCGCAACCGTCGGCTTCGTCACGGATCAGGAAAACATGCTCGTGTCGACCGTGACACGCGGAACGGACGGCACGGTCCGCCTACCTGCCGTCACGCTCGCCATCGCCAAGCGCGCGGGCTCGAACGCCGTGACCGTCGCCGAGGCGGTCCTCCATCGCGTGCACGAACTCGAAGGCTCGCTGATCCCCGAGCAGGTGTCGGTCGAGATCACTCGCGACTATGGCGAGACGGCCAACGAAAAGGCCAACGAGCTGCTCTATCATCTGGGTCTGGCGACCGTTTCGATCATCGCACTGGTCTGGCTGGCGATCGGCCGCCGCGAGGCGCTCGTCGTCGCCGTCGTCATTCCGGTGACGATCCTGCTCACCCTCTTCGCTTCCTGGATCATGGGCTACACGCTCAACCGCGTCTCGCTGTTCGCGCTGATCTTCTCGATCGGCATCCTCGTGGACGACGCGATCGTCGTCATCGAGAACATCGCGCGGCATTGGGGCATGGCCGATGGCCGCAGCCGCAAGGAGGCTGCGATCGCCGCCGTCGCCGAGGTCGGCAATCCGACCATCGTCGCGACGCTGACCGTGGTTGCCGCACTGCTGCCGATGCTTTTCGTGTCCGGCATGATGGGCCCCTATATGAGCCCGATCCCGGCCAACGCCTCGGCGGCGATGATCTTCTCCTTCTTCGTCGCCGTCACCGTGACGCCCTGGCTGATGCTGAAGGCTGCCGGCAAGGCGCCGGTCGCGCATCACGACAGCCACAGCCATGGCGGCGTTCTTGGCCGCGCCTATGCCGCCGTCGCCCGCCCGATCCTGGCCTCGAAGGCGACGAGCTGGACCTTTCTGCTCGCCATCGGCGTGCTGACGCTCGGCTCCCTGGCGCTGTTCTACACCAAGGACGTGACGGTGAAGCTGCTGCCCTTCGACAACAAGTCGGAGCTGTCGGTGACGATCGACCTGCCGGAAGGCTCGTCCGTCGAAGCGACCGACGCCGTGGCGCAGGCGGTCGCAAGGAACGTCCTGGACCTGGACGAGGTTCGCTCGGTCCAGACCCATGCCGGCACGGCGGCGCCATTCAACTTCAACGGCCTCGTCCGGCACTCCTACTACCGCGCCGACCCGAACATGGGCGATGTCGCCCTGAACCTCCTGCCGAAGGGCGAGCGCCAGCGGTCCAGCCATGAGATCGCGCTCGACATTCGCCAGCGGATCAAGGCCGTCCCCGTTCCCGAAGGCACCAGCCTGAAGGTGGTCGAGCCGCCGCCGGGACCGCCGGTGATGGCGACGCTCCTTGCCGAGATCTACGGTCCCGACGCCGCGACCCGGCGCGCCGTCGCGGCGAAGGTCGAGGCTGCCTTCCGCTCAGTGCCGTATATCGTCGATGTCGACAATTCCTACGGCGTCGCCGCCCGGCGGCTGCGGGCGAGGATTTCCCCTGACGATCTCGACTTCTTCAAGGTGAGCGAGAGCGACGTCTTCGACACGCTGGCGATCCTCAACGGCGGCCAGATCGTCGGCTACTCGCATCGCGGGGAAGGCCGGCAGCCGACGCCGATCCGGCTGGAGCGGCCGGTCAGCGAGCGTCGCGTCACCGAGGATTTCCTCACCACGCCGATCCCGGCCGACCTGCTGCCGGGCGACCGGGGCGTCGTCGAGCTGGGCGACGTGGTGCGGATAGAGGACGAGAAGGCCTCCTATCCGGTCTTCCGGCACAATGGCAGGCCGGCGGAGATGGTGACCGCCGAACTCGCCGGCGACTTCGAGGCGCCGCTCTACGGCATGCTGGCCGTGCAGCAGGCGCTCGACGCGCAGGACTGGACAGGCCTGCCGCGCCCCGAAATCTCCTTGCATGGCCAGCCGCAGAACGACCGGGCCTCGACCCTGCTGTGGGACGGGGAATGGGAAGTCACCTGGGTGACCTTCCGCGACATGGGTGCTGCCTTCATGGTGGCGCTGCTCGGCGTCTACATCCTTGTCGTCGCGCAGTTCGGCTCGTTCAAGGTGCCGCTGGTCATCCTGACGCCGATCCCGCTGACCTTCATCGGCATTCTCGGCGGCCACTGGCTGTTCGGCGCCCCCTTCTCGGCGACTTCTATGATCGGCTTCATCGCACTTGCGGGCATCATCGTGCGCAACTCGATCCTGCTGGTGGATTTCATCCGGCACGCCCCGCGCGAAGTGCCTTTCGAAGGCGAAGACGACCTCGTCGAGACCCAGATGTCGATCGTCGCGCCCGAGACAGGAATGCACGAGGCAGCACCGGGAGCGCGCATGCGCACGCGGGGCTTGACCGAGATCCTGATCGAGGCCGGTGCGATCCGCTTCAAGCCCATCCTGCTCACCGCGCTGGCGGCGATGATCGGCGCTGCGGTGATCCTGACGGATCCGATCTTCCAGGGCCTCGCGATCTCGCTGCTCTTCGGCCTGGCCTCGTCGACCTTGCTGACAGTGCTCGTCATCCCGGCGATCTACCGGGTGCTGCGGACCTGATTCGGAACGATAGATCCCAAAGACTAGACGCGTCGCGAGGACTTCCCTCGCGACGCGCCGGCGGCGCGCACCTTGCCCAGGTTGATGGGCCGGTTGTCGATGATCGTCTCCATCGCGAAGAAGCCGGTCACCGTGGCGAGATCCTGGCCGTCGACCAGCTTCTGGTAGAAGTCGTCATATCCGCCTATGCCGCGCGTGACGACCTTGATGAGATAGTCCCAATCGCCGCCGATGCGGTAGAAGTCGACGACTTCGGGAATTCGCTCGACATGACGGCGGAACGCTTCGAGCCATTCCTTCGAGTGATGCCGGGTGCGCACCATCACGAATACGGTGAGGTCCAGGCCGATTGCCGCGAGGTCGACCCGCGTCTGCGTGCCCTTGATCAGCCCCTCCGACGTCAATCGCTGCAGCCGTCGCCAGCAGGCATTCTGCGACAGGCCGACACGCTCGGCGAGCTCGCGCTGGGACAGATCGGATGACGACTGAAGAAGAGTGAGGATCTTCAGATCAAACTCATCGATTTCAGTCATTTTTGTTGTCATGTGATCGGAAAATTGCGGCAACGGCGAGAAATTAGGTGAAACCGATCCGACTGTAAATCGATAGGCTCGACGCGTTCCCTCAAAGACGGATCGCCACCGATGTCGACGCATACCCCGGCAGAACTGTTCGAGAAATTCCGTGTCAGCCTTGGCGGGCCTGAGGGCATCGCTGCACAGCTCGTCGGCGAAGGCGCCACGATCGACGGGCCTTTCGGCCCGAAGCCGCTGGTCTATGCCGACTACGTCGCCTCGGGCCGCGCTTTGTTTCCGGTCGAGCGCTTCATTCTCGAAGACGTGCTGCCCTATTACGCCAACAGCCACACCGAGGCATCGTACTGCGGCGGGTTCATGACCAGGCTGCGCAACGCCGCCCGCGCCGTCGTCGCCGGATCCTGCGGCGCGGATGAACGGCACGCGGTCGTCTTTTCGGGCTCGGGCGCGACATCCGGACTCAATCGCCTCATCAATCTCTTCGGCCTGGCCGCGCGGGCGGCGAGCGGACGACGGCCTTGTGTCATCCTCGGCCCTTACGAGCACCATTCCAACATCCTGCCCTGGCGGGAGAGTGGCGCCGAGGTCATCGAGATCGGCGAAGGGCCAGAGGGTGGCCCGGATGTCGAGGCCCTGCGGCACGCTCTGCGGCGCTATGCCGGCCGGCCGACCGTCTGTGCGTTCTCGGCGGCGTCCAACATCACCGGCATCGTCGCGGACGTCGCCGGCATAACAGGCCTCGTCAAACAGGCCGGCGCGCTGATGGTCTGGGATTATGCCGGCGGTGGCCCCTACCTTCCGGTCTCGATGTGCCCCGGGAAGGGCGTCGAGATCGATGCCATTGTCCTGTCGCCGCACAAGTTCATTGGCGGTCCCGGCGCGTCGGGCATCCTGATCGTCCGGCGCGATGCCGTCTCGACCGGCCGGCCGACATGGCCCGGTGGCGGCACGGTGCGGTTCGTCTCGCCGGAATCGCACGATTACTCCGAAAGTCTGGTGGCGCGCGAGGAAGCCGGCACGCCGAACGTGATCGGCGACATCCGCGCCGCGCTCGCCTTCATCGTCAAGGAGACGATCGGCATGGAGCTGATGGCCGCACGCAATTCCGCGCTCACAAGCCGGGCGCTCGCGGCCTTGTGCAATATCGAGAACCTCGAACTTCTCGGCAAGCTCGACGCACCGCGGCTGCCGATCTTTTCCTTCCGGATCCGCGGCGGCGACAGCCAATACGTCCACCAGCAACTGGTGACGCGGCTGCTCAGCGATCGCTACGGCATCCAGGCACGTGGCGGCTGCGCCTGCGCCGGCCCCTATGCGCTGCGGCTTCTCGACATCGAAGCGGATGAATGGCGGCGATTGCGGCGGGACATCCTCGACGGCAACGAAATGGCGAAGCCCGGCTTCACGCGGCTGAACCTCAGCGTGCTGCTTCCGGAGGAGAAGATCCGCTACATCCTCGACTCGGTGGCCGAACTTGCCGGCGACGCCGGGCGGCATGTGGCGCGTTACCAAGCCGACACGGGCCGCGCCATCTTCAGCCCGCTTTCGCTGGTTGCATAGCCTCGCGCGGAACGACGGTCGCCTTTTCGGTTGCGTCGCCCGAAGGCGCTCGCTAACCCGGAGCCATGTCGCAGAAAAAGGCACACGAGGTCGAAGGCTGGATCGCGCGTCCGGATCCGTCGGTCCGCGTCGTGCTGATCTATGGGCCAGACCGCGGGCTCGTCTCGGAACGCGCCTCGGCCTTCGCGAAGAAGACCGGCCTGCCGCTCGACGACGCCTTTTCCGTGATCCGCTACGATGCCTCGGACCTCGAGCAGGATCCCGGCCGCCTGATCGACGAGGCGCGGATGGTGTCGATGTTCGGCGGAGAGCGGCTGATCTGGATACGTAACGCCGGCGCGCACAAAGGCTTTTCCGATGCGCTGAAGGACCTGCTGGAAAAGCCGTCCCGCGACGCGATCACGCTGATCGAGGCCGGAGACCTGAAGAAGGCCGCGCCGCTGCGCGACATGGTCGAACGGGCGGACGCGGGCATGGCGCTGCCCTGCTATGTCGACGAAGAGCGCGCGATCGACGCTGTCATCGACGCCGAACTGGCGCGCGCCGGCAAGACGATCGCCGGCGATGCGCGCCAGGCTCTGCGCCGGCGTCTCGGCGGCGACCGTCTGGCGACCCGGGGCGAGATCGAGAAGCTGATCCTCTATTGCGGCGAGAAGCCGGTGATCGACATCGAGGATGTCGCCGCTTCGTCCGGCGACGTGTCCGCCTCGTCCGTCGACCAGGCGATCGACGCGGCACTTGCCGGCGCGCTGCCGGAGCTGGACCTCGCCCTGCGCCGCTCGCAGGAAAGCGGCACGCATGCGCAGGCGATTCTCGGCGCGGCGATGCGGCAGTTCCAGAGCCTCGAAGTTCTCCGCCGCAATGTCGATATCGGTGGCGCGCAGCCGTCGGCGGCCGTCGCCGGCGCGAGACCGCCGATCTTCTTCTCCCGCCGCAAGCTGGTGGAGACCGCGCTCGGCACATGGAGCGGCGCCTCCATTGCCCGCGCCCTGACGCGGCTGCAGGACAGCATTCTCGCCACGCGCCACCGGCCGGAACTGGCCGGCGCGATCGTGCGCGAGACCATGATGGCCATCGCGGTCGAGAGCATACGCTCTCGCCGTCGTGGCAGATAATCGTTGAAGATCAGATAGTTGACAGACGTCAGCGCTGCAGCCGGCGGCAGAGATCGTCGAGCTGTTCCAGCGTCTTGTAGGAGATCCGGACTTCGCCGCCCTTCTCGCGGTGATTGACCGTGACGTTGAGCCCGATCACGTTCGACAGCAGCTGTTCGAGCGCGCGCGTGTCCGCGTCCTTCTCGTCCGGAACATGCTTCGTCGACGCAGATGCCGGCTTGTCGGCCCCTTTCTGCGCCAAGGCTTCTGCCTGGCGAACGGAAAGCCCATCCCGGATGATCTTCTGCGCCAGCGTGGTGGGGTCCTCCGCCGTCACCAGCGTGCGCGCATGGCCGGCGGACAGCGAGCCGTCGACCAGCATGTCGCGAATGTTCTGCGGCAGCTTGAGCAGGCGCAGCGTGTTTGCGACATGGCTGCGGCTCTTGCCGATGATCTGCGCCAGATCGGACTGGACGTATTCATGCTCGTCGATGAGCTGCTGATAGCCCAGCGCCTCCTCGACCGGGTTAAGGTCGGCGCGCTGCACGTTCTCGACGATGGCGAGTTCCAGCGCCATGCGGTCGTCGACGTCGCGGATGATGACCGGGATGTTCGTCAGGCCGGCGCGCTGGGCCGCCCGCCAGCGCCGCTCGCCGGCAATGATCTCATAGCGGCCCGGCGCCGCCTTCGATGGCCGCACGACGACGGGCTGCACGATTCCATGCTGCTTGAGCGAAGCGGAAAGATCCTCGAGCTCCGCATCCGCGAAGGTCCGGCGCGGATTGCGCGGATTGGGCGAGATGAACTCGACCGGAACAGTGCGGTCGGCGGTCGGGACAGGCGCCTGGGTCGGCGCGGGCCGGTCGATGTCGCCGATCAAGGCCGCGAGGCCGCGTCCGAGGCGGTTCCGCGAGGTATCTTCACTCATCGACTGTCTTCCGCTCCCTGAGATTTCGGCCGCGAACCGTCACGCAGCCCTGAGCCGCCGCTCGCGCCGGATGACCTCCGAGGCGAGCTGGAGATAGGCCTGGCTGCCGGTGCATTTGAGATCGTAGAGGATCGCCGGCTTGCCGTAGGAAGGCGCTTCGGAAACCCGCACGTTCCGCGGGATCACCGTCTCGTAGACCTTCTCGCCCATATGGGCGCGAACGTCGGCAACCACTTGATTCGCAAGGTTGTTTCGGCCGTCGTACATCGTCAGAACGATGCCCTGGATCGACAGCGCCGGGTTGATCGACCCGCGCACCTGTTCGACGGTGGCGAGCAGCTGGCTCAGGCCTTCGAGCGCAAAGAACTCGCACTGGAGCGGCACCAGCACCGAGTCGGCAGCGGCCATCGAGTTCAGCGTCAACAGGTTGAGCGACGGCGGGCAGTCGATCAGCACATAGGTGAAGCGGGCGCTTTCCGCCGCGTGCCGGCGCAGCGCATTGCGGAGCTTGAGGACGCGATCGGCCGAGGCCGCGATCTCCATCTCGATGCCGAGCAGGTCGAGCGTCGAGGGAACGATCCACAGTCCGGGAACCGCGGTCTGCATCGCCGCCTCGTCGACGGAGGCCTCGCCGGTCAGCACGTCATAGGACGAGACGCTGCGGTCGCGCCGGTCGATGCCGAGGCCGGTGCTGGCATTGCCTTGCGGATCGAGATCAACCAGCAGCACGCGCTCGCCGATCGCAGCGAGTGCGGTCGCGAGATTGATTGCCGTCGTCGTCTTGCCGACGCCGCCCTTCTGGTTTGCTACCGTGATTATGCGCATGGTGCCGACGCTTTGCTCGCTCCGACCGATCTCGGGGTCAACCGATCGCCTGGACGTTGGATATGTCGAGAACGACACTCTCCGCGTCGATGACGCTTCGATGTTCTACCAGATCGATGCGCCAATCGTGAGCGGAATTAACGATTTCGGCCTTGTAGCCCCGCCCTTTGTGGAAAAGTGCTCGCGCGCCGCGCGAAAGCCACGGATAGCTGAGGCCAAGCAAGGCCGGCAAAGGGGCGAGCGCCCGTGCCGTGACGATCTCGGCCTCAAGTTTCTTGTCCCAGGCGTCTTCGATCCTTACCGCGAGAACCTCGGCAGGCGCCTTCAGGCGGCCCAGGATGGTGCTGAGGAACGCTGCCTTCTTCCTGTTGCTCTCGACAAGCGTCACCCGTGCCCCCGGACGATCCTTCATCATGATCGCTATCACCGCGCCAGGAAATCCGCCGCCGGAACCAAGGTCGAGCCAGCGCAGAGCGCCGTTTGAAAGCGGAATGAGCTGGGCGCTGTCGAGGATATGACGGTTCCACAGCTCCGGAAGCGTCGATGGCGCCGAAAGATTTATCTTCGACGACCAGCGGCGAAACTCGGATTCAAAGGCTTGCAGGTCGCCGAATGTTTCACGTGAAACGGGTCCGGCTATGCTGCACAACTCACGATATGCCGCTTCGGTCATGCCGCCCCGCGCAGCGACTCGCCCGCACGCAGGCGGGAAATGATGATCGCCATCGCCGCAGGCGTCATCCCTTCGATGCGCTGCGCTTCTGCCACGCTGCGCGGTCGGCGCACGGCAAGCTTTTGCTTCAGTTCGTTGGAAAGTCCCGGAACGTCCGCAAACTCCAGGTCAGCCGGAATCGCTCGACCCTCCTCGAATCGTATCGCCTCCGACTCGATTCTCTGCCGCTCCAGATACACCGAATATCGCGCCTCGGTCTCGATGGCCTCGCCCGCCGGCCGATCGATCTCCCTAAGCTCCGGCCAGACGGCCGTCAGGCGTTCCAGACCGATCCCTTCCATGGCGAGGAGGTCGCACGCACTTCGCCGCACGCCATCGAGATTCAGCTGCAGACCATGATGCCGCGCCTCATTCGGCGTGATCGTCCGTTCCTTGAGAAGCGCCCGAGTCCGGCTCAGCCGGCCCTCATAAGCGCCGAAGCGCTCTGCGCGTTCATTGGACGCTATACCCAGCTCAATCGCGCGCGGCGTCAGCCGTTCGTCTGCATTGTCGGCGCGCAGCGACAGGCGGAACTCGGCACGCGACGTGAACATGCGGTACGGTTCCGAAACGCCCCTGCTCGTCAAATCGTCCGCCATCACGCCAATATAGGCCTCGGTGCGGCTGAAGCTCACCGGCTCCCGGTCGCCCGCGCGTCGCGCTGCATTGATGCCGGCCAGGATCCCTTGCGCGGCCGCTTCCTCATACCCGGTGGTGCCGTTGATTTGGCCGGCGAGGAACAGACCGCGTATCCGCTGGGTCTCGAAGGTTGGATCGAGCTCCCGCGGATCGACGTGGTCATATTCGATCGCATAACCCGGCTGCGTGATGACCGCATTCTCCAACCCCGGAATGCTGTGCACCACGAGATGCTGCACATCCTCCGGCAGCGAGGTGGAGATTCCGTTCGGGTAGACCGTGTCGTCGTCCAGTCCCTCAGGCTCGAGAAAGATCTGGTGCCCTTCGCGATCGCCGAACTTGACGATCTTGTCCTCGATGGACGGGCAATAGCGCGGACCGACCCCCTCGATCGAGCCGGAATACATCGCCGACCGATGAAGATTGTCCCGGATGATCCGGTGGGTCTCCAGGGTCGTGCGCGTGATCCCGCATTCGATCTGCGGCGTCGTGATCCTGTCGGTCATCAGCGAAAACGGCGTCGGATCCTCGTCTGCAGCCTGCATTTCCAGCGACGCCCAGTCGATCGACTTGCCGTCGAGTCGCGGCGGGGTGCCCGTCTTCAGCCGGCCGAGCCCGAATCCGGCCCTGAGCAGCGCGCCCGAGAGTCGCTCCGCAGCCTTTTCGTTCATCCGCCCAGCCGGAAAGCGCCGTTCTCCAATGTGAATGAGGCCACGCAGGAACGTTCCTGTCGTCAGCACCAACGCACCGCATCCAATGACCGAGCCGTCGGCCAAGGTAATGGAACTGTCTCGATCATCTGAGAAATCCAGATCGACGACCTCGCCGTCCAGGATATCAAGGTTCTGCTGCTCTTGTAGCAGCGTCTGCACGGCCTGTCGGTAGAGCTTGCGGTCCGCCTGCGTGCGCGGGCCGCGCACTGCAGGACCCTTGCGGCGGTTAAGGAGACGAAACTGAATGCCCGCCAGATCGGCCGCACGGCCCATGATGCCGTCGAGCGCATCGATTTCCCGAACAAGATGCCCCTTGCCAAGGCCGCCGATCGCCGGATTGCAGGACATCACGCCGATTTTCGATGCGTCGATCGTCAGCAGCGCCGTTCGGGCGCCCATGCGTGCGGACGCCGCGGCCGCTTCCACGCCCGCATGCCCGCCACCTATGACAATGACATCATACAACTTCATCTGTCGGAACCTCGGAGCGTGCATCTGTTCCGAGTACGGCCGCTTGTCAAGCCAGCGTCGGTTGTTTCACGTGAAACACATCCGAAACGATTCTCCCGACAGGTGTTTCACGTGAATCACTTGCCGATGCAGAACCGCGAAAAGATCTCTCCCAGAAGATCCTCCGTATCGCCGATACCGACGATCCGCCCGACCTCGACAGCCGCGATGCGCAGCTCCTCGGCTACAAGCTCGGGCAGATCCGCTCTCGACGCCTGCTGCAGCGCAGTGCGAGCCCGGCTCAGATGCCCAACATGCCGCTCACGCAAGGCCAGCAACCCGTCGCCGTCCGAGACTGCAAGTCTGACCTGTGCGGCGACTCTCGACAGAAGTTCTGCGATACCCTCACCCGTCAATGACGAGACCAACATGTCATAGCTTCCGGGCCCCGATCCCGCGAGATCGCTCTTGGCGCCCACACGCAACAGCGCCCCGGAGGGCTTCACCGTGATCGGGACCGGATTGGTCACGTCCTCGAGAAGGATAACCAAATCGGCAAGCCGCGCCGCCCCTAGAGCCCGCTCTATCCCGATCGCTTCAACGACGCCTTCCGTCTCTCGGATCCCGGCGGTATCCGTCAGGATCACCTTGAACCCGTCGACCTCCAGAACAACTTCAACCAGATCGCGTGTCGTGCCAGCCTCGTCGCTGACGATCGCCACGTCGCGCATGGCCAAGGCATTGAGCAGGCTCGACTTTCCGGCGTTCGGCGCGCCAAGGATCGCGACGCGATACCCATCCCGCACCAGCTCCGCCTGGCCCAGGCGCCCGACGAACTGATTAATGCGCATGGTTAACGAGTTGATCTCCCTGCCGATCGCCGCATTGAGATCCGGTGAGACGTCATCCTGGTCGGAAAAATCCAGCTCGGCCTCGATCCGCGCGCGCAACGATTGCAGTTCGGCTCGCCATTCGAGGAATGTGTCGCGTAGTTTGCCGCCCATGCCGGCCAAGGCCAGCTTGCGCTGCTGGTCGGTCTCGGCTGCGATCAAATCGGACAGGGATTCGACCGCGGTCAGGTCCATCCGTCCGTTCAGGAAGCCGCGGCGCGAAAACTCGCCAGGTTCGGCCAGCCGAAAGCCGTCGAGGCTGGACAGGGCGGCGATCAGCCCCTTCACCACCGCCACGCTGCCATGCACATGGAATTCGCCGCAATCCTCGCCAGTCACCGAAGTGGGCCCCGGAAAGAACAGGCTCAAACCATGGTCGAGCAGCTCGCCTCGGAACGAAAGCGGTCCGTATCGTGCCACACGCGGCCTCGGAACGGCGCCGGCGAGCACCTCCAGGGCAGTTCGCACGCCCGGGCCGGACATGCGGACAATTGCGATTCCCGAGGGAAGCCGCCCGGTGGACAGGGCGAAAATCGTGTCGGTCGATCTCATCGGGATCTTCCGAATTGATCCGTTCCGGCGTTCCGGAACCGAATCGATCTCAGGTGTTCATCGAATCGAAGAAGTCGGAATTCGTCTTGGTCTGCTTCAGCTTGTCGATGAGGAACTCGATCGCGTCGGTCGTGCCCATCGGTGCCAGAATGCGGCGCAGCACGAAGATCTTCTGCAGGTCGGCCCGTGGCACCAGCAGGTCTTCCTTACGCGTTCCGGACTTCAGGATGTCCATGGCCGGATAGATACGCTTGTCGGCGACCTTGCGGTCGAGCACGATTTCCGAATTGCCGGTGCCCTTGAACTCCTCGAAGATCACTTCGTCCATGCGGCTGCCGGTATCGATCAGCGCCGTCGCGATGATGGTCAGCGATCCGCCCTCCTCGATGTTGCGGGCCGCACCGAAGAAGCGCTTCGGCCGCTGCAGGGCATTGGCGTCGACACCACCGGTCAGAACCTTACCGGACGACGGCACGACTGTGTTGTAGGCACGGCCGAGGCGGGTGATCGAATCGAGCAGGATGACCACGTCGCGGCCGTGTTCGACCAGGCGCTTCGCCTTTTCGATCACCATCTCGGCCACCTGCACGTGCCGCACCGCCGGTTCGTCGAAGGTGGAGGACACTACCTCGCCCTTCACCGAACGCTGCATGTCGGTGACTTCCTCGGGCCGCTCGTCGATGAGCAGCACGATCAGGTAGCACTCGGGATGATTCGCCGTGATCGAATGTGCGATGTTCTGCAGGAGGACCGTCTTACCCGTGCGCGGCTGTGCGACGATGAGCGCGCGCTGGCCCTTGCCCAGCGGTGCAACGAGATCGATCACCCGCGGCGAGATATCCTTCGACGTCGGATTCTCCAGCTCCATCTTCAGGCGCGAGGTCGGATAGAGCGGCGTGAGGTTGTCGAAGTGAATCTTATGCCGGATCTTCTCCGGATCGTCGAAATTGATCGTGTTGACCTTCAGCAGCGCAAAGTAGCGCTCCCCTTCCTTCGGGCTGCGGATCGGCCCTTCGACTGTGTCGCCGGTCTTCAGCGAGAAACGGCGGATCTGCGAGGGCGAGATGTAGATGTCGTCCGGGCCGGGCAGATAGTTCGCATTTGCCGAACGCAGGAAGCCGAATCCGTCCTGCAGAACTTCGACCACGCCGTCGCCGATGATCTCGATATCCTGCGCCGCAAGCTTCTTGAGGATCGCGAACATCAGCTCCTGCTTGCGCATGACGCTGGCGTTCTCGACCTCGAGCGATTCGGCGTAAGCGATCAGCTCCGGCGGCTTCTTGTTCTTGAAGTCTGCGAGTTTCATTTCCTGCATGGGGCGGCTCTGGATGGAGTCTGGGTCCGGATTGAAGACGCGGACCGAAGATAAAATGCCTGGGAACGCCGTTCGTGCGTCCGAATGCTTGAGACGGCACGAATACTAGGCGAGAAGGGAAGGACCTTTTCATACAATCCGGGCGGCGAAAGCGCAAGCGATCAATTCGAAGCCTGGTCAGAACGGCTTCACGATCACCAGGATCACGATGCCGATCATGAGCAGGGTCGGCACCTCGTTGACGATCCGCCAATGCCGCGCAGGCTTCTCGTTCCTGTCCTCGGCGAAGCGGCGCACTGCACCCCCCAGATAGCCATGCATGCCGGACATCGCAACCACGAGCGCGATCTTGGCGTGCAGCCATCCGCCCTGGAACGCGAAGCCTTTCCAGGCAAGCCACAGCCCGGCCGCCCAGGCGATCACCATCGCCGGGTTGATGATCGCCCTGTAGAGCCGCCGCTCCATCACCTTGAAGGTCTCGGACTGCACCGAGCCACGCTCCGCGTCGGCGTGATAGACGAAGAGCCGCGGCAGATAGAGCATGCCCGCCATCCAGGCGATCACCGCGATGACGTGCACCGCCTTGATCCAAAGGTAGAGATCGTCCGGCGCGAGATAGACAAGCGAAAGCGTCAGCGCGACGAATACGACGAGTGCAATGATGGCCCGCCGCGTCGCGACCGCCCCCGAGGATGCAGCACTGTCCGCCATCAACGCGCTCCCCTGATCCGCCGCAGCATCGCCTCGACATGGGCGATCGGAGCCTCGGGCGTGATTCCATGGCCGAGATTGAAGATCAGCGGGCCATCGCCCAGCCCCTCTAGGATCGCATCGACGCCTTCGTCCAAGGCGCGTCCGCCGGCGACGAGCCGCATCGGATCGAGATTGCCCTGCACGGCGCCCGCCGCCTGCAACCGCTTCGCCTGCGACAGCGGCACGGACCAGTCGAGCCCCAGCCCGTTCACCCCGGTCAGCTGGCGATAATCGTCGTAGAGACTGCCGGCGCCTTTCGGAAAGCCGATGATCAGTGCATCGGGCCTCGCTGAGCGCACCTTCGAAACGATCCGTTGCACGGGCTCGACGCAGAAGGCCGAGAACGAAGGCTCGTCGAGCACGCCCGACCAGGAATCGAAGATCTGCACCGCATCCGCGCCGGCATCCAACTGCCGGATCAGATATTCGGCGGAAACATCGGCAATCGTGCCCGAGCAGCTTCCGGAAGGCCTCCGGATGCCGATAGGAAAACAGCCGGGCAGGCGCCTGGTCCGGCGTGCCGTGCCCGGCGATCATGTAGGTCGCGATCGTCCAGGGCGCGCCGCAGAAGCCGAGCAGCGTCGTCTCCGCCGGCAGTTCGGCGCGCAGCCGGCGCACCGTTTCGTAGACGGGCGCGAGCGTCTCGTGAAACCGGCTCCTGTCGAGCCGCTCGATGTCGTCGACACCCATCGGGGTCATCAGCGGCCCGCGTCCCTCCTCGAAGCGCAGATCCCGGCCCAACGCATGCGGCACCACAAGAATGTCCGAGAACAGGATCGATGCGTCGAAACCGAAACGCCTGATGGGCTGAAGCGTCACCTCGACCGCGAAATCGGGATTGTAGCAGAGATCGAGAAAGCTCCCGGCTCTCTTTCGCGTCTCGCGATACTCGGGAAGATACCTGCCAGCCTGGCGCATCAACCAGACCGGAGGCGGGAAGACGCTCTCTCCTCTCAGCACATCGGCGACGACGCGTTTCGGAGTGCTCGGCGCAGCCATCCTGCCTCCTTCCCAATAAAGAAATGAATCTTTGAATCTTCTTATGATTCTAAGAGTCTGTCAGTCGTGGGGATTATCACCTGTCCCCAATCCGTCCACGGATAGGATGTCACACCGGCGAATGTCCAGCCTTGTCCAACTGTGGAAGATAGTGGGAGTGGCCGGATAATTGGAAAGATATCAGCTATTTAAGCGGAAATCGGATTCTCGCGACCTGTGGATCTTTCCTCGGTAACCGTTCCGGATCCGATTCATCCACAGGGCCGGGACTGCCGATCCGCAGTCGCTCGGATTGTGGACAAGAGGGCTTCTGATACAGTCCTCGCCGCCATGGAGGGTCGCTTGTCCGACTTGTCCACACTCCTCAACAAGGGCCGACCCGGGCTGTGAGCAAACCCCAAAGCTTCTTCCACCTGCATCTGATTTCGGACGCGACCGGCGAAACGCTGCTCGCCGCGGGCCGCGCGGCGTCGGCCCAGTACAAGGACACCCGCGCGATCGAGCACATCTATCCGCTGATCCGCACCGAAAAGCAGCTGGCCAAGGTGCTCGAGGAGATCGATGCCGAACCTGGCATCGTCCTCTACACGGTCGTCGACAAGGATCTGGCGGCGAGCATCGATCAGCGCTGCGCAGCAATGGGTCTGCCCTGCGTGTCCGTATTGGAGCCGGTGCTGACCGTCTTCCAGTCCTATCTCGGTGCACCGGCCGGCCGCCGTGTCGGCGCACAGCATGTTCTCGACGCCGAATACTTCCGGCGGATCGATGCGCTCAACTTCACGATGGATCATGACGACGGCCAGTTGCCGGCCGACATCGAAGAGGCGGATGTCGTGCTGATCGGGATTTCGCGCACCTCGAAGACACCGACCAGCATCTATCTCGCCAATCGTGGCATCAAGACCGCCAACATCCCGATCGTCCTCGGCGTGCCGGTGCCCGACAGTCTGCTCACCGCCAAGCGGCCGCTGATCGTGGGCCTCGTCGCGACGGCCGAGCGCATTTCCCATGTCCGGCAGAACCGCCTGCTGGGCACGACCACCACCTTCGACGCGCAGAACTACATCGACCGGGCAGCGATTTCGGACGAGCTGTCCTATGCGCGCCAGATCTGCACCCGGCACAACTGGCCGATGATCGACGTCAGCCGCAGATCGATCGAAGAGACCGCCGCCGCGATCGTTGCGCTGCGGGGCCGGACGCGCTAACCGGTGCGCCCATGACGACCCGGATCATCCTCGCCTCGGCAAGCCCGTTCCGTCTTGCGATGTTACGCAATGCCGGCATCGAAACGGAAGCGAATCCATCGCGGATCGATGAACGCGCTGTGGAGGAGGCGATCGGTGACGCCGCGATTTCACCCGAGAACCTGGCGTGGATCCTCGCCGAGGCCAAGGCGGAGGAGGTAAGCGAACGCTTCCCGGGCGCGCTGGTGATCGGTTCCGACCAGACGCTGTCGCTCGGCGACGAGGTGCTCCACAAGGCATCCGATATGGAGGAGGCGAGGCGACGCCTTCTCAAGCTCTCCGGCAAGACCCATCACCTGAACAGCGCCGTCGTCCTCGCGCGCGACGGCAAGGCACTGTGGGGCCATGTCTCGGTGGCGCGGATGACGATGCGCAAGCTCGATCCGGCCTACGTCGGGCGCTATCTGTCGCGCGTCGGCGACCAGGTGCTGCGCAGCGTCGGCGTCTACCAGATCGAAGGCGAGGGAATTCAGCTCTTCGATGCGATCGAAGGCGATCATTTCACCATCGTCGGCATGCCCTTGCTTCAGCTGGTCGCGGAACTGCGCCGGCTTGGAGCGATCGATGGCTGAAATCCGCACCTTCGTCTGCGGCCATCCGGTCGCACATTCCCGCTCGCCCCTGATCCACGGACACTGGCTGAAAGAGCTCGGCATTGACGGCAGCTACGAGCGGATCGACATCGCGCCCGCCGACATCCGGGCCTTCATCGCGGGCCTTCCCGGCAGCGGCTTTGCCGGCGGCAACGTTACGATTCCGCACAAGGAGGCCGCTTTCGAGACGGTTTCGCACCGCGACGGTGAGGCCGAGGCGATCGGCGCGGTCAACACGCTTTGGATCGAGAACGGCAAGGTGTGTGGCGGCAACACCGACGCGATCGGCTTCGCGGCCAACCTGGATGACCGCGCTCCGGGCTGGCGCGGGCGAGACAGGGCGCTGGTGCTTGGCGCGGGTGGCGCTGCGCGGGCGGTGGTGCACGCGATCCTCAGCGCTGGCTATGCGCGGGTCGACATCACCAATCGCACGCCCGCCCGCGCGCTGGAACTCGCCGATCTCTTCGGAGACAGGGTTCGCGGGCACGGCAACGATGCCATCGATGCTCTGCTTCCGGCCGCGGATCTCGTGGTCAATACGACATCGCTCGGGATGGACGGCGACTCGTCACTTCCCGCCGATGTCGCGGCACTGCCGGACCATGCCCTCGTCACCGACATCGTCTATGTGCCGCTCGAGACGCCGTTTCTCAGGGCAGCGTCTGCGCGGGGTCTGAAAACCGTCGATGGTCTCGGCATGCTGCTCCACCAGGCCGCCCCCGGTTTCGAACGCTGGTTCGGCACGCGCCCGGCCGTCACGCAGCAGCTGCGCGATCTGGTGATCGCCGACCTGGAGGCCCATTGATGATCGTCATCGGCCTCACCGGATCCATCGGCATGGGCAAGTCGACCACGGCGAAGATGTTCGCCGAGGAAGGCGTGCCGGTCCATGATTCCGACGAGGCGGTGCATCGCCTCTATTCCGGCGCCGCCGTGCCGCTGGTCGAGGCGGCGTTTCCGGGCGTGACAGTCGACGGCAGGATCGACCGGACGTTGCTTGGCCAGCGCGTCATCGGCAATACCGAGGCGATCCGGAAGCTCGAGCAGATCGTGCACCCGTTGGTGCGGGCGGATGCCGATGCCTTCCTCGCGCGCAGCCGGGCAGCGGGCGCGAAGCTCGCTGTCCTCGACATTCCCCTTCT
This sequence comes from Mesorhizobium sp. J428, assembly GCF_024699925.1. Classification (NCBI taxonomy): domain Bacteria; kingdom Pseudomonadati; phylum Pseudomonadota; class Alphaproteobacteria; order Hyphomicrobiales; family Phyllobacteriaceae; genus Mesorhizobium; species Mesorhizobium sp. J428. Next base: position 2,196,322 of record NZ_JAJOMX010000001.1, read on the forward strand.
GTTCGAGACCGGCGGGCGCGATCGCGTCGACAAGGTGGTCGTGGTCTCCGCGCCCGCCGCGGTTCAGCGTGAGCGGGTTCTCGCTCGCCCGGGCATGACCGCCGAGAAGTTCGAGGCGATCCTTGCCCGGCAGGTGCCCGATGCCGAGAAACGGCGTCTTGCCGATTTCGTCGTCGATACCGGCGCGGGCATGGAGGCCGCGCGCGAGGCGGTACGCAGGATCGTCGCGGACCTGTCAGCATGATGTGTTGACGCCGCGCTGCCGGACTTGCGGGGTGGTGCTGCGTCCAGCATCGTCGGGCCAGGAGTGATTCGATGCGTGAGATCGTCTTCGATACGGAAACCACCGGCCTCGACCATCGTGTCGAGCGCGTGATCGAGATCGGCGCGATCGAACTGGTCAACCGGTTCCCGACAGGTCGCACCTTCCACGTCTATATCAATCCGGACGGTCGTGCGATCGATCCGGAGGCGCAGGCGGTCCATGGCATCACGATGGAACAGCTTGCCGACAAGCCGACCTTCGCTGGCGTCATCGACGACTTCCAAGCCTTCATCGACGGCGCGACGCTGGTCGCCCACAATGCCGGCTTCGACATGAACTTCATCAACGCGGAGTTTGCCCGTTTCGCCCGTCCGCCCGTCGATCCGGCGCGCGTCGTCGATACGCTCGCCATCGCGCGGCGCAAGCACCCGATGGGGCCGAATTCGCTCGATGCGCTGTGCAAACGCTACGGCATCGACAACAGCCACCGAACCCGCCACGGCGCGCTGCTCGACTCGGGGCTGTTGGCGGAGGTCTATATCGAGCTGCTCGGCGGCAAACAGGCCACCTTTGGCCTCTCGGTGGCCGAGCAGGCCACAAGCCGGGCCGAGACCGTCGAGGTCAGCATCACGCTTACGGCGCGCGCCGAACCCTTGCCGACGCGTCTGACCGAGATGGAGCGCCAAGCGCATGCGAAGCTCGTGGCGTCGCTTGGCGAAAAGGCGATCTGGCTGAAGCCCGAACTTCAGGCCCAGCCAGCCGCGGAAGCCTGATCAGCTCGACATCTGCACCTTGGCGCGGGCCTGCTCCTCGGCCATGCGGGCCTGGAACATCTGCGCGAAGTCGATCGGGTCGATCATCAGCGGCGGGAAGCCGCCGTTGCGGGTCGCCTCGGCGATGATCTGGCGGGCGAAGGGGAACAGCAGCCGCGGGCACTCGATGAAGAGGATCGGCAGCGTGTGCTCCTTCGGGAAGCCGCTGACGCGGAAGACGCCGCCATAGACGAGCTCGACGTTGAAGAGCACGTCCTTGTCCGCGCCCGCCTTGGCCGAGATGGTCAGGTTCACGTCGAACTCGGTATCCGAGATCGGATTCGCGTTGACGTTGACATTGATGTTGATGCCGGGAGCGTTCTCGCGGGCACGCAGCGAGTTCGGGGCGTTCGGGCTTTCGAAGGACAGATCCTTGACGTATTGCGCAAGCACATTGAGCGAAGGCTGCGCGCCGTTGCCGGCCGTTGCGCCGCCGTTTTCGTTCTCTGCCATTGATCCCGTTCCTTGGTCGGTGGCCCTGTTTCGGCCCGTTTCAAATCGGCGCGTTCGCTAGCATGCCCGACCCTTCATAGCAAGTTTGGCGGCCGGACTCCCGAGACTTACTCGGAATCCGGACGTTTCCAGGGTGAGGAGCCGCCGCCCTCGACCTCCCGGTAATCACGCTCGTCGAGATCAATCACCTTTGCCTCCCGTCGCGCCTGCCCGCCGCGGGCGCCGAAGCCGCTGCCCATGACCACGATCCGCGAGCGAAGCGCGTTCCAGGCGAGGTCCCGCACCGGCGGCAGGAAAAGCAGCAGGCCGATGATGTCGGTGATGAAGCCCGGAATGATCAGCAGCAGCCCCGCCAGCACGATCATCGCGCCGTGCACGATCTCGCGGTCCGGCGCGCCGCCGGCCTGCGCCTGGATCTGGGCGCGCTGCAGCGCCCCCATGCCCTGGACCTTGAGAAGCACGGCGCCGAGGATCGCGGAGGCGATGACCAGCCCGACGGTTGCCAGCGCACCGATCCGGCTGCCGACGACCACGAATCCGGCAATCTCCAGCAGCGGCAGGAGAAGCACGAAAAGGCCAAGGATCGATCTGCTCATGGAGGTCCAAACAACAAAGGGGCGAAATGCGGCTTTTCCCAGAGATAGGAACGCAGCCATAGGATTTGAATGATCGCCCGCACCACTCTATATGCAATCGTCGAGCATTGTATCAGCGGCGCAAGCGGTCGATAATGTTCGTCGTGATCGTGGCCACGGTTCAGGCGTCTGGCGGAAGCACATGGAATTTTTCGATTTGGGTGCGATCATCTTCCTGGTCGCGGCAGTGGTGATCTTCATCCAGCTCCGCAACGTTCTCGGACGCCGGACCGGAAACGAACGTCCGCCATTCGACCCTTACACGGCCGGACGCGCCAAGCGTGAGCCTGCCCCAGCGTCGCAGGACAACGTCGTCTCGCTGCCGCGCCGGAAATCGTCCGAAACCGCTGAGGAAAGCTATGCCGCGATCGACAAGGTCGCCGCACCCGGCACCGACGTGAACAAGGGCCTGCGTGCGATCAGGGACGCCGACCCGTCCTTTGAGCCCGTCGGCTTCGTCGACGGCGCCAAGATGGCCTACGAGATGATCGTCATGGCCTATGCCGACGGCGACCGGAAGACGCTCAAGAACCTGCTTTCCCGCGAGGTCTATGACGGCTTCGTGCAGGCGATCTCCGAGCGCGAACAGCGCAACGAGAAAATCCAGTCCTCTTTCGTCGGCATCGACAAGGCCGAGATCGTCGGCGCCGAGATGAAGGGAAGCGAGGCGCATGTCACGCTTCGCATCGTCAGCGAGCTCATTTCCGCCACCCGCAACAATGCCGGCGAGGTGATCGACGGCGATCCGGAGACGGTCGCCGAGGTCAAGGACGTCTGGACCTTCGCCCGCGACACGAAGTCCAAGGATCCGAACTGGAAGCTGGTCGCGACGGAAGCCGAAGACTGACGGGCGTGGTGGAGTTCGCCGATGCCCCTGTCCTCGGCGTTCCGCCCGGTCTCCTTCACCGACCTGCCCGGCTGGCTTGAGGACGACTGCGGTCCGGCTTTCGAGGCATTCCGCCGGTCGGCGTTCCGCGTCCTTGAGAAATCATACCGAACCGGCAGCCTGGGAATCGATTGCGCCGCCTTCGGGTCCGCTTATGCCGAAGCACGCCTCTCGCCCCGGCTCGACAAAGCGGCCGCCCACGCCTTCTTCGAGCGCCACTTCACTCCTTGCCTCGTCGAGCCGGGAAACGGAGCCGAACGCGGCTTCGTGACCGGCTTCTACGAGCCGGAGGCCGCCGCCTCTCCCGCCCGCACCGATCGCTTCCGCTTCCCGCTCTATGCGCGCCCCGACGATCTGGTCGACATAGACGACACCAACCGGCCCGACGGCCTCGATCCCTATCTCGCCTTCGCCCGGCAGACCGTCGACGGCATCGTCGAATATTATGACCGCGGCGAGATCGAGCGCGGCGCGCTGGCGGGGTGCGGGCTCGAATTCGCCTGGCTGGAAGACCCGGTCGACGTGTTCTTCATCCATGTGCAGGGCGCGGCAAGGCTACGCATGCCGGACGGACAGATGCGCCGCGTGACCTACGCCGCCAAGAGCGGCCAGCGCTTCAGCGGACCTGGACGCATCCTGGCCGATCTCGGCGAAATCCCGCTGGCCGCCGTGACGATGCAGTCGATTCGCGCCTGGTTCCGGGCACATCCCGGGCGGGTCGACGAGATCCTCTGGCAGAACCGGTCCTTCATCTTCTTCCGCGAGGCGCCGGTGGACGATCAGTCGCTCGGGCCGGTGGCTGCCGCCAAGGTGCCGCTGACCCCCGGCAGGTCGATGGCCGTGGACAGGCTGCTGCACACGTTCGGAACACCTTTCTTCATCGACGCTCCGGAGCTGACGGGCTTCGAGGGGCGCCCGTTCCGCCGTCTGATGATCGCGCAGGACACCGGCTCCGCGATCGTCGGCGCCGCGCGCGGCGACCTCTTCGCCGGCTCCGGCGATGCTGCCGGCGAGATCGCAGGCGTGGTGAAGAGTGCAGCCGATTTCTATGCGCTCGTCCCCAACGCGCTGCTGGCCGGACGGACGCCATGAGCCGCTCCCGTGCCCGCGACCTGACCGACGAGGAGCGGGTTCTCTGGAACCTGGTCGCGCGCACCACCCAGCCGCTCAAGGGCAAGGCGGCACCGGAGCCGGCATTCGTGCCGGAGGCCGAACCGCCTTCGAAACCGCCGGCAGTCCAGGCTGCCGCCCCGCAACTACAGCCGGCGCAGCAGCATCGGCTCCAGGTGCACCACCTCGACCGGCTGACGCAGAAGAAGATCTCGAAGGGCCGGCTGCCGCTCGAAGCCCGCATCGACCTGCACGGAATGCGCCAGGACGAGGCCTACGGGTTGCTGTTGTCCTTCCTCCGGCGTGCGCATGCATCGGGCATCCGCTACGTCCTCGTCATCACCGGCAAGGGGCGCTCGCTGGCGAGCGAGGGCGTGCTGAAGCGCTCCGTTCCTGGCTGGTTCGCCACGCCGCCCTTCAGGGACCTGGTGAGCGGCTTCGAGGACGCCGCCCGCAACCATGGCGGCGAAGGCGCGCTCTATGTCAGGCTCCGCCGCCTGCCGCACGAGACGGGGCCATGACCCCCTTCGGCGCGAAGGTGCGCGATCTGAGGCGCGCTCGCGGCGTCTCGCAGAAGGACATGGCCGCGGCCATCGGCGTCAGCCCTGCCTATCTCTCCGCGCTGGAGCATGGCCGCCGCGGTCGCCCGACCTGGGCGATGCTGCAGAAGATCATCGGCTACTTCAACATCATCTGGGACGAGGCCGAGGAACTGCTCCGTCTCGCCGAGACCTCCGATCCGCGCGCGGTGATCGACACGTCCGGCCTCTCGCCCCGCGCGACGGAATTGGCCAACCTCCTGTCGGAGCGCATCGCGCAGCTCACGGATGCAGAATTGGAGCAGATGATCGCCATCGTCCACCGGCCGCGGCGCCGGTCGCGCTGATCAGAACAGCGCTTCGATGTCGGCGATGCGGTCGTTGACCAGCCAGCCGTAATAGTTCTCTTCGGGAAGCTTCGGTTCCTCCCCCGCCGCCGCCCGCCGCTGGTTCTCCGCCTTCAGCGCGTAGGCTCGCGCCTCGGGACCGCCGACATTGTAAAGCGTCGCGGTCAGGCCCGGATTCTGCGAGATGTCGAAGCCGGCGATGGTCCTGTAGGCATCGATCGCCTTGCGCAGGGTCGCGGCGACGTAGGGCAGTGTCTGGTCCGGGTCCATGATTGTGGCATAGACCGCCTGCGGGTCGCGGTAGTCGAGCGTCGGCGCGCCGGTCACCTTGGCCACGGTGTCCGTCATCTGCAGGGCGGTCAGCGGATTGAGCTGGCCGATGCCGAAGGTCTGGCCCGCATAGAAAGGCTGGAAGAACACCGCGCTGAAGCGATTGTTCGGGAATTGCCTGCCGTCGACGGATCTGCCCTTGAAGGAAGCGTTCCAGACGTCCTCCCGGCAGGTCCAGATCGCATAGCTGCCGGGCAGGCTCTCGCAGCGGGCAAACTGCGGCCGCTGAATGAACGTGCCGATGTCCTCGCCCTCATAGGAGAACGAGAAGCTGGAACTGAGATAGGAGACCGCCTTGACGTAGTAGGTCTGGAGCCGGTCGTAGGCGTCCACATTGTAGGTATGCTCGCCGACGATGGCGCCGGCGATGTGCAGCGGGCTGATGTCGAACTGGCGTGCAACGGCCGCGATCTTCTGCCGAAGCGCCTTGTCGTTGCGTAGCAGCGCGATCACCTTGCGGTATTTCGCGTCGTAGCTGGTCTTGAGCGCCTTGGTGCGGGAGGCGGATCCGCCGGGGCACCTGCGGCTGCTCGATGCTGCGGTTTCCGCTCGGAACGACGGTCGCGGCTGCGGCAGGGACGGCCGCCAGCACCGAAAGTCCCAACAGCACGACGGCCAGCTTCTTCATTCTTCGCCCGGATTTGCGACTTCGCCTAAGCCCCTGCCCCCGTCTAAGGACTGCCTTTCGGGAAGTCGAGTGCGAAGACACAAGCAATCGACTGGTCCAATCCGAAGAAGATCGGGGGTGGCCCGAAGGCCACACCCCAGCCTTTACAGGATGAAACGCGACAAATCTGTGTTCCTGGCGATATCGCCGACGTTCTTTGCCACGAATTCCGCATCCACGGTGATCGAAGACCCGGACTTGTCGGGCGCCTCGTAGGAGGCTTCATCGAGTACGCGCTCCATCACTGTCTGGAGGCGCCGCGCGCCGATGTTTTCGACTGTCGCATTCAGTTCGACAGCTATCCCGGCCAGCCGGTCGATCGCGTCGTCGGTAAAGGCGAGTTCCACGCCTTCGGTCGCCATCAGCGCGATATACTGCTTGATCAGGCTCGCCTCCGGCTCGGTCAGGATGCGCTTGAAGTCGTCCTTCTCCAGCGCCCTGAGCTCGACACGGATCGGCAGGCGACCCTGCAGCTCGGGCAACAGGTCCGACGGCTTGGCGACGTGGAACGCGCCCGAGGCGATGAAGAGAATGTGGTCCGTCTTCACTGGCCCGTATTTGGTCGCGACCGTCGTGCCCTCGACCAGCGGCAGCAGGTCGCGCTGTACGCCCTCACGGGAAACGCCGGCGCCGACACCTCCGTCACGCGCGGCGATCTTGTCGATCTCGTCGAGGAAGACGATGCCGTCGTCCTGCGCCGACTGGAGCGCAGCCGCGATCACCTGGTCCTGGTCGAGCAGCTTGTCCGACTCGTCGTCGATCAGCAGCCCGTAGGACTCCTTCACCGTCGTCTTGCGCGTCTTGGTGCGCTTCTGGCCCATCGCCTTGGACAGCATGTCGTTTATGTTCAGCACACCGATATTGGCGCCCGGCATGCCGGGGATCTCGAAGCCGGGCATGCCGCCGGTGCCGGTGTCGGCAACCTCGATCTCGATCTCCTTGTCGTCCAGCTCGCCGTTGCGCAGCTTCTTGCGGAACGAGTCGCGCGTCGCCGGGCTTGCCGTCTTGCCGACCAGCGCTTCGAGCACGCGTTCCTCGGCGTTGAGATGCGCGCGCGCCTTCACGTCCTCGCGCATCTTTTCGCGCACCAGCACGATGGCGACCTCGACCAGGTCGCGAACGATCTGTTCCACGTCGCGGCCGACATAGCCGACCTCGGTGAACTTGGTGGCCTCGACCTTGATGAAGGGCGCGCCGGCGAGCTTGGCGAGGCGGCGGGCGATCTCGGTCTTGCCGACGCCCGTCGGTCCGATCATCAGGATGTTCTTCGGCATCACCTCTTCGCGCATCTGGCCGGTGAGCTGCTGGCGCCGCCAGCGGTTGCGCAGCGCGATCGCGACCGCGCGCTTGGCGTCCTTCTGGCCGACGATGTAGCGGTCGAGCTCGGAAACGATCTCGCGGGGGGAAAAGTTGGTCATCTTCATTCTTCCTCGGCATCCCGCGCCATCATCAGGGCGGTGCCATAGATTGTCGTTCTCGTGTCGAAGGCCCTGAAACCGGCCTTCTCATAGGCGCGGATCGCCCTGGCGTTGGTCGGTTCCGGATCGATGATCAGCCGTGGCGCCCCTTCCTCGAACAGCTGTTCGGCGAACTGGGCGACGATGGCGCTGCCATGGCCCTTGCCGAGCAGATCCGCTTCGCCGATCGAGATGTCGATGCCGAGCGTTCCGAACGGCTGATCCTGATAGGGATGGTCGTCCTCCATATGCGGATCGTAGCTCTGGAGATAGGCGACCGGCCTGCCGTTCAGCTCGACGATCAGCGGCTCGACCGACACCTCCTCCATCGCCTGGCGGATTTCGGCGATGCCCTTGTCGGGATCGCCCCACCATTCGACGACGTGCGGCTGTCTCAGCCAGGTTCCGAGCAGCGGAAGATCGGCTTCCTCCACCGCCCGGAAGTCGTAGAGCGGCTCACGCGGCATCGATCGATTCGAGCGTGACGGACTGATTGGTGTAGATGCAGATGTCGGCCGCGATCTCCATCGCCTTGCGAGCGATCTCCTCGGCGTCCTTGTCCGTATCGATCAGCGCGCGCGCGGCGGCGAGCGCATAGTTGCCGCCTGAACCGATCGCCATCACGCCATGCTCGGGTTCGAGCACGTCGCCCGTGCCGGTCAGCGCCAACGTCACCGATTTGTCCGCCACCAGCATCATCGCCTCGAGGCGACGGAGATAGCGGTCGGTGCGCCAGTCCTTGGCCAGTTCCACGCAGGCGCGGGTCAGTTGGTCGGGATACTGTTCGAGCTTGGATTCGAGGCGTTCGAGAAGGGTAAAGGCATCCGCGGTGGCGCCGGCGAAGCCGGCGATGACATTGCCCTTGCCGATGCGACGCACCTTCTTGGCATTGCCCTTCATCACGGTGTTGCCGAGGCTCACCTGGCCGTCGCCGGCGATCACAACCTTCCCGCCCTTGCGCACGGTCACGATCGTGGTGCCGTGCATGATGATTTCTTCAGACATGAGATACTCCGATAGCGAAACGGCCCGGCCCGAAGCGCCTTGGTCGTTCCCGATGCCGGACTATGTATGCACGCCGACCGCGATTGCAATCTGCATGGAACCCTCGCCCTTTGGGCAGGTTCGGTGCCTCGCCTTAACTGGAAATGAAGTCGTCATGCTGTTATGAGGCGGTCACCTTCGGGACCCAGGAATACGCAAGATGTCCAGCACCACCCCGCGCCGCGCCGAAATCAGCCGGGCGACCAAGGAAACGGAGATTTCCGTCTCGGTCGATCTCGACGGTTCGGGCAAGTTCGACGTCTCCACCGGCGTCGGCTTCTTCGATCACATGCTGGAGCAATTGTCGCGGCATTCGCTGATCGACATGACGGTGCGTGCCAAGGGCGACCTGCACATCGACGACCACCACACGGTGGAGGATGTCGGCATCGCGCTTGGACAGGCGATCTCCAGGGCGCTGGGAGAACGCCGCGGCATCTGCCGCTACGCCTCGCTCGACCTTGCCATGGACGAGACGCTGACGCGCGCGGCGATCGACGTGTCGGGCCGGCCGTTCCTCGTCTGGAACGTCGCCTTCACCTCGCCGAAGATCGGCACGTTCGACACCGAACTGGTGCGCGAGTTCTTTCAGGCGCTGTCGCAGAACGCCGGCGTGACGCTGCACGTGAAGAACCACTACGGCGCCAACAGCCACCACATCGCCGAGACCTGCTTCAAGGCGGTGGCGCGGGTGCTGCGGACGGCGATCGAGGCCGATCCGCGCCAGGCCGGCGCCATTCCCTCGACCAAGGGAACGCTGAAAGGATAGTCCATGGCGAGTTTCGTGGTCATGGAGGCCCCGGAAGGCCGCGATGAGGCGGCCTATATCCGGGACGGCTTCCACTTTCTGGCTTTCCTGCTTCCGCCGATCTGGCTGGCCTGGCATCGGCTCTGGATCGAGGCGCTGGTGGCGTTCGCCGTGATGGCCGTGCTCGGATCGCTCGGCAGCGTCTCCGGCTTCAGCGAGGCTGCTCCGCTGCTTTCGCTGCTTGTCTCGCTCTATGTCGGGCTGGAAGCCCCGGCGCTGCGCATCGCAGCGCTTCGTCGCCGTGGCTGGCGCGAATGGGGCGTTGTCGACGCCTACAATCGCGACGACGCCGAGACGAAGCACCTGTTCGGCGACGGTGCCGTCCGCTGGAGGAAACGAGGGCGCCGGCGCCGATGCCCGAGCCTCAGCCTCTGGCTCCGCGCAACGGCCCGTCCGGCCCTGCGCTCGGGCTCTTCTCCTATCCGGGGGCGCGCTGATGCGGGTCGCGATCATCGACTACGGCTCGGGCAATCTTCGCTCGGCCACGAAGGCATTCGAGCGCGCCGCCCGCGAAGCCGGCATCTCGGCCGAGATCGACCTGACGGCCGACGCCGGACGTGTGCGCACGGCAGACCGCATCGTCCTGCCCGGCGTCGGCGCCTATGCCGACTGCGCCGCCGGCCTGCACGCGGTCGAAGGCATGTGGGAGGCGGTCGAGGACGTCGCCATCCGCAAGGCCCGCCCCTTTCTCGGCATCTGCGTCGGCATGCAGCTCATGTCCGACCGGGGACTGGAAAAGACGATCACCAAGGGCTTCGGCTGGATCTCCGGCGACGTGAAGGAAATCGAGCCCCGCGATCCGTCGCTGAAGATCCCGCAGATTGGCTGGAACACGATTCACGTGAAACACCCACACCCGCTGTTCGATGGAATAGCGACCGGCGAGGGTGGGCTGCACGCCTATTTCGTGCATTCCTACCATCTGGATGCGACGAATCCGGACCAGGTTCTGGCGGTCACCGACTACGGCGGCCCGGTCACGGCTGCCGTCGGCCGAGACAACCTCGCCGGCACGCAGTTCCATCCCGAGAAGAGCCAGGCGCTCGGCCTCGCCCTGATCGCCAACTTCCTGAAATGGAAACCTTAGAAACCAGGCAACATTGGCGCGTTATCTCTTATACGAGTTCGGCGATATTGTTGGCTGTGGGGTTCGAAGCGATCGGCGATCGGCGTGGAGGGGAACATCCTCTGAAAGAGCTTCATTCCCCTCTGGCGCGACCCCCTGTGTTCGACCTCCTCCCACACCTCATATAGACGACGTGGATCGACATCGAACCGATTACTAATATCGCGAACTTTCCAACCACACTCACGCAATACCCATGACTTGGCGGCTTCGACAATATTCATACGCGCATGCGACATTGCTCTTCTCCTTGGGAGGAAAAAAACGACGCCGGCCAACCTGGAAAGTTGACGGCGTCCAAAGCGTGTGCTTGATGCCGTCTTGCGTAGGAACTTTCCTATTCACCCCCGGCGTCGCTGACGTTGAGGGCCAAAAGGCCGGGCCGTGAACCCGGCCTTTTGCGTTGGTGATTCGAGTCCTAGTGATTCAACCTCGGCGAGTCCATAGGGCTGGGGTATCGCTTCACGGGATTCTGTTCGGCATCTGTTCTTCAGATCCGTTTGCAAACAAGGAGATCGACGCCGTGACGACCAAGAAGGGTTACTGGATGGCGATGGTCGACATCACCGACCCGGAGAACTATCCGCGCTACATGGCGGCGAACAAGGCAGCGTTCGACAAATACGGCGCGAAATTCCTCGTCCGCGGCGGCCAGCACCAGATGTTCGAGGGGTCGGCTGCGACGCGCATGGTCGTCATCGAGTTCAAGGACTACCAGACCGCGCTCGACTGCCACAATTCGCCCGAATACCAGGCCGCGCTGAAGCTGCGGCAGCAATATGCGGTGTCGCACATGGCAGTGGTCGAGGGCGTCTGACGGATGATCCTGTTTCCCGCGATCGACCTCAAGGACGGCAAGTGCGTCCGCCTCAAGCTCGGCGACATGGCGACGGCGACCGTCTACAACGAGGACCCCGGCGCGCAGGCGAAAGCCTTTGAAGACCAGGGTTTCTCCTGGCTGCACGTGGTCGACCTCAACGGCGCCTTCAAGGGCCAGAGCGTCAACAGCGCGGCCGTCGGCGCCATCCTCAAGGCGACGAAGAACCCGGTGCAGCTCGGCGGCGGCATCCGCGCCATTCCCCAGATCGAGGATTGGCTCGACCGGGGCCTCGCGCGCGTGATCCTGGGCACCGTTGCCGTGCGCGATCCGGATCTGGTGAAGGAGGCCTGCCGTCTGTTTCCGGGCCGGATCGCCGTCGGTATCGACGCCAAGGGCGGCAAGGTTGCGGTCGAGGGCTGGGCTGAGGCGTCGGAACTCGGTGTCATCGAGCTCGCCCGCAAGTTCGAGGGCGCCGGCGTCGCCGCGATCATCTACACCGACATCGACCGCGACGGCGTGCTGACCGGCATCAACTGGGAATCGACCATCGAGCTGGCGAACGCGGTTTCCATTCCAGTCATCGCCTCAGGAGGCCTCGCCTCGGTCGCCGACATCGTGCGCATGACGATGCCGGACGCACGCAAGCTCGAAGGCGCCATCTCCGGCCGCGCGCTCTATGATGGCCGCATCGACCCGGCCATGGCGCTGGCGATCCTGCGAGGGGATCACAAGCCGGGCCGGGGTATGCTAGACTGATCTTATGAACATTCAGTCGAGACTGCCGACCACACCGGATGAATTCCTGCGCTGGAACGAGGGGCGCGAGGGAAAGTGGGATTTTGTTGAGGGAAAGATCGTCGACATGATGGTCAAGGTGTCACGAAACCATGCCATCATCGCCGCTCGGTTGACGACGATCCTGGGACAGTCCCTGCCCTATCCTCCGTTCACTGTTTCGACAGCCGATTTTGGGGTCAAGACGGAGAAGAGTGTCCGATATCCGGACGTCATGGTGGACCAGGAGCGCGGCTCCAGTGAAGATTTGGCCGCAGCGTCGCCGATATTCATAGCTGAGGTGCTGTCGCGTTCGACGATGGCGATCGATTTCCATCAAAAGGCTCAAGAATATCAGACCTTGGCCTCGCTCAGAAACTATCTGGTCCTCGCGCAGGACGAGCCTCGGGTATGGCTGTGGACGCAAGACAGCGGGTGGTCTGGACCATCCATGACGGAAGGTCTGGAAGGTGAAATCTCTCTTCCCGCCCTCGGCCTGACCATTCGACTGATGTCGATCTATTCTGGACTGTTCGACTGAACGCATGACCCTCAAATCCCGCGTCATCCCCTGCCTGGACGTCAAGGACGGCCGTGTCGTCAAAGGCGTCAACTTCGTCGACCTGATCGACGCCGGCGATCCGGTCGAGGCCGCGCGCGCCTATGATGCCGCCGGTGCCGACGAGCTGTGCTTCCTCGACATCACCGCCTCGTCGGACAACCGCGAGACGATCTTCGACGTCGTCGCCCGCACCGCCGAACAGTGCTTCATGCCGCTCACCGTCGGCGGCGGGGTGCGGCAGGTTGCCGATATCCGCAGGCTGCTGCTCGCCGGCGCCGACAAGGTGTCGATCAATACGGCCGCGGTGAAGAACCCGGATTTCGTCGCCGAGGCCGCCGACAAGTTCGGCAACCAGTGCATCGTGGTCGCGATCGACGCCAAGAAGGTGTCGGGGGTCGGGGAACCCCTTCGCTGGGAGATCTTCACCCATGGCGGCCGCCAGCCGACCGGCATCGACGCGATCGAGTTCGCCCGCAAGGTCGTGGATCTCGGCGCCGGCGAGATCCTGCTCACCTCGATGGACCGCGACGGCACCAAGGCGGGTTACGACATTCCGCTTACCCGCGCGGTCGCGGACGCGGTGCGCGCACCGGTCATCGCCTCCGGCGGCGTCGGAAATCTCGAGCACATGGTGGAAGGAATCCGCGATGGCCATGCCACCGCGGTTCTCGCCGCCTCCATCTTCCACTTCGGCACCTATTCGATCGCCGAGGCGAAGGAATATATGGCAAAGGCAGGCCTCGCGATGAGACTCGACTCCGCGCCGCTCGCGGCGTAAACGCGCCTGCGATGGCCGGCTTTTCCCTGTCCGATCTCGAACGCATCATTGGCGAGCGCGCGCTTTCCGAGGACGGCAGCTCGTGGACCGCGAAACTCTACCGCTCCGGCATGGAGCGCGCCGCCAAGAAGATGGGCGAAGAAGCGGTGGAAACCGTGATCGCCGCCGTGAAGGGCGACGACGCGGCGCTGGTTTCGGAGAGTGCGGACCTTCTCTATCATTGGCTGGTGGTCATGAAGGTTGCCGGACTGCCGCTCGCGGATGTCATGGCGGAACTCGAGCGGCGCACGGCACAGTCGGGCATCGCCGAAAAGGCGTCGCGCAAGCAGGACTGACGGCAAAGGATCGGCCGATGGATCAACTTGCTCCCACCGAGAAATACTCGCCCTACCGCGTCTTCACGGCGCAGCAATGGGCCGGTTTCCGGGCCGACACCCCGCTGACGCTTAGGGCCGACGAAGTGCAGCGGCTTCGCTCCATGAACGACCCGATCGATCTGGAGGAAGTGCGGCGCATCTATCTGTCGATGTCGCGTCTTCTGTCGGCCCATGTCGAGGCGAGCCAGCTTCTCTTCCGCCAGCGCCAGGTCTTCTTCAACACTGACGATGCGGTGAAGACGCCGTTCATCATCGGCATCGCCGGCTCGGTCGCGGTCGGCAAGTCGACCACCGCGCGCGTCCTGAAGGAGCTGCTGCAGCGCTGGCCGTCGAGCCCGAAGGTCGACCTAGTCACGACAGACGGCTTCCTCTTGCCGAACGAAGTGCTGCGCCGCGAGAGCCTGATGGAGCGCAAGGGCTTTCCTGAAAGCTATGATGTCGGCGCCCTGCTCCGCTTCCTGTCCGCGATCAAGTCGGGCCAGCGCAATGTCCACGCGCCGCTCTATTCGCACCTGACCTACGACGTGCTGACTGGCCAGTTCGTCACCATCGACCGGCCGGACATCCTCATCTTCGAGGGCATCAACGTGCTCCAGACGCGCGACTTGCCGAAGGACGGCAAGGTTGTCCCGTTCGTGTCCGATTTCTTCGACTTCTCGATCTATATCGACGCCGAGGAGCATCTGATCCACAAGTGGTATATCGACCGCTTCATGCGGCTGCGCGAGACCGCGTTCCGCGATCCGAATTCGTTCTTCCACCGCTATGCCAGCCTGTCGAAGGATGCGGCACTCGCCATCGCCGAAGGCCTGTGGGCGAACATCAACCTCAAGAACCTGCACGAGAACATCCTGCCGACGCGCCCCCGCGCCGACCTGATCCTCAAGAAGGGCGCCGACCACCTCATCCAGGAAGTGGCGCTCAGGAAGCTCTGAGAAAGACCTTCTTTACCGCGACATACACGACGACCGTGACGGCGATGGCGACATAGCCGTCGATCGCGTAGTGCCAGGCGAGGTAGACCGAACTTGCCAGCACCAGCGCGACATAGGCGAAGGCCAGCAACCCCCACCGCCGGCTGAACTCCGCGATGAAGAGCGCGTTGAGCGTCACGAGGCCGACATGCATGCTCGGAAAGGCCGAGATGCCCGAACCCAGGCCGGATTGCCCGCTGGAATAGAAGTGCCAGAGATAGTCCTGCACCTTGGTGGCCGAATGCGCGCCGTCGCCGGAAGCGGCGAGGAAGGCAAGCTGCTCGCCGAAGCGCGCGGCGTCTCCCGTGACGAAGCCGTAGAAGGCCGGCCCGGCCGACAGGAACAGGCCGGCGAGCAGATTGCCGACGATGGCCCAGGTGATCATGTAGCTAACGAGATAGCGCGTGCGCACCGCGCCTGTGCTTGCCGACACCGCCATGAAGAAGAGCGTCGCGTAGCAGACGATGAACCAGCCCTGGTTGTAGTTCCACTCCGCGAAGGCGCGCACCCATGGGTCGGCGCCGATCGCATAGAGATAGCGCCAGGGATCGACGCCGAAATGCAGCGCGCGGTCGATATCGGCCTGCGCGACATCGTAGGGGAATCCGCCCTGCCAGAGCGGCAGCGCTGTCTTCAGCGAGGTGAACGCGCCCTGGAAGACCATCATCGCCAGGAGCAGGCCGACGCCCGTCGCGAATTGCTGCACATGCCTCGCGGCGAGCGCCTTGCGCAGCGCCAGCCGCCGGCCGCGCCGGGTCTCCAGCCGGTGGACGATCCGCAGGGCGAGCAGCAGCGCATAAATGGCCGGGAAGACCACGAAGAAGGCGGCCGGCCAGACGACGAGATAGGAGCCGAAGGCGAAGGCCTGCGTCGCGCCCGTCGAAAGGATCGCGACGCAGGCGCCGATCGTGTAGACGGCGACAAGCAGATAGACCGGCAGCCCGATCGCGGACGCCGACAGTCCCAATGGCCGCGGATGGCTCGTGGAAAGCGCCACCGAGCTCATCGGATCGCCTTTTCCGGTCGGCTTCGGCTGGCGAGACCGGCGATGTGCCACACGGCGACGGCCGCGATGGCGCCCACTATGCCGTCGACGGCATAGTGCCAGGCGAGATGGATCGAGCCGAGGAAGATCAGCATCGCATAGAGGCTCAGCACCACTCCAAGACGCCGGCTTACCCGGAAGCCCGCGAGGGCGAACAGAACCGCCTGGGCGTTGTGCATGCTCGGCATCGCCGAGATGCCGCCCGGTTCGGCGACCACGTCGGTATAGGAGTTCCAGAGGAACGCCTTCGACATCGTCGAACTGAGAGGGAAGCTCTCGGTGACCCCGGCGAGATAGGCGTTGAGCCCGGAATAGGGGGCCGCGAGATCGGGAAACAGCTCCGGGAGGAAGCACGGCCCCGCCGAGGAGAAAACCACGGCCATGCCGATCCCGATACCCGTCCAGGCAAGGAGGACGGCGAGCCAGCATTGCCGGCGCAGGTCCGGCGCGACGGCGGGGCTTACCGCCACCCAGGCCCAGACGATGAAGACCAGCGGCACCCACGCCGAATAGAGGTAGTCGAGCACGATCGTGACGGCTGGATAGCCGAGGATCGGGTGCAGCCATTCCCAGGGCTGATATCCGCCGAACAGCGCCCTGTCCCAGGCGACGAAGGTCTCGTCCCAATCGAACGGCCTGATCACCGGAATGAGCGTCTTGTTATAGAGGAACGAGCCCATGAACAGGGCGAGGACGAGAAACGAGAACATGAGACGGGTCAGGCGGCCGTTGGACGCGATCTCCAGCAAAGTCCTGCCGATCTCGTAGGTCGGTCGATTCGAGCCGCGGATGAGCACGCGAATGCCAACGAACGCAATGACCGCGCTGCAGACGACAGCGAAGGCGCGCAGTGTTCGTTCCAGGTAGACGACGATCACCGGAAGGAACTCGTCGCCGCGCAGCGCGGAGACGAGAAGCGACGAAGCCAGGAACACGCAGAGGAAAATGTAGATGACGCGGTTTTCCCGCATCTCCGCAAGGAGCCAGCCCGAAAAGACCTGCGGCTGCTCCGCCGCGGCGGAGCGTTCGAACGCTGCTTCGCTCATGCCCTGTCGGACCTGCCAAACCCTTGGCGGACTCCTATCCCAGTGCGCTTAAGGAAGCGTTTCGGCCTCTGCCGGTCGGCTCACTCGCCGCAGCGTGAGATTGATGCGGCCGCCATTCTTCAGCAGCGGCGAGATTCCGGGGAAGATCCGGTCCACGCCATGGAAACCGAGACGTGAGCGTCCGCCGAGCACCACCACGTCGCCGCTGTGCAGGCGAAACGACTGCGTCGGATCGTTCCGTGCCGTCCCGCCGATCCTGAACAGGCAGGTGTCGCCGAGCGAGACGGACACGACCGGCGCTGAGAGATCCTGCTCGTCCTTGTCCTGATGCAGTCCCATGCGGGCGGTGTCGTTGTAGAAATTGACCAGGCAGGCCTCGGGCTCGACGTCGGCATCTGTCACCGCGCGCCAGACTGCCATCAGCCGTTGCGGGATCGGCGGCCACGGCCTGCCCGTCACCGGGTGTGTGGGCTGGTAGCGATATCCCCGCTCGCGGTCGGTCACCCAGCCGAGCGTGCCGCAATTCGTCATGCGCACGCTCATCGGCTTCCCGGTCCGGGGCATTTCCGGGATGTAGAGCGGTGCGGCCTGCACCACCGCCCTGACATCCTCCACGAGGGCGCGCTGCTCCTCCATGTCGAGATAGGCGGGCAGGTGCCTGAAACCGTCGGGAAACGCCTTCATGGTTCGTCGCGCTCGTCCGGCCGGGATCATCCGGCCGGACAGGCTGTCAGGCCGCTCAGGCGGTCTCGAGGTCCGGAATCCGGAGCACCTGGCCCGGATAGATCTTGTCCGGATGGCTCAGCATCGGGCGGTTCGCCTCGAAGATCACCGTATACTTGGAAGCCTTGCCCTTGCCGTAGTGCTTCTCGGCGATCTTGGAGAGGTTGTCGCCCTTCTTTACCGTATAGAACACCGGCTCCTTTGCCGGGGTCGCCGCCTTCACGATCGAGGTCATGTCGACGTTTCCGTCGAGCTTGAGACCGGAATCGGGGGCCACGACCTTGAGCTCGCCGGCCTCGACCTTGGAGATACCCAGCGTGTTGCCGACGGCGATCACGGCCTTCTCGAAGATCGACTGGTCGGCGACGACGCCCTTGAGCACCGCCTTGTCGCCCTGCACTTCGACTTCGACCTTGTCGGTTCCGATATTGTAGGAATCGAGGTCCTTCTTGAGCTTGTCGGCCGCCGGCGGCTCGTCGTCGCCGATGCCGAGCTTCTTGCCGACGGATTTGACGAAATCGAAAATACCCATTGGTTCATGGTCTCCAGATGTTGAACCCGCGCGGACCTTGCCACCGCAGGACGAAGATGGAAAGGCATTAAAGGCTTCAGTCGAGTCCGACCCGCCCACGCATCTTCTTCACGCCGGCGCGGCCCGACTTCTCCTTCAGCCGCCGTTCGACTGCGCCTTTGCTCGGCTTGGTCTTCTTCCGCGGCTTCGGCGGAGGCTCCGACGCCTTGGCGACCAGGTCGGCGAGCCGCTGGCGTGCATCCTCGCGGTTGCGCTCCTGCAGGCGATAGCGGCTGGCCTCGATGACGATGACGCCGTCCTTGGTCGCGCGCTGGCCGGCGATCCTGATCAGCGTGTCGCGGACATGCTCGGGCAGATCGCGTGCATTGGCGGCGTCGAAGCGCAGCTGCACCGCGGTCGCCACCTTGTTGACGTTCTGCCCGCCCGGTCCGGACGCGCGGATGAACGTCTCCTCGATCTCGTCGTCATGGACGACGATGCCGGGACGGATGATGATGTCCTCGCCGATGGGCATGGCCCCTTGTCGCCTGCGGCGGGACAAAGAAAAGGCCCGGCGCGAGGCCGGGCCTATTTCGCAAGAAGCCGTCGGAATTATTCGGCTGCTTCCTGGACGCGAGGCGCAGCACCCCGCACGGCCTGGTCGACATGGCTTTCGAACTTGCCGAAATTGTCGATGAACATGCCAACGAGTTTCCTCGCCTGGCGGTCATATGCCGCCTTGTCCGCCCAGGTCGAACGCGGATCGAGGATCGAGCCGTCGACCTCGGGAACCGACACCGGAACCTCGAAGCCGAAGTTCGGATCGGTGCGGAACTCGGCGCTCTTCAGCGAAGCGTTGAGCGCGGCGGTCAGCAGTGCGCGCGTCGCCTTGATCGGCATGCGCCGGCCCGTGCCGTAGGCGCCGCCGGTCCAGCCGGTGTTCACCAGCCAGCAGTCCACCTTGTGCTCGGCGATCAGCTCGCGCAGCAGGTTGCCGTATTCGGATGGATGCCGCGGCATGAAGGGTGCGCCGAAGCAGGTCGAGAATGTCGCTTCCGGCTCCGTCACGCCCCGTTCGGTGCCCGCGACCTTGGCGGTGTAGCCGGACAGGAAGTGGTACATCGCCTGCGCCGGCGTTAGCTTGGCGATCGGCGGCATCACGCCGAAAGCATCCGCCGTCAGCATGATGATGTTCTTCGGATGGCCGGCGCGGCCGGTCTCGCTGGCGTTCGGAATGAAATCGAGCGGATAGGCGCAGCGGGTGTTCTCGGTCAGCGAGCCGTCGTCGAAGTCGGGGACGCGCTTCTCGTCGAGCACCACGTTCTCGAGCACGGTGCCGAACCGGCGCGTGGTCGCGAAGATCTCGGGCTCTGCCTCCGCCGAGAGGCGGATCGTCTTGGCATAGCAGCCGCCTTCGAAGTTGAAGATGCCGTCCTTGCCCCAGCCGTGCTCGTCGTCGCCGATCAGCGTGCGGGTCGGGTCGGCGGACAGCGTGGTCTTGCCGGTGCCGGACAGGCCGAAGAACACGGCCGCATCGCCCTTCGGCCCGACATTGGCCGAGCAGTGCATCGGCATCACGCCGCGCTCCGGCAGCAGGTAGTTGAGCATGGTGAAGACGGACTTCTTCATCTCGCCCGCATAGGCGGAGCCGCCGATCAGCACGATCATGCGGGTGAGGTCGACCGCGATGACCGTCTCGGAACGCGTGCCGTGGCGCGCGGGATCGGCGCGGAAGGAGGGCAGGTCGATGATCGTCATCTTCGGGACGAAGGTCGCGAGCTTGGCGCGGTCCGGACGGATGAGCAGGTTGCGGATGAACAGCGAGTGCCAGGCGAATTCGGTGATGACGCGCACCGGCAGGACGTTGGCCGGATCGGCGCCGCCTTCGAGGTCCTGCACGTAGAGGTCCTTGCCCTTTGCCAGCGCCTTGAAATCGGCGAACAGCGTCTCGAACTGCTCAGGCGAGATCGCCTTGTTGTTGTCCCACCAGACCTTGCCTTCCGTATTGCCGTCCCGGACGACGAACTTGTCCTTCGGCGAGCGGCCGGTGTGCTGCCCCGTATAGACGACCAGCGCGCCTTCGGCGCTCAAATGCGCTTCGCCGAGACGAATCGCCGCCTCGTAGAGTTCGGCCGCGCCGAGATTGTAGCGGACCTCTCCGAGCCCCTCCAATCCGATCGTTCCGATTGCCTGATCCGGATTGAAGACGCCGGACTCTTTCTTCGGCATACCTGCTCTCCCTAAATTCACGATTGGGTGTGTCACGGCACGGCAATATCGGGCGGTCGAGGGCGGCTCACCGCACCACCGCCTCGCTGGAATCGGTCAGAAACAGAAAAGGCGAACGATATCAAATCATTAATCGATTTAAAGATTTTGAAGAATTTCTAAATCGTTTATATCGGACTAACATGTCGTCGTTCCACAAGCGTCGCCGGGTTGGACCGTGGAACGATCCGGCCGCCATCGCACGGAAACCCGCGGGTGGCAGCCTGTCGTGCACTGGCGATCCGTGCCACATTTTGTGCCTAGTTTGTCCGCAACAAGCCCTTCCAATAAGAGAAGGGACATCAGCTCATGAGGGAGCCGTTCGATATGGCAACAATTGCGCTCGTCGATGACGACCGAAACATCCTGACGTCGGTCTCGATCGCGCTGGAATCCGAGGGCTATCGGGTCGAGACATATACCGACGGCGCATCCGCGCTGGAGGGACTGACCGCCCGTCCGCCGAACCTCGCGATTTTCGACATCAAGATGCCGCGTATGGACGGAATGGAGCTCCTGCGCCGGTTGCGGCAGAAATCCGACCTGCCGGTGATCTTCCTGACATCGAAGGACGACGAGATCGACGAGCTGTTCGGCCTCAAGATGGGCGCCGACGATTTCATCCGCAAACCCTTCTCGCAGCGCCTGCTCGTGGAGCGCGTCAAGGCCGTGCTGCGGCGCGGCGCGGCCAAGGACGCCGCCGTCAAGACGCCCAGCCAGCAGGCCCGCTCGCTCGAACGCGGCCAGCTCGTCATGGACCAGGAGCGCCACACCTGCACCTGGAAGGGCGAGCCGGTGACGCTCACCGTGACCGAGTTCCTGATCCTGCATTCGCTCGCCCAGCGGCCCGGCGTCGTGAAGAGCCGTGACGCGCTGATGGATTCGGCCTATGATGAGCAAGTCTATGTCGACGACCGCACGATCGACAGCCACATCAAGCGCCTGCGCAAGAAGTTCAAGGCTGTCGACGACGACTTCGACATGATCGAGACGCTTTACGGCGTCGGCTACCGGTTTCGCGAGGCGTGAGCCGGCAGGGCCGGACGCCGTCCGGCAGGGTAATGCCGGAACATGGGTTGCGGACCGCGGGCTGAATGACGGCGGATACGGAGATCGACAGGGCCGCGGCGCCGCCGCGGAGTACCACGCGGGCCAGGTCCTGGCTGCTCGCGCGGGCTGCCACGTCGCTGCGCCGCTTTCTCGGCCACTACGTCTTCTCGAGCCTGACGCGTCGCATCCTCGTCCTCAACCTCGCCGGTCTGGCGGTGCTGGTCTCGGGCATCCTCTACATGAACCAGTTCCGCGAGGGGCTGATCGAGGCGCGCGTCGAGAGCCTGATGACGCAGGGCGAGATCATCGCGGCCGCGATCGCGGCCTCGGCGACGGTCGACACCGATGCGATCACGCTCGATCCGGAGAAGCTGCTCGAGCTCCAGGCGGGCGAGAGCGTGAACCCGACGAATGATCAGCTCGACAGCCTCGACTTCCCGATCAACCCGGAACTGGTCGCACCTGTCCTGCGGCGGCTGATCTCGCCCACCCGCACCCGCGCGCGCATCTTCGACCGCGACGCCAACCTGCTGCTTGATTCCAAGCACATTTATTCGCGCGGCCAGATCCTGCGCTACCAGCTGCCCCCGGTCGACCAGGAACAGCAGGGCATGTTCGACCGTATCGGCAAGTTCGTCGGCAACCTCTTCCGCAGGACCGACCTGCCCGTCTACCGCGAGCAGCCCGGCGGCAGCGGCGCGATCTATCCCGAGGTGATCAAGGCGCTGACGGGCAACCGGGCGACCGTGGTGCGCGTCAACGAGCAGGGCGAGCAGATGGTGTCCGTCGCCGTGCCGGTGCAGCGCTTCCGGGCGGTGCTCGGCGTCCTGATGCTCTCCACCGAGGGCGGCGACATCGACAACATCATCGCCGCCGAGCGCCAGGCCATTCTCAGCGTCTTCGGGGTGGCCGCGTTCGTGATGGCGCTTCTGTCGCTGCTCACGGCGTCGACCATCGCCAATCCGCTGCGGCGGTTGGCTGCGGCGGCGGTCAGGGTGCGGCGCGGCACCAAGCACCGCGAGGAAATTCCCGATTTCTCCGACCGCGAGGACGAGATCGGCAATCTGTCGACGGCCCTGCGCGACATGACCAACGCGCTCTACGCCCGCATCGAGGCGATCGAGAGCTTCGCGGCCGATGTGAGCCACGAGCTCAAGAACCCGCTCACGTCGCTGCGCAGCGCGGTCGAAACGCTGCCGCTG
This sequence comes from Mesorhizobium sp. J428, assembly GCF_024699925.1. NCBI lineage: Bacteria > Pseudomonadati > Pseudomonadota > Alphaproteobacteria > Hyphomicrobiales > Phyllobacteriaceae > Mesorhizobium > Mesorhizobium sp. J428. Next base: position 2,218,931 of record NZ_JAJOMX010000001.1, read on the forward strand.
GCCAGGAACGAGGATTCGCGCCAGCGGCTGATGGACGTGATCCAGCACGATGTGCGCCGCCTCGACCGGCTGATCACAGATATCTCCGACGCTTCCCGCCTCGACGCCGAGCTTGCGCGCCAGGACGCGTCGACCGTCGATCTCAAGAAGCTGGTGTCCGACCTCGTCTCCTTCTCGCGCGAGGGCGGCCGGCATAAGAAGGCGGTCGACATCGATCTCAAGGTCGGCAAGCTGCCGCAGGGGGTCAAGGGCTGGACGGTGGTCGGACACGACCTGCGGCTGGGCCAGGTACTTACCAACCTCATCGAGAACGCCCGCTCCTTCGTGCCGGACGAAGGCGGGCGCATCGTCATCTCCATGACCCGGTCCGGACGCCGCGTCGTCGTGTCGGTGGACGACAATGGCCCGGGCATCCGCGCCGAGAACATCGACCGCATCTTCGAGCGGTTCTACACCGACCGCCCGGGCAGCGAGTCCTTCGGCCAGAACTCGGGCCTCGGCCTGTCGATCAGCCGCCAGATCGTCGAGGCGCATGGCGGCACGCTGACGGCCGAGAACATCCCCGGCATCAAGCCGGGCGACATCCGCGGCGCCCGCTTCGTCATCTCGCTGCCGGCCGAATGATCCGGTCCGCCCGCGAAGGCATTCCCGACGACGCCGTGAACCTCCATGCCTCGGTGGTCGTGTTGGACGCCGGCGCGGTGATGGTCAGGGGTGCGGCAGGGGCCGGCAAGACGCATCTGGCGCTTGCGCTGATCGAGAAATGGCAAGAGCAGGGCCGCTTCGCGCGGCTTCTGGCCGACGACCAGGTCTTCGTCATGTGTCGCGACGGCCGGCTGGTGGCGCGCACGCCGCTTGCGACCGCCGGGCTGGCGGAGATCCGCGGCGTCGGCATCGTCGAGATGCCCTATGAGCCGGCGGCGCGGGTTGATCTCGTCGTCGATCTGGCCGAAGAAGAGGGCCCGGACGCGCCGCTGTCGACGGTGCGGATCGAGGCCGTCGACCTGCCGCTTTTGACCCTGCGCCATCGCGACACGGCAGCATCCTGTGTCTCCGTTGCATGGGCGCTCGCGACAATTCGCGCCGTCCCGGACGGTCAAAACGGTGAAATTATGCTTGCCTTGGATAACGATTTGGGCTTGCCAAGCAGGCGCGGGCGGACAACATAGCCCACTCCGCCGACCGGCACGGCCGGGTCGCGTCCATCAGAGTATGCACCTGAGCGGTGTGTCGGGAGTCTGCACAGTATGATCGGTCTCGTGCTCGTCACGCACGGTCGTTTGGCTGAAGAGTTCCGCAATGCAGTGGAACATGTCGTCGGGCCCCAGAAGAATCTCGAAACCGTCTGCATCGGACCCGACGACGACATGGAGCAGCGCCGGCTCGACATCATCGCGGCCGTGCGCAAGGCCGACAGCGGCTCGGGCGTGATCATGCTCACCGACATGTTCGGCGGCACGCCCTCCAACCTCGCGATCTCGGTGATGAACCCGGGTCGGGTCGAGGTGATCGCCGGCATGAACCTGCCGATGCTGATCAAGCTGTCGAGCGTGCGCGCGGGCGACAACATGCAGGCGGCGATCGACGAGGCTCAGGCCGCCGGACGCAAATACATCAACGTCGCGAGCCAGGTGTTGACCGGGAAATGAAGGCCGACGTCGAGAAGATCACCCGCGAACTGCCGATCATCAACCAGCGAGGCCTGCATGCGCGCGCCTCCGCGAAGTTCGTCCAGACGGTGAACCGGTTCAACGCCGCGGTCACCGTCGAGAAGGACGGTGTCTCCGTCGGCGGCAATTCGATCATGGGCCTGATGATGCTTGCTGCGAGCCCCGGATGCTGCATCCGGGTCTCGGCGAGCGGGCCGGACGCCCCCGACGTCATCGCAGCGCTCGAGGTCTTGATCGCCGATCGCTTCGGCGAGGAGATGTGATCGGCGCGACGCGGTCACATGCAGGGATAAAGATTTCTTTATGTCCCATTGAGATCGGGGCGTCTGTCTGCTAGGGAAACCGCCGAAACGGGCCGCCCCGCGACTGGCGGCGTGCCTGGTCCAAAGCCTTTCATACGGAGCAGACCATGGCCAACGACTATGTGATTGCCGACATCAAGCTTGCGGACTGGGGCCGCAAGGAGATCGAGATCGCCGAGACTGAGATGCCCGGCCTCATGGCGGCGCGCAAGGAATTCGGATCGTCCAAGCCGCTCAAGGGCGCGCGCATCTCCGGCTCGCTTCACATGACCATCCAGACGGCGGTGCTGATCGAGACGCTGAAGGCGCTCGGCGCCGACGTGCGCTGGGCTTCCTGCAACATCTTCTCGACGCAGGACCATGCCGCTGCGGCGATCGCCGCAGCTGGCACGCCGGTCTTCGCGGTCAAGGGCGAGAACCTGACCGAATACTGGGAATACACCGACAAGATCTTCCAGTGGGCCGACGGCGGCACCACCAACATGATCCTGGACGACGGCGGCGACGCCACCATGGCCATCCTGATCGGCGCCCGCGCCGAAGCCGGCGAGGACGTGCTCTCCAAGCCGGGCAACGAGGAGGAGGAGATCCTCTTCGCGCAGATCAAGAAACGCATGGCCGCCACCCCTGGCTTCTTCACCAAGAACCGTGACGCCATCCGCGGCGTCACCGAGGAAACGACCACCGGCGTCAACCGCCTTTACCAGCTGCAGAAGAAGGGCCTGCTGCCCTTCCCGGCGATCAACGTCAACGACTCGGTCACCAAGTCGAAGTTCGACAACAAATACGGCTGCAAGGAATCGCTGGTGGACGGCATCCGCCGCGGCACCGACGTGATGATGGCCGGCAAGGTCGCGGTCGTCTGCGGCTACGGCGACGTCGGCAAGGGCTCGGCCGCCTCGCTGAAGGGCGCCGGCGCTCGCGTCAAGGTCACCGAGGTCGACCCGATCTGCGCGCTGCAGGCTGCAATGGACGGGTTCGAGGTCGTGACGCTTGAGGACGCGGCCCCGACGGCCGACATCGTCATCACGACGACCGGCAACAAGGACGTCATCACCATCGAGCATATGCGCCAGTTCAAGGACATGGCGATCGTCGGAAACATCGGCCACTTCGACAACGAGATCCAGGTCGCCGCGCTGCGCAACCTGAAGTGGACCAACGTCAAGCCGCAGGTCGACATGATCGAGTTCCCGGGCGGCAAGCGCATTATCCTTCTGTCGGAAGGCCGCCTGCTCAATCTCGGCAATGCCACCGGCCATCCGAGCTTTGTCATGTCGGCATCGTTCACCAACCAGGTGCTGGCCCAGATTGAGCTCTGGACCAAGCCCGGCGTCTATAAGAACGAGGTCTATGTGCTCCCCAAGCATCTGGATGAAAAGGTCGCCCGCCTGCACCTCGAGAAGCTTGGCGCCAAGCTCACCGAGCTTTCGGGAGAACAGGCTGCCTATATCGGTGTGCCGCAGAGTGGTCCGTTCAAGGCCGAACACTACCGCTATTGATCTGACAGTCTGCAAATACAGTATCTAGATGCCGGTTGCGCATATGCGCGGCCGGCATCATTTTTTGCCTCGACGCTGCTTCCCGCAGATTCCCCTTGAGGCTATGTTGAGCTGATTCGCGGCGTTTTCCGCCCGCAAGATTGCCTTCCGGCGATTTGTTTCTGGTTCTCCGGCAAAGATCGGTCTCGTGTCCAGTGCGCGGGAACGAAAGGGGATTCCGGTGTTGCGGCCACCGGGGGCGGAGCGACGGCGCGGCAGACGGCATGAAAAGGCCGGAGAGGACGAGGCATGCCCGGGGACATCCGGACGGACGCGGCGCGCGGGGGCAGCCGTGACACGACCGATTCAATCGGTAGCGCCGCACGGCGCGACAGGAAGGCCATCTTTGGCCTGCGCAATCCTTTGAAAGCGGGGGTGAGCCTCGCCGCCGTCTCGCTTTTTGCCGGTGCGGCGCCCGTCGCGGCGCTCGACCTGACGACGATGCAGGCGGAAATGAGCGTCGCCACCTCCGACGTCATCCAGGTCGCGGTCTTCGCCGGCATAATGGGAGCCGCGCTCCTTTCGGCCATCTGGCTCATCCGCGAGCGCGGACGCATCGCGGCGGACAATCTCGAGCTGCGAGGGCGGCTCGCGGAACAGAACACGGCGCTGCAGCGAGCGGAATCGCTGCTGAACTTGAATGACCAGCGGCTGGTCGTGTGGATGAAGGACAGAGCAAAGCCCGACGTGGTGGGCTCGCTCGGACTCGCGGCGGGCGTGCCGGAAGAGCGCGCGACCTTCCTCGCCTTCGGCCGCTGGCTGATGGCGCGTTCGGCCTCGCAGCTCGAACGTGCGATCGCAGACCTCCGCGAGAAGGGCCGGACCTTCGAACTGGTTGTCGAGACGCAGCGCGGCTCGCTGCTTGAGGCGCACGGGCGCAACTCGGCGTCCAACGCCATCGTCCGCTTCGTATCGCTCTCCGACGCGCAGACCGAGCATGCCAGGCTCCGCGCCGAGCATATGTCGCTGCAATCGGAATACGAGACCATTCGCGGCCTGATCGACGCCCTGCCGATGCCGTTCTGGCTGCGCGAGCTGGAGGGACGCCTGCGCTGGGTAAACCCGGCCTACGCCGCCGCGGTCGAGACCAATGAGACGGCGGACGTCGTCCGCGACGGCAAGGAGCTATTGCCGACATCGGTGCGCGACGCCATCGCCGCGCGCCATCGTGACGGAAAGCTGTTCGAGCAGACCGTCTCGACCGTGATCCGTGGCGACCGCCGGCTGTTCTCCGTCGTCGACTATGCCGGCCACGAAGGCATCGCCGGCATCGCGACGGACCGCACGGAGATCGAGACGGTGCGCGAGGAACTCCGCAAGGTCCAGCGTAGCCATTCCGAGACGCTGGACCAGCTCACCACCGCCGTCGCCATCTTCGACGCGCAAGAGAAGCTGCGCTTCTACAACCAGGCCTTCCAGAAACTGTGGGATCTCGACGTGGCCTTCCTCGACAGCGCGCCGGCCAATGCGCTGCTGCTCGACCGGCTGCGCACCGACGGCCGCATCCCCGAGCAGCCGGAATGGCGGCGCTGGAAGGAAGGCGTGCTGTCCGCCTACCGCGCCGTGCAGTCGCAGGAAGACTGGTGGCACCTGCCCGACGGCCGCGTACCATCCGCGTCGTCGCCAATCCGCATCCGGCCGGCGGCGTCACCTGGGTGTTCGAGAACCTCACGGAACGGATGGATCTCGAAAGCCGCTACAATGCCGCCGTGCGCGTGCAGGGTGAGACGCTGGACAATCTGGCGGAAGGTGTCGCCGTGTTCGGCCCAGACGGCCGGCTGCGCCTGTCCAACCCGTCCTTCGCCAAGCTCTGGGGCCTGCCGGAAGAACTCGCGCGCCCCGACACGCACATCAAGGCGATCCGCGCGGCCTGCGAGCTCACCGCCAAGGACAGCCCTTGGGCCGGCTTCGCGGCCGACGTGACCGGCTTCGCCGACGAACGCCGCGACCGCCGCGGCCAGGTCGAGATGAACGACGGCGCGGTGCTGCGCTACGCCCTGATCAATCTGCCCAACGGCCAGGTGATGATCACCTTCGTCGACGTGACCGACACGGTGAACGTCGAGCGCGCGCTGAAGGACAAGAACGAAGCGCTTCAGATGGCCGACCAGCTGAAGAACGACTTCGTCCAGCACGTCTCCTACGAGCTGCGCTCGCCACTTACCAACATCATCGGATTCACCGAACTTCTGGCGCTGCCCGACACCGGCCCGCTGCTGCAGCGGCAGCGCGAGTATCTCGACCATATCGGCTCGTCCTCGTCGGTGCTTCTCACCATCGTCAACGACATCCTCGACCTCGCGACCGTGGATGCCGGCATCATGGAGCTCGACATCGGCGAGGTGGACGTCGACCGCATCGTCAAGCAGTCGGCCGAGCTGATCGCCGAACGGCTGCGCGAGCACGGCATCGAGCTCGACGTCGACCTGTCGGCCGCGCCGCAGCGCTTCCGCGCCGACGAGAACCGTGTGCGGCAGGTCCTGTTCAACCTGCTCTCCAACGCCGTCAATTACGCGCCGGACGGCAGCCGCATCACGCTCGCCTGCCGCGGCAAGGGCGGCCTGATCGAGTTCTCGGTGACGGACGAAGGACCCGGCATCCCGGCCGAGGTGCTCGACACGGTCTACCGCCGCTTCGAATCCCGCGCCAATGGCGGCCGCCGCCGCGGCGCCGGGCTCGGGCTGTCGATCGTCAAGAGCTTCGTCGAGCTGCATGGCGGCCAGGTCGAGATCTCGACCGGAAAGGGCCGCGGCACCACCGTGACCTGCCGCTTCCCCAGCGAACCGGACGCGATGCGCCCCGCGGCGGAATGACATGCCTCCTGAAACGCTGACGATCGAGCTCGCAGACGAAGCCGCAACGACACGCCTCGGCGCGGACATCGCCGCCGTGGCGCGCATCGGCGACGTCTTCGCCCTGTCCGGCGATCTCGGCGCCGGCAAGACGACGCTTGCGCGCGGCTTCGTGCGGGCGCTTGCCGGCGATCCGGCGATGGATGTGCCGAGCCCCACCTTCACGCTCGTCCAGTCCTATGCGGGGCGTCTCCCCGTCCATCATTTCGACCTCTACCGCCTCGCATCGGGCTCCGATCTCGACGAGCTCGGCTTCGACGAGGCGGTAAGCGACGGCGTCGCGCTGGTCGAATGGCCCGAGCGTGCCGACGACCTGCTGCCGGCGAGCCGCATCCGCATCGTGCTCGCGCATCTCGGCAGCGGCCGCCTCGCGACCATCGAAGGTCCGGAAGAGGCGCTCCGCCGCCTGCGCCGCACGCTCGCGATCCGCCGGTTCCTCGCCGGGGCCGGCGCGCCGGAGGCGACGCGCACCTTCCTGCTCGGCGATGCCTCGACGCGCACCTACGAAACGGTGACGGAGCCCACCCGGCCGAAGCGTATCCTGATGAATGCGGCGCGCCAGCCCGACGGCCCTCCGATCCGCGACGGCAAGCCCTACAGCCAGATCGCCCATCTCGCCGAATCCGTGACGCCCTTCGTCGCCATCGCCAAAGCGCTCGCCGCTCGCGGCTTCTGCGCCCCGAAGATCTTCGCGCAGGATCTGGACCAGGGCCTGCTGCTGATCGAGCATCTCGGCGATGCCGGCTTCCTCGACGCCTCCGGCGCCCCGGTGCGCGAGCGGTATCTCGCCGCCGCCACCCTGCTTGCCGAGCTGCACCGCCAGAGCTGGCCGCAGGAGATTGAGGCCGCGCCCGGCGTGGTCCATCGCCTTCCGGTCTATGATCGCGAGGCGATGATGATCGAGGTGGAGCTTCTCACCGACTGGTATGTGCCGGCCGAGACCGGCCGTGCCGTCGAGGACGCGGAGCGGGCCGACTACCGTGCTGCCTGGGATGCCGCGATCGCGCGCCTTGCCTTGGCCGAGAAGAGCATCGTGCTGCGCGACTATCATTCGCCCAACCTCATCTGGCGCGAGGACCGGAAAGGCAACGACCGGCTCGGCGTCATCGACTTCCAGGACGCGCTCTGGGGCCCTGCCGCCTATGACGTCGCCTCGCTGGCACTCGACGCGCGCGTCACGATCCCGCCGGAGCTGGAGCGGGCGACGGTGGACGCCTACAAGGCGGCGCGGCATGCGCATGGCGGCTTCGACGAGGCTGCCTTCGACCAGGCCTATGCCATCATGGCCGCACAGCGGAACTCGAAGATCCTCGGCATCTTCGTCCGGCTCAACAAGCGCGACGGCAAACCGCAATATCTGAAGCACCTGCCGCGCATCCGCGACTATGTCGCGCGCGTCCTGCCGCATCCGGCTCTTGCCGAGGTGCGCGAATTCTACCTGTCGCGCGGGCTGGCCGGATGAGTTCCGTTCCGTCGAAGGCAATGGTCCTCGCCGCCGGCCTCGGCAAGCGCATGCGGCCGATCACCGACACGATTCCGAAGCCGCTGGTGAAGATAGCCGGCAAACCAATGATCGACTGGGGCCTGGACGCGCTCGCGGATGCGGGCGTCGAGACCGCGGTCGTGAACGTGCACTACCTCCCCGACCAGATCGTCGCCCACCTCGCCGGGAGAACGAAACCAGCCATCGAGATCTCCGACGAGCGCGACGCGCTGCTAGAATCCGGCGGCGGCATCATTCGGGCGCTGCCTAGGCTCGGCCCGGCCCCCTTCTTCGTCCTCAACGCCGACACGTTCTGGATCGACCGGGCGGACAACAATCTGGTCCGCCTCGGGCTTGCCTGGAACGACGCGGAGATGGATATTCTCCTCATGCTGGCCAGGCTCGATCAGGCGACGGGGCATTCGGGAGGGACGGACTTCCTGCTGGCGTCCGACGGACGGCTTTCGCGCGCGAAAGGCGATCCGAAAGGGTTGATCTACGCCGGCGCCGCGATCGTCCATCCGCGCATCTTCAACCACGCTCCGGCCGGCGCGCATTCGCTCAATGCCGAGTTCGACGCGGCGCTCGCCGCCGGCCGCCTGCACGGCATGGTCATGGACGGCGACTGGATCACTGTCGGCACGCCCGATGCCATAGCTCCCGCCGAGGCGGCAGTCGCACGGGCTGTCGCGAAGCCGCGATGAGCGAGCCCCAGCCGCGGGTTTTCTCGATCCCGCCGGGTGCGCCCTTCCTGCCGTCGCTCGCCGACGCGCTGCTGTCCGGCGCGCTGATCCCCGGCTTTCGTCCGGGCGACGATCCGCTCGCGCTCGCCGGCGCCACCGTCTTCGTGCCAACCCGCCGCGCGGCGCGTGCGTTGCGTGCGATTTTCGCCGAGCGCCTTGGCGGCAAGGCGGCGATCCTGCCGGTCATCCGGCCGCTCGGCGACGTCGACGAGGATCTCGCCTGGTTCGACACCACCCTGCCTCCGCCACCGGCGCTCGATCCGCCCATCGACGCGCTGGAGCGCCTGCTCCTGCTCGCCCCGCTGGTGCGTGCCTGGAAACGTCGGCTGCCCGCGCATGTGGCGAGCCTCTTCGCCGAGGAGATCGTCGTGCCGACCTCGTCGGCCGAGGCGATCTGGCTAGCGCGGGATCTGGCGGACCTGATCGACGAGATCGAGACGGCCGAGGCCGACTGGACGCGGCTCTCCGGCATCGTGCGCGACGAGCTCGCCGCCTGGTGGCAGGTGACGCTCGATTTCCTGCAGATCGTCACCTCGCTCTGGCCCGCGGCGCTGGAGGAGCGCCGGCGCTCCAATCCCGCCGGACATCGCAGCCGGCTGATCGACGCCGAATCCGAACGCCTGCTCCGCAGCCCGCCGGCCGGCCCGGTCATCGCCGCCGGTTCCACCGGCTCGATCCCCGCGACTGCCCGCCTGCTGCGCGTCATCTCGCGTCTGCCGAACGGCGCCGTCGTGCTGCCCGGGCTAGACCTCACCCTCGACGAGGCCGCCTGGGCGATGCTGTCGAAAGCCGACGCTGCGCCCTCTGTCTTCGGTCATCCGCAGTTTGGCCTCAACCGCCTGATCGGCGAACTTGGCGTACAACGGGCCGACATCGCCGAGATCGGCACGCCGGCGCCTGAACTTGCCGCGCGCGCGGCGATCGTCTCGGATGCGCTGCGACCCGCAGAAGCGACCGAGACATGGCCGCAGAGCCGTGGCGTCGTCCTTTCTGCAATCGAGACGGGTGCGCTCGATGGCGTCACCCTGGTCGAGGCGGCCAACGAACGCGACGAGGCGCTGGCAATCGCGCTCGCGCTGCGCAAGGCCGCGGCGGTGCCCGGCCGCCGCGCCGCGCTCGTCACCGCCGACCGTGCACTGGCGCGTCGCGTGAGCGCCGAGCTGCTGCGCTTCGGCATCGTGGCGGACGATTCTGCCGGCACGCCGCTCGCCGACACGCCGCCGGCGATGCTGCTGCGGCTGCTGGTCGAATGTGTCATGCGCCCGGGCGATCCTGTGGCGATCCTCTCCTTCCTCAAGCAGCCGCTGTTGCGCGCCGGGCTGGAGCGCGGCCGCGTGCGCCGCGCCGCCGAGGCGATCGAGCTGGTCGCGCTGCGCGGCGGCGTCGGCCGCCCCGACATCTGCGCGCTCGCGGATGATTTTAGGGGGAGGCTGCTGACCGAGGGATACGACGCCGAGAAGAAGAGGCGCGAACCGTTCTGGAGCCGCCGCCTGCGCGCCGCCGAGCTGGAAGATGCCCTGCATATCGCGCATGTGCTCCACGAAGCGGTGGCGGAACTCGGGCGGCTGCGCGGCCAGCGCGCCGACATCACGGCGTTGGCGCGCGCCACCGTCATCGCCTTCGAGAATGCCGGCCGTTCCGAGAGCGGCGGCGTCGAGGAGCTCTATCGCGGCGAGGCGGGCGAAAAGCTGGCCGGCCTGCTGCGCGGCCTGGTGGCGGCCGAGCCGAGCTTCGAGATCGACGCATCCGAGTGGCCGGATGTGCTGGCCGCACTGATTGCCGGCGACATGGTCAAGCCGCGCCACGGCGCCGACCATGCGGTTTCGATCTGGGGTGCGCTGGAGGCGCGGCTCCAGGACGTCGATCTCCTGGTCTGCGGCGGGCTGAACGAAGGCTCTTGGCCCGGCCGGGCCGATCCCGGCGGCTTCATGTCGCGCGTCATGAAGGGCGGGCTGGACCTCGATCCGCCTGAGCGCCGGATCGGCCAGGCCGCGCATGATTTCCAGATGGCGATGGGCGCGCGCGAGGTCATGCTGACACGCTCCGCACGCGCTGGAGATGCGCCATCCGTGCCGTCGCGTTGGCTTCAGCGCCTCGTCGCGCTCATTGGCGATGAACCGGCTAAGGAGATCAGGACCAAAGGCGCACTTCTCCTCGCCGAAGCGCGCTTTCATGCGGCCGATACTCCACCTTCAGTCGACTTCGCCCGCCGCCCCAGCCCGGCCCCGCCTCTGGCCGCGCGGCCCCGCCACTTCTCGGTGACGCAGATCGAGACCCTGCGCCGCGACCCCTACGCGATCTATGCCCGCAAGGTCTTGCGGCTCGATCCGCTTGATCCGTTGCTCCGCGACCCCGGCGCGGCGGAACGCGGCACGCTGTTCCACGACATCCTGCACCGGTTCACACTCTCGGGCGTCGATGCCGGTTCGCAGGACGCGGTCGGCCGTCTCCTCGCCATCGCCCGTCAGCGTTTCGACGAGGAGCAGCTTCCACCCGACATCGACGCGGTGTGGTGGCCCCGCTTCGCGCTGATGGCGCCGCAACTGGTCGAATGGGAGCGCGCCGAGCGCGCCGACACCACGACTCGCCATGCCGAGGCCTCTGCCAAAGCGATTCTGGTCGGCCAGACCGAAGTGACCTTGTCCGGCCAGGCCGACCGCATCGATGTCACCCATGGCGGCCTCGCCGACATCCTCGACTACAAGACCGGCTCCTCGCCCTCGAAGGTCCAGGCCCACCGGCTCGTCTCGCCGCAGCTGCCGCTGGAAGGTGCGCTGATGATGCGCGGCGCCTTCGAAGCGTTGGGCGTGCTGACGCCCGGCGAACTCGCCTATGTGCGCCTGAGGGCAAGCGGCGAGGTGGAGGAGGAATCGATCCTGAGCATCAAGGGCTCGGACAAATCCGCCGCCGGCCTCTCCGAGGAGGCCTGGCAGCGGCTCGACCGGCTCTTGCAGCACTACAACGATCCGCGCACCGGCTATCTCTCCCGCGCGCTGCCGTTCCGCGAAGGCGACACGGACGGCGACTACGACCACCTCGCGCGGGTGCTCGAATGGTCGGCAGGCGGCGACGACGGCGCGGAGGGCGGCGAATGAGCGGCCGCCTCGTCATCCCGGCGGACACGCTCGCCGAACAGGCCCGCGCCTCCGATCCGTCCAGCTCCGCCTGGGTCTCGGCCAATGCCGGCTCGGGCAAGACGCATGTGCTGGCGCAGCGTGTCATCCGGCTGCTGCTCGACGATGTGGAGCCGTCAAAGATCCTCTGCCTGACCTACACCAAGGCGGCGGCGGCCAACATGTCGAACCGCGTCTTCCGCGATCTCGGCCGCTGGACGACGCTCGACGAAGCGACCCTGCGCGACGAGATCGCCCGCATCGACGGCCGTCCGCCGCCGGGCGCGCGCCTGCGGCGGGCGCGGCAGCTCTTTGCGCGTGCGCTGGAAACGCCGGGCGGCCTGAAAATCCAGACCATCCATGCCTTCTGCGAGGCGGTCCTGCACCAGTTCCCGCTCGAGGCGAACATCGCTGGCCATTTCGAGATGCTGGACGGCCAGATGGAGCAGGCGCTCGTCGCCGAGGCCCGCCGCGACATGCTGACCGGCATCGCCGCGCGGCAGGACGAGGCGCTGGCAGGCGCCTTCGAGCGCGTGCTGGCGATCGCCGGCGAGGCCGGGCTCGACAGGCTGCTGAGCGAGATCGTCGCGAAGCGGGAAAGCCTGCGCGCCTTCCTCGACCAGGTCGGCGGCGACATTGGAGTCCTGTCCGAGGAATTCGGTTTCGACCGGTCCGACACCGCATCCGACCTTGCCGCCGCCGTCTGGCCCTTGCCCGGCTTTCCGCCGGACTATTTTGCTGCCTTCGCAAACGCCGCCTTGAAGCACGACGCCAAAACGGTGGTGAATAACATTCTCCCGCATGCGACGCTGGCTTTCGAGGCGCGGGACCCGCTGCTCCGCTTCGAGCACCTTCGCAAGGGATTCCTCAAGGCGGATGGCGATCCGTACGGCCCTTCGACCTTCAAGAAGGCCCTGCTGGCCGACCTTCCGGATTTGCCCGAGAGATACGCCGCCGCGTCGGCAGCACTCGCCGCGGCCGCCGATCGCATCGCGCTCCACGGCATGATCGAGGCGACCGCCGCGGCGCTTATGATCGCAGACGTTCTGATCGGCCGTTACGAGCGGCTGAAGGCGGCGCGCGGCTTCCTCGACTTCAACGACCTGATCTCGCGCACGGTGCGGCTGCTCGCCCGCACCGACGTCGGTCCGTGGGTCCAGTACAAGCTCGACCGCGGCATCGACCATGTGCTGGTCGACGAGGCGCAGGACACCAGCCCCGACCAGTGGCAGGTCGTGCGCCGGCTGGCGGAAGAGTTCTTCGCCGGCCTCGGCGCGCGCGACAACGTCGCCCGCACCGTCTTCGCCGTCGGCGACGAGAAGCAGTCGATCTATTCCTTCCAGGGCGCGGACCCCGAATCCTTCTCGCTCAGCGGCGCTGCCTTCGCGGAGCGGGTGCGCGGGTCGGGCGGCCGCTTCGAGCGCGTCCGGCTCCAGCGGTCCTTCCGCTCGACCACCGACGTTCTCGGCGCGGTCGACCTGGTGTTCGCGGCCGACACCGCGCGCAAGGGCCTGACCCAGGATGAGGAGCCGATCGAGCACCCGACTATCCGCGAATTGCAGCCCGGCCACGTCGAGGTCTGGCCGCTGGTGGAGCCGCAGCAGGTGGAGGAACCGGACGACTGGACGCAGGCGATCGACCACGCCTCCGCCCCGGCCGTCCAACTCGCGGAACACATCGCCACGACGATCCGAGACTGGATCAGGAACGGCGAATGCCTCGAAGGTAAGCTGGTCGCCGGCGCCCCGCGCCGGTTGACGGCCGGCGACGTGCTGGTGCTCGTGCGCAAGCGCGACCGCTTCGTCCACGCTTTGTCGCGCGCGCTGAAGAACCGCGAGGTCAACGTCGCCGGCGCCGACCGGCTCAGCCTGTCCGGCCACATCGCAGTGAAGGACCTGATCGCGCTCGGCCGTGTGGCGCTCCAGCCGCATGACGACCTGTCGCTGGCCGCCCTGCTGCGCAGCCCGGTCTTTGGCTTGAGCGAGCAACAGCTCTTCGAACTCGCCTGGAACCGCCACGACGCGCCGCTTGGCCGTGTGCTGCGCGAACGGGCGCGGTCGGACCTCCTGCTCGTGCCCGTGGTCGAGAGTCTGGAGCGCTGGGCCAACGAAGCGGCCTTCAAGCCGGTGTTCGAGTTCTACGCCACCCTGCTCGCGCGCGACGGCATCCGCTCGAAGATGGTGGCACGGCTCGGGCCCTCGGCGGGCGAGATCCTTGACGAGTTCCTGAGCTTCGCATTGGCCGTCGAGCGCACGGGCCTGCCGGGGCTGGAATCCTTCCTCGCCTCGCTGGAATCGGCCGGCCCCGACATCAAGCGCGAGATGGACCAGACGCGTGATGAGGTCCGCATCATGACCGTCCACGCCGCCAAGGGTCTGGAGGCGCCGGTGGTGTTCCTGGTCGACGGCGCGGGGCGGCCGTCGCTCGATGCGCACCTGCCGCGCCTGATCCCGATCGAGGCGAAGAACGGCGGCTGGCGCGGCAACGGCTATCTGTGGCGCGGCGGGTCCGACCTGGCGAACTCGGTCTCGACGGCGCAGAACCGCATCCTCTCCGACAAGGCGGAGGATGAATACCGCCGCCTGCTCTATGTCGGCATGACGCGCGCCGAGGACCGGTTGATCGTCTGCGGCTATCGCGGCAAACAGAACCCTGTCCCCGGCATCTGGCACGACTTGGTGACGACCGCCCTCTCCGCCTCGCCGCACAGCCGCACCGTGCCGCATCCGGTGACCGGTGCCGACATTCTGCGCTTCCGCCGCAGCCCCGAGGCGCCGGCGCAGGCCGGTCCCCCTGCGTCTGCGCCTTTAGCGGCGGCCGGTCCCGTCTTCGCGCCGCTCGCGCCCTTGCCCGGGCACGATGCGCCCGTGCGCAGCCTGTCGCCCTCGGCCGCGGCTGCACTTCTCGACCCGCCGGACGAGAATGTCGCGCCCGCGCGTTCGCCGGTGCTGGACCCGCAGGAAGAATCCTCCTTCGCCATCGCGCGCGGCCTCGCGATCCACCGGCTGCTGCAGATGCTGCCTGCAATGCCGGAAGGCGAACGCGAATCCGCCGCGCGCCGCTATCTCGACAATGCTGAAGGCAGATGGACGCCGGCCGATCGCGATCAGGCATGGACGTCGGTGCAGAACGTGCTCTCCGACCCACTGTTCGCCCCGATCTTCGCAGCCGGCTCGCGCGCGGAGGTTGCCGTGACGGGAACGCTCCCGCTGGCCGGCCGGGAGGTCGTCGTCTCCGGGACGATCGACCGCCTGTCGGTCTCGGCCGACCGGGTGCTGATCGTCGACTACAAGACCAATCGCCCGCCGCCGGACGACCTATCGAAGGTCCCGGAGGCCTATGTCGTCCAGCTTTCGCTCTATCGGGCGCTGCTCGCGCGGATCTATCCCGACCGCGAGATCGCCGCCGCGCTGCTGTTCACGGAAGCGCCGCGGCTGATCGAACTGCCTGCGTCGCTGATGGACGCCGCGCTTGAACGACTCACGTGAGCGTGAGACAGTCCGGCTTGATTGCGCGGTCGCGCACCACCACATATCAGTTCAACATCTGGCGGCAGGCCCGCCAATTCAGCATAGATTTAGGCAAGGAGAGCCATCATGGCCACCGTCAAGGTCGACAAGAACAACTTCCAGTCGGACGTGCTGCAGTCCGCCGAGCCCGTCGTCGTGGACTTCTGGGCTGAGTGGTGCGGCCCGTGCAAGATGATCGCGCCGTCGCTGGACGAGCTGTCGACCGAACTCGCCGGCAAGGTGAAGATCGCCAAGCTCAACATCGACGAGAATCCCGAGCTCGCCGCCCAGTTCGGCGTCCGCTCCATCCCGACGCTGATGGTGTTCAAGGGCGGCGAAGTCGCCGACATCAAGGTCGGTGCCGCGCCGAAAACCGCGCTGTCGGCCTGGATCGGCGGCAACGTCTGATCCGGCGTCCGTTCGATTGATATGAAAGCCCGGCCTTGCGCCGGGCTTTTTCATTTCGGAGGCGTTCCGTTGAGGCGGAGCACCTCGCCGGCGAGATAGAGCGAGCCGCAGATCAGGATGCGCGGCGGCGTGTCCGCCTCGTCCCAGTTGTCCCGCAGCAGAAGCAGCGCATTCTCGATCGACGCCACCGGCTCCGCCGACAGGCCGGCCTCCGCCGCATGCGCGGCCAGCACCGCGTTCGGCACGCTGGCCTCGCTCATGTTCACCGGCACGGTGAAGACATGCCGCGCCATGCCCTCGAACGCCCTGAAGAAGTTCGTCTGGTCCTTAGTGTTGATCATGCCGCAGATCAGGAACAGCGGCCGCGGGAACCGCTCCTCCTGCTCGGCGATCGCCTCGGCGATGACCACGCTCGCGCCCGGATTGTGCCCGCCGTCGAGCCAAAGCTCCGCGCCGCGCGGCGCAAAATCGGTCAGGCGCCCGCTGCTCAGCTTCTGCAGCCTGCCCGGCCAGTCGACCGTCTGCATCGCCTTTTCGACATCGGCGACGCCGAGGCTGAAGCCAGCCGCCTTCACGGTGGCGATGGCGGCCGCGGCGTTGGCGAACTGGTGCCGTCCGGGAAGGCGCGGCGGCGGCAGGTCCAGCAGCCCGTCTTCGTCCTGGTAGATCAGGCGGCCGTTCTCTTCGAAGGCGATGAAGTCCTGGCCGTAGACATAGGCCGGCGCGCCGAGCCGTTCGGCCGTGCCGACGATGACGTCCCGCGCCGAGTCGCTGTCCTGCGCGCCCACAACGACGGGGCGTCCCCGCTTGATGATACCCGCCTTCTCGGCGGCGATCAGCTCGACGCGATCGCCGAGATAGGCTTCATGGTCGAGCGAGACGGGCATGATCGCGCAGGCGGCCGGGTTCTCGATCACATTGGTCGCGTCAAACCTGCCGCCCAGCCCGACCTCGACGATCGCCACATCCGCCGGATGTTCGGAAAACAGCAGGAAGCCGACGGCGGTCAGGATTTCGAACACGGTGATGGTCTGGCCGTCATTCGCCATGCCGACGCGCCGAATCGCGTCGGCGAACACCTCGTCCTCGACGAACCTGCCGCCGCCGGGCGCGCCGATCCGGTAGCGCTCGTGCCAGTTGACGAGGTGGGGCGAGGTGTGGACGTGAACCGTGCGGCCACTCGCCTCCAGCAGCGCGCGCGAGAACGCCGCCGCCGAGCCCTTGCCGTTGGTGCCGGCGATGTGGATCACCGGCGGCAGCCGGTCCTGCGGATTGCCGAGCTTTTCCAGCAGGCGGCGTATCCGGCCGAGCGACAGGTCGAATCCCTTGGGATGCAGGGTCATCAACCGATCGATCTCGCGTTCGGCGGCGCTCTTTGTCATCGGAAACATGCCATCCGGTCGCAGGACGTTCATGGTCGGGATACTCCACGCCCTGCGGCAAAGAAGATGAAAGCGTCGAGACCGACTCTATGCCCCGGCCTGGGCCGGAGCCGACGCCGCGCGCGCCATCGGCGCGTCAACCTGCGCCACCGGCGCATGCATCAGGATCTTGAGCAGCCGCGCGACGGTCTCTTTCATCTCCAGGCGCGAGACCACCATGTCGACCATGCCGTGCTCCATCAGGTATTCCGCCCGCTGGAAGCCCTCCGGCAGCTTCTCGCGGATGGTCTGTTCGATCACGCGCGGGCCGGCGAAGCCGATCAGCGCGCCGGGCTCCGCGATATGGATGTCGCCGAGCATGGCGTAGGACGCGGTGACGCCGCCGGTGGTCGGATTGGTCAGCACCACGATATAGGGCAGCCCCGCCTCGCGCAGCCGCTCGACCGCCACCGTGGTGCGCGGCAGCTGCATCAGCGACAGGATGCCTTCCTGCATGCGCGCCCCGCCCGAGGCCGCGAACAGCACCATCGGCCGCTTCTCGGCCAGTGCGATCTCGAACGCCTTGATGATGGCGTCGCCGGCCGCCATGCCGAGCGAGCCGCCCATGAAGGCGAAATCCTGCACGCAGGCGACGATCGGCAGGCCCTCGATCGTGCCGCGCACAGAAAGGATCGCGTCGTCGAGGCTGGTCTTGGCCTTGGCATCCTTCAACCGGTCGATATAGCGCTTCTCGTCGCGGAACTTCAGCGGATCAACCATCACCTTGGGGTTCTCGATGGCCGCGTATTCGCCATTATCCATGAAGAACTTCAGCCGGTCCTTGGCCTTGATCTTCATGTGGTGGCCCGACGAGGGGATGACCCACTGGTTCTCCTCGAGATCCTTGTGAAAGACCATCTCGCCGGTCTCGGGATCCTTGATCCAGAGATTCTCCGGTATCTCGCGCCGTCCGAGCATCGAGTTGATCTTCGGGCGGACGTAATTGGTGATCCAGTTCATGCCGGTCTCCCTTCGGGCGAGATGAGGCTCAAGCAGGGAATGTGGGGCGACTATTCGGCGGGAGCAAGGCGGGCCGCACGCACGCCTGCCGCGAGGCCCGACACCAGCGTCGCGACCGCGTCGGCCGGATCGGCCGTCTTCTCGCCCTTGGGACCCAGCACGTTTGCGATCGCATTGACGATCGCCGTGCCCACCACGACGCCGTCGGCGGATGCGCCGATCGTGCGCGCCTGTTCGGCCGTCTTGACACCGAAGCCGACGCAGACCGGCAGGTCGGTATGTCCCTTGATGCGCTTCACCGCCGTGGCGACCTTGGTCGTGTCGGCGAGCGCGGAGCCGGTGATGCCGGTCATCGACACGTAGTAGACGAAGCCGGACGTGTTCTCGAGCACTTTGGGCAGGCGCTTGTCGTCCGTCGTCGGCGTAGCGAGGCGGATGAAGTTGATCCCGGCCTTGAGGGCGGGAATGCATAGTTCCTCGTCCATCTCCGGCGGCAGGTCGACCACGATCAGCCCGTCTATGCCCGCGGTCTTGGCGTCGGCCAGGAACCGGTCGACGCCGTAGATGTAGATCGGGTTGTAGTAGCCCATCATCACGATCGGCGTCTCGTCGTCCGACTTGCGGAACTCGGCCGCCATGTCGAGCGTCTTGCGCAGCGTCTGGCCCGACTTGAGCGCCCTGAGGCCGGCCGCCTGGATCGCCGGCCCGTCCGCCATCGGGTCGGAGAAGGGCATGCCGAGCTCGATCACGTCGGAGCCCGAGCGCGGCAGGGCCTTCATGATCGACAGCGAAGTGGCATAGTCGGGGTCGCCGCCCATGATGTAGGTGACGAGTGCCGGTCGGCCCTCGCCCTTCAGTCGCGCCATGCGCCGGTCGATGCGGGTGGTCATTGTCAGATCTCCATGCCCATCATCTTCGCCACGGTATGCACATCTTTGTCGCCGCGGCCGGACAGGTTGACGATGATCGTCTTGTCCTTGTCCATGCCGGGCGCGATCTTGATGGCGTGCGCAATGGCGTGGGCGGATTCCAGCGCCGGGATGATGCCTTCCGTCTTGGTGCAGAGCTGGAAGGCGTCCAGCGCCTCGTCGTCGAGGATCGGCACATACTCGACGCGGCCGGTGTCGCGCAGCCAGGAGTGCTCGGGCCCGACGCCGGGATAGTCCAGGCCCGCGGAGATCGAGTGGCCGTCGAGGATCTGCCCGTCCTCGTTCTGCAGCAGATAGGTGCGGTTGCCGTGCAGCACGCCGGGCCTGCCGGCATTCATCGAGGCGCAGTGCTCGATGCCGTCGAGCCCGCGTCCGCCGGCCTCGATGCCGATGATGCGCACGTCCTTGTCGTCGAGGAAGGGGTGGAACAGGCCGATCGCGTTCGAACCGCCGCCGACCGCGGCGATGATCACGTCAGGCAGCCGGCCCTCCTGTTCCAGCATCTGTTGCCGCGCCTCGATGCCGATCACCGACTGGAACTCGCGCACCAGTTCCGGATAGGGGTGCGGGCCGGCGGCGGTACTCGATCAGGTAGTAGGTGTCCTCGACATTGGTCACCCAGTCGCGCAGCGCCTCGTTCATGGCGTCCTTCAGCGTGCCGTGGCCGGCCGTCACCGGGTTCACCGTCGCGCCCAGCAGCTTCATGCGGAACACGTTCGGCTTCTGCCGCTCGACGTCGGTCGCGCCCATGTATACGACGCATGGATAGCCGAACCTGGCGGCAACCGTCGCCGACGCCACGCCGTGCTGGCCGGCGCCCGTCTCGGCGATGATGCGCTTCTTGCCCATGCGCTTTGCGAGCAGGATCTGCCCGAGGCAGTTGTTGATCTTGTGCGAGCCGGTGTGGTTCAGGTCCTCGCGCTTGAAGAAGATGCGCGCGCCACCGAGATGCCGGGTCAAGCCCTCGGCGTAATAGAGCTTCGACGGCCGACCGGCATAATAGGTCGACAGCGACTTGAGCTCGGCCTGGAACGCGGGATCCGTCTTGGCCTCGTTCCAGTGCCGCTCCAGGTCCAGGATCAGCGGCATCAGCGTCTCGGCGACGAAACGGCCGCCAAAGATGCCGAACATGCCCTGCTCGTCGGGGCCGGTGCGGAAGGAATTGGGCTCAATCGGCTTGTTCATGCCGGACTCCTGAATGCGGGGACAGACACGTATACGCCCCGGAAACCGTGGCAATGGCTATGTCGCGTCGAGCGCGAAAAGTAAACTGTCTGCTGCGCTTCGCGACGAGTCGGGTGCGCGCCGATCGACCACGCTTAGCGTGGTGGAGGACGCGCGTGCCACTATCACTCCGTGCATCGATTTCCGCCCGCTCCCGCGCCGACGCCCTATCCTGCTCGGCATTCGCAGTTTTTCACACACGCGTTTATCCACGCCCCCTTCCGCCTCCCGCATGATCCACTCGAAAGGAGACGGCGATGGGCTGGAAGGCGAGGATTGGGAGGGAAGGGGACGTTCTGCAGCGCATCGCAGCATGGTTGTTCGCCCTGGCCGATCTCGCCGAACGCGCCGCAAGCGCACCCTATGCCACGCGTTGCCGCATGCTCTGGGCTTTGCAGCAGGCGGACGAGGTGGTGCGGGAGTTCGTCGCCGGCTCGGAATGGAACCCGGCCGGCCGGCAGTGGTCGCCAGCGACGACGGGCGTCCGCTACGGCAACGATCCTGCTGACGCGATCAGCCTCGCTCTGGCGCTGCGCGCGCTGGCGCTCGTGGTCCAGACCATGGCGATGCAGATCCGCCACCGATCATACTGCCGGACGGCCGAAGCCTACGACGACGGCGGTCACGACACCCGGACACGAACCGATGCCGACGGAATCATCCGGACGCTCTCGGCTGTGTTTGCCGATGTCGAACTCCGTGACACGTCGTAAGCGCCGTCCTCCTCCCGCCGAAAAGATGGCCCGAAGGTCCTCTGACGGGTGAGCGGCGCGAACGAAAATGGGAGAGATCGGCGCAGGAGGAGAGCTTACCCCGCGCCGACGTCGGCGCGCGCCATGCCGTCAGCTTCGGGCCTTCCGCGCTGCCTCGAAGAAATCACGGATCAACCCCACGTCCTTGACGCCCGGCGCAGATTCGACTCCGGACGAGACATCCAGACCCGGCGGGTTCGCGATCCGGATCGCGTCGCCGACATTGCCCGGATTGAGGCCTCCCGACAGCATGTAGTCGAGGCCGGGATCGAGGGCGGCGAGCAGGCGCCAGTCGAACGACACGCCGTTGCCGCCCGGCAGTTCGGAGCCTTTCGGCGCCTTGGCGTCGAGCAGCAGCCGGTCCGCGACGCCGACGAAACCCTGGATCGGCAGCAGGTCGGCGGGCTCGCTCACCGACAGCGCCTTCATCACCGGCAGGTTATAGCGTTCCCGCACCTGCGCCACGCGCGCCGGCGTTTCCTTGCCGTGAAGCTGCAGCATGTCGGGCTTCGTCTCCGACACGATCGCGTCGAGGAATTCATCGCTCGCGTCGACGGTGACGGCGACCGCCTTGGCGCGCCCGATTGCCGCCTGCCGCAACTCGGCCGCCTGCTGCGGCGTCACGTTGCGGGGGCTCTTGGGAAAGAAGATGAAGCCGACATGGCTCGCGCCGCCGTCGAGCGCCGCCGCGATCGTCTCGGGCGTGGACAGGCCGCATATCTTGATGTCGAGGGACATGATGCGGGCGAAATGCCACGAATGCGCGGCGAAGTCGAGAAAAACACGCAGCCGGTGGCATTGAGGCCTCCGCCACTCCGCCCTAAATCTACGTGGAGACGACAAGCAGAGGGGGCACCAGATGACCAAGCAGCCGGCAACCGTCGAGCAACTCGAGGAAAAGATCGCCCAGGCCTATCAGGTGATCGGCCACCTGCTCGATCTGTCGGGTTTCGACGGCGGCGAGGGCGAGCGGGCCCTGGACTATTTTTCGTCCGACGAGTTCGATCCCGATTTCCTGCCCTGGCCGCGACCCGGAGAGGAAGGGCTGCGGCCGGACGAACTGAACGCCGGCAACGACGGGTGAAGGAGATTGCTCCCTTACAAATGCATTCAGCATCCCGCCTTCAACGAAGCGCTTCGGCTTCTATAGAGCAAGGACTTTGGTCAGCTCGTTCTCAATCATTGTTATCTCATGATCTAATATCGACTGAGAAGAGTTAGTTGGACTCCAATAAGCTCTCTCTGCGAACGCATCCAATATGCCAAACTTATTAGGGCCGCTTCCCGCCTTATACGATTTCTGGATCAACAGAATTCCCGCACCAGCCTGATCACGGTTAATGCGCGGTTCGTCGCGAGGATAAACAGCCAAGATACGATTAGTACCACCCTGAGTCAGACAAATCTCCGGCTCGATATGGACGGAAAAGATCTTCTTTGGAGAGGTCCACAATGCCTTTCCAGCTTTCTTTCCGGTGCCAGTTTGTTTCTTAAGCCAATTGGAGCAATGCTCTGCAATCTTTACGTTTCGATCTATAGCGTTCTCAGGGGCCATAGCCTTAATTCTCATTTTGACAAATTCAAGCGACTTGGAGTCTCCACATAGGCTAGCGACTCCGTCGCGTGAGGTTCTGTAGTAGTCAAAACCACCAGCTTGCGAGCACTTAGACAGATCTCGAATCTTGTCTCCGGTATTTTGTGTCAGCAACTTAAGAAACGTCGAAAAATGCATTATCACGGGCATCGCAGGCTCCGATTTCCGACTCACCTGCTTCAATAATAAAACAAAATCGAAAGCTAACCAAACCTGATCGCCTGAAGCGCCGCGCCGTTCTTCTTCAGCCAGGCTCGCGCCTCGTCCGTCCTCGGGCAGAGTTCCCGGCACAGTGCCCAGAACTTCGGCCCGTGATTCATTTCCTTCAGATGCGCCACCTCGTGCGCGACGAGGTAGTCGATCACCGTCGGGCGCGCCATCATGATGCGCCACGAAAAGGACAGGCTGCCGTCCGATGTGCAGGAGCCCCAGCGGCTGGTCGTGTCCTTGAAGCGGATCGCCTTCGCCGTGCGCCCGACGGCGGCGGTGTGCTTCGCCACCAGCGCCTCGATATCCTTCTTGGCCTCGCGCTTGAGGAAGTCTGCGACGCGGCGGGCAAGATGAGCGCGCTCGCCGTGCACGATCAGCGCCGGCACGCCGTCAACCTCGGCCACCGTCACCGAACCGCGCCTGTCGGCTTCGTGGACGATGAGATGCGGCACGCCCCGCACCGGGATCTTCACGCCCGGTCGTATCTGCGGTTTGTCCGGCACCTTGGCGATGCGGGCTTCCAGCCATCCCTGGTGACGGTCGATGAACCGGTCGACTTCGCGGGCGGGAATGCCCGGCGGCACCGTCACGCGCAGGCCCTGCCCGCCGGCGTCGATGCGCAGGGTCAGTCGCCGGGCGCGCGCGTTCTCGACGATGCGCAATGGCAGCGTGCGCCCGCCGACCTCGTGCATCCGTTCGAGCGGCTTGGCGGGACGGCGCGGCTCTGGCTTTCTCAGGAGCGAGAAGATCATGCGCGTGATGATAAGCGATTCGCGCGCATGGAGCAGGAGGTCGCGGCCTCCTCGAACGGTCAGGCCGCCTCGCCCTCCGCTGGCACGGACAGGCGTGCCCGCAGGAAGGCGACGACGAAGGTTCCGGACATCAGCAGCACGATCGTCGGCGCCGGCGCGGAGTCCAGGAAGAAGGACAGATAGACGCCGAGCAGCGATGCGACGACCGCCACTGTCACCGAAATTGCGATCATCACGCCGAACCGCCGCGCGATCAGGAAGCCGATCGCGCCCGGCGCGATGAGCAGTGCGATGGCGAGGATGATGCCGACCGACTTGAGCGCGCCGACGATCGACAGCGACAGCAGCGCCAGCAGCCCGTAATGCAGCAGCCGAACCGGCAGGCCGATCGCCTTCGCGTGCTGCTGGTCGAAGGCATGAAGCATAAGGTCGCGCCACTTGATCGCCAGCGCGCCGGCGACGACCGCCGCGATGGCGCCGGCCTCGATGATGTCGCCCCAGCCGACACCCAGCATGTCGCCGAACAGGATGTGGTCGAGATGCAGTTCCGTCTCGATCATCGAGTAGAGCACCAGGCCCAGCCCGAACATGCCCGAGAAGAGGACGCCCATGACGGTGTCCTCCTTGATGCGGCTGTTTTCCTTCAGGTAGCCGGTGCCGACGGCGCAGAACATGCCTGCCGCGAAGGCGCCGAGGCCGATCGGCAGGCCGGCGACATAGGCCAGCACCACGCCGGGCAACACGGCATGGCTGACCGCGTCTCCCATCAGCGACCAGCCCTTCAGCACCAGGAACGGCGACAGGAGCCCCATCGGGATCGCCACCAGCAGCGAGACGATGAAGGCCTGCTGCATGAAGGGGAAGGAGAAGGGGAGGAGGAGCGTGTCGATCATGCCTGCGCCTCCAGCGCTTCCCGTGCCCGTCGCCGCGCGGCCAGCAGGCCGTGCTTCGGCGCGAAGACGAAGGCGGTCAGGAAGACCGCCATCTGCAGCACGACGATGACGCCGCCGGTCGCGCCGTCGAGGAAATAGGAGATGTAGGCGCCAATCAGGCTCGACAGCGCCCCGATTACCACTGCGATCGTGATCAGGCGCGGGAAGCGGTCGGTGAGCAGATAGGCGGTCGCGCCGGGCGTGACGACCATGGCGATCACCAGGAAGGCGCCGACGGTCTGCAGCGCTGCCACCGTGCAGGCGGCGAGAAGGGTGAAGAAGACGCCCTTGAGCAGGCCCGGCCGCAGGCCGATCGAACGCGCATGGTTCTCGTCGAAGAAGGCCACCATCAGGTCCTTCCACTTGGCGATCAGGATCGCGAGCGACACGCCGGCAATCAGCACCAGCTGCAGCGTGTCGGCCGGCGTGATGGCGAGGATGTTGCCGAGCACGATCGTCTGGATGTTCACCGAGGTGGGCGACAGGGACACCATGAACAGGCCGAGCCCGAAGAAGGAGGTGAAGATCATGCCGATGATCGCATCCTCGCGCAGCCTGGTCCGCTGGTTGAGGAACAGCATCGCACCGGCGGCGAGCCCGCCGGCCAGGAACGCGCCGAGGGCGAAGGGCAGGCCCAGCATGTAGGCGCCGGCGACGCCCGGCACGATCGAATGCGAGAGCGCGTCGCCGATCAGCGACCAGCCCTTGAGCATCAGGAAGGCGGACAGGAAGGCGCAGACCGCGCCGACCAGCGCCGAGACCCACATGGCGTTGACCATGTAGCCGTAGCCGAACGGTTCGAGCAAGGTCGCCATCATTCGGCCGGCTCGTCGGGCTTGCGCGAGGCGGGGGCAGCGGTCCCGGTCAGCCCCTTCTCGGAATAGACCACCAGCGGACGCTCGTCGTCGGAGATGACGGTGACCTGCCGCGCGTCCTCGTCGTCGTGCAGCTCCGCGCCGCCAAGTACGAAATGGCGCAGCACGCCGCCGAAGGCGCGCTCCAGGTTGTCACGCGTGAAGACGGTCTCGGTCGGCCCTTCCGCCAGCACGGTACGATTGATGAGGATCACGCGGTCGCAGAAGTCCGGGACGGAACCAAGGTTGTGCGTCGAGACGAGCATGATCTTGCCCTCGTCGCGCAGGCTGCGCATCAGCGCAATGATCGCGTCCTCGGTGTTGACGTCCACGCCGGTGAACGGCTCGTCGAGCAGGATCACCTCACCTTCCTGCGCGAGCGCCCGGGCCAGGAAGACACGCTTCTTCTGGCCGCCGGACAACTCGCCGATCTGCCGCTTGCGGTAGTCCGCCATGCCGACGCGCTCGAGCGCCTGCGTCACCATCTCCCGGTCGCGGCGCGAGGGGATGCGCATGAAGTTCATGTGGCCGTAGCGGCCCATCATCACCACGTCCTCGACCAGAACCGGGAAGGTCCAGTCGACCTCCTCCGCCTGCGGGACATAGGCGACGACGTTCTTCTTCAGCGCCCGGCCGGCCGGTTCGCCGAACATGGTGACGGAGCCGGCGGCGAGCGGCACAAAGCCCATGATGGCCTTGAACAGGGTCGATTTGCCCGACCCGTTCACGCCGACCAGCGCGGTGATCGATCCGCGCGGAATGGAGAAGGAGGCAGACCGGAGCGCGGTGTTGCCGCTCCGGCACGTCACGGTGAGATTCTTCGCGACGAGGCCGGCGGTTAACGCCGGCCCGTCTCGTTGCCCGTCGGGCAAAGCCTGTTTCTGCGGTGCCATATTCATTCCGCAAGGCCTTTTGCGATCGTTTCGGTCGTCACCCGCATCAGGTCGAGATAGGTCGGCACCGGACCGTCCGCTTCGCTGAGCGAGTCGACATAGAGAACGCCACCGTAGCGGGCTCCGGTCTCGCGCGCCACCTGCTGCGCCGGGTCGGGCGACACCGTGCTTTCGCTGAAGACGACCGGGATCTTGTCGGCCTTCACCGCGTCGACGACCTTGCGCACCTGCTGCGGCGTGCCCTGGCCGTCGGCATTGATCGGCCAGAGATAGAGTTCCTTCAGGCCGAAATCGCGCGCGAGATAGGAGAAGGCGCCTTCGCTGGTGACCAGCCAGCGGCGCTCCTGCGGGATCGCGTCGAGCGCGGCGCGTACAGGCGCGACGGCGGCGTCGATCTTCGCCTTGTAGGCCTCGGCGTTCGCCTTGTAGGCCTCGGCATTGGTCGGGTCATATTTGGCGAAGGCGGCCGCGATGTTGTCGACATAGATCTTCACGTCTGTCGGCGACATCCAGGCATGCGGGTTGGGCTTGCCGGTATAGGGACCTTCTGAAATGCCGATCGGCTCGACACCCTCCGACACCACCACGCCCGGGATGTCGCGCAGGTTCTGGAAGAAGCGCTGGAACCAGGTCTCGAGGTTGAGCCCGTTCCACAGGATCAGGTCGGCGTCCTGCGCCTTGACGATGTCGCGCGGTGTCGGCTGGTAGTTGTGGATCTCCGCGCCGGCGCGCGTGATGGATTCCACCTCCGCCGCATCGCCGGCGACGTTCTTCGCAATGTCCGCGATGACCGTAAAGGTCGTGACAGCCTTGAACTTGTCCGCAGCGTTTGCGGGGACGATTGCTGCGGCGGAGAGGGCCAGGCCGATCAGGGCGCTGCGTAGGATGGAAGGCATACTGCGTCTTTCTCCACATTGCCGCGTCATCGCGGCTCCATGATCGACATAAGGTGCGAACGCTTGTATGTCAATGCAAATGCAAATCGTTTGCAACTAGGAAAACTTGGCAATGCGTTCGCCCTGTCGCATATAGCGGCGATGACGGAGGAAGCGAAAAAGTTGCGCGGCTACGAGGCTCGTCTGCGGGAGGCTGGCGTGCGTATCACGCGGCCGCGCCGGGCGATCCTGCAGATCCTTTCAGAGACGGCGGATCATCCCGACGCGATGGAAATCTTCCAGCGGGCATCGTCGATCGATCCGACGATTTCGCTTTCGACCGTCTATCGCACGATGAAACTGCTCGAGGACAAGGGCGAGATCCAGCGCCACGCCTTCGCCGGCGGGCCCTCCCGCTTCGAGCAGGCGGCGGCCGAGCACCACGACCATCTGATCGACCTCGACACCGGCGACGTGATCGAGTTCCATTCCGAGCGGATCGAGCAGCTGCAGGACGAGATCGCGCGCAGGCTCGGCTACGACATCGTGCATCACCGGCTGGAGCTCTACGGCCGCAAGCGCAAGGGCAGTAAGCCTACGCCGCGCGAATGAAGTCCGCGGCCTTCTCGGCGATCATGATCGTCGGCGCGTTGGTGTTGCCGCCGATCAGCGTCGGCATGACCGAGGCGTCGACCACCCGCAGCCGCTCCAGGCCCCGCACGCGAAGCCTCGTATCGACCACGGCGTTCTCGTCCGTCCCCATCCTGCATGTTCCGACCGGATGGTAGATGGTGTCCGACCGCGCCCGGATGTGACGGATCAGCTCGGTATCGTCGGGATCTGTCCCGCCGAGATAGAGCTCCGTCTTGCGATAGGGCGCGAGTGCCGGTGCTGCCAGGATGCGCCGCATGATCCTGACGCCCTTGAGCAGGGTCTCCATATCGCGCTCGTCGGCGAGGAAATTCGGGTCGATCCGGGGCGGCGCAAGCGGGTTGGTGCTGTCGAGGCCGACAGTGCCGCGTGAATGCGGCCTGAGCACGCAGACATGGCATGAATAGCCGTGGCCGAGATGCAGCTTGCGCGCATGGTCATCGATGATGCCGACGACGAAGTGAAGCTGGAGATCCGGCTTCTCCAGCGCCGGATCCGACCGGATGAAGGCCGCGCCTTCAGCGCCCGGCGAGGCGATGAGGCCCGTGCCGTCCCGCTTCCATCGCCTTGCCTCGCGGATGACGTCGACAAGGCCGCCGAAACTCATCCCGAGCAGGTTGCGGTCGCCCGACTTCCACGATGCGACGAAGTCGAGATGGTCCTGCAGGTTCTGCCCGACGCCGGGAAGCTCGTGCTTCACGAGGATGCCATGCCGCGCGAGTTCCGCGCCGGGCCCGATACCCGACAACAGGAGAAGCTGGGGCGAGTTGAAGGCGCCGCCGCACAGGATCACCTCGCGCCGCGCTGCGACGGTCTCTTCCCTACCGCCGCGCCGGAACCGGACCCCTGTCGCCCGCTTGCCCTCGAGCACGATCCCGGTTGCGTGGGCGTCGGTCAGCACTGACAGGTTTCTCCTGTCCATCGCCGGATGCAGATAGGCCGCCGCAGCCGAACAGCGCTCGCCCACCTTTGCCCCGGACCAGAACTGCGTGACCTGGTAGTACCCCGCGCCGTCCTGCTCCGGTCCGTTGAAATCGTCGTTGAAGCGGATCTGGTTTTCGCCGCAGGCGTCGACGAAGGCCTGGACGATGGGCCGCGGCGTACAGTTGCTCGCCCACCTGCAGCGGGCCGGACGCGCCATGGAAGGCGTCTTCGCCGCGCTGGTTGCCCTCGGCCTTGCGGAAATAGGGCAGCACGTCCTGCCATCCCCAGCCGTCGCAGCCGGCTGCGGCCCAGCCGTCATAGTCCGAGCGATGGCCGCGGATGTAGAGCATTGCGTTGATGGCGCTCGAACCGCCCAGCGCCTTGCCGCGTGGTTGGTAGCCGCGGCGCCCGCCAAGGCCGGGCTGGGGAACGGTCTGGTAGGCCCAGTTCGAGATCTTCGGCCGCCCGGGCAGCATCAGGGCCTATCCGGTCGGCGCGCGGATCAGGATGTGCTTTCCGTCGCCGCCCGCCTCGAGCAGGCACACAGTCGCGTCAGGATCCTCGCTCAGCCTCGCTGCGAGCGTCGAGCCGGCGGATCCTCCGCCGACGATCACGTAGTCGAACTCCATGGATCCCTCCCCGATGCCGGCGGATGTTTCCGTCCGGACATGCGAGGAAAGCGCTGATCGGTGGGATTTGTAAAGCCCGCCTGATCAGTCCGCTGTTCGACGCCAGGAATACTTGCCCCGCGTGTCCGACGAGGTGGCGGTGGGTTGGTACTGGAACGGAATCCCGCCGACCTCGCCCCTTTCCAGCCGCGCCAACAGCACCGGATGCGAGACCTCGAACTGGTCGAAGCCGACCCGCAGCATATGCGGCAACTGGTCGACCAGAACCTGTCCTGTCGCGCGGATCGGGCCGGAGAACCCGTAGCGGCTGCGCAGCAGTTCGGCCTTCGAGAACGAACGCCCGTCGTTGAAGGCGGGGAAGGCGAGGGCCACGAGGGACAGCTGGTCGAGCACGTCGGCGATCGCCTCGACCGGATCGGCCGGCGCCAGAAGAACGCCGAGCCGGTCCTTGTCGCGCAGCCTTTCGTCGGCCGGGATTTCTAGGAATGCGCTGAGCGGCAGGATCAGCTTGCCGTTGGAGCCGGGCGCGTCGAACGCCTCGGAATGGCTCCATTCGTCGTCGCGAAAGCCGGACGGCGTCCAGAGCCGCGTCTGGGGCGCGGGGGCGGGTTCGGTCATGAACAGTTCCTAGAGCGACGATGCCGTCAGCGAGTGGTCGAGGTCCGACAGGTGAATGCCGCATTCCGTCTTGGCTTGTCCAGCCCAACGTCCCGATCGCGCATCCTCGCCCTCCTTGACCGGCTGGGTGCAGGGGAAGCAGCCAATGGACAGATAGCCGTAGGCGACGAGCGGATTCTCCCTCAGCTGGTGCTCGCGCATATAGGCGGCGAGATCGGCCGTGGTCCACTTCGCGAGCGGATTGATGCGGATGCGCGGGCCCACCGCCTCGAACACCGGCAAACCGTTGCGTGTCGCGGCCTGGAAGCGCTTGCGACCGGTAAACCAGGCCGCGAGCGGTTCGACCGCGCGCGCCATCGGTTCGACCTTGCGGATGTTGCAGCAGGCGTCGGTGCTTGACTTGTGCAGATCTCCGCCCGGGTCCCGCTGCGCGAGCGCCGCCGGCAGCGGTTCGAACACCGTGATGTTGCGCAGTCCGAAATCGGCCGCAAGCGCATCCCTGTACTGCAGCGTCTCGCCGAAATGCTTGCCGGTGTCGAGGAAGATCACCTGCAGCGCCGGGTCTATGCGCGCGATCATGTGCAGCAGCACGGCCGAATCCGCGCCGAAGGACGACACGGCGCCCAGCCCTTGCAACCCGAAGCGGCCGATCGAGAAGGTGATGATGTCCTGCGGCTCGAGCTGCCCGTAACGGGCCTCCAGCGCCGCGGCCTCGATCGCAGCCTCCTCGTCGGCGCTAAGCTGCTTTAGCTTCGCTAGCATAGAGCGCCTCCTTGAAGGGCGCGGGGCCGAGCCGGCGATAGGCATCGAGGAACTTTTCCGAGGCGTCGCGCCGATGCGCGAGATAGGTGTCGACGATCTTCTCGATCGCGTCGGTGATCTCGTCTGGGCCGAAGCCGCGTCCGATGATCTCGCCGATCGAGGCGTTCTCGTCGCCCGATCCCCCCAGCGTCACCTGGTAGAGCTCCGCGCCCTTCTTCTCCACGCCGAGAATGCCGATATGGCCGACATGGTGATGGCCGCAGGCATTGATGCAGCCGGAGATCTTCAGCTTCAGCTCGCCGATCTCCTTCTGCCGCGCCAGCGAGGCGAAGCGTTGCGAGATGTCCTGCGCAACCGAGATCGAGCGCGCATTGGCGAGTGCGCAGTAATCCAGGCCCGGGCAGGCGATGATGTCGGTGATCAGGTTCGAATTCGCGGTGGCAAGTCCTATCTCGACCAGCCGGTCGTAGATCGCCTTGAGGTCGGCCCGCGCCACATGCGGCAGGATCAGGTTCTGCTCGTGGCTGACGCGGATCTCGTCGAACGCATAGCGCTCGGCGATGTCGGCGACCGCGTCCATCTGGCCGTCGCTGGCGTCGCCGGGCGCCTCGCCGGTGCCCTTGAGCGAGATGGTCACCGCGGCGTAGTCGGGGTGCTTGTGCGTGACGACGTTCTGGTCGAGCCATTCGCCGAACGAGCGCGAGTCGAGCCGCGCGAGCTTCACCACCTCGTCGCCCTCGGGACGCGGCGCCAGCGCCGGCGGCGCGAAATAGGCGGCGATCGCGGCGATGTCCTGCTCGGGCAGCGTCAGCACCCCGTCCTTGAGCGCGTTCCACTCGGCCTCGACCTGGCGCGAGAACTCCTCCGTGCCGGTCTCGTGCACCAGGATCTTGATGCGCGCCTTGTATTTGTTGTCGCGGCGCCCGTGCAGGTTGTACACGCGCATGACCGCGGTGATGTAGGAGAGCAGGTGCTCCTCCGGCAGGAAATCCTTGATCTTCTTGGCGATGATCGGCGTGCGGCCCTGCCCGCCGCCGACCCATACGGCGAAGCCCAGCTCGCCCTTGTCGTTCTTCTTCAGGTGCAGGCCGATGTCGTGCACCTGGATCGCGGCGCGGTCGCGCTCCGCGCCTGTCACCGCGATCTTGAACTTGCGCGGCAGGTAGGAGAATTCGGGATGCACCGACGACCACTGGCGCAGGATCTCGGCATACGGCCGCGGATCGGCCACCTCGTCGGCGGCGGCGCCTGCGAAATGATCGGCGGTCACGTTGCGGATGCAGTTGCCGCTGGTCTGCAGCGCGTGCATCTCGACCGAGGCGAGATCGGCAAGGATCGCCGGGATGTCCGACAAGGCCGGCCAGTTGTACTGGATGTTCTGCCGCGTCGTGAAATGGCCGTAGCCCTTGTCGTAGGTGCGGGCGATGTGGGCGAGCATCCGCATCTGCTTCGACGACAGCGTGCCGTAGGGGATCGCGACGCGCAGCATGTAGGCGTGAAGCTGGAGGTAGACGCCGTTCATCAGCCGCAGCGGCCGGAACTGGTCCTCCGTGATCTCGCCGGCGAGCCGGCGGTCGACCTGGTCGCGGAACTCGGCGACGCGGGCCTGGACGAAGGAATGGTCGAATTCGTCGTAGCGATACATCTTCTTCTTCCTTTGGGCCGCGCTAGATGCCGGCCGCGAACCCTTCGTCGACGGGGCGCGGGCGCGCCTGCTTGCCGAGATCGGTCCGGTTCGTCGGTCCGGCCGCCCGGATGCGCTCGCGCAGCCTGAGCGGCCTGATCTCGCCCTCCAGCAGCTCGACGTCGATCAGGTCGACATCCACCACCTCGTTGCGGGCGTAGGCCTCCTTGCCGAGGCGCTCCAGCCGCTCTTCGGCCGGCGTGTCGTGCGCGACCTCGGCATAGTCGATCGTCTCGTGCCAGACCTGGTCGGAGCCGAACCAGACAGCTTCGCCATCTGTGAGCCGGTTTGCGGTGAGAACCTTCATCTCTGTCTCCGTCAGACGGCGACCGTCTCGCGGTCGTGGACCGCGAGCGCCGTGGATGTGTCGAACCGTGCGCCCGCGACCGCGTCGCCGATGATCGTCATAACCGGGCCGGTCAGGTCCTCGCGCGCTTCGAGCGCGGGCAGGTCGGCGAGCGTGCCGTGGAACAGGCGGCGCGAGGCGAGGCTGGCGTTCTCGACCACCGCGACGGCGGTGTCGGGCGAGAGCCCCGCCTCGATCAGCCGCGTCGCGACGTCGGCTGCGATCGAGCGGCCCATATAGACTGCCACCGTCGCGCCGGAGATCGCCAGCTTCGCCCAGTCGGGCAGCGTGCCGCCCTTCAGATCGTGGCCGGTGGTGAACACCATCGACGAGGCGACGCCGCGCAGCGTCAGAGGCAGCTCGAAATCAGCCGCGGCCGCAAAAGCCGCCGTCACGCCGGGCACCACCTCGTAGGACACGCCGGCCTCGCGCAGCGCCGCCATCTCCTCGCCTGCACGCCCGAAGACCAGCGGATCGCCGCACTTCAGCCGCACCACGCGCTTGCCGGCGCGGCCAAGCTCGACCAGCAGGTCGTTGATCTCAGCCTGGCTCTTGGAGTGGCAGCCCTTGCGCTTGCCGACGCCGATGCGCTCGGCGTCGCGCCGGCCCATGGCGATCACCGCCTCGGGCACCAGCGCGTCGTGGACGATCACGTCCGCTTCCATCAGCAGGCGATGCGCGCGCAACGTCAGCAGATCCTCGGCGCCCGGACCGGCGCCGACGAGCGCGACATGGCCAGCGATTTCGCCCTGGCGCGACAGCATAATGTCGGCCGCGACCTGCGCTTCCTCGAACGAGCCGATCTCCATCGCCCGCGCCGGTGCGCCGTTGAAGAATTCGTTCCAGTAGCCGCGCCGCGCCGCGCCCTTCGGCAGCAGGCGCTCGACAGCCGAGCGGTACGAAGCCGCCAGCGTTGCCAGCCGACCCAGCGACGGCGACAGCATCCGGTCGATGCGGGCGCGGATCATCTGCGCCAGCACGGGGCCAGCCCCCTCGGTGCCGATCGCGATCGCCACCGGCGCACGGTTGACCAGCGCCGGCGTGAAGAAGTCGCACAGCTCCGGCCGGTCGACGGCGTTGACGCAGATGCCGGCGGCACGCGCATCGGCGACGATCCGCGCATCGAGGGGCTCATCGCCCGTGGCCGCGAAGACGAGGGTCGCGCCCGTAAGCAGCTTCTCTTCATAAGGCGTCGTCAGCAGGCGCGTCTCATTCGCGGCAGCCCATGCAGCGAGCTCCGCTTCCGCATCGTCGGCGACGATCGTCAGCTTGGCACTCGACTGTGCCATCAGGCGTGCCTTGGCCAGCGCCTCGTCGCCATTGCCGACGATGACGACGCTGCGGCCTTCCACCTTCATGAAGACCGGAAACGCATTGAGCCTGGATTCGCGCGAGGACATCTATGGGGCCACCTTGTAGCCGCGCATTTTCCCGGATCATGCCCGCAATATGGAGGCATCGGCTGTCTTGCCATGCGCGGCGAGGCAATCGCTTTTCTGCCGCGAGAAGAGCGCGCGCAAAAATATTCCACGCAAGCGTTGTTCGCGCTTCATGCCCAGTCGATTGTCTGGCTAAGGGCCGATCGGCTCCGAGTTCTTCGCAGAGCCAGCAAAATGAATGCATTGACGGGGCATTAGATTCCGCAGCGCCGTCAATCTACACAATTTTTATAGACAAAAGCGGATTTTCAAATGACCCGGCTCACGCCCTGTCGCGCAAGTCCATTCCCATTTCTGCGATGTTTTGGAATCTGTTTCCCTTCCACGAGATCGCCGACCGGCTGGCGGCGTTACGTCCGGCTTCGGAGCTGATCGCGTGCCCAGTTGACAATCTGCTGCGAGGTCATGGCCCCGGAGACCCGTGCAACCTCCTGTCCTTCGGCAAACAGCAGCATCGTCGGAATGCTCCTGATCCCGAGACGGGCGGCCAGTTCGTTTTCCGAGTCGGAATTGAGCTTCAGCAGGCGGATGCCGGGCTCGAGCGTCGCGGCGGCAGCCTCGAAGGCGGGCGACATCATGCGGCAGGGGCCGCACCAGGGCGCCCAGACGTCCACCAGCACGGGAATGTCGCCGCGCTGCGTCTGGCGCCTGAACATGTCGGCGTCGGCATCCACCGGCTTCGAGGCGAAGAGCGGCGTTCCGCATTTGCCGCACCGCGCCGACCCTGCCGGGCGATCGTCGGGCACTCTGTTGACCCCGCCGCACTTCGGACAGACGATCTGATGGCTACCGGACATTCGTCATCGCTCCACACCTGCTCCCGTCGCCGGCTCAAGGCCGCCGTGGGAATTGACTAAATATACGTACCTAAGTAGATACGAAAGAATGAATATCAATATTCGAGTCGATTCCGTTGCGATGCGGGGCGCCGTCGACGAGGCCAGCGAGCTGTTGAAGGCGCTTTCGAACCGTCACCGGCTCCTGATCCTCTGTCATCTGGTCGAAGGAGAGAGGTCGGTCGGCGAGCTCGCATCGTTTCTCGGCATCCGGGACTCTACCGTATCCCAGCATCTCGCCTTGCTGCGTCGCGACGGCGTGATCGCAGGTCGCCGCGACGGCCAGACCATTTGGTACCGTATCGTGAACGAAGCGGCGAAGGCGGTGGTGGACGTGCTGTATCGAGCCTACTGTCCGCCGGGTACCGTGACCGCCGCCGGCGCGCATCACCCATTCTTGAATTGCACGTTGAAATCCGCTGCGGTTGTATGTACGTAAATTTCAGAAATTACTGAAATAAGTGACGCGCCCTCATGAACCTCTCCCCGACGATCCAGGCCTTCGTGCTGCATTTCGGCGAGATGGGCAGCCGCTGGGGCATCAACCGGACCGTCGGACAGATCTACGCGCTGCTCTACGTCTCGGGCGAGCCGCTCTGCGCGGACCAGATCGTCGACGCGCTCGGTATATCCCGGTCGAACGTCTCGATGAGCCTGCGCGAGCTCCAGGGTTGGAACCTCGTTCTGCTCAAGCACCTGCCGGGCGACAGGCGCGACTACTTCACCACGCCTGACGATGTCTGGCAGATCCTGCGCACGCTCGCAGAGGAGCGCAAGAAGCGCGAGGTCGACCCGACGCTCTCGGTCCTGCGCGAGCTGCTCATGCAGGCACCGACGAGCGAGGAGGACCGGCGCGCGCAGCAGCGGCTGGGCGAGATGCATGCGCTGATCGAACGGCTCACGACCTGGGTACGACGACGTGAAGCGGCTGGAGCCGGAGCGGCTTGTGACGCTGCTCGCGCTCGGCTCGAAGGTGACGAAACTTCTCGACACCAAGGACAGGATCGTCTCTCTTGGCCGCAAGCGCAAAGAGCAGAGCACGCCATGACCGCGGCCGAGCCCTATGTCACGCGCCGGGCTCCAGCTTCGGCGTCGTTCGCTTCTGCTGAGGAAGCGGGGGCTCTCGTCCGTCCCCGAGCGACATCGAGACTGTCCGCCCGCACGGGAACGTTGCTGCAGGCCGCCGCGGCGCTGCTGTGGATTCCGCAGGCGGGCCTCATCGCCATGGTCATCGGCGGTATCGCGGCGGGCGAGCCCGCGCGCGCCGCGCTGGTCCCGGCCGCGGCCGTCTTCCTGCTCGGCCTCCTCCGCGCCGGTCTGGAGTGGGCCGGCGTCCGAATGGCCTTCGATGCGGCGCGAAAGCAACTGTCGGATCTGCGTGCAGAGGCGATCGCCGCCGTGGCCGACCGGTCTCCCCTCGACATGTCTGCGCCGTCGTCCGGGCTTGTCGCCAGTGCGATTGCAGAGCAGGCCGAGGCGGTCGTGCCCTATCTCGCGCGCTTCCAGCCCCTGCGCTTCAAGGCGGTGGTTGTGCCCCTCGCGATCCTTGCCTGCGTGCTCGCCTTCTCCTGGGTGGCCGCCCTGATCCTGCTGGTGGCCGCGCCGCTGATTCCGCTGTTCATGGCGTTGATCGGCTGGGGCGCCAAGGAGGCGAGCGAAAGGCAGCTTGCGCGGATGGGCGACATGAATGCCTTCCTGCTCGACCGTCTGCGCGGCCTGGCGACGATCCGCACCTTCGACGCCGTCGACCGCACGGCGCTGCGGCTGCGCGCCGACGCCGAGGATCTCAGGACGCGGACGATGGCGGTCCTGCGCATCGCGTTCCTGTCGTCCGCCGTGCTGGAACTGTTCGCCGCGCTCGGCGTGGCGATGGTCGCGGTCTATGTCGGCTTCCATTTCCTGGGCCAGCTCGAATTCGGCGCCTGGGGCGGCAAGCTGTCGCTCGCTCAAGGCCTGTTCGTCCTGATGCTCGCCCCTGCCTTTTTCGAGCCGCTGCGCGACCTGTCGACGGTCTGGCATGATCGCGCCGCCGGCCAGGCGGGGCTGGAGGCGGTCGAGAAGATGGCCGTCCGTGGCATGCCGATCGTCGGCTCAGCCGCCGGAGAGGCCCGTCCTGCGGAGCGCGGCATAGCGCTTTCAGTCACGGCGGAAGACCTCAGCTTCCGATATCCAGGCCGTGATAGTTATGTGCTGGCGGGATTCGATCTCAACGTCAGGCCGGGCGAGCATGTCGCTCTCGTCGCGCCGAGCGGCGCGGGCAAGTCGACGATACTGGCCTTGCTCGCCGGCCTCGCGCCGGTGTCGGGCGGCGTGATCCGGATCGGCGGCGAGCCGCTCAACACGGCCAATGCGGCGCGCCTGCGCGCCTCCATGGCCTGGATCGGCCAGCCGCCGCACATCTTCCCGGGCACGGTCGCGAGCAATGTCTCGCTCGGCCGGCCGGATGTCGGAGCGCGTGAGATCGCCGTTGCGCTGAAGGTCGCCCGGCTCGACGGCGTGGCGGCCCGCCGCGGGCCGTCTCCCGTCGGCGAGAATGGCGTCGGCCTGTCGGGGGGCGAGGCCTTGCGCCTGGCGATCGCGCGCGCTGCCGCGGGCCCGGACAAGGGGCTGATCCTCGCCGACGAGCCCACCGCCCACCTCGACAGCTCCACCGCGAGCGAAGTGACCGAGAGCCTGCTCGCGGCCGCAGCTGGGCGCACGCTCGTCGTCGCCACGCATGATCCCGTCCTGGCGGGCCGCATGGACCGCATCATCGATCTGTCCCACAGGCGGGCGGAGGCGACGGCATGAGCCGGTTCCGCTCCCTGCGCGTCGTGCTCGCGCTCTTCCGGTCCGGCAACAGACGGATGCTGCTTGCCGGCGCCGTGCTCTCGCTCGCGACCGCGCTTGCCGGCATCGCGCTTCTCGGCCTGTCCGGCTGGTTCATCGCGGCCACGTCGATCGCCGGCCTCTCGGTCGCGACGGCGCTTACCTTCGACATCTTCATGCCGTCGGCTGGCATACGCCTGCTGGCGCTGGGCCGGACCGCCTCGCGCTATGGCGAAAGGCTGGCGACCCACGAGGCTACGCTCAAGGTCCTGGCGGCTCTCAGGGAGCGGGTGTTCCGCGGCTGGGCCTCGCCCGCCGCGGCGCGCACGCTCGCCATGCGCCCGTCGCGGGCCCTGTTCGGGCTGACGCTCGACATCGACGCGCTGGATACGCTCTATCTTCGGGTCATCGTCCCGGTCTTCGCCGCGACAGGCACCGCGCTGGCGGTTTCGGCTGCGCTCGGCTTCATCCATCCGCTTCTGGGCGCCGGCACGGCGCTGCTGCTGCTCGCTGCCGGCCTCGGCATCCCGGCTGTCGCTGCCCGCCGTGCCGAGGCTTTCGCGCGCCGCAGGGCGTATGCCCTCGAAGCATTGCGCTCGCGCACCATCGACCTGGTGAAAGGCAGGACCGACCTGCTGTTGGCCGGTCGCGCCGGCGCCCAGATCGAGGCAGTCGCCGCGGCGGACCGGCGTCTTGCGCAGGCCGACATCGGCCTCAACCGCATTGAGACCGGTGCGGGCTTTGCGCTCGGGGTAGCTGGCGCTGCTTTGCTGGCAGGCGTGCTGCTCGCTGTAGCCCTGCTTGCGGAGCGTGGCGACATCGGTGCACCAGCCGCAGCCTTCGCCGTCCTTCTTGCCCTGGCGAGCCTCGAGCCGTTCGCGCCGCTGCGGCGCGGCGCGGTCGAGTTCGGCCGCACTCTCCTCGCCGCGCGCCGACTGGCGCCGCAGCTGACGGACAAGGCTGGAACCACCGCGCTGCCCGAGCCGGCACAGGCGGGCGTCGCGGCACGGCTGCGGTCGGTCTCGGCGAGCTACGACGGCCAGCACCGCCCGGTCCTGTCCGATGTCTCGCTCACGGTGCGGCGTGGCGAACGCGTCGTCGTCATCGGGCAGAGCGGGGCGGGCAAGTCCACGCTCCTCTCGCTCCTCGCCGCGGAACTGGCACCGGTGCGCGGCAGCGTGGAAATCCTGCCGGCGACGCTGCTGACGCAGCACACGGAGCTGTTTGCCGATACCCTGCGCGGCAATCTGGCGTTGGCACGGCCGGAGGCAACGGAGGCCGATATGATCGCGGCTCTCGCCGCCGCAGGTCTCGACGAGATGGTGGGCCGCCTGCCGCACGGGCTCGACACGGCGCTTGGCGAGGCGGGCGCCGGCCTGTCCGGCGGGCAAACCCGCCGGCTGGCGCTCGCGCGCGTCCTGCTGCGCGATGCGCCTGTATGGTTGATGGACGAGCCGACGGAAGGACTCGACGGCCCGACCGCGCGCGATGTGGTCGCGCGCATCGACGCCGCCGCGGCCAATCGATCGCTTATCATTGCTACGCATATCCGCCGTGAAGCCGAACTCGCCGACCGCCTCGTCCTGATGCGCGACGGCCGGATCGTCGCGGAGGCGTCACGCGGAAGCGCGAAATACAAAGAAATGCTCGACGGGCTTCGCCCGGACTGAGTTGGAACGTCGAAGCCCGGGCAGCGCGCAAGGCGGCCCCGGCAAGCAAGGGAGGCGGCAGCGCCGGATCCGGTCATGGAACTCGATATCGTAGCTCTCTCGCGGCTGCAGTTCGCAATCACCGCGCTCTATCACTTCCTCTTCGTTCCGCTCACGCTCGGCCTGTCGATCCTGCTCGCCATCATGGAGACGGTCTATGTGATGACCGGCCGGGTGATCTGGCGGCAGATGACCAAGTTCTGGGGCACGCTGTTTGGTATCAACTTCGCACTCGGCGTCGCCACCGGCATCGTGATGGAGTTCCAGTTCGGCATGAACTGGAGCTACTACAGCCACTATGTCGGCGACATCTTCGGCGCGCCGCTGGCGATCGAGGGCCTGATGGCCTTCTTCCTCGAGGCGACATTCGTCGGCCTGTTCTTCTTCGGCTGGGACAAGCTGTCGAAGCTCGGCCATCTCGCCGCCACCTGGGCGGTGGCGATCGGCTCAAACTTCTCGGCGCTGTGGATTCTGATCGCCAATGGCTGGATGCAGAATCCGGTGGGCTCGGCCTTCAACCCGCAGACCATGCGCATGGAGGTCGTCGACTTCTACGAGGTCCTGTTCAACCCGGTGGCGCAGGCGAAGTTCGTCCATACCGTCTCGGCGGGATATGTCACGGCTGCCGTGTTCGTCCTCGGCGTGTCGGCCTGGTACCTGCTCAAGGGCCGCAGCGTCGCGCTGGCGAAGCGCTCGATGACGGTGGCCGCGTCCTTCGGCCTTGCTTCGGCC
The DNA here is from genome assembly GCF_024699925.1 of Mesorhizobium sp. J428. NCBI lineage: Bacteria > Pseudomonadati > Pseudomonadota > Alphaproteobacteria > Hyphomicrobiales > Phyllobacteriaceae > Mesorhizobium > Mesorhizobium sp. J428. The sequence goes on from NZ_JAJOMX010000001.1 coordinate 2,259,086, forward strand.
TTGTCGGTCGTGGTCCTCGGCGACGAGAGCGGTTATCTCTCGACCGAGCATCAGAAAATGAAGCTCGCCGCGATCGAGGCGATGTGGAAGACCGAGCCGGCGCCCGCGCCTTTCACGGCGTTCGGCTTCCCCGACCAGCAGTCGCGCACGACACATTTCGCTGTCCATATCCCCTGGGCCATGGGTCTGATCGGCACGCGCTCGCTGACCACGGAAATCCCCGGCATCGAGGAACTGGTCGAGCATGCAAAGGTTCGCATCCGCCAGGGCATCCTCGCCTATGACGCGCTGCAGAAGATCCGCGAGGCGGGCAGCACGGCGGCGATCCCCGACGACGTGCGAACCGCCTTCGAGGACAACGGCATGGACCTCGGCTACGCGCTGCTCCTGAAGCGCCATGTCGACGATCCCCGCCAGGCGAGCGAGGATCAGATCGCGCAGGCGGCCTGGGACACGGTCCCGAACGTGCCCACCCTGTTCTGGACCTTCCGTATCATGGTCGGCCTCGGCTTCGGCTTCATCCTCTTGATGGCGGTGTTCTTCTACCTCTCGGCGCGTCACCGCCTCGACCGCTATCCATGGCTTCTGCGCGTCGCGGTCTTCGCGATCCCGCTGCCGTGGATCGCGGCCGAGTGTGGCTGGATCGTCGCCGAGGTCGGACGCCAACCCTGGATCATCGAGGGCGTGCTGCCGACGGCGGCGGCCGTGTCGAGCCTTGGCGCAACCACGGTGCTGATCACCATCCTCGGCTTCGCGCTGATCTATACCGTCCTGTTCATCGTCGAGATGTCGCTGATGGTCGTCGCGATCCGCAAGGGCCCCGAGGATGATCACCAGCCGGAGCCGGCGATCGCCCCTCCCTCCCTCGTTCCCGCGGAGTGACCAGCCATGATCCTGCATGATCTCATCGATTATCCGACGCTCCGCGTCACCTGGTGGGTGTTGCTCGGCGTTCTCTTGATCGGCTTTGCCGTGATGGACGGTTTCGACCTCGGCACCGGCACGCTTCTGCCCTTCGTCGCGAAGAACGACCTCGAGCGCCGCGTGGTCATCAACGCGGTCGGCCCGGTCTGGGAAGGAAACCAGGTCTGGCTGATCCTCGGCGGCGGGGCGATCTTCGCCGCCTGGCCGCCGCTCTACGCCGTGTCCTTCTCGGGCTTCTATCTGGCGATGTTCGCAATCCTCTTCGCGCTCATCCTGCGGCCGGTCGCCTTCAAATACCGGTCGAAGCGCGAGAGTGCCGCGTGGCGTTCGCGCTGGGACTGGGCGCTGTTCATCGGCGGTTTCGTTCCGGCGCTCGTTATGGGTGTGGCGGTGGGCAATGTCCTGCAGGGCGTGCCGTTCCACTTCGGCTCGGACCTGCGCATCTTCTACGACGGCACGACGCTGTTCGAGCTACTCAATCCGTTCGGCCTGCTCTGCGGCCTGCTGTCGGTTGCCATGCTCGTCATGCACGGCGCGGCGTGGCTGGTGCTAAAGACGAAGGACGAGGTGGCCGTCAGGGCGCGCACCTATGGCAGCATCGCCGCGCTCGTGACGATCGGCCTCTTCGCAATCGGCGGGCTGTGGCTGTGGACCGGCATCGACGGCTACCGTCTCACCAGCGCGGTCGTGATGGACGGACCGTCCAACCCGCTCGCCAAGACGGTGGAGCAGGGGGCCGGCATCTGGTTCGAGAACTATGCGGCCCACCCGTGGATGATGGCCGCTCCGGCACTGGGTTTCGGCGGCGCGGCGCTTGCCCTTCTCCTGCTGCGCCTGCGACGCGAGGTGTTGACGCTTATTGCGAGCGCGCTGTCGATCCTCGGCATCATCTCGACCGTCGGCCTGTCGATGTTCCCGTTCATCCTGCCATCGTCGGTCGACCCGCGGTCGAGCCTGACGGTCTGGGACGCCTCGTCGAGCCATCTGACGCTGTTCATCATGCTCGTCGTCACCGCGATCTTCATCCCGATCATCGTCGCCTATACGAGCTGGGTCTATCGCGTCCTGTGGGGCAAGGTCGACGCGGATGGCATCCGCAACGGCACCGGCCACGCCTACTGAAGGAAAGGAGTTCGTCATGTGGTATTTCGCCTGGCTGCTCGGCCTCCCCCTCGCCGCCGCCTTCGCCGTGCTCAACGCGATGTGGTACGAGTTGATGGAGGACGAGGCGCAGAAACGCGCCGCCGACAAGCCGAACTGAGAGATTTGCACGGAGGGATCCGGCTCGGCGCGGACGGGCGTGCCGTCCGCGCTACCGTGCGGGCGCGATATGCTGGGCCAGCAGCTTTTCCAGCCAGTCGACGAAGACCTGCGTGCGCCGCGAGATGTGCTGGCGGTGGGGGTAGAGCAGGGTCATCGGCATCGGTTCCGCGCGAAAGCCTCCGCGAGGCGGCGCATTTCGTCGCCGACTATGACAAGATCGTCACGGACAAGGTGAAGTCGTCGGTTGCGAAACAGACCTATGCGACCCTGTTTGCCAACTGGCAGGGCGTATGCATCGGCGATGGCGAAGTCTGGTTTTCCGGGGTCGGCGATGCGAATGTCATCCGGATCACGGCGATCACCGATTGATCCCGCGGTCTGCCATCAGGAGGACATGACATGATACGCATCCTAACCGCCGCCGGCGCTCTTCTCGCTCTTGGTTATATGGCCTTGCCTGCGCAGGCGGAGTCCACGGTCAAATGTGTGTCGCGCAACTATCAGTACGACGAGTGCTGGGCCGGCCCGCTCAAGCGGCCGCAGTTGATCCATCAGGTCTCGAGCAGTGCCTGCATCCTGAACCGGAGCTGGGGATATAATCCGCAGTCCGGCTACATCTGGGTGGCCAACGGATGCGCCGGCGTCTTCGCCGACGTCACCGGATACCACTATGGACGCGGCGGCAAGGTCGACCCCGGTGCCCGCACCTATGACGAGCATGGTCACGACGTCGGCGCGGCGGTCGGCGCCGCCGTCATCGGCGCGATCGTCGGCGGCATCGTGGCCGGCAATCATCACGGCCATCAGCACACCACCAGCAACGTGCGCGAGGACGACGGCTACAATGGCTGTCACGGAATCGGCTGCATGGTCACCCCGCCGGACGATAACGACACCATCGACACCAGGCCTCAATTCGACAAAGAGGGAAATCCGAATTTCGACATCCACGGCAACTACCAGGGCTGCCACGGCGTCGGATGTTTCGTCGACGATCCGGACAGCACCGACGACAGCGACCAGTAGCGCCTGCGCGCAGCCAGCCGGGCGGCAAGCCTTGCCGGGGCCGCGTCGCGGCGCCCGGCGCAGCGGGGACAGGGAGCCCGGCGAAGTCTCATGCACACGCTGACGATGATCCTCGCCGGTCTCGCACTGCTCGGCGTTTTCACGCTGCTGGGCCGCCTGATCGGCAGCGCGATCTACAAGAAAGTGGTCTACGGAACCGTGCCGCTGTCCCATGTCGCGGGTGTGGTCGTGCTGGCGGCGCTGATTCCTGTCGCCTTCACGGTGGATCTCCTGACGATGGGATGGCTCACGACGATCGTCATGCTGGCCATCGGCATCTGGGATGGGCAATCGAAGCGCCGCAGACAGTCTGCCGCGGCGTGACGGGTCACGAGCCCGGTTCGATCATATCCCCCATCGCCTTGACGGCGACCTCGTAGCCGCGCGGCCCCAGTCCCGCGATCACGGCGGTCGCGACCTTCGACACCAGCGAGGTGTGATAGATCTCCTCGCGACGGTGGATATTCGAGATATGCAGCTCGATGATCGGGCCGGGAAACATCTTGAGCGCGTCGAGCAGCGGGATCGAACGGAAGCTGAGGCCCGCCGGGTTGATGACGATGCCCGCGCCCTCGTCGATCGCTTCGTGCACCCAGTCGACGAGCTGATGTTCCGCATTGGTCTGGTGGAACCGGAGGTGCCTTTCCCCCGCTGCCTTTCGGCACATGTCCTCGACTTGGGCGAGTGTCGTCGTGCCGTAGATTTCGGGTTCGCGCTTGCCGAGGCGGTTGAGGTTGGGGCCGTTGAGGACGTAGATCGGCTTCATCGGGCTATCCTTGGTATCCGAAGAGGCGCGGCAGCCACAGCACCACGTCCGGGAAGAAGGTGATGATGATGAGCGAGGCGATCATCGTGTAGAGGAAGGGCAGCACGTCCCTGACGATATCCCACAGCGGCACATTGGCGATGCGCGTCATGATGAACAGCAGCAGGCCGTAGGGCGGCGTGACGAGGCCGAGCATGATGTTGACCACGCACATGACGCCGAAGTGGACCAGGTCGATGCCGAGCGCGTTGGCGGTGGGGATGAACACCGGCAGGATGACGAGGATGATCGTCGTTCCCTCGAGCACGCAGCCGAGGACCAGCAGGATGAGATTGACCATGATCAGGAAGCCGGTCGGCGACAGGTCCCAGCTGGTCAGAAGCACGCTCAGCGACTGCGGAATGTTCTCGACCGTGACGACGTAGTTGAGCACCAGCGCGCCGGCGATCAGCATGCCGATCGAGGAGGTGGTGCGCGCGCTCGCCAGCACCGAGCGGTAGAAGTCGCCGAAGGACACGCTGCGATAGAGGACCACCGAGATGAACAGCGCGTAGGCGGCCGCGACCGCTGCGGCCTCCGTCGGCGTCGTGATGCCCGAATAGATACCGCCGAGGAGAACGACCGGCATCAGCAGCGCCGGCAGCGCCTGCCAGGTGATGCGCGGTATCTCGCGCAGCGGCGTCGGCGCCTCGACGGGGAAATTGCGCGAGCGCGCCTGCACGGCGACGAGCACCATCTGGAGCCCGGCCATGAGAAGGCCCGGGACGACGCCGGCCAGGAAGAGGTAGCCGATCGAGGCGTCGGAGACGAGCGCATAGATGATCATCGGGATCGACGGCGGGATGATCGGCCCGATCACCGAGGTCGCGGCCGTCAGCGCCGCGGCATAGCTCGCCGGATACTTGCCGTCGGCGGTCATCATGTTCTGCATGATCTTGCCGGAGCCCGCAGCGTCGGCGATGGCCGAGCCCGACATGCCGGCGAAGATGATCGACTGCAGGATGTTGACCTGGGCGAGCCCGCCGCGGAAGCGGCCGACGATAGCGTTGCAGAAGCTCATCAGCCGGTCGGTCATCGAGCCGATGTTCATCAGCTCGGCCGCCAGGATGAACAGCGGCACGGCGAGGATGATGTAGTTCGAATACATCCCGTTGAGGAACTGCTCGGCGGCCGTGCCCATGTCGAGCCCGGCCATCCAGAGATAGAGGATGGAGCCTGCGATCATCGCGTGGCCCACCGGAAGACCGAGCAGCGCCAGCGCCGTGATGGCGACGATACAGATCGAGAAGGGACTGGCGAGGCTCATACGCCGGATCCTGCCTTGGTGGGGTCGAATTCTTCGGGCGCCGAGCCGCGCAGCACCTGCCAGGACAGCCAGAGGTAGCGGACGATGATGGCGACGACGAAGACGATGTAGATGCAGAACACCCAGTCGAAGCGCAGCTTCAGATAGGCCGTCTTCTCGACCTTCATGAAGGTGACGTAGTCGACCACTGCCGGGAACGAGAAGCCGTAGAGGAAGATGAGCGAGGCAGCGCAGATCAGGAACATCGCGCCGCGCGTGCGCGGGCCGACCGATGCGTAGATCAGGTCGAACCGCATCTCCTCCTGCTCGGTCAGCACGAAGGCCGCGCCCCACAGCACGATCCAGATCCAGAGCACCGCGCTCAGCTCGTTGGTCCAGCCGGTCGGCCAGTTCAGCACGTAGCGGAACAGGATCTGCAGCAGGAAGGCGGCGAACATCACCGCCAGCATCCCCGCCAGCACGTTCTCCGCACGGGCATAGAGCCACCCGCCCGCCGCTCTCAGTCTCGGATTCATCTCGCTTCCCCTTGAAGGATCGGTAGGCCGTCGGCTCGAATCGGCGGCGAGGCCGGACGGCGGACCGCCCGGCCCCAGCGCGTCACAGGGCGTTGATCTTGTCCACCATCCCGGCCGGCCATTCCTTCGCTTGCTCGGACGCCAGATACTGGTCCTGGACGTGCTTGCGGAAGGCGGCGACGTCGGGTTCGTAGATCTTCAGTCCTTTCGCCTTGAAGCTCTCGGCGAGCTCCTTCTCGCGGGTCAGATGCTTCTCGGTCGAGAAGTCGATCGCCTTGTCGGCCGCCTCCTGGAACTTCGCCTGCTTCTCGGCGCCCATCTCGTCCCATACCTTCTTCGAGACCGTGAGCAGGTCGTATCCGACGAGGTGCGAGGTCAGAACGATCTGGCTCATCACCTCGTAGAACTTCATATTCTCGACGTTCGGCAAGGGGTTGTCCTGACCGTCGATCGCACCGGTCTGGAGCCCGGTATAGACCTCGGCATAGGCCATCGGCGTCGGGTTGGCGCCGAGCGCGGTGCCGAGGAACTGCCAGGCATCGCCGCCGGGCATGCGCAGCTTGATGCCGGCCATGTCGGCGGGCGTCTTGATCTCCTTGTCGACCTTGAGCCCCACCTGGCGCACGCCGAAATAGGTCGGGCCCAGCACCTTCACGCCAAGCTGGTCCTCGGTCATCTTCTTCATCTCGGCACCGGCCTCGCTCGCGAAGAATGCCTTGAGGTGGGCAGCGTCGCGGAACAGGTAGCCGGCCGTGAGGATCGACCAGGCCGGAATCTGCTTCGAGATGTCCTGCGGCGCGAGGTTGCCCATCTCGAGATTGCCGCGCTGGAGCGCGACGAGCTCGGTGCCCTGCTTGAAGAGGTTGCCGCCGTAATAGCCCTCGAAGGTGAAGTCCTCCGCGATCGCTTCAGCGAACATCTTCATCATCTCGGCGCGGATGTCCTGCTCCGAGAAGACGGCCGAGAAGCGCAGCTTCGGCTTGTCCTGTGCCCAGGCCGGCAATGCCGTGGCGGTGGCCGCCAGGCCGGCGCCAATCATGAACCGGCGGCGCGTCGTGTGGAACGTCATGTCTTTCCTCCCTTTCTGCTGGTTGATCTAAAGTGCGTTGATGCGGTCGAGCATTCCTTCCGGCCAGTCCTTGGACAGCGGCGATTCGAGATACTTCTTGTTCGAGTAGGCGCGGAAGGCGTCGACGTCGGGCGTGTAGACGTCCAGCCCGGCGCCCTTGAAGAAGTCGATCAGCTCGGCTTCCTGCTTGACGTATTCCTGGTCGCTCCACGCGAAGGCTTCGTCCGCGGCGGCCTGCATCGCCTTCTGCTGCTCCGGCGTCAGCGAATCGAACAGCTTGGCGTTGATCATCAGCAAGCCGAAGCCGACATTGTGCCCGGTCAGCACGATCTGGTTCGTCACCTCGTAGAACTTCATCAGCTTGTCGTTCGGCAGCGGATTGTCCTGTGCGTCGATCGCACCGGTCTGGAGGCCGGTGTAGACCTCGGCATAGTCCATCGCGACCGGGTTGGCGCCGATCGACTCGCCGAGGAACTGCCAGGCTTCGCCACCCGGCATGCGCAGCTTCACGCCGGCGAGGTCCTCGGGCTTCATGATCTTCTTGTCGCCCTTGAGGTTGAGATGGCGCGTTCCATAATAGGCCGGCGCCAGCACGACCACGCCCATCTCCTCGCGCGCCAGCTTCTTGAACTCGTCGCCGATCTCGCTGTCGAAGATCGCCTTGAGATGCTTGGCGTCGCGCACGAGATACGCTGCCGTCAGGATGGAAAAGGCGGGAACCTGCTTGGCGAAGTCCGACGGCGGCATCAGCGCCATTTCGAGATTGCCGCGCTGCACCGCCACGATCTCGGTGCCCTGCTTGTAGAGAGACGAGCCGAAATACGGCTCGAAGGCGAAGTCGCCCTCGAGTTTCTTTGCGAAGATTTCCACCAGAGCCTTCGAACGCGGCGCTTCCGCGGTGGTCGAGTCAGCGAAGCGCAGCTTGATCGGCTCGGCCATCGCGGCCCCTGCCGCGGCAAGCATTCCGATTGCCGTTGCCGCTGCCAGAAGAGCGCGGCGCGTGAATGTGGATGCCATCAAGATCCTCCCTCGAATATCTCAGCCGAAGCGGTGCTCCGGAATGCCTTGTCCAACACCCTCGATCGCGAACAGGCCGCCGGCCATCGGCTCGGAGGCAAGCTGCGCCGCGTCGAGGAATTTCCATGCGCTCGTCACATAGAGCGTCTTCAGGTCCCGCCCGCCGAAGCAGAGGCAGGTCGGGTTCGTAAACGGCACCGGGATGACGCGGTCGATCGTCCCGTCCGGCCGGTAGCGCACCACGCGACCGCCGGCGAAGAAGGCGGCCCACAGGCAGCCGTCCGCGTCGACGCAGGCGCCGTCCGGTCGATCGCCGGTCGCCGTGTAGTCGGCAAAGATACGCCGGTTGGTCACGACGCCGTCGTCCAGGTCGAGATCGTAGGCGTAGCTCGTGTAGCGGCGGGTGTCGGTGAAGTAGAGCGTGCGGCCGTCCGGCGAAAAGGCGATGCCGTTCGCGACGATCACGTCGCCGGCCATCCTGGTCGCCGCGCCGTCGGGATCGACGCGATAGAGCGAGCCGTTCGGACGGTGCAGCTGGTTGTCCATCGTGCCGACCCAGAAACGGCCGCGCGCATCCACCCGCCCGTCATTGAGCCGATTGTCCAGGCCAGGTTCCACGCTCGCCAGCGTGCTGCGCCGGCCCGTGGCGTCTTCCCTGAGATAGAGGGTCAGGTCCTCGGCAAGGAGCCTGTCGCCCGATTTGGCGAGCGCCTGCGTGCCTGCGAATGTGCCGGGCAGTTCCGTCACCTGATGGTCCCCGGTCGCGGGATCATAGGACTGGAGCCGCGGCTGCTCGATGTCGATCCACCACAGCCTGTTCGTGCGATCGCACCACAACGGCGTCTCGCCGAGCCGGTCGCGGCTTTCGACGACGCATTCGACCTTGGGCTGGCGGACGACAACCGTCATGCGGCGGCTCCGAAATGCTCCGCCATCGCCGACCGGTCCGCCGCGCGGCCGGTGAACAGCTCGAAGGCGCGGACCGCCTGATAGACGGCCATCCCGGCTCCCGGGAGAACACGGCAGCCGAGCGCGCGCGCCGCCCTGAGCAATTCGGTCTCCGCCGGGAAGTAGATGATATCTGCGACCCACTGGCGCGGTGCGAGCAGGTTGGCGGCGAAGGGCGTGCCCGGATATTTCGCCATGCCCACCGGCGTGCAGTTCACGATCCCCTCGGCGGACTGTACGGCCGCCGCGTGATCCGTCTCGGTCCGTATGCGCGTGCTTCCGTTGGCGTTCATCCGCTCGGCAAGCGCGTTTGCGCGCGCGCGATCGTTGTCGACCACGATCAACTCTCCGACGCCGAGGTCGATCAGTGCGCGGGCGACCGCGACACCGGCTCCGCCTGCACCGAACTGCGCGACGCGGCCGACCAGTGCGCCGGGCAGGCCATCACGGAAGCTTTCGGCGAATCCCCAGCAATCCGTGTTGTGGCCGTTCACGCGCCCGGCGCGGAAAACCAGCGTGTTCACCGCACCGATCGACGCAGCATTGATCGAGAGCTCGTCGACGAAGGGCAGCACCGCCTGCTTGAACGGATGGGTCACGTTCACCCCTGCGAACCCGGCTGTTGCCGCGGCCTGGACGACCTCGCCCAGCGCGCTGTCGGGCAGGCCGAACCGGTCGAAGTCGAGCAGATGATAGACGCAGTCGAGGCCCAGCCGCCTCGCCTCGAGTTCATGCATGATCGGCGAGCGGGAGAGCTGAATGCCCCTGCCGATAAGGCCGATGGTGATGGACCCGTCCCGACGAACGCCGCGCGGCCCGGCAAGGGCCTTCAGCATCCCGGCGATGGCGTCGGTGACTGTCGTCACATCTCTCTCCCTGGGCGGATGATGAATCCGCCGGCGGCGCGGCGCCGCTCTTGTCTTTGCCGGATGCGGGCCGGTAAATGGCCCGCGTCGGATATTGGCGACAATGTACGAACTGGTTAGTTTAGTCAACAACGTCCAGGGAAAGGCGTTCGCACGCATGGAGGGCAAGGCCGCGGGCAGCCGGCGCAGGACCGAAAACGGTCCGACGCGTACGCAGGATCCGGAGGGGACCCGGCGCAACATCCTCGAGATCGCCTCCGAGGAGTTCGCGCTGAACGGGCTGTCGGGCGCGCGGATCGACGAGATCGCGGCACGGACGCGATCCTCCAAGCGCATGATCTACTACTACTTCGGCGACAAGGAAGGGCTCTATCTCGCAGCACTTGAGAACGCCTACCGCCGCGTGCGCGAGGGCGAGTCCAAGCTCGATACCGAGGGTCTTCCGCCCGTCGAGGCGCTGCGCAAGCTGGTGGAGTTCACTTTCGACCATCATCACGCGCATGAGGATTTCATCCGGATGGTGATGATCGAGAACATCCATCACGGAGAATATCTCGCCGGCTCGGAGGTCATCCGCGGCCTCAACGTCACCGCGATCGACCACATCGCCCGTATCTACGAGCGCGGTCTGGCGGAGGGCGTCTTCCGCGCGGGCATCGACGCGATCGAGCTGCATTGGCAGGTCAGTGCGCTGTGCTTCTTCAACGTGTCGAACCGCGCGACATTCTCGAAGATCTTCGGGCGCGACACCGGCGCCCCGGAGGAGCAGGCGCGGCTCCGCGAGAACACCGTCCAGATGATCCTCCGCTTCGTCGCAGCCTGAATCGTTTCTGCCGGATCGTCCGGCCGCGCGAACGGCGCGCGCAGACGTCCGCGGTCCGCCGTCTTCGCGCTGCGCGCCTGCCTCCCACGGCAGCCGCCGCCGGCACGGTCTTCGAGCAGAACTATACCATCCGGACAGAAAGCGCGGAACTTCGGACATCTCGGGACGTCAGGTGGTGAGGAAATTGGTGGAGCCAATCGGAATCGAACCGACGACCTCTTGAATGCCATTCAAGCGCTCTCCCAACTGAGCTATGGCCCCACGCTCCGGCCTTTCGGACCGCGCCGTCTCCGGCGGAGAGCTCGGCAGGATGGGATCCCTGCCGAAGATCGAGGCGGCTTCTAACCCCGCCGCCTCGCAAGATCAAGGCCTCTGCGACACGAATGCCGACTTTGTCGGAATCCGGCCTCCAGGCCTGGAAAATCAGATCTCGTCGTCGTCCTCGCCGCCGACGCCGATGATGTCGGCGACATCGTCGTCCTCTTCCTCCTCGTCCGGCAGGAAGGTGTCGTCGTCCTCGTCGTCGATTTCGACGTCGTCGTCATCGCCGAGATCGGGCAGGTCGTCCGCGCCGCCCTTGGCCTCGTCGTCGGCCTCCTCGAGCGACACCATGTCGGGGGCGTCCTCTTCGGCGTCCAGTTCCTTGTCGGCGACCTCCTCTTCCTCCTCGATCGTGCTCAGCACGGTGGATTCGAAATAGGACCGCGGATAGCTCTTGCCGGTGTAGGGCGAGACGATCGGATCGCGGTTCAGGTCATAGAATTTCTTGCCCGTTTCCGGGTCGATGCGCTTGGTACCCAAGTTCAGGTTTCGCCACTGTGTCCGCCTCGTGGAAACAGGCCCGGGATTACCCGGACCGCGCCGTGCGGAACTTCGCCCGCAGGATACGCGCCGTAAAAATGAGTTCGGTCCCATATCCACAAGTCGCGCCCCTGTCAAAGCTTATTGAAGGCCGGAATTGCCGCAACCCACGCCGGAGGCAAGCCGGCCCGCGCTGCGGGGATGACCGTCTCGTCGCCCCGTGCTAGACAGCCGCCGCGCGGGCCCGTGCCTGCGAAGGGGGACAGGAACCGCCCATGACCGACCAACCGTCGCCGCAGCCCGCGACCGCGCGGCTTTCCCCGGCGCTGAAGGGCGCTGTGCGGGTGCCGGGCGACAAGTCGATCTCGCACCGCGCGCTGCTGCTCGGCGGGCTCGCCGCCGGCACGACCCGCATCACCGGCCTGCTCGAAGGCGACGACGTGCTGCGCACCGCCGCTGCGATGCGCGCATTCGGCGCAAGCGTGGAAGGGGGGAATGGCGAATGGATTCTGCGCGGGGTCGGCAATGGCTGTCTGCTCGAACCGCAGGAACCGCTCGATTTCGGCAATTCGGGCACCGGGGCCCGGCTCGCCATGGGGCTGGCGGGCGTCTACGACATGCCGACCGCCTTCAAGGGCGACGCCTCGCTGTCGAGACGACCGATGGGCCGCGTGCTTGATCCGCTGCGGCTGATGGGTGTCCAGGTCGAGGCGACGCCGGGCGACCGGCTGCCGCTCAACCTGCGCGGGCCGAAGACGGCCGCTCCGATCACCTATCGCGTGCCCGTGCCGTCGGCACAGGTGAAGTCCGGCGTGCTGCTGGCCGGCCTCAACGCGCCGGGTGTCACGACCGTCATCGAGGCGGTGCCGACCCGCGACCATACGGAAAAGATGCTGCGTGCCTTTGGCGCGAACCTCGAGGTCGAGACGGATGCCGGGGGCCTGCGCCACATCCGCGTCGGCGGGCAGGGACGGCTGACAGGCCAGGCGATCGCGGTGCCGGGCGATCCGTCCTCTGCCGCCTTCGTCCTGGTCGCAGCCCTTGTCGTGCCCGGGTCCGACGTCCTGATCGAGAATGTGCTGATGAACCCGACGCGAACCGGTCTCATGGATACGCTGCGGGAGATGGGCGCCTCGATCGAGGTTCTCAACGGCCGTGCGGCCGGCGGCGAGGACGTGGCGGACCTGCGCGTCCGTTCTTCCGAGCTGACAGGCGTCACGGTGCCGCCCGAGCGCGCGCCCTCGATGATCGACGAATATCCGGTGCTCGCCGTCGCGGCCGCCTTCGCCGAAGGCGAGACCTTGATGCATGGGCTGGACGAGCTGCGCATCAAGGAATCCGACCGGCTCGCCGCCGTCGCGGCGGGGCTGAAGGCCAACGGCGTGGACTGCGAGGAAGGCAAGGACTGGCTGCTCGTGCGCGGTTCCCCCGAGGGACGCGGCCTGGGCGGCGGCACCGTCGAGACCAGCCTCGACCACCGTATCGCCATGAGCTTCCTCGTGATGGGGCTGGCGGCGGAGCAAGCGGTCACCGTCGACGACACAGGCATGATCGCGACCAGTTTTCCGCATTTTCTGGATGTGATGCGGAGCGTCGGGGCGCAGATCGAGTAGGTTCGGACAATTTCCCGTTCCGGAATCGAAGGAGCAGGTCACGTGAGCGCGCAAAAGGTTGCACTGGTGGTCGGTGGCGGATCGGGCATGGGGGCTGCGGCGGCCCGCAGGCTCGCGGCCGACGGATTCGCGGTCGGCATTCTGTCCTCCTCCGGCAAGGGCGAGGCGCTGGCGAAGGAGCTCGGCGGGCTCGGCGTCACCGGTTCGAACCAGTCGAATGACGATCTGAGGCGCTTCGTCGACCTCGCGGTCGGGCGCTGGGGCCGCGTCGACGCGCTGGTCAACAGCGCCGGACACGGACCCCGCGCACCGCTGCTCGAGATCACGGACGAGCAGTGGCACACGGGCTTCGACGTCTATTTCATGAATGTGGTGCGTTCCGTGCGGCTCGTCGCGCCGGTCATGGCGGGGCAGGGCGGCGGCGCGATCGTCAACATCTCGACTGCCTGGGTGGCAGAGCCGAGCCCGATGTTCCCGACCTCGGCCGTGGCGCGGGCGGGGCTTGCCGCCTACACCAAGCTGTTCGCGGACGAATACGCGGCGAAGAAGGTGCGCATGAACAATGTCCTGCCGGGCTGGATCGACAGCCTGCCGGCCACCGAGGAGCGCCGCTCCGGCGTGCCGATGCAGCGCTACGGCACCAGCGAGGAAATCGCCGCCACCATCTCCTTCCTCGTCTCGGACGGTGCGGCATATATCACCGGCCAGAATCTGAGAGTCGACGGCGGCCTGATGCGATCGGTAGGATGACCGGGCAGGGAGACCGGGGGTGGTCTCCTCCGCCAGCCCGATCAAGAATGCTGAGATGCGGGAAATAGAGCTCAAGTTCCTGCTCAAAGAGCCGCCGGCCGCCATCTGGGCGCGCGCAAGGCGGATCGATCCGACCTTCACCCGGCCGCGCACGCGCACGCTGGTCTCGGTCTACTACGACACGCCGGACCGGCGGCTTCGCGAAGCCGGGATCGTGCTGCGGATACGCCGGGACGGCAGGCGGTGGTTCCAGACGGTCAAGGCAGGGCGCAGCACGGTCGGCGGCTTCACCGATGTCCAGGAAGCCGAGACGGCCGCGAAGAGCGAGCGGCCCGACCTCCAGTCCGTCCCCGACCAAAAGCTCAGGGAAAAGATGGTCGCACTCTGCGAGGGACGCGAGCTTGTGCCGGTCAGCGCCATGCAGTTCAGGCGTTCGAGCGGCGTCATCGTCGTTCCGGACGCCGCGAAGGTGGAAATATCGACCGATGTCGGCACGATTTCTGCCTCGGATCTCACGGCGCCGTGGCGCGAGCTGGAGATCGAGCGGATCGAAGGCAGCCCGCGCGCCCTGTTCGACGTCGCAGCCGCGCTTCACCCGGATGGCGGCCTGCGCTTTTCCCGGCTGAGCAAGTCCGCGCGCGCGAACCTGCTGGCCGAGGAAGGCAGGGTTGAGCCGCTTCCCGTCCCGCGTTGCGCGGCAACGGTCCCGCTGGCTCCGGCAATGTCCGCCGAACAGGCGGCGCGCGACGTGCTTCGCGAATGCGCTGGCCAGATCGTCGCCAATATCGATGTCGTCCGCGAGGCGGACGATCCCGAGGGCCCGCACCAGCTGCGGATCGGGCTGCGACGGCTGCGCAGCTGGCTGTCGATCTTCCAGCCGCTCGCGCTGAGCGCCGAGCTGACGAGGCTGAGCGAGGAGGCGCGCTGGCTCGCCGGCGAGGTCGGGAGCCTGCGCGACCTCGACGTGACGGGGTCGGATATCGTGGGTCCCGAGGCTGAACGCCATCCCGACGAGCCGGCGCTCGCCGCACTGGTGCAACTGACGGCGTCGCGCGCGACGTCCCGGCGCGAGATATTGAGACGGACGTTGCGGGACGGCCGCGTCCAGGCCTTCGAGCTCGACCTCATCCGCTTCGTCGAGCTGCGCGGCTGGATCGAGGAAGGCGACCTCGACCAGTCCGGACGGCTGTCGACGCCCGTCGAGGCCTTCGCGTCCGAGGCGCTTGCCCGACGCTGGAAGAAGGTCCTGAAATGCGGCCGCGGGCTGAAAAAGCTCGACACCGCGCATCGTCACGAACTGCGCAAGCAGTTGAAGAAACTGCGCTACGCGATCGAGTTCTTCGCGCCGCTCCACGAGACGAAGCGCTGCGCGAAGATGACGGAACGGCTCAAGGCGCTGCAGGACGTCTTTGGAGAACTGAACGATGCCGCTGTGGCTCATGGCATCCTCGATGCCCCGGACTTCGCGGCCGCGGCCGACACGCAGATGCAGCGCGCGATCGGCTGGACGCTTGGGGCAAGTGCCGCGCGCGCCGACCAGGCCTGGACGAGGGCATCGAAGCTTTGGCGAAGGCTGAAGGAGTCCAGGCCGTTCTGGGATTGAGCGCCGATCCGCTCTTGCGCCCGGCTGCGAGACAGGCTTGATGCCGCTCATGACCAGTCTCCTCATCGCCATCGACGGGCCCGCCGCTTCCGGCAAGGGCACGCTCGCCCGCCGCCTGGCGGATTACTATCACCTGCCGCATCTCGACACGGGCCTGACCTACCGGGCCGTGGCCTGGCATCTTCTCCGCAACGGCCAGTCGCTCGACGACGAGGCGTCCGCGATCGAGGCGGGCCGGCACGTCGATCTCTCCAACCTCGACAAGCATGCGCTGTCGGCGCACGGCGTCGGCGAGGCGGCGTCGCGCGTGGCGGTGATCCCGGAGCTGCGGCGCATCCTGGTCGACAAGCAGCGCGACTTCGCCCGCCAGCCGGGCGGCGCCGTACTGGACGGCCGCGACATCGGCACCGTCGTCGCGCCGGAGGCCGACGTGAAGCTCTACATCACCGCCAGCCCCGAGGTGCGCGCGCAGCGGCGCCTGCGCGACATCGAAGGCCGCGGCGGATCGGCGGACGTATCGGAAATCCTCGCTGACATCCGCCGTCGCGACGAGCGCGACATGGGCCGCGCCGACTCGCCGCTGAAGCCCGCGGCCGACGCGCACTTGCTCGACACGTCCGATATGTCTATAGAGGCCGCGTTCCGCGCGGCCCGCGCCATCGTCGATGGTGTGCTGGTCAAGCGGGGCGAGGCCTGATCCGGCGGCGAGCCTTCCAAAACGGAAGCCCGACACCCATATCAGGCCCCTGAACCAGCCTGCCAGCATTCTCATGCGCCGGAACTTGCCGCTCGATGCGGCACAAGGGCTTTGATGCCCGGAACGCCGGCAGGCCATCGCAACACGAACCACGGCGCCTGTCCCGCCTCGTCGGGACATCCAGGAGATCATATGTCAGCTGCAAACCCCTCTCGCGATGATTTCGCGAGCATGCTCGATGAGAGCTTTTCAGAGAGCAATTCCGCCGAAGGATCCGTCGTCCGCGGCATCATCACGTCCATCGAAAAGGACATGGCCATCATCGACGTCGGCCTGAAGGTCGAAGGTCGCGTGCCCCTCAAGGAATTCGGTTCCAAGGCCAAGGAACTCAAGGCCGGTGACACGGTCGAGGTCATGGTCGACCGCATCGAGAACGCGCTTGGCGAAGCCGTCCTGTCGCGCGAGAAGGCTCGCCGCGAGGAGAGCTGGGTCAAGCTCGAAGAGAAGTTCAACCGCAACGAGCGTGTCGAAGGCGTCATCTTCAACCAGGTCAAGGGCGGCTTCACGGTCGACCTCGACGGCGCGGTTGCCTTCCTGCCGCGTTCGCAGGTCGACATCCGTCCGATCCGCGACGTTACCCCGCTCATGCACACGCCGCAGCCCTTCGAGATCCTCAAGATGGATCGCCGTCGCGGCAACATCGTCGTGTCGCGCCGCACCGTGCTCGAAGAGTCGCGTGCCGAGCAGCGCTCCGAGATCGTCCAGAACCTCGAAGAGGGTCAGGTGGTCGAGGGCGTGGTCAAGAACATCACCGACTACGGTGCGTTCGTCGACCTCGGCGGCATCGACGGCCTGCTGCACGTCACCGACATGGCCTGGCGCCGCGTCAACCATCCGACCGAGATCCTCAACATCGGTCAGACGGTCAAGGTGCAGATCATCCGCATCAACCAGGAAACCCACCGCATCTCGCTCGGCATGAAGCAGCTCGAGAGCGATCCGTGGGGCGACATCGGCACCAAGTTCCCGATCGGCAAGAAGATCAAGGGAACGGTCACGAACATCACCGACTACGGTGCGTTCGTCGAGCTGGAGCCGGGCATCGAAGGCCTCATCCACGTTTCCGAAATGTCGTGGACCAAGAAGAACGTCCATCCCGGCAAGATCCTGTCGACCAGCCAGGACGTCGACGTCGTGGTGCTCGAGGTCGATCCGGCCAAGCGCCGCATCTCTCTCGGTCTCAAGCAGACGCTTGAGAATCCGTGGGAAGCCTTCGTGCGCAACCATCCGGTCGGCTCGACCGTGGAGGGCGAGGTCAAGAACAAGACCGAGTTCGGCCTGTTCATCGGCCTCGACGGCGACGTGGATGGCATGGTGCACCTCTCCGACCTCGACTGGACCCGTCCGGGCGAGCAGGTCATCGAGGAATACCAGCGCGGCCAGATGGTCCAGGCACAGGTGCTCGACATTGATGTCGACAAGGAGCGCATCTCGCTCGGCATCAAGCAGCTGGGCCGCGACACCGTCGCGGACTCGGGCGACATCCGCAAGAATGCGGTCGTCACCTGCGAGGTCATCGGCGTGAAGGACGGTGGCATCGAGGTCCGGCTCGTCGAGAGCGGTCTCGAGAGCTTCATCAAGCGTTCGGACCTGTCGCGCGATCGCGACGAGCAGCGCCCCGAGCGCTTCTCGATCGGCCAGAAGCTCGACGCCCGCGTCATCGCCTACGACAAGAAGACCCGCAAGCTGCAGGTCTCGATCAAGGCGCTGGAGATCGCCGAGGAGAAGGAAGCCGTGGCTCAGTACGGCTCGACCGACTCCGGCGCGTCGCTCGGCGACATCCTGGGTGCAGCACTCAAGGGCCGCAACAACTGATCGACCGCTAAGGCTCGAAACAAGAACCCCGCCGGAGCGATCCGGCGGGGTTTTTCTTTGGCGATGGAAATTTCGTCAGAACGTCTTCGCCAGCCGCGCGTCGACCGAATGCGCGCCGCCGCCGCGCACGGCCAGGAAGGCGAAGATCGCAGCCCAGATGATCGACTTTTCGGCGCCCTGGTAGCCCTCGCCAAGCGTCGCCCAGTGAAACCAGACCGTCACCAGAAGCACGACCATCGCCGCGAAGGCTGCCGCGCGCGTGAACAGGCCGAGCACGATCATGATGCCGCCGAAGAACTCCGTGGCCGCGAGCAGTGGCGACCAGAACATGCCCGGAAAGAAGCCCAGGCTCTCGACCATGCCGACCGTTCCAAACGGATCG
This sequence comes from Mesorhizobium sp. J428, assembly GCF_024699925.1. Lineage (NCBI taxonomy): Bacteria > Pseudomonadati > Pseudomonadota > Alphaproteobacteria > Hyphomicrobiales > Phyllobacteriaceae > Mesorhizobium > Mesorhizobium sp. J428. Next base: position 2,277,369 of record NZ_JAJOMX010000001.1, read on the forward strand.
ACAATCTTGCCGGCGCCGTGGGTGATCAGGGTTCCGCCCGCCACGACCCGCAGCAATGTGAAGGCGAGATCGTGCAGCGAGGAATAGACCGGCGCGAGGAAGGGGAGGATGAGGCGGTTGCGTTGCGGGCTCGCGACATCGGTTGTGTCTGTCATGCGGTTCTCCTTGTGTTGCGGTGCACAAATCACCGCGCGTCTCCGTCGGGTCAAATCAACCGGCCTCAACAGCGCGTGAAGGATCCGTGTGCATCGGACATGGAACCCGGACGTTGGGCGTTGCGTTCCCAAGCAGACCGGCGTTGCGCCGGGACATAGCAAGATCAAGGAGATGCGACATGAATTGGAATCAGGTCGAAGGCAATTGGGAACAGTTCAAGGGCAAGGTCCAGCAGCAGTGGGGCAAGCTGACGAACGACGATCTCGACGTCATCAAGGGCAAGCGCAAGGAGCTCGCCGGCCGCATCCAGGAGCGCTACGGCAAGGCGCAGGACCAGGCGGAGCAGGACATTGATTCCTGGCTCTCGCGCCACTGATCGATTGCCTCAAGTGCTTCGGAGCCCCGTCACCGACGGGGCTCTTTTGCGTCAGGGGAGCCTGGAGCGGATGCGGCGAAGCGTGTCCGCAGAGACCTCCAGCCCCCGTTTCTCAGCCTTCAGCCGCGACTTGGCCTTGGTCCTGCCCGGCACGTAGAGACCGAAATCGGCCGATAAACGGTCGAGATGGCGGCCGGTCCGTCTTGCAAATCCGTCCGTGAAGAGTTTCGGATCGATCGCAGCCACGAACAGTCCGCTTCCCGGCGAGCGCGCGCCTTGCGTGAAGGACGGCGCGTCGAGCGACCAGTTCGCGCCAGACAATCCGGCCGCCAGCACCTCGACCATCAGTGCGATATTGGCGCCCCGCTCGCCGCCAAATGCGAGCAGCGCGCCTTTCATGGCTTGCGCCGGGTCGGAGGTCGGCGCCCCGTCGGGCCCGAGCGCCCACCCCTCCGGAATTTTCTCCCCGCGTTCCGCCGCTGCCCGAACGTTGACGAAGGCGGTCGCGCTCGACGCCTGGTCGATCACCAGCGCGCCGGCGCCGTCCAAGGGCGCGGCAAAGGCGATTGGATTGGTGCAGAACACCGGTTTCGTCGTGCCGGAACCGGCCAGCAGCGCAGGCCCGCTGGTCGCGGCAAGTCCCACCAGTCCGCGTTCCGCCAGGCGTCCGACGAAATAGCCGAGCGCGCCCGCCGTGTAGGCGTTCCTCTGGCTGAAGATCGCGACGCCGAAACTCTCCGCCGCTGCCACCAGGTCGTCGAATGCCATGTCGAAGCCGAGATGCGCGGTGCCGCCGCCGGCGTCGGACAGGATCACGGCCGGCGCCGGCCGCGAGATCAGCGGCGCCGCCGTTCCGTCGATGCGGCCTGCTTCCAGCGCGTCGAGATAGTCGAGGAAATGCGCGAGCCCGACCGACGGCTGGCCTTCCGCTTCCGCCGCCACCGCGGCGCGCGCAATCGACTCGGCCGCAGGGGCCGATGCGCCTGCTGCGATCGCCGCGTCGATGCAGAGCTGCTCGGCCTCGGGGAGCGTGATGCGTTCCGTGGCTGGCGTGCTCATCCGAGCCGGACCGGAATGCGCGCCTCCAGCCTTCTGAACAGGAAGATGACGATGCCGGAGATCGCCAGATAGACCAGCGCCAGAAGGAGCAGCGGCTCGTAGACGATGAATGTGTCCTGCCGTACCCGCGAGGCGACGGCGTAAATGTCGACGACGGTGATGGTCGCGACCAGCGGCGTCGCCTTGAGCTGCAGCACCGTCTCGCCGGCGAGCGTCGGCAGCGCGCGATGCATTGCCTGCGGCAGCCAGATGCGGCGGAAGATCGTGAATGGCCGCATGCCATAGGCGCGCGCAGCTTCAAGCTGGCCCTTGGGCACCCCGGCGAAGGCGCCGCGCATCACCTCGCCCTCATAGGCGGCGTAGGAAATGGTGAGTGCCAGCACAGCATAAGGCCACGCCTGCCTGAGATACGGCCACAGCTCCGATTGCCTGATCCATGGAAACTGCGGAAACAGCGAACCCAGCCCGTAATAGAGCAGCCACAGCTGCAAAAGCAGTGGCGTGCCGCGGATCACCGTGCAGAAGGCATTTGCCGGCATCGCCAGCCACCACGGCCCGGCTGCCTGGGCGAGGCCCAGCGGAATGGCCAGCATTATGCCGAGCACACAGGTGACGACGAGGATCCAGACGGTGCGCCAGATGCCCTGGACGGCGAGGTCGAAATAGTTCGGTAGCCAGTCCCAGCGCATGAACACCGCAGCTGCCACCGCCAGGGCCGCCGCAATGGCGATCAGCAGGATCCGGTGCGGCTGCAGCCAGGGGCTGCGCGCCGCGAACTCGGCAAGGCTGGCCGCGCGGTCCGTCATCGGGTGCTCCCCGAGACGGACGGCATGCCGCGCCGCGACCAGCGCTCGACGCGGGCGATGATCCGGTTCGAGAACAAGGTCAGCAGCAGGTAGAGGATGCCCGCGGCGACGAAGAAGGTGAAATAGGCCTTGGTCTGTCCCGCCGCGGTGCGCGTCTCCTGCGTCAGCTCGTTGAAGCCGACGATGGCCAGCAGCGCGGTATCCTTCGTCGCGATCAGCCAAAGATTGGCAAGGCCGGGGATGGCGAAGGGCAGCATCGCCGGCAGCGTGATCCGCCGCAGCATCAGCAGCGGCGACATGCCGTAGGCGCGCGCCGCTTCGATCTGGCCCTGCGGGATTGACAGGATCGCACCGCGCAGCACTTCGGTCGAATAGGCGCCCTGCACGACCGCCAGCACCCAGATGCCGGCCACCAGCCCGTTGATGTCGATGCGCTCGTGGCCGAACGCCACGAGAACGCGGTTGATGAGGTCCGTGCCGGCGAAATAGAGGATCAGGATCAGCACCAGTTCCGGCACGGCGCGCACCACGGTGGTGTAGACCTCCAGCAGGTCGCGCAGGATCGGCCCGCCATAAAGCTTGCCATAGGCGCCGCCGATGCCGATCGCGAGGCCGAAGCCGAAGGCGCCGATGGCGATGACGATCGAGTTCGCCAGCCCGCGCAGCAGGTTCCCGCCCCAGCCCGGCGGGCTGAGTGCAAGCAGGTCCAGCGTCGAGACCTGGAGCAGGGGCGCGAAGAGCGTTTCGATCACGGCAGGCCGAACGGCGGCTGGATCACTCCCTCACGATCCGGTCACCCGCCATACACGTCGAAATCGAAGTATTTCTTCGTGATCTCGGCATATTTGCCGTTGTCCCGGATCGCCTTGATCGCGGCGTTCAGCTTGTCCTTGAGCTCGGTGTCCTCTTTGCGCAGGCCGGCCCCGACGCCGGGTCCGAGGATTTCGAGATCTTCCGCGACATTGCCCTTGAGGTCGCAGCAGGCCTGGCCCTGCTCGGACTTCAGAAAGGCGTCGAGCGCGATGGCGTCGGCCTGCGTCGCGTCGATGCGGCCGGCGGCGAGATCCTGGTTGGCCTCGTCCTGGGTCTGGTATTCCTTGATCTCCGCGGCTTCGGTGAAGTGCTTCTTCACATAGGCCGAATGGGTGGTCGACACCTGCACGCCGATGATCTTGCCCTTGAGCCCGGCGGGATCGGCCGTGAAACTCTCTCCCTTCGGCCCGATCACCGCCGTCGGCGTGTTGTAGTATTTGTCGGAGAAGTCGATCGTCTTCTTGCGCTCGTCGGTGATCGACATCGAGTTCATGATCGCGTCGATCTTCTTGGTGGTGAGCGCCGGGATCAGGCCGTCCCACGGGATCGGCGTCAGCTCGCAGGTCAGCTTTGCCTCGGTGCAGATGGCGTCGATGATCTCGACCTCCCATCCGCCCCACTTTCCGGAAGCGTCGGCGGACCAGAAGGGCGGATAGGCCTCTGGCGAAAAGCCGACCTTCACCGTCTGCGCCGAGGCGAAGCCGCCCGAGGCTGCGAGCAGGGCCGCTGCGGCGGCCAGTCTGGCGATCATCTTCATGTCATTCTCCCATTCTTTCTGGTTCCCGAAGAGACATCCGCCGGTCCTTCTCAGCCGACCGTCCGGATGAATTGCTTGAGCCGCTCGGATCTCGGCGCGCCGAACACCTGGTCCGGCGGACCTTCCTCCTCGACGACGCCGTTGTGGAGGAACACCACATGGGTCGCCACGTCGCGGGCGAATTTCATTTCGTGCGTGACGAGGATCATGGTTCGTCCTTCGCGCGCGAGGTCGGCGATCACCTTGAGCACCTCGCCGACCAGTTCCGGGTCGAGCGCCGACGTCGGCTCGTCGAACAGCATCACGCGTGGCTGGATGGCAAGCGCGCGGGCGATCGCGCCGCGCTGCTGCTGGCCGCCGGAGAGGAAGGCGGGATAGACGTCGCGCTTCTCGGCGAGGCCGACGCGCGCGAGCAGCCGTTCCGCCGTGGCGATCGCCTCCGCGCGCGGCACGCCGAGCACGTGGACGGGCACCTCGACGACGTTCTCCAGCAACGTCATGTGGCTCCAGAGGTTGAAGTTCTGGAACACCATGCCGAGCTTCGAGCGGATGCGCTCGATCTGCCGCCGGTCCGCGGGCACCGTGTTGCCGTAGCTGTCGGCCTTCAGGCGGATCTCCTCGGCATTGACACGGATCGTGCCGCTGGTCGGGTTCTCGAGGCAGTTGATGCAGCGCAGCAGCGTCGACTTGCCGGAGCCGCTGCCGCCGATGATCGCCACCACGTCGCCGTCGCGCGCCGACAGCGACACGCCCTTGAGCACGTGCAGTTCCCCGAATTTCTTGTGCAGGTTCTCGACGTGAATCGCCTCGGCGGCCGTCTGGCCGGCATCTGCGTGCTCGGCCGAGGCGAGGTTCATCCGCGACGCCCCTTCCCGGGCATCGGGCGTTGCTTGCGTGGGTTTTGCCGTCCCGTCACGCCGACCAACTCTCCGTCCGCAATGCAGCATGGACCGCCGGTCGCGGCTCCGTCAACCGGGGATTGCCCGCCCTTGCGGCATGCATGAGGGCCTGTGTAGAGATTAGGCAAAACAGGCGGGAGGTGTTTCCGGTGCAGGAATACGGATCTCAGTCGATGGCGGCCCCGCTGAAACGGGTGCTGATGCGCCGTGCATCGAGCGCGATGCGCCGCGCAGACCCGGCCGAATGGCACTACGGTCCGAAGTTCGACCCAACCCGCGCCGCCGCCGAGCATGACGGACTGGTCGGCCTCGTGGCGAAGTCGGGCGCGGCGATCGAGTTCCTGCCCGACGACGACGACGGTCTCGCCGATTCTGTCTTCACGCACGACCCCTCGCTGATGACCGACCATGGTGCGTTGATCCTCTCCATGGGCAAGGCGTTGCGAGGCCCGGAGCCCGCGCTTCACGAAGCCGCCTACCGCCGGCTCGGCATCCCGATCCTCGGCATGGTCGAGGCGCCCGGCACGGTCGAGGGCGGCGACTGCGTCTGGATCGACAGGACGACACTCGCCATCGGGCGCGGCGTGCGGACCAACCAGGAGGGCATTCAGCAGGTCGCGAACCTGCTTGGGCCAAGAGGCATCAGGGTCTACGGCTTCGATCTGCCGTTCTGGCAGGGCAAGGAGGCGTGCCTGCACCTGATGTCTGTGATCAGCCCGCTCGCCGACGACCTTGCGCTGGTCCATTCGCCGCTCCTGCCCGCGCCGTTCTGGCAAATGCTCAAGGCAAGCGGGATCAGGTTGGTCGAGGGCGATCCGGACGAGTTCCGCGACAGCTTCGGCCTCAGCCTCAACGTGCTGCCGACGGCGCCGTGCGAGGTAATCGCCGTCGCGGGCTTCCCGAAGACCAAGGCTGCGATGGAGTCGGCGGGCTGCACCGTCGCCACCTTCGAGGCCACTGCCCTGTGCATCTCCTGCGAGGGAGGGCCGACCTGCCTGACGAGGCCGATATGGCGAGGATGACCGTCGGTCAGGTCCTCATCCACCTGCTGGAAGCTCACGGTGTCGACACCGTCTTTGGCATTCCAGGTGTCCACACGATCGAACTCTATCGCGGCCTTGCCGCCTCGCGCATCCGCCACGTCACCCCGCGCCACGAGCAGGGCGCGGCCTTCATGGCAGACGGCTATGCCCGCGCATCGGGCCGGCCCGGCGTAGCCTTCGTCATCACCGGGCCGGGTCTCACCAACGCGCTGACGCCGATGGCGCAGGCGCGGGCGGATTCGATCCCTATGCTCGTCGTCTCCGGCGTCAACCGGCTGGATACGCTGGGCAAGGGTCTCGGCCACCTGCACGAACTGCCCGACCAGCGCGGGCTTGCCGAGAAGGTTGCACTGCTGTCCTTCCGCGTCGAGGACGGGGCGGAGTTGCCGGGCGTGCTTGCGGCCGCCTTCGAGCTTTTCGCGACCGCCCGGCCCGGCCCGGTCCACATCGAAATCCCGCTGGACGTGATGGGCCTGCCGGCGCCGGACCTGCCCGCGCTTCCGGTCGCTGCGCGGCCGGCGCCCGCCGATCCGGCCGCCGTGGCGCGGATCGCGGCCGGGCTCGCTGGCGCAAAGCACCCGCTGATCCTGGCTGGCGGTGGCGCGAAGGCGGCCGACGCGGAGCTCCGGCTGCTCGCCGAGCGGCTGGATGCGCCGGTCGTCACCACGGTCAACGCCCGCGGCCTTCTGCACCGCCATCCGCTGGCCGTCCACGCCAGCCCCAGCCTCAAGTCGATCCGCGCCCTGCTCGCCACGGCCGATGTGGTGCTGGCGGTCGGCACCGAGTTCGGCCCGACCGACTACGACATGTATGCCGACGGCGGCTTCGTCATGCCCGAGATGCTGTTTCGCATCGACATCGACACCGCACAGCTGTCGCGCCGGCGGGCCGCGATCGTCGCGTTGGGCGATTCGGCCGAGGTCCTGTCGCGCCTCGTGCTGGAACTCGGCAACGGACGCGCCTCTGGCGTCGGTTCCGCGCGGGCAGCCGTAGCCCGCGATGCCGCCTGGAACGAGATCGAACCGAAGATGCAGGCGCAGGTCCGCGCGGTCGAGGCGATCCGCGACGCGCTGCCGGGCGCCCTGATCGTCGGCGATTCCACCCAACCCGTCTATGCGGCGAACCTGTACTACGACCACGACCGGCCAGGCGGCTGGTTCAATGCGGCCACCGGCTATGGCGCGCTGGGATACGGTCCCGCCGCCGCGATCGGCGCGGCGATTGCACGGCCCGATCTCCCGGTCGTCTGTCTCACAGGCGACGGCGGCTTCCAGTTCACCCTGCCGGAAATCGCGGTCGCCGCGGAAACGGCGGCGGCGGTCGTCTTCGTCGTCTGGAACAATCGCGGCTACCGCGAGATCGAGACCTCGATGCGGGACGCCGGTGTCGAGCCCATCGGCGTTTCGCCTGCCCCGCCCGATTTCCTCAGGCTCGCCGCCGCCTACGGCATTCCGGCCGAACGGATCGTGTCCGTCGATGAGCTTGGGCCCGCGCTGCGCCGGGCGCGGGAGGCCGGCGGGCCGAGACTGGTGGAGATCGTGGTGGAATAAGGCCGGGATCGGCCGGCCGGTTGGCATTGATGCGCCGCAGGCACCACGGCATTCCGCCGCGCCTTCCTTGTCTTGGCGAGGCCGGCAAAACGGACTAAGACGGCAGCGAATTCGATCCGCTCGCCGCTGCCCGGAGCCTGACATGACCCTGATCACGGAAACGTCGAAACTCGTCACCGTTTTCGGCGGTTCTGGCTTCATCGGCCGGCATACGGTCCGCGCGCTTGCCCGCCGCGGCTATCGCGTCCGCGTGGCCGTGCGGCGGCCCGATCTCGCAGGTCATCTCCAGCCGCTCGGCAATGTCGGCCAGATCCAGGCCGTCCAGGCCAATCTGCGCGTGCGCTGGTCGGTCGACCGGGCGGTCGAGGGCGCCGATCACGTCATCAACCTCGTCGGCATCCTGCATGAGTCCGGCCGCCAGTCGTTCAACGCGGTTCAGGCGTTCGGCGCCCGCGCCGTGGCGGAGGCCGCCCGCGCGGTCGGCGCCAAGATGACGCAGATGTCGGCGATCGGTGCCGACGGCGCGTCCGAATCGGACTATGCGCGGACCAAGGCGCTCGGCGAGGAAGCGGTCCTGTCGACGCTGCCCGATGCCAACGTCATCCGCTCCTCCATCGTCTTCGGGCCGGAAGACGCGTTCTTCAACCGCTTCGCCGCCATGGCCCGCTTTTCGCCCGTCCTGCCGCTGATCGGCGGCGGCACGACCCGCTACCAGCCGGTCTATGTGGTCGACGTCGCCGAGGCGTTGGCGCTGACGGTCGACGGGAAGGCCAGGCCGGGCGCGACCTATGAGCTCGGCGGTCCGGAAGTCCTTACCTTCCGCGAGTGCATGGAGCACATGCTCAAGGTGGTCGAACGCAAGCGCATGCTGGTGTCCGTGCCGTGGCCGGTCGCGAGGCTTCAGGGCGCTATCCTCGGCATGCTGCCCAATCCGCTGCTGACGTCGGATCAGGTGAGGCTGCTCCGCAACGACAATGTTGTCTCCGATGCTGCCAATGCCGAGGGCCGCACGCTCTCCGGTCTCGGCGTGACCCCGGAATCGGTCGATGCGATCCTGCCTTCCTACCTCTGGCGCTACCGCGTGGCAGGCCAGTACCAAGACGAATTTGGCTTGATCGGCGCCGGAGATCGGCAGCACGCCGGCTGTCACCCCTGGATGTCGCCGCATGTGACGGAATTGATCACGGTCGCGTGAAAAACGCTGCATCTGCGCGCTTGCGACTCGAAACACCGTTCTTATATACACCCCAACCCGAGAAGCCGGCGCAGCGATGCGGCGGATCGAGGGAAATCCAGAACTGAGAAGGGGTTGCCTCCTGGAACGCCTCAATGGGTCCTGGCAGCCTGCTAAGCGGAGAAGACACAATGGCTAAAGTCATCGGTATCGACCTCGGCACCACCAATTCCTGTGTGGCCGTCATGGACGGCAAGGAGCCGAAGGTCATTGAAAACGCGGAAGGCGCGCGCACCACGCCTTCGATCGTCGCCTTCACTGGCGACGGCGAACGTCTCGTCGGCCAGCCGGCCAAGCGCCAGGCGGTCACGAACCCCGAAAACACCATCTTTGCGGTCAAGCGCCTGATCGGCCGTCGCTTCGACGACCCGGTCACCGAGAAGGACAAGGGCCTCGTCCCCTACAAGATCGTCAAGGGCGACAATGGCGACGCCTGGGTGGAGGCAGACGGCAAGAAGCAGTCGCCCTCGCAGATTTCCGCCATGACGCTGCAGAAGATGAAGGAGACGGCGGAAGCCTATCTCGGCGAGAAGGTCGAGAAGGCGGTCATCACCGTTCCGGCCTACTTCAACGACGCCCAGCGCCAGGCCACCAAGGACGCCGGCCGGATCGCCGGTCTCGAAGTCCTGCGCATCATCAACGAGCCGACGGCGGCTGCACTTGCCTATGGCCTCGACAAGAAGAAGTCCGGCACGATCGCGGTCTACGACCTCGGCGGCGGCACCTTCGACATCTCGATCCTCGAGATCGGCGACGGCGTCTTCGAGGTGAAGTCGACCAATGGCGACACCTTCCTCGGCGGCGAGGACTTCGACATGCGCCTGGTCGAATACCTGGCGGCGGAGTTCAAGAAGGAGCAGGGCATCGACCTGAAGAACGACAAGCTCGCTCTGCAGCGCCTCAAGGAGGCCGCGGAGAAGGCGAAGATCGAGCTCTCCTCATCGGCCCAGACCGAGATCAACCTGCCGTTCATCACGGCGGACGCCTCCGGTCCCAAGCACCTGACGATGAAGCTGACCCGCGCCAAGTTCGAGCAGCTCGTCGACGATCTCGTTCAGCGCACGATCGAGCCTTGCAAGGCGGCGCTCAAGGATGCCGGCATCCGTGCAGGGGAGGTCGACGAGGTCGTCCTGGTCGGCGGCATGACCCGCATGCCCAAGATCCAGGAGATCGTGAAGCAGTTCTTCGGCAAGGACCCGCACAAGGGCGTCAACCCTGATGAGGTGGTGGCACTCGGCGCGGCCATTCAGGCGGGCGTGCTGCAGGGCGACGTCAAGGACGTGCTGCTGCTCGACGTGACCCCGCTGTCGCTGGGCATCGAGACGCTGGGTGGCGTGTTCACCCGCCTGATCGACCGCAACACGACGATCCCGACCAAGAAGAGCCAGGTGTTCTCCACGGCCGAGGATTCGCAGTCGGCGGTGACGATCCGCGTCTTCCAGGGCGAGCGCGAGATGGCGGCGGACAACAAGCTGCTTGGCCAGTTCGATCTGGTCGGCATCCCGCCGGCACCGCGCGGCGTGCCGCAGATCGAGGTCACGTTCGACATCGACGCCAACGGCATCGTCAACGTCTCGGCCAAGGACAAGGGCACCGGCAAGGAGCACCAGATCCGCATCCAGGCGTCGGGCGGCCTGTCGGACGCCGACATCGAAAAGATGGTCAAGGACGCCGAGGCGAACGCCGAGGCCGACAAGAAGCGCCGTGCGCTGGTCGAGGCCCGCAATCAGGCCGAGGCCCTGGTCCACTCGTCCGAGAAGTCGCTGAAGGAATATGGCGACAAGGTCTCGGAGGCTGACCGCACCGCGATCTCCGATGCCATCTCGGCGCTGAAGACCGCGTCGGAAGGCGACGACGTCGAGGACATCAAGGCCAAGACCAATGCGCTGGCCGAGGCCGCGATGAAGCTCGGCCAGGCGATGTACGAGGCCTCGCAGGCGGAGGCCGCCGAGGCCGACGCCCGGGCAGATGCCGAAAAGGCCGGCGACGACGTTGTCGACGCCGACTTCGAGGACCTCGACGACGACAAGAAGAAGTCCGCCTGATCTGTCTGGACAGGACGAATCGAGCGGCCGGCAGCGATGCCGGCCGCTTTCGTTTGCGACGGGTCATGTGATGTTGGTATTGCCGCAGGGTCGATCGACCGGTCGGCGCCTATGTCCGCCGCCTGGCCTTGGCGCCGATACCCGCCAGCCGGGCAGATCGGCTCCGAAAAGGTCGCGGCGCAGCCCGGCGCGGGCTGATTCTCCCGCAGAAAACGTGAGAAAACGCCGCGGCCGTGCATCGGGCCTATGGCATCCGCGCGCATGGCTTACTAAATGCGGGGCCAACACCTCGATTCTTCTGGTCGAATGACATTCGAACGCGGGACACCATGAAAGCGGACTTCTACGAGACTCTCGGCGTTGCCAAAGGAGCCGACGAGAAAGAGCTGAAGGCTGCCTTTCGCAAGCTTGCGATGCAGTTCCATCCCGACCGCAATCCGGGGGATGATGCCTGCGAGGCGAAGTTCAAGGAAATCAACGAGGCCTACGAGACGCTGAAGGATCCGCAGAAGCGCGCGGCCTATGACCGTTTCGGCCATGCCGCGTTCGAGAACGGCGCCGGCGGAATGAACGGCGGCTTCTCCGGTGCCGGCGGCTTCGCCGACATCTTCGAGGACATCTTCGGCGACATGATGGGCGGCCGCCGCCGCTCCTCCGGCGGGCGCGAGCGCGGGGCGGACCTGCGCTACAACATGGAGATCAGCCTCGAGGAGGCCTTTGCCGGCAAGACCGCGCAGATCCGCGTGCCGACGTCGATCCAGTGCTCCGAATGTTCGGGCTCCGGCGCCAAGCCGGGCACCCAGCCGGTCACCTGCGCGATGTGCGGAGGCTCGGGCCGCGTCCGCGCCAGCCAGGGTTTCTTTTCGATCGAGCGCACCTGCCCCACCTGCCAGGGCCGGGGCCAGACGATCAAGGATCCGTGCGGCAAATGCGGCGGCCAGGGCCGCGTCACCGAGGAGCGCTCGCTTTCCGTCAACATCCCGGCGGGCATCGAGGACGGCACCCGCATCCGTCTCGCCAATGAAGGCGAGGCTGGTGCACGCGGCGGGCCGGCGGGTGATCTCTACATCTTCCTGTCGGTCAAGCCGCATGAGTTCTTCCAGCGCGACGGCGCCGATCTCTACTGCAAGGTGCCGATCTCCATGACGACCGCAGCGCTCGGCGGAACCTTCGAGGTGGCGACGCTCGACGGCACGCAGACTCGCGTCAAAGTCACCGAGGGCACCCAGAACGGCAAGCAGTTCCGCCTCAAGGGCAAGGGCATGCCGGTGCTGCGCCAGCCCGCGGTCGGCGACCTCTACATTCAAGTGGCGGTCGAGACGCCCCAGAGCCTGACCAAGCGCCAGCGCGAGCTCCTGGAGGAGTTCGAGCAGATCTCCTCCACCGAAAATTCGCCCCAGTCGAACGGCTTCTTCTCGCGCATGAAGGACTTCTTCGAGTCCTTCGGCCAGTGAGATATTGGACCGTCAGGGCCTGCCTGACAAATTGTGCATTGCAGGAACTGCGGTCTTTCTTTTGGCACGTTATGGTCGCATAACCCTGCGTTACGAGACCACGGAGCGGATGCTGATGCGATCGGGTAGCCTGAAGAAGAGCATCGGGCGGAAATTCGATGAGGAGCTGAAGTTCTTCCGCGGATGGATCGACAAGCCCCGGGCGGTCGGGTCCATCGTTCCCACCAGCTCGGTCACCGCGCGCCGTATGGCGTCCGTCGTCAATCCCGACTCCGGCCTTCCGGTTCTCGAACTCGGGCCGGGCACCGGAGTGATTACCCGCGCCATCCTTGCCCGCGGCGTCAAGCCCGAGAATCTCTGGTCGGTCGAGTATTCCGCCGATTTCGTCGAGCATCTGAAGGAGAAGCTGCCCGGCGTGAACGTGATCCAGGGCGACGCCTTCAACCTCGACGACACCTTGCCGCAAAAGGGAATGGTGTTCGATTCGGTCATCTCCGGCGTGCCGCTGCTCAACTTTCCCGTCGAGCAGCGCGTGCGCTACATCGAAGACCTTCTCGACCGGCTTCCCCCGGGGCGCCCGATCGTGCAGCTCACCTACGGCCCGCTCTCCCCGGTGCCGCCGAGGCGCGGCAACTACACCGTCGAGCATTTCGACTTCGTCGTCCGCAACATCCCGCCGACGCAGCTCTGGATCTACCGGCGCGGCGCGCGGGCGTAGAGACTTGATTCCGGTTGCCTTGCCGTTTAGCGGAGGGCGAGCCGGGAGCATGTCATGACGCCGAAAATCCTTGTCTTCGCCGGATCGATCCGCACGGGGGCCTACAGCGGCAAGACGGCCGACGTGGCGCAGACGGAGCTTGCCCGCCAGGGCGCCGAGGTCACGCGCATCTCGCTCGCCGACTATCCGCTGCCAATCATGGATCAGGACCTCGAAGTGGAGAAAGGCATCCCCGAAAATGCCTACAAGCTCGGCCGCCTGATCGCGGCGCATGACGCGGTGCTGATCTGCACGCCGGAATACAACGGCTCGATGCCGCCTCTGCTTAAGAATACGATCGACTGGGTCAGCCGGATACGCCGCGACAACGGCAAGCCGATCTCGATCTATCCAGGCAAGGTCGTCGCCATCTGCTCGTCCTCGGATGGGCATTTCGCCGGCATCCGCAGCGCCAACCACCTGCGCGCGGTCCTGTCGCATATCCAGATGGACGTCATCGCCGCGCAGGTCTCGGTGCCCAATGCAGGCGAGGCTTTCGATGCGGACGGCAATTTCAAGGAAGAGCGTTTGCGCAAGGGCATGACGCGGCTCTGCGCGGCGCTGATCACCCATGCCCGCCTGCACTCGTCGAGGATGGAGCCATGAACGCGATCGTTCGCACCTCGGTTCGCGACCGGCTGATCGTCGGACTGGACGTCCCGACCGTGTCCGATGCGGAGAAGGTCGTCGCCGAACTCGGCGACGCCGTATCCTTCTACAAGATCGGCTACCAGCTCGCCTTCGCCGGCGGGCTCGAATTCGCCCGCGATCTTGCCGCCGAAGGCAAGAAGGTCTTCCTCGACATGAAGCTGCTCGACATCGACAACACGGTGGCGAAGGGCGTGGAGAATATTGCGCGAATGGGCATGTCGATGCTCACCCTGCATGCCTATCCCAAGGCGATGCGTGCGGCGGTGGAGGCGGCCAAGGGATCGGGGCTCTGCCTTTTGGGCGTGACTGTGCTCACCTCGATGGACGAGCAGGACATGATCGAGGCCGGCTACGAATATGACCCGCACACCCTCGTGCTGCGGCGCGCCGAACAGGCATTGGCGGCCGGCATGGGCGGCATCGTCTGCTCGGCCGAGGAGGCAGCCGCCGTGCGCCGCATCGTTGGCCCGAAGCTCGCGGTCGTGACCCCCGGCATACGCCCCGCCGGCGCGGATCGGGGCGACCAGAAGCGTGTGATGACGCCGGCCGATGCGCTCAAGGCCGGCGCGAGCCATCTCGTGGTGGCCCGGCCGATCGTCGGCGCGCCGGACCGGCGCTCGGCGGCGGAGGCCATCTTGCGGGAGATGGAAAACCAGGGAGGGATCTGATCATGGCCAAGGGATACTGGATCGCGCGCGTCGATGTGCACGATCCCGAGGGTTACAAGGACTACGTCACGACCGCCAAGCCCGCCTTCGAACGCTTCGGCGCCAGGTTCCTGGCCCGCGGCGGCGCCTATACGGCGCTGGAAGGCCAGGCGCGCGGGCGCAACGTCGTCATCGAGTTCGAATCGGTTGATGTCGCAAAGGCCTGTTACGACTCGCCCGAATACCAGGCGGCAGCAGCGATCCGGCAGAAATACGCCACCGCCGAAATGGTCATCGTCGAGGGCGTTTGAACATCCCGGGCGTTCTCGCGATACGGCGCGCTGTCGCGGGCGACGTCGACGCGATGCTCGTGATCAGCAGCCGGGCCGACCGGCTCTTTGTCGATCATGGTGTTCCGCAGATCGCCGCGCTTCCGCCCACGCCGCGCGGCGACTTCCAGCGCTTCGTCGCGGACAATGACGCATGGCTTGCGAGCTGGGACGCCATTCCGGCGGGTTTCGCCGTGGCCGGTCAGGCCGCAGGCGAATACTGGCTCAAGGAAATCGCCGTGGATCCGGCGCGTGCACGGCGCGGCATCGGCGGCTCCCTGCTATCGACAGTGCTCGACCATGCGCGAGCCGAAGGCCGCAGCCGGGTCTTCCTCTCCACCTTCCGCGACGTGCCTTTCAACCGGCCTTTCTACGAGCGCCGCGGCTTCGCGGTGATCGAGCCCGAGTCGGCGGCTCCTAGGCTGCGCGAGCAGTTCCTGCGCGAGGTGCCGCCAGGCGTCGATCCGGCCACGCGAACCCTGATGGTCTGGAACGCGTGACTATTCGTTAGGCAGTTAACGGCAAAATACCGCATAAATCGCGCGCAAACTGACCAAAGGTCGTACTTCCACCAGTTGCCTTGGAACGTTTTGCTGCTAGCTTTGTTGCAAGGCAGCATAGCCGCTCCCGGGCCGATCGCGGCGCAGCAAGGGGTTCCATGTTTTATCAGCTGTACGAAATGAACCATGCCGCGGTCCAGCCGATGCGAGCCATGGCCGATGCGACCCGGATCCTCTATTCCCATCCGCTCAACCCGTTTGCCCAGACGCCCTGGGGGCGATCGATCGCCGGCCTGGCGGAGCTGTTCGAGCGCACGACCCGCCGCTACGGCAAGCCGGAGTTCGGGCTGACCTCGACCATCGTGGACTGGAAGCCGGTTGCGGTGAGCGAGGAGGTCGTCTGGTCGAGCCCGTTCTGCCGCCTTCTGCATTTCAAGCGTGACCTGCCGAAGGGCCGCAAGCCCGACCGCAAGCTTCTCATGGTTGCGCCGATGTCGGGCCACTATGCCACGCTGCTGCGCGGCACCGTCGAATCCATGCTGCCCTATGCCGAGGTTTACATCACTGACTGGGTGGATGCGCGCACCATTCCGCTCTCGGCGGGGCGGTTCGACCTCGACGACTATGTCGACCATATCATCGACATGTTGCACGAACTCGGGCCAGACACGCATGTGATGGCGGTGTGCCAGCCCTCGGTTCCGGTGCTCATGGCCGCCGCCGTGATGGAAAAGCGCGGCGATCCGATGGCGCCGTCCACCATGGTGCTGATGGGCGGCCCGATCGACACCCGGATCAATCCGACGGCAGTGAACCGGCTTGCGGAAGAGCGCGGCATAGACTGGTTCCGCGAGAATGTCGTGATGACCGTGCCTTGGCCGAACAATGGCTTCATGCGCCAGGTCTATCCGGGCTTCCTGCAACTCGGCGGCTTCATGGGCATGAACCTCGACCGCCACATCAGCGCGCACAAGGATTTCTTCTTCCACCTTGTGAAGAACGACGGCGACAGCGCCGAGAAGCATCGCGAGTTCTACGACGAATATCTCGCCGTGATGGACCTGACCGCGGAATTCTACCTCCAGACCGTCGACAGCGTCTTCGTGAAACACCTGCTTCCGAAGGGCGAGATGAAGCATCGCGGCGAGCTGATCGACTGTTCGAAGATCCGCAACGTCGCGCTGATGACGGTCGAGGGCGAGAATGACGACATTTCAGGCGTCGGCCAGACCCAGGCCGCGCACACGCTCTGCCGCAACATTCCCGACGACATGCGGGTGCACTATGTCCAGCCGGCCGTCGGGCACTACGGCGTGTTCAACGGGTCGCGCTACCGTTCGGAGATCCTGCCGCGAATCGTCGATTTCCAGGCAAGCTTCGGCCAATCGGCGCGCGAGGCCGTCAGGAAGCGCCTTCGGCGGCCCGATACCGTCTGACAGGTGTTGCAACCTGCTCACAGGCTCACGCTAAAATAACATCTGAAAGCGTCAGCCCGCTAACCATCGCCGGAAGTCGGCGGATCGGTCGATTGACTTTGCCAAATTAACGCCTTTAACGTTTCGTTAGTAAACTAACGGGCGTACGGGGTTTTCCATGACTGCCTTCCGGGCTGCCGCGACGACGCGCCTGCGCCTCGCAACGGCCGCCCTGTGCCTGCTCGCGGCGCCTGCGCTCGCGTCGGCCGCAGCGCCGATGGCGACCGGTGGTCTCACCTCGCAGCCGATCGGCCATTACGAGTTCTGCAAGGCCAACCCGGCGGAGTGCTCCATCCGGCCGCGGGACGAGGGTCCGCTGGCGCTGACGCCGGCCCTGATGCGCCAGCTCAAGTCGGTCAACGCCTTCGTCAACCATTCGATCAAGCCGATGAACGACTTCGACATCTACGGCAAGGACGAGGTCTGGGCCTATCCGGACCAGATCGGCGCCGGCGATTGCGAGGACTACGTTCTCGAAAAGCGCCGGATGCTGGCGGCCAAGGGCATCTCCCTGTCGAACCTGCTGATCACCGTGGTCCGCAAGCCCGACGGCGAAGGCCATGCGGTGCTTTCCGTCCGCACCAGCCAGGGCGACTACATCCTCGACAATCTCTCCGAGAGCGTGAAGCTGTGGACCGAGACGCCCTATCGCTTCCTCAAGCGCCAGGCCAGCGAGCATACCGGCCGCTGGGTGACCATCCGCGGCGAATCCGCTCCGCTGGTCGGCTCGGTCAAGTAGCGCCCATTTCGTAGCGTCGGACTCGGGGCAGCGAATTGCGCAAGTCGGCGAATTGATCGATAGATTGCGCGGGGCGTATCGGGGGGAGACATGAGCGACACGTTCACCGTGACGACGCGACGGGGCTGGTTCAGCCGCATCGCGAGTTCCTTCGTGGGTGTCCTCATCGGCTTCCTGCTGGTGCTGGCCATGATCGTCCTTCTGTTTTGGAACGAGGGCCGCGCGGTCCAGACGGCGCGCTCTCTCGCGGAGGGCGCGGGGGCCGTCATCGACGTCTCGGCGGACACGATCGATCCCGCCAATGAGGGCCGCCTCGTCCATGCCTCCGGCACGGTCGCGACCGGCGAAACGCTCACCGATCCCGATTTCGGCATCACGGCGACCGGCGTCAGCCTCATCCGCCGCGCCGAAATGTTCCAGTGGAAGGAGGAGAGCCGCTCCGAGACGAAGAAGACTCTCGGCGGCGGCGAGGAAACCGTCACCACCTACAGCTACACGAAGGACTGGGTCGACAGCCCGCAGGATTCTTCAAACTTCAAGCAGCCTGACGGTCATCGCAATCCGGAAATGCGCTGGCTGGACAAGACGTTCTCCCTCTCGGAAGCGCAGATGGGCGCCTGGCGGCTCGACGTCCAGACGCTCAGCCGCATGGGCGGGGAGAAGGACCTTCCTGTCACCGCCGCGGACGCGCAGAAGGTGAAGGAGACCTTCGGCTGGGGCGACGCCAGGATCGTCCAGTCGCGCATCTATCTCGGCGAGGATCCGAACTCGCCGCAGGTCGGCGACCAGCGCATCTCCTATGAACTCGTTCCGCTCGGACCGATCAGCGTGGTCGCCAAACAGCAGGGCAACGGCTTCGCGCACTATCAGACCGAGGCGGGCGATGCGCTCTTCATGGTCGACCGCGGCGTCGTGGCCGCCCGACAGATGTTCGACGAGGCGGTGGCCGAGAATACGTTCATCACCTGGCTGCTGCGCGCGATCGGGCTCCTGCTGCTCGCCGTCGGCTTCGCCCTGGTCATGGGTCCTATTGGCGTCATCTTCGACGTCATCCCCTTCCTCGGTTCGCTGGCGCGGCTCGGCACCGGGCTCGTCGCCTTCGTGCTGGCGATCGCGGTCGGCACCGTGGTGATCGCAATCGCCTGGTTCTGGTATCGCCCGCTGCTCTCGCTGGGCATCATCGTCATCGGCGCGTTGATCTCATGGCTGCTGGTGCGATACGGCAAGTCGCGCGCGCCGCAGCCAGCTGCGCCGTCGCCGGCCTGAACCGCAAAGACCAAAAGGCATCCGCATGAGCATTTCCGGCCTGCTTCAGCTCGGGCTCTCCACCCTCGTCTTCCTTGCCGCCGCCACGATGGCCAAGCAGTGGGCGCTTGCGCCCGGCCTGGGCAAGCTCGCAATCACCCTGGTGCTCTATTCGCTCGGCAATCTGATCATGCTGAGGCTGGTGCGCGAATTCGGCATGGCATCATCCTTCAGCCTGTCGGCGGTGATCCAGCTCGTCGCGGTGAACCTGATCGCGCTGGTCTATTTCGGCGAGAAGCTGGCGCCCATCCAGAGCATCGGCGTCGTGCTTGCGATCGTTGCCGTCGCGCTGATCACGCTCGGCCCACAGCTCACCAATCGATAGGCTAGTTCCACATATCATAGGTGATGCTTGAAACATCACTTGGTATGCGCTAGATATCATCACGATGGAACCTGATCGACCATGATCACGTCAGCGCAGATGCGCGCCGCGCGTGCGCTCGCCGGCATCGACCAGAAGGCTCTTGCCGAGAAGGCGGGTCTCTCGGTGCCGACCATCCAACGGATGGAGGCCAGCGAAGGCACGGTGCGCGGCGTCGTGGACAGCCTGACCAAGGTCATCCAGGCTTTCGCCGAGCTCGGTGTCGAAATCATCGGCGAAGGCCAGGCGAGTGCAGGCGGCGGCCGCGGCGTGCGGCTCAAGGTGTCTGGCTCGGAAGGCTAGGTTCCTCCCGGCGGCGGTGTCGCCTCCGGAACGAAGCGTCGCGACGGCGACCGCCGACCTCCGGCACGGCTTTGACCGCGCCGCCGCCGACGATCCCGTTGCCTGGAGCGAACGGCGGGCGGGACGAAGCATGGCATTTCTGAGCGGTCAGCGGGCGAGCCGCGAGGATCAGCGGCCGAAGGCGACCTTCGCCGAACTGTTCACGCCGAAGCTGGTGACGGTGCTGCGCGAGGGCTACGGCCTGTCGCAGCTGCGCGCCGACGCGATCGCCGGCCTCACCGTGGCGATCGTTGCCTTGCCTCTGTCGATGGCGATTGCGATCGCCTCCGGCGTCACCCCGGCCCAAGGCTTATTCACCGCGATCGTGGGCGGCTTCCTGATCTCGGCGTTCGGCGGCAGCCGTTTCCAGATCGGCGGGCCCGCAGGCGCCTTCATCGTGCTCGTGGCTGCGACCGTTCATGAACATGGCGTCGACGGCCTGCTGCTCGCCACCTTCATGGCAGGAATCATGCTGCTCGCGATCGGCTACCTGCGCATCGGTGCCTACATCAAATACATTCCCTACCCGGTGACCGTCGGGTTCACCGCGGGCATCGCGGTGATCATCTTCGCCAGCCAGCTGCGCGACATGTTCGGCATCAGCCTTTCCGGCGGCGAACCGGGCGAGATCATTCCCAAGGTCGTAGCACTCTGGGGCGCCAGGGCGTCGGTCACCCCGGCCGCGATCGGCGTCGCCCTGCTCACTGTCGTCGTGATCCTCGGCCTCAAGAGGTTCCGCCCATCCTGGCCCGGAATGCTGATCGCGATCGCGGCCGCCTCCGTTGTGACCGCCTTCTTCGCCCTGCCGGTCGAGATCATCGCGACGCGCTACGGCGGCATTCCGCGCACGCTGCCTTTCCCGCAGCTTCCGGCCTTCAGCACTGATCTCGCGCTGGCGGTGCTGCCCGACGCCGTCTCCTTCGCCCTTCTCGGGGCGATCGAATCGCTGCTGTCCGCCGTCGTCGCCGACGGCATGACGGGACGCCGGCACCGCTCCAACTGCGAATTGGTGGCCCAGGGCTTCGCCAATATCGGCAGCGCGATCTTCGGCGGCATGACCGCCACCGGCACGATCGCCCGCACCGCGACGAACGTCCGCGCCGGCGCGCACGGTCCCGTCTCCGGCATCCTGCATGCGCTGTTCCTGCTGCTCTTCATGCTCGTGGCTGCACCGCTCGCCGGTTACATCCCGCTCGCCGCGCTCGCGGGCCTGCTCGCTGTCGTCGCCTGGAACATGGTGGAGAAGGATGCGTTCCGCGCGCTGCTGCGCTCCTCGGGCGGCGACGCGCTCGTGCTTCTGGTGACCTTCGCCCTGGTCGTCTTCCGCGACCTCACCGAAGGCATCGTCGTCGGCTTCCTGCTCGGATCGGTCCTGTT
This sequence comes from Mesorhizobium sp. J428, assembly GCF_024699925.1. Lineage (NCBI taxonomy): Bacteria > Pseudomonadati > Pseudomonadota > Alphaproteobacteria > Hyphomicrobiales > Phyllobacteriaceae > Mesorhizobium > Mesorhizobium sp. J428. Next base: position 2,298,047 of record NZ_JAJOMX010000001.1, read on the forward strand.
CATCGACCGCATGGCCAAGGCGGTCGCGATCGAGGCCCAGGTGCCCGCAGTGGCCGAGGACGTCGCCGACAGCACGGACCGCGAGCTGTACCCAACCGTCCGATGCGGCCGATCCGGACGTCGTGATCTACCGCATCTCCGGTGCCTTCTTCTTCGGCGCCGCCTCGACGGTGGGCGCGGTGCTCGACCGTATTGCCGACCAGCGCAAGGCCTTCATCCTCGACTGCTCGGCGGTGCCCTTCATCGATTCGACCGCGGCCAACGCGCTCGAAATGGCTGCGGCGAAGTCGGCGCGGGCGGGCGTGCGCTTCGTGATCGCGGGCGCGAGCCCGCAGGTGCGCCGCATGCTCTACGCGCACCACGTCCGTCCGCCGCATGTCCGTTTCCGCTCCAGTGTGGAGAAGGCGGTCGAGCAGGTTCATCGCGAGGTCGCCGCGCGGAACGCCGAGGCCGCCTGAGCTGTCGCCTCGTTTCCCTGCACGCCGCTTGAATGCGATCGCCCACTCGTGCGACATCGGTGGCAGCCCGCGCGGACGCTGTTTGTTTCTGGCGCGGTAGCCAGACAGGAGCGTCATGGACGCCGCCGACTTCGACTGCACCTCCTGCGGCGCATGCTGCGCGACCTCTTCGGAATGGCCGCGCTTCACGCTGGAGGACGACGCGCAGATCGCGCTGATCCCGCCGGAGCTGATCTCGGCGGACGAGGGCGGCATGCGTTGCACGGGCGCGCGCTGCAACGCCCTTTCCGGAGAAATAGGCAAGACGACTGCCTGCACCATCTACGCGGTGCGGCCGGATGTCTGCCACGCCTGCATGCCGGGCGATCCCGAATGTCTCTTTGCGCGGCGCGCCTGGGGCCTGCCGCCGCTTGACGTGCCCGCCTCCGCCTGAACGGAACTCCCTTTCTGGCATCGCTTGACATTTAATCAATCGTTTGATTAAATCCTGCCATGAAGCAGCATCATGAAAAGCCGGAACCCACCCAGCTGTCGAGCGCGGAGCAGACGCGCCTTGCGCTGATCCGGGCTGCGCTCACTCTGTTCGGGCGACATGGCTACGATGCGACGACGACGCGCGAGATCGCCGCCGCGGCGCGCGCGAACATCGGCTCGATCGCCTATCACTTCGGCGGCAAGGACGGTCTGCACGCCGCATGCGCGCAGCACATTGTCGAGACGATCCGCGGCATCGCCGGCGACGCGCTGGAGGTCCCCGAGGTGGCGCCCGACATTTCTCCCGAACAGGCCGGCATGATCCTCGAAGGCGCCCTTTCGCGCATGGTGGCCTTCATCGTAGCGCGCCCGGAAGGTGGCGAGATCGTCCAGTTCATCCTGCGCGAACTCAATCGCCCGACATCGGCGCTCAACACGATCTACTTCGGCGTCTTCGAACCCGTGCACAAGCGCCTGTGCGCCATCTGGTCGGCCGCGACGGGCGAAGAGCCCAACAGCGAGCGCACGATGCTCACCGTTTTTACGCTCCTTGGACAGGTCGTCTATTTCCGTATCGGACGGGAAGCCGTCTCCCGGCGCATGGGTTGGAAGGTGATCGGCCCAACGGAGGCGGACGCGATCATGGATGTCGCTCGCGCCAACCTGCGCGCGATCCTTGCGGCTCGGAGGGCCGAACAGGCATGAGCTTCCTCTACAGTCCCCATTCTCGCCTCGCTCCTGCCCGGCTGCGCCGCGGAGGCGCCATTGGCCGTCGGCTATGTCGAAGGCGAATACGTGCTCCTGGCGCCCAACGATGTGGCGGACGTGCTCACGGTGGCCGTGCGGCGGGGCGAGCGCGTCGCCTCGGGGCAGGTGGTGGCCGAGCTGGAGAGCGATGACGCCCGCATCGCGGTCGACCAGGCGACGGCAGCACTCGATCAAGCGCGGGCCCAGCTTGCGGACCTGAAGCTCGGCAAGCGGCCCGAGGAGATCGCCGTCATAGAGGCGACGCTGGCCTCGGCCGAGGCCCAGGCGCGCGCGGCGTCGCGCGATCTCGCCCGCACTGCCGATCTGGTCAAGCGGGGTGCTGCCACGCCTGCGGCCCTCGACACCGCCCAGACCGCGCTCGAACTCGCCGATGCCTCCGTCGAGCAAGCCAGGGCCAATGTCGCCGTCGCCCACCTGCCGGCCCGCGAGGAGACCATCCGCGCCGCCGAAAATCAGGTGCGGCAGGCGGAAGCCGCACTGGAAACCGCGAAATGGCGGCTCTCGAAGCGGCGCATCGTTGCGCAGGCACCCGGCCGCATCGGCGACGTGATCCGCAATCCGGGCGACGTGGCCGGTCCGTCCGCACCGGTGCTGTCCCTGCTGCCCGACGGTGCGGTCAAGCTCAAGCTCTATGTCGGCGAGGGTCAGTTCTCCGCGCTCTCGGTCGGGCGCAAGCTTGCCGTGCGCTGCGACGGATGCCCCGACGACCTGACCGCGACCGTCAGCTACATCTCGCCGGAGCCGGAGTTCACGCCGCCGGTGATCTACTCGCTCGAGCGCCGCCAGAAGCTCGCCTACCTCATCGAGGCGCGGCCGGACGCGGGTGCCGACGCGCTCCAGCCCGGGCAGCTGGTCGACGTCGTGCTGCAAGCGCCATGAACGCGATCGAGGTCAGCGGGCTCGTCAAACGCTTCGGCGACCGGACGGTGGTCGACCACGTGTCGATGAGCGTGGCGCAGGGCGAGATCGTCGGCTTCCTCGGCCCCAACGGCTCGGGCAAGACCACGACCATCCGCATGATGTGCGGCCTGCTGACGCCCGATGAAGGCGAGGGTCAGGTGCTCGGCTACGACATCCGCCGCCAGAGCCTGCTGATCAAGCGCGAGGTCGGCTACATGACGCAGAAGTTCTCGTTCTACGAGGACCTGACGATCGCCGAGAACCTCGAATTCGTGGCGCGGCTCTACCGGCTGAAGCCGGTCGCGAAATTTGTCGGCGAGACGCTGGAGGACCTCGGCCTCGCCACGCGACGCGGCCAGCTCGCGGGCACCCTGTCCGGCGGCTGGAAGCAGCGGCTGGCGCTCGCCGCCTGCATCATGCACCGGCCGAAGCTGCTGCTGCTGGACGAGCCGACCGCCGGCGTCGATCCGAAGGCGCGGCGCGAATTCTGGGACGAGATCCATCGGCTAGCCGCGCGTGGCCTCACCGTCCTGGTCTCGACCCACTACATGGACGAGGCGGAGCGCTGCCACCGCATCAGCTATATCTCCTACGGCAAGCTGCTCGCCACCGGCACGGTGGAAGAGGTGGTGCGCAAGGCGGGTCTTCTCACCTATGTCGTGCGCGGCCCCGGTCTCGATGAGATCGCGGCGAAGCTGCGCGGCGCGCCGGGCGTGGAGCAGGTCGCGGCGTTCGGCACGACGCTGCACGTGGTGGGCCTCGACCGGGACAAGCTCGAAGCCGCGCTCGATACGGTCAAGGGCGACGGCGTCACGGTCGAGGCGGGAGAGACCAGCCTGGAGGACGTGTTCATCCAGTTCATGGCGCGGTCGAAGGACAATATGGCGCAATGATGGGCTTCTTCTCCCTCGGCCGGCTGGGTGCGATGCTCATCAAGGAGTTCATCCAGATGCGGCGCGACCGCATCACCTTCGGCATGATGCTCGGCGTGCCGCTGGTCCAGCTCGTCCTGTTCGGCTACGCGATCAACACCGACCCGAAGCAGCTTCCGGCCGCGCTGGTCGCGCTCGGCAGCGACCGCTACACCCGCGCGATCGTGTCCTCGCTGGAGATGACCGGCTACTATCGTTTCGACTACGTCGTCGGCTCGGCCGCCGAGGCGGAAGAACTGATGGCCTCCGGCGAGGTCGCCTTCGTGGTGACGATCCCTTCGGACCTCGCGCGCCGGGTCGACCGCAAGGACCACCCGTCGATCCTGATCGAAGCGGATGCGACCGATCCTGCCGTCGCCTCTGGAGCGATCTCCACCGTCTCGACGGTCGCCTCGCGGGCCCTGCTGCGCGAGCAGGGGCAGGAGCAGGCGGCGGCGGAAGCCGCGGAGGGCCAGCTCGATGTCGTCGTCCACCGCCGCTACAACCCCGAGAGCATCTCGCAATACAACATCGTGCCGGGTCTGCTCGGCGTCATCCTGCAGATGACCATGGTGATGATGACCTCGATCGCTCTGACCCGCGAGACCGAGCGCGGCACGATGGAAAATCTGCTCGCCATGCCCACCAGCCCGGCCGAGGTGATGCTGGGCAAGGTGCTGCCCTATCTCGTCGTCGGCGCCGTGCAGGTGGCGGTCGTGCTGGTCGCGGCGAAGCTGTTGTTCGCCATCCCCTTTGTCGGCAGTCTCTGGCTCCTTCTGCTCGCGGTGCTGTCCTTCGTCTTTGCGCTGGTACTGCTGGGCTACACGATCTCGACCATGGCCAACACGCAGATGCAGGCGCTGCAGCTGACCTTCTTTTTCTTCCTGCCGTCTCTGATGCTGTCCGGCTTCATGTTCCCGTTTCGAGGCATGCCGCAATGGGCGCAGACCCTCGGCGAGTTCTTCCCGCTCACCCATTTCCTGCGCGTCGTCCGGGCGATCATGCTCAAGGGCGCGGAGCTTCCTGCGGTGGCCTTCGAGATCGGCATATTGGGCGTGTTCATCGTCGCCTATGCCGGCATTGCGCTTCTGCGTTTCCGGCGCACACTCGACTGAGCGGCCGTTCCGCCGCAGCCTGCTGCATTGCAACTCGCGCCGCATCTGATTAGATTAGAATAATTCTAAACTAGACGGTTCTTCTCATGCTTTCCCGTGTCTTCGGCTTCGGTCGCCGATCGTTCGATTCCCTCAGCGAGCAGGAGATCCTCGCGCTCGCCATCTCCTCGGAAGAGGACGATGCCCGTATCTACCGCGCCTATGCCGACGGTCTGGCGGATGCCTATCCGAACTCGGCCAAGGTGTTCGAGGAGATGGCGGCCGAGGAGGACAGCCATCGCGCCTCGCTCATCGAATTGCATCGTGCGCGCTTCGGCGATCGTATCCCGCTCATCCGCCGCGAGCACGTCCGCGGCTACTATGAGCGCAAGCCCGACTGGCTGGTGCGTCCGCTCGGCCTCGAGAAGGTGCGCTCCATGGCCGAGGAGATGGAGGCGCAGGCTGAGCTCTTCTACGTCGAGGCGGCCAAACGCACCTCCGACGCCTCGACGCGCAAGCTGCTCGGCGCGCTGGCGGCGGCCGAGAAATCGCATGAGACGCTCGCGCAGCGCCTCGGCCGGGAATATCTGAGCGGCGACGCCCGCAAGGAGGAAGACTTCGCCGAGCGGCGCCAGTTCATCCTGACCTATGTGCAGCCCGGTCTCGCCGGCCTTATGGACGGCTCGGTCTCCACGCTCGCGCCGATCTTCGCCGCTGCGTTTGCCACCGGCGACACCTGGCAGACCTTCCTCGTCGGCCTGTCGGCCTCCGTCGGCGCCGGTATCTCGATGGGCTTCACCGAGGCTGCGCATGACGACGGCAAGCTCTCCGGCCGCGGCTCGCCTATCAAGCGCGGCCTGGCCTCCGGTATCATGACCGCTGTCGGTGGCCTCGGCCACGCGCTTCCTTATCTCATTCCGGACTTCTGGACCGCCACGACAGTCGCAGCCGCCGTCGTGTTCGTCGAGCTCTGGGCAATCGCCTTCATCCAGAACCGCTATATGGACACGCCCTTCCTGCGCGCAGCTCTCCAGGTGGTGCTGGGCGGCGGCCTCGTCTTCGCCGCCGGCGTCCTCATCGGCAGCGCATAGAAAAGGGCCGGCTGTGGCCGGCCCTTGAAGGTCGCGAAGCGTCTTGCCTGCGCCTATTCGGCCGCCAGCAAGTTGATCTTGCGCTCCGCAAGGCTGGTGAGCTTCTTGTCGGTGGCGATCTCTTCCTTGAGGGTCTTTTCCAGCACGGAGGCGCAGTCGCTCCGGCCGAGCTTGTTGGCCCACTCGACCAGCGTGCCGTAGCGCGTGATCTCATAGTGCTCCACGGCCTGCGCAGCGGCAATCAGCGCGGCATCGAGCACCTGGTCGTCCGCCACGTCGCCGGCGATCTCGTCGGCTTCCTCAAGGATGCCGTCGATGGCCGGGCAATTCACCGCCTTAGCCTTCGCGCCATGCATCTCGAACACCTGCTCAAGCCGCTCGATATGGACCTTCGATTCCTCGAGATGCTTTTCGAACCCCTGCTTCAGTTCGGTGTTCGTCGCCTTCTTCGCCATCTTCGGCAGGTTCTTCACAATCTGCTTCTCGGCGTAGTAGATGTCTTGCAGCGTGTGGACGAAGAGGTCGTCCATCGTCTTGATGTCTTTCGAAAACAGACCCATTTTCCTGGCCCTTCCTGTTCATGTTGTTGTGGAGGCAAGGACTGAATGTCCTCTCAAGCCGAAGTTTCATCGGCCTGGCGGGAGAACGCCCGGCGGCTGGCGCGGTTCCGCCCGGGGATTGTTGTCATTTCGCAACACGGCCCGTCTGTGTGACGGGATTCGCAGAACCGGCCCCGAAACGCCGTAATTTTTCCTCTCCGGCGACACGAACGGACGGTTCCTGTCTATTCGTTAAAAGCCGGATTCACCGGGTGTTCACGATCGTTTGCTAAAGTTTGCGGCGTCGGAAGGGACATTCCGAGGGACAGGGTTAGGTAAGATGTCTTTCTGGTCAACCATTGGCCACTACGCGGTGGCCATACGTGAATTCGTTGCGCCCAGCTATCGCCCGGAGCGGCATTATATGCGCGGCCCCGGACCGGCCTGCGCGCGCCGCACGGGCAGCACCTCGCTCCAGGCGCGTGTCACGTTTCACTGAGCGTCGGCGGGCAGCGCCTCGCCGTCGGCGCACGCCCTGATCTCGGCCGGAGCTGCGGCGGTCTCCCCCACACGCAAGCATTTGCCGTCGGCGCAGATCTCCCAGCCTCCCGCCGTCGCCCCCGAGCGCGCGAGAAGCAGCGCCTTGCGGGGCGCGAGTGTCGGGTACGTAGCGCCAGACGCCGTCCTGCAGCACGGCGCCGTCCGGTATCTCCATTCCCGCGCCGGAACCTTTGACGCGCGCCTCGACGATCCTGAGGCCGGCGTCCGAAAGCACCCAGTCCTCTTCCCACCGAACCTTCTCGACCGAATGCGTCCAGGCGAGCGTGAAGGCGGATAGCGCCACCATCGCCGCCTTGCCGCCCGCGATGAGGCAGACCGGCATCAGGCGGTACGCACCGTCGCGGTCCGGCCACGCCACCAGTGCAGGCCGATCACGATCGCGGCGAGCGCGAAGCCGATCTCGTCCGTCCAGGGCAGCGCAAGCACCAGCAGGAATGCGGATGCCGTCGCCAGCAACCGTTCCCACAGCCGCATCGGCGATAACAGGAAGCCCACGACCGCGGCGCCCCAGAGCCCGATGCCGAGGCACGCCTTGAAGACGATGTAGGCGACCTCGACCGGATAGCCGACCACGGCCGCCATCGGCCCGGGATCCTGCAGCATCAGGGCCGGCGTGTAGACAGCCATGAACGGCACCACGAAGCCGGCCACGGCCAGCTTGCTCGCCTGTATGGCGATCTTCATGCCCGAGACCTTGGCCATCGGCGCGGCGGCAAAGGCTGCCAGGGCCACCGGCGGCGTGAGGTCCGCCATGATGCCGAAATAGAAGACGAACATGTGGCTGACGAGCAGCGGCACGCCGAGCTCGAGCAGAGCGGGACCGGCGAGCGAGGAGGTGATGATGTAGTTGGGGATGGTCGGGATACCCATTCCGAGCACCAGGCAGGTCAGCATGGTCAGCGCCAGCGACAGGAACAGGTTGTTCTCGCCGATGGCGATGATCGCACCGATGAAGGTCGAGGCGATGCCTGTTAGCGTCAGCGTGCCTATGACTATGCCGACGATGGCGCAGGCGATGCCGACCGGCAGCGCGTTCTTCGCTCCCTCCGCCAGCGAGTCGCGGCAGATCAGCAGCGTCTCCCGTCCACCCTTGAACAGCAGGCAGGCGCCGACCAGCGCTGCGATGACGATGGCGAGCAGGTCGACGCCGTAGCTGACGAAGGATGCCGCCGCCAGGCCGAGCGCGATCCAGAAGACGACGCGGAAGGCGAGCGGCCCGATCAGTGCGGCGAGGGGCGTGCCGAGGATCAGAACCACCGTCAGCGCCAGCCCCATCGTGCCGGCAAAGATCGGCGTGTAGCCGGCGAAGAGCAGGTAGACGAGGGCCGCCAGCGGCAACACCAGCGGCCAGTGCTGCCGAACCGCGTCCCACGGATTTGGCAGCTCCGCCTTGCTCATGCCCTTCAGGCCGAACTTGCCGGATTCCAGATGCACCATCCAGAAACAGGCGCCGAAATAGAGCATGGCGGGGATGATCGCGGCCTGCACCACCGCGGCGTAAGGGACATTCAGCGTCTCGGCCATGATGAAGGCGACGGCGCCCATCACCGGCGGCATGATCTGTCCGCCCATCGAGGAGGTCGCCTCGACGCCGCCTGCGAAGGCTGCACGAAAGCCGAACCGTTTCATCAGCGGGATCGTGAACTGGCCGCTCGCGACGACATTGGCGACGCCCGAGCCCGAGATCGTGCCCATCAGCGCCGATGACAGCACGCAGACCTGCGCCGGCCCGCCGCGCCAGGAGCCGACCAGGCCGAGCGCGAAATCGTTGAACAGCGCGATCATTCCCGCGCGTTCGAGGAACGCGGCGAAAACGACGAAGATGAAGATGTAGGCCGCCGAAACGTAGACCGGCGTGCCGTATATGCCTTCCGTCCCATAGGCGAAGTGTTCGATCAGCAGCGCGAAATCGTAGCCGCGGTGAACGAAAGGAGCCGGCAGGTATTGCCCGAGGAAGCAGTAGGCGAGGAAGATGCCGGCTATGATGGCGAGCGGCAGGCCCATCAGCCGCCGCGCGCCCTCGAAGACCAGCGCGATCAGCAGCGTTCCAACCACAAGGTCCGGCACCGTCAGGAAGCCGGAGCGGAAGATCAGCGCCTCGTAGAACACCCAGTTGTAGACGCCGGTGAGAAAGCCGAGCACGCCGAGCGTCCAGAACCAGGTCTTCGCCAACGGGCTCGATGCCCTGAGATTGGCAAGCAGGCCGAAGCCGAGCAGCAGCAGGAAGCCGACATGCATCGCCCGCACCACCTGGCTCGGCAGGCTGCCATAGGCGGCGGTCCAGAGCTGGAAGGCGGAGAAGGCGATGGCGATGCCGAAGGCGACCGTGCCCGCCCGCCCGATGCCGAAGCCGTCGGGAAGCCCTTCGACGGGCGGCGTCTCGTCCGGCAGGCCGTGCGTGCGGGTCTCTGTGGTCGTCATGCGAGCCTCAATCGGTTTTCCCACACACAAACGACCACTCCCCCCGCTGCCTTTGGAGGCAGGGGAGCGGCCGTCATGGATCGCGCCGCCTACGGCCTATTTGATCAGCCCCTTTTCCTTGTAGTAGCGCTCTGCGCCGGGATGGAGCGGGACGGGCATGCCGTCGAGCGCCTTCTCGACATTGATGGCCTTTGCCGCGGCATGCGCGGCCGCCATCTGGTCGAGATGCTCGAACATCAGCTTGGTCATCTGGTAGGCCGTCTCGTCGGACACGCCATCATGTGTGACGAGGAAGTTGCCCACCGCCGCAGTCGCCACGTCGGCCGTCTGGCCGTCATAGGTTCCCGCAGGGATGGTGACGGCGAGATAGGGTGCGCCGACCTTCTCGACGACGTCGGCGGGGACGGCAACGACATTGATCTTCAGCGACGTTGCGAGGTCGCGGATCGAAGCGACGCCGAGCCCGGCCGACTGCAGCGTGGCATCCAACTGGCGGTTCTTGATCAGCTCGACCGATTCCGCGAAGGGCAGGTATTCCGTCTTGCCGAGGTCCGAATAGCTCATGCCGGCCGCGGCGAGGATCGCGCGGGCGTTGAGCTCGGTGCCGGATTTGGGCGCGCCGACCGACAGGCTCTTGCCCTTAAGGTCGGCCAGGCTCGTCACGCCGGAGTCGGCGGATGCCACGATCTGGATGTAGTTGGGGTAGATCGCCGCGATTCCGCGCAGCTTGTCGAGCTTGCCCGGATAGCCGGCCTCCGTATTTCCCTCCCAGGCGAATTTCAGCGAGTCGCCGAGCGTGAAGGCGATCTCACCCTTGCCCTGCTGCAGCAGGTTCAGGTTCTCGACCGAGGCCTTTGTCGCCTGCACCTGGGTGCGCGCCCCTGGGATGCCCTTGCCATAGATCTCGGACAGCGCGACGCCCAACGGGTAGTAGACGCCTGAGGTGCCGCCGGCCAGAACGTTGATGAATTCGTCGGCTCGCGCGGCCGTGCCGGCCGCCGCCAGCGAGAGTGCGATTGCCCCGGCGGCTGCGAGCCGCGCTGCGGAATGTTTCATCGAAAATCTCCTCCTGGTCTGCGCCGGCTCCTCCCGCGCGATCGAGGACATGTTAGTCATCGCACGACGATTGCCAACCCTCGCCGTGTAATCCCTTCGTCAGGTGTTCTGGCTGGACCAGTTCCCTTCCGCGCCGCTTCGGTCTAGAAGGGAGGCGCGCGCATCTGGGAGGAAACCATGACCGCATCGTCCGCCCGGCCTCAGACCGCCGGCGCTCCGTTTGATCAAGACAAGCTCGACCGGCTGATGGACGAAGCCGGCATCGATGTCGTGCTCGCCACGTCGAAGCACAATGTGCAATATCTGCTCGGCGGCTACCGCTACATCTTCTTCCACGCCATGGATGCGATCGGCCACAGCCGCTATCTCCCCGTGGTGATCTATGTCCGTGGCAAGCCCGATCACGCCGCTTATGTCGGCAATCGGATGGAAGGCCATGAGCAGCAGGTGAACCCGTTCTGGACCCCGTCGGTGTTCACGACCTGCTGGGGATCGGTGGATGCCGCCAGGGAGGCCGCTGCCCATCTGAGGAAAATTGGTCTGGCCAGTTCGAGAATTGGACTCGAGCCAGGCTTCGTCCCGCACGACGCCTGGACCACGCTTCAGTCCGAACTCGGCGATGCGAAGCTCGTCGACGCGACCAGCATGCTGGAACGGCTGCGGGCCATCAAGACGCCGGAGGAACTGGCCAGGCTGCGACTCGCGTCGGAACTGATCACGGATTCGATGCTCGCCGTCTTCGCCAGCCAGCGCGAAGGATCGTCCAAGGGCGACATCGTCGAGCGGCTGCGCCGCGAGGAAACCAACCGCGGCCTCACCTTCGAATATGCGCTCATCACGCTGGGCCCCAGCCACAACAGGGCAGTGTCGCCGCAGACCTGGCGCAAGGGCGAGGTGATGTCGCTCGATTCCGGCGGCAACTATCACGGCTATATCGGCGACCTCTGCCGCATGGCCGTGCTGGGCGAGCCCGACCAGGAGCTCAAGGACCTGCTCGAAGAAGTCGACGCGGTCCAGCAGGCCGCATTCTCGCGCATCCGGCCGGGGTACTGCGGGCGGCGACATGATCGCCCATGCGGAGAAGGTGCTGAAAGCCTCCCCTGTTGCGCCCTACACGGATTTCTTCGCCCACGGCATGGGCCTCGTCAGCCACGAGGCGCCGTTCCTGATGACCAATCATCCTGTCGCCTATGAGGGCGTCGACGCCGACAAGCCGCTTGAGGCCGGCATGGTGATCTCGGTCGAGACGACGATGCTCCATCCCTCGCGCGGCTTCATCAAGCTGGAGGACACGATCGCGGTGACGGCCGACGGCTACGAGCTGATGGGCGCGCGCGGCCGCGGCTGGAACATCGGCGGCACAGAGTAGCCCGCCTCAGAGCGTGAAATCCGCCACCCCGCTGCGGGCGGCGGTGCGCCGCGCGTTCGGAATATCGTTCGACAGCGCCTTCTCGCGTGCCTCGTCAGGCGCGAAGCCATGGTCGAGCCAGCGCTGCACCAGCCGGCGCTCGAGCTCGTCCACCGGCACGTCGAGCCACACCGTCATGTCGAACGCGCCGGCGAGGCCGTTCCAGGGCGTCTCGTCGAGCAGCAGGTAATTGCCCTCGACAAGCAGGATCTGCGTCTCGTCCGGCACGATCGCCGCGCCGGCCCGCGATATCTCGATCGAGCGGTCGAAGACCGGAATCGCCACTTCCGCCTCCCGCGCACGCAGGCGCATCATAAGGTGACGGAATCCTGCGACGTCGAATGTCTCCGGCGCGCCCTTGCGCGGCAGCAGCCTGCGCGCGGACAGCACCCCGTCGTCGAAATGGAAGCCGTCCATCGGAATGACCGCGACGCTTTCGCCCGACGCCTCGATCCGCTCGCGAAGCCGCTCGGCGAGCGTCGACTTGCCGGAGCCCGGCGCTCCCGCGATACCCACGATCAGCCGGTCGCGGCCACTGGCGCGCGCCATGATCACAGCAAGAAGGCTCGCCTCGTCCATGCGTCAGGCAAGCCAGGTGTCGTAGTCGGAGACGAGCAGATGCGCCGGCGGCTCGTCCTCCTCGATCTCGGAGAAGCGCGCGATCGGCTCGGAGAAGACGTTGTCCGTCAGGTCGTCGTTGACGGTCGACACTTCGCCGATCAGCACGTCCGCCTCCTCGCCCCAGAAGGCGTGCCAGACGCCGGGCAGCAGCGTCACGCTCTCGCCGGGCGCCAGTCGCAGGATCCCGCCCGCCGGCAGCGTCCGCATGACGCCGTCCGTTGGCACCGACACGTCCTCGCCACGGTCGATCAGCCCGTCCGGCCCTGAGGCGTAGAGCTTCAGTGCCAGCGCGCCGCCGCCGCGATTGATGATGTCCTCCGCCTTGACGTTGTGGCGATGCATCGGCGCAACCTGGTCCTTGCGCGAGATCATGATCTTCTCGGCATAGAGCATGCCGCGTCCGTGACGCAGGTCCGCAGCGTCGCCGTTGCGTGCGGTGAAGAGGAAAAGCCCGCGCCTGGCGAAATCGCCGCGGCCGTAATCGGTGATGTCCCAGCCTAGCCGGCGCTCGACGATGCCGGCGATCTCGCCGCGCCGGGCGCGCATCTCGTCCGGCGTCCAATAGGCGAAGGGCGGCAGGATCTGCCCGTGCGTTCGCATGAACGCGTCGCCGTCGCGAAGGATGCGGTTGACCTCGGAGCGCTTCATCGACCGTTCTCCCGGCAGCCGGCGGCAAGTTGCGTCCGGCCGCTGCCTCTATCCGTCGATATCCCGGATCGGTCAAGCGGCACGAGAAAGCCGGCCGCGTCGCCGCGGCCGGCTCTGTTCAGTCCGTCGTCAGCCTACATGCCGGTCGAGTATTTCTCGACGAGGCTGCGAGCTTCCGACACCAGCGCCTTGCCGTCCTTGCCCTTGGCGGTCATTTCCGCTTCCCAGGCCTCGACCAGCGGCGCGGCGGCGTCCTTCCAGCGCTGCGTCTCGGCTTCGTCCAGCGTGACGATGTTGTTGCCGAGCTTCTCGGCGATCGCGAGGCCGACCTTGTCCCCGTCGTCCATCACCTTGCCGAAGAAGGCGGCTGTCTCGATGCCGGAATTGTCGTCGATGACCTTCTTCAGGTCGTCCGGCAGCTTGTCGTAGGACGCCTTGTTCATCGCCACCACGAAGGTCTGGGTGTAGAGGCCGTGCTTGCCGGAGAAGCCGGTATGGTTCTTCACCAGCTCGGCCACCTTGAGCGAGGGGGTCACTTCCCACGGGATCGTTGTGGCGTCGATCACGCCCTTGGAGAGCGCCTCCGTCACGGCCGGCACGGGCATGCCGACCGGCGTGGCGCCGAGCTTCTCCAGCATCTGGTTGATCATGCGCGAACCGCCACGCACTTTCAGTCCCTTCATGTCCTCCAGCTTGGTCACCGGATTCTTCGAATGGATCAGACCGGGGCCGTGCGCATGCCACGCGATGACCTTCCAGTCCTTGAATTCGTCCATGCAGTGCTTTTCGCAATACTCCTGCACCGCCCGCGAGGTCGCCTCGCCCGTCGTCATCATGAACGGCAGCTCAAACGCCTCCGTCGACGGGAAACGGCCGGGCGTGTAGCCGATGACGGTCCAGACGATGTCGACGACGCCGTCCTTGGCCTGGTCGATCAGTTCCGGCGGCTTGCCGCCCAGCGCCATCGCGTCGAACTGGTCGATCTTGAGGCGCCCGCCCGATTCCTTCATCACCTTCTCGGCCCAGGGCCGCAGCGCCTTGGCGGGGATAGTCGCCTGTGGCGGCAGCATCTGGTGCAGCTTGAGCGTCGCGTCCTGCGCCCACGCGGCACCTGTGATCGTGCCGAGCGCAACCGTTGCACCCAGCAGCATGCGTGTCAGTCTGGTCATGGCATTCTCCTCCCTGGATAGCGTGATCAGATGGGTGATTGTTATACAAAAGAACGAATTTGGAAATGGTCTCTTCGAATGAAGAGTTCACCCTGCCGCTTTCGGTATACAGACAGTGCGGCATTTGGAATTTCACCCGCCCCATGAGTCATTCTTAGCTCGACTTCCTGCAGACCGCGAGAGGGAGCAGGCATGGAATTTGGGCGGCCGTGGTCGCACGTCACTTGTCCTGTATACAGTGAATTGCCAGGCTGGCCGATGTATGGCAGCTTCCGGCCTGGCTCGGATTGCAGCCATAGAATCCGCGGAGGACACATGCCCACCCCACCCTATCGCGCCGACCATGTCGGCAGTCTTTTGCGCCCCGAACCGGTCAAGGCCGCGCGCAAGGCCCATTACGAGGACCACACCCTAGACAAGGAAGAGCTGAAGGAGATCGAGGACGAAGCGATCCGCGAGGCAGTGCGCCAGCAGGAGGAGGCCGGGCTGCTGGCCGTCACCGACGGCGAGTTCCGCCGTTCCTTCTGGCACTACGACTTCATGGGCGAACTCAGCGGCTTCGACCTGGAGGAGCGTGACGAAGGCATCCAGTTCCACGGCGTGAAGCTCCGGCCCATCTTCCCGACGATCAAGGAGAAGCTCGACTTTCCCGACGATCATCCGATGCTCGACCACTACCGCTACGTCGCCTCGGTGACGAAGGTCACGCCGAAGATCTCGATTCCCGGCCCGTCCTGTTGTCACTTCCGCGTCGCGAAGGCCGACATCCATCCGAAGGAATATCGCGACGACCCGGAAGCGCTGTTCGCCGATTTGGCGAAAACCTATGCGAAGGCGGTGAAGGCGTTCTACGATGCCGGCTGCCGCTACCTGCAGATGGACGACATCTTCTTCGCCTATCTCTGCGACCCCAAGCATCGGGCTGCGAAGAAGGCTGATGGCCAGGATCCGGACTGGCTGATCGAGCGCTATGCCTGGATGATGCACGAGGCGATCAAGGATCGCCCCGACGACATGCTGATCGCCATGCACATGTGCCGCGGCAACTTCGCCTCCACCTATGCGGCCGAGGGCGCCTACGACCCCGCGGCCGACGCGATCTTCAACCAGACCGGCGTCGACGTCTATTTCATGGAATACGACACCGAGCGCGCCGGCGGGTTGGAGCCGCTTCGCCTGCTGCCGCGTGGCAACAAGCGCGTCCTGCCGGGCTTCATCACCACCAAGACAGGTGATCTGGAAAAGCTCGACGATCTCAAGCGCAAGTTCGACGCCGCGTCGAAGTTCGCCGATATCGCCCAACTCGGCATCGCCCCGCAATGCGGCTTTGCCTCGACCGAGGAGGGCAACAAGGTGACGGCCGACGACCAGCGCCGCAAGCTCGACCTGGTCGTGAAGACCGCCGAGGCGATCTGGGGCGGCGTCGACAGATAGACGCGTTGACAGGCTTGCCCAGCCGCCGGCGCACCGCAGGACCGCACCCCGCACCTGCCGCGCCGGCGACCGACAAGCGTTGTCGCGGAAGGTTGGTCCGTGCGTCTATACGTCGTACACCGTCGTGAAAGCACTGGTTCTCTCGGCGGTCCTGCTTCCGGAGAAAGCCGATGGCCTAGATGTCTTTTCGGCGTTGAAGGCCTGCTGTTGATCGGCTATGAGAGACCGCGAAGCCCTTGCTTCTCCCTTGGCCTGCACCCGTAGCTCAGCTGGATAGAGCGTTGCCCTCCGAAGGCTCGTGTCAAGACAGTTCGTGCAAGGAAGGAGTTGAAAACTAGGTAGAATATCAAGGACTTGTAAGACTATCGCCTGTCCGTCCAAACCGCAAAAAAGCCCGCGTAAGCGTCGCGTAAGCAGTTGCCGGGATAGCGTGGAGGCGAAACGGCTAGATTGGCGTAGCGTCGCGAACCACCAATTTGCGGTCCCGTCTTACAGGCAGAATCGAATCGGCAAGTGCCGAGTCCGTTGACCACTCTTGGTTGGCCGGGCTAGGCGAAAATTTAGATGCACCCGTAGCTCAGCTGGATAGAGCGCCACCCTCCGAAGGTGGAGGCCACAGGTTCGAATCCTGTCGGGTGCGCCAACCTGCCAGGTTGGGGTCGAGGGCCGAATCCCTTCGCCTGCTCAAAACTTCCCAAGAAAATCAAGCGTTTGAGAACGGCCCAGTGGGACCGTTTTTTGCTTAGAGCGCCCAACCCGTCGTTGTCTAGGTGCAATCTATGCGCCCGGACGAAAGTTGGCCGGACGGATGCCCATAGCGCTGACGGTGGACCACCTGACAAGGGAACTAACCGCCGGATATCGGCCGCCTAAGTATGCGAATGCTTCTCACCAGTGTTTCTAGGCTCATCGAATTATACACCTGTCAGCGGCTCTTGTGATCCGAGTCGGTTGCACGGTCGGGGCGGTCACAATTCCTTCGTGTCAAAGGCATACAATTGAAAAGGTCGCGCATCGGCCGAACACAAAGTCTCCCGGTGACGCCAGGCTGGGCGGGGCTGGAAGCGCCAGGAGGAGTTCGGATCACTGGCAGCGGGTATCGAACTGAGACATTTGCGCTATGCGGTCACCGCTGCTCATTTCCAGAGCTTCCGGCGTGCGGCTGAGGAACTGGGTGTCAAGCAGTCGACGCTGAGCCGCTGCATTCGCCAGATGGAAGACCGACTGGGCGTCAAGGTGTTCGAGCGAACCAGCGGCGGTGTGCACCTGACGACCGCAGGCGAAGAAGTATTGCGCACCTCCCGCCATCTAGTTGAGACCGTCGATCACATGGCGGCGACCGCCAGGGACATGGGCAGGGGCGAATCCGGCCAGCTCACCATCGGGTTCTACACGTCGCTCTCGGCCGGAAACCTGCGTGCCAGCCTGATGGAGTATGCGGCCCGCTTCCCGATGGTGGACATCCGAACGGTCGAGGGTGCGCGAAGATGCCTGTTCGCCAGCATGGAGCGCGGCACGCTCGACGTGGCGATCGTCACCGGAGAGCCGAGCACGCGCGACGTGAAGACCATGCCGCTTTGGAGCGAGCGTGTCATGGTCGCGCTGCCCGAAGGCCACCGGCTGGCGAGCAACAACATCGTCTACTGGACCGATCTCAAGGACGAGACGTTCCTTCTTAGCCAGCGCGATCCGGGACCGGAGATCCAGGACATCCTTCTGGCGAAGCTCGCCGCGCCCGGCGAGCGGCCGAAGGTGATCAGCCATGATATCAGCCGCGAGAACATCAAGAGCCTGGTCGGCGCGGGATTCGGCGTCGGCCTGATGTGCGAGGCATGCATTGGCGCCAGCTATGTGGGCGTCGTCTATCGCGAGGCGCGCGACGGCAACGGCCCGAGCCGGATCAGCTATGCCGCCTACTGGCAAGGCGACAACGACAATCCGGCGCTGGCGCATTTCCTCAAGCTGCTCGAGGAGCGCTACCCCTTGCTGTCCAACTGCGAATGAGAATTCCGCCGCGCCTTGGCGAAGGCGCGATCGGTCGCCATGAAGCGTTCCACCATCGGGGCGATCAGCTTGGCCGGTTCACCGACAGGCTGGCCCGTCTCCCGGCCCAGGACCTCGGCATTATCCAGACTCTATGAAGGTGTCTCACGCCTGTGATGTCTGGTTGCTATGACGATTGCGAACATGCGCCCGATGACGAGGTTGGCGGGGTCGTTGATCGCCGGGGCGGGCTCGAGCCCGTCCCGGCGATCAACGACCCCGAAGGAGGTCTTATCCCGGGACTGACTTCACCGATCTGGCCTCTCTTCGTGGGCCTGTCGTTGCCGAGGAAGGTGCCAATCTGTGCGCTGCCGCGATCGCAGCGGCGTACAGATCGGGGCTCAGCGATGGCATCCCCTTCATTCTCGGCGACGACGGCAGCTATGACCACGATCTCAACCGCTTCTTCCGGGCCTGTCCGACGATGGGCGTGCGCTCGCCGAACAGTCTGCGCGCCTATGGCCGTGATCTGGTCGTATGGATGCGGTTCCTCGCGGAACGGCGCGACGGCAAGAGCGTGTGGAGTGCGGACCGGGAGGATGTCGCCGTGTTTCACGCAGCAAGGCGCCGTTCGGAACCTCCGCACCGGATCTCGGCCGCCTCATGGAACCGGAGCGTCGCGGCTCTGGAGAAGTTTTATGGCTGGGCCGCCGAAGAGGGATTGATCGCCGCCTCGCCATTCGGAACGCCTGTCGCGTGGCGGCCTGTGGGACGGGGCCGCTATGTTCCCGCGCGGACCTCGCGGGCACGAGAGCCTGGCGCCCGTCGGGGCGACCTTCGCTTCATCGGGCTGGACCTTTTCCTGCTGTTTCGGGATACCGGCCTGCGCGGTCGGCTGGACGATGGCCGGGATGACGAGGGTTGGACGGGGCGGCACGGAGAGCGCAACGCGCTTTTCGCCGAGTTGCTGGTCACGACCGGGCTGCGGCTCGAAGAGGCCGCGAGCCTGCTGACGGTCGAGTTGCCTTCTCTGGAACGTTTGCCGTCAAGGCCAAGGTCGATACCGTTTCGCTTGCCGGGGTCGATTGCCAAGGGCGGACGCTCCAGGGAGATCAGGATTCCGGTCAGGCTGCTACGGCGGCTTCACGATTATGCCGAGATCGAGCGCGCGAACGCGCTCACCAGGATCAGACGCCTTCCGTCACGGCCCTTGATCGCAGCGGGCGCCTCCAACCGAACCTCGGTCGATCTTGCCGATGACGAGGGCGTTGTCAGCGGCGCACGGCTCGACACGCTGACCCCGTTGCACCGCCAGCGCCTCGTCACTCCGGCTGGAGAGCCCCTAACATTGTGGCTGAGTGAAGCGGGCCGTCCTATGACGCCGGCAGCATGGGCGGCGGTGTTCCGGCGGGCAAGCGCCCGCTGCTGTAGGGCCGGCCTCGATCTGGTGGTCACGCCGCACGCACTTCGGCACACCTTTGCCGTCCATATGCTGTCGATGCTTATCCGCGAACAGATCGGCTCCGTTCTGGCCGATGGGCCACCCGACGACCCCGGATCGGCAGCCTACAGGCGGATGATAGGCGATCCGTTACAGAAGCTGCAACGCCTGCTGGGCCACGCCAGCATTGCCAGCACATACATCTATCTCGACAGCCTTGATGAGAGCCGGGCCCTCGTCGAAGCCGCGGCAGAGCGTTGGAGCACGGCGCTGGATGGCGTCGCATGAGGGGACGCCGCGCTACCTTTCCGGAACCGCAGACCGCGCCGCCTCGGCCATTCGGCGCGCTTCGCTTCGACGTTCCGGTGGAGGATGGCGGCCACGTCACCGTGGCGCTTCCCGACTATTCCCGTCCACGACTGGTGCGCGCCTTCGGCACGGCGCTACGCGACAATCTGACTGCGCCCGGCGTGGTCTGCACGCCGACCAAGGTCCGCACGCAGGCAGAGCAGCTCCGTCGCTTCTTCATGTTCATCGACAACACCGAAGAGACGGTCGATGCCGTCAGCGCGATCGATCCCGGCCTGCTGGACCGCTATGAGGCATGGCTGAAGCGGCATACCCATGCGGGCGCGATCTCCAGGCGCCATCTGCTGGCACGGCCGATCCTGCTTCTGCGCCGCATGGAAGAGGAGAAGCCGGGGACATTGGCTTCCGGTTTGCTGATCCGCCTGACCTATCTGAGCCTGGAACCCTACAAGAACAGCCGGCCCCGTGACGCCTATGGCGACGCGATCGCCGCCAGCATCCGCCGGGCCGCTCGCAAGCAGGTGCTCGACGCCGCACGGCGTATCGCGCTGGAAGGCACATTGCCCTCCGTCCCGGACGGTCTGCATCCGATCGTCGCCGACGCCTATCAGCAGGTGCTGGAAGCGATCGAGCGGGACGGTTGGGCGTATTCGAAGGACCAGATCTTCGACAGGATGCGCCAACGTGCGATCTATCGTGGCGCTCGCCGCCGGACTGATCTGAGCTGTCCGGCAACACATGCACGCTTCTATCTCACCGCCGTCGACATCGTCGGCTTCGCCATCCTCCTGTCGCTGTCGACCGGCCTGGAGATGGAGTGCATCTACGACCTGAAGGCGGATTGCCTCAGGAACCGCGCCAAGGGCTTCGTCGACATCGCTTATTTCAAGCGTCGCGCGCACGGAACCGAGTGGAAGACGCTGCGGATGCGCGATGGCGGCATGACCACGCCGGGAGGTCTCATCCGGCTCGCGATCCGGCTTACCGCCCGCGCCCGCACGCGAACTGGCTCGGATCGCCTGTGGATCTGGGGGTCCCTCACGGGATTGATGCAGGGCATTTCATCAAGGGGCATCATCAGCCGTTACTTTGTTCGCGACCACGGCCTTGTCGATGAGCATGGCGCGCCGCTGCGCCTTGAGCTGTCAAGGCTGCGCAAGACCTACAAGGCGAAGTGGTACGCCAGGACCGGCGGCCAGCTGGAGGATTTCGCGCGGGGGCATACGGTCGAGGTGGCCGCCGATCACTACGCGGATATCCCGGCGCTGCGCCCCGTCCACGAGGCGACCGTCGTGGCCGCCATCGAGGATGCCTTACAGGCGGCGGAACTCGCGGCACCGAGGATCGTCGCTCCGGCAGAAGAGGCCCGTATCCGGACCGAAGGCGATGGGACCGGCCCATCTGCCGCCCCGGTATCGGAGAGCATAGCGACCGTGCTCGACGGCGAGCAGGATGTCTGGCTGGCGGGATGCGCGGGCTTCTACGACAGTCCGTTCGGCAGGCACGGCGAAGCCTGCCCATCACCTTTCTGGGCATGCCTGGAATGCCGCAACGCCGTCATCACCGCCCGCAAGCTGCCGGCGCTGATCGCGTTCGAGACCTTCATGACCGAACAGCGCGAAGCTCTCGCCGAAGCCGATTGGGACGCCAAGTTCGGCCGTGCTTGGCGGCGCATCCGCGAGCAGATATTACCAGCGTTTCCCAAGGCGGTGGTCGCCTCCGCCCGCGCAACCGCGGAATCGGCAAGCGATCTCATCTACCTGCCTGCCGAAGTGGTCGCCACATGACGGCCAGCGTAGAGTTCAGAACGGAGCCCTGGTCGAAGTATCGTCGTGCCGACGAACTGGTGCTCGCCACCCAGACGCTCAGGCCCGATGCCGATCCCGAGCGCCTGTCGCGGTTTGGTGACGACCGCTGGGACCTCCGCCCGGCTATCTTCCGCGAGAACGTCCCGCGGGGGCTGACGTCGGTGGATTTCGGCGTGATCGCCGACCCCCTCCAGCGGCTGACCGCCAAGGAGTTCCTGTGGGCGCGCATGAACGAGGCATCGCCCTTGCCGACGCAACCCCGCATGGCGCCGACCACGGCGCGCACGACGCTGACAGGGATCGCCAGCTTCATGGACTTCGTGGCGCGGGAGTGCGGAAGGTTCTCGATGCACGCGGTCGATCAGCCCCTGCTCGATGCGCACCTTGCCGAACTGAAGAGCAAGCAGGGGCGCACTGCGGAACGCATCACCCATCTGCTAGCCTATCCGATTCTGCTCGATCGCTACGGCCCGTATCTCACCCTCGGCGGCTTCTCCTGCCAGCCGTGGCGCGGCCGACCGGCAGCACAAGTGGCGGGCAGCCCCCGCAAGTCGCTCGCAGTCGAGAACCGGACGCCTCGTATCCCCGAACCCGTCATCGGCGCGCTGCTGCACTGGTCGCTGAAGTATATCGATCTGTTCTCGTCTGATATCTTCGCCGCGCGCGCCGACCTCGAAGCGTTCAGGGCAGCACGTCTCCATAATGCCTCGACCGGCGACTATCTGACCGACAGGCTCGATCTCTACATCGGCCGCCGTTGCGCGGCCGGACGGGGCATTCCGCTGCGCTTGGCGAACAAGGGCGGCTATTCCCAGCCGCCTCCGGACGGGCGGATGAACTTCGAACTGATCGCCCTGCAACTCGGCTGCAAGACCGCACATCTTCTGGAACCTGTGCGACGTAAACGGCTCGATCGCGCCTTCGCGCGCCTCGGCGGCGAATCCGGCGGCATGGACAGCAAGGTTTCGCTCGATCCGGACACCGGGCGACCATGGCGAGATCGGTTCGATCAGGACAGCGTCGCTCGGGAGGAACGGATGCTGCAGGCGGCGGCCTATGTCGTCTGCGCCTATCTCACCGGAATGCGTGACAGCGAGTTGCAGGCCATGCGCGTCGGGTGCTGCACGACAGTTCGCAGCGCCGACGGCCTCGTCGAACGCCATCAGATCAGGAGCACGGTCTACAAGATGCGCGCGCCGACCGGCGAGGAAGCCGAATGGATTACCATCGCACCCGCCGTGCGGGCGGTCGCCGTGGCCGAGAGGCTCAGTGAACGACAGCGCGCAACGCGCGGCATAGAGACGACCTGGCAGAGCCTGTCGATGGCAAGTGCCGCCTCAGCCGAACTGCGTATGGGGATCGGACCGCTCATCAACGATCTTCGCGACCGGATCGATGGCATGGCGGCCGACGGCCAGGCGATCCCGCAGGTCGATGGTGCCTCCTGGTGGTTCACCACACGCCAGTTCCGCCGCACGCTTGCCTGGCATGTCGCCAATCGCCCGTTCGGAACCGTGGCCGGCAAGATCCAGCATAAGCACACATCCATCGCCATGTTCGAGGGATATTCCGGCAGCAGTCCGTCGGGCTTTCGTCAGGAAGTCGAACAGGAACGTGCCCTCGGCCAGCTTGATGATGTGGTCGAGCACTACGAACAGGCTGTGAGGCACAACCTCCCTCCTGCCGGCCCGGCAGCAGCGCGACTGCGCGCCGAGTTCACGAGGATCAGGGACGAACTGGGCGACCTGCCGGGCCGGATTGTCGAGCCTCAAAGGCTTCGCGCCATGCTAGCCCACCTCGGGCGCACACTGCATGTCGGATTGCTGGCGGACTGCTTCTTCGATCCCGACACGGCGCTCTGTCTCGACCAAGACAAGGACGATCTCGATCGCACCATGCCGGCCCTATCGCAGTGCCGCCCCGATCGCTGCCCCAACGCCTGCATCACCCGTCGTCATCTTCCACCATGGCAGGCGTCCATCGCCGAAGCCGGGCGGTTGCTGGAAGACCATCGGCTATCGCCACTTCAGCGCACCGCGCTCACACAGGATATCGAACGTATGCGCCGCCTGATTGCCCCTCTGCTGGAAGGAACCAATGCATGAAGCCGATCAGCAGCATCGCGGTTCAGGCCATCGAGGAGGCGCTCGCCCGTCTCGCGGTGCATCCCGGAAGCGGCAAACTCACCGCGACGCGCCTTGCCGCCGAAGCCGGCGTGTCCCGCGCCACGCTTTACCGCGCGCCCGAACTCCTGTGGCGATTCCGTGAGCCGAACGCCGTCGACCGCGAAGAGCCGCTGACCGCGACGGATCGCATCCGTGAGCTCGAGGCCCTGGTCGCGGTGCTGAGGGGCTGCGAATCCGACGAACTGCGCGAACTCAGGGGGGGCGAATCGCCATATGGCTCAGCACATCCAGGCACTCAGCCTGCTCGTGCAAGACCAACAGCGCAGACTGGTGGCCAAAATCTAATGCTTGGCACCCTAATAAACTACCGCTCAGGGTGGAAAGCGGCTGTTCGTTTTGTCCACCCCAACGAGCAAGGAGCGCCACGACCGGACCTTCGTGCAAACCGCGGCAAACATGAAATCCGACCCGGAGCCGCCATTCACAACACAAGCAGCTACAGCAGGTTTGAACGCGGAAATGAGACTTTTGCGGATGTAACGACCTTGCCGCAATGCAGCATCGTCCGCCTTGCACGCGGCGAAGGGTCACTTCACTGACGGATAGAGTCACAAAACCTTCGCGACCTTGACATCGAAGTGTCATCCACGAGCCCTACTGTATTGCGAAACGCAATGTCTGCGTCATACACATTACAGATGGTGATCCATGAAGGCCAACGATGCCGAGACCGGCCGCAAGTATGTGTTGCGGCTCAGCAATGTCGGTGTGACCTATTCAGGCGGTGTGGTGGCGCTCAGATCGACCACCCTCGATTTCTTCCAGCGCGAGTTCTCCGTTTTGCTCGGCCTGTCGGGTGCGGGGAAATCGACACTTTTGCGCTCCCTGAACCTCCTCGTCAAACCTACTTCCGGCGAGATTGTGTCATCGGATTTCGGTGTCCTTGGCCCGACCGGCGCACTCCGCCAGCACCGGCGCCGAACGGCACTGATTTTCCAGCACCACCAGCTGATCGAGCGACATACGGCCCTCGCCAACGTCCTCACCGGCCGACTCGGCTATCACAATACCTTGCGCAGTTTCTTCCCGCTGCCCCGCGCCGACCTGGAACTGGCTCTCCACTGCCTCGAGCGCGTCGGTCTGGCCGACAAATCCATGACGCGTGTCGATCAGCTCTCTGGCGGCCAGAAGCAGCGTGTCGGAATTGCCCGCGCGCTGGCGCAGCAGCCCACCATCATTCTGGCCGACGAGCCTGTCGCCAGCCTCGATCCCGCCACCTCGGAGAAGGTCCTCGAGCTGCTTCGCCAGGTATGCAAAGAGGACGGCATCACCGCCATCGTGTCACTGCACCAGCTGGAATACGCGCAGCGCTTTGCAGACCGGATCATTGGCCTTGCCAGTGCACATGTTGTGTTTGACGGCGCTACTGATGAGCTCAATGACGACAAGCTCGCTGCGATATACGCCGGGCACCGCCGTGAGCCAATCGCACCCAGCCGGACGAGTAACCCCGCCTACGCACAGCCAACGTTTACGCCTGAGATGGAGATGACCCTATGAACCGCCTGCTGAAATTCGCTGTTGCCGCTGCCTTAGCCCTCGGGTTGACTGCGCCGGTGTTGGCTGCGGATGCCAATCCGGATACGCTGAAGGTGGCACTGCTGCCGGATGAGAATGCGTCCGAGCTGATCAAGCGCAATCAGCCGCTCAAGGAATATCTGGAACGCGAGCTGGGCAAGGAAGTCCAACTGATCGTGACGACGGACTATTCGTCGATGATCGAGGCAATGCGTTTTGGCCGGATCGACTTGGCCTATTTCGGCCCGCTGTCGCCGTGCTTGCCAAGGGCAAAGCCGATATCGAGCCGTTTGCGGCAATGGTCAGCGACGGCAAGCCGACTTACCGCTCTGTCGTCATTGCCAACGTCAATGCCAATGTGAATTCGCTCAGCGACATCAAGGGCAAGAAGGTCGCTTTCGGCGATCGCGCCTCGACATCCAGTCATCTGATCCCGAAGACGATGATGGCGGAAGCCGGTCTTGTGCACGATCGCGACTACCAACAGCATTTCGTCGGCAGCCATGATGCGGTTGCGGTGAATGTCGCCAACGGCAATGCGGAGGTTGGGGGGCTTTCCGAGGTAATCTGGAAAACTCTTCTCGAGAGAAAGCTGGTCGACGCGGGCAAGGTCAAGGTCATCGCCTACAGCAAGGAGTATCCCCAGTATCCATGGACGATGCGCTCCGACCTGACGCCAGAGCTGAAGGACAACATCCGCAGCACTTTCGTGAACCTGAAGGATCCCGAAGTTCTAAAAAACTTCAAGGCCGACGGTTTCGTACCGATCACGGACCAGGATTACGACGTGATCCGCGATATGGGAAAGCTGCTCGGAATCGACTTCGGGGCGATGTGAGGACGTGATGACGATGCGCGCCGCAACCGAAATCAGCACCACAAGCCATTATCTCGACCAGTACGGCCGGGCGTGGATCCGGCAGTCTGCCCAGGTTGCTGCGGTACTCGCTATTGTGCTGGTTGCGTTCTGGTATGTTGGTCTTCTGGATTTCGGGACCCTGGCTGACGGGGTTCCGGCCATCTTGACGCTGGCCCGCGAGGCGATGCCACCGGACTTCACCAACGCGCGCGCATGGCTCAAGCCGCTGGTAGACACTCTGGCGATGAGTATCGCCGGAACGGCAATAGCGGTGCTTCTGTCGTTTCCGCTGGCTTTTCTTGCTGCCAGGAATACGTCGCCGCACCCGGTCGTGTTTCAGATCGCCCGCACCCTGCTGAACGCGCTTCGCTCGGTCCCGGAGCTGATTATGGGCATCATTTTCGTTGCTGCTGTGGGCTTTGGCGCTCTACCCGGCGTTCTGGCATTAGGCCTGCATTCGGTGGGGATGGTCGGCAAGTTCTTTGCGGAAGCAATCGAGCATGTCGATGAGGCGCCAGTAGAAGCCGCGCGGGCCGCAGGCGCAACTCCACTCCAAGTGCTGTTCCACGCCGTCTTGCCGCAGGTGTTGCCGCAGTTCGCCGACGTGTCCATCTATCGCTGGGAATATAACTTCCGCGCTTCCACGGTAATGGGAATGGTTGGCGCGGGCGGCATCGGCCTCGAGCTGATGGGATCGCTTCGCATCATGCTGTACCAGGAAGTCAGCGCCATTTTGTTCATTATCCTGGTGATGGTGACGATCGTCGATGGCCTGAGCGGCTATTTGCGGAAGAAATTCAAGTAAGGACCGGCCATCGTGAAACCGCGCGTCGTCATCACCCACAAAGTGCACCAGGAAACCTTGGATCTCCTCTGTGACCATTGTGAAGTCACTCCCAATCAAACGATGGAAACCCTGCCCCGCGAAGAGATCCGCCGCCGCGTCGGCACGGCGGACGCAATGATGGCCTTCATGCCGGACTGGGTCGACGCCGATTTCCTGGCAGCTTGCCCGCAGATGAAGGTCATCGGCGCGGCCTTGAAGGGCTACGATAACTTCGATGTCGCGGCCTGTACGGCCCGGGGCATCTGGCTGAGCATCGTGCCCGACCTCCTGACCGTGCCGACGGCCGAGTTGGCCATCGGCCTTACCATCGGCCTCACCCGCAAGATGATCCAGGCCGATGCCAGGGTCCGCTGCGGCAAATTCGCCGGTTGGCGGCCGGAGTTTTTCGGCCTGGGCATCGCGGGGTCCGCCATTGGTATTCTCGGAATGGGGGCGATTGGGCAGGCCATCGCCGAACGGCTGAATGGCTGGGGCGCAACGCTGCTATACAACGACCGGGTGCCGATCCCAGCGCCCGGCGGCGAAGCTCGACCTAGTGTTGCTCGGCGCAGCCTGGAGGAGGTATTATCCGAATCCGATATCGTCATCCTGGCCCTGGCGCTGGCCCCAGACACCATCCACCTGATCAACGACAGGACGCTCGCCCTGATGAAACCAGGCGCATACCTCGTGAATCCATGCCGCGGCTCTGTCGTGAGCGAAGCCGCTGTTCTAACTGCGCTCACCAGCGGCCAGCTCGGCGGGTATGCCGCCGACGTGTTCGAGCTGGAGGATTGGGCTCGCGAAGACAGACCGCGGGAGATCGCTCCGGGCTTGCTGGGTCACCCAAACACGATGTTCAGCCCGCATATTGGCTCTGCTGTTAAGAAAGTTCGCTTGGCAATCGAACTGCGCGCTGCAGAAAATATCCTGCAGGCACTTTCGGGTAAGCCGCCAATGGATGCCGTCAACGATCCGAGACAAGTGGCTTAGACCGGCAATGCTGAATCTAGTATGGGTGCGGACATTTCTGGCCCTGGTGAAGCATAAGAGCTTTCAAGCGTCCGCGGAATATCTTCTGATCGCTCAGCCGACGGCCTCATCACATATCCAGAAGCTTGAGGAGCAGCTGGGTGTCCTGCTATTCCATCGCTCCCGAACGGGGTGCGAGCCGACCCGGGAAGCGATGAACTTTCTGCCTTATGCCCAGAGCATCCTTCGGGTTAACGAGCGTGCGCTCGCCGCGGTCTCTGGGGAGCGACTGCGGATCGGCGCCAGTTCCAATATCGGAATCTATCTGCTGCAGCCCTATGTCCGGTCATATCTCGAAGGCCGCGATCCAACGGCCTTTGATATGGTGATTGACCGCAATCCGTCCATCGTCGAGAAACTGGAGAATGTCGAAATAGATGTGGCCGTGTTGGAATGGTGGGACAACCGCGACGGCTGCCAAGTCGAGCGCTGGAGAAGCGAGCCCGTCGTCGTCATCGTTCCGCCCGACCATCCATTGGCGTCTCAAGACCAGATTGATCCGGCTCAGTTATCCGCATTTGAGCTTCTCGGCGGCGAGCCTGGCACCGGGACCGGGCGGATGCTTGCGAAATATTTCGGCGATCACGCTCAAATGCCGCGGGTTTCCCTACAGTTAGGTAGCACCGAGGCTGTCAAGCAGGCGGTAAAGGCTGGAGTTGGCATCTCTCTAGTTCTGGCGTCAGCCGTATCGGACGAGGTGCGGGCCGGAAGCCTGCGTGCCTTACCCTTCCCGGACCCGCCGCTACGAAAAGACCTGTTTGTCGCTTGGCGCACCGGCATTTCGGGCATGCCTATACCGGCCTTCGCCCAGCATCTATTGAATGCTCACTGCAATTGAGACGGTATTCACCCGCTGACGTCAGCGCCTCTCGAATCGGCTCTATGCGCGTTTTGTTGGTCGTGAACGCGCATTTCGCACGGTCTCAGCGGTCGCTCAACCGGTTCGATGATTGAGTCAGGAGCTTAATTTAAATGCGCCGTCAAAGAGCGTGGGTACGGGCGATCTGTTTTCGCATGCGCTCTCCGGTCGGCTAAGGGCGGCCTAGCTCCGTCAACCCAAATCATGGTTCGTGTTTCTTAGTCGATCTGGCTAGCTTCTCCTGTGGCGAATGTCCGCAAAGTCGGCAATCCAGCCGCCCCGGGCAACCAATCGAAAAGGCAGAATTCCACCCACCGCGACGTTCCTGCCTTCTGCCGAGAAAGGCCGCAGTGGGTCATAGGTGTGCGTTCAACCGAGGGCGACCGAACTTCCGCTTGGGGTCGGAACCGGTATTCCGCTTAGGGTAAAGCCACTAGAACAGCTTCAGGCGGAGCCATCACCTTCAGCACCGCTTCGCGTCGCACTGCTGGCTGGAGACGCCCCTCGTTGACGAGCACGGCCGCCCTTCGCCTTACGGCTGCGCCAACCGCGATCCGAACGGACGAAGGCTTCCAGCATGTGCGGAATTAGGGCTGCGGTGTCCACGGGTTCGTAGAGCCGGCTGTGCTCGGCCGCATACTGATCGAGTTCCTCCTTGAGAGGCTCCGGCAGGATGATGGTCATGCGGACGACGCCAACCTTCGGCAGCCGACCGAGCCTCAGATCCGGCATTGTTCACCTCCTGCTTGTGAGACAAAGACATGTTGACTGTTCAGATAATCGGCGTAGGCGACGAGGTCGCGATGCACTGCGGCGGGAAGCTCGATGGTGAGTTTGACCGGCCGGTCGTCGGCAATGGGGCCGAGTTTCAGTTTTGCCATGGATCATCCGCCATAGGGTTCGAGGACAAGGTCGCGCGTAACGATCACGCGGACGGGAAAGCCGGGCCGGATGGTGAGCGTCGGCCTAATTTGCAACTGGCGCTGGACGATCTGCTGACCGGCGTCGTTGATGGTGTCCTGCGCACCGCCGCGAATTGCGCTGATCAGGCGATCGTTGTCGTCGGCGGCCAGTTCCGTCCCGACGCCGAGCAGGGTCGAGAGTGCAGCCGCCTTGGCGATGTCCCACCAGTGATAGTCGACGCCGTCCTCAAGCCCGGCATAGCCTTGCGTGTCGGCTCCAGATTGACGTTCCAGCACAATGGAACGCCCGTTCGGAAAGATCAGCCGGTTCCAGACGAGCAATACCCTGCGCTGGCCGAAGCCCACATCATTGCTGTACTCGCCGATGATGCGGGTGCCCTGGGGGATCAGGAGCATGCTGCCCGTCGGACTGTCATAGATGTGCTGGGTGACCTGCGCGGTGATCTGTCCGGGCAGATCGGAGCGAATGCCGGTGATGAGCGCGGCCGGAATTACGGACCCGGCCTGTAGCACGTATGGCGATGCCGGCGGCATGACGCGATCGGGCGCAACGGTGCGCCGGTCCACGGGACCGCTGAGGAATGCGATATCGCTGTTCTGAGCGGCGGGCGGCTGACCGCCGAGAATGAGACCGACGGTTTCGGGCGTAGGCGTAGCATTCGCCGTGGCCGGGGCGGTCTGGAAGAAGACCCGGCTGGTGCGCGCCGCCTCTTCTTCGGCAAGGCGTCGTTGCTCTTCCGGATCGACCGCCGGCGTGTTCATCGTGGGTGGGACGACGGGCCGCCCACGCTCCTGGGCGTCGAGGATCGGCCGGCCGAGATCACCAGGCAAGGCGGGGCCGAGCACCGGGCCGGTATAGTCGCGGGGCAATTCGTTGAGCCCATCCGCGGTGCTGCGGTTCTCGGTCGAATAAAGCTCTTCGCTGCCAACTCCGTCCTCCGGGCTCTGAAGCGCATAGATGAGCGCACCACCGACGCCGAGCGCGGCGACGAGGCCGATGCCGGCCAATACCCGGCGCGAGAGCCGCGTGACGCGCGGAGGATTGCCGCGCAGCCGCATCGGTTCGGCCGTGTCGGCGGGCGATGCGGTGAGCGGAGCGCTTTCGTCTTTATTGTCATCGATATCGTTCATGACGCAGGCCTCCCGTCGATTCGCACGATCCTGACGGTCTGCTGCCGGTCGCCGCTGCCGAGACGCAGCTCGGCGGCCGCGAAGATACGGTCCACGATCAGGATGTTGCGATAGATGCGGCTGTTGACGATCTCCGGCTCTCCATCGGAGCCGAGCACGAAGAGCGGCGGCATCTCGCCTTGTACGATTCCGGCGGGGAAGACGATGTAGACCCGTCGCCCGTCATCGAAGACCGACACCGGCCGCCAGGGCGGGCTGTCGCCTTGCAGGCCGTAGCGATAGTGTCGCGCCGAGGTTGCTGGAATGGTCGGGGTGGCCGGCGTTGCGCGCTGTGTGGCCGGCGGCTGCGGATAAGCCCAGGCGACCGCCGGCATGTAAGGTTCCTCTTCGGCGCGCAGTTCGATCATATACGTGCGGCGATCGGTGGTGACGACGAGGTTGGTCGTGATGTCCGGACGCGTGGGCTTGACGAGGATATGGACGCGCCGTGTCGCGCCGGAACCGCTTGTCGTGTCGCCGATGATCCATCGCGCGGTATCGCCGGCGGCGATCGGTCCCGCGCCGGTGAGGGCCTCGCCCGGCTCGAGCGCGATGTTGGTGATCTGGCCTGGCGACGCATAGACCTGATAGAGCGCGCCTTCGCTCCAGGGATAGATCTGGATCGCGTTGTAATAGCCTTCCCGGCGGGGTTCGATACGCGCGGCCGCATTGGCGCTCTCGACCTGGCCGGTCGGCGTGGACGCATCCGTGCCGCCTCGTGCAACCGTCCATGCCGGTGGCGTATGGAGCGCCCGCGGCCGTTCGTCCGTGCTTGGTCTCTGCACCGTGGGCAGCGGCGGCACGCTGTCGTCGTAGCTGATTTGCGGTGGGCGGTAGGTGGCGCATCCGGCAAGCGTGGAGGCGGAAAGCAGCACAAACATCAGTACGGATTTACGGAAAACCGGAAGTGCGGGTTTGCGGAAGATCGTGCTCATTGGCTCATCTCCCGCGACCAGTTGATGGCGTTGACGTAGATGCCAAGCGGGTTGGCGCGCAGCTTCTCGGCGTCGCGCGGCGGCTGGATGACGATGGTCAGGATCGCCGTCCATCGCTCCGTGACGGAGAGCTGCCCGTTCTCAAAATGCCGCTCCGTCCAGGCCACCCGGAAGGAGTTCGGCGAAGCGCGGATGACGCTGGAGACCTCGACGGAGACTTGGTTTTGTCCCACGCGCGTGAAGGGATCGTTGGCCCGCGCATAGTCATTGAGCGCGAGCGCCCCGCGGTCGGTGGTGAACTCGTAAGCGCGCAGCCAGTTCTGACGGACCACGATCGCGTCGGCGGGGATCGAACGCACCTGCTCGATGAAGCGCGCCAGATGAAACGCGATCTGCGGATCGGTGGGCTGGTAGTCGGCAGTGGCAGGCGCGACGGCCTGCGCCTGGCCGAGATTGTCGACCTGCACCACCCAGGGCACGATTGAACCTGTGGCGGACTGCCAGACGAGCGCCGCCGCGAGGCCGCCGGAGAGGATCAGCGAGCCGAACGCCATGCATCTCCAGTTGCGCGCCTGCACGCGGGCCGAGCCGATGCGCTCGTCCCAGACCTGGGCTGCACGCTGATAGGGCGTTTCAGGCCCGGGAGATTTGCCGTAGTGGGTCGAGGATCGTTTGAAGAAGCTCATGAGCGGTTCCCTTCGGAGAGATTGACGGAGCTGGCGCCGCCATGGCTGTCGCCGGATCGCACGGCATGGGCAGTGGCCTGGACGCCATGGGAGAGCCGCTGAGAGCGCTTCATGCGCTTGGCCCAATCCGGAGGACTGTCGGAGGCGGATGAGGGGGATGGTGCAGCCGCGGCGGTTGCTGCACCGCCCGCATTGCCTACAGTGCCGCCCGTCGTCTCGAAGGCGGCTCGCCCGCCGGCTTGAAAGCTCTGCCTCAGGCTGCCGGAGGCGTTGGCGCTGGCGCGCCGCA
Source organism: Mesorhizobium sp. J428 (assembly GCF_024699925.1). NCBI lineage: Bacteria > Pseudomonadati > Pseudomonadota > Alphaproteobacteria > Hyphomicrobiales > Phyllobacteriaceae > Mesorhizobium > Mesorhizobium sp. J428. The sequence continues at coordinate 2,330,424 of NZ_JAJOMX010000001.1, forward strand.
GTGGAGAGACGGCAGCGCGCGCGCCTGTGCTCGCTACAGCGCCGAGCCCAGAGGCGACGCCTGCGGCGCCCGACTGACCGGCCGAGCCAAGGCTGTAGGCGGTCGCCGCCCCTCCCGCCGCGGCGACGCCGCCGCGAGCAGCGGCCGCCGCTCCGGAGAGCGCCACACCGCCGCCACGCGCTGCCAGACCAGCGGCACCCACGCCGGCGAGCGCGGCGCCGCCGACGGCAAGGCCGGTGCCGACTGCGGCCCCGGCACCGAGCTGCGGTCCGCCGGACACGATTCCGTTCGCGATGCCTGGTCCGAAGATTCCGAGCCCGAGCAGCGACAGCGCGGCCAGCACCACGGCCATGGCCTCGTCGATGGTCGGGGTGACACCGCCGAAGCCGGCGGTGAACTGCGAGAACAGCGTCGAGCCGATGCCGATGATGACGGCGAGCACCAGTACCTTGATGCCGGACGAGATCACATTGCCGAGCACGCGCTCGGCCATGAAGGCGGTCTTGCCGAAGAGGCCGAAGGGAATGAGGACGAAGCCGGCAAGCGTGGTCAGCTTGAACTCGATCAGGGTGATGAAGAGCTGGATGGAAAGGATGAAGAAGGCGAGAAGCACCAGCGCCCAGGCGAACAGCAGGCAGGCGATCTGGATGAAGTTCTCGAAGAAGGCGACCCACCCCATCAGGTCTGAGATGGATTCGAGCAGCGGCCGCGCGGCATCGAGCCCGGTCTGGGCGACGCGGCCGGGCCGCATCAGATCGGCGGCCGTAAAGCCGGTGCCCGACGCCATCAGGCCGAGGCCCGCGAAGCTCTCGAAGACGATGCGGGCGAGATTGTTCCAGTTGCCGATGATGTAGGCGAAGACGCCGACGAACAGGGTCTTCTTGACCAGACGGGCGATGATGTCGTCGTCGGCGCCCCATGACCAGAAGAGCGCGGCCAGCGTCACGTCGATGACGATCAGCGTCGTGGCGATGAACGCCACTTCGCCGCCGAGCAGGCCGAATCCGCTATCGATATAGCTGGTGAATACCCCGAGGAAATTGTCGATGACGCCCGTCCCGCCCATGGATCACTGATCCTCGTTATCGCGTTGGACGGAATCGGAGGGTGAGCGGCCGAGGAACCGGTCGCGGGTCTCGGCCCAGACGCGGAGACATTCGGGTTCGTTCGCGGCGGCCTCGCCCATTTGCTGACAGCGGCGCTGTTCCGCGCGCAGCGGGTCGGCGGAAGGCGCCAGCGCTGGTGTGGAGACCGGTCGCACCGGTTCGTCCTTGCGCGTCAGCTCGATCACCGTCGCCGTGATGGCGAAGGCGACGAAGACGATCGCTCCGATCCGCACCAGATTTTTGCCTTCCATTTCTTCCCCCTTTCCGGTCGTCTGGCTCGTCAGTTGCCGTTGTTGAACATCTGCGCGTTGCCGGGCTGGTAGCCGGTGCCCGGCGTGAGGAAGCGCTCGCGCTGGATGCGGCCCTGTTCGGCCGCGGCTGCGCGCTCGGCATCGGTCAGCGCCTGTGCCCGGCCGTTTGCGGCAATGACGGCGGTGAGGTCGGCGAGCTGCTGGGCCTGAAGTGCGAGGAGCTGGTTGCCGGCTTGTGTCGCCTGCAAGGCGCCGGTCGCGCCCTGGCTCTGACCGACCAGCGCAGACATCTGGGCGCGGTTGGTCTCGATATTGCCCACCACGCCGGCCTGGACGCGCATGGCGTCCTGCAGACCGCCGACGGTGTTCTCCCAGCGCGAGCGCGCATCGGCGACGAGCTGCTGTTCCGACGTGCTCAGATCGATGTTGCGGTAATTCTGCTGGAACGCCTGGTCGATCTGTTGGACGTCGAAGGCGATGTTCTGGGCCTCTTGGAGCAGGGATTGCGTTCGGCCCACCGCCTGCTGGAGCTGCTGGAGGGACGAGTGAGGCAGGCTCGCGAGGTTGCGGGCCTGGTTGATGAGCATCTGCGCTTGGTTCTGCAGCGAGGTGATCTGGTTGTTGATCTGCTCGAGCGCCCGCGCCGCCTGGAGCACGTTCTGCGCATAGTTGGTGGGGTCATAGACAATCCACTGTGCCTGCGCCGGCGGCGCCAGCACCATCGGCAACGCCGTGATCGGCGCGGCGATCAGAGCGGCGGCAAAGCGGGCCGCACGTGTGTGAGGTTTACGGGTCTTCATGGCAGGGTCTCCTTTTCGGCTTGGGGGATGAGATTGCTGAGGTCGGGAATGAGGTCGGCGGCCCAGTCGGCGCCGCGATGGCGGAGCCAGGCGCCGAGGAATTCGTCACGACCATGTTCGGTGAGGATGCGGGCGATGGCGGTTTGATCGGTCTTGGCGGAGGTGGCGCAGAGCGCGAGCGCCACTTCGCTGAGCCCCAGCTCGAACAGCCGGTTGCCGCGCCGCGACTGGCAGTAGTAGTCGCGCTTGGGCGTCGCCCGGGCGAGGATCTCGATCTGCCGGTCATTGAGGCCGAAGCGCCGGTAGATCGCGGTGATCTGAGGCTCGATCGCCCGCTCATTGGGCAGGAGCAATCGCGTTTGGCAGCTCTCGATGATGGCGGGCGCAATGGGGGAGCCGTCGATGTCGCTGAGGCTCTGCGTGGCGAAGACGACGGACGCGTTCTTTTTTCTGAGCGTCTTCAGCCACTCGCGGAGCTGACCGGCGAAGCCTTCGTCGTCCAGCGCCAGCCATCCCTCGTCGATGATGATGAGCGTCGGCGAGCCGTCGAGCCGATCTTCGATGCGGTGGAAGAGGTAGGCGAGCACCGCAGGCGCCGCCCCGGTGCCGATCAGGCCCTCGGTCTCGAAAGCCTGCACGGACGCCTTACCGAGATGCTCGACCTCCGAATCGAGCAGACGGCCATAGGCGCCGCCGACGCAATAGGGCTTGAGCGCCTGCTTGAGGTCGTTGGATTGAAGCAGCACCGCAAGGCCGGTGATCGTGCGTTCTTCGACAGGCGCCGAGGCGAGCGAGGTCAGCGCCGTCCAGAGATATTCCTTCACCTCTGGCGTGATCTCGACGCCCTCGCGCATGAGGATCGCCACGACCCAGTCGGCGGCCCAGGCGCGCTCGGCCGTCTCCTCGAGGCGGGAGAGCGGTTGCAGCGAGACACTGTGCTCATCGCCTTCGGTCAGGCCGCCACCGAGATCGTGCCAGTCGCCGCCCATGGCAAGTGCTGCGGCGCGGATCGAGCCGCCGAAATCGAAGGCGAAGACGTGGGCACTCGCATAGCGGCGGAACTGCAGCGCCATCAGCGCCAGAAGCACGGACTTGCCCGCGCCGGTCGGACCGACGACGAGCGTGTGCCCGACATCGCCGACATGAAGGGAAAACCGGAACGGGGTCGAGCCCTCGGTCTTGCCGAACAGCAGTGGGGGCGCTGCAAAGTGCTCGTCCCGTTCCGGCCCCGCCCACACAGCACTCAGGGGGATCATGTGGGCGAGATTGAGCGTGGAGATCGGCGGCTGGCGGACATTGGCGTAGACATGTCCGGGCAGCGAGCCGAGCCAGGCATCCACGGCGTTGATGGTTTCGGGCATCGCGGTGAAGTCGCGGCCCTGGATGACCTTCTCGACGAGGCGCAGCTTCTCGTCGGCGACACGCGGGTCGGCATCCCACACCGTCACCGTCGCTGTGACATAGGCGACGCCGGCATAGTCCGCGCCAAGTTCCTGAAGCGCGAGATCGGCGTCCGCCGCCTTGTTGGAAGCGTCGGTGTCCACCAGCACCGACGCTTCGTTGGTCATCACCTCTTTCAGGATCGCCGCGATCGACTTGCGCTTGGCGAACCACTGGCGCCGGATGCGCGTCAGCAGCTTGGTCGCATCGGTCTTGTCCATCAGGATGGCGCGGGTGGACCAGCGATAGGGAAAGGCCAGCCGATTGAGCTCGTCGAGCAGGCCGGGCGTCGTTACAGTCGGAAACCCGGTGACGGTCAGGACGCGCAGATGCTGGTCGCCAAGACGCGGTTCGAGCCCGCCGGCGAGCGACTGATCGGCGAGCAGCGCATCCAAATACATCGGCGTCTCGGGAACACGGACGCGATGGCGCTTGGTGGAGACGCAGCCGTGGAGATAGGTCAGAGTCTCGGCGTCATCGAGCCAATGGCATTCGGGCATGAAGGCTTCGACCAGGTGCAGCACACGGTCGGTTCGGTCGGCGAATCCGGCCAGCACCTCATGCGGGTCGACGCCCTTGGTCTCGCGGCCCTCATAGAGCCAGCCCTCGGCGCGGGCGGCATCCTCGGCCGGCGGCAGATAAGTGAGGGTGAGAAAATAGCTGGATTCGAAATGCGCGCCGGCCTCCTCGAAGCTCGCCCGGCGCTCGGCGTCGACAAGCGCGGATGCGGCGTCGGGAAAGCGGCTGTCGGGATAGCTGTTCGATGGATGGCGTTGCGCCTCCACGAAGATCGCCCAGCCCGAGCCGAGACGGCGGAAGGCGTTGTTGAGGCGTCCCGCGACCGCGACGAGCTCGGCCGGGACAGCCGAATCGAGGTCCGGGCCGCGGAACCGCGCGGTGCGCTGGAAGCTCCCGTCCTTGTTGAGGACGATGCCTTGGCCGACCAGCGCCACCCAGGGCAGGAAATCGGCGAGGCGTGCGTTGCGATTGCGATATTCGGCGAGGTTCATCATGGACGGCTCCTCACGCTCAGACCGTCAGGTGCGCGGGAATGCGCAGGTGCCGGCGGCCGACTTCGATGAAGAGTGGGTCGCGCTTGGCAGCCCAGACGGCGGCGAGATGACCGATGGCCCAGATCGCGATGCCCGCGAGCCATAGCCGCAAGCCAAGCCCAATGGCGCCCGCGAGCGTGCCGTTCATGATGGCGATGGCGCGCGGCGCACCGCCGAGCAGGATCGGCTCGGTCAACGCCCGGTGGACCGGGACCGAGAAGCCGAGCAACTCGCCGCCCTGTTCGCCAAGGCCCGACATCAGACGAGCGCTCCGCCGCCGAAGGAGAAGAACGAAAGGAAGAAGGAGCTCGCTGCGAACGCGATCGACAGACCGAAGACGATCTGGATGAGGCGCCGGAAGCCGCCCGACGTGTCGCCGAAGGCGAGCGTCAGGCCGGTGATGATAATGATGATGACGGCGAGGATCTTGGCGACCGGCCCCTCGATCGATTCGAGGATGGACTGGAGCGGTGCCTCCCATGGCATGGAGGAACCGGACGCATGAGCGGCAGGCGTGGTCATCAAAGTTATGACCGCCACCGATGTCGCCGCGGCGAGGCGATGGTAGGCGTTACGCAGGGTCTGGTGCATGTGGACTTTCCTTTGCGGCTGGCGTGAGAAGAGATGCGTCAGGCGCGATGACGGCTGTCACGACGCGGTAATCGCCATCCGGCCCGAGGCCTTCGACGCCTGCGAGTTCGGAAAGACGGCGGGCCGTGCCACGGCCCGACAGCACCGCCACAAGATCGATCGTCTCGGCGATCAGCGCGCGCGGAACGGTGACGACGGCTTCCTGGATGAGCTGTTCGAGACGGCGCAGCGCACCGAGGGCCGAGCCCGCATGGATCGTGCCCACACCGCCCGGATGGCCGGTGCCCCAGGCCTTCAGGAGATCAAGCGCCTCACTGCCGCGGACCTCGCCGATGGGAATGCGGTCGGGACGCAGACGCAGGGACGATCGGACCAGATCGGAGAGCGAGGCGACGCCATCCTTCGTCCGCATGGCAACAAGATTCGGCGCGGCACATTGCAGCTCGCGTGTGTCCTCGATGATGACGACGCGATCCGACGTCTTCGCGATCTCGGCCAGAAGCGCATTGGTGAGCGTCGTCTTGCCGGTCGAGGTGCCGCCGGCGATGAGGATGTTAGCGCGGGCCGCGACGCCGGCGCGCAACGCGGTGGCCTGTTCGGCCGTCATGATCCCGGTCGTGACGTAGTCGTCGAGAGTGAACACCGCGACGGCGGGCTTGCGGATCGCGAAAGCCGGGGCGGCAACCACCGGCGGCAGAAGCCCCTCGAACCGCTCCCCCGTCCCGGGCAGCTCTGCCGAAACGCGCGGGCTCCCGGTATGGACCTCCGCGCCGACATGATGGGCGACGAGGCGGATGATCCGCTCGCCATCCTCCGGCGCCAGGCGTTCACCGGTATCGGACAGGCCTTCGGAGAGACGGTCGATCCACAGCCGCCCATCCGGGTTCAACATCACCTCGACGACGCCTGCGTCTTCCAGGAAGCGGCCGATGGCGGGACCGAGCGCGGTGCGTAACATCCGCGCGCCGCGCGCAATACCTTCCGAATTGTGATGCGAAGTCGCCATCTGATCCTCGATTTGAACGGGGACAAGCCAGATGGTCCCCATGCGGGGATGATTAAAAGGGCCTGATTTAGGGCTGATTCAACAAGGATTTATCGTCGTCGTAGTGTGGCGTGCAAAGACAGGAGAACGGCGGGGGTTTCCTTTGCCGGCTGGTTACGGCGGACCGTTCGAGATTCGAACCAAGCCATCGTTATGCCGGCATCGGCGCTATTGACCGCCTGAACCGCTGACATCCTCGGAAATCTCCTGCCTGAGCTTCGGCCCTTTGGCGAGGCGCCGGCCGAGAGCGGTAATGAACGTCTCATAGCGCTCGCCGGCTTTGGCACGCGCGGCCTGTGCAGCCGGCTCCGGCAAAGCCGGTGTCGTCGCAAGCCAGAACCGGACGAAGATTGCAAGGGTCTCGACGGAAATCCCGATATCGCGCTCCAAGCGGGTCATGCGGCGGTCGAGCTGGTCGAGACGCTTGGCGACCGCGGCCTCGCGCCTTTCAGCGTCATCCGGAGACAGGAAGGAGGCGATCGCGGCTTCTGCGATCATGGACTGCGATTGCTCGCGACGGGCGGCATAGTCCGCCAGCATCGTCATGATGTCCGGGTCGATATAGACGGAGATCTGCGCTTTCTTCTTGCGGCTGGACATGGCCTAGAGCTCCATGCCGTCGTTGGGGTCCAGTGAGACCTGCCGCGCCACACGCTGCATCATGCGGTTCATCCCGCTCGTGCGCGCAGTCTCCTCCTGATCGTCATCGGCGGGATCGATCTCGAACTCGTTTTCAAGCGGGGCCTTCTTCTCGATGGGTTTGGGTACGGCTCAACTCGGGCTGGCGGCGCCGTTCTGAATCGGTCGTGTCCTCCTCCGGTGCAGCGCTGGCAGACATGTGAGCGGTTTCCAACGGGCTCGCCGGCAATGGCAGACTCGTCCAGTCATCAGTCTTCGTATGCACGGATTCGGTGTTCGAGGGCGGCGGCAGGATGCGTTCTTGGAACCGTCCGTCCTCGAAGTAGCGGACCTTCTTCGCTCGAATAGGCGATGTCCCGGCGACCATGACGATCTCATCGGCTGGCGGAAGCTGCATGACCTCGCCGGGCGTGAGCAGCGGTCGCGCGGTTTCCTGTCGCGACACCATCAGATGGCCAAGCCAGGGCGAGAGTCTGTGCCCGGCGTAGTTCTTCATCGCCCGCATCTCGGTCGCAGTGCCGAGCGCGTCGGAAACTCGCTTGGCCGTGCGCTCGTCATTGGTCGCGAAGCTCACGCGAACATGGCAGTTGTCGAGGATGGAGTTGTTCGGCCCGTAGGCCTTCTCGATCTGGTTGAGCGATTGGGCGATGAGAAAGCTCTTGAGCCCGTAGCCCGCCATGAAGGCGAGCGCGCTCTCGAAGAAGTCGAGGCGACCGAGCGCTGGAAACTCGTCCAGCATCAGCAGCAACCGATGGCGGCCGGCCTTGGCCTCCAGGTCCTCGGTTAGGCGCCGACCTATCTGGTTGAGGATCAGGCGGATCAGCGGCTTTGTGCGGTTGATATCGGAGGGGGGCACGACAAGGTAGAGCGACGTCGGATGCTTGCGGCCGACAAGATCGGCAATGCGCCAGTCGCAGCGGCGCGTCACCGTTGCAACGACAGGGTCGCGGTAGAGGCCGAGGAAGGACATGGCGGTGGAGAGCACACCGGAGCGTTCGTTGTCCGACTTGTTCAAGAGTTCGCGCGCGGCGCTGGCGATGACCGGATGTGGGCCGGATTCGCCGAGATGGGCCGTCTTCATCATCGCGGCGAGCGTCGACCCTATCGGTCGCCTTGGGTCGGAAAGAAAAGCGGCGACGCCGGCGAGCGTCTTGTCCTTCTCGGCATAGAGAACGTGGAGGATGGCACCGACTAGCAGCGCGTGGCTGGTCTTTTCCCAGTGATTGCGCTTTTCGAGCGACCCTTCCGGATCGACGAGGATGTCGGCGATGTTCTGGACATCACGAACCTCCCATTCGCCGCGCCGCACTTCCAGCAGCGGGTTGTAGGCCGACGAAGTCGGGTTGGTCGGATCGAACAGCAGGACGCGGCCGTGCCGAGCGCGAAAGCCGGCTGTGAGCTGCCAGTTTTCGCCCTTGATGTCATGGACGATGGCGGAGCCCGGCCAGGTCAGCAGCGAGGGGATGACGAGGCCAACGCCTTTGCCGGAGCGGGTCGGTGCGAAACATAGCACATGCTCCGGTCCCTCATGGCGCAGATAGTCGTCCTTGAGCTTGCCGAGAACGACACCGTTGGGGCCGAGCAGCCCGGCCGCCTTGACCTCATCGGGCCGCGCCCAGCGCGCCGACCCGTAGGTTTCGACGTTCTTCGCCTCACGCGCCCGCCAGACCGACATGCCGATCGCGACGGCGATTGAGATGAAGCCGCCGGACGCGGCGATGAATGCGCCCTCGACGAAAATCTCCGGCGCATAGGCGTCGTAGAAATACCACCACCAGAAGAAGGCGGGCGGATAGTAGACTGCCCAGCCAAACAGCTCGAACCAGGGCCGACCGAGTTGTGGCTGGAAGCCGAGCTGCCATGCCGTCCACTGAGTCGCCGCCCAAGTCGTGGCGAGCGCGATGAGGAAGACGACGAGGATCTGGCCCCAGAGGATTTTGGTCGCGGACACGGTCAGCCTTCAAAGCGGAGTTTTATCCGCAGAGAAAGTGAGCGAAACTCAGACTTCAATGCTTACGAGGCCTTGATAGTGCTCAAGCGTGCGATGGCGTAGAATTACTGATCTGACGAATCCGGGGATAGGCTAAATATGTCATATGCAAGTATTGTCATATCGATATTTTCGTTATGCATTGCTGTCGCATCAGCGTGGCTGACGCTCTTTCGGCGTGGGCGCCTCGCCATGACAAGGCCGAACGTCGTATTTTTCGGCTTTGATACCGCGCCAAAGACAACCGCCAAGATTTTCATTCGCACCCTCCTCTACAGCACGGCGGTTCGTGGCCAGGTGATAGAGGGAATGTTCGCCAAGCTACATCATGCAGGAAGCGAACAGATATTCAGCTTCTGGGGGTATGGCGAAACCAACCAACTTGTTCCCGGCAGTGGACTATATGTCGGGCAGACGGGTATCGCTGTGAACCATCACTTCGTCCTCTCCGTGCATCAGCCCGCCTACGAATTTACGAAGGGTGATTACGAGATCGAAGTGTTCGTCCGACTGGTGGGACGGAAGACGCCTATCCGGCTGAGCGGGTTCAAACTGACGCTTTCGGCGGAACATGCTGGCATCCTGGCCCGGCATGGCGGCGTCTTGTTTGAGCTGAACCCAGACGGTCGCGGCTATGTCGGGCACGCTCGTGATAGGGACGACGAGCCGCCGCCGACTGACGTGATTCCTTTCTCCCGGCGATCAGAGTCCTAAGCCTCGCTTGAGGCCGAAGCCCCAGTCGATACCCTCGTCGACGCCGGAGACGTGGCGGCCGAGTTGGTTTTTCCAGCGACGGAGACCAGGGCACCAACTGGAACCCGAGGCCGTCGTCGATCATGGCGAACCGGCCGGAGGCGAGCGCGAAGCGCTGCCGGTAGGTCCCGGCGACATATTCACCGGTGGCGGATCGGCTGAATCGCCGGCCGGTCTCATCCTCAAGATCATACGTATCCCAGGCACTCGGCTGCCCGGCATATAATGCGCAATGCATCAGACGTGCCGTTCGCCTCGCCCTTTTCAAAATCACCGTCGATTTGGCCCATTTGGTTCGTTACATGTGCGAAGCAGATGACGGGGTGCTGGCGGGCTTTTGCGAAGGCATAGAGAGCGGCTGCCTCCATTTCCACCGCAAGGATGCCGCGCTCCTTCATCGCTTCGATGGCTTGCGCGGTCTCGCGGAAGGGGGCGTCTGTCGTCCATGTCGGCCCCTGGAGCACGGGAACGTCGTCGTCGTCGAAGGTTTTGCTCAAACGGGCGACGAGTTCAGTGGAGGCCTCGCTCCATTCCGATGGCGGCAGGTAATGGTAGCTTGTCCCCTCGTCTCGGAGCGCGCGGTCGATCAGGATGAAATAGGGCGGCTGTTGTGCCGGAGAAATCTGGCCTGCCGACGTGATGCTGATCAGAATTTCGCAGCCGCAGGCAAAGAGTTCCTCAGCCACCAGAACGGCGAACGGGGCGCCGACGGCACACCCGACCACGCCCATTGTCAGGCCGTCTTCTTCGAAGAGGTAGAGGTCGGTGTGATAGCAAACCCATCCATCGTGCCGCTTTGCCCTTCCTGCCATCTTCAACTGGCGAACGATGTCTCCGTCCGGATCGAGCAGACAGACCTTGGGGACGGGAAGGAGCGGCGCCCCCTTCTGACGTCGCGCCTCGCGCAGCAGGCTGTCCGGCGTGAAGATCGATACCGAACGGAAGTGTTTGTGCGCCAGGATTGGTGGCTTGCTCTTACCGTCTGTCACGTGGTCGTCCTCCGACCGCGGCTTCCCGCGCGCCAATCGAGATATGTCCCTGCACAAAGGAACGCGAAGCCAACGACCTCGACGGCGCGCGCGTAGACGACCGTCATCGTGAAGGTGATCATCGCCACGCCGATGGCCGCGAGGATGACTGGCCACACAAGCCGGCGGCGGCGCCATCTGAGCCAGAGAGCCAACAGCGCCAACCAGGCGAAAATGACGATCGCACCCGCCCAAACGGCTTCGTTCAACGCAATCGTGACGCCAAGTGCGCCGAGCAGACCGACCGCCGCGAGCGTTCCGTAGCAAGCGATGAGCGACAGTGCCGCTGCGGCTAGAGCGACCCAGCCGCGGAACCGTTCATTCTTCATGTTGATGCCATTTCAGACATCGTCCGAAGGATCGTTTCGGTGACGGCGCCAGCGCCAGGCGCAGGCAGATTTTCTTCACAAAAAGTCATCTGTTCTTCTCATCAACTCTGCGCGGGTGATACCGAGGCGCGAGACCTTAGCGACGACGTCGCAAGTCTTGGTTGCGGCAAGTGCCAGGAATGCGGCGCCGAGCGTCGTGCATGCACCAATCTTGTGGTCGATGGGCCCGAGCATTCGCGCGGCGAGTCCGCTCGGTGGGTAGAAGACGGCGCCCTTCACCGAGACATCGACCAAACCGGCACCGGAGGCGAGGCTTCTGAGTTCGACGGCGCTTCGGAACCTGGCGCGACGCCAGACGGGAGAGCCGAGCCATGCCTTGATGCGCCGGATGGCTGCCCAGGTGCTCCATTTGCCAAGTTCGCCAACGATCAATCGGCCGCCCGGCTTGAGGACGCGAATCATCTCGCGGAGCGCACCGGCGGTATCCTCGACGAAGCACAGCACGGTGACGGCGACAACCACATCGAACGTGTCGGCTTCGAAGGGTAACTTTTCTGCCTTCCCGAGTTCCAAGGAGACTTCACGCCTTTGCCGTTCCGCCCGCCGCCGGGCGGCGGCGATCATTTCGGGAGAAGGGTCAACGCCGGTGACGTGCGCCGCGGGTCCGGCAAGCTCCACGACGAGAACGCCGTCGCCGCATCCCACATCGAGAATGCGCAGACCTGCCGGAGGGCCGATCAGCTTCAGGATGAGATCCTGTTCGAGGGCGTCGGTGACCTGGCCGAGCCTTCTCGCGCGCCAGGCTGCATAGGCAGGGGGCAGGCTTTCAAGGTCGCTGCTACTTGCCCTTTCCGCCTTCAATATATCACCTCACTGCGCAGTCGGCGTGACTGCCGACGTCAGCCGCAGAATGGCCGCATCCACCTCGTCTCCGGTCGTGTTCCGCCCCAGGCTGAGTCGGATCGCGCCCATGCCGATTTCCGGTGCCACGCCCATCGCTTCGAGGACCGGCGAGAGTTCGATCCGCCCAGAATGGCAGGCGGAGCCGGTGGACGCGGCAATCTCGGGCGCCGCGGCGAGAATCTCCGCGCCGACCCGACCAACGAAGGAGACGTTCAGCGTATTCGGCAGTCGGTGTTCGGTATGTCCGTTGAGCCTAACGCTTTCTCCGAAACGCTCCTTGAGCGCCGCCAAGAAGCGGTCGCGCAGGGTCTTGACCTCATGCATTGGCGACAGGTCGCGCGCCAGAGTGCAGGCTTGGCCGAGGGCCGCACAGAGCAGGGCACTCTCCGTACCGGCGCGCCGGCCGCCTTCATGCTCCGCCCCGTGGATCAGCGGCTCAAGGAATGTCCCGGCACGGATGTAAAGGGCGCCCACGCCCTTCGGGGCATAGAGCTTGTGCCCGGCGATCGTCAGGAGATCGACGCCGAGTTCGTCCACGCGCGTCGGGATCTTGCCGACCGACTGCGCGGCATCGGTGTGAATCGGGATACCGTGTTCGCGCGCAATCGCCGAACAATCCTCGATGGGCTGGATTGTGCCGACCTCGTTGTTGGCATGCATGACGCTGATCAGGATCGTGTCGGATGTGATCGCGCGGCGCAGGTCGTCGGGATTGATCCGCCCGGTGCCATCGACCGGCAAGAAGGTCACCGTCGCGCCGAGGCGTTCCAGAAAGCGCAATGGCGCCATGATCGCCGGATGCTCGACGCTGGTGGTGATGAAGTGGGGTTGTGACCGCTTGCCCTTGAAGAACAGGCCCTTGATGGCAAAATTGTTCGCCTCGCTGCCGCCGCTGGTGAACACCACCTCTTCGCGGTCGCAGCCGAGAAGCTCCGCCACTTGGCCCCGGGCGGTCTCGACGATCTGACGCGCAGGCGCACCCGCCCAATGTCCGCTGGACGGATTGCCGAATGCTCCTTCCATCGCGTCGCCCATGACGGTGGCGACCTCGGGCGCGATCGGCGTGCTGGCGTTGTGGTCGAGATAGATTTTCCGCATGGCTCAGAAGACCAGAACTTTGTCGGCGGCGAGCGTCGCTTCCCCCAGTTCGTCCATGGTGCTGCGTTTCGCCCCGTCCATGACGTCGTCGTCGGTCATGCCGCGCGCATCCATGCAGGTGCCGCAGAGCAACACGGCGCCTTTCGCGAGCACGCGTTTCAGCATGCGTTCCATGTTGTAATAGCCTTCCGGCGTCTTCTGGCCCTTGCGTGCGGCGATGACCGCATCGGCCATTAGGAAGACCGTGATTTCTGCCTCTGGCTCCTTTTTCAGCAGCGTGTGGGCAAGGCGAAGGGCGTTGTAGCAGCGCTCGGTGCCGTAGGGCGGGTCGTTGAGGATGAACAGAGTCTTCATGCGCGTTGTCTCCGGTATGGATGAGGGTCATTCGCCGAGGATGCGGCGACGCTCATCGAACTCCTCCTTGTCGATCTCGCCGCGAGCGAAGCGCTCCTTAAGGATGTCGAGCGGCGTGCGAGCCGGCTGTTGCGGCGGTTGTGACGTAGTGGCCTGCCACGGCCCGCCGAGCCAGCGCACGAGGAGAACCGCGACCGCGATCACCAAGGCGAGCACGAGAATCATGAAGATCGGCCCGAAGATCATTCCGAACCATCCGCCACCCCATCCCATCATATGCGGTCCCCATCCGTAGCGATCGGGATCGGAAGATGCCTGTGCCAACGCCGCAACTGGCAAAAGGGCAATAGGGGCGCCTGCGGCCGCTGCAGTTGATATCCAAATTCTTGTCATATTCCTGCTCCTTCGTTGGTCGTGCCGTCCGCCACCTGCGTTCGGTCATCTATTTGGGCCGGTTCGTTCTCTGTTGCTGATCTCGACCGGCTTGCCGTCGCGGTTCCACTGTTCCATGCCACCGCGCAGGACGCTGACATCGCGAAATCCGGCGTCGCTCAATAATGTTACGGCAGCCGCAGAACGCTTGTCGGTCTTGCAGACGAGAATGACAGACCGGTCCCGAGATGCCCTGATCTCGGTCAAACGTTCAGGCAACTCACCGAGTGGCAGGTTGAGTGCCGAGGCGATATGGCCGAGCGCGCCTTCAAACTCGTCCGGCCCGCGCACATCGACGACAGTGACGCCGTCTTTGCGAAGCTTGTGCGCTAGAGTGTCCGCGTCGATCCACCGGTGTTTTTCGCCGCGCATTCGCCTGATCAGCTGCGGCAGCAAGGCGATTGCCGCGAGCAGTCCGAGCGCAAGCAAGCCGTAGCGGATCGCGGAGGCATCGCCGGAAAACGCCTCACGTCCGGCATGACCGAGCCAAGTATAGGCGATCGCGCCGGGCGCCATGGCGATAAGCGAGGTGATGACATAGGACCAGAAGTTGATCCGGGTGAGACCGAGCGCGTAATTGGTCAGATTGAACGGAAAGAGCGGCACGAGACGCACGAAGGCGACGAAGCGCCAGCCTTCCGCCTCCACGCCTTCGATCAGCCGTTTCAGCCGTCCGCCGGTCCGCGCAGCCACCCAACCACCGGCGAGGTAGCGGGCGATGAGGAATGCAAGGCTTGCCCCGATCGTCGCGCCGACCAGATTGAGCAGCGAGCCCCATACCGGACCGAACAGGGCGCCGCCCGCCAGCGCGAACAGGGCGCCCGGCAGGAAGGCGATTGTTCCAACGGCATAGAGGCCGAGATAGGCGAGCGGCGCCACGAACCCGAGCCCTGAAAGCCAGGCATCGAGCGCGGCAAGGTCCAGCCGGTCGCGGTTGAGGGCCGCCCAGATGATGGCCGCTATCACGCCGATAAGCAGGATGAGGCGCGGAAGAACCTGCCGGACGTTCACCGCTCGTCGCCTTTCTCGCGATTGATTGGATAGCCGCTGGCCGGGCCGCGCAGCGGCTGGAACAGCATGCGATCGAGCCAGAGATCGCGGCGGGTGCGGAACTGTTCGATGCCGATGGTCATGGTCTCGTGACCGTCCCGCGGCTGCGGCCTGTATGTGCCGAGCAGCCGGTCCCACCAAGGCAGATTGAAGCCAAAATTGCTGTTCGTCTCGCTCGGATGGATCGAGTGATGAACCCGGTGCATGTCCGGCGTCACCACGATGAGCCGCAGCACCCGGTCGATGGCCGCCGGGATGCGGATATTGGAATGGTTGAACATCGCCGTGGCGTTAAGCAGCACCTCGAAGACCAGCACCGCGACAGCCGGCGGCCCGAGCGCCGCGACCACGGCGAGCTTGATACCCATCGACAGCAGGATCTCGACCGGGTGGAAGCGTAGTCCCGTCGTCACGTCGAATTCGAGATCTGCATGGTGCATCCGGTGCAGCCGCCAGAGCGCCGGGACCGCGTGGAACATCACATGCTGTAGATAGATGGCGAGATCGAGCGCCAGCACGGAAACGATAAAGGCGAGCCAGCCAGGAGCATCGAAGATGTTGAACAGTCCCCAGCCGCGCTCCTGCGCCAGCAGCGCCAGTCCGACGGCGACTATTGGAAATGTCAGCCGCACCAGCAGCGTGTCGATAACGACAACGCCGAGATTGCTGCTCCAGCGCAGAAGGCGCGGGATTTCCCGGCGGCGCCGCGGCGCCGCCACCTCCCAGAGCGCCATCACCAGCAGGATACCGAGAAAGAAGGCCATGCGGATGAGTGGCTCGTTCGCCAATATTAAGTCGGTCACTTGGTTCGAGGTCCTTGCAATGGTAACTTCTGTGAGATACATTCAATTATTCACTTGAATGATATAATGTGAGGCAGTTAGGAATGTCAACCGGTCCCAAGCAGGCGCTCTATTCAGAGTTCGCATCCGTGGCGCGCGCGCTCGGATCGCAGCACCGTCTGGATATTCTCGAGCACCTGGCCCAAGGCGAGCGCGGCGTGGAAGCGCTAGCGGAGCGCGTTGGTCTGTCAGTAGCCAATGCGTCGCAGCATCTGCAGCAATTAAGACGCGCGGGACTGGTCACTTCACGCCGGAACGGCAAATTCGTGCTGTACCGGCTAGCGGACGATAGTGTGCTCGGACTGATGGCGGCGCTTTCAGGCATCGCGGAACGCAATCTCGCCGAGGTCGACCGCATCCGGCGGACCTATTTCGATGACCGTGACAGCATGGAGCCGGTGTCGCGCGAAGAGCTCTTGCAGCGAACGCGCGATGATCTCGTCACGGTGCTCGATGTCCGCCCACCTGACGAATTTGCGGTCGGACACGTCCCCGGCGCCATCAACATTCCGCTAAGCGAACTCGAGGAACGACTGACCGAACTCGATCAGGATCACGAGATCGTCGCCTATTGCCGCGGTCCGTGGTGCGTGCTGTCTTTCGAGGCTGTGGCCGCCCTGCGCGCCCGCGGCTTCACGGTGCGGCGCCTTGAGGACGGTCTACCCGAATGGCGGGCGGCCGGGCTCCCGGTCGAGCACACCTGAATACAGGTCCTCGGTTCGGAGCCGCTTCAACAGTCCTGTTGCCGATGCTTGGCCACCTCGTGGTAGACGGGCATTGCCTGCGGATTTCTTCGTTCAAGCCCGTGCCGCATGATGCTCTTGGCGCGCGGCTTGCCATACTTCGCGCGCCGCATCGGCATTCATGGCGACGATGCCCAGGCCGACGATCAGATCCGGCCAGGCTGTATGCCATACCCATGCGGTGATCATGCCCGCTGTTATGATTGCGATATTGGCCAGTGCATCGTTGCGTGCCGAAAGAAAGGCGGCGCGCGTGAGGCTGCCCTGATGCGCGCGGTAGCGCGCGAGGATGAACGCGCAGGCGAGGTTGACGGCAAGTGCGCCGGCGCCGGCGAGTGTCAGCGGCACCGGATCAGGTGCGACGGGCAGATTGAGCTTCTGCCAGGCCATCCAGAGGGCAGCAAGGCCGGGCACGAGAATGATGCCCGCAAGCGCCATCCCGGTCCACGCGCGCCGCTTTGGGCTCCAGCCGAGTGCGGCGAAGATCAGGAGGTTGATCGCGGTGTCTTCGAGAAAGTCGACGCTGTCGGCGAAAAGTGACACCGAGCCGATGGCGAGCGCCACCGTGAACTCCACCCCGAAATAGCCGAGATTGAGCAGTGCGACGAGGCAAACGGCGCGGCGCAGGCTCCCGTCGATCACCTCGGATTCCTGCATCGTCCTATGCTGCCTTCTTGATGTGGCGACACGGGTGCACTTCGACCGTCACATGCGAAAGCTTCGAAAACCGCGCCAGTCTCGCCTTGTAATGGGCCGGCTCCTGCGGACGATCCGAGATGATGGAGACGATCGCCGCCATGTGGCCCGGTCCGACGCGCCACAAATGCAGGTCGGCGACGCGGTCTCCATTCTGTTCGAGCGTCGTTCGGATATCGTTGGCCGTCGCCTTGTCCGGCTTCATGTCCAAAAGCACCGCTCCCGCGCCTTTCAGGAGGCCCCAGGACCAGCGCGCGATTACGACGCTGCCGACAATCCCCATGAGTGGATCCATAAAGAGCCAACCGTAGAAGCGGCCCGCCAGAAGTGCGACGATCGCCAGTACCGAGGTCAGCGCGTCGGTCAGCACGTGAAAATAGGCCGAGCGCAGGTTGTGATCGTCATGGCCGTGGTGATGGTGGTCGTCATCCTGTGCGTGCTCATGGTCATGATGGTGGTTGCGGTCTTCGCCTCCTCCGGCATGAAGGAACCATGCACTGGCAAGATTGACGATGAGGCCGATGACGGCGACGAAGATCGCCTCGGTGAAGCGGATCGGGACCGGCGCCGTGAGCCGCAGAACGGATTCGACACCAATCATCAGCGCGACGATCGCAAGGATCACGGCGCTGGAATAGCCGGCCAGTTCGCCGAGCTTCCCCGTGCCGAAGCTGAAACGCTCGTCATGGGCATGCCGGCGCGCATACCAATAGGCAAACCCTGCGATCGAAAGCGCTCCCGCATGGGTCGCCATATGGAAGCCGTCGGCAAGCAGAGCCATCGAACCGAACGCCATGCCGGCAACGATTTCGCCAACCATCATGATGGTGGTAAGCGCGACGACGATCCATGTGCGCCATTCGTTGCGGGCATGGTCCGCTCCGAGGAAGACATGAGGGTGGCGCCAGTTCTCGATCGATTGCGAATGCATGGGTGTTCTCTTCTCAAAGATACTTCGTGATCTCGCGGAATCCCGCGAGTTTTTCCTTCAGTTCGGGTGACAGCGGTCCTGCGATCTCACCCAGGTGATGATCGATGTGATCGTGGATGATCGCCTGCTTGGATTTCTCCAGAGCTCGAATGACGGCCTGCAGCTGCTGGGCGATCACCAGTCCGTCCCGTCCTTCCGCGACCATGCGCAGAACGGCGGCAAGGTGCCCCTCCGCCCGCCGCAGCCTGCTTGTGATTTCCGGATTGTTTGCGTGACTCATGTTCATATCCTATCCCCCTGGAGGGGATAAGTGAATAGCTAGATAAATCGTGTTCTGCTGTCGCAGGATCGCTGGAGGAGGCTGTCGTGATCATCCGTCGAGTTCACTGGTCGGCCGTTCGTGTCCCACACTACGGATGCGCCTCCGGGCTGATGTCGAATTGGAATGCGAATCGCATCCATTCGCCTCTTGGCAGCACGAGACGAAGCCAATCACACATCGAGCTGCCTAACGATAACTAGCGAAAATTCAAGGGCTTCGGTTTCATCGGTTTAGATCAAGAATTTTTGACGAGGCCAAGAAATCGTCGCTAGATATTTAGCTCCAAAGCTACATTTTCTTTTCGAACATTGATCAACACTTGGATCGATGCGACAAATGCGACGGAAACGCATATCGACAGGCCAAACGGTTTCGGGTATTCAATACGCTATGGCAAGGTATGTCCGCATTTTCATGATCCTGGTGCTTGCCGCTTTCGCGGCGGGAACGGTCGTGCATGCCGCGAATGCCGCCACGATGAGCGCGAAGATGACGCTCGCCGCTATCGATGGCGCGGGCATGGGCGGCTGTCAGGATTGCCCGGACGGTAGCGACAACATGCCTCCGTGCGACAATGTCTGCATGTCGCCGATCCTGGCTGTTGTGCCGTCAGGCCAGCTAAGCCTGCCAGTCGCCGAGACGACTACCGAGAGCCTGGTTTTCCAAAGCGAGATAGGGCGCACCGGACCGCCCGACCCTTATCCTCCCCGATCCATCATCCTGAGCTGACGCCGCCCGGACTCCGTTCCGGTTAGCGGCGCCTAAAATCATGCGCGGTCAACCTGGCCGCCCGTGACCCCGCTTCGCTTCGCGCGGTTAGCGCGCTGCGGGCTCAAGCGCCCTCTCAGGATGGTTGGACATCATGGTTTTGTATCTGCCGACGCCGACGCGTCGGACCGTTCTCACATCCGCCGCGGCATTCACGGCCAGCGCGGTGCTTTCGGTTTCCGGACTCCGCACCGCTCGGGCCGCTTCCGTCAAGGAGTTCCGGTTGAAGGCGGCACCGGGCCGGACGCACCTCGTTCCTGAGCCTTACGGAGAAACGCCGGTCTGGGCCTACAACGATGCGGTGCCCGGCCCGGAAATCCGTGTCCGCCAGGGCGACCGACTGCGCGTCGTGGTCGACAACGGCCTCGATGAGGAAACCACGGTTCACTGGCATGGCGTGCGCACGCCCAACGCCATGGATGGTGTGCCACATCTGACGCAGGCGCCGATCGCTCCGGGTGAAACCTTCACCTACGAGTTCGACGCCGTCGATGCCGGCACCTTCTGGTATCACCCGCACCAGAACAGCACGGTGCAGGTAGGGCGCGGTCTCTACGGCCCCCTGATCATTGAGGAAGCCGATCCCGTTCGCGTCGACCGCGAATTGACCTGGGTGCTGGACGACTGGCGTCTGACCCAAGCCGCTGCGATCAGCGACGATTTCGACAACCGGCATGACTTGATGCACAACGGCCGCGTCGGCAACACGGTCACCATCAACGGCCGGGTGCCGGAGAGCATTGCGGTTCGTGCGGGCGAGCGAATCCGGCTGCGCCTGATCAATGCCGCCAATGCCCGCATCTTCGGACTCGATTTCTCCGGGCTCGAGCCGGTCGTGATCGCTCTCGACGGACAGCCGGTCACGCCCCATGCACAGTCAGATGGAGTCGTCACGCTCGGTCCGGCCATGCGGATGGATATGATCCTTGACATGACAGACCGGCCGGGAATCCGGACCACTGTGGTGGACCGGTTCTACCAAGGGCTGGAGTACCGCTTGGTCAAACTCGCCTATGCGGAAACAGCGCTGAGGGAAGGTGCTCCGGACTGGCCGGTGGAACTACCGGCCAATCTGCTTGCCGAGCCGGACCTACGCGACGCGATCCGCCACGAGGTCACGTTTAACGGGGGCATGATGGGCCAGATGGTCATGGCCGAAATGGGCGGCAGCATGGGGGACGGTTCCTCCGGCGGCAAGATGGGCAACATGATGAACATGATGCATGGCCAGGGCATTTGGTTCATCAACGGCAAGGCTGCCACCGGCCATGTCATGGATCCGCTGCTGACGATCCCGCGCGGCCGCACGTGCGTCCTGAGAATGACCAACGCGACGGCCTGGCATCACCCCATCCACCTGCACGGGCATTCATTCCGTGTCCTGTCAAGGAACGGGCAGCCGACAACCCATCGCGAGTGGCAGGACACCGTGCTGATGGCGCCGCGCGAGAAGGTCGAGATCGCCTTTGTCGCCGACAATCCGGGCGACTGGATGTTCCACTGCCACATCCTCGAGCACCAGGCCGCCGGGATGATGGGGGTGATCCGCGTATCCGAGACGGAGGAGCGGATATGAGCCGGATAGTCCTTTGCCTCGCCGCATTGGCCAGCCTTTCGGTCAGCACGGCCGCACTTGCCGACGGGGACGCACGGCGTGGTGCACAGGTCTATCGCGCCTGCGTCGCTTGCCATGCCCTCGAACCCGGCCTGCATCTCAGCGGACCGAGCCTCGACGGCTTCATGGGGCGCATGGCGGGCGCGGCGGAAGGGTTTGTTCGCTATTCGAGCGGACTGCGGGACGCGGGCTTTTCCTGGAACGCGGCCGCGCTCGATGGTTGGCTGAAAGATCCGGCGGGCATGATACCCGACACCTACATGACGTTCCGCGGGATCGACGACCCTCAGGCGCGCGCAGACCTCGTCGCCTTCCTCGAAATCGCCGGCCAGCCCGGCGGCGGCAGGAAGGTCGTCGACGAACGTCTCATCCCGGGCGGCTGGCTGCGGGCCGGAGCGCCGGAGCCAATTGGCGATCTGCCGCCTGAAACGCGTGTCACGGCAATCCGCCATTGCGGCGACAGCTATTTCATCACGACCGAGGACGGCCGGGAAACGCCCTATTGGGAGAAGAACATCCGGCTCAAGATCGACAGCGTCGAAACCGGTCCTCCGGCCGGCGTCGCCGTGATTCTTGGAGCCGGCATGGGCGGTGACCGTTTCTCGGTGATCTTCCGGAGCCTCGCCGACTTCGATCATCTCGTCACGGAGCGCTGTGAGGCGCGCTGAACATGAAAGACACCAGCATGACAACCACGCCCAGATACTCCACTCGTCTTTCCAGGCGAACCTTCCTTGGCGCGATGGCGACGGGCGCCGGGCTGATAAGCCTGCCTTTCAACCTTCGCGCCGCACCCGGAGCAACCGGTCCCGCAATCGCCTTCGATGGCGATGCGTTGATCCTGGCTGAAGGCACCCTTTCCCGCAGCGATGGCGCTGGCGGCTGGATAGAGCTGTCCGCTCCGGCGGCAGGCGGCATCCTCTCGCTCGCGACACATCCGGGCCGTCCCGGCCGGATAGCGGCCGGTCTAGCGGGCGGCGGCGTCACGCTCTCCGAAGACGGCGGGCACGGTTGGGAGGCGAGGAGCCAGGGCTTGCCCGACGCCCCGGTGACGGCGGTCACCGTGGCAGCGGCCGAGCCGGATACCATCTATGCCGCCATTCGCGGCGACGGCCTTTGGAAAAGCGAGAATGCCGGTCGATCATGGGCCCTCGCGATGGACCGGCCGTGGCTCGCAGACGCCGAGCGCGATCTGACGGCACTGGCCTCGGTCGATCTGGCAACGGGCATGGGCGGCATCTGGATCTATGCCGGAACCGAACTGGGTCTCACGCGCGTGCCGGATTGCTTCTGCCGCTGGCAGAGCGTGCAGCCGGGCGATGCGATGGACGCGCTTGCCTCGGGGAAACCGGCTCCATCGGAGGCGCCCCTTCCTGAAGGCGAGACGATTAACGCACTGGTCAGCGCGTCTTCGCTGCCCACTCGGCTTTACGCCGCGCTGCCTTCAGGCATCTGGATGTCGGAGGACGCCGGAGTGGTGTGGTCGCAAAAGTCGAACGCGCGCGCGCTGGCCGTCGCTGTTCACGCCACCAATGCCGATCATGTCGTCGCCATCACACGAGACGGCCTCATTGAAAGTCGCGACGGCGGCGCGAACTGGACCGCGCTCGTGCGCGCATAATGGAGAATGTCATGAACAGGAAAACAATTGCCGCAGCCGTCGTCGCCGTGGTCGCCATTGGCGGTATCGCCTACTGGACGCTGGGTTCGGCGAACTCGCCTCTGCAGGGTTCCGCCGTCGCGGCAGCCTCGGACAGCAAGACGATCACAATCTGGCGCGATCCGGGCTGCGGGTGTTGCGATGCCTATGCCGACTATCTGGAAGGCAACGGCTACACGGTGACGCGCGTCGATGATCGCGATTTCGACAAGCGCTCGGTTGACATGGGCGTTCCCGAGCGGGGTATCGGGTGCCACCTGGCCGAGATCGACGGCTATGTCGTGAGCGGCCTCGTACCTGTGGAAATCGTCGAGCGGCTGGTCAGTGAGCGCCCGGACATCACCGGGATCACACTGCCTGGCATGCCGGCCAACGCTCCCGGCATGGCACGCGAAAAGTCCGGCACGTTGAAAACTTACGCCTTCGGCAAGGACGGCGTCACCGTCTACTCCGAGGAGTGATCCCGTGGGTGGAATGATGACGGACAAGTCCATGATGATGTTGATGATGGCCGGAATTATTCTCGGGGCGCTTCTGGTCCTCGCTATCCTGATCCTCGGCCTCTTCGCGCTCGTGAAGTATCTGCGGGGGTCGCGATGAGGCGCAAGGTGATCCTCCTTTCCGTTGTCGCCGTTGCGAGCCTGGCGGCCATCGCCTCGTTTGCGCAAGTGCAGGGTGGCAATGTGCGAGCAGCGGACGTGACCTTCCTTGGCCAGCCCGTGACGGCGGAGCAAATTGTCCGCGGCAAGGAGATCTATGCCGAGAACTGTGCCTCCTGCCACGGCGCAAAGCTCGAAGGCCAACCGGACTGGAAACGTCGGCTGGAGAACGGCCGCATGCCAGCGCCGCCGCACGATGAAAGCGGCCACACCTGGCACCACTCGGACCAGGACCTGTTCGCCATCACCAAGCTCGGTGTCGGCGGTGTCGTCCCGGGCTATGAGAGCGACATGCTCGCCTTCGGGGACATCCTGAGCGACGAGGAGATCGCCGCCGTGCTCGCCTTTATCAAGAGCACCTGGCCTGAGCGCCAGCGGGACGTCCAGGCTCGAATTACGGCCAGCGACGGGAACGGCTCATGATCAGAACCGACGAATATTCCACGGCCCCGATGCGCCGCCGCAACGTCCTGGCCTTCCTGCCGCTTGCTGTAGCGGCCATGCTCGGCGTGGTGCTGGCCTGGGGGCTCACGCGTGATCCAAGCAACCTGCCGTCTACGCTGATCAGCAAGCCGGTGCCCGACTTTGCGCTGCCGCCGGTCAAGGGCCGGACCCTTGGCCTGTCGAGCACCGATCTCAAGGGCGAAGTCTCGCTGGTCAATGTCTTCGCCTCCTGGTGCGTTGCCTGCCGCGCGGAGCACCCCTTGTTCATGAAACTTGCGGCGCAAGGCACCGTGCCGCTGCACGGCCTCAACTACAAGGATCGGCCGGACGATGCGGCGAAATGGCTGGACAGCCTTGGCGATCCCTACACGCGCACCGGGGCCGACATCAGCGGACGCGTGGCCATCGATTGGGGTGTCTACGGCGTGCCCGAGACATTCGTCATCGGCGCGGACGGACGTGTTGCCTACAAGCATATCGGCCCGGTGAGCGAAGAGGCACTCACGGGCACCATCCTGCCGCTCGTGGAGGAACTGCGCCGTCAGGCGGAAGGCGATAAAGCCCTCGGAGACGGCCAATGAGGAACCTCCTGCGGGGACAGCGCACAATCGTATTTCTGGCGGCAGGCACGCTAACCCTGGCCGCGATCGCGATCGTCGGCGTGATCTATTTCAGCGGAGGCACGCCAGTGCGTGCGCCTCAAAGCGGAGGACAGGCTGAGACGGCCTCGTCCCGGTCCTTCGTGATGCACGAGGCGCCGCGGCCGCTCCCCGAAATCGAGTTTGAGGACGGGAACGGTGAGGCTCTTACGCTGGCCGATTTGAGGGGCAAGACCGTGTTGCTCAACATCTGGGCGACGTGGTGCGTGCCCTGCCGCGAGGAGATGCCGACGCTCGATGCACTTGAAGCGGAACTAGGTGGCCCGGGCTTCGAGGTCGTGCCGCTCTCGGTCGACCGGGCCGGGCCGGAGGTGGTTCGGAAGTTCTACGCCGAAATCGGCATTGAGCATCTTGGCCTCTACATCGACGCCTCCATGCGGGCTTCGTTCGACCTGCAGGCGCCAGGACTGCCGACGACGCTTCTGATCGACAGCGAGGGCCGAGAATGGGGAAGGCTCGTCGGTCCGGCCGAGTGGGACACGCCCGAGATGATTGCATTTCTCAAAAACCATCTGACGTCAAACTGAGAAGGAAGCCTCCATGGCCGATACACAACAGTCACAATCTCAAGACGGCTCGCTCGGTCGCGACCTGCTCTATGCCCTTCGCTACTACCTCGGCAGCCGACGCGGTCTGCTCGTGCTCGCCGGACTGACGATCGTGGCGGGCCTGGCGTTGAACTGGAGCTGGTTGGCCGCTGCCGGCATCGCGCCGATCCTGATCAGCGTGTTGCCCTGCCTCGCCATGTGCGCCCTCGGCCTGTGCATGAACCGGTCAGGCGGCAAGTCCTGCTCGACCGCTGCGAGCAACTCCGACCCGGCGGCGATCGCGGACGCAGGGCCAGTCACGCAGGCAGTTGTTCTCGACGCATCGCCCGACCGCGCGGCTCCCATGAGTGGTGGCGCCGCCGTTCTTGCAATTCCCGAACCGCGTCCCTC
Source organism: Mesorhizobium sp. J428 (assembly GCF_024699925.1). Lineage (NCBI taxonomy): Bacteria > Pseudomonadati > Pseudomonadota > Alphaproteobacteria > Hyphomicrobiales > Phyllobacteriaceae > Mesorhizobium > Mesorhizobium sp. J428. The sequence continues at coordinate 2,355,562 of NZ_JAJOMX010000001.1, forward strand.
CAAGGAAAGGAGACCGACCGATGCGTAAATTGATCAAAGCGCTTGCCATTGCTTCCGCCGTTATCGCGGGCCTCGCGGCTGCACCCGCGCTCTACGCCCATGACTCAGAGGGGTCCGACGACGCCATGATGGGCTCCGGCATGATGGGCATGATGGGCCAGATGAGCGAGATGATGGAGGGCTGCAACAGGATGATGCAGTCCATGAGCCATGACGGCACCGGACGGCCCAACGAGCAGTGGCGCGAGAAGTCGCCCGACTACAACGGCGCCCCAGGAACGAACGGCTAAGCACAGCTTGGCATCGCAACGTGTCCAGACAATCGAGAGGCCGTATCGCGATGGGTCGTGCTTGGGCAGGGCCTTTCGAGAAAGACTGATATGACACCAACCAAAACAACGCAGCTCGGACGTATCCGCTTCAGCCTATGGATACTCGTGGCCGCTGCCGTGCTGGCGCTCGGTGGCGCTTATTTCGTCCGGACGATCGGCGTCCGCGAGCCGCCGCCGGTCACCGTCGGCGAAGCCGACGTACGCTCCGAGTTTTCATTGACCGATCACAACGGGAACCACGTTACCGAGGCCGATTTTCTCGGGCGCTGGCAACTCGTGTTCTTCGGATTCACCCATTGCCCGGACATTTGCCCGACCACCCTCGCCTTTATGGCGAATGTGCTGGATCGGTTTGGTGACGAGGTCGAGCGCGTCGCACCGATCTTCATCACGGTCGACCCGACACGCGACACGCCGGAGGTGATGGCGGAATACGTCCAGGCCTTTCACCCGAAGCTGGTTGGACTGACCGGGTCGGAAGCCGAAGTCGCCGCGGCTGCCCAGTCCTTCCGCGTCTACTACGAGAGAATGGAAGAGGAAACGGCTCCGGACGGCTACCTGATGGCTCACTCCGGGCACATCTACCTGATGACAACTGAAGGTCGTTTTGAAGATGTTTTCCGCGAAGGTGAACAGTCCGCCGCAGACATGGCCGCCGATATCCTTGCAAGAATGAATGGAAAACAATGATGAAAATACTGATTGCAACACTGGTGGCGGTCTGGGCGATCGCATCGCCGGCACAGGCGGAGGAGAGTGTCCGCGTGTTCAATGCGTGGGCGCGGGCCTCCGTCCTCGCCTCCCGTCCCGGCGCCGCCTATCTCACCATCAAGAGTGCGTCGGACGATACGCTGATTGGCGCGAGCACGCCTGTTGCCGAGCGGGTCATGATTCACGCAATCGAAAAGGACGGCGATGTAAGCCGCATGAAACACATCGAAACGCTTGAATTGCTGGCGGGTGAGCGGATCACGCTCGCGCCCGGCGGCATGCACCTGATGTTGATGGCGCTGCAAGACAAACTTCGCGAGGGCACGACATTCCCTATGACGCTCAGCTTCGAGGCCGCCGGCGAAATCACCGTTGAGGTTTCGGTGCTCGGAATAGCAGCCGAGGGGCCAAGGGAGACAGCTGAATGAAGCGCATCCTGATCTTAGCTTTCCTATTGGTCGCACAGCCGGCATTTGCACACCATCCAGGTGAGCGCATTGACGAGGTGATGACCGAACAGGAGCCGGCCTTCGAGGTGATGGATCGTCCTTCCACGCCTGAACTCAGCCTCGAAGAACCGGGCGGCAGCGTCCTGGGCCTCGGCGATCTCCATGATCAGATCATCGTGCTGAGCTTTGTTCCGCAGAACTGTGACAGTCCATGCGCCAAACAGCAGGCCGTTCTCGCGGGCGTGCAAGAGCAGGTGAATGTTTCGCCGATGAAGCAAATCGTCACGTTCGTTACCGTTCACGACGCAGATGCGTCGATCGAAGCAACTTGGGACGAGGCGAACTGGCGGCAGGCTATCCCATCGAACGACGAGATGACTGCCGCCGCGGCAAACCGTTTCGCTGCGCTGAGTAGGCGCGGCCAGGAGCTGCCGATGGCGCATGTCATCGACCGCAACGGACGGCATGCCGGAATTTTCCATGGTTCCGATTTCAGCAAGACAAATCTGACCCTCTACATCAACCAACTCATCAACAACGCGCATGCGCCGAAGCCACCTGCCGAAAAGGGGTGGTGGGAATGGCTGACAGGCTGGTTCTGAACGGCAGGAGAAGGAAGTTGACGCAATTTTCGAGATTCACGGGGCGCCGTTTCGGCTTCCTCCTGCTGCCCCTGCTGCTGATCATCGCGGCAGGCGCCTGGTATCTGTTCGATCCGGGGTTCAGGGCAGGCCGCCAACCGATGACTGCGTCGGAGAACCTGCCGCAGGACGCGTTCGACCGGCGGGTGCGCGACTATCTTGTCGCCAACCCGGAGGTCATCGTCGAGGCCATGCAAAACCTTGAACGGAAGCAACGGGAGGCGGAGCAGTCGGAGGCTCAGGCGGCCCTTGCCGCGCACCGTGACGAACTGCTTAACAGCCCCGAAAGCCCGGTCGGCGGCAATCCGCAAGGCGACGTGACCTTGGTCGAGTTCTTCGATTACAACTGCCCCTACTGTCGGCAGGTCGCGCCGGCGATGGCGGAAGCCGAGGAAGGCGATCCCCAATTGCGGATCGTCTACAAGGAGTTTCCCATTCTGGGGCCGAACTCCGTGTTCGCGGCAAGGGCAGCGCTCGCGGCCCGCAGGCAGAACCTCTACCCGCAGTTCCACAAGGCGATGATGCAGGTGTCAGGTGCCGCCGACGAAACGCAGGTCATCGCTGTCGCCGAAAAGATCGGCCTCGATGTCGAACAACTCCGGACCGACATGCAAGATGCCGCGATCGACACCGAGATCGAGCGCAATCTCGCGCTCGCCCGGGCGCTGAGGATCAACGGGACGCCGGGCTTCGTGATCGGAGACGAGATCCTGCGCGGCGCCACCGACTTGCAAACCATGCAGCGGCTGATCGACCAAGCCCGGAAGGATCAGAATCGATGAAGCTGGAGTCGCCTCTGAAAGTTTGTCCAAATGCCTGAACTCTCCAATGTCGGTATCCTCAGCGCCTTCCTAGCCGGTATTATCTCGTTCCTTTCGCCGTGCGTGCTGCCGCTGGTGCCGGGATATGTTGCCTATGTCGCCGGCCGATCGAGTATTGCTTCGCCGTCCGGCGAGATCGCCGTCACCCGAAGCGTGACGCTCGGCCTGAGCCTTTGCTTCGTGCTCGGTTTCACCACGGTCTTCGTGATCCTCGGAGCCAGCGCCTCGGTGCTTGGCCAGTTGCTGCTCAGTTACCGGTTCGAGTTAAACATCGTCGGGGGCGGGATCGTCACGCTGTTCGGGCTGTTCATGCTCGGAACGATCCGCCCGGCTTGGATGATGCGCGAGGCACGCTTCCACCTCGATTTGCCGGGCGGGCGAACCGTCTCGGCATATGTCCTTGGCCTGGCCTTCGCCTTTGGCTGGACACCGTGCATTGGCCCCATCCTCGGAGCCATCCTGACGGTCGGCGCCGCGTCGGCGACGCTCGCCGATGGTATTGGGCTGCTCACGATCTATTCGCTCGGCCTTGGCGTGCCGTTTCTGCTTGCAGCGCTGTTCACCGACACGCTGTCCGCCAGGTTGAAGGCGTTCGGACGCCTCGGGCGCAGTCTGCGAGTAATGGCCGGAGTCGTCATGATCGCGATGGGGGTCGCTATGATGACGGGATATCTCTCTGCCTTCGCCTTCTGGCTCCTGGAGACCTTTCCTATACTGTCTTCGATCGGTTGAGTTTGACCTTGGGGAGTGTTGAAGAAATCGTGATTTGACCCTGCCATTGCTGGATAGCGCAGGCTTGCCTACTGGCAAGGAGGTGACGATGATCTCGAAAACGGAAATATTGGAGCGGGATATCCTACGTGTATTCAGATGTGCCTGCCGGCAAAACCGGCCAGACATCGCCGAATTCATGCTCGCAGCACTGGAGAGACTGGACAGCGAACGTGTGAATTCCGCTGCAAGAAAAACCCCGTTGATTGATGCCTACCAGGAGATTGCAGGCATCGGCACTTCACAGCAGTAGCCGAGCGGTGTCGGCTATTCCGATCGATTCGATGCCGAATTCACGCCGCTCGTGCAGAGGCCAGCGGACCGGTGCGGACCATCAGCCGTGGCGGTGATGCGGGTCGAGATAGTGCGGGTGGCTGCGGCGCAAGGTTGATAACGATACCAGTGCGAATGCGAATCGGTCACTGGCTGTGTTCCGACCGGCATTGTCCGTGGTCGGCCAGCACCTCGATGATCCGGCAGTCGCAGACGCGACCGCGACCGCACTCGCTGATCATGCGTGCCAGTTCGGCCTTCAACGTGGTCAGGCTGGCGATCCGGCGGTCGATTTCGATCAGATGGCTGTTGGCGATGCTGTCGACGTTGTGACACGAGGACTGTGGCTGCTCGGACATGGCTAGCAATTCCCGGATATCGTTGATCTCGAAGCCCAACTCGCGGGAATGCCGGATGAAATTCAGCCGATCGACCTCGGCTTGCCCATAGAGGCGCCGGTTGCTGTCGGTGCGCGGTGCCGCAGGTAGCAACCCGATCTGCTCATAATACCGGATGGTCGGCACCTTAACCGCAGTGCGACGGGAGAATTCACCAATCGAAAAAACCATGGAATGCCTCTTGCTCCTCTAGTCGCTAGAGGATTTAGCATCGCGCGGTATCGAATGGAAGGACCGAGGATGGCAGAACCGATCAAGACAAAGTACCGCGTCGGAGGAATGGACTGCGCGGCTTGCGCGAGCAAGATCGAGACCGCGGTAAGCCGGATCCCTGGCGTTTCCGAAGTCGGTGCCAGCTACACCGCCGGCACGTTGAACGTGATCCATGACGCGGTTGAGTTCAGCGCTATCCAAAAAGCCGTCAAATCGCTGGGCTACAGCATCTCGCCGGACGGCCCCGCACCACGGGCGGGCGATGAAACCCTTCACCAGAACGCTCATGACCATGGCCACGCCGACGGTCATCTCGATCCTGGCGACGGCCCATGGTGGAGAACACGCAAGGCGATACTTACACTGGCCTGCGGCCTTGCGCTGATCGTGGCCTATCTGGCGGGACGGCTTGCGCCCGATACCGGTCATTTCGCATTCATAGCTGCGCTGCTAGTCGGCCTGATACCGGTCGGGCGACGTGCGCTGGCCGGCGCCATGGCCGGCACGCCGTTCTCCATCGAAACCCTGATGACCATTGCCGCCACCGGAGCCGTCATCATCGGCGCGACCGAGGAAGCGGCGATAGTGATCCTGTTGTTCCTTGTCGGTGAACTGCTCGAAGGCGTGGCCGCAGGCAGCGCCCGCGCCAGCATCAGGGGGCTGGCCGATCTGGTGCCCAAAACGGCGCTCCTCGTTGAAGGCGATCAGACCCGTGAGGTGCCGGCAGCAAGCCTCGCAGTGAACGCGATCGTCATGGTACGTCCCGGAGATCGGATACCTGCCGATGGCGACATCGTTGAAGGGCACAGCGCGATCGACGAATCCCCCGTCACCGGCGAAAGCGTGCCCAAGTCCAAGCAGGTGGGCGATCAGGTGTTCGCCGGCACGATCAATACCGATGCCGTCCTTAAGATACGGGTCACGGCGAGCGCGAGCGACAACACCATCGCGCGGGTCGTGCGGCTGGTCGAGGAAGCCCAGGAGAGCAAGGCCCCGACCGCCCGGTTCATCGATCGCTTCTCGATGTACTACACACCCGGCGTGCTCGTCGTCGGTGCCCTGGTGGCGATCGTACTCCCCTCCTGTTCGGGCAGTCGTGGGGCGAATGGGTCTACAAGGGCCTTGCGATTCTGCTGATCGGGTGTCCGTGCGCCCTTGTCATCTCGACGCCGGCCGCGATCGCCGCCGCGCTGTCAGCCGGTGCGCGTCAGGGCCTGCTCCTCAAAGGCGGCGCGGTGCTCGAACGCCTGCGCTCGATTTCGATGGTTGCGCTCGACAAGACCGGAACGCTGACCGAAGGCAAGCCACAGGTGACAGATATCGTCGGGGTCGGCAGTTCGGAGAGCAAAGTGTTGTCGCTTGCAGCCGCGCTCGAGACAGGATCGAACCATCCGCTGGCAATCGCGATTCTTGCCAGGGCACAAGCTGACAAGACGCCGATTCCGCCCGCGGCATCGGCAATGGCCATCGCCGGCAAGGGGGTCTCGGGTAGGGTTGGCGGCGAGGACGTATTCCTCGCATCGCCTGCGGCTGCGGCCGAACGCGTCAAGATCGAGCCCGAACTTCAGGCAGTGATCGACAAGTTCAATGATGACGGCAAAACTGTTTCCGTCCTCGTTATCGGTTCAGAAGTCGCCGGCTTACTAGCGATGCGCGATGAACCTCGTGCCGACGCCGAGGCCGGCCTTCATGCGCTCAAGGTCGCCGGCGTCGGTGTCGTCATGCTGACCGGGGACAATGCGCGGACCGCTCGGGCAATCGGCTCGAAGCTCGGCATCGAGGTTCGGGCCGGCCTGTTGCCCGAGGACAAGCAGCGCATCGTTCGCGAGTTGCAGTCCGAAGGGAACGTCGTGGCCAAGGTCGGCGACGGCATCAACGACGCTCCAGCGCTGGCGGCGGCAGATATCGGCATCGCCATGGGCGGCGGCACAGACGTTGCGCTCGAAACTGCTGACGCCGCGGTGCTGCATGCCCGCGTGCTCGACATCGCGGGAATGATCGACCTGTCCAAGGCGACCATGGCCAACATCTGGCAGAACATCGCCGTCTCACTTGGTCTCAAGGCCGTCTTTTTCGTGACCACCATCGTGGGTGTAACCGGGCTCTGGCCGGCTATCCTGGCCGATACCGGTGCAACGGTGCTCGTCACCCTCAATGCGATGCGCTTGTTGGGTTGGGGCGTTCGCCGCCTCCCAGTCGCCGCCGCTGCGGCAGCCTAGGCCATGCTGTGACCGTCGATCGAGCGGGCGCGGTCCGCCAAGGCTTCAGACTTTGACCAGCATGGCCGTGCCATACATGAAGGTGACACCGAAGAAGAGCCCAGACATAACCGGCCACGACAGGAGAGCTGCTGTCCCACGCCCGTCGGATCTCGCCAGATAGGCGCCGACTTCGATTACCACCTGTAGTATGGCGCCGGCACCGATCGCCAGCGCCAGCGCCGACCATTGCGGCGCATTGGCGAGGCTGCCAATCCACAGGCCCAGGACGGCGGGGCCGCCGGCAAGCAGGGTCAGCGCCGGGAAAGTCCACAGCGACGGACGCTTCTTCAGCATCGGCGCGGCGATGCCTATACCCTCGGTAATGTTGTGAATGGTGAAGCCCAGCACGAGGAAGGTGCCAAGCCCGGCCGCCCCGGCGGCGAAGGCCGCGCCGATGGCAAGACCCTCGCCGAGATTGTGCAGGCCGATGCCCAATGCGATGAGTGTCGCAAGCGTCAACCCGGTTGGCGTTCCCCCACGCCGGCCGGTCGCCATGAGAATGAGGAAGGCGGCGGACGCTGCAAGAACGACCATGGCCTGCCCCTGGAAAATGGCGGCGGCTTCGCCAGCGAGTTCGAAGGCCTCGCCCGCGGCGTCGATCATCAGGAACACCAGCAGGCCCACCGTCATCGCGAGAAGGAAGTTCATGCCGCCGCGGCCGATACCGCGCAGCGCTGGATAGAACATCAGTCCGATGGCGACCGGCACGATGCCGACGAGAGCCCCCAGAAGCATCTGGCTCCAAAGCGTTGCGGCATTGGCAACCGGGGTCGGTACGGCAACGGCGATCTCGTGTTCGAACGTGGCGCCGGTGTTGGTGATGATCTTCACCGCATGCGCCTCGCCAAGAACCCAGGGGTAGGACAAGCGAATCCATGCAGTGTCGCCACGACCGAGGGCGCGGGCCGGTTCCTGCACAAACTGCCAATAGGCGTCGTCGACCTGCACTTGAGCGATCGTCATCGGCTCCGATCCACCGGCGCGGACGAGAAGGTCGATGCCGCCGTCGGACAGGACGGTGCGCTCGAAGGTCAGGTTTTCCACGGGCGGCGCACCATTGTCGAAACGGCTCAACGGATTGGCCGTGACAAGCCAGGCGATTGCAAACGCCAGCACGGCAAGTGGCAGAAGAAGCCAGATGAGGACCGCGCGTGACCGCCGCGGCTCGACCGGAACCGATCCGGTTTCGGCAACAGGGCGAGTCTCGTTCATGCCACGGCCTCCTTGACATCGAAAAAGCTCATCCAGCCGAGTTCGGCGAATTCCGATTGGTGCGCGTGGAACATGTAGAGGCCCGGTTCGTGGTCCTTGAAGGAGAACTCGAGAATGCCACGCTGCGCCTGGCACTGGGTGATCGTGTCGACGGTACGCAGCGTTGGCGTCAGCGTCGTGCCATGATCGTAGTAGTCGTAGAAATTGCCATGCAGGTGGAACGAGTTGATCGGATCGAACTCGACCGCGTTGACGAGATAGACGCGCACCGGCTTCTCGCGCAGGATGGCGATCGGACGCTTCATATAAGTATGCGCGACCGTGTTGACCGCATAGACCTCGTTCTCGTCGTCGAAATTGGTGTCGAACGCGTTCATCACCATGGCAAACTCCTGCCACTCGGCATTTTCCGGCGTACCGAGGAGGCGTGAACGGGCGATTTGCATCTGATCTGGATGCCGCTCGGGATCGGGATCGACCACGAAAAGCCCGTAGAGGCCCTTGTGGATATGCCGCTTCAAGGGTAGCGCATGGCAATGGTAGAAATGGCAACCGAACGGCTTGGCGTCGAACTCGTAGACAAACTCATCGCCCGGATCGATCACGCCAGAGCCGGGTACGCCGTCCATCCGTGCCGAATGAATGCCATGGAAGTGGATCGAGTGCGGGTGAGAGCCGAAATTGCGGAAGACGATCCTCAACCGCTCTCCTTCGGTTGCCCTCAGCGCCGGGCCGGGTACACGGCCGCTATACGTCCAGGCCGGGAACATCACTCCGGGCGCAATCTCGATTTCCTTGTCGACGGCGTCAATCTGGAAGGTGCGCAGAACGCGTCCGTCGGGCAGGCGGGAAACCGTTCCGGTCTCCCACTCGGTCAGCATCTCGGTCGTGTCGAACCCGTTCCTCGCTTCATCGACATCACCGACCGTCATCATAGCGCCGTGGCTGGAGCCATGACCGGACTGATGACCTGAATCAGCCGCCCCTTGATACGGCTTGCCGCCGACATAGCCCGGTTGCTTGACCTCCTGCGCGCTGCCCACCGCGGCGACCGCGGACCCGCCCGCGGCCGCAAGGCCCGCGCCCAAAACCATGCGCCGGCTCAACCGTGTTCGCAGCCAATCAGAAATCTCGAACATTAAACGTTCCTGCAACTGAGAATTATTTGCAACTTAGCAGGAGCTATAATTTGGAGCAAGAGCTGCATTCTTTGGCCCGGCGCGCCGGTGCGAGCGAAATGGGTGGGCGCATCCATCTCTGGTGACCTATGCCGTCGCCGCGCCCCGTACGCGTTCACGGCAATGAGTTGGACATCCGAGACGTCAGCCCGGTCGCGGTCCCCACAGGATGATTGCGGCGCCAACCAGACAAACCGCAGCACCGGTCACGTCCCAGCGGTCGGGTCGCTGGGATTCCGCCGTCCAAAGCCAGAACAGCGACACCGTGATGTAGATACCGCCATAGGCGGCATAGGTGCGGCCTGCGAAATCGCTGTCGATGCGTGTCAGGAGCCAGGCAAAGAGAGCAAGACTGGCCATGCCTGGCGCGAGCCACAGCGGCGAGCGGTCGAGACGCAGCCAGGCCCAGAAGGCAAAGCAGCCGCCGATTTCCGCCAGCGCCGCGCCGACATAGATTGCGAGTGTTGCCATCACGATGCCAGCGCCTCCAGCACCGGGCATTCCGGTACGTCCTCGCCGGAACACTGCTCGGCCGTTTCCGCCAACACCTTCTCGATCCGCTTGAGGTCGGCGATTTTAGCTCGGACATCGATAAGGTGTCGCTCCGTCCGCTCCTTCACTTCGGCGCAGGTCTGGGTGCCGCGATCGACGAGTTCGAGTAGGCCTCGGATCTCATCGATGGAAAAGCCGAGCTCGCGGGCGCGCAGGATGAAACGCAGCCGCGAAACGTGGCTGTCGTCGTATACGCGGTAACCCGAAGCCGTACGCGGCGGATCGGGTATCATCTTAATCTTCTCGTAATATCGGATGGTTTCGAGGTTGCAGCCTGTGCGCCTTGCGAGTTCGGCGCGCTGCAACGTGTTACCGGACACTCGCTTCGCGGAAACGTGATCGGTCATCTCAAAATTCCTCTTGAGTCTGTAGTTGCTACAGACTGTAGCTTGCTTTCAATTGAAATTCGAGGGCGAACCGCATGAGCGAGACAAAAATCGAAACCGTGGCGTTAGACGCGCCGACGCAAGTGGTGGATCGGAAGAAGGGATGGTTTGCCGCCGGTGGTGTCGTCGGCGCGATTCTGGCTTCAACCTGCTGCATTGCGCCGCTTGTACTGTTGATGCTCGGCGTATCGGGCGCCTGGATTGGCAATCTCACGGCGCTCGAACCCTACAAGCCGATCTTCGCCGGTGTGGCGCTCGTCTTCATCGGGCTCGGATTCCGGCAGGTCTACTTCAAGCCCAAGGTCGCCTGCGAGGACGGGTCCTACTGCGCCCGTCCCGAATCCGCCCTCATCACCAAATCCGCCCTGTGGCTGTCCACGGTTCTGGTCGTCCTGGCTCTGACGATCAATTGGTGGGCACCGCTTTTCTATTAGGAGAACTGACATGAAACGACTTCTCTTCGTCACAGTGGGATTGCTGGCTATCGGCGTCTTAGGCCTTCCCCTAATCGGTTCGGTTTCCTCGCCGGTGCTCGTTTCGGCCGCGCAGGCGGCGGAGACCGAACAGACGGCCACCTTCGACGTCCCGGGCATGACCTGTGCGCTCTGCCCCGTCACGGTGAGAAAGGCGATGGAAGCTGTCGAAGGTGTTCGGGAGGTCGAGGTCAATTTTGATGCCAGGACGGCGACCGTCGTGTTCGACCCGTCTGTCACGACCATCGAAGCCATTGCCGCCGCTTCGGCCAATGCCGGATACCCGGCGGCGGTGAGAGGCTGAGTCCGGTGAAGGACGCGACGATCCTCAGGACCGGTATCATCGGATCGGTGATCGCCGGGGTCTGCTGCGCCACGCCGGTCGTCGTCATCGCGCTTGGCGCTCTCGGAATGACAGCATTGATCGGCTGGGTGGACTATGTGGTCATTCCGGCGCTCGCCCTGTTCCTCTCAATAGCCGCTTACGGGCTGTGGCGGCGGCAGCGGTTGGCAGAATGCTGCTCTTCTGAAACTCAATCTTGCAAGACAACACCCAGCGAAGAAGGGGCCAGACATGGCTGACTGCTGCAACACCGAAGGCGCCCGAAAGGGATACGACTTGGCCGTCATCGGCGCGGGCTCCGCAGGTTTCTCCGCCGCCATTACGGCGGCCGAACAAGGCGCGAATGTCGCCCTCATCGGTCAGGGCACGATCGGCGGCACCTGCGTCAATGTCGGCTGTGTGCCGTCCAAGACAATGATCCGTGCTGCGGAGGCGCTTCACGGCGCTCGCGCGGCAAGCCGGTTTCCCGGATTGACCGGCGAAGCCCATGTCAGAGACTGGCGGGCACTGGTCGCGGCCAAGGACGATCTGGTCGGCACACTGCGGCAGAAAAAATATGTTGACCTGCTGCCCGAATATAACGGCGTTGCCTATCTCGAAGGCGCGGCGCGTCTGAACGGCCAAGGCATTCTCGTCGACGGCGCCGCCATAGCGGCGGACAAGATCATCGTGGTGACGGGGTCTGCGCCGGGCCTGCCGGACATTCCCGGCATCGCGGATGTTCCTTATCTCACCGAGTACCACCGCCCTGGAATTGACCGATCAGCCTGCTTCGCTTCTGGTCATTGGGGGCGGCTATATTGGCTGCGAGCTGGCGCAGATGTTCGCCCGGGCGGGGACGAAGGTCACCCTCATTACCCGCAGCCGTCTTTTGCCCGAGACTGAGCCGGAAGTCTCCGAGGCATTGACCCACTATCTGGCGGACGACGGGATATCCGTTCTGACTGGGCTCTCCTACCGGGCGATCAAAGCCATCGAGAACGGCGTCGAGCTTGCCATTGAACGCGAGGGCCGGCCGGATTTTCCGACGGCACAGCACATTCTCGTCGCAACCGGTCGCAGGCCGAATTCGGCAGACCTCGGGCTTGAGGAAGCTGGGGTGAGGCTTTCCGCCAACGGCGGCATCGTCGTCGACGACCGGATGCGCACATCAAAAACCGGCGTCTACGCCGCAGGCGACGTGACCGGACGTGACCAGTTCGTCTATATGGCGGCCTATGGCGCAAAGCTTGCCGCACTGAACGCGCTGAACGGCGACAGCCTCGTCTATGACAACGCCGCCATGCCCTGGGTTGTGTTCACCGATCCGCAAGTGGCTGGCGTCGGCCTTTCCGAGGCCCAAGCCAAGGCGCAAGGCCTAAAGACTAAGACCTCGGTCGCGCCCCTCGACCAAGTGCCGCGGGCGCTTGCCGCCCGCGACACACGCGGGCTCATCAAGCTGGTCGCAGACGCTCAGACCGATCGCTTGCTCGGCGCGCAAATACTGGCACCGGAGGGCGCGGACAGCATCCAGACCGCTGTGCTCGCCATCAAGCACGGCATGACAGCAAAGGCTCTCGGGGAAACGATCTTCCCATACCTCACCACGGTAGAAGGGTTGAAGCTCGCGGCACAGGGCTTCGACAAGGATGTCGCCAAGCTCTCTTGTTGTGCTGGTTGATACCCGTGGGCAAGATTGGCTGACTCACCGTCGCCTGAGCTCATGCTTCTCTACAATCCGAGGTCTCGCTTCCGGCCGAAGCCCCAGTCGATACCGCCATCGCCGCGCGCGACGCCCGAGACGTGGCGGCCGAGGTGCTTCTCCAGCGAGGGCGTCCAGGGCACGAGTTGGAAGCCGAGGCCATCGTCGATCATCGCGAAGCGGCCGGAGGCGAGCGTAAAACGCTGGCGGTAGGCGCCGGCGACATACTCGCCGTTGGCCGCACGCTGGAAGGGCTGGCCGGTCTGAGCCGCGAGCTTCTCGCCGAGTGTGTCCACTTCGCGCCGGCGGAGCGTGTTGAGGAGATTGCGACTGAAGATGATCCGCCGGCCCTGCCGTTCGGCGAAGCCTTGCTCGATCAGGTGATCTGCACGCCGGTCCAGAGCATCGCGGACTTTAGCGCCGAAGCCCCCTTCGGACAGAGCTGCGGGATCACGCGCGATGTTTTGCCGATCCAGCCAGGTTGCGCCCGATGCGGTCACCTGCCGTTCGATGTCGAGATCGGAACGCACCGCGAGCGCGACACGCCGCTGTCCGCGGGAGTCGTCATAGGCGCGCAGCTCGACGATCGAGCCTGGCGTGCTGTCGCCGGCCGCATCGAGATCGGCGAGCTTGATGTGGTGGGTCCGTCCGTCGACGCCGTCGACCACGGCATAGGCCGTGCCCTTCAGTTCGTCGTCGAGTCCACGTTCGACCAGGCGGCCGACGATCGGCGTGTCGAGACTTTCGGCGGCCAGCACGTAATCCGCCGATCCGCGCCCGATGCCGCGCTCGGTCAGCGCCCGGTGCATGCGCTTGATGATGTCACCGCGTTCGCCAAGTTCGCGCAGCGTCGCCTCGGCCTTGTCGTCGATCATCCATTGGCCGGGTCCGACCTGCTCGGCCAGGCCGAGCGTCTCCAGCTTGCGCAGCCGCCCGACCTTGAGCGCGTGGAATTCGTCGGGCTGCTCGCCCGGATGCGGCGCGAGGTCGATGATGCCGGTGCGCCGGCCATCGCGAACGAGCTGACGGTCGAGCTGCGTCCAGCGCTCGGAGGCGATCTGGTTCTCGAGGCTGCGCCGGATGTCGAGGTCGGTGCGCGGCCCGAGCTCCTGGGTGATGAGGTCGCGCGCCCGATCGCGCATGCCCTCCTTGATGTAATCGCGCGAGATGACGAGGTCCTGGCCGTCCTCCCGGACACCGCGCACGATCAGATGGACATGCGGGTGTTCGGTGTTCCAGTGATCGACAGCGACCCAGTCGAGACCTGAGCCGAGATCCTTCTCCATCTGGCCGACAAGATCACGGGTGAAGGATTTGAGGTCCGACATCTCCAGCGCGTCGTCCGGCGAGACGATGAAGCGGAAGTGGTGGCGGTCGTCCCCGCAGCGTTCGGCGAAGGTGCGTCCATCCGCATCCTCCTCTCCCGGCCCGAATAGCCGCGCCTTCTCGCCATCGCGAGTCACGCCGTCGCGGCGCAGATAATCGAGATGCGTGCCGAGCGGCGCGGCGCGCGCGGAATGCCGAACCACACGCGCCTTGATCACCGCGCCGCGCGAGCGCGCCGTGATGAGCCGGTTGGCCTGGATGCTGGCACGCTGGCCATACCCGAAGCGCGAGCGGTTGCCGGAGACGACGCGGCCGGAGCGCGACACGCCGCCGCCCGCCTTCTTCGCTGCCGCAAGCGCCTGGGCGATGAACGGGCGCGCGGCCTGCGCGCGGGTCGAGCGGATGCGGCCGGGACGGATGCGGAACTCGCGATCATCGGCCATGGGATCGCTCCGCAATGTGCGAAAACCCGCGTAGACACAGGCCCTTGAGCGGTCCGCGCACATTGCGCCAAGGCTGGGCAATGTGCGGAACGCGCCAGAAAATCCAAGTAAAACAACCGACCGACCGGCGCGCAATGTGCGCCCTTTTATCCTGCCATCGTGCGGTTGTTGGGGCTGCCGCCCCCACTTGCGCTCGCCATGCTACGCCAGAACCCGACAGGGCAAGAATGCACATGGCGTCGGTCACGATGAGCCCGTTGTGCTGCCGTGGGCGACGAATATCGGTTCCGACTGTGGCTGTTGATGGTGTTCGCGCTGCTCCGGGACGGGAGAGTGGGACGTCTTCGACGGCTCCTCGGAGGCAGGATTGTCGACAGTCCGATGGTCACTTGAGCGCGGGACGAAAAGCGGTGCCTCGCGCCAGTCCGGTGGCGATGGCGGTGCGGCCGGAGCGTTCGGCGACGGCACAGCGGCGCCAAGCGCGGGCGCAAGCAAATCGACATAGGCACGCGTTTCGGCAGGCAATGGCCGACCGGTTGCAAGGTGCTCGTCGTAGCGGGCTGGCCCCGCATTGTAGGCCGCCAGCATGGCCGGAATGGTGCCGTAGCGGTCGTGCATCTCGCGCAAATAGGCTGCGCCCGCGAGGATGTTGTCGCGCGGATCGAACGGATCGCGGCCGAGGCGATACCGGGCGCGCAGGTGATCCCAGGTATCGGGCATGACCTGCATCAGCCCCATCGCGCCCGCAGATGAGACGGCACGCGTAGCGCCGGCGCTCTCGGCGCCCAAGACGGCGACGATCCAGTGTTCGGGAATGCGAAAGCGCTGCGCTGCCTCGGCAATATGAGCGGCGAATGGATGGCCGATCTGCTGCTGCCCGGTGGTTGCCGGCTGAGCAAAGACGGCGCCGCTTTCGACCAGGCTGAGGGACAGGCCGGAAAGGAGAAGGAGGGCAATGCGGCCGCAAGGGCCGCACCGCTGCAGTGCTGGGGACAGGCGGACGCAGCGCATCGTTCAGTCCTGGTCGTCGCGCTTTTTGGGGCGGGTCCAGTGCAGGCCCCAGTCGCGTCCATCCTCGTCGGACTGGAACAGCCGGGCGCGGACCGGAAACGGAAAGGCCGGATCGTCCAGGACGACCGAGATAAATGTGCCCGCCCGTTCGCCGGAGTGTTTCCAGCCCGCGCCGACCTCCGGGCCGTCCTCGTCACCGAGATGAACCCGGTAGGCGGGCGCGTTGTCGCTGTCGGCGTTGTCGGCGGTGACAAAGGTGAGTTCGCAGTCGAACCAGAGGGTGCGGAGCCGGCCCGAATATCCTCCGGGCGTGCGTGTGAATTGACCGATCTGTGGCATAGGAATCTCCTTTTGGTTGCGGTGGGATTGCAGGAAGGCGCGCGTCGTCACCGCATCGGCGCGCGCCAGACGAAGCGGCCGTTTCCGTCTTCGTCGGTGTAAAGGGGGATGGCCCGGCCGATGACGGTGGTGGCCGGGAGCGGGCCGAAGTAGCGACCATCGAGACTGTCGGGGACGTCGATGTTCATGAGAAACAGCTCGTCCGGCTGGACGCGGCGGCAGCCGTGCCAGACCGGCAGGGGGCGGCCGTGACTGTCGCCGTCGCGCGCTTCGCCAACAGGAATGTCATCGACGGTGATGGCGTGGCCGGTGCGACACACCCGCTGCCCGGGACGCCCCATGACGCGCTTCAGGAGCGGCACGTCGCGGCCGATATAGCCGCGCTCGACCATGAAATCTTCGAGCGGCTCGGGCGGCATCACCGCGACCAGGTCGGGAACTTCTAGACGCTCGGCCGGATCGATCCGATAGAGCCCGATCGGCGCGCTGGCCGACACGTTCCAGACGAGCCTCGTCGATGTCGGAATGACCGCCGCGGCGGCAATGCCCATCGCGGTGACGGAGGTGAGCATGACATAGCCGAAGCGGGTCATTGTTCGATCTCCCGCCGCTTGAGCCATGCCTGATGGCGCTCTTGGGTGTAGGGGCGCGGTTCGTGACCGGCGTTCATCCTGTGCGCCACATGGCGCCAATGGTCGGGAGCGACGTCGCAGGGATCGACGCCGGCGGCTTCCACCGCGTCGATGTGCAGGAGCACTTTCTCGACCTTGGGCCAGCCTTCGATCTTGAGAAGGATTTCACCGCCGGGGCGCACGAAGGGCAGCGTCTGATGGGCCGCCCCCGGTTCGACGGCGCGCACGATGTCGATGCGCGAGATGACCGTGCCGAAATCGTTGGCCGCCCACCGGACAAAGGCGAAGACGGCGCGGGGACGGAAGGACACGACACGCCGACGACGATCGAGAATCCGTTCACCGGCCTGGCGGCCGAAGCGGATCCAGTATTCGATTCTGCTCTCTATCCAAGTCAGCTCGACATCGGTGAGCGCATCGGAGCTGTTGGCGGACGGCACCGGGCCGCCGCCAACGCGGGGGGCCGCGGTGCCAGTCATGAAGGGTCTCCTTCGTTTGTTGGGAATTCGCGCGCGAGCAACTCGCGCAGCATGTCGGCAACCGTGACGCCGCGCTGGAACGCGGCGATCTTGATGCGGCCGCGCAGCTCGGGCGTGACGTCGATCGTCAGCCGGGCGGTGAAACCGGCGGCGCCCGCGTCGCGCGCCGACGGTGCATCCGGCGCCTTGATCCAGCGCTCGGGATCGGCGGGGCGCGACGCGAAACCGCGTTTCGGAGCGCGCCCGCTCATGGCGCAAGCCTCCCCACCTCGGCGCCAAGGGCCGCGACCTCGCGCGCGGCCGGGCTGTCCTCGTCGATCTCGAAGACGAGCCGCCCGGATTGCGCCGTATCGGCGAAAGCGACGCGCTGACCGATCCGCGCCGTCAGCACCGGCGGATCGTGATCGGCGAGCGTCTCTGCCGTTTCGCGGGCGATGACGGTACGCGCGCCGCAGCGGTTCAGAACGAAGCGGGCGGCAAGCTGCGGGCGATAGATGCGCGCTTCATGCAGGAGCGACAGCATCTCGGCAGAGGCCCAGCCATCGAAGGGCGACGGCTGCACCGGGATCAGCACCAGATCGGCGGCGAGCAGCGCCGAGCGCATCAGCGAGGCGACACGGGGCGGTCCGTCGATGACAATGTGATCGGCGTCCCGCGCCAGCTCCGGCGCCTCGCGATGCAGCGTGTCACGCGCGAGGCCGACGACGCCGAACAGGCGTGGCAGGCCTTCGCGCGCCCGCTGCTGCGACCAGTCCAGCGCCGAGCCCTGCGGATCTGCGTCGATCAGGGTGACGCGCCTTCCCTGCCGTGCCCATTGTCCCGCGAGATGGAGCGCCAGCGTCGTCTTGCCGACGCCGCCCTTCTGGTTGAGGAACGCGACGATCATCGTGCCCCTCCCGGCTTGCGCCCGAGGGGGAGTCGCGATGGGTGAGCGGCGTCGCTGCCGGTTGGGCGCGCCCCGGATGTCTTTCGGAGGAGACCGTTGATGGCGGCAGCGACGGTGTTTTCCACATCGCTGCGCGCAACATAAGAGTTAGATTCTCTGTTAGAGTCTAAGTTAAGATCCGGAATCGTCGTTTCCGGCCAGAGACTTAACTGCGATCTCTGCGTGCGAAGTCCCGATGGTCCCGCGTGCGAAATCCCGATACCGCTTGCGTGCGAAGTCCCGACCGCGTCCACAGCGTCGTCCACAGGTACGGCGGATGGCTTCGCCGGCAGGATGCGCAGCAGCTCGCGGCGGCCTTTGCGCTCGATGTGCAGGCGGTAGCCGGGCAGCGGCTGGCGCGGGACGATGCGCCGGAGCTGGAGCGCGAAGTCGGAGACGCGCATGAGGCTGCCGGACTTTTCGTGGAGATGGGCGAACTCGAAAATCCAACCCCGTGGCTGGCGGCCGGCATGCTTGCGCGCGACACGGTAGAGCCAGCGTTCGATACCGCCCGTCAGCCGGAAATAGGCCGGGTCGATGGTGAGCACCAGCGAGCGGTCGGTGACGCCGCGATAGAACCAGTCGGGCAGCACGAACTCCATGCCCTCGACGCGGCCGTCGCGCGTGACGCATTCCTCCCATTCGTTGATCCAGGAGAATTGGTGGCGGCGCCAATGCTCGCCTTGGCGGATGGTGGTGCGGATGACGGTCGATTGCAGGCGGGTGAGCGCGCCTTTCAGCAGCTTGTAGTCGCGCTGGCCGGTTTTGCGGCCGATCGATGTCAGGAGCTGATAGGGTGTGAAACGCAGGAAGCGGGAGGTCTTGAAGCCAAGATTTTCGGCCTCGACGATCTGCGAGGCGGCCCAGATCAGCACGTCGGCATCCCAAATGGTCGCCATGCCGTGCTCGGGCACGGCGAAGACCTCGACGCGGACGCCGCCGGCCTCATAGAGGATCGGTGCGATGCGCTTGGCCTTGGCGAGCGAGAAGAACGGCCGCTCCATGAGATCGCGCTGGTCGCGCGGACTGGCATCGCCGGTCGCAACGATGAAGGGATCGAGCCTGGCCCGCTCGGTCGAGGTGATGAGGCGACGCCGCTTCATGATCGGACGTCTCAGCGACGGTTGCGGCCGGCGTGGGCCGCCGGCATCGGTTCATGGCGCTTGGCGGGCAGCACAGA
The DNA here is from genome assembly GCF_024699925.1 of Mesorhizobium sp. J428. NCBI lineage: Bacteria > Pseudomonadati > Pseudomonadota > Alphaproteobacteria > Hyphomicrobiales > Phyllobacteriaceae > Mesorhizobium > Mesorhizobium sp. J428. The sequence goes on from NZ_JAJOMX010000001.1 coordinate 2,374,592, forward strand.
CCCGCGCGGGTCGGAGGTGGAGGTGACGGCGCCCCGATCGGCCCAGGCCTGGAGATCCTCGATCGCATAGACGACGCGGCCGCCGAGCTTGCGATAGGCCGGGCCGGTTCCATAGGTGCGGTGCTTTTCCAGCGTCCGGCCGGAGAGGCCGAGGAAACGCGCGGCTTCGGGAGTTCTGAGAAAGCGCGGCGGCAAGCCGGCGAGATTGGGTGACATGATCGGGCCTCCGTGGGTTGGTTGAGGCCGCTGGCAATGAGCGGCGGACGCAGGCCACGGTGGCGAAGGAGAGCCGCGAGGGGGGAGTGCGAACAAGGGAATGCCAAAATCGCACCCCCTCTGCCGACATCGGATCAGGATCGGCGGCGATGGCGCAGGAGAACGCGATAGCCCCCGGCGATCATGGCGAGGGCATCCTTGACAAGGTCCATGGTCGCGTCGCGCAGCGCCGAGGACTTCCAGGGATCGGATGCAACGCGGGACACGCCGTAAATGACGTTTGCGATCTCACGGTAGGTCGCGCCGTTCATGCGCCCGTCGACCGCTTGTAGCATGTGGCGGATGCGCCGGCGCTGCTGGCTGGTCAGGCGGGTATCTGCGGGCACGGCGCGGCCAAGCAGGGATTTGAGCAGACGCTGAACGGCTTCGAGGCGGTCGAGGCCGTCAAGGTTGAGCGGGACCAGCGCGGCAAGGGGTTCGCCGCCGGCAACGCCTGCCAGCCGCAGGAGATGGAGAACCTGCCCATCTCCGGGATCGTGCAGGAAATGGACGCCTTGTTCGTCGGAGCGGGCGGCGGTTTCCTGAACGACGGTGAAGAGATTGCTATCGGCGGGAAATACGGAAGGTGCGGCCGTTAGCAGCACGGTGCTGGTGTCATCTTCGGGACACCAGAAGACCGGCGCTTCAGTGGCGTTGAGCGATGGACGGGCGACGAAATTGCAACCCCCAGCGTTTCCGCACCCGGTTCGTCAATTCCCGGAGATCGCACGCCGGACGCCTGGTCTCGGCATAGTCGCGCTGATAGTCGCCATTGCGCCGCAGCCATTCCCAGCCGAGATCGGGCGATACGAGATCGTCGAGATAGTCGTAGGTCGATGTCGACCGCCACCGGGATATGTCAGGGATCATGGGCGTCCTCTGCGCGTTGACTACCGGGAGGCGCACCATTCCCGGTTGCAGAGGCTGCCGGAAGCCCCAAAGGTGGCAACGGGCGATGCCTGACCGGCATCGCTATTCCGGCTAGTGGGGACGGCCCTCGCGGACGAGCAGGCGATAGCCGTGCTCGGTCATCCAGCGGGCGCGGGCGAGATGGGTATCGTGGACATGGCGCGCGCGATCCGGCTCGCGAGCCGGATCGAGGCCGAACAGGATCGTGACGGCCTCGCGCCAGTCGGCGCCGTCGGTCGCCGCATCGAGCAGGCGCATGTAGAGCTTCATGTGCTCACGGTCATAGGCCGTGAGCGCCGCGCTCTGCGGCGGTTCATCGAGGAATTGCTTGCGTCACCCCAGCCCCCAGAGCCACACCATATCCGCCCGCGCCCCATTTGTTAACCAGGCGTTCGATGGGCAGAGGCAAGACCGCTGGCGCATCGCGCGATGCGTGGCAGGCATCGCCGAGGCGCTGAATGGGATGTCGGGGCTATTTTCGGCTGTCGATTTTCGCACGAACGAACATCACCCCTTCTCCTTGGTCGGAGTTGAGGAAGACGATGCCATTGGCCTCGAACGCCCGGCGCACCTGATCGCGCGTCGTCTCATACACCTTGAGTCCGCTCTCGGACTCGAGGCGCTTCAACGCGGTCAGGGATACCAAGGCCTTTTCAGCGAGCGTCTCCTGCGTCCAACCAAGCAACGCGCGTGCGGCCCGCGTCTGTCGGGCGGTGATCATGCATGATCACCTCCCACCGACACGAACGCACATGCCAGAACTACGACTATAATAGTCGTTCTTTAGGTGAAGGACCAGACACAAAACGCTGTGTTGGTGTCCTTCGGAGCGATCGGCGTTGTGACTGATTCGGTCGGCTACGAACGGCGAACGGCCCCGCCCGGATCGTCCGGGCGGGGCGTCGCGGCGCATCAGTCGCCGTTGCGGCGGGTGGGACGGGACCAGATGAGGCTGAAACCGCCGTCCTCGTCGTCGAAGAGGTTGGCGTAGATCGGAGCGGTGAAGCTCGGATCGTCGAGCTTGAGGCCCAGATAGTCGCGGCCCTCGTTGGACTGCTTGGACCAGGCGGCGCCGATCTCGGCGCGGCCGACCAGAACGCGGTGGCTGGGGGCGTTCTCGCTGGTCTGGTTGGTTTCCGGGACGATGCGGACGTTCTTGGCCTGCACATTGAGGGTGACGATTTCGCCGGTGTATTCGTTGCCGGTCTTCTTGAAGGTGCCGATGGTCGCCATGTCAGTTCTCCTTGATTTGAAGCTCCGAGCCCGCACCATTGCGGCCTCGATGGCGATCGACGGGCCGGAGGCGATCGACGCCGCACCCGCTAGGGCCGCAGCGCCAGCGGAGGATGGCGCCCGAGCGACTTTGTTGTTTCGCGAGGAATGAGCGCGCAGCGCTCAGGGGAAGAAAGTTGATCGGCGCCATTGCGGCATAGGCGATCGAGGCGCAGCCGGTCTTCGGCCAGATCAGGCCATTGGAGAGGCCGTTTGGAGCGGTCGACCCGACAAAAAGATCAAGGGAGAACGTGGCGGTCCTGTGCAGCCGTAGGAATCCTGGCAACGGGTCGCTGCCGGTGACGACGTGCACCTGTCCTGGCGAGAACCGCGATGGGCTTCCCGCAGCCCTCGGCTCGTGAGACGCCATCCGCGCCTTCGTCGTCGAGTGGCTGTGCAGCGGACCAGCTACCTGTCCAGCGCCGCTTCAACGTGCCTTACGCTATTTCGGGCCTGACATTGCGATCTCTGCTCGAGGCCCAGTTTCGTCCATCTCCTGCGTCGAGGATGGCAGGCGTGCCGGCTTGCTGGCCATGCTCCGACGGCTGTGTCTGTGTCAGCCCCGCGCCATGCCCTGTCCGGCCGGTTCGGGCGCGGGCATCGCCGAGATCCGCAGGAATGCCGTGACGCCGACCGCAATCGCACCGACGACGGAAAAGGCGATCTGCCAAGTCTCCGACGGCATGGCGTGCTTCACGATGCCATGGGTCGCGTGATAGCCCGCGATCGCCGCAGGCGCGACGAAGGCAAGCGCGATGACGATGCGCAGCCAGAGCGGCCGTGCGAAGGCAAAGAGCAGTTGGCCAACGCCGAAAATCAGCGCGGCCGCGACCAAGCCGATCGCGATGCCGCCCGGCCAGCCTGCGCCGGTGTCATAGGCCCACATTCCGGCGGTGACGCCGGCGAAGGCTGGGAGCGCGTAGATAGCAAGCGTGAACAGCAGCCAGCAGAGAACGCCGATGGCCGCGATGCTGAAGATGATGCCAAGGAAGATCATGGTGGTGGTCTCCGTGAGAAAAGGTCTGACGGTCGCGCCTTCCACCACCACCACGGCGCGGTGCAAAGTGTAGCTGAAGATGAGCGGCCACGGGAGCGGAAATCGGTTAGGAAGTTCCGCTCGCCAGACCAGGCGCTCCCTTCGTCAGGGCTGGAAGGGATCGAATTCATGAATGATGGCGGCGGTGTCGCCGTCGTATTCGTTCGCGGGAGCGACCGACAGGCTGCCGTCGCCGGCCCGGAAGATGATGATGGCGACCATGAGGGTGGTGGCGAGGCTGAAGGCGAAGGCGTGAGCGTCGTTGAGAGACATCGTTCCGGCTCCTGTCTGGAGGCGGGGGACCATCCCCCGCGCGACAGGCGCCCGATGTGTCCGGCCGAGGGCCGCAATCACCGCGGAGGCGAAGCCTCAAGGCCGCACGCTCGCGTAGCGGACCCTTCACGGGTTGATGGCGTCAGGCTCTCGGACGGACCAAGGATCAGCGCATTGGAAGCGGGGGATGGTGTTTCGTCCTCATCAGGAACGATCGGACCGCACTCGACGATGCCTCAGCCGTCGTGGTCGCATCGGCACCATGTTCGAGTTCGGCACGACGCGGTCGCTCGGGTTCATCGTTGCTATGGCGCGAGTTGACCCGCTGCCGCAATCGGCTCGGCGGTCGGCCGCCCCCGGACCAGGCCTTCGCCGGCAGCGGCGCCGTGCCCGCCGGCCACACGGTGGTATTCGGCTGGATGCCTGCGACATAGAGAGCCTGAGGGCGGGCGGTGAGAACAGCCGTTCCGGCTGGCTCTTACTGAGCCTGAAAGAAGCACATTCCGTTACCGAAGCCGGCATGTTACATGAGTCTCACAGATAGGGAGATAACACTTGCCGCGTGCCAGATCCAAGGATAAGCGCTCCGATGGGACACGCATGGTTCATGTCCGGCTGGCCCCGGAGCTTCACCGGCGTCTTCGGATTGTCGTGGCGGATGAAGATACGTCCGTCCAGGAGTGGGTTGCACGCGCTATTGAAAAGGCGGTGGGGGAGAAATGGTCGAATATCTCGAATTGAGCATAGATGAACTTCTACTTGACGAAGACAACCCCCGTCTCGGTTCTGTACACAGCCAGTCGGCGGCGCTGGAGGCAATCGTTCACCTGAACGAAGCCCATTTCCGCAATCTAATGCTTAGCATCAAGAACAATGGTCTTGATCCCGGAGACAGCCTCTATGTTATAGAGGCTGAGGATGGAGAAGATTTCGTCGCACTTGAAGGAAATCGGCGTCTCTCGGCGTTGATGGTGTTGAACACCCCTGACGTGCTGAATGGCACCGAAGTTCCCGATACGATCAAAAAATCGCTCGCTCGTGCAGCGTCCGGATTTGATCGAACGAAGATCGAACCAATTCGATGCGTTAAATTTGAACATCGTGAAGATGCCAACGAATGGATATATCGACGGCATACTGGAACAGCGGACGGCGAGGGCAGGATACAGTGGGGGCCGCTAGAAATTCAGCGTTTCTCTGGCGACCGATCCATACTCGATGTCATCGACTTTGTAGGCCGCAACGCCGACTATTCGGATGACGAATGGGAATCGACGAAGTCAGTGATTGAAAGCCGGAAATCCAGCAACCTTGCTCGCTTGCTCGAATCCGCACCGGGGCGCAAACATCTCAGCATTTCGATATCAAATAACGGCGACGGCAAGACCCCTGAGCTGGGGTCGGAGCCCAAGTGGGCTCTCAAAGTCTTGCGTCGGATTATTGACGACGTGCGGGACGGAATAGTGGATTCGCGTGATCTCAACAAGGCATCGGATATCGAAGGTTACTTTCAGAACCTTCCCAAGGACCTTCAACCGCAAAAGGGCAAATCCGGCACCCCACGTCCCTTCAAGGACATTGACATCAAGAAGCGACCGACAGCGGCCACTACCACGAAAACCTCGACTAAACAGAAGACAAAAAGCACCCCGAAGGCTAGGACTACGCTTGCACCCAAACGACACAGCTTCCACGCGCCGAACTCGACCAAAGGCGAGGCTCTACTTCGTGAAGCGGGAAACCTCGATGCAAACAGGTTTACCGTCTCTGCCGCTTTTGTGCTTCGCAGCTTCGTGGAGCTTGTGATTAACGACTACATGGATGCGAACAAGATCGCGAAGTCTGAAAAAAATGCCAAGGGAACCGATGTCGAGTTGGACCTGACGCAGAAAGCAGACAGGGTCTTGAAGCATATAGTGGCGGCGGACAGTTCCAAGAATGCTGATCTGCGCGGCTTCCGCAACAACATCCTGACGAAGACCTCAGCGACGTCAATTCAGTCGCTGAATGGGTTCGTCCATAACAAGTTCCAGATTCCAACGGCTGACGCGCTCCGGGCGGGTTGGGATTGCTCTGTCCCAATCTTTATTGCCGCCTATGGAAGCGTGTAATGCCAGAAACACATCCATCGCTCACTCAAACCGGCCGTTACTCCCCACTTCGTTATCCCGGTGGCAAAGGAAAACTCGCACGCTTCATGAAGGAGATTGTGCGCTCAAACGGCTTGTCGGATGGCCGCTATGTCGAACCGTATGCGGGCGGCGCTGCGGTCGCCTGGGAACTCCTGCTTACCGGCGTGGTACGCCGCGTTTCAATCAATGACATCAGCCTGCCGATATTCGCATTCTGGCATAGTGTCCTGAACTCGACAAATGATCTTTGCAGGATGATCCATGACTGCCCGCTGACCATGGATGAGTGGGACAAACAAAAGGAAATATTCCGACGACCGGATGAAGCCGACAATCTCAGTCTAGGTTTCTCTTTCTACTTTTTGAACCGAACGAACCGATCTGGAATCTTGAATGGCGGCGTCATTGGCGGCCGTGGCCAGACCGGAAAATGGAAAATCGACGCCCGTTTCAACAAACCCGACCTCATTTCTCGGATCGAGAAAATTGCATCGCTGAGGGATCGGATCGAGTTGACCAATCTCGACGCGGTGAAGTTCATCGAGATTAATGCCAAGCGTTTCGGGAATAGAACGCTTCTATATATCGACCCCCCCTTATTTCGACAAAGGACGTTTTCTATATTATGACGCCTACCGCCCTGAGGATCACGCTATTGTTGAAAAATCTGTCGCAAAACTGGAAGGGCTGAATTGGGTCGTTTCCTATGACGATGTGCGACCGATCCATGATCTGTACGCCAAATCACCTTGGCTTCAATACACTCTTAACTATAGCGCGCGTAACGTCACGAGAGGACGAGAGGTGATGTTCTTTAGCAAAAACCTCATTGTTCCAGACGTGACTGCACCTTTGCACGAGATTGATCGCGACCTTCGTAGTCGGCCGAGACCCGTTTCCAGGCGCGAGTTTGCCGCCTAGCAGCCTGTCGGACTCGGACTCCCCACGGTACATCGGTTCCGTCTGTGTTCACTCAGATTGTGGCGGCGCTCACGCGCCGCCGCTGCCGAACTTCCAGACCGGAATGCCAAGCTTGCGGGCCTTGTCGGCGAGATTGTCCTGGATGCCGGTGCCGGGGAACACCATCACGCCGATCGGCAACACCGCCAGCATGGAGTCGTTGCGCTTGAACGGCGCCGCCTTGGCGTGACGGGTCCAGTCAGGCTTGAAGGCGACCTGCGGCACCTTGCGCTGGTCGGCCCAGCGGGCGGCGATGCGCTCGGCGCCCTTCGGCGATCCGCCGTGCAGCAGCACCATGTCGGGGTGTTTGGCGTGGACCTGATCGAGCTTGGCCCAGATCAGGTGGTGGTCATTGAACTCGAGTCCGCCGGTGAAGGCGATCTTCGGTCCCGCCGGCAGCAGCACCTCGGTCTCGGCCCGGCGCTTGGCGGCGAGGAAATCGCGGCTGTCGATCATCGCCGAGGTCATGGCGCGATGGTTGACCATCGATCCGCTACGCGGCCGCCAGGATGACCCGGTGTGGCGGTCGAAGTGCTCGGCGGCCTGGTCGCGCATCAGCTCGAAGGCGTTGCGGCGCTCGATCAGGGTCTGCCCTTCGGCGGTGAGGCGCTCCAGTTCGACCGACTTGACCTCCGAGCCGTCCTGTTCGCGCTGGCCGCGGCGCTGCGCCTGCTCGTTGTCGTCGAGCTCGCGCTCGATCCGGCCGGTGGCCCGATGGAAGAGGTTGACGGTCGACCAGAGGAGGTCATCGAGGTCGGGCTCGAGGCGGGTGTCCTCGAGTGTGGCGATCAGGGCGTCGAAGATATCGGCGATGGCCCCGGCGACGATGTTCCCCTCCGGGAGTGGCCTCGGATCGGGTTCGTCCTGGAAGGGGCGGTATCCGTAGAGCTGGAGTTCGGTGAGGACATGGTCGGTGGGGGATGAGGCGTGGTGAGGCTCGAAGCCGTCGTCGTGTTCGCTCGTCATGGGATGTTCCTTCGTCGGTTTGACCGCGACCCTCGCGGCCTTCTGGCGACGAAAGCCGTCGGGCGGTCCGGACCTGCACCCGGAGCGTCAGCGCAGGGCCGAAGCGGCAGCGGAGGATGGCGAAGGCCGGCCATTTTGTTTCGCGATGGAAAGCGCTCCTCTTGGAGCGCGCCGGAAAATAGCCGGGCGCAGCCATTGCCGGTCCGGGCCGCTTGACGGCCGATCGCCCTCTCGAAGGCCGGGTCGCGGTCCCCTCCGATGCAAGGGGAGCAGCCTCGTGCGATGCGGCGACGGCTGCCGCTGCCCCGCGCTTGCCCCTTCCGGCTATGCCGCCAGGGCGAGAAAACGGGCGACGTCCTCCGGGGCGAGCTGCTGGCGGACCGCTGCCCGCAGAGCGTCGATGCCGAAGGTGCGGAGATCCTCGTTGAAGTCCCCGAGCACCGGCGACAGCACGATCGCCTCGATCCCGGCGGCGTTCGCCCGCTCGATCAGGCTGTCGCGCGCGCCATCGCCGGCCGGATCGTCGTCGCGGACGATGTAGAGTCTGCGGAGTGCCGCCGGGAACAGGACGGCGGCAAGGTGGGCGGCCGAAAGCGCGGCGACCATCGGCATGTGGGGCAGGACACAGTGCAGCGACAGGATCGTCTCGATGCCTTCTCCCGCCGCTATCACGTCATGCGCCACGCTGAACCGGACCGCATGGCCGAGAAGGTTGCCCATTGCCCGCCTCGGTGTGTCGATCGGCGCCTTGCCGCCGCCATCGGCGGAGAGCCAGGTGCGGTGCGCGCCGGTGATCCGGCCTGCGAGGTCGGTGACGGAAGCGATCATCGCCGGCCAGGTCTCGGTCGGGGAATGCTCGTCGGGCCGATAATAGCAGCGCGGGTGGAAGCGGAGCGATCCGGCTCCGTGCAAAGCCGTGATGCCGCGCTTCCGTAAGTACGCTTCTGCGACTGTGCCCGTAATCGGCTGCGACATGGCGAAGAGTCGGCGTGCGGCCTCCGGCGATCCGGTTGGCGCGCACGTCGGCCTATGCCTCGGTTGCGGCGCCGGTTCGGAATGCGGCAGATTGAGGAAAGTCCGCGCCTCGTCGGCGACGTCCTTGAAGTCGACCAGCCCGCAGCTCTCGCGAATGACGTCGAGCAGGTCGCCATGCTCGCCGGTAGCGGCGTCGGTAAATTTGCCCGCCGCGCCCTTGCCAGACTCCGGTCCCTTGAGCCGGACGAACATGGAGCGACCCGGCGTGCCCTGCACATCGCCGACCAGCCAGTAGCGGCCCTCGCGATGACCGGCGGGCAGATAGTGCCGGCACACCGCCTCGGCCTGGCGAGCAAGGCGCCGCGCCAGTTCGGAAGCGTCGTGGCGAGCCATTTACGCAGCCTCCCGCTCGCCGATCCGCCCGACCGGGTAACGCTCCATGATCCGTGCCAGGATGGCGGGGCCGGTCGCGTCCGTCGGCACGAACATGCGCAAGGTCCACGATATGATCTCGTGGAACAGCCCATAGGCGGCCAAGCGATCGCGCATGGTATCGGTGAACCCGCTGAGTTCGATGCGATGGGCGCCCATGACCCGGACCCGGCGTAGTTGGAGCCCTTCAGCAAGGTCGAGGATCGTCTGGCCGTCCATCAGGGCCGCGAAGGCATCATCCGGCGTCAGCGTCGTGGCGCCGGTGGCGGTCGCTCCCGCCACCCATGCCGGCGAAACCTTGCGGCCGACGACACGCTCGCCGTCATCGGTCTGAAGCCGATAGACCCGCGTCGACTCGTTTGGCAGGCGCTTCCAGATCGGCAACAGCAGCCCGGCGACGACGTGGATGGTGCTGTCGGAGAATTCCGGAACCTCGGCCAGCTCGGCATTCCATGTCTTGGCGAAACTACCTTCGTCGGCCTCGATCCAGTGCGTCTCGCCCATCATCTTCACCGGGATATTGTGCGCTTCCATCGGCCGGATCAGGCGGACACGCCGTTCGATCTCGCCATCGTCGAGCATCACGCTGCTCGCCGGAATCTGAACGGCGGCCCGGCCCGAACGCTCGTTGACGAGCAGCACGGCGCGACGATCAGAGAGGTGGGCAAGGGCCTGGTCGAGCGCGACCGGCCGGTTGCGTTCGCGTTGGGTGATGGTCAGCAGGCGGGTTTCAGCCCCAGTGCCGGGATGGACATGGATGGTGCGCCGGCCGGTGACGACGAAGCTCTCGGCCTTGAGCGTCTCCAGCCCCATGTCATAGGCTCCGCAAGCGATGGCGCCTTCGATCCGGGCATTGAGAAGCTGCTCGAACGCCGTGAACAGGATGCCTTGAAGTTCGATGGTGAGCGCCAGCAGCCGGTTGAGGAAGGTGGTGATCGGCGGCAACTCGTCCTTGATGCCGTTCGCGTCCATGAGCGAAAGGCCTGTGGCATCCTCGAACATCTGAAGCGAGCAGCCCTCGACCTTGCCGCGCGCCAGCAGCAGGTAGAGCTGCCGCAACGCGTCGCGGGCATAGGGACTTTCCAGATTGTCCTCGGGCCGGAACAGGCCTTGGCCGCCGGTCTGGCGTTGGCCGCGCGTGATCGCGCCGAGCGTGTCGAGCCGCCGCGCGATCGTCGACAGGAAGCGCTTCTCGGCCTTCACGTCGGTTGCGATCGGCCGGAAGAGCGGCGGCTGCGCCTGATTGGTGCGGTTCGTCCGCCCCAGGCCCTGAATGGCGGCGTCGGCCTTCCAGCCCGGTTCCAGGAGATAGTGGACCCGCAGCCGCTGGTTCCGCGCCGACAATTCGGCATGGTAGCTGCGGCCCGTCCCGCCCGCGTCGGAGAAGACGAGCACACGCTTCTGATCGTCCATGAAGGCGGCCACATCGGCGAGCGAGGCCGAGGCGGCACGGTTCTCGACCATGAGGCGGTCGATGCCGTCCGCGCCGGTCTTGCGCAGGATGCGGCGCGAGCGGCCGGTGACTTCCGCCACCGTGCCGGTGCCGAAATGCTGCAGGACCTGATCGAGCGCGCCGGGAACGGGCGGCAGGGAGGCGAGCTTCTCGATCAGGCGGTCACGGCGGGCGACGGCCTCGCGGCTTTCGACCGGCTGGCCGTCGCGGAAAACCGGCCGGGACGACAGGTTGCCCTCGCTGTCGGTGAAGGGTTCATAGAGCTGCACCGGGAAGCTGTGCTGCAGGTACGACAGCATGCGTATTCGCGCGGCGTGATATCGACCCGGACGTCGTTCCATTCCTCGGTCGGGATTTCCGCCAACCTGCGCTCCATCAGCGCCTCGCCGGTCGAAACGATCTGGATGACCGCGGCATGGCCCTCCGCCAGATCGCGCTCGATCGAGCGGATCAGCGTCGGTGTCTTCATCGAGGTCAGGAGATGACCGAAGAAGCGCTGCTTGGTGGATTCGAACGCGGAACGGGCCGCCGACTTCGCCTGCCGGTTCAGCGTGCCATGCTCGCCGGTGATGTTGGCGGCCTGCATCGCCGCGTCGAGATTGTTATGGATGATGGCGAAGGCCCCGGCATAGGCGTCGTAGATGCGCGTCTGCTCCTGCGTGAGTTGGTGCTCGACCAGCTCATATTCGACGCCGTCATAGGAGAGCGAGCGCGCCATGTAGAGGCCGAGCGCCTTGAGGTCGCGCGCCAGCACTTCCATCGCCGCGACGCCGCCCGCCTCGATCGCCTCGACGAACTCGGCCCGGGTCGCGAAGGGGAAATCCTCGCCGCCCCAGAGGCCGAGCCGCTGCGCATAGGCGAGATTGTGGACGGTGGTCGCGCCCGTGGCGGAGACGTAGACGACACGGGCATTGGGCAGTGCGTGCTGGAGGCGGAGGCCCGCGCGTCCCTGCTGCGAGGCGGCCTGCTCGCCGCGGTCACCCTTGCTGCCAGCGGCATTCTGCATGGCGTGGCTTTCGTCGAAAATGATCACTCCGTCGAAGGACTTTGCATTCCCTGTCGCGGCTTCGCCGCTTCCCGCCTCTTGGCCCAACCATTCGACGATCTGTTTGACCCGGGAAAGCTTCTCGCCACGCTCGTCGGAGCGCAGCGTGGAATAGGTGGTGAATAGGACGCCTTGCGTGAGCGTGATGGGCTTGCCCTGTGGGAAGCGGGAAAGCGGCGTCACCAGCAGCCGCTCCATGCCGAGCGCCGACCAGTCGCGCCGGGCGTCCTCGATGAGATCGGCCTTGGAGATCCAGACCGCCTTGCGACGCCCTTGCATCCAGTTGTCGAGGATGATGCCGGCCGACTGGCGGCCCTTGCCGGCGCCGGTCCCGTCACCGAGCATGAAGCCGCGCCGGAAACGCACGGCATTCGGCGCATCGTCGCGCGCGGCCGAAACGATGTCGAAGGTCTCGTCCACGGTCCAGGACCCGGCGAGGAATTCGCCATAGGCATCGCCGGCATAGATCACCGTCTCGAGCTGGGCGTCCGACAGCAGGCCATCGGTGACGATGTTGGCCGGCAGGCGTGGCCGGTAGCTCGGCTTCGGCGGCGCGACCGAGGCCATGGCCGCCGACTGCACCAGCTTGGTGGGGTGGGCCTGCGCGCCGAGAATACGGATCGACTGAAGAACGTATTCCTCATAGATCGCATCCGTCAGCCGGGTGTCCTCGGGCGGCGTCCAGTCCACCGTCTCATAGTCGAGCTCGACGCCGACGGGCTCGGTGAGGCTGGTCGGAACGGGAGTGGATGGCTGTGAGGCAAATCCCCGGGCGGGGCGCGGAGCGACGGTATGCGCGGCGGCGGGAATGGCGGAAACGCGAGTCGAGGCCGCGACCGGCAGTCGCGCCGGAACATGGGCGTCGATCCAGCCGAACAGCGTGGCGACGTCGGGCGCGACGCCTGGCGGGACCGGGAACACCGCCGGATCATCGGCGGGCAGCTTGTCGATGACGGTCAAGCGCGTATCGATGGTGGTGCCGTGCCTGGCATAGACCGAGCCGTCGATGGCGGCGGTGAACACCACGCGCCCGCGCGCCTGCAAGCGGGTGAATGCCGCAGTCCAGGCCGGATTGTCGGGAGCGAAGTTCGCGCCGGTGATCGCCACCAGCCGCCCGCCGTCAACCAAGCGCGCCAGGGCCGAGGCGACATGACGATAGGCGGCGTCGGCCATCCGGCCCGAGACGTTCGCCATCACCGAAAACGGCGGGTTCATAAGCACGACGGACGGCACGATGCAGGCAACGAGATGATCGTCGATCTGCGCCGCGTCGAAACGGGTGACGGGAATGGCCGGAAAGAGGTGGATGAGAAGACCGGCGCGGGTCTCGGCCAGTTCGTTCAAGACCAGCGATCCGCCCGCGATCTCGGCCAGGATGGCGAGCAGGCCGGTGCCGGCAGAGGGCTCCAGCACGCGGTCGGCGGAGGTCATCGCCGCGGCGGTTAGGGCCGCAAGGCCGAGCGAGATCGGGGTCGAAAATTGTTGGTAGGTCTCGCTCTCTGCCGAACGGCGCGTGTGGGTGGGAAGAAGGCCGGCGATCTTCGTCAGCATCGGCAGCATGGCCGCCGGAGAGCCGGCTTTGCGGAAAAGCGCCTTTCCGTATTTGCGCAGGAACAGCACGGTCGCCGCCTCGCAGGCGTCATAGGCGGTCTTCCAGTCCCAGGCGCCGGTCGCATCGGAGGCGCCGAAGGCCGTCTCCATGGCGGCGCGCAGGATGCCCGCGTCGATGCGCTGGCCGCGTTCGAGATGGGGAAGGAGAATCCGCGCCGCGTCGGCGATGCGAGCGGCCGGATCGGCGGTGGGAACAAGCGGGAGGGACGTGGCCGCGCGGGCGGCCGCGGAAGCGGAAACACTGGTCATGGAGGGAACCTCGAGGAGAGCGGAACGGGACGAGCCGGCTGGCGCTCTCTCTCGACCGCACCGGCTCAAACCCGTCCCGGCCGTCCTCTCCCTCTCGCCGCCGCCGCCTTCACCGCGCGCCACCACGCGATGCGCTCTTCGCGCGTCGCGTTGGCGAGCCGCAGCAGCAGATCGCCGTGGCACGTACGCGGCGCGCAGAAGCAGACGAGATCACGGCCGCGCAGTTCGTCGAGTTCGCGCAAGAGATGATGCCGATCGGCCAGCCAGCGCTCGTACTTCGCGATGACGGCGGCGCGGTCGCCGTCGGGGCCGATCCGGAACGGATTGCCCCATTTCGAGCCGCGGCCAATGTAGACGGCGGCCGCCGGCACGCCCACGTGATGCCTGTTGAGTACCCCTGCACATCCAATCGCCTCCTGATCCCGTTGCGGCGGACTGGCGACGGGACGCGGCCGAGGCTCGCCGGTCACGCATCGCGAGCGATGCGGAAACGGCTCGTCCGTTGACCGGCGCGCCGCCGCGTCCAGACAGGCCACGACGCGCGGGATCAGGGAGGCGGCTCGTCCGGCAGGGTTGCGGACGGCGGCACGTAGGCGTCGAAGGGATTGCCGCCGGCGAGATGGCCGAACGGCGCGAACACGAAGTCCGCGCCGTCGCGACCGACGGCACAGATGACGTAGCGCGGCTCTCCGGTGATGGCGTCGGCGCACTCCATGAGCGCGAGGTTGCCGTCCGCCGCCGCCCGGAGCAGCGTTTCGAAATTGGCACTTGCGTGATGGGGGATGCTCATGACGCACCCCGCCTTCCGCGCCCGGCCGACAAGGTGCGGTCGAGCCAGCCATCGGTCGCGACCCACGCGACGGTCTTGCGGCGCCCGAGATCGAGCACTTGGGCGCCGCCTCGGAAGGCGTCGACGCGTGGGCGCGAGCAGGTATTCGCCCATTGGAAGCCCCAGCGCCCCGAGAGGCCAAACTCCGCTGCGCAGCGGAGCACAAAGTCGATGACGGCCTGCGGATCGCCGGTCGCGTCATCGCGAATCCAGAGCTGCGCGCCGCCGTGCTCAGGCTGGATGGACAGGAGAAAGGCTTCGGAGGGCGGGTCCTCCGCAGCGTTTTCCTCCATCATGCGGGTGTAGAGGTCGAGCGCACGCGCGGCGTTTTTCGGCGTGCCGACATCGAGAAGACAAGAGAAATGCGTGAAGTAATCGGCCATGTCAGGCTCCTGAAACGAGAAAGCCCGGCGCGGTGGCCGGGCTGGTGGGGCGATTTGAGAGGGATGCGGGTTAGTAGCCGAACTCCCATGATGGCCAGGACTGGCCGTCATCGGCGGCCTTCACCGCTTCCTTGAGATATTCGGCGTGCCCTTCCACAAAGGTCGGGTTTTCGACGGGTGTTTCGTCGATCACCGTCACGCCGCAGACGAGGCCGTCTTCGACCTCGACATGGACGGGCACGAGATATTGGAAGACGACGCGTCGCGGCGCCGCCGAGCTTGGCTTCGTCATCGGGGTGCTCCGTGATGGTGGGAATTGGCGGAGCGGTTGAAGCCGCCCCGCCACTCTTGGGTCACTCGGCTGCGATCATCGCCGGCTCGTCGGGGTCGGTTTCCTCGTCACCCGCTTGCTCGGCCTCGTCGTCCGAGAGGAATGCGGGCAGCGCCTCGTCGCTTTCGCCGCCGCTTGGATCGGCGGTCGCCGTCGCGTCCGCATCAGCGGAGCGCAGCGGCTCGGGCAGCCAGCCGGTGTCTGCCAGCAGCCGCTCGGCTTCCTTCGCCATATCGCCCTTCTTCAGGTGATCGATGAGCTGGGCGGCCTGTTCGCCCCGGGCCTCGCGCACGGCTTCCAGGATGCGCGCCTTGGTGACACGGCCGAGATAGTTCTCGACGGTCGGCTTCCAGCCTGCCTCCACCATGTCGAGCCCACAGGCACGGGCCAGCCGGTCAGCCTGGCCAAGGCGGCGTTCGAGCCCATGCTGCGAGAGGCCGGAGCCGCCATAGCGGTCGACCTTCTCATGGAGGGCGTTGACGCCATAGCTGACGCAATGGGCGAGCATCGCCATGCGGCTGGCGTCATCGAGCGCGTCGAGCCAGTCCCACAGGGCCTGATCGTCCTGCGGGATGTCGGTTTTCCACGCTTCCTGCCGCTCGTTCACCGACTTCGCGGACGGACTGTCCTTCAGGTCGGCGGACTGGGCGGGGAAGAAGACATGGTGGATGGAGGCCTCCAGGCAGCCACCAGCGCTCGACATGCGCTGGAAGGCATCGGTGACGAGCTTGTGCAGGAGCGCCGTCATGGCGACGTGGGGATTGTTGGCCATTGCGTCGCGCAGTGCCAGCGTGCGGTGCGCGGTCAGCTCCATCACCAGACGATCGGGCAGCGGCTTGATGACGTCGTCCTCGTCCTCCTCCGGCTCGACGGGTTGGCCGCCGATGGTGATGACGGCGCGCTGGACGGAAGGCGCCGCAGGATCGCCCGTGTTGGCCGGTGTGTCTTCGCCATCCTCGCCATCGACGGCGGTCGGCGCCTCGTCCTCGGGGCGGACATAGCCGCGATCGACGAGGAGCGAGCCGTCCGCATCGATGCTGACGAAGACGCCCGCGCGAACGATGTCGGCCGGATCATATTGGACCGGTCGGCTCTCGAAATTGGCGAGCGCCGTCTCGATCTCGCCGAGCCGCTCGTCCACCTCGTCGGGCAGCTCGTCCGCGCCGTCATATTCGGCCTCCAGCTTCGCATATTCGGCTTTCAGGGCGTCGATCGTCGCCTGCTCATCGGCGGTAATGTCGATCGGCGTGCCTGCGAGTTCGCGCAGGCCGCGGGCGTTGTCGTAGGGAAAGCTGACGGCGACCTCGATCCACTTCCAGCCTTCATTGGCGATCTCGTCGGCCATGATCTTCAGCTTCTCGGCGGCCAACCGGTCGAGTAACGCCGCATCCTGCAGCCAGCCGCCATCGTCGGACTGGAAAAGGTCGCGCAGGACGATGCCGCCCGCCGCCTCATAGGCGTCGATCCCGACGAACACGGCGCGCTTGTCGGAGGCGCGCACCGTCGATTCCGTCAGCATGCGGCGGATCTGATAGGGCTCCTTCGACCAGCTGTTGCGGGTCGCCTCCCAGACCTGTTCCTGGCGGGCATGGTCGGAGGAGACGGTGAAGGCCATCAGCTGCTCGAGCGACATGCCGTCCTCGGCATAGGTTTCGAGCAGCGTCGCCGAAACGGACGCGAGCCGCAGCCGCTGCTTGACGACGTTGACGGGCACGAAGAAGGCGGCCGCGATCTCGTCCTCGGACTGGCCCTTTTCGCGAAGGGTCTGAAAGGCGCGAAACTGGTCGAGCGGATGGAGCGGGGCGCGCTGGCAGTTTTCGGCGAGCGAATCGTCCTCGGCGAGGATGCCGGCCGCTGGATCGCGGACCACGCAGGGCACGGGCGCGGTCTTCGCTAAACGCTTCTGCTTGACCAGCCGTTCGAGCGCCCGGAAGCGGCGGCCGCCGGCCGGGATCTCGAACATGCCGGTTTCCTTGTCTTCGGCATCGAGCACAGGGCGGACATTGAGGCCCTGAAGCAGGCCGCGCCGGGCGATGTCCTCGGCCAGCTCCTCGATCGAGACGCCGGCCTTCACGCGCCGGACGTTCGACTGGCTGAGCACCAGCTTGTTGAAGGGGATGTCGCGCGAGGACGACAGGGTGATCTTCTGAACGGCAGTAGCCATCGGGATTTTCTCCGCGACGGGCGCCGAGAGCTTCTCTCTCGACTTCCAACCCGTCACGAAAATCCCCTCGGCCCTCTTCCTCTCGGCTAGCGGCGAAAGCGAAGGCCGAGGGGCGGAGAAGCGAGGATCGGCGGCCGGCGCGCAGGAGACGCCGGTGTCCGGTCAGTGGCCGGAACGGGGACGCCCCGCCACGGCGGCGAGAACATCGTCCAGCAATCCTTCAGCCGCCCGCAACGCCCGTTCAGGCGATATTGGCGCCGGGTCGCGTCTCGCCAGTTCTCGGACGCGATGGCAGCGATAATAGGGCGACAAAACCCGCGTCAGCATTCGCACGTCCGGATGACGTCGATGAAATCCGAGCCGCTCCGCGGCGGCGAGCGCTTCGACCAGATCGTGCCGGACCTCGCGCCTGCATTGGTCATCGTTCCACCCCCGGAAATGCAGATAGGATTTCAGCGATAGCTCGACGGCGCATCCGATGAGATGAAAAAGGACTTCGCGAGAATGGGGATCGCCCGCCGCCACGAGGTGGCGCGCCCCGGCGAGGAACTCAACCGCATTGTCGAAGAGATACTTCCCCCGCCAATACGTCGAGGAGTGCCACGCCCGCGCGGACACATGACCGGCCTCGGGGGATGACGGGGATTCCTGCCGGAAGCTTCGCCGGCCCGATGGAGACGGCGCGCGCATCAAGCCGCCTCCCGCTCGCCGGCGTCGGCGGACACCGGAGCAAGCCGTTCGTCTTCGGGCAGAAAGCCGAGCAGGAAATCGGCAGCCTTGCTGGCTTGCGACGCTGCGCGGACGATGGCGCGATTGTCCTCGCGCAGAACCTCGGCCCAGGAGCCGATGTAATCGGCGTGCCGCACGGTCGGCACGATGCCGAGCGCAGCACAGCAGAATGCCGCTGAAATCTCGGCTATCAGCTCCTCGAAGGCGCATTTCTTCGTGCCAAAGGAACCGGAGAGGTCGCGGTTCAGGCGATGCGGCGCCCCGCTGGCATGGGAGCATTCATGCAGGGCGGTCCGATGCCAGTTGATGGGCTCGAAGAAAGCCTGAGGCGGCGGGACCATGACATAATCGTGCGCCGGCACATAGAAGGCACGGTCGCCGCCGATCCGGAAATCGATCCCGCTCGCCTTGATCAGCGCATCCACCTTCGGCTCGATCAGGCCGGGTTCGGGCGGTGGCGCGACAATGGCGAGGTCGCCTGGCAGGCCCTCGCATTGCGCCAGGTTGAAAACCGTGAAGCGCTTCAGAAACGGGATCGCCTGGGCTTTTTCACCAGTCTCCCGCGACCGTTTCTTCTCGTCGTCGGGAATGAATCGATCAGCATAGACGACCGTCGTTCCGCGTTCGCCCTTACGCACATTCCCGCCGAGCGCGAGCGCCTGCCTGAAGGTGAGCCAACTCTGGCCGGGGAAGCCATGCTCGATCACAGCACCCCAGAGGATCAGCACATTGATGCCGGAATAACCTCGGCCGGTGGCGGCGTTCTTCGGCATGGCGAGCGGCGCCTTCGCCGCCGCCGTGCCCCAGGGCTGGATCCAGGGCAGCCGGCCGGCCTCCAGCTCGGCGAGGATCTTTCCTGTGATTTCGTCATAGAGGCTCGTCCGGTCGGAGCCGGAACGGGCGCGAACGGCATGTCTGGACATCGCGGGTCTCCGCGACGGGCGCCGGAGGCCTTTCCTCCAGCCTTCAACCCGTCACGGCAAACCCGGTCCGCACTCTCACTCTCGGGGCGTTGCGGGGTTCACCCCGCAGAAGGGGTCGGCCGAGACCGTGGCTCGGCCGCAGGGGAAGGCTTTCCCCTCCCGCCCATTTCCGGATCACGGCTCTGCGGCTTCCAATCTGCAGACCGTTGACTTCCAATTATCATGCTTCACGGTTCCAATGTTCCGGGATCGGAATTTGGCGTAGCCAATGCGGGCGTCCGAGCGGGCTATCAGTATCGTCCGGCTTATGATACAAAACCTCAGAGTATAGAATCCATATACCGAGTATTTGTATCATGCGCCAGACCGGCTCCCAGCGCCAAGCCGCCCAAGCTCTTCTCAAAGAGCGCGGAATCGTGCGCCTGGCCGAACTGCGCGCTGCTGGCATAACCGCTGCCACGATGAGCCGCATGGAGCGCGATGGCGAGGTGCTGCGGCTCGCCCGGGGGCTATATCAGCTCCCCGATGCGCCGCTGGATGCAAGCCATGGCCTGGCCGAAGCCGCCAAGCGTGTGCCCAAGGGCGTGATCTGCCTGGTTTCGGCGCTCGCTTTCCACGGCCTCACCGACCAGCTTCCGAGGAAGGTCTGGCTCGCTATCGGACAGAAGGACTGGGCACCCAAGCCCGATAATTCCTCCATTCGGATCGTTCGCTTCACTGAGGCCCTGCTCACGGAGGGCATCGAGACGCACAAGATCGAAGGTGTGCCGGTGAAGGTCTTCGGTGTCGCCAAGACCATCGCAGATTGCTTCCGGCATCGCAGCAAGATCGGCCTGACAGTCGCGATCGAAGGCCTCCAGGAAGCACTGCGTCAACGCAAGGCCACGCCGGGCGAGATTGCCAGCCAGGCCGAGCGCGGCGGCGTGGCCACGGTCATCCGGCCTTATCTGGAGGCGCTGACAGCCAATGGCTAAGGAGATCAGGAATATCGGCGCCTCCGTCCGGGCGCGACTGCTGCAACTGTCCAGGCAGAACGGCCAGAGTTTCGAGCTGGTGCTAACCCGCTTCGCGCTGGAACGGCTCCTCTTCCGTCTCGGCCAGTCCCGTCATTCAAACCGCTTCGTGCTCAAGGGCGCCATGCTCTTCATGAGCTGGTTCGACGATCCGCACCGCGGCACGCGCGATCTCGATCTGCTGGGCTTCGGGGATCCCGAGCCCGAAGAGATGTTGGAAACATTCCGGGAAATCCTTGCCGATGCCGCGAATGACGGGGTGAGCTTCGACGTCGGCGCCCTTCGGGTCGATCGCATCCGGGAAGATGTGGACTATGGCGGGCTGAGGCTCAAAACCACGGCCTCGATCAGCGGAGCACGGATCAGCCTGTCGATCGATATCGGCTTCGGCGACGCGCTGGAGCCGGGCGCTGAGATGCTGGACTATCCGACGCTGCTAGATTTCCCTGCGCCCCGGCTAAGGGCCTATGCCCGCGAGACGGTCATCGCCGAGAAGTTCCAGGCGATGGTGGCGCTCGGCCGCGCGAACAGCCGGATGAAGGACTTCTATGACATCTGGATTCTCAGCCGATCGTTCGCATTCCACGATGACCGGCTGCCGCGTGCCATTGCAGCGACCTTCGCCCGTCGCGGAACGCCGATTCCGACAGAATTGCCGGACGCACTCACACCAGCATTCGCGGCAGACGAACAGAAACAGCGGCAATGGAAGGCATTCGCTGAAGACGTCGCCCTCGATCCCGGCGATCTGACGAATGTTATTGGGGATATCGCCGAATTCCTGATGCCGCACGCTGCGGTTGCCGCACAGGTGACACAATAAATAGAGCGTTAGGGCACAACCGATGCCAGCCAGGGGCGCTATTATGGATGCCGATCATATCTTAGCCCAGCCGCAGTGATAAAGGCATGGTTCCGCAAGCGCGCGTCCCCGATCAAATCGGCCCACTCTATCACCTCGATTATGCCGCGGAACTTGCCGCCGAGCTCCTGAATGCGGCCACGACCATTTGACGTTGTGCGCCAACCATTCGTGTGAATCTCGAGCTTTCCAACGATGTCAGCGACGACGTAGCAATAGAAAATGCAGTCATCCGCAACGCGCACTCGCGCATTGCGGAAGTCCATAATCTCGCCCTTTTGCAGCTTTGTAATTACTCGCTGATTTGGCTCATGGGCGTGTAGCGCTCGTCGTAGTCTTTCCGCCCAGGGTGCTTGAATTCGACCAGCATAACCCGTTTCAGCGGGTCTTCACCCTCAGCTCCTAACCCATGAAGGCGATCATAGATGAGGAGATCGGGCCGTTTCGTGCTTGCATCGCCCTCGACAAGCTGCGTGAACGGCACGTCGGACGCAAAGTATTTCGTGAACGTGAGGCGTTCATCAATAATCCAGAGATCGTGGTCCGCCCGTTCAACTTTGGCCGGATCATCGCCCCGGAGCTTCATGGGGCAGATGAACTGATGCAGGGTTTCCTCCAGATGAAATTCCTGTGACCCGTCCTCGCGTTCGCGGATACGGCGAATAAGGACGTCCATCACGTCCAGGACGGTCTTCCGCCGCAAAACATACTCGGTGAGCTGGCGCTGCTCTTCGGCCCGAATATCATCGGCGGCCTTGCGGACCGCCTCGGCAAAATCTGCCGGAACATCCTCGTTCCCCCCAAGCTGGGAGACGATCTTCTGGATCGTTTCGTTACGCTCCTTGTCGCGCCGAATCCGGATCGGGATCAGGGCTTGGGCGAACTGCTCGGGCTTCACAGCGTTCTTCGGCGTTCGCGCCAGCAGTTCCAAGGCTTCTTCAAATCCGAAGGAGGGGTATTCCTGAACGAACTCCTGCATCGTTCCAAGGCGTTGATTGTCAAACTCCGTGATCTCTTCGTGGATCGCGTTTGACCGCACATGGTCGGAGCATTCCCGCAATATCTCCTCGACAATGCTTTCGTCGAAGTTGAACTGCGTCCGTTCCTGATTGACCCGCTCATCCAGAAAATCGCCGGTGACGCAGCCGTGGTACACGCTGTCGCCGTTTGGACCAAAACGGCCGATGCCGATCAGACCATCGATTTTGCGCGTGGTCACGGTCCGGCCGTTGGCGACCAAATGCATCTGATGCAGGCCATCGAAATTGGCGCTTGCCGCCTTGTGACAAACGAAATTGGCGAGTGAGAGAGTGCCGAATTCCCCGCTTTCGACGGTGGCGACACCCCGATCCTCGATCCGAAGATTCTGAATCTCCGCGGGGAACGTGGTTGCATTGCTCTCAATGTCGACGATCACCGTCGGTGATCGCCCCATGATGAAATCCGCAAAAAAGTGCGATCCGAAGTGCTTGACGATGGTGGCGTTCTGGCTCGGAAACTTGGCGCGATAGGCCGTGCCGCGCAGCCCCCTAAAGGTAATTGCGGTGCCTGTGTTCGCCGCGGCAGCACCAAGCGGCTCTATTACCTCGTCCGTGATCTGGTCCTGTGTTTCCAGTCGGAATGTGAATGACCGGCGGAACAAGTTTCCCTGGTCCCGGCACACACTGACGACCTTGATGCTTTCAAAGGCATCAAGCCATAGCAGTCGCCCGACGCCTTTGCCGCCGCGACTGATCTTGTAATCGGTATCTGTCGTGCAGAATGCCTCGAAGCGCACGGGCTCAAGCCCGACGCCATTGTCATCGACGATGATTTCGATGTCATCCGGCGCACGCGGGTTTCGGATCGTAACAGTGATCGCACCCCTGTCCTGATACTGCTCCCCAAACGCATCTTCGACGGCATGGAGCGAATTGCTCACGGCCTCGAAAACGGGCTGTAGTGCCTCGGCCGCGAGCGACGGCTTCGGCAGCCGCTTGACCCGATTGACGATGTCCCCCCGCATCGTAGTCATGGCTGTACCTTCAATCTTCCCCCATGACGAACCAGGCGTGCCCCTGCCGGATCGTAAATTACTCGGTGATCGTGCCATCTTTGATCCGTTCAACCGCATCGTCGATGACGAAGATGGGGACAAGGAACCATTCGCGCGGGATAACCGGATTGCCGAACCGATCCTTGATCTCGATGTCGAGCCGAGCCGGGTCGAAGATGCGATGGATGAGATTTTCCAGCTTGGTGCGGTTGATGTTGTAGAGCTCGTAGGTCGCGACGATCTCCACGTCCGCCATCAGGAAAGTCGGGTCGAGTTTCGCGTTGGCGATGCGGCGCGGCACGTCGCCCCCGGTGACGCCGATCTTGTGCAGCACGTCGCGGTTGGCCGCGACAATGGGATGGTCGGCCTTGCTCCGCAGGACATAGATGGTGCCGCTGGCCAGGTCGCCTTCGTCGTTCTCCCCGGCGAACAACGGGCCGGCGGTTGGCTCGGTGATCCGCCTCCCGGCCTCGTCTTTATATAAAGCCCGCTGGAGCGAGCGGAGAAGCAGGTTGCTCTCCGTTGCGTTGGAATAGATAACGCGCAAGCGGGCATCGGTTTCCCCGTTCGGCGCTTTGAAGGACTCGCCGACCACCGCGACATAGGCGACCTGCCCGCCAAGAATGAAGAACTGCCCCTGCGTGATGTCGGCTTTCAGAAACCCGGCATCCTTCACGAAGGGCCGGGTTGTCCGCATACCGGAGTCCAGGTCGGCCTGCACCTGCTGGAACAGCGGCTTGAAGCGGTCGAAGTCCTCGCACTTCTCACGATTGGCGATCTCCTCGGCGGCGCGTTTCTCGGCGCTGGTGCGGACATGGCGAAGGTCGGTGATATCCGACGCGCCAGCCGCGCCCTCTAGCTCGGCCAACAACTCGTCCTCGTCGATATCATCCACGGGCGCGACGGCGCCGGCTTCCGCGCCGGCTAGCATGCCCTGATGATCGAGCGGAGTTAACAGAACGCGGCACTCCTCAAGGGCGCGGAGCCGGTCAAGGCGCACGGCATAAAGGCGCTCGAAGATGTCCCGATCCTCGCCATGTTGGGGGACGCGGCCATGTTGCTCAACAAATCGCTGGATCTCCTCAAATCCAGCGATGATGCGCTCTTCACGCGGCGAGCGGCCACCTTTCTTCTCCGGCTGGGCGAAGTCGTCGAGTTCGGAACGCAGTTCGTCGAGGTCGAGGTCACTCATAGCGGCCCTCATCCTTAAAGCGGACAAAGGCGGCTGCGCCTTCGGCCATCCGCTTCTCCCAAGCATCCGTCGAGCTGATCGACGGCAGCCGTCCCCGCTCCTTCTTGAATCTGACAGCCCGCACGGCCAGTTCCTTGGCTTCCTCCGGCGTCAGGCTCGTGCGCTTGGCGGCAATTGCCGCCGCCACCTGTTTCAGGCTCTCTTCGCTCATGGTCTTGGCAAGGATCGCATAGGCTTCGCCGAACGGATTGATCTGGTCGATCAGGTCGATGTCCAGTTCGCGCACGTCCATCGCAAACTTGCGCACGCCGTCGATCAGACCGGTGTTGGCACCGGGTTCTGCGTCGCCGCCGCCAAGCGCAACCTGCTTGGCCTGCTGGGTGAGGTTGAGGGCAGCGATGGCGTGCTGGCGCACCGCCTCCTGATCCTCTTCGTCAAGCTCGGGGTATTTGTCCTTGATGATCTTGCCCAGGCGGAGCTGGGTCAGCTCCTCGGGCACAAGCTCTTCGTCGAAAAGGCCGCGCTCGATGGCGGTCTTGTCCTGAACGAAGGACGCAATCACCTCGTTCAAATCCTCCTGACAGATGCGCGCCGCTTCCTTGCTCTTGGGTTCTGCGAGTCCCTTGATCTCAATCTGGAAGGTGCCTCGTTCCTCATTGAAACCGACATTGCATTTCTCGGGATCATAGCCGCCTTCGCCATAATCGAAGCCGGGGGTCGCGACGTTGGTCGGATTCTTGGGCTTGAACTCGAAACGCGGGGCAAGCACCTGCTCCATCAGCAGGCTGGCGGCAATGGCTTTTAGCGTGTCGTTGACGGCCTCGGTGACAGCTTCTTCGGAGGCGTCGGGTTCGGCGATCAGATTGGTGAAGCGCGCGCGGGTCTTGCCCGGTGCGTCACGGGTAGCGCGGCCAATGATCTGAACGATCTCGGTCAGGCTGGAGCGATAGCCGACAGTCAGCGCGTGCTCGCACCAAATCCAGTCGAAACCCTCCTTCGCCATGCCGAGCGCGATGATGATGTCCACATGGTCGCGGTTGTTCTTCTGCGCCGGGTCCTTCAGTGCGGCGGAAACGCGATCCCGCTTGGCCGCATCATCGTCCACTAGGTCGGCGATACGCAGGATTCGGTCTTCCGGTGTTTTGACCAACTGGAAGCCAGTGGCAGGGTCAGTGCCCTGCCATTCGCCCAGCTCCTCGATGATATGCTCCACTTCCCTAATCTTGTCCTTCGTGCTCTCGCGCGAATTGACGCTCGGGATGTGGATGATGGTTTTCTCGGCGGGGTCGAGGACATTGAGAATGTCGTCGGCATAGGCGCCGGAGTAGAAGAAATAGCCGATGTCGAGCTGCTTCAGATATTCGTAGCCGTTGAGCTGCTCATAATAGGTGTAGGTGACGGCATCGAACTTCGACTCGTCCTGCGGGGCCAGCACGTCTTCAGCGTCGCCCCGGAAATAGGAGCCGGTCATCGCAACGACATGCACACGGTCGCGGCCGATGAAAGCCCCGAGATGCAGGCCCAGCTTGTTATCTGGATTGGCAGAAACATGGTGGAACTCGTCCACGGCAATCAGTCGGTCGTCGAACGCCTCGATACCGAATTTTTCCACGGCGAAGCGGAAGGTGGCATGGGTGCAGACCAGCACAGTGTCGTCGCTTTCAAGGAAAGCGCCGACGGAATTGACCTTGCCGCCATTATCCTCGCCAGGGGCGTTGCAGAGATTCCACTTGGGAGCGACGATCCAATCTGCCCAAAAGCCGAACTTGGTCAGTGGCTCGTTGTTGAAGCTCGCGCCGATGGATTTTTCCGGCACGACGATGATCGCCTGTTTCAGCCCCTGATTGGCGAGCTTGTCGAGCGCGATAAACATGAGCGCCCGGCTCTTGCCCGACGCCGGGGGCGACTTGATGAGCAGGTATTGCTCGCCCCGCTTCTCGTAGGCGCGTTCCTGCATTGGGCGCATACCCAGCGCATTGGACTTGGTCGAGCTGCCGTTGCGGGCATAGGATACTGAAACGGAAGGAACTGTTTTCTTTTCGTCGGTCACGCGCTTGCCCCCGCCTTCCGTTTCGTCGTTGCACCCGCTCCTGCGGTCATCTTCGTATATAGTTCGAACAGCTTTTCCAGCCGCTCGGTGTCGTTGCGAAACCGGCGACCGATATAGATGCGCTCCAACGCCTCATCGTTGCGCTCATGCGCCTCATGCAAATCTTCGGGCATTGCCTCGGGATCGTAGAGATCAGCGATAGTCGCCGGGAAATGCGCCTCGCGCGCCAACAGAATGTCTTCGGCGCAGCGGGCTAGGTCGGCCTTATTCTTCTCGGTCAGCGTCGGGACAGGGAATGTGTTCCAGCCGAGCGTGTTGGAATATCGAATGCGCGTTTCTAGCTGGCCGCACACGGTGCGCACCCAGACGATGTGCATACGTGAGGCAATGATAGCCACGTTCCACAGCGGTGCATCGAAAAGCGCGAAGGCCAGATTGCTGACTACAGAACGTTGAGGCAGCAGTCCGATTGGCAGTACTCACGCACCTCCGAAGAGACGCTAGGCACGATTATTGAACGCTCATCGCCCGATTGTCGCACCTCGCCAAATCTATGCGGCGTCGCAGCGAGTGCTTTCGTTGTCGATCGAGTAGATGCCACCCGCTGAGCTCGAACGTTCTCGAATCTACCCTTCAACCATGTGTTCCGCTTGGCGATTTCATATTCATCGTGTCTGATCCAAATGCACCTACGCTCAATCCCACGAATGAATTCTTGCGATCCCACAAATGGTCGGATGAATGTTTGCGGCACGCCGTGCTGTGTGATGGCCACCGACGCTTCATCCGTATCCAGCAGCAAATGGCCTCCGTCATTGGGCATATTGCCAAAGGTCATTTCATTCAGAGCACTGATCGGCCTGCTAAGGGAGGCGACAACAATGTTGGACCCCGGCACAAGATAGGCGTTGATGTTCTCTGCTTCCTTTTGGATCGTCGCGCCATCATCAGCGATCGAGAGCAGCCGCCTTATCCTGCCCGGTTGATTGGATATGCCGACGATCACCACGGTGACGCCGGCCTTGTTGCTCGCCAAATTCGCCCATTTGAATGACGTATGCGCGAAGTGTATGTGAGCGCCCATCTCGAATATCTTGGGCCACAGTATGGGTACTATGCGACCCTGACATATCGAATTTGTGCTGACAAAGGCAGCGTCGGCGACCGTGTGGCGCGCATACTCAGCTGCTTTCATGAACCATCCGCCAACGTAGTCTATTTGCTTCGGTGAGACCCCATAGGGGCCGAAGACGTGGGCGAGGTCTTCTTTCTGTTCTTTGGTCTGCGTCTGACTGCCCTTATAGGGCGGATTTCCGCAAATGTAGGTCTCCCCGCCCTCGTTCTCGAAATCGATCTCCGCCTGATCGAGCGGGGTGTGAAACAGGTCTTCGGCCTGGTGCTTCACAATGGTGCCGGTCGAGCGGCAAATGCTGAGCCAGTCGAGCCGCAGGGCGTTGCCGCACGTAATCCAGTTCATGGCGTCGAGCGGCAGGAAGTCGCGCAGCGCCTCCTTCTGGCCGCGATAGAGTACGTCGCACTGATATTCGGCGATGATCAACGCCAGGCGCGCGATCTCGGCCGGAAAGTCGCGCAGCTCGATGCCGCGAAAGTTGGTCAGAGGGATTTCGGTGCGCCGGTCTGCCTCGCCGCGCCGCTCGTTGATCTCAGCCTCGATCTTGCGCATTTCCTTGTAGGCGATGACAAGGAAGTTGCCCGAGCCGCAGGCCGGATCGAACACCCTGATGCGGGCCATGCGATTGCGCAGGTTGAGCAGCTTGCGGGCATTGTCGCCCGCCGTCTCCAGTTGCTCACGCAGGTCGTCGAGGAAGAGCGGGTTCAGCACCTTCAGGATGTTCGGCACGCTCGTGTAGTGCATCCCAAGCGCGCCACGCTCGTCATCGTCGGCGACGGCCTGGATCATCGACCCAAATATGTCCGGGTTGATCTTCGTCCAGTCGAGATTGCCGATATGGAGGAGATAGGAGCGGGCGATCCGGCTGAAGCGCGGCACGTCCATGCTGCCAGAGAACAGCCCGCCATTCACGTAGGGAAAATCGACGTTGGCCCAACGGGGCAGGTCCGCAGCGGCACGATCCTCCTTTTTCGTGTTCATGGCGCGGAACAGCGCTCCAATCACCTCATGGGTGTTGGACGAGTCCCGTGCGCTCATCTTCTCGATAGTGGCCGTGAACAGGTCGGTGCCCTGGAAGATGTCCGTGTCCTCGGCGAAAAAGCAGAAGATCAGCCGTGCCATGAAATGGTTCATGTCGGGGCGACGCTCGGTCGTGCCCCATTCGGGATTGTCCTTCAACAACTCGACATAGAGGCGGTTCAAGCGGCTGGTGGCGCGGATGTCGAAGCTGCTTTCGCGGACCTGCCGGATGGTGGTGATCCCCGCCAGCGCCAGGAAAAAGCCGAAATGATTGGGAAAGTCAGCGTAGGGGCAAGCGGCCGTTTCGCCCGTTTCCACATCCTCGGCCTCGAAGGTGTCGCCGTCAGTCGCCAGCACGAACTTCGCCTTCGCGCGGGCGGTGGCCGGGCTGGCGCGAAGCGCCGCCAATGTCCGCCCCACTTCGCCGGTCGCGGCGACGGCGATGTGTATGTTGTTGTGCTGAAATACGCCGCCAACGTCGGACTTGTTCGACGCGCCGCTCCGCAGGCGCTTGATGGTCGTCTCCTTGTTTCCGAAGGCTTCAAGGAACGAGAACGGAAACTCCTCGGCATCAAACGGGCGTTCCGCCAGCGCGGAAACGGCTTCTTCAATTTCAACGGCGTTCATGCCGTCCCCTCTTGCGGTTCATTGAGACCCATTTCCTCCAGAAAACGCGAGGGTGCTTTTCGGTAGCCTTGGTATTGCTCTGCCCGCGTCAAAACGAGCTGCATCTTCGTGCGCGTGATGCCGACGAAACAGTTGCGTCGCTCTTCTTCAAGCTCCGACGGCGCAGCGTTGTACTTGAGGCTTTGCCAGGACGGCAGCACTGACTCCGCCATGCCGATGAGCCAGACACGATCGAACTCCAGACCCTTTGCCGCGTGAATCGTGAGAAGCCGGACGGCAGTTGGGTCGGGAGGCGGCTCCTTGGGCCGCAGCTTCATGCCTTGGAGAAGCTCATCAAGATCGGGCGGCGCGCCCTTCTCGGCCCTGATGGCCCTGTGCGCTGTTTCCCACGCGGCCTTGTCTTCTGCGGCGTCGCTGATGACGCCCTCGGGCGCTTCCGCCGTCGTCATCAGGAAGGTGATCGCCTCTGTGACAATCTGCTGCCAGTTTGACCGGGATTGCACCAGCCGGAGAGCTATCGCTGACAAGTTCATGGCGATCTCGTTCTGACTCGCTTCGGCAGCCAACGCCCAGTGCTCCAGGTAACTGGTCCCGGTGGATGCCGCCTCGGCGAGCAAAAGTGCTGTGTCGAGCTGCAAGCCGGCTATGCGGTTTGCAGCCGCTGCGAGCGCCGTGAAGACTTGTCGGTCGCCGGGGCGAAGGGACAGGTCGAGGCAGCTCTGAAGCCAGGCAAATTGCGGGGAGATAAATCGGTCGCGCCGTACCGCGATCGAGGCGGTGACGCCCCGCGCCTTCAGGGCATCCAGCACCGGCTGGAGAATGGCTCTTGTCCTGCCGAGAACTGCAACCTCGCCTCGTTCGGCGGTGGCGATCCCGGCAATATCATCGGCAATGCCATCGGCTTCCTCTGCGTCCGTCCCGAAGGTCCGCAGCAATATGGCAGGACCTTCGCCGGGAAGTGTCGCGACAAGCGGCTCCTTGCCAGGTGTCCTGTCGGAGTTATGGCCGATGAGATTGTTGGCGGCCTGCACGATGGCAGGAGGGCAGCGCCGATTTTCGACCAACTGGATCAAGTCCGGCGAGAAATGCTCGCGGAACTGTTGAATTTGCCGATAGCTAGCCCCGGCCCATTGGTAGATGATCTGGTCATCGTCGGCGACGGCAAAGACATTCTTGAAATCGTCGCCCGCAAAGAAGCGCACCAGCCGGTATTGGGCGGGCGTCGTGTCCTGGAATTCGTCGATAAGCCAGTACGGGTAAGACTGCCGCGTCCTGGCGGCCACAGCCGGAACCTGATGGGCCAGCCGGCATGCGTCTAGAATCATGCCGTTGAAATCGAGGGAATTGTTGGCGCGCAACGCGGCCTCATAGATTGCGTAAACACGCGCGGCGCGCTCGCCGGCCGCCGGATCGCGGAAATGCCGCGCCGTCTTTTCAGCGCTGACAAGACTGCTGCGTAGTTGGTCGATGGCACGCAGCCACCGAACGTCGTCAGGTGTTACGTCCGCCCCTTCATCGGCGGCAGCCACGAGTGCTTCACGCAACAGCTCCCGGCGGTCGTCGTCCTGATCGTAAATGCCGAAGTCGGGCTTGATTCCGATATGCGATCCGTGCTGGCGCAAAATCTGCGCACAAAAGCTATGGAAAGTGCCGATGAACGTTCGATCGGTCAGGCCGGGCACGAGGGCTTCGACACGCTCACGCATCTCGTCGCCTGCCTTCGTCGTGAACGTCAGGGCGAGGATGCGGAAATTCTTGTTTCGGCTGTCGTTCAGAATCTGGGCGATGCGGGTGGTCAGCACCGTCGTCTTTCCGACTCCTGGTCCCGCGAGGACGAGCGCCGCGCCGTCCTGCCAGTCCGCCGCCTTGCGCTGTGTCGGGCTCAGTCTGTCGAGTGCTGCCTGGAGCGGTTCTGTCATACGGCACCACCCAATGACTTGATGAGGTCAACGAGCGGCGCAGGCATCTTCACGGCAAGTTCTCTGTCTGCCGCGACGCGCAGCGACAAGGCGCCCATGTATCCGGTCTTCTTGTTTTTGAGGCGCCTCTTAAACTCGTCGAACGGGCAGGTAAGAGCAGTCTGTCCTCCGACCGTGCCCATGATCTCGCGCAGAAGCTGTTCGTGGCCGTCAGCGAGCAACTGATCTTCAAGATCGTGATCCTGCGACAATGTTGTAAATTTGCCGGTGAGGTCGTTTTCCGTGAAGCCTCGATCCAGTATCTGCTGGCGGAACTTCGCGGCTTCCTGATCGCCGTCCGTAATCATGTGCCAAGGGATGCCGAACGCCTCAGCGAGCGCCGGATAGATTCCGGCGCTGCCGCTCTGCTGAAAGTCAATGACGGCGATCCCGTGCGTGTCGAGCGGAAGATTGAGGGCGTTGCCGAGCGCATGGAGCAGCAGATACTCGGTCACGCCTTCAACCAGTATCCAGCGGCGCGCGAAGAAGATCTCGCCACGGACACGGCGACCGTGGAATCCCAGCTCATTCTCGTCGTCGACTGTCGGTAGGACGCGGCATTTGTGGCGAAGCGCCGCAATCTCGGCCTGCCGTGCCCCCGCGTCGGCATCATTGCGATAGCAATGGGCCAGCGCGTTATCCATTGCCTCATCGAACCAGGACCGCGCGGCAAGACGGCCGGTCGTCGGATCACGTTGAAATACGCGGCTGCCTCCGCCCTGCAGAAACCCGTCCAGCGATCCATTCCAGGGCAAATCGGAAATCACTACGCCAGGGAGCGCACTGACTTCGGTTTGGCCACCGCGAAGGCGCACCAGTCGAAGATCGCGAAGCGGAACATGCTGCACAAAATAAGGCGAGTGCGTCGTCATGAGCTTTTGCCCGGACAGCGCCTGCGTCCGATCTCCAAAGAGTCCTCGCAGCCTGTGGATGGAGATGGGCCTCGGGTTCCTCGATCGCGAAGACCGCTTCCACGCCGGGCTGCTCCGCCTCGGCAAGCTGTTGCAGCACAGCGGCCTGAAACAGGAAAATCACGGCGAGGCTCTGAAGTCCCTGACCATGATGGCCAAGGGGAAGCCAAGGCCGCAAGTCCTCGTTGCGCATGACGATTCCGGTCCGTTGGAGCATTTCCTCCATCGCCAGCGGCAGGGTGTTTAGCCGTGCCGACCCAGGGCCTTCGCCGACGGCAACGCGCGTAGCCTCGCCGATCATTGTGGCGATGTCGGTCAGTCGCGGGTCAGCCGCGATGATCTTGGCGTCGAGATCGGCCAGAGTCTTGAGAGCTTCTGCTTCCAGCTCCGGCGGGATCCGGACACTGCGGAGCAGTCGGCCCCAGTGACCGGAGCGAGGTGTGAACTCGTCGGCGGCGTCGCGCAAGGCTCCAAGCCAGAAGATCGGCATATAGCCAAAAAAGCCGGTCAGATTGATAGATCGCCGCCGCTCTGGCAGAGGCTCGCCAGCGGAATCCAGAAACTGCCAGGCGGGATCGAATACCTCCTTGTCGGGGTCCCAGGCGCATGTGACGCGCAGCGTCAGAGCGTTGCGGACGCCGTCAGCATGGATAGTGATGATATCGGTAAGGGCGGCGACCATGTCGGCGTCCCATTCGTTAGGCTCGCTTTCCTCCATCGCCAGCGTGATCGTGACGGGAGGCTGCGTGCGCGGATCGCAATCGGGATCAGGGCGATGAACGTCGTTTTCAGTAAACCCCGTTCCGCGCTGCCCCCACCGCCTCGTGAGCACAATACGCACAGCGTCAATGATTGCGGTTTTCCCGGCGTTGTTTTGCCCGATCAAGACGGTTGTCTCGCCAAGATCGACGGTGAGGTCCTTGACGGATCGGAAATTCTGAATGTGGAGCCGGGTAATGCGCATGGGTTCGGTCTCTACGCGATGCTCGACGCGTCGGACCGCGTTGCTCCGGCCCGCACAGGCAGCCGTGCGATCTCCCGCCCCGCCTTTTCCTCGGCGATGCGGATTTCATAGGCGCTTTGCAGATTGAGCCAGAACTGCGGATCAGTGCCGAACCAGTGCCCGAAGCGCAACGCGGTGTCGCCGGTCACGGCGCGCTTGCCCGCGATGATCTGGCTGACGCGGTTCGGCGGCACGTCGATCTGGCGCGCAAACTCCGTCGGCGTCACATTCAGTTCTTCCAGCTCGTCCTTGAGGACTTCGCCGGGATGAACGGCTCTCATGAACATGGCCTGATCTCCTTTCCTCAGTGATAGTCCACGATTTCAACATAGCCCGGCCCGGTTTGACCGGCCGGCCACTCGAAACAGATGCGCCATTGCTGGTTGATTCGAATGGAATACTGTCCGGCACGATCTCCTTTGAGCGCTTCTAGCCGGTTTCCCGGCAGGGCGCGCAGCGTATCAAGCGAGAGTGCCGCGTTCAGGATCGACAGCCGCCGGGCGGCCTGATCTTCAAAACCTTGAAAGGCTTTGACGAACTCCCCCTTCGCGAACTGCTCCGTCTTTTTGTCTCGATAGCTCAGGATCATGTAGTTCTAGTCGTACAGGTGTTGACGCTATACGTCAAGCGTCAACACCTATCTCCCTGCTCTTGCTGTATGCGAACCAGCACCTGCCAGATCCAAAAGACCTTCTCGACATTGCCGATCGGCGTGTCGAAGCGATTGGCGGTGGTGAGAAACTGATCGAGCCGATCATGGGGCATCGTGGCAATGATCTGCTTGCGCGCCGCTCTTGGTATCCGGAAAGCGGATTGCGAATTCCTCTTCATCGAGCCAGGCCCGCAGCCCAAGGGCCTCCATTCGCCGGAAGCCAGTCAGGTTAGGCGGCCAGATGACGCTCCGGCAGGTCCTCCTCGACCTCGTCCCCCGCAGCTTGCGTCAGGAAACGCGCCAGCGCAGCCTTTCTCGATCCGCGGTCCAGCGCATACGCTGTCTGCTTGAATTCAAATCCGTCGAGCAGTCCTTGGATGTAACCGGATATGGTGTCCGCGGCCATGATCAGCGCCGTATCGATCGTGTGAATATATTTGCTCGTGACCGATCCCTTTGCATGACCTACCAGGGCCGCAATCGTCACTTCGGTGAAGCCCAGATCATTAGCGATGCTGGCGAAGCTGTGGCGCAGGACATGCGGCGTCACATCCGAGAGCGGAGAATCCTTGAATATCTGCTTCCAGTGGTTCGGGAAGCTGCCGAAAACGTTGTCGTCACCCTGGCCGGGAAAGACATATGTGGCCACGCCACTCGCGCGCCGTTGCTCAAGGTACTCGATGACCGGCAGGCCTATCGCACGAATGGACTCGCCTTCCTTGCTGTCCTCCAGGCGCAGACAGCTCGCTTCGGTGTCGGCCTCTGTCCATTTCAGACCAATCATCTCGCTGCGCCGGCAGCCGGTCAGCGCGATCTGGCGAATGATGTCGACAGTCGTGGCATATTTCTCCTGCTCAGCAGCGTCTCGCAGTATCTGTCCCAGCGTCCGATACTCCGCCTCGGATAGCCGGCGCTTGCGCACGTTGTCCTTTGGTTTGCGAATGCCATGCGCGGGGTTGCTCTCAATGATACCGGCCTCGATGGCATAGGTGAGGATGCCGCCGAGGAGTCCGACTGTGCGCGTTGCGGTTCCTGCGCCGCCGCGGACGATCGCCTTGCCGCGCAGATTCTTGGTCTTGACCGAGACGCGCGTCTTTCCGGCCATGACATCCTTGAGGAATTTGTTGATGTCGGCCTTGGTGAGATCCTTGACCCTGCGTGTCCCGAGGAGCGGAACGACGTGGCGCTCAATCCGGCCGGTGTCGGTAACGATCGTCGTCGGCTTCTTGGGACGCCCGCCTTTCCCAAGGATGAGGCCGGCCTTCAAATCGTCGAGATAGCGCGTACACAGCTCCTTCACGGTGATTGCATTGTGGTCGAGCTGGCGTTCTTCGGCAGGGTTGTCGCCTTGGGCGACACGGCCGAACTGAATCTTCGCCTCCTGCCGGGCAGTCTCAGGAGTCCAAACACCGTGGAGTCCGATTGTATAGCGACGTGACCGGCCACCCGCTCGATACTGGATGACGTAGCTCCGCCTCCCGGAAGCAAAAACGCGAAGTCCGAAACCGGGCAATTCGTCGTCCCAGATGACATAGTCCTTCTCCTGGACCTCAGTCGCGTCGACAACCCTTTTGGTCAGCTTAGCCATGACGTTCCTCCGTCTCGGCCCTGATCTCTCGCGTAAGCACCACGTAAGCAGCCGGGCGGAAATCAGAGCGAATTTTCGGATAGGAACGTCGCTCGTGTTTTTCAGAATATCCAGTGGTTTCAGATGGATAGCGTATCATAGCGTGCCCTATCGCGTTTTTCGGATGGGCAGCTTAAATTGCTCCGAAGGCAAAGGTCACAAGTTCGAATCTTGTCGGGTGCGCCAAATACCATCGATAGCCCTCCAAAGCCATCGATAACCGTCGAAACTACGCCCGCGCCAAGAGCGGGAAAAGGTCCGTGTACGAAAATGCATAGAAACGGCGGCGTTTTGGGTTAAAAAAGTTCGAATCGCTTCCGGTCGATTGGCGGTTACCAACCTACGCCGGCGCCGCGTATGAACGTGACATTCTAGCCGCTACCGTTGATGGCGCGGGTCTGCGTGCAGCGAATGCGGCCGTCCGATGTCTGGCGGCGACCATGCAGGCCACCCCGAGACGCTACTTCGCGAGGAAGACATCCACTTCACGGGTGAAGTCCGCGATCTCCTGAAACAGGAACCCGTGGCCTGCATCGGGATAGATCACGAGTTTCGCGTTCGGCACCTTTTGCGACAAGGCATAGGACCGGTAGGCTGGGAGCATCACGTCATGGGCTCCGTTGGCAATCAGCATGGGCAGCCGGAACTCATCGGCGCGGGACAGCGATCCGGGCCAGGACATGATGGCTTTGATCTGGCCCGTGAACCCTGGTGCGGATACGTTCGGTCCTCGGTCCGGCTGGTTGCGAATACGCGCAAGAGAGTTGCGTCCAGCGGACTTGGCAGTCTCCGTTTCCGGATAGAAGAGGAACAGAAAGTCGTCCTCGTCATTTTCGGGCTTCGTCATGACCTGTGACACGCGGGGATGCGGCTCCGGCCCGCCTTCCACGGCCCCAGGGCTCGAACCTGCAACGACAAGGCGACGGACTAGATCAGGATAATCCAAGGTGAGTTGCTGGGCGATGATCCCGCCAAGGGACCAGCCTAGCACGTCAACTTGGGGCAAGCCAAGTTCGCGGACCACTTCGGCCGCCACATCGGCAATGCCCGCAATCGTGTCGGGCACCGTTCCGTCTGATCGTCCGATCCCGGCGCTGTCGACGCGGATTATGCGGCGCTTTTGTGACAGGGCTGCGATGAAGTCCGGATCCCAGTCGTCCATGGTGCCGCGAAAGCGCTGCAGCAAGAGCAAAGGCACACCGTCGAACGCGCCGTCTTGCCGCCAGGCGAGGCGGCCATATTTTGTGTTCAGCCATTCAACTTTGGACATTTTCGTCTCCTATCTGTGATTAGCAGGTTGCGGTGTCCAATGAGCCTGACACCTGGATGTTTGGCATGGGTAAGTCGTTGGGAATGCGCCCCGGGGGGGCGATCCTAGGACACCTTCAGATCAAGGACATCGATCGAGACGCTGACACGATCGAGCAGTGGGCGGTTGTCCGTGCCGGCCCGGTAGACGCGGCGTTTGGTCGGGAACTGCAGGCCGCCGAACTCCTTGTAGTCAGAAGCGTAGTTCGCGCTCGTCGTGCCGCCCATAATTTCGACACTGTAGTCTTGCCGCCGCAGAAGCCCAGATTTGTCGAAGTAGAAGGTCTGGACCGTCGAGTGGCTGGGAGTGTCCTCGGGGAACGTCACTTTCAGACGCCGCCAGGTCTCACCGTTCTCGTCCCAGGGATCGACCTCTTCGGTCTGGAACCCAGGCCGTTTGAAGGTGAACGGCGCGGTCAGATAGGTCCACATCGCATAGCCGGTGAAGTAGATCAGGTTCTGTTCATCCCAAGGCGTCATCAGCGTATGGCCGGAGAATGCGGCCCTTGGATCTTCGCGCTTCTCAATGACCTTGCCGTCGGCCTGGATTGACGTTCGGGTCGGTTCGTAGACGGCGACTTGCCCGGGTTTCACGAAGGGCGCGAATTCCGTGTGGGGGCGTTTGGTGTCGATCGAACTTATGATGTCGGCATAGGCGCCCTCAAAGCCTTTGATGGACCAGATCGCTCCGCCAACCGTGATATGGGCGGCTAACTTGTTCACTTGTTGCCAGCGGTCCCAGCCACCATGCGCAGCCAAGGCGCTTTCGAGCAGATCATTCATGGTATTGCACTCTGATATGGTTCGAACTTTCCGGTGCGTTCAGCGCGCTGTGCGATAGCGCGGCGCGACCTCTGCGCGTGAAAGGCCAGGCAGAAGGGCGACTCGTGCCGCCTGAGCAGCCTCGAATGCGTCTTCGTCAGCCAGGGGCGGGATCGTGATCGTCTCTCCGGCGTCAAAACCGACGAGTGCGGCATCAACGAGGTCGCCCGCTTCCATGACCCAGTCGGACGGGAAGGCGTTCAAGTCCTTCCCCGAACGCTCCCAGATCTCCGTGCGGGTCACGCCGGGCAAAACGGCCTGCACGCGAGCACAGCTCTTTCCAAGGTCACGCGCCAGAGCGATGCTGAGGTTCAGGATGTAGGCCTTGGTGCCGCTGTAGACTCCCTCGAAGCTCTCCGGTGCCAGCGCGACAACGGACGCAAGGTTGACGATCGCTCCCTTACCGCGCTTCACGAGCGCCCGGCCCGCGGCACCGGAAAGCAGCGTCGGGGCGGTAACGTTCAGGGCAATCACCCGTGCCCACTCCTCGGAGCTGCCGGTCAACAGATTCCCATCCGCCGACATGCCCGCGTTATTGACCAGAAGGGTAAGGTCGGGTTCGTCTTCGATCCGCGCGGCAAGGGCGGTCAGTTGTGCAGGGTCCGTCAGGTCGACAATAGCGACATCGACCTTGCGGCCGGTTTCGGCATTAAGTCGCTGCGAGAGCGCCTCAAGGCGCGCCTTGTCGCGCGCCACCAGAAGCAGGTCGTAGCCGCGCTTCGCCAACCTGTCGGCGTAGATCGCTCCGATGCCGGTCGACGCGCCCGTTACGACGGCTAGGCCAGGTCTCTTGCTCGTCATTTCTGTGCTCCGTGGGTCTGTGGGTTAAGGTCGGTACCCGGACGCGGGCAACTCGGATTGTGGTTTAAATTTGCTACCGCTCGACATATATATGAAAACGGTTTAACTTTACAACCACTTTTTAGAGATGGAGCGAAACATGAAGGGAAAGCGAACCGACCTTGGGGATAGCCAGTGCGGGATCGCTCGAAGTCTTCAGGTGGTCGGCGATTGGTGGACCCTGCTGATCGTGCGAGACGCATTCAAAGGAAAGGTGCGGTTCGGCGAGTTTCAAAAGAGCCTTGGCCTGGCTAAGAACATCCTGTCCACCCGGCTGAAAAAGCTGGTCGATCAGGGGGTTTTCCGCATTGAGGCCGATCCCGACGCTCCGGCGAGCCACCGCTATCTGTTAACGCCCAAGGGCGAGAAACTTGGAATCACACTGGTGGCACTTTGGCAGTGGGGTGAAGAACACTGTTTTGCACCCGGTGAACTTGCCTACCAATTGGTTGACCAGAGCTCTGCCGAACCAATCGCGAGACTCCATCTTGAGACAACTGGCGGAAAGTCGGTCGAGGCGCATGGATTCCGTGTCGGTCCACGGCCAGGCACCAGGGCTGGGGCCCAATCACGCTTGCCGTGATCGGGTCGGCACCCTCTGATCCAGACTTTCTTAAGGAGTTCGAAATGTCCGAACCAATCGTTCTTGCCCATCCAGTGCGCACTGCCATCGGTAGCTTCAATGGTGCGTTGAAAGGTGTCCCAGCGACCGATCTCGGCGCTGTAGCCATACGAGTAGCCTTGCAGCGTGCCGGCCTGCCAGCCGAAGAGGTCGGAAGCGTGGTTATGGGCAATGTCATTCAAGCGGGGAACAAGATGAATCCCGCCCGGCAAGCCGCCATCGGCGCACGCTTGCCCGTGACAGTTCCCTCGCTGACGGTGAACCGGGTCTGCGGATCCGGTGCTCAGGCGATCATCTCAGCCGCGCAACAGATCCAGTCAGGAGATATTCAGATCGCAATTGCGGGCGGCATGGAGAATATGGATCGCGCTCCCTACCTCCTCGACAATGGTCGCTGGGGGTACCGGATGGGGACCGCGGAAATTCATGACAGCTTGCTGAGCGATGGACTGAATGATGCCTTTTCCGGTCAGCACTCGGGCTGGCACACCGAAGATTTGGTCACAAAGGCCGGGCTGAGCCGCGAAGAACAGGACGCCTTCGCTGCACGGTCGCAACAACGATTTATCGCCGCTCAGGCAGCAGGCTACTTTGCCGGGGAAATTGTTGGGGTTGAGCTCAAATCGAAGAAGGGCAGCACTGTCTTTGACGTTGATGAAGCGCCCCGCCCCGATATCACCGTGGACGTGCTGGCGCGCCTGCGCCCGGCATTTCGCGAGGGTGGCACGATAACTGCCGGGAACGCCCCCGGCCTCAACAGCGGTGCCTCCGCTATGATCGTCGCGAGCCAGTCGGCAGCCGTAGCGCACGGTTTGGAGATTGCGGGTATCCTGAAGGGCTATGCCGTCGCTGCAGTCGAGCCGGGCATGTTTGGCCTCGGCCCCGTTCCGGCCGTTCGTTTTCTCCTAGACCGCGTCGGTTGGTCTTTGCAGGATATCCAGCGCATTGAAATCAATGAGGCCTTTGCGGCCGTGCCGCTGGCTGTTGCGAAAGAGTTGGGCTTGCATGAGGGGATCATCAACCCGGACGGCGGGGCCATCGCACACGGGCACCCGATTGGTGCCACCGGTGCCATTCTGACAACACGCCTTCTGCATGCGATGCGTCGCGAGGGACTGCACCGTGGCATCGTCACCCTTTGCATCGGCGGCGGTCAGGGCATTGCGCTCGCGCTCGAGCGGTAGATGGGCCTTTTTAGGAAGTATGCCGAACTCCGTCTGCTCACTGTCCGGAAATCACGCGGTGTTCTCTGCGCCCAGGATCGCGTGCTGGCCGGCCTGCGTCCGGCGAGCAGAGGTGACATCGTCGTCGACGGGCAGCGCGTGACGCATCCGATCTCGAAGGTTGGCATGGTCTTCCAGGCGGCCGTGCTTCTGAAATGGCGCTCGGTCCTGGAAAACGTGCTGCTGCCGGCAGAACTGGCCGGTCTCAATCCAGCCCGCTACCGGGACAGGGCGCGCGAGCTGCTGAAACTGGTCGGCCTCGGAGGCTTCGAGGCGAAGCGGCCGGGTGAACTGTCGGGTGGCATGGCGCGGCTGTGCGCGGAATTCGGTCACATCGTTGAGGAAGCGGCACCGGAATTCGACCTGGCCGCGGCGCGCGGTGCCTTCGCTACCGCGTTCCAGGCCAACACCACAGCCAATGTCGGCCGCGCGACAGGAGGCCGTTTTCCGGAGCCGGGGCTTGTCGAGCCGCTGACCCGTGCGATCGCCGAGCGCGGCATGGCGATTTCCGCGCCGGATTACATCCGCGCGCTGCAGGCGATGCATCGGGAGAGCCGCCGGATTGCCGGCTTCTTCACGGGCTACGATGTCTGGCTCACGCCGACGCTCGGCATGCTGCCCCCAAAGGTCGGCGCGTATGGGGCCGGCGTCACCGATGTCGACCTCTGGCTTGCCCAGCTGATGGAGTTCCTGCCGTTTACCTGGATCTTCAACGTCATCGGCCAGCCCGCGATGTCCGTGCCCACGGCCATGTCCCCCGAAGGACTGCCCGTCGGTACGCATTTCGCCGGCAGGGTACGGCGAGGAGAGCACCCTCTTCGCCCTGGCCGGCCAGATCGAGCGCGCACGGCCATGGCGGCGAACTAGTTCGGCACATGTCCAGAAGACGTAGAGACTCCCCACTCGTGGCGACCACCGGTCAGATATGCAACGCCTGTCCGAGCGCCTTGAGTGCGGCTTCCTGGCTTGCCTCTCCTAGCGTCGGATGGGCGTGGATCGTGCCGGCGATGTCTTCCAGCCGAGCCCCCATCTCGATCGCCAGCCCGAAGGCTGCGGAAAGTTCCGACACGCCCGCGCCGACGGCCTGGATCCCGAGCACGAGGTGGTTGTCGGCGCGCGCCACCACACGCACGAATCCCTCTTCGGACTGCAGCGTCATGGCACGGCCGTTGGCGACGAACGGGAACTGGCCAAGCTTGATCTCTCCTCCGGCCGCGAGCGCCTCGTCAGGCGAGAGGCCGACGGAAACGATTTCCGGATCGGTGAAGCACACCGCAGGGATCGCGCGCTTGTCCCAGCTGCGGCGATGGCCTGCAACGATTTCGGCGACCATCTCGCCCTGCGCCATCGCCCGGTGGGCAAGCATCGGTTCGCCGGTCACGTCGCCGATCGCGAAGACGCCGCGCATCGAGGTGCGGCACTGCTCGTCGATGCGGATGAAGGGACCGTCCCGGTCGAGGTCGATCTCCTCCAGCCCCCACCCCTCCACCAGCGGCTTGCGCCCGACCGTGACGAGCACCTTGTCACACGCGACCCTCTCCTCCGAGCCATCGGCTCGCTCGACCAGCAGGGTATTACCTTCGCTCGTCATCCGCCGCGCCCTGGTCTCGGTCAGAACCGCGATGCCGAGCCCGTCCAGCCGCTTCATCACCGGTCGCGTCAGGTCGGCGTCCCAGTTTGGCAGGATGCGGGGGGCTGCCTCGACCACGGTGACGCGGCTTCCGAGCTTCGCGAAGGCCGTGCCGAGTTCGAGGCCGATATAGCCTCCGCCGACGACGGCGAGACCCTTCGGCACCGTCTCGAGGGCGAGCGCCTCGGTCGAGGACATGACCAGGCCCCCGAACGGCAGGAAGGGAAGTTCCACCGGTGTTGAGCCGGTTGCGATCACCACCTGCTCGGCGCGGATCAGCTGCTCGCCCGTCTCCGTCTCGACCACCACCGTCTTGCCGTCGCGGAACCGCGCCGTGCCGTGCACAGACTTGACCCCGGCCTTCTTCATCAGCCGCGCCACGCCGGTGGTGAGCCTGCCGACGATCCCATCCTTCCACCCGACCGTCTGCTTCAGGTCGATCGCGGGCCCGGCGAGATTTATTCCGAGCGGATCCTTGCCAGCGGCCATGCCGACGATTTTGTGGAACTCTTCGGCGGCGTGGATCAGCGCCTTCGAGGGAATGCAGCCGACATTGAGGCACGTGCCGCCGGGCCGGGCCTTTTCGACGATCACCGTGTCGATGCCCAGCTGCCCGGCGCGGATGGCGCAGACATAGCCGCCCGGGCCGGCGCCGATGACAAGCAGCTTGCAGGTCATCTCCTTCATGTCAGCCCTCCACGAACATCAGCGCCGGCGTTTCGAGCAGCGCCTTGATCCGCTGCACGAAGACGGCGGCGTCCCAGCCGTCGATCACGCGATGATCGAAGGACGAGGACAGGTTCATCATCTTGCGCGGCACGAATTGCGACCCGTCCCAGACCGGGCGGATCATGATCTTGTTGACGCCGACGATCGCCACTTCGGGATGATTGATGACCGGAGTGGTGGCGACGCCCCCCATCGCGCCGAGCGAGGTGATCGTGATCGTCGAACCTCCGAGCTCCTCGCGCGAGGCGGCGCCGCTGCGCGCGGCCTCCGCCAGCCTTGCGGCCTCCGCCGCGCAGTCGAACAGGCTGCGTGCCTCCGCATGGCGCACGACGGGCACCACGAGGCCGTTCGAGGTCTGCGTCGCGATCCCGATATGGATCGCCGCATGGCGGCGGATGATGCCCGCCTCGTCGTCGAAGGTGGCGTTGAGAGCCGGCTGCTCGCCGATCGCCCTGACCATGGCGCGCATCAGGAACGGCAGCAGCGTGAGCTTCGGCCGATCTGGCTTCTTCTCGCCGTTCAGCTTGGCGCGCAGGTCCTCCAGCGCGGTGACGTCGATCTCCTCGATATAGGTGATGTGCGGAATGCGGGATTTGGCGACCGCCATCTTCTCGGCGATCCGGCGCCGCAGGCCGACCACCTTGATCTCCTCGACGCCATCCCGTCGCGACAGGCCCGGCGCGGATGCCGCTACCGCGCCGCCGCGGGCGAACACATCGAGGTCGTCATGCGTGATGCGGCCGGCCGGGCCGCTGCCCGGCACCTGCCTCAGATCGATTCCGGCCTCCCTTGCCCGCAGGCGCACTGCGGGCGATGCGACCGGCTTCTCACTGGACGCACGCGGCGGGCCTGCGGGCGCCGGAGAAAGGGCGCGGGCCTGCGGCGCAGCGCCACCTGGCGACGAGTTGTCCTTCGCGTCGGCCGGTCGGCGAGCCGGGGCCGGGGCGGCGGTCTCCGGAGCCTTGGCTATCGCCGGAACCGCCGGCTCCTTTGCCGGAGCGTCGCCGCCTGAGGCGGCCGCATCTCCCCCGAGGTCGATCTTCACGATCGGCGAACCGATCGGCACGGACTGGCCGACCTCTGCGCCGAGCCAGGTGACGACGCCCTCGACCGGCGACGGAATCTCGACCGTCGCCTTGTCGGTCATCACGGCGGCCAGCACCATGTCCTCGCGGACGACGTCGCCCACCTTGACGTGCCATTCGACAAGTTCGGCCTCCGCGATCCCTTCGCCGACGTCCGGCAGCTTGATGACATGTTCCGGCATGATCAGGCCTCCATCGCGGCGGCGAGCGCTTCGCCGATCCGCGCCGGTCCGGGGAAGTAGTCCCATTCCAGGGCGTGCGGATAGGGCGTGTCCCAGCCGGTCACGCGCTGGATCGGAGCTTCGAGATGATAGAAGCAATGCTCCTGCACCAGCGCTGCAAGCTCCGCCCCGAAGCCGGACGTGAACGTCGCCTCGTGGACGACGACGCAGCGGCCGGTCTTCTTGACGGAAGCCACGACCGCATCCAGGTCGAGCGGAATGAGGGTCCGGAGATCGATGATCTCGGCATCGATGCCCTTCTCCTCGGCCGCGGCCAGCGCGACATGCACCATGGTGCCATAGGCAAGCACGGTCACGGCAGATCCCTCCCGCCGCACCTCGGCCTTGCCGAGCGGCACGGTGAAGTGCCCCTCCGCCACCTCGCCCAGCGCATGTTTCGACCAGGCGGTGACCGGACGGTCGTGATGGCCGTCGAACGGGCCGTTATAGAGCCGCTTGGGTTCGAGGAAGATCACCGGGTCCGGATCCTCGATCGCCGCGATCAGCAGGCCCTTCGCATCGACCGGATTGGACGGCACCACGACCTTCAGCCCCGCGACATGGGTGAACAGGGCTTCCGGGCTCTGGCTGTGGGTCTGGCCGCCGAAGATGCCGCCCCCCGTCGGCATGCGGATGACGATCGGGCAGGTGAACTGGCCGGCCGAGCGATAGCGCAGCCGCGCCGCCTCGGACACGATCTGGTCTGCCGCCGGATAGACATAGTCGGCAAACTGGATCTCGACGCACGGCCGCAGGCCGTAGGCGGCCATGCCCACGGCCACGCCGACGATGCCGAGCTCGGAGATCGGCGTGTCGAAGCAGCGCGACGTGCCGTATTTCTTCTGCAGGCCCGCCGTGCACCGGAACACGCCGCCGAAGAAGCCGACGTCCTCGCCGAACACGACCACCTTCTCGTCGCGCTCCATCGACACGTACATGGCGGAGCGGATGGCCTCGATCATCGTCATGCGCGGCATGGTTCAGACCCCCGCCTGCTGGCGCTGCCGACGCAGGTGCGGCGGCATCTCGGCATAAACGTCCTCGAAGATGTCGCGCACGGATGGCTTTCCGCCGGCGTGCAGCGTGCCGTGGCGCTCGGCCTCCCTCTGCGCGGCGATCACCTCGTCGGAGATCTCGGCCTCCATCTGGGTGTGGCGCTCGTCGGACCAGACGCCGAGCCGGATGAGATGGCTCTTCAGGCGGATCACCGGGTCGCCGAGCGGCCAGGCGTCGGACTCGGTCTTGGGCCGATAGGCCGAGGGATCGTCCGAGGTGGAGTGCGCGCCGACGCGATAGGTCACATGCTCGATCAACGTCGGGCCGAGCCCGCGGCGTGCACGCTCCGCCGCCCATGTCGCGACCGCATGGACCGCCAGATAGTCATTGCCGTCCACCCTGAGCGAAGGGATACCGAAGCCGAGGCCGCGGGCCGCGAACGTGCCCGCGCCGCCGC
Source organism: Mesorhizobium sp. J428 (assembly GCF_024699925.1). NCBI lineage: Bacteria > Pseudomonadati > Pseudomonadota > Alphaproteobacteria > Hyphomicrobiales > Phyllobacteriaceae > Mesorhizobium > Mesorhizobium sp. J428. The sequence continues at coordinate 2,419,534 of NZ_JAJOMX010000001.1, forward strand.
GCGCGATGCCCTGGAAGGTCGAGATCGCCCACTGGTTGTTGACGATGTTGAGGACCACCGGCGCCCGGTAGGTCGAGGCGAAGACGAGCGCTGCGTGGAAATCGCTCTCTGCGGTCGAGCCGTCGCCGATCCAGCCGGCTGCGATGCGCGTGTCGCCGCTGATCGCCGAGGCCATGGCCCAGCCGACGGCCTGGATGAACTGCGTGCCGAGATTGCCCGAGATCGAGAAGAAGCCGTGCTCGCGCGACGAATACATCACCGGCAGCTGCCTGCCCTTGAGCGGGTCAGCCTCGTTCGAGAAGATCTGGTTCATCATGTCGACCATTGGGTAGCCGCCGGCGATCAGCAGGCCGGCCTGGCGGTAGGTCGGGAAGTTCATGTCGCCCGGCGCCATCGCCATGCGGAAGGCGCACGACACCGCCTCTTCGCCCATGTGCTGCATATAGAAGGATGTCTTGCCCTGCCGCTGCGCAGTCAGCATCCGCGCGTCGAAGGCGCGCAGGGTCATCATGTGCCGCAGCCCCGCCATCAGCTCGTCCGGCGTCAGCGAACCCGCCCAGGGCCCCACCGCCTCGCCGTCGCGATTGAGGACGCGGATGATCGAGAAGGCGTGATCGCGTATCTCACGGGGATCGACATCCACGGGCGGCCGCGGCACCGAGCCGGCCTTCGGAATCTTCACGCTCGAAAAATCGGGCGTATCGCCCGGACGGACCTCTGGCTCCGGAACATGAAGCGAGAGCGGTGCGTGGGGTTCCATGGTCAGCCCTCCTCGTAGATGCCAGCAACCCCGGAACGAACATAGGTCGCCCGGGTGATGCAAGCAGGGGATCCGGGTCGAGAAAGCCGACCTGCCCCTTGATCAACATAACCGTCCCGTCGGCGTCGACAATGCCGTTGCTGCTCGACCGGCCACGAGGAGGTCGAGACCGAGCGGGTCAACGAAGCGCGGATTCCGCCCGGAACTTGTCGGCCACGAACTGCGCAATGAACTCGACATCGCCCGACCAGGTCTCGGTAAGTGCGGCCACGGACAGCGTGCGGGGCGGAATGGGAGGGCTGGCTTCAAACCTGAGCACGCGGTCAGCAATGTCGTCGCGCACGATGGCCGGCGTCATCACGGCAAAGCCGAGGCCGGCCGCGACCAGCTCGCTCGTGACGGACAGCGAATTGCATCCGCTCAGCGATTGCGGCTTGCATTGGCCCGCGTCGAACCATTCGCGGATCGTCCGGCCGATGGTCGAGATTTCGGGCTGGGTGAAGATCGCTTCATCGATCAGGTCCGCGGGCGTCAGCGTCTTCCCCGCCAGAGGATGCGAGACGGGGCCGACCCAGGCGAGATCGACCTCGCCCATCGGGTAGACGGTGATGCCTTCCGAGGCGACCGCGTCGGTGGTGATCGCCACATCCAGCTGCCGTTCGTCCAGCTGCTTGAGAAGCATGGCGCCGACATCGACTGCCAGCTCGATGCGCAGTTTCGGCCGGGTCTCGTTGAGCTGGCGGATCAGGCCCGGCAGCGCGATGTGCGCGACGGTCTCCACGACGCCGAGGCGCAATAGGCCCCTCAGCTTGCTCGAGCTCGTCTCGTCATGGATCTCGCGCGCCAGCGAGAGCATCTGTTCGGCCTGCCGCTGGATAGACTTGCCGGCCTTGGTCAGACGGGCACGTCCGCCGGTACGGTCGAACAGGGTGCAGTCGAGGTCGCGTTCCAGTTCGCGGATCCGGCCCGAAACGGATGGTTGTGTCACGCAGAGTTGGCGTGCTGCGGCGTGGAACGAGCCGAGCCGGGCGATCCAGTAGAAGGTTTCGATCTGCGCGAGGGTGAGCCGCATGATAGTATCAGCCTATCATCGCAGGGCACGAAATCAATTAGAAGTAATCACCCGACCTGTGTAGCCTCATTTCAGCCGTTGCCACCGGCAGCGGGCCAGCAAGGGGAACAACAATGAAGAAGATCACTTCGGCATTCCTATCCCTCGCACTGACCGCCGCGAGCATGGCGGCGGCGCAGGCACAGGACCTCCAGGAACTTCGACTGAAAGTCATCGGCGGCTGGAGCAACGTCACGATGACCACCGACGTCGAACAGCCGTTCTGGCAGACGAAGATCGGCGAGCTTTCCGGCGGCAAGATCACCGCCGATTTCAACAGCCTCGACACGCTCGGCCTCAAGGGCGACGAGACCCTTCGCCTGTTGCGGCTGAAGATCGCCGACATCGTCACCGGCCCGGTCAGCTTCGTCGCCGGCGATTTCAAGCTCTATGACGGGCTCGACCTCTCCGGCGCCATCCTCGACATCGACACAATGCGCAAGGCGGTTGACGCCTACCGTCCCGTCATCGACAAGAACATGCAGGAGAACTTCAACGCCCATCTCCTGATGATGTGGCCGTCGCCGCCGCAGGTGCTGTTCTGCAAGGGCGAGATCAAGGGCGTCGCCGATCTCAAGGGTAAGAAGATCCGCACCTTCAACCAGACGCTCGCCGACTTCGTCGAGGCCGTCGGCGGCACCCCGGTCAACCTCTCCTTCGCCGAAGTGGTGCCGGCGCTGCAGAACGGCACCGCCGATTGCGGCGTGACCGGCACCGGCCCCGGCAACAGCGCCAAGTGGTGGGAGGTCACCGACCACCTCTTCCCGCTCGTGCTCGGCTGGGCGCCCTACTTCAGCGCCATCAACATCGACACCTGGAATGCTCTCGACGAACCGACCAAGGCATTCCTGACGGAGCAGTTCGCCAAGCTGGAAACAGAAATGTGGTCGCATGTCGCGGCCGCGGCCGAACAGGGCGTCAACTGCAACACCGGTGTCGGCGAGTGCACCAAGGGCATCAAGGCCAACATGAAGCTGGTCGAGGTCACCGACGCAGACAAGGCGCTGCTCGCCGGCATGGTGACCGAGACGATCCTGCCGCGCTGGGCGGGCCGCTGCGGCGAGGCCTGCGTTGCCGACTGGAACGAGACGGTCGGCAAGACGCTCGGCTTCACCGCAAAGGCCCAGTGACAATGACGGCGCGCAACATCCCGGCCAGCCCGGTGCCGCTGAGCGGATTGCGCGCCGTCTCCCGGTTCGTGCTGCTGGCCGGCGGCTTTCTTATCGTCATCGCCGCCGGCTTGATTGTCGTGGAGATCGTATTGCGACAGGTCTTCAGCCATTCGCTCGGCGGGGTCGACGAACTGGCGGGCTTCGCGCTTGCCGTGGGCACCGCATGGAGCTTCGGGGCGGTGCTGCTGGACAAGGCCCATGTCCGCATCGACACGGTCTATGCCCGGTTCGGCGAGAGGGGGCGGGCTCTGCTCGATATCGCCAGCCTGGCAGGCACCGTCCTGTTCATGTCGACGATGGTCTATTTCGCCACCGAGGTCCTGATCACGAGCCTCCGCTTCGGCGCGTCCTCGCAGAGTTCGCTGGCGATCCCCAAGGCGGTGCCGCAGGCGCTGTGGCTCGCGGGGCTGGGATGGTTTCTCCTGGTCGCCGTCGTTCTGCTCGCCTGCTGCCTGATGGCGCTGCTACGCGGCGACTGGAAGCAGATCGGGAGACTGGCGGGGGCTCCCGACATCCAGCAGGAACTCTCCGCCGAGATCGCAGATACCGTCCACCGCAATGCCGACCAGAAGGCAGCGCTGCCATGATCGGTTTTGCCGTCGGCGCGATGATTCTCCTGCTGGCGCTGGGCCTGCCGATCGCCATCGGCCTCGGCCTGGTCGGCATGGGGCTGGCGGAGTTCTACAGCGTCCTGCCGCTGACGCGGGCCATGGGCGAAGTGGCGTGGAGCTCCTCCACTGGCTTCCTGATGGTGTCGATCCCGCTCTTCGTGCTGCTCGGCGAAATCCTGCTGCGTTCAGGCATCGCCGACCGCATGTATGCCGCGGTCGCCGCCTGGCTGTCCTGGATGCCCGGTGGCCTGATGCATGCCAATATCGGGTCGTCGGCGCTCTTTGCCTCCATGTGCGGCTCGAGCGTGGCGACCGCTGCGACGGTCGGCACCACCGCGATGCCGCAGATGACCAAATACGGCTACAACCCCTCGCTGTTCCTGGGCACGCTGGCGGCCGGCGGAACGCTGGGCATCCTGATCCCGCCCTCGATCAACCTGATCGTCTACGGTCTCATCACCAACACCTCGATCCCGCGGCTCTATCTGGCAGGCATCGTCCCGGGCATCCTGCTGGCGCTGATGTTCATGGCCGTCGTCGCGCTCGCCTGCACGCTCCGCCCCGGCCTCGGCGGCCGAATGGTCAGCGTCAGCTGGTCCGAACGGATGGCGTTGCTCGGCGAATTCCTGCCGCCCTTGTTCATTTTCATCGTGGTGATCGGCTCGATCTATGTCGGCTGGGCAACCGCCACGGAGTCGGCCGCGCTGGGCGTCGTCGCGGCGCTGCTTTTGACGCTGGTCCGCCGCCGGTTCAGTGTCGCCATGTTCGTCAGCGCCGTCGAGAACACGATGAAGACGACCGGCATGATCATGCTGATCGTGGTCGCCGCCTTCTTCCTCAATTTCGTGATGACCGCGGTCGGACTGACCACGGCGATCGTCAATCTCGTCACGGCCTATGACCTGCCGCCGCTTGGCCTGATGGTCGCGGTCATTATTTTCTATCTCATCCTCGGTGCCTTCATGGACGAGATGGCGATGATGATCTCGACGGTGCCCGTCATCGCGCCCGTGGTGTTCGCGGCCGGCTTCGACGGGGTCTGGTTCGGGATCATGCTGGTTGTGCTGATGCAGGCCGGGATGATCCTGCCTCCGGTCGGCATCAACCTCTTCGTCATCCAGGGCATCAGACGCACCGGCCGCATCAGCGAGACCGCCTGGGGCGCCATGCCCTTTGTTCTGGCGATGGTGGCGTTGATGGCACTGCTGATCGTCTATCCGCAACTGGCGCTGTGGCTGCCTGCCGCGCTGAACTGATGAACCGCGCTCCAACCCAGACAGGCAAGCGGCGTCTCGACGCGCCCGTCCTTCTCCGCATGAAGAGTTAGACGCATGACACGCCCCACGTTCCGTATCGGCATCGATATAGGCGGCACCTTTACCGACATCGCGCTGATCGACGGCGCCGGCACGGTGGAAATCCGCAAGGTCGCCTCCACCCCGGACGACTACAGTCGCGGCATTGCGAACGGCCTCGGCGCCTTGATCGACGATCTCGGCATCGACCCGTGGGCGATCGGCGGCATCGTGCACGCAACCACCGTCGCCACCAACACGATCCTCGAATTCAAGGGCGCGCGGACCGGCCTCATCACCACGGCAGGCTTCCGCGACGTGCTGGAACTGCGCCGCCTGCGCATCCCGGTCCTCTACGATCTGCAGTACGACAAGCCGCCGCCCCTCGTCCCGCGCAGGCTTCGGCTGGAAGTGCGCGAGCGGCTTGGGCCCGATGGCAAGGTGCGCATCCCGCTCGACGAGGACGACGTGGTCCGTGCCGCCGAGCGCCTTCGGGCCGAGGGTGTCGAGGCGGTCGCGATCAGCTACCTGCACGCCTATGCGAACGCCGCGCACGAGATCCGCACGGAACAGATCCTGCGCGAGGTGGTGGGAGACGACGTCTACATCTGTCGGGGCTCGGAAATCCTGCCCGAGATCCGCGAATACGAGCGGACGTCGACGGCGGTGGTGAACGCCTATGTCGGCCCCGTCATCCGCAACTATGCCGATGCGCTTTCCGGTCGGCTGGCGGAGATCGGCATCACGGCGCCGATCGAGATGATGCATTCCGGCGGCGGCATCATGCGGCTGGCGGCATCGGTCAAGCGCGCGGCCTCGCTGGTCGAGTCCGGACCGGCGGCAGGCGTCATCGCCTGCGCACGCCTCGTCCGCGGTGAGGGCCGCGGCGCCAACATCATCTCGTTCGACATGGGCGGCACGACCGCCAAGGCGGCACTGATCGAGAACGGCGAGGCGGCGCGCACGGACGAATATGAGGTCGGCGCCGGCATCAACCTGTCCAGCAAGCTGGTCAAGGGGGGCGGCTATCCGATCAAGATACCCTTCATCGACGTTTCGGAGATCGGCGCCGGCGGCGGCAGCCTCGTGTCGCTCGACAGTCTGGGCCGTGTCACGGTCGGCCCCGAAAGCGCGGGCGCGATGCCAGGCCCGGTCTGCTACGGCAGGGGCGGCACGCGCGCGACCCTAACGGACGTCTTCGTCACCCTGGGCTACATCAACGATGTGACGCTGGCCGGCGGCTCGATAAGGGTCGATGCCGAGGCTGGCCGCGCCGCCCTGCGCCGCCAGGTCGCCGACCCGCTCGGACAGGACCTGCTGACCACCGCGCGCGGCGTGCTGACGCTCGCCGTCTCCACCATGACGCGCGCCGTCAAGGCCGTGTCGACCTATCGCGGCCGCGACCCGCGCGACTTCACCCTGGTCGCCTTCGGCGGCAACGGCCCGGTGGTCGCGGCCGACATCGCCGCCGCGCTCGGCATCCGCAGCATCGTGGTGCCGCTGGCGGCCGGTGTGTTCTCCGGCTTCGGCCTGCTGCGCTCGGACGTCGAGCAGGAATTCGTCCAGCCGCTGCTGGCCGACGCCGCTCGGCTCGACGCCGACAGGCTGCCCTGTCTGGAGGCGGAACTGCGCGCCCGCGCGGTCGCGGCGCTGGCGACCGACGGCTACGACACGACGCTGGCCGAGTTCCGCTTCAGCGCCGACCTGCGCTATTTCGGCCAAGCCTATGAACTGAACATCGCCGGCGACATGCAGGGCGGCGCCATCGAAGCCCTGGTCGAGGGGTTCCATCGAGAGCACGAGCGCACCTATGGCCACCGCTCCACGGAAGACCCCGTGCAGATCGTCAATGTGCGGATGAACGTGCGCGTGCCGACTGCATCGAAGATCGCCCGTTTCGCGCCGCCGCCAAGGTTCGAGCGCCGGGACCGCCCGGTCACCTTCGACCGCCAGCCCGTCATGACGCCCGTCATAGGCCGCGAGATGCTCGGCCCGACGCCGCGCCCGGGGCCCTTCATCATCGAGGACTACGACTGCACCTGCGTCGTGCCTCCAACCGCGTCGGCCAGGCTCGATGCCGTCGGCAACATCGAGATCGAGGTGAACCCGCGATGAGCCGCGTCGACCCCATCACGCTCGAAGTCATCCGCAACGGCCTGTCGTCGATCGCCGACGAGATGGCGTTGATCATCATGCGCAGCGCCTATTCGCCGGTCGTGCGCGACATCATGGACTACTCCACCGGGCTCTGCGATCCGCAAGGCCGCATCATAGCGCAGGGGCTGACGCTGCCGATCCAGCTCTGTTCGTTTCCGCGGGTCATGCGATTCCTGAAGGAACGCTTCGGCGACGACATGGCGCCTGGCGACATCTTCATCACCAACGACCCCTATGGGTCGGGCGGGCAGCATCTGCCGGACGTCTATGTGCTGAAGCCGATCTTCAAAGAGGGCGCGCTGGCGGGCTTCGCCTGTACGGTTGCCCACCACACCGACCTGGGCGGCATCGTGCCCGGCAGCGTCGCCATCTACGCGACCGAGATCCAGCAGGAAGGACTGCGCATTCCGCTCGCAAAGCTGCATGAGGCGGGTCTGCCCAACCGGACGCTGCTCGGGCTGATCGAGGCCAACACGCGCCAGCCGGTCGAGGTGCTGGGCGACCTCCGCGCGCAGATCGCTGCCTGCGCCACCGCCGAAAAGGGCCTGCTCGGTCTGGTCGATCGCTATGGCAGCGACTTCCCGATCTATGTCGAGGCGCTGCACGACCATGCCGAGACGATGATGCGCGAGACGATTCGCGAATTGCCGAACGGCGTCTATGTCGGCGAAGACTATCTCGACGGCCTTGGCGAGGATCCCAAACCAATCCGTATCCGCGCCACGGTGACCATCGCCGACGACACGATTGACATCGACTTCGCCGGCACATCCGCCCAGGTGGCGGCCTCGATCAACTGTCCGATCTCGCTGCCGGAATCGGCCGCCTTCACGGCCATCCGCTGTCTGTCGCGCCGCGACATCCCCAATTGCGACGGCTATCTGAAACCGATCACCGTCCGCGCGCCGGAAGGCAGCCTGCTCAATCCTCTGTTCCCCGCGGCCTGCGGCGCCCGCGGCGTTGTCGGCTACCGCGTGTTCGACACGATCATGCAGGCGCTGGCCAGGGTGGTGCCGGAGCGCGCGATCGGCGGATCGGAGGGAGGACCGTTCCTGATGGCGGCCGGCGGCACCTATCAGGGCAGGCAGTTCGTGCTCAACGAGATGCTGGTGGGCACCTGGGGCGCCCGCGCCGACCGCGACGGCATCGAGGGCATTTCGAACCCGGCCGCCAACATCTCCAACCAGCCGGTCGAGATGATCGAGGCGGAGATGCCGGTCGAGATCGTGCGCTATGGCTTCGTGACGGATTCGGGAGGAGCAGGACGCAATCGCGGCGGGCTCGCCTTCATCCGCGAATTCCGCTTCCAGCAGGAGACCGGCTTCAATCTGCGCGGCGACCGTCGCGACCATCCGCCCTTCGGTATCGACGGCGGCGGATCCGGCGCCCCGTCCGCGCACGTTCTCATTGCGACGAACGGCAGCGAACGCATGCTGCCGGCCATGCCGATGCATGCCTTCATGGCCCATGCCGGCGACGTCATTCGGCTCGTCGGCGCGGGCGGAGGCGGCTTCGGTGACGCGTTCGAGCGCGAGCCGTCGCGCGTGATGGCCGACGTGATAGAGGAGAAGGTGTCGGTCGAGGGCGCGTCGCGGGACTACGGCGTGGTGATCGATCCGGTTTCGTTGACGGTGGACCAGCCGGCCACCCTGGCCTTGCGGGCGGACAGTCTCGGGAGAAATGCCGAATGAAAGGTGTCGCCGCGCTGAACCTCGAGCTTGTCGGCGTCGCGGGAAGCCGTGCCGCACTCGAAACGCCCGCATTGCTTATCGACGCCACGGCCTTCGAACGGAATGTCGCCACGCTTGCCGCGCTGGCAAAAGAAGCGGGAACGGCGCTGCGCCCGCACGCCAAGACGCACAAATGCGCAACCATCGCCAAGGCGCAGCTGGCCGCAGGCGCGATCGGTATCGCCTGCGCCAAACCGGGCGAGCTGCTGGCGCTCTTCGAAGCCGGCATCAAGCCGCTGATGCTGACGGCGCCGGTGGCCAGCCGGCGCAAGATCGAGCGACTGGCGCAGGCAGCCGCATGTGGCTGCGACCTCACGGTGGTGGTCGATCGCATCGGGCTGATCGCCGATTTCGGAGCAGCCACGCGTGCGGCGCAAACGACGATCGCCGTGCTTGTCGACTGCGACACGGGCCTCGGCCGCACGGGTGTTACCACGCCGGACGCCGTCGTCGCGCTCGCCCGGGCAATAGCTGCCGAGGACGGCCTGACCTATGCCGGCGTTCAGGCCTATGCCGGCCATGTGCAGCACGTGCATGACAACGATGCCCGCCGCCTCGCCAACCGCGCTGCCAGCGAGCGGCTTGCCGGCATCCTCGCAGCGCTGGCGGATGCAGGCCTTGCCGCCCGGATCGTCACCGGCGGCGGCACGGGCAGCCATGCGCTCGACTTCGAGGACCGGCTGCTGACGGAGGTGCAGGCAGGCTCCTACATCTTCATGGACGAGGGCTATCGGCCGGTCGACCTGCATGGCGAAAACGGGCCCGTCTTCAACTTCGCGATGTATGTGGCCGTCACCGTCATTGCCCACAATTCCAGGGGAGAGGCCATCACCGACGCCGGCAGCAAGAGCTTCGCCCTCGACGGTCCGCAGCCTCGCGCCTGCCTGGACGGCCGGGAAATCGGCACCATCGTCTGGGTCGGCGACGAGTTCGGCAAGCTCGTGCCGCATGAGGGCATTGCCGTTCCGCCCGTCGGCACCCGCATCGAATGCACTGTTCCGCACTGCGACCCGACCGCGAATCTCCACGACGTGATCCATCTGGTGCGCGGCGACAGGCTGGAGGCCCTCTGGCCGATCGAAGGCCGCGGCCTGTCGGATTGACGACACGCGGCGCAGCGACGATCGTATCTCCGTCAGCGCACCTCGTAGGCGGCCGCGTGCGCCTCCAGCTCCGCCAGGAACCCTGTCTTCGCCGCGTCTGGTATCCAGGCGGCGGAGAAGGCGTTGCGCATGAACTGGAGCAGCTCCGCTGCACTGAACCCGTATTTCGTCAGTTCCTGCATCATGTGGCACATGTATCCGCTGGAAAATTCCGCCGGATCGTCGGTGTTCACGGTCACCGTGACGCCACGCTCGTACAACGCGCGCAGTCGCCCGATGCGGCGCGGACGTGAATCGAGGGGCGTCCAGGTCGGGCATATCGTCAGCGGGATGTTCCGCTCGATCAAGGCCTCCACGAGCGCGTCGTCCTCGATGGAATTGACGCCGTGGTCGATGCGCTCGACACCCAGGACATGGATGCACTGGTAGATGTGTTGCGCCGAATTCTCCATGTCGCAGTCGCAATGGGCGGTCAGCCGGTAGCCCTGCCTGCGCGCCTCCTCGTAGGCGCGTTTGAACTTGATCGGCGGGTTGCCTTTCTCGTTCGAGCACAGCCCCATGCCGGCGATCATGTCTCGATAGGGCGCGACCGCTTCGAGCATCTTCAGCGCGCTCTCCTCGGAGAATTCCCTGTTGATGCACATCAGCAGCACCGAGGAAACGCCGAACCTCTCCTGGCCATCCTTGCTCGCCTGATCGAGCGCCTGCATCAGATCGTCGACGCTGATGCCGTTGTCGAAATACTGCTGCGGCGCGAAGGTGAGCTCGACGTGGCGGATGTTCTCCTCGCGGGCCCGCTCGAGAAAATCCATCGTCGATTCATAGATGTCCTGCCGGGTGCGCAGCACCTCGAAGCAGGTCATGTGATAGCGGAAGAAATCCTCGGGCGACTTGTACTGCTGGGCTTCGATGAAGTCGGCTTCCGTCTTGTAGGGAATGTCGACGCCGTTGCGCGCGGCAAGGCGCATCACCGTCTGGGGCGACATCGTGCCCGATATGTGCAGGTGCAGCTCGGCCTTCGGCATCGTGCGGATGAATTCGGCAATGTCCATTTTCTTTCCTCTTCGATGTCAGGCCCGGCGTCGCAGCCGGCCGGCACGTCCCGGATCCATCAGCCCAGCTCCTTCAGGCGCGCTTCCTGCCGCTTCAGCAGAAGTTCGATGTCGGCGATGTCGAGGGGCGACAGTTTCGGCCCGGGAGCACGAAGGGCGGCAGACTTGATCGCGCCGCGCGCCGCCAGAACATATTTCCTCACCGCCAGGCCGATGCCCTGCTGCTGCTCGTAGCGGGCGAATGGCAGATAGGCGTCGAAGAGATCGTGAGCGCGTGCCGTGTCGCCGGCTGCATGGGCGTTCCACACCCCGACCATCATCTCGGGGAAGGCGAAGCCGGTCATGGCCCCGTCGGCGCCGCGCGAAAACTCTTCCGGCAGGAACAGCCCGCCATTGCCGGTCAGGATCGAGATGCGGCGCTTGCCGCCGTCCGAAGCCTTGCGCAGCGCGGTGATCTTCGCCAGTCCCGGCCAGTCCTCGTGCTTGAGCATCACGCAGCTCGGCAGGCTGTCGATGACGCGCTGGATCACCTGCGGCGCCAGCTGAACGCCGGTCGTCAGCGGATAGTCCTGCAGCACGAAGGGGACATTTGGGCCGAGCGCCTGCGCCACGCCTTCGAAGTAAGCGTAGCACTGTTCGTCGGTCCGCAAGCTGGAGATCGGCGCGACCATGACGCCGGCGGCACCGTCCGCCATCACGTCATGCGCAAGCTCGCGCATCGGGGCCAGCCCAGGGGCCGAGACACCGACCACGACCGGAACCCGTCCGGCCGCGCGCGCGATGACGCGCCTGACGAACAGGCGCGACTCTTCGGCCGTCAGCTTGGGGGCCTCTCCCATGATGCCGAGCACGGTGAGCCCGGCCGCCCCCCGTTCCAGATAGAAGTCGGTCATCCGGTCGGCGCTCTCCAGATCGAGCGTGCCGTCGTTGCCGAACGGGGTGACGGCGATGATGAAGACGCCTTTTGCGGTTTCGTCGAGCAATGCCATTGTCTGCTTCCGGTTGATGTTCAGGTCGCTCAGCCGGCCATCTCGTGGACATCACGGTCCATGCGCCGTTCGCCGCCGATCAGGCCCTTCATATCGAATTTCATGCGGTCTTTCCCGTCGCCGATTCGCGCCGGGCCACCGCCTCGTGATCGAGCGTCGTCCTGAATTTTTCGGAGGCTCCGCCCGGAGAGCCCCAGCCGGTCACCTCCGGTGAGAAGAATTCCGCATTGATCGCGAGGAATGGTTGTTCCTTCGCCGGCAGTTCGTCGTCGGCATAGATCGCGTCGACGGGACAGACCGAGAGACAGAGGCCGCAGTTGATGCATTCGTCGGGGTGGATGTACATCATCCGACCGCCCTCGTAGATGCACTCGACGGGGCACGCCACCTGGCATGCCGCATCCTTGACGTCGATGCAGGCCGAACCGATGACATAGGTCATCAGCGGCCCTTCCAGTTGGGCGCGCGCTTTTCCCGGAATGCCTGCACGCCCTCGTTCTGGTCCTCGGATTTCAGCGCGGCCACCAGCGCCGGCAGGCGCAGCATCTGGGCTTCCCGCGGCGTCTTCGTTTCGCCGGCCCGCACCATCTGCTTGATCGCGCGCACCGAGAGCGGAGCGCAGGCCAGAATGTCGGCCACCCATCGATCGACGCAGGCGTCGAGATCAACCGGTTCGACGACCTCGTTTACCAGTCCGTATTTCGCCGCCTCCGCGGCATCGATGCGCCTGCCGGAGAGCAGCATCCCCATGGCCAGCGCATGCGGGATCCGGCGGGGCAGGTGGACGATGCCGCCGGAGAGCGCGAGCCGCCCGACCCGAGATTCGGGCAGCCCGAACTTTGCATTGGAGGAGGCAACGACGATGTCGCAGCCGAGCACCATCTCCATGCCGCCGCCAAGCGCATAGCCGTTCACCCGGGCGATGACCGGCACGTCCAGCGTGTCGCGCAGCGAGATGCCGCCGAAGCCCGAGGCGGGCAACCCTGCCCAGTAATCGAGTCCGGATGGCTCGGCCTCACCCTGCATGTCCGCCCCGGCGCTGAAGGCGCGCTCGCCGGCGCCCGTCAGGACCACGACGCGTATGTCGGGATCGGCCTCGATCGCGTCCCAGATCCGCACCAGCTCGTTTTGTGTCGCCTGGTCGATCGCGTTCATCCGCTCCGGCCGGTCGATGGTGATCCGCGCGACATGGTTCTCGACAAAGAACAAGACGCTCATGCCAGCACTCCCGAGGCCTGCAGGTCGCCGATGCGCTGCTCGGAGTATCCCGCTTCCGCCAGGATCGTCTTGCCGTTCTCGCCCAGCTTCGGCGGCCGGTGCCGCAGCCGGAACGCGTCGGGCGCCAGCATCAGCGGCGAGCCGATCACCGGTCGCGCGGGATCGTCGTCGAGATAGATCACCGATCCGTTGATCTTCGTCTGCTCATGCTCGAGCGCCTGTCTTAGCGTCAGGACGGGCGAACACAGGAGGTCGCGCTCTTCGAGTCGGTCGAGCCAGTGGCGGGTCGAATTGGTGCGGAAACGGTCCGCGAACAGCTTCTGCAGCTCCGACTTGCGGACCCTCTGCTCGGCGAGCGTCGCATAGCGGGGATCTGCCGAAAGGTCCGGCAGGCCGAGTGCGATGCAGATGTCCTGGAGCGGATTCAGCTTGAAGGCGCCGACGATCACGACAGCCCCGTCCGTGGTCTCGAACACGCCGGTGAGAGGCATCGCGCCCCAGTTCACCTCGCTCTGTCGCTGCAGGCCCGATGCCACCTCCTGCATCTGCATGGCGAGCATGGATTCGAACAGGGACACCGCGACCTGCTGGCCGCTGCCCGTCCGCTCGCGGTGCAGCAGCGCAAGCAGGATCGCCTGTGCCAGGTGCATGCCGGCGGTATAGTCGCACAGCGTCGTCGGATAGATCGTCAGGGGAACGTCTTCGTTCGACTTGCGCGCCATGACCCCGGACATCGCCTGGGCGACCACGTCCTGACCGCCCTTTCCCGACAGCGGGCCAGCGAGGCCGAATCCCGTGCCGGTGGCGCAGATGATCCGCGGGTTCAATTGCGACAGGGTTTCGTAGCCGAAGCCCATCCGCGCCATCACGCCCGCGCGAAAATTGTCGACCACCACGTCGGCGGTCTTCACCAGGTCATAGATGACCTGCTTGCCCTCCGGCTTGCGCAGGTCGAGCGCGATGGAGCGCTTGTTCCGGTTGAGACTGGCGTAGACCGGGTTGTCGAGTCCTTCCGGATCGTTGTCGAGGACCGACCTCGAAAGGTCGCCGCTGCCGGGCCGCTCCACCTTGATGACGTCTGCGCCGTAATCCCCGAGGACCTGCGTGGCGCACGGCCCGAGCATGACCTGGGTGAAGTCGATGACGCGGATCCCCGAGAGGGGCTGGACTGTGGTGTTCTGCATCTATGTCTTCCGTCGTCAGCTCGCCATGAGAAGCGCGTTTTCCGCCGGCTGGTCGCCCGGGTCGGCCCCCTGCGCCCGCAGCCGCGCGCGCAATTTGGCGATGTCGACGGCTTCGACGGGAACATTGGCCTCGAGTGCCAGCGCCGCTGCGACACCCGTCGCCTCGCCCATCGCCATGCAGGGAGGAATCTCGCGCGAGATGCGCTGCGCGGCTGGCTCGGCGGAGTAGTGCCGGCCGGCGATCAGCAGATTGGAAACCTCGCGCGGCAGGAACGATCGGTAGGGGTAATAATAGTCGCGGCCCCGCGCCACCGTGTCCTCGAAGTAGCGGCGCTGCACGACATCCTCCTTGGTCATGACGTAGCGGCCCCGCAGCATGCGCGTCTGGCGGATGCCGACCTGCGGCGCGACGTCGACGACGACCGCCTTCTCGAACCCCGGCACCCTTTCGCGGGCATAGGCGACAAGCGCCTCGATCCGCGCGCGCCCGTCATATTCGGCCTTGGTCAGGTGCTCCACCGCCAGCCCGTTCAGGTTGGGCATATGCGGGCAGTTGCACCAGACGATTCCCTGCAGCGGTGTCTTCAGCCACCACTTTTCCCAGCAGCCGCCGATCAGGCGCTTCGCCTCCCGGTCGATGGCGGCAAAGGCTTCAGGCTGCTCGTATTCGAACCGCTCCGCCGCCTCGGTATCGACGTTTCCAAGCCGGAAGACCGTAGTGATGATGTATTTGCCTTGCTCGTTCGCCGCGCCGGCAGCGGCGGCAACGTCGAGATCGCCCGTCGTGTCGATCACCACCGAACCCATGATCGCCTGGCGGCCGCTCTTCGTCTCGCAGATGACACCCTTGATCGCGCCGTCCTCGACGATCGCGCTGGAGAACCAGCTGTGCAGGCGAAGATGGACGCCGGACTCGGCGACCATCGCATTGGCCGCCCGTTTGTAGCCGTCGGGGTCGAAGGCCGCAGCATAGCAGATCGCCTGCGGCTTCTCGCGCGACTGGAAGTCGAACACGCCCCAGCGGGCCCATTTCCGATAGAGTTGCTCGCTCGACCGCCGCTCGGCCTCGGGCGGCACCACGCACAGGCCCATCTGCTCCATGCGTTCGATCATCTCCGTGCACAGCCCGCGCACGCTGATCTCGGAGCCGTTGCACATGTCGTCCAGCACGATCACCATTCCGCCGGAGGCCAGCCCGCCGAGATAGGGATAGCGCTCGAGCAGAACGGTCGAGAGACCATTGCGCGCGCCGGCCACGGCCGCCGATATCCCGGCCGGACCGCCGCCGACGACGACCAGATCGGCCCTTTTCACCACCGGCACCTGGCCGGCTTCCGTCCTCACCCAGTCCTCGGACTTTGACACTGGCGCGTCTCCCTTGAATGCTTGTGATTTGATGTCAGTTGGAGTTGGACACGTTCCATTTGAGGAAACGACGCTCCGCCCATGCGATGAGGCTGAAGAAGGCGACCGAGAAGGCCGAGCCGACAGCGATCGTCGCATAAAGCAGCGGCGAGTCGAAGGCATAGGTCGCCTGGATGATCAGCGCACCGATGCCGCGCGTGGCGCCGATCCACTCGCCCACAATCGCGCCGACCACAGACGCGGCCGCGGCGATCTTCAGGGCCGAGAACAGGTACGGCAGGGCGTTCATGAGGCGGACCTTGAAATAGATCTCGCGCGGCGATGCCGACAGCACGTGCATCAGTTCCATCTGCTGCGAGCTGACGGACCGCAGGCCGCGCGTCATGTTGACCAGGGTCGGGAAGAAGCAGATCAGCGCCGCGATGATGACCTTGGGCGCCATGCCGTTGCCCAGCAGAAGCACGAGCACGGGAGCCTTTGCGACGATCGGCACGGCATTGATCATGACGACGATCGGGAAGAACGCTTCCTCTACCGTCGGCCGGTAGACGAAGGCGGTGGCGATCAGGATCGCGGCGGCGCTGCCGAGCAGGAAGCCGCCGATCGCCTCCATCGCCGTCGGCACCAGATTGCTCATGAGCAGGCCGAACTTGGAATGCAGCACCTGCGCTATCGCGCTCGGCGCCGGCGCCACGTAGGACTTGATGTCGAAGGTCGGCACCGCGATTTCCCACAGCGCGATAAGCAGCACGAGCGCGATGGCCGGGAGGATGCGCCGCCGCCAGCGCAGCCGGCGCTGGTGCGCGAGGTGCTGGGCAAGCTGCGAGTCCTTCACCGGCTGGGCCGGAATGCTGGCGTCGTTGTGGCCTGCGACGATGTTGGCCATGCTAGCAGGTCTCCAGAATGTTGCGCAGCCGGGCGATGGTGTCCGTGAAGGTCGGAGTATCCCGCATCGCCAGCTTGCGCGGCACGGGAAGCTCGACCGCCACCTTCTCGCGCACGCGCCCCGGACGGGCGGCAAGCAACAGGACGTCCTGGCCGAGGAAAGCGGCCTCGTAGAGCGAGTGCGTGACGAACAGGATCGTCGTGCCGGTGCGCTCCCAGATTCTGAGCAGCTCCTCGTTCAGGCGGTCGCGCGTGATCTCGTCCAGCGCACCGAACGGCTCGTCCATCAACAGCAGGCGCGGCTCCGAGATCAGCGCGCGCGCGATCGAAACGCGCTGGCGCATACCGCCCGAAAGTTCGTGCGGCAGCGCGTTTTCCCATCCTTCCAGGCCGACCAGCCTGAGCAGTTCGCGTGGGTCGCCGGCACGGTTCTTCGGAATGCCTCCGCCCACTTCGAGGGGAAGCATGACATTGTCGAGCACGCTGCGCCACGGCAGCAGTGCCGCGTCCTGGAAGACGAAACCGATATCCCTGTTCAGCCGCGCTTGCGAAGCCGACTTGTCGAAGACGCTCGCCGTTCCCGACGTCGGCTTGATGATGTCGGCCACCACGCGCAGCAAGGTGGACTTGCCGCAGCCGGACGGGCCGAGAAGGGTGACGAAGCCACCCTTCCGGACCATCAGGTTTATATCCTGCAGCGCCGTCACCGTTCCACGATCGGTGACGAACTGGACACCCACGCTGTTGAGCTGGACTGCCACGGTTCCAGCTTGGGTGAGGGTGTCGCCAAGCATAGCGATTCCCATCTCGTTTCCCTCAGCCGAGCTTGGGGCGGACGGCCTCGGTCGCCTTCAGGATGGCGTCGGTCGAGATCATCTCGACGGTGGGCGCGGCGCCGGTGAACTGCTTGAGATCGGCCTGCTGCTTGATCTGCTCCTGCCAGATGGTCGGATCCATCGTGCCCCAGCCGAGCTCCTTCGTCCGTTCGTTGAAGACGTAGCTGAGCTGGACCTTCGCGGTTTCTATCTCGTTCACAAGATCGAACCCCATGTCCGGATACTGTGCAATCATGATTTCGACCGACTTCTCCGGGTTTTCGTATGCATAGCCCCAGCCGCGGGCGGCGGCTTTCAGAAACGCGGTCAGCGTCTCGTCCTTGGTTTCGAGCGTCTCCGTCGTTGCGTAATAGGGAAGCGCGTAGAGCCGCACGCCGTTGTCCCACAGGCCCATGGTGATGTAGTCGGGGCCCAGCGCCTTGAGGCTGCGGATGCTCGTTGCCCAGCCGGAGATCGCGTCGACCTGACCCGAGATGAGCGGCACGAAATCGAAGCCGATCGGCACGACCTCGATGTCGTCTTCGGGGATGCCGTTGGCCCGCAGGATGCTGTTGAGCAGCACCTGGCCGCCGGCGATCTGGATGCCGATGCGCTTGCCGACCATGTCTGCCGGGGTGCGCACCGGATTGCTCGGCAAGGAAAAATAGCTGTATGGATGCTTCTGCCCGCAGACCGCGAAGCAGGAGATGGGGATGTTCTGCGAACGGGCCAGCATGATGGAGGGGCTCGACGAGGTCTGCCCCACGACCGCCTGTCCGGACGCGACCATGGCCACCCCGTCGATGTTGGGGCCGCCGGGCGTGATGACGAGGTCCAGCTTCTCCTCCTCGAAGTAGCCGAGGTGCTTGGCGACGATTTCGCCCAGCTGGTTTCCGCCGATCAGCCAGCTTGTCTGGAAGTTGACGGTCTGCGTGCCGCTTTGCGCGGCCGCTGACCTGGAGAAGGCATAGGGCATGGCCAGTGCCCCACCCATGACGGCACCGGATTTCAATAGGTAGCGGCGGCTGACGCCGTTGATTATGCTCATCTTTTTTCCCCTCAGATTTATATCTGATTATGATTGGCTTGCCTGCATAGTGCAGTGCACAAGACAGACTTGTAGGAAAAACACGAAAAGAAAAGAAGAGAATCTCGCCATGGGTGATGCCGAAACGGCATCGATTGCAGGCGAGAAGTCGCATCGGTTAGGATGGGTTTTCGGAAGGACGCCTCTGGCCTTTCAAGGCGAAGGAAATCCCGGTGCACGCGCCTGTACTACGCTACCTCGACGAAGTCGTCCGGCAGGGATCCATCCGCAGGGCTGCCAGCCAGCTCAACGTCGCATCGTCGGCGGTGAACCGGCAGATCCTGAAACTGGAAGCGGAGATCGGCGTGAAGCTCTTCGAGCGCGTCGGCAAGCGCCTGGTTCTCACCCCTGCCGGCGAGAGGCTGACCTTGCATGTGCGCAAGACGATTTCCGAATGGGATAACGCGCTGAGCGAGATCAAGGCGATCTCGGGAGAGAGTTCCGCGGAGGTCGCGATCCTTGCCCTCCCCGCCTTCCTGGAGAAGATCGTGCCGGCGGCGATCGAGGAGATCACCGCGCACTTCCCCAAGATGCGGTTCAACATATTCTCGACCAGCCCGATCGACACCGTCCGGGAGATGAGGTCGGAACGCCATGATATCGCGCTGCTGTTCGCGAACCATCACTTCCGGCGCTACCGGCTCGCCGACCGGATAGACAGCAGCCTGGGCGTCGTCATGGGCCCGGAGCATCCTCTGGCGACCGCCAGGCAGATCGCCCTCGCCGACTGCGCCGAGTATCCCCTGATCCTGCTCAACGATCCGTGGGAGTTGGACGCGACCTCGGAGATGGAATTCGTGCGGAACAATGCGCCGTTCGGATCGCGCATCGTCACCAACTCTTTCAACGTCATGAAGGAGATGCTGAAGCGCAATCTTGGCATCGGCTTCTTCGCACCGATCGGCTTCATCGACGAACTGCTCAGCCGCGAGCTTGTCTATGTGCCGTTCAAGAGCCCGGACGCCTCGGGCAGCACCGGTCTCTTCGTGCATGAGGAGCGGGCGCAGGAGCCGCACATCAAGCTTTTCGTCGCGACCCTCAATCGGCGCTTCGCAACCACGCAGGAACGCATCGACGCGCTGTTGCATCGCGGTGCCGAGGTAAAACATCGTACCACATCGGCCAAGCGGACTTGATCCTGGAGCATCTGCCGGGGGCAAGAACAAGCGTTTCAGCCAAGACATTGCGCCGACTAACTATCTGATGCGGCCGAATGCATCGGAGCGCGAAAGCGTCTCCTGAATTCTCGGTTTAATCGGGATTTGGCGCGGAGACGATCTCCCGGCCTGTGCCGCCCGTCCCTCCCCTCTTCGCCATCGCCACACGGGCCGCTGAGCACCGATCCGCGCTCGCCTGCGACCATGCACGCACGGCCCGATCTGCATCCGAGCAACACCTACCGGGTTGACGAACAATACGAGTGTATCTTATATTGTAATAGTGTTTCGATATGAGAAACATAAGGGAGGAGTTACCATGAACATTCGCAGCGGCATCATCGCCGCCATTGCACTGTTGCTGCCGGCCACGGCCTTCGCACAGGACGTCACCCTGAAATTCGGCCATGCCGCGACGTCGAAACACCTGTTCCAGGACGGGCTTGTGATGTTCGCCGACAAGGTCGCGGCCAAGACCGGCGGCAAGGTCAAGATCGAGGTCTACGGCGACCGCCAGCTCGGCGACGACAAGCAGCTCCTCGAGGGGGTGCAGCTCGGCACGATCGACGGCGCGCTGGTTTCGGTCCCGACGATCCCGCTGACGCTCAACTCGCCGGTCTTCGATTCGCTGCAGCTGCCGTTCCTGGTGCCGAGCTACGACAAGATGGCGGAGGTGCTGTCTTCGGGCGTCGGCCAGAAGCTGCTCGACTCGCTCGCCACCACCAACATCAAGGGCCTCGGCTATATCGAGGCCGGCCAGCGCCACTTCCTGTCGCGCACCAAGGCGGTCAAGACCGTCGCCGATTTCGCGGGCCTCAAGACCCGTATCGTCCCCACTCCGCTGCACAAGGCGATCTGGGAGGCTGTCGGCACCGCGCCGATCGGCATGGCCTTCGGCGAGGTCTTCTCGGCGCTCGAGACCGGCACGATCGACGCGGTCGAGATCAACCTCTCGTCGGCCTTCGCCGAGAGCTATTACGAGGCGGCCAAGAACGCGACGCTGACCGGCCACTACTTCTGGCCGGGTGTGCTGATGATGGGCTCGGCCAAGTTCGACGGCCTGACCGACGAGCAGAAGAAGGCGATCGTCGAGGCCGGCCACGAGGTCATCGCCGAGCACTACGCGCTCGCCCGCGACCAGGAGGCCGAGATCGCCAAGAAGCTCGAGGAGAAGGGCGTCACGGTCTCGAAGCTCGAGGACCTCGCCGAGATGCAGGCGAAGACCAAGCCCGTGCTCGACGCCTGGGTCGCCAAGGATCCGCTGATCCAGGAATTCGTCAGCGCGGTCCAGAAGACCAACTGATTGTCGCGGGGCGGCGCCATCCCGGCTGCCGCCCCGTCCCGACCACCTTTCCGCACCGTGCCTTGCGGCGGCCTTTCGGCCGCGACGGCGAAGGCATGCCGATGACGGGGCTGATCCATGCTCGCCTTGCGACGCTATTTCGACGCGGTGGTGTCCACGATCCTGATCTGGATGCTGATCGTGCTTCTCGCGGTGATGACGCTGCAGATCGTGCTGCGGTACGGTTTCTCCACCTCGCTGATCTGGGCCGAGGAAGTCTGCCGCTACCTGCTGGTCTGGGTCTCGTTCCTGGCGGCCGTGCTCGCCTATGAGCGGGGCGAGATCGCCAGCGTGCCGATGCTGCGCGATGCGCTGCCGCCCAATGCCGGCCTGGTGCTCGCGATCGTCGCCAACCTGCTTGGCATCGTCCTGCTCTCGGTGCTGGTCTGGTATGGCTTCGTCTACGCCAGCCGCCTCGGCTCCTCGCCGATCCCGGCGATGAAATTCCTGCTCGGCGACCTGTTCGGCCCGGATTTCCCGGTCCCCAGGGTCTATTGGGTCTACATCGCTCTGCCGGTCGGGCTCGCGCTGTTCGCCCTGCGGCTCGCCATGGACATTGTCCTCTATGCCCGCATGATCGGCACCGGCGCACGCGCCTCCGACCTCAGGCTCGCAACCGAGATCGAGGCGCACTGATGATCCTCTATCTCGCCATCTTCTTCGCGGCCCTGATCATCGGCATGCCGGTGGCGCTCGGCCTCGGCATGGCCTCGCTGGTCTACCTGCTGATCGAAGGCCACGGCCACCTGCTGGTCGCCTTCCCGCAACGCATGATCGCCGGCATCGACAGCTTCCTGCTGTTGACGATCCCGTTCTTCATCCTCGCCGGCAACCTGATGAATGCCGCCAACCTGACCCAGCACATCGTCAAGGCGGCACAGTTCCTCGTCGGCCGCATCAAGGGCGGGCTGGCCATCGTCAACGTGCTGGCGAACTTCATGCTCTCCGGCCCGTCGGGTGCCGCGACTTCCGAAGCGGCGGCCGTCGGCGGCATCATGATTCCGCCGATGAAGCGCGACGGCTACGACCCCGCCTATGCGGCAGCACTCACCGCGACCGGCTCGCTGCTCGGTCCGCTGATCCCGCCCTCGCTGCCGCTGATCCTCTTCGGCGTCTTGACCGGCACCTCGATCGGCGACCTGTTCCTCGCCGGCATCGTGCCGGGGCTGATCCTCGGCGTGCTGCTCCTGATCTACGCCTTGTGGAAGGGCCAGCGCGAGAACCATCCGGTCGCGCCCCCGGTGCCGAAGGAGGAACGCTGGAGCATCCTGCATGCGGCGATCCCCGCCGTGGTGATGCCCGTTTTCATCGTCGTCGGCATCCGCACCGGCATCTTCACCCCGACCGAGGCCGCGGGCATCGCCTGCATCTATGCGCTTATCACCGGCGTCTTCGTCTACCGCTCGCTGCCCTGGTCGAAGCTCAAGCGCTGCTTCTATGAAACCGCGACCATGTCGTCGGGCGTCATGCTCGTCGTAGCGATGGCGAGCATGACCGGCTTCGTGCTGGGCATCGAGAACCTGCCGCAGAAGATCGCAGCGCTGATCCTCGGCACGACGGAAAACCCCGTCCTGCTGGTGATCCTGCTCAACGTCGTGCTCTTGATCCTCGGCCTGTTCCTCGAGCCGTTGGCGGCGATGGTGCTGATCATGCCGGTGCTCAACGCGCTCTCGCCGACCATCGGCATGGACCCGGTGCAGCTCGGCGTCATGGTCGTGCTCAACCTGATGATCGGCATGTGCACCCCGCCGGTCGGCCTGGTGCTGTTCATCGTCTCCTCGATCGCCCGCAGCCCGCTGCAGGCGGTGACGCGGGCCTCGCTCCCCATGCTGGGATTGTGCATCCTCGTGCTTGTGATGGTCGCCGCGATCCCGGGCCTCTCGCTCTGGATTCCAGGCCTGTTCAAGTGAGGATGAGATGACGGTAGAGCTCGACAAATCGGTCAACCAGTCCACCCAGATGGCCTTCATGATCATCGAGGTGATGGCGGAGATCGGGCAGCCCGTGGGCCTGTCCGACCTCGCGCGCCGGATCGGCGTGTCGAAGGTGCGCGTCTTCCGTTTCCTGCGCACGCTGCTCTCGCTCGGCTATGTGCTGCAGGACCCGGAGACCGAGAAATACCGGCTCTCCTACAAGCTCTACCATCTCGGCCAGGCGCTGGCCGACTCGACCGACATCCTGCGCGAGGCGCGGCCCGTCATGGTCGAACTGCGCGACGCGACCGGCTTCACCGTCTCCTTCTCGCAGATGGAACAGGGCGGCATGCGCATCCTCGACATGGTGCGCACCGAGCAGCCCGTCGTGATCGTCACCCGCCCGGGCGCGCTGCTCGACTTTCACGCCTCGGCGCAGGGCAAGATCGCGCTCGCCTTCGGCGGCGCGAAGCTCGCCGGGACTGCACTTCGCCAATGGACCAGCGAGACGTCGACCGACCGTTCCGCCGTCGAGGCGGAGGTGGCAGAGGTGCGGACACGGGGTTGGGCCGATGCGCCGAACCAGACCCTGCAGGGCGTCACCGCCGTCTCCGCGCCGGTCTTCGACATGACCGGCGATTTCGTCGCCACGCTGACGATCGCCGGACCCACCAACACCATCGGGACGCCGCCCGACCCTCGCTACGTCGAGGCGCTGACGGCAGCGGCCCGCAAGATCTCCCGGAATCTAGGCAATACGGATCAGATGACATGACCAGATATTCCCTCGCCGTCGACATCGGAGGCACCTTCACCGATGCCGTCCTTCTCGCCGACGACGGCCGCACTTTCGTCGACAAGACGCTGACCACCCACGGCAACCTGCTCGAAGGCTTCTTCCGCGGCGTCGATCTGGTCATGGGCCGCGCCGGCATCGCGCCGCCGGACGTCAACGATGTCGTCGTTCACGCCACCACGGTCGTCACCAACGCGCTGATCGAGCGCAAGGGGCCGCCGGTCGGGCTGATCCTGACCAAGGGCTTCACCGACATCCTCTACATCCGCGACGAACATCGCTACGACATGTACGATCCGCAGATCGAGTTCGCCGAGCCGCTGATCCCGCGCGAGCGCACCTGGGCGCTGGACGAGCGCGTATTGGCCGACGGCTCGGTCGAAAAGACGGCGAAGGAAGCTGAGATCGCGGCCATCGCCCGCGACTGCAAGGCGCGCGGCATCCAGTCGGTCGCCGTCAGCCTGATCAACGCCTATCGCAACGGCGTCAACGAGGCGCTGGTCGCCGACGTCTTCGCCCGCGAGGCGCCGGAGATCTTCGTCTCGCTGTCGTCGGAGATCGCGCCGCAGATGCGCGAATACCTGCGCACCTCCACCGTCGCGATCAACGCCTACACCGTGCCGATCACGCGGCCCTATCTCGACGCGCTGATCAAGGAGTTGGACCGCCAGGGCTTCTCGCAGCAGCCGCTGATCATGCTCTCCAACGGCGGCGTCATCGGCGCCGGCCGCGCCGGAACGCTGCCGGTGCGCATGATCGAGAGCGGCCCCGCCGCCGGCGCGCTGGTCGCCTGCTACTTCTCGCGCATGTTCGGCATTCCGGACCTGATCTCCTTCGACATGGGGGGCACAACGGCAAAGGCCTGCATGATCCAGAATCACGAGCCGCTGGTGACCGGCACCTTCGAGGTCGACCGCCGCTACCGCTTCAAGCCGGGCTCCGGTATGCCGATCACGGTGCCATCGATCGACATGATCGAGATCGGCGCCGGCGGCGGCTCGATCGCTTGGGTCGACGATCTTGGCCTGCTGCGCACCGGGCCGGAGAGCGCCGGCTCGATCCCGGGCCCCGTCAGCTACCGGCGCGGCGGCACCGAGCCCTGCGTGACCGATGCCGACGTGGTGCTCGGCATTCTCGATCCGGACCGGTTCCTCGGCGGCGACATGAAGCTGGACGCGGCAGGCGCCAAGGCCGCGATCGCGAAGCTTGGCGGGAAGATCGGTCTGACGGCCGAGCAGACCGCATGGGGCATCTACGAGGTTGTCTGCGAGCAGATGGCTGCGGCGACGCGCACCCATGCGACCGAGCGCGGCGTCGACTATCGCGGCCTGCCGATGCTGGCCTTCGGCGGCGCGGGGCCGGTCCATGCCTGCCTCGTCGCCGACCTGATCGAATCGAAGCAGGTGATCTATCCGCCGCTGGCCTCGGTTCTCTCGGCCTTCGGCACGCTGGTGACTCCCGCGCAGATCGACCTGGTGCGCAGTCAGTTGGGCTTGATCGACCGGCTCGACCCGGCCGAGGCGCGCGAACTCGTCGGCCAGATGACGACCGAAGGCACGGCGGCGCTGACCGAGGCCGGCCTCGCGCCTTCCGACATCGACTTCGTCTTCGGCGCCGACCTGCGCTACTTCGGCCAGCAGTCCGAGCTTCGCATCGAGCTGCCGTTCGACCCGCGCGAGACGCTCGACGGCGATACGATGCGCGAGATCTTCGACCGCGAATACGTGACGCAATACGGCCTCAAGCTCGACATGCCGCTGGAGCTGGTCAACTGGCACGTCACGGCACGCGGGCGCCTCCCGGAACGGGCGGCCGCGACCGTCGCCAAGGGCGGCAGCAAACCGGCGCCGCGCAGCCGCACCGTCCACCTCCGCGGCAAACCGGTGGAGACCGCGGTCTATTCCCGCACCGAACTGATGGACGACGATGTGATCGCGGGTCCGGTGATCGTCGAGGAACGCGAGACCACCATCTTCGTCCTGCCCGGCTGGACGATCCGACTGCACGCAAACGGCAGCCTGATTGCCGACAAGATGACGGAGCACTGAACATGGACGGCGTAGAACTCCAGATCCTCTGGTCGAACATGATCGGGATCGTCTCGGAACAGGCGCGCGCGCTGCAGCGCATTGCTTTCTCGCCGATCGTGCGCGAGGCGGGCGATCTCGCCAACGGCCTGTTCGATGCCCGCGCCCGCATGGTGGCGCAGGCCGTCACCGGTACTCCCGGCCACATCAACTCGCTGGCGGCCGCCGCCGCCAACCTGCTCAAGCATGTCGACGCGTCGAGCCTTAAGCCCGGCGATGTGCTGATCACCAACGATCCGTGGATGTCGGCCGGCCACTTCTTCGACATCACCGTTCTCTCGCCGATCTTCCGCGGCCAGAAGCTGATCGGCTATGCCGGCTCGACCATCCACCATACCGACATCGGCGGCTACGGCATCGGCTCCGGCGCGCGCGACATCCATGAGGAAGGCCTCTGGATCCCCGTGCTCAAGCTCTACGAGGCGGGCGTGCGCAACGAGACGCTGTTCGCGATGATCACCCGCAATGTCCGAACGCCGGACGCACTGCTCGGCGACCTCGGCGCGCAGGTCTCCTCCGGCCTCATCGCCTCGCAGCGCCTCAACGCGCTCTGCGACCGCTACGGGCTGGACGACATCGAGGCGCTCTCCGACGAGATCATCACGCGTTCGGAGAACGCGACGCGGGATTCGATCCGCACCCTGCCGGGCGGCACCTTCCATGGCGAGTCGACCTTCGACGTGCCCGGCGGCGACCGGATCACGCTGAAGACCGCGGTCACCATCGACAACAGGGCGGGCGAAATCACCGTCGATTTCACCGGCTCGTCCGGCCGCAGCCCGCGCGGCATCAACGTCGTGCCGGCCTATACGCAGGCCTATGCGACCTTCGCCATCCGCTCGACGCTCAATCCGGACCTGCCGAACAATGCCGGCTCGCTCGCGCCGATCAAGCTCAAGCTGCCGGACAACTGCATCGTCAACGCGACTTACCCGTCGCCCGTGAATGCACGCCACGTGGTCGGCATGTCCGTTCCGTTCCCGATCCTCAACGCCCTGTCGCAGGTTGTGCCCGACAAAGTCGTGGCCGAGGGCTCCGGTGCGGTGTGGACCGTGCAGATCCAGGGTCGGGACGAGGAGGGACGTCCCTTCACCTCGTCGATGTTCAACTATTCCGGCGGCATGGGCGCGCGTGCCGGCAAGCCGGGCATCTCCGCGGTCTGCTACCCCACCGGCGTGTCGGCGGTCCCGGTCGAGGTGCTGGAGGCTGCCTATCCCATCGTCTTCACCTGCAAGGAACTCGAGCGCGGCTCCGGCGGCGCAGGCCTGCAGCCAGGCGGCGATGGCCAGCGCATCGGCTTCCGCATGCGAACCACGCAGCCGTGGCTGCTGAACACGGTGCCCAGCCGCCTCAGCGAGGCGCCGCAGGGTCTCGACGGCGGCGCGCCCGGCCGCGCCGGCCAGTTCCTCGTCAACGGCAAGCCGGTCGTGCTCTCGGGCAAGACCGACATGAAGGCCGGCGACGAGATCACCATGATCACGCCCGGCGGCGGCGGCTTCGGCGCGCTGAAGGCGGCCAAGGTCGCCTGACAGATTTCAAGACAAGGAGGACGAGATGAGTGAACTGCAACCCTTCCGTATGCCGGTCAAATGGGAAGACCTGCCGCGCTTCCCGGTGCGCGAGCATATCAGCCGGGCCGGCTTTCGCGGCGAGGACGTGCTGCTGGTCATGAACTGGCTGGAAAAGGGCATGACGCTCGGCATGCACAAGCATCCCTTCGAGCAGATCGCCGTGATCCTGACCGGCCGCATGCGCTGGACCGTCGGCGACGAGACCTTCGAGGTCGGCGCGGGGGAAGTGCTTCGCGTGCCGCCCGACGTGATGCACGGCGGCATCCCGATCTCGGACGAGGTCGTGATGAATCTCGACATCTTCTGCCCGATCCGGAAGGATTATCTCGAGATCGTCGACCACCAGGCCGCCGACTTCCCGCCCGTGGAGAGCTGAGATGGGCTTTCCCGCGGTCCATGCCGACCTCGCCCCGGCCATCCGCCGCGGCGCGCTTCACCTGTCGACCTTCTGCCAGTTGCCCGATCCCAACGCGATCGAGGCGCTTGCGAAGACGAAGCTCGATTCCTTCATCCTCGACATGCAGCACGGCATGTTCGACGAGGCCGCCGTCGTCGCAAGCGTTGCCGCCGCCGCGCTTGAAGGCAAGCCGGCTTTCGTGCGTCTGCCGGTCGATTGCGGCGGGCTCGCTTCGCGGGTGCTCGATTTCGGCGCGATCGGCGTCGTCTGCCCGATGGTCAATACGGTCGCGGACGCGGAACGGCTGGTGTCCTACACCAAGTTCCCGCCTGTCGGCTTCCGCAGCTGGGGACCACGCCGCGCGATCCCGATATCTGGCCTGAACGGCCCTGGCTACCTCGCCAAGGCCAATGAGCTGAACCTTGCAATCGCCATGATCGAGACCCGGCAAGCGCTGGACAACCTCGACGCGATCCTCGCCGTGCCCGGTATCGACGGTGTCTTCGTCGGCCCGTCGGATCTGTCGGTCTCGCTGTCGAGTGGCGCAACGCTCGACAGCCCCGACGTGTCGCCGGCGCTGGACTATGTCGCTGCTCGCGCCCGGGCGGCGGGCAAGTTCGCGGGCGTCTTCGCGATCAGCTCGGCCTACGCCACCGACTGCATCGCGCGCGGCTATTCCTTCATCGCGCTGATGCAGGATGCGCTGTTCATGCAGCAGGCTGCCGACGCAGCCGTCACGGCCGTGCGGGGCAAGGCGGCATGACGCGCCCGGTCATCCTGACCGCCTGCGTCAACGGCGGACGGCCCGATGCGGCGGAGCTCAACCCGAACCTGCCGGTGAGCCCCGAAGCCATCGCCGCGGCGGTCGCCGAGGCGGCGAAGCTGGGCGCGGCGGTGGCCCACATCCACGTCCGCGATCCGGCAACGGGCCTGCCCTCGAACGACATCGGCCTCTGGCACGAGACCGTCGGTCTGATCCGCGCCGCCGGCACTAACATCCTGCTCAATCTCAGCGCCTCGATGGACGGACTGCTGGTGCTCGACGATGCGGCGGGCTTCGCGCCGGCCGAAGACACCACACTGCGCCCGGCGGCGGGCAGGGCGGACCATGTGCTCGCGCTCACGCCCGAGATCGGCACCATCGACTGCGGCACCTTCGCGCTCGGCCAGGCGATCCACGTCGCGCGTATGGGCGACCTGCGCGAGATGGCACGGCTCTATGGCGAGAAGGGCATCCGCGCCGAGGTCGAATGCTTCGACTTCGGCCATCTGGAGGTCGCCCGCAAACTCGCGGCGGAGGGTGCGTTCGGCCCGACGCCCTTCATGCAGATCTGCCTCGGCACCGGCTATGGCGGCGCGCCCGCGACGCCGGCAGCACTCGCCGCAATGCACGAACGCATTCCCGACGGCGCAGTCTGGGCCGCCTTCGCGGCCGGCGAGGACAATCTCTGGGTCATGCGCGAGGCGGTCGCCGGCGGCGGCCATGTCCGCGCCGGACTGGAAGACGCGCTCTTCGACGCGGCCGGCAAGCCGACCACCAATGCCGCGCTGCTCACGTCCGCCGTGGAGACCATCCGCTCCGCCGGCGGCCGCCCCGCGACGCCTGCGGAGGCGCGAGCCATCCTCGGCTTGCCCGCGCGGGCCTGACCGGGGCATGAAGGTCGGCGCGAGGCCGGCTTGCGCCGAACACGAGGCAGGGAGGAAGATATGAACCCGGCACGCTGGCTCGAACGCGCCGCCTTGCTCTGGCCCGACCGGCCGGCGCTGTTCCGCGGCGCGGACGCGGTCCTCGACTATGCCGGCTTCAATGCCCGCGCCGGATCGTTGGCCGCCGGTCTCGCGGCGACAGGCATAGCGCCGGGCGACCGCGTCGCGCTCTTCCTCGCCAACCGCACCGATTATCTCGTCGCCATGCAGGCCATCTGGCGGATCGGCGCGGTGGCCGTGCCGGTCAATGCCAAGCTGCATGAGAAGGAGGCCGCCTACATCCTCGGCCATTCCGGCGCGCGGCTCTGTTTCACCGACGCCGACCATGCCGGCGACCTCGCGGCGCTGGCGCCCGAAACGCGCATCGTGGACATGGACGGACCGGATTTCTCTGCACTTGTCACCGACACTCCGGCTCCGGCGCTCCATCCGACCGGCCAGAACGACCTCGTCTGGCTGTTCTACACCTCCGGCACGACCGGCCGGCCGAAGGGCGTAATGCTGACGCCGGCCAACATCCAGGCGATGATCATGAGCTATTTCGCCGACGTCGACGCGGCGGAGGCCGGCGACGCCAAGGTCTACGCCGCACCCATGTCGCACGGGGCGGGCCTCTACCAGTTCATCTACCTGATCTGCGGCGCGCGCCACGTCGTGCCGGCTTCCGGCGGCTTCGACAGCGACGAGATCCTCGACCTCGCCGGACAGCTCGGCCGGCTCTGCTTCTTCGCCGCCCCCACCATGGTCCGCCGCCTCGTCGCTGCTGCGAAGGCGCGGAGCCATCGAGGCGAGGGCATCCGCACGATCGTCTATGGCGGCGGGCCGATGTATCTCGCCGACATCCGCGACGCGATGGACCAGTTCGGCCCCCGCTTCGCCCAGATCTACGGCCAGGGCGAAACGCCGATGACCATTACTGCCCTGACCCGCGCCGCCCATGTCGAGGCCATGGAAGCCGGATGGGACGACGCAATGCACTCGCGCCGCCTTGCCTCGGTCGGCGTCGCCCAGGCAGGCTGCGAGGTTGCCGTGCTCGGACCTGACGAAAAGCGGCTTCCGCCCGGCGAGATCGGCGAGATCGCCGTGCGCGGGCCGTCGGTGATGAGGGGCTACTGGAACGACCCGGCCGCGACCGAAGCCGCCATCCGCGACGGCTGGCTGCATACGGGCGACATGGGCGCGATGGACGAGGCCGGCTTCCTGACCCTGCACGACCGCTCCAAGGACGTGATCATCTCCGGCGGCACCAACATCTATCCGCGCGAGGTCGAGGAAGCGCTGCTGACGCATCCGGCCGTGGCGCAGGTCTCGGTCATCGGCCGCCCCGATCCTGAATGGGGCGAGGTCGTCGTCGCCTGCGTCGTGCTGGAGCCGGGCGCCACCGCCGATGCAAAGACGCTCGACGCCCACTGCCTGACCCAGATTGCCCGCTTCAAGCGGCCGAAGGACTATGTCTGGCTCGAGGACCTGCCGAAGAACGCCTACGGCAAGGTGCTGAAGACCGAACTCCGCTCGCGCGTTCAGGGTGCCGGGACGGCGTGAAACGCGGGCAGGACGCCCTGCTAAGCCTTCAAATAATTGAACGATAAATAGTGTTGACTCATTCGCAGGATCGCGTATTGATCGATCGATCATTAACGACCTGCGGGCGACATCCAGCACATGCCGTACGAGCGATCCCGTCATCCCAAAGCGCTCGTCGCGGGCGGCTCGATCTCAGGGCTGTTCGCGGGCCTTCTGCTGCGCCGGGCCGGCTGGGAGGTTGAGCTGTTCGAGCGCAACGGCAGCGAGCTGTCGGCGCGCGGGGCTGGGATCGTCACGCACGACGAGCTCTTCGATGCCCTGGCCGAGGCGGGGATAACGACCGACAGGGCGCGCGTCGGCGTCTTCGTCCCCGGCCGGCGGATTCTGGACGGAGAAGGCAACATTGTCGCCGAGCGGGAACTCCCGCAGGTCATGACGTCCTGGGGTCATCTCTATGGGCTGCTTCGCACCGAGCTGGCGGGCGGATATCGCCACGGTCGTTCGCTGCGCGACTTCGAAGAGCGCGCCGGTTCCGTGGTGGCGCATTTCAATGACGGCAGCTGTGCCGAAGGCGATCTGCTGGTCGGTGCGGACGGCCTGTTTTCGACCGTCCGGCAGCGGCGGCTGCCGGATGCGAACCCGGTCTATGCCGGCTATGTCGCGTGGCGGGGCCTCGTCGACGAAGCCGCGCTTTCCGAGGCAACCCGGTCGATGCTGTGCGACCGTTTCTGCTTTCGCCTGCCGCCGGGAGAGCAGATCCTCGGCTATCCCGTCGCCGGTGCCGGCGAAAGCCTGGCGCCCGGGCAGCGCTCGTTCAATTTCGTCTGGTACCCGACCGGCAGACGCCGAGTCGCTCGCGGACATCCTGCGCGATGTCGACGACAACCAGGGCGACCTGTCCATCTCTCCCGTCAAGATCCGTCCGGAAGTCGTGGCCGGGATGCGTGCCGATGCCGGGCGCCTGCTGGGACCGCAATTCGCCGAAGTCGTCCGGAAGACGAAGCTGCCTTTCGTGCAGGCGATCCTCGATTTCGAGACCCCCACGATGGTCCTGGGCGAAAGGACCGTGATCCTGGGAGATGCCGCATTCGTGGCGCGTCCGCATGTCGGCATGGGGATCACCAAGGCCGCGGGCGATGCGCTCGCGCTGGCGCGAGCGCTTTCCGGAGGTGCCGCGAATATCGCGTCGGCGCTGAGGAGTTTCGAGGCGCAGCGCCTGCCGGTCGGTACCGCTGTCGTCCGCCGGGCGCGGAATCTCGGATCCTATATGGGAACGCAGCTCGGCGATGCGCGCCAGCGCGAACTGGCCGAGCGTCATCGCCAGCCAGAGGCGGTGATGGCGGAAACGGCGGTCACTGCCGGTCTGGAGGTGCTCGCATGAGTGCGGCTGAAACCACGGTTCTTGCCGGATCGCAGGTTCCGGCCGGTCTTTCGAGCGAGCTGGAAGATGAATTCCGTCGAGCTCACTCAAACGGCCGCGTCGGCTCCAGGCTCGTCTCTCAGACCGATCGCGTCAGGGTCTGGCACCTGACGCTCGCGCCCGGAGAGCGGATCGGCTTCCATCGCCACGTCCTCGACTATTTCTGGACGGCGGTCACTGCCGGGCGCGGGCGCTCGCGCTACGGCGACGGGCGGGTCGTCGAGGTCGACTACGCCGCCGGCGACACCCGGCATCACGCCTACGCAGCAGGTGAATCGATGATGCACGACCTGACCAACATCGGCGACACGACGCTCTCCTTCGTCACCGTGGAGTTCGTCGAGAGCGCAAACCGGCCTTTGGCGCTCTGACCGGAAGGACGGCAGCGCCCGTACGAGGGAACAAAAGCAACCCGAAAAGGGGAATGGGAATGAACACGGCAGATGCAGGGCAGTTCATCGACATCGCGTCGGTCAACAAGTCCTTTCACACGCGCTCTGGCGATCGCGTCGATGCGCTTCACGACGTCAACCTGACGATCGCTAAGGGATCGTTTGTCACCCTCGTCGGTCCGAGCGGCTGCGGAAAGAGCACATTGCTCAGGCTGATCGGCGGCTTGACCTCGCGGTCCGACGGCGAAATCCGCATCGGCGGCAAGGCGGTGACGGGCCCTACGGGCGACATCGGCATGGTCTTCCAGGCGCCGGTGCTGCTGCCCTGGCGCAGCGTCTTCGAAAACGTGACCATCGCGGCCGACCTGAAGCGCATCCCGGTCTCCGAGGCGCGCCGCCGGGCCGAGCATTACCTCAGGCTCGTCGGCCTCCAGGACTTCAGGGACAAGTATCCGGGCGAGCTTTCGGGCGGCATGCAGCAGCGCGTCGGCATCACGCGTGCGCTCGTTCACGACCCCGACGTGCTGCTGATGGATGAGCCCTTCGCAGCGCTCGACGCGATGACGCGTGATCACCTCCAGATGGAACTGCAGTCGCTCTGGATGCAGAGCGGCAAGACCATCGTCTTCGTCACGCACAGCATCCAGGAAGCGGTGTTCCTCGCCGACCGGGTGATCGTTCTCGCGCCGAGGCCCGGCCGTGTCGTGGACGACATCGAGATCGACCTGCCGCGCCCCCGCACCCTGAACATGATCAACTCCGAGGCCTTCGGGGCCTATTCGCAGGCGGTGCGCAAGCACTTCGAGAAGGACGAGGTGCGGCAATGAGCGACACGACGGCGGGTACGCAAATGCGCCACGAAGACAGCTCGCGCTCCCTCCCGGGCTGGGCCAGTCGGATCGACGGGATCACGGTGGCCGCGGTCCTCATTCTCTGCGCCTTTCTGGCGGTCTGGGAATGGTTGTTCGTGCCGCTCACCGGCATAAGTCCAGCGCTTCTTCCCAAGCCGAGCCAGATCGCCGTGTCGCTGTGGACCGGCCTCACCGCCGGCTACCTGGCAGGCGACACGCTGATCACGCTGCAGGAGATATTTGCCGGCTATCTGGTCGGCGCGGTGGTCGGGTTCCTCCTCGCTGTTCCCGTCGCCGAATGGCGCGCCGCCGAGCGGATTCTCTATCCCTACATCGTCGCGATGCAGGCGGTGCCGAAGGTTGCGATAGCGCCTCTCTTCGTCGTCTGGTTCGGTTTCGGCATGACGTCGAAGGTGCTGATCGTCGCGCTGATCACGTTCTTCCCGGTCTTCGTGAACGCCGTCACGGGCCTGCGGGCGACGCCGGCCGATCAGCTCGAAATGCTCAGCGTCTACAATGCGTCACGCTGGGAACGCTTCCGCTACCTGAAGGTCCAGAACGCGGCGCCGTACATCTTCGCCGGGCTCAACGTCGGCGTCACGCTCAGCGTCATCGGCGCCATCGTGGCCGAATTCGTCGGCGCCCAGGAAGGCATCGGCGCCGCCATCATGCGGGCAGGGTTCGCGCTGGATACGCCGGGCGTCTTCGCCGCCATCGCGCTCCTCACCTTCATCGCCGCCCTGGCAAGCGCGCTTGTCCAGTATCTCGGCCGCCGGCTCGTCTTCTGGATCGAGGCCTCCAACCGATAGCGGCACGCAATCGCAGTTCGAAACAAGTCAAACAGGGGAATGACATGAACACGATTCTGAAATCCATCACCTCGGCGCTGCTGGGCGCCTGCATGCTCTCGGCCGGAACCGGTGTTCTGGCAGCGGAGGACCTGAAGAAGGTCCGTATCGTCCACGGCAATCCGGTCATGATCCCGGCGGTGTTCGAGCTTTTCATTCCGCTGGCGATGGGCTGGTGGCGCGACGAGGGCTACGACGTCGACGTGCAGTTCTCGCAAGGGTCCTCGGCCGCAGTGCAGGCTATGATCGGTGGATCGGGCGACATCGGCGTGATGAACAGCACGCCGTGGATCGCGGCGGACACCAAGGGCCTCGCCGATATCCGCATGGTCGCGGCGATGAAGACGACGTCCTGGCGCATCCTGACCATGACGTCGAGCAACATCACCAAGCCGGAAGACCTGAAGGGCAAGACCATCGGTCTCGCAGTGGCGGGGTCGGGCGGCGCCATGTACCTCAACTCCTTGCTCACCAAGCACGGGATCGATCCGCAGCGTGACGTGCGCCAGGCTGTCATCGGGCTCGGCCCGCAGGCCTACGAGGCGCTGAAGAGCGGCACCGTCGACGCCAGCCTGACCTTCATGGCGGAGATCGCCAACTTCAAGGTGCTCGGCAACGACGCCAGCTACTTCCAGGACGATGCCTGGCTCGACTTCCCGGACTACAGCATGGTGGCGACGGGCACCGCGCTCTCGCAGGACCCGAAGATGGTCGAGGCGCTCGCGCGCGGCGTCGCGAAGGCGCAGGTCTTCGCCCAGGCCAATCCCGAATGCGTGGCGAAAATCTATCGCAAGAACTACGGCGCCGGCCGCACCACCACGATGGAACAGGACACCGAAATCGCCCGCCTGAACTCGGAGGAGAACCTCATCGCATTCCGTAAGGCCGGCGGCGAGCTGCGCGCCAACGTGTCGGCGGAAGGTCTCGACAAGCTGCAGAATTTCCTGCTGGACAACAAGCAGATCCCGCAGACCATCGATGTCTCGAAGATGATGCCGGAAGATCCGGACTTCTTCAAGAAAATCAACGATTTCGATACAAACGCAATCGTCGCGCAGGCCAAGGAATGCCCGGGCTACTGAGGAACGGGCCAAAACAGCAGCGACTGATCAGCAGGAAAATCCGATGATACATATCGACCATGTCTGCCTCGGAACGCAGAACGTCTACGAGGGATCGTATAGGCTGATGCAGGAAACCGGGCTCGGCTGCTACGAAGGAGGGTGGTTCCCCAAGCTGGGCTTGGCGAACCGCATCTTTCCGACCGGCGGAGACACATATATCGAAGTGGAGAGCGCCATCGACATCCATGCCTACGAACGGGGCAACCCCGCGGCGCGCTTTTTCCATGACCAGTGCATCGAAGGCGACGTGTTCATCGGCTGGTGCGCACGCGTGGACACCCGCGACGAGATCGAGGCGATTGCCAAGCGGCTCGGCTCCGATGTCGTAGAAAGCGGGCTGCGGCAACGACCGGACGGTGCGCTCGGCGTGGCGGTGCGCACCCCCGACACCATTCCCTGCTGGGAGGCTGGCTTGCCGAACTTCTTCTACGTCATCGATCCGTCGAAGCATCCCGGCCGCGGCCAGGCGCAGTTCGGCACCGTGCGGCCCACGGGCATCTCCTGGCTTGAGGTCGGTGGCACCGAGGAGGCAATGAGCGACTTCCTCGGGATGAGGGCATCCGACCTCGGCCTCCGTTTCAATGGCCGCGCGCATGGCCTACATGCGATGGGCATCGCAAGCGACGCCGGCGAGATCGTGGTTCGCCGCAACGTCATCAAGGGCACGACTGGCAAGGTCGAGAAACTCGACGCCTATATCTGATCGGACTGCGCCGGATGCTTCAGGGCAAGGAAATCCTCGGATGAACGAACGGCAGGCCCCCGCCCGCAAGCGATATGCGCCGAGCGAACGACGCCGGATGATCCTCGACGGAGCCATTAGCTTCTTCGCGGAATACGGCCTCGACGGCTCGACGCATCTTCTTGCGAAGCACCTCGGCGTGACGCAGCCGCTGATCTATCAGTATTTCCCGAGCAAGGAGGACCTGATCGACGCCGTCTACGAGGAGGTCTTCCGCGGCCGCTGGAGCAGCCGGTGGGACACGCTTCTCGCCGACAGGGCTCGTCCGCTGGAGGAGCGCCTGAATGCGTTCTTTGTCCAGACTGCGCTGTCTCGCATGCACCGGAATGGATGCGCATCTATCTCTTTTCGGGTCTGCGCAACCTTGAGCTCAACAAGCGCTACAATCCGATCATAGAGGAGCGGGTGATCGCTCGCCTTTGCCGTGAAGTGCGGGCATCCTTGGGTGTCGCAGACTTCGACGAGGTGCCGCTTACCCCGCAGGAGCAGGAAGCGACCTGGATTCTCCACGGCGGCATCTTCTACTACGGCGTGCGCCGCTACATCTATCGCGTTGCGACGAGCGAAGACACCGAAGTCATGGTTCGCAGCGCGGTGACCGTCTACCTGGAGGGAATGCCCGCCCTCTACCGTCGGCTTGGACTGGTGACCTAGCCGTTCCTGCATCGCCCGCATGAGTCTCGATCACTGGAGTTCGTCATGACACACGACTTGCCTCGCCTCGAGCCGGGCACAAACCGGTATGGGCCGACAGCCGCGCGCCCCTTCGACCTTGCGCGACGTCCCTTGCCGGCCGGCGCCGTCACGGTCGACATGCACAGCCATGTCGCCGTGCCGGCTGCGCACGACCTCGTCGCGCCCGTGCTGGACAGGTCGACGATTCCGCTGCTTCACTTCTCGACCCCCGACACGGCGGCGATCAACATGAGGCAGGATGGCGAGCGCCGCCCCCTGATGCTCGATCCGGAAAAGCGCCTCTCCGAGATGGACCGCTTCGGCCTGGCCCATCAGGTCATCATGCCGACGCCCTTCCAGTGCTATTACAGCCTGCCGGACCGCGCCCTCGCGCGGGAGGCGACGCGCATGGTCAACGAGGGCGTTGCCGCCTTCCGCGATGCCGCGCCGGAGCGGTTCACGGCGCTTGGCGGGGTGGTCATGTCCGATCCGGAAGCGGCGACTGCCGAACTGGAATTCGTTATGCGCGACAGGGGCTTCCGCGGCGTGCAGATCCTGACCAGCGTCAACGGGCTCGAGCTTTCGGATCCCCTGTTCGAACCCTTCTGGGCCGCGGCGGAACGGCTGGGCGCAGTCGTGCTGATCCACCCCAACGGCTTCACGCAGGGCGAGCGGCTTTCGCGCTACTACTTCAACAATGTCATCGGCAATCCGCTCGATACGACGGTGGCGCTCCACTACCTGATCTTCGACGGCGTTTTGGAGAGATATCCCGGGCTGAAGCTCGTTGCGGTTCACGGCGGCGGATACCTGCCGGCCTATAGCGGGCGCATGGATCACGCCTGGGGCGCGCGGGCCGATGTCCATGGCGACCTTCCGCATCCGCCGACGTCGTATCTTCGCAAGGTGTTCTTCGACAGCGTCGTCTTCACGGCCGAGCAGCTCGAGGCGCTGGTGCGGATCGTCGGGCACGGGCAGGTCATGATGGGAACTGACTATCCCTACGACATGGCCGAATACGATCCGGTCGGGCACGTCCTGTCCTCGAACCTCGACACCGCCGCCACGACCGCCATCCTCGGCGGCAATGCGCGCCGCCTCTTCGATATCGGCTGATTCAAGTCGGCCAAGGGAAGGAAAGATCCCCATGTCCAAGCATCAGGCATTCCGCCCGGCGTCTTTTTCCGAGCCGAAGACGTTCGGTCTCTTCATCGATGGCCGGTTCCAGCCGCATGAAGGCCGCAAGCTGATGCCGGTCATCGCACCGGCGAGCGTGCGACGATCGCGCATGTCGTGGAGGCTGGCGCAGAAGACGTGCACCTCGCCGTGGCGAGCGCTCGCGCGGCCTTCGAGGGCAGCGACTGGGCGCGGATGCCGCTGCGCACGCGGGTGCGGCTGGTGAACAAACTGGCCGACGTCATGGAGGCGAATCTCGACGAGCTCTTCGAGCTGGAAACGCTCAACAATGGCCGGCCGATCCGCGAGACGCGCGCCCAGATCGCACGGGTGCCGGATCTGTTCCGCTACAATGCCGCACTTGCGATGGCGCGCAGGGATGCGGTGCTGCCGGTGGACGGCGAATATCATGCCTTCACCAACAGGCTCCCGGTCGGGGTCGTCGCCAATGTCACGCCGTTCAACCATCCGCTGCTGATCGCCTCCCGCAACATCGCGCCGACGCTGGCGTCGGGCTGCACCACCGTGGTGAAACCGTCCGAACTGACGCCGCTGACGACGCTGCGACTGGCGCAGCTCTTCTCGGAGGCCGGCCTTCCACCTGGCGTGCTCAACGTCGTCACCGGCTATGGGGCCGTGGCCGGAAAGGCGCTGTCGGAACATCCGGACATCAACAAGCTCGTGCTGACCGGCGGCACCGAATCCGGCCGCGCCGCGGGTTCGGCGGCGGCGCGGAATTTCGCGACGCAGACGCTGGAGCTCGGTGGCAAGACGCCGGTTGCGGTCTTCGCCGATTGCGATGTCGACCGCGCCGTCAGCTATGCGGCCTTCGGCGCCTTCATCGGCGCCGGCCAGACCTGCGTCTGCGCCGCGCGCCATCTGGTGCAGCGCCCGATCTATGACGAGTTCGTCGAGAAGCTCGCCGCGCGCGCCGAGCGTATCAAGGTCGGCGATCCCTTCGACCCGTCGACGCAGATGGGACCGGTGATCTCGGCTCGGCAGCGCGAGAGGGTGATGGGCTTCGTGAAGACGGGCCTCGCCGAGGGCGCGCGTCTTGTCGCCGGCGGCCGCATCCCTGAAGAGCTGGCCGGAACGGGCGGCTTTTTCATGCGCCCGACCGTCTTCGCCGATGTCACGCCGGACATGTCGATCGCGCGGGACGAGGTTTTCGGTCCTTTCACCGTCGTCATTCCCTTCGACACGGAGGAAGACGCACTGCGCATGGCAAACGATTCCCCTTACGGCCTCGCAGCCGCCGTGCACACGAAAGACGTGGCGCGCGCCCATCGCTTCGCCCGCCAGGTCCAGGCCGGCATCGTCTGGGTCAACGACCACCATCGCGTCGACGCGGCGTCCCCCTGGGGCGGAGTAAAGCTGTCGGGCATCGGCCGCGAGTTCGGCGAGGAAGCCTTCAACGCCTATTTCACGACCAAGGCAGTGATGGTGAACACGAGCGACGCCGAGTTCGACTGGTTCGATGCCAGCAGGACGGAAGCGCGATTGAACTGAGCCGAGGTGCGGCGGCGGGGAGGAAGGCATCCGCGGTGATCGTGTCACGTCGATCGACAGGCTGAAGATACAGCTGGCGAGTATGCGGGAAGGGTTTGACGCCATCGCCTTGGCGGCGCGCATTCCAGTTATGAAAAGTTCGGCATTGCCACCCCGCCCTTATCGGGGGAGAACGCGGCATCAGTTGTCTGGCGGCGGGCTCCACCGGCGCCGGCGGCAGGAAAGGCGTTTGCGATGGCACCGGTAGAAGCACCCTCCCCACATCATGTCGTCGTGGTCGGAGCGGGCTTCGGTGGCCTGGAGGCGGTTCACCGCCTCGCCGGGGCGCCGGTCCGCATCACGATCATCGACCGGCGCAACCATCACCTGTTCCAGCCGCTGCTCTACCAGGTCGCGACTGCGTCGCTGGCGACCTCGGAGATCGCCTGGCCGATCCGGCATCTCCTGCGCCGGCGCCGCGAGATCACGACGCTGCTGGCGTCGGCGACCGGTGTCGATACCCAGGCCCGCGCTGTCCGGCTCGACGACGGGTCGACTGTTGCCTACGACACGCTGGTGCTGGCCACCGGTGCGCGGCACGCCTATTTCGGCCACGACGACTGGGAGCCGTTCGCGCCGGGCCTCAAGACGCTCGAGGACGCCACCACGATCCGCCGCCGCATCCTCGTCGCCTTCGAGAAGGCCGAGCGCGAAACCGATCCAGCACGGCGGGCAGCGCTCCTCACTTTCGTGATCATCGGCGCCGGACCGACCGGCGTGGAGCTTGCGGGCACCATCGCCGAGCTTGCCCGGGTGACGTTGCCGGAGGACTTCCGCAACATCGACACCAGGGAAACGCGCGTGGTGCTGATCGAGGGCGGCCCGCGCGTCCTCGCCGCCTTCAGCGAGGATCTCTCGGACTATGCGCTGCGCGCGCTGGAGAAGCTCGGCGTCGAGGTAGAGCGCGGCAGCCCGGTCACCGAATGCTCGGCCGACGGCGTGGTCTATGGCGGCAAGCGTCTTGCAGCCGCGACCATCATATGGGCGGCGGGCGTGCAGGCCTCGCCGGCGGCCGAATGGCTCGCGGCCGCGGCCGACCGCGCCGGGCGCGTCAAGGTCGAGCCCGATCTCACCGTGCCGGGCCATCCCGAGATCTTTGTCATCGGCGACACCGCTGCCATCGACGCTCCGGACGGCAAGCCGGTTCCGGGCATCGCGCCGGCGGCGAAGCAGCAGGGCAGGTATGTCGCCGACACCATCAGGGCAAGGCTCGCGGGACGGGTCCAGGCTGCGCCGTTCCGATACCGCCATCAGGGCAGCCTCGCCACGATCGGCAAGCGGCTGGCGGTCATCGACTTCGGCCGCGTCAAGCTGCGCGGCGCGCTGGCCTGGTGGATATGGGGCCTCGCCCACATCTACTTCCTGATCGGCGTCCGCAACAGGCTGAGCGTGGCGCTGAGCTGGCTATGGATCCACACCCGCGACCAGCGCAGTTCGCGCCTCATCACGCAGGGCAGCGCGAGCGCCGCGCCGGATCGGCCGGCCGC
This sequence comes from Mesorhizobium sp. J428, assembly GCF_024699925.1. Classification (NCBI taxonomy): domain Bacteria; kingdom Pseudomonadati; phylum Pseudomonadota; class Alphaproteobacteria; order Hyphomicrobiales; family Phyllobacteriaceae; genus Mesorhizobium; species Mesorhizobium sp. J428. The sequence goes on from NZ_JAJOMX010000001.1 coordinate 2,460,825, forward strand.
CAGGTGATCCTCAGCCGGCCTTCGCCGCGAAGCGCTCGCTGAGCCACAGCGCCAGGATGGTGCAGATCGCGCCCGACAGCAGATAGGCGCCGGCCGAGATCAGCCCGAAATTCGCCGACAGGAGAAGGGCTGCCAGTGGCGCGAACCCTGCCCCGAACAGCCAGGCGAGGTCGGTGGTGATGGCCGATCCGGTGTAGCGGTAGGCCTGCGGGAAGCTGGAGGCGACCGCGCCGGACGACTGGCCGAAGGACAGGCCGAGCAGCACGAAGCCGAGCACCATGAAGATCGCTTCGCCCACCGGACCCGCGTCGAGCAGCTGCGGCGCGAAGCCGCTGAACGCGGCGATGGCGACCGCCGAGCCGATCAGCAGCGAGCGGCGCCCGATCCGGTCCGCCAGGATGCCGGAGACGAAGACTGCGCCGAGCCCGAAGACGGCGCTGACCGCCTCGATCACCAGGAAGCGCGCAATGCCTTCCGAGGTGAACAGGAACACCCAGGACAGCGGGAACACCGTCACCATATGGAACAGCGCAAAGCTCGCGAGCGGCGCGAACGCGCCGAGCGCCACGGTGCGGCTCTCGGCGCGCAGCGTCGCGGAGATGCGCGCCGGCTGCAGCTCGCGATTGTGGAACAGCTCCCGGTATTCCGGCGTGGAGACGATCCTGAGCCGCGCGAACAGCGCCACCACGTTGATCGCGAAGGCGACGAAGAACGGATAGCGCCAGCCCCAGCTGAAGAAGTCTTCGGCCGAAAGATTGCCGACGAAGAAGGCGAAGAGCGCGCTGGCGACGATCAGGCCGGCGGGCGCGCCGAGCTGCGGGATCATCGCATACCAGCCGCGCCGGCCTTCCGGTGCGTTCATCGCGAGCAGCGAGGCGAGCCCGTCCCACGTGCCGCCGAGCGCGATGCCCTGAGCGATGCGCGCCAGCGCCAGGAACCAGATCGCCGCGGCGCCGATCCGCTCGTAGCCGGGCAGGAAGGCGATGGCCACGGTGGCCGTCCCGAGCAGGAAAAGTGCAATGGTCATCTTCACGCCTTTGCCGTAGGCGCGGTCGACGGCCATGAAGATCGCCGTTCCCACCGGCCGTGCGACAAAGGCCAGCGCGAAGATCGCGAACGACCACAGCGTGCCCGTCAGCGCGTCCATGTGCGGGAACACCAGCCTTGGAAACACGATCACCGAGGCGATGGCGTAGACGAAGAAGTCGAAGAATTCCGACGTACGGCCGATGAACACGCCTACCGCGATCTCGCCGGGGGCGACCTCGCCATGGCGAGCCTCGGGCCCGACCGAATCGTCCGCCGTCATTGCCGAAGAGTGCACCATGCTTCCTGACACCTCGCACGCCGTCAGCGGCGAAAGGCTCGTCGCCTGCGCCGCATGGCCGTCATTATGCGTGTGCCGCGGCGCGCGGCATTGGGCAAATTGTCCAATGTGCGGTGCAGCATCGAGCCGTTAGCGAGGCCCTGAACCTCAATTGGCGTGCGGATCCGATCTTGAAGCTGACCAGACTGACCGTGTTGCTCTGCCTTGCCCTCGCGCTCAGCGGGTGCAACCTCGTGGTGCTGGCGCCCGCGGGCGACATCGCCGCACAGCAGCGCGACCTCGTCGTGGTCTCCACGGTGCTGATGCTGCTCATCATCGTTCCGGTCATGGCGCTCACCGTCTTCTTCGCTTGGCGGTATCGCGCGGGCAACAGGCAGGCGCGCTACGAGCCCGACTGGGACCACTCCACCCATCTCGAACTGGTGATCTGGGCGGTGCCCCTTCTCATCATCATCTGCCTCGGCGCGGTGACCTGGATGGGCACGCACCTGCTCGACCCGTGCCCGGCCGCTCGGCCGCGTGGCGGAGGGGCGGCCGGTGGACCGCCAGGTCGAGCCGCTTGTGGTCGAAGTGGCCGCGCTCGACTGGAAATGGCTGTTCATCTACCCGGAATACGGTATCGCGACGGTCAACGAGATGGCCGCGCCCGTCGACCGGCCGATCCGCTTCCGGCTCACCTCGACCTCGGTGATGAACTCGTTCTACATCCCCGCGCTCGCCGGCCAGATCTACGCCATGCCCGGCATGGAGACGACGCTGCACGGCGTCATCAACAAGCCCGGCGAATATGCCGGCTTCTCGGCCAACTACAGCGGCGACGGCTTTTCCGGCATGCGTTTCGCCTTCCACGGCCAGTCGCAGCCCGATTTCGACGCTTGGGTAGACGCGGTGCGCCAGGCCGGCGGCTCTCTCGACCGCACGGCCTATCTCGAGCTTGCGAAGCCCAGCGAGAACGAGGCCGCCCGCCGCTACGCCTCCGTCGAGCCGCAGCTCTTCCGCCTGATCCGCGATCGCTGCGCCGAGCCCGGCCGGATGTGCATGGACGAGATGATGTCGATCGACGCCGCCGGCGGCCTCGGCATCGACGGTATCGTGCTGCTCCAGCCGGTCGAGGAAGGCCGCCCGTCCGCGCTCAGCGCCTTCTTCGGCCGCCAGTCCACCCTCGTTGCGAGCATCTGCACGGCGGAAGAAGCGGCAGCGGCCGCCGCGACCACCTGGTCGGCCTCGCTGCGCCCGTTCGTGGACCCGAAGCCGCTGCTCGGCGCCGGCCTGCCGCGTCCCGCCATGAACCCCTTCGCGTCCCCGCAGGTCGATGCGCGCCTCGATCGGCGCCAGCCCTTCGGCACCTGAGAGTTTGCCATGTTCGACAATCCGGACCTCATCAAGCTGATCTTCGGACGGCTTACCTGGGAAGCGCTGCCGCTGCACGAGCCGATCCTCGTCGGCACGTTCGCGGTGGTCGCGCTCGGCGGCATCGCGCTGCTGGGAGCCATCACCTATTTCCGCCTGTGGGGCTATCTGTGGCGCGAGTGGTTCACCACCGTCGACCACAAGCGCATCGGCATCATGTACATGATCCTCGGCATTGTGATGCTACTGCGCGGCTTCGCCGACGCGATCATGATGCGCATCCAGCAGGCGATCGCCTTCAACGGCTCCGAGGGCTACCTCAACGCCCATCACTACGACCAGATCTTCACCGCCCACGGCGTCATCATGATCTTCTTCGTGGCGATGCCGCTGGTCACCGGCCTGATGAACTACGTCGTACCGCTGCAGATCGGCGCGCGCGACGTCTCCTTCCCGTTCCTCAACAATTTCAGCTTCTGGATGACCGCGGGCGGGGCCGTGATTCTGATGATGTCGCTGTTCGTCGGCGAGTTCGCGCGCACCGGCTGGCTCGCCTATCCGCCGCTCTCCGGCGCCGAATACAGTCCCGGCGTCGGTATGGACTATTACATCTGGTCGCTGCAGGTCGCGGGTGTCGGCACCACGCTCTCGGGCATCAACCTCATCGCGACGATCGTCAAGATGCGCGCCCCGGGCATGACGATGATGAAGATGCCGGTGTTCACCTGGACGTCGCTCTGCACCAACGTGCTGATCGTCGCCACTTTCCCGATCCTCACCGCGACCCTGGTACTGCTGACGCTCGACCGCTACGTCGGCACCAACTTCTTCACCAGCGACCTCGGCGGCAATCCGATGATGTATGTCAACCTCATCTGGATCTGGGGCCATCCGGAGGTCTACATCCTTGTGCTTCCTGCATTCGGCATCTTCTCCGAGATCGCCGCGACCTTCTCGGGCAAGCGCCTGTTCGGCTACACCTCGATGGTCTACGCCACGGTGTGCATCACAATCCTGTCCTACCTCGTCTGGCTGCACCACTTCTTCACCATGGGCTCCGGCGCCAGCGTGAACTCGTTCTTCGGCATCACGACGATGATCATCTCGATCCCGACCGGGGCGAAGATCTTCAACTGGCTGTTCACGATGTATCGCGGCCGCATCCGCTTCGAGCTGCCGATGATGTGGACCATCGCCTTCATGCTGGTCTTCGTCCTCGGCGGCATGACCGGCGTGCTGCTCGCCGTGCCGCCGGCAGACTTCGTGCTGCACAACTCGCTGTTCCTCGTCGCCCACTTCCACAACACGATCATCGGCGGCGTGGTCTACGGCCTGTTCGCCGGCATGGCCTACTGGTTCCCCAAGGCCTTCGGCTTCAGGCTCGACCCGTTCTGGGGCAAGGTGTCGTTCTGGGGCTGGGTGCTCGGCTTCTTCTTCGCCTTCATGCCGCTCTACGTGCTCGGCCTGATGGGCGTGACGCGCCGTCTGCGCACTTTCGACGATCCCTCGCTGCAGATATGGTTCATCATCGCCGGCTTCGGCGCCTTCCTGATCCTCGTCGGCATCGTCGCCTTCCTGATCCAGATCGCCGTCAGCATCATGCGCCGCGACCAGTTGCGCGACACCACTGGCGACCCGTGGGATGGCCGCACGCTCGAATGGGCGACGTCGTCGCCGCCGCCGGCCTACAACTTCGCGTTCACCCCCGTCGTGCACGACAACGACGCCTGGTGGGACATGAAGAAGCGCGGCTACAGGCGCCCGCTCGAAGGCTTCAAGCCGATCCACATGCCCTCCAACACCGGCACGGGCGTCATCATCGCCGGGCTCAGCGTCGTCATGTCCGTCGCGCTGATCTGGTACATCTGGTGGCTGGCGATCCTCGCCTTCGTCGCGATGATCGCCGTCGCCATCGCCCACACCTTCAACTATCACCGCGACTTCCACATCCCCGCCGAGGAAGTGACGCAGACCGAGGACGCGCGCACCAAGCTGCTCGCGGTCGGTGGATGACACGATGACGATCGCAGCTGAACACACCGCGGGCAAACAGGAGCCCGTCTTCTACCTCAGGGACGAGCACGGGCATGCCGAGGGCGGCAGCACCATGCTCGGCTTCTGGATCTACCTGATGAGCGACTGCCTCATGTTCGCGGTTCTGTTCGCGATTTATGGGGTGCTGGGCGCCAGCTATGCCGCCGGGCCCGCGCCGAAGGACCTCTTCGACCTCGATCTCGTGGCGCTGAACACCGCCATGCTGCTGTTCTCGTCGATCACCTACGGCTTCGCCATGCTGGCCATGGTCAAGGGCAATGTGCGCGCGACGCTCGCCTGGCTCGCCGTCACCGGTCTGTTCGGCCTCGCCTTCCTCGGCATCGAGCTCTACGAATTCCAGCACCTGATCCATATCGGCGCGACGCCGCAGCGCAGCGCCTTCCTGTCGTCCTTCTTCGTGCTGGTCGGCACGCACGGCCTGCACGTCACCTTCGGCATCGTCTGGCTGGTGACGCTGATGGCGCAGGTGTGGCGGTTCGGGCTGATCGAGGCCAACCGGCGACGGCTGATGTGCCTGTCGATGTTCTGGCACTTCCTGGACGTCATCTGGATCGGTGTCTTCACCTTCGTCTATCTGATGGGAGTGCTGAGATGAGCGCCACCAACGCGGAAACGCACGCGGCCCACGATGCGGGCCACGGCGACGACGGCCACGCGCACGGCTCGCTGCGCGGCTACCTCATCGGCTTCTTCCTGTCGGTCGTGCTCACCGCCGTCCCGTTCTGGCTGGTGATGGGCGAGGTGCTGGACAGCAAACAGCTGACCGGCTTCATCGTCATGGCGCTCGCGGTCGTGCAGATCGTCGTTCACATGGTCTACTTCCTGCACATGGACACCCGCTCCGAGCAGGGCTGGACGATGATGGCGCTGATCTTCACGCTGATTGTCGTCGTCATCGCGCTCTCCGGCTCGCTGTGGGTGATGTACCACCTCAACACCAACACCATGCCGTTCCACGACATGCAGCAGATGCCATGACGAGGCCTCCGGCCAGCGTCCTCCTCATCACGGTCGCCGCGCTCGTCAGCGCGGCGTTGCAGTGTGCGCTTGGCATCTGGCAGGTGCAGCGGCTTCAGTGGAAACTCGACCTCATCGCGCGCGTCGACGCGCGGGTCTCGGCCGCACCCGTCGCGCCCCCCGGCCCCGCGGCATGGGGCGGCGTCGATGCAGCCTCGGCCGAATATCTGAAAGTCCGCGCGACCGGCCGTTTCCTCGATGAGAGGGAAACGCTCGTCCAGGCTGTGACGGACCTCGGCAGCGGCTACTGGGTGCTGATCCCGTTCGTCACGGACCAGGGCTTCACCGTCCTCGTCAACCGCGGCTTCGTTCCCCCGGACTTCCGCAATCCCATCACACGATCTGAGAACAAAGCCGGCGGCGAAACCGCCGTGACCGGCCTCCTGAGGCTGAGCGAGCCGGGCGGCGGGTTCCTGCGCGACAACGATCCCGTCGCCGGCCGCTGGTATTCCCGCGACGTGGCGGCGATCGCCGCGGCACAACGTCTCGATCGCGCCGCGCCCTATTTCATCGACGCCGATGCGACCCCAAATCCGGGCGCCTGGCCGGTGGGTGGGCTGACGCGGATCAGCTTCAGCAACAACCATCTGGTCTATGCGATCACTTGGTTCGGGCTGGCGCTGATGGCGCTCGGCGGCGGCTGGTTCGTCCTCTTCGATTGGAGAAGGCGCGGAGCCGAAAAGTCGCTAGAACCGCCGGGAGGAATGTTGTCCGAACCCGGAACCGCGCCCTGACAGGCCGGCGGGCGCGGGCGTCGACTGGGTGGAGGAGCCCACGGATGCCGATGCTGGAAATGACCAACCGCAAGAATCTCCTCCTGCTCGTGCAGCTCCGCTGGCTCGCGGTGATCGGCCAGATCGTGACGATCCTCGTCGTCCACTGGGGCATGGGCATCGCCCTGCCGCTGGTTCCGATGGCGGCGATCGTGCTGCTTCTGATCATCCTCAACGTCACGACGCTGCTGCGGCTGCGCGACCAGCGCGGCATCGCACATGCGGAACTGTTCATCGAGCTGCTGCTCGACGTCGCGGCGCTGACGGCGCAGCTCTATCTCAGCGGCGGCGCGGCCAACCCGTTCGTGCTCCTCTATGTGCTGCAGATCATGCTGGGCGCCACGCTTCTCGACACGCGCTCCACCTGGGTCCTCGTCGCGTTCGCCGGCGTCGGCTACCTCGCGCTGATGGCGTTCAACCGGCCGCTCGCCGTCCCCGACGGCGACGCGGATGCATTCTTCGCGCTGCATGTGCAGGGAAGCTTCATCGCCTTCGCGCTGACGACCTGCCTGCTCGTCCTGTTCATCACCCGCATCAACCGCAATCTGCGCGAGCGCGACGCCCATCTCGCCGACATGCATCGGCAGGCGGCCGAGGAGGACCACATCGTGCGCATCGGCCTTCTCGCCTCGGGGGCCGCGCACGAGCTCGGCACCCCGCTCGCCACGCTATCGGTGATCCTCGGCGACTGGCGGCGCATGCCGGTCTTCCGCAAGGATCCCGAGCTCACCCAGGACATCGTCGAGATGCAGGCGCAGCTCGACCGCTGCAAGCAGATCGTGTCGGGCATCCTGATCTCCTCCGGCGAGGCCAGGGGCGAAGGCACGATCCGGACGACGGTGCGTGACTTCGTCGACGCGGTGGTGCTAGAATGGCGTGCCAGCCGGACGCCAGCGACGTTTGACTACGACAACGTCTTCGCGCCGGACGCAGCAATCATCTCCGATGCGGCGCTGAAGCAGGTGTTGTTCAATCTGTTCGACAACGCCCTGGAAGCCTCGCCTTCGTGGATGGGTCTGTCCGTCAGCCGACAGGAGGACAAACTGGTGATCGCCGTGAAGGATGCCGGGCCCGGGTTCCGGCCCGAAATGCTCGAATCGTTCGGCAAGCCCTATCAGTCCAGCAAGAACCGGCCCGGAAGCGGCCTCGGCCTGTTCCTGGTGGTCAATGCCGTGCGCAAGCTCGGCGGCATGGTTTCGGCGCGCAACAACGACGGCAGGGGTGCTGCGGTCACCTTGACCCTGCCGCTCGCCGCCCTGTCCGGTGCGGGGTTCGATGGCTAGCGCCCGCTCGCTCCTGATCGTCGAGGACGACGCCGCCTTCGCGCGCGCCCTGCGGCGCTCGTTCCAGCGGCGCGGCTATGCGGTGGAGGTCTGCGAAGGGCTGGAGGCTCTTCCCGACGCGCTCGCCGAGACGGCGCACCGTTATGCGGTCGTGGACCTGAAGCTCGGCGTCGGCTCGGGGCTCAAGGCCGTGAAGATGCTGCACGACCACGATCCGGAGATGCGCATCGTTGTCCTCACCGGCTTCGCCAGCATCGTCACGGCCGTCGAGGCGATCAAGCTCGGCGCCAGCCACTATCTCGCCAAGCCCGCCAACACCGACGACATCGAGGCCGCCTTCGGCAGGGCGGACGGCGATACAGAGGTTCCGCTGACCAAGCGCCAGACCTCGCTCAAGACGCTCGAATGGGAGCGCATTCACGAGACGCTGGTGGAGTCCGAGTTCAACATCTCGGAGGCCGCGCGCCGCCTCGGCATGCATCGCCGCACGCTCGCCCGCAAGCTGGAGAAGCGCCGGGTCACGTAGCTTCCTTCCGGCGCCAACCCGTCCAGCGCGCGTCCGGTCTGACATCTCAGACGGGTCACACTGCGACAAAACCCCCGTCGACCATCAGCTCCGCTCCACCCACAAAGCTGCCCTCGTCCGATGCTAGAAACAGGACCGCTTTCGCGACTTCATCGGTTTCGGCGAGCCTGCCGAACGGGATGGCGGCCTTCATCCATTCCTCGGCACCATCGTTGTTCTGCAGATAGGTCTTCAATGCCGGGGTCAGAACCATCCCCGGCGAAACCACATTCACCCGAATGCCTCTGCTCTTCAGGTCGACTGTCCAGGTTCGCGCGAAGGATCGGATAGCGGCCTTCGTGGCGCTGTAGACGGAGAGGCCGGGAAAGCCCTTGCTCCCTGCGCCCGAGCCCATCAGCACGACAGAGCCGCCGGCAGACATGAGCGGCAGTGCCTTCTGCACCGTGTAAACCGTTCCCTTGACGTTGATGTCGAACACGCGGTCGATATGATCGTTTTCGATGCCGCCGATCGGTGCCGACTCGGACACACCGGCATTGGCAAAGACCACGTCCACGCGACCGTGATCACCTTTGATCCGCGCATATAGGCGGTCGAGATCGTCCATTTTGCTGACATCGCCCGGGATGCCGACAGCGTCATTGCCGATCTCGGCGACCGCATTCTCGAGGCGCGCCTGGTTGCGGCCCGTGATGTAGACTCTGGCTCCTTCGGCTGTGAATGCCTTGGCGGTTGCGAGACCGATGCCATCCGTCCCGCCCGTGATCACCACCACCTTATCGTCGAATCGCTTCGTCATGCTTCCTCAGTTCCTTAAATGGAGAATTGCTCCACTTTCTATATGGAGCTATTCTCCACTTCTCAAGTCCTTGCGGGGAGAACTTTGAAAGACGACGTCTCATTGCGCGCCGATGCCCGCCGAAACCGGGACCGCATCCTCGCGGCAGCGGAGGACGTGTTTCTCGAACGGGGAGCGAACGTCGTTCTGGACGCGGTGGCAAAGCGTGCCGGGGTTGGCGTTGCGACGCTCTATCGGCGGTTTCCGACCCGCGAGGATCTTCTCGCGGCGACCTACAGCGCCCGGTTCCTGGCACTCGCGGAGACCAGCCGGCGTCGGGCTGCCGAACTCGATCCCTTAGCTGCCCTGCGTGTGTATCTGGAAGAACTGGTGCAACACACCAATGTCTATCGCGGCCTCGCGGCCTCGCTGGGAACGGTTCTCCAGGTCGGGACGCCCGGATGTGTCGCCACCAGCGAAGAAGGTCTGCGCCTCTTGCGATTTGCGCAGAAGGCAGGCGTGGTTCGGTCCGATATCAGCTTCGACGATATCGTCTGCGTGGCAACAGCGATCTCGCTCGCGACCGAGCAGCAAACCGCATCGAAGGTCCGCATCGCGCATTTGGTGAACGTGTTCGTGAACGGCATTGTCGTTCGTTGAAGTTCGCGAACCAATGCGCGGTCCGGGCCCAACCCCGAACAGTCAACGATCTTGCTCTCGATGTGTCGGGCAAACCGGCGGCAGCCGGTCTTCCCGCGACCTCGTTTCGGAACGGATACGCGCCCGTGGCTATGCCAGCGCAACGCCCGGCTCAACCTTGATACCGTCCGATGCCGAGCTCGGAGACGTCGATGTCGGGTGCCTTGCCCGACACGATGTCGGCGAGCACGCGGCCGGAGCCGCAGGCCATCGTCCAGCCCAGCGTGCCGTGCCCGGTGTTGAGGTAGAGGCCGGCGATCTTCGTCGGCCCGATGATCGGCGGACCGTCCGGCGTCATCGGCCTCAGCCCGCACCAGAACGTCGACTGCTCGACCGAGCCGCCCGCGCCGAACAGGCTGGTGAACGAGTGCTCCAGCGGTGCGCGCCGCGAGGGCCTGAGCGACAGGTCGTATCCGGCGATCTCGGCCGTGCCGCCGACACGGATGCGGTCGCCGAGGCGCGTGATCGCCACCTTGTAGGTCTCGTCCATGACGGTCGACATCGGCGCCGCCGCCGCGTCGGTCACCGGCAGCGTCAGCGAGTAGCCCTTGACGGGATAGACCGGCACCCGGATGCCGAGGGGCCGCAGCAGGTGCGGCGAGTAGCTGCCGAACGCAACGACGACCGCATCGGCCTCGAACGTCCCCTTGTCCGTGCTCACGCCCGTCGTACGCCGGCCGTCATGCAGGACCTGCTTCACGCTGACACCGTAGCGGAAGTCGACGCCCGCCTTGGCGGCAAGCGCGCCGAGCGCATTGGTGAACATGTGGCAGTCGCCCGTCTCGTCGCCGGGCAGCCTGAGCCCGCCGACGAACGTCTCCGCCACGCGCGCGAGCGCCGGCTCCGCCGCGATGCAGCCGGCGCGGTCCAGTACCTCGAAGGGAACGTCGAAGCGCTTCAGCACCTCGATGTCGCCGCCGATCCCGTCGAGCTGATATTGCGTGCGGAACAGCTGCAGCGTGCCGAGGCTGCGCTCGTCATAGGCGATGCCGGTTTCCGCTCTCATCTCGCGCAGGCGGTCGCGGCTGTACTCGGCGATCGGCACCATCCGCGCCTTGTTCACCGCATAGCGTGCCGACGTGCAGTTGCGCAGCATCTGGACGAGCCAGGCCCACATGGCGGGGTCGAGGCCCGGCCTGACCGCCAGGGGACCGTATTTCATCAGCAGCCATTTGACCGCCTTGACCGGCACGCCCGGCCCGGCCCACGGCGACGAATAGCCCGGTGAGATCTCGCCGGCATTGGCGAAGCTCGTCTCGAGGGCAGGCCCCGCCTGCCTTTCGAGCACGGTCACCTCATGACCGGCCTTCGCGAGATACCACGCGGACGTGACACCGATGACGCCGCCGCCGAGGACGAGAATCTTCAATCGTGTTCCCCTTTCGTGAACGACAACGCCGCCTCACCCAGCAATGCGCACCGCGTCCCGCGGCGTCGAAGACGTCGGCGCGCAAGGCCGTCGCAACGCATGAGTCTCTCGCGATTGTTCAGCCCCTGGCGCGATCGATATACAATTCCCGCGGCCTTGTCGTCTGCGGACGATTGAGCCAACGGGCGCCGTCTAGCGCATTGCGAACAATTCCTGGTGGAAGTGCTGCGCGACGGGGAATCCCTGGGCGGCAAAGTCCTTCCGCAGGGCCTCGCCGAAGCCGGGCGGGCCGCAGAACCAGATGCTGGCCTCGCGCCACTGCGGCACCGCCGCGCGGATGCGCTCGCCGGTCAGGCGGCCGTCCCGTGCGTCGACCAGCACGTGCAGCGCGACATTGGCGTTCTTGGCGTCTGCCGCCAGTTTGGCGAGCGCCTCCTCGTCGACGTCGGCGGTGGTGTGGAAGACATCCACCGCCTGGGGCACCGGCCAATCGGGCGCGTCTTTCTGCAGCGCCATATGCTTCATGCGGGCGATGAACGGCGTGACGCCGATGCCGCCGCCGATCCAGATCTGCCGCGCGCAGTCGTCGTCGAAGGTGAAGCAGCCATAGGGCCCCTCGACCTTCACGTCCTGGCCGACGCGCAGCCTGTCGCGCAGCCGGCTGGTATGGTCGCCGAGTTCCTTGGTGATGAACGTGATCTTCCGCTCGTCATCCTTCCAGGCCGAGGCGATCGTGTAGGGATGCGCGCCTTCCGAGGCGTCCGACGTGGCGAAGGCGAACTGCCCCGCCTTGTGGCCCGGCCAGCCTTGCGGAACCGCGATCTCGGTCTCCAGCGCCTTCACCCCGGGATAGTAGTGCAGCGAGGCGATCGTGCCGGCGGCCTGCCGGCCGGCACCGACCTGGCGCAGCAGCACCACGCCGGCCGCAAACACGCCGGTGACAAGCAGCGCCGCCGTCAACCAGGCCACGGGCGAACTCCAATAGCTGAACTTGATCAGCACCACCGTATGGAAGGCCAGCACCAGATAGGCGAGCGCGATCAGCCGGTGCGTCTTGAAGAACAGCCGGTAAGGGAACGCCTTGATCAGCGCCAGCGCGATCAGCACCACGGCGGCGTAAAACGCCCACTCGCCGATGCCTTCCGCCGTTCCGCGCAGGCTGGCGAAGAACGCCTCGACCGGATTCTCGATCGGCGGCCGTTCGCCGCGCGCCGGCCGTTCGAGCAGCCCCCAGCCGACTGCCCATTTCGGTCCCTGCGACCAGAGCCAGTGGACCACCGACAGGACGAGCGCCCCGATGCCCAGCCATTTGTGCAGGCGGTACATCTTGTCCAGCCCGCCGAACCAGGCTTCGGGCCATCGTGGCCGCAGCGCCAGGATCATCGCCGCGCTCATGCAGGTAATGGCGAGGATGCCGGTGATCTGCGCCATCGGGTCGCGCAGGGAAAAGAAGCTCGATGCCTGGAAGACCGAAGTGTCCGCGAGCAGCCACAAAAGCAAAGGCACCGCAAGCGTGGCCCAGAACACGTGGTTCAGTCTTTGCATCGGTCATTCCTCGCGGGCATCGTCGGACAAGAGCCGTCCGACGAACACCTAGCTCCCGCGAAAGGGGCACGCGTTGACCAGGATCAACGCGGCATCGGTCGTTGCAGGCCTCAGCTCCGCTTCGCCTCGACCGCGTCCCAGAACAGCGCCGCGATATCCGCGCCGCCGAAGCGCTTCACCTCGCGCACGCCGGTCGGCGAGGTCACGTTGATCTCGGTCATGTAGTCGCCGATCACGTCGATGCCGACGAGGATGAAGCCGCGTTCTTTCAGCGAGGGCCCGATGCGCTCGCAGATCTCGCGCTCGCGTGGCGTCAGTTCGGTCGCTTCCGCGCGGCCGCCGACATGCATGTTGGAGCGGCTGTCGTGCTCGGCCGGCACGCGGTTGATCGCGCCCACCGCCTCGCCGTCGATCAGGATGATGCGCTTGTCGCCCTTGCGCACGTCCTTCAGATATTGCTGCACGATGAACGGCTCGCGGAACATCTGGCCGAACATTTCAAGCAGCGAGGCAAGGTTCCGGTCGTCCTCGCGCATGTGGAAGATGCCCGCGCCGCCATTGCCGTAGAGCGGCTTGACGATGATGTCGCCATGCGCCCTGCGGAAGGCGGCGACCTCCAGCGGATCGCGGGTGATCAGCGTCGCCGGCATCAGGTCGGGGAACTCGGTGACGAAGATCTTCTCCGGCGAATTGCGCACCCAGGCGGGGTCGTTCACCACCAGCGTCTTCGGATGGATGCGCTCAAGCATATGCGTGGTGGTGATGTAGTTCATGTCGAAGGGCGGGTCCTGGCGCAGAAGCACCACGTCCATCTCCGAGATATCCGTGCGCACCGGCTCGCCGAGCGTGAAATGGTCGCCTTTGACGTCGCGCACCTCCATCTCCTCGACGCGGGCGAAGATGCGGCCGTCCTCCTGGGTCAGCCGGTCGGGCGTATAATGATAGAGGCTGTGGCCGCGCCGCTGTGCCTCCAGAGACAGCGCGAACGTCGTATCGCCCGCGATGTTGACGGTGCGGATATGGTCCATCTGGACGGCGACGCGGAGCTTCATCGAATACCCTCTGGAAACGGGAAGCTGGATGTAGCCCGTCCCGCTGTCACGGTCCAGCGGGGCCGTATCGCGTTTTCCTGAACGGCCGTTTCGTGCCGCTGATCAGCGGTCGAACACCAGCCTCGAATAGCCCGCGAAGGAGAAGGCCAGCGCGACGACCGAGGCGACCACGAGCGCGACGATGACCGGCACGTCGGGCACCGCCCAGAGAAGCGCGGAATAGGCGAGGTAGTTGATCGCCGAGGTAGCGATGCCCACGCCGCCATAACGTGCCCCCTCTACTGCGACATGGCGCGACGAGGGGCCGAAGGTGATCAGCCGGTTGAGCAGCCAGGTGACGGTGAGAGCGAAGGCGATCGACACGAGGCGGGCCGAATAGACACCCAGCGGCGTCCACATCAAGAGAGCGCCGAGCATGCCCGCATCGGCGACGAAGCCGATCACGCCGATAACGAGGAAGCGCCCGAAGCGTTTCACGCCGCGCGCGGCTTGGTCGTGCCGGCACGCAGCTTCACGGGCTCCGAGCGCAACGGCGGATAGGAGAGATAGACCATTCGCTTCTGCTCGGCACGGCCGCGCGCCACTGAATCCAGCACCAGCCCGGCGATCGCGAACAGCATCGACATCATCAGCAGCGCCATGGAGAGCACCCAGGTCGGCATGCGCGGCACCAGGCCGGTGGCGAAATACTCGGCCAGCACCGGCGCCATCAGCACCAGGCTTATGGCGAGGCACGCGCCCGAGATCGCGCCGAAGAAGCGGATCGGCTGCGTCTCCTTCATCAGCATCGCGAACATCCACAGGATCCGCAGCCCGTCCTTATACGTCGAGAGCTTCGAGGCCGATCCCTCGGGCCGCCGCCCGTAGTCGAGCGCGATCTCGACCACCGGCAGCTTCAGCATCGAGGCGTGCACCGACATCTCCGTCTCGATCTCGAAGCCGGCCGAGACAGCCGGGAAGCTCTTGACGTAGCGGCGGGTGAACGCCCGGTAGCCGGAGAAGATGTCGGTGAAGTCGCGGCCGAACAGCCGGTGGTAGAGCGCGTTGAACAGCCGGTTGCCGAAGGCATGGCCTGTGCGGCCCGCATCGTCGCCGACGCCGCGGCGCGTGCCGACGGCCATGTCGGCATGCTCAGTCATCAGCGTGTTGATGAGCAGTGGCGCGTCCTCCGGCGCATAGGTGCCGTCGCCGTCCGCCATCACATAGACGTCCGCGTCGATGTCGGCGAACATGCGCCGCACCACATTGCCCTTGCCCTGGTGCGGCACCCGAACCACCTGCGCGCCTGCCGAGCGGGCCCGCAGCGCCGTCAGGTCGGTCGAGTTGTTGTCGAACACCACGATGCGCGCGCCGGGCAGCGCCTCGCGGAAGCCGGCGACCACGCCCGCGATCGTCGTCTCCTCGTTGTAGCAGGGCAGAAGCACCGCCACCGACAGGCTGGTCGAGAGGGGTTCGGTCATCGCTGGGCTCCGGGCGCACGCGGGACGCGGCGCTTTACTGTCTATTGACGCGGTTAAGGCTAGGTTTAGGCCGGACGCCGGGGACCTTTTTCTTGACCGAAACCGCATCGAAACCGCTATCGGGCGGCCCGGCGACGCTGCGCGTCGACCTTGCCGCCGCGCTCGCCGTCGCCCTGTTCGGCGTCCTTCTCGCCGCCTCGGACGGCTTTGCGCGGCTCTCCGACGCGCAGGGCGACAATGACAGCCTGCTGCGTCTGGTTCAGGTGCGTGACCTTCTCGCCGGCCAGGGCTGGTTCGACCCGATGCAGTACCGCATGGGGCTGGAAGGCGGCTTCCCGATGCACTGGTCGCGGCTGGTCGATGCGCCGATCGCGGCCCTCGTCCGCATCGCATCCGCGCTCACCGGCAGTGTCCCGCTCGGCGAGGCCGCCGCGCTGGTGCTCTGGCCGTCGCTTCTGCTTGGCGCGGGCGCCTTCCTCATCGCGCGCACGGCGCGGCGCGCCTACGGGCCGGCGGCGGCGTTCCCGGCCTTCGTCGTCGGCGCGATGGCGCTGGTCTCGATCGGCGTCTTCCAGGCTGGCGCGATCGACCACCACAACATCCAGCTCGTGCTGACGCTCGGCGTCGCGCTCGGCCTCGTGGCGGGCGCCTTCGCCCCGGCGGCCGCGGCGGGCGCCTGCGCCGCGCTCACGCTTGCCATCGGCATTGAGACGCTGCCCTACGTCGCCGTCGGCGGCGCGGTCGCCGCCGGGCTGTTCCTCGTCCGCGGCGGAGCCGAGCGCGGCACGGCGGCCGGCTTCGGCCTCGGCTTCGCGGTCGTCGCCGTGGCGGCCTTCATCGCCACCGTTCCGCCGTCGCGGTGGGCGCAGCCGGCCTGCGACGCCTATTCGCTGGCGCAGGGCTCGGTCGCGGTGCTTGCCGGCCTCGGCCTCGCCGCCATCGCGTCGCTGCGCCCGCTTTCCACCAGCCTTGGCCGCCGCCTGGCCGCGCTCGCGCTTCTCGGCGCCGTGGTGGGCGCGCTCGTCGTCCTTGCCTTCCCGCAATGCCTCGCCGATCCCTATGCCGGGCTCGACCTACGCCTCAAGCGCCTCTGGCTCGACGGCGTCACCGAGGCCCAGCCGGTGTTCGAGATCGCCGCAAGGGACCCGGCGATGCTTTTCACCTGGTATGCGACGCCGCTGCTGGCCCTGCTGGTCCTGGCACTGTCGGCGCTCCGCAACGGCATCCGGCGCGTCGATGCCATCGTCGGCGCGCTGCTCGTCGCGGCGGTGCTGGTCTCGGCTTGGCAGGTGCGCGGCGCGCTGTTCTCGGTCGCGCTCGCCGCCATCCCGCTGTCGGGCTGGATCGCGTCCCGGCGCGTAAGGGCGACCGGCTCGCCATCCGGCGCGGCCACGCTAGCGCTGGCGGCCGCCTGGATCCTCTCCTTCAACGCCGTCTGGAGCACGGCCGGCAGTCGCCTGTTCGCGCCATCCGCCGCGCCGGACGTGACACTCGCCGCTGCATCGGCAGGGACGTGCTACCGGTCGGAAGACTATGCATCTCTCGCCACCCTCCCGCCCACCACCGTTCTCTCCGTCTCCAATCTCGGCTCCGCCATCCTCGCCTGGACACCGCACCGGGCGCTCGCCGGCTCCTACCATCGCAACGTCGCCGGCAATCTCGCCGCGCTCGACATGCTGCTCGCCGACCCTGCCGCGGCCGAAGGGCTCGCGCGCGACGCGCAGGTGGGGGTTGTCGCCGTCTGCCCCGGGAATTCCGAGACCACCCTGCTGGCGGACGCGGCTCCGGCCGGCCTTCTCGCCGGGCTGGTCGCGGGCCGAGTGCCCGCCTGGCTGGAGCCGGCCGACGAAGGCGCCGCGCTCCGCCTCTACCGTGTCAGGGCCGACTGACCGTTTGTCTGCGGCATCATTATCGTCGATACCCTTCCTCAACTGTTTTGCGGCATAGTGAAGCTGAATCATCAGCATGCACGGACAAGATGCCCGGATCGACCGGCACACCAGACACGGGGAGGGAGCCTGCGGATCTCGTTTTCACGGATCCGCTGACAGGCCTCGGCAACCAGCGCCGTTCGTCGACAAGGTCGAGCGGCTGAAGGCGGAGCGCGCGGAAGACCCGGCTCCGTTCGCCATCGGCATCATCGATCTGGACGGCTTCAAGCCGATCAATGACCTTTTCGGCCGGCGTGCCGGCGATCACATCCTGATGCAGGTCGCCATGCGCTTGCGCGCCGCCATGGACGCGCAATCGACCGTCACCCGCCTCGGCGCCGACGAGTTCGGCGTGCTCCTGCCGATGACCTTTTCCGAACAGGCCGTCGACCAGCAGGCGCAGATGCTGATCGAGATCCTGTCCGCGCCCTATGACGTGGGCGACCGCACCGCGCGCCTGTCCGCCTCCGTCGGCTGCGCGCTCTATTTCGGCGACCAGAGCGCTGAAGACCTGATGAGCAAGGCGGAGACCGCGCTCTACCATGCCAAGCGCTCCGGCCGCGGCAGGGTCGTGGTCTACACCCATCAGATGGAAGAGGCGGCCAAGCGCGTCACCCGCATCGAGCAGGCGCTGCGCCGCGCCGTCGCCGCTGGCGAGGTGGAGCCCCATTTTCAGCCGATCGTCGACCTGCGCACACGTGAGACCATCGGCTTCGAGGCGCTCGCCCGCTGGACCGACCAGGATCTCGGCGTCGTGCCGCCCAACGTCTTCATCCCGATCGCGGAAGAGCGCGGCATCATCGGCGCGCTCTCGCAGCTCGCGCTACGCAAGGCGACGCTCGCCGCGCGCGACTGGCCGGAGCACCTGTTCCTTTCCTTCAACCTGTCGCCCTCGCAACTCGTCGACCAGAACACCGGCCTGCACATCCAGTCCATCCTCGCCGAGACGGGCTTCGACCCGCACCGGCTGGAGATCGAGATCACCGAGACCGGCATGATGACCGACCCGATCTCGGCCGAGAAGATCGTCGACGACCTGCGCGCCGTCGGAATCCGCATCTCGCTCGACGATTTCGGCACCGGCCAGTCGTCGCTCGGCCGCCTGCGCGACTTCCATTTCGACAAGCTGAAGATAGATCGCGCCTTCGTCGCCTCGATCCTGGAGGACAGGCCGTCGCAGCACATCATCCGCGCCATCCTCGCCATGTGCGACGGGCTCGGCATGGAGGTCGTGGCCGAAGGCATCGAGGAGGAGGCGCAGGCCTCCAGGCTCATCCAGTTCGGCTGCGGCGGCGGCCAGGGCTTCCTGTTCGGCAGGCCCGTCGACGCCGCCGCCACGCTAGAATACCTGCGCAACGCCAAGCCGCGCGCGCTCGCGATCTGAGCATCGTCCGGGGCCTTGCGGCGGCCGCGCCTTTTTCCGATACATTCGCACCGGGAGAAGGAGCTTCACATATGGCGATCACGGCGGTCTATCCGGACCTGAGGGACAGACCTGTGCTCATCACGGGCGGCGGTTCGGGCATCGGCGCGGCGCTGACCGAGGGTTTCGTCCGGCAGGGATCGAAGGTCGCCTTCATCGACATCGCCGAGGCACCCAGCCTCGCGCTGTGCGACAGGCTGGAAAGGGAGGCGGGCGCCCGGCCGCTCTTCGTCAAGGCCGACCTGCGCGACATCGAGGCGCTCCGGGCCGCCATCCATTACGCCGAGGCCGCGCACGGTCCGGCGCTGGTGCTGATCAACAACGCCGCCCGCGACGACCGGCACGACATCGCCGCCGTCACCTCCGAGTTCTGGGACGCCAACCAGGCGGTCAACCTCAAGCCCCATTTCTTCACCGCCCAGGCTGTCGCCGAAGGGATGAAGAAGGCCGGCACGGGTTCCATCATCAACTTCACCTCCACCTCCTTCATGATCAACCTCGGCACGCTGCCCTCCTATGCCGCTGCCAAGGCCGGCATCATCGGCCTCACCAAGGGTCTCGCCGGCGCGCTCGGCAAGCACGGCATCCGCGTCAACGCGATCGCGCCCGGCTGGGTCATCACGGAGCGCCAGCAGGAGCTCTGGGTCACCGAGGAGGGGCTGGCCGCCCACGTCGCCAAGCAGTGCATCCACGAGGTGATGAAGCCCGAAGACATCGTCGGCCCCTGCCTCTTCCTGGCCTCGGACAGTTCCCGCATGCTCACCGCCCAGACCATGATCGTCGACGGAGGCTTCCTGTGACGTCGCCGGCCGTGCTCGCCGCCGTCGACTGGGGCACCTCGAACCTGCGCGTCTGGCTGCTCGATGAGGCCGGCAATGTCGTCGGCGAGCGCAAGTCCGGCGAGGGCATGTCGAGCGCCGGCGGCAAGGGCTTCGCGGTGATCCTGGAAGAGCATCTGGCGGCCCTCGCCGCGCCCGAGGGCCTGCCCGCGATCGTCTGCGGCATGGCCGGCGCCCGCCAGGGGTGGGTCGAGGCGGGCTATCTCGACGTGCCGGCGCGGATTGCTGACTTCGCGCAGGCGGCGACCGAGGCCCCCGGCGCGCGCCGTCCGGTGCGCATCCTGCCCGGCCTCGCCCAGCGCGGCGCGGAGCATCCGGACGTGATGCGCGGGGAGGAGACGCAGCTTGCCGGCGCGCAACTCGCCGACGGCGCGCATTTCGTCTGCATGCCCGGCACCCACTCGAAATGGGTTGCCGTCGAGGACGGCGTCGTCACCGGCTTCCGCACCGCGATGACCGGCGAACTGTTCAACCTCCTCGCCAGCCACTCGATCCTACGCCATTCCCTCGGCGAGACGCCGGATGCCGGCGCGCCGAAGGCGCCTGCGTTCCAGACCGCCTTGCAGCAGGCGCTCGCCAATCCCGAGCGTCTCACCTCCGCGCTCTTCGCCATCCGCGCCGGCGGCCTGCTCGGCAACGTCCCGCCGGAGGACGCCGCGGCGACCCTGTCCGGCCTCCTGATCGGGGCCGAAATCGCCGGAGCGAAGTCCGCCGCGCCCGCCATGCACGTCGTCACCCTCGTCGCCTCCGGCGGCATGGCGAAGCGCTACGCGGCAGCACTGGGAACCGCCGGCCTTCTGGTCAATCTCGTCGACGCCGACGCTGCCGTGCGGAAAGGCCTGTTCGAGGCCGGCCGGCGCCTCTTCCTGTCCGGAGCCACTCCATGAGCGCCACCGTTGTCTGGCCGAAGCTGCAGCGCAACATCGTCGCCATCCTGCGTGGCGTCACGCCCGACGAGATCGTTGGCATCGGCGACGCGCTCCACGAGGCCGGCGTCGAGGCGATCGAGGTGCCGCTCAACTCGCCGGATCCCTTCCGGTCGATCGAGCTTCTGTCGAAGCGCTTGCCCGATGCGCTCACCGGCGCCGGCACCGTCGTGCGCATCGGCGACGTCGACCGGCTGCACGAGGCCGGCGGCCGGCTGCTCGTCGCGCCCAATGTCGACCCCGGCGTCCTGTCCCGCGCTGCCGGGTTCGGCATGGTCACCATGCCCGGCGTCTTCACCGCGACCGAGGCTTTCCTCGCGTATCATGCGGGTGCTTCGGCGCTGAAGTTCTTCCCGGCCAGCGTGCTCGGTCCCGCCGGCATTTCGGCGCTCAAGGCCGTGCTGCCGCGCGAGGCGGTGGTCGGCGCGGTCGGCGGCGTGTCGGAGGCCGATTTCGCGGCCTATGCCAAGGCCGGCGTCACCGCCTTCGGCCTCGGCTCCAGCCTCTACAAGCCCGGCCTGGACCGGATCGAGCTCGCGAAACGCGCCAGGGCGGCGGTTGCCGCCTATGACGAGATCTTCGGGAGGACGGCATGAGCGCGACGACACTCTGCGACATCGTCTGCCATCTCGGCGAGGGGCCGACCTGGGATGCGGCGACGAACACCGTCTACTGGTTCGATATCCTCGAACGCCGCCTGCTGGAAAAGGCCTGGCCGGACGGAGAAACCATCGTCCACGACCTGCCGTTGATGGCGAGCGCGCTGTTCCGCATCGATGCGCAGCGCCAGCTCGTCTGGACCGAGACCGGCTTCCATGTCCGTGACCGCGCCACCGGCAGGCTCGTCCTCCACACCCCGGTCGAGGCCGACAACCCCGTCACGCGCTCCAACGACGCCCGCGCCCATCCTTTCGGCTCGATCTGGGCCGGCACGATGGGCAAGAAGGCAGAAAAGCATGCCGGCGCCATCTACTGGTTCCGCAAGGGCGAGGTGCGCAGGCTCTTCCCCGACATCACCATCCCCAACTCGATCTGCTTTTCGCCCGACGGGGCGACCGGCTATTTCGCCGATACGGATAAGAACATCCTCTTCCGCGTCGCCTGCGACCCCGACACGGGGCTGCCCACGGGCGAGCCCGAAGTCCTGCTCGACCATCGCGGCAGGAAGGGCGGCCTCGACGGATCCGTCTGCGACGCCGACGGCGTAATCTGGAACGCCCGCTGGGGCGCGTCATGCGTCGATGCATATGCGCCTGACGGAACGCATCTGCGCAGCATCCCGGTCCCCGCCACGCAGGCCTCATGCCCCGTCTTCGTCGGCCCGGACCTGTCCCGCCTCGCCGTCACCACGGCCTGCGAGGGCATGGACGAGGACGCGCGCCGCGGCGATCCCGGCGCCGGCATGCTCTATCTGCTCGACGTCGAGGTGAAGGGCCGCGCCGAGCCGGACGTGCTCGCCTGACGCCCCCGATCGCCGGTCTTACGCCGTCTGTCGCAAGCGTGCCTCCCACGCGTCGATTTCGTGCAAGCCCGTTCCGTCCCGCCGCGCTTCTCTCCCGGGCATGTTCGCAAGCCCTCAGCGCAACCCGGTGAAGCCCTTCCAATGACCTCCCTTGGCGAACTGCTCTTCGTCTACGAGCCCGAAGCGGCCTGCCGCGCGCGTCTGGCCGCGCAGGGCTTCTCCGACCGCCATGCGCTGGAGATCTCCTCCTACCTCGCGCAGTCGACCGACATCCAGCCGGAGCTTGGCGCCTTCGCCGCCGCCTGCGCCGCGCGCGGCGTCGCCTTCACGCCGGTCGAGCTCGATGATGCCGCGGCCGCTATCGCCGCGCGCGATCCCGCCCGCACGCTGGTCTGGACCATTTCGGACGGCATCGCCTACTACCGCGGCGGTGCCGGCCCGGCCCTCGCGCGGCTCGCCGGCATGCGCACGATCGGCTCGGACGATTCCCTCTTCGCGCTCTGTCAGGACAAGTTCCGCTCCGGCGCGGTGCTGCGCGCCCTCGGCGTGCCGACGCCGGGCTGCGGGCTCGCGCGGAACGGAGCATGGATCGTCGAGCCGCCGCCCTCGCCGCAGGGCTGGTTCGTCAAGCCGAACCGCCTCGGCTCCAAGATCGGCATCTGGCCGGATTCGCGCGCCGCCACCCACGACCACGCGCTCGCTCTCAGCCGCCGCATATTCGAAGCCTACCGCGACGACGCGGTCGTCCAGCCCTACGTCCCCGGCCGCAACGTCCGGGCGAGCTATCTGGCAGTGGACCGCGACGCCGGCCCCGACGCGCTCGCCGCCGTCTTCGTCGACTCGGGCGCAGACTTCCAGACGATGGCCGACAGCCTCGCCCTCTACGGAGAGACCGGCGATGCGGCGAAAGCGTCGGGCGTCTATGCCGAGCCCGTGCTGGAACAGGTCGGCGACACGCAGCCGAAGGCCGAACATCGCATCCGCGCCATCGCCGCCCGCCTCGTCGAAGGGCTCGGCCTGCGCGACGTCTTCTCGATGGATTTCCGCGTCGAGCCGGACGACACCGTCCACCTCATCGAGTTCGAAGTTTGTCCCGGTCTGCCCTGCTTCGACTTCCGCGACTATCTGCGCCGCCGTTGGACCATGACCCTCGCCGAGGCGATCGCGGCAACGGCGGCGAACCGGCTGGGCCGAGCCGATTGAGTCGAGGGTGACCATGTCGGAACCGTTCCCGGGCTGAGCCTTTAACTGAAGCCGCTCGACTCGGCCGAACCAGGAGGACCGTTCATGACCGATCTCGCCTCGCTCTACCGCGGCTACATCGATTGCCTCAACCGGCAGGACTGGCCGAAGCTCGGCGTCTTCGTGCATGACGACGTGCGCTACAACGGCCGCACCGTCGGCCTCACGGGCTACCGCGCCATGCTCGAGCGCGACTTCGAGCAGATCCCGGACCTTCGCTTCGAGATCAGCCTGCTTGTCGCCGACACGCAGCACGTCGCGAGCCGGCTCGACTTCGCCTGCTCGCCGAAGGGCGTGTTTCTCGGCCTGCCGGTAAACGGCCGCGCGGTCTCTTTCAGCGAGAACGTCTTCTACCGCTTCCGCGATGGTCGGATCGAGATTGTGTGGTCCGTCATCGACAAGGCGGCGATCGAAGCACAGCTCACTCAGAGTTGAGGCCAGGTCTCAGACAGCCCGTCGCCGCCCGGTTGCGGATCGTCGCGGTAAGCATCAACTGCCGCGTGCCGGTGATCCACAGCCCTGCCCGACATTCGCGGCACGATGGCCTGCCGATCGCGGAACCCGCCGACCCCTCCGCGCATTGCAATCGCATCTGGAGGAGTTCGTCATGGAACCGATGGGTGGAGATTACGTCAGCTACGGCCTGTTCTTCGCATGCGCCGGATTTGTCGCTCTGGTGTCGCTGGGCGGACTAACGGCATTCTGAGGCTCTGCCTCGCGCTAAGCGCCGGGCCAGGTGTCTGACAGCCGGTAGCCGCCCGGCCACGGATCGTCCGGATCGAGCATCAGCTGGTGCGTGCCGGTGATCCAGGCACGGCCGGAGATCTGCGGCACTATCGCCGGCTTCTCCCCCACGCGCGTCACGCCCGCGATGCGTCCAGTGAAGCGCGAGCCGATCAGCGACACGCCCTCGAACGTGTCGCCTTGTTTCATCATCCCCTTGGCATGCATCACCGCCATGCGGGCCGAAATCGCCGTGCCGGTCGGCGAGCGGTCGATCTTGCCGGGCCGGATCGCCACCGCCGATCGACCCGTCAGCCTGCCGCCCCCGCCGCTCACCGGTCCCGCGAAGGCGCAGAACGAGAAATGGTCCCAGTCGGGATTTTCCGGGTGCAGGAAGCCGATCTGCTCGTCCGCTGCCGCGGTGATCTTCATCCCCGCCTCGGCCAGCGCCCGCGCCTCGCCCGGCTCCAGCGCGAAGCCCAACTGCTCGGCGTCCACAACCACAAAACTGTCGCCGCCATAGGCCGTGTCCACCGTCAGCGTTCCCAGCCCCTCCACCTCCAGCGGCACGCCCAGCCTGTCGGCGAAGGAGGGCAGGTTGGTGACGGTGATGCGTTCCGTCTTGCCGTTCCGGCACTCGGCCTCCACCGCGACCAGCCCGCCCGGCGCCTCCAGCACCAGCCGCGTCACCGGCTCCGTCATTGGCACGATGCCGCTGTCGAGCAACACGGTCGACACGCAGATCGAATTCGAGCCCGACATCGGCGGCGTGTCGGCCGGCTCCATGATGATGAAGCCCATCTGCGCGCGCGGATCCTTCGGCGGGACGAGCAGGTTCACATGCCGGAACACCCCGCCGCGCGGCTCGTTCAGCACGAAGTTGCGCAGGGTTCCGTCCCGGTGGATGAACCGGCTCTGCTCCCACAGCGTCTCACCCGGCGGCGGCGCCACCCCGCCCACGATCACATCCCCGACCTCGCCCTCGGCATGGCAGGAGATGACGTGGACGGTCTTTGTGGTTCGCATGGCGCGGAGCCTATCTCCCCCCTTGCGGGGGAGAAAGCGATTTCAACGCCTTAGACAAGGCAAAGCCGCAGGCTAAGCGTCAGAAATCGCAAGAGAGGGGGTATTGCAGCATCCCGACAACAAAAACCCCGGCGGTCGCCCGCCGGGGTTTCGATGGCATGCCGCCGGGACCTCAGTCCTTGGCGTGCAGGTCGGTGCCGAGCGTGTCCTTCACGAACAGCGTGCCGATGATGAAGCTCATCGCTGCGATCGCGATCGGATACCAGAGGCCGTAGTAGATGTCGCCGGCCGCCGCGCTCATCGCGAAGACGGTCGCCGGCAGCAGGCCGCCGAACCAGCCGTTGCCGATGTGATAGGGCAGCGACATGCCGGTGTAGCGGATGCGGGTCGGGAACATCTCGACCAGGATCGCCGCGATCGGCCCGTAGACCATGGTCACGTAGATCACGAGCACGAACAGGATCGCGATGATCAGCGGCCAGTTCACTCCCGCCGGGTCCGCCACCATGGTGAAGGCGCCGGCGCCGGGGATCGAGTAGGCGGTGACCTCGGTGGCCGATCCGGCCTCCTCCGCCGTCACCAGCTTGTCCTTGATCGCCTGCGCGACGGGCACCGTCTTCTTCTCGCCGGCGCGGATCGCCGCGGCGTCGAGCGCGACTTCAGGATTGGCCGCGACGAAGGCGTCGAGCTTCTGGTCGGCGACGGTCGCCGCTCCACGGTTCAGCGGATAGCCCGCGCCGTGCAGCGCGATGTTGACCGCCTTGTTGAAGGCGCTGCCGAGGCCGGTCGCCTTGTCGCCTGCGGCGATCGCGTCATAGGACTCGATCGTCGTGTCGCCGATCTTCACCGTGGCTGCGGTGCCGGGAGCCGCGGTCTGCACCACGTCGTAAGGCACCGAGTTGCGGGTCAGGAACGACGTCGCGATGTCGCAGGAGGTGGTGAACTTGGCGGTGCCGACCGGGTTGAACTGGAACTTGCAGTCCCCCGGCGCCGCGGTGACCGTGGCGCGCGACGTCGACTGCGCGGTGGCCAGCGCCGGATTGGCGGCCCAGGTCAGCGCCTTGAACAGCGGGAAGTAGGTCAGGATCGCCAGCAGCAGGCCGGCCATGATGATCGGCTTGCGGCCGATCTTGTCGGAGAGCCAGCCGAACACCACGAAGAAGATGGAGCCCAGCGCCAGCGCGACGGCGATCATGATGTTGACCGACACCGCGTCGACCTTGAGCACGTTCTGCAGGAAGAACAGCGCGTAGAACTGGCCCGAATACCACACCACGGCCTGGCCGGCGGTGAGGCCGAACAGCGCCAGCAGGGCGATCTTGGCGTTCTTCCACTGGCCGAAGGCCTCGGTCAGCGGCGCCTTCGAACCCTTGCCCTCTTCCTTCATGCGCTTGAAGGTCGGCGACTCGTTGAGCGACAGACGGATCCAGACCGAGATGCCCAGCAGCACGAAGGAGATCAGGAACGGAATGCGCCAGCCCCAGGCGGCGAAGTCTTCCTTCGACAGCATGTTCTGGACGATCAGGATGACGATCAGCGACAGGAACAGGCCGAGCGTCGCGGTCGTCTGGATCCACGAGGTGTAGAAGCCGCGGCGGTTGTCCGGCGCGTGCTCCGCGACGTAGGTCGCAGCACCGCCATATTCGCCGCCGAGCGCCAGGCCCTGCAGCATGCGCAGCGCGATCAGGATGATCGGCGCGGCGATGCCCCAGGTGGCGGAGCCGGGCAGCAGGCCGACCAGGAAGGTCGACATGCCCATGATCAGGATGGTGACGAGGAAGGTGTATTTGCGGCCGACGAGGTCGCCGATGCGGCCGAACACAAGCGCGCCGAACGGGCGCACCAGGAAGCCTGCCGCAAACGCCAGCAGCGCGAAGATGTTGCGCGTGGCCTCGGGATAGCTCGAGAAGAAGGTCGCGCCGATGAAGGCCGCGAGCGAACCGTAGAGGTAGAAGTCGTACCATTCGAAGACGGTGCCCGAGCGAGGAGGCGAAGATGACCTTCTTCTCCTCCCGCGTCATGCCCTGCTGGATTGACCCAGCCGTCGATGCCATTGCCATGTCGTCCTCCCGTTCCGGCGGCGCGGGCTTTTCACCCGCGCGACGCCGTATTTCAAAAACGGGAAAGTCATACTCCGATCATCTCAAATGGACAGAACGGCTTTCGTTGTATGACTTTTGTATGACGACAATCGTATGAGATTTTCTAACGCTTTCCTAAGTCGAGGAAAGTACGTCAGGATGCCTTTTCCTTCATCTCCTCGCCGATATAACCTTTCTCCTTCAGCCACTTCTCGATCAGGATCTCGGTCAGCGAGGAGACGGAGCGGTGATCGTCTTTTGCGGCCCTCACGAGCGCTTCCTTCAGGTGGCGTTCGATGCGGAAGCCGAGCGGATGGGTCTTTGCCATGGGTCTTGCCTTTCGTGGTTGCAGTCGCCGCGCTCGGGGAGGGGAGCCGGCCTGCCAGGATGAATAGCGTTGGAATGCGCGAGGCCGGCGCAGCCGGCGTCTTCGCGGATCTGTCTGACTTGTCTCAGGAGTGCGGCGGTGCCCGCGCCCGGAAGTGCCGGTCGATGCCGGTGGCCGCGACGTCGGAAAGGGCGCGCACCGGCAGGGAGCCGGTTTCTTCCGCGACGAGGTCGTCGCTGCGCGCCGGGGTTCCGGGCGTGTCGTCGAACAGCAGCGAGGAAACGGCCGTGTTGTCGCCGCTCTGCAGCGATTCCGCAACGGTGGAGGCTTCGCCCGCGAGCGTGAAGCGCGCCGGCAGGTCGCCCTGCTGCGCCTCGCCCCTCTTGCGTTCGTAGACGTGGCTCTCGGCGGCGAAAAGCTCGCCGGTGCCGAGCGGGGTGGCGCACAGCGCCAGGATGGTGAACAGCGTCCACAGCACGCGCCAGCCCAAGGCGTTCGCCTTGTCCGCTGGTCGCTTGTGCAGGAAATGCCGCATGCCGCCGTTCTTCCTTCCCGGCAACATATTAGCGCTGCCCCCGCGGGGGATCAATCAAACGTTAGTGGAACTCCAACAAACGCCTTCGCGACCGATCGCCGCGCGGTCAGTCCATATGCACCGCGGCCCCCGCTCCGGCCCCCGCCGCCTTCGGCTTGCGCAGCAGCAGCGCGAGCGGAATCGCCAGCAGTGTCACCAGCATCATCGCCTTGAAGTCGTTGACATAGGAGATCATCAGCGCCTGTTGGTTCACCAGCTGGTCGAACTGCGCCAGCGCGGCCGGGTTGCCGGCCGCCGCCGCCGGCGACAGGGCGCTGAGGTTCGGGTTGAACGGCGAGATCGCCGCCGACAGCTCTGCGTGGTTGATCTGCGTGTTGCGGGTCAAAAGCACCGTCACGATCGAGATGCCGATCGACGAGCCGATGTTGCGCACCAGGCTGAACAGCGCCGCCGCGTCGGTGCGGAAGCGCGGCTCCAGCGTCGCAAAGGCGATCGTCGACAGCGGTACGAAGACCAGGCCGAGGCCGAGGCCCTGCACGACGCCCGACCAGATTATCAGCGAATCGTCCATCTGCGGCGAGAAGCCGGCCATGTCGTAGAGCGACCAGGCGGTGAGCAGCAGCCCGGTCACGACCAGCAGACGCGCGTCGACCTTCTGCACCAGCCGTCCGACGAGGATCATCGAGATCATCGTGCCCACCCCGCGCGGCGCCATGATGAGGCCGGTCAGCACGGTCGAGTGGTTGAACAGCCGCGACAGCATCGGCGGCAGCAGCGCCAGGCTGGCAAGCAGGATGATGCCGATCACGAAGATGAACACCAGCCCGGTGACGAAGTTGCGGTCGGCAAAGATACGCGGGTCGATGAAGGTGTCCCGCCCGGTGGCGAGATGCACCACGAACACCCAGAAGCCGGTGATCGCCAGGCCCAGCTCGATCCAGATCTCGGCCGCCGAGAACCAGTCCACCTCGCCGCCCCGGTCGAGCATCAGCTGCAGCGCGCCGACGCCCAGCGACAGCATGGCGAAGCCGAAGAAGTCGAAGCCACGCAGCCGCCTGGCGATACGCGGCAGATAGCCGGCGCAGCCGAGGAAGGCGAGGATGCCGACCGGCAGGTTGATGAAGAACACCCAGCGCCAGTTCGCCGCCTCCGTCAGCCAGCCGCCGAGCGTGGGGCCGATGATCGGGCCGACCATGATGCCCGCGCCCCAGATCGCCATGGCTGAGCCGTGGCGTTCCTTCGGATTGATGTCGAGCAGGAAGGTCTGCGACAGCGGCACGATGGCCGCGCCGAAAAGGCCCTGCAACACACGGAACAGCACCATGCTCTCCAGGCTCCACGACAAGCCGCACAGCATCGAAGTGATGGTGAAGCCGACGATGGAGACGAGGAACAGCTCGCGTCGCCCGAACCGGTCCGACAGCCATCCTGTCACCGGCGTCATGATCGCGGCGGCGACGATATAGGAGGTCAGCACCCAGTTGATCGTGTCCTGGCTCGCGCCGAGGTCGCCCACCATCGTCGGCAGCGCGACGTTGGCGATCGTCGTGTCCAGCACCTGCATGATCGTCGCCAGCATGATGGCGATGGTGATCAGGCCGCGATGCGGCACTTCCTTGAAGGGGGCGGGGTTGGTCATGGGAGTCGGCCTGTTTCGACGAACGCACTCGTCGGATACCGTCCGCAAGCACCCCCCTCTGGCCTACCGGCCATCTCCCCCTCAAGGGGGAGATCGGCAGCTTCGGCCGCTCGCGCAATCCGGCTGTGCCGGTGATTGGCGAAGGTCCTGGTGACGCCCAATCTCCCCCCTTGAGGGGGAGATGGCCGGCAGGCCAGAGGGGGGTCCTCATGGCGCGATTCCTGAAATCTGGCTACTTCTTCGCCGTCCCGGCAAACGCGCTCGGGATCAGGTCGCCGAAGCCGCGGCTCACGCCTGTATCGACGGCCACCGTGGCGCTCATGCCGGTGCGCAGCAACAGGTCGGCGTCCTCGGACGAAACCTTGAGCCGCACGGGGATGCGCTGCGTCACCTTCACCCAGTTGCCGGTCGCGTTCTGCGCCGGCAGCAGCGAGAATTCCGCGCCGGTGCCCGCGCCGATGCTCTCGATCGTCGCCTTCAGCGGCCGGTCGGGAAAGGTGTCCAGCATCACTTCCGCTTCCTGGCCGACCTTCATATGCGTGAGCTGCGTTTCCTTGAAGTTCGCCTCGACCCATGTGTCGCCGGTCTCGACCAGCGTGAACAGCGAGGTGCCGGCCGTCACGAACTGGCCGAGCTTGAAGGAAGACGCCTGGCTCACCGTGCCGTCTGCCGGCGCGCGCACCGTCGTCTGCGCCAGCTGGTAGGCCGCCTTGTCGCGCGCGGCGAAGGCGGCGAGCACCGCCGGATGCTTGTCGGTTACGATGTTCGGATCTCCGCCAAGAGCGGCAAGCGCGCTCGAGATCGATTCCGCTGCGGTGGCCGCGGCGTCCTGCGCCTTGAGCAGGTCGCGCTCCGCCGAATCCAGCGCCGCCTTGGTCGTGACGCCCTTGCCCGACAGTTCCTTCTGCCTGGCAAGCTGGTCGCTGTAGTAGGCAACGTCGCCGGCGGCGGTCTTGGCCTGCGTCTGCGCCTGCCCGTAGGCGGCGCGCAGCTGGTCGACCTGCAGGCGGGCCTGCGCCAGCGCTGCGTCGGCCTGGGCGAGCGCAATGCGATAGGGCTCCGGATCAACGGCGAACAGTACGTCGCCGGCCTTCACCTTCATGTTCTCGGCGACCCGCATGTCGACGATGCGGCCGGCCGTCTCGGAGGAGATCGTCACCCGCGCCTGGCGCAGGTTCGCATTCTCCGTCTCCTGGATGCGCCCGCCGGTGATCCAGTACCAGCCGCCGCCGGCGGCCAGCGCCAGCGGCAGGGCCAGCATGAGCAGGACCCGCCCGCCCCGGCGCGGTCTGGGCGCGGGGGCGGGCGGCGCCAGATTGATCTGAGAGGGCGTCGGCGCGGCAGGGTGCGTCGGAGCCTCGAGGTCAACCTTCACGGCGTCGTCGCCGACGCGCTGTCCATCTTCAATCTTGGTCACTGCGTTCATCGTCATGCTGCCTTTTCGCCACCGTCGGCGCAGTCCTGAGGCGTCTCGCCGTCGGAGAGATTGTTGATGATGGCCTTCAGGCCATCGATCGTGGCCTGCCGCGCTTCCGGGGAAAGCCCGGACAGGGCCGCCTCGTAGACCTCGCCGACCATCGACTTCACCTTGCCGTAGGCCTCGCGCGACTTGTCGGTCGGGAAGATCAGCCGCACGCGCCGGTCCGCGGCGTCGCTTCGCCGCTCGATCCAGCCGCCGTCCTCCATCCGGTCGACCAGCCGCGAGACGCTGATCGGCTCGATCTCCAGCAGTTCGGCCAGCCGCGCCTGCGGAACGCCCGGTTCCTTGGCGACGCGCACCAGCAGGCGCCATTGCGCCGCCGAAAGGCCGGAGCCGGAGGCCTTCGCCTCGAAGCGGCGGCGGATCAGCCGCGCGGCGTCGTGGATCAGGAAACCCAGCCTGTCTCTGTCTTCGTTGTTCATGAGCGGCATATATTATAAGCATGCTTAGGAAACAATGGGCCGAAGGGCCGATTCCGCCACGCTAATTGCGCATGGCTGCATCGCTCGGCATGCATGGCTTGCCGGTCAGGCGTCGTCGGTCTTTGCCGGCGGACGCCGGACCTCCAGTCGCTCTTCGACGGTGCACAGCACCTGCACCGCCGCCCGCAGCGCCGCCGGCTCGATGCCGGAGATCAGGTCTTCCCGCATCGGGTCGATGATCTTGTGGATCGCCTGCAGCCTCTCCCGGCCGGCCGGCGTCAACGAGACGATCTTCGCCCTGCGATCGGTGGAATCCTCGGCTCGCGTCACCAGCCCGTCCTCGACCAAAAGGTCCATCAGCCGCACCATCGAGGGGCCTTCCAGTCCCGCCTCTTCCGCGATCACGCCCTGCCGCGCCCGTCCGCCCAGCCGCTGCAGCGCCAGCAGCGGCGCGGCCGTCGCATGCGACAGGCCGAACTGGTCGAGTTTCTGGTTTGCAACCCGACGCCACAGCCGGCTGACGGCGAACACCAGCTCGCCGAAGGCGGCATGGTCGCTGTCAGCATGTGGATCACTCGGTTCGGACATTGCCCAATGTTCATATACGATCTATTTACATGCAAGCTAAATCAGCCAGTGGCGTCGGGCCTCGTCCGCCGCCGCTTCGGGTCCGGACCCTGGCGCTCAATATGCCTCGGTCCCGCAGAGAGAACGAGGTTTTTCATGTCCACATCGACATCTTCATCCGCCGGTCCGGCCCGGCAAAGGTGGGGCTGGCTGCTGACGCTGGTCGGCATCCTGTTCGTGCTCGCCGCGCTGCCGCTCGTCTGGGGCGGTGTCCAGCTCATCTCGCTCGGCGGCTCCTGGTACTATCTGCTCGCCGGCCTCGGCGTCGCGCTGTCCGGCATCCTCATCGCCGTCCGCCGCTTCGCCGGCATCTGGCTCTATGCCCTCGTCTTCCTCGCCACCGTCGCTTGGGCGCTGTGGGAATCCGGCCTCGACTTCTGGCCGCTGGTTCCGCGCCTCGTCGCGCCCGCGGTGCTCGCCCTTATTGCCGCGCTGATCGCGCCGCTCTTCCCGTCCGCCGCGCCGCGCCCCAAGGCCCTTCCTTTCGCGGCCGCCGCCGTGCTGGTGCTCGGCCTCGCCGCCACCGGCTTCTATGCCTTCCAGCCGCACGGCGTGACCCGGACCAACTTCCAGGCCGCCGCCGGTGTCGCGCCGTCGGCCGTCACCACGGCCTCCGGCAACGACTGGGCCGCCTACGGCCGCACGCCGGCCGGCACGCGCTATGCACCGTTCGGCGAGATCACGCCGGACAACGTCAAGGACCTTGAGGTCGCCTGGACGTTCCGCACCGGCACTCCGCCGGCCAAGGGCGCGCAGGACCAGAACACGCCGCTGCTCGTCGGCAACACGCTCTACACCTGCTCCTCGACCAACATCATCAACGCGCTCGACGCGACGACCGGCGAGAAGAAGTGGACCTATGATCCGCAGGCAAAGTCGCCGCTCTGGCAGCGCTGCCGCGGCGTCTCCTATTATGACGCTTCCGCCGCGCCCGCTCAGGCTGCAACTGGTGCGGCTGCGTCCGTGCCGATGGCCACGATGCCGCTCGGCTCGACCGACAGCGCCCAGGCGCCCGCCGCGCCCGCGCAGGCAGCCCCGGTCGCCGCCGTCTGCCCGAAGCGCATCGTCATGACCACGATCGACGCCCGCCTTATCGAAATCGACGCTGAGACCGGAGAGCCCTGCGCCGATTTCGGCGTGAACGGCGTCGTCGACCTCAAGCAGGGCATGGGCGAGGTCAAGGACGGCTTCTACTTCCAGACCTCCGCCCCCACCGTCATGCGCGACCTCGTCATGGTCGGCGGCTGGGTGTGGGACAGCGTCGAGGTCGGCGAGCCTTCGGGCGCCGTCCGCGCCTTCAATGCCCGCACCGGCGAGCTGGTCTGGGCCTGGGACCTCGGCAATCCGGCCATCACCAAGCTGCCGCCTCCCGGCGAGAGCTACACCCGCGGCACGCCGAACGTCTGGTCGACGCCTGCCTATGACGACGCGCTCGGCCTCGTCTACCTGCCCACCGGCAACGCCACCCCCGACTTCTGGGGCGGCCACCGCACCAAGGCGGCGGAAGAATACTCCGCCTCCGTCGTTGCCCTCGACATCGCCACCGGCAAGGAACGCTGGAAGTTCCAGACCGCGCACCACGACATCTGGGACTACGACGTCCCCGCCCAGCCATCGCTCTACGACGTGCCTGACGGCAAGGGCGGCACGGTTCCGGCGCTGATCCAGGTCACCAAGCGCGGCCAGATCTTCATGCTCGACCGCCGCGACGGCACGCCGATCGCCGAAGTGCAGGAAAAGCCGGTGCCGCAGGGCACCGAGGAAGGCGACTACACTGCGCCGACCCAGCCTTACTCGGTCGGCATGCCGGCGATCGGCACCGAGCCGTTCACCGAGGCCCGCATGTGGGGCGCCACGCCCTACGACCAGCTCTACTGCCGCATCGAATTCAAGAAGATGCGCTACGACGGCGAGTTCACCCCGCCGCGGCTCGACCGCAGCCTGATCTATCCGGGCTACTACGGCGGCATGAACTGGGGTTCGGCCTCGGTCGACGAAGGCCGCGGCCTGCTCATCGTCAACGACATCCGCATGCCGCAGTTCGTGCAGCTTATCCCGCGCGAGAACGTCGACACCTATGGCCCGTCGGCAGCGCATGACGGCCTGTCGAAGCAGCTCGGCACGCCCTATGGCGTCATCAAGGCCGGCTTCTTCTCGCCGCTCAACGTGCCTTGCCACCAGCCGCCCTACGGCACGATCAGCGCCATCGACCTCGGCTCGCGCCAGCTCGTCTGGCAGATCCCGGCCGGCACGCTGCAGGACACCGGCCCGACCAACCCGCTCACCGGCGGCCTGATCAAGACCGGCCTGCAGATCCCGATCGGCATGCCCTCGCTCGGCGGCCCGATCACGACGGCCGGCGGCGTCACCTTCTACGCCGGCACGCAGGATTACTACCTGCGCGCCATCGACACGACCACCGGCGAGGAGCTCTGGAAGGGCCGCCTGCCGGTCGGCGCCCAGGCCACGCCGATGTCCTATGTCGGCGCGGACGGCCGCCAGTACGTAGTCATCTCCGCCGGCGGCGCCCGCCTGTCGCCCGACGTCGGCGACTACGTCATCGCCTACGCGCTGCCGAAGAAGTAAAAACCTTTGGCCTGAGGCCAACCATCGAGCGGGGGCGTCCTTCCGGGCGCCCCGTTTGTTTTGGCGCAGCATCCGGAACGCCCCGTCCACCGACTACGGCGGTCCCCCTCCCCCGCTTCGCAGGGGAGGAGCTGCGTCGCCGCTGCGGATCTTCCCCCGTTTACGGGGGAAGGGGACCACGCGAAGCGTGGTGTAGGGGGCGCTGCTCGAACCCCTATTTTCCCGATTCCCGGGAAAGTCGTTGCCCGATTCCGCGCCTACCCGCCGCGCAAGCCGCGGCTATCCTCCCCTTCGACACAGAACGGCTCCGGCGCAGATGCCGCAGCCGGAGAAGCGGTGAGGAAGCAGCATGAATACCCAGCATGTCGTCGAACTCCGCGAGAACGGCTACGCCGTCATCCGCGGCTTTCTCAACAGGGACGAGGTCGCCGAGCTGCGGCGCGAGAGCGAGAAGGTCTATGCCGAAGGCCTCAAGCACCACGCGACCTACCGCGACAAGAATCTCTATTTCGAGGTCATCAACGATCCGGGCAACAATCACCGCGCGGTGCCGCAGGCGCACTGGTTCTCGTGGATCAATCCGGTGTTCGAGCAGTATCGCCGCAGCCAGAAGATCTTCGAGGCGCTCGCGCCCCTCCTCGGCCCCGACATCAAGCAGATCGCCAACCAGCTCCATTGGAAGGCGCCCGGCGGCAAATACACCTACTACCGCATGCACCAGGACGTGCGCTTCCGCAGCCGTCCGGAGCTCTTCGCCAATCTCGACCGCTACTCGCTCAACCTCGGCCTCGCCCTCAACCGGCAGGACGCCTCCAACGGCGCGCTCAAGGTCGTGCCCGGCCACCACAAGCGCGGCTATCTCGGCCTCGCCGAGGATGGCGGCGGCATCATGGTTGGCTCGACTGAGCAGGGTTCGGAGCTGAAGGCCGTGGGCATCGACCCGTCGGAGGTGGTCCAGCTGGAGATGGAGCCGGGCGACCTGGCGATCTGGACGCTCTACACCATCCACGGCTCCGGCCCCAACGTCTCGACCGAGCCCCGCATCCTTTTGATCGACAACTACGTCCGTGCCGAGGATTCGCCCGAGCGCGGCGAATGGGCCTTCCGCGACGGCCGTTCCATCCCGCTCGGCGCCGAGCCGGAGATCTGCAAATACGAGAAGCTGCGGGAAAACCCCGGTCCCTTCTACGTCGAGGAGAAATGGACCGACGAGGCCAAGCAGGCCGGAGAGAAACTCAAGGCGGCGGGATAGCCGCCGAGGAGAGCCGCAGAGCCGGCGCTACCCCTTCTCCCTGCGGGGAGAAGGTGGCCGCGAAGCCGCCGGATGAGAGGCTGCGCCGGGAAGGTAGAAGGTTCAATCAATCGAGATCGGGGGAGAGCTCTCGCATGAGGAATTCGACGAAGACCCGCACCTTCATGGCCACATAGGTCCGGTGCGGATAGAGCGCATAGATCGGGCTCGACGCCGGCTTGAACTCCTCCAGGAGGGTTTCGAGCCGGCCGTCCTCTATTGCGGGCCGGACCAGCAGGCTCGGCAGGTTGCCGATGCCGAAGCCGGCCATCGTCATCTGGTAGGCGGCCTCCACGCTGTTGGTCGACACGCGTCCCTTCACCGGCGTCGACATGCGCCCCTCCGGCCCCATGAACGGCCATGCGCCCAGCCGCTTGGCGAAGTTCGACAGCACGCAGGAATGGCTGGCCAGCTCGTCGGGATGCCGCGGCCTGCCGTGCCGGTCGAGATAGGCCGGCGTCGCGCAGACGAAATTGCGCACCGTGCCGAGCTGCCGCGACACGATCTCGGAATCGTTCTGCGCCTCGAAGCGGATCGCCACGTCATAACCTTCCTCGACGATGCCCACGACATGGCGCGAGGTCAGGTTGAACTCGACCGAAACAAGCGGGTTCTCCTCCAGGAAGCGGGGGATCAGCCGCGTGATGCGCGTATAGGCGAGCACGTTGGAGCAGGAGATGCGCAAGAGCCCGCGCGTGCCGCGGTCGAGCCGCCGCGTCTGGTCCTGCAATTCCTCCACCTCGCCCAGCAGCGCCTTCACCCGCTCGGCATAGTCGCGCCCGGCCTCGGTCGGGCTCATTCGCCGCGTCGTGCGGTTCAAGAGCCGCACACCCAGGTCGTCTTCCAGCTCCTTCAATTGCCGGCTCACCGCCGTCGTCGACATGCCGAGGTCGCGCGCCGCCGCCGACAGGCTGCCGAGGGTGCAGACCCGGTCGACACCTTCATCGCGATCAACAGGTTCACCGGGACCTCCAGGGGAATTCCGCCAGCCGGCGCGGCCGCGCGCGCCACTGTCGGACGGGTTCAATCGGAAAATCAACAGAGGGAGATACTGAATGACACGTAAGCTTCACCCCGCCATCGCGATCTATGCCCGCGACGCCCGCGAAGGGCGCATGAACCGGCGCGAATTCCTCGCCACCGCCAGCGCGCTCGGCGCCTCGACCGCCGCGGCCTACGGCCTCCTCGGCCTGTCCGCGCCAGCGCCAGCCTCCGCGGAAGAGCCTCGCAAGGGCGGCATCGTCCGCGTCTCCATGCAGGTGATGGCGCTGGAAGACCCACGCCTGTTCAAGACCTCGCAGATGGGCAACCTCGCCATGCAGTTCATCGAGCCGCTGGTGCGCTGGAAGCCCGACTTTACCTTCAGGCCGATGCTGCTCGAAAGCTGGGAGGTCAACGAGAATGCCACGGAATATGTCCTGCACGCCCGGAAGGGCGTGAAGTGGTCGAACGGCGACGACTTCACCGCCGAGGATGTCGTCTTCAACATCTCGCGCTGGTGCGAGAAGGAGGTCGCCGGCAATTCCATGGCCGGCCGCATGGGCTCGCTCATCGATCCCGACACCAAGAAGGCCCGCGCCGGCGCGATCGAAATGCGCGATGCGCACACCGTCGTGCTCAAGCTTTCCAAGCCGGATATCTCGATCATCGCGGCGATGACCGACTATCCCGCGCTCATCGTCCACCGCGGCTTCAATCCGGCGACTGCCACCCTGTCGCAGGCACCCATCGGCACCGGCCCGTTCGAGCTGACAGCGCATGAAATCGGCGTGCGCGCTTCCGCCCGCAAGCGTCCGGACGGCTCGTGGTGGGGCGGCAACGTCCATCTCGACGGCATCGACTGGATCGACTACGGCACCGAGACCGCGCCGACGCTGGCCGCGATGGAATCCGGCGAGATCGACCTCACCGCCCAGACCCAGTCCTACGATGTCGGCGCGCTCGACGGCATGGGCATGAAGAAGTCGGAAATCGTCACCGCCGCCACCATCGTGCTGCGCACCAACGTCAACGCCAAGCCCTATGACGACAAGCGCGTGCGCAACGCCATCCAGCTGGCCATCGACAACGAGGCGGTCATGAAGCTCGGCATCGACGGTCAGGGCGAGGTGGCGCAGAACCACCATGTCGGGCCGATGCATCCCGAATATGCCGAACTGCCGCCGATCAAGCGCGACGTGGAAAGGGCCAAGGCGCTGCTCACGGAAGCGGGGCAGCTCGACCATGAGTTCGAGATCATCTCGGTCGAGGCCGACTACCGCAAGGAAAGTTCCGACGCCGCCGCCCAGCAGATGCGCGACGCCGGCTTCAAGGTGAAGCGCACCGTCATTCCGGAAAGCTCGTTCTGGAACGACTGGACGAAATATCCGCTGGCGACCACCAACTGGAAC
This sequence comes from Mesorhizobium sp. J428, assembly GCF_024699925.1. Taxonomy (NCBI): domain Bacteria; kingdom Pseudomonadati; phylum Pseudomonadota; class Alphaproteobacteria; order Hyphomicrobiales; family Phyllobacteriaceae; genus Mesorhizobium; species Mesorhizobium sp. J428. Next base: position 2,499,010 of record NZ_JAJOMX010000001.1, read on the forward strand.
GCGCGCCCCCTCGGCATCCAGACCTATGCGCTCGCCTACAAGACCGGCACCGCCTGGAACGAGACCGGCTTCTCCGATCCCGAGTTCGACGCGCTGATCGAGAAGGCCAATGCGATCGCCGACGCCGACACGCGCCGGCCGCTGATGCAGGAACTTGAGACCCGCCTGCAGGACTCCGGCATCATCGTCCAGCCCTACTGGCGCAAGCTGTTCTGCCACATGAGCCCGAAGCTCAACGGCTACCAGATGCACCAGGCCTACGAGCAGGACTTCACCGAAGCCTGGCTCGCCGCCTGAGCAACCCGCAGTCGATCCGGGCGGTCGCGCTCTCACGCGCGGCCGCCATTGCCTTTGCTGGAGACGAAGGGCGAGAAGGGGCAGCTCAGCTTCTTCGGGCAGGTCGAACAATCCCGCCCGCAGGCCGACGCCACCTGCGCCGCGCCGCCCACCGGCATCTGCTTCCCGCTTTCCGCAACGATCAGGCTCATCCCGTTCTCCCTCCGAGCGATGCAGCCACGATAATCCGCCATTCCTCGCACGCTAGCCGCCGGCTACGGGAACGACCTTTGCGCGGATCGGGAAAATACCTGGACTTCCATTGAGAAGCCGCCCGGTCGAGATCGGCACGATCAGGCTTCCCAGAGAGCGCGGACAGGCGATGTGCAGATGGACGATATCGCCTTCCGCGCCGTCTATGGCGCGCTCACATCTTCTCGCGACCAAGGCCGATGAGGCGATCGAGCGACAGCGCGCCGCCACCGAACACGACGAGCGACAGCGCCATCGCCGCCCAAGGCAGATGGAAGTTCGCCCAGCCTTCCGGCACGGTGATCTGGATCACCGCCGTCATGGCAAGCAAGGCAAGCGCCGCAAAGCGTGTGCCCAAGCCGAGCACCAGGAGCACCGGCAGCACGATCTCGGCGATTCCCGCGCCATAGGCTGCGGCCATCGGGAACGGATAGGGATACTGCGCACCAAAGAGATGCAGCTTGAACTCCTGCCCAAACAGGTATTGCGCGCCGCCAGACAGTTGCAGGAACCCGTCCCACTTGGTCAGCCCCGATTTGTAGAAGGGAACCGCCAGCGCTAGACGCAGCGCCAAGAGGGGCAACGCCGCCGGCACCGACGCGATCCAGCCTTCCACGCGCCGCAGGGGCGCCAGCAGTTTCCATCCGCCGTCGGATGGCGCTTCAACCATGTCCGTCATCCTCGTCTCCCTTGTCGTTCGAAACCGTGCCTGCAAATGCGCCGAGGCCCGCCAATCCGAGCAGTGCGGCGCCGAAATCGAAACCATCGTCGGCGGCGAGCGCCTGCGAGGCCGCTGCACCCAACGCCACGCCGTCAAGCAGGGCGGCGGCAAAGATCGCGTCGCGGTCCGGCAGGATATGGACGCCGACCTCAAAGCTCGGCCGGACGATCAGCACCGTCTCGCCGCCCGCCGCCGAGACCGGCGCCACGACGTCCGCCTGGTGCGCCTGCCATATTGTGCCCACGGCAAAACGCGAGCGCACCAGTGTCGCGGCCGGATGCGGCGCAAGCCGCACGTCGCCCAGCGTCTTCCCCGGCAATGCCGCCAATCGCGCGATGCCGAGCGGCGCGGCGTCTTCGGCGTGGTAGGCGCGCGTCACGGCAGCTTCCAACCGCGCGACATCGGCCAGGTAGGGCACCGACGCCACCGGCGCGAAGCCTTCGATGAAATTGGGCAAGTCGTCGCCATAGGCGAAGAGCAGCGGCAAAGCGGGCCTCGTACCGGCAATGTAGGCGCGCGCCATCAGCGCGAAGAACTCCTCGCCAACCAGCCGCTCGACGACGCGGAAGCGTGTCGCCAGCGCCTTGCGCAGGCCGACGGCGACATTGTTCCTGTAGACGGCGAAGCGCTTTTCGTCCGGCACGCCCCGCGCGGTGGTCAGGCCCGCCGGTGGCGGCAGGGCCGGGTCCAGAATCGCCGCCGCGAAGGCTGCCTCGGTAGCCGCATGGCTCATGCCGACGCCCTCCTCGGCAGTGTCGCAAAACCTCGCAGCTTCGCCGCCTCTGCCAGCACGGTGTCGGCGCGCCGCGCCTCGTCGTAGAGCACGTCGAAGCCCGGCACGTCGTTGTCCCATTCGATCAACGTTGCCACCGGACCGCAGCAACGGATCGCGTGGCGGTAAAGCGCAAAGACATCCTCCCTCACGCGCGAGCCGTGTGCGTCGATCAGAAGCCGCTCGCCAGCACCGTCGACCGTCTCGTCATAGCCGGCGAGGTGGATCTCGCCGACGCGCTCGACCGGGAAGCGGTCGACATAGGCGAGGGGGTCGAGCCCGTGGTTGACCGCCGAGACCATCACATTGTTGACGTCGAGCACCAGGCCGCAGCCGGTGCGTTCGGCGACGGCGTCGAGGAAGTCGATCTCGTCGATGCGGCTCTCCTCGAACAGGACATAGGTCGACGGGTTCTCCAGCAGCAATTGCCGGCCGGTCGCCTGCTGCACTTCGTCGACATGGTCGGCGACGCGTGCCAGCGTCTCCGGCGTATAGGGCAGCGGCAGGAGGTCGTTGAGGAAGCCGGTATCGTGAGTCGACCAGGCGAGATGCTCCGAAAAGGACTGCGGCCTGTAGCGGTCGATCAGCCGGCGCAGCCGCGCCAGGTGCGCCTTGTCCAGCGGCCGCGCCGCGCCGATTGACAGGCCGACGCCGTGGAGCGAGAGCGCGTAGCGCGCGGAGAGTTCCGCCAGCATGCGATGCGGCATGCCGCCCTCGCCCATATAGTTCTCGGCATGGACTTCGAGGAAGCCGATGTCTGGCGCGGTTTCCATGATGTCCGCATAGTGCTCGGACTTGAAGCCGACGCCGGCGCGGGGCGGCAGCTTGGACGCGTGCAGGGGCTCATACGGCATTACGGATCTCGCTTCTCTTCGACGGTTCGAATCAGGCAGTCGCCCATGAGGGCTTGGGCGGGACCTGCGCAGTCTTGCCTGCCGGTCCCGCCCGAGGCGTCAGCCCGCCTTCGGCTCCAGCGAGCCCATATGGCCATCGACGTTCATCGACACGCAGGTGCCGGCGGGCACAGCCTTCCAGGCGTTGCCCTGGTAGTCCATGGTCGACGTGCCGGCGCAGGTGGTGCCTGCGCCCGCAGCGCAGTCGTTCTGGCCCTTCAGCGCGATGCCGTAGCACTTCTCCATGCCCACCATCTTCTCGGCGGGCAGGGGCGCCGCATGGGCGGCGGTGGCGAAGGCGCTGGCGAGCGAGCCGGCAAGGGCGAGAGCGATTGTCTGGCGGTTCATAGTCTACTCCTCTGGAAGTCTTGGATGGAACGCGACATGCGCTCCATGACGGTGACTTCGCCGCCACGGGCCGCCGCGTTACACTGCCCGCGAGCACGCTTTCGTGATGCTTGCGTGAGAAGCCCCGTGACATTTCCTCCGCGGCCCGTGTAACAAATGCCGCCGCCCGACGAAGATGGGATGAGAAGGTCTTGACCGAAGCCGACGAAGCGGAACTCGCCCGCATGCTGCGGGCAGCGCTTTCAGGCGACGAGCAGGCCTATGCCGCATTCTTGGCGCGCGTGGCCGCGCTGGTGCGCGGCGTCACGAGACGCAATGCCGGGAGCGGCGTCGAAGTCGAGGACATCGTGCAGGAAACGCTGCTGGCCATCCATCTCAAGCGCCACACCTGGCGCCCCGACGCGCCGGTCCGCCCGTGGGTATTCGCCATCGCCCGCTACAAGCTGGTCGACAGCTTGCGGCGCCGAGGCCGGCGGGTCGAGGTCGACATCGCCGACTACGCCGAGACGCTGGCCGAACCGGTCGAGAACGCAGCCAGCCCGCGCGAAGTCGAGCGGGCGCTTGAGCAGTTGCCGCCCGGCCAGCGCCGGGTCGTTTCGGCGGTCAGCGTCGAGGGCCTGTCGGTCGGCGAGGCCGCCGCGGCGTTCGGCATGAACGAGACGGCCGTGCGCGTCGCGTTGCATCGCGGGCTCGCCGCCATCGCCAGAGGTCGACGCTAGATGGACACGCAGGACCTCATTCGCGCCCTGTCGCGGGATGCCGCCGCCGGCGGTGCTCGGCTCAGCCGGCGGTTGGCCTTTGGCTTCGCGCTTGCGACCGGCCTCGCCGCCATCGTCTGGTTCGTCCTGCTTGGCCCGCGTCCGGACATCGCCGAAGCCGCCGCGACGCTGCGCTTCCCGTTCAAGTTCGTTGTGACGTTGGCGCTTGCCGGCGCGGCGGCCCTTGCCTGGCGCGCCGCCGCCCGGCCGGGAACCCCGCTCGCGCCCGCCGCCGCGCTCCTGCTCGCCGCGCCGGTGCTGCTCGCCGCGGGCGTGACAGCCGAACTGTTCGCCGTGCCCGAAGGCGCGCGGATGGCGCGGCTGATCGGCACCAACTCGACCGTCTGCCTCACCTTCATTCCGCTGATCGGCGCCCTGCCTCTGGCCGTGCTGCTCGCGGCCTTGCGCAATGGAGCGCCGACGCGGCCGACGCTTGCCGGGGCGTTCTGCGGGCTGGCGGCGGGAGGTCTCGCGGCGACGTTCTACGCCGCGCACTGCATCGACGACTCGCCGCTCTTCGTCGCCGTCTGGTACACGATCGCGATCGGCATGCTCACGCTCGCCGGCGCACTGGCCGGCCGTCTCGTCCTGCGCTGGTAATCAGAGACTGCTTCGAAATTCGCTCTGGCGAGTCATATGGTGGTGGTTTCGGGGTCGCTTCAGCGACGAGCGCAGCGGACATTTGGGTCCGTGAGCACCGGAAGCGGAGAAAACGCCATCAGATGGCCGCCAGAGTAGAATTTCCAAGCAGTCTCTCAGTCCTTGGCGCGCTCGACATAGGAGCCGTCGGCGGTCATCACCACGATGCGGGTGCCCACCTGGATGTGCGGCGGCACGGCAGAGCGCACGCCGTTCGACAGCACGGCCGGCTTGTAGGACGACGACGCCGTCTGGCCCTTGGTCACCGGCTCGGTCTCCACCACTTCCAGCGTCACGCGCTGCGGCAGTTCGATCGCCACCGCCGAGCCTTCATGCACCGACAGCGTCACCTCCATGCCTTCCTGGAGATAGGGCGCATAGTCGCCCACCACGTCGGGATGCACGGCAATCTGCTCGTAGGTCTCCATCTGCATGAAGTGGAAGCCCTCGCCGTCCTGGTAGAGGTAGTTGTAGGGCCGGTCCTCGACATGGGCGCGTTCCACCTGCTCGGTGGTGCGGTAGCGTTCCGACACCTTCACGCCGTCGGAGATGCGGCGCATGTCCAGCTGCGTCACCGGCGTGCCCTTGCCGGGGTGTATGTTTTCGGCGAAGAGGATCGAATACAGCTTGCCGTCCTTCTCGACGACATTGCCCTTGCGGAGCGAACTCGCAATCACCTTCACCATGACGAATCCTCAGAATCCCTGTCTCGCGCACCCGCGCGTGCTTTCCCGCGCTCTAACCTATCTTTCGCCGGCATGCCAGCCGGAGCGGGATTTTTCGCGCCTGCACCCGAACCCTACCCCCTCGCGCCGTCATCCTCGGGCTTGTCCCGAGGATCTACTACCCTTCGCGAATCTACGCCGCGGCCCGGCCGTAGAAAGCCATTGCACCGGTGACGAAAACCGCCGCCGTTGGCAGATCTTCGGGGTGAGATGGCGGTTCGCCCATCGGGCGAATTGCAGGGTCCGATGGACCTTGCAAAGCCAATCGAACGCCCGAAGGGCCGGCCCGAGGATGACGGCGCCTGAGATGCTGCCATGACTGCCTCCTCCCCTTGGTGGACGCCCCACGTTCACGCTGATCGCCGTCCCCGCCTTCTCGCCCGCAACCGCATCGCCGCCGAGATCCGCGCCTGGTTCGCGGCGCGCGATTTCGTCGAGGTCGACACCGCCATCCTGCAGGTCTCGCCCGGCAACGAGGCGCATCTGTCCGCCTTCTCCACCGAGGCGATCGCGACCGGCGGCGAGCGCGCCCCGCTGCATCTCCACACCTCGCCGGAATTCTCCTGCAAGAAGCTGCTCGCGGCAGGCGAACGCCGCATCTTCTCCTTCGGAAAAGTCTTCCGCAACCGCGAGCGCGGCGCGCTGCACTCGCCGGAATTCACCATGGTCGAGTGGTATCGCGTCGGCGAGCCCTACGACGTGCTGATGGACGACTGCGCCAACTTCCTCGCGCTCGCCGCGACCTGCGCTGGTACCCAAGACCTTCTCCTTCCGCGGCCGCGAGGCCGATCCCTTCGCGCAGCCCGAGCGCGTCACCGTGGCCCAGGCCTTCGCCCGCCATGCCGGCATCGACCTGATGGCCTCGATCCGCCCCGACGGCTCCACCGACCGCGACATCCTCCACGCCGCCGTCGCCGCCGGCATCCGCACCGCGCCTGACGACACCTGGGCCGACCTGTTCTCCCGCGTCATGGTCGAAAAGGTCGAGCCCAATCTCGGCATCGGCGCCGCCACCGTGCTGTGCGAATACCCCACCGCCGAGGCAGCCCTCGCCCGCCCCACCGCGCACGACCCGCGTGTGGCCGAGCGCTTCGAGCTCTACTGCTGCGGCGTCGAGCTCGCCAACGGCTTCGGCGAACTCACCGACCCCGCCGAGCAACGCCGCCGCTTCGAAGCCGAAATGGACGAAAAGCAGCGCGTCTACGGCGAGCGCTACCCGATCGACGAGGATTTCCTCTCAGCCCTCGCCATCATGCCCGACGCCTCCGGGGTAGCTCTGGGCTTCGACCGCCTCGTAATGCTGGGAACTGGCGCCCGCCACATCGACGACATCGTCTGGACGCCGGTGGCGGGGTAGGGGGCATTATTCTCGGCGCGCACTCGGCGGGTCGCAGACGGAGGTCGCCCGTGCCGGCCCGAGGTTCAAACGTGCGCGCTCTGTTTCCGAGAGCGGCTGCGGCCCCAGGCGGCAGGCCAGTTCGGCGACAGAGCGGATCCCTGCGGGAAACGGCAGCATCCGTATGGTGCCGTCGTAACCGACGATCAGCAGGCGAGCACCGTCGGGAGAAAAGGTGACGGTCTTTGGGAAAAGCCCGGCATCGAGTTCGAACTTTATCGTTCCGGTCGCGGCGTCCACGACCATCACCGGTTGCGACGCCAGCGCGATCAGTTCGCCGTCGGGACTGAACTCGGCACTTTGCGCCGGAGGCAGCGTGGCGAACGCCCGTTCAAGCGCGCCCGTGTCGGCATTCCAGATCGAGAGGTTCTCGTATGTGGTCGCGAAATAGCGGCCGTCGGGCGAAAAGGCCCGATTGTTGAGTGACCCGGCACGCCCGGCAACATTCAGGATTTCCCGCCGCGCCGCAATGTCCCACAGCTTCGTCCTGCCCTCTTGGGCGGTGGTTAGCAGCTTGGTCTCATCCGGACTGAACCCGATGCCGAGGATCCTCGATGTATGGCCCCAGAATTCCGAGATCAGCTTGCGTGAACGGGTATCCCAGACAAGAAGACGAAAAGCGTCCAGGCTTGATGTCTGCGTCGGCGCGAAGGCGAAGGCGGCAACGAACTTGCCCGACGGCGAGATGGCGGGAAAATTGATCGAATAGCCGCCCTTGGCAAGCGAAGCCTCCACCCGGCAGGCTTCCAGATCGATGATGTCGACCTTCCCCATCCTGCCGCTGGTCTCTGTCCAGCCGGGTGTGCCCTGCTGAAGCGTGACCGCCGTCCGGCCCTGCGCGTCGACGAACGAGGTGGACCCGTCGAGAAAGCCCACGCCGGCGCCCGGTAGGCGGCAGGTCGGCGTGTCCATTCCGGGGCCGAGCAGCTCAAGGTCGTTGCCGACCAGCAGGGCTGCGGAGTTGCCGCCCAAGGCGAAGTTCCCGGTCCGCCCGTTCCTGCCAGCCTGATAGATCCGCGCGTCTTCTGCGTGACGTATCTGGAGGGCGCCGAAGCCACCCGCCCAGGTCAGCACATGCTCGTCCGCCTTGTCGAAGGAGAAAACGCCGGCCTTCCGGTAAGTGGCCTCTCCGATGGAGGTACCCTCGTCCCGGAGGACGCGCAAAGGCGTGTCGCCGCGGTCAGCCAGATCCCAGACGAAGGTTCTGTCTAGATTGTCCCTCGCGGCGACAAGGTCGCCTGCGCTGTTGAAGGCGATATCCCAGATCGCCTCGCCGACCGTGAAGCGGCGGATCAGCGCGCCATCGGCGATGCTTCGCAGCGCCAGTACGCCATTCGTCCCACCTATGGCCAACCGCTCTGCCTTCGCGTCCATCTGCACGTCGCCGAAGCCCAGCGACGCACCTCCCTCGCCGGTGAACGTCCGCGTGAGCGAGCCGCTCTCCAGGTTCCACAGACGCGCGGCATGATCCCAGGTCAGCAATCGGTCGGCATCGAGGTAGCGCAGTCCCCGCACGCCACTCGGTCCTTCGGAATCATCCGGCGGCTCCAGCACAGTAAATGTCTTGCGAGGCTGAGGCGAGCCGACGGGGAAGAGATCCACGGTATATCGATGCATGCCCTTGTCGGCGCTCCAGTGCGCCGACGCGACAGCAAGCTCTCCCCCATCCGGACGAAAGGCCAGAGCTTCCGGCATGGCCTGCTGGGGCAATGCAAGTGTGGTAAGGTGCCCGGTGGCCGGCTCGAAGGTCCAGACCATCGTCCGGCGCTCGCTTCCGGATTTGAGGTCGGTTGCCAGCCCGGCTATGGCGGACCCATCGCCATTGATCTCCACGCGCGCCGACTCTGCGCCGATCGGCCGAGCGAGAAGCTCACCTGTGGCCGCGTTGAAGAGATCGACACCGTGGGACGAGGAGCTGCGGACCACGAACCGGCCGTCGGCGCTGAAGCGGACCCACCGCTCGCCATCCCACGGCACATAGGGTTCGGCGCTCCGCATCACGACGCGGCGGCGATCTGAAAGGTCGAGCACGTAGAGGCGGCCCGTCTCGTCATGCGCGGCGATGCGCGTTCTGTCGGATGTGATGGCGAGCGGACGCTCGCTGACGTCATCGATTGTGGTGAACCGCGGTGTGGCCGCCACCGCCTTGCGCAATGCCGTCTCCAACGCCGGCTCGACACGAATGTCCTGGCCGTCCGACTGAGCCGGCACCCCTTCGAGCGCGACGGCAAGTGCCTTGCGAGGGTATCGTCGCGACAGAAGCTCCTCGGCGCGCGTCGCCAGCATGGACGATGTGCGCCGGGAAATCTCGGCGTCGAGACTTGCCCGCAGCGCGCACTGGCTGCCGTCCAGGCACTGCTGCGGCTCGCCGCCAAGACTGAGAACCCAAGGCAGCTGGTCACCCTTGGTGGCTCCGTTCACGCGGTCGCTGATCCTGTCGAGGAATTCGCGCACGGGCAGGCGGAGATCGCCGTCGGTCGCGTTGATGATTTCGCGCGCGAAAGGCGAATGCGCGCCCGCAGGGCCATCGGAGGCGAGTTTGCCGGCATCGGTCGAAAAGGCGACCAAGGCCCTGGATTGGGGGGCGTCGGCGGTCTCTCCGGCATACCGCTCGGCCGACCGGTCGGCAGGCGCTTCATCGGCGCTGCCTTCGGCCTCCGTGGCCTCGATGCTGCGGAATCCATAGCCCGTCGAGCGCTTGGCGTCTGCGTTGCAGTTCGCAAATGGGTTGTCGCGGCACGCATCGAAGATAAAGACCCTGTTGGCGACATGGGCTGTCGCCCGCATCAGCCGGTCGATCGATACGACGCGCCGCGCTTCCCGGTCCTCGCAGGACACCGTCCCGTCCTTCGGCACCATGACATTGGTGACGGTATCGTTTTGGACCGCTGCCATCCCGTGACCGGCGAAGTAGGTGACGACGAACGCTGACTCGCTCGCAGCGGCACCGAATGCCGCGATCTTCCGTTCCAGCCGCCGGTGTGTCGGATTGCGGACGAAGGTGACGTCGAATCCGAGCCGTTTCAGGAGATTGCGGACGGCGCGGGCGTCGCGCACCGGATTGTCGAGGTCCTTGAGGTCTTTGTAATTGGAGACGCCGACGACAAGGGCAAGCCGTTGCGGGGCGGCGGCCTCGCGCGGAAAGGCCGGCAGACAGAGGATCAGCGAAACTCCGAATGCGAGCAGCATCCGTGCAAACGCCAGTTGTGCCATGCGCCGCGATCCGCCTCCTGCCTGGAGCCAGGCTCGCAGCAAACTTCAGCATATTCAAGGCGAGGGTCTGAAGATCCTGGCCGACATGCACTGAACCCGGCTTCTCGCTCGCCCCGCCGCACCGGTGGTGCAGCTCTGAGGGTCGCCTCAGCCGCTGCTCTTGATCATCGTCGTGGCGATGCCCGAGATGCGCCGCGTCATCGCCTCGGGGTCGCCGTCGATCTCGCCGCGCAGCCAGCGGATCACCAGCCACATGATGCCGCCGGCTTGCACCGCCATCAGATCGTCCCTGGCCGCCAGCCCCTTGCGCGCCGCGACCTCGAACGCCTCCGGCAGCATGCGCTGCGCCACGAAGGCGACGATCTCCTCGAAGAACGCCACGTTGCCGCCGCCCTCCAGCACCCGCACGTAGAAGTCGCGGTGCGCGCGCAGGTGCGCGAGCACCGGCAGCGTGTGCCGCTCGATCTGCCCCCGCATCTCCTCCGTCGCCATCCCGGCTCGCGCCGCCGCAGGCTGCGGGATCGGAAACGCATCGGCCAGCCGCGCCAGCCCCGCCCGTCGCGCCGCATCCGGCAGGTCGGCGAAGTGCTGGTAGAAGGTCGGCCGCGTTACCCCGGCCGCCTCGACGATCCGCGTGATCGACAGGTCCTGCAGCGGCTCGCGGTCGAGCAGTTCCGACACCGCGTCCAGCAGCGCCTTCAGGCTGCGCTGGAAGCGGGGGTCCTCCGCCTTCGGTCTCGCCGACTGCACGATCGCCACTTTACAAGCCCGCCTTTCGCATCTATTTTACGTTTGTAATTTAGTCTGCTGCGCTTGTCCGGTCAAGCGCCTGCCTCTGTCCGAAGGTGCACAACCATGGCCCAAGACACAATGACTCCCCGGATTCCCCAGCCGCCGCTGCGGCCCTTCATCGGCAACCTGCCCGAGCTCGACACCGACGCGCCTGTGCAGAGCCTGATGCGGCTCGCCCGCACATACGGCCCGTTCTTCCGCATGCGCATCCTCGACCGCACCTTCTACGTCACCAGCTCCCAGGAGCTGGTCAACGAGCTCTGCGACGAGAGCCGCTTCAACAAGCGCGTCCACCCGCCGCTCAAGGAAATCCGCGCCTTCGCCGGCGACGGCCTGTTCACCGCTTACAACAGCGAGCCCAACTGGGCGAAGGCCCACCGGCTTCTGATGCCCGCCTTCGGGCCGATCGGCGTGCGGTCCATGTTCGACCGCATGCTCGACATCGCCGACCAGATGTTCGTCCGCTGGGAGCGCTTCGGTCCCGCCGCCTCGATCGACGTCGCCGACAACATGACGCGGCTCACCCTCGATACGATTGCGCTCTGCGCTTTCGACTACCGCTTCAACAGCTTCTACCGCGACGAGATGCACCCCTTCGTCGGCGCCATGGTCGGCGCCCTGTCGGAATCCGGCCAGCGCGCCCGCCGGCCGAAGCTGATGACCAGCCTGATGCTGTCCACCGCCCGCCGCTTCGACAGCGACGCGGCCCTCATGCGCTCGGTCGCGCAGGAGCTGATCGCCGAGCGCCGCCGCGATCCAAACGGCGCCGACAAGCACGACTTGCTCAACATCATGCTCAACGGCGTCGACCCCGTCACCGGCGAGAAGCTCGACGACGAGAACATCGGCTATCAGATGATCACTTTCCTGATCGCCGGCCACGAGACCACCAGCGGCCTGCTCTCCTTCGCCACCTACCTTCTGCTGAAGAACCCTGAAGTCCTGGCCAAGGCCCGCGCGGTGGTCGACGAGGTGCTGGGCGACGAGATGCCCCGCGTCGAGCACCTGGCCCAGCTGCGCTACATCGAGCAGGTCCTGATGGAGAGCCTGCGCATCTGGCCGACGGCGTCCGTCTTCGCTGTCAAGCCGCACGAGGCCACGCTGCTCGCCGGCAAGTATCCGCTCACGCCCGACGACAGCGTCATGATCCTGGAGCCGATGCTCCACCGCGACCCCGCCGTCTGGGGCGACGATGCCGAAGCCTTCATCCCCGAGCGCTTCGCCCCGGAAAACGCCGAAAAGCTGCCGCCCAATGCCTGGAAGCCGTTCGGCAACGGCGCACGCGCCTGCATCGGCCGGCCCTTCGCCATGCAGGAGGCGCAGCTCGTGCTCGCCATGATGCTGCAGCGCTTCGACATCGCCTTCGACGACCCGTCCTACCAGCTGAAGATCCACGAGACGCTGACCATCAAGCCGGAAGGCCTGCGCATCCGCGCCCGCTCGCGCCGCTCTGCCCAGGCGCTGGTGCGCGCGCCCTCGCTCGCCGCGCCGCAGAAGACGCTGGTGCCCGCCGCGCCCGCGCCGCTGCGCGAGGGCGAGGCCGCCACCGCGCTGCTTGTCCTCTACGGCTCCAACACCGGCTCCTCGGAAGCCTTCGCCAACCGCGTCGCTGCCGACGCGCCGTCCTACGGCTTCGCACCCACGGTGGCGCCGATGGACGACTACGCCGGCCGCCTGCCGAAGGAGGGCGCGGTCGTCGTCGTCACCGCCTCCTACGAAGGCCAGCCGCCGGACAATGCCCGCCGTTTCGTCGCCGATGTCGAGGCGCTCGCGTCCGGCTCCCTCGAAGACCTGCCCTTCGCCGTGTTCGGCTGCGGCAACCGCCAGTGGGCGCGCACCTTCCAGGCGATCCCCAAGCGCGTCGACGCGGCACTGGAAAAGGCCGGCGGCTGGCGCATCGCCCCACGCGGCGAGGCCGATTCCGGCGGCGACTTCTTCGGCGCCTTCGACGAATGGTATGCCGCGTTCTGGCCGGCGCTTTCCGCCGCCTTCGGCCGGCAGGCCGCCGCGCCCGAAGCGCCGGCGGGACTCCATCTCGATTTCGTCAAGGCCGGCCGCGAAAGCACATTGAGGCTCGGCGACCTCAAGCAGGGCGTCGTGGTCGAGAACCGCGAGCTGGTCGACATGGCAGCTGCCGGCGCCCGCTCCAAGCGCCACATCGAGTTCGCCCTGCCCGAGGGCATGACCTATCGCGCCGGCGACTATCTCGCGGTGCTCGCCCGCAATCCGGACGCGCTGGTCGATCGCGTGCTGCGCCGCTTCGGCCTTTCCTCCGACACTCTGGTGGTCATCGACCGCGCCACCGGCTCCACCGGCCTGCCCGTCGGCCATCCGGTCAGCTGCGGCGAGCTGCTCGCCAACTATGTCGAGCTCGCCCAGCCGGCCACCCGCGCCCAGGTGGCGGCGCTCGCCGCGGCCACCCGCTGCCCGCCGGAGAAGAAGGAGCTGGAGGCGCTCGCCGCCGACGGCTACGAGAACGAGGTGCTCGGCCGCCGCTTCAGCGTCATCGACCTGCTCGACCGCTTCCAGTCCTGCCCGATCGATTTCGCCCGCTTCCTCGACATGCTGCCGCCGATGAAGGCGCGGCAATATTCCATCTCGTCCTCGCCGCTGTGGAACCCGGCCAACGCCACGCTCACCATCGCCGTGGTCGACGCGCCGGCGATGTCAGGCGTCGGCCGCTACCAGGGCGTCGCCTCCTCCTATCTCGCCGGGCTCGAACCCGGCGACCGCGTCTCCATCGCCGTGCGCCCCTCCAATGCGCGCTTCCATCCGCCGGCCGACCCGAAGACGCCGCTGGTGATGATCTGCGCCGGCTCCGGCCTCGCCCCCTTCCGCGGCTTCCTGCAGGAGCGCGCCGCGCAGAAGACCGCCGGCCAGGAGGTCGGGCCGGCGCTCCTGTTCTTCGGCACAAACCATCCCGACGTCGACTACCTCTACCGCGACGAGCTCGCGGCCTGGCAGCGCGACGGCGTCGTCACCGTCCTGCCCGCCTTCTCCGATGCGCCGGAGGGCGACATCCGCTTCGTCCAGCACCGCGTCTGGTCCGACCGCGCCCTGATCGCCGACCTCTTCCGCCAGGGCGGCACAGTCTTCGTCTGCGGCGACGGCAGGCACATGGCGCCCGCCGTGCGCGAAACCCTGGTCAAGATCTACCGCGACGCCACCGGCGCCTCGGCAGAAGACGCCGACACCTGGGCCGACGCGATCGAGCGCGACCACGGGAGATATGTGGCGGATGTTTTCGCGTGAGGGCGGAGGTAGTTCCCTATGCGACCGCCCTGCCCGTTCCCGGGGACTGCACCAGCCACATCTTCCGTTTGAAGAAGGCAAGCTGTCCCCCGGCGCGATTGGCGATCTCCCCCTAAATGGGGGTCCCGGAAGACGAGCGAGACGCAGGCTCACCCATCTTCCGGCAGGACAGATGGGGCGCTGTCCCGCCGGCTTCTCCGTAATGACGATCTTAACCCTTCGGCGGATGCGGATCGTTTCCATAGCTCCAGGCTTCGCGGAACCTGGCGTCCGTTCCCTGGATGCGAAGTTCTGCCTTCTGGTTCATCGCGATATCCCGCCCATGCTGGATCGCTTCGCGTTGAGTGTCGAACGACTTGGTCAGCCTGCCGTTTCCCTCGCCGCGAACGCCCCAGCCGTCGCCGTTACGCACCACGTACTGATTTTTACCAGACATTGTCCGTCTCCTTTCGTCTCGGCACGAATCGCGCCTTGGGACAAAGAGTGAACGAAATCAGTCCGCGAGTCTAGATTTGGTCACCATCCAGATGCTCGAACTATATGTTGGGGTTCACGCCGCTTTCAGGCGCTCCACCTCTTGCTCGAATTCGAAGGCGAGCTGTGCCGCCTCCTCCTCGGGCAGGAAGCGCCCCATCTGCTTCAGGAGATAGAGGCGGTTGTCCAGCTCTTCCGCGTTCCAAGGCATGCGCTGCGCCGCGCGGGCTTCCGTAAGCAGGTTTGCGATGCGCCGCCGGATGCGGTCCGGGTCGGCGCGATAGACGATCGGGGCGGCCTCCTCGGTGAAGAGCTCGGGCTGGTCGCCGCCGAAGAGGTCGAGTTGCGCACGGGTCATGGTCTGGTCATCGATTCGCGTCGGCAATTCTTTGCACGGAGCGCCGGCCAGCGCGACCCGCCCAACCGGCTTTTCCCCGCAATCAAGACTCGGGACGAGACGCCCTGGCATCTATCTTCTTGCCCGCCAGGATGCGCTCCATCAGGTCGGCCTGGCGCGGTTCAAGCGCCACCAGCCGCCCGAGCACGTTCAGGAGATCGATCAGGTCCGTGGTGTATTCGGCGAGCCAGTGGGCCGGCTGGATGCGGTCGAGCGGCGAGGGCGGCCGCTTGTCGCCGATCTGCGGCCGCGTGCGGTCGCGTTTGCGGTAGCTGAACCAGTGCCACACCACCTGCTTGCCCGACACCTCGTAGGCCCAGACCTCCGGCGGCACATTGTCGATGAAACCGGCGCCAACCTTCAATCGCCGCTTTGCCGGGTCGTAGTCCATCGTATCGGGCAACGGCTCCGGCGCACCGGGGATGGCGCCCTCCGCCGGGATCGTCGGCCGCTCGCCCTCCGCCATGCGCGGCGGCGCCTGCGGCCGCCCGGCATCGGGGTCGGCGAAGCGCTCGCCATAGGTGTGCAGCCAGATCACCTCGCGGCCGAGCGCCACCGCCTCGGCGAACAGGTCCGGGTCGGCGGTCAGCGGCACGCGCAAGCCGGGCTGGACGAGGTCCGGCTGGAACCGTTTGGTAAATGCCGGATGCGCCATCACCCCGGCGATATAGGCTATCACATCCTCGGGCGATACCTCGCCCAGCGTGTCGGCCAGCAGCGCCAGCATCGCGGGAGCGATGTTCGGCCGCGTGGCGGCAGCGTCGGACCAGAGGGGATAAACGCGGCCGCCCCGACCGTTGTAGTGGTGAAGGTCCGGAACGAGTTCCGTAAACGATAGGGAGGGGCCATTGGTAGGAGATCGGTCATCTGGCGCCGTCAGATAAACCTGCGATGGCGAGCTTGAACTCCAAAGGACGGGGCGCACATCATTTATTAGTCGCGCGTCGGCGACGATCCACTGACGGTCGAGTGTGCGGAACGGATATCTTAGAACAGGCTCTGCTGGGCCGTCATCGTCGATCAATGGGAGTATCCGAGTCGGCCTTAGACCCAAGTCTTGTGATACAAGTTTTCGGATGTGTCGGCTTGCAACTTTGCCGTCGCGCAGTTGCGGGTGAAACAGCATCTCCTTCCGCGCCGGGTCTTTCTCCGCCACCAGTCGGTCCCAGCGGTCCCGCAGCGACTGCGAATCCGGCGCGATGATCCATGTCCGTCCCGGCATGACGCCGGAGCCGTCATAGAGGAAGAAGTCCCTGAGCGCCGGAAAAGTCGCCCAATCGCCTGTTGCCTCCGGAAAGAAGGGCGCCCGCCAGGCCGATGGCGCGTCCGACCAGTTGCCACCCCGGAGCGATAGCTTCTCCAGCGCGGCGAATTTCTCCTCGCGTTTGCCCTTGGGCAGCGCGATGAAACGGACGTGCGCAGGTTGGTCGGGATTCTTGTCCAAGGGCTTTGCCGCGAGCACGATGCAGACCGGCTGCTGCACCCCTGGAAGATGCGCGTCGCCACCTCCGGCTGATGGCCTTCCGGTGAACAGTCCACGACCCAGATGTCGGAACAGCTCCCCCTCAGATCGGCCCGCATCTTCTGGAATCCTGGCCCGCCCAGAAAGCCGGCCACGGTGATGAAGCAGATGATGCCTTCCTCGTCGCGGTCGGGACGGCCGGTCGCTGCGTAGTTGCCGGAGCCGAAGACCTTCCACGTCGCCCAACGCCAGAAATAGACGTAGAGGTTCTTGAGATGCTTGGCGTGGGCGGACGCACCCCATTCCGGCGGAAGCGACCACCAGTCCATCGGCGATTTCAGCTTGCCACCCGCCCCAGCCTCGACCCAGCTGCCCATGCCCCGCGCCTTCTCCTTGTAGGGCGGGTTTCCCAATACGACAGTGATGTCGCGCGACTTCTTGATTGTATTGGCGTCGCGGCGCGACTTGGCGATCGGGCCGCTCTGCACCAGGACGTCCTCTTCGACGAAGGGATTGCCCAGCGTGTCGGTGATGAAGAGCTGCAGGTCCGGCAGCTTCTGCACCGAGCCGGCCGCGGGCTTCATCAGCGCCTGCATCTCCGCGATCAGGCGCAGCTGCGCCACGGCGAAGGGACCGAACTGCAGCTCGAAGCCGACCAGGCGTTTCATCGCCGCCTCGATCGCGCCGCGCACCGCGCCGGGCCCTTGGTCCGCCTCGACCGTCGAAGCGATACGGCGCATCACGCCGAGAAGGAATGTGCCGGTGCCGACCGCCGGGTCGGCCAGCGTCACGTCACTCGAGGCAAGACCCGCCGGCCGGTTGAACAGCGGACCTTTCAGTGTCTCGTCCACCAGCCGCGTCATCGCCGAAACCACCTCGGGCGGCGTGTAGTAGGAGCCGGTCATCTTCCTGAGGTCGTTGTCGTAGACCTCGAGGAAGTCCTCGTAGAAATAGAGCCAGGCTTCCGGCCTGTCCTTGCTGATCGTGTGCCAGTCCACCTCGTTCAGCACCCGTGCCAGCGTGTCGAGCGAGGTCCGCAGCGCCCCGTAGTTCGCGTCGTCGTCGGTGAGCAGGCCGAGCGCTGTGCCGATCAGCGAATTCGACTGCCTCAAGTGATAGGCTGCCTGGTGGATTCCCTCCGCCAGCGATACGTCCATCGCGCGCGCCACCAGCAGACCGAAGGTGACCGCCTGCGCATAGCCGTCGGCGAAGCGGGCGTCGTTTGCCTCGGGGAACAGCAGCTTGCGCCAGTCGCGCGCAAGCGCGGTCAGCGCCTCGCTCTTGGCCTCGAGCTGCTCTTCCACCTCGTCGCGCAAGAGCCGGCAGAGTCGTGCCGAGACATGTGCGAGTTGCTTCGCATTGCTGGGTGGAATGGGCTTCCAATTGAGGAAGTCGGCGATGAGCGTGAGCAGCGTGTAGGGCGCCGCGAGCTTCGCGCCCGACGTGGCGATGTCGCCGTCGAGGTGGACGATCTGTCCCGCAAGTTCGCCGTCCTGCCACAGGCTGAACGATCCTCCGTCGGTGTAGAGCAGATTCGGCAGCGACCTGAGTTTCTGCCACTGCGCTTTGTCATGAGCATCGGTGAAGCGTCGCGGATCGGCACCTTTGCCCGGTGCCTTCACCTCGATGAAGCCGACAAGCGTCTCGGCTCCCCGCTTGATACCGCGCGTTACGGCGAAATCCGGGCGGGTTCCGGTGCCGGCGAGCGTGGTTTCGCCGACGAGGCGGATTTGGTCCGTCGGCACACCGCATAATTCGGCCAGCGCCGGCAAAAGGGTCTCCAATGGTGCGCGAAGCTGATCCTCTGGCGCACCGTCGATCGCTGCGTTCGAGAGCTTCACTCTTGTCGACTCGCCGTAGCGCGAAATCAGCTCATCAATGAATTGGGCCACCTGATTCCCTCACCTCTCGCCACTCAACCTGCAACTGCACGTTGGCGCAAGGGCATGCCCTCCTGCCTACCTACCCAGCCCTTTGCCGCCCCGCTCAAGGCGCGCTCGTCACCTTCCTGCCCGCGATTCCGCAGTTTTCCACCGCCGGGAATTCTCCATCTTCCCAACCTGACGCAACGTCAACTACAGTGCCGTGGCCGACCTCGATCTTCCCAGGAGCAATATGATGCAAGTGCTGAAAGCGATCTGCGTGGCGGCCTGTGCCGCGCTCGCCGCTCTGACCCCCGCCGCCGCCGAGGCGCCCGGCGCGGTGTCGACGCCCGCGGCGTCGACCCCCTCCGCCCCCACGCTGACCGCCGCCCAGCGCGCCGCGATCACCCGCGAGCTCGTCGCCAAATGGCAAAGCGTGGTCAAGGCCTCGCCCGGCGGCAGCGTCGAGCGCTGGTCGGCCAGGCTGCAGGCCGCCATCGCCGAGGGCGATGCGGCCAATGTGCTGCGCGCCACCACCGCGCCGACGCTGGAGCTGATGCACGCCGCGCTGACCGGCTACATCCCCACCGCCGCCGAGGTGCAGGCCGCCTCCGGGGCGATCGGCAACGGCCTCGTGGCGCCGCAGGCGCTCGGCGACCCCAATGCCGACCTCACCTTCACGCCGCTGCCCAACGGCCGCTGCCGCATCGCCAATTCCGTCGTGCTCAACAGCCAGCTGCCCGCCGCCACGCCGCGCAACCTGATCGTCTCCCCGGCCGCGTCCTATCAGTTCCAGGGCGGCGTCGGCACCGTCGCCGGCGGCAACTCCTCATTGGACTGCGGCATCCCCAACACCTTCGTCGCCGCCTATGCGCTCTCGATCTCGCTTCTCTCGCCGGCCGGCAACGGCACTTTCAGGGTCTACGCCTACGGCCAGACGCACGAGACCGGCCCCGCCATCATGGTCAATGCCGGCAGCTACGGCGAGGCGGGCAACCTGACCGTCCCTGCCTGCAACAGCTGCAGCTGGGACATCACCGTGCGCGCCAGCACCCAGGTGCACTACGTCATCGACGTGATCGGCTATTACACGCGCCCCGTGGCCACCGCGCTCGACTGCGTGGTCACGCCGACGGCCGATGTCAACCTCGCGGCAGGGGGCACTGCCAACGTCGTCGCGCCCGCCTGCCCGGTCGGCTACACGCAGACCTCGACCAACTGCGAAGCCTCCACCTGGCAGATGCCGGTGGTCTACTTCAGGAACGGCGTCTGCTCGGCGCAGAACAACGAGACGTTTGCCGCCACGCTGCGCGCCAGCCGCACCTGCTGCCGCGTGCCCGGCCGCTGAGGCCGGCGCATCTCCGGGCCGCCCGCGCGGCCCGGACCCTTTGCCTTTCAGCACTTCCCTGCTAAAGGCGCGGCCATGACCTTCCCGCTCGACCACATCCGCAATTTCTCGATCGTCGCCCACATCGACCACGGCAAGTCGACGCTGGCCGACCGGCTCATCCAGCTCACCGGCGGGCTCGACGCCCGCGAGATGGAGGGCAAGGAGCAGGTGCTCGACAACATGGACATCGAGCGCGAGCGCGGCATCACCATCAAGGCGCAGACAGTGCGCCTCTCCTACCGGGCGAAGAACGGCGAGGACTACATCCTCAACCTCATCGACACGCCCGGCCATGTCGACTTCGCCTACGAGGTTTCGCGCAGCCTCCGCGCCTGCGAGGGCTCGCTGCTGGTCGTCGACGCCTCGCAGGGCGTCGAGGCGCAGACGCTCGCCAATGTCTACCAGGCGATCGACGCCAACCACGAGATCGTCGTCGTCCTCAACAAGGTCGACCTGCCCGCCGCCGAGCCCGAGCGCATCCGCGAGCAGGTGGAGGAGGTGATCGGCATCGACGCCTCCCAGGCCGTGCTGATCTCCGCCAAGACCGGCCTCGGCGTGCCCGATGTGCTCGAAGCCATCGTCCACCAGCTCCCGCCGCCGCGCGAGGGCGACCCGGCCGCGCCCTTGAAGGCGATGCTGGTCGACAGCTGGTACGACGCCTATCTCGGCGTCATCGTGCTGGTCCGCGTCATCGACGGCACGCTGAAGAAGGGCCAGACCATCCGCATGATGGGCACCGGCGCAAAATACCCGGTCGAGCGCACCGGCTTCTTCACGCCCAAGATGATCCAGGCCGAGGAGATCGGCCCCGGCGAGTTCGGCTTCATCACCGCCTCGATCAAGGAGGTGGCCGACACCCGCGTCGGCGACACCATCACCGAGGATCGCCGCCCCACGGCCACGGCCCTTCCCGGCTTCAAGCCGGCGCAGCCGGTCGTCTTCTGCGGCCTCTTCCCGGTCGACGCCGCCGACTTCGAGGACCTGCGCGCCGCCATGGGCAAGCTGCGCCTCAACGACGCCAGCTTCTCGTTTGAAATGGAGACCTCGGCTGCGCTCGGCTTCGGCTTCCGCTGCGGCTTCCTCGGCCTTCTGCATCTCGAAATCATCCAGGAGCGGCTGGAGCGCGAGTTCGACCTCGACCTCATCGCCACCGCGCCGAGCGTCGTCTACCGCATGGCGATGACCGACGGCACCGTGAAGGAGCTGCACAACCCGGCCGACATGCCCGACCTGGTCAAGATCGCCCACATCGAGGAGCCGTGGATCCGCGCCACGATCCTCACGCCCGACGACTATCTCGGCTCCATCCTCAAGCTCTGCCAGGACCGGCGCGGCGTCCAGCACGACCTCTCCTATGTCGGCAAGCGCGCCATGCTGGTCTACGACCTGCCGCTCAACGAGGTGGTGTTCGATTTCTACGACCGGCTGAAGTCGATCTCCAAGGGCTACGCCTCCTTCGACTACCACCTGACCGACTACCGCGAGGGCGACCTGGTCAAGATGTCGATCCTGGTCAACGAGGAGCCCGTCGACGCGCTCTCCATGCTCGTCCACCGCTCCGCCGCCGAAAAGCGCGGCCGCGCCATGTGCGAGAAGCTGAAGGAGCTGATCCCGCAGCACATGTTCAAGATCCCGATCCAGGCGGCCATCGGCGGCCGCGTCGTCGCCCGCGAAACCATCTCGGCGCTGCGCAAGGACGTCACCGCCAAATGCTACGGCGGCGACATCACCCGCAAGCGCAAGCTGCTCGACAAGCAGAAAGAGGGCAAGAAGCGCATGCGCCAGTTCGGCAAGGTGGATATCCCCCAGGCGGCGTTTATTGAGGCGTTGAAGATGGGGGACTAAGCGGTCGGGCCTCCGGCCCGACGCATCGATCCGGTGGATCGATGCGAGCGCAAGTCCGGGCGGGGGCTGCCGAAGGGTGAGCGAAGCGAACGGGACCCGCCCCGGGGCTGCCACTGATCCTCCCCCGTTCACGGGCGAGGGGGACCACGCGAAGCGTGGTGGAGGGGGCGTCCCGAAGCATCGAGGCTGCGTCCAGCCACTCACGACCCGCCCCTCTCACCTCCTCGCCGCTTCCGCAATCATCACCAAAATCCCCTCCAGCGCCTTTTCATCCAGCGCATCCCTTGCCGCGATGCGCATCACGCGAACACCGTGCGTAGCGAGCCAGCCGTCACGCCGTAGGTCATGGCTCATCTGTTCCGGCACGTCGTGATCCGCGCCGTCGACCTCGACAGCCAGCCTACCACCCTCCGCATGGTAGAAATCCAGCACATACGGCCCGACCGGATGCTGGCGCCGAAAGCGCAGCCCGTCCAGACGCCGTGCCCGAAGGCAGTCCCATAGGATAATCTCCGGCAGGCTCAGGTCGCGCCGGAGCTGCCTGGCATGCTGGAATGTCTTCCGTTCCGCCCTCATTAATAACCCCGGCGCCATTCCCACCGCTTTGGACCCAGCTCGGCAGGGTCGAATACCCACCATCCGCTGTGTCTGGCTTGGCCAAGAAAGAGAAAAGATGCCCAAGCGGCTGCCGATATCGCTTCTGAGAGACTTGAACGGGCATAGTGTCGTCGACGTCGGTGTCTCGACTCGAGTGGTAAGTTTGTCTAAATATGCGCCGCCATCGGGAGGGCTATCATGGTTGATTTTATTACCAACGAACTACTGGTTGGGGCAATTCTAGTTCTGCTTGCAGTTTCGACCCTAATCAGTGTCTTAGACATCCTCGGATTCCTACCCGCATGGGCGAGAAATTGGATTCATAAGAATCGGGCGACCGACACCATACGGACGCTGCAAGCCTTAGGTGTGGACGTCCCTGGTCTGCGTCGCCGGGAGGTCGCCAACCATATCCCCGCCTTCTACTCTGGCTCCGACATCAAGAGTCGGTCGCTGAGTATTGCGCAGGAGTTTTACATTAAAGGAAAGAAATTGGTTGGCTCGGTAAATGCAGTCAACAGTCCGGGCTTTGTTGACATCATGAGCGCTTCGACAGATCACAGACATGCCGAAATGATAGCGAAACTTCTAGCCGCCTTCTGGCGCGAGCAGGTTGCAAAGCCCGGTGAGGTAGTGAGTTTGAATGTAGATTTTGTGGTTGCGCCCAAGAGTGGGAGTCCAACAATTGCATATGAGTTCTCGCGCCTGGTTAAAATACCTTTAGTCTTGCATAATGCGGGAAAGAAATTCGAATCCGGGAAAAATGAGAGCGCCGCTGTCTTTGATGCCTCGTTCATACTAAAGCCAGGAATGGTGGGGCTCATACTCGACGATAGCACTACTGGTGGGGCAAAGATGCTGTCGCTAATCAACGATCTACATAAGCACGATCTCATAACTACAGATGCACTTGTTTTTTTTGAGCCGCAACTCAAAAAGCCGCGGATTACCTTGGAGGCAAAAGGAATCAAACTCCATTCAATCTTGTTTTTCTCGGCTGAAGGAAAGCTTGTTTGAAAGTGCTTATAAACGGTGCCTATTCGACAGGCAAAACAACTCTTCTCCAGTCATGTGTTGATTTACTAAGGAGCGGCGGTCGAGACGTGATAGGGTTGGATGAGACTGCCCGCCATTGTCCATTTCCCCTTAACCGAGATCAATCATTCTTGAGTACTCAATGGCTAATACATCGCCAGATATCGCGTGAAATCGAATCTTTTTCCGAAGAAAATATTTTGATTATTGATCGAGGAATTCCAGACATATTTGCGCACTATTTGGAGACGTGTGACCGGCTAGGAACCACATCGCCTGAGATAGAAGTCTTGGTGGATTTTCTGATTATTTGGTGTAATACATACGACTTGGTCATTACCACCGAGATTGATCAAGTTGTTGACATCATAGACGACGGTCTGCGTATACCCGATAAAAGATACCGGGAGCTGATGGGGCAATACAACATATCGGCGCTGTCGCGCTTGATGCGACGGAGCGTTACTCTGCCTCGATCCGTTCAATCAGACAGCGAGTTACTTCATAAATTTATCGTGGAGACAATTATAACTTGACATGATCAGCAATTTGTCGAGCCATCTGCTGTGGAGATTTTCGACCGCCAGCGTCACTTGTCGTGTCTATTATAAGCCACGGCCCTAGGATGTCCTTGTCGACAATAACATTGTACATGTATTGTGCACGGCTCTGCAAGGTTTTATCTTGCTCGTGTATATCGAAGGACTCTTTGGTGTAGTTCCTCAACGCTTTTTCGGACACATTTTGCTTAGCTTGATCGATATGGGTGCGTAAAAGTACGTTAAGGTTTGGAGCGGGCATCCCAAATGTTTTTGTCTCCAGATCAACAATCCAATTCATTAAAGAATATCTCTGCGATTCGACGGTCTTTGCAGCCTGAAACGCCAAATTTGATGCAATATACCGGTCGAATATGAGAACGTCATGTTCGTTCGCGCGAGATCTTATAATGTCTAGATACTCAAGCCTGTCAATTGCGTATAATGCGGCTATAACCTTCACATCGTCGGGCGTTCGATGGCGACCTGCTAAGAAATCCCCTAACGCCCGACCGCCATAAGTATTCTCTACTTGCGGGAACTCGATGACGTCTGCGGACAAGCCACGCTCGATCAAGACAGCTTTAAGCTGATTCGCAACAGTATTCTTTCCTGCTCCATCAATGCCTTCAATTGCGATTATCATGACGCAATAATGCTTTCTGCTCTAGAATCTCTGTTGCTGCTAACAATCTCTTAAAACTAGATACCGAGATGTTAAGGTCGTCAGCCGCCGAAGCATACCATCGGTTTCTTTCTTCAGCAGGCTTAAAGAGGTTGCCATCTAGGTGATCTCTCGCAAGTTGCAGCCCCGCTAATATCGAGGACAATTCGCTACTTGAGGTGCCCGGGGAAACTGAGGCTAGAAAGTTTCGATCTGTGTGACACAGAGCGTGTTCGAATTCCGTCAGGGTGGACCGCCCTAGTACGTAGCTGCATAGTGCCTGAACAATGACCTGCGAGGGCTCATCAAGATTGGGAGCCGCCTCGGTGGCTGCTGCCGTTCTTGGGATGTGGCTTTTCCATATATGGTCTAGGACTTCTGGTAGATTCATACGTTAGCCTTATAGGCGAAATAGAGAACCCGCGGGATAGCTTCTTTCGCCATGTCCTCAAACTTCCGGGGGAATCGCTCTGGAGTATACTACTGGGAGATGCCCGTCCGGCCACCTCTTGCCCCTCCCGCTTCGGGCACCTTATCCCCACAAGAGGGAGAAGGAAAAGCACCTTACTACCTCTCAAACCGCATCACCCAGTTCTTCTCCCACGTCTGCCCGCCATCCGCCGACATCGCCTGCTCCCACACCGGGGCCTCGCCGGCCGTCCAGTCGAACCTGACCTTCACCGGCACCCCGCCCTCGACATCGTCGCCGAAGAACACGCCGCGCCCGCCTTCGAAGCGGCCGACGGTGGGCGGGTACAGGCGGTGGCTCTTGGTGTCGCTCCAGTAGATCGACCACAGGCCGGTCGCGGGATCGTAGAGCCGCAGCGTCATGCCGGTAAAACCCTTTTCCGGAATGAACGTCTGGTCGAGATTGCCGCCGTGGACACCGTTCGCATCGGGCATCACCTTCTCCACCTTCGACGTCGCGGGAAACACCTCCCAGTCGGTCGACCCCTTCAGCCGCTCCCGCAACCGCTCATTGGTGATGCGCCATTCGCCCACCAGGAAATCGAAATCGCCAAAACCCTGCATCCTGTCCCCCTGAGAAGACGCATCCTACGGCACCGCTCCTGACGCGGCGTGTCAGGAGAAGCGCTATGTCCTTCTCCCACAGGGAGAGAAGGCCAGGCGTGGATCGATTTCCGCCCCCTCCCGCGCCAACCCCTTGTCCCGCTCGCCCTCGCCGTTTTTTCTTCCGCTTTTCCATCCACACCCCTTCGCGCCTCCGCGACACTGTCGGCGATGAAAGGAGGCGACGGTGAGCGTCTGGGACGGAAGTGACTGGGAAAGCGGGATCGACTGGGACGGCGTCATCGAGCGCAATGTCCGCCTGCTCGGCCCCATCGTCGCCACGCTGTGCGTCATGGCGGGGCTCGCCCTTTCCTCGCCCCTTGTGGGAGAGGATGGTCCGGCTCGCCAAGGCGAAGCCGAGGCGTTAGCCGGACCTGGTGAGGGGGATCTTTCGCCGTCCCCAACCCTTCCCCGCCGCTGGCACCGCGCCGTCTACCGCCTGCTGCGCGCGGCGGAAGCTGCCGTGCGCCGGCTGATCATCGTGGTCGGCCGCGACATGGTGGCGGCGGAACCGGTGCTGGCCCCGCTCAAGACCAGTTCCGGCCCGCTGGTCACGCACATCCCCGTCCGCCCCGGCCTGGGTCTCGCCTGCGCCGCGCCGGCCGAGGTTCCCGCCGAGCCGGACCGCACGCGCAAACTCGCCTTTTGCCTCCTCGACCCGCTGCCCGACCCGACGAGGCCGCCATTCATGATGCGCAGCTGCGGCGTGCCGCGCATTTCCGTTCCGGGCTGGACGCCGCTCTTTTCCGTCGCGCCCCGTCACGAGCCGTCGCCGAACGACCCGATCGATGCCGGATATCTGCGCCGGCGGGTCGATGCGCTCAGCCGCGCACTCGCCGACCTGCCGCGCCAGGCGCTGCGGCTCGCCCGCTGGCGCGCGCGCTGCGAGGCGCTGCGCAAGGCACGCCGCCTGCACCGCGTCGCGCCGCTGCGCCCCGGCCGCGCCTACGGGCTGCGCCGGCCCGCGTCGCCGCGGCCCGAGCACCCGATCGACGACATCCTGCGCGACCTGCACTATTTCGCCTGGGAGGCGCAGGAGCGGCGCGACACGTCGTGAGGCGGCAACGCCCGCGCAAGCAAGGCCGGCGATGATGGCGCCATGCGAATCCTGGCCGCCGTCCTCGTCGCGCTTGCGCTCAGCACCCCCGCTTATGCCGAGGGCGGCATGACCTTCTACATGAAGAACGAAACCGCCCGCGCCATGGTGCTGGAGCTGCACGGCCGCGACACGCAGCGCGTCTGGCCGGGCGACGGCCAGGTCTACCTGCTCGAGCCCGGCGAGAAGAAGTCGGTGCTGATCGACTGCCGCGAGGGCGAGAACATCTGCTACGGCGCCTGGGTCAACGGCAACGACCGCATCTCCTACGGCGTCGGGCCGGACGGAAACCGCGCGTGCCGCGACTGCTGCTCGATCTGCGTCGCCAAGACCACGACGACCATCGACATGCCGCGATAGCGGACGTATCACTCCGGGCGCTCAGAGCCGGAGGAAAGCATGGCAGGTCTCTATTTCGACGAACTCAGCGTGGGCCAGGTCTTCCGCCACGAGATCCGCCGCACCATCACCGAGGCCGACAATGTCTGGTTCTCGGCCATCACCCACAACCCGGCCTATCTCCACCTCGACGAGGAATACTGCCGCACCGAGACCGAGTTCGGCACCCGCATCGTCAACTCCTGCTTCACGCTGTCGCTGATGGTCGGCATCTCCGTCGGCGAGACGACGCTCGGCACGGCCATCGCCAACCTCGGCTGGGACGAGGTGCGTTTCCCCAGGCCCGTCTTCCACGGCGACACCATCCGCGTCGAGACCGAGGTCGCCGAGCTGCGCGAGTCGAAGTCGCGGCCCGACCAGGGCATCGTCACCTTCATCCACCGCGCCTACAACCAGAAGAACGAGCTCGTTGCGTCGTGCCGCCGCGCCGGCCTGCAGAAGAAGAGGCCGGCATGATCCCCCGCTCGCTCCTCTTCGTCCCCGCCGATTCCGAGAAGAAGCTCGCCAAGGGCCTTTCCTCCGGTGCCGACGCCCTGATCCTCGACCTGGAGGACTCCGTCTCGCCGGAGCGCAAGCAGGTCGCGCGCGACATGGCCGCGGCCTTCCTCGCCGAGAACCGTGGCGGCAACGGCCCCGCGCTCTGGGTGCGGGTCAACCCGCTCGCGCAGGGCGGGCTCGCCGATCTCGTCGCGATCGTGCGCGCCGCGCCCGCCGGTCTGATCGTGCCCAAGCCCGACGGCCCCTCCGACCTCCTCTCGCTTGGCCTGATGCTCGACGCGCTGGAGGCCCGCGACGGCATCGCCGCGCCCATCCCGCTCATCCCCATCGCCACCGAGACGCCCCGGGCCGTGCTGTCGCTGGCCGACTACGCGCAGGTTCCCGTGCCGCGCCTCGCCGCCATCACCTGGGGCGCGGAGGATCTCGCCGCCGCCCTCGGCGCCCGCGCCAACCGCGGGCCGGACGGCACGCTCGACCTGACCTACCGCCTCGCCCGCTCCTCCTGCCTCATTGCGGCGAAGGCTGCGGGCGTCGCGGCCATCGACACGGTCTGGACCGACTTCTCCGACGCCGCGGGCTTCGCGGCCGACTGCGCGGCCGCCGCGCGCGAGGGCTTTTCCGGCCGCATGGCCATCCACCCCAACCAGGTCGCCGTCATCAACGCCGCCTTCACCCCCTCGCCCGAGGAGGTCGCGCACGCACGGGAGGTGGTCGCCGCCTTCGCCGCCGCGCCGGGCGCCGGCGTCGTCAACCTCGGCGGCAGGATGTTCGACGTGCCCCACCTGAAACAGGCCCGCGCCCTCATCGCGCAGGCCGAGGCCTTCGCGGAGCGCGGCTAGGCCGTCACCCCCGCCGCCTTCAGCTGCGCGATCTCGTCCGCGCCGAAGCCGAAGCCCGCGAGGATCTCCGCCGTATCCGCCCCCGGCTCGGTCGCCGGGTGCGAGATCTGCGACGGCGTGCGGCTGAACCGCGGCGCGGGCGCGGTGTTCGTCACGCCGTCGACCGTCGGGTGGATGCCCCGTGCCGCCATGTGCGGATGCGCCTGCGCCTCGTCCAGGTCCAGCACCGGCGCGAAGCAGGCGTCCGAGCCTTCCAGCACCGCGCACCATTCGTCCCGCGTCTTCGTCCGGAACACCTCCTCCAGCCGCGCCTTCAGCCTGGGCCAGCCCTTGGTGTCGTATTGCGGCGGCAGGTCCTCGCCCGCGAGCCCCAGCCTCTCGATCATCTCGGCATAGAACTTCGGCTCCAGCGCGCCAATGGCGACATGCTTGCCGTCGCTTGTCTCGTAGACGCCATAGAACGGCGCGCCGCCGTCGAGCAGGTTCGAGCCGCGCTTCGTCTGGAAGCTGCCCATCTGCCGGAAGGCGTGGAACATGGTCATCAGCCCCGCCGTGCCGTCGACGATCGCCGCGTCCACCACCTGCCCCTTGCCCGAGCGCAGCGCCTCGATGTGCGCGGCCAGCACGCCCATCGCGAGATACATCGACCCGCCGCCGAAGTCGCCGAGCAGGTTGAGCGGCGGCACCGGCGCGCCGCCCGCCGGGCCGATCGCGGCCAGCGCGCCGGTCAGCGCGATATAGTTGATGTCGTGGCCGGCGGCCTTCGCCAGCGGCCCCTCCTGGCCCCAGCCGGTCATGCGGCCGAACACCAGCCTTGGATTGGCGGCAAGGCAGACGTCCGGCCCCAGACCCAGCTTCTCCATCACGCCGGGCCGGAACCCCTCGATCAGGATGTCGGCCTGGCTTGCCAGTCTGAGCACGGTGGCCACGCCCTCCGGCGACTTCAGGTCGACGGCGATCGAGCGCTTGTTGCGGTTGAAGAGGTCGTAGCGGACGGGGATCTCGACGCCGAGACCCGACGGCGCCAGCCGGTCGACGCGGATCACGTCGGCGCCCATGTCCGCCAGCAGCATGCCGCAGAACGGCCCCGGGCCGATGCCCGCCATTTCGATGATCCGAATCCCCGCGAGCGGTCCCATGTCTCCTCCCTTTCTTGTCCTCGAAGAGGATGGCTCGCCGAGATGCGAGCCGCCGTCAATAGACCGGCATCGGCACACCGGCCGTTGCGCGAAATGTTCTTGTAATGTTCTTGACGCGCATCACGCGATATGTTTCGATGGCGTTGCAACCAGACATTGGCGACGCTGGGCGAGGGGTTGAGCGCCGGCAGGTCGCAGCGCACGGGGCGGGCAATGGTTTCGCGGGTGAGCACGGTCGCATTCGAGGGGATCGAGGCGGTTCCGGTCGACGTCCAGGTGATGATCGCGCCGGGCAAGATGAACATCCACATCGTCGGCCTGCCCGACAAGGCGGTGGCCGAGAGCCGCGAGCGCGACAGGCCGCGCTCCATGCGTCCGGCCTGTCGCTGCCGGCGAAGAAGGTGACGGTGAATCTCGCCCCGGCCGACCTGCCGAAGGAGGGCAGCCATTACGACCTGCCGATCGCGCTCGGCCTGATGGCCGCGCTGGGCGCGATCCCGGGCGATGCCATCGCGGACTATGTGGTGCTGGGCGAGCTGTCGCTCGATGGCACGATCGCGCCCGTCGCCGGCGCCTTGCCGGCCGCGATCGGGGCGAATGCGATCGGCAAGGGGCTGATCTGCCCGCACGCCTCGGGACCGGAGGCGGCATGGGCGGGCTCCGACATCGACATCCTGGCGCCGCGCAGCCTGATCGCGATCGCCAACCATTTCCGCGGCACGCAGGTCCTGTCGCGGCCGGATCCGGCGGTGAAGCGCATGGGCGTGGACGCGCTCGACCTCGCCGACATCAAGGGCCAGGAGAGCGCCAAGCGGGCGCTGGAAGTGGCGGCCGCCGGCGGGCACAATCTGCTGATGATCGGTCCTCCGGGCTCGGGCAAGTCGATGCTGGCGCAGCGCCTGCCGTCGATCCTGCCGCCGCTGTCGCCGAAGGAACTTCTGGAAGTGTCGATGATCGCCTCGATCGCCGGCGAGCTGGCCGACGGCAGGCTCACCGACCGGCGGCCGTTCCGCGCGCCTCATCACTCCGCCTCGATGGCGGCGATGGTGGGCGGGGGCCTGCGCGTGCGGCCGGGCGAAGCCTCGCTCGCCCATCACGGCGTGCTCTTCCTCGACGAGTTCCCCGAATTCACGCCGCAGGTGCTCGATGCATTGCGCCAGCCGCTGGAAAACGGCGAGTGCGTCATCGCCCGTGCCAACCATCGCGTCAGCTATCCCGCGCGCGTCCAGCTCGTCGCGGCGATGAACCCGTGCCGATGCGGCATGGCCGGACAGCCCGGCTACCGGTGCCTGCGCGCCCGCGCTGCCAGGCAGACTACCAGGCCCGCATCTCCGGCCCGCTGATGGACCGCATCGACATCCGTGTCGAGGTGCCTGCGGTGTCGGCGGCGGACCTGATCCGGCCGGCGAAGGCCGAGGCCTCGAGCGCGGTGGCGGCCCGCGTCGCCCGCGCGCGCGACATCCAGCGGGCACGCTTTTCAGCGCTCGGCCTGCCTGCGGCGGCCACCAATGCGCACTGCGCGACGGCGATGGTGGAGGAGATCGCCGTGCCCGACGCGGCAGGGCTGACGCTGTTGCGCGACGCGAGCGAGAAGCTCGGCTTTTCCGCGCGCGCCTATCACCGGGTGCTGCGCGTGGCCCGCACGCTGGCCGACCTCGACGGCGAGGAGAAGGTCGGCCGCATCCACCTCGCGGAGTCGATCTCCTGGCGCATGAGCGGCGAGCGGATGGCGCAGGCGGCGTAGTCTCCGCAGGCTCTGGCCGGCGCGCCGCGAAGCTCGTTTCGCGGGGGAACCGCCCATGGCTCCCGCCGTTGATCCTTCGAGACCAACGGGAGAGCGTCCACATGGCCGAGAGCATTCAGACTCGAGCACGACATGTTCGTCGTCGTCGCTGACGGGGAGAAAGCGCTGTTCCTGCGCAACGAGGGCGACGCGCTTTATCCCAACCTCGAGGTCGTGCGGGAGATCAGGGAGGAGAACCCGCCGACGCGCGAGCAGGGCAGCGACAGGCCGGGCCGTTTCAACGACGGGCCGAGCGTCCATCGCAGCGCCGTCGCGGATACCGACTGGCATCGCGCTCAGAAGGAGAAGTTCGCCGACGACATCGCCGACCGGCTCTACAGGCTGGCGCACCGCGGCGAATTCAACAAGCTGGTGATCGTCGCACCGCCCCTCGTGCTCGGCGAGATGCGCCGCAAGTTGCACAAGGAGGTCAGCGACCGGATCGTCGGCGAGGTGCCGAAGACGCTGACCAACCACCCGGTCTACGAAATCGAGAAACTGCTGATGGCCGCCTAGGCCTGTTGCACCCGTCAGAACGCCAAAAGCCATCTCCCGGGGACGCACCTAGCAGGAGGTCTCGGATCGTCCTCCGCGCTTTGGCCGGTTGCGTGTCTAGCCAGCCAGGAACTGCCGCAGCAGGTCGATCTCCGCGTCCGTCGCCAGCGTCGGCGCGTGGCCGATGCCGGGGAACTCGACGAGGCGGGGTTTCGGGCCGCGCTGCGTCATCTTGGCGGCGACCGGGGCGGCCAGCACGTCGGACGTCTCGCCACGCAGCAACAGCGTCGGTGCCGTGATCGCGTCGTAGGCGTCCCAGACGTCGATATCGGCCTTGTGATGCGTGAACTGGGTGACGATGGCCGGGTCGTAGTGCACGGTCACCTTGCCGGCGTCGGTGCGGCGCACGGACGTGTCGACCATGCGCTGCCAGAACGCGTCGCTGTTCGGGCCGAAGGGTGCATAGTTCCGGCGCAGCCACGCATCCATCTCGGCCACCGTCTCGTAGACCGGAGGGTTGCCGACATAGGTGGCGATGCGTCCTGTCCCGGCCTCGGGGATGTCGGGGCCGATGTCGTTGACGACGAGATGGGTGATGCGCTCCTTCAGCCGGCCGGCCGCCAGCGTGACTCCGATCAGGCCGCCCATCGAGGTCCCGACCCAGCGCAGCCGGTCGATGCCGTAATGGTCGAGGATGCCGAGCGCGGTGTCGCCGAAGGACCGATAGGAATAGTCGATCTCCGGCCGCTGCGCCCAGGACGACAGGCCCCGGCCGATCGTGTCAGGGCAGAGCACGAAATAGGTGTCGCTCAGCGCGCGCGCCGCCTCGTCGAAGTCGCGGCCGGTCCGCGCCAGCCCATGCCACATCACGAGCGCCGGATTGGCCGGGTTGCCCCATTCGGTGACGTGCACCTCGAAGCCCGCGGCGGTCACATAGGTCGAGCGCGGTCCGGTCATTTGCGCCAATCCTTGTTCATCAGCGTGCCGGCGATCCCGGCGGGAAAGAAGTAGACCAGCAGGATGAATATCACTCCGAGCCAGAGCAGCCAGCGGTCGGGCTCCAGCAGCTGGTGGACCACCGGCACACCGGCCGTGGCGTCGGCGCCGATCTGCATGAGGTCCTTCAGGTAGAACTGCGCCAGCGTCATCACCACGACGCCGATCACCGCGCCGACCATCGTCCCCATGCCGCCGATGACGACCATCAAGAGGATGTCGATCATGATGCCGAACGACAGCGCTGCGTCCGGCCCGGCATATTTCAGCCACACCGCGCGCAGGATGCCGGCCATGGCCGCGATCAGCGCGGCGAGGCAGAAGATGGCGGTGCGGTAAGCGACGACGCGATAGCCGATCGCCTCGGCGCGCATCTCGTTCTCGCGGATCGCCTTCAGCACCGAGCCGAGCGGCGAGGCGACGACGCGCAGCATGAACAGGAAGAGCGCGAGGCTGGTGAGGAACACGAAATAATAGGCGGCGACGCGCCCATTGAGCGGCACGTCGAACAGCCGCAACACCTTGCCGTCGGCATCCTCGAACAGTTTGAAAGCGGGCGAGAAGAGGCGTGGCACCTGATAGGTGATGCCGTCCTCGCCGCCGGTATATTCGGAAAGCTGCGAGGCGAGCACGAGCATGACCGAGGCTGCGGCCAGCGTCACCATGGCGAAGAAGATCGCCTTCACGCGCAGCGACAGCAGCCCGATCAGCAGAGCCAGCACCAACGTGGCGACCAGCCCTGCGCCGCCGCCAATGGCGATGGCCGTGAAGCTCGGCCCCATCGCCTTCAGCGCGATCGCGGTGCCGTAGGCGCCGAGGCCGAAGAACATCGTGTGCGCGAAGGAGACGATACCGGTGTAGCCGATGAGCAGGTCGTAGCTCGCCACCAGCACGATGAAGATGCATATCCGCGCCGCCACCTCCTGTGCCCGCACGTCGGGGAACAGGAAGGGCGCCAAGGCGAGCGCCAGACCGATGGCAAGCACCACGCCGTAGACGGCGAGGCGGCCGGCGGGGACGCGGCGGGGGGCGGTGGTTTCGAGGGCGAGGCTCATGGAGTCATCCCTTCACCGCCGGCTTCAGCCCCCACGGCCGCCAGAGCAGGATCGCCATCATCAGCAGCATGTTGGAGGCGAGCGACAGTTTCGGCGCGAGAAAGGCGACGTAGTTGGCCATCAGTCCGACGAGGATCGCGCCGAGCAGCGAACCCTGGATCGAGCCCAGTCCGCCGATGATCACGACGATGAACACCAGGATCATCAGCTCGCCGCCGATCGCCGGCGTGATCAGGCCCTGGTAGCCGGCCCACATCGCCCCGCCCATCGCGGCAAGCGCGGAGCCGGCCATGAACACGCCGACGAACAGCCGGTCGATGCGGAACCCCAACGATTCCACCATCTCGCGGTTCTCGACGCCGGCGCGGATGAGCAGCCCGAGTCGGGTGCGGTTGAGCACGAGATAGAGCGCGACATAGACCGCGAGCCCGAGGAGGAAGGCGAAGACGCGGTAGATCTCGATCGACACGTCGCCGAGGATGATCGAACCGGTGAGGATCGCCGGCCGGTGCACCTGGATCGGTACGCCGCCCCATATCGCAAGGATCAGCTGTTCGGCGACGATCAGCGCGCCCATGGTGATCAGGATCTGCCGCAGGTGGTCCTTGTAGACCGGCTTGACGATGACGCGCTCGAAGGCCCAGCCGGCGATAGCGCCGAAGGCGGTGGCGGCCCCGATCGCGGCAAACAGCGCGACGAGGTTGAGAAAGGCGCTGTCGCCGTCGAGCCAGACGCCAAGGGCGGCAAGCACCGTCGCCGCGATGAAGGCGCCGAAGGAGACGAAGGCCGAATGGCCGAAGTTCAGGACGTCCATCAGGCCGAAGACCAGCGACAGGCCCGACGCCATCAGGAAGATCATCATGCCCATGGAGAGGCCCGCCACCGTCAGCGTCGCCCAGGTGGACGGCTGACCGATGAAGACGAGCGCGATCAGCGCCAGGATGACGGGCAGCACATAGACGCCGCCGATGCGGTCGAGGGAGGTCATTGAGGTTGCTCCCGGATGATTGCAGCCGAGGCTCGTGCTCTACGGCGCCCCCCTCTGGCCTGCCGGCCATCTCCCCCACGAGGGGGGAGATGGGCAGTGGCGATGTCTTCACCATTCGCCACGTTCGAGGAGTGTGCACCGCCGCTGGAACAGCCGATCTCCCCCCTGGTGGGGGAGATGGCCGGTAGGCCAGAGGGGGGCGCGAAGGATCGCGACATCAACAAGGTGAGGTGCGCAGACATCAATGCCCCTCCACGCTGAGGCTCAGCAGCCGCGTCTGCAGCGCCGTGTCCGCCACGAGCTCCGCCATCTGGCCGCGATGCACGATGCGGCCGTCGTCGATGACGCCCACCCCGCGCCCGAGCGCCTTGGCGAAATGGAAATTCTGTTCGACCAGCAGGATCGTCGTCTCCCTGCCGATCTCGCGGAAGGCGTCGATCATGTTGCGGATGATCGAGGGCGCGAGGCCCTTGGTCGGCTCGTCGATCAGGATCAGGTCGCGCTTCTCGATGATCGCGCGCGAGATCGCCAGCATCTGCTTCTGCCCGCCAGAGAGCGCATAGGCTTGGTTCTTCCAGAATTTCTCCATTGCCGGGAAGATGGCGAAGATGCGTGCCAGCCGCTCCTTGTCGAAGGTGCCGGTGGCGGCGGCAAGCCGCATGTTCTCCTCGACGGTCAGCCCGCCGAAGATGCCCATGTTCTCCGGCACGTAGGCGATGCCGAGGCGGGCGATGTCGGGCGTCCTCATTGCTGTGATGTCGTGGTGGCGGAAGACGATCGCGCCCTTGCGTGCGCGCCACAGCCCCATGATCGTGCGCAGCGTCGTGGTCTTGCCGGCGCCGTTGCGGCCGAGCAGCACATGCACGCCGCCCTCCGGCACGTCGAACGAGACGCCGTGCAGCACGTGGTACTGGCCGATGTCGGTGTGGACGTCGTCGAGGCGCAGGATCGCGGTCACGCCACGTCCTCCGCGCCCTGGCCGAGATAGATCTCGCGCACGATCGGCATGGCCATCACCTCGTCCGGCTTGCCGTCCGCGACGAGCTCGCCATTGTGCAGCACGATGATGCGGTCGGCGAGCGCGCGCACGACGTCCATCTTGTGCTCGACCAGCAGGATGGTCTTCGACCGGTCTTGCTTGATCGCGGCGATCAGGTCGAGGATGGCGGGGGCTTCCGCCGACGACATGCCGGCGGTCGGCTCGTCGAACATGAAGATGTCGGGCTTCATAGCGATCATCATTGCCACTTCGAGCTTGCGCTGGTCGCCATGGGGGAGCGCGGAAGCGGGCAGGTCGGCGACGGCGATGAGCCGGCTGTTGTTCAGGTGTTCCTCGGTCTCGCTGTTCACGGCGGAGAGAGCCGCGGCGCTGCGGAACACGTCCGGCCCCTTGCCGGCGCGGGCCTGCCCGACGAGGCGGATGTTCTCGCGCACCGAGAGCTTGGGGAAGAGATTGGTGAGCTGGAAGGCGCGGCCGACGCCTGACTTGGCGCGGGCCGACGGCGACAGGCCGGTGATCTCCGTTTCGCCCTTGAAGATGCGGCCGGAGGTCGGCGTCAGCTGGCCGGAGACGAGGTTGAACCAGGTCGTCTTGCCGGCGCCGTTCGGGCCGACGATGACGGTCAGCTCGCCCGGCCGGAACGCTGCGGTCACATCATTGACCGCGGCGTGCCCGCCGAAGCGGATCGTCAGGTTTTCGGTGCGGAGGGAGGGGGTCATAGGGCAGCAGGGCGATAAGGCAGTAAGGCAGTAGGGGAGAGTATCGTGAAGCCCTGCGTCGCGGCGCTTCACCTACTGCCCCATTGCCCTACTGCCTTACTCCCTTAACCTCACTGCTGGTTGTTCCGCCCGATCGGGATCTTCATCTCCTCGGGCTTGATTTCACGGACGAGCTCCGGGATCGCCCAGGCGACGTTCGGATCGACCTTGATCTTGAAGTGGTACATCGACTGAAGCGCCTGGTGGTCTTCCGGACGGAAGGTCATCGGACCCTTCGGCGTGTCGAAGCTCATGCCTTCCATAGTCTTGATCAGCGTCTCGGTGTCCCAGTCCGACGCGGTCTCGAGCGCCTTGGCCACCGCCATCGCGGCGGCGAAGCCGCCTGCGGTGAAGAAGTCCGGCGGCGTGTTGAAGCGCTTCTGATGCTCGGCGACGAACCAGTCGTTCACCGGGTTCTTCGGCGATTCGTAATAGTAGTAGATGGCGCCTTCCATGCCGGGCACCTTCTTGTAGCCGGCGAGCGCGGGCAGGATGTTGCCGCCGGTCGACAGCTCGATGCCGTAGCGGCCCGGGTCGGCGGTGACGAGCGGTGTCATGGCGTCGATGCCGGCGACATAGATGACGATCACCTTGCGGCCCTGCTTGTCCTTGAGCGCGTTGAACAGGCGCTCGATCGGGGCGGTGAAGTCGGTCGTCTGCTGCGGCACGTATTCCTCGTGCACCAGGTTCGCGCCGGTGCCTTCGAGCGCGGTCTTGAAGGCGGCGACGCCGTCGCGGCCGAACGCATAATCCTGCGCCAGCGTGGCGATGTAGAGGTTGCTGTCCGGCTTCAGCGCGAGCGCCTGCGCCTGCATGTCCATCGAGGAGTTGCGCGAGGTCTTGAAGACGTAGCGGTTGGAATCCTTACCTGTCAGGCCGTCGGCGACGGCGGGTTCAACGAGCAGGATCTTCTCGTTCTCGGCCGCGACCGGCAGCATGGCCATCGCGACGCCCGACGAGGTGTCGCCGACGGCGAGCACGACGTCCTCGTCGGCATAGGCTTCAGCGAGCAGCGCACGGGCGATGTCGGGCTTGAACTGCGAGTCCTTCTTGACCAGCTCGATCTTGCGGCCCTTGATCTCGTTGGTGCCCTTGGTCGCGTATTCGAGACCCATCTCGAAGCCGGTATGGGTCTGCTTCGAATAGGCTTCGAGCGGCGAGCCCGAAAGGCCGTGGATCAGCGCGATCTTGGCCGGCCCGTCCTGCGCCAGGACCGGCTGCGCGACCAGCAGCGCGGAGGCCGCAGCCAGCGCCGTCAGCAATCTTCTCATCGTTGGTTCCTCCACCAGTTCGACCGAACAGAGTTCAATGCGCGTCTCCCCCGTCGGCGGGAAGGCAGCGAATTCGTCTGAAAGGGACAATCGTGCCAGGCCGACCGGCAAGCGGTCGCAGCAGGCGCAACATTCTCCTCCCGTCGTGTGCGACGATACTGCCCGTCCGGGCTCTTGGCGGCCGGCTGGCATGACGCAACACTTTGATTATTATCGTCACCCAGACACACGGGCGGCAATATCGTATAAATACGCGCAATGCTGACACGCGAAGAGCTCGAACAGATTGCGTTCCACTACTCGCCGGTCGGCATCGTGCTGACCGAGAGCAGGATCATCCGCGCCTGCAACCCCGCCTTCGCCGGGATGTTCGGCTATGTGCCCCAAGAGCTCATCGACCAGTCCTTCGCGATTCTCTATCCGAGCCTCGAGGAGTTTGTCGCGATCCGCGACGTCGGTGTCGAGCCGCTGAGAAAGACCAACCGCTACACTGACGAGCGCATCATGGCGCGTCGCGACGGCTCGCTGTTCTGGTGTCGGGTGCGCGGCCATTCGCTGACGCGCCAGGACGATCCGCTGCGCCGCGCGGTGTGGAGCTTCGCCGACTTGTCGGAGTTCCGCCCCGTCTCGCCGCTCACCACTCGTGAGCGCCAGATCGTCATGCACCTAGGCGAGGGGCGGACCTCGAAGGAGATCGCGCGCATGCTGACGATCTCGCCGCGGACCGTGGAAGCCTATCGCGCGCGCCTGATGAAGAAGCACAAGGCCAGCAACGTGGCAGAGCTTCTCGCCCATCTCGGCGGCATGCCGCAGTAGTTTTTCAGGCCCGGCGCGTCTTTTCGAGCATTTGTGCAGCTCGCAAACCTTGCGGTGGCGGGAAGGCATCCCCATACTCCGGAAGCGGGCCCCCGGCCTGCTCCCTTTTTCGCTGCTCATTTTTTCGAGGCTTGCCGCATGCTGCATGAAATGCCCCTCATCGCCACAATCGTCGCAGGCCTGGGGTTGGCATTCGTGTTCGGCGCAATAGCCAACCGGCTCAAGATTCCACCGCTGGTCGGATATCTGGTCGCGGGCGTGCTCGTGGGTCCTTACACGCCCGGCTTCGTCGCCGACCAGAGCCTGGCGACGGAGCTCGCCGAACTCGGCGTCATCCTGCTGATGTTCGGCGTAGGCCTGCATTTCTCGCTGAAGGATCTCCTTTCGGTGCGCGCGATCGCGGTACCGGGCGCCGTGGTGCAGATCGGCTTTGCCACCTTCCTCGGCATGGGGCTCGCCTGGCTGATGGGATGGGACCTCGGCGCCGGCATCGTGTTCGGCCTGGCTCTGTCCGTCGCCTCGACCGTGGTGCTGCTGCGCGCCCTGCAGGAGCGCCGCATCCTTGAGACCGAGCGCGGACGCATCGCCGTCGGCTGGCTGATCGTCGAGGATCTTGCCATGGTGCTGGCGCTGGTGCTGCTGCCGGCACTGGCAGGCGTGCTGGGCGGCAACGGGGCCGCGGCGCCCGCGGCGGACCACGCGCCGTCCGCGATCACCGGCCTTTTGGGCGGGGGCGTAGTCGGCGCGATCGGGCTTACCGTCGCCAAGGTAGCCGCCTTCGTGATCCTCATGCTCGTGGTCGGCCGCAAGGTCATTCCGTGGATCCTGCACTACGTCGCCCACACCGGCTCGCGCGAGCTGTTCCGCTTGGCCGTGCTGGCGATCGCGCTGGGCGTCGCCTATGGCGCGGCGCAGCTCTTCGATGTGTCGCTGGCGCTCGGCGCCTTCTTCGCCGGCATGATCATGAGCGAGTCGGAACTGTCGCATCAGGCGGCGGAGGAATCGCTGCCGCTGCGCGACGCCTTCTCTGTGCTCTTCTTCGTCTCGGTCGGCATGCTGTTTGATCCCTACAGCCTAATGGAGAGCCCGCTGCCGGTGCTGGCGACGCTGTTCATCATCGTCATCGGCAAGTCGGTCGCGGCCTTTCTCATCGTCATCGCCTTCCGCTATCCGGTTGGCACCGCTCTGGTGATTTCGGCAAGCCTTGCGCAGATCGGCGAATTCTCCTTCATCCTGGCCGAGCTCGGCGTCGGGCTGGGCCTGCTGCCGGAACAGGGGCGCGATCTGATCCTTGCGGGCGCCATCCTGTCGATCGTGCTTAATCCAGTGGTGTTTGCCGCGGTTGATTGGCTGAAGCCGTATCTCGAGAAGCGCGCGGCTTCTGCGCAGCCCGCGCCGCAGCCTGCCGGGCCGCCAGCCCCGGGAACGCCGGAGGAGCCGGCTCCCGCGCCGGCCGAGGTGGTCGATCCCGAACAGGCGCCCGACAAGACGACGCTCACCGATCACACGATCCTCGTCGGCTATGGCCGCGTCGGCAGTCTCACCGGCAGGGCGCTGCGGGATGCCGGTTCGCCTGTGCTGGTGATCGAGGATTCCGACAAGGCGTCGGAGAAGATCCGCAATGATGGCATCGAGGTGATCAACGGCAACGCCGCCCGCGCGGATGTGCTCGCGGCAGCAAATCCTGCCGGAGCCAGACGCATCATCCTGGCGATTCCGAACGCGTTCGAGGCCGGACCCGTGGTGACGCGTGCGAAGGCGGCGAACCCCGATATCAGGGTGATCGCTCGCGCGCATTCGGATGCCGAGGTGGAGCACCTGAAAGGCCTCGGCGCGGACCATGTCATCATGGGCGAGCGGGAGATCGCTCGCGGCATGGTCGAGCAGGTGCTGGGGACGCCGGCCGCCATGGCGAAGGAGCCTGACAGCGACGCGTCGCCGACGACCAAGCTGGACACGCCCCCGGTTCCGCCGCCGAAGCCGGCGGACGAGGGCGACAAGCCCTGATCAGACGTGCTGGCCGCCGTTGATGTGGATTTCGCTGCCCGTCACGTAGGACGCCTGGTTCGAGCACAAGAAGTAGATGATGTCGGCCACTTCCGACGTGGCGCCCAGCCGGCGCAGCGGGATGGTCTCGACGATCTTGTCGGTGCCGGGGGAGAGGATCGCTGTGTCGATCTCGCCCGGCGCGATCGCGTTGACCCGAATGCCATGCGGGCCGAAGTCGGCCGCCATCTCCCGCGTCAGCGAGCCGAGCGCGGCCTTCGACGTCGCGTAAGACGTCCCGGCGAAAGGGTGCACCCGCGTGCCGGCGATCGAGGTGACATTGACGATCGAGCCCTGCGCGGCGGCCAGTTCCTTGAACAGGCCGCGGGCGAGCATGATCGGGGCGAAGAAGTTCACCTGGAACACGTCGCGCCAGACATGCATCGGCGTGTCGAGCGAATTCATCCGCCCGCCGTCCTTGAGCTTGGGCGAGATGCCGGCATTGTTGACGAGCGCGTGCAGCTGGCCGCCGTTCGTCTCCAGGCGGTGGCGGATTTCGGAGACGGCGATTCCGACGTCCTCCTGGTCCGAGAGGTCGACCTTGATGTGATCATCGGGTCCTGCCGGCCACGGGCAGTCCTCCGAGAAGGCCTGGCGTGAGCATGTGATGACGCGCCACCCTTCGCGGGAGAAGCGTTTCACCGTTGCATGTCCGATGCCACGGCTGGCGCCTGTGAGGACAAGGGTCTTTCGCATCGCATCCGCCATCGGGAGCCTCCGCTGCGCTATGTAGCGGAGGACGTCGGTCTTAGCGAGGGGGCGGGTTCAGTTTCCGAGGATGACGTCGAGGATCGACTTCTCGCGCCGGACCGGCTGGCCGCCGACCTCGCCCGGCGGCACCGGGCGGCGGATCGACGACACCTGATCTCCGTCGGGGCGCGGATTGAAGCCGCCGGCCATCTCGGGCGCGGCCGTCTCGACGGCAGCAGCAGGCGGAGGTGCTGCTGCGACCGGCTGCTCCTCGCTCGATACCGGCGGCGAAGACGGCGCGTAGAGCTCGATGTCGGGAAGCTGGCGCACCGGAACGCCCTCATGTGCCGCCTGCATGAACGTCTTCCAGGCGATCGACGGCAGCGAGCCGCCGGTGATGTTCTTGGTCGGCTTGCCGTCATCGTTGCCGAACCACACGCCGGTGGTCAGGTTCGACGTGTAGCCGACGAACCAGGCGTCGCGCGATTGCTGGCTGGTGCCGGTCTTGCCGGCGGCGGGCCAGCCGAACGCGGCCTTCTTCGCCGTGCCGATCTCCAGCGTCTCCGTCATCATCCGGTTCATCATGCCGACGATCTCGGGCTTCACGACGCGCGGCGCGGAGTTGGCCTGGTACTGGTAGAGCACCTTGCCGTTGATGTCGGTGACCCGGCTGATGAAATGCACCTCGGGCCGGTATCCACCATTGGCGAAGGGCACGAAAGCAGCCGTCAGCTCCAGCGGCGTCACCTCCGACGTGCCAAGCGCGATCGAGGTGTTGGCCTGCAACTTGGATTCGATGCCGAGCCGCTGCGCGGTCTGCACCACCGTCTCGGGGCCGACCTCCATGACGAGCTGCGCCGAGACCGAATTGAGCGACTTCGCCAGCGCCTCTGTCAGCGTCACGCGGCCGAGATACTTGCCCTTGTAGTTCTCCGGCGTCCACTTGCCGATCTTGACCGGCGCGTCGTTGCGGATCGAGTCGGGCGTTCGGCCGGCTTCGAGCGCGGCGAGGTAGACGAAGGGCTTGAAGGCCGAGCCGGGCTGGCGGCGCGCCTCGGAAGCACGGTCGAACTGGCTGTTGGCATAGTCGGCGCCGCCGACCATCGCGCGCACCGCGCCCGAATTGTCGATCGAAACCAGCGCGCCCTGGCTGACCTGCAGCTTCTCGCCGTCTTCCTCGATCAGCTTGCGGATGGACTCCTCGGCGAGCTTCTGCAGCGTCAGATCGACGGTGGTGTCCACCACGACATCGGTCTGGATCTCGCCGACAAGGCCGGGCAGCTCCTCCATGATGCGGTCGGCGACATAGTTCTCCGCGCCGGTCCAGTAGGCGGCTGCGCGGGTAGCGGGCGCGCTCATGGCGAAGGCGAGCTCCTTCGAGCCAATCATCCCCTCTTCGCTCATGGCGGCGAGCACCACTTGGGCGCGGGCCTCCGCGGCCTTGGGGTCACGCGCTGGCGACAGGCGCGACGGCGCCTTGAGCAGGCCTGCCAGAAGTGCTGCCTCCGACAGCGTCACGTTGCGGGCGGACTTGCCGAAATAGCGCCGGGACGCGGCCTCCACGCCATAGGCGCCCGAGCCGAAATAGACCCGGTTGAGATACATCTCGAGGATCTGGTCCTTACTGTATTCATGCTCCAGCCAGAAGGCGAGCAGCACCTCCTGCACCTTGCGCTCCAGCGTGCGCTCGGGCTTGAGGAAGAGGTTCTTGGCGAGCTGCTGCGTGACCGTCGAGCCGCCCTGCACCAGCCGGCCCTGCATCAGGTTGGTCACGACCGCGCGCCCGAGGCCAAGCGGGTCGACGCCGAAATGCGAGCGGAAGCGGCGGTCCTCGATCGCGATCAGCGCCTGCGGAATTGACGGCGACATTTCCGACAGCGACAGCGCCTCGCCACCGGTCATGCCGCGATTGGCGAGCAGCTGGTTGTCGGCGGAAACGATCTTCACGTTGGGCGGCCGGTCGGGCACGGTCCAGGTGATCGCGCTCGGCATGCGCGCGCCGTAATAGGCGACAATGCCAGCGAGCCCGATGCCGCCCCACAGCGCCAGCACGAGCGACCAGTAGACCAATGTGCCGAACACGCCGAAGCCGCGCCGTGCGCGGGAGCGCGAACGGCCACGGGCCGCGGGTTCGCGCGCCGGCTTGGCCGGCTTCTTCGCGCGCTTGGCCGAAGGCACCACGCGGTCGTCCTCGCTCAGCGACAGGCCACCGCCGCCGCGCTTGGGCGCCGGGCCGTCGAAGCTCGGCTCGATCCGCGTGTCACGTCCCCGTTTCGCCATGCCGCCGCGCTCGCTCCGTTGTCCGTGGCGTTCGGATGGACACTAAATGCGGCGCTTTAAGGGGGGGGTTAAGTGCGCTGGCGGCGTTCGTGTGCGGGTCAGACCCCCGCCGGCGGAAAGATTACGCCCTTCTTGAGGATCACATTGCCGTAGAGGCGGGTTTCGCCGGACTGCACGATCGCATAGGCGGCGCGCGAGCGGTCATAGAACGAAAACCGCTCGATCGGGACGATTGGAGCGGGATTGTCGGCGACCTCGTCGACGATCCGCTGGAACAGCGCCACCACGGGCGGCACTGCCTTCGGGTCGTCCACGACCGCCATGCTCATCGCGCGCTCCTCGGCGAAACTGTCGAGCGGCATGACACTGAGGATCGCCCGCAGGATCCGCGC
Source organism: Mesorhizobium sp. J428 (assembly GCF_024699925.1). Taxonomy (NCBI): domain Bacteria; kingdom Pseudomonadati; phylum Pseudomonadota; class Alphaproteobacteria; order Hyphomicrobiales; family Phyllobacteriaceae; genus Mesorhizobium; species Mesorhizobium sp. J428. Next base: position 2,542,924 of record NZ_JAJOMX010000001.1, read on the forward strand.
GGCGTCGATGCCGTCGAGCCGCACGAGGCGCCTGGCGCAGGACTCGCCGGGAAAGTTGGCGTCGGCGATGACGATCTCGTCGCCATGGCCCATCGCGCGCAGGATACGCAGCAGGTCGGGCGACAGGATCGGGTCGATGTTGCGCAGCATGTCTTCTCCTCCTCGGCGCGCTGGTTGGCAGTGCCTGCCGGTAGGGATATCCCCGCCGGCCTCGAGAGTGAAGTCGTGTGGCGGGATGGAGCGTCAGCCTGCCGATATCTCTCCATAGCCGGCCACAAATTGGACGCGATCGGCGATACTCTATGGATCCGTGGGGGAAAGGGAGGTGCGCGAGTGACCACACTTCCACTGGCTGTCGATATCGCCGACACGGCGCTGAGGCGCGAGCTTTGCTGCGATCCATTCGCTCTCGACGCAGCCGCCGTCGAGTTGCGGATGAGACATCCCGAAAGCTCCGCGTCCTCGCAGGACATCGCCGATGTCCTGCGCGAGATCAGTTGCTGGGGCTGGAAGCGCAGCCGGGAACCGGCGGTCGCCTAAGCCTGCACGGCCTCCCAGCCGTCGTGAGCGCCGGCGCGGAAAACGGCGTCGATCAGCTTCTGGTTCTTCACCGAATCCTCGAGCGTGAAGATTGAGACGTCTTCGCCCTGCGCCTTCTTCGCGAAGGTCTCGACCTCCAGCCTGTACTGCTGCGTGCCTGGGAAGCGGAAGACCGCCGCTTCGGTGTGACTCTGATTATGCAATTCCACCTGATGGTGTTCATAGAGCCCGGCGTTGAAGGGCGAGCGGATCTCGATGAAGCCTTCGTCGCCATGGAAGACCATGAGCTGGCGCGCGGCCATCTGGGTGGAGAGGTAGAAGGTGAGCTCGAAGGCGCCGAAATCGGCCTTCACCGAGGAGTAGACGTCGGTGCCGAAGGTGGCGTCGCGCGCGACGCGGGCCTGCACGCGCAGCGGCTCCTTGCCGGTCGCAATACGGGTGGTGACGGTCGGGTAGACGCCGATGTCGGGCAGCGCGCCGCCGCCGAGTTCGAGCCGGTTGCGCATGTTGGCGGCGTCCTTGTTGAAATAGGTGAAGGCGCCCTGCACATGGCGCAGCCGCCCGATCCGCCCCTCCTCGATCAGCTCGCGCACCTTTGCCCACTGCGGATGGTAGTGGACCATGAAGGCCTCCGAGACTACGACGCCATTGCGGTCGCGCGCGGCGATAACATCGGCGATGTCGTCGGCCTTCAGTGCCAGCGGCTTCTCGACCAGCACATGCTTGCCGGCATCCGCCGCCTTCACGGCCCATTCGACATGCTGCGAGGTGGGGAGCGGGATATAGACGCCGTCCACCACGTCGGAGGTGAGCAGGTCCTCGTAGGAGCCGAAGGCATGCGGGGCGTTGAACCGGTCGGCGAGCGCTTCCGCCTTCTCCAGGTCGCGGCTCGCGACGGCGGCGAGCACGCCGTTCGCGGAATCCGCGATCGCCGGCAGCACGTGCTCGCGGCCGATCTTCGCCGTCGACAATACACCCCAGCGGAACATGGCTTGCTCTCCGTGACCGGCCGCGCGTGGAACCGACGCCGCCTCTTTCGCCGTTCTAGCCAAAGGCGGCGGGCCGGGGAAGCCACTTGCGGACGCGGTCAGGCCGCCTTCGGGCCGGGATCGTCGCTGTCGGGAGCGTCGCTGCCGGCGCTGCGCATCCGCAGCGGCACGACATTGGAGGGACGGAGCAGGCCGGCCGGACGCCGCAAGGCAAGATTTGCCTCCGCCTCCGGCTGCGACAGCACCGTATCGACATACAGGCGCTCGCGCTCGGTGTCGGAGGTCGGAACGTCCACGATCTCGCCCTCTGACATGCCGAGCAGCGCGAGGCCGCGCAGCGAATGGATCGACACGGCAAAGGCCGGCAGATCTTCGATCTCGCTTTGGACGACGAGGTGCGGGCCGGCGGCGGTATCGTCGACGCTGTAGGCGACGCTGCTGTTCAGCGTCACCGTGTCGGGCGGGATGTCGTCGCGGAGATAGATCGCACTCGAATCGACCTTGCGGCGCAACAGCGCGGCAAAGTGCGGGCACGCGCCTTTGTAGCGCGCGAGCATGGTTTCGAGGATCGCGATGTCCTTCGTGGTGATCCTGCTGATCGGCATGCCAGGCATGGCTGTTCTCCCCAGGGCGGCGGCGCCGCCGGAACGTTGCGTGGAGAGGTCCCCTGACCGGCGTTGCCGGCCAGGGGTCAGGAGCCTGCGATCAGCGAGCCCGCATGGTCGAGGAAACGCCGCCGCCGCACGGCGCGGACGGGCCTGCGTATTCCTCGCACTCTGGGGAGAACGGTCACGGCGTCATTCGGCGGCCGGGACGACGGTATCGATGGTCAGGCGATGCGACCGGCGGTCGTTGGAAGTCATCTCCATCGTCTGGCCGGCCGACAGGCCAAGCATCGCCACGCCCACCGGGGTGAGCACCGAGATACGGCCGGCGCCGACATCGGCATCCGCCGGATAGACCAGCGTAACCCGGCGCGGCGCGCCGTCGTCCAGGCGAAACTCGACTGTGCGCCCGATCTGCACGCTGTTGGCCGGGACCGCGCGCTCATCCCTGACCTTGGCGCGCTCCAGCTCCGCGAGCAGTTCGTCGGCGAGATCGGGATTGCGGTCGATCAGGCCGTTCGCCATCTGGACGAGGCGGGTATGGTCGATCCGGTTGACGACGATGGGTGGCTTCTTCATGACGATGTGGCCCGCGTTTCGAGCGCGCCGGGACGACCGCGAAACGCGGTTTGCCTCGGCGACATGCGATGTGAATGGATGTTAAGAGTTACAGCCCCAGGCCCGGAGCTGTGTCCGAGCTGGGGTCAGCGTCCTGCGATGGGGACGATCCGGAAGACGGTGGTTGCCGTGCGGGTGCTCATACTCTGAACATGGTATGTTCCACGGCAATGTCAAGCCGCAATGGACAGCGGGGCGCCCGTCCCCCATATCCGCTCCATCCGCATATTCAAGGAGATGACCCATGAACCGCCGCAAGCTGGGCAGCGAACTCGAAGTCTTTCCCGTCGGTCTCGGCTGCATGGGCATGAGCCATGGCTATGGCGGGCAGGAGGAGGCGGACGCGATCCGCACGCTGCACCACGCGGTGGAACTGGGCGTCGACTTCTTCGACACGGCCGAGGTCTACGGCCCCTTCTCCAACGAGGTTCTGGTCGGCAAGGGGCTGAAGCCGTTCCGCGACAAGGTGAAGATCGCGACCAAGTTCGGATTCAACGTGGTCGACACTCCGGCTGGCCCTGAGGCACGGCCCGGCCTGAACAGTCGGCCCGAACATGTGCGTGCGGTCGCCGAGGCTTCGCTGAAGCGTCTCGGCATCGAGACGATCGACCTGCTCTACCAGCACCGCGTCGATCCGGACGTGCCGATCGAAGATACGGTCAGCGCGATGGCCGCGCTCGTGAAGGAGGGCAAAGTCAGGACGATCGGCCTGTCGGAGGCCAATGCGGCGACGATCCGCCGCGCGCATGCCGTGCACCCGATCGCAGCGGTGCAAAGCGAATATTCGCTCTGGACGCGCGACCCGGAGACCGATGTGCTGGCCACCTGTCGCGAGCTCGGCATCGGCTTCATGCCCGTTCAGCCCGCTTGGCCGCGGCTTCCTCACCGGCGCGATCACGTCGGCGGCACAGCTCGGTGCGAACGACTTCCGCCGCAAGCTACCGCGCTTCGAGGAGGAGAACATCGCCAAGAATCTCGCGGCGGTCGAGAAGCTGAAGGCTCACGCGACCGCCAAGGGCGTCACCGCTGCGCAGCTAGCGCTCGCTTGGGTGCTCGCGCAGGGCGATTTCATCGTGCCGATCCCCGGCTCGCGCAAGATCGCGAACCTGGAGGCCAACGTGGCCGCCGCCTCGATCCCGCTCACCGCGAGCGAGATCGCCGAGATCGGCGCACTGGTCACGCCGGATCAGGTGTCCGGCGGCCGCTACCCCGAGGAGATGGCGCGGCAGGCGGGACGGTAGCTGTCACGCCTCCTGGATCGCCGAGAGCTTCCAGTCGCCGCCGCGCTCGCGCACGAAGGTCCAGAGTTCGGTCGTTTCGGTGAGCTGGTCTTCGCCCTCGACGATCCTGCCGGTGGCGCGGTCGCGCATGACGTCGACAGACTCGTAGCCGAAGGCCGCCGTCGCATAGTCGGTGCCGTCCTCGCGCCAGGCCTCGGCGATGTCGGCGGAGACGAGATGCACGTCGCGGACCTCGTTGCGCAGGCCGCGCTTGGCGTTGTCGGCGAGTTCCTCGGAGAAATAGGACACCATCTCGGGCGTGCTCAGCCGGCGGAGTGCGGCGTGGTCTTCGTCTGCGAACGCCTTCTGGACCTCGGCGAGGCGACGCTCGAACGTATCGAGATCGGCCTTGTCGAGCTGGATGTCCTGCGCGGCAGGCGCAGCCGCGCCGCCGCCGATCGACGGGATGGAAAAACCGCCGGCGCGCGTCTTCGTGTCGGTCGCGTCGTTGCGCGCATGACCGCTGCCGAAGCCGTTGCCGCCGCCATGCGGCGCGCCGCCAGCCACGGCGGGCTCGCGGCGGGAGCGGAACCAGGCCATCGCAAACGAGACGAGCAGGCCGATGAGCAGGAGTTGCACGAGGAAGCCAAGCGCACCTGCCATGCCGCCGAAGCCGTAGCCGAGCAGCATGCCGAACAGGCCGCCGATCAGAAGGCCGCGCATCAGCGAGCCGCCGAAGCCGTTGAACAGGCCCGGACGCTGCTGGCCGACCGTCTGCGGCTGGCGCGTAGCGGTGTTGGGCGTCGGCGTCATGGTACGCTCGACCGGGCCGTTGGGGTTCGGCGCGGTGCGCGTCGGGGCCGGCGCCTGCCAAGTGCGCGTGCCGCGGCTGCCGAACGAGCCGCCGCGCCGCGCCTCGGCGAAATCGGTCGAGATGAGCGTGAGGCCTATGAAAAGGCTCATGAAAAGAGCGACGAAGCGAATGCGACCGAAGCGCACCATGTAACCGTAACCTCCAGTTACCCGCTTCGGATCATGCAAAGCGGGCCCAAGTTCAAACGGTCCGACATCGCGATCGACAGATCGCCAGAGGGGCCCGGCCCGCGCGCACGGATATGGGAAGTTTCGACGATGTATGCAAGGCGTAAGGCCCGCTTGCGGAGTCAAAACGGGCGCTGAGGACGTGTCGAGGCGCTCGACCCGCGCCAACTCCACGCCGTTCCTGGGATGCCGGATCAGATCATCGCCAGCGGCTGCTTACGGCGCGGGGGCGGGAAGGCGGCGTCGAGTTCGGCAAGGTCCTGCGCCGTCAGACGGATGTCCGCGGCGGCGCGGTTGTCGCGGACGTGCTTTTCCTGCGAAGCCTTGGGAATGGCGATTACGCCTTCGCCCCGTAAGGTCCAGGCGAGCGCCACCTGCGCCGGCGTCGCCCCGTTTCGCTCGGCGACGATCTGGAGGCGGCCCTCGCGGGCAAGGTATCCTTCGCCCACCGGCGAATAGGCCATGACCGGTATTCCGCGCGAATGCTGCCAAGGCGCGAGGTCGAAATCGATGCCGCGGCTGGCGAGGTTGTAGAGCACCTGGTTGGCCGCGACCCCGCCACCCTTGGGCAGCGCCATCAGTTCCTGCATGTCGGCGACATCGAAATTGCTGACGCCCCAATCGCCGATCTTGCCCGATGCCTTCAGCGTCTCGAAGGCATCGACCGTCTCGCGCAGCGGCACGCCGCCGCGCCAATGCAGCAGGTAGAGGTCGATCCGGTCGGTGCCGAGGCGTTTCAGGCTCGCCTCGCAGGCGCGGATCGTGGCCGCGCGCGACGCGTTTGACGGCAGCACCTTGGAGACGACGAACACCTCGTCGCGACGACCCGCGATCGCCTCGCGCACCACCTCCTCCGCGCCGCCGGAGGCATACATCTCGGCCGTATCGACCAGCGTCATGCCAAGCTCGATGCCGAGCCTGAGCGCTGCCACTTCCTGCGCCAACCGATCCCGCCGCTCGCCCATCTTCCACGTGCCCTGGCCGAGGACGGGGACGGAGATGCCGGAGGGGAGAGTGGTGGTGGGGAGGGGCATGGGAATAGGTCCAGTATGCGACGCAGTTTTGTTGGGATTGCTTGACAGAACGCTGGTTCGTTAAATTGCCTGCTGGCTATTCTTAACTCAACGACAGCCTAGGGTTGCACGATGGAGCATAGCATCGCCATCGCGTTGTTTGCCACGGCCTCAATGGCCGTGCCGAGCATGGCGAACGACGCCATTCCACCTGAATTGACGGGTATTTGGGGGAGCGAGGGTTCTGTCTTCAACGGCGATGCACTCTTTGAAGGGCAGGGCGTTTATCTTCGGGCAGATGGGAGAGGCATGCTGATTGGCGGGCCACCAGCAATTGGCGTCCCACTTATCGGTCGTTATGACAGGGAAAAGAACGTCCTGACCATCCGATACTTTTCTGGGCCAGGCGGGCCGAACAAATGTGTCAACATGCAACTGACATATGATCCCGCTACGGAGACGATTCATGCCGGCGTGGAATTACATAGACGCACTGCCGAGGTGTCTCCGCATTTCCAGCAGTATATCGTGAGCGAGCCGGTCAAATGTTCTTGGTAACCGTCGATCTCCGGAAACGAATGTCGGTCGCCACTCAGAGGGTAGCGCCATGTCGCTCGTGACGGCCTCTCTAGTCGCCCGAAAGATTTCCGGGCGATCTGCACTAGATCCGTCACGAGCAGATCGAAGTTGTTAGATCCGCGGAAATTGTTCCTGGGTATGCTGTCACCGACGCGTGTGACGCGGCCTTTCGCGGCCGCGTAGTTAGCTCCGCAGCACCCCGCCCGTCTGCTTCTTCACGTTCTCGACGATCCTGCCCGCCAGCGATTCGAAATCCTCGTCGGTCAGCGTCTTGTCGACCGGCTGGATGGCGACCTCGATGGCGATGGACTTCTTGCCCTCGCCGATCGCCGCGCCCTCGAAGACGTCGAAGACGTTGACGCCGGTGATGAGCTTCTTGTCGGCGCCGAGTGCGGCGCGGACCAGCGTGCCGGCCTCGACGGCGCGGTCCACCACGAAGGCGAAGTCGCGCTTCACGGCTTGGAAGGCGGAGAGCTCCAGTTTCGGCTTGGTTCGGGTTGGCTTGGCCTTGGGCTCAGGCACCGCGTCGACGAAGACCTCGAAGCCGCAGAGCGGGCCGTCGGCGTCGAGCGTCTCGAGTGTGGCCGGATGGAACTCGCCGAAATGGCCAAGCACCGTCTTCGGGCCGAGCTTGATCACGCCGGAGCGGCCGGGGTGATACCAGCCGGGTGCGCCGGTTTCGACGGAGAGCCGGTCGATCGGCGCGCCGATAGCCTCGAGCGCGGCGTATGCGTCCGCCTTGGCGTCGAACACGCCGACTGAGCCGGCATTGCCCGACCACAGGCGCCCCGACCCTTCGAGCTTCGCGGTGCCGCGGCGGATGCCGGCGGCGACGCGGCGCTGCTGGTGGGCCTCGTCGCCCTCATAGGTGCCGGACACCTCGAACAGGGCGACGTCGCCTATGCCGCGGTCGGCATTGCGCTGCGCGGCGGCGATCAGCCCCGGCAGCAGCGAGGGTCTCATGTCGGACATGTCGGCGGCGATCGGGTTGGCGAGCTTGAGCGCCGGCTGGCCGCCGCCGAACGCCTCGGCGTGCTTCGCCGGGATGAACGACCAGGTGACGGCCTCCATCATGCCGCGCACAGCGAGTGCGCGGCGCGCGGCGCGGGTGCGGATCTGCAGCGTCGTCAGGATCCTGCCGTTGACGGCGTCGTGGCTCACGAGCGGCTGCGGCTCAATCTGGTCGACGCCGCGCATGCGCATGACCTCCTCGACGAGATCCGCCTTGCCGTCGATGTCCGGCCGCCAGGAGGGCGGCGTGACGTCGTAGAAATAGCCGCCGCCGGAGACGCCGAAGCCCAGCCGCCCCAGGATCGCCGCGCTCTCCTCGCCCGGCACGTCCATGCCGGTGAGGCGCTTGACTTCCAGAACCGGAAACATGAAGCGTTTCGGCTCGTAGCCGGCATAGCCGACGACTTCCGCGTCGGTGGGCATGCCGCCGCAGATGTCGAGCACGAGCTTGGTCGCGAGATCGAGGCCCGGCACCATGAATTCGGGATCGACGCCGCGCTCGAAGCGGTAGCGCGCATCGGTGATGATGCCGAGCGCCCGGCCGGTGCGGGCGATGTTGAGCGGCGCCCAGAGAGCGGACTCGATCAGCACGTCGGTGGTGTTCTCATCGCAGCCCGAGTGCTCGCCGCCCATGATGCCGGCGATGGATTCGACGCCGTTGTCGTCGGAGATCACGCACATGTCCGGCGTCAGCTCGTATTCGAACGTATCGAGCGCCAGCACCTTCTCGCCTTGCTCCGCGCGACGCACGACGAGGTTGCCGGCGACCTTGGTCGCGTCGAAGACATGCAGCGGCCGGCCGCGGTCGAAGGTGACGTAGTTGGTGATGTCGACGAGCGCGTTGATGGGGCGCAGCCCGATGGCGATGAGCCGCTGCTGCATCCACTTGGGCGAGGCACCGTTCTTGACGCCGCGCACCAGCCGCAGCGCGAAGCCGGGGCAGAGGTCCGGATCGGCGATCGTCACCTTGACCGGGCATTCGCCGTTGCCGGCGACCGGCGCAACCGGCGGCGTCTTCAGCGTGCCGAGGCCCGACGCGGCGAGATCGCGGGCGATGCCATGGATCGAGGTCGCATCGGGCCGGTTCGGCGTCAGGTTGATCTCGATGACCGCGTCGTCGAGATGCGCATATGCGGCGAAGGACTGGCCCACCGGCGCATCCTCGGGCAGGTCGATGATGCCATTGTGCTCGTCGGAGAGCTGCAGCTCGCGCTCCGAGCACATCATGCCGCGGCTCTCGACGCCGCGGATCTTGCCGACGCCGAGCGTCGTGTCGATGCCGGGGACATAGGTGCCGGGCGCGGCGAAGGCGCCGATCAAGCCCGCGCGCGCATTGGGCGCGCCGCAGACGACCTGGACCGGTGCGCCAGAGCCGGTGTCGACCATCAGCACGCGCAGCTTGTCGGCGTCGGGGTGCTTCTCGGCGGACAGCACCTTGGCGATGACGAACGGCTTCAGCGCCGCCTTGTCGTCGACATGCTCGACCTCGAGGCCGATCGAGGTGAGACGCTCGACGATCTCGGCGAGCGAGGCGCTGGTGTCGAGGTGGTCCTTGAGCCAGGAGAGGGTGAGTTTCATGATTGTCTCCTCAGCTGCTCAGACCGCCGAACAGCGTCGGCATGTCGAGCGGCCTGAATCCGTAATGCTGCAGCCAGCGGACATCGGCGTCGAAGAAGGCGCGCAGGTCCGGCATGCCGTATTTCAGCATGGCGATGCGATCGATGCCCATGCCCCAGGCGAAGCCCTGATATTCGTCGGGATCGAGCCCGCCGGCGCGCAGCACGTTGGGATGAACCATGCCGCAGCCGAGGATCTCCATCCAGTCGGAGCCCTCGCCGAAGCGCACCTCGCCCGGCCGCGAGCGATCGCATTGGATGTCGACTTCCAGCGACGGCTCGGTGAACGGGAAGAAGGACGGCCGGAAGCGCATCTTGACCGAGGGCACTTCGAAGAAGGCCTTGCAGAACTCCTCCAGCACCCACTTCATGTTGGCGACATTGGCCGACTTGTCGATGACGAGGCCCTCGACCTGGTGGAACATCGGCGAGTGGGTGGCGTCGGAATCCTGCCGGTAGGTCTTGCCGGGAATGACGATGCGGATCGGCGGCTGCCCCGCCTCCATGGTGCGGATCTGCACCGGCGAGGTGTGCGTGCGCAGGAGCTTGCGCTCCCCGTTCTCGTCCGGATTGAAGAAGAACGTGTCGTGCATCTCGCGGGCAGGATGACCGTCCGGGAAGTTGAGCGCGGTGAAGTTGTAGTAGTCGGTCTCGATGTCCGGACCCTCGGCGATCGAGAAGCCGAGGTCGCCGAAGATGGCGGCGATCTCGTCGATCACCTGGCTGATCGGGTGGATGCGGCCGCGCTCCGCTGGCGACTGCCGCACCGGCAGCGTCACGTCGACCTTCTCGGCGGCGAGCCGAGCGGTCGTCGCGGCGTCCTTCAGCTCGGCCTTGCGGGCACCCAGCGCCTCGGTGATGCGGTTCTTCAGCCCGTTGATGGCGGGACCCTTGGTCTGTCGCTCTTCCGGTGTCATCGAGCCCAGCGACTTCAGGAGTTCGGAGACCGACCCCTTCTTGCCCATCGCGGCGACGCGCACGGCCTCCAGCGCCGTTTCGTCCGCCGCCTGGGCAATCTGCTCGGCGAGCGTCTTTTCGATTGTGTCGATCTCAGTCATGGCTCGGTTTCCGCAGTTCGCCGGTCTGGCCCGGCAGGTTCGGATGGGACGCCTCGTCCTTGGACAAGGCAGATTTGAGGAAGCTGGTTCCGGCCAGCATGCGCTGCCCGTCGCGGCCTATGAAGCGGCCGGGAAGGCGCAGCACCGGGTTGAACAGCGAGAAGAAGCCGACCACGCGGCGCAGCTCTCGGATCACCGCGGGCGGCGCGATCTGGCGATAGGCGGCGAAGGCGCGCTTAGGCGTTTCGGGCCGCAGCGCCTGGCCGGCGATCTGCAGGAACAGCAGCCAGACGTCGCGCGCCTGGGCGGTTTCGAGCGGCATCGAGGCCTCGGGCTCTTCCTCGAAATCGAGGAAGCCGAACATGCGCCCCTTCACCAGCATGTCGCGCGGATGGGGGCGGCCATGGCAGAGGCCCGCGAGATGGACGCGCGCGACGGCTTCGGCGCAGGCGACCAGCATATCGTCGTGGCGCACGGCATCGCTGCGCCGGAGGCGATTGAGCTCCTCCTGCACGATAGTTCCAGCATCGCTCATCGCGATCACGTCGCCCTGGCCGTAGAATATCGTCACCGTGGGAAATCCCGCGGCCCGGAAGGCGGCGGCCTTGCGCATCTCGCGCGCGGCGAGGCCGGCGGCTGAGGCGGCCGGGGAACTGCGCAGGAACGGCAGGGGCATGAGCGGCGAGATCACGCGATGCAGCCATTTCGCGACGCTGCGCGCCTCGACGCCGTAGCGCTTGATCCAGACGGTGCGCCCGTCGACCTCGACGGAGCTGACACGGCTGCGTTCGGACGCGACGACGAGCTTCAGCAGGGCCTCAAGGCCCGCCGGGCTCAGTTCCTCGTCAGTTTCGCTCTGTGTCCTGTCCATCGGTCCGGATACAAAAAAACCCGCGCCAGCCCTGCCAGCGCGGGTTTCCCAATTGGTGTTGCCTGAAGTCCTGGGAAAACGCTGGTCGTTTAAGCGACTGCGCCTTCAAACTCGTTCGGCATGCCGTCCTTGAGGTATTCGAGCGCGGTCTTCGACTTGGCAACCAGCGCGACGAAGGCCTGCGGCTCGTGGATGGCGAGGTCCGAAAGCACCTTGCGGTCGATCTCGATGCCGGCCTTGTTGAGGCCGTCGATGAAGCGGCCATAGGTCAGGCCGTGCTCGCGAACCGCGGCGTTGATGCGCTGGATCCACAGGGCGCGGAAGTTGCGCTTCCGGACCTTGCGGTCGCGGTAGGCATACTGCATCGACTTCTCGACCGCCTGCTTGGCGATGCGGATCGTGTTCTTGCGGCGGCCGTAGAAGCCTTTCGCGGCGTCCAGGACCTTCTTGTGCTTGGCGTGGGCGGTAACGCCTCTCTTTACGCGTGCCATGTGATGATCTCCTTAAATCTGTTCCAGGCCCGATGCGGCTCAGAGGCCGTTCGGAAGAAAATTCTTGATGACCTTCTTGCCGTCCGGTTCAGCCAGAACCATCGTGCCGCGGGCATTTCGAATGAACTTGTTGGAACGCTTGATCATGCCATGGCGCTTGCCGGCGGCTGCCGACAGCACTTTGCCAGTGCCGGTGATCTTGAACCGCTTCTTGGCGGCCGACTTGGTCTTCATCTTGGGCATTTTGCTATCCTTTTCGGTGCGCTTGATTGCGCTTGTTTTTGCTCCGGACGGACCAGTGTCCGGAAAGCATGCAAAACCGCCACGGCATGCCCTGCCGGGCGGTTTGGGACGCGGCCTTATACAGATGCGCCTGCAAAAGAGCAACACCGATTCGGCTATATGTCGGGGCCTAGGGGGCGGGCAGCCGCCGAAGGATCACTTCGGCGACAGCACCATCATCATCTGGCGGCCTTCGAGCTTCGGTTCGGCCTCGACCTTGGCGATGCCTTCGACCTCGGCCTTGACCTTGTTCAGCAGTTCCATGCCGAGTTCGAGATGCGCCATCTCGCGGCCGCGGAAGCGAAGCGTCAGCTTGACCTTGTCGCCTTCCTCGAAGAAGCGGCGAACCGCCTTCATCTTGGTTTCGTAATCGTGGGTGTCGATGTTCGGGCGCATCTTGATCTCCTTGATCTCGATGACCCGCTGATTCTTGCGCGCTTCCGCCGCCTTCTTCTGGCTGGCGTATTTCAGCTTGCCGAGATCGGTGATCTTGCACACCGGCGGCTCGGCATTGGGAGAGATCTCGACGAGGTCCAGGCCGGCCTCTTCTGCAATCTGGAGCGCCTCCTGGATGGAGACGTTGCCACGATTGGCGCCTGTTTCGTCGATAAGCTGAACCCGGGGAACCCGGATGTCACGGTTGGAGCGTGGTCCCTCCTTCGTGGGGGCCGCTGCCTTGAAAGGTCTGCGAATGGTCGTGATCTCCTCGATCGTTGTCACTAAGGGTGTGCCGGCGCTGGCGTGACGCCGGTGGAAAGGGCAGATGTGTTATCCGCTTCGCGGGTTCAATACCACAATGCGGTGAAAAAAACAGCGGCCGCGTCGGTTCTGGACCAACGTGGGCGCCGTCTGCGACGGCTTTCCTCCCGACATCTCCTATGTCAGAACGCCGGGTCTGACGGAGACCTGCCTTGGATACGGATCTGGAACATATAGGGGTCGCTGGAGATTCAATTGCGGTCCGTCACCGACAGGGCCGCGCACCGGGCCTCGTCTGGCTCGGCGGCTATCGGTCGGACATGCTGGGCACCAAGGCGCAGGCGCTCGACGAGTGGGCTGAGCGCACAGGGCATGCCTGCCTGCGCCACGACTATTCGGGCCATGGCGAGTCGGGCGGCCGCTTCGAGGATGGCACGATCTCGCTCTGGCTGGAGCAGAGCCTGGCCGTGTTCCGCCATTTCACCTCCGGACCGCAGATCCTCGTCGGCTCCTCGATGGGAGCCTGGATCGCGTTGCGGATGATCCAGGAACTGCGCAAGGCAGGCGAGGGTGAAAAGGTGGCGGGCCTCGTCCTGTTGGCACCGGCGCCGGATTTTACGGTGGAACTGATGGAGCCGCAACTGAGCGAGGCGCAGAGGCGCGAGATCGAGGAAAAGGGTTACCTATCCGAACCGTCCGAATATTCACCGGAACCGAACATCTACACGAAAGGGCTGTTCGAGGACGGCCGGCGCAACCGGGTGCTGGACGGGCTGATCGAGACGGGATGTCCGGTCCATATCCTGCAGGGCATGAACGATCCGGACGTGCCGTATACCCATGCTGAGAAGCTGCTGCGGCACCTGCCGGTCTGCGACGTCACGCTTTCGCTGATCCGCGACGGCGACCACCGTCTCTCGCGCCCGCAGGACATCGACCTCATCCTGCGTTCGGTCGAGGGCATGGTGGCGCAGGCCGGCTAAGGAGTTCCGCATGCGCCTCTCGATCCCGGCTTCGGCCTTCGTCGCGTCGATCGTCGGTTTCGGCGGCACGCTGGCGCTGATCATCGCCGCGGCGAATGCGGTGGGCGCGACGACGCTGGAAACGGCGAGCATGGTCACAGCGCTGTGCCTCGCCATGACCGTCGAGACGGCATATCTTTCGTGGAAGACGAAGATGCCGGTGATCAGCGCCTGGTCGACGCCGGGCGCGGCTCTCATCGCAGCGTCGAGCGGCTTCACGATGGCGGAGGCGGTGGGAGCCTTCATCGTCGCCGCCGTTCTTCTGGTTGCGACCGGGCTGTTCAGGCCGCTGACCCGGCTTGTCTCGCGCATCCCGGCTTCGGTGTCGTCGGGCATGCTGGCCGGTATTGTCGTCACCTTCGTTTCGGGCGCGTTCAAGACGGTGGCGGTGGATCCGCTGCTGATCCTGCCCCTGCTGGCGGCCTTCTTCGTGATCCGCCTGTTCAACCCGGCGCTTTCGGTGCTGGCGGTGCTGATTGGCGGCGGCGTGCTCGCGGTGCTTCTCGGGCGGGTCGGCGACCTGCCGGCGCCGGAACTGTCGACGCTCACCTTCATCGCGCCGCAGTTCACCACGGCCGCGCTCGTCGGCCTCGCGATACCGCTCTACCTCGTCACGATGGCTTCGCAGAACCTGTCGGGATTGGCCGTGCTGAAGGCGGCCGGCTACGAGCCGCCGGCGGGCGAACTGATCGCCGCGACCGGCCTCATCTCCCTGATCACTGCGCCGCTTGGCGCGCTGACCACCAATCTGGCGGCGATCTCGGCGGCGATCTCTACCGGCCCCGACGTGCATCCAGATCCTGCCGAACGGTGGAAGACCGGTCCGTTCTATGCGCTGTTCTATTTGCTCTTTGCCCTGTTCGGCGCATCGCTGGTGGCGATCTTCGCGGTGCTACCGCCGTCGCTGATCGCGCTGGTAGCGGGGCTGGGCCTGATGGCGCCGCTGGTGAACGCGATGACGATCGCACTCAAGGAGGAGAGCGAGCGCATCCCGGCGATCACGGCGTTTGCCGCCACGGCTTCGGGCCTGGTCTTCGCGGGCATAGGCTCCGCCTTCTGGGGGCTGGTGGCGGGCCTGATCGTGCTCGGCCTCGGCCAGCTGCGGCGCTAGCGCTTTACGTAACTTTACATTGCGATGTCTTGAATCGGGAGGTGGCCGGGGCCATCTCGAATCCAAGGCAGCCGGGTGGGTTGCCGGTAACCAAAGGAACGGAAACTGATGAACACGACTGCACTGATCCGTCCGGCCTGGACGCCGGCGACCATTGCTCTCATGGTGATCGGCTTCATGGTGTTCTGGCCGCTTGGCCTTGCCATGCTCGCCTACATCATCTGGGGCGACCGGCTTGACGGCTTCAAGCGCGACGTGAACGGCGCGACGGACCGCATCTTCGGCTCCTGCCGCAAGGCCGGCTCCTGGAAGGCGCATGCCCGCACCGGCAACGTCGCCTTCGACGACTGGCGCGAGAAGGAACTGGAACGCCTGGCCGAGGAGCGCCGCAAGCTCGACGAAACACTGGCCGAATTCGACGCCTATGCGCGCGAACTGCGCCGCGCGAAGGACCAGCAGGAGTTCGACCGCTTCATGTCTGGGCGCTCGCGCAACACGCCTGCCCCGACAGAGCAGCGCAAGCCTGCGAAGCGAGGCAAAGGCTCGGAAGGTCTTCTCGACGACGTGTGATCGGGGCTCACGCCCCACCCAAAAAGACGGCGCCGCCCAAACGGCGCCGTTTTCATATCCGACTTCGCGACGACTGCGACTCGGCCTGGTCAAGTCGTAGGAGGTATTCCCCGAATACCTCATTAGTATTCGTATCGGGGCGGAAGACGGTCAGGCGCGACAGGAACCGGCGGTTCCCGGTGTGCGACAGCTGATCGCGGATCAGCGACGACAGATCGTCTTCGCCCCCTCTGATTTTGCTGCCTTTGGTCATGGTCCAAGCCTCTCTCTTGGAAAGGTGAACTCATCCTGCGCCCGATCGTTCCGAGAGTGAACGGATCGTTCGAGTTAAGGTAAAATTTGAATGAATTGGAAACTGGCCGGATTTCCAGGCACAGCCTGAATGACGGCGGGCGGCCGAAGCCGCCCGCCCTAACTGCTCCAGCCGCCGCGCTCAGCGCACGCCGGCGTTCTGCGAGATCCAGTCCTTGTATTTGGCGATGCGCGTATAGACGCCGTATGCGTTGCGGTGGCCGCAGGGCATTTCGGCGTCGAGCGGACCTTCGCCCCAGCTCACGATGCCGATCTGGACCGGGCCGGCGGAGCCTTCGGAGAACAGCGGGCCGCCGCTGTCGCCCTGGCAGGCGTCGCGCGCGCCGTCGGGCTCTCCGGCACAAACCATGTTGCCGGTAAGCGGATCGCCCATGGCGGGCTCCAGCGCCGGGCCGATCTGGTCCAGAGCCTCTTCGGACATGCGGAAGCGGCCGACATAGCGCGAGAGGACGTATTTCATGTCCTCGCCGTAGATCCGTTTGATGCCCGAATTGCAGGTAGCGTTCGGGAACAGCCGCATCTGCGCCTTGAGCAGGTTGCGTGGGAAGCCGCCGTTTTCCATGCGGCCCCAGCCGGTGACCGTAACGTGGCCGTCCTCGACGTCGGCCTTGGTCAGCTTGACCGGCTTCTCGGTCGCCTTGGTCTTGAGCTTCATCAGGCCGATGTCGTTGTCCAATGCATAAGGGTCGTAGCCCTCGTGCACGATGATCTTCTCGACCTCATGCCGGGTGCCTTCGGCGAGATCGGTCGCACCGGTGAGAACCACGACCGTTTCGGCGCCGATCGGCGCGCCGGCCTGCACGAGGCAGTGCGCGGCGGTGAGCACCCAGTCGGGGGCGATTAGACTGCCGCCGCAGAACTGGGCGTTCAGCTGCGAGTCCGTCGAGGCATCCAGCGAGCCGCTGAACAGCAGCGCGACCTGGAAGGGATACTCCCCCTGCTCGGTGGCGTAGCCGCCGACCACGCGGTCGTCTTCCGCCTTGGCGCGCGCCTCGGTGACGCGGCTCATGGGCGAGAGCTCGGGCCGTTCGCCCGCGTTCTGCGCGGCGGCCGGAAAGGCCGCGAGCGCCGTTGTGCCGACGAGCGCAAGGAGCGCCAGCCCGCATGTCAGAGTCCTGGTCATCTGCAAGTTCGTACCTCCTGAGACGTTTCGTTCCCGCGGGTGCGACCTGCGAAGCCGCCCGCCCTTTGCCGTCAAAGCCCCAAAGCCATCAAATACTCTTCAGGCAAAGTCGCCAAGATTGATTGGCGGCAATGTAGGAATATTTGCGGCATAATCTTCCCAGGGGCACATGATGCTTATGCCCTTGGAAAATCGCGAGGATTTGTATCGGGCGTGTGTCGGCGAAAGCGCATGCGCAGGACCGGCCGCCGCGATCTCGACATGATCAGCATGCGACGGGAAGGTCAGTCCCGTATGGCGATGTCCATCGCGAAAGCCGCCGTTTCGCCCGGCGCGATCGGAACGATGCCGGGCCTGGCGAAGATGTCGCCATCGAAGCCCTCCGGATCGGCATGGCCGGCCCATGGTTCGATGCAGAGGAAATCCGCACTCGGCTTCATCCAGATGCCCAGAAAGGGCAGGTTGCGGAAGCCGAGCTCGATCGCAAGTGGCGCGCCCGGCGCCTCGAAGCGGACGCGGCGGCCGCGCAGCGACGTCAGCATCATTGCGCCGTCGTCGAACAGGCGCTCGGACAGCGGCAGAACGCCGCCCTTGGCATCGAGAATCGAGCCCTCGGGAAGGATCAGCCCGTTGCGAGCGCGGAAGACCTCAAGCTGCTCGTCGGCATCGAAGACGAGGCGGTGGCTGTCCTTGGCGAGGCCGGACAGCAGGGGCCAGCGGAAGCCCGGGTGGAAACCGAAGCTCGCCGGCAGGATCGTCCCGCCGGGATTACGCACCGTGGCGTCGACGGACAGGACTTCGCCCGCAAGAACGTAGGCGATGTCGAGGACGAAGGGGAACGGATAGTGGAGCTGCGTAGCCAGGGAATCGGCGAGCCGCAGCAGGCAGCGGTCCGCGCCGCGCTCCACCACCTCGAATGCCATTGCATGCGCAAAGCCGTGCAGCGGCATTGGATAGGATGTCTTACCCACTCGGATCCGGTCATTTGCGCTTCGCCCGACCACAGGAAACAGGATCGGACTCGAATGGTCCCACCACCGGGCGTCGCCGCGCCAGAGGAGATCGCCATGGTCGCGATGGCAAAGGCCGGTCAGCTCGGCTCCAAAGCTCGAGATGCGCGCTTCGGTCCGGCCGGACCGGAGCAGGAGTTCTTGCGCCATGGACTGCGCCTTCCGGAGGGGTTTCCTACGTGGCCCGGGAATGTGATATGACGTAGCTCACTATCCGAAGCAGGGCGGGTTGCGCAATTTGAAGTCGGTTCCAGCGGTCGAAATGGTGGGTCGTTACCCGCATGTATAGTTTCCTCCAGCCGCTCGAACGAACCGGACGTGGTTCGACAACGGAGCGCGTCTACAGCGCGCTGCGCGACGCGATCGTCCATCGCCATCTGAGACCCGGCGAGTTCGTCGACAAGAACCTCGTCTGCGAGCGCCTGGGCGTATCGCGCTTCCCGGTCTCGGAGGCGCTCGGCCGGCTGGCGCGGCAGGGCTTCGTCGAAGTGCTGCCCCAGCGCGGCACGCGGGTAAGCCGCATCAGCCTGAAGGACGTTCGGCAGAACCTCCTGATCCGCAGAGCGCTCGAGGCCGAGACCGTCCGAGAACTCGCGCGCCGCAACCCGCCGCCGATGGTCCGGCTGGACGAGAATATCGCCGCGCAGCGCGCGGCACTCGCCGCAGGCGACGACGCGGCCTACTACAACCTCGATATCGAGTTCCATTCGATCCTGCAGCAGGAGTTGGGATACCCCTATGTGACGGCGACCATCGACGCCGCGCGCGCCGGCCTCGACCGGGTGCGCCGCATGCTGGGCAGCCTGCACCGGATGGAACTGACCTTCGAGGAGCATGCCGCCGTGGTGGAGGCGATCCGGGCCGGCAACAGCGAAGGCGCGGCCGACGCGATGCGCCGCCACCTCGACAATGTCGACACGCTGCTCGCGAGCTTCGCGTCCGAGAATCCCGACCTGTTCAGCCGGTAGCCGCCGCCTTGCGCGGTGCGGCACTCTTGAGATTGAGCAGGTTGCCGAACAGGATCATCGCAGCCCCGGCGACGGTCCAGGCGTCGAGCATCTCGCTGTAGAGCAGGTAACCCAGCGCGGCCGACAGCGGCACGCGCAGGAAATCCATCGGGATGACGACGGTCGCGTCGGCATAGGTCATCGCCTTCGCCATGCAGTAGTGCGAGAAGGTGCCGCAGGCGGCGATCACGACGATCCAGGCCCAGGCCTCAGCGGATGGCCAGCGCCACACCCAGAGCGCCGGCACGATGCCGATAAGGCCCTGGATGACCAGCATCCAGAACATGATCCTGACGACGCTGTCGTAGCGCGTGAGCCCTTTCACCATCGTCACCGAGATGCCGAAGCCGACGGCCATGACCAGCGCGATCAGCTGGCCGGGGGCAACCTGGTCGAGGCCGGGCCGGACGATGATGGCAACACCGAGGATGCCGAGCACGATCGAGGCGATCTTCAGCCCGCCAATCCGCTCGCCGAGGAAGAGCCCGGCGAAGATCGCGGTCCATACCGGCATGGTGAATTCGATCGAGATCAGCTGTGCCAGCGGGATCATCGTCAGTGCGAGCAGCCAGGCATACTGGGCGAAGTAGTGGACGACGTTGCGGCCGACATGCTGGCCGATGACGCTGGTGCGCATCGCGCGCAGCCCGCCGGCGGCGTGGACCAGCGGCCAGAGCAGAACGAGCCCGATGACGGCGCGCAGCTCCATGATCTGAAACACGTCGATCTCGATCGTCGCGGCCCGCCCGGCGACGCTCATCAGCAGCATCAGGGTCAGCCATCCCGCCATCCACAAGGCGGCCCTCGCGAGCGAAGGGTGTGCACTCATGCCTAAGCTTCCTTCCCTTGGCCGGTAGACCGGCCACCGCTTCCCGGTTCAGACGCCGAGATAGCGGTCCTGTAGCTCCACGGTCAGCTCGTCGGGCCGGCCGGACCATGCCGTCAGTCCCTTCTCGAGCACGACGCAACGGTCAGCGACGGGTAGCAACTCCGACATCGTCTTGTCGACGACCAGAATGGATTCTCCATTGGTCTTGAGCGAACGGATGGCGCGCCAGATGTCCTGGCGGATGACGGGCGCGAGGCCCTCGGTCGCCTCGTCGAGGATCAGAAGGCGGGGATTGGTCATCAATGCGCGGCCGATGGCGAGCATCTGCTGCTCGCCGCCGGAGAGCGTGCGGGCATACTGCCCCTCACGCTCGCCGAGGCGGGGGAAGAGCGCGGATACCGTATCGAGCGCCCACTTGCCCGGTCGGGCGGCGGCGAGCAGGTTTTCGCGCACGGTCAGGTTGGCAAAGCAACGGCGGCCCTCCGGCACGAGGCCTATCCCGAGGCGGGCGATGCGGAAGGATTTCTCGCGGATCACGTCGCGGCCAGCGAAGGAGATCGCGCCGGAGCGGTTCGGCATCAGGCCACAGACGGCGCGGATGGTGGTGGTCTTGCCCATGCCGTTGCGGCCCATCAGCGCCACGACCTCGCCCTCGCCGACCGAAAGGTCGACGCCGAACAGAGCCTGGCTGGCGCCGTAAGAGGCTTCGAGGCGCTGGACGGAGAGGAGCATCATGCGCTGTCTCCCAGATATGCCTCGCGCACGGCCGGGTTGGCGCGGATGTCAGTGACCGAGCCGCTGGCGATGATGCGGCCATAGACCAGCACCGAGATACGGTCGGCGAGCGCGAAGACGGCGTCCATGTCGTGCTCGACCAGAAGGATCGGTGCCTGGGCGCGAAGCCTGTCGAGGAATGTCGTCAGCGCGCGGGAGCCTTCCGGTCCCATCCCGGCCATCGGCTCGTCGAGCAGGAAGGCCTTCGCGCCGAGCGCAATGGCGATTGCGATTTCGAGCTGGCGGCGCTCGCCATGCGAGAGTTCCGCCGCCGGAACCGACGCGCGGGCCGACAGTCCGACGCGGTCAAGCGCAGCGCCTGCGGGGTCGAGAAGGCCGCGGTCGTGTATGACGCCGCGCACGAAGCGAAAGCTCGAGCCCTGCCGCGCCTGCACTGCCAGCATGACATTGCGCAGAGCCGAGAATTCGGGGATCAGCGACGACACCTGGAAGGTGCGACCGAGACCAAGGCGGGCGCGGGCGGCGATGCCGAGCGGCAGGATGTCCTGCCCGAGAAAGCGGATCGATCCGGCGTCGGGCTTCAGCGCTCCGGAGATTTGGTGCATCAGCGTCGTCTTCCCGGCGCCGTTGGGGCCGATCAGCGCGTGAATCTCGCCGGGCTTCAGGTCGAGGCTGACATCGTCGGTCGCCTTGAGCGCGCCGAAGCTCTTCGAGAGGTTGCGCAGTTCAAGGACCGGCTCAGCCATGGCGGGCCTTTCCGGCGATCAGGCCGACGATGCCGCCGCGGGCGAACAGCACGACGCCGAGCAGCATCAGGCCGAGGAAGAACTGCCAGCGCTCGGTGATGGATCCGAGCCAGTATTCCAGCATGACGTAGAGCATCGCACCTGCGACCGGCCCCGCGAGCCGGCCCGTGCCGCCGAGGATGATCAGCACGATCAGTTCGCCCGACATCGGCCAGGCGAGCATGGAGGGGCTGGCGAAGCGGTTGAGTTCGGCGAACATCGCACCGGCCACAGCCGTAATCATCGCCGAGAGCATGAAAGCGACGAGGCGAATCGGGAATGGCTCGATGCCGACGGCGGCCACCCTCAGCTCATTCTGCCGCGCCGCCTGGAGAGCCGCGCCGAAGCGCGAGACGCGGATGCGCCAGAAGATCAGGAGGCCGGCGAGAAGCAGACCGAAGGCGATCAGGAACAGGTCGCGCGGCACGGCGGTGTTGAGGCCGGGAAACCCATTGCGCAGCGCGATCGACAGCCCGTCCTCGCCACCGTACGCCTTCCAGGAGACGGCAAAGTAGAAGATCATCTGCGCGAAGGCCAGCGTGATCATGATGAAGTAGACGCCGGAGGTCCTGAGGCTGATCGCTCCGGTAATGGCGGCAACGAGGCCGGCGGCGAGCGCAGCGAGGAGCCAGACGAGCGGCATCGAAGCGGGAAGGTCCATGCCGAGCAACGGTTCCGCATTCATCGCATGCGTGGCGACAATGCCGGCCGCGTAACCGCCGATGCCGAAGAAAGCGGCATGGCCGAAGGAGACGAGGCCGCCAAGGCCGAGCGCGATATTGAGTCCGACCGCGGCGAGAGCGAGGATCGCCATGCGGGTGGCAAGCGTCGTGTAGAAGGGGTAGCCGAGTGCCTGCGTCGCAAAGGGAAGCGCGAGGAGGCCGGCGAGAATTGCGAGGGTGAGGAGGCGTTCGCGGGTCATTACGCCCCCGCCGCAAACAGGCCCTTGGGCCGGAGCGCCAGGATCGCCGCCATGACGATATAGATCAGCATCGATGACAGCGCGCCGCCGAGGCTCGCGGCCTGGGCGGGGCCGAGGAGGGCCGTCAGCAGTTGCGGCAGGAAGATGCGACCCATCGTGTCGACCACGCCGACCAGAAGCGCGCCAAGGAAGGCGCCCTTGATCGAGCCAATGCCACCGATGACGATGACCACGAAGGCGAGGATCAGCACCGGCTCGCCCATGCCGACCTGCACCGACTGCAGTGCGCCCACCAGCGCGCCGGCGAGGCCGGCAAGCGCGGCGCCGAGCGCAAAGACGACAGTGTAGAGCGTGCGGATGTCGACGCCGAGCGCGCCGATCATTTCGCGGTCGCTCTCGCCGGCGCGGATACGCATGCCGAGTCGGGTGCGCGAGATGAGCAGGTAGAGCCCGAACGCGACCGCGAGGCCGGCGAGGATGATCGCGAGGCGATAGAGCGGATAGTGCACGCCGCCCGGCAGCGCGACCGCACCAGTCAGCGCTGGCGGGATGTCGAGATAAAGCGGGAACGAGCCGAATAGCCAGCGCGTGCCCTCGGAAAACACTAGGATCAGCGCGAAGGTGGCAAGTACCTGGTCGAGATGGTCGCGCTCATAGAGCTTGCGGATGACGGCGACCTCGACGATCGCACCGGCCGCTGCGGCTGCCGCGAGGCTGGCGATCAGCCCGAGCCAAAACGAACCCGTCCACGCCGCGACCGTGGCGCAGGCGAAGGCTCCGACCATGTAGAGCGAGCCGTGGGCGAGATTGATCAGCCCCATGACGCCGAAGATCAGCGTCAGCCCGGCCGCCATCAGGAAAAGCATGACGCCGAGCTGCAGGCCGTTCAGGAGTTGTTCGATAATGAGAGCTGCGGTCATAGAGGTGGGACGGCCCGGATCATGATGGCGTGGGCGGCGCGCACCAGCGCAGCATTGTCGCCGGCCGGACTGTCGTCCGGTAGCACCAGCACGTCCTCATAGCCGATCCGCGTGTCGCAGCGGCGCCGTGCCGCTTCGTTGACACATGGCCAGGCGCTGCGGCCGGAGCCGTGCAGCAGGATCGGTGCGGCAATCGACCGGTTGGCGAGGATGCGCAGCACTCGATCCGCTTCGTCGAGCGCCGTCTGCGGCTCGACGTCCTGCATCTCGATCAGGATGCGCAGGGGCGGCGGCAGATCGGGCAGCGCTGTGAAACGCTCCGCGTCCGCCACCGACCAGATTCCAGCCTCGATGCCGATACCGCGCCCGGCCATCATCGCCATGATTTCGGGCGCGTCGTCCTCGTTGAGATTGATGGAGACGTAGTCGGGTAGCGCGGTCCAGCCGGCCATGTCTTCATGGCGTGCCCGTCCGCCGGGTGCGATCCAGGTGCCGGTGCTGATGCCGACGGGCATGTGGGGCACGGCGGCGCGGATCGCGGCGAGCGCCGCGGCGACATCGCCTGGCGCAAGGCTTTCGGTGCCCATGGCATTGCGCGGATGAACGTGAAGCGTTTCCGCCCCAGCATCGCGGCACGCCATGGCATCCGCCGCCAGTTCGGACGGTGTCAGGGGAACGCGCGCCGCCACAGTGCGGACGCGTCCCCCGTTGAGGCAGGCCTGAAGCATCGGGTGCGAACTGTCCCGCTGCCCTACATCTTGCACTTCTCGGCGTAGGCGTCGCCGTGGTCGGTGAAGGAGGTGCCGATGATCTTGTTGGTCAGCACGCCGTCGCCGTTCTTGTAGACCTCGCGCACATAGAAGTCCTGGATGGGGTGGTTGTTGGTGTTGAACTTGAACTTTCCGCGCACGCTGTCGAATTCGGCCGCCTTAAGCGCGGCACGGAAGGCGTCGGCGTCCTTCACGCTCGCCTTACCCTTGGCGGCGATCAGCAGGTTCGCCGTATCGTAGGCCTGCGCGGCGTAGATAGAGGGCAGGCGGTTGTATTCAGCCTTGAACGCCTCGACGAAGGCCTTGGACGCCGCATTATCGAGATCCGGGGACCAGGAGGCGGTGTTCTTCGCGCCGATCGCCGCATCGCCGATTGCCGGCAGCACGTCCTGGCTGAAGGAGAAGCCGGGACCCATGACCGGAATGCCGACGCCCGACTGCGCATACTGCTTCATGAAGGCGATGCCCATGCCGCCCGGGAGGAAGAAGAACACGGAATCGGCGCCCGAGGCGCGGATCTGCGCGATCTCGGCGGCGTAGTCGGTCTGGCCGAGTTGCGTGTAAACCTCGCCCGCCAGTTCGCCCTTGTAGTAGCGCTTGAAGCCGTTGAGCGAATCCGTGCCCGCCGGATAGTTCGGCGCCAGGATGAACATCTTCTTGATGCCCTGCTGCTGGGCATAGTTGCCGGCGGCCTCGTGGAAGTTGTCGTTCTGGTAGGCGACGTTGAAATAGTTCTGGTTGCACTTGTCGCCGGCCAACGGCGACGGGCCGGCATTGACCGAGAGGTAGAACTTGCCCTGCGCGACCGCGTTCGGAACCACTGCCATGGCGAGGTTCGACCAGATGATACCGGTCAGAACGTCGACCTGCTCGGCCTGGATCATCTTGTCGGCGATCTGCACCGCGATCTCCGGCTTCATCGCGTCATCCTCTGTGACGACGGTAATCTCGGCGTCATTTGCCTTCTTGATTGCCAGCATGAAGCCGTCGCGCGCGTCGACGCCGAGGCCGGCGCCGCCGCCCGACAGCGTGGTGATCATGCCGATCTTCAGCGGCTCGGCCATAGCCAGGCCGGACACGCCGACCGCCAGGCCGAAGGCGATCGCTGCAAGAAGCTTACCCATCTCGATACTCCCGTTGTTTCATTGTCCCGCGGCGGGGCCCCCGCTCGGTTTTTTGGTTCCACGACAGCACTTTCCACAGTTCTGCGAAAACTTCCACCTCGACATGCGGATCGGCCAACGCGTTTCCTGAAAGGGGCTGCGATGTTCGTTGCTCGCAGACTGACCGCGTCAGTCGCGGTAGGTCGAGCCTTCCTCATCGAGGATGAGCTTGAGCTGTTCGAGGTGGCGCGCGGCGGTGGCGACCGGGTAGGCGTCCATCTGGCTGGCGACTGTCTCGGCCACCTCGTCGGACAGGAAGCGCAGCGGTCGACCCGTCCACAACGCCTTGACGTAGTTTTCGCAGGCGCGCTCGAAATAGTAGAGTCGGTCGAATGTGTCGGCGACGGTCTCGCCGATGATGAGCAGGCCGTGATTGCCCATCACCATGATCTTGACCTTCGGATCGGTGAAGAGCTTCGCGCAACGCGTACCTTCCTCTTCGAAGGCAAGGCCGCCATATCCTTCATCGATCACGACGCGATTGTGGAACATGGCGGAGTTCTGGTCGACCGCCGGCAGGCGCGAATCCGCCAGCGAGGCGAGCACTGTGGCGTACCGCGAATGGACGTGCATGGCGCATCGCGCATGTGGCACGAGCCGATGCAGCGATCCGTGCAGGCCCCAGGCGGTCGGGTCCGGCGCGTCGGGGCGCTCCATGGTGCGCGGATCGTTGGCGTCGACCAGAACGAGGTCGCTGGCGCGCACCCGGCTGAAATGCACCATGTTGGGATTGATGAGGAACTGCGTGCCGTCGTCGTTGACGGCGAGCGAGAAATGATTGGCAACCGCCTCGTGCATGTCGAGACGCGCCGTCCAGCGGAGCGCCGCGGCAAGATCGACGCGCTGGTCGACATGGGTGATGTTGGAACCGATACGGCGCGCGGCGACATTCATGGGCTGGGCTCCTGCGAGGCCGCAGCATGCACCGGCGCGGGATCCGGGACAACAGCAACGATCTTCCGGGCCGTACCCCTGAAACGAAAATGGCCGCCACGGTGGAGGGGGGTTCCGTGGCGGCCTTACTCGAAACGATGCGGCAGCCCGGAGAGGGGGGATGAGGCTGCCGCAGTGTCCGGTATAGGCGGGGGACGGGCCTTCAACCGAACTCGGCGTTAATTGCCGATGACCGTGATTTGGGTCCCTGAACGTGGCGATTCAAGGGCGTCAAGATTACATCTTTGTAACGAAGGCGTGAGGAACAAAGGCATCTGCCGCACCCTGTCAGGTCCTGACAGCTACACGCGTTTCGCGCGGCTTTCCGATAGACCCTGCGAGCCCGCCGCGCTATCCCTTCCGGCATGAAAAAAGGCGATCACCTCTTCCTCGTTGACGGCTCGGGCTACATCTTCCGCGCCTATCACGCGCTGCCGCCGCTTACCCGCAAGTCGGACGGGCTGCCGGTTGGGGCGGTCTCCGGCTTTTGCAACATGCTGTGGAAGCTGATGCAGGACGCGCGCAACACCGACGTCGGCGTCACGCCCACCCATCTCGCCGTCATCTTTGACTATTCGTCGAAGACGTTCCGCAACGAGCTCTATTCCGACTACAAGGCCAACCGCTCCGCGCCGCCGGAGGATCTGGTGCCGCAGTTCGGGCTGATCCGACAGGCGACGAAGGCCTTTGACCTGCCCTGCATCGAGATGGAGGGGTTCGAGGCCGACGACCTGATCGCGACCTACTGCCGGCTGGCGCGGGAGGCAGGCGCAGATGCCACGATCATCTCATCCGACAAGGACCTGATGCAACTCGTCGGTCCGGCGGTTTCGATGTACGACCCGATGAAGGACAAGGAGATCAATGTTCCCGAGGTGATCGAGAAGTGGGGCGTGCCGCCGGAAAAGATGATCGACCTGCAGGCGCTGACGGGCGATTCCATCGACAACGTGCCGGGCGTGCCGGGTATCGGGCCGAAGACGGCCGCACTTCTGCTCGAACAGTTCGGCGATCTCGATACGCTGCTGGCTCGTGCCGGCGAGATCAAGCAGGAGAAGCGGCGCGAGGCAATCATCGCCAATGCCGAGAAGGCGCGCATCTCGCGCCTGCTGGTAACGCTGAAGGACGACGTGCCGAATGTCGAGCCCCTGGACGATTTCGTACTGCAGCCGCCGAACGGGCCGAAGCTGATCGCCTTCCTCAAGGCGCTTGAGTTCACTACCCTCACTCGTCGTGTGGCCGAGGCGAGCGGGACGGAAGCCGCTGAGGTTGAGCCGGCCGTCGTGAAGGTGGAGTTCGGCGACGCGGCGCACGGACCGGATGTGGGGTCGGGCGGTAGATCCCCCTCTGCCCTGCCGGCCATCTCCCCCTCAGGGGGGGAGATTGGACAATCGCAAACGTCGAAGCTGCCGATCTCCCCCTTGAGGGGGAGATGCCCGGCAGGGCAGAGGGGGGGGCCAAACACCCCGTCCGCCCTCGCCGCCTCGCGCGCACAGATCGCCACCTCCACAGCGTTCGACGTCAAGTCCTATACGTGCATCCGCGACATCGCCGAGCTCTACCGCTGGATGGACGAGGCGCGCGAGGCCGGCGTCGTTGCCTTCGACACCGAGACCACTTCGCTCGATCCGATGCAGGCGGAGCTGTGCGGTTTCTCGATCGCCACCGCGCCCGGACGCGCGGCCTATGTGCCGGTCGGCCACAAGAGCGGTGTCGGCGATCTGCTCGGCGGCGGGCTGGTGGAGAACCAGATCCCGATCCGCGACGCTCTCGCCGCGCTGAAGCCGCTGCTGGAAGATCCGTCGGTCCTGAAGGTCGCGCAGAACCTGAAATACGACCTGGTGGTGATGAACCGCCACGGCATCGACGTGCGCCCCTACGACGACACGATGCTGCTGTCCTACGTGGTCGATGGCGGCGCATCGACCAGCCACGGCATGGACGCGCTGTCGGAGAAGTGGCTCGGCCACAAGCCGATTGCCTTCAAGGACGTCAGCGGCTCCGGCAAGTCTTTCGTCACCTTCGACATGGTCGACCTCGATCGGGCCACCTGCTACGCGGCCGAGGACGCGGATGTGACGCTGAGGCTCTGGTTGGTCCTGAAGCCGCGGCTGGTCGCGAAAGGCTTGGTCTCGGTCTACGAGCGGCTGGAGCGTCCGCTGGTGCCGGTGCTGTCGAACATGGAACAGCGCGGCATTTCGATCGACCGGCAGATCCTGTCGCGCCTTTCCGGCGAACTAGCGCAGAACGCCGCCCGCATCGAGGACGAGATCTACGCACTGGTCGGCGAGCGCATCAACATCGGCTCGCCCAAGCAGCTCGGCGACATCCTGTTCGGCCGGATGGGCCTGCCGGGAGGCTCGAAGACCAAGACCGGCCAGTGGTCGACCTCGGCGCAGCTTCTCGAAGACCTTGCGGCCGAGGGCCACGAACTGCCGCGCAAGATTGTCGACTGGCGCCAGCTCACCAAGCTGAAGTCGACCTATACCGACGCGCTGCCGGGCTTCGTGAACCCGGAGACCGGCCGCGTGCACACCTCCTACGCGCTCGCGTCGACGACGACAGGGCGGTTGTCATCGTCCGACCCCAACCTGCAGAACATCCCGGTCCGCACCGCCGAAGGCCGGAAGATCCGCACCGCCTTCGTCGCCGAGCCTGGCCACAGACTGATCTCGGCCGATTACAGCCAGATCGAGCTGCGCGTGCTGGCGCATGTCGCCGACATTCCGCAATTGAAGAAGGCCTTTTCCGAAGGCGCCGACATCCATGCGATCACGGCCTCGGAGATGTTCAACGTGCCTGTGGCGGGCATGCCGTCAGAAATCCGTCGCCGCGCCAAGGCGATCAATTTCGGCATCATCTACGGCATTTCGGCCTTCGGGCTGGCCAACCAGCTGTCGATCCCGCGCGAGGAGGCGTCGGACTACATCAAGCGCTACTTCGAGCGCTTCCCCGGGATCCGCGACTATATCGAGGAAACCAAGGAGTTCGCGCGCCGCGAGGGCTATGTCGAGACGATCTTCGGCCGACGCATCCACTATCCGGAGATCAGGTCGCCGAATCCGTCGGACGTGCGTTCAACGAGCGCGCCTCTACCAATGCGCGGCTGCAGGGCACGGCGGCCGACATCATACGGCGCGCCATGATCCGCATGGACGCAGCACTCGTTGCCGCCGAACTCGATGCGGTGCGTATGCTTCTGCAGGTGCACGACGAACTGATCTTCGAGGCGCGCGAGGAAGACGTCGAGCAGGCGATCCCGGTGATCCGCGAAGTGATGGAGAATGCAGCGATGCCGGCTGTGTCGATGTCGGTGCCGCTCAGCGTCGACGCACGCGCCGCGCACAACTGGGACGAGGCGCACTGACGGCGCCTCGATCGTGGCCGGCCGGTCCGCTCAGGCGGAGGCGCACTTTCCGCAGGTGCCGCGCAGTTCGATGGCGGCCTTGCTCGCTCTGAAGCCTGTCGCCTGCGCCCAGGCTTCCAGACGTTCGGACACGATCGGATCGGTGAATTCCGTCACCTGGCCGCATGTTTCGCAGATGGCGAAGCCGGTGATGCCGTGGTCGTGGTGATGGTGGCCGTGGCATGCGACGAAGGAATTGATGCTCTCCAGCCGGTGCACCAGCCCGCTCTTCATCAGCGTGTCGAGCGCGCGGTAGACCTGCAGCGGCGCACGGAAGCCGTCGTCGCGAAGCTGGTCGAGCAGGGCATAGGCACTGAGCGGGCCTTCGGACTTTTCGAGCCGGTCGAGCACGAGGGTCTGGTTTCGCGTGAGGTCTGTCCTGGTCGCCATGTTGCCTTCAACCATTCCGCGCGCGGTTTGTGAAGCGCGATGGCGCAAATATGGGGGCTCTGCCCGAGGAAGCCAAGTCGTTCAGGCTGGCCGCATGGCCGCAAGCGTCGCGGGAAGGTCGGCAAGGCGGCCGATGACGATGTCGGCGCCGATCTCGTCGACGGGCACGGAGGTGTAGCCGCCGCGCAATGCGATCACCGGAATGCCCGCCGCGCGCGCGGAGCCGACATCCGCGACGCTGTCTCCAACCAGGATGGCGTCCTCCGGCCTGAGGCCCAGCCGTTCGAGCGCGGCGAAGATCATGTCGGGCGCGGGCTTCTTCTCGACGCCCGAATCGCCGCCGATCACGGCATCGAGGTAGGGAGACAACCCGAAATGATCAAGGATCGCCTCGGTGGGCATCTGCGGCTTGTTGGTGACGACGCCCATAAGCACGCCCTGCGCATGGAGCTCCTCGACGATTTCACGCGCGCCCGGCGTCAGCACGGTGAGCACGGTTAGGTGGTCGGCGTAGATGCCGATCATCGCCTCGTATGCGAGATCGAGCTCGTCGGCGTCGAGCGGATGGCCGACCGCGATGAAGGCGCGCTCGACCAGTTTCTTCACCCCGTTGCCGATCATCGACACAACCTCGAGGAGCGACAGCGGCCCGAGCCCGCGGCGCATCAGCAGGATGTTGATCGATGCGTGCAGGTCGGGCGCCGAATCGATCAGCGTTCCGTCGAGGTCGAACAGGACCGCCCGCGGCCAGGTCTCGCTCAAATCACGTGTCTCCAAGGCTGATCGAATGGTTCGATCTTGACCCGCTTTGCGGCGATTTTCTAGGCCGCGCGCCTCATCGCACCATCCGACGCGGTGCGGATAGCCTCGATATTGGCGCGGTAGGAGGCTTCGGAGCCGCCCTTGAAGACGGCGGAGCCGGCGACCAGCACGTTCGCGCCGGCAGCAGCAACCAGAGGCGCGGTCTCGGGCGTGATGCCGCCGTCGATCTGGATATCGATCGGCCGATCGCCGATCAGCGCCTTCACGCGCTTCACCTTCTCGACCACGGACGGGATGAAGGCCTGGCCGCCGAAGCCGGGATTGACCGTCATTAGTAGAACGAGATCGAGCCGGTCGAGCACGTATTCGATGACGCTCTCGGGCGTGGAGGGATTGAGCGACACGCCGGCCTTTTTGCCAAGATTGCGGATCGCCTGCAGCGAGCGGTCGAGATGCGGCCCGGCCTCGGCATGGACCGTAATGACATCGCAGCCCGCCTCGGCGAAGGCGGCGAGGTACGGATCGGCAGGCGTGATCATCAGGTGGCAGTCGAACACCTTGTCCGTGCGGTTGCGGATCGCCTTGATGACCGGCGGGCCGAAGGTGATATTCGGCACGAAATGGCCGTCCATCACGTCGAGATGGATCCAGTCCGCGCCGGCGCGCACGATCGCCTCGACCTCGTCGCCGAGCTTCGAGAAATCCGCCGAGAGAACCGACGGCGCGATGATGGTACGGCTCATGCGTCCTGCCTCGCTATGGTCATGGTGGGAGACGTTTGCCCATGCGGCGGGCGACGGGTCAAGGC
This sequence comes from Mesorhizobium sp. J428, assembly GCF_024699925.1. Lineage (NCBI taxonomy): Bacteria > Pseudomonadati > Pseudomonadota > Alphaproteobacteria > Hyphomicrobiales > Phyllobacteriaceae > Mesorhizobium > Mesorhizobium sp. J428. The sequence goes on from NZ_JAJOMX010000001.1 coordinate 2,574,135, forward strand.
GTTTCTGTCGTCACGAGCAACCTGTACCGGTTCAAAAATCGGCCTCAATCTGCCATGAACCTTCCCTTACGGCCGGTGCGCCGCTTGGGCTTGGGAGAGACGAATGGTTTTGAGACGCGCGGGCAGCCTGCTTGCGGCCGTCGCGTTCGGCGCATTGTGCGTTGGATCGCTGGAGGCCGGAGCGCGGACCAACAGGGCGCTGCTCGTCGGCGTTTCGGAATATCCGAACCTGCCGAAGGGCGACTGGCTGGAAGGACCGAAGAACGATGCCGGGCTGGTGCGCGACTATCTCGTCGGCAATCCGACAGCGCCCTTCGCGGCGGCTGACGTGATCGTACTCGCCAGCAACACCGAGGGCGCGGAAGTGCCGACGCGCGTTGCGATCCTGAAAGGCCTCGCGGACCTGGCGGCGAAGGCTGAGGCCGGCGACTTCGTCTACATCCAGTTCTCCGGGCACGGCTCACAGCAACCGGCGGTCGACCCGTCGACGGAGATCGACGGCAAGGACGAGATCTTCCTCGCGGCGGATGTCGCCAAGATCGATCCGGCGACGAAGCAGGTACCCGAACGCAATCCTCGACGACGAGATCGGTGCAGCGCTCGACGCCATCCGCGACAAGGGCGCCTTCGTCTGGGTCGTATTCGATGCGTGCCACTCCGGCACGGCAACGCGCGCGGCGGGGCTCGGCGTGGAGGAAAAGGAGCGCAAGATCTCGCCGGAATCGCTCGGCTTCACGCCTGAGATGATGGCCGAGGCGCGCGGCGAGGCGACGCGTGGGATGGGAGGCGACGCGGAGCGCGAAAATGCGCTTGGGCTTTCGGGTGAAGACCAGGGCGCGGGCGGCACCGAACGCGGCGGTATGGTCGCCTTCTTCGCCGCACAGACGGTGGAGACAACGCCGGAGTTTCCGCAGCCGGTCACCGATCCGTCAGGCAAGATCTTCGGCCTGTTCACCTATACGCTGATGTCGAAGCTGGCCGAGAATCCGCAGGTCACCTACCGCCAGCTCAGCCAGAGCATCCTGCAGGCCTATTCCGGGCTAAACCGAACCAAGCCGACGCCGCTGTTCGAGGGTGATCTCGACGCGCCGGTGTTCGGTATGGAGCCTGGCGACGCCGTGCTGCAATGGAAGGTGGCGATGAAGGACGGCGTTGTCGCCCTGGCGGCCGGCATGCTGCATCGGGTCGAGCCCGGCACGAAGCTCGCCGTGTTGAAATCGCCGCTCGACTCGATAGACGACGCGATCGGCTACCTGGAGGTGCGCTCGGCGACCAACCTGACGAGCCAGGCCCTGCCGGCGGCCTTTGCCGGCCATTCCGCGCTGCGTATGGAAGAGATCCCTGACGGGGCCTATGCGCGGATCGCCGAGATGGCGGTCAACTTCGAGCTCGCGGTCGCGAAGGCGCCGGATGCGGACGGACTGTCCGAGGATGTCGCGCGCGCCAACGCGGCGCTGGAGGCGATCGCGGCGGACGGCAAGACGCCGCTGAAGCTGCGCGTGGTCGAACCGGGGGCTCCGGCCGACATACGCTTCGCGGTGATGCGCGAGAGCGACTTGCCCGGCGCCGCTGCCGGGGCGTCGACGGAGGCGGCACTCTGGCTGCTGCCGCCCTCGGGAGAGATCAGCCTGGAGACGGGCCGCCGTCCGCCGTCGATGTTCACGTCGGACGCGGAGAAGCTGGGCGCGAAACTTTCCGACGATCTTGTCGTAATCTCGCGGGCAATGAACCTGTCGCGTCTTGCGGGCGCGTCCGACTTCCGCCGCGGCGATGTCAGCGTCACCTTCTCCATCCAGCGTGCGAACGAGGAAGAGCTTACACCGATCGAGGCCGGCAACGTGCCGGTGCTGCATCCGGGCGATTCGATCTTTGTCTCGGCGAAGAACGAGTCCCGCAAGCCGGTCGATCTCAACGTGCTCTATGTCGGCAGCGACTACACGATCAGCTCGGCGGAAGCGCCGATCCGCCTGCATGAGCGGGATGAACTGCCGGACACCGGCCTCTTCACCGTGTCGGAGGGAAGCTTCGGCAACGAGCGGCTGATCGCGGTGCTGAGCGAGGCGGAGCAGCAGTCGTCCACGCTCGACCTCGGCTATCTTGCGCAGAAGGGCGTGCGGCAGGCGACGCGCTCCGCCGCTGCGCCCGAAGGCTTCGCAGGCCTGCTGGACGACATCGCGAAGGCGCCGGCGACGCGCGACGTCAAGCGGTTCCTGGACAAGCGCGGCTCCAAGGGCGCGGTGCTCGTCTTCCCGATGGAGACCAGCCCGGCCGCAAACTAGCCGGCTTCCTCTTGAAGCAAACCGCGTCTATGGGATCATGACCGGGCAACGGCCCGAGGCGAGGCACGACATGACAGGCATCAGGCATCTCGCATTGGCGACAGCGGCCGCGACGGTCGCCTTCGTTCCGGCGGCTCGGGCGGATTGCGTGATCTGCGCCAACTCGATCGTCATGAATGAGGACCTCGCGGACTGCTTCCTGCAGAAATACGCCGATCCGGCGTCGATCAGCGGCGACACGGTGGCGGTCGACCTCAGCCGCTGCGAGAAGAGCCGCAGCGTTGTGCTCGCTTTGCCGGAGCCGAAGGCGGCCATCGAGGAACCGGACATCAAGTTCCTCCTGTCGCGCGGCCAGGTCGAGTGCCTGAAGGACAAGCTGCAGTCGGACGAAATCGACCTCGATCCGTCGGCGCGCATCGATCTGGACACGTGCCGATGAAGAAGCCGGCGAAGCTGCCGGATACCGGCACCGGCATACCGATGCCGAACACGCAGGAGCCCAAGGACGAGCCGAATCCGTTCAAGGCGACAGACTGGCGTCTGTTCCTGTTCGCTTGGAGCGGGTTTGCGCTCCGGGTGCTCTTGTGCGTCGGCGCCGTCTTTTCGGCCGTTCAGTTCCTGCAATCGCGCCAGGACAAGCGGGTCGAGCGAACGCTGGCGCTGGTCGAGCTGTGGGAGAAGCCCGAATACCAGGAAGCACAGAGCGCCCTGAAACGGCGGCTCGGCGAGCTGAACCGGCAATCCGCCAGCCTCGTGACGCCCCAGACCTCGCCGGACCAGATGGACATCATCATGGCGAGCATCGGCACAAAGGCGATGACCGACGAGGGCGGAACAATGCCGCTCGCCGAGTTTCAGGACCGTTTCGACCGGATCGTCTACTTCCTGAGCCGGCTCGCCTCCTGCGTGAACACCAAGCTCTGCGATCGCGCGGTGGCGGACGAGTTCTTCCTCGATTATGCGCGGTCGTTCTGGCGCTTCTTCTCGACCCATATCGAGCGCGAGCGAAAGGCAGGCATCGCCAACCTCGCCGTCGGGATCGAGGCCTATCTCAAGGCGCCGCGATGAGGCTGCTCGACACCGACCACCCGTTTTTCCGGCCGCTGTGGATCCGCATCGCGACCTTCGGCTTCACCGCCGGCTGGGCGCTCTTCGAACTGTGGAGCGGCGCGTTCCTTTGGGCCTGCGTGGTGGGTGCGCTGGCGCTGATGTCGTTCCACGGCTTCTTCATCGACTTCAATCCGGACCGGCACCAGCTCAGCCGGAAGGACGACGAAGCCTCCTGAGGCTTACCCGCGCCCCGCGCCGGCTTTCATCAGGGCGGCGAGGTCGAAGCCGGAGGCCTGCACGGTTTCCAGGGTCAGCGGCGACGGCTGGCTGAGCAGCCGGCGCGCCGCCATGTGGTCGCCGGGCACGTTGACCGTTTCCACGCCGATCAGTTCGCCGCGGCGGAAGCACTGGACGGAAAGCTTGCCGTCGGCGACACCGCCGCGGATTTCGTGATGATCGGCGCCTGCCGTCAGTCCGGCGATCTGGAGCTTGTGCGGTCCCTGGTCGCTCCAGAACCAGGGCAGTTTGTCGTAGCGCTCGGGGTGGCCGACGAGGCGCCGCGACAAGCACTTCGCCTGGTCGATGGCGTTCTGGACGGATTCGAGACGGATCTGCAGGCCCTCTTGGCCGAAGGGGAAGGAGGCGCAGTCGCCGATCGCGGAGATGGCGGGGTCTTCGGTGGCGAGCAGGTCGTCGACGCGGACACCGTCATGCACGTAGAGGCCGGCGGCTTCGGCGATTTCCGCATTCGGGATGACACCGGCTGAGACGAGGACGAGGTCCGCCGGGATCCGCTCGCCCTCGGCGGTTTCGACGCCCCCCGCCTTGCCTGTTCCGTCGTCAACAATCGCGCGGGCGAGCGAGTTGAGCCGCACGTCGACGCCGCTTGCTGCATGGACGGCATGGAAATACTCCGAGACCGGCGGCGAGACGACGCGCGACATCAGCCGCGCTGTCGCTTCGAGAACGGTGACATGCAGCCCGGCCGCGCGCGCGGTCGCCGCGACCTCGAGGCCAATGAAGCCGCCGCCGACCACGACCAGGCGTGAGGCCCCGGCGAGCCGTTCGCGCAGGTTCTCGGCATCGGCCAGCGTGCGCAGGCCGACGACATTGTCGAGGTCGATCCCCGGCAGCGGCAGACGGCGATTGCGCGTGCCGGTGGCGAGGACGAGATGGCCATAGGCGACGGTGCGACCGTCCGAGATCGTGACGGTCCGGTCGGCGCGATCGATCGAGGTGACGGTGCGGCCGTCCTCGAGGCCGATCCTGTTCTTCTCGAAGAAATCGGCGTTGCGGAAGAGCAGCCGGTCCGGATTCGGGTCCTTGATGTATCCCTTGGAGAGCGGTGGTCGCTGGTAGGGCAGGCCCGGTTCTTCGCCGATGATGAGGATTTCGCCTTCGAACCCGTCCTGGCGCAGGCTCGCAGCAGTCTGGAAGCCGGCCTGGCCGCTGCCGGCGATGAGAATTCTGTCGATCATGGTTCAGTCCGAGAAAGCGGGACCGGGCGTCCCTGGGCAGACGCGAGATGAACCATAATCGGAAGAGAAAGCCAATCTCTCCGGTGAGATCGGCAGTCCGAAGGTCCGGACTCTCATGTTCCGCAAAACAGACGGCCCCCGGACGAACCGGGGGCCGCAACGATTGACGTGCCGATCAGGTCAGCAATAAGCCGGCGCGCCGGTGCAGGTGTAGTTGACCATGAAGCCGATATTGCCGGCGCCGTAGCTGCCATATGCCGCATTTGGAAACTCAGCGTTTTGGCCGAACCAGGATGCACCCTGGACGTTGATGCCGACCGAGGTATAGCCCCAACTCGTCACGCCGACGACCACGTTGCGAACCGCTGCGTTGCCGAGCGAGGCGCTGCCGGTCACGACAGGAGCCGTGCCGAAGTTCACCAGCCACGGGCCACCCGAGGAACCGCCGGTCATGGCGGAGCCGAGCTGGGTGTTCTTCAGGAGCTTGCCGTTGGAGCCAGTCAGGGCGATGTATTTGCCATAGGAGTCGCCGCGCAACATCTGGTAGCCGTTGTCGATCGCGACCGGATAGCCGATCTGGGTGATCTGGGCGACCGTCGCGTTGCCGAAGACCGGCGTCGCAAGATAGCTGTAGCCGTTCCAGCCGTAGCCATACCAGCCACCCATCGTCGTGCCCGCATAAACGCCACCCTTGGGTGCGAGTCTAACGGTGGCGATGTCATTGTTGCACACGACGCCGGTGGCGCCGGACTGACAAGTATCCGTGCCATTGTAGTAGACGGTTGGGATGTTCCAGTTAACGCCGCTATAATAGCCCCAAGGGCCGCCTGTGGAGGTATAGTTTGCCGGATACCATCGGACTTCGTTAGCCCAGCCTGCGGCGCCTCGCCCATAGTTATGCACGCAATGCGCGGCGGTGATCAGCACACCTTTCTTAATAAGTGAAGCGGTGCAGACATACCAGCTTGAGCCGAATCGCATCCAGAGCTTGCCGGAGAAGCGGTAGGGACGACTTGCGACAGGCACCAGTGCGCCGTTTCCGGTGCTGAACGGAGCGCCCGTCACTGCTACGCGGGCTATGGTATAGGGCCATTTGTATGACGAATTCAGGCCGTATGCGTTGCTGCCGACGCCGGTATCTCCGGTGGCGCTAGCTTTTTCATCGAGCGCGGGTGTGCCGCCCGTCGAAAGATAAGTGCGACGTTGGGCGTGGTTGTTGGCAGGCGGCTCAGACCAGGGCCGACCGGTCCCGATGCCGATGCAGGGCCTGATGGCCCACCGGTGACCGCTGCTGCTCCACGACCAAGCTGGGCGCTGCCCATCTCCACAAGCGCCAGCGTGATGCCAAGTGTGATCGATGTGAGCTTGGCTGCTTTCAGCAAGCTAGACATGATGTCCTCCAAAGGGTTCGACTTGATTCCGGCGCGGAGAATACTCCCGCCAATGGCTTACGCAAGGGAAATTTATGGTAAGAAATCGTCGAAAACTGTGTTTTTTCTCACATAGGAGGAAATAAATAGTCGTCGAACTGTGACATGTTTCACAAAGCGTTTGTATGAAAACTTTCCAGTACCGGGTTAGTTTAAGAGTTGTTTAGGTTTCTAAAAAGGATCAGCATACACGGCTATGCCTTCCCCAGCGTAAAGCAAGCATAAACCAGATCGGTCCGGGTCCGGAGCTTTCTCCACTACGATTCCGAATGATCCGATTCTGAATGATGTATTGGTGGAAATTCGCGTCCTGTTATCCCCTGAAGCCCGAGATACTTAAGACAAAAGGCCGGTCAACACGATCTTGGCTCGAGGCGTCGATATTATTCGCACGAGAACTGATTTACTGCCCACGAGGACGGACAAGCGCGCTTGTCCTCCCCGTTCAAGGGAAGGCCAGGCTTACATCTGATGACACTGCGACAAGGGGAAGAGCAGGCGGTTTTCAGGAGGTGTCACGCAGCTCCACCGGCGCGACGCGCGCGTTAGCCGAGTGCTGAAGGCCGGCGCGGTACAGCCCACCCTCATTGCCAGCCTCGTCGGAGGCCTGCCCTTGGTGCAGGAACGACAGACGGCGCAGGTGCGCGGCCATGGCCTGCATATAGAGCCCGAATGCCCTGAGTGAATCGGCAATATCCTCGGCATCGAAGGGATTGCTGCCGAAACCGGCCGGCATCGGAACGGACGTCCAGGTGCCGCGTGCGGAGCTCCGGAGCGAGCCTTCGACGTAGCCCCTGAGCAGTTCATTGGCCTGCCAGGCGGCCCACAGCACGCACCAGCGGACCCAGAACGAGCGGCCGGCGGCCTGTTCGGCCATGTCGGCGAGCGAGAACAGGCGCATGACGATCCTCGCCTTTAACGCCTGTTCCCTCCCTGCCTTCGCCCTCCAGCCCATCGCCGGCTCCTTTCATCGCAGCCAGTGTCGGGCATGTCTGGAAGGGCGGGGATGAAAAAAGTTGGCAGTTATGAGAATCTCGAAGCTGGGCAAGAGGTTGGAGAGGGAGGGAGTGAAAATCGATCCATCGGATGGACCTCTCAGGACTGACCGATCGGGCTCCCCTAAAGACACCGCACACCGTCCGCGATCGTCATCCCGGCGACCGGAGGTCAGCCGGGATCGATTGACCTTGGCGGGTTGGCGCTGCCCTTTTCTTGCGACCGTGGGATGTTTTCAGCGCGTAACCGGAGAGAGGAATGGATCCCGGGTCGCCTCCGGCGCCCGGGATGACGGTCGCGCAGGAGGAATCGCGCGGAGCGGGCGAGACGGATGGCTCGTCCCTGCAAGGGACCCACACGAAACGTGGCGGAAGGGGTGCGTATTGCAATCGCCCTTTGGGCGACCGCGCTTCACCGTTCGAGCCCTTTCATCGTGCCACCGGCACGATGAATTCGGCTGCGCCGCCCTGGAATGCGAGATTCATATGAGAATCCTATTTCTTTGGCCTGCGGGCGCTCTCGAACGTTTATGGGGTTCGGGGGCATATCCTCGCCAGCTTCAGCGCCTCGCGGCCAGGTTGGTCCGGTAAAGCCGGTCGCCGAGCGGACGCAGGTCGCTCGGCAGGCACCTTGCGACGGCAGCTGAGTAACAAAAGGCCGTATGTCGCCCGCTATCGACGATGGCTCGCGCGCAAAGGGCCAAAATGAGCCGGTAGGTGTCCGATGATACTGGAATATGTCCTGAGCGGAGCCGTGACGATATTTGTCGCGGCATATCTCGCCTATGCCTTGCTGAGGCCGGAGCGGTTCTGACCGCGAACCTGGGGCAGTGCCGAGCATGGCCAGCCGCTTCCGCCGCTCGACCGGCGAGATCAATCCCCGGCGTCCCGTCCGCGAGGACAAAAAGGGTGTTCGCGCATCGGACATCATCTTCGGGATCACGCTGGCAATGCTGATCTCGGCACTGCTGGTCCGGGCTGTGGTGAGCCTGTTCACGCCGGCCTGACCGCGGGCGCGCGTTTCCAAGAATATCCAACTGGAGTCTCCCATGAGCCAGTCGAAGTCCGCCAGCGTCATGGACGCCGGCATCCTCGTCCCCGCGATCGGCGGGGCGTTCCGTAAGCTCGATCCCCGAACGCTTGCCAGGAACCCGGTCATGTTCGTCGTGGCCGTGGTCTCGCTGCTGACGACGGTGCTTTTCCTCAAGGACCTGACGACCGGGGCCGAGGGCCTCGGCTTCTCGTTCCAGATCATCCTCTGGCTGTGGTTCACGGTCCTGTTCGCCAATTTCGCGGAAGCCGTGGCGGAGGGACGGGGCAAGGCCCAGGCGGATTCGCTCAGGCGATCGCGCACCGAGACCCAGGCCAAGCTGCTCACCAATGGCGGTCGGCAGGAATTCACGACGGTGCCAGGCACCAGCCTCAAGGTCGGCGACCTGGTGCTGGTGGAGGCGGGCGACATCATCCCGTCCGACGGCGAGGTGGTGGAGGGCATCGCCTCGGTGAACGAGGCGGCGATCACCGGCGAATCCGCGCCCGTCATCCGCGAGTCCGGCGGCGACCGTTCGGCGGTCACGGGCGGCACGCAGGTTCTTTCCGACTGGATCAAGGTCAGGATCACGGCAGCCGCCGGTTCGACCTTCATTGACCGGATGATCGCGCTGGTGGAGGGCGCCGAGCGCCAGAAGACGCCGAACGAGATCGCCCTCAACATCCTGCTCGCCGCGATGACGCTGATCTTCGTGATGGCGGTGGCGACCATTCCCGCCTTTGCCTCCTATGCCGGCGGCGCCATTCCGATCGTCGTGCTGGTTGCCCTGTTCGTGACGCTGATACCGACCACGATTGGTGCGCTGCTGTCGGCCATCGGCATCGCCGGGATGGACCGGCTGGTGCGCTTCAACGTGCTCGCCATGTCCGGTCGCGCCGTCGAGGCGGCGGGCGACGTCGACACGCTGCTGCTCGACAAGACCGGCACGATCACGCTCGGCAACCGCCAGGCGACCGAGTTCAAGCCGGTGAAGGGCGTGGCCGAGCAGGAACTGGCGGACGCGGCGCAACTGGCGTCGCTGGCGGACGAGACGCCCGAGGGACGCTCGATCGTCGTGCTGGCCAAGGACAAATACGGCATTCGCGCCCGCGACATGCAGAGCCTGCATGCGACCTTCGTGCCGTTCACGGCGCAAAGCCGCATGAGCGGCGTCGACTTTGAGGGCTCGACCATCCGCAAGGGCGCCGTCGACGCTGTGCTGAAATATGTCGGCGAGACCATGGCCGGGCGCCCGGAGGGCGGGGCCGTTCGCGAGATCCAGGCCATCGCCGACGAGATCGCCAAGGCGGGCGGCACGCCGCTCGCCGTCGTTCGCGACGGCCGGCTGCTCGGCGTCGTCCACCTCAAGGACATCGTCAAGGGCGGCATCCGCGAGCGTTTCGCCGAGCTGCGCCGCATGGGCATCCGCACCATCATGATCACCGGCGACAATCCGATGACGGCAGCGGCGATCGCGGCCGAGGCCGGCGTCGACGATTTCCTCGCCCAGGCGACGCCCGAGAACAAGCTGACGCTGATCAGGGAAGAGCAGGCCACGGGCAAGCTCGTCGCCATGTGCGGCGACGGCACCAACGACGCACCGGCCCTGGCGCAGGCCGACGTGGGCGTGGCCATGAACACCGGCACGGTCGCGGCCCGCGAAGCCGGCAACATGGTCGACCTCGACAGCGATCCGACAAAGCTGATCGAGATCGTCGAGATCGGCAAGCAGCTGCTCATGACGCGCGGCTCGCTGACGACGTTCTCGATCGCCAACGACGTCGCGAAATATTTCGCCATCATCCCGGCGATGTTCATGACGCTCTACCCGCAGCTCGCGGCACTCAACATCATGGGGCTCGCCACGCCGCGGAGCGCCATCCTGTCGGCGATCATCTTCAACGCGCTGATCATCATCGCGCTGATCCCGCTCGCCTTGAGGGGCGTCGCCTACAAGGCGATCGGCGCGGGGCCGCTGCTGCGGCGCAACCTGCTGATCTACGGCCTGGGTGGGCTGATCGTGCCGTTCGCCGGCATCAAGCTCATCGACGTCGTCGTCACCGCCCTCAACCTCGCCTGACCGGGGAACGCTTCCATGACCATTCTCTACCTCGTTCTCGGCCTGATCATCTTCGCCCTGCTGTTCGCAATGGCCTCGGCGCTCGATCGCGCCTGATGCGGAGTCATTCCAATGCTGCAAGCCATACTTTTCGTCGTTCTCGTCCTCGGCGCCATCGTGCTGATCTCCTGGCCGCTCGGGCGCTACATGCGCTGGGCGATGGATCCCTCGGAAGCCGCGGGTGAGGCACGGCGTTTCACCTCGCTCTTCCAGTCGATCGGCGGCGCGCTCACGCGGGACGGCCAGGATTGGAAGCGCTATGTCCTGTCCCTGCTGACGTTCAACGTGGTCCTGTTCGTCGTCACCTTCGCGATCCTGGCCCTGCAGCAGTATCTGCCGCTCAATCCGGACGCCAAGGGCGCGCTCGACCCCAGCCTCATCTTCAACACGGCGTCGTCGTTCACGACCAACACCAACCTGCAGCACTATTCCGGCGAGGTCTCGATGAGCTATCTCGCCCAACTCGCCGCGCTGATGTGGCTGCAGTTCGTGTCGGCGGCCGTCGGCATCGCCGCGCTCGCAGCGCTTGCCCGCGGGCTGGCCGGACGCAAGCTCGGCAACTTCTTCGTCGACGTGCAGCGGGCAACGTTCCTCGTCCTCCTGCCGATTGCCTTCGTGGTTGCCCTGCTGCTGGTCGCCACGGGCGTGCCGATGACGTTCAACGGCTCGGTCGTCGCGACCACGCTCGAGGGCGCGCAGCAGACGATCGCCCGCGGGCCGGTCGCGGCCTTCGTGGCGATCAAGCAGATCGGGACCAATGGCGGCGGCTTCTTCGGCCCCAACAGCACGCACCCGCTCGAGAACCCGACCTTCTTGTCGAACGTGATCGAGACCATCGCGATCATCCTCATCCCGATGGCCTGCGTCTGGATGTTCGGCCGGATCATCGGGCGCATGACGCATGCGGGCGTGCTGTTCGCCGTGATGCTTCTGCTCATGGGCGCGCGCATCGTCGGTGCGGTGGGCTTCGAATCCGTGCCGACCCAGGCCTTCGCCTCGCTGCCGATCACGCAGGACGTTGGAAACCTCGAAGGCAAGGAACTGCGCTTCGGAGCCTCTGCCGGCCCGCTTTGGGCGGTGCTGACGACTTCTACCAGCAATGGCTCGGTCAACGCGATGCACGACAGTCTCAATCCGCTCACAGGCCTGATGCCGATGATCGGCATGTGGCTGAACGAGGATTTCGGCGGCGTCGGCGTGGGTATGGTGAACATGTTCCTCTACATCATCGTCGGCGTCTTCATCGCCGGCATGATGATCGGGCGTACGCCGGAATATCTCGGCTGGCGGGTCGAGGCGCGCGAGGTGAAGTTCGCCATGCTGGGCCTCCTGGCGCACGGCTTCTTCATCCTCGTGGGCACCGCGATCTTCGCCGCGACGCCATGGGGTGCGGCGACGCTGAACAATATCGGGCCGCACGGCTTCAGCGAGATTTTCTACGAGTTCTCGTCGGCGACTGCGAACAACGGCTCCGGCTTCGAGGGGCTCGGCGACGCCACGCCGGTGTGGAACATCGCCACCGGCACCGTCATGCTGCTCGCCCGGTTCATCCCGATCATCCTGCCCTTGGCGATCGTCGGGTCGCTCTCCACCAAGCGACGTGCGACGGAATCGAGCGGCACGCTCTCCGTCGAGGACGGCACCTTCGCCGGCATGCTGACCGCGACCGTCGTGATCGTCGGCGCACTGACCTTCTTCCCCGCGGCGACGCTCGGCCCGATCGCCGAACACGTCATCTCCATGAACTGACAGGAGACAGCGATTATGGACTCCTTTCTCGCAAGCATCCGCATCGGCGTGGCGACCATGGCGATCTGCGCCGGCGTCTACACGGTCGCCGTCTGGGGCGTGGCGCAGGCGCTCACGCCGGCCACCGCCGAAGGCTCGCTCGTCACCAAGCCGGACGGCACGGTGATCGGCAGCAGCCAGATCGCCCAGGCGTTCACGCAGCCGGGCTATTTCTGGCCGCGTCCGTCGGCGGTGTCGTCAACGCGGCCGGCGCCGGCGGCTCGAACAAGTCGCCGACCAGCCCCGACCTCGCCGCGCGCGCGGCGGAGACGGTGGCGGCCTATGGCGCGACGCCGGACAATCCGCTGCCGGCCGAGCTCGCAGCCGCGTCGGGCGCCGGGCTCGACCCGCACATCACCGAGCGGGGCGCGCGCTACCAGGTGCCGCGCGTCGCCCAGGCACGCGGCGTTCCGGCGGCACAGATCGAAGCCATGGTGCGCGACCGCGCCTTCGCGCCGGGCGGCTTCGTCACGCCGGACCGGATCGTCAACGTGCTGGAGCTCAACCTGGCCCTCGACGGAATGTCAGGGAAGCAATAGGCGCAATTCCGCAATCGCCCACGAGCGGATAGAAAGCAGGACATGAGCCGCGACGACCTGCGAGACGACGACAAGCGGCCTTCTCCGGACGCGCTTCTGGAGAAGGCGGAGCAGGAGATGCGCGGCCGGCTGAAGATCTTCCTCGGCGCAGCGCCCGGCGTTGGCAAGACCTACGAGATGCTGATGTCCGGCCGGGCCCGCAAGTCGGACGGCGTCGACGTGGTGATCGGGGTCGTGGAGACGCACGGTCGCAAGGAGACGCAGGCCCTGGTCGAAGGTTTCGAGGTGATCCCGCGGGCCGGGATCACCTATAAAGGACAGCAGCTCGAGGAGATGGACCTTGACGCAATTCTGGAGCGGCGGCCGCAGCTCGTGCTCGTCGACGAGCTGGCACATAGCAATGCGCCGGGCAGCCGCCATCCAAAGCGCTATCTCGACGTGCTGGAACTGCTCGACCGGGGCATCGACGTCTACACCACCCTCAACGTGCAGCATGTCGAGAGCCTGAATGACGTCATCGCGCAGATCACGCGGATCAAGGTGCGCGAGACCGTGCCGGATTCGGTGATCGATCGGGCCGACGACGTCGAGATCATCGACCTCACGCCGGACGACCTGATCAAGCGGCTGCACGAGGGCAAGGTCTATCTGCCCAAGACTGCGAAGCGGGCGATCGAAAACTATTTCTCGCCGGGCAACCTGACCGCGCTGCGCGAGCTCGCGCTGCGGCGCACCGCCCAGCGGGTCGACGAGCAACTGCTGTCCCACATGCAGGCCCACGCCATCCATGGTCCGTGGGCAGCCGGGGAGCGGGTGCTCGTCTGCGTGGACGAGAGCGCGCGCGGCGCGGCGTTGGTGCGCTATGCGCGGCGGCAGGCCGATCGGCTGCGCGCGCCCTGGGCGGCACTCTATATCGAATCGCCGCACGCAGCCGCCCTGTCGGAAGCCGACAAGGACCGGGTGGCGGCGAACCTGCGGCTGGCGGAGCAGCTTGGCGGCGACGCGATCACGCTGCCCGGCCAGGACATCGCCGGCGAGATCCTGCGCTACGCAGCGGCCAACAACTACAGCCATGTGATCATCGGCAGGTCGGACAAGTCGCGCTGGCGCGAGATCTTCGAAGGCTCGGTGTCGCATGACCTTATCCGCCATTCAGGCGACATCAGCGTGCACGTCATCTCGGGCAAGGAGCGCGAGGCGCTGCCGGCGCGCGGGGTGGCACCGGTCGAGACGCGGCGGCGGCCGAGTCTCAGGCCCTATGTCTTCAGCCTGGTCTACGTCGGAATCGCGGCGGCCTTCGGCATGCTGCTGTCGAGAACGCTGGACGTGCGCAACATCGCGCTCGTCTTCCTGATGGCGGCATACTGACCTCGGCGGCGACGGCGGGCCTGTGGCCGGCGCTGTTCGCCTCGGTGGCTGGCGCGCTGGCCTTCAATTTCTTCTTCCTCGACCCGCGCTACACATTCACGATCAGCGATCCCGAAAGCGTCATCGCCTTCGGCTTCTTCCTCGGCGCCGCGGTGATCGCGAGCAACCTGACCGCGCGCGTGCACCGGCAGGCGGCCGCGGCGCGGCAACGGGCGCGGACGACGGAGGACCTCTATCTCTTTTCGAAGAAGCTGGCCGGCACCGGCACGCTGGACGATGTGCTGTGGGCCACGGCGCACCAGATCGCGGCGATGCTGAAGGTGCGCGTCGTCATCCTGCTTCCCGAGGGCGACACGATCACGGTCAAGGCAGGCTACCCGCCCGACGACACGCTGGTCGACGCGGACATCGCGGCCGCGCGCTGGGCATGGGAGCACAACCGCCCGGCCGGGCGCGGGGCCGACACGCTGCCGGGCGCCGGGCGTCTCTATCTCCCGCTTCGGACCGGGCGCACCGCCGTCGGCGTGATCGGCCTCGACAACGACCGGCAGGGGCCGCTGCTGACGCCGGAGCAGCAGCGGCTGTTCGACGCGCTCGCCGACCAGGCGGCGGTGGCGATCGAGCGCATTCAGCTCGTCGCCGATGTCGACAAGGCAAGGCTCGCCGCGGAGGCCGACAAGCTGCGCTCGGCGCTGCTCACCTCGATCTCGCACGACCTGAAGACGCCGCTGGCGGCGATCATGGGGGCGGCCGGCACGATGAGGGACTATTCGGCGATCTCGGAAGCCGACCGCGCTGACCTGCTGGGGACAATCGTGGACGAGTCCGAGCGGCTGAACCGCTTCATCGCCAACCTGCTGGACATGACGCGCCTGGAGAGCGGGGCGATGGAGCCGAACACGTCGCTCCACTACGTCGGCGACATCGTCGGCAGTGCGCTGCGGCGGGCGGAGAAGATCATGGCCGGTCACTGGACCGACATCGACATCCCGCGCGACCTGCCGATGCTGCGGCTCGACCCGGTTCTGTTCGAGCAGGTGCTGTTCAACCTGCTCGACAACGCGGCGAAATACGCGCCCTCCGGCTCCACGGTGCTCATCCGGGCGCGGGCGGACGACGGATCGGTCGTCCTCGACGTGCTCGACGAAGGACCGGGCATCCCGCCGCAGGACCTGGAGCGCGTCTTCGACACCTTCTACCGGGTGCGCAAGACGGACCATGTGCGCGCCGGAACCGGGCTCGGCCTGCCCATCTGCCGCGGTTTCATCGAGGCGATGGGCGGCACGATCTCGGCCGCCAGCCGGCGCGACAGGTCGGGCGCAGTGTTCACCATCAGGCTGCCGCTGCCGACCACGACCAGCCCGGAGGAGACGAGATGAGCAATTCCGCCGTGACGATCCTGGTCGTCGACGACGAACCGCCGATCCGCAAGCTCTTGCGTGTCGGCCTGACGAACGAGGGCTACGCGGTCGTCGAGGCGCCGAACGCGCGAACGGCGATCGAGAGCGTCGCGCAGGAGCGGCCGGACCTGATCCTGCTCGATCTCGGCCTGCCCGACATGTCGGGCCACGACCTTCTGGCCAGATGGCGCGACGAGGGGATCGGACTGCCTGTCGTCATCCTGTCCAGCCGAACCGACGAGGCCGGCATCGTGCGGGCGCTGGAGCAGGGCGCGGACGACTACGTGACCAAGCCGTTCGGCATGAAGGAACTGGCGGCGCGCATCCGCGTCGCGCTGCGCCACCGGCTCCAGCAGCAGGGCGAGCGGCCGGTGTTCCACACCGGCGAGCTCTCGGTCGACCTCGTCAAGCGCATCGTCAAGGTGGCGGGCAAGGAGGTTAAGCTGTCGCCGAAGGAATACGACATTCTGCGCATCCTCGTGCAGCATGCGGGCAAGGTGATTACCCACCAGCACCTCATGAACCAGGTGTGGGGGGCTTCCGCCGACGTGCAGTACCTGCGCGTCTATGTGCGCCAGCTCCGGCAGAAGATCGAGCGCAGCCCGGACGATCCGTACTACATCACGACCGAGACCGGGGTCGGCTACAGGTTGCGTGAAGCCGATCCCGACCAGCCGGCGGCACCGGCCGGCTGACGCACCCGCCTTCCCGGAACGCGGGAGCGCCGATGGGCGAGTTCAGTTGGCCGGAACCGGGCAGGCCATGTCGCCTTCCTGGCAGTTCAGATAGCCGTTGAAACTGCCGATGCGGACCTTGGTCAGGTCGCTGAGGCAGGCTTCGAGCACCTCGCGATAGACGCTGCCGCCTTCGACGCCGGAGGCCGAGAAGGCGCATTCCGCGTCGCGGAAGGCAATCCAGGCGCGCTGGGCCTTGATCAGCTGCTGCTTCGTCGCGTGGTCGTTGATCAGCCGGGATTCGATCTTCTGGTACAGCCTGTTCAGCTCCGCATCCGCGGCCGCGTAGGTGTCCTGTGCGGCTGCCGGCCAGGCGGCCGCCAGGAAGGGAATGGATGCAAGAGCCAGGCGCCGAAGCATGGAAGAACTCCCTCTATGTCTGATTCGCCGGGCTACCTTATCCCGGATCGGCGACGGTGCCAGAACATCCGCGCGCGCAGAAGATCGCGCACGGTTCGAACTGAAAGCGATGGGTCTGTGCGCCCGTGATGCGCATAATTGATCGGGTGACGACAGCGTCATCCCGGTGAAGCGGCCTATCAGCCTTTCAACTAGCCAGCAGGCTGAAAGCGGCAAATCGGTTCCAAGATAATTTCGAGCCGGACCTTGTTTTGGTTAAGTTATGCGGATATGTTCGCTAGATCGAGCTTGTTTACGAACTTTGTTCCTGCGCCTCGCGCTCTGACGATATTCCAATTCAACTTCGAAGAATACGACGTCGGACATGCGGTCAGACGCCGGAAAACTATGCCGATTTGAAAGGAAAAATCGCCATGAGCACTGGAACCGTAAAGTTCTTCAATTCCACCAAAGGCTTCGGCTTCATCGAGCAGGGCGGCGGTCAGCCGGACGTATTCGTCCACGTCTCCGCCGTCGAGCGTGCCGGGATGACCGGGCTCGTAGAAGGCCAGAAGCTCAGCTTCGACCTCGTGCAGGATCGCCGCAACGGCAAGAGCGCGGCCGAGAACCTTCAGGCTGCGTAATAGAACTGCACTTCCGGTCTTTGACCACGGATGTACTGGCAGTGATCATTGAAGTGCATAGGAGAGGCCGGGTTCGCCCGGCCTTTTGCTATCTGGAGGCATAAGGAGATTGTCATAATGACGTCTCCGTCTCACCGTCATCTTCGACCCAGCGACGGCCTAATTTCTGCAGTCGATGCGCTCACGACTGATAGACGGAATGGGGCCGATCCCGGAACGACGGCTTCTGGGCGTCGAAGATCGAATAGCTGCCGTAAGGCGCCGACTGATCCCATCGGCGCGTTCCGACCCCGTGAACCGCTTCCGCTTGATCTGTCCGTCGTTCAGCCGAGGCCGGACTCTAATTCCAGCTGGAAGAGAAACTCGGTGGGCAGGTCAGCGGTGCTTGACGAGGACGGGTGATCGTTCTCGACTGCGGCCATGAATTCGATGTCACCAAGCGACCGGTTGCGGGCAGCCTTCGAGCTCGGGAATCATCCGCTCGGCCTCGTCTCCCGACAGGTCAGTGAAGCGGACGGCTATGCCATCGAGCGCCTTGCCTTTGTCACCGCCGACGGTGAGGCGGTGCGGGGCGTGCTGACGCGGCCGGTGTCTGCAGACCGATCGCCGGCGCTTCTTTATATCCACGCTCACGGCGCGCGCTACGACATAGGCGCGGACGAACTGCTCGACGGCCGGCCGGCGCTGCTGGGACCACTGGGACCAGAGTTCGCCCGTCTCGGCTTTGTCACGCTCATGATCGAGATGCCTGCCTTCGGCGCGCGGGCCGAGCCAAACGAGAGCGCCCGCACGAAGGCCTGTCTCTGGCGTGGCCGGTCACTGGCAGGGCAGATGGTGGCTGAGCAGCAGTCTGCGTTCCGTTGGCTCGCCGCGCGCGACGATGTAATTGCAGAGCGCATCGGCGTGTTCGGACTGTCGATGGGGGCGACGCTCGGCTATTGGCTGGCAGCGGTCGAGCCCCGCGTCGCGTGCGTCGCGCATCTGTGCTGCTACGCCGATTTCGAGACGCTGATCGATAGCGGCGCGCATGACCTGCATGGCATCTACCTGACGATCCCGGGCCTGCTCGGCATCGCCTCCAACGGGGTCATCGCGGGCATGATCGCGCCGCGGCCCCAATTGATCGCGGTCGGCGATCGCGACCCACTGACGCCGCCTGCCGCCGTCGACCGCGCGCTCGCCGAAACGCGCGATGCCTATGCGCGGGCGGGCGCGGCCGACCGTCTGACAGTTCTGCGCGAAGCCGAAGCGGGCCACGTCGAGACGCCAGCGATGCGCGCAGCCGTATTCGGCTTCCTCGAGCGCTACCTCGCCACGGAGACCTGAGCGTCGGGCACGCGCAGGCCCGATGCGTCAAACAGATGCGTCCGCCCGGCGTCGAAGCCGAGCCGGACGCTTCCCCCGGCAGGGGAGACATCCTGGCCCTGGAGGACCGCGACGAGCTTCTTGCCGTCCGCAAGCGAGGCATGGATCACCGTCTCCGGACCCAGGGCCTCGATGAGCGTTACCTTCGCCTCCACGCCGCCGCGATCGACCGTTGCAATATCGTGCGGTCGCACGCCCAGCGTCGCCTTGTCTCCGGGGCGTAGCGCCGACCCGTCGCCCGCATGCGTTGCGGTGAAGCCGCCGGGTCCCTCGACAGTGACCGAAGCGGGTCCGGCCGCCGTTACCGTCACATCCATCAGGTTCATTCGCGGCGCGCCGATGAAGCCGGCAACGAACAGGTTTGCCGGGGAATTGTAGAGATCGAGCGGGCGCCCGACCTGCTCGATGCGGCCGGCGCGCATGACCACGATCCGGTCGGCGAGCGTCATCGCCTCGATTTGGTCGTGCGTCACATAGATCATCGTCGTGCCGAGACGTTCGTGCAGCGCCGCGAGTTCGGCACGCGTCGAGATGCGCAATTCGGCGTCGAGGTTCGACAGCGGCTCGTCCAGCAGGAAGGCGGTCGGATTGCGCACGACGGCGCGGCCGATGGCGACGCGCTGCTTCTGACCGCCCGAGAGTTGTCCCGGCCGCCGGTCGAGATAGGCTTCGATCTCGAGCATGCGCGCGGCCTCCGCGATGCGCTTGTCGATCTCGTCCTTTGCCATGCGCTGGTTTTCAAGACCGAAGGCAAGATTCTGGCGCACCGACATATGCGGGTAAAGCGCGTAGGACTGGAACACCATGGCCAGGCCGCGCTGGGCGGCCGAGACCTTGGTCACGTCCTTGCCGTCGATCTCGATCGTGCCGCCCGTCGGCTGGTCGAGGCCGGCGATCAGCCGCAGCAGCGTGGACTTGCCGCATCCCGACGGGCCGACCAGCACGACGAACTCGCCGTCCTCGATGGCCAGGCTGATCCCGTGCAGGATCTTCAGCTTGCCGTAGGCGCGGTCTATGTCGGTGAGTTTTATCTGTCCCATTATCGAGCCTATTTCAATCCGCTGCCGGCGATGCCGGAGGTGATGAAGCGCTGCAGGAAGACGAAGACCAGCACGACGGGGATCATGGTCACGACGGTCATTGCCAGGATGTAGTGCCACTGAACGTTCAGTTCGCCGGCATAGGTGTTGAGGCCGACTTGCAGCGTGTAGAGCTCCTTGCGCGACAGCACGACGAGCGGCCAGAGAAAATCGTTCCAACGCCATACGACGGAGAAGATGGCGAGCACTGCCAGCGCGGGCGCCGCCAACGGCAGGACGATGCGCCAGTAGATCTGCCATTCGGACGCATTGTCCATGCGTGCCGCATCGAGCAGTTCGTCGGGAATGGTTAGCATGTACTGGCGCAGCAGGAAGACGCCGGTCGGCGTGGCCACCGTCGGCAGGATGATGCCCCACAGCGAATCGTAGAGGCCGACCGCGCTGACGACCGAGTAGAGTGGCACCAGCACCACCGACAGCGGCACCATCAGCGTGCCGACGATGAGCAGCATGACGGCGTCGCGTCCGGGGAAGCGGTATTTCGACAGCGCGAAGGCCGCCATCGAATTGGTCAAAAGCGTGATGATCGTCGCCATGAAGGTGACGAAGACCGAGTTGCGCAGGTAGAGCAGGAAATTGTTCTGCTCCAACGGGACGACGTAGTTCTCGGTCGCAAGGCCGACCTCTCGCACCGGCGTGCGGTCGGCGATGTTGACCTTGATAACCTCGCCGGGTGCGGCTGGGTCCACCATCTGCGAGACGATGCCGACGCGCCGCACTTCGGCGAGCACCCGGCTCGTCCCGTCCGGCATCTTCACTGTGTAGAGCGTCAGCGGCGTGTCGTAGCCCTCGACCGTCGCCTGCTGGCCGACATAGGGCAGGATGGTCGGCGGAAACTCTGCAAGCTGTGCCGGCGTCTTGAAGGAGGAGGCGATCAGCCAGATCGCCGGGCCGAACATGACGATCAGACCGCCGACGAGCCACACCCAGGTGACGACGTCGGTCCAGTGCCAGCCCTTGCCGCCGCGACGGCGGGTGAGAAACGAGACGACGGCGCTCATTCGCGCGCTCCCTTCTTCTCGCCGCGCCGGCCGAGCTGAAGCTGGAGTAACGTCAGCACCACCAGCACGGCACCCATCAGGATCGAGGCCGCGGCGGCGAGGCCGGGATTGCGCAGCAGTGAGGCGAAGCCGACCTCGTAGATGTATTGCGTCAGGTAGAGGGTCGAGGTTCCGGGACCGCCGCCGGTCAACACATAAACCTCGTCGAAGATCTGCACCGCGCGGATGAGCGTGAGGATGACGACCACCAGCAGGCTCGGCATCAAGAGCGGCAGGGTGATGCGCCAGAACACGCGCGCGGGCCGGGTGCCGTCCATCTCCGCCGCCTCGTAGAGATCGCGCGGAATGGCCTGCAGGCCGGCGAGCAGGATCAGCGTATAGAAACCCATATGCGCCCAGACCGAGACGGTGACGGCCGCTGTGAAAGCCGAGCCGCGCTCGATCAGCCAGTCGTGCGGCTCGAGCCCGACGGAATAGAGCATGTAGTTGAGCAGGCCCTGTCGCTGTAGGATCCAGCGCCAGATCAGGCCGACGACAACCGGCGACAAGAGCACGGGGAAGAAGAAGACGGCGCGCCAGAAACTGCGCGCGGCAATCTCGCGGTTGAGGATCAGCGCGGTGATGACCGACACCAGCGTCATCAGCGCGACCTGCACGACGACGAACAGCCCGGTGTTCTGCACCGCCTTCCAGAACAAGTCCTCGCGGCAGGTCGAGGGGTCGAGATAGCTGCCGCAGTCGAACAGGCGCTCGTATTGCGCCGCGCCGACATAGGCGCGATCGGCAAGGAAGAAGGCGGTGCCGGACGTTGCCGAATAAAAGAAGTTGATGACGAACGGAGTCAGCACGAACACCGCGAAGATCGCCATGTTCGGGGCGAGGAAGAATGCGGCCATGCCGTTAGTGCCGGTCGCCCTCTGCCACGCCTTGAGCGGCAGATTGACGGCCGACGCCAGCCAGATGACCGGCGCCGCCACTACGGCGCCGAGTGCCTTTCCGATCGGGGCGGACATTGTCACTTCGCCTGGGCGACCTTGTCGGCGATGTCCTGGTCGATCTTGCCCCACGCCTCGTCGAGGCTCATCTCGCCGGCCATGACCTGGCTGATGCGTGTCACGAGCGCGCCGTAATAGGCAGTGCCCCACTTCCATGCCGGCAGCGCGTCGGCGGCGGGCAGGGTCTCATTGGACGCCTTGACGAAGGTATCGAGGGCCGGACCGACATTCTTGTCCTTGGTCACCCAGTTCAGGCCGCCCTTCTCGACGACGGCCTTGTGGGCCGGCAGGAACAGGGTGCGCTCGGAGAACTCTTTAACCACAGCCTCGCTTGCGAGGTAGTCCATCACCTTGGCCACGTCGGCCGGGTTCTTGGTGTATTTGACTGCGACGAGCGCTGCGCCACCCTTGAGACCCGAGCATCCGGCGCTGCCGCAGGGCGATCCGATAGCAACCCAGTCGAAGCTGTCGCCGATCTTGGTCGACAGGTTTGCGACCTGCCAGCTGCCCGAATAGTAGAACGGAATCTGTGCATTGATGAAGTCGTCGGCGGCGGCCCGGTAGGTCGATCCCGCGGCGGAGACCCATGTCTCCTTTAGCATCAGCCCTTCCGCGGTCCAGTCGACCAGCCTTTTGCCAAAGGCCTTGGTGCCGTCGTCGACCTTGGCCGGCTTTCCGTCAGCACCGATGTAGTTGGCGCCATAGGACACGTTAGGTCCCGAGATGCGATGGCCAGAGCGGTCGATGGCGAAGGCTGCAGCCGTTTTCTGGCTCTTCATCACCTCGGCCGAGGCCTTGATCCAGTCGTCCCAGGTGGCCTTTTCGCCGGGCATGGCAACGCCGGCCTGCTCGAACAGCGTCTTGTTGGCGAAGCCGCCGGTCAGGGTCAGCTGTGTCATGAAGCCCGAGATGGCGTCGGAGCCGTCGGGGCGCATCCAGTCGGCCTGTGCGCCGAAATTGTCGTCCCAGTATTTCGCGTCGGCGACGATGGGGCGCAGGTCGAGCCAGTGCTGCGCCAGTTCCTTGAGGTTGGTGACGCGGGCGATGTCCGGACCCTGTCCGGATTCGAGCTGGATCGGCAGCTGTTCCTGGATGACCTTGTAGGCGACGTTGTCGAGCGTGACCTTGATATCCGGGTTGTCCTTCATGAAGCGGTTGAGCAGGTCCTGGATGACCTCGCCTTCCACCCCGTCGGAATACCACATGATCCTGACTTCGCCCGCGAGCGCGCTTGAGGCGAGAAGGCTGGCGGCTGCGGCCGCCAATGCGGTTCGTGTCTTTTTCATTTCAGTCTCCTCCCAAAACGCGGGTCGTTCCCGCTGACCAGTTGTGTCGTCTCGCCCGGCCCGCATTCCTCCCGCGGGCCGGCCTCAAGAACTCCTATCCGAGGCGCGTCGCCCGACCTTGCACCGTCCATTGTGACGGGTCGACGACCCTGTCCTGCGCGCGTGCGCCGCCGTCGGCGCTGAAGCGCACGAGGCCATATTCCGGATCTTCCACCAGAAGCTCCCCGTCCTCGCCGGCGACGACGTCGAGCGTCGAGAATGTGCCGGCAAATCCATCGAGCGAGCCGGCCGCGGCGCGGCTGCCCAGCCTGACGATCCAGGTCGCCTGCCGTCCCGGGACGCGCAGTTCGTTGCCGGCCGTGGGCCCGCTGGTAACCTGCGCGAGGGGGGGCCGACGTCTTCAGCATGACGAAGGCGTTGCCCGCTTGCGCCAGCGCCGCATTGCCGGCGACGCTCGTCGCGTCGAAGGCGCTCTGCGGGAACCAGGCATGAGTGAAATCGGGCTGCTCGTCGGAGCAGTCGAAGCGGATGACCGCGAGGTCGCGATACTGGTGCACCCGGGGCAGGGTGCCGCTTCCCCCCAGTAGGACGGGCGCCCGTAGCCCGACTGCAGCACCTCACCGGGATGGTTGATCCAGATCTGCGCGTCTGGGTTCTCACCCAGTCGGATATGGATCACCGTTTCCTGATAGCCCCACTGGTTCCAGCGGTAGCCGGCGGCGCTGCCCATGGCGTGGTCGCGGGTCTTGTGGTGGTAGAGCCGCGCGAACCTGTCCTGGCCCTGTGCGAAGCACCATTCCCAGGCGCTGTCGTCTTCGACCGAGGCGATCGCCGCGAGGTCGTCGGGGCATAACGAGCCGGTGGTCGCGCACGCACAGCGCCAGCTGCGGCAATGCGTGGAAGCGCATGCCGTAGTTCCCCTTGCCCCAGACCATGCGGCTGATGCCCGACAGTTCGAGCGTGCGCGAGGCCCTGAGCGTATGTTCGTAGGAGCGGCCCTGCGCGCCGGTCATGATGCCGTGATGGGCGGAGCGGGCGATCACCTCCATCAGCCGGAGGATGCCGGCGCCGGCGCGGCTGGAAATGTCCGCGTCGGGAGCGAGCGCGTAGAGCGCGCAGAGCCCCTTGAGGTCTATCGGGAAATAGGGCGCCGAGTTGAACTCGGCCATTTCCCATGCCTCGAAATGGTCGAGCCAGGCGCGCACGCGGGCGGCGCCCACCGCCGACTGCTCTCGTCCCAAGCGCCCGGATCGGACAAAGCGGGCATCGGGGAGGATATGGCCGGCGAGATAGGCTGCGGTGTGAAACAGGAGCGCGTGGTTTTCCGAGAAATACCACTGCACGTCGTTGCCGGGCTCGTCCATCCAGTAGCGATAACCGAGAATGGCGCCGTCGATTCGCTGACGCAGGGCGGGGTCCAGAGCTTCGGCATAGGCCTGCCGCGACCACAGCAGCGGCACGAGGATGAAGTCGGCGCAGTCGTGGCAGTCCTCGATCATCGGCAGCGCGCCGGCGATCATCGCCTCGGTCTCGGCACCGGCGCGGCCGATGGCGAGCCGCGCCAGCGCCCGCACCGTGTCCGCTTCTGCGTGATCGGCGACCTCGGTCAGCGCCTCGTCGATGCGCGCCGTCAGCGTCGCCGGCGCCTCGCCCTGCCTGCGCGCATGAGAGATTTCGACGCCGTAGGTGCGCGCGGCGGCGAAATCGCCGACCGACAACGAAACCTTGAAATGGCGGAAATCGGCCGGCAGCGCCTCGGTGTCGGCGACCGCGATCCGCGTGGCCCCGGCCGGTAGCTCGATGTCGAAGCGCACCGGCGCCTCGATCGACATGAAGTCGCCTTCGATCTGGACGGCGACTCCGACGTCCGCCGGCAGCGGCCGGTCGATGACCAGCGCCACCTCTCCGTCGGAGTAGGCGGGCCTCTCGAAATGCATGCTCTCGAGCGCTGCCTCGATCGCGCCGGCGAGTTCCGTCTCGACGGGGATCGGCAAGGCATGTTCGACGGCAGGGCCGGAAAGGTAGTCGAGCTGGAAGTAGTAGCGGGCGTCGCGCTCGGCGAGATCATCGAACCAGATGCGGATCCGATTGGCGCCGGCCCGTAGCGCGACCTCGAATTCCTCGGCCGATTCGAGGTTGCGGCCGTAGGGCGCCATCCACCCGGCTTCCTCGCCATCGACGAAAAGAATCGCCCCGCCGCAGGTGCGCAGACGCAGGCGTGCGGTTCCCGCGGCCTGCGCTTCGATCGTGGTCTCGGCCCAGGTGCCGATGACGGTCGGGCGGAACCAGAAACCGGACAGGTCGACGCGCGGCGAGGCGAAGGGCAGCCAGACGCGATGCGCGGAAGCGTCGACGGTTGGCGTCGGGCGCTTGCCGCGACGCTCGGCCGCGAACTGCGTGCGACAGGGATATTCGTGCGGGATGAAGTTCTTGTGCTTGGTCAGGAAGAAGAAGGGGTCCATCTCTCCCTTCATCGGCTGGTCGGCGACGTCGTAGCGCGCCTCCTGCGTGGTGCCGAGCCGCCAGTAGACAACGGGCTGGCCCGCGCCGAACGGGCGACGGAGGGCGGCCTTCGGAGAGAGGGTGTGGGCGGCCATGTTCATCGAAGGTCCTTCACGGCCACCGGATCGACGTCGGTATAGGCCTGGTTCTCGCCGGTCATGCCCCAGACAAAGGCATAGGGCCCGGTGCCCGATCCCATATGAATCGACCAGGCCGGCGAAATGAGTGCATTGCCGTCGGCGACGATCAGGTGGCGGGTGTTGTCGGGTCGGCCCATGAGATGGATCACACGGTCCTCCTCGGCGAGGTCGAAATAGCAGTAGGCCTCCATCCGCCGCTCGTGGAGATGCGGCGGCATGGTGTTCCAGACGCTGCCGGGCGCGAGATCGGTGATGCCCATCAGGAGCAGGCAAGACGGCGCGACTTCGGGATGGATGTACATGACGAGCCTGCGCCTGTTGGCCCGGGCGGCATCGCCGAGGTCGAGCGCCTTGCCCTGCGCTCTGGTGATAAGCCGGTGCGGAATGTCGGCGCCAGCAGGCACCGAGTTCATATAGAACCGCGCGGGACTGGCCGCGTCGTCGCTCTCCAGCGCGATGGAACGTGCGCGGCGGCCGACATAAACGATGTCGCGGTTGGCCACCGCATAGCGGGCGCCGTCGATCGTGACGCTGCCCGCCCCGCCGAGATTGGCGATACCCATTTCGCGCGCGGTGAAGAACAAGTCGGTGCCGACGTCCTTGCCGTCGCCGAACACGAGCGGCTTGTCGAGCGGCACTGCGCCGCCCAGGATCATGCGGTCGACATGGGTGTATACGAAGACGAGTTCGCCGGGGGCGAACATATCCTCGATCAGGAACTCGGCCCGCAGCCGGTCGGTGTCCATGGCGGCGATTTCCGCCGGCGAGGCGCCGTAGAGCACACGCATCAGGCGGCCTCCGTCATTTCGTTTGGGTTTTCCAGGCCCTCGGCGAGGCACAGGATAGCCAGCGCCTGGCCGTAGCCCGTCGGCTGGAGTGGGATGTCGCGGTAGAACTGCAGGTCGTGGCCCATGCGCGTGCCGTAGGACACGTTGGCTACCACGCCGTCGTCGCCGACATTGGCCAGTACCGCCGCCAGCGCCTTCAGGCCGGCCTCGCGCCATTCGGTCGGTCCGAGGCCGATGCGGGCGGCCTTCATCAGCCCATACCCGAACCCTGCCGTGGCCGAGATTTCCTCGTAGGACGTCGGATCGTCGAGCAAAGTGCGCCACGCGCCGGACGGCGCCTGCAGCTTCAACAGCGCTGCGATCTGCGTTTCCAGCACGCCGAGCAGGTGCGTCCGCACCGAAGACGAAATCTCGGCCATGTCGACCAAGTCGAGGATGCCGACGGTGATCCATGAATTGCCGCGGCCCCACAGCGCCCTGGCGAAATTGTGCCGGCCGCGGAAGGTCCAGCCGTGGAACCACAGCCCCGACCGCGTGTCGCCGAGATACCGTGCATGGACGAGGAACTGGTGTTCCGCCTCGTCGACAAACCGGCGCTCTCCGCTCGCCTGGCCGAAGGAGGCGAGAAACAGCGCGACCATGAACAGCGTGTCGTCCCACAGTTCGTCGTCGTTGATCCGGTCGGAAACGTTGTGCTGGAAACCACCCTCCGGAGTGCGCGGCATGGTCTCGACGACACGGTTCGCCCAGTCGCGCAGCACCGGCTCGAAACGCGGTTGGCGCCGCCGCCGCCACAACTCGCTCAGCGCCAGCATCGGCGCGGTCGTGTTGACATTCATCGGCGGCAGGCCGGCGGCGATGCGCCGGTCGTACCAGTCTTCGATGGTCGCAAGCAGGTTCTCATCGCCTGTCCGGGCCCATAGCTTGACAAGGCCGTAGAGGCCTACGCCTTGCGGCCATTCCCAGCTGTCGAAGCTGACATAGTCGCCGGGCGTGCCGTCAAGATTGGGTTCGTCGAAGCGTCCGTCGGCGCGCAGGCCCGTCATGCCGGCGACCACCCTGTCGAGGGCCGTGCGAACGTGCGCGGCTGATACAGCCATAACTCCTCCCAGTGACGCCCTTTGTCGGCCGCCTTGCCGAGAAACTTCCCACATCAATTTTTCTTGCGCAATCTGAAAATTTTTTGCAGCATTATGACGAACATGAGGGAGGTAGTCATCGCGCAGGCCAAGAGAGGGCGGCCCAACCGTCGCATCCGACTTGAGGAAGTTGCCAGGCGCTGCGGCGTCTCGGTCAGCACGGCGTCGCGCGCTCTGGCAGGCGCCGTCGGCGTGCGCGATCAGCTTCGCGCGGAGATCATCGAGGCGGCGCGTGCGCTGCACTATGCGATCCCGGCCTCGATCGCCGACCGCAAGGTGATCCTGGCGGCGAGCAGCGTCGCGATGATCGACCATTCCCGCAACCAGTTCACCTTCCATGTGCTGGACGGACTCAAGGAGCGCGCACAGGCGCTTGGCGTCGAACTGGTCACGCGGCCCGTTGCGACCCCGGACGACGAGGTCGCTTTGCTGCGCGAGGCGAGCGACGACCCGGCGGTTGCCGGCTGCCTGTTCCTGACGCTCGACGATGACGACGTCCTGACGCTGACCGAGGGCTTCGGCAAGCCGATCGTGCTGGTCAACGGCGACGATCCGGCGATGCGCCATTCCAGCGTCACGCCCTGCAACCGCTCCGCTGCGCAGTTTGCCGCGCAGCATCTGCTGTCCCTTGGCCACCGGCGCATCCTCTTCCTGATGCGGCGCGGCCGGCGCACCATCGAGCGTCGCTTCGAAGGCTGGCGCGACGCGCTCGTCGCGAAGGGCGTTGCTGGGATCGAGGATCTCGTCGTCGACGTGCCGGACTGGCTGCCGGAGCTTGCAGAGGAGGCGATCGCGGCGCGCATCCGCGAGCGCGGGCTCGACTTCAGCGCCGTCCTGACGGCCGGCGACAGCCTGGCCTATGGTGCGATCCGCGGGGTCGAGCGCGCCGGTTACAGCGTGCCGGCGGATGTGTCGGTAGTCGGCATGGACGATCTGCCGCTGTCCGCCTTCTGCAGTCCGCCCCTGACTACGATGCATATCCCGATGCGCGAGATCGGCGCGGCGGCGCTGAGCCTGCTTCTGGACGATCTTGCGCTGGCAACACTTCCGTCCCGCCGCGTCGAACTCGCCTGCCGCCTGGTTGAACGGCAGACGACCGGTCCGGCGCGGGCGGGCGCCGGTCATGTCACGAAGGCTGCCAGAGTGCCGTAACGCCCGGCGGAAAAGACCAGCGGTTCGCCGTCCCCTGTTTCCATCGCGCGCACCTAGCCGATCAGAACGAGATGGTCGCCGCAATCCACACGCCGGACGATCTCGCATTCCAGCCGCGCCAGCGCGCCGTCGATGAGCGGGACGTCGCCGATGCCGGCGCTCGTATCGAGGCCGGAAAAGTCGCGGCCATCATGGAAGAAGCGGCGGCCGAGGTCCACCTGGTCCGAGCCGAGGATGTGGATCGTCTGGAATCGCGCATCGGCGAAGGCCCTGAAGCGCCTCGAGCAGCGGGCGATAGACCAAAGCACCAGCGGCGGATCGAGCGAGACGGGGTAAAAGCTGTTGGCGGTGATGCCAACCGGTCCGTCGTCGGACGCGGCGGTGACCACGGTCAGCCCGGTCGCGAACTTGCCAAACGCGCTGCGCAGGGCCTTCGGATCAAGGCGGGGCAATGCATCGCTGGGATAGGTGCCGGCATCAGCGAACATCGGGTTGCGCGACATGCGCAGGTCGGGCGTGAGGGCCACCCGTTCCATCAGCGGCGCTCCCCGATGCCAAGCGGGGTAGCGGGTATCGACGCCGGCACGCGTCCGTAAGCGTGGGGCAGCGAGCATGTCCTGAGTTCCGGCAGCACCTTGGTGCCGAAATGGCGGCACTCGTCGAGATGCGGGTAGCCCGAGAAGATGAAGGCACGGATGCCCATTTTCTGATAGGCTTCGATCTCTGACAGCACCTGGTCCGCCGAACCGACGAGGGCGGCGCCGCAGCCCGAGCGCGCCCGGCCGACACCGGTCCACAGATGCGGCTCGACATAGCCCTCGTCGTCGGCGATCTCGCGGTTCTTCGCCTGGTGCGAGACGCCGAGCGAGCGGGCGTCGTGGGCGCGTTCGCGGATCGCCTTGCCCTGGTCGTCATCGAGCTTCGAAACGAGCTCACGGGCGTATTCGCGCGCCTCGGCCTCTGTGTCGCGCACGATCATGTGGACCCTCAGCCCATAGTCGAGCGTGCGCCCATGCGCGGCGGCGCGCTCGTGGACCGCCCTCATGCGACCGGCAAGCTCCTCCCTCGTTTCGGGCCACATCAGATAGACGTCGCACTGCGCGCCGCAGAGTTCGAGCGCGTCGGGCGAATAGCCGCCGAAGTAGAGCAGCGGCCCGCCGTTCTGCTGGTAGGGCCTGGCGGGATCGGTCGTGAGACCCTTGAAGTGGTAGATCTCGCCCTCGAAATCGATCCGGTCGCGCGTCCAGGCCTGACGCAGGATTTCGACGACCTCGTGCGAGCGGCGGTAGCGATAGGCGCTGTCCTCACTCTGGCCGGGAAAGTCGGACGAGATCACGTTGAGCGTCAGCCGACCCTCCAGCATGTGGTCGAGTGTCGCCACCGTGCGGGCCAGCATAATCGGATGCAGCTCGCCGCAGCGTATCGCGGCCAGCAGGTTGATCTTCGAGGTGATCGGCGCGCAGCCGGCGACGAAGCTCAGGGTGTCCTGGCCCACCTGGTAGGAGGAAGGGCAGAGGATGTTCCTGAAGCCGAGCTCCTCCGCCTGCCTCACGATGTCGGAGCAATGCGCCCAGCTCGACCGCAGCGCGCCGTCGGGCAGGCCGAGATACCGATAATCGTCCGAGCACAGCGCCGCGAACCACGACACTTCCGCTGCATCGAGGTCAGGCGAGGTGATGGGAACGATCGTCATGGCGTCCTTCCTGCAATCCGCGGCCGTCTCGCATTTGGCTGCGCATTTTTGTCTTGCGTAGCATCCGAATTGATGTAGATCAATGATGTATCAATTTTGGGGCCGTAGCAGCGTGGTTCAGGTGAGGCGGGTGGAGCCCGGGCGCAGGTCGACGCAGATGCGCGGGCCGCTGCCAGTGCACATGCAGATCAGCGAGATGCTGATCCGCGAAATCGCGGCCGGGCGGCTGGCCGATGGTGCGCGCCTGCCGCCGGAACGCGATATGGCGGCCGAACTCGGTATCGCCGTCGGCACGCTCAGGCGGGCACTCGCCGATCTCACGAAGCGGGGCTTGCTCGAACGCATCCACGGCTCGGGCAACTATATCCGCTCACGGGGCGACCTGCAGGGCGTCTACGCCTTCTTCCGCCTGGAGCGGATCGGCGGCGGCGGCTTGCCGACGGCCGACCTGATTTCCGTCGAAGCGATGGACAAACCCGCAGACCTGCCCACCTTCGGATCTTCCGATCTGGCGCACCGGATCAGGCGCTTGCGTCGTCTGGACGGCGTGCCTGCGGCGGTCGAGGAGATCTGGCTCGACGGGTCGCGGGTGCGGTCGTTGTCACCGGACGATCTCTCGGAATCGCTCTATCTCCACTACCGCGCGGCGCTCGGCTTCTCGATCGCCCGCATCGAAGACAGGGTTTCCGTCGCGCCGGCGCCCGACTGGGCACCCGATGCTTTCGGCGCGCAACCGCCGACGTCGTGCGGCTGCATCGAGCGCATCGCCTGGGCCGGCGATGGAGACAGCGTCGAATTCTCGCGCAGCTGGTTCGATCCCGGCGTCGCCCGCTACGTGTCACGGTTCAGATAATCCGGGGAAGACCAGCTTGGCTAGGAAATCGATCGGTTACGGCATCGTCGGCTGCGGCATGATGGGGCAAGAGCACATCCGCAACATCGCCCTGCTGGGCGACGCGCATGTGGCTGCGATCTTCGAGCCGGATGCCGGTATGCTGGCGAGATCGCTGGCGCTGGCGCCCAGCGCCCGGGCCGTGGACTCGCTGGCGGACCTCCTCGCCGATCCAGACGTCGACTGCATCCTGATCGCCAGCCCAAATCATCACCATGTCGAGCAGCTTGAGGAGATCGCCCGCATCAGGCCGCTGCCGGTGCTGGTGGAAAAGCCGCTCTTCACCACGGCGCAAGACGAGGCGCGCGTGGCCGCCGCCGGAAGACTTCTCCCCGTGCTCTGGGTGGCGATGGAGTATCGCTACATGCCGCCGGTCGCTCGCTTCATCGCGGAGGCCGATCAGGCGACCGGCGGCATCCGCATGCTGACCATCCGCGAGCACCGCTACCCCTTTCTCGACAAGGTCGGCGCATGGAACCGGTTCGAGCGTACCAGCGGCGGCACGCTCGTGGAAAAGTGCTGCCATTTCTTCGATCTCATGCGTTTGATCCTGCACGCCGATCCGGTGCGCGTCATGGCGAGCGCCGGCTCCGCGGTGAACCATCGCGACGAGCGCTACGGCGGCGAGATGCCCGACATCTGGGACCACGGCTATGTGCTGGTCGATTTCGACAACGGCGCGCGCGCCATGCTCGAACTGTGTATGTTCGCCGAAGGCAGCCGCTATCAGGAGGAGATCTCGGCGGTAGGGGCGACCGGCAAGATCGAGTGCCTCGTGCCCGGGCCGACCCGTTTCTGGCCGCAGCATCTGGGCGCACCGCCGGTGGCGCAGGTCATCGTCAGCCCGCGCCATCCCGCTGGACCGCATGTCCTCGACATCCCGGTCGATCCGGCGCTGCTCGCGGCAGGCGACCACAATGGCTCGACCTATTACCAACATCGCCGGTTCGTCGATGCGGTGCGTGGAACAGGTCCTGTGGACGTGTCGCTGGACGATGGCCGCTGGGCTGTCCTGATGGGTCTCGCCGCCCAGCGCTCGGCGCGCGAGGGTCGGGCCATCGAAGCCCGCAGAGCTTGAGCAGACTTGTTGATCGCTAGGTCTGCTGTGATGGCTATTGCCATGATGATGCGCGTGGTCGGCCCGAGACAGCCAATCGCAGATAAGGTCGACTATCGGGCCGAGCGCAGCGACTGACCACCACGTATTCGTTCGGGGGGAAGGGTGTCCGCCGCCCTGTCAGACGAGTCAGCGGGCGGCCGCGCGGCGATGGGCGGCCGGGACTGCGCTGCCACTGCCGATTGGTAGCCGCCATCTTGGAGCCGCTGCAACCGAAGGCGCGTGTCCTGCAGGGTAACACCCACCGCGCGGGCGGTCTTATGCAAGCTAATTCGTCATCATCAAAGCCGTGATCGACGAGAAGCTGTCGCGCCTCGTCGGCGCACATCTTTCGCATCGACCTTCAGAAGATGTTCTCGACCGGTATCGATCCTGGCCTATGCTCGCCCGTGAGTGGATCAAATTCACCGGCTTCACTTTCGGGAAGCGAGACTTGTGACCACATTCCGTCGTAGATTTATGGATGCCGCAGCCGCTGCCGGCTGGCGTCATCCTCGAAGGTTGAAGAGAATCGATCGCCGACCTTCTTGGCCAGCTGATGCGCTTCACGATCCGAGATCGGACGCGGGCCAGACCTCAATCGGTCCCAGTGCGCCTCCAGGTCAGCCAGCGCTTCAGCGTGTCTGCGTTTCGCTTGCTCTGGATCACGCGGTATCCAAGCTTTTCGTGACGATTGCCCGGCCGACCTGCTAGTGAATGTCGGCCGTAACCCGCTTTCGCAGCCAGTAGATTCCGGTCTGCGGATGTTTGGTCGGACGGCTCACGCGAAGCACCCTTGTGCATCACTCGGGCGATCGTAAGTGCCTATTTTTTGCTGAATATTCAGCGCCGTCAACACCTTAAAGGGTTGATGGTGCCCAGAAGAGGACTCGAACCTCCACGCCTTGCGGCACACGGACCTGAACCGTGCGCGTCTACCAATTCCGCCATCTGGGCAACGGTGCGGCCCGCCATGTAGGCGGGCGATCCGCTTGTGTCAACGCGAAAATGCGTCCTACGGCACTATCTCGTGCCGCCGTCTCACGCTTCGAGCAATTCCTTCGAGGCGACCGTGGAATCGGCGTTCAGGCGATAGAGGACCGGCACGCCCGTCGCGAGTTCCATCTTGACGACTTCCTCGCCAGTGAGCCCGTCCAGCGCCATGATTAGCGCCCGCAGTGAGTTGCCGTGCGCGGCCACCAGTACCGTTCCGCCGGACAGCACGTGCGGCTGGATGGTGTGGATGTAATAGGGCCAGACGCGCGCGCCCGTATCCTTCAGGCTCTCGCCGCCGGGTGGCGGCACGTCGTAGGAGCGGCGCCAGACATGCACCTGCTCCTCGCCCCACTTGGCTCGGGCGTCGTCCTTGTTGAGGCCGGAGAGGTCGCCGTAGTCGCGCTCGTTGAGCGCCTGGTCGCGCACCGTCTTCAGGCCGGTCTGGCCGAGTTCGGCGAGGATGTGGGCGCAGGTCTTCTCGGCCCGCATCAGCACCGAGGTGAAGGCGATGTCGAACTTCAGCCCCTTGGCCTTCAGCCGCTGGCCGGCCGCCTTGGCTTCCGCCGTGCCCTGTTCGGTGAGATCGACGTCGCGCCAGCCCGTGAACAGGTTCTTCAGGTTCCATTCGCTCTGTCCGTGGCGGACGAGCACCAGCGTGCGCGACATCGTCTAGTCCTCTTGCGTTCCTGCTCTTCCGAAGGCGTCGGCGACGCCCATCGCGTCAGCGATCAGGGCGAAGTCGCCGGGTTCGACCGGGAAGAGCGATTTCCTGAAATACATGCCCCAATGGCCTCTGTCCCGTACGAAGGAGAAGCGGTCAAGCAGGGGATAGATGTCAGCATTGCGCGCCGGCAGCCATTCGGCATTTCGCTGCCAGCCCATGTCGCCGGCGGCGGTCATCAGCTGTTCGTGCGGCTCGCCGGGAAGGATGCGGCCGATCGCGGTGAAGGCGCGCACCTCCGCGCCCTCGTTCATGCCCTCCCGCGGGCTGTAATAGGCGACCCAGTCACCCGGCCTGGTGCGTAGCGCGGCGGAGTGCCTGCCATGGGCGAACATGGCGAAGCCGTTCTCGACGGCGATCCGGACGTGGCGTGCGGCCGCGACCCCGATCCAGTATCGGGTCATTCCGACAGGCCGAGCACGTCGAGCATGGAGTAGAAGCCGGACTTGCGGCCATGCGCCCACAGGGCCGCCTTGACGGCGCCGCGGGCGAAGATGGCGCGGTCCTCGGCGTGGTGCGAGAGCACGATACGTTCACCCGCGCCGGCGAGGATGACGGAATGGTCGCCGACGACCGAGCCGCCGCGCAGCGTCGCGAAGCCGATCGCGCCTTCGGGGCGCGGACCGGTGTGGCCGTCGCGCACGCGCACGCTGTTCTGCGCCAGGTCGACGCCGCGGCCCTGTGCGGCCGCCTCGCCCAGCAGCAGCGCCGTGCCAGACGGCGCATCGACCTTGTGCTTGTGGTGCATCTCCAGGATCTCGATGTCGAAATCCGCTGCGTCGAGCGCCTTGGCGGCCTGGCGGACCAGCACGCCGAGCAGGTTGACCCCGAGGCTCATATTGCCGGACTTGACGATCGGCGTGTGGCGCGCGGCTGCCTTGATCCTGGCCTCGTCTTCAGCCGAGCAGCCGGTGGTGCCGATCACATGCACGACATGCGCCTGCGCCGCATAGGCGGCGAAGCCGACGGTCGCGGCCGGCGAGGTGAAGTCCAGCACGCCGTCCGCCTTGGCGAAGACCGGCAGCGTGTCGGACGATATGGCGATGCCGTTGGGCCCCGTTCCCGCCAGCTCTCCGGCGTCCCTGCCGAGATGCGGCGAATCCTCGCGTTCAATCGCGCCGGCGAGGACCGCGCCTTGCGTCTCGGCGATGATGCGGATCAGCGTGCGGCCCATGCGTCCGGCAGCGCCCACCACCACGAGCTTCATGTCGCTCATCGCGTTCCTCCCGTCTTGCGCCGCGAGGACTTGGGCGCGGCGGCTTCGACCACCTCTCCCGTGCGGTCCTGCATGAAGTGGAAGCGCGCATATGCACCGCCCGGCTTCGCCAGCAGGCTGCGATGCGTGCCTTCCTCGATCAGCCGTCCCTTCTCCAGCACCACGATATGGTCGGCATTGACCACGGTCGACAGGCGGTGTGCGATGACGAGCGTGGTGCGCCCCTTCATCACGGTGTCGAGCGCCTGCTGGACCTTGGCTTCCGATTCGTTGTCGAGCGCGGACGTCGCCTCGTCCAGGAGCAGGATCGGCGCGTCGCGCAGGATCGCGCGCGCGATCGACAGGCGCTGGCGCTGGCCGCCGGACAGCGTCACTCCGTTCTCGCCGACCAGCGTGTCCCAGCCTTGTGGCTGCAGCGCGATGAATTCGGTCGCCTGCGCGAGCCGCGCGGCCTTCTCCACCTCCGCATCCATCGCATCGGGCCGGCCGTAGCGGATGTTGTCGCGGATCGAGCCCTCGAACAGGTAAGGCTGCTGCGAGACATAGGCGATGGCACCGCGGAGCGATCGCTTGGTCACGGTGCCGATGTTCTGGCCGTCGATCTCGATCGCGCCGCCGGTCGGGTCGTAGAAGCGCTGCAGCAGGGCGATCAGCGTCGACTTGCCCGCTCCGGATGAGCCGACGATCGCCGTCGTCTTGCCGGCTTCTGCCCGGAAGCTCACGCCGCGCAGCACCGGC
Organism: Mesorhizobium sp. J428; assembly: GCF_024699925.1. Taxonomy (NCBI): domain Bacteria; kingdom Pseudomonadati; phylum Pseudomonadota; class Alphaproteobacteria; order Hyphomicrobiales; family Phyllobacteriaceae; genus Mesorhizobium; species Mesorhizobium sp. J428. The sequence goes on from NZ_JAJOMX010000001.1 coordinate 2,610,148, forward strand.
GGGCCTTCGGCATAAGCGAATTCGACGTCGCGGAAGACGACGTCTCCCTTGCCGACGCGGATCTCGCCGGCGCCGGGACGGTCGCCTTGCTGCGGCTCGATGTCGAGGATCTCGTAGATCATCCGCGCATTGACCAGCGCGCGCTCGAGATTGGCCTGGACGCGGGCAAGCCGCTTGGCCGGCTCGTAGGCGAGAAGCAATGCCGTGATGAAGGAGATGACGGCGCCCGGCGGCACCTGGGCGACCGCGGCCCGGTAGCCGGCATAGCCGATGACGCCTGCGACCGCGAGGCCGGCGAGGAATTCCGTGATCGGCGTCATCCGCTCGGAGATGCGGGCGATGCGGTTCGCGCGCGCCTCGGCGCTGTCGATCAGCGTGGAAATCTTGTCCGACAGCAACTGCTCCATCGTGAAGGCCTTGACGATGGTGATGCCCTGCGTCGCCTCCTGCATCGCGCCGATGAGGCGCGAATTCACCTCCACCGCCTCGCGCGTCGCACGCCTCAGCCGCCGCATCAGGTAGTTGACCGAGACGAGGATCGGCGGGCCGATGACGAGCGCTATGACCGACAGCACCGGGTCCTGGTAGACCATGACGCCCACCAGCGCGATCAACGACACCGCGTCGCGCGCGATCGCCGTCAGCGTCATCGACAGGATGTCGCGGATGCCGGTGACGTTCTCGTTGATCCGCGCGGCGAGCTGGCCCGAGCGGGTCGACGTGTAGAAGCCGACGCCGAGGCGCATCAACTGGTCGAAGATGCGCCGCTGGTAGCGCGCGACCAGGTTGTTGCCGATCTTGGCCAGCAGCACCGCCTGGCCGTAGCTCGCCAGACCGCGCACTCCGAAGGCCACCACAACCGCGCTGCAGATCAGCAGGATCAGATCCTGGCGCCGTTCGGCGAACAATTGGTCGACGATGTCGCGCATGATGTAGGCCGTGAAGGCGGTCGTCACCGCGAAGGCGACGAGGCAGAGCACGGCGAGCGCATAGTAGCCGAGATAGTCGCGGCCGTTTTCGGCAAGCATGCGCCGCAGCACGGAGACGACTTCGCCCGTGTCAACCCGTCTGCTGCTGCCGTCTGCCGCCAAGTCGATCCTGTCCCGCTGCCCTGAGCCTGCACCCACGGCATCGCGCCGTGGCACGCTCATAGCGGCATGTGCCGCCCTTGCCTATGGCAGCGATGCCACAAAGTTCCCGCTACAGCCGCCAGCGGCGGCCGGAGGTCTCGACGCCAAAGCGTCCCGGCGTGCGCGAATAGGCGGCCAGGCCGAGAAGGGCCGCCATCGGATGAGTGATGACGTAGACCGGCATGTCGCGCATCAGTGCCGAATGCGGCGCCTTGTCCTCGAAGGCAGCCCGGAAGTCGCTCTTCACCAGGAGCGACACGATCTTCTGCGCGATTCCGCCGGTGAGATAGACGCCGCCCTTGCTCATGAAGACGAGGGCCAGATCGCCGGCGATCCGCCCGAGGCAGGTGCAGAACATCGACACGGCCTCGACCGCGGTCCTGTCCGACCTGTCGAGCGCGGCGCTGGTGATCTCCGCCGGCGTGGTGAACGGCGTGGGCGTTCCGTCAGCCTTGCCGATCGCGTGGTAGATGTTTACCAGCCCGCGCCCGCACAAGAGCTGCTCGCCCGAGATGCGGCCTTCGATCCGTTCGATATGCGGAAAGACCTCAAAATCGCGAGGGCTGCGCGGGCCCATGTCCATGTGCCCGCCTTCGCCGGGCACGGGAATCCAGGTGCGGCGTGCGTAGACGAGTCCCGCCACGCCGAGTCCGGTGCCGGGACCGAGCACGACGCGGCTGGCGGCCGGCTCCGGCGTGCCGGCGCCGATGCGGATCATGTGCTCGTCGCCCAGCGCCACGACCGCCAGTGCCTGCGCCTCGAAATCGTTCAGCACGACGATGTCCTGCAGGCCGAGCTCTGCCTGCATCACCTTGGGGCGCACGACCCAGGGACAGTTCGTCAGATGGATCTCGTCACCGTCGACCGGCCCCGCGACGGCGAGTACCGCCGAGCGCGGCTGGATCGAGGTGCGATCGAGGATCATCGTCTGGATCGCCTGGTCGATCGTCGCGAAGTCGGCGGTCTGGACGACCGGAAACTCCTTCGGCTCGGCATAGGAATCGATCAGGATCGCGAAGCGCGCATTGGTGCCGCCGATGTCCCCGATCAGGATGGGAAAGTTGAGCACCATGTCCGTGTCTGTGATTCGGGCCATTCTCTCCCCCGGTTGCGATCGTCTCAGGCCCGCGCCGTTGTCTCGTTGCCGGACAGGATGATCTCGGCGGTGGCGCGATTCAAGGCCATCGGGATGTCGTAGACGATGGCGAGGCGCATCAAGGCCTTGACGTCGACATCGTGCGGCATCGGCGTGAGCGGGTCGACGAAGAAGATCAGCGCGTCGACCTTTCCCTCGGCGATCAGCGCGCCGATCTGCTGGTCGCCGCCGAGCGGCCCACTCTTCAGCCGCCTTATCGTCAGTTCCGGCCAGGCCTCCGCGACGCGCCCGCCGGTCGTCCCGGTGGCGACCAGGTCGCAGGCCTTCAGGAAATCCCGATGGGCGCCGGCGAAAGCGACGAGGTCGTCCTTCTTTTCGTCATGCGCGATGAGGGCGATACGCACGCGCCAGCCATCCGGTTAAATCGGTTGAAGTGTCCGGGAAGGCTTAGCCCAATCGCCCGCTGGAGTGAAGCGGCAAGTTGCCGCCTCACTGCGCCGGATCGGGCCGGAACATCGGAATGGGGATCCGGTCGAGCGGAATCTCCGAGAAAGCGTTCGCCGTCACGGGCGTCGAACTGCTCGACGTCGCCGCGATTGTCGGCTGCGGGCTGCCGAGGCCTCGCACCGTCACCGCCACTTCCGAAACCGGGGAAGGCGCGTTCAGCACCGCGACGCAGGCTGCCGGCAGGCTCTTCATCGTCATGATGTCGCGGGCCTTGGGCGCGTCCGGGTTCTTGTTGGGCCGCCAGGGCTCCTCAGTGAACCACCAGGCGAGCGACTTGTCGCAGCCGTCGCCGGCGGCGACCTTTTCCTGTCCGCGGCATTCGGTCGAGCCAGGCTGACAGCCGATGCGGATGTGGAAATGGTAGTCGTGACCCCAGAAGGGGCGCACCTTGCCCAGCCACGAGCGGTCGCCGCTCACCGTGTCGCATAGCTTCTTCTTGATTCCCGGATTGACCAGGATGCGTTCGACCTCGGGATAGCTCGCGGCGCGCTTCAACAGATTAGTATGCGCCTTGGTCCAGAGCTTGTCCTTCACGAGGTGGGTCTTCTCGTCCACCATCAGCGTCGCGCTCATGTTTTCGCGCTCGCTCGCGCTCAGCCGCTTGTCGGGCATCGGCGTCAGCCAGATGTCGGCGTCGAGGCCGATCTGGTGCGAGGCATGGCCAGTCAGCATCGGTCCGCCGCGCGGCTGCGAGATGTCGCCGAGCAGCAGTCCCGGCCAGCCGTCCTGCGCCGAATCGCGCGCCAGCTTCTCGATCAGGTTGATCATCGCCGGGTGGCCCCAGCGCCGGTTGCGCGACAGCCGCATCGCCTGCCAGTTGGGCCCATCGGTGGCGATCGCCACGCCGCCCGAGAAGCAGCCCTTGGAATAGAAGCCGTAGGATTTGGGCGCCGTCGCGGCCGGCAGGGTCTTGGCGCCGAACAGGTTCTTGGCCAGCTGCTCCGCCTGCGCGTCCATCGCGACCCCGGTCAGGGCCAGCCCAGCGATAACGCCCGCGATCAGGCCCCTGCGGGCGCTTCGCACAGTCTTGCTCATAGTCCAGTCCCCGAATGTCCGAGGCCTCGATGCCCGACAACTTTGGCGAAGCGTGGGCGGCGAACGGTTAACGGATGGTGAATGTCCGGAAAACAGTATCTCTTCGCGATCTCCACTTCAGTTCGGACAAAGAATAGACAAAATGTCTGTTTTGTCTCATATTCCGAGTGGAGGCTCCGATGCGCGAATATCCGTCGACCGATTTGAAGCAGCGGCTGGGCGACGTCCTGGACGCGGCAAGTCGCGAGCCTGTCTCGATCACCCGGCACGGCAAGGCCCGCTTCGTTCTTATGAATGTCGAAGCCTATGAAGCGAGATTCCCTGAGGACTCCCGCAAATCCTATGCGACGGAAGAAATGCCGGCGGAACACCTGGTAAGGCTTGAAGAAGCGCTGAAGAAGACGACCTTTGGCAAGCGCGGTGACTGAATAGTCTCGCGCCTATCGCCGCCAGTTGCTCTTCTCCCACATCGCGGTGAGCGCTGCGCGGTAGTTCGGGTGGACGAAGCAATAGCCGGTGGCTTTCAGTTTCGCGTTCGAGACGCGCTTGTTCTCGCCGTAGAAGGAGCGCGCCATGGGCGTCAGGTCCGCCGTGTCGAAGTCGATCTCCGGCGGCGGCGCGACGCCCATCAGCCCGGCCGCGAAGGCGACGACGTCCTGCGGCGGCGAGGGCTCGTCGTCGGTGACGTTGAAGACGCCGCCGGTCTTGTACCGCGCGAGATGGAGCAGGCTGCCGGCGATGTCGTCGACATGGATGCGATTGAATATCTGGCCCGGCTTGACGATGCGGCGCGCGGTCCCGTTCTCGAGGTTGACCAATGCGTTGCGGCCGGGGCCGTAGATGCCCGAGAGCCGCAGCATCGCCAGCGGGACGCCACGCTCGCGGGCGAGGTCGCTCCACTCCTTCTCCGCTTCCAGCCGGTTGTCGGAGCGGCCGGGGCGGGGGCGGCACTCGGCCGTCTCGTCGATCCATGCGCCGTCATGGTTGCCGTAGACACCGACTGTGGAGAGATAAGCGATCCAGCGCAGCGCGGGTGTCGCGCCGACCAGCAGGTCGTGCGCGGTCGCGATCACCGGGTCGCCCGTCTCGGTTGGCGCGGCTGAAATGACCAGATGCGTGGCTTGTGCGAGTTCTGCCGCGATCTGTGGCGACACTGCGCCGTCGAACAGGAAGGGCTGGATGCCAGCGGCGCGTAGCGCGTCCGCCTTGCTCTCCGTGCGGGTCGTGCCCGCGATCGCGTCCGCTTCCCCTGCCGCAAGCCTCGCAAAGGCGCGGGCGGAATAGCCGGCGCCGAACAGGAAGATCCGCATGGTCATGCTGTCAGCCTTTCGCGCCGCTCGCTGAGTGCGGCCGTCCATTCGTCGCGAACCGAGGCGTCGCTCTCCCCGGCCTCCATGTCGCCCGAAAGCGCCTGGAATGCCTGATCCTCCATCAGCCGCGACAACGCCCACACAGCCGCCCCGCGCACCAGGGTCGAGGGATCGCCGAGCAGGTCCCGGCAGAGCGGGATCAGCGAGGCGTCTCCCGAATTACCGGCTGCGACGAGCACGTTGCGCACGAAGCGGTCGCGGCCGATTCGTTTCACCGGCGACCCGGTGAAGAATGTCCGGAACGCGCCGTCGTCCAGCGCCAGCAGGTCCGCGATGCGCGGCGCCTTCAGATCGTCGCGGGCGACCAGCTTCGCCTCGGATGCCGCCGCGGCGAACTTGTTCCACGGACAGGCTGCCAGGCAGTCGTCGCAGCCATAGATGCGGTTGCCGATCGCGACGCGGAACTCGCGCGGGATCGGCCCCTTGTTCTCGATGGTCAGGTAGGAGATGCAGCGCCGCGCGTCGAGCCGGTACGGGGAGGGGAACGCATTGGTCGGGCAGATGTCCAGGCAGGCGCGGCACGAGCCGCAATGGTCGACCTCCGGCGCATCGGGAGGCAGCTCCGCCGTGGTGAAGATCGAGCCGAGAAAGAGCCAGGAGCCGAATTCGCGGCTGACGAGATTGGTGTGTTTGCCCTGCCAGCCGAGCCCTGCGGCCTCGGCCAGCGGCTTCTCCATCACCGGCGCGGTATCGACGAAGACCTTCACGTCACCGCCGGCGCGTGAGGCGATCTTGCCCGCCAGCTCTTTGAGCCTGCCCTTGATGACGTCGTGATAGTCGCGGTTGCGGGCGTAGACCGAGATCGCGGCGCGGTCCTTGCGGTCGAGCAGCCCGAGCGGGTTCTCATCGGGACCGTAGTTCATCGCAAGCATGATGACGCTGCGCACTTCCGGCCACAGCACGGCGGGCGCGGCGCGCCGCTCGAAGGTTTCCGCAAGCCAGTCCATGTCGCCGTGATGGCCGGCCGACAGCGCCGCCGCCAGCCGCTCGCGGGCGAGCGGGATCGAATCGGGCGTGGTGACGGCGACGGTCGAGAAGCCGAGCCGCCTCGCCTCGCGATCGATGAACGGCCGCAGCGTCTCCGGTCTCGATGCCGGTGCCGCGCGCATCGTCCTAGAAGTCGAGATTGGCGTAGTGCGCAGCGGGGGAAAGGCCGCGCACGCGGTCGTTGAGCAGCGGCCGGAAGGCCGGACGGGATTTGATTCGGCTGTGCCCAGTCGCGCGCCGCGACGTTCTCCGCCCAGTCGATCTCGCCGAGATAGTCGAGGATCGACAGCGTGCCGGCGGCGGCGAGGTCCGCATAGCTCATGCGTGTTCCGGCCAGCCAGTCGCGCGTTCCTGCCAGCCAGTTGGTGTATTTCAGGTGCTGCTTGATGTTGGCCCGCGCTGCGCGGATCGCGGCCGAATCGGGCGAGCCGCCGCCCTGCGAGGATGGCATGTGCGGCTTGAATACCCGCTCGCGCACCAGGTGGCGCGTCACTTCGCTCTCGGTCTTCACCAGATACCAGTCGCACAGCCGGCGGATCTCGGCGCGGCCGATCGAATCCTCGGCGAAGAGGCGCTTGTCGCGCTTGAGGACGCCGCGTGTCTCGTCGACATATTCGGCGATGACGTTGGCGCCGACGATCGGCACGTCGCCTTCCGCCAGAAGCACGGGCAGGGTGCCGGCCGGGTTGAGCGCTAGGAACTCCTTGCGCCGCGCCCACGGCTTTTCCTCGATCAGTTCCAGCTCCTCGCCATACTCGCCAAAGGCGAGCCGGACAAAACGGCTGGCGGCGTTCATGGGATGGTGGAAGAGAGTCAGCATCGATCCGTTCTGGACGCACCGGCGAGGTTGCGGAAGGCCCCGTCGCGGTACTGGCGTTTTACCGTCGGGGCGGCTAATCCTGCGCCACCCGTCGAGGTCGGGATTCGTGCCGACCTATACGGGCTCGACCCGTCGATGACAAGCAAGCCGCCCTCCCGGAGCTCCCCATGCAGGACCAGTCCATCGTTTCGGCGCTCTTGCTCGGCCTGCTGGAGGGTCTGACCGAGTTCATTCCGGTCTCGTCCACCGGGCACATCTTGCTTGCCGGCCATTTCCTCGGCTTCGAATCGACCGGCAAGGCCTTCGAGGTGCTGATCCAGCTCGGCGCGATCCTCGCCATCCTGTCGGTCTATTTCGGCCGGCTGTGGAAGCTCCTCGTCGACCTGCCGCGCGACGGCAGGACGCAGCGTTTCGTGCTCGGCATTCTCGTCGCTTTCCTGCCGGCAGCCTTCATTGGCGCGCTGGCGCACGATTTCATCAAGACGGTGCTGTTCGAGACGCCGATGCTGATCTGCATCATGCTGTTGATCGGCGGCGTTGTGCTGCTGTGGGTCGACCGCTGGGCGTTGCAGCCGCGCTATCACGATGTGATGGACTATCCGCTGTCGCTCTGCCTGAAGATCGGCCTGTTCCAGTGCCTGGCCATGATCCCCGGCACCTCGCGTTCAGGCGCGACCATTGTCGGCGCGCTGCTGATGGGCGCCGACAAGCGCTCGGCTGCCGAGTTCTCGTTCTTCCTTGCGATGCCGACGATGGCCGGCGCCTTCGCCTACGACCTCTACAAGAACCGCGACATCCTCTCCGCGGCGGACTTGCCGATCATCGCGGCCGGCTTCGTCATGGCCTTCATCTCGGCCGTGATCGTGGTGCGCTTCCTGCTCGACTACGTCTCGCGCCACGGCTACGCACTGTTCGGCTGGTGGCGCATCATCGTCGGCGGCGCGGGAATGATCGCGCTGCTGATGCTCGGCTGAGCACGAAAAAGGCGCGGCAGGCGCTACGCCTTCACCAGCCTTCGCTGCTTTCCGTCGTCAGATCCTGTCCATGCAGATCGAGGCATGGCCGCGCGAGATCATGCCGATCTGCTTCGCAGCGCCCCTGGAGAGGTCGATCACCCGGCCCTTGATGAACGGGCCGCGGTCGTTGATGCGCACCACCACGCTCTTGCCGTTGTGCTTGTTGGTGACGCGCACTTTCGTGCCGAAGGGAAGCGAGCGGTGCGCCGCCGTCATGGCCGAGGGGTTCATCCGTTCGCCCGATGCCGTCTTGGAGTGAAGCGCATACCACGATGCGCGTCCGCACTGGGCGAAGGCTGAATTCGTTGAAAACGTCGCCCCCGCGATGGCCACTGCCACGACAACACCGAAACCGTTCCGCATTCCTTAGGCACCCTTTGCCGTTGATCCTGTTCGGCGCCTAGGGGCGAAACGGGGGCGGAATGTGGAGCGAATGCGGCGCCGAGGTGGCGGGGATCTAACGAATGGAGTCGTCTTGTCACATCGCGTCAGGCGCGACAGCGGCGGCTTCTGCTCAACCGAAGCGGGCGCGGTAGGCCGGGAGAACCTCGGGATTGCGCAGGTTGACGGGCAGTTCGCCGTGCAGGATGCGCACGACTTCGGCCGCCGCACCCGTTCCCATACGCATCATGCTCTCCTCGGTGATGCCAGCCATGTGGGGCGTCACGATCACGTTGTCGAAGGAGAAATAGGGATGGTCCGGCGGCAGCGGCTGGGTCGCAAAGACGTCGAGTGCGGCCCCGCCGATGCGTCCCTCGCGCAACGCTGCCACCAGCGCCTCATCGACGATCACCGGCCCGCGCGCGACATTGACGATCAGCGCGCCCGGCTTCATCAGGCCGATCCGGCGGGCGTCGATCAGGCCGCGCGTTTCCGGCGTCAGCGGACAGCACAGCACGATCACGTCGCTCTGCGCGACGAGGGCGTCGACATCCAGGAACGCAGCCTCACCGAGATTGTCCGGCCGGCTCCGGCTGTTGACCGCGACCTCAAGGCCGAAGCCCTGCGCGGCGATCGCCTGCACCTGCCGCCCGACTGCGCCGTGCCCCGACGATGCCGATCCGACGGCCGGACAGTTCGTTGGTGCGCTCCGCATGTGCCCGGCCTGAGAGCCAGCCGGCGGTCCGCAGGTCGCGGTCCATCATCCGGAAGCGCCTGAGCAGCGCCATGGTCACGAAGAACACGTGCTCCGCGACCGAGCGGGCGTTCACGGCCGGCACGTTGGCGACCAGCACGCCGGCCGCCGTGGCCGCCTCCATCGGGATCATGTCCAGGCCCGCGCCATGCCGAACCGCCGCGCGCAGCGACGGAGCCCCCTGGAAGATCGTCTCGGGCAGGTTGGCGCGAACGATGATGGCGGCGGCATCGCGCGACTCCGCGACCAGTGTAGCGGCATCAAGCGCGGTTGCGACCCTGAGCCTGCCAACGCCGTCGAGCGCCGCGGCGGCGGCGGGATGCAGCGCGTGCGTCGAGAAGATGACCGGGGCGGCCGCGTCAGGCATTTTCCAGACGCACGCCTTCCTTGATGTCCATCTCGCTGATCAGGCCCTTCCAATAGCTCTCCGCACCCTGGAGATGCGCGTTCATAAGAGCCTGGGCGAGGTTGCCGTCGCGCCGGACCAGCGCCTCGAAGATCTGCAGATGCTCGGCATGCGATTTGCGGCCGCGCTCCGGGTCGTTGAAATAGATCGGCAGCCGGCCCTCTCCCATGACGTAGTAGAGGGTGCAGATCCGGTAGAAGACGCTGTTCTTGGTCGCGCGCACGATCTCGAGGTGGAAATCTCGATCCTCCTTATGGATCGGCTCGCCGGCCGCGACCTTGGCTTCCGAGGCGCGCAGGATTTCGCGCAGCGCCTCGTAGTTCTCCTCCGTCGCTCGTGTGCAGGCAAGCTCCGCGGCCTTGATCTCGTGGATCTTGCGCAGCTCGACGGTCTCGTAGATCTGCACCGGGTCGAGCGGCAGGCCGGCGCGGGCGAAGAGCGCCATCGCCTCGACGCTCGCCTCGCGCTTGGTGAGATAGATGCCCGACTTCGCCCGGCGCTCGACAAGCCGCATCGCCTCAAGGATCGCCAGCGCTTCGCGGATTTGACCCCGAGAAACCTGGAAATGCTCGGCAAGCTCCCGCTCGGACGGAGTGCGGTGGCTTTCCGCATCCGATTCCGCGATCAGGAACGCCGCGAGATGCGGCAGCAAATCTTTCTCGGCCATGGCTTCAGCCACCCATTGCGTGGGCTTTCAGGAAATCCTCGTCGACAGTGATGCCTAGCCCCGGGGCGTCCGGAATGGCAATGGTTCCTTCGGCCACATCGAGTTTCTCCACCACCAGATCGTGCAGCATCGGGTTGGCGCCCAGCGAGTATTCGAGAATGAAGCTCGACGGTGACGCTGCACAGACATGCAGGCCGGCATAAAAAGCCGGCGCGCCGGCCCACAGATGCGGGGCGAGCCGGATGTTGAAGGCCGACGCGATCGCACCGATCTTCATCGCCTCAGAGATGCCGCCGCAGAAGCCGAGGTCCGGCTGGAACACATCGGCCGCGCGAGCGACTGCGAGATCGCGGAAGTCGAAGCGGGTCGCCTCGCTCTCGCCGACGGCGATCGGGATGCCGCAGGCCGCGCGAACCTCCGCGATGCCCTGCTTGTCGTCCGCCGCCACCGGCTCCTCGAACCAGGCCAGGTCACAGTCGCGCACCATGTGCGCGAAGCGCTTGGCGTCGGCGACGGTGTAGGTGCCGTGCGCGTCGACCATGATCGAGACCCCCGGCCCGAGCGCTTCGCGCGCTGCATGCACGCGTTCGGACGAAACGTGCGGCGCCCCGTCCATAGAGCCGACCCGCATCTTCACTGCCTTGAAGCCGCCCTTGTCGATATAGGACTGCAGCTGTTCGCCGATCTTGTCGGCACTCGCCCAGCCGCCGGAGGCATAGGCCGGCATGCGCTCGCTCTTGCGGCCGCCGAGCAGTTGCCACACCGGGACGCCGAGCGACTTGCCGAGGATGTCCCACAGCGCGATGTCGATCGCGCTGATCGCGGCAACCGTCAGTCCCCGGCGCGCCAGAACCGGCATAACGTGGCCGGACGCGGCAGCCTTTTGGTGGCGCACGCCGTTGTAGAGCATCTCCCAGATGCCGTTGATATCGCGCGCGTCGCGGCCGCGCAGCGCGGGAGCGATCTCGTTGTTGATGAGCGACACCAGCGCGCCGTAGGTGCCGGCGCTGCCGGCGGCGTTCTTGCCCTCGCCCCAGCCGACGATGCCGGTGTCGGTCTCGACCCTGACGATGGCGGCGTCGAAGGTCGTGATCTGGCCGAAGTCGCTCTTGTGCTGGCGCGCGGCCTCGATCGGTATCCTCACCCACCATGCCTGGATTCGTGCGATGCGCATGTCGCTACCCCGTCGCCGCCCCGCTATTGCGGGACGGCTTTCTCTCGACTGTGTTCGAACCCATCACTTGATCAGCGGCAGCAGGGTTTCCGCGGTGATCCGCATCTGGTCGGTGTAGAATTTCTCGGTCAGCACCGAGGAGCCGTGGTCCTGGATGAACTTGAGCTGCTCGGGCGAGATGTCGACCGGGTTGCGTTCGACCATGTCCGGGTAGCGGTTGGCGGGCGTGCGGTCGACCGGCGCGACGAACTCGTTGGTGAGCGCGCCGTCGTAACCCGCTTCGCGCAGCCAGCCGACGAGCTGCTTCCAGTTGATCGTGCCGAGACCGGCGGCAAAACGGTTGTTGTCGGCAACGTGGAAGTCGAACAGGCGCTTGCCCGCCTTTTGAATGGCTTCCTTGACGTCGAACTCCTCCATGTGGATGTGGTAGGCATCGAGGCAGACGCCGCACTCCGGCGATACCGCGTCGGCCAGCGCCAGCGCCTGCTCGCCGCGGTTGAAGAGATAGGTTTCAAAGCGGTTCAGCGGCTCGACCGCGACCCGCACGCCGACCTTCTTGGCGTGGGTGAAGCACTCGCGGGTCGCGTCCACCACCCACTTCCACTCCTCTTCCTCGGTCGCGTCGGGCACGACCTTGCCGACGGTCGCGGGCACCAGCGTGATGATCTCGCCGTCCAGTTCGCTCACCATCGTCAGCACGTCCTTGACGTACTGCACGGAGCGCTCGCGCTGGCCCTGGTCCTTGGCCGCGAGGTTGCGCTCGCCGAGCATCAGCGTCACGGCACCCCAGCAGCGGATGCCGTGCTCCTTCAGCAGCGCGCGCGTCTCGTTGGTCTTACTGCTCCGGCTCGCCCGAGATCTCGATCGACTCGTAGCCGAATTTCTTGATGCGCTTCAGCGTCGTTTCCAACGGCTCGGCGCGCATCCAGTTGTGTGTCGAAAGATGCATGATGTCTCCTCTCCAGATGCTCCTGCGCGGACGAGGTGCGCGAAAACGCGCGTCACGATCCCTCGCCCGATTTTCCTCCCGGTCCCACCACTTTGAAAACTGGTTAGACCAAAATCAAGCAATTGGACGAGTAACGCATTTTTCCACCCCCCGCAAGCAAACTGCATCTTCGCAGCGGTGATACGTGACAAGACCCTGTAAAGAGGTGATTTGCAGTGGATTCACAGCGTTTGAACAATGTTCTTGGGCGTTTCCGGCCCTTGACCGATCGTCCGTCATTGGTCATACCAGAACGAACGAATGCTTGTGGCAGCGGCGTGCCATTGCGCTTTGGCACCACAGCCTTTTAAAAAGTTCGTCTGGGAGGACAATCAGATGCCAAAGACCATGAAGGGGCCGGGAATCTTCCTGGCACAGTTCGGCGGCGACGCCGCGCCGTTCAATTCTCTGCCTGCGATCACCAAGTGGGCGGCCGGGCTCGGCTACAAGGGCGTTCAGATCCCGACCTGGGACGGACGCCTGTTCGATCTGAAGAAGGCAGCCTCGTCGAAGACCTATTGCGACGAGGTGAAAGGTATCTGCGCCGATGCGGGCGTCGAGATCACCGAACTCTCGACCCATCTCCAGGGGCAGCTGGTCGCCGTGCACCCGGCTTACGATTCGATGTTCGACGGCTTCGCGCCGCCCGAAGTGCACAACAACCCGAAGGCTCGTCAGAAATGGGCCGTGGAGCAGATGAAATATGCCGCGAAAGCGTCGAAGAACCTCGGGCTGACGGCCTCGGTCTCCTTCACCGGCGCGCTCGCCTTCCCCTATCTCTATCCCTGGCCGCAGCGGCCGGCCGGCCTGATCGAGGAGGCCTTCGCCGAACTCGGCAAGCGCTGGAAGCCGATCCTCGACGCCTATGACGAGGCCGGCGTCGACCTCTGCTACGAGATCCATCCGGGCGAGGATGTGTTCGACGGTGCTACCTTCGAGATGTTTGTCGACGCAGTCGGCGGCCACACGCGGGCCAACATCAACTATGACCCGTCGCACTTCCTGCTGCAGCAGCTCGACTACCTCGCCTTCATCGACATCTACCACGAGCGCATCAAGGCCTTCCATGTGAAGGATGCCGAGTTCAATCCGGACGGACGCCAGGGCGTCTATTCGGGCTATCAGGGCTGGGTTCAGCGCGCCGGCCGCTTCCGCTCGCTGGGCGACGGCCAAGTCGATTTCTCCGGCATCTTCTCCAAGCTAGCGCAATACGACTACGACTCGTGGGCGGTGCTGGAGTGGGAATGCTGCCTGAAGCATCCGGAAGACGGCGCCGCCGAAGGCGCGCCCTTCATCGAAAGCCACATCATCCGCGTGACCGAAAAAGCCTTTGACGACTTCGCCGGCGCCAAGCCGGACAAGGCGGCATTGCGGAAGCTGATGGGGATTTGAGGAATAGGGGAATAGGGCAGTAAGGCAGTGGGGCAGTAGGGGAAGCGGTAGGAGGCGGCTGGGCGGCAGATCGAGAGCGGACAGGTCGCGCTTCGTTTCGCTACTGCCTTACTGCCCTATTGCCTTACTGCCCTCACACGGGAGGACAAAATGGTCAGCGGCAAGACGATCGAATCCGGCAATGGGCCGATCAGGCTCGGCATGGTGGGTGGCGGGCAGGGCGCCTTCATCGGCGGCGTGCACCGCATCGCGGCACGCATCGACGGCGAGTTCCAGCTGGTCGCCGGCGCGCTGTCGTCGAGCCCGGAAAAGGCCAAGGCTTCCGCGGCCGAACTCGGCCTCGATCCGGCGCGCAGCTACGGCTCGTTCCAGGAAATGGCGAAGTCCGAGTCGAAGCGTGCCGACGGCATAGAGGCGGTGTCGATCGTCACGCCCAACCACATGCATTGGCCGGCGGCGAAAGCTTTCCTCGATGCCGGCATTCACGTCATCTGCGACAAGCCGCTGACGTCGAACCTTGCCGACGCCAAGAAGCTGGCAGCACTCGTCGCGAAGTCCGGCAAGGTCTTCGTGCTGACCCACAACTACACCGGCTATCCGATGATCCGGCAGGCGCGGGACATGGTGCAGAAGGGCCAACTCGGCGAGATCCGCGTCGTTCAGGCGGAATATCCGCAGGACTGGCTGACCACCAAGGTTGAGGACACCGGCGCCAAACAGGCGGTCTGGCGCACCGACCCGAAGCAGTCGGGCGTCGGCGGTGCGACCGGCGACATCGGCACGCATGCTTACAACCTCGCGCGTTTCGTTACCGGACTGGAGCTCGACAGCCTCTCCGCCGACCTCAAGGCCTTCGTGCCGGGACGCCTGCTCGACGACAACGCCCATGTCATGCTGCGCTTCAAGAGCGGTGCGAAGGGCATGCTCTGGGCGAGCCAGGTGGCGCCGGGCAATGAGAACGCGCTGAAGCTGCGCGTCTACGGCACAAAGGGCGGTATCGAGTGGAGCCAGGAACAGCCGAACCATCTCTGGTTCACGCCCTTCGGCGAGCCGAAGCAATTGATCACCCGCGCAGGTGCCGGCGCGGGGCCGGCCGCAGCCCGCGTCAGCCGCGTGCCGTCTGGCCATCCGGAAGGCTATCTCGAAGGCTTCGCGACCATCTATGCCGAAGCCGCCCGCGCCATCCGCGCGGCGCGCAGGAAGAATGGAAAGCCGGCAAAGGACGTAGTCTATCCAACCATTGCCGACGGCGTTGAAGGCGTGGCGTTCGTCGAAGCCTGCGTCAGGTCATCGAACAAGAACGCTGCCTGGACGAAGCTGTAGAAGGCAGTAGGCGGTAGGCAGTAGGCAGTAGAATGATCTGCGCCCGGCTTCGCCGAGACTGTGATCGGTATTGACCGTACGTCGCCGTCAGCACTTGTTCCCTACTGCCTACCGCGTACTGCCCCTACTCCTCCTGGAAGTATTCCCGGTTGAGATCGCGGATCTGGTGGATCTGCGTGTCGATCTTGCGCAGGTGCTTGCGCATATGCGCCTCGGCGAGGTCCGGATTGCCTGACAGGATCGCCTCGCCAATGTCGCGGTGCTCGCGGATCGTCGCCGGCATGCCGAGCTTGAGCGAGAGATAGCGCACGCGGTCCATCTGCACCTTCTGCGCGTCGATCAGCTTCCAGACGAACTCGTTGCCCGACAGCTTGGCGATCAACCGATGGAACGCGTCGTCCTTGGCGTGGAAGGCACGATAGTCGTTGGCGTCGGACGCGTCCGTCTGCGCCTTGAACAGCTCGTCGAACATATCGGCCGGCATCTCGGCACATTCGGTCGCGGCCTTGCGCACCACAGCCACCTCCAGCGCCTCGCGCACGAAGCGCGCATTCAACACGTCGCGGATCGAAATGCGGATCACTTCGGTCGACCGCTGCGGCCGTATCCGCAGCAGCCCCTGCTCTGCCAACTGGATGAAGGCCTCGCGCACCGGCTGGCGCGAGACGCCGAACCGCGCCGCGATATCGCTCTCCGAGATTGTGTCCCCGGGCTTGAGATCCAGTGAGACGATCGCATCGCGCAGCGATTCCGCGATGCGCTTGGCGATCGTCGGACGTGTCTCGGCATCGAAGGCCAGCCGCTCAATATTCATCATACGAATTTCGTCCAGTTCCGTGTTGACATAACATGTATGCTTCCATACCAGTTCATCGCAAGGAGTTCTCGGGAGGAAAGTCCAGCGTGCCCCTGCTGAGCGACGACAGGTTGTTTCCCGCCGACGCGGCTGCGCGTTCCATAGCGCGACAACTCTACGCGTCGGTCAAGGACCTGCCGATCGTCAGCCCGCATGGCCACACCGATCCGCGCTGGTTTGCCGAGAATGCCAACTTTCCCGATCCCGCCCAGCTCATCGTCGTTCCGGACCACTACATCTTCCGCATGCTGTTCAGCCAGGGCGTGCCGCTGGAGCGGCTGGGTGTGCCGCGGGTCGACGGCGGCGCGGTCGAGACCGATCCGCGCGCGATCTGGCGGCTGTTCGCCGAGCACTATCATCTCTTCCGCGCCACGCCCTCGCGGCTTTGGCTGGACCACACGTTCGAGAGCCTGTTCGGTCTCGACGCTCCGCTCTCAGCCTCAACGGCGGATCTCTACTACGACGCCATCGACGCGAAGCTGAAGCAGGACGACTACCGCCCGCGCGCCCTCTACGAGCGCTTCAACATCGAGGTGATCGCCACGACCGAAGGCGCGCTCGACGACCTGCGCTGGCACGCCCAGCTCAAGCAGTCGGGCTGGAAGGGCAGAGTGGTGACGACCTACCGGCCGGATTCGGTCACAGATCCCGATTTCGAGGGATTTCGCGACAATATCCGGGTTCTGGGCGAAATCACCGGCTGCGACACCGGCACATGGCAGGGCTATCTGGAGGCGCACCGTCGTCGTCGCGCCTTTTTCCGCGACCATGGCGCCACGGCAACGGACCACGGCCACCCGAGCGCCGACACCGCGAACCTGTCCGCCGACGCGGCCGCCAAGCTCTACCAGATCGTCACGTCCCGCGATGCGACGCCCGACGAGGCGCGCCTGTTCCGCGCCCAGATGCTGACGGAGATGGCGAAGATGAGTGTCGAGGACGGCATGGTCATGCAGATCCATGCCGGCTCGCGTCGCAACCACTCGGCCGACATTTTCGCCCGCTTCGGCCGCGACAAGGGTTTCGACATCCCTGGCCGCACCGACTACGTGCAGGCCCTCAAGCCGCTGCTCGACGCTGTCGGCCTTGAGCCGAACCTCACCGTGATCCTCTTCACGCTCGACGAGACCGTCTATTCGCGCGAGCTCGCACCCTTGGCCGGCGTCTATCCGTGCCTGCGGCTCGGCCCGGCCTGGTGGTTCTTTGACAGCCCGGCCGGCATGCGCCGCTTCCGCGAGCTGACGACCGAGACCGCCGGCTTCTACAACACCGTCGGCTTCAACGACGACACCCGCGCCTTTCCCTCGATACCCGCCCGGCACGATGTGGCCCGGCGGGTCGACTGCGCTTACCTCGCGGACCTCGTGGTCGCGGGCCAGCTTCGCGACGATGAAGCGGCGGAGCTTGCCCACGATCTCGCCTACCGCCTGGCCAAGTGCGCCTACCGACTCTGAACTGCAACGTCAGGAACAATGGGAGGAAAGCATGAACCTGATACGCACACTGGCGGCCGCCGTGGCCGTGACTGCCCTGATGACGGCAAGCGCTTTGGCGCAGACCGTGCTGAAATCGTCCGACACGCATCCGGACGGATATCCGACCGTGGAGGGCGTCAAGTATTTTGGCGAACTGGTGAAGGAGCGCACCAACGGGCGCTACTCCGTCGAGGTCTACCACTCGGCCCAGCTTGGCCAGGAGAAGGACACGATCGAGCAGGTCCGCTCCGGCGTGATCGAGCTGAACCGTGTCTCGATGGCGCCGTTCAACGGCACCGTGAAGGAGACCATCGTGCCTGCGCTGCCCTATCTCTTCCGCTCGGAAGAGCACATGCACAAGGTGATGGACGGTGCGATCGGCGACCAGATCAAGGCGGCGTTCGAGCCGGCCGGGCTGGTCGTTCTCGCCTTCTATGACGCCGGTGCGCGCTCGTTCTACAACAAGACCAAGCCGATCAACTCGGTGGCCGACATGAAGGGCCTGAAGTTCCGCGTCATCCAGTCCGACATCTTCGTCGACATGGTCGCGGCCCTCGGGGCCAACGCCACTCCGATGCCGTATGGCGAGGTCTATTCGGCCATCGAGACCGGCGTCATCGACGGCGCGGAGAACAACTTCCCGAGCTATGACACCGCCAAGCATTTCGAGGTCGCGAAGAACTACTCGCTCGACGAGCACACCATCCTTCCCGAAGTGTTCGTCATGAACAAGGGCGCGTGGGACAAGCTGACGCCCGAGGACCAGGCGATCTTCAAGCAGGCCGCCACCGACAGTGTCGCCAAGCAGCGTGAGCTGTGGTCCGCCAAGGTCGCGGAATCGCGCAAGATCGTAGAGGCCGCGGGCGCGCAGATCACCACGCCGGAGAAGCAGGGCTTCATCGACGCGATGAAGCCGGTCTACGAGAAGCACGTTACCGACGACGTGCTCAAGAAGATGGTCGCCGACGTCCAGGCGGTCCAGTGAGCTTGTGAAGTAGTGGAATGACCCCTCGCCGTCTCAGGCTTCGCCCGATCCACCTCGCCCCCAGAACGGGGGGAGGGGTGGCTGCCGAAGGCAGACGGTGAGGGGAGTGCTTTAGGCGTTGCGGAGCCATCTATGTCCACCGACCTACGAACCGGCGTGCCCATCCTCTCGCGCCTCAACACTACAGCGCTCTACCTCGCCGGCCTCGGCCTCGTGGTGATGACGGTTACCGTCGCCTACCAGGTGTTCTGCCGCTACGTGCTGAACGACTCGCCGAGCTGGACCGAGCCCGGCGCGGTGATGCTGATGAGCTGGTTCATCTTCCTCGGTGCGGCGGTCGGCGTGCGCGAAAACAACCACATGGGCTTCGACGTGCTGCTCTACGTGCTGCCCCCGGCGGCGAAGAAATGGCTGCGCATGACCTCCGACATCGTCGTGCTCGCCTTCGGCATCGGCATGATCTGGTACGGCGGCAAGCTCGTCGGACTGACCTGGAGCACCGTCATGCCGGCGCTGCACATCTCCGGCGGCTGGGACTACGTGCCGGTGGTCGCGGGCGGCCTGCTCGTTTCGCTCTTCGCGCTGGAGCGCATCGTGCTGCGCTTCACGGGCGCGCCGATCGACGACATCCTCGACGACCTGCCGCCGCCTGAAATCGCCGTCGAACTGGAAAACGTCGAGGAAGTGCGCCGCGACGCGGCAGAATTGGCGAAGAGGACCTGACGATGGAACTGTGGATCCTCTTCGGTACCTTCACGCTCCTGATGCTGATCGGCACGCCGATCGCCTTCTGCCTCGGCGTCGCCAGCTTCGCGACGGTGCTCTACATGGGCCTGCCGCCGCTGGTCGTCTTCCAGCAGCTCAATTCCGGCATGAGCGTCTTCTCGCTCCTGGCTATTCCCTTTTTCATCTATTCCGGCGACCTGATGGTGCGCGGCGGCATCGCCCAGCGCATCGTCGCCTTCGCCGCCTCGCTGGTCGGCCACATCCGTGGCGGCCTCGGCCAGGTCAACATCGTCACTGCCACGCTCTTCGGCGGCATCTCGGGCTCGGCGGTCGCGGAAGCCGCGGCGGTGGGCGGCCTGATGATCCCGCAGATGAAGGCGCGCGGCTATGGCGCGGACTACGCGGTCAACGTCACCTCCATGGCGGCGCTGATCGCGCTGCTGCTGCCGCCGTCGCACAACATGATCATCTATTCGATCTCGGCCGGCGGAAAGATCTCGATCGCCGACCTCTTCACCGCCGGTGTCATCCCCGGCCTGCTGCTCGCGGCGTCCCTCATGGTCACGGCCTATTTCGTCGCGCGCAAGCGCGGCTATCCGACCGAGCCTTTCCCCGGCTTCGGTGCGATCGTCTATCTCTTCGCGGTCGCCACGCCCGGCCTGCTTCTCATCGCCATCATCTTCGGCGGCGTCCGTTCAGGCATCTTCACGGCGACCGAGAGTTCCTGCATCGCTGTGCTCTACGCGCTGCTGGTCACGCTCACGATCTACCGCCAGATGAGGTGGGAGGATTTCGTCCACGCTACCATGGGCGCGGTGCGCACCACGGCGATGGTGCTGCTCATCATCGGCACGGCGGCAGCCTTCTCCTGGCTTATGGCCTTCCTGCGGGTGCCGGCGACGCTGGTCGCATGGATGCAGACGATTTCGGACAATCCGATCATCATCCTGCTCCTGCTCAACGTCATCATGCTCGTGCTCGGCACCTTCATGGACATGGGGCCGACCATCATCATCACCACGCCGATCTTCCTGCCGATCGTCCAGGCCTATGGCATCGACCCGGTGCATTTCGGCGTCATCATGATCCTCAACTACGGCATTGGCCTGAACACGCCACCGGTCGGCGGCGTGCAGTTCGTGGCCTGTGCGGTGGGCAAGATCACCGTGTGGGAGGCGATGCGGTCGATCTGGCCGTTCTACGGCGCCGGCGTCGTCGTTCTGTTGCTCGTCACCTACATCCCGGCGCTCTCGCTGTGGCTGCCGGCCGTGTTCAGGTGAGCATGGCGATGAGCGACGAAACGCTGGCCCCCCTCCGCAGGCCCAAGCTGGCCGACCGGCTCGTCGAGGAGATCCGGACCCGGATCTCCTCGGGCGACCTCAAGCCGGGCGCGCGGCTGCCGACCGAGCAGCAGCTTACCGAGGAGCATCGAGTGAGCCGGACCGTGGTGCGCGAGGCGGTCACCCGGCTCGCCGCCGACGGGCTCGTCACCGCGCGCCAGGGTGCAGGCGTCTTCGTCAACGATCGGCCTGAGGCCATGCTCGGAAGCCTGCTCGCCGACATGACCGGCAAGGTCTCCATGGTGCTCAACGTGCTGGAGGTGCGCATGGCGATCGAGATCGAGGCCGCAGCGCTCGCGGCACAGCGCAGGACGGCCTCGCAGGAAGCCGACATCCGCGTGGCCTTCTCCGCGTTCGACACGCAGCTGAGCCGCGGCGAGCCGACCGGCGCGGCGGATTTCGAATTCCACCGGGCGATTGCGGCGGCGACCAGCAATCCGTTCTATGTCGAGATCCTCGACGTGCTCGGCCGACGCACCATCCCGCGCGATCTGGTCACGACGGTCTCGGCCAGCCTGCTGCAATCCTCGGACTACCAGCAGCGGCTGCAGGCCGAGCATCGCGACATCATGAACGCCATCATCGACGGCGACGCCACCTCGGCACGCGACGCCATGCGGCGGCACCTGTCGGCGAGCCAGCGCCGCTACCAGAGCCTGCTGCACGGCGGCGACCTTCCGCGCTCCGCCGCCAGGGCGTGACGATCATCTTTCATACAGGGACTGCAAGCCATGCATGTTGAAGTCAGACAGGCCATCGATCCACAGGCAGCGGCGGGCTACGGTACCGACCGGCTCCGGGCGGAATTCCTGATCCAGAGCCTGTTCGTCCCGGGCGAGATCAGGCTCACCTATTCGCAATACGACCGGATGGTGGTCGGCGGCGCCACGCCCGCGGGCGCCGCGCTAAAGCTCGAGCCCGTCAAGCAGGCCGGCACGCCATCATTCCTCGATCGCCGCGAGCTCGTCGCGGTCAATATCGGCGGCAAGGGCACGATCTCCGCCGGCAACGACAGCTTCACGCTCGACCATCGCGACATGCTCTATCTCGGCATGGGCGCCGGGGAGGTTTTCTTCGCCAGCGCGGATGCCGCGAACCCGGCGAAGTTCTACCTGCTCAGCGCCCCCGCGCATCATTCCTATCCGTCACGGCTGGTGCGGATCGGCGAGGCGAACCGTCTCGACCTCGGCGCGCAGGCGACGTCGAACGAGCGCTCGATCTATCAGTTCATCCATCCCGACGTGTTGCAGACCTGCCAGCTCGTCGTCGGCATGACGGTGCTGGCGCCGGGTTCGGTATGGAACACCATGCCCTGCCACGTGCACGACCGGCGTTCCGAAGCCTATCTCTATTTCGCGCTGGGCGAGGACGCGCGCGTCGTCCATCTCATGGGCGAGCCAAACGAGACGCGGCATCTGATCGTGAAGAACGAGGAGGCGATCCTGTCGCCGGGCTGGTCGATCCATTCGGGCGCCGGCACCTCGAACTACACCTTCATCTGGGCCATGGCCGGCGACAATGTCGACTACAAGGACGTCGACATGGTCGCAATGGGAGATCTGAGATGAGCGGTCTGTTCAGCCTTGAAGGCCGGCGCGCCATGGTGACGGGCGCCAACACCGGCATCGGCCAGGGTATCGCGGTCGCGCTCGCCGCGGCTGGCGCGGAAGTGCTCGCGGTCGGGCGCTCGTCGATGGCCGAGACCGAAGCCGCGATCCGCGACGCCGGCGGCAAGGTCGTTGCGCTCAAGGCCGATCTCGCCAGGACGGCGAGCGTGGCGCCGATGCTCGACACCGCCTGGGAGGCGCACGGCCCGATCGACATCCTCGTCAACAATGCCGGCATCATCCGCCGCGCGGCGGCGGTGGATTTCTCAGAGCAGGACTGGGACGACGTGCTCGACGTCAACCTCAAGAGCGTCTTCCTGCTCAGCCAAGCCTTTGCCCGCCGCGTCTTCGCGGCGGAGCGCACCGGCAAGATCGTCAACATCGCCTCGCTGATGTCGTTCCAGGGCGGTATCCGCATTGCCTCCTACACGGCCGCGAAGAGCGGTCTCGCCGGGCTCACCCGCATCCTCGCGAACGAGTGGGCGGCCAAGGGCATCAACGTCAACGCCATCGCGCCGGGCTACATCGTCACCAACAACACCGAGGCGCTGCGCAACGATCCGGAGCGGTCGACCGACATCCTCAAGCGTATTCCGGCCGGCCGGTGGGGCAGCGCGCAGGACATCGGCGGCACGGCGGTCTACCTCGCCAGCGACGCGGCGAACTACGTCCACGGCGCGATCCTGCCGGTCGACGGCGGTTGGCTGGCACGCTAGGAGAACTCGATGACCGCGAGCGACAATTTCGTGAGACCGGGCGAGGCGGACTGGACCCCGACCGAGCCCGGCGTCAAGCGTCGCATCCTGACCTACAACGACCAGCTGATGGTGGTGGAGGTCGCCTTCGAGGAGGGCGCGGTCGGCTCGCTGCACCGGCACCCACACATCCAGGCGAGCTATGTCGCAGAGGGCGCCTTCGAGGTGACCATCTCCGGCCGCACCGAAGTGCTGACTAAGGGCCAGAGCTTCATCGTGCCGGGCGACGAATGGCATGGCTGCCGCGCCCTGGAGGCCGGCGTGCTGATAGACACGTTCACGCCGATGCGAGCCGAATTTCTCGCTAATTGAGCCGTTGCCGCGATTCTGCATGGATTTCATGCACGAAGTTGCGTTGACGGAATGCGACCCGCCTGTTCATCATTCCCTCCAAGCTCGCAAAGAGTACCCAGAACAATTTAAGGGAAGAAGCGATGTCGCATGCTGAAATCGGACTGATCGGGCTCGGCGTGATGGGGTCCAACCTCGCGCTCAACATCGCCGAGAAAGGTCATCCGATCGCGGTCTACAATCGCACGGCCTCGCGCACCGGCCTGTTCTTCGAGAATGCCGAGGACCTGCGCGAAAACATCGTTCCCTTACCACGCTCGCCGACCTCGTCGCCGCCATTCGGCCGCCGCGGCCGATCATCATCATGACCCAAGCCGGCAAGGCGGTCGACGAACAGATCGCCGCGCTGCGCAAGCTGTTGTCGCCGGGCGACATCATCATCGACGCCGGCAACGCCAATTTCCGCGACACGATGCGCCGCTTCGCCGAGCTCGAGGGCTCGGGCATCGAGTTCCTCGGCGTCGGCGTGTCCGGCGGCGAGGAGGGCGCACGACACGGCCCCTCCATCATGGTCGGAGGTGCCAAGGAGTCCTGGCAGCGCGTCGAAGCGGTTTTGACCGCGATCGCCGCCGCCTACAACGGCGAGCCCTGTGCCGCATGGCTCGGTCCGGACGGCGCCGGCCATTTCGTCAAGACGCTGCACAACGGGATCGAATATGCCGACATGCAGATGATCGCCGAGGTCTACGGCGTCATGCGCGACGGGCTCGGCATGGGGCCGAAGGAAATCGGCCATGTCTTCGGCCGCTGGAACGAAGGCCCGCTCAACTCCTACCTGATCGAGATCACCTCCACCGTGCTCGCCGCCGACGACCCGCAGACCGGCCGGCCGATGGTCGATGTGATCGTCGACAGCGCCGGCCAGAAGGGCACCGGCCGCTGGGCCGTGATCGAGGCGCAGATGATGGGCGTCCCGGCCACCGGCATCGAGGCGGCGGTCGCCGCGCGCAGCCTGTCGTCGATGCGGCAGGAGCGCGACGCGGCCGAGCGGGCCTATGGGTCGCCCGTAAAGTCGATCGATCCGGCCGATCGCGACGGGCTGATCGCGGATCTGGAACAGGCGCTGTTCGCCGCCAAGATCGGCGCCTATGCACAGGGCTTCGCGGTGATGCGCGCAGCCTCGCAGGAGTTCGGCTGGGACCTGCCGATGGCGACGGTGGCGCGGATCTGGCGCGCCGGCTGCATCATCCGCTCGCAGTTCCTCGACACCATCGCCTCCGCCTTCGAGGCGAAGGCCGACCTTCCCAACCTTCTCGTCTCGCGCGCCTTCGTCTCGATGGTGTCGAAGGCTGAGCCGTCGCTGCGCCGCGTCGTGGCAACGGCCGCCACGCATGGCCTCGCGGTGCCTGCCATCTCGTCGGCGCTGGCCTATTTCGACGCCTATCGTCTGGCGCGGGGAACGGCGAACCTGATCCAAGCCCAGCGCGACTTCTTCGGCGCCCACGGCTTCGAGCGCATCGATGGCCCTGGCGCGCATCACGGCCCGTGGGGTGGCCACATGGCCGGCTAGGCCGGCCGGGTGCTGTCTCTCACGATCAACGTCGCCGGCAGTGTGCGGACAAGTTCGGTCGTCTCGCCGTGGAAAGCCTTCAGGAACGTTGCGAACGCCGCCTCGCCGATCTCGTGCCGGGGCTGTCGCACCGTGGTCAGCGCCGGGATGTAGCGCTCCGCGATGTCGATGTCGTCGAAGGCGACGACAGACAGGTCGCGCGGCACCTCGACCCCCTTGCGGTGCAGTTCCGAGATGAAGCCGAACGCCATCTCGTCATTGGCGAGGAACACCGCGCGCGGGCGCTCTACCAACTCCAGCCATGCGCGCCCGGCCTGCACGCCGGACTCCAGCGTGAAGTCGCCCTGCAGGATCCAGTCCGCGCGGATCGGCAGGCCGTGCCGCGCCATCGCCCGCCTGTAGCCGGCGAAGCGGGCATCAGTCAGCACGTTGCCGGGCGGGCCGAGCAGGTGGCCGATGCGGCTGTGGCCGAGCGAGACGAGGTGGTCGACCGCCAGCTCCGCGCCGCCCTCATTGTCGAACCTTACCGAGGGAACGCCGAGCCCGTCGCGCCATTCGCAGGCGAAGACCAGCGTCGGCATGCCGCGCCCGCCGGCGGCGGACAGGACCGATCCGGGCAGATTGCCGTCGAGCGAGATCAGCCCGTCGGCGCGATTGTTGCGGACGAAGTCCATCAGCATCTCGCCGCCGCCCGGCGGGCGGGTGTCGGAAACCAGCACCGTGTAGCCCGCGCGGCTTGCGGCGGATTCGATGCCGGCGATGATGTGGGAGAAGAACTGGTTGCCGAGGTTCGGCACCAGCACGACGATGGCGCTCGTCATTCGCCGCCGCAGGTTGCGCGCGAGCTGGTTGACGACGTAACCGGTCTGCTCCACCGCGCGCAGCACCTTGAGCCGCGTCGCCTCGGACACCTTGTCCGGAAAGGACAGCGCCCGGCTCACCGTCGCGGCGGAGACGCCGGCGGCTTGTGCGACGTCGCGTACGGTCGGCTGGCGGTTCGGCATTCCCCCTCGCGTGCTTCGCCGGACTCTTTCGCGTCGAAGCCTGGAAATCAATGTAATCGATTGCAGAACCGGCGACTTTCGCTGTCGAAATACTGGAGCGCCGCCCCTTAATCGATTAGAACCAGACATGACAGATCGGCAATGGGCCGACGATACCGGGAGAAGACGCAGATGGCCTGGCAGCCCGCCGCGAACCGTTACGACAAGATGATCTACAACCGCTGCGGCACGTCGGGCCTGAAGCTGCCGGCACTGTCGCTCGGCTTTTGGCACAATTTCGGCGACGACACGCCGCACGCCACCAAGCAGGCGATCGCGCGCAAGGCCTTCGATCTCGGCATCACCCATTTCGACCTCGCCAACAATTATGGCCCGCCGCCCGGATCGGCCGAGCTGGCCTTCGGCGAGATGCTGCGCACCGATTTCGCCGGCTATCGCGACGAGATGATCATCTCCACCAAGGCCGGCTACAACATGTGGCCCGGCCCCTACGGCGAATGGGGCAGCCGCAAATACCTGCTCGCCTCGCTCGACCAGAGCCTGAAGCGGATGGGCCTCGACTATGTAGACATCTTCTATTCCCACCGCTTCGACCCGGACACGCCGCTGGAGGAGACGATGGGCGCGCTCGACCATGCGGTGCGCTCCGGCAAGGCGCTCTATGTCGGCATCTCCTCCTACAACTCGCAGCGCACCCGCGAGGCGGCGACCATCCTGCGCGAGCTGGGCACGCCCTTCATCCTCCATCAGCCGAGCTATTCAATGATCAACCGCTGGATCGAGGACGACGGCCTGCTCGATACGCTCGACGGTCTGGGCGTCGGCTCGATCGTGTTCTCGCCGCTGGCGCAGGGCATGCTGACGGACAAGTATCTGAAGGGCATTCCCGAGGGCAGCCGCGCCACGCAGGGCAAGTCGCTCCGGCAGGATTTCCTCAACGACAAGACGATTGAGAACATCCGCGCCCTGAACGGCATTGCCAGCCGCCGCGGCCAGACGCTGGCGCAGATGGCGATCGCCTGGGTGCTGCGCGGCGGCCGCGTGACCACGGCCCTGATCGGCGCGAGCCGGCCCGAGCAGGTCGAAGACTGCGTCGCAGCACTCGACAACCGCGATTTCACCCCGGCCGAACTCGCCGAGATCGACACCTACGCCAAGGAAGCGGACATCAACCTCTGGGCGGCGTCGGCGGAGCGGAAGGGACCGGCGAGGAAGTAGGCTATCCACGCAGGGCAGAGGGGGGTCCCTGCGCCACGCATCGACGAAACGGGCTTTGGGAGGAGCCGCACGCATGACAAAGATCCGCAACCCGATCCTGCCCGGCTTCAATGCCGATCCGTCGATCTGCCGGGTCGGCCGCGACTACTATATCGCGACATCGACCTTCGAGTGGTATCCGGGCGTGCAGATTCACCACTCGACCGACCTGGCGAACTGGACGCTGGTGAAGCGTCCGCTGGATCGCGCGAGCCAGCTCGACATGCGCGGCAATCCGGACTCGGGCGGCATCTGGGCGCCGTGCCTGTCCTATGCCGACGGCCTGTTCTGGCTGGTCTACACCGACGTGAAGCGGCTGGAGGGCAACTTCAAGGACGCGCACAACTACATCGTCACCGCGCCCGCGATCGAAGGCCCGTGGTCGGACCCGGTCTATGTCAATTCGTCTGGCTTCGACCCGTCGCTGTTCCATGACGACGACGGAAAGAAGTGGTTCCTCAACATGCAGTGGAACCACATCTCGCACGGCGTCGGCGGCAGCCCGAAGCATCCGTCCTTCGACGGCATCCTGCTGCAGGAATACGACCCGAAGGCGCAGAAGCTCGTCGGCCCGATCCGCAACATCTTCGCCGGTTCGACACACGGGCTGGTCGAGGGGCCGCATCTCTTCAGGCGCGACGGCTGGTATTATCTGACCACCGCGGAAGGCGGCACTGGATACGACCACGCGGTGACCATGGCCCGCTCGCGCGACATCGCCGGGCCCTATGAACTGCATCCCGGCACGCATCTCATTACCTCGAAGGACGCGCCCGACGCGCCGCTGCAGCGTGCAGGCCACGGCCAGATCGTCGAGACGCCGGACGGCGAGGTCTACCACACGCACCTGACCGGCCGGCCTCTGCCCGGTCTGCGCCGCTCGCCGCTCGGCCGCGAGACGGCGATCCAGAAATGCGAGTGGCGCGACGACGGCTGGCTGTATCTCGCGCATGGCGGGCAGGTGCCGGCGCTGGAAGTCGATGCGCCGAGGGGAACGGCGGGCAGCAGGGCGGACCGCTCGGTCTCCATCCGCCACGATTTCGCCGATGCTACGCTGCCGCTCGACTTCCAGTGGCTGCGCACGCCGGTGCCGGAGCGCATCTTTGCGCTGCCCGGCAAGGGGCTGCGCCTCTTCGGCCGCGAGTCGATCGGAAGCTGGTTCGAGCAGGCGCTGGTCGCGCGCCGGCAGGAGCATTTCATCTACCGCGCCGAGACGTCGCTCGCATTCCAGCCGGAAACCTACCAGCAGGCGGCGGGGCTGGTGAGCTACTACAACCGCCACAAGTTCCACTTCCTGGCGGTGACCTATACGCCCAAGGCCGGCCGCGCGCTGATGATCATGTCCTGCCTAGGCGACTGGCAGAACGGCAAGCTGACCTTCGGCCTGCCCGAGCCGATCCCGTTGCCGGACGGCGAGATCGGACTGCGCGCCGACGTCGACGGCGCTGCGCTGCAGTTTTCGTATTCCACCGGCGGGGACTGGATGCCCGTGGGCGAGATGCTCGACCAGTCGCTGATTTCCGACGAAGGCGGCCGCGGCGAGCACGGCTCCTTCACCGGCGCCTTCGTCGGCATGGCGGCGTTCGACACATCGGGCCGGGCGATGCCGGCGGACTTCGGATACTTCCTCTATGAGGGTTTCGACCGGCCTTAGGCGTTCGCGACCGGCACTTGCCGGCACTCGCCTACGTCGCGACCGGCTCGATCTCGATCAGGAAGATGTCGCAAGAGTGATTGGCCTGTACCCTGATCTTCTCCCCACGGCTGAGGGCGACCAGGGCGTCGAAGCGATGGAGGGGGGCGCCGACGACTGTGACCGGGCCGTTCAGCAGGAGCACGTTCGTGTCGCCGGCGCCCTGCACGACGACCAGTCCATCGCACCGCATCCGCGTCATGCGGTGGCTAAACGCGTCGCGCCGGGTCATGACGTTGAGGTCCGTGGTCTCGCCCGCGAGCAGCTCCGACCGGACCACCGCCTCTCCGGGGAACCGGAACGGTGCATCGTCCGGCGTCAGCACCATGAGCTCCCCGTCGACATCGAGCCGCATGCCTGCGCCGTCCAGCACCGCGATGCTGCGGTCGATGCCCGGGAAGCGCGAGAACGGGCCGGCTTCGGCCACCGTCGCGATGCTGATGCGCCAAAGGAACTGCGTGGGATTGGCGGGGTCCGGCTCGACCATGACCTCGCGCGTCAGGCCGCCGCCGTTTTTCCACGGCACGACGCGGTGGTCGGCGGCGCGGATGATGCGCATCAGTTGCCGAGGATGCCGGGCAGCCTGAGGCCCTTGTCCTTCGCGCAGTCGATGGCGATGTCGTAGCCGGCGTCCGCGTGGCGCATGACGCCCGTCGCCGGGTCGTTCCACAGCACCCTTTCCAGCCGGCGCGCCGCGTCGGCCGTGCCGTCGGCACAGATGACCATGCCGGCATGCTGCGAATAGCCCATGCCGACGCCGCCGCCATGGTGCAGCGACACCCATGTGGCACCGGACGCGGTGTTGAGCAGCGCGTTGAGCAACGGCCAGTCGGACACGGCATCGGAGCCGTCCTTCATCGCCTCCGTCTCGCGGTTGGGCGAGGCGACGGAGCCGGAATCGAGGTGGTCGCGGCCGATGACGACCGGGGCCTTCAGCTCGCCCTTCGCCACCATTTCGTTGAAGGCGAGGCCGAGCCGGTGCCTGTCACCCAGGCCGACCCAGCAGATGCGCGCGGGCAGCCCCTGGAAGGCAATGCGCTCGCGCGCCATGTCGAGCCAGTTGTGCAGATGCGTGTTGCCGGGCGTCAGCTCCTTGACCTTGGCGTCGGTCCTGTAGATGTCCTCGGGATCGCCCGACAGGGCTGCCCAGCGGAACGGGCCGATGCCGCGGCAGAACAGCGGGCGAATGTAAGCCGGCACGAACCCTGGGAAGGCGAAGGCGTTCTCGAAGCCTTCGTCCTTGGCGACCTGGCGGATGTTGTTGCCGTAGTCGAGCGTCGGCACGCCGTCGTTCCAGAAGGCGACCATCGCCTCGACATGCTCGCGCATGGAGGCGCGGGCGGCTTTTTCGACACGCTTGGGATCCGTCTCCCGCGCATCGCGCCACTCAGCGACAGTCCAGCCTTTGGGCAGGTAGCCATTGAGCGGATCGTGCGCCGAGGTCTGGTCGGTCAGCATATCGGGGCGAATTCCGCGCCGGTAGAGCTCCGGCACGATGTCGGCGGCGTTGCCCAGCAGGCCGACCGACTTCGCCTCACCGGCCTTCGTCCAGCGGTCGATCATCGCCAGCGCGTCGTCCAGCGTCGTCGCCTTCTCGTCGACGTAGCGGGTGCGGAGCCGGAAGTCGATGCGGGTCTCGTCGCATTCGATGGCGAGGCAGGACGCGCCGGCCATGACGGCGGCGAGCGGCTGCGCGCCACCCATGCCGCCGAGTCCTGCCGTCAGTATCCACTTACCTTTCAGGCTGCCGCCATAGTGCTGGCGGCCGGCCTCGACGAAGGTCTCGTAGGTGCCCTGCACGATGCCTTGCGTGCCGATGTAGATCCACGAGCCGGCGGTCATCTGGCCGTACATGGCCAGCCCCTTCTTATCCAGCTCGTTGAAATGGTCCCAGGTCGCCCAGTGGGGCACAAGGTTGGAATTGGCGATCAGCACCCGTGGCGCGTCCTTGTGGGTGCGGAAGACGCCGACCGGCTTGCCCGACTGCACCAGCAGCGTTTCTTCCTCGGTCAGTGTCTTCAGCGTCGCGACGATGGCGTCGAAGTCGGCCCAGGTGCGCGCCGCGCGGCCGATGCCGCCATAGACGACCAACTCGTTCGGGTTTTCCGCGACGCCCGGGTCGAGATTGTTCATCAGCATGCGCATCGGCGCTTCGGTCATCCAGCTTTTGGCCGAAAGCTCCGGACCGTGCGGGGCGCGGACCTCGCGGATATTGTGGCGGGGATTGGTCATGTGCGGCCTCCGAGTTCGTAGGCGATACGTTCGATCTGGGTGAGGATGTCGGCGAGCACGGTGCGCAGCCGCCGCGCCTTGCCTGGGTCGAGGGCGAAGGGGAGCTCCTCGGCGGCGAGGTGCGTGATCTGCGCCAGCTCCATCTGGATCGCGTGGACGCCAGTTTCTGGCCTGCCGTAGTGCCGCGTCGTCCAGCCGCCGCGGAAGCGGCCGTTGAGGACGGATGTGTAGCCGACGGCTCGTGCGCAAATCTCGGCCACGGCGCGTTCGATCTCCGGTGCGCAGGTGTTGCCGTTGTCGGTGCCGATGTTGAAATCCGGCAGGACGCCGTCGAACAGGAACGGGCAGCGCGAGCGGATGGAGTGGCAGTCGTAAACCACCGCGATGCCGTGCAGGGCTTTCACGCGCGAGATCTCGGCGGAAAGCGCGGCGTGGTAGGGCCGGTGGAAGTCGGCCAGCCGCTCCGCGATCTCCGCCTCGGCCGGTGCGTCGTTCCAGAGCGGCTGATTGTCGAAATCCGTCAGCGGCACCAGGCCGGTCGTGTTCTGGCCGGGATAGAGGCTTTGGCCGGACGGATCGCGGTTGGCGTCGATCACATAGCGATGGAACGTCGCGCGCACCGTCGTCGCGTCGGGCAGCAGGCCGCCATAGAGCTCGTGGATGTGCCAGTCGGTGTCGCGGAGTTTTGTCCCTTCAGCGTTGAGGCGGGCGGCGATCGAGGATGGCACCTCGGTTCCCGTGTGCGGGAAGGCGAGGATGACGGGGGAGGAGCCGGGGTGGAGTTCGAAGGGGGTCATCAAGGCGTGCCCCCTCCACCACGCTTCGCGTGGTCCCCCTCCCCCGCTTCGCAGGGGAGGATCGACGGCACCGCCGGCACGACCTTAATCCTCCCCCGTTTACGGGGGAGGGGGACCACGTAGTGGTGGAGGGGGCGCGGCGTCATGTCAGTCCCGGCAATATGCGCGCGCTGACGCTCGCATTCAGCGCGCCGCTCTTCACCAGTTCGGCACCTGCCTCCAGGTCGCCGGCCATGAAGCGGTCGACCTCCAGCGTCGGCACGACGCAGCGGATCGTCCGGTGTGCAGCAGCCAGCTCGATGCTTGTCGTCAGCGGCGCGCGGAAATCGAGTCCCTGCGCTGCCACCACCGCTTCGATGCCGATGATGCCGGCTAAATTGTCGGTCATCTGCAGCAGCCGCCGGGCGCCGTGGCAGGCCATCGACACGTGGTCCTCCTGGTCGGCGGAGGTCGGCGTGGAGTCGACGGAGGCCGGATGGGCCATCTGCTTGTTCTCGCTCATCAGTGCAGCTGATGTAACCTCGGCGATCATCATGCCGGAGTTGAGGCCCGCGTTCTTGGCCAGGAAGGGCGGCAGGCCGTAGGAGAGCTTCGGGTCGACTAGCAGCGCCACGCGGCGCTGCGCGATCGCGCCGATCTCGCAGACGGCGATGGCGATCTGGTCGGCGGCGAAGGCCACCGGTTCGGCGTGGAAATTGCCGCCGGAGACGACCCGGCCGTCGGAGAGAACCAGCGGATTGTCGGTGACGGCATTCGCCTCGGTCTCCAGCGTCGTCGCGGCCATGCGCAAGAGGTCGAGGCAGGCGCCGTCGACCTGCGGCTGGCAGCGTATGCAGTAGGGATCCTGCACGCGCTCGTCACCCTCCAGATGGCTGTCGCGAATCTCGGAGCCGGCCATCAGCGCGCGCAGCGCCGCTGCCGTCTCGATCTGGCCGCGATGGCCGCGCAGCGTGTGGATTTCCTCGACGAAAGGCGCGGACGAGCCCATCGCAGCATCGGTGGACAGCGCGCCGGTGATCAGCGCCGCATTGGCCGCGCGATGTGCGCGGAACAGGCCGGCAAGCGCAAGTGCTGTCGACACCTGGGTGCCGTTGATCAGCGCCAGCCCTTCCTTGGCCGAGAGCACGATCGCGGCAAGGCCGGCCCTGTCAAGCGCGGCCTTGCCGCTCATCCGGTCGCCGGCAAAGAAGGCTTCTCCCTCGCCGATCATCACCGCCGTCATATGCGCCAGCGGTGCGAGGTCGCCGGATGCGCCGACCGAGCCCTTCTCGGGGATCACCGGAATCACGCCCTTGGCCAGCATCGCCTCGATCAGCTCGACCACCACCGGCCGCACGCCCGATGCGCCGCGGCCGAGCGAGATCAGCTTCAGCGCCATGATCAGCCGGACGATGTCCGGGGCGAGCGGGGCGCCGACGCCGCAGCAGTGCGACAGGATCAGGTTGCGCTGCAGGGTCGCGAGGTCGGACGGCGGAATGCGCACCGAGGCGAGCTTTCCGAAGCCGGTATTGACCCCGTAGACGGCATCCCCGCCGCCCGCGATCTCCGCTATGCGGGCAGCGGCCTTCGCGATACCGGGGCGGAAGGCGTCGTCCAGCCGGGCGGGGGCGCCGCTGCGGTAGATGGTTTCAAGGTCGGAGAGGGGAACCGCGCCGGGGTGGAGGGTGATCATGCGTAATGCGCCTTTCCTGATAGGTCCGTCCCCCTCACCCGGCCTCCGCTTCGCTCGGCCACCCTCTCCCCAAGGGGAGAGGAGGCCTGCAGACGTCCGTGCTCCTTCCCCACCAAGGACGTGGCGGAGGCAGTGGATCGCCTCCTCTCCCCTCGGGGAGAGGGTGGCCGAGCGAAGCGGAGGCCGGGTGAGGGGACATCACGCAATCTTCCGGAACAGCGGGTTGAACCCGATCCTGTAAGTGAGCTCTGCCGGTTCGGCGGCGTTCCAGATGGCGATCTCGGCGCGCTTGCCAGGCTCCAGCGTGCCGATGTCGCCGGATAGGCCGAGCGCGCGGGCGGCGTTGCGGGTGAAGCCGGCCAGCGCCTCCTGCGGCGTCAGCCGGAACAGGGTACAGCCCATGTTCATCGTGGTGAGAACGGAGGTGAGCGGCGAGGTGCCGGGGTTGCAATCGGTGGCGAGCGCGATCGGCACGCCCGCCTCGCGCAGCAGCTTCACCGGCGGCGCCTGCGTCTCGCGCAGGAAATAGTAGGCGCCGGGCAGAAGCACCGCGACGGTGCCGGCCGCGGCCATTGCCGCGACGCCCGCGGCGTCGAGATGCTCCAGATGGTCGGCCGACAGCGCGCCATAGGAGGCGGCGAGCCGGGCCCCACCGAGATTGGACAATTGCTCCGCGTGCAGCTTCACCGGCAGGCCGAGCGCGCGCGCCCTGTCGAAGACGCGGGCGATCTGGGCCGGCGAGAAGGCGATGCCCTCGCAGAAGCCGTCGACGGCGTCGACGATGCCTTCGGCTTGGGCGGCTTCGAGCCCCGGCAGCGCGACCTCGTCGAGATAGGCCTCAGCGCGGCCCTTGTATTCGGCGGGCACGGCATGCGCGGCGAGCCAGGAGGTGACGACGCGCACGGGCCGCAGGCCGCCGAGCCGGCGTGCGGCGCGCAGCATCTTCAGTTCGTCGGCTATGGTCAGCCCGTAACCCGACTTGATCTCGACCGTGGCGACGCCCTCGGCCAGCAGTGCGTCGAGGCGCGGCAGCGCCTGGGCGACCAGCTCGTCCTCGCTCAATGCGCGCGTCTGCGTGACGCTCGAGACGATGCCGCCGCCGGCGCGTGCGATCTCCTCGTAGCTCGCGCCTTCCAGCCGCATCTCGAATTCGCGCGCGCGGTTGCCGCCGAAGACGAGGTGGGTGTGGCAATCGATCAGCGCCGGCGTGGCAAGGCGGCCGGCGAAGTCCTCGCGCTCCACGCCCTGCCAGCCGGCAGGCGCGGCGCCGACGAAAGCGATCCGCCCGTCCTCGATTCCGATCGCGCCGTCGACCATGCCCCAGCCGTGCGGCCCGGCCATGGTGGCGATGCGCAGATTGTCGAGAAGGCGACGGCTCATCGGAATTCGCTTTTAATGTCTGCGCATATTGCTATTATGTATAGACATAAAGAGTCAACGGGTGGTTTGTCGATGCAGACGATTTTCGCGCGGCGGGCATTGCTGGCAAGGGGCTGGGGTCACGACGTGGCGGTCTCGGTCGACGGGAGCGGACGGATCGCCGATGTCGTCGAAGCTGCTTCGAGGCCGTCCGGTGCGTCGAGCGTCGACGTCCTGCTGCCGGCGCTGTCCAACCTGCACAGCCACACCTTCCAGCGCGCCATGGCGGGACTGACCGAGACGCGCGGGCCGTCGCAGCACGATTCCTTCTGGACCTGGCGCGAGGTGATGTACCGCTTCCTCGACGTGCTGACGCCCGACGAGATCGAGGCGATCGCCGCCTTCGCCTTCATGGAGATGCAGGAGGCGGGCTTCTCGGCCGTGGCCGAGTTCCACTACCTGCACAATCGTCCGGGCGGGGCGGGCTACGACAACCCGGCGGAACTGTCGCAGCGCATCGCGGCGGCCGCGGCGGAGACCGGTATCGGCCTGACGCTGCTGCCGGTGCACTACGCGCAGGGCGGCGTCGACGGCCGGCCGCTTGCCGGCGGACAAATGCGCTTCCGCAACGACCTCGCCTCCTTCGAGGCGCTCGCAGCCCGGATGCCGCAGATCGCGGCCGGCCTGCCTGCCGACGCGGGTTGGGGCGTCGCGCCGCATTCGCTGCGCGCGGTCTCGCGCGACGATCTGCGCCATCTTGCGGCGATTGCGCCCGACCGCCCGCTGCATATGCACATCGCCGAGCAGGAGAAGGAGCTGGAGGAGACCCGCGCGGTCTTCGGTGTCCGGCCGGTCGAGTGGCTTCTGTTCGAGCACGACGTTTCCGCGCGCTGGTGCCTGGTCCATTGCACCCATATGACGCCGGCGGAGACCGAGGGCCTGGCGCGCAGCGGCGCCGTCGCAGGCCTGTGCCCGGTCACCGAGGCCAATCTCGGCGACGGAATTTTCGATGGCCGGCGCTATCTCTCCGCCGGGGGCTTCTTCGGCGTCGGCTCCGATTCCAACATCCGCATCTCGGCGTCCGAGGAACTGCGCCAGCTCGAGTATTCGCAGCGCCTGCGCGACCGGCTGCGCGTGGTGCTGGCCGATCCCGGCCAGTCGGCGGGCGATGTGCTCTACCGCGGCGCACTTGCCGGCGGCGCAAGGGCGCTCGGCCGCGACACGGGCGCGATCGAAACAGGCCGCTGGGCGGACCTCGTCGCACTCGATCTCGACGCGGCAGGCTATGCGCCTCTTGGCGAGCAGGCCGCGCTCGATGCATGGGTCTTCTCGGCCGGCAATGCCGCCGTGTCAGACCTCTGGTCGGCGGGGCGGCACAGGGTCAGGGGCGGCCGGCACGTCGCGCGCGAGGCGATCGCCTCGCGCTACCGGGCCTGCCTGGCATCGATACTGGAGCGTTTCTGATGGCCACCTTCCGGGCGATCAAGGAAGAGATGGAACGCCGCATCGCCGCGCGCGAATGGGAGCCAGGCGCGACCATTCCCGCCGAGGAGGAGCTGGCGCGCGAATTCGGCTCGGCGCGTGCGACCGTCAACCGCGCGCTGCAGGAACTCGCCCGCGCCGGCGTGGTCGAGCGCAAGCGCAAGGCCGGCACGCGCGTCTCGCTGCACCCGGTGCGCGAGGCGCGCTTCGTCATCCCGCTGGTGCGGCAGGAGATCGAGGCGGAGGGCGCGGAATACCGCTATGCGCTCTTGTCGCGCGGGATGGAGCGCGCGCCGGATCTCGTCCGCGCCCGCCTCGGCGTCGAGGGCGAGCTCCTCCACCTGCGCTGCCTGCATCTCGCCGACGGCGCGCCGTTCCAGTTCGAGGACCGCTGGATCAATCCGGCGGCGGTGCCCGGCGCCCTGGAGGAGAGCTTCGCCGGAATCAGCCCGAACGAATGGCTCGTCCGCAATTCGCCCTTTTCGCAGGCCGACTTCTCCTTCCGCGCCGCCCGCGCTTCGCGCTCCGAGGCCGAAATCCTCGGCCTGCCGGAAGGCGAGGCCGTGTTCGTCGCCGAGCGCGCGACCTTCATCGGCAAGGCGCCGGTCACCCTCGTCCGCCTAGTCCATCCGCCCGGCTACGTCCTGCGCACCTCGCTTTGATGGACGGCGCGGCAATCCTTCCTTGACGCTGATCCGCCTGCGGCCTTGACCTCGGGCGCAGAGCGGCATTCTGATCCGGCCAGCCAGAAAGCCATCCGGAGTTGTTCATGCCTCGCCTCGTTGCCTCCACCCTTGCCGCGCTTGCTTTCATCCTGTCTGCCGGCGGGGCGAACGCCCAGGATACCGAGGCGGGCAAGAAGATCTTTGCCCGCTGCGCCGTCTGCCACGGCATTGGCGATGCGAAGAAGCCGATCGGCCCGACCCTCAACGGCGTGATCGGCCGCACCGCGGGAACCGAGCCGGAATTTGCCGCCAAGGCGTCCGGCTACTCGAAGGTGATGAAGGAAGCCGGAGAGCACGGCCTGGTCTGGGACGAGGCCAATCTCGACGAGTATCTGGCGGAGCCGCGCAAGAAGCTGCCCGGCAACAAGATGGCGTTTGCCGGTCTCAAGGAGGAAAAGGACCGGCTCGACGTCATCGCCTACATCAAGACGTTCGGCGAGTGAGCGCGCACACGACACAGTTTCGATACGCCGCCATGCTACCGCCGAACCGTCCGGATGTCCGGACGACGAAATGTTTTCCGGGCCGATGCGAGCAGCGTACCTAGCCCAAACCTGGTTGAGATTTGCGTTGTGCCTCGCTCTGCTTGGCGCAGCGGTGGCGCTTGTCGCGCGGCCGGCGCTGGCGCAGGAGCCGAAGAGCCTGAACGGCGTGGCGCTGGTCATCGGGCAGTCGGCCTACGAGAACATCGCGCCTCTGCCCAACCCGGCCAACGATGCGCGCGAGATGGTGAAGCTGCTGACCGATCTCGGCTTCGATGCGCGCGGCGTCACGGACCGGGACGCCAGCCGGCTGCGGCGCGACATCGAGCGCTTCGTCGAGGACGCCGCGGAGGCGGACGTGGCGCTGCTCTATTATTCGGGACACGGCATCGAGGCCGCCGGCGACAACTGGCTGGTCCCGGTCGACGCCGGCCCGGCGGCGCTGGAGTCGGCGGAGGAGTCCTTCATCTCGCTGGCCTCGATCGTCGAGGAGCTGAAGAAGTCCGTGCCGGTGACGATCGTCCTGCTCGACGCCTGCCGCACCAACCCGTTCCCGCCGGACGCGACGCTGAAGCGCACGCCGACCGGCTCGGCCGAACCCGTCTCCGCCGGAGGTCTCGGCGCGGTGCGCGGTGTCACCGGCTTCAAGGCGCAGACGCCTGCCAACGACAATCTCGGCATGGTGATCGGCTTCGCGGCCGAACCCGGCCAGCCGGCGCTCGACGGCGAGCCGGGCGCCAACAGCCCCTATGCGGCCGCGCTGATCCGCCATCTCGCGGCGATGAAGGGGCTGGAGTTCGGCCAGGTCATGCGCATGGTGACGGAGGAGGTCTATCTCGCCACCGGCGCGAAGCAGCGGCCGTGGATGAACGAGAGCCTCAGGCGCCTGCTCTATTTCGGCCTCGCGCCGGAGGAACCCGAGGGCATCGACGCCACGATCACCGGCGAGCGGCGGCAACTGCTGCTCACCATGGCCGACCTGCCCGACTTCGAGCGCGTCCAGGTCGAGCAGGTCGCGCTGCGCGAGGGCGTCAAGCTCGATTCGCTCTACGGCGTGCTGCGCGCGCTGGGCGAGGAGCAGACGCCCGGCAATCCGGAGGAACTGGGCAAGCTGCTCGACGCTCAGGCCGGCCGGCTGAAGTCGATGCTGTCGGAGCGCGCGGCGCTGCATACCGACGATCCCGAACTGCTGGCGCTCGCCAACGCGGCCGACCGCGCCATCGGCGAGGGCGCGATCGTCGCGGCACGGCGCTTTCTCGACGACGCGGTGGCGAAGGTAGAGGCGGGGAGCGCCGCGGTCGACGCGCTGGAAGACCAGGTGAAGGAAAAGCGCCTCGCCGACGCCGCGATCTACGCCAAGCGCGCCGACGCATCGGCTCTCGTCTTCGATTTCCGCGCTGCGGCGGCCGATTATGCCAAAGCCTTCGACCTCGTCGAGAAATGGGACGACCGGCTGGCCTGGAATTACAAGAACCTTGAGGCGGAGGCACTGCGCGGCCAAGGTGCTGCCACCGGCGACCGCGCGGCTCTCGACGGCGCGCTGACCGCCTACCAGGCGGCTCGACATGCTGCCCAACGGCGAGAAGGGCCGGGACTGGGCGATTACCCGCAACAACATGGCGGTGGTGCTGAACACGATCGGCGAGCGTGAGGAAGGCACCGAGACGCTCAAACGCGCGCTCGACACGTTCCGCGAAGCGATGGAGATCTTCAAGGCCGAGGGCGACGACACCAACTGGGCCGCCGCGCAGAACAATATCGGCAACATCCTGCTCGCCATGGGCGGGCGATCTGGCGACCTGGCCATGACGCGCGATGCCGTCGCCGCCTATCGCGCAGCGCTGGAGAAGCGTTCGCGCGACAAGGTTCCGCTGGACTGGGCGTCGTCGCATAACAATATCGGCATCGCGCTGTTCCAGCTCTCGCAGCCCACTGGCGACGTGGCGGGGCTGGTCGAGGCGGAGGCGTCCTATCGCGCCGCGCTGGAGGTGCTGACGCGCGATTCCGCACCTGTCGACTGGGCGCTGGTGCAGAACAATCTCGGCAATACGCTGAACGCGCTCTCGCTCGCGCGCAACGATCCGGAGCCGGCGAAACAGGCGGCCGAGGCCTTCAAGGCGGCCATGACCGTGCGCACCAAGGAGACCTGGCCGCTGCAGTGGGCCAGCAGCCAGCTCAATCTCGGCAATTCCTACACCGCGCTCGGCCGCCACGAGCTCGGCACGGCGAGTATCGAGGAAGCGCGCGGGGCCTACGAGAACGCGCTGACCATCTTCGACCGCCAGAAGACGCCGCTCGACTGGGCGTCGGTGCAGAACAATCTCGGCTCCTCGTGGCAGACCATCGGCCAGCGCACCCAGGACCTGTCCGCACTGCAGAAATCGCTGGACGCCTTCCAGGCGGCGCGGCGCGTCTACAAACGCAAGGATTTTCCGTCAGACTGGGCGATGACTGAGAACAATGCCGGCAACACGCTGCGGCTGATGGCGGTGGTGTCGGGCGACCCAAAATATTACCGCGAGGCGATCGAGGCCTATGACCTGGCGCTGCGCGAATACACCCGCGAGCGCGCGCCGATGCAGTGGGCGCTGGCGACGTCGAGCATGGGCGACGCGATGCAGTTCCTCGCCGCGACGGAAGAGAAGACCGACAATCTCCACGCTGCCGTGGCCGCGCGCCGCGCGGCGCTGGAGGTCCTGACCGCGGAGAATGCGCCGGTGGACTGGGCCAATGCGCAGAACGGCCTCGGCATGTCGCTGCTCAACCTCGCCACGCGCGAACAGAATGCGGCCTTCCTGCTCGAGGCCAAGGCCGCGTTCGAGGCGACGACCAAGGTCTTCACCCGCGAGACGCAGCCGGTGCAGTGGGCCTTCGCGCTCAACAATATCGGCGACGTGCACTGGTCGCTCGCCGCCCAGGGCGGCGGCGCGGCCGACTACCGCCAGGCGCTCGCCATGTTCGAGCAGGCGAAGGAAGGCTTCGCGGCGGCAGGCTACGCGCCGCTGATCCAGCTCGTCGACCAGAAGATCGACCTGGTGAAGCAGAACCTGGCGAAGTGAGCCGGAAGTGATTTTCGGCTCGGTGCGGGGCAATTGACTCTCATTACTGGCGCAATACCCCCGACCCCTCCCCACAAGGGGAGGAGGATCTGGGCGTGCGCCTATGGGGCAGTCCGGCGTGTCAGCCGAGCCCGTCGAACAGGACCGTCGACAGATACCGCTCGGCGAAGGAGGGGATGATGACGACGATGTTCTTGCCGGCATTTTCCGGCCGGCGGCCGACTATGGTTGCCGCCTGCAGCGCGGCGCCCGAGGAGATGCCCACCGGCACGCCTTCCAGCCGGGCGACGAGGCGGGCATTGGCGAAGGAATCCTCGTTGGAGACGGTGACGACCTCGTCATAGACCGTGGTGTCGAGGATCTTCGGCGCGAAGCCGGCGCCAATGCCCTGGATCTTGTGCGGGCCGGGCTGGCCGCCCGAGAGCACGGGCGAGGCTTCCGGCTCGACGGCGACGACGCGGACGCCGGGCTTGCGCGCCTTGAGCACCTGGCCGACGCCGGTGATGGTTCCGCCGGTGCCGATGCCGGCGACCAGGATGTCGACGCCGCCCTGCGTGTCGTTCCAGATCTCCTCGGCCGTCGTCTTGCGATGGATCTCCGGATTGGCCGGATTCTCGAACTGCTGCGGGATGATCGCGCCGGGGATGGTCTGCACGAGCTCCTCGGCCTTGGCGATGGCGCCCTTCATGCCCTTGGCGCCTTCGGTGAGCACGAGCTCGGCGCCGAGCAGCGCAAGCATCTTGCGGCGCTCCATCGACATCGTCTCGGGCATGGTCAGGATCAGCCGGTAGCCCTTGGCGGCCGCGGCGAAGGCGAGCGCGATGCCGGTATTGCCCGAGGTCGGCTCGACCAGCGTCGTCTTGCCGGGGACGATGCGGCCGTCGGCCTCCATAGTCTCGATCATCGCCACGCCGATACGGTCCTTGACGCTGGCGATCGGGTTGAAGAATTCGAGCTTCGCCAACAGGTTGGCGACGATCCCCTTCTCCTTGGCGAACTTGTCGAGCCGCACGATCGGCGTGTCGCCGATGGTCTCGGTGATGGAATTGTAGACCCTGCCGCGGCCCGGCACGTGCGTGGCGCTCGCATGCTTGTTCATCGTTTTCTCCCTGAGGCGGTTTGCAGCACCATAGTCTCTCGCAGGCCGAAATCCGAGAGGCGAACGATCGCGCTGGGCCCCTTCTGTAGAATTTCGTCCCAAGAACGCGCGGAACCTAGAATGAAATTCTATGGCTTGGATACCCGCTGCCTTGCGGGCACCGTTCGGATGGCAACGGAAGGCCCGGCGGAGTCGTCCGAGGCGCTTGCAATCCGTCATCCACGCGCTAAACCCGTGGTCGACAGGCGCCCCGTGGATGGACGGCGCGAAGAGCGGGACGCTTCATGAGTCAGTATGACGTGCTGTGCATCGGCAACGCGATCGTGGACATCATCGCGCGGTGCGAGGAGAGTTTTCTCGTCGACAATGCCATCATCAAGGGCGCGATGAACCTGATCGATACCGATCGCGCCGAACTTCTCTACAGCCGGATGGGGCCTGCGATCGAAGCCTCCGGCGGCAGCGCGGGCAACACGGCGGCCGGCGTCGCGAGCTTCGGTGGCAGGGCCGCCTTCTTCGGCAAGGTGGCGAAGGACGCGCTGGGCGAGATCTACGCGCACGACATCCGCGCCCAGGGCGTTGCCTTCGACACCAAGCCGCTCGATGCGCCGCCGCCCACTGCGCGCTCCATGATCTTCGTGACCGCCGACGGCGAGCGCTCGATGAACACCTATCTCGGCGCCTGCGTGGAGCTTGGACCCGAGGATGTCGAGGAGGACAAGGCGGCCGGCGCCAAGGTCACCTATTTCGAGGGCTATCTGTGGGACCCGCCCCGCGCCAAGGACGCGATCCGGCTGACCGCGAAGCACGCGCACGCCGCCGGCCGCGAAGTGTCGATGACGCTGTCCGATTCCTTCTGCGTCGACCGCTATCGCGACGAGTTCCTCTTCCTGATGCGTTCGGGAACGGTCGACATCGTCTTCGCCAACGAGAGCGAACTGAAGGCGCTCTACCAGACGTCGTCCTTCGAGGCCGGGCTGGAGGCGATCCGCAAGGATTGCAAGCTCGCAGCCGTGACGCGCTCGGAGCTCGGCTCCGTCGTCGTGCGCGGCGACGAGACCGTCGTGGTGGACGCAATCGAGATTGGCGAACTGGTTGACACGACGGGTGCGGGCGATCTCTACGCCGCCGGTTTCCTGTTCGGCTACACGAGCGGCCGCTCGCTTGCGGATTGCGGCAAGCTCGGCTCTCTCGCGGCGGGGCTGGTGATCCAGCAGGTCGGCCCACGCCCCCGCCAGAGCCTGCGCCAGGCGGCCGTCGAGGCGGGGCTGCTCTGAGCAGGGCTTGACAAGGCGGGCCGCTGCGGCAGTTCATGGGTGCGGGCCGGCATGGCAGCGCACCCAGGGAGGTCGCCAATGAACGTCGCCAATCTCCAGCTTCAGGGTCTTCTGATGGCGGTTGCGTCCATCAACGAGATGCTCGTCAGAAAAGGCCTTCTGTCGGTCGAGGAAATCGACCTCGCGCTGCGCAAGGCGGAAGCCGATCTCACCTCCGAGGAAAGGATGACGGAAGACCTGTCGCACTCCAACCGGGACGCGATCTGCTTTCCTATCCGTCTTTTGAAGGCCGCGAACCGCGGAACGTCGGAACGGACGACTTTTTCCGACCTTTCGCGCAAGGTCGGCACCAACAAGGAACGCTATGCCGATCAGGCGTAGCGATCAGAGACTGTCTGGAAGTTCTGCTCTGACGGCCATCTGAGGGCGCTTTCTGCGCTTCCGGTGCTCACGGACCCGTTTCCGAAACCACCACCAGCTGACTCGCCAGAGCTCTCAGAACTTGTAGGTGAGCTTGCCTTCGATCAGGTCGATCTCGAGCGAGTTGCCGGTGTTGTTCAGGTCTTCGAACTTGTATTTCAGGTACTGCAGCCCGAAGATCGCGTTCTGCAGCGTCGCGAAATCGAGGCCTGCGCCCACGGCCGTGCCGCGGCCGTCGAAGCCGGCGCTCGTGCTGCCATAGGCGCCGCCGGCGGTGCCGTAGACCAGCACGCGGTCGAAGGAATAGCCGAGCCTTGCCCTGAGATCGATGACGGAGGTCAGTCGGTTGTCGGGGCCGATCTCGATGTCGGCGGCGGACAGCGAGCCTTCCACACCCGCGACCGCGTCGCCAAGCGTCCAGTCATAGCCGCCATGGATACCGCCGATCGCGCCGTCGCCGGCCACGACACCCGGGCTGCCCCAGGCGTAGCCACCCTGCACGCCGAGCCGGAAGCCGCTCCAGTCGAAGGTCTGCGCATTGGCGAAGCGCTCGGCCGAGGGGGCCGGAATCTCGTCAGCCGCTACGGCGGGCGTCGCGGCGAGCAGCAGGATTGCGGTCACACAACGTTTCACGCTTCAGTTCCCAGATACAACAGCCGTGTTTGTATCGAATCACCGTTTCAGCAGAATGCCGTTCACCGATAATTGTTCCGTTAAAACGGTTACGTGAACGTTGCTGTCGAAATGCGTCAGAAATGCGAAAACCGTGTGGCGAAGGTCAAGGGATGTCTTCCGGCCGCCGTCCCGGCCGGGTGCGGTAGCGCGGAAAGGTCCAGCTGAACTTCAGCGCGCCGCCGCGCACCACGAAGGCGGCCGCCGCCGCGATCAGTGCCGAGGCGAGCAGCGGCAGGTCCGCAAGCATCAGCCCGGTATGCATCGCCGCGCCGACGAGGGCCGCGGTGACATAGATTTCCGGCCGCAAAAGCACCGAAGGCTCGTTGGCGAGCAGGTCGCGCAGGATGCCGCCGAAGGTCGCCGTCAGGACGCCGGTAACGATCGCGACGGCCGGCG
Source organism: Mesorhizobium sp. J428 (assembly GCF_024699925.1). Taxonomy (NCBI): domain Bacteria; kingdom Pseudomonadati; phylum Pseudomonadota; class Alphaproteobacteria; order Hyphomicrobiales; family Phyllobacteriaceae; genus Mesorhizobium; species Mesorhizobium sp. J428. Next base: position 2,654,428 of record NZ_JAJOMX010000001.1, read on the forward strand.
AGCCGGTCGTAACCAGACCGATCTGCGCGCCGAGCACGCAATAAGCAGCCAGACCGACCGCATCCAGCCAAAGAAGAAGCTTCCACCGGCTCTCGAAAAGATGGGCCGTGAAGAACACCAGCACAGCGACGCCCGCGCAGACGAGGATGTAGCCCGGTTCCCGGACCCAGAACACCGGCGTCAGGCCGAGGATCAGGTCGCGGAACATGCCCCCGCCGACGCCCGTCACGCCGGCCAGGAACAGGAAGCCGATGATGTCGAGCTGCTTCCGCGACGCCGCCAGTGCGCCGGTGGCGGCGAAAACCGCGATGCCGGCGTAGTCGAAGGCGAGGATGGGGTTCATGGACTAAGGGAGTAGGGGAGTAAGGGAATAGGGCAGTAGGGCACTAAAGACGCATTTATAGCACGTCTCCGCGGGTGCCAGGAACGACTTCCTCCTGCCTTACTCCCCTATTCCCTTGTTCCCCTACTCACGCATCCTTCTCGGCCTGCTCGTTCACCGGGCCCGGTTCCGCGGCCTGTGCGGGTGCAGCCTTGGGGCCGCCCTTGGCGATGCCGACCATGGCGGGGCGCAGCACGCGGTCGCCGATCGAATAGCCCGACTGAACCACCTGCACCACGGTGCCGTTCGGCACGTCGGGGTTCGGCACTTCGAACATCGCCTGGTGGAAATTGGGGTCGAAGCGTTCGCCCTGCGGCTCCAGCTTCTTCACGCCGTGCCGTTCGAGCGCCGAGAGCATGGCGCGCTCGGTGATGTCGACGCCTTCGAACAGCGCCTTGAAGCCGGCGTCGCCAGCTTCCTTCGCCTCGGCCGGCACGGCATCGAGCGCGCGGCGCAGATTGTCCGACACCGTCAGCATGTCGCGCGCGAAATTCGTCACCGCGTAGGTGCGCGCGTCCGCCACGTCGCGCTGGGTGCGGCGGCGCAGGTTTTCCATCTCGGCTGCAAGGCGAAGCGCCCGGTCCTTGAGCTCCTCGTTCTCCTTCATCAGCCGCACCAGCGCCTCATAGTCGCCGTCATTGCCCTGGCCACTTTCGCCGGGCGTGGCATCTTCGATGCGCTCGTCGTTCATGTCGTCGTTGGGCTTCTCGCTCATCGCGTCGGTCCTGCATCAACTGTTCGTGAGTTGTGCCCGATATCGATACTTGCGGTCGAAAAATCAAGGCTGGATGCGCATGCCGCTAACGACGGCGCGCTTTTGCTCCGGCCTGCCGCCAGGCCATCCGCAGGGCGTCGGCAAGTTCGGCCTCGGAAAGAGCCGAAAGCGTCGCAGTCGTCCAGCCCTGTCGACCCCAGGCGTTGGGCACTGCCGCGAAGGCGTCAGGCGCGACCTCGCATTTCAGTGCCTGCTCGTCCGGCGTGAACTTAAAGTTGGCGGTGGCGCCATCGGCGGCGAGCGTCACATATATCCGCTTTACCTTGAAGGCTGCGCGGTCGAAATGCGGCGCCTCGGTGGTGCCGTCGAGCGCAAGGGCGGCCTGCCGCAGATCGCTGGCGGTTGTCACCTGAGCATCCGGCTGATCATTTGCGCGGTATAGTCCACCATCGGCACGATGCGGGCATAGTTGAGCCGCGTCGGCCCGATGACGCCGAGCGCGCCGACGACGCGGGAGTCCTTGTCGCGATAGGGCGCGACCACCAGCGACGAGCCGGACAGCGAGAACAGCTTGTTCTCCGAGCCGATGAAGATGCGCACGCCCGATCCGCCCTCGGCGAGGTCGAGAAGCTGCATCAGCCCGTCCTTGGTCTCGAGATCCTCGAACAGGTGACGCAGGAGCTGGATGTCGGCCTCGGCGGTGACGTTTTCCAAAAGGTTGGCGCGGCCGCGCACGATCAGCGTCGCCGGCAGGCCGCCGTCGCCGCCCGACCAGACGGCCAGACCCTTGTCGACCAGGTCCTGCGACAGCGCGTCGAGCGCCGTCTTGGTCTGCGCCTTGAGCCGGGCGACCTCGGCGCGGGCCTCGGCCAGCGTGCGCCCGACGATATGCGCGTTGAGGAAGTTCGACGCCTCCATGAGCTGCGAGGTGGTGACGCCCGGCGGAAGCTCGACGATGCGGTTTTCCACGTCGCCGTTCTGCGACACCAGCACGGCGAGCGCCCGGGTCGGCTCGAGCTGGATGAATTCGAGATGCTTCAGCGGCACCTCGTTCTTGGCCGCGACCACGAGGCCGGCGCCGCGCGACATGCCCGACAGCATCTGGCTCGCCTCGGTCAGCATCTGCTCCAGCGTCGATCCGGAACCTGAGGCCTTCACCTGCGCGTCGATCGTCCGCCGCTCTTCCTCGGACAGGTCGCCCAGCTCCATGAAGGCGTCGACGAAGAAGCGCAGGCCCTTCTGGGTCGGCAGGCGGCCGGCCGAAATGTGCGGCGCATAGATCAGGCCGAGCTGTTCCAGGTCGCTCATCACGTTGCGCACGGTCGCCGGCGACAGCGAGGCCGGCAGCATGCGCGACAGGTTGCGCGAGCCGAGCGGCTCGCCGTCGCGCAGGTAGGAATCGACGATCGCCCGGAAGATGTCCCGGGAGCGGACGTCGAGCGACTGGAGATTCTGATCGAAGACGGGGTTCGTCATGGCCGGAGGATGGGACCGGAGCGCTGGATTCTGTGCAGAAGAATATAGTCGGGTGCGCGACCCGCGCAACCGAGCCGGCGTTTCGGTTGCCCCGCGCCCGGACTGCGTCTACAAGCGCCCTTCTCCAGCCAACCGGAACCGAGTCATGCGTCCTTCCAAGCGCCAGCCCGACGAGATGCGGGCCATTTCCTTCGAACGCGGCATTTCCAAGCATGCCGAGGGCTCGTGCCTCGTCAAGTTCGGCGACACGCATGTCCTGTGCACCGCGAGCCTGGAGGAGAAGGTGCCCGGCTGGCTGCGCAATGCCGGCAAGGGCTGGGTCACCGCCGAATACGGCATGCTGCCGCGCTCGACCGGCGACCGCATGCGCCGCGAGGCGGCGAGCGGCAAGCAGGGCGGCCGCACCATGGAGATCCAGCGCCTGATCGGCCGCTCGCTCCGCTCCGTCATCGACCTGCAGGCGCTGGGCGAGGTGCAGATCACGGTCGACTGCGACGTGATCCAGGCCGACGGCGGCACGCGCACGGCGGCGATCACCGGCGGCTTCGTCGCGCTGCACGACTGCCTGTCCTGGATGGCGGCGCGCAAGATGATCGACCTGTCCAAGGTGCTGAAGGACCACGTCGCGGCGATTTCCTGCGGCATCCATGACGGCGTGCCGGTGCTCGACCTCGACTATCTGGAGGACTCCTCCGCCGGCACCGACGCCAATTTCGTCATGACCGGCAAGGGCGGCATCGTCGAGATCCAGGGCACGGCGGAGGGGATTCCCTTCACCGAGGAGGAATTTGCCGCGCTGATGGGGCTGGCGAAGAAGGGTATTGCCCGGTTGGTCGACCTGCAGAAGATGGCGGTGGCTTAGGCTTCCGACGGCGATGTCGATGCTCCACGGCGCCCCCCTCTGTCCTGCCGGACATCTCCCCCACAAGGGGGGAGATCGGCCGTCACAGATGGTTTCGCTTTCCTCTGCAGCATTGGGAGTTGGACGACGTCGGCGGTTAGCCGATCTCCCCCCGTGTGGGGGAGATGTCCGGCAGGACAGAGGGGGGCGTGACGGAGCACGTCGCCAGGCTCCTGCAAGGAGCTACCGATGAAACCCGCCGCCGTCCTCGAATCCGCCCTCTACGTCACCGACCTCGCCGCCGCCGAACACTTCTACGGCGCGGTGCTCGGGCTGGAGCCGCTGGGCAGGGTCGAGGGCCGGCACGCCTTCTTCAGATGCGGCGGGAGCGTCGTGCTTCTGTTCAATGCCGAGGCGACGCGGCATCCGCCGGCGCCCGATGCGCGCCTGCCGGTGCCGCCGCATGGGACCGTGGGCGAAGGACATCTCTGCTTCGCTGCGACCGAAGCGGAAATCGACCGCTGGAAGGCGCATCTGACCGAGGCCGGCGTGGCGATCGAGGCCGAGTTCGAATGGCCGCAGGGCGGCCGCTCCATCTATTTCCGCGATCCGTCGGGCAATTCGCTCGAATTCGCCAATCCGTCCATCTGGGGGCTCTGATGAGGGATCTCGGCAAGCGTATCGTCGTTGCCAGCCACAATGCCGGCAAGCTGGCCGAATTCGCCGACCTTCTGGCGCCGTTCGGCCTGGAGGCGAGGTCTGCCAAGGAATACGGCCTGCCGGAGCCGGAGGAGACCGGCACGACCTTCGAGGAGAACGCCTACATCAAGGCGCATGCCGCGGCGCAGGCCACCGGCCTCCCGGCCATGTCGGACGATTCCGGCCTGGTGGTGGATGCGCTGGACGGCGCCCCCGGCGTCTACACCGCCGACTGGGCGACGAAGCCCGACGGCACGCGCGACTTCATGATGGCGATGCAGAAGACGGAGGATGCGTTGCAGAAGGCCGGGGCGAGCGATCCGGCGCAGCGCACCGGCCGTTTCGTCGCCGTGATCTGCCTGTGCTTCCCCGACGGCGAGGCGGAGTATTTTCGCGGCGAGGCCGAGGGCACGCTGGTCTGGCCGCCGCGCGGAACCAGCGGCTTCGGCTACGATCCGGTCTTCCTGCCCGAGGGCCATTCGCGTACCTTCGGCGAGATGACGGCCGAGGAAAAGCACGGCTGGAAGCCCGGCATGGAAACCGCCACCTCGCACCGGGCGCGCGCCTTCAAGAAGTTCGCCGAGGCGAGACTGGGGCTGAAGTGACCGGCGCCGGCACCCCCTCACCGACCCCGGCTTCGGCGTCTACCTGCACTGGCCGTTCTGCGCGGCGAAGTGCCCGTATTGCGACTTCAACAGCCATGTCCGCCACCAGCCACCCGACCAGGCGCGGTTCGCGCAGGCCTTTCGGCGCGAGCTGGAGCATTTCCGCGTCCGCACCGGACCGCGCGAGGTGACGTCGATTTTCCTCGGCGGCGGCACGCCGTCGCTGATGGAGCCTGAGACGGTCGGCGCGCTGCTCGACGCGGTGGCTGGCCTCTGGACCGTGCCGGAGGGCATCGAGGTGACGCTGGAGGCCAATCCCTCCTCGGTCGAGGCCGGGCGCTTCCGTGGTTACCGCGCCGCCGGCGTCAACCGCGTCTCGCTCGGCGTCCAGGCGTTGAACGATCCGGACCTGCGCTTCCTCGGTCGGCTGCACGACGTGGCGGAGGCCAAGCGTGCCATCGCGCTGGCGCGCGACATCTTTCCGCGGCTTTCCTTCGACCTGATCTATGCCCGCCCCGGCCAGTCGCTCGACGCCTGGCAGCGTGAACTGGGCGAGGCGATCGACCTCGCGGCCGACCACCTGTCGCTCTACCAGCTCACCATCGAGGAAGGCACGCGCTTCCACGTGCTTCACGCGGCCGGCAAGTTCGTCATGCCAGATCCCGACCTTTCGGCGGACCTCTATGCGCTGACGCAGTCGGTGACGGCCCAGCGCGGCCTGCCGGCCTACGAGATCTCCAACCATGCAAGGCACGGCGCGGAAAGCCGCCACAACCTCGTCTACTGGCGCTACGGCGAATATGTGGGCGCCGGTCCCGGCGCGCATGGGCGTTTCGTCGAGGACGGCCGCCGCGTCGTCACCTTCACCGAGAAGATGCCGGAGACCTGGGCCAATCTGGTCGAGGCCAACGGCCATGGCGTGGTAGGCGGCGAGGTGCTCCACCGGAGCGAGGAGGCCGACGAGTTCCTGATGATGGGCCTGCGGCTCGCCGAAGGCATCGATCTCGCCCGCTACGAGGACATGGCCGACCAGCCGCTGTCCTCGAAGCGCATCGCCGTGCTGCAGGGCGAGGGGCTGGTCGAATCCCTAGGCAACTCCCGGCTGCGTGCCACGCCCACCGGCATGATCGTGCTCGACGCTCTCGTTGCCGATCTTGCGCGCACCGATTAGCGCTTTGCGATGCTGAACCTGGTTTCCGGGAGCTTAGACCCGTGCCCGCCGCCTTCGCGGCGCCGGCGGTGGTCAGCCGAACTGGAGCCCTGATCGCCGGCGGCGCCGTCCTGGTCGCCATCCGTTGACCGGGCGCCCTGCGCGGCGTCCATCGTGTGGACGAGATACTCGATCTTCGCCGAAAAGCGTGCCGCGGCGCTCATTGGCGGGGCAGCCGCTCCCAGGGCTTCGGCAGGTTCGCCGGCAGCGGGGTCGCTGGCTGAGTCGCGGCGTCCCGGGTCTCGGTGCGCCGTTGGGCCGGCGGCTGCGGCGGTTTCTCCTTCCGGCGCTCGCGCCCGGCATAATAGGGCTCGTAGCTGTCGTGTATGAGCAGGCCGTCCATCCTTCGCCTCCCGATGTCCGATGCCTAAATCCACCTGATCGGTTTTCGTTCCCGATCGTGGCGCGGGCGTGGCGATGCTCTTCCCTTGGACCGGACGGTCATGCGACACACGGCGCATGAGCAGGCACGACACATCTCCCGAAGCCACGCCGCGCCGGACCTTCCTTATCGGCGAGAGCGAGGTCGTCGCCCGCCCGCTGGAGCCGGCGCTCTATCTGGTCGCGACGCCGATCGGCAACCTCGGCGACATCACGCTGCGGGCGCTGGAGACGCTCGCCGCGGCCGACCTGCTCGCCTGCGAGGACACGCGCGTCACCCGTAACCTGCTCTCGCGCTACGGCATCCGCCAGCGGCCGGTGTCCTACCACGAGCACAATGCGGCAGAGGCCGGTCCCGGCCTGATCGCGGCCCTTGGCGAGGGCAAGAGCGTGGCGCTGGTCTCCGACGCCGGCACGCCGCTGGTCTCCGATCCGGGCTACCGGCTGGTCGGCGAGGCGATCGGCGCGGGGCACCGCGTCGTGCCGATCCCCGGCGCCTCGGCGCCGCTCGCCGCGCTGACCGCCAGCGGCCTGCCGTCGGATGCGTTCCTGTTTGCCGGCTTCCTGCCGGTGAAGGACGGCCAGCGCCGCCAGCGACTGGAGACGCTGAAGGCGGTGCCCGCCACACTGATCTTCTTCGAATCGCCGCGTCGGCTTGACGATACGCTTGCCGCGATGGCCGAGGTGCTCGGCGAGCGTTCCGCCGTAGTCGGGCGCGAGCTGACCAAGACCTTCGAGGAATTCCGCCGCGCCGGCCTCGCCGACCTCGCGGCGCATTATGCCTCGGTCGATGCGCCGAAAGGCGAGGTGGTAATCTGTGTCGGCCCGCCGGCGGAGGAGGCCGCGCAAGCGCGGGACGTCGACCGGCTGCTCGTCTCGCTCGCCGCCGAGATGCCGGCCTCGAAGGCGGCGGCCGAGGCGGCACGGCTGACCGGGCAACCGAAGCCGGGCCTCTACCGCAGGCTTCTCGAACTCAAGGGCGAGGGCGGTGGCGCCTGACGGCCGTCGCAAGCGCCTGCGCGCCTATCGCCTCGGCTTCCGCGGCGAATTCCTCGCCTCGCTCGCCCTGATGGCCAAGGGCTACCGCATCGTCGCGCGGCGCTACCGCACCAAGCTCGGCGAGATCGACCTGATCGCCCGGCGCGGCGACCTGATCGCTATCGTCGAGGTCAAGGCGCGGCCGACGCTGGCGGAGGCGATGGACGCGATCGGCCGCGAGTCGGCCTGGCGCATCGAGGGCGCGGCCGACATGTGGCTGTCGCGCCAGCGCGATTTCCCGCGCCTGTCGGTGCGCTTCGACATGGTGGCGGTGCTGCCATGGCGCTGGCCGGTGCATGTCGAGAACGTTTTTTCCGGCAGGCGGTAACCGCGCCTCATACTTCCCTTGCGGAACACCGCGTTCCTCTGCACTCTGAATGGTCTCAATAACCTTCGGAGTTATCGATATGTGTCACGCCTGCGTCATGGAGAACGTCAAGTCGAACATGCTGTCGCGCCGCGCCCTGTTCCGCGGCATCGCCGGGGCCGGCGCTGTCGCCGCCGTCGCGTCGGCTCCCGCGCCGCTGTTTGCCCAGTCCGCCGCGCCCGCCAAGGCGCATGACCTGACCCACGAGCTCTACGATAAATTCCCGACCTATTTCGGCGCGCAGCAGTTCTGGATGGACCAGAAGTTCAGCCACGCCAAGGACACGTTCAACCTGTTCGAGTGGCGGCTGAGCGAGCACACCGGCACCCATATCGACGCGCCGCTGCATTTCACCGCCGACGGCAAGTCGGTGGCCGAACTGCCGGTGGAAGACCTCGTCGGGCCGCTCGTCGTCATCGACATCAGGGCCAAGGCCGCCGAGAACCCGGACGCTCAGGTGACGCCCGAGGATCTCAAGGCCTGGACCGACGCAAACGGGCCCATTCCGGACGGCGCGGTGGTGGCGATGAACTCGGGCTGGTCGGCGCATGTCGCCACCGACAAGTTCCGCAACCTTGGCGCGGACGGCAAGACGATGCATTTCCCAGGTTTCCACGTCGACGCGATCAAACAGTTGCTGGAAGGGTCGACCAAGGCGATCGCGGTCGACACGCTGTCGCTCGACTTCGGCCAGTCGCCCGACTTCATCGTCCACAACACCTGGCTGCCTGCCGGCCGCTACGGCATCGAGGGCATCGCCAACCTCGACGCCCTGCCCGCCAAGGGCGCGACCATCGTCGTTGGCGCGCCGAAGGTGAAGGGCGGCACCGGCGGCCCGGCTCGCGTGTTCGCGCTGGTGTGAGGGCTATCGCGTCGCCAGCACCGCCAGTCGCGGATCGGCGGCGAAGAGCGTGACCGGGAACGACAGGCGCGCCTCGGGGCGGTCGCACAGCGCGATCGCCTCCCGTGCCGAGAAACCGATGCGCCACGTGGCGTATCGGGCAGGCGCCGGTGCGGAGAAGGCGAGGCAGGACAGGAGCGCGAGGTTCGCCCTGCCGTGCGGATCGCGGATCGATCCGTAGCGGATCGCGGTCATTCCGGCCGCGCGCGCGGCGTCGGACAGATCGAGGCAGGCCGAATAGTCGGCCGGATGCGTCCAGAGCGCTGCATCGGCGGAGAAGGGCGCCGCCGTCAGGTCGATCGCGGCGTCGACGCGGAAGGCCGCCTCGAACCCGGTGAATTCGAGCGGATTGCGCGGAAAGGGCGTCGTCGGGCTCTCGGCGAAGAAGAGCAGCCGGTAGAACACGGTCTCCGCCACCGCGGTTTCGGGGTGTTCGGCCGCGTAATAGACGCCCGGCGAATAGCCCTCGCGCCGGAACCTAGAACTTCCGGGATAGCGGCCGTATCGGAACGGCGTGGACAGGAGATAGTGGAGGCCGGAACATTCGGGCGGGCCTGGCGGCTTCGTCCGTTCCAGTTCCTCTTCCAGCAGCGCCTGCTCTTCCAGCGTGTCGACCAGTTTCATCGTCGACACGCGGTGCTGTGCCTCGACGAGGCGCCAGCAATCGCCGCCGAGCGGCCTCGCCTCAGACCGGAGCGCGTCGGGCGTCCAGATAGGCGAGGACATGAGCGAGCCCGTCTATGCTTCTGATGCGCGACAGCGGCTGTCCGCCCAGCGCGAGGTTCTCGGCACGCAGCCAGTGGCGCGAGGCGGCATCGTCCCCACCCATGATGGCGTCCAGCGAGCGATAGAGCCTGATGAACAGCAGCGCCAGCTCGTAGGGCTTGCCGGAGAGGCGGAAGCTGGCGTCGCCGCGTTTCATCCGCGACAGGCTTGCCTCCGACACGCCAATGATCGCGGCGAGATCCCTGCCCGAAACATCGAGCAGATCGGCGGCTCGTGTCACGGCCTTGGCGGCAACCGTGGATGTATCCGGCGAAATATCCCGTTTAAGCGCGGTCGACACAGCTCGAACCTTTCTTCTGAAAGAAAATATAGCTCTTCTTTCCAAAGAAATCAAACCGCCTAGCTATGCGCGCGCTGTCACCTTCATCGGCAGGCCGCCTTCGGGCTGTGTGGTCAGCTTCTGCACCGGCCACGGCCTCGTCTCCGCCACCGTGTCGAAGCGGAAGCGCGAGAGGAGAACGGCGAGCGCGATGACGGCTTCCTGCATGGCAAAGCTGGCGCCGATGCAGATGCGCGGGCCGGCGCCGAAGGGGAGGTATTGATAGCGGTCGATCGCGTCGCGCCGGCCGGGGTGGAAGCGCGACGGCATGAAGGCGTCGGGCTTGTCCCAGAGCTTGCGGTGACGGTGCACCGTCCAGGGCATGACGAGCACGGTCGCGCCCTTGCGCAGGATCAGGTCGCCATAGCGGTCTTCTTCCACCGGCTCGCGGTTGATCGACGGCGCGGGCGGATAGAGCCGCATCGCTTCCTCGAAAGCCGCCCGTGTCAGCGGCATGGCGTCGAGCCATTTCACCGGATCCGGCTCGCGGGCGAGGACGGACGCGATCTCTTCCTCGATCTTCTCCCGCTCCCATGGCGATTCCGCCAGGCAGTAGACCGTCCAGCCGAGCGCGCGGGCGGTGGTCTCGTGGCCGGCGCCGATGAAGGTGATGATGTTGTCTTCCACCTCGCCGCGCGTCAGCCCGTCCGGCCCTTCCGCCCTCAGCAGCAGGGTCAGGAAGTCCTGCGGCGCGCTACCGGGATCCTTTGCCAGGTGCTCCTCGCGCAGGGCGATCGTGTCGGCCACGATGCCGCGAAAATACGCCATCGTCTTGCGTCCGCGGAGGCGCGTGATGCGCGGCAGCCAGTCCGGCGCCCTGAGCAGGTCGAGCGGGTCGACGCGGCCCATCGTTTCGAACAGGCGGTCGATCTGGGCTTCGAACGTGCCGGGAGGCGCTGCGATCTCGCCGGAAAACAGCGTCTCGGCCAAGATGTCGTAGGTCAGCGTCGTCATGTCGCGCGCCAGGTCGACCGTCGTGCCCGACACGTAGCGGTCGGCGAAGTCTTGGGCGCGCTTCAGCATCGGCTGCGCGAAGCCGAAGATGTGGCGCGGCGTGAACACCGGCGCCATCGCCTTGCGCGAGCGCTTCCAGGTGTCGCCCTCGGCGGTCAGCAGGCCATCGCGCAGGATCGGCCGCAGCACCTTCTGCCGTACGGTCGACATGCGATAGTTCTTGACGTTGTCGACGAGGATATGCCGGATCAGCCCGGGGTCGTTGGCGACGACCAGTGGCCCGCCGAAGCCCGAGACCGAGATCCAAGGCTGGTTATAGGACGGCTCGCCCCACAGTTCGAGCGGGTTGCGGTAGACGATCCGCATCATTTCCAGCGTCGACGGCGGCGAGGTCCGCGGTTTCGGCGCGGGCGGCACGAAGGGGGCGGGCGTTGCGTCCATCGCTTTCGATCCGTTTCGTCCTCTAGATAGGTGATGTGCGACATGCCGCCAACTTCACTCGACGCCTGGTCGTGTGGCACATAGTCGTCACGCGACAGAAACCCTGGAAAAGTCGACTTAATTGCGTTCCAGCGTGCGGTTCGGCGTGATAAAAGGGTGTGAGTGCAACTTTATCTGTCATCGGAAGTTTGAGTATCCCGGAGAAGGGCAAAAGAGGTTCGCAAGCGGAAGTCTGGAATGTCGTGCAGGATACTTGTGGTTGAAGACGAGATCTTCGTCGCTATCGAGATAGAACACGTGGTTTCTCAGATGGGCCATCGGCCGATCGGCATTGCGGCCGACAGCCGCAAGGCCGAGGAACTTGCGGGTGAAGCCGAAGTTGCGTTGGTCGACCTCAATCTGCGCGACGGGCCGACCGGTCCGGCGATCGGACGCATGCTTGCCGAGAGGCATGGGGTGACGGTGCTGTTCGTCACCGCGAATCCGGCGCAGCTCGGCGACGGAATCCCGGGGACGCTCGGTGTGATTCCAAAGCCCGTCAATGACGATGAGATGCGCCAGGCAGTGAGTTTTGCGATTGCGCACCGGCAGCGCCAAGAGGCAAAGCCGCCGGCGAGCATGAAGCTCTTTGATGCGGAGCCCAGCAGGCTCGCGGGCTGACCTGCGCTCCCTACGCGGAGCGGCGGAGCGCCCGGGCCGGTATGGTGGCACGCACGCGCAGGCCGTCCTCTTCCCACACCCGCTCCAGTCGGCCCGATAGCTGACCTTCCACCGACAAGGACATCAGGCGGGTGCCAAAGCCCTCCTGTTGAGGCGGAGCCGTCGTGGTCGATCCGCTTTCCTTCCAGTCGATGTAAAGGTTGTCGGAGTCGGTCTCGAGGTTGACGATGACCCGTCCGCCTTTCTGCGCGAGTGCGCCGTATTTTGCGGCGTTGGTGGCAAGCTCGTGCAGCAACAGCGAAATCGGAGTGGCGGAGCGCTCGTCGATATGCGCGTCGTCTCCGGAGATGGACAGCCGGTCATCTCCTTCGTCGCGATATGGCTTCAGCAATGTCGTGATGAGCCCCTTCACGGTCATCTCGATCCCCGCAGGCCGGGAGGCGATCGAATGAGGGCGCACGAAATCATGCGCCACGCCGAGCGCCGAGATGCGTGCCCGCAGTGTGCTGGCCAGCGGCGCCAGCTCTGGATAGGTGCGTGCCGAAAGCGAGACGATTCCACTCAACACCGAGAAGATGTTCTTGATCCGGTGGCTGAGTTCCTGCGCGACGATCTCGCGCTCTTCAGCCGCCAGCTTGGTCTCATGGATGTCCGTGCAGGTGCCGAACCATCGGACGATCCGCCCGTCATTGTCGCGGATGGGCATCGCCCTGCCAAGCGTCCACCGGTATTCGCCGCTGTGGTGCCTCAGGCGATACTCGATCTGATACGGCTCGCCGGTCGCAAGCGAATGCCGCCATGCCGCCCAGGCGCGTTCCTGGTCGTCGGGGTGGAACATCCCGTTCCAGCCTTCGCCGTCCGTCGAGCCGTCCGGCATGCCGGTATATTCGTACCAGCGGGCATTGTAGTAGTCGTGGTATCCGTCCGGCAGCGTAGACCACACCATCTGCGGCATCGAGTCGGCGATCGCACGGAACTTCGCCTCGCTCTGGGCCAGTTGCTCGGCCACCATCTTCTGAGCGGTGATGTCGACCGCGACACCTGCAAGCCGCGTGGGTGTGCCGTCTGAATCGACGATCACCCGACCTGTCGCGAGCACCCAGCGTTCCTCCTGGGATCCACCGTTCAGCCGATACTCGGCCCGGAAAGGGGCTCGTTCGGCGATGGAATAGTTGATCGCCTCCGTCAGCAGCTGACGGTCGCCGACATGAACGCTGTCAAGGTAGACTTCGATCGGGGCGCCGCTTTGCGCAACCGTCGCATCGATCCCGAACATCGCGCCGAAACGCTCGTCGGCAGTGACGCGGTCGGCGATCAGGTCCCAGTCGAACACGCCGACGATGCCCGATGCATCCAACGCCAGCGACAGACGCTCCTCGCTCCGCGCCAGCGCCCGCTCCGCCAGCACGCGTTTCGTCATCTCGCTGACGATCACCAGTTCTGCGATCGGCACGCCGCGTTCGTCGAGCACTGGGCTGTAGTTCAGATCAAGCCATAGATCTTCGAAGACGCCGGTTCGATCCAGGGTCATTTTCTGATCGGTAAAGGAGACGGTCTCGCCGGAAAGGACCCGTTTCAGGATCTCAAGATTGAATTCAGCGATCTCGGGCCAGGCGAGCGCAACGTCCTTGCCCAATATTTCCGGATGCCGCCGGCCGGCAAACACGGCATAGCCGTCATTGTAGACCAGAACGCCGGTCTCACCCATCAGCATGACCATGGGAACCGGCGAGGACAGCATGATCCTGACCGCGGCGCGGAGACACTCGGGCCAGTCCCGTATCGGGCCTACAGCCGTTCCTTCCCAGTCGAAGCTGTTGATCAGACCGAGCATCTCGCCGGAGCCGGCGCCCTTGGGGGAAACGCCGCCGGCGGCCGGAAATATCGTATTGGGCATCGTAGAGAGATCTCGGGAAAGAACGGGCGGGTTTTGAATATCTATAGATGCAGTTTTGTCTTTGTCACGATGCCGGAACGGAAGTTGCCGGGTGTCCAAACGCGGAGAGCGGCTCCCGGTTCCGCCCCGCCGGCCTGCCAAGGCCATCCCCGACGGGATTTAGCGGGGATAGCTCGGCTTTCAGCCGCCCTATCGGGGCCTGCAAACTTGGAAAGACCCCATCAAGCGCCTATATCTAGGCAGGGTTTGACGCCTGATTCGGCGTGATCCGAGCGCCTGTCCGGCGCGCTGGAGAAAAAGCACTGCATGAGCGATAACACCGAGAATCCGGCTGCTGCCGCGCCCGGAAACGAACCGGCCGAGTACGGCGCCGATTCCATCAAGGTTCTCAAGGGGCTGGACGCCGTCCGCAAGCGTCCCGGCATGTATATCGGCGACACCGACGACGGCTCGGGCCTGCACCACATGGTCTATGAGGTCGTCGACAACGCGATCGACGAGGCGCTGGCCGGCCATGCCGACCTGGTGACCGTGACGCTCAACCCGGACGGTTCCTGCACCGTCACCGACAACGGCCGCGGCATCCCCACCGACATCCACTCTTCGGAAGGCGTGTCGGCGGCGGAAGTCATCATGACGCAGCTCCACGCCGGCGGAAAGTTCGACCAGAATTCCTACAAGGTCTCGGGCGGCCTGCACGGCGTCGGCGTGTCCGTCGTCAACGCGCTCTCGATCTGGCTGAAGCTCAAGATCCGCCGCGACGGCAAGGTCCACGAGATGAGCTTCACCCACGGCAACGCCGACGGACCGCTGGCCGTGACGGGCAGCTATGAGGCGCGCAAGGTGTCCGGCACGAACGAGGGCCGCAGCGGCACCGAGGTGACGTTCATGCCGTCGAGCGAGACCTTCACCATGGTCGAGTTCGACTACAACACGCTGGAACACCGGCTGCGCGAGCTCGCCTTCCTCAATTCAGGCGTGCGCATCGTGCTGACCGATGCGCGCCATGCCGACGTGAAGGTTCAGGAACTGCACTACGAGGGCGGGCTCGAGGAGTTCGTGAAATATCTCGACCGGGCCAAGAAGCCGCTGATCGGCGCACCGATCGCCATCCGCGCCGAGCGCGACGGCATCACGGTCGAGGTCGCGATGTGGTGGAACGACTCGTACCACGAGAACGTGCTCGCCTTCACCAACAACATCCCGCAGCGCGACGGCGGCACCCATCTCGCCGGCTTCCGCGGCGCGCTGACGCGCCAGGTGACCGGCTATGCCGACACGTCCGGCATCTCCAAGAAGGAGAAGGTCTCGCTCACCGGCGACGACTGCCGCGAGGGCCTGACGGCCGTGCTGTCGGTCAAGGTGCCCGATCCCAAGTTCTCCTCGCAGACCAAGGACAAATTGGTCTCCTCCGAGGTGCGCCCGGTGGTCGAGGGCCTCGTCAACGAGGCGCTTGGCACCTGGTTCGAGGAGCATCCCGCGGAGGCCAAGGTTCTGGTCGCCAAGGTCGTCGAGGCCGCCGCCGCCCGCGAGGCGGCGCGCAAGGCGCGCGAACTCACCCGCCGCAAGGGCGTGCTGGACATCACCTCGCTGCCCGGCAAGCTCGCCGACTGCCAGGAACGCGATCCGGCCAAGTCCGAAATCTTCATCGTCGAGGGTGACCTCGGCAGGTGGTTCGGCCAAGGGCGGGCGCTCGCGCCAGAACCAGGCGATCCTGCCGCTGCGCGGCAAGATCCTGAATGTCGAGCGCGCCCGTTTCGACCGCATGCTGTCGTCGGACATGATCGGCACGCTGATCACCGCGCTCGGCACCGGCATCGGCAAGGACGAGTTCAACGCCGACAAGCTGCGCTACCACAAGATCATCATCATGACGGACGCCGACGTCGACGGCGCCCACATCCGCACGCTGCTCTTGACCTTCTTCTTCCGCCAGATGCCGGAACTGATCGAGCGCGGCCATCTCTACATCGCCCAGCCGCCGCTCTACAAAGTCTCGCGCGGCAAGAGCTCGCAATACCTCAAGGACGAGACAGCCTATGAGGAGTTCCTGATCGAGTCCGGACTGGACGAGGCGACCCTGACGGTCGGAGGTGGCGAGGTGCGGGCCGGGCAGGACCTGCGCGCCGCAATCGGCGATGCGCTTGCCGTGCGCGGCCTGATCAACGGCCTGCATACCCGCTACAACCGCGCCGTGGTCGAACAGGCCGCGATCGCAGGCGGGCTGAACGCCGAGATCGCGGGCGACCCGGCCCGCGCGCTCGAGATGGCGGCCAAGATCGCCGCGCGCCTCGACCTGATCGCCGAGGACACCGAGCGCGGCTGGGAAGGCCGCACCAGCACGTCCAACGAGGGCGCCGGCGGCTTCATCTTCGAGCGCATGGTGCGCGGCGTTCGCGAATATGCGCATCTCGACATGGGGCTGCTCAACTCGGCCGACGCCCGTGCGCTCGACCGCTACGCGCAGCGCCTCGGCGAGGTCTACGGCACCCCGCCGGTGTTGCGCCGCAAGGACGTCAATGAGACCATCACCGGGCCGGTGGCGCTGCTCGATGCCGTGTTCGCGGCGGGCCGCAAGGGCCTCACCATGCAGCGCTACAAGGGCCTGGGCGAGATGAACGCCGAGCAGCTCTGGGAAACGACGCTCGACCCGAACGTCCGCTCGCTGCTGCAGGTGAAGGTGACGGAAGCCAACGACGCCGACTCGCTCTTCGCCCGGCTGATGGGCGACGATGTCGAGCCGCGCCGCGAGTTCATCCAGGACAACGCGCTGAGTGTCGCCAACCTGGACGTCTAGCGGCCGTTCTCGGCCTCTTACATCGCACCGTTCGACGCCCTGGCGTCATTCCGGTTCGTGGCGATAGGCCCGGTGGATCTGCCGGGTCTGCGCGGCCTTCTCGTTCGGGCTCAGCCGTCTGCGGGTGAGCAGGGCGTAAGCGATGACGCATCCGAGCACGATCGGGCCGAGCACGGTGGCCCACCACCAGTTCATGATCCACTCCATTGCCGGCCTCCTTCCGTTCGGCCGCTGTCCGCGGCGATCAATAGCGCAACCGGTGCGGCGGGCGTTTGTTCCGCAAATCGACCCCGCAGGCGGAACTTCCTTGCCGACATGGGATTAGCCTTCATCACAAGCTGAAGGAGGCCATCATGACCGACCGAAACAGCGGACCTGCCGGCACGAGCGACCAGAAGCCCCGTTGGGAAGGCCCGCCAGAGAACCGACCGCGTGGCTATCTGCCGGCGCGTGACGATCCGGAGAACGAGCCGGACGCGGCGGGCGAGACCCTGCCGAAATTCCCACCCGAAGACGAGACCGGAGGCGAAGATGCCGAGAGGTGACAAGTCCAAATATACCGACAAGCAGGAGCGCAAGGCGGATCACATCGCCGAGGGCTACGAGAAGAGAGGCGTGTCCGAGAAGGAAGCGGAGCGACGTGCCTGGGCCACGGTCAACAAGGATGACGGCGGCGGCAAGAAATCCGGGTCCGGCCGCGGCAAGCACACCGGCAACCCGGCCGCGCACAAGGGCGGCGAGAAGGGCGGCAAGGCCGCTGCCTCGCGCTCGGCCGCGGACCGGTCGGCGAGCGCGAAGAAGGCCGCCGCAACCCGCAAGCGCAATGCCGAGCAGCGGGCTCACTAGGCAATGGCGAGCGATGATCATGTGCCGCTCACTGCGTTCGCGCTCAACTGCTCGCTGAAGGCTTCGGGCGCGTCCGCGAAGAGTTCCACGGACAGGATGATCGCAGACCTGTTCGCTACGCTCGCGGCCTACGGGGTGACCGGCTCCGTCGAGCGCGCCGCTGATTACGACATCAGGCCTGGCGTCTCGTCCGATGAGGGCAAGGGCGACGAATGGCCGAAGCTGCGCGAGCGCGTGCTCGAGGCGGATATCTTTGTCCTCGGTGCGCCGATCTGGCTCGGCCAGCCCTCAAGCATCGCCAAGCGGGTGGTCGAGCGCATGGATGCCTTCCTGTCCGAGACCGACGAGGCGGGCCGCATGCCGCCCGCCGGCAAGGTCGCGATCGTCGCCGTGGTCGGCAACGAGGACGGGGCGCATCACTGCCACGCGGCGATGTTCCAGGCGCTGAACGACGTTGGTTTCACGATCCCGGCCAATGCGGGCGTCTACTGGGTCGGCGAGGCCATGGGCGATGCCGACTATGTCGACCTCGACACCACCCCGGAGCCTGTGAAGCAAACTCTGGAGACGGCCGCCGCGAACGCAGCCCACCTCGCGCGGGTCCTGCGCCAGAACCCCTATTGCGGCACGAAAGCCGGCGGAAAATAATCCGCCGGCGCCTGCTGCGGGCGGCTTCCCGGCGGGCGTGCGGCGTGCAAATGTAGGCGTCGCGCGGCGAGGGGTGCCGCGTTTCTTTCGGGGACTTTTTCCATGAACAGCCTTTTCATGCGCAGCCTGGCGGCTGCCGCATTCGCCACGACGGCCGTGCTCGCGGCGTCGTCCTTCTCGCTGGCGAGCGACGTGACTTTCGTCATGAAGAATTCGCATCCCAACGCGCTGGAGGTCGAACTCTACAGCCAGGATCGCGATCATGTCTGGCCCGGTAACAACCAGGTCTATTATCTCGACGACGGCGAGACGAAGACGATGCCGCTTTCCTGCGAGGAGGGCGAAACGATCTGCTACGGCGCCTGGATCTCGGGCGACAAGGGGACCTACTGGGGCGTGGGGCCGGACAATTCCGAGGATTGCGAGAACTGCTGCTACACCTGCACCGGCGGCGAGACCGAGGAAATCGATCTGGTCCCGTAGGCCGAGCTTTCGTGGCTTCGCGAGATGAAGTAAGGGGCGCGGAGACATCCGCGCCCTTTTCAGTTTGCGAGCCTCGATGACGACCGACCGAAACGCTTTGCCGATCTTCCTCGGCATCGACACCGGCGGCACCTATACCGACGCCGTGCTCTGGGCGGAGGAACGCGGCGTCGTCGCCAAGGCGAAGTCGCTGACCACCCGGCACGACCTCGCCGAGGGCATATCCGGCGCGGTGGATGCGGTGCTCGACAAGGCGGCGGTCGCGCCGCCCTCGATCAAGCTCGTCTCCATGTCGACCACGCTGGCGACCAACGCGCTGGTGGAGGGGCAGGGCGGTCGCGTCGCACTGGTGATGGTCGGCTTCTCGGCGGCGGACCTCGAGCGCGACGGGCTCAAGGCAGCACTTGGCTCCGATCCGGTCGTCTTCTGCCCCGGCGGCCACGACGTCCACGGTAACGCCCAGCCGCTCGACCTGTCCGCGCTGGAGGAGGCGCTTCCGGCGCTCGGCGGCTCGGTTTCGGGCTTCGCGGTCTGCGCCTATTTCGCCACGCGCAATCCCGCGCACGAGAACGCCGCGCGGGACATGATCCGCAAGGCTACCGGCCTGCCGGTCACGGCCAGCCACGAACTCAGCTCGAAGCTCGGCGGCCCGCGCCGAGCGCTCACCACGCTGCTCAACGCCCGGCTGATCTCGATGATCGACCGGCTGGTGGCGGCGACCGAAGGCTTTCTTGCGCAGCGCGGCATCGACGCGCCGCTGATGGTGGTGCGCGGTGACGGCGCGCTGGTGTCCGCGGCGTTCGCCCGCGCCAGGCCGATCGAGACCATTCTGTCCGGCCCCGCGGCGAGCCTCGTCGGCGCGCGCCACATGACCGGGCTCGACGATGCCATGGTGTCCGACATCGGCGGCACCACCACGGACGTCGCTGTGCTCGACCGCGGGCGGCCGCGCCTCGACCCGGAAGGCGCCACGGTCGGCGGCTTCCGCACAATGGTGGAAGCGGTGGCGATGCGCACCTTCGGCCTCGGCGGCGATTCGGAGGTCTCGCTGGAGGATGGCGGGCTTGCGCCGCGCATCCAGCTCGGCCCGCGGCGGCTGGTGCCGCTGGCGCTGGCCGGCGTGAGGCACGAGGCGGTTGTGAGGGAGCATCTCGAACGTCAGCTGCGCGCGCCCAATCCCGGCCGCATGGACGGCCGCTTCGCCCTTCGCACCGGCGTGCCGGACCGGCTGGCGGCCGGCCTGACCGCGCCCGAGCAGAAGCTCTACGACACGCTGACCGACGTGCCGCAGCCGCTCGACCGGGTTCTGGCGTCCACTGCGCAGGCGGCGACGCTCAACCGGCTCGTCGCGCGCGGACTTGTCCATGTCTCTGGCTTCACGCCGTCGGACGCGGCCCACACGCTGGGACTGCAGCGCAACTGGAATACGGCGACGGGCCGGATGGCGGCGGAGCTGTTCGCGCGCCGCCGCGACGGCCGCGGCCAGCCGATCGCGGCGACGCCCGAGGAGATCTCGCGCCGCGTGCTCGACGCGCTGAGCCGCCGCTCGGCCGAGGTGATCCTGGAGACGGCGTTTGCCGAGGACGGGCTCGACGGTGCTGCGACCGTGGCGCATGCGCTGGTGCAGCGCGCCGTCGACGGCGACCATGGCATTGCGCGGCTTGCCGTCTCGCTCGACCGGCCGGTGATCGGCCTCGGCGCCTCCGCCCCGCTGCACTATGCGGGCCTGCCGCCACTGGTCGGCAACGACTGCGTTGTGCCGGAGGACACCGACGTTGCCAATGCGCTCGGCGCCGTGGTCGGCCAGGTGCGCGTCTCGGTCGAGGCGCGCATCAGCCAGCCGAAGGAAGGGCTGTTCCGGGTCGCCGCCGGCGACACGATCAGGGATTTCCCGAACGAGGCGGCCGCGATGGAACTGGCGGAAACCGAGATACGCGCTGTGGCGGCGGAGCGCGCCCGGGAGGCGGGCGCGGCAGACGCCAATGTCGAGCTCCTGCGCGACATCCGCACCGCCACCGTCGAGGGCCAGCGCACCTTCATCGAGGCGATCCTGACCGCGACGGCCGCGGGCAGGCCCCGGATCGCTGAGTGATTTGCTTTCCTGAAGAGTGTTTGGCGGTTTGGACAGCTTGACGCCCTTCGCGCCCGCGTGTTGAAGCGGGCGCGACGAAAATGGGAGAACGTGCATGACCGACCGCATCGACATCGACGGATTGAAGATCGCGCGTGAGCTGCATGACTTCGTAGCCAACGAGGCGCTGCCCGGCACCGGTATCGATGCGGCGAAATTCTGGGCCGACTTTTCAGCCATCGTTCACGACCTCGCGCCGAAGAACCGGGCTCTGCTTGCCCGCCGCGACGAGCTGCAGGCCAAGATCGACGCCTGGCACCGCGACAATGGCGCGCCGACCGATCTCGCTGCCTACAAGGCCTTCCTGTCCGACATCGGCTACCTGCTGCCCGAAGGCGCGGATTTCTCGGTCGCCACGGCGAATGTCGATCCCGAGATCGCGACCATCGCCGGCCCGCAGCTCGTCGTGCCGGTCATGAATGCGCGCTATGCGCTGAACGCCGCCAACGCCCGCTGGGGCTCGCTCTACGACGCGCTCTACGGCACCGACGCGATCCCCGAGACGGACGGCGCGGAGAAGGGCAAGGGCTACAATCCGGTGCGCGGCGCCAAGGTCATCGCCTGGGCGCGAGGTTTCCTTGACGAAAGCGCGCCGCTCGACGGTGCGTCCTGGACGGACGTCAAGTCGTTCGACGTGGCCATGGGTCGCCTCGCCGTGACGCTCACCGACGGCCGCATGACCGGGCTGGTCGACGGCGCCCAGCTGGCCGGCTATCTCGGCTCGCCGTCGGCGCCCTCGCAGTTCCTGCTGCGCAAGAACAACCTGCTGGTCGAGGTGCTGATCGACGCCACCTCGGCGATCGGCAAGGACGATCCCGCCAACATTTCCGATGTCTGGCTGGAATCGGCCATAACCACGATCATGGACTGCGAGGATTCGGTCGCCGCCGTCGACGCCGAGGACAAGGTGGTCGTCTACCGCAACTGGCTCGGCCTAATGAAGGGCGATCTCACCGAAGAGGTGGCCAAGAGCGGCAAGACCTTCACCCGCAAGCTCAATCCCGATCTCGACTATATCGCGCCGGACGGCACCGCGTTCGAGCTCAAGTGCCGCTCGCTGATGCTGGTGCGCAATGTCGGGCACCTGATGACCAATCCGGCGATCCTGCTGAAGGACGGCTCGGAAGTGCCGGAAGGCATCATGGATGCCTTCGTCACCGCCGCGATCGCACTGCATGACATCGGTCCCAATGGGCGCCGGAAGAATTCCCGCGCGGGCTCCATGTACGTCGTGAAGCCCAAGATGCACGGCCCCGACGAGGTCGCCTTCGCCTCCGAGATCTTCGCCCGCGTCGAGGATGCGCTGGGCATGGCCCGCAACACGATCAAGATGGGCATCATGGACGAGGAGCGCCGCACCACGGTGAACCTCAAGGAGGCGATCCGCGCCGCGAAGGAGCGGGTGGTGTTCATCAACACCGGCTTCCTCGACCGCACCGGCGACGAGATGCACACCTCGATGGAAGCCGGCCCGATGATCCGCAAGGGCGACATGAAGGCCGCCCCCTGGATCCAGGCCTACGAGAACTGGAACGTCGACATCGGGCTGGCCTGCGGCCTGCAGGGCCGGGCGCAGATCGGCAAGG
Source organism: Mesorhizobium sp. J428 (assembly GCF_024699925.1). NCBI lineage: Bacteria > Pseudomonadati > Pseudomonadota > Alphaproteobacteria > Hyphomicrobiales > Phyllobacteriaceae > Mesorhizobium > Mesorhizobium sp. J428. The sequence continues at coordinate 2,676,591 of NZ_JAJOMX010000001.1, forward strand.
GCATGTGGGCGATGCCGGACATGATGGCGGCGATGCTGGAGCAGAAGATCGCGCATCCGAAGGCCGGCGCCAACACCGCCTGGGTGCCGTCGCCGACCGCGGCGACGCTGCATGCGACGCACTACCACAAGGTCGACGTCAAGGCGGTGCAGGAGAAGCTGAAGAGCCGCCCGCGCGCCAAGCTGGACGACATCCTCTCCGTGCCGGTGGCGATCCGCCCCAACTGGACGCCCGAGGAGATCCAGCGCGAGCTCGACAACAATGCCCAGGGCATCCTCGGCTATGTCGTGCGCTGGATCGACCAGGGCGTCGGCTGCTCAAAGGTGCCTGATATCAACGACGTCGGCCTGATGGAGGACCGCGCGACGCTGCGTATCTCCTCGCAGCACATCGCCAACTGGCTGCATCACAAGGTCTTACCGAGGACCAGGTGACCGAGACGATGAAGCGCATGGCCGGCGTGGTCGATCGCCAGAACGCCGGCGACCCGCTCTACCGGCCGATGGCGCCGGATTTCGCGGGCTCCATCGCCTTCCAGGCCGCCAGCGACCTGGTCTTCAAGGGCCTTGCCCAGCCAAACGGCTATACCGAGCCGGTGCTGCATGCGCGGCGGCTGGAGCTGAAGGCGCGGCAGAAGTCGGCTTAACGGCTGGACAATGTCGTCGGAGTAGAGTTCGAGAGGGGATGCTTCTCGAACCAAGAGCTATGATGGCGTTCCTTCGCGCCCCCCTCTGTCCTGCCGGACATCTCCCCCACAAGGGGGGAGATTGGCTGTCGCGGCGACCTTCGCCAATTTTCGGCGTTGCGGGAGAGGCAGTGGCGGCGGAATTGCCAATCTCCCCCTTGTGGGGGAGATGTCCGGCAGGACAGAGGGGGGCGCCACAGGGCGCGTTGCCTGCAACATGTGGCAATCATGATCCTCCTCGCCATCGACACCGCCTCGTCCCTCTGCGCCGCCTGCGTCTTCGACGCCGCGGCGGGTCGCGAGCTCGGCCGCGCGGTCGAGGATATCGGCAAGGGCCATGCCGAGCGGCTGATGGATGTGATCGCGGAGGCACTCGCAGCTGCCGGGAAGATCCATGCGGATCTCGGCGCCGTCGCCGTCTCGATCGGTCCTGGCTCGTTCACGGGCATCCGGGTCGGCGTCGCCGCCGCGCGCGGGCTGGCGCTGGGGCTGAGGGTGCCGGCCCATGGCATCACCACGCTCTCGGCCATCGCCGAGGAAGCGCGCGACACTTTCCCGGGTTGCCGCATCGTCGCATCGATCGACGCCAAGCGGGACGAAATCTATGTCGAGGACCATGCGGCGGACGGCTCGATCACGCATGGCCCGAGCATCGTCCCGGTGGATCAAGCCTCAGCCCTGCTCGACGGCGAGCGTCCCGTCCTCGCCGGCTCCGGCGCGGCGGTCATCGCGGCCGGCGCTGACCCGGCGCGATATGAGCTTGCGGGCGGCGCGGCGACCGCCGATATCGCCGTCTATGCCCGCCTTGCCGCCGCCGGCCGGACCTTCAATTCGCCGCCGAAGCCGCTCTATCTGCGCGGGCCCGATGCGCGTCCGCAGGACGGCTTCGCGTTGCCGCGGAGGGCGACCTGATGCGCCTGCCCTTCGTCTCCCGCCGCCGCGAATACATGGTCGAACGCCTGCTGCGCGACGATGCGCCGTCGGTGGCGAAGCTGCACAAGGAGGATTTCACCCGCCCCTGGTCTCCTGGCGAGTTCGCCGACCTGATCGACCAGGCGACAGTGTTCGGCTTTATCGTGCGCGAGGTCGGCCGCAAGGCGGACCCTGCCGGCTTCGTGCTGGCGCGGCGCGCCGCCGACGAAGCCGAGATCCTGACCGTCGCGGTTGCGCGTGCGCACCGCCGCGAGGGCCTAGGCCGTGAGCTGATGGAGGCGGTGCTGCGCCAGCTCCACGCCGACCGCGCCTCGCATCTCCTTCTCGAAGTGGACGAGACCAACGCGCCGGCGCTGGCGCTCTACCGCCGCCTCGGCTTCCGCGAGGTCGGCAGGCGCCGGAACTATTACGAGCATGCAGGCGCCCCGGCCACCGGCGCGCTTGTCATGCGCCGCGATCTCCGCTAGCGCGGCCCGGGCGAGGTGGAGGGCACTCGGGCATGATCGGCTGGTTCCGCCTCGTGTTCGGCCTCGCTGTCGCGGTCGTCGTCACTCCGCCGCTGATTCTCTGGCAGATACTCGCCATGCGCTTCGGCTGGAACGAGAAGCCGGCACCGCGCCTGTGGCACCGCATCGTGCTGAGGCTGCTCGGCATCCGCGTCCATGTCCACGGCGGCCTCGCCCGCGAGCGTCCGCTGCTGATCGCGGCGAACCACGTGTCCTGGAGCGACATTGTCGTGCTCAGCTCGATCGCCGACGTGCATTTCATCGCCAAGTCGGAGATGGCGACATGGCCGGTGTTCGGGCTGCTGGCGAGATGCCAGCGCAGCGTCTTCGTCGAGCGCGAGCAGCGTCGCAAGTCGGGCGCCCAGGCGGACGAGATCGGCTCGCGCATCGCCAAGGGCGACCCGATGGTGCTGTTCGCCGAAGGCACCACAGGGGACGGCAATCAGATCCTGCCTTTCAAGTCGACCCTGTTCGGCGCTGCCAAGGTGGCGCTGTCGAATGATGGCGGCGAGCGCGTCTTTATCCAGCCGGTCGCCATCGCCTACACCCGGCTCCACGGCATGCCCATGGGTCGCCAACATCGCATCCATGCCGCCTGGATCGGCGACAGCGTTCTAGCGCCGCATATCGGCGCCCTGCTGCGGGAGGGGGCGATGGACGTCGAAGTGCATTTCGGCGCGCCGCTGGAGTTCACGTCCGACAGCCGCCGCAAGGAGGTCGCGGCGGCTGCGGAAAACGAGGTGCGGCGCATGATGTCGGCGGCGCTGTCCAATCCAGACCCGGCGAGCCGCAAACGCTGATCCGGCGCCCTGCCCGCCAGGGCATCTGTCGCTCGGCGTCAAAAAGCGTTATGAGCCCGCCCATGAACGAAGAGATGATGACCCTCGAAGCGCGCGGCGCGGGCGATGTGGCGGCGGGGACTGCCCCGAAGCGCTATTTCGTCAAGACGTTCGGCTGCCAGATGAATGTCTATGACAGCCAGCGCATGGCCGATGCGCTTGCCGCCGACGGCTACAGCGCGACCGAGAACCCTGACGACGCGGACCTGATCCTGCTCAACACCTGCCATATCCGCGAGAAAGCGGCGGAAAAGGTCTATTCCGACGTCGGGCGGCTGCGGGAGATCAAGGCGCAGCGCAAGGCGGCGGGGCAGCAGACGACGATTGCCGTCGCCGGCTGCGTCGCCCAGGCGGAGGGCGCGGAGATCATCCGCCGCGCACCGCTGGTCGACCTCGTCATCGGGCCGCAGACCTATCACCGGCTGCCGGACGCGGTGCGCCGCGCCCGCGCGGGCGAGAAGGTGGTCGAGACGGACTACGCGGTCGAGGACAAGTTCGACCACCTGCCTGCGCCGAAGCCGGCGGCCACCCGCAGCCGCGGCGTGACGGCCTTCCTCACCGTGCAGGAAGGCTGCGACAAGTTCTGCACCTTCTGCGTCGTGCCCTATACGCGCGGCGCCGAAGTGTCCCGCCCCGTCGGTCAGATCGTCGCCGAGGCCGAGCGGCTTGCTGCGTCGGGCGTGCGCGAGGTCACGCTGCTCGGCCAGAACGTCAACGCCTGGCACGGCGAGGGGGCGGACGGCCGCGCCTGGGGGCTCGGCGAGCTGCTGCGCCGGCTGGCGGACATCCCCGGCCTCGCGCGCCTGCGCTATACGACCAGCCATCCGCGCGACATGGACGAGGGCCTCATAGCCGCCCACCGCGACCTGCCAAGTCTGATGCCCTATCTGCAACTGCCGGTGCAGGCGGGCTCCGACCGCATCCTGAAGGCGATGAACCGCAGGCATACGGCGGACGACTATCTGGCCCTGGTCGAGCGGATCCGCGCGGCACGGCCGGACATCGCGCTGTCGGGCGACTTCATCGTCGGCTTCCCGGGCGAGACCGACGAGGATTTCGAGGCGACCCTCGATCTGGTGCGCAAGGTCCGCTACGTCGCGGCCTATTCGTTCAAATATTCCCCGCGCGCCGGCACGCCGGGCGCCGGCATGGCGGACCAGGTGCCGGAAGCGGTCAAGGATGCGCGGCTCCAGGCGCTGCAGGCCTTGCTCAACGAGCACCAGGCCGATTTCGTCGGCGCGCTGAAGGGCAAGCCGGTCGAGATCCTCATCGAACGGCAGGGCAAGGAACCGGGTCAGGTCGTCGGTCGTTCTCCCTGGCTCCAGCCGGTGATTGTTGATGAAAAGGCCGGCGGAATCGGTGACATTGTCACAGTGCGAATCACAGGGACGGGGATTACCCTTTATGCCGAGCCGCTCTGACGGCGGCCGGCGCCCAACAAGGAGAGATGTTTGAACGCCGCTGCTGAACTGAAGACTACCCCCGCGGGGGCGTCCGACATGGCGCACATCGTCCTGACTTTCGACAACAACAAGCACGCCAGCGCGATCTACGGCCAGTTCGACCAGAATCTGGCCCTGATTGAGCAGAAGCTCGGCGTCGACCTGCGCTCCAAGGGCAACCAGCTCTCGGTGCGCGGCTCCACCGTGGCCGCCGAGCAGGCGCGCCGCGCGCTCGACTATCTCTATGAGCGCGCGCAGAAGGGCTCGGAGATAGCCCCGTCGGACGTCGAGGGTGCGATCCGGATGGCGGTCGCGGCCGACGACCAGCTGACGCTTCCGACGCTGGAGCGCAAGGGCCGGCTCGCCGCCGCGCAGATCTCGACCCGCAAGCGCACCATCTACGCCCGCACGCCCAACCAGGACGCCTATATGCGCGCGCTTGAGCGCTCGGAGCTTGTCTTCGGCATCGGCCCGGCCGGCACCGGCAAGACCTATCTCGCGGTGGCGCACGCGGCCATGCTGCTCGAACGCGGCATGGTGGAGCGGATCATCCTGTCGCGCCCCGCGGTCGAGGCGGGCGAACGGCTCGGATTCCTGCCCGGCGACATGAAGGAGAAGGTCGACCCTTATCTGCGGCCCCTCTACGACGCGCTCTACGACATGATGCCGTCGGACAAGGTGGAGCGGGCGCTCACCGCCGGCGTGATCGAGATCGCGCCGCTGGCCTTCATGCGCGGCCGCACGCTGGCGCACGCAGCCGTCATCCTGGACGAGTCGCAGAACACGACGTCGATGCAGATGAAGATGTTCCTGACGCGCCTCGGCGAGGGTGCGCGCATGATCGTCACGGGCGATCCGACGCAGGTCGACCTGCCGGCCAACACCAAGTCCGGTCTCGTCGAGGCGTTGAAGATCCTCGACGGCGTGCCGGGCATCGTCACGGTGCGCTTCAACGATGCCGACGTGGTGCGCCATCCGCTCGTCGCCGAGATCGTGCGTGCCTACGACCGCGCCGGCGCCGACAAGGGCGCCGTCTGACGAACATGCCGCGCGCTTCCGCAAAATCTTCGGCCACCGGTCTCCCGGTGGTCGAGATCGAATTTTCGGTAGAGGCCGGCGAGTGGCCGGCCGAGGCCGAACTCGCAGCGCTCGGCGATCGGGCCGTAGCGGCCGCGCTGCCCGAACTCGGCGCGAAAGGAAGCCGCAGCGAGCTCAGCATCCTTTTCACCGACGACGCGCATATCCGCACCCTCAACGCCGAGTGGCGCGGCAAGGACAAGGCGACCAACGTCCTGTCTTTCCCTGCTTTTCCGGTCCGGCCCGGCGATGCGCTGCCGCCGATGCTGGGTGACATCGTGCTCGCCGCCGAGACGGTCCGCGCCGAATCGGCACTGGAATCGAAGCCCTTCGACCACCATCTGACCCATCTCGTGGTGCACGGCCTGCTGCATCTTCTGGGCTACGACCACGAGACGGACGAGGAGGCGGAAGAGATGGAAGCGCTGGAACGTCGTATTCTTGCGAGGCTTGCCATCGCCGACCCCTATGCGGTAACGGATGAAGCCTGATTGAAGCGATGACGATGAACGACACTTCGGATAGCTCTGCGCCAGCGGGTTCGCCCCGCGACCAGGCGGGGGCGGACACCTCGGGCGACCCGCAAAATACGCCCGCGCGGACGTCTCCGCGCACCTCGCTCTTCGACGGGCTTCTGCATTTCTTCCGTGGCCGCAACGGCAACACGCTGCGCGAGGACCTTGCCGACGCGCTGTCAGAGGCGGCGCCCGACGGCGCATCCTTCACGCCCGCCGAGCGCGCGATGCTCAACAACATCCTGCGCCTGCGCGAGGTCCGCGTCGAGGACGTGATGATCCCGCGCACCGACATCGAGGCGGTGGAGATCGGCACGACGTTGGGCGAAGTAATGGAGCTCTTCGAGGAATCCGGCCATTCGCGCATGCCGGTCTATGCAGAGACGCTGGACGATCCGCGCGGCATGATCCACATCCGCGACGTCGTCGGCCACCTCACCCGCACCGCGCGGCAGAAGAAGGGTCGCGGCGCGCGCAAGGCCGATCCGTCGGGGCTCGACCTCGCCCAGGTCGACCTGAAGCGGCCGATCGGCGATCTCGGCCTGACCCGATCGGTGCTGTTCGTGCCGGCCTCGATGCTGGCCTCCGACCTGATGGCGCGCATGCAGGCCACCCGCACCCAGATGGCCCTCGTCATCGACGAATATGGCGGTACCGATGGCCTCGTTTCGCTGGAAGACATTGTCGAGATGGTCGTCGGCGACATCGAGGACGAGCACGACGATGACGACGAGCCGCTGATCACCCAGACCGGCGACGGCGTCTTCGTGGTAGATGCCAAGGCCGAGATCGACGAGGTCGCCGAGAAGGTCGGCGGCGACTTCACCGCCGGCGAGCATGGCGACTATGTCGACACGATCGGCGGCCTGATCTTCTCGACGCTCGGACGCATCCCGGCGCGTGGCGAGGTCGTCCGCGCCGTGCCCGGATACGAGTTCCACGTGCTCGACGCCGATCCGCGCCGCGTGAAGCGCGTGCGCATCGTCCAGGTGAAGGCGGCAGAGCCGCGTCGCCGTGCGCGGCCGGCGAAGGAAGAGACAGCGAAGCCCGAGGTTGCCGAGCCGGAGGCCGGCCCGGAGCAGTAGGCTCGATCAGCTCGCGTGCTTGAGGCTCAGTCCGCTGGCCTGGTCGAAGATCGTCAGCTTGTCCGGATTCCAGCCGAACCGCACCTCGTCCTCGATCGACAGGCTGGTGCGGGCGGGAACCGTCGCGCGCAGCATGTTGTCGCCGACGCGCAGCGTCAGGATCTTCTCGACGCCGTGGTTCTCGACATCGTGCACCTTGGCCGTCACCGGCGCTCCCTGTTCCACCTGCACGTCCTCCGGGCGGATGCCGAAGGTGAGCGGCCGGTCCGCCGCGCCGGCGGCAGCGGCTCCCGCGGGCAGTTCGAACCCCGGCGCGACCACGGCGCGGCCCGCGACGAGGCGGCCGTTGACCAGGTTCATTGGCGGCGAGCCGACCGAGCGGGCGACGAAGGTGTTCTTCGGGTTGGCGTAGATCTCCTGCGGCGTGCCCACCTGCACCAGCGCGCCGTTGTTCAGCACGCCGATCTTGTCGCCCATCGACATCGCCTCGATCTGGTCGTGGGTCACGAACAGGAAGGTCTGGCCGAGATTCATCTGGATGTTCTTGAGCTCGGTGCGCAGTGCCTCGCGCAGCTTGGCGTCGAGCGCCGACAGCGGCTCGTCCATCAGGAACACGCGCGGCTTGCGCACGATCGCGCGGCCGATCGAGACGCGCTGCATCTCGCCGCCCGACAGCCGGTCGGTCTTGCGCTGGAGCAGGTGCTCGATCCGCAGCGTCTTTGCCGCCTTGGCCACCCGCTCGGCGATCTCGCTGTCCGGCACGCGCCGCAGCTTGGATTTCAGCGGGAATTCGAGGTTCTGCTTCACCGTGTAGCGCGGGTAGAGCGAGTATTGCTGCAGAACCAGCGCCACGTCGCGCTCCGCCGCGCCCCAGTCGGCCACGTCGACGCCGTCGATGAGAACGCGTCCCTCGGTGGGCTTTTCGAGGCCGGCGATGATGCGCAGCGTCGTTGTCTTGCCAGCGCCGGTCTCGCCGAGCAGCACGAAGAACTCGCCGTCGGCGATCTCGAGGTTGAGGTTCTTGAGCGCGGTGTGGGCGCCGAAGGTCTTGGTGACGTTGTCGAGACGGATATGGGCCATCAGAATGTTCCTTCGGTCGCGTCTACGCCTGCGCCCCCTCCACCGCTTCGCGGTTCCCCTCCCCCGTAAACGGGGGAGGATCTGCGTCGCGGCCGGCCGCAGCCTTGGATCCTCCCCTGCGAAGCGGGGGAGCGGGACCGCCGAAGGCGGTGGAGGGGGCGGCAGGCGCTCACAGCCTCACCCCCAGGCTCTTGCCGCTGTCCGTGTCGAAGAAGTGTGCCTGCGCCGGGTCGATGCGGGCATAGACCTTCTCGCCCGCCCTCGGCACGAAGCCGGCGCGGGTGCGTGCCCGCAGCATGGTCGAGCCCACCGCCAGGTCGACGATGTCGTAAGCGCCGAGCGGCTCGATGATGTGTGCCTCGACCGGCAGGTAGCCCTGGCGCTCCTCCCGCTCGACCAGCACGCCCTCCGGCCGGATGCCAAGCTTCAGCGCGCCCGGTTTGTCCGCATGTCCGTTGAGCCTGCCCGCCAGTTCCTTCGGGAAGGCGAAGCCGTTCGCCTCTCCCCCCATCATCACGGTCGCCCCCTTGGCGTTTGACGTCACCGTAACCGGGGCGACATTCATCACCGGGCTGCCGACGAACTGGGCGACGAACAGGTTGGCCGGGTGGGCGTAGACCTCCTCGGGCGCGCCGATCTGCTGCAGCACCCCCTCGTGCATGATGACGATGCGGTCGGCGAGGCTCATGGCCTCGACCTGATCGTGGGTGACGTAGATCGTCGTCGATCCCTGCTGGAGATGCAGACGCTTGATCTCGGCCCGCATCTCCTCGCGCAGCTTGGCGTCGAGCGCGCCGATCGGCTCGTCCATCAGCATCGCCTTCGGCCGGCGCACCAGCGCGCGCCCGATCGCCACGCGCTGCATGTCGCCGCCCGACAGCGCCGACGGCTTGCGGCCGAGCAGGTCGGTGATCCGCAGCACCTTGGCGATCTCGCACAGAACGGTCGATGCCCGTCTTGTCGATGCCGGTGGCCCTGAGCGGGAAGGCGATGTTCTCGTAGACCGTCATGTGCGGATAGAGCGAGAAGGACTGGAACACCATCGCGATGTCGCGGTCCGACGCCTTCATGTGCTGCACCGGCTTGCCGTCGATGAGGATATCGCCCTCGTCGATGGTCTCCAGCCCGGCGATGGCGCGCAGCGTCGTCGTCTTGCCGCAGCCGGACTGGCCGAGAAGCACGATGAACTCGTTGTCGGCGATGGCGAGATTCATGTCCTTGACGACCTGGACGTCGCCGAACCACTTCTGCACGCCGCGAAGCTCGATCTGGGTCATGACTTGCCTTCGTGATGATCCGAGACGTCGAACACGCCGTCCTGGGCATTGTCCGGCTTGCCGAACCAGCCGGTGAACATGAAGGTGAGCAGGCCGACAATGATTACGGTCAGCCCGTAGCGGTGCAGGAACTCCACCCAGGGCTGGCAGAGGAAGACGATGCCGAGCACCATCACGATTTCCGCGATACGTTGCAGTTGCGTCGACTTGATCATTTGCGGATCGCCCCGAAGCTCATGCCGCGCAGCAGGTGGTTGCGCAGGAGGAAGGTGAAGATCGCCACCGGCAGCAGGAACAGGAAGGTGCCAGACGCGATCACGGTCCAGTCGGGCAGGCCAGAGCCGACCTGGCTGGGGATGAAGGGCGGCGCGGTCTGCGCGCGGCGGTTGGTCATGATCAGGGCGAAGGCATATTCGTTCCAGGCCGTGATGAAGCAGAAGACGGCGGTTGCGGCGATGCCGGTGGCGGCCTCGGGCAGCACGATCTTGAAGAAGGCCTCCATGCGCGTGTAGCCGTCGACGAGGGCTGCCTCCTCATATTCCTTCGGGATCTCGTCGATGAAGCCTTTCATCAGCCACACCGAGAAGGAGAGGTTGAAGGCGGTGTAGAGGATGATCAGACCCCAATGGGTGTCGTTGAGACCAACCGCCCGATACATCAGGAACATCGGGATCGCGACGACGACCGGCGGCAGCATGCGCGTCGACAGGATGAAGAACAGCAGGTCGCCCTCGCCCTTCACCTTGAAGCGGGAGAAGCCGTAGGCGGTGAGCGTGCCCATCCCCACCGCAAGCACCGTCGAGGTGATGGCGATGATCAGCGAGTTCATGAACCGGCTCGGATAGCCGGACCACTGAACTTCGCCCCGGCCGGAGCGCACGACCTTCTCGCCGCCGTCGAACACCAGCCGCTCCCACCACGGCGCGGCTTCGTATTCCTCGGTGGTGGGCGGCGCGCGCAGCTGCGAGCGCTTGGTGAACAGCTTGACGAAGGGCGAGATCTCGGGCGTGAACATCACGGTCGGCGGGATCGTCGTGGCAAGGTTGCGCGGCTTGAAGGCGGTCGAGGCGATCCAGTAGATCGGCGCCAGGAAGATCATCGTCACGACGAGCACCGCAACGATCGCCAGCCGGTTCAGGCCCTTTTCGGTGGAGGTCTGGACAGCAGCCATCTCAGCGCTCCTTCACCTTGTTCAGGTATTTGACGTAGATGTTGGTGATGGCCAGAACCATGATGAGCATGATGTAGGCGAGCGCGCAGGAGCGGCCCGTTTCCCAGGTCTGGAAGGCCATCTTGTAGAGCCGGATCGAGATCACTTCGGTCGTCGGCTGGCTGGTCAGGATGTAGGCCAGGTCGAAGGTCTTGAACGCTTCCATCGTGCGGAAGATGATCGCGATCATCAGGATCGGCGCGACCAGCGGCAGCGTGATGCGGAAGAAGGTGTAGATCGGTCCGGCGCGGTCGATCGCAGCCGCCTCGTAGAGATGCTTCGGCACCGCCGAGAGGCCGGCGAGCGACAGGAGCATCACGAAGGGCGACCACATCCAGATGTCGGTCAGCGCCACCGCGTAGAGCGCCATGTCGGGATTGGCCAGCCATTCGAAATTGCCGAGCCCGAGCGCGTAGTTGATGATGCCGAAGGACGGATCGTAGAGCAGCTTCCAGAACAGGCCGACGACCGCCATCGACAGCATCATCGGCAGGAGCAGCAGCGTCGTGATCAGGCCCTTGAGAGGAATGTCGCGGTTGAGCAGCATCGCCGTGCCGAAGCCGACGATCACCTGGCCCACCACCGAGACGATCACATATTTGGCCGTGATCGAGAAGTTCGCCCAGATGTACGGGTCGTTGAGCAGCTCGCGGTAGTTCTGCAAGCCGACGAAGTTGGCCGCGGCGCTGCCCGACGCGCGGAAATCGGTGAACGAGTAGCCGAGCGAATAGAGCAGCGGGAAGATGTTGAAGACGATCAGGAAGACGATCGTCGGAATGATGAAGAGATTGCGGATCGCAAGGTCGCTCATGCCGCGGGAGGCGGCGCGCGATGTGGGGTCGAGCGTGGTCAATGCTGCCGTGGCCAAGGCCACCTCCTCGGTGAGCGTCAGAGACGAAAACGGAGGGGGCGGGTCGCGCCCCCTCCGGCGAAGTCGGGATCACTTGATCCGGTTGTAGCTTCTTGAACGTGGCGTTCCAGTCGGCCGCCAGCGCGTCGAGCGCTTCCTTGGCCGTGCCCTGGCCGGCGGTGATGTACGGATAGATGCGCTGGTTCATCTGCATCAGCAGCTCCGCATATTCCGGCGTCGCCCAGAAGTCCTTCACCTTGAACATGGTCTCGTAGAAGGCCTTGTTGTAGGGCGTCGCATTCTGGAATTCAGGCGATTCCAGCACCTTGGCACTCGCGGTGTAGCCGCCGAGCTCTGCCCAGCGCTTCTGGGTCTCGTCCTTGATGAACCATTCCAGGAACTTCATCGCCTCTTCCTTGTTCTCGGAATAGGAGACGACGGAGATGCCCTGGCCGCCGAGCGCGGCGAACTGGTCGCCGTCCGGTCCCGCCGGATTCGCGAAGAAGCCCGTGACCTTGGCGTTGGGGTTCGAGGCCTCGTTCACCAGCGCCGGGAAGAAGGCGAAGTAGTTCATGCTCATCGCCGCCAGGTTCTCGGTGATCGCCTGGTTGTTCTCAACGAAGAAGGTCTTGGCCCAGCCCGGAGGCGTGAAGCCGTAGAGCTCGCGATAGGCCTCGAGCGCCTTGACGTTCTTGTCCGAGTTGATGATCCCGTCGACCTTGTAGGTCGCATAGTCGCCGAGTTCACCGCCATACGAGAAGATCGCGTTCTCGACGCCCATCACGAGGCCGTCATAGGAATTGTCGGTGTAGATCGCGACGCCGTAGCGCTTCTCGTCCGGACGGTGGAAGAACTCGGCGATGTCGCGCAGTTCCTTCCAGGTCTTCGGCGGAGCGAGGTCGTAGCCGTATTTGGCCTTGAACGCCTCCATCTCCTTGGGGTCCTCGAACCAGTCCTTGCGATAGGACCAGCCGACCGCGTCGCCCTCGGCCGGGATGGACCAGTATTTGCCCGAGTTGGACGGATACTCTGCGTAGTATTTCACCGTCGCCGGGGCCATCACCTCGCCGAGCTTGTGCTTGTTGAAGAACTCGGTCAGGTCGACATAGTGGCCGGCCTCGGACGCCGCGCCGATCCACTGCGAGTCGCCGACGACCATGTCGTAGGCCGAGCCCTTCGCGTTGAATTCCGTGAAGGCCTTCGTCTGGAAATCCTGCCACGGCGTGGTCTCGACCGTGACTTTGACGCCGGTTTCCTTTTCGTACTCGTTGACGAGTTCCTGCAGGTAGTTGGCCGGATCCCACTCCGCCCAGAAGATCGTCAGTTCCTGCGCGTGCAGCGACGAAACGCTGCCGGCAAGCGTAAGGGCCAATCCGGCCAAAAGGCCGGTCACTTTCCTGTGCATGTCATTTCCTCCCTGTCGTGCCTCGATCGGGCCCGTGCGCGGCCTGTCCGCGGCGCCGGCTCCCGTTGGCGGCTCTTCGCCGCCTCGTCCCGCCCTGGTCTCCTCCCGAGGCGAGCAGATTGAGATGACCGATCAGTTCTCCGCGGCAGACGCCGCGCTGGCCGGACATTCCCCTAAACTGGTATTACCAATGCCTCGGCCCGGTCAAGCGCTTTCTTTGCCGCCCCGCTCTTCCCCGCTTTTCTGCGGTTTTCCGACCTAGAGATGTCCACATACTGAACATTGTAATCGATTACATCGACGCGGCAACCGGGTGCTCAACCGCGACAGTGGCGCAATCTGGTAAGACCAGAGATGTATGAACTTTGAGCGTCGCTCCCGGCTGCTCCGGCAACCTGTGATCGTCCCATGTGAGACTATCATATCAATATGATACTCTCGTCTCAAAAAACCGCAATCCCCATTCCGCCCTGGACGGGGCGGGACCTTTTCCGCGCTCGACCCTATTGTTTCCGCAATCGCGACGATGAATTGTCCCGTGTCATCGGCTTGTGATCCCGCTAGGTTGGGATCGGCCGGCACCGGGCGGGTGGAGCGACGACATGTGGACTGCGTTTCTGGCGCGCGTGCCAGGCCTTGGAATGAGATCCGGTCTGGCCGCGGCGGCATGTGCCGTCCTCCTGGCGATGGGCGCGGCACCGGCTGCTGCCCTCGACATCATGCTGGACGCCCGTGTCGCCGAGGCGACCGCAAAGGGCGACACCGCGGCCGCGCTGGGCATCATCGACGCCGCGCTGGCGGCGGAGACTGATCCAGCCATCGTGGAAGACCTGCTGCGCCGTCGCGCCGTCGTCCATTCCGAGGCCGGGCAAGCGAAGGAGGCGGGAGAAGCCTGGGCGCGGCTTGCCGCGAAGCTTGCCGAACGTCTGAAGGACAAGGCACCCGAACTCATCCCGGTCTGGGAGAAGGCGGGGGCCGAGTTCGAGAAGGCCGGCGAGACCGGCCCGGCGGTCGATGCCTATGCCCGGGCGCTGGCCATCGTCGAATCCGCCGGCCTCGATCCGTCCGTGGCGGCGGAGACCTATGCGAAGCTCGACAAGCTGGCCGAGAACGCGCCCGACGGTCTCGTGGCCGACCAGGCGATCGATGCGCTCGAAGCCTTCGCGGATTATCGCCAGGACTTCGCCGACAAGGCCGCCGGCGGCCTGCGCGACACCTCCGATCCCGACAAGGGCTACAAGGAGGTCAAGATCTACTATGCGACCGACCGCGCCCGTTCGGGCAGCGAACTGCCGGGCGAGTTCTACGGCGGCCAGCGCGGCACGGCGCTGGAACTCGGCACCGCGGTCGTCTCCATTCCGCTCGACCATCGCCCGGGCCAGATCGAGGCGCCGTCGATCTGGAGCTTCGACTTCCGCGAAGACCCGCAGCGCCATATCGTCCTCGCCAGCGTCACGCCGTCAGCAAATGAAGCGGTGTTCGCGCAGATGCGCGAGCAGATGGCGAAAACACCCGCCAAGGAGGCATTCGTCTTCGTCCACGGCTTCAACGTGCCGTTCAACGAGGCCGCGATGCGCACCGCGCAGATGGCCTACGACATGAACTTCGAAGGCCTGCCGATCCTCTATTCCTGGCCGTCGCGCGGCTCGGTGCTGAGCTACATCGCCGACACGGCCGTGGTGAACCTGTCCGGCCGCCGCCTCTCGCTCTTCCTGGAGGATGTGGTGGCGAAGTCGGGCGCGACGCGCATCCACCTCATCGCCCATTCGATGGGCAACCGCGCGCTGACCGACGCGCTGGAACTCTTCGCCCTGCGCAACAAGGACAAGCCGCCGGCGTTCGACCAGGTTCTGTTCACCGCGCCCGACCTCGACGCCGGCCTGTTCGGCGAGATGGTCAAGACCATCCGGCCGACCGCGCAGCGCATCACGCTCTACGCCTCCAATCGCGACTGGGCACTCGCCGTCTCGCGCCAGCTGCATGGCGACGCGCCGCGCGCCGGGCAGGGCGGCAACGACATCCTGCGCCTGGCGGACGTGGATTCGATCGACATGACGACGATCGGCGAGGACATGCTGGCGCACAGCTACTACGCCAACAATCCCTCGGCGCTCACCGATATCCTGTCGCTGTTCTGGCGCGACGCGCCGCCCGAGCAGCGCTGCGGCATGACCAAGTCGACCACGGACAAGGGCGCCTACTGGGCCTATTCGCCCGAGCCCTGCGACAGCGCCGCACTCCTCTCAACCTTGTCGATCCTGCGGCGAGGCAGCGTCAAGAGCGCCAACGAGGCGCGCACCTTCCTCAACTCCTATATCCTCTCGCCGACGATCGACGCCGGCGAGCGCTCCCGGCTGGAGCAGGCGCTGGGACGGCTGTTCGGAAAGTCGTAGGAGTAAATCCCGCGTTCCCCGGGGCGGGTCCCGCTGCTTCGCAGCTCCCGCCCGTTCGATCCCTTCGGGAGGTCCACCGGACCTCCCGATCCGACTTCGTCGGACCGAGACCTCACCCCCTCGCCGGAATGTCCAACCCCCTCTGCACCGCCGGCCGCGCCACGCCGCGGTCGAGCCAGGCCTGCACATTCCTGAAATTGGAGAAGCCGACGAGGTCGCCTGCCTCGTAGAAGCCGACAAGGTTGCGCACCCAGCCGAGATGCGCCACGTCGGCGATCGTGTATTCGTCGCCCATCAGCCAGGTGCGGCCGGCAAGTCGCGCATCGAGGACGCCGAGCAAGCGGATCGATTCGTCCGCGTAGCGCTTGAGCGGGCGCTTGTCCTCGTAGTCCTTGCCGGCGAACTTGTGGAAGAAGCCGACCTGGCCGAACATCGGCCCGATCGCGGCCATCTGGAAGAATACCCATTCGATCGTCTCCCAGCGGGCGGCCGGGTCGGCAGGGATCAGCTTGCCGGTCTTGTCGGCGAGATAGAGCAGGATCGCACCGGATTCGAACAGGCCGATCGGCTTGCCGCCCGGGCCGTTGGGGTCGATGATCGCTGGGATCTTGCCGTTGGGGTTGAGCGACAGGAATTCCGGGCCCCAGGTCTCGTTCTTCATGATGTTGACTGCATGCGCCTCGTAGGGGAGGCCGATCTCCTCCAGCGCGATCGACACTTTCACGCCGTTCGGCGTGGGAAAGGAATAAAGCTGCAGCACTTCCGGGTTCTTGGCCGGCCAGCGCTTGGCGATCGGAAAGGCGGAAAGATCTGTCATCGTCGGGTCTCGCGTCATGAGGGGCGGATGCCGCCCCTGATATCGCAATCGCTCAGGCGGCGCGCAAGGCGATGACCGAATTCGTGCCGCCGAAGGCGAAGGCGTTGCTGATCGCCGCGCGAACGGGCCTCTGCCGCGCAACGTTGGGCGTCACGTCGAGATCGCAGGCGGGATCGGCCTCGCGATAGCCGATGGTCGGCGGCACCACGCCGTCGCGGATCGCCATGACGCAGGCGATCATCTCCAGCGCGCCCGAGGCACCGAGGCAGTGGGCGTGCATCGATTTCGTCGAGGAGACGGAGAGGCGGTCGGCATGCGCGCCGAAGACGCGGCGGATCGCCGTTGTCTCGATCTCGTCGTTTGCCTTGGTGCCGGTGCCGTGCGCGTTGATGTAGTCGATCTCATCCGGTGCAAGCCCCGCATCCGCAAGGCAGGCGCGGATGGCCGCCGCCGGGCCCTCGACGGTCGGCGCGACGATGTCGGCGGCATCGGCCGACATGCCCGAGCCGGCGAATTCTGCCAGGATGGTGGCACCCCGTGCCATCGCATGGTCGTAGCTCTCCAGCACCGCCATGCCGGCGCCCTCGCCGAGCACGAGGCCCTGGCGGTCGGCCGAGAACGGGCGGCAGGTGTCCGGCGACAGGATGCGCAGCGCCTCCCACGCCTTGAGTATGCCCCAGACCATCGGCGCATCGGTGCCGCCGGCCAGCATCACGTCGGCGCGTCCGAGCCGGATCTGGTCCGCCGCCGTCGCGAAGGCATGGTTGGAGGACGAGCACGCCGAGCTGACGCCGAAGACCGGCCCGTGCAGCCCGTACTGGATGCTGACCTGTCCCGCCGGCGCGCCCGGCATCACCCGCGGCACGGTGAAGATGCCGGCGCGGGTCTTTCCGTCGAGCAGCACACTGCGATAGTTCTCCTCGATCGCCTCCCAGCCGCAGATGCCGGTGCCGACCACGGCCCCGGTCCGGTCTGAGCTTTCGGGCTCGACGCTCAGCCCCGCCTGCGACAGTGCCTGGCCGGCGGCGAGCACCGCGAGCAGCGAGAAGCGGTCCATTGTCACCAGCCGCTTGCGGTCGATGTCGTGCGCGGGAAGCTGCTTGATCTCGCCGCCGGTGCGGATCTTGAGGTCATGCAGCGGAATCGTCTCCAGCGGCCCGATGCCGCCGCGGCCGGCCTGCATGGCGTTCCAGATGGCTTCGGTGTCCGTGCCTAGCGAGCAGAGCCCGCCCAAGCCGGTGATGACGATGCGGGGGCGGCTCATATCAGCCTTTTTTGTCGATCAGCGTTCGGACCGCGGCGACGATGTCGCCGATCGTCTTCAGGTTGTTCCAGGCGTCGACCGTGTTCATCTCGATCTCGATCGCGTGCCTCTCCTCGAGGTCGAAGATGATCTCCGTAAGCTCGAGCGAATGGATGCCCAGCGTGTCGAGTTCGGTTTCCGTCGTGATCTCCCCGGCGTCGGGACCGGCATGCGCCTTGATCAGCTCGATTGTTTCCGCGGCGAGCGGGTCAGACATGAATTTCCCCCTGTAAGGACATGCGAACGCGGACGTTCAGCCACCGTTCCCCCACTTCTGCGCCTTTTGAGCGGCGTTCGAGTTCCTCTATAGAAAGGGAAACCGGGGGTGGCAACAACTGGCGCCTCGACAGCGACATCATGCTCCGCCTAGGGTCGCGCACGATGATCCGCGTCTCGATCCCCCTGGACACCCCGACAGAGCCCGTCATGCAGCGCGTGCAGGCGACGGGGCAGCTCGCCGTCGCCGCGCATGGCGGCCGCACGCGCCTGGAGCGGCTGTTCCAGCAGGGGGCGGCCAAGATCAGGATGCCCGTGACGGCGGCCGGCCCGCTCGAGGCGATCCTGATCAACACCGCCGGCGGCATGACGGGCGGCGACCGGCTCGAATGGGAGATCGGGGTCGGCGCTGATGCCGCGGCCGTCGTGACCACGCAGGCCTGCGAGAAGGCCTACCGCTCGGCCGGCGGCGTCGCGCATATCCGGACCTCCGCACGCGTGGCGGCGGGCGGGCATCTCGCCTGGCTGCCGCAGGAGACGATCCTCTACGACCGCTCCGCGCTGCATCGCCGGCTGGATGTCGACCTCGCGCCGAGCGCAACGGCCCTCATCGTCGAATCCGTCATCTTCGGCCGCCGCGCGATGGGCGAGGTGGTGACGACCGCGCAGTTCCGCGATGTCTGGCGCATCCGCTCCGGCGGCCGCCTCGTCCATGCCGACGCGATCGCGTTCGACGGCGATGTTGCCGGCCAGTTGTCCCACGCTGCGGTCGCGGGGGGCGGCACCGCTTTCGCCACCGTGCTGCTGATTGCGCCCGACGCGGAAGAGCGCCTCGACCAGGCGCGGAAGATCGTCGGCGAGGCGGGCGGGGTGAGTTTCTGGTCGCTGCGCGGCGATGCGCAGGCGGCGAATGGCAAGCTTCTTGCGAGGCTCGTCGCAAGCGATGGCTACGACTTGAGGCGGCGGCTGGTTCCCTTGCTGGGCCTGCTCAACGCGCAGGCAGCTTTGCCTAAAGTCTGGTCAACATAGCATTCGGAGGGCGCATGAATCTGACACCACGGGAAAAGGACAAGCTGCTGGTCGCCATGGCGGCGATCGTCGCGCGCAAGCGGCTGGAGCGCGGCGTGAAGCTGAACCACCCGGAGGCCATCGCCCTGATTACCGATTTCGTCGTGGAAGGCGCGCGCGACGGCCGCTCGGTCGCCGATCTGATGCAGGCGGGCGCCCATGTCCTCACCCGCGACCAGGTGATGGACGGCGTCGCCTCGATGATCCACGACATCCAGGTCGAGGCGACGTTCCCGGACGGCACCAAGCTCGTCACCGTGCACGAGCCGATCCGGTAGAGCCGGCATGCTCGAGCTGCGCCCGAACTGCGAGTGCTGCGACCGCGACCTGCCGCCGGAGAGCGCCGACGCGATGATCTGCACCTTCGAGTGCACGTTCTGCAGCGACTGCGCGGAGCGGACCCTTGGCGGCACCTGCCCGAACTGCGGCGGCGACCTCGTGCGTCGGCCCCTGCGGCCGGCGGCGATGCTTCAGAAATATCCGGCCTCCACGCGCCGCGTGCTGAAGGCCGAAGGCTGCCCGCAGCGGGCGGCTTGACCGGCGACTGACAGAGAAGGGGACGACACAATGTTGAAGCGGATCGGATTGGCCTTCGTGGGGCTCGGCACCGGGGTAGCCCCGGCCTTCGCGCATCTCAACCCGGCCGAGCACGGCTCGTTCACGGCAGGTTTCACGCATCCGCTGTTCGGCCTCGACCATATCCTGGCGATGGTGGCAGTCGGCCTTTGGGCCACCCTGCTCGCCCGGGGCACCGACCGCAAGGCGGTCTGGCTGGTGCCCGCGGCCTTCGTCGGGACCATGCTCGCCGGCTTCGGCGCGGCCATGGCCGGAGCGCCGCTGCCTTTCGTCGAACCGGTGATCCTCGCCTCGGTGGTGGCCATCGGCCTGCTGGCGGCGGTCGCGCTCAGCGTTCCGACCGTTGCGGCCATGGCGATGGTCGGCTTCTTCGCCTTCTTCCACGGGCACGCGCATGGCGGCGAGCTTGGTGAGGCCGGCGCCTGGCCGTTCGCGATCGGTTTTGCTGCGGCGACCGCGTTCCTGCATGCAGCCGGCGTCCTGCTCGGCATCGGGCTTGGCGGTCGCTACGGACAGGCCGCGGCGCGCGCAGCCGGCGCGCTGGCAGCGGCGGGCGGGCTCTGGCTCGCCTTCGCGGGCTGAGGGGGATTGCCATGATCCTCGGAGATTTCGTTCCCGGCCAGATCATCACCGCCAAGGGCGACATCGAGCTCAACGCCGGCCAGCCGACGGTCACGCTCAAGGTCGCCAACACCGGCGACCGGCCGATCCAGGTCGGCTCGCACTACCATTTCTTCGAGACGAACGAAGGGCTCTCCTTCGACCGCGACAAGGCGCGCGGCATGCGGCTCGACATCGCCGCCGGCACCGCCGTGCGCTTCGAGCCGGGCCAGGAGCGCGACGTGACGCTGGTGCCGCTCGGCGGAAAGCGCGAGGTCTACGGCTTCCAGCAGAAGGTCATGGGCAAGCTGTGACGACCGGGGGCTCAGCCCGCCGGCTTCGCGGCCGCGTAGACGACGACGCGCCGGTCGTCGCCGATCTCGACCGCGAGCACGTCGCGCATCAGCACCTGCCGCGAATCGATGGCGTGGAAGAGCAGCGCATTGCCCTCGATCTCCTGCCGCAGCGAAGCGATCTCGCTTTCCCGCTCCTTCAGCTTGGCGTCGATATCGGAGGGAGGCCCGCCCTCAGCCGCCGTGGCGTCGGGCAGGAAGACGATGTCGACGCTCCTGACGTCGGTGACCTTGCGCACCGCTTCCGCGCTTTCACCTGCCCTGTCGATCGCCTTTACGATCCTGCCGTGGTCGGCGCTGGCCGAACTCTCCTGCTCGCGGATCTCCGAGCCGACGATGGCGTCGATCGCGCCTTCGGCGTCCAGTCCCTGCGCGAACGCGCCGCCTGCTGCGGTCGTCGCCGCGAGCAGGGCCATGCACATGGCTCGTCGCATCATCTCTCACCTCGTCTCGTTCGTGTCCGGATCATGGAAAACCGTCCGCATCGCGGATGGTTCCCCTCGCGATCCGGCATGTCCCCGTTTCCGCACGCTCACACCGGAGCCTGACCCATGCCCGCCCGCATTTCCCGCGCTTCCTACGCCCAGATGTTCGGCCCGACCACCGGCGACAAGGTCCGTCTCGCCGACACCGACCTGATCATCGAGGTGGAGAAGGACCTCACAACCTATGGCGAGGAGGTGAAGTTCGGCGGCGGCAAGGTGATCCGCGACGGCATGGGGCAGAGCCAGGTGACCCGCGCGGGCGGCGCGGTCGACACGGTGATCACCAATGCGCTGATCGTCGACGCGACCGGCATCTACAAGGCGGATGTCGGCTTGAGAGACGGCCGCATTCATGCCATCGGCAAGGCCGGCAATCCGGACACCCAGCCGGGCGTGACGATCGTGATCGGCCCGGGCACGGAGGCGATCGCCGGCGAGGGCAAGATCCTCACGGCCGGCGGCATGGACGCGCATATCCATTTTATCTGCCCGCAGCAGATCGACGAGGCGCTGATGTCGGGCATGACGACCATGCTCGGCGGCGGCACCGGCCCGGCGCACGGCACGCTGGCCACCACCTGCACGCCGGGGCCCTGGCACATCTCGCGCATGATCCAGGCGATGGACGCCGTGCCGATCAATATCGGCCTGTCGGGCAAGGGCAACGCCTCTCTGCCCGGCGCGCTGGTGGAGATGATCGAGGCCGGCGCTTCCTCGCTCAAGCTGCACGAGGACTGGGGCACGACGCCCGCCGCGATCGACAACTGTCTCTCCGTCGCCGACGACTACGACGTCCAGGTGATGATACACACCGACACGCTGAACGAGTCGGGCTTCGTCGAGAACACGGTGGCGGCGATCAAGGGGCGCACCATCCACGCCTTCCACACCGAGGGCGCCGGCGGCGGCCATGCGCCGGACATCATCAAGGTGGCGAGCTTCCCGAATGTCATCCCATCCTCGACCAATCCGACGCGGCCCTACACGGTGAACACGCTGGAAGAGCATCTCGACATGCTGATGGTGTGCCACCACCTGTCGCCGTCCATTCCCGAGGACATCGCCTTTGCCGAAAGCCGCATCCGCAAGGAGACCATCGCGGCCGAGGACATCCTGCACGACATCGGCGCCTTCTCGATCATCTCCTCCGACAGCCAGGCGATGGGTCGGGTCGGCGAGGTGGCGATCCGCACCTGGCAGACCGCGCACAAGATGAAGCTCCAGCGCGGCCGGCTGAAGGAGGAGACAGGCGACAACGACAATTATCGCGTGAAGCGCTACATCGCCAAATACACCATCAACCCGGCCATCGCGCATGGTCTGTCGCGGCACATCGGCTCGGTCGAGGTCGGCAAGCGGGCGGACCTCGTGCTGTGGAACCCGGCCTTCTTCGGCATCAAGCCTGACATGGTGCTGGTCGGTGGGATGATCGCAGCGGCCCCGATGGGCGACCCGAACGGCTCGATCCCGACGCCGCAGCCGGTGCATTACCGGCCGATGTTCGGTGCCTATGGCAAGGCGATGACGGCCTCGTCTGTGACGTTCGTCTCGAAGGCCGCCGTCGACCTCGGCGTGCGCGCAAAGCTCGGCGTCGAGAAGGAACTCGTCGCAGTGGAAAACACCCGCGGCGGCATCGGCAAGGCCTCGATGGTGCTCAATTCCGCGACGCCGCACATCGAAGTCGATCCGGAAACCTATGAAGTCCGCGCCGATGGCGAACTGCTCACCTGCGAGCCGGCGAAGGTGCTGCCAATGGCACAGCGGTATTTTCTGTTTTGAAACTCATCAACTGCGGATTGGTTCTGACCCACGGCTCTCAAGTCAGCACTTACTTATTTTTTGCTTCCAGAAACGTTTCACTGGCCGCATGATGCGCCCATGAACAAGGTCTTCCGCCTTCAGAAGTTGACGCCCTATGAGTCGGACTATGCTCTCTGGTGCGCCGAGCAGGGCGCGCTGCTGCGCGAGGGCCGTGTCGACGCGCTCGATCGCGAAAACCTTGCCGAGGAGATCGAGAGCTTGGGACGGAGCGACAGGCGGGAGATCGAGAACAGGCTGAAGGTGCTGTTGGTCCACTTGCTGAAATGGAGTTATCAGCCGGAAGGCCGAAGTGGAAGCTGGCGTTCGACGATCCGGGGGCAACGGCAGGGGATCGCGAAGATAATCAAGGAAAGTCCGAGTCTTCGCGGCCATCCATCGAAGGCACTTGCCGAGGAATACGCCTACGCGGTTCCGGAGGCTGCCGACGAAACCGGCCTTCCCGAAACGGTGTTCCCCACGACCTGCCCCTTCACGATCGAACAGGTTCTCGACTTGAACTGGCTCCCCGACGCAGGATAGATGCCCCGGCAGTCAAGTGCCTGGAGGAGACCTGCATGATCTACGTCGTCGCCACCATCGAGCTGAAGTCCGGCTCGGTCGATGCCATCCGCGCCGCGGCTGTGGCCTGCCGGGCCGAGACGCTGAAGGAGGATGGCTGCATCGCCTATGAGATGTTCTCCAGCCTGGAGAATCCCGACAAGCTGGTCGTGGTCGAGAAGTGGGCGACGCGCGAGGCGCTGACGGCGCATTCGAAGCAGCCGCACCTGAAAGCCTGGCGCGAGGCGAGCGCGCCGTTCACCACGTCGCGTAAGATCGAGATCGTGCACCCCGAGAAGGTCGAGGAGTTCTGAGCTTCGCCGGAGGCCGCGACGGGTTGATGCGACCCGCCTGCGGCGCTATCGATCCGTCATGGAACCGCACGCCGCAGCCGCCGACGTCTTCCCCCATGTCCGCGTCGTGCTCGGCATGGTCGTGGGGCTCGGCGTAACGCGCATCCTGTCGGGCTTCGCGCGCATCGTGCAGCACCCGACGCAATACCCGCTCTATCCGGTGCATCTTGCCTGGTCGGCGATGCTGCTGCTGGTGCTGGTGCATTTCTGGTGGTGGCAGTTCGGCCTGCACGCCATCCAGCACTGGACCTTTCCGATCTACCTGTTCGTGATCGCCTACGCGATCCTGCTGTTCCTGCTCTGCGCGCTGCTCTTTCCCGATTCGATGCGGGACTACGAGAGCTACGAGGACTATTTCTACGCGCGGCGCGGCTGGTTCTTCGGCATCCTCGCTGCAACCTACGTGCTCGACGTGATCGATACGATGATCAAGGGCGAGGAGCATTTCGCCAAGTTCGGAACCGAATATCTGGTGCGCACGCCGATCTTCTTCGCGCTGAGTCTCGTCGCGGCGATGACCAGCAGCCGCCGTTTCCACCTCGCCTTTGTTGCCTTGGCGCTGATCTACCAGATAGTCTGGATCCTGCGCCTGTTCGACGACATCGGCTGAGGCGCTTTCAGGCGGGAGGGATGAAGCGAATTACCAGGCCGTCGGATCTCCGGGCTCGCGCCTGACGCGGGTGACGTGGATGCTGGAGGAGCTCGGCCAGCCCTACGAGATCGTGCGGGCCAAGCAGTATTCGGACACGATGCACCGCTACAATCCGACCGGAAAGATGCCGGCGCTGATCGACGGCGATTTCGTGCTCACCGACTCGGCCGCCATCTGCGCCTATCTCGGCGAGAAGCATGCCGACCGGGGCCTCGGGCCGAACCCGGGCATAGAGGGCCGGGCGGAGATGACCTCCTGGATGCTCTATGCGCTGTCCGAGTTCGAGCAGCCGATGTGGAACAAGCTGAAGCACCGTTTCCTGTTGCCAACCGAACTGCGGGCCGAGGTGGCGCCTTGGGTCGGGCACGAATTCGCGGCCGAGATCAAGGGGCTGGAAGCCAAGCTCGCGGGCCGGCCCTATGCGCTTGGCAACCGCTTCTCGGCGGTCGACGTGATCCTTGGCCATTGCGGCCAGTGGGCCAGGAGCGGCAAGTTCGAGGTGGCGTCGAAGCCCGTGGCGGACTATTTCGAGCGCGTGCTCTCGCGTCCGGCGCTGGCGCGGGCAAGGCAGCGCGAGCAAGAGGTGCAGGCCGCATGAAACTGTCGATGAACACAGACTTCACCAAGATGCCACGCGCCGGCAGCGTCATTCGCGCTGCCGATCTGTCGGAAGGCGCGCGCATCATCCCGTTCGACCTTGCCGTGCTCGATCACGAAGGTCGGCACCTGCGCCGGCGCGTGGTCGAACTCGTCCACGGCGACAAGGTGCTGGTCGACCTGCCTGATGCCGTCCAGCTCGAGAACCACGACGTGCTGGTGCTGGACGACGGCCGGCATGCCGAGATCATCGCCGCCGAAGAAGAGGTCTACGACATCCGCGCGAAAGGCCCGGTGCATCTGGCCGAACTCGCCTGGCACATCGGCAACCGGCATCTCGCGGCCCAGATCGAGGAGGACCGCATCCTCATCCTGCGCGACCATGTCATCAAGGCGATGCTGGAAGGGCTGGGCGCCACGGTGACGGACGCGTCCGAGCCGTTCCACCCGGTGCGCGGCGCCTATTCCGGTCATTCGCACGGCCACGGGCCGCAGCCTGACGCCTACGGGCGTATGCCCCGCGATCCGCACTATGGTCACAATCACGGGCCGGATCAGCACCATCATGGCCACGGTCACCATGACCACGACCATGGCCACCACCATGGCGAGGCCGACCGTTTCGGTCGCCTCCCGGGCGACCCGCATTACGGCCACAACCATGGCTGACCTTCCCGGCCAGACGGCGCTGCTGCGCCTGATGGCCTGGCTGTCGCCGGCGTTCCCGATCGGCTCGTTCAGCTATAGCCACGGGCTGGAGACGGCCGCCCATCGAGAGCTCGTGGCAGACGCGACGGGCCTGCGCATCTGGCTGGCGGACCTGATCGAGCGCGGATCGGCGTGGAATGACGCGGTGCTGTTTGCCGAGGCGCACCGGCGGATGGAGGGTATCCTCGCGCCATCCGAAAGCGATGCCGCGCTTGCGGAGCTCTGCGAGCTTGCCGAGGCGCTCGCCGGCTCGCGCGAGCGGCATATGGAGACGATGCTGCAGGGCGCGGCGTTCCTGAAGGCGGCGGCAGCCTGGCCGCATCCCGCCCTTGCCGCGCTTCCGGCCGACTGCGCCTATCCGGTCGCCGTGGGCGCGGTCGCCGGCGCGCATGGCGTCGACCTGCACTCGGCGCTCGCGGCCTTCCTCCAGGCCTTCACCTCGAACCAGATCCAGGCCGCGATTCGCCTCGGCATCATCGGCCAGACGGATGCAATGGCGACGCTGGCCTCGCTCGAGGCTGCGATCTCGGATGCGGCCGGCCGTGCGACACAGTCCACGCTTGACGATCTCGGCTCGGCGACGATGATGGCCGAGGTCGCTGCGATGCAGCATGAAACGCACTATTCGAGGCTGTTCAGGACGTGACCCTGATCGCACTTGCCCTGACCGTGGTCCTCACCTTCGTGGCCGGTCTCCACGTCTACTGGGGGATCGGCGGCGTCTGGCCGGGAACCGACCAGCCCTCGCTCGCCCGCGCAGTGGCGGGGTTTCGCGGCATCGACGCGATGCCTTCTCCCACCGCCTGCTTCGCGGTCGCGGCCTGTCTGGTGCTCGCGGCACTCTGGCCGTCGGCCCTTGCCGGCCTGTTCGCCTCGCCGTTCCAGCTCGCCGGCCTCGTCGCCGGCGCCGTGATGCTGGCGCTGGTTTTCCTCGCGCGGGGCATAGCCGGCTTCACGCCGGCCTGGCGCCGACTTACACCGGAAGAGCCGTTTGCCACCAACGACCGGCGCTTCTTCTCGCCGCTTTGCCTCGCGCTCGGCGCGGGCTTCCTTTTTCTCGCTTTCGAAAGGGCATTGTCATGAACGCCAACGGACCCCTTCGCGTCGGCATCGGCGGGCCGGTCGGCTCGGGCAAGACGACGCTGACCGAGAAGCTCTGCAAGGCGCTGCGCGACCGCTACTCCATCGCGGTGGTCACCAACGACATCTACACCAAGGAGGATGCCATGATGCTGGCGCGCCTGCAGGCGTTGCCGGAGGAGCGCATCATGGGGGTGGAGACCGGCGGCTGCCCGCACACGGCGATCCGTGAGGACGCCTCGATCAACCTGCAGGCGATCGCCGAGATGAACCGCAAGTTCCCCGACCTCGACATCGTCTTCATCGAATCCGGCGGCGACAACCTCGCCGCGACCTTCTCGCCCGACCTCGCCGACATCACGCTCTACGTCATCTCGGTCTGCCAGGGCGAGGAGATCCCGAGGAAGGGCGGGCCGGGCATCACCCGCTCCGACTTCCTCGTCATCAACAAGTCCGACCTCGCGCCCTATGTGAACGTCAATCTCGACGTGATGGAGCGCGACGCGGGCAAGCAGCGCGGCAAGCGCCCGTTCGGCTTCACCGACCTGTCGCGCGGCAAGGGCCTGGACGAGGTGATCGCCTTCATCGAGGAGCATGGCGGCCTCGAAGCCCGCGAGGTGCGCGGCGCGGCGTAAGTCGCGGGCGTGGTTCCTCCTCCACGTTCACCGGGAGGAGGTGCGCGAAGGGCGGATGAGTGCATGTGCGATGTTTCGAAAGTACGCACTTTGGTGAACCATCGTCTCATCCCATATTAATCCCATGAACGACCCCCTGCGTCTCGACCGTGTCCAGCAGCTGCGCTCCGGCGCGCGCAATACGATTCATACCTGGCTTTTGGGCACAGGCAGCCTGCTGCTGCTGGCGGCGACGGCCTTTGCGCTCGCGGGCGGGCTCGGGCTCGTCTTCGCGGCAGGCTTCGCCTTCCTCACCAGCATCGCGGCGCGGCGCGTCAGCCCGAAGGTGGTGCTACAGATGTACAAGGCGCGGCCGGTTTCGCGGGCGAGCTTTCCTGGCGGCTTCGACATTGTGGAGCGACTGGCCGCGCGGGCGGGTCTGGAGCATGCGCCCGCGCTTTACGTCGTGCCGTCGAAGATGATGAACGCGTTTGCCGTCGGCAGCCGTCAAGATTCGGCGATCGCGATCACCGATGCGCTGGCGCGCAACCTCACGGTGCGCGAGTTCACCGGCGTGCTGGCGCACGAGATCAGCCACATCGCCAATGAGGACCTGAAGGTGATGGCCTTCGCCGATATGGTGTCGCGCTTCACCTCGCTGTGGTCGACCTTCGGCATCTTCGCGCTGTTCTTCAACCTGTTTGGCGTCGCGGGCGGTGGCGAGGCGATGGTGCCGTGGCCGGCGGTCGCGCTGCTGGTGCTGGCGCCGACGCTCGGCGGCCTGCTGCAGCTTGCCCTGTCGCGCACCCGCGAATTCGACGCCGACCTGCATGCCGCGATCCTGACCGGCGACCCGGACGGGCTCGCCTCGGCGCTGCGCCGGCTGGAGAAGGCGCAAGGCATGTACTGGGAGAGCCTGATGCTGCCCGGCAGCCGCACGCCGGTGCCCTCCGTGCTGCGCACCCATCCGGCGACGGAGGAGCGCGTCGCGCGGCTGATGGCTCTGAAGCGCGGCGGGCCGGTCGATCTCGGCCCGGACGGCCCTGTCATGCCGCCGCCGCAGCGCCGCCCGAGCATCGTGCCGCACATCCGGCCGCGCCACCCCGACCTCGCCGCCTTCATGCCGCTGCAGGCGATGGAGATGCCCATGCCGCATGACGAACCGGCCTGCGCGGCGGGACTGGCGGACGCGGACGGCAATCCGCGCATCCGGCCGATGCGCGGCGGGATCTATTTCTGAGGGGCCGGATGGCGAGGCCGAAGACCTATTCCGGCGGATGCCTGTGCGGGGCGATCCGCTTCGAGGCGGCTGGCCCGGCGGAAAAGCCTCATTCCTGCTCCTGCTCGATCTGCCGCCGCCACACCGGCGCGCCGACGGCCGTGTGGGTTGAGTTTCCGCGCGAATCCGTCCGCTGGACGGGGCCGGGCGGCGCGCCGGCGCTCTATCGCTCGTCCGATTTTTCCAGCCGCGCCTTCTGCGCGACCTGCGGCAGCTCGATCGGCGCGATCGACGACGCGCCGGTGGTGGCGCTGCTCGTCGGTGCGTTCGACCGGCCGGGCGTGAAGGAATTCGCACCGGCAAGCCATTCCTTCAAAGGCAACCGCCCGCGCTGGTGGCACCCGGATATGGCCTGAGGAGGCCGGAGCTGACGCGAATGTGATCGCGGGTTAACCGGCTGCTATCGCTTTTCAGGCATGCTGTGCGGATGCAAAGCACTGCCGCCGAACGTTCCCGTGTCGCCTGGGTCGACATCGCCAAGGGCATCTGCATCATCATGGTGGTGATGGTGCACGCGACGCTCGGCGTCGAACTCGCCCTCGGCGAGAAGGGCTGGATGCACTACGCGGTCGCATGGGCTCGGCCGTTCCGCATGCCCGACTTCTTCCTGATCTCCGGCCTGTTCCTTGGCCTGGTCATCGACCGGCCGTGGCTGCGCTATCTCGACCGCAAGGTGGTGCACTTCGCCTATTTCTACGTGCTGTGGCTGACGATCCAGTTCGCCTTCAAGGCGCCGGGCATGGCGATGGAGGAGGGCGCGGCCGCCGCGGCCTGGAACTATCTGCTGGCCTTCGTCCAGCCCTTCGGCACGCTGTGGTTCGTCTACCTGCTGCCGATCTTCTTCGTCTTCACCCGGCTGGTGAAGAGCGTTCCGGTCTGGATCGTGCTCGCCTGGGCGGCACTGCTGGAGATCCTGCCGGTCGCCACCGGATCGGTGGTGTTCGACGAGTTCTGCGCCCGCTTCGTCTATTTCTATGCAGGCTATGCGCTGGCCGCCAACGTGTTCCGCATCGCCGACTGGTTCAGGGACAATCCCGGCAGGACGCTGGCGCTGCTGGCGCTGTGGGCGCCGGTGAACGCCTGGTTCGTCTTCACGCCCGCATCGGCGGCCCTCGCGCCCTACCTGCAACCCGACCTCGGCAACACAGGCGCGCAGGGCGGTCTGGCGGAACTGCCTATCTTGTCGCTGCTTCTGGGTTCGGCCGGCCTGCTGGCCGTGGTCGCGGTCTCGACGCTGCTCTCCGGCCGGCGCTGGACCAAATGGCTGCGCTGGCTGGGCGAGCACTCGATCGTCGTCTACCTCGCCTTCTTCCTGCCGATGGCGGTGACGCGCGTCGTGCTGATCAGGACCGGCATCATCCCTGACGTCGGCACGATGTCCGTTCTGGTGATGATCGTGGCGGTGGCGGGACCGGCGGTGCTCTACGGCCTGGTGCAGTGGACCGGCTGGGGCAGGTTCCTGTTCGAGCGGCCGGACTGGGCGCATATCGACACGCCCGCCAAGGTGCGCAGCGCCGCGTGAGGCGGTTCAGGGCCGCGGCGCGAGCGTTGCCTCGATGGTGCTGACCATTCTGTCCACCGCGACCGCCAGCTCGCCGCCATTGTCGATCCGCACGATGTCGTCGCCGGCGAGGCTGATGCCGGGGTCGCGCGCCACCCGCGCGGCGATCGCCTCGCCGCTCTCGCGCCCGCGCCGGGCGATGCGTTCGGCGAGGATGGCGGGGTCGGCGAAGATATGCACCGCCACGACGGTGCGGTAGCGCTGGCGCAGGAGCGGCAGCACCGCGCGCGAGACATTGGCGATTGCGGCGCGGCCATGCCGCACCGCATCGTCCACCTCGGCCGGCAGGCCGTAGCTCAGCCCGTGCGCCGTCCAGCAGAGCGCGAAGGCACCCGCCGCATCGGCCGCGGCGAAGGCTTCGCGGCTCATCGTGTCGTGGTCCTCCGCTGCGCCGTCGGCCGGGCGCGTAACGATGCGGCGGACGAAGAAGGTGCGGTCAGGATCGACGCGGCGGCGCGCCTCGCCGATCAGCGTGTCCTTGCCCGAACCGCTCGGCCCCATGACGGCGATGAAGGCACCGGGCCCGATCGGTCCGGGCCACAGGCTGGGCCTCGACGCGATCGGGGACGCGCTCACGCGAAGCGCCGCTCGCGGCCGGCGCCGACCGGGTGCGACGACCAGACGATGAACGGCCCGCCGGAATCCGGCTCGACGAAGACAGCAAGCGTGTCGACGCTGAGCGGCGCGCCGATGACGTCGCCGAAATGCGCCTCGATCGCCTCGCGCACCCGCGGCACGTCCGACCCGCCGACCCGGCCGGTGAGCGTCATGTGGAAGCGGAAGCAGTCGAGCACATAGGGGTAGCCCCAGCGCTGCAGGTGGTTCAGCTCGCGCGGCGACAGCGCGTCCGGGTTGCGCCGGGCGAGGTCGGTTTCCGACAGCGGCGCGCGGAAGCGGTCGAACTGCTGCACGATGTCGGTCGCGAAGCTCTCCAACGGCAGGCTCCGCTCAGCGGGCACCAGCGCAAAGAAGCCGTCGATCTGCTTCAGCGCGAGGCGGGAGATGAGCGGCGGCGTGGCGGCGGCGGCGAAGGCGTCGACCGCGGCGGCAAGCGCGGGCTCGCTCTCGCCGGGCGCCAGCCGGAACGGCGCCTTCAGCGTCGCATGGAAGCCGTATCGCCGGGCCGACGCGGTGTGATAGGCGACCTCGCCGGCGGACAGCGGCCCAGACGCGATCGGCGCCGACTTCTCGCCGGTGAATGCATCGCGGCCGAGCCAGGTGGCGGCTTTTACCGCCAGCTCGCTCTGTTCGGGCGGACTGTAGTAGATCGCATAACGCATCGCTCTTCCTCGCCTGGGCGGTGGGAATAGGTGATTTCCATGACAGTTTGACGAAGCGGAAGGCCTGCGCGGACATAAATCGGCTAAAAGAAGAAACGCGCGCGCCGGTGCGGCGGACCAACACGGCGAAGTGACTTTTCCGGTCGCGATGTGCGTTGACGCTTCCGTGGCGCGGCGGCACAACCGGGCATCTTTTCCGGGAGATCGCCGTGAAGTTCCTGCTTGCCGCCGCCATGTCTCTGCTCGCCCTGTCGGGCGCGGCGCGCGCGGCCGATCCCGATCCGTCCGACTGGGCCAAGGTACTGGCCGAAGCGAAGGGCGAGACGGTCTACTGGAACGCCTGGGGCGGGGCGGAGAACATCAACGCCTATATCGAGTGGGCCGGCGACGAGGTCGAGAAGCGCTACGGCGTCAAGCTCGTGCACGTGAAGCTGGACGACACCGCCAAGGCAGTCGGCACCGTCGTCGCCGAGAAGGCGGCGGGCAGGAGCGAGGGCGGTGCGGTCGACCTGATCTGGATCAACGGCGAGAACTTCGCTTCGATGAAGCGCGAGGGCCTGCTGATGTCGCCGGGCTGGGCGGAGGAGCTGCCCAACTGGCGCTATGTCGACATCGACAACAAGCCGACCATCCGCACCGACTTCACCATTCCGGTCGAGGGGCTGGAAAGCCCATGGGGGATGGCGAAGCTGGTGTTCTTCCACGACTCGGCCCGCACCGACGCCGCCACGATGCCGAAGTCGGCCGACGGGCTGCTGGAATGGGCCAAGGCCCATCCCGGCCGCTTCACCTATCCGCAGCCGCCCGACTTCGTCGGCTCGTCCTTCCTCAAGCAGGTGCTGGCCGAGAAGATCGCCGACAAGGCCCTGCTGCAGAAGCCGGTGGACGAGGCGAATTTCGCCGAGGTGACCAAGCCGCTGTTCGACTATCTCGATGCGCTGAACCCGTTGCTGTGGCGCTCGGGCAAGGCGTTTCCGCAGAACTATCCGGCGATGAAGCAGCTGCTGGCCGACTACGAGGTCGACATCATCTTCGCCTTCAATCCGTCCGAGGCTTCGAGCGCGGTCGCGTCGGGCGAGCTGCCGGATACGGTGCGCTCGTTCACGTTCCCTAGGGGGACGCTGGCCAACACGCATTTCGTTGCGATCCCGTTCAACGCCAATGCCAAGGCGGGCGCGCTGGTGCTGGCCGATTTCCTGATCTCGCCGGAAGCGCAGGCGCGCAAGCAGGACCCGACGGTGTGGGGTGACCCGACGGTGCTGGCGGTGGACAAGCTGCCGGACGAGGCGAAGGCAGCCTTCGCGGCGCTGGACTTGGGCGTCGCGACACTGAAGCCTGAGGAGCTGGGCCCAGCGCTCGACGAGCCGCATCCGAGCTGGATGGAGCGCATCGAGACGGAGTGGAAGCGGCGCTATGGGGCGGCGAATTGAGAGACGGTAGAAACCGCGTCGCAGTGGTTTCGGCCGTCCACACCCCCTCTGGCCTGCCGGCCATCTCCCCCTCAAGGGGGAGATTGGCAGCTTCAACGGCATCAGCCATTCTCGAATGTAGGCGACAGGCGAAAGCCCTCGCCTCAGCCGATCTCCCCCTTGAGGGGGAGATGGCCGGCAGGCCAGAGGGGGGTATCGGCGCGAACGACCGGCGATCCGAATCGTTCACCTCTGTATCCCGCATCCTGCCATGCTGACTCGCCTCGGCCCGCCGCTGGCGATCCTACTCTTGACCGGGCCGATCCTGGCGGGGCTGGCTGGGACGTTGCTGCCGGCGTTCGGATACCTGCCGGCGCTCGGTGGGGACGTGGTGTCGCTGGAGCCGTTCCGGCAGCTGGTGGCGGAGCCGGGCATTATGCGGTCGGCGCTGCTCAGCCTCGGCACGGGGCTGGCGGCGACGGCGATCTCGGTGCTGGTGGTGGCGCTGTTTCTTGCCGGGTGGACGGGGACAAAAACCTTCGCGCGCGTGCAGCATCTGATCTCGCCGCTGCTGTCGCTGCCGCATGCGGCGGCGGCGTTCGGGCTGGCGTTCCTGATTGCGCCGTCGGGAATGATCGCGCGGCTGGTCTCGCCCGGCCTGACCGGCTGGGAGCAGCCGCCGGACTTGCTGATCGTCAATGATCCGATGGGACTGTCGCTGGTGGCTGGGCTGGCGGTGAAGGAGATCCCGTTCCTGTTCCTTGTGGCGCTCGCGGCACTCCAGCAGGCGAGCCCGGCGCCGCGGGCGGCGCTGGTGGCCTCGCTGGGCTATGGCAGGGTGGCGGGCTTCCTGTTCTCGACCTGGCCGGCGATCTACCGGCAGATCCGCCTCGCGGTCTTCGCGGTGCTCGCCTTCTCGACCTCGGTGGTCGACGTTGCCGCGATCCTCGGGCCGACCAGCCCGGCGCCGCTCGGCGTGCGGATCGTCGGCTGGATGGCCGATCCGGACCTGTCGATGCGCTTCA
Source organism: Mesorhizobium sp. J428 (assembly GCF_024699925.1). Classification (NCBI taxonomy): domain Bacteria; kingdom Pseudomonadati; phylum Pseudomonadota; class Alphaproteobacteria; order Hyphomicrobiales; family Phyllobacteriaceae; genus Mesorhizobium; species Mesorhizobium sp. J428. Next base: position 2,710,222 of record NZ_JAJOMX010000001.1, read on the forward strand.
AGGCGTCGGCGGGCGCCCTGCTGCAACTCGCCGTCACGGCACTGGCGCTGCTGATCTGGACCGTGGTCGAGCGGGTGACGGCGGACATCCGTGACAGGCTGTGCGAGCAGGGCTGGCGCGCCCGGCGCGACGGCGCGCTGCGCTATGGCGGGCTGGGCGCGATGTCGCTGTCGGGGCTGGTGGTCATGGCCGGGCTGGCGACGCTCGGCATCTGGTCGGTCGCCGGCCTGTGGCAGTTTCCCGATGCGCTGCCTAAGGAATGGACCCTGTCGACCTGGATGAAGGTGCTGCCGCGCGTGGGCGGACCGCTGGCGACGACGCTGATCGTGGCGGCCATCGCGACGGCGATCGCTGTCTGGGTGACGATCCTCTGCCTGATGCGGGAGGACCGAACCGGCCGCGCCGCCGGCCGGGGGGCGCTGGCGATCGTCTACCTGCCGCTGATCGTGCCGCAGGCGGCTTTCCTGTTCGGACTGCAATTGCTGTTCCTGCTGGCGGGCTTCAACGCCTCGCTGCCGGCTCTGGTGCTGGCGCATCTCGTCTTCGTCATGCCCTACGTCTTCCTGTCGCTGTCCGATCCGTGGCGCGCCTACGACCGGCGCTACGACGCGGTCGCGGCCGGGCTCGGCAAGGGCCGGCTGCGCACGCTGCTGTCCGTCCGCCTGCCGATCCTCATGCGGCCGATCCTCGTCGCGGCTGCGGTTGGTTTCGCGGTGTCGATCGGACAGTATCTGCCGACGCTGCTGGTTGCCGGCGGGCGGCTGCCGACGATCACGACCGAGGCTGTGGCGCTTGCGTCGGGCGGCAACCGGCGCGTGATCGGCGTCTATGCCTTCCTCCAGATGCTCCTGCCTGTGATCGGCTTCGCGATTGCCACGCTGGTTCCGGCGCTGCTATGGCGGCGCTTCCGCGCGTTGCGATACTGACGGAACCCGATGTCCGAGAAAGGCCTCATGCTGGATCGCGTGACGATCGCGCTCGGCGGGCGCGTGCTCGTTTCGATCACGCATGCCGTGGCGCCGGGCGAGGTGCTGACCGTCATGGGGCCGTCAGGCTCCGGCAAGTCGACGCTGCTCGCCTATGTCGGCGGCTTCCTCGATCCGGCCTTCGAGGCGTCGGGGACCGTGAGCGTGGATGGCATCGACATCACCGGCCTGCCGGCGGAGGAGCGCCATGCCGGCCTGCTGTTCCAGGACGCGTTGCTGTTTCCGCACATGACGGTGGCCGACAACGTCGCCTTCGCGCTGCCGTCTGATGTGAAGGGCAGGGCGCTGCGCCGGACGCGCGCCGAAGAGGCGCTGGGGGATGTCGGGCTGGAAGGGCTGGGCGAGCGCGACCCGGACACGCTGTCGGGTGGGCAGAAGGCGCGTGTGGCGCTGGCGCGCACGCTGCTTTCTTCGCCGCGCATGCTGCTTCTGGACGAGCCGTTCTCGCGCCTCGACGCGGAACTGCGCCAGCAGATGCGCGAGCTGGTGTTCGGCAAGGCGAAGGCGTCCGGCCTGCCGATGATCCTCGTCACGCATGACGAGGCGGACGCGGCGGCTGCCGGCGGCCCGGTCGTGCGGATCGGGGCGTGACGATGCGCGACCTGCCGAAGCTTCCCGTCACCGAGGCGCTGCCCGGTCTGCTCGCGGCCTTGCGCGAGCGTTCGTCGGCCGTGCTGGTCGCACCGCCCGGCGCCGGCAAGACGACGCTGGTGCCGCTGGCCCTGCTGGACGAGCCGTGGCGCGGCGATGGAAAAATCCTGCTTTTGGAGCCGCGCCGCATCGCCGCCCGCGCCGCGGCGCGGCGCATGGCCGAGCTGCTGGGCGAGGAGCCGGGCGGCACGGTCGGCTATGCGATGCGCATGGAGAGCAAGGTCGGGCCGAAGACGCGCATTCTGGTCGTCACCGAGGGCGTGCTGGCGCGGATGATCCTCGACGATCCGGAGCTGACGGGTATCGCCGCCGTGCTGTTCGACGAATTCCACGAGCGTTCGCTCGACGGCGATTTCGGCCTGGCGCTGGCGCTGGACGTGCAGGGCGCGCTGCGGCCGGATCTCAGGCTGCTGGTGATGTCGGCCACCATCGACGGCGCGCGGGTGGCGTCGCTGCTGGGCGACGCGCCGGTGATCGAGAGTGAGGGGCGCAGTTTTCCGGTCGACATCCGCCACGAGGAGCGCGGGCCGGACGAGCCGGTGGAGGACGCGATGGCCCGCGCGATCCGTGGTGCGCTGGCGAAGGAGGAGGGGTCGGTGCTCGCCTTTCTGCCCGGCCAGCGCGAGATCGAGCGCACTGCCGAACGGCTGGAGGGCCGCATCCCGGCCAATGCCGACGTGGTGCCGCTGTTCGGCAATCTCGATGCGCGCACGCAGGACGCCGCGATCCGCCCGGCGCCGGCGGGGCGGCGCAAGATCGTGCTCGCCACTTCGATCGCGGAAACGTCGCTGACCATCGACGGCGTGCGCGTGGTGGTCGACAGCGGCCTGTCGCGGCTGCCGAAATACGAGCCGGCGACCGGCCTGACGCGGCTGGAGACGGTGCGGGTCTCGCGCGCCTCGGCCGACCAGCGCGCCGGCCGCGCAGGCCGCACGCAGCCGGGCGTCGCCATCCGGCTATGGCGTGCCGAGCAGACGGCGTCGCTGCCGGCCTTCACGCCGCCCGAAATCCTTGAAGCGGACCTGTCCGGCCTGGTGCTGGACGCCGCCGCCTTTGGCGTCGCGGACGTTTCGACGCTCGCCTTCCTCGACCCGCCGCCGAAGCCGGCACTGGAGGAAGCGCGCGCCCTGTTGCGCGAACTCGGCGCGATCGACGGCGAGGGGCGGCTGACCGATACCGGCAAGGCGATGCGCGGCCTGGCGCTGCCGGTGCGACTGGCGCACATGGTGGCGGAGGCGGCGAAGTCCGGCGAGGCACAGGCGGCAGCGGAAATCGCGATGCTGCTGACCGAGCGCGGGCTGGGCGGGCCGAGCGTCGATCTGGAGCGGCGGCTGGAGGGGTTCCGGCGGGATCGTTCGCCAAGGGCGGAGAATGCGCGGGGGCTGGCGCGAAGGCTGGCGAAGTCGGCGCTGCCCCTCATCGCCCTGCCGGGCACTTCTCCCCGTCATGACGGGGAGAAGGAGGCAGCTCCGGCGTCGATACCGGCACCGCAAACGTCCGCGGGCCCCTCTCCCCGTCCTTTACGGGGAGAGGGTAAGGGTGAGGGGCAGCCTCTCTCCCTCGGCGCGCTCCTCCTCTTCGCCTGGCCCGACCGTGTGGCTAAGGCGCGCGGGGCACTGGGGCGGTTCGTGCTGGCCAACGGGCGCGGTGCCATGGTCGAGGAGACCGATCCGCTGGCGAAGGCGCCGTTCCTCGTCGTGGCCGACCTGCAGGGCAAGGCGCAAAATGCGCGGATCGTGGCCGCGGCTGCGGTGACGGAAGAGGAGATCCGCGCCGCGCTCGGCGACCGGATTGCGCGGCGGATCGAGGCGTCCTTCGATCCGGAGAAGCGCGCCGTCAGGGTGCGCGAGGCGGTGACGCTGGGCGCGATCCAGCTTGGCGAGCGCCCATTACCGGCACCGACCGGCGTCGACGCCGACCGTGCCGTGGTCGAGGCGGTGCGCGAGAATGGGCTCGCGATCCTGCCGTGGGAGAAATCCGCCGAGGTGCTGCGGCGTCGGCTGGCTTGGCTGTACAAGGGTCTGGGCGCGCCCTGGCCGGAGGTGTCGGACGAGGCGCTGGTGGCGCGGCTGGACGACTGGCTGCTGCCCTATCTGCCGGGTGCTGCGTCGCTGTCGCGCATCGCTCCGTCGGTGCTGACGGAAGGGCTGATGTCGCTGGTGCCATACGATCTCCAGCGCAAGGTGGCCGAGCTTGCGCCGACCCACTTCACTGTGCCGACCGGCAACAGCTTGCCGATCCGCTACGAGGAGGAGGGACCGGTGCTGGCGGTGCGAGTGCAGGAGCTGTTCGGACTGGACGCGCATCCCTCGATCGCCGGCGGCACGGTGCCGCTGACGCTGGAGCTTCTGTCGCCGGCGCATCGGCCGATCCAGACAACGCGCGACCTGCCGGGCTTCTGGCGCGGCTCCTGGGCCGACGTGCGCTCCGACATGCGCGGCCGCTATCCCAAGCATGTCTGGCCGGAAGACCCGCGCCAGGCCGCGCCCACCGCGCGGGCCAAGCCGCGCGGGACGTGAGCGGGGCGGTTTTTGGTCTCGCCGGCGCCAGGACCCCCTCACCGTCTCGGGCTTCGCCCGATCCACCTCTCCCCCATTTCATGGGGGCGAGGAGTGGCAGCGTCGGCGATTGGCGTCTCCTCTCCCCCGGGCAGGGGGGAGAGGTGGCCCGAAGGGCCGGTGAGGGGGTGCTTGGCGCCATCGATGGAGGGAGGAACAATCTTCCCGACGACGACATATCGAGGCCCTTGGCCCGGCGGGCGCGCGGGCGCATAAGAGCGCGATGCTGCTCGACCTGCGTGCCCCGGACCCGCAACTTTCCCGCCGCCTGCGCCTCAACACGCTGATCCGGCTGCGCTGGCTGGCGGTCGCGGGCCAGAGCGCAGCGGTGATGGTCGTCGCCTACTGGATGGGATTCCCGCTTCCGGTCGGCCTCTGCTTCGCGCTCATCGCCTGCTCGGCCTGGCTGAACCTGCTGCTCGCCTTCCGCTATCCCTCGACGCACCGGCTGGAGCCGAGCGCGGCGATGGGCATCCTGCTCTTCGACACGCTGCAGCTTTCCGGCCTGCTCTACATGACCGGCGGCATGACGAACCCCTTCGCCGTGCTGATCGCCGTCCCGGTCGTCGTCTCGGCGACATCGCTGCCGCTCCAGCTCACCACGGGCCTGGGCGTCATCGCCATCCTGGCGACGACGGTGCTGGCCTTCTTCCATCTGCCGCTGCCCTGGTATCCGAACGCCGAGTTCCCGATCCCGTTCATCTATGTCGCGGGCCTGTGGATCGCGGTGGTCTCGACCATCGTCTTCACCGCCGTCTACGCCTGGCGCGTCGCCGAGGAGGCGCGCCAGCTCGCCAATGCGCTGACGGCGACCGAGCTGGTGCTGCAGCGCGAGCAGCATCTTTCCGCACTCGACGGGCTGGCCGCGGCCGCCGCACATGAGCTCGGCACCCCCCTCGCCACAATTGCGCTCGTCGCCCGCGAGATGGAGCGCGCGCTGGGCAGCGACCCGAAATTTGCCGAGGACGTGACGCTGCTCAGGACCCAGAGCGAGCGCTGCCGCGAGATCCTGAAGCGGCTGACCAGCCTTTCCTCCACCTCGGAGGAGCACATGGCGCGGCTGCCGCTCTCCTCGCTGATCGAGGAGGTGATCGCGCCGCACCGCGACTTCGGCATCCGAATCCAGCTCGAGGCGGGAGAAAAAACCGGGCCGGAGCCGGTCGGCCGGCGCAATCCGGGCGTCATCTACGGCCTCGGCAACCTGGTGGAGAACGCCGTCGACTTCGCCCGCGAGACGGTGACGATCCGTTGGGGCTGGAACCAGTCCAGCATCAGCCTCATCATCATTGACGATGGTCCGGGCTTCCAGGCCGAGGTGCTCGACCGGATCGGCGAGCCCTACATGACCACGCGGCCCGGCGGCGGTGCGGCGGACGGCCAGTCGGGCGGCGGTCTGGGGCTTGGCCTGTTCATCGCCAACACGCTGCTGGAGCGCTCCGGCGCGACGGTCTCGTTCCGCAATGCGAGCGAGAGCGGCAAGGGTGCTCTGGTAGAAGTTGTATGGCCGCGCGACGTGTTTCTGCGCGATGCGCCCGAAGAACCTGCGAAGATCGCTTCTTGAAGCCGGCGCAATGCTTGGATTATGAGCCGCGTGTCGCCTATAGTGCGACAAGAAGAAGCAGGGAAAAGGGATAGGGCGCCATGACGGCAGACACGATACAACCGGCGTTGGCTCCAGGCGAGGATGCAAGCCTCCTTATCGTCGATGACGACAAGCCGTTCCTCACCCGGCTTGCGCGCGCGATGGAAGGCCGCGGCTTCGCGGTCGAGACCGCCGAGAGCGTCGAGGAAGCCGTCGCCAAGGCCAAGGCGCGTCCGCCTGCCTATGCGGTGGTGGACATGCGGCTGGGCGATGGCAACGGACTCGACGTCGTCGCCGCGATCCGCGAGAAGCGGGCAGATTCCCGCACCGTGATCCTCACCGGCTACGGCAACATCGCCACCGCTGTCACCGCCGTGAAGCTGGGCGCCATCGACTACCTGTCGAAGCCGGCCGACGCCGACGACGTGGTGGCCGCGCTGACCCGCACCGGCTCCGAGCCGATCGCACCGCCCGAGAACCCGATGTCGGCCGACCGGGTGCGCTGGGAACACATCCAGCGCGTCTACGAGATGTGCGACCGCAATGTGTCGGAGACGGCACGGCGGCTGAACATGCACCGGCGGACGCTGCAGCGGATACTGGCGAAGCGGGCGCCGCGGTGAGAGAAGCCGGTTGGCCGCAGGCGAATTCGTCATGCCGGTGGCATGACGAAAGGCTTCGAGCGGCGGGAGGTGCCGCAGGCACCGGGCCCCGCCCGGTGTCTGCCGCAATGGTGCTTGCAGCAAGGCCTGAGAATCTGCGCTACTCAACGCATGACCGCGCCCATCAGCCCTCACTGGCTCCGCACCCCCTCCGGCCTCGTCCGCGCGCGTGGGCTCGGCCTACCTTTCCCCGGAGAGCCGGGGCCGCTCAACGCGATCACCGACGTTGCCGGCGTGGAGGTCGGCTATTCGACCATCATCCGGGGCGACGGGCCGCTGGTGGTCGGCCAGGGACCGGTGCGCACCGGCGTGACCGCCATCCTGCCGCGCGGCAAGGCCGGCCTGAACATCCCCTGCGCTGCCGGTTTCTGGTCGCTGAACGGCAATGGCGAGATGACCGGCACGATCTGGGTCGAGGAATCCGGCGAGCTCGACATGCCGGTGACGATCACCAACACCCATTCCTGCGGCGTCGCGCGCGACGCGACGATCCGCTGGCTCTATCCGCGCCTCGGCGGCATCTCCGATTCCTGGGGCCTGCCGGTGGCGGCCGAGACATTCGATGGCGACCTGAACGACATCAACGGCTTCCATGTGACCAACGAGCATGTGTTCGAGGCGCTCGACTCCGCGGCGTCCGGCCCGCTCGAACAGGGTTCGGTGGGCGGCGGCACGGGCATGATCTGCTACGACTTCAAGGGCGGCTCCGGCTCGTCGTCGCGGCGGGTGACGGCGGCTGGAGAGACATATACCGTCGGCGTCTTCGTCCAGTCGAACTTCGGCCGCCGGCACGAATGCACCATTCTTGGGGTGCCGGTCGGCAAGCATATCGGACACGATCTGCTGCGCGGCAAGCCGGCCGGCTCGATCATCGTCGTGGTTGCCACCGATGCGCCGATCGCAGGGCGCCAGGCGAAGAAGCTCGCCCGTCGCGTCGCGCTCGGCATGGCCCGCACCGGCGCACTCGGCCACGATTCCTCCGGCGACATCTTCCTCGCCTTCTCGACGGCCAATGCGGAGGGCTATGCGGCGCCGAGGGGCACGCTGAGGCGGATGGTCGAACTCTCCAACGCCGACATCGATCCGCTCTATGAGGGCGTGGTCGAGGCGACAGAGGAGGCGATCGTCGATTCGATGGTTGCCAACCACACGATGGTCGGCCGCGACGGCGCGACGTCGATCGCGCTGCCGCATGAGGAACTGGTGGAGGTCATGCGGCGGTATGGGAGGATGTAGGCTCCTCCACCGCCGTCATGCTCGGGTTTGTCCCGAGCATCTACCGACGTTGGCAAGTATCCGCCTCAACGATGTGTGCCAGTCTTGAGAGGCCAGTAGACCCTCGGGACAAGCCCGAGGATGACGACCAGCCGTCGCTACTCGCTCTCGCCGTCCACCGGCTCGATCGCAATACCGGCCATCTCCGCCGCCATCAGGCGCGCCGCACCCGTGCGGGCCATGCGCAGCGTCAGCGCCTTGCGCGTCGGGGCGGCGAGGCGGTGTTCCGGTGCCTCGCGCAGGATTTCGGCGCCGTAGCCGTCGGAGAGGATGAAGCCGCATTCGTCGGGGAAGATTTCGGCCGGCACGTCCGGGTGCGTGGCGAAGAAGAAACGGTCGCAGAACAAGCGATATTCCGGCCATTTGCGGTCGACGCGGAAATCCTCGATCGAGGATTTCACCTCGATGATCCAGACGTCGCCGTTCTTCATCAGCGCGACGAGGTCGGCGCGACGGCCCGTCACCAGGCACAGTTCCGGCAAAAGCGTCGCGCCCATCTCCCAGAACAGCCGCTGCACGCCGCGCCTGACCAGCATGGCGCGCTCGGACTGTCGGCCGTCCACCAGCGGGTTCGGGGGTTTGATCGGGGAGACAATGGGCATGGCGAGAGGTTAGGGGATTCGCCGCGGAAGGACAATATTCCCAAGTGCCGGGTCAACCATACATCGAGTTGATGACTCGGGGTGTTTTTTCGTGTACGGAATTGAAATGGAGATACTCTGGGACGAGCCGAAGCGGATCGCCAATCTCGACAAGCACGGCCTGGATTTCGCCGCGCTGACCGAAATGTTCTTCGAGACGTCAACGGTTATTCCCGCCAAGCACGAACGATGGATGGCGGTGGGGTATCTCGAAGGCCACAAGATCTCCGTGGTCTTCCGACCGCTCGGACGCGAGGCGCTGTCGGTGATGTCGATGCGACCCGCCGGTGCCAAGGAAAGGAAGCTGATATGACGAAGAAGATCAAACTCCTGAAGGAATTCCAGCCCGGTCGCGGCTACAGCAAGGAAGATTGGGACGCAGTCGACAGCCCGGAACCGACGGAAGAGGAACTGCGGCAGGCAAGACCATTCCGAGAAGCCATGCCTGACCTGTACGAAACATTGCAGCGGTCTCGCGGCCGGCCGCGTATCGAGAGCCCGAAGGAGGCCGTCACCCTTCGCCTGGATTCCGCGACCATTCAGAAATTCAAGTCCAAGGGTGCCGACTGGCGTGCGAGAATGGCAGAGGCACTCGACAAAGCGGCAAGCTGACCGCGCTCACCAGTGCGGCGGCCTGGTCACCGGGATCTCCGGGGCGGTCGCCTCTTCCAGTCCCGTCAGGCGCAGCGACATGGCGTCGAGGCGGCGGGTCAGGTCGTCGATGGTCTTCCAGGCTTTGCCGATCTCGGCGGAGAGTTCCTGGATCGTCCGCTCCTGCTCGGCGGCGAGCACTTCAAGCGAGGTGAGGCGCTCGTCCTTTTCCCGTGACATGACAGATGGCTCTCCGCGCTCGCTGTTTCGAAATTGACAATGACAGCCCGTTTTGTCGAGACTGCGTCCTGGGCATAGTTCCAGCGGGTTCTTGGCATCGAAACCCGCCGCATGCTAGGGATTTGACCAAACGATAAAAAGCCGGCGGGACCCGGCGTCGGAACGGGACGGCGTATGGCGGACGCGGCGATCGAACTGGTCGGCATCAACAAGAGCTTCGGCGCTGTTCGGGCCAACCGCGACATCCAACTCACGGTGGAAAAAGGCACCATCCACGGCATCATCGGCGAGAACGGCGCCGGCAAGTCGACGCTGATGTCGATCCTCTACGGATTCTACCAGGCCGATTCGGGCGAGATACGCATCGGCGGCAAGCCGGCTGCGATCAAGACGCCCAACGAAGCGATCGCACACGGCATCGGCATGGTCCACCAGCACTTCATGCTGGTCGAGACCTTCACCGTGCTGGAGAACATCATCCTCGGCGCCGAAGGCGCCGCGCTCCTCAACAAGGGCATTGCCAAGGCGCGGGGCGAACTGCACCGGCTGGAAGAGGAATACGGGCTCGAGGTCGATCCGGACGCGGTGATCGAGGAACTCGCCGTCGGCCTGCAGCAGCGCGTCGAAATCCTCAAGGCGCTCTATCGCGGCGCAGAAATCCTCATTCTCGACGAACCGACCGGCGTGCTGACGCCGGCCGAGGCCGACCATCTGTTCCGCATCCTGCGCAGGTTGAAGGATGAGGGCAAGACGGTCATCCTGATCACGCACAAGCTGCGCGAGATCATGGCCGTCACCGACAACGTCTCCGTCATGCGGCAGGGCCAGATGGTCGCGACGCGGAAGACGTCCGAGACGACCGTGGAGGAACTGGCCGAGCTGATGGTCGGCCGCCGCGTGCTGCTGCATGTCGAGAAGGGCGAGGCGAAGCCGGGCGAGGTGAAACTGTCGGTGCGCAACCTCACCGTCAAGGATTCGCGCGGCGTCACCATGGTCAAGGACGTGTCCTTCGACGTGCGCGGCGGCGAGATCGTCGGCATCGCTGGCGTTGCGGGCAACGGCCAATCGGAGCTGATCGAGACGATCGCCGGCATCCGCAAGGCGGTCTCGGGATCGGTCACGCTCGATGGCCGGCCGGTCGACGTCATGGGTGCGGCCGACCCGGCGGACCTGCGCCGGCGCGGCCTCGCCCACGTGCCGGAGGACCGGCACCACATGGGCCTGATCCTGCCCTTCGAGGAATACGAGAACTCGATCCTCGGCTATCACAACGATGCCGAATACGGCAAAGGCCCGTTCCTCGACCTCAAGGCGGTGGAGGCGGATGCCCGCGACAAGATCGCGAAATACGACATCCGTCCCGGTGACCCGCATTTGAAGACCGCGAATTTTTCCGGCGGCAACCAGCAGAAGATCGTGCTCGCGCGCGAGATGGAGCAGGACCCGGGCGTGCTGATCGTCGGCCAGCCGACGCGGGGCGTCGACGTTGGCGCGATCGAGTTCATCCACAAGCGCCTGATCGCGATGCGCGACGCCGGCAAGGCGGTGCTGCTGGTTTCGGTCGAACTGGACGAGATCCGCTCGCTCTCAGACCGCATTCTGGTGATGTTCGACGGCCGCGTCGTCGGCGAGCGCGGGCCGGACGCGACCGAAGGCGAGCTCGGCCTGCTGATGGCGGGTGTCGAGCAGAAGGAGGCGGCGGAATGAGCACGCCGGCTTTGCTCGTGATCGATGTGCAGAACGCGATCGACGATCCGGTCTGGGGCCGGCGCGGCCAGCCCGAGATGGAGGACAGGATCGCAGACCTGCTGCAGGCATGGCGCGCGCGCCACCTGCCGGTGGTCCATATCCGCCACGACTCGACCAATCTCTCCTCGCCCTATCGCCCGGGCAGTCCCGGGAACGATTTCAAGGCCGAAGTGGCGCCGCTGCCCGGCGAGCCGGTTGTCGACAAGCGCACCAACAGCGCCTTCATCGGCACCGACCTGATGGACGTTCTCGACGAACTCGACGTGCGCCAGCTGGTGATGACCGGCGTGCTTCTGGAGAACTCCATCGAGGCCACCGTGCGCATGGCGGGAAACCTTGGCTTCGAGGTGGTCATTCCCGAGGACGCCGTCGCCAGCGTCGATCGCACCGACCGGCGCGGCCGCCATTGGCCGGCCGAGGACGTGCATGCGCTCACGCTCGCGATACTTGAGAACGAGTATGCGCAGATCACCGATACGCGTTCCTTGATCGAGGCCCTGCCATGAGCACCCCGTATGCCAAGCTCCCAGGCTGGGCCGACTACGGCCTGCTTCCACTGATCAACCTGATCGTCGCCTTCTTCGTCGCCGGACTCGTGGTACTGCTCGTCGGCGAGAGCCCGTTCGAGGCGGTGCAGCTGATGCTCAAGGGCGCGTTCGGCAGCGGCCGCGGCATCGGCTACACGCTCTACTATGCGACGAATTTTATCTTCACCGGACTGGCGGTGGCGGTCGCCTTCCATGCCGGCCTCTTCAACATCGGCGGAGAGGGGCAGGCGTCAGTGGCAGGTGTCGGCGTGGCCATCGTCTGCCTCGCCTTCGATTCCGTCCTGCCGTGGTGGATCACCTATCCGATCGCTATCGTGGCCGCGGCGCTGTTCGGCGCGGCCTGGGCGCTGATCCCGGCCTGGCTGCAGGCCTATCGCGGCAGCCACATCGTCATCACGACGATCATGTTCAACTTCATCGCCGCCAGCCTCATGGTCTACCTGCTGGTGAACGTCTTCAAGGCGCCCGGCCAGCAGGCGCCGGAGACGCGCGTGTTCCTCGAAGGCGCCAACATTCCGAGCCTGGAGCCACTGCTCGGTGCGCTCGGCATCGCGGCACGGCGCACGCCGCTGAACATCACTTTCTTCGTCTCCCTGATCGCCGCCTTCGGCGTGTGGGTGCTGATCTGGCGCAGCCGTCTCGGCTATGAGATCCGCACAATGGGCCACAGCCCGAAGGCCGCGCGCTATGCCGGCATCGGCGAGAAGCGCATCATCATCGTGACGATGCTGATCTCGGCCGGCCTCGCCGGCCTGATGGCGCTGAACCCGATCATGGGCGCGCAGGACCGCATGCAGCTAGGCTTCGTCGGCGGCGCCGGCTTCGTCGGCATCGCTGTGGCGCTGATGGGCCGGTCGCACCCGGTCGGCATCATCCTCGCCGCGATCCTGTTCGGCATGCTCTACCAGGGCGGCGCCGAGATCGCCTTCGAGATGCCCAACATCACCCGCGAGATGATCGTCGTCATCATGGGTCTGGTGATCTTCTTCGCTGGTGCGCTGGAGCACATGTTCCGGCCGGCGGTGCAGGCGGTGTTCGCTTCGCTGAAACCATCGAGTATGGGGCTGAGGCCCAAAGCGGCGGGAGACGCCTGACATGTTCATCGACGTCCTCATCTCGCTGCTCGACCTGACGATCCGCCTGTCGGTGCCGCTGCTGCTGGCCTGCCTGGCGGGCCTTTATTCCGAGCGGTCGGGCGTGTTCGACATCGGCCTGGAGGGCAAGATGCTGGCCGGCGCCTTTGCCGGGGCCTCGGCTGCCGCCGTAACGGGGTCGGCGTGGCTGGGCGTGGGGGCGGCGCTGCTCGCCGCCGTCTTCTTCGCGCTGGTGCACGGCTTCGCCGCGATCACCAACCGCGGCAACCAGATCGTCTCCGGCGTCGCAATCAACTTCGTCGTCGCGGGCGCCACGATCCTGCTCGGCCAGGCCTGGTTCAAGGAAGGCGGCCGCACGCCGCAGCTCACCGGCGATGCGCGCTTCGACCCGATTACCCTGCCGTTCGCGAACGCGCTGCGGGAGGTGCCGATCATCGGGCCGATCTATTACGAGCTGATCTCGGGCCACTCCGTGCTCGTCTACATCGCCTTCCTGATGGTCCCGCTGACCTGGTGGGTGCTGTTCCGCACCCGCTTCGGGCTCCGCCTGCGCGCGGTCGGCGAAAACCCGGCGGCGGTGGACACAGCCGGCGTGTCGGTGGCATGGCTGCGCTATCGCGCCGTGATCGTCTGCGGCCTGCTGACGGGCCTCGCGGGCGCCTATCTGTCGCTGGCGCAGAGCCCCGGCTTCGTCAAGGACATGACCGCGGGCCGCGGCTTCATCGCGCTCGCAGCACTTATCTTCGCCAAGTGGAAGCCGGTGCCGGCAATGTTCGCCTGCCTTCTGTTCGGCTTCCTCGAAGCCTTCGGCATCCGTTTCCAGGGCACTGCCTTCCCGGTGATCGGGCAGGTGCCGGTGCAGCTGATGCAGGCGCTGCCCTATATACTGACGGTGATCCTGCTGGCCGGCTTCATCGGCAAGGCGGTGCCTCCCAAGGCGGGCGGCGTCGCATACGTCAAGGAACGCTGACATGGCCGTCACCGACGAGCTCTTCCTCGCCGCCCGCGCCGCGATGGCGAAAGCGCACGCGCCCTATTCGCACTTTCCGGTGGGTGCGGCGCTGCGCACCGCGGATGGGCGCGTCTACGCCGGCGCAAACATCGAGAACGCATCCTATCCCGAGGGCTGGTGCGCCGAGACGACGGCACTTGGCCATTACGTCATGGACGGCGGCGGCGAGATCACCGACATCGCGGTGGTGGCCGAGCGCATGGACCGCATCACGCCCTGCGGCGGCTGCCGCCAGCGATTGGCGGAGTTTTCGCGGCCGTCGACGCGGCTGCACCTGTGCGACCAGAACGGGGTGGTCGAAACCCTCACGATGGGCGATATTCTGCCTCTCGGCTTCTCCGGCGAGATCCTGAAATGACCAATGCCGTCGATATCCTGGTCGAACGCCTTGCCGGCCGCGCGCCCAAGGTCGCCCTCGTGCTGGGCTCCGGGCTCGGCGGCCTCGTGAACGAGGTCAAGGACGCGGTGCGCATCTCCTACGGCGAGCTGCCGGGCTTTCCGAAGAGCGGCGTGACCGGTCATGCCGGCGAGCTGGTGGCCGGCGACTTTAACGGCACGCCGGTGATCATGATGGCCGGCCGGGCGCATTATTACGAGCACGGCAATGCGGGCGCGATGCGTCCGGCACTGGAGGTGCTGCAGGGCATCGGCGTCGAGACGCTGATGCTGACCAATGCCGCCGGCTCGCTGGAGCCCGACATGGGGCCGGGCTCGGTGATGCTCATCACCGACCACATCAATTTCTCCGGCTCGAACCCGCTGTTCGGCGAGCCGACCGACAGGCGTTTCGTCGGCCTGACGCAGGCCTATGACGCCGACATGCGTGCGGCGCTCGAGGCTGCGGCGCAGAAGACCGGCACGCCGCTGCACAAGGGCGTCTACATGTGGTTTTCCGGTCCGTCCTTCGAGACGCCGGCCGAGATCCGCATGGCGCGCATCGTCGGCGCCAATGCCGTGGGCATGTCCACCGTTCCCGAAGTCATCCTCGCGCGGTTTCTCGGCCTGCGCGTAGCGGCCTGTTCGGTGATCACCAATCTCGCGGCCGGAATGACCGGCGGCGAACTCTCGCACCAGGAAACCAAGGATATGGCGCCGCTCGGAGGAGCACGGCTTGCGGCGATCCTGCGCGAGGCGATCGGAGGGTTCTGATGAACGCCAAGACGGAGCATGCGGTGGCGTCGGGCGCGGCGCCCGTCCACCTGTCCAATCTGCGTCCGCGCAACGACGGCACGCCGCTGAAGGCCGAATGGTTCGAGGCGATGGACGTCAACCTGTCGGCCGCCGAGCGCCGCGCCGCGACGCTGACCACGCGGCGCACGGTAAAAAAGGCCTGGCAGGCGGCATGGCTGATCCGTGCCATCGAGGTGATCGACCTCACCACGCTTGCCGGCGACGACACGCCCGGCCGCGTGAAACGACTCTGCGCCAAGGCGCGCCACCCGCTGCGCGACGACCTGGTCGAGGCGCTGGGGCTGACCGGCCGGCGCCTGACGACGGGCGCGGTCTGCGTCTACCCGACGATGGTGCCCACGGCCGTGAAGGCGCTGGAGGGATCGGGCATTCCGGTCGCCTCCGTCGCCACCGGCTTCCCGACCGGGCTGACGCCGCTGAAGCAGCGGCTGGAGGAGATCCGCTACGCGGTGGGCGAAGGGGCGGGCGAGATCGACATCGTCATCACCCGCGCGCATGTGCTGAACGGCGAGTGGGCGGCGCTCTACGACGAGGTCGCGCAGATGCGCGAGGCCTGCGGCGAGGCGCACCTGAAGGCGATCCTGGCCACCGGCGAATTGAAGACGCTGACAAACGTCTACAAGGCCTCGATGGTGGCAATGCAGGCGGGCGCGGACTTCATCAAGACCTCGACCGGCACGGAGGCTGTGAACGCGACGCTGCCGGTGAGCCTCGTCATGTGCCGCGCCATCCGCGACTATCTGGAGTTCACCGGCGGCGTGCATGTCGGCTTCAAGCCCGCCGGCGGCATCCGCGCCGCCAAGGACGCGCTCGCCTGGCTGATCCTGATGAAGGAGGAACTCGGCGACGCCTGGCTGCAGCCGGACTTGTTCCGGCTGGGGGCCTCGGCGCTGCTGGGGGATATCGAGCGGCAGCTGGAGCACTATGTGACCGGCCGGTATTCGTCCAACGACCGGCATGGGATGGGGTGAGATGCGGATGGCAACACCCCCTCACCCGGCCTCCGCTTCGCTCGGCCACCCTCTCCCCGAGGGGAGAGGAGGGCTGTCGGCGCTGCGGCCGATTTCCACCGAAAGCTGGCGCCGACGCTGGATCACCTCCTCTCCCCTCGGGGAGAGGGTGGCCGAGCGAAGCGGAGGCTGGGTGAGGGGGGCTTCGGCCAATGCCGGCTGCCCGCTGGACACTTCCTTCGCGCGCCTCTTCCATTCCGTTTCGGAGGTTCATCCATGAACCAGATCCAGGACATCCTGAAGACGATGGACTACGGGCCGGCGCCGGAGGAGGATGGGGTCGTTCGCGACTGGCTGAAGCGGCACAAGGCTAGGTTCGGCCATTTCATCGGCGGCAAGTTCACGGCCGCGACCGGCGACACCTTCGTCGTGCCGAATCCCGCCACCGGCGAGACGCTTGCCGAGGTCGCGATTGCCGGCAAGAAGGAGGTCGATGCGGCTGTGAAGGCGGCGACGAGCGCTTTCACCGCATGGTCGAAGCTCTCCGGTAACCAGCGCGCCCGGCACCTCTATGCCATCGCCCGGCAGGTGCAGAAGCATGCGCGCTTCCTCGCCGTGCTGGAGACGATGGACAACGGCAAGCCGATCCGCGAGACGCGCGACATCGACATCCCGCTGGTCGCGCGTCACTTCTATCATCATGCCGGCTGGGCGGAGCTGCGCGACGAAGCGTTTCCGGGTCATGTGCCGGCGGGGGTGTGCGGCCAGATCATTCCGTGGAACTTTCCGCTGCTGATGCTCGCCTGGAAGATCGCGCCGGCGCTGGCCGCCGGCTGCACGGTGGTGCTGAAGCCGGCCGAGCACACGCCGCTGACGGCGCTTGCGTTTGCCGAGATCTGCAAGGAGGCGGGCCTGCCGGCCGGCGTCGTCAACATCGTCAATGGCGGCGGCGAGACGGGGGCGCTGATCGCCGGGCATGACGGCATCGCCAAGCTCGCCTTTACCGGCTCGACCGAGGTCGGCCGTATCCTGCGCAAGCAGACGGCCGGCTCGGGCAAGAAGCTGTCGCTGGAGCTCGGCGGCAAGTCCCCCTTCATCGTCTATGCCGACGCCGATCTCGACGCGGCGGTGGAAGGCGTGGTCGATGCGATCTGGTTCAACCAGGGCGAGGTCTGCTGTGCCGGCTCGCGCGCAATCGTGCAGGAGGGCGTGGCCGAACGCTTCTACGCCAAGCTGCGGGCGCGGATGGAAAAGCTGCGCGTCGGCGATCCGCTCGACAAGTCGACCGATGTCGGCGCGGTGGTGGCGCCGGTGCAGATGGAGCAGATCGCGGCGCGTGTGAAGGACGGCATCGCCGAGGGTGCGGCGATGTTCCAGCCGAGCTGGGCAACGAAGCTGTCGACCAAGGGCTGCTTCTATCCGCCGACGCTGTTCACCGACGTGATGCCTGCCTCCAAGCTGGCGCAGGAGGAGATCTTCGGCCCGGTGCTGGTGTCGATGACCTTCCGCACGCCGGGCGAGGCGATCCAGCTCGCCAACAATTCGCGCTACGGCCTCGCCGCCTCGATCTGGTCGCAGAACCTCGACACCGCCTTCGACGCCGCGCGGCGGCTGAAGGCCGGCGTGGTGTGGATCAACTCGACCAACCTGTTCGACGCGGCGATCCCCTTCGGGGGCTACAAGGAAAGCGGCTTTGGTCGCGAGGGCGGCAAGGAAGGCATGCACGAATATCTCGTGCCGGGCTGGCTGAAGCAGGCGAAGCCGGCTGCGATCGCCAAGCCGCTGCCGGCGGCGGCGCCGCTCGATGCCGACGAGGGGCGCAGCGATGGCGCGTCGCTCGACCGGACGGTGAAGCTCTACATCGGCGGCAAGCAGGCGCGGCCGGATTCGGGCTATTCCTATCCGGTGCACGACCATGCCGGAAAATTCGTCACCGAGGCGCCGCTCGGCAACCGCAAGGACATCCGCAACGCGGTGGAAGCCGCGCACAAGGCGGACGGGTGGTCGGGCATGACCGGCCATGCCCGGGCGCAGGTGCTCTATTTCCTCGCCGAGAACCTGGAGCTGCGCGCGGCCGAATTTGCACGTCGGCTGGTGCAGGCGACGGGCGCGTCGGCCGCGAAGGCTTCGCGCGAGGTCGAGGCGACGGTCGCGCGGGTGATGTATTACGCCGCCTGGGCGGACAAGTATGATGGCGCGGCGCGCAGCCCCCAGGCGCGCATGCTGTCGGTGATGCTCAACGAGCCGTGGGACGTGATGGCGATTTCCTGCCCGGACGAGGCGCCGCTGCTCTCCTTCGTCTCGCTGGTCGCTCCTGCGATCGCGATGGGCAACCGCGTGGTGGTCACCCCCTCGCCGCGCCAGCCGCTGGCCGCGCTCGACCTCTACCAGGTGTTCGACACGTCGGACGTGCCGGGCGGGGTGGTCAACATCGTGACCGGAGACCGCGACCAGCTGGCCGGCGTGCTCGCCAAGCACGACGATATCGCGGCGCACTGGTATTTCGGGTCCAAGGAGGGCTCGGCGCTGGTGGAGAAGGAATCGGCGGGCAACCTGAAGGCCGTGTGGGCCAACCAGGGGCTGGCGCGCGACTGGTTCGATCCAGCGCAGGGGCAGGGGGAGGAGTTCCTCTTCCACGCGGTGAGGCACAAGGCGATCTGGACGCCGTTCGGGGTGTGACGATGCGCGGGCGGGCGATGTCGGCGATCCTTCGCGACCCCCTCTGGCCTGCCGGGCATCTCCCCCTCAAGGGGGGAGATTGGCAGCTCCGGCGTATGCGCCCCTCCTTCAGCGTCGGCGATTGGCGAAATCCCACGCGACAGACAATCTCCCCCCTTGAGGGGGAGATGGCCGGCAGGCCAGAGGGGGGCGCGACAGAGTGCGGCGTTTCCTCTGCTGGGGAGACCCACTGATGCTTCCCCAGGAATTCATCCGCCTCAAGCGCGACGGCAGGCCGCTGCCGAAGGCGGCCATCGCGGAATTCGTCCAAGGCATGGCCTCCGGCTCCGTCACCGAAGGCCAGGTCGCGGCGTTTGGGATGGCGGTGTTTCTCAACGGGATGAGCCGCGACGAAGCCGTCGCACTGACGCTCGCCATGCGCGATTCCGGCGAGGTGCTGGCGTGGAGCCTGCCGGGGCCGGTGGTGGACAAGCATTCGACCGGCGGCGTCGGCGACAACGTCTCGCTGATGCTGGCGCCGATCGTCGCGGCCTGCGGCGCCTATGTGCCGATGATCTCGGGGCGCGGGCTCGGCCATACCGGCGGGACGCTGGACAAGATGGATTCGATCCCCGGCTATGTCAGCCAGCCGGACAATGTCCGCTTCCGCAAGGTGGTGCGCGAGGTGGGTTGCGCCATCATCGGCCAGACCGGCGACCTCGCGCCCGCCGACAAGCGCTTCTATGCGATCCGCGACGTGACGGGGACGGTCGAGTCGATTCCGCTCATCACCGCCTCCATCCTGTCGAAGAAGCTTGCCGCGGGCCTTGGCGCGCTGGTGCTCGACGTCAAGTCCGGCAACGGCGCGTTCATGGCCAAGCCGCGCGATGCGTCGGCGCTCGCGAAAAGCCTGGTCGAGGTGGCGAACGGCGCCGGCCTGCCGACGACGGCGCTGGTGACCGACATGAACCAGCCGCTGGCCTCGGCCGCGGGCAATGCGGTCGAGGTGACGAACGCGGTGGATTTCCTCACCGGCCGGCTCCGCGACCGCAGGCTGGAAGAGGTCACGCTCGCGCTTGCGGCCGAGATGCTGGTCTCGACGGGTCTGGCGCGCAGCCAGAAGGAGGGGCTGGCCAATGCCCGCCAGGCCCTGGAGTCAGGGGCTGCGGCGGAGCGTTTCGGGCGCATGGTGCATGCGCTGGGCGGACCGTCCGATTTTCTCGCGAAATCCGCCGCTTATCTGCCGAAGGCGCCGGTCGAGCTGGCGGTCGAGGTGCGCTCGTCCGGCTATGTCCGGGCGATCGCGACCCGCGACATCGGCCTCGCGGTGGTGGCGCTCGGCGGCGGGCGGACGCGACCGCAGGATGCGGTCGATCCGGCGGTCGGGCTGACACGGCTCGCGCCCGTCGGCGCCGAAATACGGGCAGGCGATCCGCTCTGCCTCGTTCGTGCGCGCTCGGAGACGGATGCGAAGGCGGCGGCGAAGGCGGTGCTGGCGGCCTATGAGATCGGCAAGGCACGACCGCAGCCGTCGCCGGTGGTGTTGAGGCAGGTGTCGGGGTGAGGGTGGTCAGAACCCATCGCACGATCTAAAAACGACCGTTCGAGCCGCCCCTCACCTGCCTGCCGGCATCCTCTCCCCGTGAACGGGGAGAGGGACGATTGCCTCAGCGATTTCGCCAATCGCCGACGGTGAGTTAAGCGTCAAGATCGCGGACGGCGTCCTTCTCCCCGTTTACGGGGAGAAGTGCCCGGCAGGGCGATGAGGGGCGGGCGTCGGCTCCGCGCCGCCGCGTTTTTTCCCTACTGCTCAAGCAGCAAAGTCCCGTCCTTGACCTCGAAGCGGGCGAGTTGGCGCAGAAGGCTCATTCCGACGAGGATGCCGGATAGTGCCTCGTCCTCCAGCACGACGGCGTCGATGTCGGAGACCCGGATGCGGCCGATCTCGACCGTGTCGAGCCGCACCAGGGCCGCCTTCGTCTTGCCGTTGGCGGTGTCGATCTCGTGCTTGAAGGCCGTGCGCGGCACCGCCACGCCGACCTTGCGGGCGGTGGTCGCGTTCATGGCGATCAGCGTCGCGCCGGTGTCGATCAGGCCTTCCACCTTGCGGCCGTTGAAACGCAGTTCGGTGCGGAAATGACCGGCCTTGTCGGCGGGGATCGCAACCTTGCGGCCGGAAGGCGCGGTCGCGACGACGGGCTGCGCCGGAGTAGGCGCGACGATTTGGGCCGGTGCGGTCTGCGGTTCGTCGCGGTCGATGTCGAGGAAATAGGTGATGGAGGCGGAAACGCCGACAAGCGCGCCAAGCAGCAGGATGGTCCGCATCAGGTGAGTTCCCGTTTCGGGGGATGCTAACCCGGCGCGGTCACCACAGGTTTAACGAGGGGGAGAAAGGTGGTTGCCTTGGTTGACCGGCCACGTTGCAGGCAAGCCCCACGCCGTCATTCTCGGGCTTGTCCCGAGAATCTACTGTCGTTGATGGGAGAGACACGACGACAGTCCCGACCGTCGGTAGATTCTCGGGACAAGCCCGAGAATGACGGCGTGGGTTTGATGACGGCGTGAACTTTTTTGCCGGCGTAGGCGTGCGCAGACGTCGGCGCGTCCGGCTTCCCGGACCTACTTCGTCCCGTACATCCTGTCGCCGGCGTCGCCGAGGCCGGGGACGATGTAGCCCTTCTCGTTGAGCTTCTCGTCGATCGCCGCCGTGAACACCGGCACGTCGGGATGCGCCTTGGTGAAGCGTTCGATGCCTTCGGGGGCGGCGAGCAGGCAGAGGTAGCGCAGGTTGGTTGCGCCGCGGCTCTTCAGCTTGTCGATCGCAGCGATCGCGGAATTCGCTGTTGCCAGCATAGGGTCGACCACGATCACCAGCCGGTCGCCCAGGTCGCTCGGAGCCTTGAAGAAATATTCGACGGCCTCCAGCGTCTCGTGGTCGCGATAAAGGCCGACATGGGCGACACGAGCGGCTGGCACGAGGTCGAGCAGGCCTTCCAGCAGCCCGTTGCCGGCGCGCAGCACCGAGGCGAAGACCAGTTTCTTGCCTTCCAGCGTCGGCGCGTCCATCGGCTGCAACGGCGTCTCGATGCGCGTCGTGGTGAGCTCCAGATCGCGCGTCACCTCGTAGCCGAGCAGCAGCGAGATCTCGCGCAGCAGCCGGCGGAAGCCCGCCGTGGAGGTCTCCTTTTTGCGCATGATGGTGAGCTTGTGCTGAACGAGCGGGTGGTTGACGACGGTTACGCTCATTCGGGCAGCTCCTGACAGGCACGGGTCCCCGGGACTTTAACGAACCGTCCCGGCACGCGAAACAGCCGGCGAAGGTTCAGCCACAGTTTTGTCGGCGGCTTCACCGTCCCGCGCGGGCCGGCTCGCCGAGCTTTGCCAGCAGTGCCGTCCGGGTCTTCCTGTCCACGAATGCGGCCTCGATCGCCGTGCGGGTGACGGCGGTCAGGTCGCGGTCGGTGAGGCCGAAATGCTCTTTGGCGACCGCGTATTCCTTGCCGAGGCTGGTCCAGAAATAGGGCGGGTCATCGGAAGACAGCGTCACCTTGCATCCGGCTGTCCTGAGCTTGGGGAACGGGTGGTCCGCATAGGAGGGGAACACCTTCAGCTCGATATTGGAGACCGGGCAGACTTCGAGAACGACGCCTTCGTCGGCGATCCGCTTGACAAGGTCGGGGTTCTCGATGGCCCGCACGCCGTGGCCGATGCGGGACGGGCGGATGTGGTCGAGCGCGTCGCGCACGCTTTCCCAACCGGCAAGCTCGCCGGCATGGACCGTGATGCCGAGGCCGGCCTCGCGGGCGATCTCGAAGGCGCGCACATAGTCCTCGACGTCGCCGAACCGCTCCTCGCCTGCCATGCCGAAGCCGGTGACGAGCGGGTGGCCGCATTTGACCGCGAAACGGGCGGCCGCCTCGACCGATTCGACGCCGAAATGGCGCACGCCGGTGACGATCATCCGGCCCTCGATACCGGTCTTCGCATTCGCGCGCCGGATGCCCTCGCCGAGCGCGTTCGTATAGGCCGTCGGCGACAGGCCCGACTTCACCGCGTGGTCGGGCGAGGTGAAGACCTCGGAGTAGATGGCGCCTTCGCGCGCGAGACTGGTGAGATAGGTCTCGGTCAGCCGGGCATAGTCCTCCTCGTCGCGGAAGAGGTTCGACGCGGCGTCGTAGGCAGCCAGGAAGGAGGTGAAATCGTGCCAGACGAAGGAGCCGTCGCTGATGAAGCCCGAGACGTCCGCCCCGTATTTGCGCGCCTGCTTGATGACCAGTTCAGGAGAAGCCGCGCCTTCGACATGGCAGTGGATCTCGGCTTTCAACACCATGGGCACGCTCCGATCTACACGATATGCCCGCGTTCATTATGATTCGGCGCGCGGCGGTTCATCGCGCCCCGGAACATAGCGCTGCCGGATCGCATCGGCTATGGTCCGGCCCGATTTCGACAGGACACAATCATGTCAGAAGAACGCACCACGGTTCGCGGCGGCATGGAGACCTCCTACGGTTTCCGCAGTGTCGCGCCCGGCGAGAAGCAGGGTCTGGTCAACGACGTCTTCCACAAGGTCGCCGACCGATATGACCTGATGAACGACCTGATGTCGGCCGGTATGCACCGTGTCTGGAAGGACGCGATGGTGACCTGGCTCAACCCGCCGAAGCGCGGCAACTGGCGCTCGCTTGATGTCGCCGGCGGCACTGGCGATATCGCCTTCCGCATCGTCGAGGCGTCGGACCGCAACGCGCATGTCACCGTGCTCGACATCAACGGCTCGATGCTCGGCGTCGGCCGCGAGCGCGCCGAGAAGCGCCGGTTGGCGGAGAACGTGGATTTCGTCGAGGCGAACGCCGAGGAACTGCCCTTCGCGGACGACACGTTCGACGCCTATACGATCGCCTTCGGCATCCGCAACGTGCCGCGTATCGACGTGGCGCTGTCGGAGGCGGCGCGCGTGCTGAAGCCGGGCGGGCGCTTCCTGTGCCTCGAGTTCTCCGAGGTCGAGATGCCGCTGCTCGACCGCGTCTACGACGCATGGTCGTTCAATGCGATTCCCCGCATCGGCCAGATGGTGGCGGGCGACGGTGAACCCTACCGCTACCTGGTGGAATCGATCCGCAAGTTTCCGAACCAGCGTGATTTCGCCGCCATGATGACGGCAGCCGGCCTGTCGCGGGCGACCTGGCGCAACTATTCCGGCGGCATCGCGGCACTGCATTCAGCCTGGAAGATCTGACCGGGCATGGGCACATCGGGCGCTTATTTCCGTCTGGCCCGTGCGGGCTGGATCATGGTTCGCGAGGGCGTGATCGCGGCATTGCCGGGCGACCAGCTCTGGGGCCTGCCCAAGCTCGGCTGGCGGATCGGCAGGCTGTTCTCACGCCGCCGCTCGTCGCGGCTGGACCGCAGCGAGCGCTTTTCCAAGGCGGTGGCGCGGCTGGGGCCTTCCTATGTGAAGCTCGGCCAGTTCCTCGCCACGCGGCCGGACGTGGTGGGCACCGAGATCGCCAACGACCTGGCGAAGCTGCAGGACAGCATGCCGACCTTCCCGCGCGAGCAGGCGGTGGCGGCGATCGAGGGGTCGCTTGGCCGAACCGTGGATGATCTCTACGTGCATCTGGGCGAGCCGGTGGCGGCGGCCTCGATCGCGCAGGTGCATCCGGCCGAGGTGGCGAAGGACGGCGTGCTGCGCAAGGTCGCGGTCAAGGTGATCCGCCCCGGGGTGCGGCGACGCTTCTTCCAGGACCTCGAAAGCTACTTCGTCGCCGCCCGGCAGATGGAGCGCTTTGTTCCGATGACGCGCCGCCTGCGCCCGGTGCAGGTGACCGAGATCCTGGAACAGACGACCAAGATCGAGATGGATCTGCGGCTGGAGGCCGCGGCGCTGTCGGAGATCGGCGAGAATACCGCCGCGGACCCCGGCTTCCGCGTGCCGGCCGTCGACTGGGAGCGCACCGGGCGCGATGTGCTGACGCTGGAATGGATCGACGGCGTCAAGATGTCGGACACGGAAGGGCTCAGGCTCGCCGGACACGACCTCAACGCACTGGCGGCGACGCTGATCCAGTCGTTCCTGCGGCACACGCTGCGCGACGGCTTCTTCCATGCCGACATGCATCCGGGCAACCTATTTGTCGAGGCGGACGGGACGATCGTCGCAGTCGATTTCGGCATCACCGGCAGGCTCGGCAAGAAGGAGCGGCGTTTCCTCGCCGAAATCCTCTACGGCTTCATCGTGCGCGACTACCGGCGCGTGGCCGACGTGCATTTCGAGGCGGGCTATGTGCCGCGCAAGCACGACCCGGCGTCCTTCGCGCAGGCGATCCGCGCCATCGGCGAGCCGATCCACGGCCAGCCGGCCGAGACGATCTCGATGGCGAAGCTTTTGACGCTGCTGTTCGAGGTCACCGAACTCTTCGACATGGAGGCGAGGCCGGAACTCGTCATGCTGCAGAAAACCATGGTCGTCGTGGAAGGCGTAGCACGCACCCTCGATCCGGCGTTCAACATGTGGAAGACGGCCGAACCGGTGGTCGGCGGCTGGATCAGGGACAATCTGGGGCCGAAGGGCCTGCTGATCGACGCGCGCGACGGCGTCAACGCGCTGGTCGCGCTGGCTCGGCAGGCGCCGGAACTCGCCGACCGTGCCGAGCGGCTGACGCGCGAGATCGATCTGATGGCCGAGCACGGCCTGCGCTTCGACGACGAGACGGCGAAGAAGATCGGCAAGGCCGAGGCGCGCGGCACGCGCTGGGGCCGCGTGGCACTCTGGGTCGGCGCGCTGGCGCTGGTGTGGATTGCGTGGCAGGTGACGTGACTGCATTGACTGCATTGCTAGCATTGCAGTCATGCCGCGTAAGCCGTATATGACGCCAAGGAGACTTCCATGGCGCGGCTCACTGTTCGCAACCTCGAAGATGACGTCATGCAGCGCCTGCGCGAGCGTGGCGCGGCACGCGGCGTCTCGATGGAACAGGAGGCGCGCGATGTCCTCGCCGCGTCTCTCGGTTTGGCCACCACTGAAGGTTTCGACGCGCGTGGCATCGTGCCGTGGTTTCCACCTGACAAAGACAAACACACCTCTTGAGGGAGAGCAAAGGCGATGGGCACATTGACGATCCGAGATCTGGATGAAGGCGTGAAGCAGCGCCTGCGCGAGCAGGCCGCCTCCCAGGGCCTCGCTATGGAGAACATGGTGCGTCGAATGCTTCGCCAAGGTGTCATGCCGCGGCGGAGGAAGGGGTCCATCTTTGATGAACTGACTCGACTTGGTGTGAAACCTGACGAGCCGTTCGACCAGAAGAAATTTACCGATGCCCTTTGGGATGAAAGTCTGCTTTGAGCGGCTTCGTGATCGACAGTTCGGCGCTAATCGCGATTCTTGTGGTCGAACCAGAAGCCGACAGCTTCAACCATTTCCTGGACCTCAATCTCGCCAGCTTCATCAGCGCTGCAACCGTCCACGAGGTGTTCTCCGTCGTCGTGCGCCGTAAATTCGTCGATGGCGTGGCCCGGTTGGAGCGGATTCTGGAATTGATCGATCCGGAGATCGTTGCCTTCGATGCGCGACAGCTCTCCGTGGCGCGGGTCGCCTATATCCGCTACGGACGGGGAACGGGACATCCCGCCGGACTCAACCTTGGCGACTGCTTCTCCTACGCACTCGCCAAGTCGCGGAACCTGCCGCTGCTGTTCAAGGGCGACGATTTCATCCATACCGACATCGAACCGGCCCTCAAGCCGGGTTGAGGCTCGAAAATGACCCAGACCCTTTCCGACAAGCGCATCCTGCTCATCATCGGCGGAGGTATCGCGGCCTACAAGTCGCTCGATCTCATCCGCCGCCTGCGCGAGCGCGGGGCGAAGGTGCGCTGCGTGATGACTGAGTCCGCGCAGCAGTTCGTGACGCCGCTGGCCGCGGGCGCGCTGTCGGCGGACCATGTCTTCACCGATCTGTTCGACCGGCAGGACGAGCAGGACGTCGGCCATATCCGCCTGGCGCGGGACTGCGATGCGATCGTGGTGGCACCGGCGACGGCGGACCTAATGGCGAAGCTCGCGGGTGGCTTTGCCAACGACCTGGCCTCCGCGGTGCTGCTCGCGACCGACCGGCCGGTGCTGATGGCGCCGGCGATGAACCCGAAGATGTGGTCGCATCCGGCGACGAAGCGCAACCGCGCGACACTGGGGAAGGACGGCGTGCGCTTCGTCGGCCCAGGCAAGGGCGAGATGGCCGAGAGCGGCGAGGCGGGCGAGGGGCGCATGTCGGAGCCGGTCGAGATCGCCGACGCCATCGCCGCGCTCCTGGCGCCGCCGCCCGGCCCGCTCGCGGGCCGCCATATCGTCGTCACCTCCGGCCCGACCCACGAGCCGCTCGATCCGATCCGCTATATCGCCAACCGGTCGTCGGGGAAGCAGGGCCACGCGATCGCCGCAGCGCTGGCGAAGCTGGGGGCAGAGGTGACACTGGTCAGCGGGCCGGTCTCTATCGCCGATCCGCACGGCGTGACGACGGTTCATGTGGAGACCGCGCGCCAGATGCTGGCGGCGGTGCAGGCTGCCTTGCCGGCCGATGCCGGCATCTTCGTCGCTGCCGTCGCGGACTGGCGCCCGTCACTGGAAGTGGCGGAGAAGATCAAGAAGCGCGCGGGCGAAGCGCCGCCGGCCGTGGAGATGACCGAGAACCCGGACATCCTCGCGACCGTCGGGCACGGGCCGATGCGGCCATGGCTCGTCGTCGGCTTCGCCGCCGAGACCGATAACCTGATCGACCATGCCGCGGCCAAGCTAAAGAAGAAGGGCGCCGATTTTATCGTCGCGAACGACGTGTCGCACGACAGCGGCGTGAACGCACGCGGCGTCATGGGCGGCGACCGCAACCGGGTGAAGATCGTCTCGAAGGACGGTATCGACGAATGGCCGGAAATGACGAAGGCGGAGGTCGCCGAGAGGCTGGCGCTGATGGTCGCCGAGCGGCTGCGCACGATCACGGTATGACATGACGATGGATATCCCCGTCATCGAGACGGCGCGGCTCGTCCTGCGCTCGCTCGCACCATCCGACTTCGAGGCCTATGCCGCGATGTGGGGCGATCCGGTCGTGACACGCTACATCGGCGGCACGCCGCAGACCCGCGAACAATCCTGGGTGCGGCTCCTGCGCCATCTTGGCATGTGGCAGGTGATGGGCTTCGGTTTCTGGGCGGTGACCGAGAAGGAGACCGGGCGACTGGTCGGAGAGGCGGGCTTCCACGACCTGAAGCGCGACGTCACGCCCAGTCTCGCGGGCACGATGGAGACCGGCTGGGGCTTCGTGCCGGAGGTTCACGGCAAGGGCATCGCCAGCGAGACGGTCACGGCGATCCTCGCCTGGGGGGACGGAAACCGGCCGGGCATGCGCAAGACCTGCCTGATCAACCCGGAGAACGTCGCATCGGTGCGGGTCGCGGAAAAGCACGGGTTCCGCGAATTCGCCCAATCGACCTATCATGGCGCGCCGACGATCCTGTTCGAGCGCTGAGCGATCACGTCAGCCGCCCTCCTTCGGGAACCGGTCGGGCACGAGGCCGAGTTCGATCCCGTGTTCGAGGAAGGCCTTCAGGCCCGCGAGCAGGAAGGAGAAGCCTCCCGCATTGTCCACGGCCGCCTTCGTCCGCGCGGCGTCGTCCCCGTCGAAGCCCCAGGTGTCGATCTCCACGAAGGTCCCGCCATCGACGGGCGCCAGACGGTATTCGACCCGGGTGGGAGCTTCGGCGGGTGTGCCCCAGTCGAAGACCAGCAGACGCGGCGGATCGGCTTCGAGGGCCACGGCGTCGACGTCGAAGCCATACCAGCGCCACGTCCACCGTGCCCTGGCGCCCTTGTGGCCGAGCTTGCCTTCGCCGCTGCTGAACCAGAACCGGGCGGTGATCTCCGGATCGGTCAAGGCCTGCCAGACCGTCTCGATCGGCCTGCGGATCACCATGCCTGTCCTGGCGACGGGCTCCGTCTTCTCCATCGTCACGCGGCTTTCTCGACGCTGTCGGGATCGCCTATGGGTGAAGACGATCTCGGTCTGCTCGCCCTTCGGCGCAATGTCGAAGCGGATCGTGGTGCCGGTCCATTCGTGTTTGTCCTCCAGGAAGCTGAGCGTCGAATCGACGACCTCCCAGACGACCTTGCGGCCAAGGACGAGCTCAGTGGTCTTCTGCCGGGAATGATGCATGTCCTTGTAGCGATAGGACCATTCGGCGCCGACGCGGCCGGCGTCGCCCTGAATGTTCTCGCCCCACCAGGCGCGCGGATCGACGATCGCGGCGAAGGCCTGTTCGGGCGTCGCCGAGACGAGGACGGAGACGGTAAAGTTGGTGTCGGACATGGTCGTTCTTTCCCGGTTCGGTGAGAGGGCGAGGGTTCAGGTGGATGGCAGGAGCCGGTCGTAGTCGCGCTTTAGCGCCGACCAGTTGTCCCAGAAGGGCGGCGCGGCCGCCCCGGCCAGCACAGCGTCCAGAATGTCCACATGGGCATGCCAGCCGGCGCTGACGTTGAGCTTCGTGTCGCGGTCGGGCAAGCGGCGATGGGTGATGGTGAGCAGCACCCGCTCGCCCGCAGGCGCCAGGTCGAAGGTGACCTCCCCTTCGCCGCCCCAGCCGATGACGAGCCGCCGCGGCGGATCGACCGCGATGATGCGGCTCTGCATGCGCTGGACGGCGGCGAAGGCGTCGGGCCGATGGCCTGGCGGGGTGGTCAATTCGTCGTTGCGCCAGGTGAACTCGAAGGGCGCGCCCACCTCCAGCACCATCTCGCCGGCCGCCAGCCACTTCTTCCTCAGGTCGCTGTCGGTCAGGTAGGCCCAAACCCGCTCGACCGTGCCGGGCAGCAGGCGTTGCAGCTTCAGCGTGGTCGGCTCGATCAGTTGGCCGTAGGCATCCTGGTCTCTGGTCATGTCGGCTCCTCCGTCTGCTTGTCGGCGTCCGCGCGCAGCAGGCCTTC
The DNA here is from genome assembly GCF_024699925.1 of Mesorhizobium sp. J428. NCBI lineage: Bacteria > Pseudomonadati > Pseudomonadota > Alphaproteobacteria > Hyphomicrobiales > Phyllobacteriaceae > Mesorhizobium > Mesorhizobium sp. J428. The sequence continues at coordinate 2,739,584 of NZ_JAJOMX010000001.1, forward strand.
GAGGATGTCGAGGCGCCCCGTCCAGAACCGTTCGTAGCGATCGATCCAGTCGCGCGCCTCCTTCAGGCGCAACCCTTCGAGATGGCACCAATGGGTCCGGCCGACGACATGCCGGCGCACCAGCCCGGCCTTCTCCAGGACGCGCACATGCTTCGACGCGCCGGCGAAGCTCATGTCGAGCGGCGTCGCGAGATCACCGATCGAGCGAGCACCCTCGCTGAGCCTCGCCAGCATCCTGCGGCGGGTCGGATCCGAAAGCGCGTGGAACACGGAGTCGAGCTGTTGTTCAACCATGTGGTTTAATTACAGTATGCGAATACGATAGTCAACCGATTGGTTTAAGTTTTGCCAAAAAGAAAGGCCGGACGATGCCGGCCATTCCCTGGTGTCGGTTTCGACCGCGTCAGGCCGTCGGCTGCTTCGTCTTGCGCAGGTAGGGCAGGATCGTGTCGAACGAGCCGAAGCGCTTCACGGCGTCCTCATTCGAGACCGCCGCCGTGATGATGACATCCTCGCCCTGTTTCCAGTCGGCCGGCGTCGCGACCTGATGCCTGGCGGTGAGCTGGATGGAATCGATCGCGCGCAGGATCTCGGCAAAGTTGCGTCCGGTCGTCATCGGGTAGGTGAGGATCAGCTTGATCTTCTTGTCCGGGCCGATGACGAAGACGGAACGCACCGTGGCGTTGTCCGCCGGCGTGCGGCCTTCCGAGCTGTCGCCGGCACCGGCCGGCAGCATGCCGTAGAGCTTGGCCACTTCGAGGTTCTTGTCGCCGATCAGCGGGTAGTCGACATCGAAGCCGGTCGCCGTCTTGATGTCGGTCTTCCACTTCGAGTGGCTCTCGACGGGGTCGACCGAGATGCCGATGATCTTGACGTTGCGCTTGGCGAATTCCGGCGCGTAGCCGGCCATGGTGCCGAGCTCGGTGGTGCAGACCGGCGTGAAGTTCTTCGGATGCGAGAACAGGACAGCCCAGCCGTCGCCGATCCAGTCGTGGAAACGGATCGTATCCTGGGTGGTCTCCGCCGTGAAGTCGGGCGCGGTGTCATTGATGCGCAGGCTCATGGTGCTCCCTTTCCTGATGTATCCCTTAAAAAAATAGGGCGCTTCGGGCGGGTCAGCGAGACCGCATCGCGGGGCTGACCGAGAAACCGATGGAAGACAATTCTATCGCATCTGCATGCGACAGAAAAATATCCCTGAAGCCACGGCCGGCTCGGTTAACCGAGGTCGGCGGCGGATTTCTGCTCGGGCAGAGGCGGAGGCAGCGTCTTGCCCTGCGCGGCGAGATGCTCACGCAGCAGCCGGACGTTCACGTTATTTGCCTTGAAGAAGATGTCGAAGACCGTGCCGGCGAGCGGGATGGAGCCGACGCCGACATCGAGGAGCACATTACCGGTCATCTGCAGAAGCAGCCGTCGCGGGACGCCCAGTCGGTGCGCCTTGTGGATGATATAGAGCGAAATGGCGCCGGTGGCGAAATCGCCGACGACGGGCACTAGGCTTGCGACGGCATCGACACCGAAGCGGAAGCCGACGACGGGGATGCGCCAGCGCGAGTCGAGCAGGAAGGCGAGATCGGCGAGCTCGGGAAATTCGTCACCGACCCGGGATGCCGCACGCGCCGCCGCTTCCTTGCTGCTGATCTTCGGCGTCATGCCCACGTTCCGGCTCCGGTTGCCTAGATATGGGCACCAAGATCGCGAGAGCCTGGCATGTAGGCGATGTCGAAGTTCGGTCGGGCTTTGATACGTTCGTACCACCGTGCGACGCGGGGAAGGTGATCCCACAGATCTGCCCGTCCGCAATCCTCGAGCCGTACCACGGTTGGTGTCAACGCTACGTCTGCGAGAGTGTAGTGGTCGCCGATGATGTAGTCGCCATCCTCAAGCGCCGCCTCCATTCGATTCAAAGTCTGCGTCAGGCGGTCGAGCGATTCGTCAATTTCGGCCTTCGAGAACCCGCCACGCCCCATCTTCCGGTAGAAATGCTTCCGCAGGGGCAGGCGCTCGGTATAGTCCCAGAATTCCTCCTCCGTCATCTTCGACCAGATCGGCACGAAGAAGGTGTTGAAGGAGATGGGACGGATCGACGGCGTGGGAACCTCGTCGATATACTGGCGCCACGCTCGCATGTGGGCCAGCGTCTTCAGATCCTTCGGCCGGACGCTCTTCTCTGGAAATGCCTCGTCGAGATACTCCGTGATCACGCTGCTCTCGATGATCGGGTCGCCGTCGTGGACGAGCGTGGGCACCACGCCATTCGGATTGAGCTTCAGATAGTCCGGTGTCAGGTGTTCTCCCTTGCCGAAATTGATCGCCTTGCCGTCCCATTCCAGCTCTTTCTCGGCCAGCACGAGACGCACCTTCTGGCTGCAGGTTGAAATCGGGGCGTGGTAGAGAAACAGCATGATAGACTCCTCCGAGAGCGGAGGGCACTATCGCAGAGGGCCAAGCGATGGTCCAATCGCGATTGACCGCCGTTCGTGCAAAGCGGGTGTCGCGACGCTCACGCCTCTTCGCGCACCTGATAGTCCTTGATCGCCGTGAAGGTGATCTGCTTCCAGCGGTCGGCTTCGTAGTTGAGGCCGAAGCCGTGCTGGGCGAGGAAGACCGGGTCGCCGTCGAGGTCGCGGGCTATGTCGCCGCGATGCGTCTCGATGAAGCGGTCGAGCTCGGCCGGGCTGTCGGCGTCGATCCAGCGGCAGACGGTGAAGCGCGCGATCTCGAAATCGACGGGCAGGCCGTATTCGGCCGCCAGCCGCTCCCTGAGCACGTCGAGCTGCAGCGCGCCCACCACGCCGACGATCGCCGGTGAGCCGTCCTCGGGCTGGAAGAGCTGCACGACGCCCTCCTCGGCCATCTGCTGCAGCGCTTCCTTGAGCTTCTTCGCCTTCATCGGGTCACCCAGCCGCACGCGGCGCAGGATTTCGGGCGCGAAGTTCGGCACGCCGCGGAACAGGATGTCTTCGCCCTCGGTCAGCGTGTCGCCGATCCTGAGCGTGCCGTGGTTGGGGATGCCAACCACGTCGCCGGCATAGGCCTCGTCGGCTGTGATGCGCGAACGGGCGAAGAAGAACTGCGGCGCGGTCAGCGACATCTGCTTGCCGGTGCGCACCAGCTTGGCCTTCATGCCGCGTTTCAGCTCGCCCGAGCAGACACGGACGAAGGCGATGCGGTCGCGGTGGTTGGGGTCCATGTTCGCCTGGATCTTGAAGACGAAGGCGCTCATCTCCGGCTCGGTGGCATGGACCACGCGCGTGTCGGCTTCCTGGTCGCGTGGCGGCGGTGCGTAGGCCCCTAGCGCCTCGATCAGGTCGCGGACACCGAAGTTGCGTAGCGCAGAACCGAAGTAAACCGGCGTCATGTGGCCTTCGAGGAAGGCTTTCTGGTCGAAGGGACGGCAGGCTTCGCGGGCAAGCTCCAGCTCCTCGATGAAGGTCTCCTGCTCGTTCTGCGGCAGCAGGCCGGCGACGCGGTTGGAATCCGGGCCGTTGACCGGCGTGCGCTCGACTTCGTCGTCGCCCTTGCGCACGGAGTTAGTGGGCAGGTGATAGGTGCCGGAAAAGGTGCGGCCCTGGCCGATCGGCCATGTCATCGGCGCGGTGTCGAGCGCGAGCTTCGCTTCGATCTCGTCGAGGATCTCGAAGGTGTTGCGCGCCTCGCGGTCCATCTTGTTGACGAAGGTGACGATCGGGATGTCGCGCAGGCGGCAAACCTCGAACAGCTTCAGCGTCCGCGGCTCGATGCCCTTTGCAGCGTCGATGACCATCACCGCTGAGTCCACCGCCGAGAGCGTGCGGTAGGTGTCGTCGGCGAAGTCCTCGTGGCCGGGCGTGTCGAGCAGGTTGAAGACGTTGTCGCCATACTCGAAGGTCATCACCGAAGTGACAACCGAGATGCCGCGCTCGCGCTCAATCTTCATCCAGTCGGACCGGGTGTTCATCCGGTCCTTCTTGGCCTTCACCTCGCCGGCGAGCTGGATCGCGCCGCCGAACAGGAGCAGCTTCTCGGTCAGCGTCGTCTTGCCGGCGTCCGGGTGCGCGATGATCGCGAAGGTGCGGCGACGCGCGACGGCGTCCTTGATCGTCTCGGTCATGGATGGAATTCCGTTCGGGGCCGGCTTCTAACAAAACGGTGCCAAGCTGTCGAGCGAGGCCGTCAGGACTGGCACTCAGTTCGAAACAAGCGGGATGATCAGCACGACGACGATTTCGACCAGGGGGATTGCCACGTAGATGGCAAGAAAGCCGGCGATCCACATCCCGATCTTGACCAGCCAGGATGGATGAGGCGCCGCTCTCCACGCGAATAATGCGCTTGCGACAGCAAAGCCCAATGCGACAATCCCAATGATCGGAGAGCGCGTCATTGGAAGCATCAGATCATCAAAGAAAAGAAAAACCGCGCCGACGATGATCAGCTGGGCGGTGAGCCCGAATAGAAACGCGCGTTTCACGCGGCCCGCCCCGCGCTGTCTTTTATCGGCATCAGGCGACGGCTTTCGTTTGAGCGTCCGCGCTTGTGAAGTTCGAGCAAAACTACGTCTGAATCAAGCATACAGGAATTCGGGCGGGATGCGACAAGCGACGCGTTGAATTTCCAACCGGCAGGGGCGTACCCGTCTCGGCGATTCCGGCCTGAATCTGTCAGGAGCTTGCGTCTGGATCAATCGACCGTGTTTGCCGGCGGCCGGCCGAGATCATAGATTGCGCAGGAGACGGACAAGAGGACGCCGCGATGGACGCGACTGACAGGGGAGCGAGGTTCCGGGCGCTGCACGAAGCGACGTTCGTAATTCCCAACCCGTGGGACATCGGCACAGCGCGGCTGCTCGAATCGTTGGGTTACCGGGCGCTGGCGACCACCAGCGCCGGCTACGCCTTCTCGCGCGGACTGGCCGACGGTGCGGTCGGCTTCCCGGAAATGATCGCGCATTGCAAGGAACTGGCAGCAGCTGTCGACGTCCCTGTTTCGGCGGACCTCGAGAAGGGCAAGGGCGACAGCGCGGAAAGTGCGGCCGAAACGATCTTCGCGGCGGAAGCCGCGGGTCTTGCCGGTTGCTCGATCGAGGATGCCACCGGCGATCCGAACAGTCCGATCTACGATTTTTCGCTCGCCGTCGAGCGCGTTCAGGCGGCGGTCGAGGCAGCTCGCGCGCTGAAGCGGGATTTCGTCTTCACGGCGCGGGCCGAGAATTTTCTGTGGGGCATCAGGGATCTGGACGATACGATCCGTCGTCTCCAGGCCTTCGAAAAGGCCGGCGCCGACGTGCTATACGCGCCGGGCCTAGCGGATATCGAGACGGTGAAGGCGGTCTGCTCCTCGGTATCCCGGCCGGTCAACGTGCTGGCGGTCACGGGCTTTTCGGTCGATGCGCTGCGCGAAGCCGGAGCGAAGCGCATCTCGATCGGTTCGAAGCTCTCCACCGCGGCGTTCGGCGCGGCTGACGCGCGGCGCTCGAAATGCTGGAGCGGGGCACGTTCGAATATGCCCGAGACGCCATGCCCTTCGGTGACCTTCAGAACCTTTTTGCAAAGCGCGGCAACCAGGCATAGGCCTGTCTCGCAAGCCCTGATCGAATTGGATACTCCCAATGACCTCCCGTGCGGCGGCCTACGCGCTCCTCGTCGGCAATTTCCTGATCGGCATGTCCGTCGTGGCGCCGGCCGGCATGGTCGGCCCGCTGTCGGCCGACCTCGGCGTGTCTGTCACAAGTGCTGCCCTGCTTCTGACGTTCGGGGCGGTGGTGCTCTGCATCGGCTCGCCGCTCGCCGCCTGGGGCGGCGCGGCGATGGACCGACGGCTCCTGCTTTCTCTCTCGCTTGCCGGCCTGGCCCTCAGCCACGTGGCATCGGCGCTTGCGCCGAGCCTGGGCGGCCTCATGGCCGTGCGTATCGTCGGGATGGCGCTCGCAGCGGTCTACACGCCGCAGGCTGCCGGTGCGATCGCGATGATCGTGCCTGAGAAGGAGAGGGCGGGCGCGATTTCCTTCATCTTCGCGGGCTGGTCGCTCGCGGCGGCCGCCGGCCTCCCCATAGCGGCCTGGTTCGCCTCGGAACATGGCTGGCGCGGCGTGCATTGGGGGCTTGCGGCCATCGGTCTCGTGGCGGCCGCCGGCGTGGCGCTGTCGGTGCCGTCCGGACTGCGCGGCGCGGCGATGTCGCTTAAGAGCTGGGGCGCACTGTTCTCAAACAAGCTGATCCTCGTCCTTCTCTCGGCCACGATCCTTTCCTCCTGCGGCCAGTTCGTGGTTTTTCCCTTTTTCGGCCCGCTGCTCGGAGATCTCGCCGGCGCGACGCCGCCCCAGATCGCTATCGCCTTCGCGATGTTCGGCATCGCCGGCCTCATCGGCAATATCGCAGCGTCCCGGATCGTCGGTACGTTGGGCGGGGTCCGCACGTCGCTGTTCTTCTTCGCTGTGATGACGATCGGAGCCGCCTTATGGAGTGCGGCCGTGGGATCGATCGAATTCGTCTTCGCTGCTTCACTGGTCTGGGGCGCGGGCTTCATGGCCTCGAACTCGATGCAGCAGGCACGCCTTGCCGGCGCGGCGCCCGCACTTGCGGCGGCGGCGATCGCGCTCAACTCATCCTCGCTCTACATCGGCCAGGCCATTGGCTCGGCGCTCGGCGGCGTGATGTTCGACGCCGGACTCCATCGCGCCATGGGCTGGGCTGCAACCGCGGCACTGTTGCTTGCGTTCGCGACCGTCTGGTGGAGTGGACGGTTAGGCCGGGGCGCCTAGCCGAACACCGACCATTCCATCTGCTCGGCCAGACGCTCCAGCGCCAGCATGCCGAGTACCGAATTGCCGTTGTCGTCGAGCCCGGGCGACCAGGTGGCGATCGAGGCCTTGCCCGGCGCAATGGCGAGGATACCGCCGCCGACGCCGCTCTTGGCAGGCAGGCCGGCGCGGAAGGCGAACTCGCCAGAGCCGTCGTACATGCCACAGGTCATCATCAGCGCGTTGACGCGCCGCGCAAGCCGCGCCTCGTCGTCCGATGCTCCCGACCGCCGGTCGCGCATCAGATAGCGGCCGGCGAGCGCCAGCTGGCGGCAATCGAGGCAGATCGCGCAGTTCTCGACATAGGCGCGCATGACGTCCTCGACCTTGCTCTCCAGATTCTTGTAACCCTTGGCCAGGCTGGCATGCGCCCTGTTGTGAAAACCCGCCGTCTCGCCATCCGCCTCGACTATCTCGGCCATGCGCCCGAGCTTTTCGCCGACCTCGTCCTCCAGCATGGCGCGAACGGTTTTATGCCCGCCGTGACCCCTTGGCCGGGTTAGGAGGGCATCGATCACAACCAGCGCGCCAGAATTGATGTAGGGGTTGCGCGGGATGCCCTTGTGGCGCTCGAGGTCGACGATCGAGTTGAATGGATCGCCCGACGGCTCGCGGCCGACCCGCTTCAGGATCGTCTCGGTGTCGGCCCGGAGCGCGAGCGTGTAGGCGAAGACCTTGGAAATGCTCTGCAGCGGGAAGGGATGATCCGACTTCCCGCCGGTGGCCAGCGTGCCGTCCGCGGTCACGACGGCGATGCCGAATTCCCCGGTCTCGAATTCACCGATGCCTTCGACATGGCTCGCGGCCCTGCCGAAGGAATCCACCACCTTCATCTGCGCGACGATGTCGTCGATCACGGACTGGAGGTCACGCACGCGACGGGCGCGTGCCGGCTTCTTCTGTTTCGCTGCCATGTCATCCCCTCAGACTTCGCGCGCGACAACGCGCGAAGCGAATGAAGGATGCATATCAGCCTTGGGACGCCATCTTCTCGCGACGCGCCGTTTCAGCCTACGTCGGGGTCTCCAGCGCGAAGGAGGCCGTCTTCACGGGGCCGGCCGGTCGATAGGTTGCCGCGAGCACGCCTGAGGGTGTGACGCTGGAGTTGACGACGGCGAGCGCTCCAGGCCGTGCGCCGGTGCCGAAGAACTTCTTGCCACTGCCAAGGGTGAGGGGAAACACCAGCAGCGTCACTTCGTCCAGAAGCTCGTGCGCCAGCAGCGTCTGCACCAGCACGCTGCTTCCCTGGACGAGGAGGTCTGGCCCTTCCGTCTCCTTCAGCTTCCGCACCTCGGCCGCCGCATCGTGCAGCGCCGTCGAATTGGCCCACGACAGCGGCACGCGCGACGACGTCGCCACGAATTTGCGGCAGGCGTTGAACTGCCGCGCGATCGGATCATCGTCGCCGATGTGCGGCCAGTGCGCTGCGAAGATTTCGTAGGTCTTGCGTCCGAGCAGCAGATCATACGGCCGCGAGAAGACCCGGTCGATCACCTCTCCGAGCTCGTCGTGCCAGGAACCGGCGACCCAGCCGCCATGGGCAAAGCCTCCGGTCGGATCCTCCTCCGGCCCACCGGGCGCCTGCATGATCCCATCGAGAGAAACGAATGCGCTCGCGATCACCTTTCGCATGGTGGTATCCTCTTTTTCTTCGGAAATTCAGTTGCCGAGAGCCTTAAGCCCCTCGGCCCTCAGGGCCGCCTGCACCGCGGGCCGTGCTTCAATCCGCTGCACATACGGCGCGAACCGGTCGGAGACCTCCATCTTCGACATCTTTGCCCAGCGCAGCATCACGTAGAGAAAGGCGTCGGCGACCGAGAAATAGTCGCCGAGCAGATAGTCTCCCGCAAGACACCCGGCGAGATGGGCAAACCTGCCGGCGATCATGCCGCCTACCGCGGGCTTTTCAGCTTCGCCGACGAAGAAGAACAGGAATAGGAACGGCCGGTGCATCTCGGTCGAGATGAAGGTCAGCGCCTCGATCTGCCGGGTCCTCGGCATTCCGTTCCCCGGCCGCAACGCATCGGACTGTTGCGCCGCCCAATCGAGCAGCGCGACGTTCTCGGTCAGCATCGAGCCGTCGTCGAAGACAAGGGCGGGCACATAGCCCTTGGCATTGATCTCGGGGAACGGCCGGCCGCTTTTGGTGAGACGGGTCTGGACGTCGACTTCCTCGATCTCGAACTTCATCCCTGCCTCGCGCAGGGCGATGTGGGTGGCAAGCGAGCAGCCGTCGGCGAAGTAGTAGAGCTTCACGACATCGTCTCCAGATGCTCGACAAGCTTGTCGAGCGATTCCGTCCAGCCTGCTTCATGGCCGTCACGCACCGCCGCGTTGCGGAAGTTGCCCTGGTGAAGGGTAAGCCTGGTCCTGCCGCCGGGCATCTCTTCGAAGCGGACGGTGACGGTCGTCAGCGGGCTGAGGCCGCCATTGTCCTCCCATCCGTCCTCCTCCCACTGGTGGGTGAAGGAGATGCGCTCGATGGGCGAGACGTCGACATAGGTGCCGCGCATGATGTAGCGCTGTCCGTCCTCACTCTGCATCACCACCCGGAATGATCCGCCGGTGGCAGCGGTGCCGCCCGTGGCCTCAGGGATGGTCATGCCGCGCGGGCAGCTCCATACCCTCATATGGTCCGGCTCCATCCACATCCGGAACACCAGCGCGCGCGGCGCGTCGTAGATGCGGGTGATCGTCAGTTCGTGGCCCGTATCGGGCTCGATCCTTTGCGCGAGCGGCATGGTTCTTCTCCTCGGTTCGGGTTTTGCCGGCAATCACTCGGCCGGCGTCGGATCGACGCTCACCATCCACGGGATGCCGAAGCGGTCGACGCAGGCGCCGAAGCGCTCCGCCCAGAAGGTCTTCTCCAGCGGCATCTGCACCTCGCCACCGTCCGACAGCGCCGCGAAGAGCCGCTCCGCCTCGGCCACCGTCTCTACGCCGAGGTAGAGGTTGTAGCCCTCCGGCTTCTTGTACCAGTCCTTCGGCATGTCCGAGGCCATCACCACCGCGTCGCCGATCTTCAGCGAGGCATGCATGACGTTGTCGGCGCGCGCCGGGTCGTATTCCTGGCCGGGAGGGGCGTCCTTGTTGGCCATCATGTCCTGGATCGTGCCGATGCCGAGCTTCTCGTAGAAGGCGAAGGCCTCGCGGCAGTTGCTGTCGAAGAAGATGTAGGTGCTGGTTTTCATCGCTGTTTTCCTCCTGTCCGGACAACGCGGCCGGACGTTGCGTGATTGCGGTTCAGATCGCCTTCAGGATGGCGGCCAGGCGCTCCAGGCTCTGGCTCCAGCCCTCCTCCATGCCGCCGACATGCGGCAGCATGAACGGCGCGGCATGGACCATCTTGGAATGCAGCGTCATCTCGGTGCGCTGGCCGCGCTCGGCGAGCGTGACGGTGTGCACGTTCTCGATGATGGTCGCCCCGTCCTCGTTGGACAGGCTGGTCACGAAGACGATGCGGGTCGGTTCCTCGATCTCGACAAAGTGGCCGCCCATCGGCTGGATCGAGCCGTCCGGCGCCTGCATGTGGACATGGAACCTGCCGCCGGGGCGTGGCTCGATCGCTGTGAAGGGGTTGGAGAAGCCGTGCGGGCCCCACCACGCCGCGACATGGGCGGGGTCGGTCCATGCCTTGAAGACCAGCGCGATCGGCGCATCGAAGACGCGCCTGAAGGTGAGGTCGGGCAGTTGCACGGGTACGGCACCGCCAGCGCCGGCGACATCAATGTTTGCTTCCATCGGGATCTCCTGCCTGCAGCTTGGTGAGATAGGCGTCGAGGCGGTCGAGGCTCTCCTCCCAGAACCGCCTGTAGTGGTCGATCCAGCCGGCCGCGTCCTTGAGCGGCGCCGGGTCGAGCCTGACCGGCCGCCATTGCGCCGAGCGCCCCCGGCTCACGAGGCCCGCCTTCTCCAGCACCTTGAGATGCTTGGAGACGGCCGGGAGGCTCATCGAGAAGGGTTCGGCGATCTCCGTCACCGACGCCTCGCCATGTGCGAGCCGGGCGAGGATGGCCCGCCGCGTCGGGTCCGCAAGCGCGGCGAAGGTAGCGGAGAGGTGGTCTGTTTCAGGCATGTATTTAGCCGATAAGTTAATTATCCTTTCGGTTAAATAAAGCGAGGCCTCCCGAGAGTCAACAGTTGTTCGCAAATGCGCTGGAGCGATTGACGGAGGCGCGCGTGTGCAGGATAGACGGGCATCATGTCCAGCGCTCCCGTCCTTCCGATCGTTCGCCTTCCCCACTCGGCCGGCCTCGACCTGCCGGCTTATGAGACCGAGGGTGCGGCGGGGATGGACCTGCGCGCCGCGGTCGCCGCGGACCGGCCGCTGATCCTGCTGCCCGGCCGGCGCGCCCTGGTGCCGACCGGACTGATCTTCGAGCTTCCTGACGGCTATGAGGGGCAGGTGCGGCCGCGCTCGGGCCTCGCCTTCAAGCATGGCGTCACCTGCCTCAACACGCCCGGCACGATCGACAGCGACTATCGCGGCGAGGTGAAGGTGCTGCTGGTCAATCTCGGCGACGAGGAGTTCGAGGTGACGCGCGGCATGCGCATCGCGCAGCTGGTCGTGGCGCCGGTCACGCGCGTGCGCGTCGAGGAGCATAGCCTCGCCGGCGAGACCGCGCGCGGCGCGGGCGGTTTCGGATCGACCGGAACCTCGTGACACCCGGCCTCGTCATCTTCGACTGCGACGGCGTGCTGGTCGATTCCGAGCGGCTCGGCAACCAGCGGCTCTCGCAGATGCTGACAGAGGCCGGCTTTCCGATCTCCTATGAGGACTGCCGCCGCACCTTCGTCGGTAAGCCGATGGCGGCGGTGCAGGCGCATGTCGAGGCGACGGGCGTCATGCTCGGAGCCGACTTCGTGCAGCGCTGGAACGACGGCCTGCCGGACATCTTCAGGAACGGCCTTGACCCGATCCGCCATGTCGGCGAGGCGGTCCAGGCGATCGCGTCGGCCGGCATTCCCTTCTGCATCGCCTCCTCCGGGCAGCTGACGAAGATGCGGTTGACGCTCGGCTTGACCGGGCTGCTGCCCTATTTCGAGCAGTCGCTGTTCAGCGTCAGCATGGTCTCGCGCGGAAAACCCTTCCCCGATCTCTTTCTGCATGCAGCACAGGCTATGGGTCATGCGCCGGAGGCCTGCGTGGTCGTGGAGGATTCCGTCGCCGGCGTGACCGCGGCGCGGGCGGCCGGCATGCGCGCGCTCGCCTATGCGGGCGATCCGGAAGCCGAGCGCGAGGGCCTTGCCCAGGCCGGCGGAGAACTGTTCGACGACATGCGGGCTCTTCCGCGGCTGATCGGGATCGCCTGACCGACCAGTTTCCTCTGCGGGAAGCGCCTCTCGCGAAACCATATCTCCGCTCCGGCGTTCAAGCTGCACCAGCCACGGGTTCGGCCGCCGAGTTGCGGATCAGTCTCGCGGCCGGACGGGGCGGCGCTGGCGCCTTCCATGGCAGCCGCGCCGCCCTTGCCATGCCCGACACTCCTTCTTATGTCGATCGCGCATCCGGTCCGGACGCCCAGGGTGAAGGAGATCGACAATGATCGTCGAAGCCGCGCAGGCCGCCGCGAGCCGCATCTTCTCGCGGCCGTTCCGGTCGGTCCTGCTGAAGTCGATCGGGCTGACGCTGCTGATCCTCATCGGCGTCTGGTTCGGGCTGCAGAACCTGTTCGATGCCCTTGCCATGCCATGGATCGATGCGCTGCTGCCCGGCTTTTCTGCCTGGGCGGGCTGGCTGGGCCTGATCGCGGCTATCGCGGCCGGCATCGGTTTTGCCATTGCGCTCGCGCTGCTGATAGCGCCCGTGACGGCCCTGGTCGCCGGCCTGTTTCTCGACGACATCGCCGAAGTGGTGGAGCGGGAGGACTTTCCGGCCGATCCGCCCGGCACCGCCGTGCCGCCGCTGCGCTCGCTCGTCCTGTCGCTGAAATTCGTCGGCATCGTCATCCTCGGCAACATCGTGGCGCTGTTCCTCCTGCTGATCCCGGGCGTGAACGTCGCGGCCTTCTTCGTGGTCAACGGCTATCTGCTCGGGCGCGAATATTTCGAGTTCGCGGCGATGCGGTTCCGGCCGGAGGCGGAGGCCAAGGCGCTGCGCAGCCGCAATAGCGGCACGATCTTCCTTGCCGGCCTGGTCATTGCTGGGTTCCTCGCCATTCCGCTGCTGAACCTCGCCACGCCGCTCTTCGCGGCGGCGATGATGGTGCATCTGCACAAGGCGATTTCAGCCCGCGAGGACGGCAAGGGATTTTCGGTCGACAAGCGACAGGCAATGTGAGAGTTTAACTTTACACTGTAAACATTCGGATGCCAGCCCGTGATGACCGATTTCGTCCTAGCCTCGCTCCACCATGTGCTGATCTTCCTCTTGATGGCAGCGCTTGCCGCCGAGCTGGTGATGGTGCGGCCCGGCCTCGCGGGCGCGCTGGTCGGTCGCATCAGCCGCATCGACGGGGTCTACGGCGCCCTGTCGCTGGCGGTCATCGTCGTCGGCGTGTCGCGGCTGATCTGGGGTGCGAAGGGCTGGGAAGCCTATTCAGGCAATGTCTGGTTCTGGCACAAGATGGCAGCCTTCCTCCTGGTCGGCCTCCTGTCCATCGCGCCGACGATCCGCTTCACACGCTGGCGCAAGGCGGCAGCAGTCGACCCGAACTATGTCGTGCCCGACATGGAAGTGCGCGGCGTCCGCCGCTTCATGCATGCCGAGGCGGCGATCTTCCTGCTGATCCCCATCTTCGCGGCCGCGATGGCGCGCTACGGCTACTGATCGAGGTTCGGCGCCTCGTCCAGTTCCTCGAGCGGCACCAGCGGCGCCGGAACGTCGGTCGTCTTCTCCGGCGACTTGCAGATGTCGGCGATCACGCAGCGCCAGCATTCCGGCTTGCGCGCCTTGCACACATAGCGGCCGTGCAGGATCAGCCAGTGGTGAGCGTGGCGCATGTATTCCGACGGGATGATGCGGACGAGCGTGTCTTCCACCTGTTCCGGCGTCTTGCCCGGCGCGAGCCTGATCCGGTTGCCGATCCGGAAGATGTGCGTGTCGACCGCCATGGTCGGCTGGCCGAAGGCCATGTTCAGCACCACGTTCGCGGTCTTGCGGCCGACGCCGGGAAGCTTTGTCAGCTCGTCGCGATCTCCGGGCACCTCGCCGCCGTAGTCGCGGATCAGCGCCTGCGACAGGGCGATGACGTTCTTGGCCTTGTTGCGCCACAGGCCGATGGTGCGGATGTAATCGCCGACCTTGTCCTCGCCGAGATCGAGCATCTTCTTTGGCGTGTCGGCGATGGCGAACAGCGCTCGCGTCGCCTTGTTCACGCCCGCATCCGTCGCCTGGGCCGACAGCACGACGGCTACCAGCAGGGTGAAGGCGTTGACGTGCTCCAACTCGCCCTTGGGCTCGGGCCGCTGGATGGAAAAGCGGCGGAAGATCTCGGTGATCTCGGCGTGCGAATAGGCGGAACGACCCGCCGGCTTTCGCTTGGCCCGCGCTCCCGCGGATGTGACCTTCACGGCCGGATCGGCAGCGATTTTCGACTTCAGTTTTGCCATCGTCCTCCTATAGTTGGAGCCGATGAGCGAGACAAACGCCCGCGACCCAGACGAACCGTTCTTTCGTGCGCTGCTGACGCCGCACCGTTCGCTCGGCCGCACGGGGTTCATGGTGCTGATGGGCGCGCTGCTGGCGGGCTGGGCCTTTACCGGCGTCGTCTTCCTGTCGAGAGGCGCCTGGCCGGTGTTCGGCTTCTTCGGGCTCGACGTGCTTCTGGTCTATATCGCCTTCCGCGCAAACTATCGCGCGGCGCGTGCACGCGAGGTCGTCTCGGTCTCGCGCACCGCGCTCGACATCCTCCAGGTCGCCCCGTCGGGCAAGACGCGGGAGCACCACTTCAACCCGTTCTGGGCGCGCTTCTCGGTCGCGCGGCACGACGAGATCGGCATCACCTCGATGACCGTGGAAGGGCAGGGCAAGCAGGTGGCGATTGGGTCGTTTCTCAATCCCGACGACCGCGACAGCTTCGCGAAAGCCTTTGGACGCGCGCTGGCGACGGCGAAGGCGGGGTGATTAATCCGGGAACTCGTCGTCGCTGTAGTCGCGTCCTGCATAAATGATCCGGACTATCCGGACGCCCAGGTCGTCAAATCGATAGAAGATCGTCACGCGGCGCGTTCGAAGATCAGCGTACGCAGCCCAGGAGAGATGTGGTTCGCCGCGCGGCCACTGTACGGGAAGTCTGCGAGTTTCTCGCAGTGTTTCCGTATGCGAGAAGCATAGGCCCAAGCGCGCGCTACGTCGCTTTGGTCGAGAATGTAGTCATGAAGCGATTCCAAGTCCGCAAGGGCTGTCTCAAGGATGCGGACGGATAAGGTCAGCCCCTCTCGCGGACGCGCTTCTCGTGATGGAGGCGCAGCCGTTCGAAGGCATCTTCAAGCGAAACGTCGGGACGCGGATCGTTAAGCGCCTCCTCAACCAACCGGCGATAATGATCGGTCCGCGCCTGCTGTTCGCGCTCGAGTGCCCTCAGCCCGGCCCTGACCACCTCGCTGGCCGATTCGAACTCACCCGACGCAAGCCGTTCGTCAAGAATCGCCTGCTGCTTGCCGAGGGTAACGGTAATGGGTTTGCTGCTGCGCATGCGAAATCTCCTGTATGACAGTATCATAGCATAAGTGTTTCGAGGACGGAATGACCACATGAAACACACGGCAAGTTTCGGGTGGGAAACGCGCGCGGGAGGGCCGATATTGGCGCTCAAGGAGATTTGCCATGAACGCTCAGACAGCCATCCTGACGAAAGACATCACCCCGCTCGCCACCTCCGCCGAGGGCGGAGACTATGACAAGGTACGCCGGGTGATCGAGAAGATAAGCCTCGACTATCGCGACCAGCCCTCTCTGGAGACGTTGGCCGAGGCGGTGGGCGAGACGGCGACGGGGCTGCAGAAGCTCTTTACCCGCTGGGCGGGGTTGAGCCCCAAGGCTTTTCTGCAGGCGGTCACGCTCGATCATGCGCGTAGGCTGCTCGCCGACGGCATGCCGCTTTTAGAAGCCTCGCTCGAGGTCGGCATGTCAGGCCCCGGCCGCCTGCACGACCTGTTCGTGACGCATGAGGCCATGTCGCCCGGCGAGCACAAGGCGCGCGGCGAGGGACTTGTGATCCGCTATGGCTGGCACATCTCGCCCTTCGGCAGGGCGCTGGTCATGGTCACCGACCGCGGGCTCGCCGGCCTGTCGTTCAACGATCCGGGCGAGGACCGCGCGGCCTTCGCCGACATGTCCGGGCGCTGGCCGAACGCGACCTATGTCGAGGACATGGCGGCGACAGCGCCCTATGCGGCGCGGATTTTCGATCCGGCGCGCTGGAACCGCGACGAGCCGCTGCGCGTGGTGCTGATCGGCACGGACTTCCAGGTCCGAGTCTGGGAAGCGCTCTTGAAGATCCCGCTCGGCTGCGCCCGTACTTATTCGTCGATCGCCGAGGAGATCGGCAAGCCGAGCGCCAGCCGCGCGGTCGGGGCGGCGGTGGGCGCCAATCCGGTCTCTTTCGTGGTGCCGTGCCACCGCGCACTCGGCAAGTCCGGCGCGCTGACGGGCTATCACTGGGGCCTGACGCGCAAGCGGGCGATCCTCGGCTGGGAGGCCGGCCAGGCTGCGTGAACAAGCCCGGCCTCAGGCCGGGCTCACCGTCCCGTTGGCGACGGCGAGGAACTGCGCTTCATGCGCGATGCTGGCGAACAGGGCGGCGTCGGTTCCCGTCATCAGCGTCTGGCCGCCCGTCTCCTTGAGGATGGAAAAGAGGGCGGCGCGGCGGCCTTCGTCCAGATGCGCGGCGATCTCGTCGAGCAGCAGGATCGGCGTCATGCCCGACACTTCCGCCGTCAGCCGCGCATGCGCCAGCGTCATGCCGACCAAAAGGGCCTTCTGCTCGCCGGTCGAGCAGAACTCCGCCGCCATGTCCTTGGGCCTGTGACGCACCAGCAGGTCGGAGCGGTGTGGTCCGCTGAGCGTGCGCCCCGCGGCGCGGTCCCGGGGCCGTTCGGACGCCAGCCGCTCGATAAAGTATTGCTCGATATCGACCGCCGGCCGGGTGCCGACCATGCGCTCCAGGTCTCCCTCCAGCGCGATATCGGACTTCGGGAACGGGCCCCCCCTCCGGTTGCTTCTCGATCATCGAGCGCATCAGCTGCAACAGCTCCATGCGCGCCGCCGCGATCGCGACGCCCGTCTCTGCCATCTGCGCCTCGATCGCTTCGAGCCAGCGCACGTCGCGCGAGTTCTCCGAGATGAGCCGATTGCGCCCGCGCATGGCCTTCTCGTAATCGAGGGCGCGCCGCCCGTGCGCGGGATCGATCGCGAGCACCAGCCTGTCGAGATAGCGGCGGCGGTCGCCCGCCGGGCCGGTGAAGAGCGCGTCCATGGCGGGCGTGAGCCAAGCGACGCGCAGCCGCTCCATCATCTCGTCGGCCGTGGCGTTGGCACCGTTGATGCGCACCCTGCGGCCGTTTTCGCCCTCGCCGCCGGCAGATCCCGACGTGCCGGTGCCGATCTCGGTCTCGCCGTCGGGATTCTCTACGATGGCATGGATGGCAAAGCCGCCGGGGCCCGTCTTGCCCTGCATGTCGACATAGGTGGCGCGGCGCAGGCCGCGCCCGGGCGTCAGCAGCGAAACGGCCTCGAGCAGGTTCGTCTTTCCGGCGCCGTTCTCGCCCGCGAGCACGACGAGTCCCGGCTCCAGCGCGATGTCCGCCGAGGCGTAGTTGCGGAAGTTGCTCAGCTTCAGCCGCGAGACCGCGACCGGGTCGGGCTCTCTGGCGAGGTCAGACACGCATCGGCATCAGCACGTAGAGCGCGTGCTCGTCGCTGGTGTCCTGGATGAGCGTCGGCGAGCCCGCGTCGGCCAGAAGGAAGCGCGCATCGCTGCCGGTGAGCTGGGCCGCCACGTCGAGCAGGTAGCGCGCGTTGAAGCCGATCTCCATCGGATCGGATTCGTAGTCCGCCGCGATCTCCTCCGTGGCGCTGCCGGAATCGGGATTGTTGACGGTGAGCGTCACCTGGCCGGCGGCGATGACGATCTTCACCGCGCGTCCGCGCTCGGACGATATGGTCGAGACGCGGTCGACGGCCTGCGAGAAGGTCTGCCGGTCGATGGTCAGCTTCTTGTCGTTGCCGGTCGGGATGACGCGCTGGTAGTCGGGGAAGGTGCCGTCGATCAACTTCGAGGTCAGCACCACGCTGCCGATGGTGAAGCGGATCTTGGTGTCGGAGAGCTCGACCGTCACGGCGATGTCCGGATTGTCGACGAGCTTCTGCAGCTCCGCCACCGTCTTGCGCGGCACGATGATGCCCGGCATCCCTTCCGAGCCCGCCGGCGCCTCCGTGTCGGCGCGGGCGAGGCGATGGCCGTCGGTCGCCACCGAACGCAGGCTGAGCTGCCCGCTCGACTCGATCGTGTGCAGGTAGATGCCGTTGAGGTAGTAGCGCGTCTCCTCGGTTGAGATCGCGAACTGCGTCTTGTCGATCAGGTGCTTGAGCACCGAGGAATCGATGCGGAAGATGTGCGAGAACGAGCCGGCGGAGAGTTCCGGAAAGTCTGACTGCGGCAGGCACTGGAGCCGGAAGCTCGCGCGGCCGGAGATGACCGTCATCGAGTTGCCGTCGTCGGCCGTCTTCAGCATCACTTCCGCGCCGTCGGGCAGCTTGCGGACGATGTCGTAGAGCAGGTGCGCAGGCACGGTCGTGGCGCCGGTGCGCTCCACCACGGCGGGGGTCGCCTCGGTCATTTCGAGATCGAGGTCGGTCGCCTTCATCTCAAGGCTTGCGCCCGCGGCTTTCAGGAGCACGTTCGACAGGATCGGGATCGTGTTGCGCCGCTCGACAACCCGATGAACGTGGTTCAGCGACTTCAGGAGGTTCGAACGCTCGAGAGTAACACGCATGACGACCGGGTCTCGCTCAAGTGTAACTGCCATACGCGGGCGAAACACACCCGCGCGGGCACGCCCGGAATGGGCAGGAATCGAGCGCAAACTGACAGGAAATGGCCCAGAAAAGCAAGCCCGCCGCGCCGTTGGGACAGCTTTCGGCGGGCTATTCCGGGGATAACAGGGCTGTCCCCTGAAGGACGGCCGGTGCGGCTCACGCCTGATCGTTGATCAGTCGCCTGAGCAGTTCGAGCTCCTGCGCGAGCGTGGTGTCGCTCGCCGACTGGCCCTCGATCTTGCGGACGGCGTGGAGGACCGTCGTGTGGTCGCGCCCGCCGAAGCGGCGGCCGATCTCGGGCAGCGAGCGCGGCGTCAGCACTTTCGACAGATACATCGCGACCTGCCGCGGCTTCACGATCGTGCGCGTGCGGCGGTTGGAGAGCAGCTCCGTCTTCGACACGTTGTAGTGCCGCGCCACGATGCGCTGGATATCCTCGATGCGCACCCGCTTCGGCTCGCCCGAACGGTAGATGTGGCCGAGCAGCTCGTCGATCCGGTCGAGCGTGATCTGCGGCTCGAAGGACTGGCGGAAGATCAGCTGGTTGAAGGCGCCTTCGAGCTCGCGGCCGCTGCCGGTAACGGTGCGGGCGACGTGCTCGATGATCTCGTCGGGGATCGACAGCGACTGGTCCTCGGTGCGCGCGCCGGCGAGCTTCTGGCGCAGCATTTCGAGGCGCATCTGGTAGTCGGGCGCCGACATTTCGAGCGACACGCCGCCATTGAGGCGCGAGCGCACCCGAGGCTCCAGAGATTCCAGCTCCGCCGGCGGGCGGTCGGCGGCCACCACCACCTGCTTGGCGCTGTCGAGCAGCATGTTGATCAGGTGGCAGAACTCGTTCTGGATCGACTTGCCCTGCAGGAACTGCATGTCGTCGATGATCAGGAGATCGATGTCGCGCAGCTGTTCCTTGAGCGTCAGCGCGTTGTTGTCGCGGATCGCGGTGGCGAAACGCCACATGAAATACTCGGCCGTCAGATAGACAACGCGCGACTTCGCATTGTTGCGCAGCGCCTCAGCGGCGATCGCCTGCAGGAGGTGCGTCTTGCCGAGGCCGACCGAGGCGTGAATGAAGAGCGGGTTGAACCGCACCGAGCCGGGACCTGCCTCCGCGACCGTCTTCGCCGCCGCATAGGCGACGCGGTTGGACGGCCCGTCGATGAAGGACTGGAACGTGTAGCGCGGGTCGAGTGGCGAGCCGAGCGAGCCGGGCTTCGATTCATGCTCGGCGAAGGCCGCGCGCGGCGCCACCGGCCGCTCTGCCTTCGGCGGAGAAAGCATGCCCGAGCCGAGCGCCGTCTCGGACTGGCGCGCCGCCTTGCGCGCGGCCGGCTGCTGCTCGGCGGCCTCGGCAGGTCCGCCGTGACGCACGGGGCTGCGCACGATCACCTCGACCTTGAGCAGGGAGGGATCGACCTCGCGCCAGATCTCGCAGATCGTCTCCAGGTAGTGACCGTTGATCCAAGAGCGCAGGAAGGCCGTGGGCACAGAAAGGCGCACCACCCCCTTCGAGGCTTCCGCCAGCTTCATGCGACCGAACCAGCTCGAATAGACGTCCTGGCCGAGCCGCGCCCTGAGCTGCGCCTTCACGCGCTCGAAATTCGCCCCTGCCGCGTCTGCGCCGCGTCCCGCCTGCACCGAGCCGAGGTCCGCCTTCACACTGTCCGAAAATACCGGAATACCGCCTCGATCTCCGATCCGATCCCGCCATCCATTCCCGTTTTCCTTGCCTTGTCGACCATGTTGTCCGCCTTCTCCGACGCGCCCGAAATGGCGCGCGCCGGACCTCGCATGTCTGTTCATGTCGCCGGTCTTCCGCCAGCTTGACTACCGGGCCCGGCGCCGTCCTCGACCGGCGTCGAACCCTTTTGAGGCAAGACCACCCAGTCCCGGCTTTTGACCAGACGCGGCATGCACACCCCAATTTGCAAACGACGACGAAAATCACGTCGTCACGAGAGAAAATAACTCCCCGGCCGCAGGCTGCCCTGCGGTTGATAACCGCTGTTTTCTAATTTGGTATGCGGGTTTGTTCCCCGCCCTCTCGATGCCCGGACATTACCGAAATGACGGGCGGCAGGGCAAGTCCGTGAGTCACGGTTTCTTAACCTGTCGCCTGTCCCGGAAGGTGCCAAACCGGCGCCCGTCGGATGGCGATTATGGCAAAACTGTTATGAATCAATCCCTTTCAGGAAGGCCGGTTTTTTAGACCGCCGGCCAAAAAGAATCTGAAAAAAATCGCTTGACACCGTTTTGCTCCGGCCATCCCCCGGCCTATGTGGGAAGTGTGTGGAAAACCTCCGGCAACCAATTGAAATATATGAATAAAATATGCCGAGAGAAAAAATTGGAAATGTCATCCGAACGGGCAGATTTGAGGATGCCCGACAGCCCCTGCCGGCAAAGGAAATCGCGTTCCTTAGCGGAAGCAAGACGTTAGCCGCAGCCCGCCAATCCGGCAAATAAAAAAGCCGGCGCAAGCGCCGGCCTCATGTCGTCGGGAGATGTCCGTCTCAGGCGGTAAGAGCCTTGACGCGCTGGGCAAGGCGCGAGACCTTGCGGGAAGCGGTGTTGGTGTGCAGGACGCCCTTCGAAGCGGCGCGCATCAGCTCCGGCTGGGCTGCGGTGAACGCTGCCTGGGCAGCGGCCTTGTCGCCGGCCTCGAGCGCTTCCTCGACCTTGCGGATGAAGGTGCGAACGCGCGAGCGGCGGTTCTTGTTGACCGCCGTGCGGCGTGCGATCTTGCGGGTGGCCTTCTTGGCCGAAGACGTATTGGCCATTCCTGTCTCTCTTTCCGGTTCGCGCCGCCGGACATGAACCGCGGCCGCGCCAAAACTCAACGGGCGGCCGTTGGGCCGCCTCGGGTGGGCGGACTTATAGTCGAGCTTTCCCGGCGCGTCAACGACCGGGCGACATCAAACAGCCGACCGGCTCGAAAAATCTCAACGGTTGCGGAAGTTCGGCGAGCGCTTGTCGACGAAGGCCGCCATTCCTTCCTTCTGGTCCTCCAGCGCGAACATTGCGTGGAACACGCGGCGCTCGAAGCGCAGGCCCTCGGTGAGGGTCGTCT
Source organism: Mesorhizobium sp. J428 (assembly GCF_024699925.1). NCBI lineage: Bacteria > Pseudomonadati > Pseudomonadota > Alphaproteobacteria > Hyphomicrobiales > Phyllobacteriaceae > Mesorhizobium > Mesorhizobium sp. J428. Next base: position 2,761,418 of record NZ_JAJOMX010000001.1, read on the forward strand.
CATAGGACCGGTTGACCGCCTCCTTGGTCATCATCACCGCCGGCAGCGAGAAGGCGGCGATCTTGGCCGCGGCCTTCAGCGCCTCGTCCAGCAGGTCGGCCGCCGGCACGACACGCGATACCAGGCCGGAGCGCTCGGCCTCCGCGGCATCCATCATCCGGCCGGTGAGGCACATGTCCATCGCCTTGGACTTACCAACGAAACGGGTGAGGCGCTGCGACCCGCCCATGCCGGGCATGACGCCAAGCGTGATCTCAGGCTGGCCGAACTTGGCGGTGTCCGAGGCGATGATGAAATCGCACATCATCGCGAGCTCGCATCCGCCGCCGAGCGCATATCCAGACACCGCCGCGATGATCGGCTTGCGCACCCGGCCGAGCGCATCCCAGCCCGAGAAGAAGTCCTCCATATACATGTCGATGTAGTTCTTCGGCTGCATCTCGCGGATGTCGGCGCCCGCCGCAAAGGCCTTTTCGGAACCGGTGACGACGATCGCGCCCACGGCCGCGTCCGTCTCGAAGGCCTGCAATGCATCGACCACCTCGCGCAGCACCGTCGAGTTGAGCGCGTTGAGCGCCTTCGGACGGTTCAGCGTAAGGAGGCCGACGCGGCCCCTGGTTTCGACGAGAATGGTTTCGTAGGCCATGCGATCCTCCAGTTGAACGGGAGCGTCAGCCTACCGCTGGCAGGCCGCGCAGAAAAAAGTCGAGCGGCCGGACTGGACGATTCGTTCGATTGTCCCGCCGCAGCCTGCCCTGAGGCAGGGCTCTCCCTCCCGGTCATACACCGAGAAAGAGTGCTGGAAATAGCCAAGCGAGCCGTCGGCGTGCACGTAGTCCCTGAGGCTCGACCCGCCCGCCGCGATCGCGTCGAAGATGACCTCCCGTATGGCGGTGGCAAGCTCCTCGGCGCGAACATCGGGTTTGTCCGGCGAACCGGCGATCGTGCCGGCGATGCGCAACGGCGACAGGCCCGCGCGCCACAGCGCCTCGCAGACATAGATGTTCCCGAGCCCGGCGATCAGTCTCTGGTCGAGGAGGGCGGCCTTCAGCGGCGTCCGCTTGTCGCGCAGCAGCGAGGAGAGCAGAGCTCCGTCGAGGCTATTGCCGGTCGGCTCGACGCCGAGTCCCGACAGCGAGGGATGTTCGTCCAGCAGGCGCTCCTCGGCGAGCAGCATGAAACCGAAACGGCGCGGATCGTTGAAGACGATGCGCCCGTGCTCTCCCGACGCGGTCAGGAGATGGAACACGACATGGTCGTGCGCGGCGGCCTTGGAGCGCTCGTAGTGGAACTCGCCCGGGATGACGGGCTCGCCGCTCATTTCGATGCGCCAGGAACCCGACATGCCGAGATGCGAAATGACGACGGCGCCGTCATCGAGATGGATCGTCAGATATTTGGCGCGCCGGCCGACCGCCGTAACGCGACGGCTCTCCAGCCGCTCGGCAAAGCGGTCAGGAAAGGGAAAGCGCAGATCGGGCCGCCTTTGCTCGACGCGCTCGATCACCGCGCCTTCGAGATAGGGCTCCAATCCGCGCCTGACAGTTTCGACTTCGGGAAGTTCAGGCATCTGCGCGGATCAGGCCGTAGAACGACGTGCCGTGGCGCCCCGGAGCGAGCCCGAGATGCTCGGCGAGGGTTTCGCCGATGTCGGCGAAGGTGGGGCGCAGGCCGACATCCACGGACCGGAGGCCGGGTCCGGTGCCGATGACCGGCACGCGTTCGCGCGTATGGTCGGTGCCACGCCAGGAGGGGTCATTGCCGTGGTCGGCGGTCAGGATGAGCATGTCGCCGGGCCTCAGCCTGGCCAGGATTTCGGGCACGCGCCGGTCGAACGCTTCCAGCGCTGCGGCGTAGCCCGGAATGTCGCGGCGATGGCCGTATTCCGTGTCGAAGTCGACGAAGTTGGCGAAGACCAGGTCGCCGTCGGCCGCATCGTCCATCGCGCCGAGCGCTGCGTCGAGCATCGCCATGTTGCCGGCGCCCTTGCGGACCTCGGAAATGCCGCGGTGGGCGAAGATGTCGCCGATCTTGCCGATCCCGATGGTGCGCCTGCCGCTCGCCACGACACGGTCGCACAATGTCGGCTCCGGGGGAGGCACGGCGAGGTCCTTGCGGTTCGGGGTGCGCTTGAAGGTCTCCACGGTTTCGCCGAGGAACGGCCGCGCGATGACCCGGCCGATGTTGAGCGGGTCGACGAGCTTCCGAACCACCTTGCACAGGTCGTGGAGGCGCTGGAGGCCGAAATGTTCCTCATGCGCGGCAATCTGCAGGACGGAATCGACCGAGGTGTAGCAGATCGGCTTACCGGTGCGGATATGCTCCTCGCCGAAGCGCTCGATGATCTCGGTGCCGGAGGCATGGCAGTTGCCGAGGATGCCGGGCAGCTTACCCTCGCGTATGATTGCCTCGGTCAGATCCGGCGGGAAGGCGGGGACCGTGTCGGGGAAATAGCCCCATTTGAACGGCACCGGCACGCCGGCGATCTCCCAATGGCCCGACGGCGTGTCCTTGCCGTCTGAAACTTCCTGTGCCGCACCGTGGAAACCGGTGCGTGTCTCCTTGCCGCCAAGGGGTTGGCCGGTCGCGGTCCGCCAGGCGTCGCCGAGACCGAGCCCCGACATGTTCGGCAAGCTGAGCGGGCCGGAACGAAGTCCTTCCCGGTCGCCCTTGCCGTCCCTGCATCCGGCGAGGATGTGGCCGAACGTGTCCGCGCCCTCGTCGCCGAACGTTGCCGCATCCGACGAGCCGCCGATGCCAAAGGAATCCAGGACGAACAGGAAGGCGCGGGGCATTATTCTTCGATATAGTCGGAGGAACCTCGCAAGACATAGGTGGGAACGGACGCCATGGCAATCGGAAGGCTTTCCCTGATCCTGGTGCTTGCGACATTCGCGCCGTTGGCTCCTGCCAGCGCCGGCTGGCGCGAGGACCTGGGCGTGTTCCGCGTCGGGATCGTGCTACCGGCCGCCAGCGCGCCCGAGCTTGAAGGCGCCGAGCGAATCCGCGCCGGCTTTGCGAATGCGCTCGAAATGCCGGTCGAGCTGTTCGCGGCCCGCGACTACGCCGTGCTCGCCGATGCGCAGGCCAGCGGCCGGATCCAGTATGCGATCCATACCGCCACGTCCTATGCCTCGGCCTGGCTGCTCTGCTCCTGCGTCGAGCCGCTGGTAGCACCCGTCGGAGAAGATGGATCGACGGGCATCCGCTCCGTCCTGATCGCACGGCCCGAAGGTCCGCCGACGCCGGAGGCGGCCGTTTCGTCAAAGGTGGCGATCGGACCGGCTGACTCGGTGGCCGGCAGGCTGATCCCTCTGGCGGAGTTCCGGCCCGGCGGCACAGAACTGTCCGGCGAGGAATCGTTTCTCGCGCCGGCATCCTCCGACACCGAGGCGGAAGCGAGCCTGGAGAGCGGCGCGGTCGCGGCGATGTTCGGCTTCACGCGTTCGAATGCCGAGGGGACCGTCTTGGGAGGCACGCCGGAACGCCTGTCGACGGCGGGTCTGCACGGGGCGAAGGTGATCTGGACCTCGAACCTTCTGCGCAACGGGCCGCACGCCGTGCGCTCGAACCTCCCCACCGAGGCGAAGACGGCGCTGAAGTCGTTCCTGACGGGAATGCGCGCGTCCGATCCGGAGCTCTACGAGCTGATCGAGAGGCGCTTCTCCGGCGGTTTCGTCGAAGTCCATCAGGACGACTATGCCTCGGCGGTCGATCTCGTCCGCAGGGCGTCCCGCCCGTCGGATGAGGAATGACCTGCGCGCCTCAGCAGGTCGAGCAATCGATGGTCGCGCTCATGCGCGGGCGCAGATAGTAGGTCTCTTTCATGTTGATGTTGTCGAACGCGGCCAGCAGGCCGGTGGCCTGTTTCTCGCTGGCGGTCCAGGTGATGATGGGACGGTAGTCGAGGGATGTCTCCACGCGGACGAGGAAAGATCCCTTGATCCTCAGCGTCTCGGGGACGGTGGTGGTCGAATCCTTCGCCGCATCCTGCGAGAAGGCACCGTCGACCATCTTTCGCGACCACGCGACCTTCACTGTCGGCACGTTGTCATTGCTTATCTTGATCGCGGTGATGACCACCTTCAGCTGCGTCCGGCTGTAGGGATTGAGCGTCGCCTCGCCGATCGACATGATCGCCTCGACCTCGCTCTTGCTGATGGACTGCTGCTGCGTGACGAGGTCGGCGATCATCGAGGCGGCGCGGCCGACCTTCTTGTTGGCGTCGATCGCGGGCGCGATCTCCATCGTCACGAAATACATCGTCAGGAGCAGCGGCGCGATGAAGGCGAACTCGATCGCCGCTACGCCCTTGCGGTCGGCGGCGGCGCGCCGGAGAAGACCGGCTGCTCTGTTCATCCAGGCGAAGCTCGACATGGTTCTTGTTTCCTCGGCCGATCTGTTCTGGTGGATCAGTCGTCGAACGGTTCGTTCTGCCAGGTCATCGAGGCGAAGTGCAGCGTCTTGCCGCCCTTCAGGTTCGACATCCTCTTGCGCATAAAATCGGTCATCACCGGCCATTCGTAGAACACGCGCAGCATGTTCTTCGTCATCGACTTGCCCGGACTGAAGCCGAAATTCGAATCCGCCAGCTCCTTCTCACTGCCGGAGCCGACGAAGGCGATCGTCACGTCGGCGGCGTCCTTGAAGGTGGGATATTCGCGCAGGTCGACCTTCAGCCCGGGGCAGCCGGACGCGACCAGGACGTCGATCTGGCTGCAGATCATCTCCTTCAGCTCGTCCTGGGTGAGGTCGGCCGCCTTGACCTGGCCGGTGCGGAGCTGGCGCGCGACATTGTCCGTGGCATTCGCGAGCAGTTGCGACCCGGCGAAGGAGATGCAGCTCTCAAGGATCGCGAAGGTGAGCAGCGTGAAAGGAATGGCGAGCAGGCTGAATTCGATCGCGACATTGCCTCCGCGGTCGCGCAGGAAACGGCGCGACCTGCGTTCGAATACGCCAGCGCCGGTGCCCGGGACGGGTGAATTGCCTGCGGTATCCATCTGACCCTGCCTCGCCTTGCAACGCATGGGTCTCAGACTAGCGATGAATGGTTGCGATCGGGTTTGCGCGGAAAGTTAAGATTTACCCTCCCGGGCGTCGAAGCTCAGGTGGAAACGCCCTACTGGCTGGCGTTCATTTCCGCTTCCGACTGGCGCTCGGCGTCGGTCTTATAAGAGCTCTCGCACAACGGCGTGCAGGAAAGGGTCTGCACTTCCGACCGGCGGTAGATCCGCACGGAGCGGTCGTCCTGGCGGGTGACGTACACCTGCTCGTCGACAATCGGCGCGCCCTGCGCGTCCATGACGACGAGATTTGTCACGCCGAAACCCTTGCCGGTGAGGACGATGGTGCTCGCATCCTGCACCGCCGCATCCGCGATCGCGGGGTTGCCGACGACGATCGTGTCCGCCGGCCGGGCGAGCTTCACGATTTTGGCCTGGTTCATCACGACCTCGATGCCAAGCTCCGCCGCCGTAGCGGTCGCCGCCGCGACGGCGAGGGTGGCGGCTAGCAGCAGGCGGGCAACGGATCGAGCCACGAAGGCCTCCTCGGATGGGAAAGTTTCAACCGAAGATGAAGGAGATTGGTGAATCTTCGGTTAAGTCGGTTTCCCTTGGGGGCCGGCGACGGAGGCTGGCGGCCGTCGTGAACAAGACTCGCGCATGCGCGTGAAAGCGCGGGATTTCCGCCGATACAATGCGAGCCGCGCAATTATTCGGCGGTTAACCACAGATGTGCCAGGCGCCGCGTAAGGCTTTGGTAATCTTGTTCGTTAAGCCGATTGCAAGAGCTCCTCGGTAGTGTCGCAAGCATCCGATCGACACAGAAGAACGCCGACGGAAGTGCTGTGTAACACGTGGAGTAGGAGCTCTCAAATGACCAAGCTTTTCGCCCGCTTTGTGAAGAATGAGTCCGGCGCAACCGCCATCGAATACGGCCTGATCGCCGCCCTGATCGCCCTCGCCATCATGGCGGGCGCCACCCAGCTCGGCAATTCGCTCGACGCCAAGTTCAAGGATCTGGCTTCGACGCTGGACGGCGCTGGCTGATACGCCTGATTGGCGAGAATTCATCGGGGGCCGCGCCGCAAGGCGCGGCCCCTTTGCTTTGCACGGTATGTAGTGGGGCTTCATCAAGGATTAAGCCCACTGCGTCTAGTATTCAGCCTCAGTGAGGTTCCCGATGCTTGCAGCCGCTATCTTCGTCATCTTCCCGTTCTGCATGGCCTACGCGGCGATTTCCGACATGCTGTCGATGACGATCGCCAACCGGGTATCGCTGCTGCTCGTCGTTGCGTTCGCGGCGCTTGCGCCAATGACCGGCATGGCTTGGGCGGACTATGGCTGGCACATCGCCGCCGGTCTGGCTGTCCTTTCCGTCACCTTCACTCTTTTTGCGATTGGGGGCATGGGCGGCGGTGACGCAAAGCTGCTTGCGGCGACGGCTGTCTGGATGGGGTTCGGCCCTGAACTGATGCAGTATCTGGTCTATTCCGCAGCGCTCGGCGGTCTGCTGACAATCCTCATCCTGATGTACCGGCGATCGCCCCTGTCGGTCTATACCGGCCACAACATCTTCCTACGCAACCTCGCCGATCGGGACGTGGGCGTACCTACGGCATCGCGCTCGGCCTGGGCGGGCTTGTCGCCTATCCGAACACCGTACTCATGCAGTGGGCTCTGGCCCAGGCAGCCGGCGTCTAAGGTTTCTCGCTCGGCCGCATAAACCGAAAATTAATCACGATCGTAAGCATTGCATTAACCTTGTTTTGACGATTGCCGCCCCATTGTCGGCCCCGGGTGAATTGGCTTGCCGTGGGTGGGGACCGACATGGTTGCATCTCGAATGATCATCGCGGGCGTCGCCGTCATGGCGGCGGGCGGTGCGGGATTTGTCGCAAAGAACATGTCGAAGGCCCCCGCGCCCCAGGTGGTCGTGGCGGCGCCGAGCGCACCGGCGATCAAGACAGCCGATGTCCTCGTGCTCTCCAGCGACCTGCCCATGGGCGCTACGATCGAGAACCAGCTCGAATGGCAGGCCTGGCCGAGCAACACGGTCAGCGAATATTTCGTGACGCGCGACAAGGAGCCCGAGGCGCTCGAGCAGCTGAAGGGTTCGGTTGCGCGGCTTGCGATGTATCAGGGCGAGCCGCTGCGCAAATCGAAACTGATCGGGCAGGGCCAGAGCTTTATGTCGGCGATCCTGCCCTCGGGCAAGCGGGCCGTCGCCACCCAGATCGCGGCCGATACCTCCGCCGGCGGCTTCATCCTGCCCAACGACTATGTCGATGTGATCATGACGCGCCGTTCGGACACTGGCGGCGCTCAGGGCTTCGTCACCGAGACGATCCTGAAAAACATCCGCGTGCTCGCCATCGACCAGGCCATCCAGGAGAACGAGGAGGGCCGCAAGGTGAAGGTCGGCGACACCGCCACACTGGAGCTGACGCCCCAGCAGGCGGAGATCATCACCGTCGCGCAGCAGATGGCCGATCGACTGACGCTCGCGCTCCGCTCGGTCGTCGATACCCAGGAAGCCAATCTGGACGAAGCCGACTACCTCATTTCGGGCAACGGACGGCGCGGCACGGTGCGGCTGATCAAGAGCGGCGTGGTGTCGGAAGAGGGGGCTCGCAAATGAAGATGAACTCGAGAGTTTCGACCGTCATGATCGGCAAGCTTTTCCGCCTTCAGGCCTCGGCCGCGGTCCTGTCTGCGCTGGCTGTGGGCGCCTTCTCGTCCGCACCGTCCTTCATTCCCGTCGCTCACGCCAAGGACGGCAACGTCGCCATACGCTCGACCTCTAGCGCAAGTCAGCGCATCAAGCTGGGGCTCAACAAGTCGGTGGTGGTTGATCTCCCGAACGACGCCTACGACATCCTCGTCGCCAATCCGGCGGTGGCCGATGCCGTCACGCGCACCGCACGCCGGATCTATCTCTTCGGCAAGGCGGTGGGCGAGACCAACATCTTCGTCTTCGGTCCCAACGGCGAGCAGATCGTCAGCCTCGATCTCGCGGTCGAGCGCGACGTGGCGGGGCTTGAGGAATATCTGAAGCGGTTCATCCCGAATTCGGACATCTCCGTCGAACTGATCAACGACAACGTGGTCCTGACCGGCACCGTCGAGACACCGCTGGATGCCACACGTGCCGCCCGTCTCGCCCGGATCTTCGTGACCGGCGGCGAGGCGACGACCGGACAATACTCGCAGACGGCCGCGGGTGGCGACGCAGCCGGCGGCGTCGACATCGACAATCCGGACTCGGAGCGCCAGGTCAGCCAGATCGTGAACATGATCAAGATCATCGGCGAGGACCAGGTGACGCTCAAGGTCACGGTCGCCGAGGTCAGCCGCGTGGTCATGAAGCAGCTCGGCGTCAACATGGTTGCCAATGGCAGCAGCAACGGCATTACCTGGGGTGCGATCGGCGATAACATCATGGGGCTCGGCAAGCCGCTCAGCGATTCCGGCTTTTCGGTCGGCGGGTCATTGATCAGTGCCTATATCAACGCGATGGAACAGGCGGGCGTGATGAAGACTCTCGCCGAGCCGACGCTGACGGCAGTTTCCGGAGAGCAGGCGACGTTCCGCGTCGGCGGTGAGTTCAACCTGATCACCGATCAGGACTCCGCATCGGACTCTGACGGCAAGACTCTAGAGTACAGGATAGAAAAGCTCGAATACGGGATTGGTCTCGAATTCAAGCCGGTCGTCCTCTCGCCCGGCCGCATAAGCCTTAAGATCCGCATCCTCGGTTTCCGAGCCCACGATGGAGGGTTCGGTCACGCTGTCCGTCGCCTTCCCGGACATTCCGGGAGCGAACATGATGTCCATCCGCAAGCGCCTGGCCGACACCACTGTTGAACTTCCATCGGGCGGTTCGATGATGATCGCCGGTCTGGTGCGCGACGACGTCCGTCAGGCGGTCAACGGAATGCCCGGTCTCTCCAAGATCCCGGTGCTCGGCACGTTGTTCCGCAGCCGCGACTTCGTCCGCAACGAGACCGAACTCGTCATCATCGTCACGCCCTATCTCTCCCGCCCGGTCGCCCGGACCGCGCTGGCGAAGCCCGACGACAATTTCAATCCGGCCAGCGACGGCGCCGCGAACTTCCTTGGCCGCGTGAACCGCGTCTACGGCACCATGAAGACCGACAAGCCCAACGGCCGCTACCACGGCGTCGTCGGCTACATCTACAAGTGAGATGGAGGCCGGCACCATGACCCTCAACGTTTCAATGTCCGATCGGAGATCTCCGGTGCGCCGACTTTCCCTTCCGCTCCTCCTCGTCCTCACGGCGGGTCTCGCCTCGGGCTGCGCGCTCGCCAAGCGCGACCACATCGAGGTCGGGTCGATCCCCGACGACTATCGCACCAACCATCCCATCGTGGTCGGCGAGGCGACGGAATCGATCGACATCGCGGTGGCCTCCAGCGATTTCAGCATGACGCGCGGACAGCGCGACGCGGTCGACGGGCTCATGTATCGCTACGACCGGTCGGCGGCACCACCCGTGCTCGTCCTGGCACCGTCGGGGTCGGCCAACGCGGCGGCGGCGACCAATGTGGCCTCCGACATCGCCCGTTTCATTCGTAAGAGCGGCGTTCGCAACGTCGAGATCGGGCACTACGCGGTCGACGCCCCCGATGTCTCAACCCCGATCCGCGTCTCCTTCAGCGTGGTGAAGGCGACCACTGGCAAGTGCGGCCGCTGGCCGGACGACATGCTCAAGACATCCGACAACAAGCACTGGGCGAATTTCGGTTGCTCGTACCAGAACAACCTCGCCGCGCAGGTGGCGAATCCGAACGATCTGGTCGGCCCGCGGCGGCCGAGCGAGATCGACGCCGAGAACCGCACGGTGGCGATCGACGAATACCAGACCAAGGACACCACCTTCGAGCCGGAAACCGGCTACTAGGCGGAAGAGGGGCGACCATGAGCAATCTTGCCTACGAGACCCAGGCGCTGCCGGATCGCGGCGACGATTTCGGAACGATGGAGGCGCTTCGCCCGCTTCCGCGGATTTCGATCCAGGCCTTCTGCGAGACCGAAGGCGTCGCGCGGCCCATAGAGCGGGCCGGCGAGGACCGCCGCATGGCCAAGACCCACCTCAAGGTGCACATGGGCGGCCTTGAGACAGCGGTCGAGTTCTATCGGACGGCGCCCACGCCGAACCTGATCCTGCTGGAATCGCGCCGCGAGCCGCGCGAGATGCTCGACAGCCTGCGCGGGCTGGCCGAGGTCTGCGATCCGACCACCAAGGTCGTGGTCATCGGCCACTACAACGACATCTGGCTCTACCGAGAGCTGATCCGCTCGGGCATTTCCGAATATGTCGTCGCGCCGATCTCGATGGCCGACATCCTGTCGGTGATCTCCAACATCTTCGTCAACCCGGAGGCCGAACCTCTCGGCCGCACGATCGCATTCGTCGGCGCCAAGGGCGGTGTCGGCTCTTCCACGATCGCTCACAACGTCGCCTGGAGCGTCTCCACCCTCTTCAAGTCCGAGGTCGTCGTCGCCGACCTCGACCTGGCGTTCGGCACGGCCAACATCAATTTTGACCAGGACCCGGCCCAGGGTATTGCCGAGGCGGTGTTCTCGCCCGAGCGCATCGACGAGACCTACCTCGACCGGCTTCTCGCCCAGTGCGCCGAGCATCTCTCGCTGCTTGCATCGCCGTCCACCCTCGACCGGATTTACGACTTCGATCCGGACGCCTTCTCGCAAATCATCGACGTCGCGCAGCGCAGCGCGCCGATCGTCGTGCTGGACGTTCCGCATGTCTGGTCCGGCTGGGCGAAGACGACGCTGATGCAGGCCGACGAGATCGTCATCACCGCAACGCCGGAACTGGCCAACCTGCGCAACACCAAGAACCTGGTCGACATGCTGAAAAAGCTGCGCCCGAACGATGCGCTGCCGAAGCTGGTTCTCAATCAGGCGGGCGTACCGAAACGCCCCGAGATCACCGCCGTCGACTTCGCCGAACCGCTCGGCATCACGCCGATGGCTGTCATACCCTTCGACCCCCTACTGTTCGGCAATGCCTCCAACAATGGCCGCATGCTGGGCGAGATGGACGCGAAAAGCCCGATCGTGGGCATGATCAACGAAGTGGCGCACGTCGTGACCGGGCGCGCGGAGATCAAGGCGAAGAAGAAGCCGGGCATCGAGCAGGTGCTCGCCCGCCTGAAGCTCGGCAAGAAGAAGTAAGTCCTCAAACGGAACGGATTTCGTCGCATGTTTGGGAAGAGAGGCAGTGAGGGCGGCTTCGGCGGCGTGGACACGCGTCCGCCGCCGCCTGTGACCTCGACCACGACCGTCAAGACCGAAGCGCCGGCAGCGCCCCGCCCCGCACCGGCGCCTGCGCCGGCTCCGGCTGCTGCGAAACGCTTCGAATCCGCTCCGCCCGTGCTTCCGCCGACGCGTCCGTCCGGCCCACGCGAGCGTTCCGAGGCCTATTACGATACCAAGAGCCAGGTGTTCTCGGCCCTGATCGACACGATCGACCTGTCGCAGCTCGCCAAGCTTTCGCCCGAGAGCGCACGCGAGGAAATCCGCGACATCGTCAACGACATCATCGCGATCAAGAACTTCGCGATGTCGATCGCCGAGCAGGAAGACCTGCTCGAGGATATCTGCAACGACGTGCTGGGCTACGGCCCGCTCGAGCCGCTGCTGGCGCGCGACGACATCGCCGACATCATGGTGAACGGTGCCAAGCAGGTGTTCATTGAGGTGAACGGCAAGGTCGAGCAGACCTCGATCCGCTTCCGCGACAACCAGCAGCTGCTCAACATCTGCCAGCGCATCGTCAGCCAGGTCGGCCGCCGCGTCGATGAATCGTCGCCGATCTGCGATGCGCGCCTGCCCGACGGTTCCCGTGTCAACGTCATCGCCCCGCCTCTCGCCATCGATGGCGCGGCCCTCACCATCCGTAAGTTCAAGAAGGACAAGCTGACCCTCGACCAACTGGTGAAGTTCGGCGCCATCTCGCCTGAAGGCGCTGAAGTCCTGAAGATCATCGGCCGCGTCCGTTGCAACGTCATCATCTCGGGCGGCACGGGCTCCGGCAAGACGACGCTCCTCAATTGCCTCACCAACTATGTCGACCGCGACGAGCGCGTCATCACCTGCGAGGACTCCGCGGAACTGCAGCTGCAGCAGCCGCACGTGGTGCGTCTTGAAACCCGCCCGCCGAACCTCGAAGGCGAGGGCAAGATCACGATGACCGATCTGGTCAAGAACTGCCTGCGTATGCGTCCCGAGCGGATCATCGTCGGCGAGGTGCGCGGACCGGAAGTGTTCGACCTTCTGCAGGCGATGAACACCGGCCATGACGGCTCGATGGGCACGATCCACTCGAACAGCCCGCGCGAATGCCTCAACCGTATGGAGTCAATGATCGCCATGGGCGGTTTCTCGCTGCCGCAGAAGACCGTGCGCGAGATCATCGTCGGCTCGGTCGACGTCATCATCCAGGCGGCGCGCCTGCGCGACGGCTCTCGCCGCATCACCCACATCACCGAGGTGATCGGCATGGAGGGCGACGTGATCATCACGCAGGACATCGTGCTCTACAAACTGAAGGGCGAGGACGCGCATGGCCGCCTGATCGGCGAGCATGTCTCGACCGGCGTCGGCCGGCCGCGGTTCTGGGAGCGGGCCCGCTACTACGGCGAGGAGGCGCGGCTCGCCAAGGCGCTGGAAGCCATGGAAAAGCAGACTGACTGAGCGCAGTCGCTGCGCGGGAGCGGCATGAGATGTTCGGCATAGACACCACGATCCTCGCCTTCATCGCGCTTGCGGGCGTGAGCGCCGGCGCGGTCGCCTATGCGCTGATGTTCAACCGCATCCAGAGCGAGGAGAAGACCGAGAAGCGGCTGGAGACGATCAAGCGGGCGGAGACGGACCGCAGCATCGTGGCGGCCACGCGCGACCGCGCCGCCGAGGCGGCCAAGCGGCGCAAATCGGTGCAGGATTCGCTCAAGGATTTGGAAAACAAGCAGAAATCGCGTGACCAGGTCGTCAAGAAGCCGCCGCTGAAGGTGCAGATCCGCCAGGCCGGCATGACGGTCTCGATGGAGAAATTCTATCTCTATTCTGTCGTTTGCGGCGTCGTCCTGGCGGCGCTGGCCTTTCTGGGCGGTGCGCCCGTCTGGGCCGTTCCCGGCGCCCTGCTGGTGGGCGCGCTGGGTCTGCCGCGCTGGTTCGTCACGTTCCGGCGCGGGCGGCGGGTGAAAGCCTTCCTCAACGAGTTCCCGAACGCGCTCGATATCATCGTCCGTGCGGTGAAGTCCGGCCTGCCCCTCAACGACGGCATCCGGCTGATCGCCAACGAGGCACAGGAGCCGGTGAAGACGGAGTTCCGCCGCATCGTCGAGGCACAGCAGGTCGGCCTCTCGATTCCCGAGGCGGCGATGCGCATGACCGAGACGATGCCGTGCCCGGAAGCGGGCTTCTTCGGCATCGTCATCCAGATTCAGCAGCAGGCCGGCGGCAACCTGTCGGAAGCCCTAGGCAACCTTTCGCGCGTGCTGCGCGACCGCAAGAAGATGAAAGCCAAGGTCCAGGCGCTGTCGATGGAGGCAAAGGCCTCGGCCGTTATCATCGGCTCGCTGCCTTTTATCGTGGCCTTTCTCGTCTACCTGTCTTCCCCCAACTACATCATGCCGCTCTTCACCACGTCGTCGGGCCACATGATCCTCGCTTTTTCCGCCGTCTGGATGTCGATCGGCATCTTCGTCATGCGGAAGATGATGAACTTCGAGGTGTAGCGCCGCATGTTCACCCAGCTGTCCAAGTCGATCTCGGATCCGGCCTTCCTGATCGCGGTGTTCGTCGGCATCGCAGTCTTTGCGACGCTGTTTACGCTGATGCCTTCGCTTGCGGGCAACACGCTGAAGACACGCATGAAGACCGTCGCGCTCGAGCGCGACGAGTTGCGCGCCAAGCAGCGCGCGCGCCTTGCCGCCGAGGCCGACAAGCGACGCCGCGGGCTGCGCGAGGAGCAGTCCGTCGGTATGAGGCAGATCGTCGAGCGGCTGGACCTGCGCCGCGCGCTGGCCGACGAGACGACCGTCGCGAAACTGCGGCTCGCGGGCTTCCGTGGGCAGAACCCGCTGACGAAATTCCTGTTTTTCCGGCTGGTTCTGCCGTTCGTCGGGTTTGCCCTCGCGGCTGCCTACGTGTTCCTGCTCGGCGGCCTTCCCAAGCAGCCGGCCTTCGTGAAGCTCTTCGTCTGCATCCTCTTCGCTTATGCGGGGTTTTACGCGCCGGTGCTCTACGTCTCGAACCGGGCCTCCAAGCGCAAGGCGTCGATCCAGAAGGCCTGGCCCGATGCGCTCGACCTGATGCTGATCTGCGTTGAATCGGGCATGTCGATCGAAGCGGCCATGCGCAAGGTCGCCGACGAGATCGGCGCCCAGTCGGTCGAGCTCGCGGAAGAGTTCATCCTGACCAATGCGGAGCTGTCGTTCCTGCAGGAGCGTCGCCAGGCCTACGAGAACCTTGCCAACCGCACCGGCCTCGAAAGCGTCAAGGGCGTCGCCCAGGCGCTGATCCAGGCCGAGCGCTACGGCACGCCGATCGCGACCGCGTTGCGCGTGCTCGCCAACGAAAGCCGCGAGATGCGCATGAACGAGGCGGAGAAGAAGGCCGCCGCGCTGCCGCCGAAGCTCACCGTGCCGATGATCCTGTTCTTCCTGCCGGTGCTCTTCTGCGTGATCCTCGGCCCCGCCGGCATCCAGGTCTCCGAGCGCGGCATCTTCGGCGACAAGAAGGAATCGAGCAGCAACTAAAGGCTGGCTTCGCTCTAGCGCGGTTCGCGCTTTCGCAATGCCCTGAATCCTGAAATGGAAAAAGCCGCGATGTCGTCAACATCGCGGCTTTGTTCTTTCGGTGATCCAGCGTGGCCGGATCGTCAGTTCGTATTCCTCTTTTCCTTCTCGTCCTTCAGCTCGTTCCAGGCGTTCTGCTGGGCGAGCATGGAGCGGAGATAGGCGACGTTGGCCTGCGCCTGGTCGGGCGAGAGTTCCTGGCGGGCGATCTGCTCGGCCTCGTCGAAGCGCCCCTGCAGGCCGACGACCAGAGCGAGGTTCTGCCGAACGCGGCTGTCGGCGCCGGGCCGCTGGGCGGCCGTGCGCATGTGCATCTCGGCGGTCTTGAGGTCGCCTTCGAGCAGGTAGGACATGCCAAGATTGGACAGGATGGTCGGCTCGTCCGGCTTGAGGTCGAGGGCCTTGCGGTAGAGCTGGCGTGCATTGGCCGACTGGCCGAGCTGATCGAGGATGGCCGCCTCGGCCGACAGGAGCTTCCAGTCCGGATATTCGGGCGTCTGCGCGCGGCGGATGGCGTCGAGCGCCTGCTCGAACTGGCCGATCGCGGCAAGCGACTTGCCGTAGGCGGCGAGCACCTCGCGGTCCTTCGGATAGGCGATGGCGAGCTTGCGCATCACGGCGAGCGACTGGTCTGTGCGGCCGTTCATCTGCAGCACGTTCGAATAGGCCATCGCCGTCGCCTTGTCGTTCGGCGATTTCGCGTAGTCCCGGCCGAGTTTGTCCGCGGCACTTTCGAGCTCGCCGGTCGACATCCGGTCGAAGGACTTGCCGAAGGAGCGGTTCACCGAGCCGGTGGTCATGCTGCTCTTGCTGGCGCAGCCGGCCATCGTCGCCGCGAGCAGGATCACGGCGCCCGCCGTTGCGAGCTTGCGTCCGAAACGGGTCGCGGAACGGGCAGCGGACATGAGGCCTCCGGAAGGAATCTCTTGGCCGTCGAAGCGGCCTTCCTGCCCGGAGAAATATTCCGTTAACCCTAATGGATAGTTAATATCGCGACTCGCTCCCGTTAAGAACTCCCCATCGGATCCGTTCAAAATGCCCGTTACCCTCGTCGCCGATCGTTGCGCATCCTCGCGTCCTGTCCATCTCGTGGCGAAAGGTGCGCTCGAGAAATCTTCCCTTCCTGCTGCGGCGATCGCCTGGGCGAAGGCGAACGCATTCAGCGGCGAGGAAGGACGTACGCTGCTGCTTGCAGACGGCGACGGGGTACGTGTCGGGTGCGCTGTTCGGCATCGGTGATCAGACGGGCGGACACCTGCCGCTGCTTCCCGGGGCATTGGCCCGCACGCTGCCCGAAGGCGACTGGCATTTCGCGGCGCCTCCCGCGGACGCGGACAATGCCGCGCTCGGCCTGCTGCTCGGCGGTTATGCCTTCACCGCCTATGGCCGCAAGCCGCATCGCGACATCCGCTTCGCCCTGCCGGAAGGTGCGGACAAGGCACGCGCAGAACGCCTGGCGGAGGGTGTCTTCCTTGCGCGCGACCTCATCAACACTCCCACGAACGACATGGGGGCGGACGACGTGGAGGGCGCCGCGCGCAGGCTCGCCGCGGCGCACGGCGCGGAGGTCGCGGTCATTGCGGGCGACGAATTGCTCGCGCGGAACTTTCCCATGATCCATGCCGTGGGCCGGGCCTCCGCACAAGCGCCGCGGCTGATCGACATCCGCTGGGGCAGGGAGGATGGCTCGAAGGTGACGTTGGTCGGCAAGGGCGTTTGCTTCGATACCGGCGGGCTGGATATCAAGCCGGCCTCGGGCATGTTGCTGATGAAGAAGGACATGGGCGGCGCTGCCAATGTGATGGGCCTCGCCCACATGATCATGGCGGCAAAGCTGCCGATGCGGCTCAGGGTTCTGCTGCCCGTGGTCGAGAATTCGATCGCCGGCAACGCGTTCCGCCCGGGCGACATTCTTCGGAGCCGCAAGGGCACGACCGTGGAGATCGGCAACACGGATGCCGAGGGCCGGCTGATCCTTGGCGACGCGCTTGCCTATGGCGACGAGGAAGCGCCGGAGCTGATGATCGACATGGCGACGCTCACGGGCGCCGCGCGCGTGGCGCTCGGACCTGACCTGCCGCCCTTCTTCACCGACGACGAGGCGCTGGCCGCCGATCTTGCCAGTGCCGCGACCGCCGCTGCCGACCCACTCTGGCGTATGCCGCTCTGGATGCCGCACGACGGCAAGTATTCCTCGAAGGTCGCCGACATCAACAACACCAACACCGACGGTTTCGCCGGCTCCATCATCGCGGCGCTGTTCCTGAAGCGCTTCGTCCTGCAGGCGAAGTCGTGGGCGCATTTCGACATCTTTGGCTGGAATCCGGCCGACCGTCCGCACGGGATCGCCGGCGGCGAAGGCATGGCGATCCGGGCGCTGGAGATGGTGATTTCCGCGCGCTACCGCGCCTAAGCCCTTGCATCGCCCGACGTTCGGGCGTTGAATGGAACGGGTCCGAAACAATGACAAGATGATCCCGGTCCATGGCGGTTAACCTGCGGCCCAGCCAGGCCTTGCGGCTCTGGCAGAGCGTCGCGCTTTCCGAGGTGAATGCGGGGATGCCCGACCTGTCGCACAGGCAGTTGGCGATCCTGCTCACCGTCTATCTCGAACCGCCTCCGCACACGGTGCGCGGGCTCGCGGCCGCGCTCGGCGTGACCAAGCCCGTGGTCACGCGCGCGCTTGACACGATGGGCGCCCTGAAGCTCGTTTCGCGCCATCGCGACGAGGAGGACAGGCGCAACGTACTGGTGAAGCGGACGATCGAGGGAGCACTCTTTCTCGAACGCTTTGGCGACGTTATCATCGCCCGAGCCAAGGAGTTGCCGCTTTGACCGTACTCGACCGACGGCTGAACGCGTTTCGCGAGGACCTCGCTGACAAGCGGCTCGAAGGCCGAGTGGAGGCGCCCGCCTTCGTCGCTGGTCGTGCAGCCCACGTGCGCCAGCCCGTGCTCGACATGCGGCGCAGGCCAAGCCTGGAGGCTGGCATCGATACGCAGCTCCTGTCCGGCCAGGACGTGCTCGTCTTCGACGAGGACGAGGGCTTCGCCTGGGTCCAGTCGCGGACAGACGGCTATGTCGGCTATGTCGGCTCGAACGGGCTCGCGGATGGTCCTTCGAAGGCAGGGCACATCGTGTCCGCGCCGCGCACCTTCGTCTATCCGCTGCCCGACCTGAAGACCGTCCCCACCTCCGTCCTGTCGATGGGCTCGTCCGTCGAGATCGTCGGCCTGGAGGAGCGCCGGGGTACCAACTATGCCCTGCTACCGTCGGGCGAGGCCATCATCGCGGGTCATGTCCGGCCAGCGGAAGAAAACGCTGCCGACTATGTCGCCGTCGCAGAGCAGCTGATCCATACGCCGTATCTCTGGGGCGGTGCGAGCGCGTTCGGCATCGACTGTTCCGGACTGGTGCAGCTGTCGATGCGCATGGCAGGCAGGCAGGTGCTGCGCGATTCCGACATGCAGGCGCAGACGATCGGCATGACCATCGACCCGCAGCGCGAGACGCTGCGGCGGGGCGACCTCGTGTTCTGGAAAGGGCACGTTGCGATCGTGACCGATCCGGAGACGATCATCCACGCCAACGGCCACACAATGACGGTCGCGCTGGAGCCGCTCGCCGAGGCGGTGTCGCGGATCGGCTATCTCTACGGCCAGCCGACCGGGTTCCGCCGGCCCTGAGCTTCAATATCCCGCGTCGCGGTCGACGAGGTTCCTGAGCCTTTCGCCTCGGTCGTGCGCGTCCATCTGGTCGAGCATTGGGCCGACGAGATGGGCGGGATCGGAGGTCGCGGCGGCATGCGGCGTGACGAAGACGCGCGGATGATCCCAGAGCGGGCTCGTCTTCGGCAGCGGCTCCTGCTCGAACACGTCGAGGCTTGCTTCCTTGAGCGTGCCGTCTTCCAGCGCGCGCAGGATGTCCGCTTCCTTCTGCAGCCTGCCGCGGCCCGCATTGATAAGGAACGCCCCGCCGAGGCCGTTGTCGCGCCGCAGCCGCTTGAGCACCGAATAGTCGATGATGCCGTGCGTGGCAGGCGTATAGGGCAGCAGCACGACCAGGATGTCGGTGGCGTTCAGGAATGGCGTCAGCCCGGCCGTGCCGGCATAACACGTCACGCCGTCCATCTCCTGCTGGGTGCGCGACCAGCCGTTGACCTTGAAGCCGAGCGCGAGCAGCGCCTTGGCGCTCGCGCGGCCGAGATTGCCGAGGCCCATGATGCCGACGCTGACCTCGCCGGCGGGCGGCTGCGGCGGCTCGTACCAGGTGCGCTTGGCCTGCTGCGTCCGGTAGAAGGAACCCTGCCGATGGTGATCGAGCACCCTCCAAGTGACGTATTCGGTCATGTATTGCGTCAGGTTGTCGGCGACGACGCGCACGATCGGCACCTGCGGCAGGCCAGGATCCGTGAGGAGATGGTCCACCCCGGCGCCGACCGAGAAGATCGCCTTCAGGTTCGGCAGTTTTTCGAGGATGCGTGGCTGCTGCTTCCAGACGACGGCATAATCGATCGACGGATCGGCGGGACCGTCCGGCTCCAGCACGACGTTGCGCCGGGCAGACAGGAGCTGCATCCACTGCTGCGGATTGAATCCGGTGATGGCGAGCAGGACCTTTCCGCTCGGCTTGCTGGCGCTCATCGGCGATACCCTATTCGTTGACTGCGTGCTGCCGGGTGGTCGCGACGTTGAAGGCCGCGGCAATCAGCGCCTTGGTGTAGTCCGTCTCGGGCGCCGAGAAGATACGCTCCGACGGTCCTTTCTCGACCACGACGCCGTTGCGCATCACGATCACCTCGTTGGCGAGCGCGCGGACCACCTTCAGGTCGTGGCTAATAAAGAGATAGGCGAGGCCGTATTTTTGCTGCAGCGAGCGCAGCAGGTCCACCACCTGCGCCTGCACGCTCATGTCGAGCGCCGAGGTCGGCTCGTCCAGCATCACGAATTTCGGCTTGAGCACCATGGCGCGCGCGATCGCAATGCGCTGGCGCTGCCCGCCGGAGAACTCGTGCGGATAGCGGAAGCGGGTCTCCGGATTGAGGCCAACTTCCTTGAGCACATCGACCACCGCCTTGTCGCGCTGTTCGGGCGTCTGGTCCGGCTCGTGGATCTTGAGACCTTCCTCGATGATCTCTGACACCGACATGCGTGGGCTGAGCGAGCCGAACGGGTCCTGGAAGACGATCTGCAGCTCGCGCCTGAGCGGCCGCATCTGCTTGAAGGAATAGGTGTTGATGTCGCGGCCGCCGAAGTCGATCCGGCCCTTCGACGAGATCATCCGCGCGAGCGCCAGTCCGAGCGTCGTCTTGCCGGAGCCGGACTCGCCGACGATGCCGATCGTCTGGCCGGCCCGCACCGAGATGTCGATGCCGTCGACGGCCTTCACATTGTCGACTGTCTTGCGGAAGAAGCCCTTCTTGATCGGGAACCAGACGCGGATCTGCTCGCCGCGCATCACCTCGGGTTTCGTGTCGTCGGCGGCGGGAGGCAGGCCGCGCGGCTCTGCCGCAAGCAGATGTCGCGTATAATCGTGCTGCGGATGCACGAACACCTCCGCCGTCGGCCCGGTCTCGACGATCTTGCCCTTGGTCATCACGCATACGCGGTCGGCGATCTTGCGCACGATGCCGAGGTCGTGGGTGATGAACAGCATCGACATGCCACGCTCTGCCTTGAGCTTGGCGAGAAGTTCGAGGATCTGCGCCTGCACCGTGACGTCGAGCGCCGTCGTCGGCTCATCAGCGATCAAAAGCTTTGGCTCGTTGGCGAGCGCCATGGCGATCATGACGCGCTGGCGCTGGCCGCCGGAGAGCTGATGCGGATAGGCGCCGAGCCGCTTCTCCGGCTCGCGGATGCCGACCTCGTTGAGGAGTTCCAGCGTGCGCGCGCGCGCCTTCGCGTCGCCCATGCCTTGATGGACCTTGAGCACCTCGCCGACCTGCCGCTCGATCGTGTGGAGCGGGTTGAGCGAGGTCATCGGCTCCTGGAAGATCATGGTGATGTCGCGCCCGCGCACCTTGCGCAGCTCGTTCTCGCCCTTCGCGAGCAGGTCCGCGCCCTCGAAAAGGATCTGGCCCGACGGGTGGCTGGCGGCAGGGTAGGCGAGCAGCTTGAGCACCGAGAGCGCCGTGACCGACTTGCCGGAGCCTGACTCGCCGACCAGCGCGACGGTCTCGCCCTTGGCGATGTCGAAGGAGACATGATCCACCGCGAGCGTCTGCGCGCCGCCCTGCGAGAAGGCAACGGAGAGATCGCGGACGGAGACGAGGGGGGTGGTCAAATCACGGCCTCGACATCGGTCAGGCGGAAATCGTCGCCCTTGAACAGCAGCGGCTCGCCGCGCGTCTTGGACAGGGCGTAGGCAAAGCAGTCGCCGAGGTTGAGCTGGGCGCGGTGGCTGCCCTTGCCGAAGTCGCGATAGGCTTGGCGAGCGCGCAACGCCTGTTCCTCCGTGATCGGCACGATTGCAATGCCGGAAGTCTGCATGAAGCGGTCGAATGTTGCTGACTTGTGTTCGGACTTCATGCGGTCGACTCGCACGGCCGCCTCAAGGTAGTTCATCGGGGACATGACGAGTTCATCCGTGGTCGTCGAGATGATGTCCTCCATCTGACGGCCCTCCGGCTCGTTCAGAAGCACAGCCAAAACAGCCGAGGCGTCCACGATCATTTCGGCAGGCCCCATTCGTCATAGAGGTCGGAATGGTCGCTCGTGACGCCCTCCGGGACGGGCCCGAAGCTCTGCACGATCTCCCTGATCCTGCGCCTGCGTTCCTCGATGTCACGGTTTCGATGAAGCCGCGCGAGCCGTTCTTCCAGAGCAACTTGGATGGCCGCAGTCAGTGTTTCACCTGTCTCGCCGGCGACTTCCTTGGCCAGTTTCTCCACCCGCTCGTTCTTGATGTTCAGGCCCATGTCCACCTCCATGGTAGAAATCGATTTGAATTATACCATATTTCGCCACTCATCGGAACGTCTTCCGCGGGTCGAAGGCGTCGCGCACGGCTTCGCCGATGAAGATCAGCAGCGACAGCATGATGGCGATGGTGAAGAAGCCGGTGAGGCCGAGCCAGGGGGCGGATAGGTTGCGCTGGCCCTGCTTCAGCAGTTCGCCGAGCGACGCGGAGCCCGGCGGCAGGCCGAGGCCGAGGAAGTCGAGCGAAGTGAGCGTCGAGATCGAGCCGTTGAGGATGAAGGGCAGGAAGGTCAGCGTCGCCACCATCGCGTTGGGCAGGAGGTGGCGGTACATGATGGTGCGGTCCGGCACGCCAAGCGCGCGCGCGGCGTTGACATATTCGAAGTTGCGCGCGCGCAGGAACTCGGCGCGGACCACGCCGACGAAGCCAACCCAGGTGAATAAAAGCATGATGCCGAGCAGGATGAAGAAGCCCGGCGGCAGGACTGCAGACATGATCAGGATCAGGTAGAGCACCGGGATCGACGACCAGATCTCGATGACGCGTTGCAGCAGCAGGTCGGTCCAGCCGCCGAAATAGCCCTGAACTGCGCCGGCAGTGACGCCGATGACCGCCGAGGCTGCTGTCAGCACCAGTCCGAACAGCACCGAGATGCGGAAGCCGTAGATGACGCGTGCCAGCACGTCGCGGGTCTGGTCGTCTGTGCCGAGCCAGTTCCAGTTGCCGACCGTGCAGTTGGGGTCGTTCACGCCGTGCGGGTAGCGCTGGCAGCGGAACTCCTTGTCGTACATCCAGGACGGCTTGGCGGGCGCGGCTTCGGGAATGTCGTTGTTGACGGTGCGATACGAGTAGCGGATCGGCGGCCAGATCAGCCAGCCGTTCGCCTCGATCTCTTCCGAGATCACCGGATCACGGTAATCCGTGACGGCGTAGAAGCCGCCGAACTTCTCTTCCGGATAATCCACCAGCACGGGAACGAGCAGCTCGCCCTTGTAGAAGGCGAGCACAGGCTTGTCGTTGGCGATGAACTCGGAAAACAGCGACAGGACGAACAGGACCAGGAAGATCCAGAGCGACCAGTAGCCGCGCCGGTTGGCCTTGAAGTTCTGCCAGCGGCGCTGGTTGAGCGGCGAGAGCCACGGTCTGCGGGCGGCACGCTCGGTCTCGACCTCGGTCTTTTCGACGATGTCCGTCATCAGACGTCGCGCCTCTCGAAGTCGATGCGCGGATCGATCCAGGTGTAGGTAAGGTCGGAGATCAATGTCGTGACGAGGCCGATCAGGCCGAAGATGTAGAGGCTGGCGAACACGACCGGATAGTCGCGGTCGAGGATCGACTGGAACGACAGCAGGCCCAGCCCGTCCAGTGAGAAGATGTTCTCGATCAGCAGCGAACCGGTGAAGAACACCGAGATGAATGCCCCCGGGAAGCCGGCGATGACGATAAGCATCGCGTTGCGGAAGACGTGCCGGTAGAGCACCTGGCCCTCGGTCAGCCCCTTGGCGCGCGCGGTCACGACATACTGCTTGCGGATCTCTTCGAGGAACGAGTTCTTGGTGAGCAGCGTCGTGGTGGCGAAGGCGGAGAGCACCATCGCCGTCAATGGCAGCGTCAGGTGCCAGAAATAGTCGACGACCTTGCCCCAGAGCGAGAGCTGGTCCCAGTTCTCGGAGGTGAGGCCCCTGAGCGGGAAGCAGTCGCAGCCCAGCCGGAAGCCGTAGAACTGATCGCCCGATGTGAAGCCTATCGGGAAGGAATTGCCGCCGGCGAACAGGATCATCAGCAGGATCGCGAACAGGAAGCCGGGGATCGCATAGCCGACGATGACCACGCCGCTGGTCCAGATATCGAAGGCCGACCCGTCCTTCACTGCCTTCCTGATCCCGAGCGGGATGGAGATGATGTAGGAGATCAGCGTGATCCAGAGACCGAGGGAGATCGACACCGGCATCTTTTCGAGGATCAGGTCGACGACACGGATATCGCGGAAGAAGCTCTCGCCGAAGTCGAAGCGGGCATAGTCCCACACCATCTTGCCGAAGCGCTCGAGCGGCGGCTTATCGAAGCCGAACTGCTTTTCGAGCTCGGCGATGAATTCGGGGTCCAGTCCTTGTGCGCCGCGGTATTTGGAGGAGGATTCGCCGCCGAAGTTCTCGACGTTCTGCGCCCCAGCATCGCCGCCCCCGCCGGACAGCCGGTCGGAGCCGGCGCTGGTGCCGTTGATGCGCGCAATGACCTGCTCGACCGGACCGCCCGGCGCGAACTGGATCAGCACGAAGGAAATGGCCATGATCCCGAACAGGGTCGGGATCATCAGGAGCAGGCGGCGGGCGATATAGGCGCCCATCAGACGCCCTTCATGCAGGTTTGGCCGGTTATCCGGTCAGAGTTTGCCAATTGCCCTCGCTTTTTCCGCATCGAACCACCACAGCGCTTCGACCGGGAAGCCGTAGTCCGGCTTCGGCTCCCTGAATCCATAGATGTCCCAGTAGGCCGCCCGGTGATTCGCCGCGTGCCAATTTGGAATCCAGTCTCGCCGCGCGCGCAAGACCCGGTCGAGCGCGCGGATCGCCGCAACGAGGGCGTGACGGTCCAACGCCTTCGAAACGGCGGTCAGCAAATCGTCGACGGCGGGATCGGCCGTGCCGGGGAGGTTGCGGCTTCCCTTCACCGCGGCGGTGCTGGAGTGGAAGAACTGCTCTAGGTCGTCATAGGTCGGGGTGGCGCTCAGCGACGCCGCGATCGAGATCATGTCGAAATCGAAATCGGACTGCCGCACCGTATATTGGGCCGCATCCACCAGCCGGATGGAGGCATCGATACCGATGGTCTTCATGTTCTCGACGAAGGGGGAATCGATGCGGATGAAGACCTCGTCGTTGACGAGGATCTCCAGCGCCAGCCGCTCGCCTCGGTCGTTGACGACAAAGGCCGACCCGTCGGGCTTGCGCCATCCGGCCTGCGCGAGGAGGTCGATGCCCCGGCGCAGCAGCCTGCGGTCGCGCCCCGTCCCGTCCGTGATCGGCTGCATGACCGCTTCGCCGAAGGTTTCATCGGGAATCCTGCCGCGGAGGGGTGCGAGCAGCGTCTGTTCCTCTGGGGAGGGGAGTCCCGTCGCGACGAACTCCGAGTTTTCGAAAAGCGAGTGCGACCGCTCGTAGGCGTCGTAGAACAGGTTGCGCTTCGTCCATTCGAAATCGAAGCACAGGCCGATCGCCTCGCGCACCCGCGCGTCCTTGAAGCGGTCGCGCCGCTGGTTGATCGCCCAGGCCTGCAGCGAAGGCTGCAGTTCGCGCGGGAACTCGCGCTTGACAACTTTGCGCTCCGTGATGGCGGGGAAGTCGTAGCCGGTCGCCCAGGTCCGGGAGGTGAATTCCTGCCGGTAGAGCACGTTGCCTTTCTTGAAGGCCTCGAAGGCGGCCTGGCGATCCCGGTAGAGCTCGATGCGGATGCGGTCGAAATGGTTGAGGCCGTGATTGACCCCGAGATCGGCACCCCAGTAGTCGGGCACGCGATCATATTCGATGAACTGGCCGGCGCGGAAGGTTCCGACCTTATAGAGGCCGGCGCCGAGCGGCGCCTTGAGCTGCGAGCCGTCGAACGGATTGGTCTCGAAGTAAGCCTTCGACACGATCGGAAAGCCGACGACGGACAGGATCGTGCGGTCGGACTGTTCGCCCGAGAAGGTGAGCCGGAACGTCTGCGGGTCGACCGCTACCGCTTCTGTCATCCGCCCGAGCGACAGACGGAGGCCCGGATGGGCTTTCTGCTTGAAGAGGTTGTAGGTGTAGGCGACGTCCTCGGCGGTGAGCGGCGAGCCGTCGTGGAAGCGCGCCTGCGGCCGCAGCCTGAACTCGAAGGTGTTGCGGTCGGCCGAAATGCTCACCGTCTCGGCGATCAGCCCGTAGACCGCGTCCGGCTCGTCGAGCGCACGCGTCATCAGTGAATCGAAGCACATCTCCATGCGCGGCGGCGCGTCGCCGTTCGGCACGAAGGTGTTCAGCGTGTTGAACGTGTCGGGATTTTGGTTCCACAGCCAGTTCGGCGGCGAGAAGTTGAACGTCCCGCCCTGCGGCGCATCCGGGCTCGCATAGTCGAAATGGCCGAAACCCGCAGCATATTTCAGGTCGCCGAAGGCGGAGAGTCCGTGCAGCGGGGTCTCGGTGGGTGTTGCGGCGAACAGCGTCGAGGGCAGCGCGGGAAGGATCGCCGCGGCGCCTGCCGCCTGGAGGAACCCCCGGCGCGACAATGCCGCCATCAGTTCGGAATCCCGAACTTGGCGTTCAGCGCCTTTTCCTTCTCGGGGTCTATCCAGAACGATTCGAGGTCCGGGCCGATGACCTTTGTCGGCTGCGGCTCCGGTATGCCGAACTTGTCCCAGTAGGCCAGCCAGACGAACGGTCGGTGGTATTGCGGAACGACGTAGTAGCCCCACAGCAGAACGCGATCGAGGGCATGGGTGGCGACGACCTGGTCTTCGCGGCTCTTTGCAAAGATCACCCGTTCGATCAGCGCGTCGACAACGGGGTCCTTGATGCCTGAGTAATTGCGCGAACCCGGCCTGTCGGCATCCTTCGATCCCCAGTAGGTGCGCTGTTCGTTGCCCGGCGACTGCGATTGCGGCAGCACCGCGATCAGCATGTCGTAGTCGTAGTTGTTCTGCCGCGCGATATACTGGCTGACGTCCACCATGCGGACCGGCGCGTCGATGCCGAGCTTGCGCATGTTGGTGATCAGCGGCATGCCGATGAATTCCTGGTAGTCGCCGGCGATCAGCAGCTCCGCCCGAAATTGCTGGCCCGTCGCGGCGTTCACCAGCTTGCCGTCGTTGATCACCCAACCCGCCTCGGCGAACAGCTTCACGGCCTCGCGCAGGTGGGCGCGTTCCGACTGCGGCGTGTCGAAGACCGGCAGTTTGAATTCCTGCGTGAAGAGTTCCGGCGGCAGCTTGTCCCTGTAAGGTTCAAGGATCGCGAGTTCCTCGCCCTGAGGTATGCCGGAGGAGGCCAGTTCCTGGCCGACGAAGTAGCTGTTGGTGCGCTTGTTGAGGTTGAACGTGCGCGTCTTGTTGAAGGTTTCGAAATCGTAGAGCAGCGTCAGCGCCTGGCGCACGCGCCTGTCCTTGAACTGGTCGCGACGCATGTTGAGGACGTAGCCCTGCATCGGTTCGCCGGATTCGTCCTTGAATTCCTTCTTGATGACCTGGCCCGCCTTGGCCGCGGGAAAGTCGTATCCCGTCATCCAGCGTGGCGGCTGGTTCTCGACACGCAGATCCTCATAGCCGCCCTTGATGAACGCCTGCCATTCCGCCGTCTGGTCGAGGACGTAGCGGTAACGCCGGCGGTCGAAATTGTTTCGGCCGACATTAATCGGCAGGTCGCTCGCCCAGTAGTCCTCGACGCGCGTCCAGGTGATATCGGTTCCCGGCTTGAAGCTCTCGATCCTGTAGGCGCCGGAGCCCAGCGGCGCCTCCAGCGTCGGCCGCGAGATGTCACGCTTCTCGCCCTTGGCGTTTGTTCCCTCCCACCAGTGCTTCGGCAGGACCACAAGATCGCCCATGATCATGGGGAGTTCGCGGTTGCCGCCCTGGTCGAACTCGAACCGCACCTCCCTGTCGCTCACTTTCACCGCCTGCTTCACATTGCCGAAATAGCTGATGAAGTCCGGGCTGATCTTCTTGAGGGTGTCGAATGACCAGATCACGTCCTCGACCGTGATCGGCTGGCCGTCGTGCCATCTGGCCTTCGGGTTCAGCCGATAGGTCGCGCTCGAAAAATCGTCCGGATAGGAGAAGGCCTCGGCGATGAAGGCATGATTCGTCGTCGGCTCATCGATGGATTTCGCCATCAGCGTGTCCCACAGCAGGCCGCCCTGAAAATTGAGCCCAGCCGCCGACCTTACCGATGGCAATGAATGGATTGAAGCTGTCGAACGTCCCCACCGCGACGGAATTCAGCGTGCCGCCCTTTGGCGCGTTCGGATTCACGTGGTCGTAGTGTTTGAACGTGTCGCCGTATCGGGATGGCTCGCCCATTCGATCCGAGGTGCGCCATTCCTGGGCTTGGCCCGGAATGGCCCAGAAGACGGTAGCGGCAAGCGCGGCGGCTCTCAGCAGGTTCATTCGGGCGCGTTCTCCCTGGCGACGACAGACGGACGATAACAAAAAAGCCGGGCTGAACCCGGCTTTTTCGTGATGTCGATCTGAAAATATCGTTACTGCGCCGGTGCGGCGGGGGCGGCCGGTGCAGCAGGAGCCGGGTTGGCCGTTTCGGTCGCGGGCTCGGTCGTCGCGCCAGCTGCCGGTGCGGGCACTGCGTCGGCGGCGGGAAGCGGCGCCGGCGTGTCGGCCAGGGTGCGCAGGTAGGCGATGATGTTGGCGCGGTCACCCACGGCCTTGATGCCGGGGAAGTTCATCGCGGTACCCTTCACGACCGCCTTCGGATTGGTCAGGAACTCGCTGAGGTGCTCATAGTCCCAGTTCGGCCGCTCACCGGCATGGGCCTTCATCGCGGCGGAGTAGGAATAGCCCTCATGCGAGGCAACCGGACGGTCGACGATGCCCCAGAGGTTCGGGCCGATCTTGTTGGCACCGCCCTTCTCGGGCGTGTGGCAGGCCGCGCAGCGCTTGAAGAGCGTCTCGCCGGCGCCCACGTCGGCGCTGGCCAGCAGCGGCCCGACGGGCTCGGGCGCGGCCGGGCCGGACGCTTCGCCGCCGGCACCAGCCTCGGGCTCCAGCGCTGCGATCTCGAAGCCGGCCTTTTCGGGCGCATGCGACGCGAACAGCGAATCCGAGATCAGGCTGAGCGAAAAGACGACGAAAACGGTGCCGAGGATCGCCCCGATGATCTTGTTGAATTCGAACGAGTCCATGCCTCTCCGTGCTCCCGTCGCGGTGCGGGCTGGAGCGTTCGCCGTCCGCCCTCTTCCCAAATAACAAACAGCCGGCTGGGGAGCCGGTGAAAGCGGGCGGAAACTAGGTCTTTTGCGATAAGTTCGCAACACCTATAAGGGCCTTCCCCCGTGAGACGTTTTGCCACTTCCTGCCGGTCCGATCCATGAACGCGCTGATCCTCATTCCTGCCCGCATAGCCGCGACGCGCCTGCCCGGAAAGCCGCTTGCCGACATCAACGGCACGCCGATGATCGTGCATGTTGCGCGCCGCGCCGCCGAGAGCGGGCTCGGGCGGGTGGTGGTGGCGACCGATTCCCGCGACGTGGCGGAGGCGGTGACGGGGGCAGGTTTTGAGATCGCCATGACGCGCGCCGACCACCAGTCCGGCTCTGATCGCATCTTCGAGGCGCTGACGGCGCTCGATCCAGCCGGTGCGGTCGAAACGGTCGTCAATCTGCAGGGCGACCTCCCGACTATCGACCCGGCCTCGATCCGGGCCGCGCTCGCCCCTCTTGGTGATCCGGCGGTGGATATCTCGACACTGGGCGTGGAGATCACGCGCGAGGAGGAAAAGACCAATTCCAACGTGGTGAAGATCGTCGGCTCGCCGCTCTCACCGGCCAGGCTGCGTGCGCTCTATTTCACCCGCGCGACCGCGCCCTGGGGCGAGGGGCCGCTCTATCACCACGTCGGCATTTACGCCTATCGGCGCGCCGCACTGGCGCGATTCGTCGCCCTGCGGCAATCTGCGCTTGAACAGCGCGAGAAACTGGAGCAGTTGCGGGCGCTCGAAGCCGGAATGCGCATCGACGTCGCGATCGTGGATGCGGTG
Organism: Mesorhizobium sp. J428; assembly: GCF_024699925.1. Taxonomy (NCBI): domain Bacteria; kingdom Pseudomonadati; phylum Pseudomonadota; class Alphaproteobacteria; order Hyphomicrobiales; family Phyllobacteriaceae; genus Mesorhizobium; species Mesorhizobium sp. J428. Next base: position 2,790,909 of record NZ_JAJOMX010000001.1, read on the forward strand.
CCGCTCGGCGTCGATACGCCGGAAGACCTCGAGCGCGCCCGCGCGATGCTCGCATAAGCAGGACGAACCGCATGCCGCTGAAGACAAACCGCATCTCCTTCCAAGGGGAACCAGGCGCGAACTCCGACACGGCGTCCCGTGAGATGTTTCCGTCGATGGAGCCGCTGCCCTGCGCCACCTTTGAAGACGCCTTCAACGCGGTGGAGTCGGGTAAGGCGGACTTGGCGATGATCCCGATCGAGAACACGATCGCGGGGCGGGTCGCCGACATCCACCACCTGCTGCCGGAATCGAAGCTGCACATCGTCGGCGAGTATTTCCTGCCGATCCATTTCCAGCTCATGGTCCTGCCGGGCGTCCAGCGCTCGGAGATCAAGACGGTGCACAGCCACATCCATGCACTCGGCCAGTGCCGCAAATACATCCGCAAGAACGGCTGGAAAGGCGTGATCGCCGGCGACACGGCGGGCGCGGCGCGCCTCATTGCCGACGTGCAGGACCGCTCGATGGCGGCGCTCGCGCCGCGCCTGGCGGCCAAGCTCTACGGGCTCGATATCCTCGAGGAGAACGTCGAGGACGCTGCCAGCAACGTCACCCGCTTCGTTGTGCTGACGAAGAGCAAGGAATGGGTGGAGCGCCCGACGCCCGACGCGCAGATGATGACGACGTTCATGTTCCGCGTGCGCAACGTGCCGGCCGCCCTCTACAAGGCGATGGGCGGCTTCGCGACCAACGGCGTCAACATCACCAAGCTGGAAAGCTACCAGCTCGGCGCTTTCACGGCGACGCTGTTCTACGCCGACATCGAAGGCCATCCCGAAGATCCGGGCGTGAAGAACGCGCTGGAGGAACTCAAGTTCTTCTCGCGCGAGGTGCGCATCCTCGGCGTCTACCCGCGCAGCCCCTCGCGCGAGGAGTGGAAGGTGGCGGACTGAGCGTGGCCTTGCCACACGGGAAAATCCGTGCGTGGCAAGAAATGTTGCCGACCGCTACGCGCCTTCCGCCCAGGTCCTGATCAGCAGGTTCGCGATCGCCGAGCGGGGCGGGGTCTTGATCCCTTCCGGCGATCGGCCGGCGATGATCTCGTTCACCTCCGCGCGCGTGAACCAGCGGACATCTTCCAGCTCCGTCTTGTCGGCGACGATCTCCTCGTTCAGCGCCTCGCCGAAGCAGCCGATCATCAGCGAATAGGGGAAGGGCCACGGCTGGCTGGCGTGATACGCGACGCGGCCGAGCCTTATGCCCGCCTCCTCGAAGGTCTCGCGGCGCACGGCGTCCTCGATCGTCTCGCCCGGCTCGATGAAACCCGCGAGGCAGGAGTACATGCCCGGCGGGAAATGCGGGCTGCGGCCCATCAGGCAGCGCTCCTGCGTCACCGCGAGCATGATCGCGACAGGGTCGGTGCGCGGGAAATGCTCGGCCTTGCAGTTGCCGCATACCCTCTTGTAGCCGCCGGCGCGAATTTCCGTCTCATGGCCGCAGCGGCCGCAGAAACGGTGGGTGCCGTGCCAGGCGAGCAGGGCGCCGGCCTGGGCCACAGCGCCGAGATCGTCCTCGGCGAGCAGGCCCTGGACGTTCACCGAACGGAAGTCGATCGCCTTCACGCCGTCCGGCAGTTCCTCGGGTTCTAAGCCCGCGGGTGCGGCGAGTGCCGGACCTCTCGCATCCCAACCGAGCAGGATTGCCTGATCGGTGACGGCGCCGAGCGAGGCGGCGGCGAAGGGACGGTACCACGGATCGAAACCCTCGCGCCCCTCCTTGAGATAGACACGCCCGGCTTTGATGAGCATCAGCCGTGCGGCAGGGTCTTCGAGCGCACGGGCGGTCGAATCATCGCTCCGCTGCTCCGAGCGCCTGTCGATCAGATTGCCGGTAAACCCGACCATCTTGCTGGGCTCGCGCGCCGGCGCGTCGAAAAGGCTGGAGATCATGATATTCTGCTGTCAGGTCTGGGTGGAAAGCGCCGAGCGCATGCGTTCGGCGAAGGCGTGGCGGTCTTCGGTCCGGTAGGGCTCGCGCACGCCGTAGCCCCACACCGGGCCGGGCCAGCCCGGATCGCCGATGTTGCGGGCGACGACATGCACGTGCAACTGGCGCACCACATTGCCGAGCGCGCCGGTGTTGATCTTGGTGCACGCCGTCTCCGTCTTGAGGGCCTGCGCGACGAGATTGGTCTCGAAGGTCAGCATCGCCTGGTCGAGCGGGGTGAGATCGTGCATCTCGGCGATGAGCGGGCGCTGCGGCACGAGAACCAGCCAGGGCCACCGCCGGTCATCCATCAGCCGAAGCTCGCACAGGCCGAGCCACATCAGCGGAACGCTGTCAGCGTCCAGCCGGCGATCGAGTTCGAATCCCGGCTGATGACCAGGCAGCATCGGCGTTCCTCTCCTCTTCGACGAAAGGCTATGATGCACCTTGGTTCGCCGCAACTGTCTCAAGGTCGAATTCGTCAAATTGGCCTTTCGTTGACAGTTCCCGCCAGCAGGGTGTTGGATAGACCATGCGGAGCGGTAAGCCGCCCGCCCATTTCCCGCACGATCATGGAGCTCGCCGATGGCTTCCCCGCCTGTCTGGTTCATCACCGGTTGCTCGACCGGTCTCGGGCACGAGCTCGCGAAACTCGTGGCCGCGCGCGGCTGGAACCTCGTCGCCACGGCGCGCCGCAAGGAAAGCCTCGCCGATCTCGCAGCCCCGAACGTGCTGGCGCTTTCGCTCGACGTGACGAAGCAGGATGAGATCGATGCGGCCGTCGCGGCCGCGAAGGAACGGTTCGGCCGCATCGACGTGCTCGTCAACAATGCCGGCTACGGCTACCTGACGACTGTCGAGGAAGGCGAGGATGCCGAAATCCGCGCCATGTTCGAGGCCAACGTCTTCGGTCTGTTCGCCATGACCCGCGCGGTCTTGCCGGTGATGCGGGCGCAGCGCAGCGGACATATCATCAACATCACCTCGGTGGCGGGCCATGTCGGCAATCCGAGCTCGGGCTACTACGCCGCGACCAAGCATGCGGTGGAGGGCTTGTCGAAGTCGCTCGCCGTGGAGGGCGCGCCGCTGGGCATCAAGGTCACGGCGGTCGCGCCCGGGCCGTTCCGGACCGACTGGGCGGGCCGCTCCATGATCCAGACCCCGAACCGGATCGAGGATTATGCGTCGACCGCCGGGACGAGAATGAGGAACGTTTCCGGATACAGCGGTCAGCAGGCAGGCGATCCGGTTCGTGCGGGCGAAGCGATGATCACGCTGACCCAGATGGAAAATCCGCCCGTGCATATTGTGCTTGGCCGAGGCGGTTTCGATGTGGTGACGGCAAGTCTTCGCAACAGGCTGGCCGAGATCGAAGCATATCGGGAGCTGGGAATCGGCACCGATTTCCCGGCCTGACGCGCCCGTTGGCCTCTTCGACCATTCCCGCCTTGCATTTCGCGCGCCGATTGCCGATATGCAGGGTGGGAGGTTGGTGGTGGACGAGCCACTCGCCAACCGGGTCAGGTCCGGAAGGAAGCAGCCCTAACGAGCCAGGAACGGGTCATTGTTCCAGCCTCCCGCCTTTCCTTCCGCTTCGGCATGTGCGCGGCCCGCGACAGGGTCGTTGACGGCGTGCGGCGGGTGGGTTGAACTGGACGGGTAGGGACCGGAACGGAGCGGACGAGGCGGATGAACCCAGCCGGAACCGATGCGAAAGGCGGCGCCTACCGTGTTCTCGCACGGAAATATCGCCCGCGCGACTTCTCCGGCCTCATCGGTCAGGAGCCGATGGTCCGCACGCTCACCAACGCCTTCTCCTCCGGCCGCATCGCGCAGGCCTGGATGCTGACCGGCGTCCGCGGCGTGGGCAAGACGACGACCGCCCGCATCCTGGCGCGCGCGCTGAATTACAAGACGCCCGAGATCGACCAGCCGACCATTCTCATGGATGCCGTCGGCGAGCACTGCCAGGCGATCCTTGAAGGCCGCCATGTTGACGTGATCGAGATGGACGCGGCCTCTCACACCGGCATCGACGACATCCGCGAGATCATCGAACAGGTGCGCTATGCGCCCGTCTCCGCGCGCTACAAGGTCTATATCATCGACGAGGTGCACATGCTCTCGACGCAGGCCTTCAACGGCCTGCTGAAGACGCTGGAAGAGCCGCCGCCGCATGTGAAGTTCATCTTTGCGACCACGGAAATCCGAAAGGTGCCGATCACTGTGCTGTCGCGCTGCCAGCGCTTCGACCTGCGCCGCATCGACGCCAGCCTGATCAAGTCCCACCTCGCCCATATTGGCGGGCTGGAGGGCGTGGATGCCGAGGACGACGCGCTCGCCATGATCGCCCGCGCCGCGGAAGGCTCGATGCGCGACGCGCAGTCGATCTTCGACCAGGCGATCGCGCATGGCGGCGAGAACGTCACCGCCGAGGCGGTGCGCTCGATGCTCGGCCTTTCCGACCGCAACCGCGTGATCGACCTGTTCGAGCACTTGATGAAGGGCGACATCGCGGCCGCTTTGTCCGAATACCGGGCCCAGTACGACACCGGTGCCGACCCTGCCGTGGTGCTGGCGGATCTCGCCGAGTTCAACCATCTCGTGACCCGCCTGCGCTTCGTGCCGGAAGCTGCGACCGACGCCTCGCTGACCGAGGACGAGCGCCGCAGGGGCGCCGACTTCGCCGAGAGGCTCTCGGTCAAGGTCCTGTCGCGTACCTGGCAGATGCTGCTGAAGGGCATTCCGGAGGTACAGGGTGCATCGCGGCCGGTCTCGGCGGGCGAGATGGTGCTGATCCGCATCGCACACGCCGCCAGCCTGCCGACGCTGGACGAGGCGCTAAAGATGCTGGACGGCGACACTCTGCCGGTCGGCACTCCGCAGCCGCCACGTCCTTCGGGCGGGGTGCCGAACGGTTCCGGCGCGAACGCAATCGGACAGGCCCGCATGCCGAGCGCGCAGGGCGGGGCGCAGACGATGCGGCTGGTGCAGCGCCAGGATGCACCACCGGCAATGCAACCTGCACCCGCTCCGGTCGTGGAGGAGGATGCGGTGCCGGTGCGCTCGCTGGCCGACATTGCCGCCCTCGCGACGTCCAACCGCGAGGTCGCTTTCAAGGCGCTGCTCAAGCGTTGCGTTCGCCTTGTGAGAATCGAGCCCGGCAACCTGCAGATCGGCCTGACCGACGATGCGCCGCGCGACCTCGCCGGCCAGATCGGCGCCAAGTTGCAGGCCTGGACCGGCCGGCGCTGGATGGTGAGTGTCGCGCGCGAAGGCGGCGGACCGACGCTGGCCGAGCAAGAGGCCAACAAGCGCGAGACCGCGTTCACCGACGCGAAGTCCGACCCCGCGGTGGCGGCGATCCTGGCGAAATTCCCGGGCGCGAAGATCATCGACGTTCGGATACCCGACACGACCGACGACGCGGACGCGCCGGCCGAGCTTGTGCCCGATCCGGGCATCGAGCCCGCGATCGACCCCGATGACGACGATTTCTGAGAGAAAGGATCCCCTGCGATGAAAGACCTGCTCGGACTGATGGGCAAGGCCAAGGAGATGCAGGCCAAATTCCAGGCCATGCAGGAGGAGTTGACCCAGGTCGAGGCGTCCGGCCAGTCCGGCGGCGGCCTCGTCACCGTCACGCTGACCGGCAAGGGCGAGATGAAATCGATCAGCATCGACCCGTCACTGGTGAAGCCCGACGAGGCGGAGATCCTCGAGGACCTGATCGTCGCGGCCCACAATGACGCCAAGGCCAAGGTCGAGGCGATCATGCAGGAAAAGACACGCGAACTGACCGCCGGCCTGCCGATCCCGCCGGGAATGAAGCTGCCGTTCTAAGGCTCAGGCGAGCCGCAGCTCCATGTCGATCGCGGGCAGGGGATGGCCCGCGACGCTGGTCATCACTTCGCCGATCCGCCGGAACCCGAACGATTCGTAGAACGGCACGCCGGGTAGGCTGGCCTGGCTCTTCATCAGCGTAATGCCTTGCGCACGGGCTTCGGCGAGGCAGTGGGCGAGCAGGCGCCCGGCGATGCCCCTGCGCTTGAAGTCCGGATGAGTCGCAAAGTGCCGGATGTGGCCGACGCCATCGACGACCTCGCCGGTCCAGGGCGCCGGCCGGCTCCAGCCGCCGCAGGCCGCGGGAATGCCGTCCGCTTCCACCACGTAATAGGTGCCGCTCTCGACCAGCTTGGGGTTGGCCTTCGACATGAAGGGCATTGCGGCCGTCAGTTGCGCGCGATCGTAGCTACCGTCGTCCAGCGTCGCGTAAGACGCCGTGATCAGCGTCGACAGCATGTCGAGGTCGGCGAGCGTGGCGCGCCTGATCGAGATGTCATGAGCCGTCATCGCATCTCCTCCGTTCGGGAGCGGCGACTATGCATCTTTTGCCGTCCGCGTTAAGTCTCGCCCCATGTCCTCCAAGCGAATCGCGGGCCCCGAGATCGAGCGTCTGATCCAGCTTCTGGCCAAGGTGCCGGGGCTGGGGCCGCGTTCGGCGCGCCGGGCCGCCTTGCATCTCATCAATAAGAAGGAGCAGCTTCTCGGCCCGTTGGCGCACGCGATGGCGGACGCGGTCGACAAGGTGCGCGTCTGCTCGGTCTGCGGCAATGTCGACACGTCGGATCCGTGCATGATCTGCTCTGATCCGCGCCGCGACGATTCCACGATCGTCGTGGTCGAGGACGTGTCCGATCTGTGGGCGCTGGAACGGGCGGGCGTGCAAAATGCGCGCTTCCACGTGCTGGGCGGCACCCTGTCGCCGCTGGACGGCGTCGGGCCGGATGATCTTACCATCGCCAAGCTCGTCTCGCGCGTGGCGGCCGGCGGCGTGGCCGAGGTGATCATCGCCGTCAACGCCACGATCGAAGGCCAGACGACGGCGCACTACATCACCGACCAGCTTGCGGGGATGGGCGTGAAGGTGACGCGGCTGGCGCACGGCGTGCCGGTCGGCGGCGAGCTCGACTATCTCGACGAGGGGACGCTCGCGGCGGCGCTCAAGTCACGGACGGTGTTCTAGGTCATTTCGGCTGATTGGTCTCCACCCAGGCGCGGAACACCTCAATCACCGAGCGGAGATTCCGAGCACCGCAGACGGCATGAAACTCACCTGCGTCCCGCCAGCATTTCCACCAGGAAACCTCATCATCGAAGTTATGCTGGGCTTCCTCAAATGGAGTGTTCTGAAGATTGGTCCCAATGAGGTCGATCTTCAGCGTCCAGCCGGGATTGTCGATATTTCCGATCTCGATGCCGTAACCATGCTCCCACAGACCATCGCACTGGCTTGCATACCAATCCTCCAGCCACGTCAGCGCGTCATCCGCCATAATTGTGCTCCGAACCTCATGTCCAACCGGCTAGAATACGTGGGAAGGGGTGGGAATGGAAAGATCGACGCTCGGCGCTTTGTTTTTCGGAGCTGCCCTTGCGATCACGACGGCAGCATCACCGGCCTACGCCGCCTCCGTCTCCGACCAATTCCGCACCTGGCTCGACGCCGATCTCTGGCCGGCGGCCAAGGCGCAGGGCGTTTCGCGAAAGACCTTCGATGCGGCCTTCGCCGGCGTGTCGCCCAACCTCAAGCTGCCAGACCTCGTGATGCCCGGCGAGAAGCCGAAGCCGCAGAAGAAGCAGCATCAGGCGGAGTTCGGCTCGCCCGGCAACTATTTCGCCGAGAAGACGATCGGCGCCGTGACGTCGGGCGGCCGCGCGCGGGCGGGGCGGGTGTCGCAGACGCTGTCCGCTGTCGAGAAGCGCTATGGCGTGCCGGGCGAGGTCGTGCTGGCGATCTGGGGCCGCGAGTCGGGTTTTGGCGCGGCGAAGATCCCCTATGACGCGTTCGAGGTGCTCGGCACAAAGGCGTTCCTCGCAACGCGCAAGGAGATGTTCCGCAAGGAGGTGCTGGCGGCGCTGACCATCCTCGAAAAGGGCTATGCGACGCGGGCGATGATGAAGACGTCGTGGGCGGGCGCAATGGGCCAGCCGCAGTTCCTGCCGACCTCCTTCCTCGACCATGCGGTCGACGCCGACGGCGACGGTATTCGCGACATCTGGACCTCGACGCCTGACACGCTGGCCTCGATCGCCAACTACCTGAAGCACTACGGCTGGGTGGCGGGCCGAGACTGGGGGTTCGAGGTGATCGTGCCGGAGAGCGTGTCCTGCGCGCTCGAAGGGCCGGATCGCGGCAAGCGCATCTCGGACTGGGCGTCGATGGGCATTACCCGCGTTTCGGGCAAGCCGTTCCCCGCGCACGAGGCGAAAGCCGAGGGTTACCTGCTGATGCCGGCCGGCCGTTCCGGTCCGGCCTTCATCGTCACGCCCAACTTCTACGTGCTCAAGGAATACAACGAGAGCGACCTCTACGCACTCTTCGTCGGTCATGCGGCGGACCGCATCGCCGGCGGTGACCGCACCTTCTCCGGCTCCTGGGGCAAGATCGGCGGCATGCTGCGCTCCGACATCGCCCGCCTTCAGGAGGGCCTGGAGGCGAAGGGCTATGACGTCGGCGGGGCCGACGGCCTGCCCGGCTACAAGACCCGCCGCTCGATCGGCGAATGGCAGGCGAAGAACGGACAGGCCCCGACCTGCTTCCTGAGCCCGGCACTGGTCAAGTCGGTTCCCTGACCGGTTCCGCGGCAGGCTCGGGCGGCTCCACCGCCTGATGCGCGGCGAGGAAATTGCCGATCGGTCGCAACTCGTCGAAATGGTCGCAAAAGACCTTGATGATCACGAGAATTGGCACGGCGATCAGCGCGCCGATGAAGCCCCACAGCCACGACCAGAAGGCAACGGCGATGAACACCGCCACCGCGTTGAGCTCAAGCCTGCGGCCAACGGTGACGGGGGTTACGATCTGGCCCTCTATGATGTTGCACATCAGCACGAAGGCCGGCGGGATGGCCGCCATGGTCAGCGTCTCGAAGGAGACGAGCGACACGGCTGACACGCCGATGATCGTCATCGCGGCGCCGATATAGGGCAGGAAGTTGAGAAGTGCCGCCGCGGCCCCCCACACGAAAGGCATCGGCATGCCGATCGCCCACAGCCCGAGCCCGATCGCCGCGCCGAGGCAGAAGTTGATCACGGCGACCGTCAGAAGGTAGCGCGAGATCTCGCGCTCGACGTCGTAGACGATGCGCAGCGCGCGCTTCTTGTCGCTGAGCGTGCCGAAGGATTGCACGATCTTTTCGTAAAACAGTGTTCCGGACGCGAGCAGGAACACCGTCAGCATCAGCGTGATGGCAATCGTTGTGCCGGCACTCAGGAGGTTGCCTGCCGCGCGTGAGATGATGCCGGGCTGCTGCACCACCACGCGCTGGGTGTCCGCGGCGGTCACGTTGTCGGTCGCTTCGTCGATGTCGCGCGAGATGCGCAGCAGCCGGTCGATCGGGCCGCGCAGCTCGCTGAGCCGCTCCCTGATCTGGGAACCGATTTGCGGCGCCTCATTGACGAGGTCCGTCACCGGGCCGCTGAGCAGGTAACCGGCGATCGCGAGGCTGCCGGCGGTGAAGAAGACGAGCAGGGTGGCGGAGATCGGCGAGGGGATACCCCGCTTGCGCAGGAAGCGGACGATCGGCGTCAGCGTCAGCGCGAACAGGAACGCCAGTACCACCGGCATGAAGAACTCGCGCGCGAAATAGAGCGACGAAAAGAGAAGGATGATGAAGATGCCGAGAACGAGCCCACGCAGGCTCGGCCATTTTTCCTGAACTGCCTTGTCGGCCTCGACGGAATCGATTGGTTGCCCGGCATTCACGGTTCCGCTCTCCCCAAGCGCAGAGTTGGTGCCTGCCTATCAGGCGGCGATTTGCCGTCAATGCGGGGAATGCGGGAAAGTTCCGGCGTCGGACGCCGGAAGGCCGGGGTTCAGGCAGCCTTCGAGAGGCTGAGATGGACGTCGGCGAGGATCTCGTAGGATCTTTTGCGTGCGGCGTGGTCGAAGATCTGCGCGGTAACCATCAGCTCGTCGGCGCCGGTGCGCTGCAGGAAGGCCTCGACGCCGCGGCCGACCGTCTCCGGCGAGCCGACAATGGCCTGCGACAACGTCTGGTCGAGGATGGCGCGCGACATCGGCTCGAGGCTTTCGTAATAGCCTTCCACCGGCGGCTTCAGCTTGCCGCGCGTGTTGGTGCGGATTGCCACAAAGGCCTGCTGCATGGAGGAGAACAGCAGCCGCGCCTCGGCGTCGGTGTCGGCGGCGGTGATGTTGACGCCCAGCATCACATAGGGCTTCTCGAGGAACTGCGACGGCTCGAAGCGGGCGCGGTAGACATCCAGCGCGCGGTCGAGCTCGGCCGGCGCGAAGTGGGAGGCGAAGGCGTAGGGCAGGCCGAGCATGGCGGCAAGCTGGGCGCCGTATGTGCTCGATCCGAGGATCCACACCGGCACCTCCTGGCCCTCGCCGGGATAGGCGTGCACATGGCGGTTCTGCGCCTCGGGGGCGAAATAGTTGATCAGCTCGACCACGTCTTGCGGGAAATTGTCCACGCCCGCGTCAAGGTTGCGCCTGAGCGCCCGTGCGGTGGCCATGTCGGTTCCCGGCGCGCGGCCGAGGCCGAGGTCGATTCGGCCGGGATGCAGCGCGGCCAGCGTCCCGAACTGCTCGGCGATCACCAGCGGCGAATGGTTGGGCAGCATCACGCCGCCGGCCCCGACGCGTATGGTCGACGTGCCGCCGGCGATGTGGGCAATCACCACCGACGTCGCCGCACTCGCGATGCCAGGCATGTTGTGGTGCTCGGCGAGCCAGTATCGGTTGTAGCCGAGCTTCTCGACGTGCCGCGCAAGGTCGAGGCTGTTGGCCAGCGACTGCGAGACAGTGTTGCCTTCGGTGACGGGAGCGAGGTCGAGGACGGAGAGGAGAGCCATCATGCGCATATAGGAAGGGCGCCCCCGGGTCGGCAACCCGGCGGTGCAAGAGTTCTTTTGTAAAGACGAATCACGCGTTCGTGAGTAGGCTGCCTACGATTCATGCAATGGGAGGAACCGGAAGATGCGCATCCCGGCCTTGGTTCGTAGTCTGGCGGTTCTTGCATTGGCGGTGCTCGCCGCATGCGTGGCGGAAGAGGGCCCTATCGGCCCGGGCCCGCAATACTGCTCGCGCGAATATGCGCCGGTGTGCGCCCGCCGCGGCGACGACCGCCGCACCTTCCCCAACGATTGCGAGGCGGACCGGGCCGGCTACTACGTGATCCGCGATGGCCAGTGCCGGCGCGACCGGCCGGATTATCCTGACGAGCCCCGCCCGCCGCGTCCGCCCCGCCCCGATCGTCCGCAGGCCTGCCCGATGATCTATGCGCCGGTCTGCGCCCAGCGGGGAGGCGACCGCCGTGCCTTCGACAATGACTGCCAGGCCGCGTCCGCCGGCTACCGCGTGATCCGCGACGGCCAGTGCGGCGGTGGTCAGATGCAGCCTCCCGGCCAGCCGGGCGCTGTCCCGGGCGGTCCCGGCGGCGGCCGTCCCGGCACGATCGAGGGCGGCCCCGGCGCCTCCTCTCCGATCGGCCAGCCGGGAGCCAGTGCTCCTGGTGGGGGGGCAGGCTGTCTGCACCCGTGAATATGCGCCGGTCTGCGGTGTGGTCGGCGGGTCGCAGCAGACCTTCTCGAATGAATGCGTGGCGCGCGCCGAAGGCGCCCGTCGCATCCGCCCCGGCCAGTGCTGAGGAAAAGGTGACGACGGAAGGGCCGCCTGACGATCAGGCGGCCTGGCTGTCGCCGATCCGCTGGCGCACCAGTGGCGCGACCTTTGTGCCGTAGAGCTCGATCGCCTTCATCAGCCTGTCGTGTGGCACGAGGCCGATCGCCATCTGTAGCATGAAGCGATCGTTGCCGAAGATGCGGTGCATGGCCACGATCTTATTCGCCACCGTCTCGGGATCGCCAACGAACAGATTGCCGTCCGGGCCGCGCGCCTGATCGAAATGCGCCCTCGAGGTCGGCCCCCAGCCGCGCTCGCGCCCGATCCTGTTCATCACAGCTGCCTGCGCGGGGTAGAAGTCGTCCGCCGCCTGATCCGACGTCTCCCCGACGAAGCCGTGCACATTGAGGCTTGTTGCCAGATGGGCCGGATCGTGTCCGGCCTTTCGCGCGGTTTGCCGGTAGAGGTTGAAGAAGGGCTGAAACCTCGCCGGCTCCCCGCCGATGATCGCAAGCGCCATCGGCAGGCCGAGCGTCGCCGCCCGCACAACCGATTGCGGTGTGCCGCCGACGGCGATCCAGAGCGGCAGCTTCTCCTGCACGGGACGCGGGAACACGCCGAGGCCGTCGATCTGTGGCGTGTGTCGGCCGCCCGGCCAGGACACGCGCACTTCGTCGCGCAGCTTCGCCAGCAGCTCCAGCTTTTCGGAGAACAGCGTCTCGTAGTCGTTGAGGTCGTAGCCGAAGAGCGGGAAGCTCTCGATGAAGGAGCCGCGTCCGGCCATGATCTCGGCCCGGCCGCCGGAGATCAGGTCGAGTGTCGAATATTGCTGGAACACGCGCACTGGATCATCGGAGCTCAGAACGGTGACGGCGCTCGTCAGCCTGATCCGCCGCGTGCGCGAGGCGGCAGCGGCGAGGATCATCGCTGGCGCGGAGGCCACGTAGTCGGGGCGGTGATGTTCGCCGAGCCCGAAGACATCAAGTCCAACCTGATCGGCAAGCTCGATCTCCGCGATCAGTTCTCGCACGCGCTTCTCACCCGCGGCCCCCGTGCCGGCGTGGGCGGGATCGACGTCGCCGAAGGTGTAAAGGCCGAGTTCCATATGCCGCTCCTCAATCAGACTGTTCCGCAGATATGATTCGCGCGAGGGCGGCGCCAGTCTCCGTCCGGTGAACGCACCTTGCAGGGAAAGGCCCGCATAACGGTGCAGAAACGTCGCGCTGGCACAAAATCTGTCAAATCCGTTGTGCAGCGGGTTGAACTTCACGCGATCCCGCGTATGTAAGCGGCGCACGCGTATGAGTATCGACGCAGACTGCAAGAGAGACTGACATCAGTGGCAATTTACAGGGAAAAGGACTTCACGGAGAGGCGTAATGCCGCCGTTGAAGCGAAGAAGGCGTTGCTTGAACGATTCAAGTCGCGTCCTTCGGAGGACGATCCGGAAGTGATCGCCCGCAAGCAGGAGCGCGAGGCCATTCTGGCCGCCCGCGCCATCCGCGAGAAAGAAAAAGAGAAGCTCCGTCAGGAGAAGCTCGCCCGCGAAGCGGCGGAACGCGCCGAACGCGAGCGCCTTGCGGAAATCGCCCGCAAGGAGGCCGAGGAGCGTGCGCGCATCGAGGCCGAGGCTCGCGAGGCCGAGGAAAAGGAGCGTCTGTCGCGCTACCTCGCCGAGGAAGCCGAGAAGAAGGCAAGGCGCGATGCGCGCTACGCCGCTCGGAAGTCTCGCGTCGGGACCCGCCGGACCGCCTGATCCAGGCCGGACAAGGTCCGGCCGGTAAGCCGTTCAGCCATCATGGCGGACCCGAGGTGCTCGGGCCCGCCTTTTGGCGTTTGCCCTGTAAGGCGGCGACCGGAATCTACTTGTCCTTCTTCGGCTTGGTGATCCGCGCCGGCTCGACCTTGGCGAACGGCGCCGGCGCCGCGACCGGCTTCTTCGCGTCCTTCTTGGGTTTTCGAGCCTCCTTGCCGGGCCTCATCGCACCCTTTGCCATGTCATCCTCCTTCGGGGCGTTCGACTGAGCGCATCTGAATGGAAAAGCACAGCGCAATCAAGCGCGAACGCTGGGCCGCAGCCTATTCGTCGCCGTCGACGACACGAAGCCGCAGTTGTCCGGTGCGCGTGCCCACCGAGGGCTCCGCCGCAGGGGACGAATCCGCACTGTCCGGAGCCTGGCCGAACTCCAGCGCCTCGATCTTCTGGCCGCGCTTCGCGAGCTTGTCGGCCGAGGTAACGATCTGGTCGATGTCCTTCGCCGTCAGTGCGAAATGCCCCTGCAGCTTGCGCACGCGGTCGTCGAGGCGCGACAGGTCCTCCATCAGCCGCACCACCTCGCCTTGGATCAGGTGCGCCTGCTCGCGCATGCGGGCGTCCTTCAGCACCGACTGGATCACCTGGATCGACAGCATCAGCAGCGAGGGCGAGACGATGACGATGCGGGCACGGTGCGCGCGCTGGACCAGCGCCTCGAAGTTCTCGTGGATCTCGGCGAAGATGGACTCAGAGGGCACGAACATGAACGCCGTGTCCTGCGTCTCGCCGGTCAGCAGGTATTTCTCCGAGATCGCCTTGATATGCACCTCGACGTCGCGCCGGAATGCCTGCGCGGCGGCCTTGGCAGTTTCCGGCGAACCCTCCGCCGCCTCGGCGGCGCGGATCGCGTTCCAGGCCTCCAGCGGGAACTTGGCGTCGATCACCAGCGGCGGCGTGCCGTTCGGCATCCTGATGATGCAGTCGGGGCGGCTGCCGTTCGACAGCGTCGCCTGGAACTCATAGGCGCCGTGCGGCAGACCGTCCGCCACGATCGCCTCCATGCGCGACTGGCCGAACGCACCGCGCGTCTGCTTGTTCGACAGGATCGCCTGCAGCTGGACGACCTGTCCGGCGAGCGACTGGATGTTGCCTTGCGCCGTGTCGATCACCGCCAGCCGCTCCTGCAGCTTTGCCAGGCTTTCATGCGTCGAACGGGTCTGTTCGGTCATGGTCTGGCCGATCCTCCCCGTCATGGCGTCGAGGCGCTGGCCGAGCGACTGGTTGAGCTCGGCCTGGCGCGCGCTCAGCGCCTCGTTCATCTGGCCCATCCGGCCCTGCATCTCGAGTTGCTGGCGGGCGATCTCGGCCATCCGCATCTCCGCTTCGCGGGCAAGCTGCGCCGCTTCGGCGGCCGCCGCCGCCCGTGCCGCGCCGGAGCGCCACAACGCCACGCCGAGAAGCACGACGAGCAGCAGCGCGACGACAGCCGCCGCTGCCAGCGCCTGGCCGAGCGTCACGATCGATGCGCCAAGCTGCATCACGGGCTGTTCAAACAGGGTGGAGAGGTCGTTCATGCAACAAGTCTATGCGATTCGGCGGACCGCGTCAGATCAAAACGTGAACGGAGATCTTGCCGATGTTGACGCTGCCGGGCCGAGGTCTTAGGTGAGCCGAATGTCCGTCAAGCCTCTAATCATCCTTCCCGATCCGTTGCTGCGCCAGGTTTCCAAGCCCGTGGAGCGTGTCGACGCGCCGCTTCTGAAGTTTGCCGGCGACATGCTGGACACGATGTACGACGCCCCCGGCATCGGCCTTGCCGCGATCCAGGTGGGCGAACCACTGCGGCTGGTGGTCATCGACCTCGCCAAGGAAGGCGAGGCACCTGCCCCGCAGATCTTCATCAATCCCGAGATCGTGGCGTCTGGCGACGACAGCAATATCCACGAGGAAGGCTGCCTCTCGATCCCCGACTACTATGCCGAGGTCGAGCGCCCGGCGAGCGTGACCGTCCGCTATCTCGACAAGGATGGCAAACAGCAGGAACTGGCCGCGGACGGCCTGTTGGCGACCTGCCTGCAGCACGAGATTGACCATCTGAACGGTGTGCTGTTCATCGACCATATCTCGAAGCTGAAGCGCGACATGGTGATGCGCAAGTTCAGGAAGCTGGCCCGCACCGCCTGAGCGAAGCGGCGCCCGGACTCCTGACCGGATAGCCCGGGCCCGGCCGCCGGAGAGAACGCCAACCCGCCCAGGCGGCCGATACCGAAGCTACGTCGCTCTGCTCTACAAGGTTTCAACTTCGAAGCCGAAGCTTGGTTTAGTCCCATAAAAAAGCCCGCCGAAGCGGGCTTCTTATGAGGCTCTGCGCTTGTCGCTATTCCGCCGGCGTGGGCTTCTTCTTGAACATGCCGATGAGATTGTCCCAGAGCTCGATCTTGGCGCCTTGACGCTTCATGATCACGCCCTGCTGGACGATCGACAGGAAGTTGTTCCACGCCCAGTAGATGACGAGGCCAGCCGGGAACGAGGCCAGCATGAAGGTGAAGATGACCGGCATCCAGGTGAAGATCATCGCCTGGGTCGGGTCCGGCGGCGTCGGGTTCATGCGCATCTGCAGGAACATCGTGATGCCCATGATGATCGGCCATACGCCGATCAGCAGGAAGGCGGGAACCGCGAAGGGCAGCAGGCCGAACAGGTTGAAGATCGAGGTCGGATCGGGCGCCGCGAGGTCCTGGATCCAGCCGAAGAACGGCGCATGCCGCATTTCGATCGTCACATACAGCACCTTGTAGAGCGCGAAGAACACGGGAATCTGGATCAGGATCGGCCAGCAGCCGGCCAGCGGATTGATCTTCTCCGTCTTGTAGAGCTCCATCATCGCCTGCTGCTGCTTCATCTTGTCGTCCGCGTATTTCTCGCGGATTTCCAGCATCTTCGGCTGCACTTTCTTCATGTTCGCCATCGAGGCGTAGCTCTTGTTGGCGAGCGGGAAGAACACCGCCTTGACGATGACCGTGGTGGCGAGGATCGCCAGGCCGAAATTGCCGAGCAGCTTGTAGAGGTGGTCGATCAGCCAGAACATCGGCTTGGTGATGAAATAGAACCAGCCCCAGTCGATCATCAGGTCGAACTGCCGGATCTGCCGGTCGGTCTCATAGGCCTGGATCTTGTTCACTTCCTTGGCGCCGGCAAAGACGAGGGTCTCAACATTGGCGGAGGCACCCGGCGCGAGCTGGATCGGGTCGGTCAGGTAGTCGGCCTGGAAGCGGGCCCGGCCGTCGTCGAACCAGGAGAAGTTGGGCTGGAAGGGCTGGGCGCCCGACGGGACCAGCGCGACAGCCCAGTATTTGTCGGTGATGCCGAGCCAGCCATCAGTCGACTTGCCGGGGGTGACGCGCTTGTCTTCTTCCAGGGTGGAATAGCTGATCTCCTGGAGGCCTTCCTCACCGGTCACGCCGATCAGGCCCTCATGGATGACGTAGACGCTCGGATGCGCTGGCTTGTCGAAGCGCGTGACGCGGCCGTAGTTCTGGAGCGACACGGCCGCCGCGCCGGAGTTCTCCACCTTGTCGCTGACCGTGAACATGTAGTTCGCGTCCACCGCGATGGTGCGCGTGAAGGTTATGCCCTTGTCGTTGGTGTAGGTCAGGGTGACCGGGGTCGACGGAGTGAGCGTCGCGCCGGCCGGGGCGGTCCACACCGTATCGGGGCCTGGCATCGCGCCGGCGTCGGCGCCGGCCACATAACCGATCTCGGCATACTGGCCGTTGGGCAGGGAGGCGGGATTGAGCAGGTCGATGTTGGGCGAGCTCTTGTCGACCTCGGTGTGGTAGGCCTTGAGCTTCAGGTCGTCGATGCGCGCGCCGGCGAGGTTGATCGAACCGGCCAGCGCCGGCGTGTCGATCGCCACGCGGCTGCCGGCGGCGACGGTCGCTTCACGGCTGGCCCCGACTGGCGCGGAGGCCTGGCCGGGCACCGTCGTCTGGGGTGTTACGGGCATTCCGGCTCCCGCGGGCTGGCCGGGCTGTTCTGTGGTCGGCGAGTTCTGCGCGGCGATCCGTTCCTGCTCGATCCGGGCGGCCTCGCGCTGCGCCTCGATGCGGGGCTGCATGAAGAACACCTGCCAGACGGTCAGGATGATGACCGAAAGGATGATCGTGATGAGCAGGTTGCGGTTGTTGTCGGTCATCGGTCGGTTCCGCGGATGCGCCGGGCAAGCTCGGCCTTCAGTGTGCTGAACGGCGCGGTGAGCACGTCGCGCCGCGCGACGATCACATAGTCGCTCCCTGCCGCCATGTCATCAGCGGCATGGACGCGCATGGCTTCCTTGAGCCGACGCCGGATACGGTTTCGGACAGCTGCGTTGCCGACCTTCTTCGTGACGGTGACGCCGAAACGCGGCACGCCTTCGTCGCCGCGACGCAGCGCTTCCACGAGGAAAAGCCGCCCGCGGCGCTTCTCGCCCGCACGGACGGCCAGGAACTCAGCGCGTTTGCGCAGCCGCTCGGGAGGCCGGTTATTCACCGGCGCTGGCCCCGGATCAGGCCGACAGCCGCTTGCGGCCGCGGTTGCGACGGGCTGCGACGACGGCGCGGCCGCCCTTGGTGGCCATGCGGGCACGGAATCCGTGCCGGCGCTTGCGGACGAGCTTGGAGGGTTGATAGGTGCGCTTCATTTATTTGATACCGCGGCGTGCGGCCCTTCTTGGATCTGTCTTTTCAACAGGAGCGTTTGCCGGGCTGACACTGGGCGCAACAACAATTGCGCCGGACGGTCGGCCCGAGCGTGCGCGCGCTTTTAGTAAAGACAGGCTGCCGAGTCAATCTGTGCGAGGGCGAGAGCCGGTTTGGCAGCGCTCCGGCCGCCTGATACACCGTGCGCACCGATTCGCGGGGACGAAGGGAACGGATGGAGCGGCTGGCCGGCAAGGTCATTCTGCTGTGGGGATGGCGCCGCGCGCTCCTGGCATTCGCAGCCGGCGCGCTGGCGACGCTGTCGCAGGCACCGTTCGATTTCTTCGCCGTCTGCCTCGTGTCCTTTCCGGTTCTCGTCTGGCTGATCGACGGGGCGGTGACGGAGGGCCGTGTCGGTCTTCTGGGCCGCCTCAAGCCGGCATTTTCTGTCGGCTGGTGGTTCGGCTTCGGCTATTTCCTCGCCGGCCTGTGGTGGGTGGGCAACGCGCTTCTGGTCGAGGCCGAGAGCTTCGCCTGGGCGCTTCCGCTTGCGATCCTTGTCCTGCCGGCCGGGCTGGCAATCTTCTATGGCCTCGCCGCATCGCTGGCGCGGCTGTTCTGGTCTGACGGGCTCGGCCGCATCTTTGCGCTCGCCTTCGGCTTCGGCATCGCGGAATGGCTGCGCGCAGTCGTCTTCACCGGTTTCCCATGGAACGCGATCGGCTATGCGGCGATGCCGGATACGGTGCTCATGCAATCGTCGTCGGTCGTCGGGCTCTACGGCATGAATGCGCTGGCGGTCTTCGTCTTCGCCATGCCGGCGCTCTTCGCCTCGAAGCGGCACCTGCGCGCGGGTGCGGTCCTCGCTCTCGCGCTGGTGATCGTCCATGTCGGCTTCGGGCTGCTTCGCCCGCCTCCGGTCGCCGACGGCAGGAAGATTTCGCTGCGCATCGTCCAGCCGTCCATCGACCAGTCCGAGAAATGGGACACCTCGGTTCGCGACCGGATCTTCAAGACCTATCTCGACATGACCACGGCGCCGCCTGCCGACGGACAGAAGCGCCCCGATCTGATCGTCTGGCCCGAGACCGCGGTCCCGTTCCTCTTCACCGATCGCCCCGACGCGCTTGCAGCGCTCGGTGCCGCGCTGGAAGACGGCCAGATCCTCCTCGCGGGTGCGGTCCGCTCCGAGGGCGGCGCGGGCGGCAACGGTGAGACGCGCTACTACAATTCGATCGTCGCGATCGACAGCCGGGGCGAGATCGTGGGCGCGTTCGACAAGGTGCATCTCGTGCCCTTCGGCGAGTATCTGCCCTTCGAGGACATTCTGACGCGCCTCGGGATGAAGAAGATCGTCGCGACGCCGGTGAGCTTCTCGCAAGGGCTGGCGCGGTCGCTGCTCGATCTGCCTGGCGGACTGCGCGCGCTGCCGTTGATCTGTTACGAGGCGATATTCCCGGGCGAGGTCGCTCATTCGACTCCGGGCGCCGACATCATTCTCAATGTCACCAACGACGCCTGGTTCGGCGACACGCCCGGACCGTATCAGCATTTCCGCCAGGCGCGGCTGCGCGCGGTGGAGCAGGGACTGCCCCTTCTGCGCGCAGCCAACAACGGCATCTCGGCGGTCGTAGCGGCCGACGGCCGGGTCGTCGACGGCTATGCGCTGAACGGCATAGGCAATCTCGACGCTGAATTGGAGATCGCCAGGCGCCCGCCGCCGCTGGGTTCGCCGAATGTTAACGGTCTGCTAATTGTTGCCTTTTTTGCAATCTCCGCGTGTGTTATGTATTTTGTCGGGAGGGTGCGCTCGAATTGACAAGTGTTGAAGGGCGTCAGCATAGTAGTCCGCCAGTCGTGGATTGGCTCTTTCGGCCGTGAATATTGGGGCCTTGTGCCGAAAGAGCAGGGAGACTGGCAAAAAAAACTCCATACGGCCGTGCAAAGCGGCGAGGAAAAAATGGTAGAAAACAAGAAGAAACCAAACCCGATCGATATACACGTCGGTAGCAGGATCCGGCTGCGCCGGAACATGCTCGGAATGAGCCAGGAGAAGCTTGGCGAAAGCCTCGGCATAACCTTTCAGCAGATTCAGAAATATGAGAAGGGCACGAATCGTGTCGGCGCGAGCCGCCTCCAGGCGATCGCATCGATTCTCGGCGTGCCGGTCTCGTTCTTCTTCGAGGATGCGCCGGGGCAGGAAGGGGGTGGGCCTGCCGGCTTTGCCGAGGATTCGTCCACCAGCTATGTTGTGGACTTCCTGAACAGCGCCGAAGGCATCCAGCTCAACCGGGCGTTCGTGAAGATCACGGACGTCAAGGTGCGTCGCAAGGTGATCGACCTAGTGAAGGCGCTTGCTTCCGACGAAGACTGAGTGCTGCGGGAACAAGACCCGATCTTGGCGGGCCATCAGGCCGGCAAGGGCGTGGAACAATCGAAGGTGCGAGAGCGGTGCGCTGTCGCGCCCGTCTTGACGCGCGCCTGCCGCTTTTCTAACAGGATCGCCGATCGGGCTGGCGATCCTGCCGTGCCTGCTTTCCAGAGGGGACACCCGTGGCGCGCCTGAATTATCTCTTCACAAGCGAATCCGTTTCCGAAGGCCATCCCGACAAGGTCTGCGACCGCATCTCGGACGAGATCGTGGATCTGGTCTACCGCGAAGCGAAAAAGTCCGGAATGAACCCGTGGGACGTTCGCGTCGCCTGCGAAACGCTGGCAACGACCAATCGTGTCGTGATCGCGGGGGAAGTCCGCGTGCCCAATTCGCTGCTGAAGAAGAACAAGGACGGCTCGATCATGCACGATGCCGCCGATTTCCCGGTCATCAACCCGGCGAAATTCAAGTCCGTCGCGCGCAAGGCGATCCGCGACATCGGTTATGAACAGAGCGGCTTCCACTGGAAGACGGCCAAGATCGATGTGCTGCTGCACGGCCAGTCTGCCGACATTGCGCAGGGCGTCGACAACGCTGCCGACAAGCAGGGTGAGGAAGGGGCCGGCGACCAGGGCATCATGTTCGGTTATGCCTGCAACGAGACGCCCGACCTGATGCCGGCGCCGATCTACTACAGCCACAAGATCCTCGAGCTGCTAGCGGCCGCCCGCCACAAGGGCGAGGGCGATGCCGGCAAGCTCGGCCCCGACGCCAAGAGCCAGGTGACCGTCCGTTACGAGAACGGCAAGGCCGCCGAGGTGACCTCGATCGTGCTGTCGACCCAGCATCTCGATGACAAGTGGGATTCGAAGAAGGTCCGCAAGGTCGTCGAACCCTACATCCGCCAGGCGCTGGGCGATTTGAAGATCGCCGACGACTGCAACTGGTACATCAATCCTACCGGCAAGTTCGTGATCGGCGGCCCGGACGGCGACGCCGGCCTCACCGGCCGCAAGATCATCGTCGACACCTATGGCGGTGCGGCCCCGCACGGCGGCGGCGCTTTCTCGGGTAAGGACACGACCAAGGTCGACCGCTCGGCTGCCTATGCAGCCCGCTACCTCGCGAAGAACGTCGTGGCCGCCAAGCTTGCCGACCGCTGCACGATCCAGCTCTCCTACGCGATCGGCGTGGCGCAGCCGCTGTCGATCTATGTCGACCTGCACGGCACGGCGAAGCCGGGCGTCGACGAGGACAAGGTCGAGGCCGCGATCCGCAAGGTGATGGACCTGTCGCCCACCGGCATCCGCAAGCATCTCGACCTCAACAAGCCGATCTATGCCAAGACCTCGTCCTACGGCCATTTCGGCCGCAAGGCCGGTCGCGACGGCTCCTTCTCCTGGGAGAAGACCGATCTGGTGAAGGGGCTCAAGGAAGCCATCGCGGCCTGATCGAGCCATGTCCGAGGAACGCCGCACGCGCACGGCGGAGGCGTTCTTCGGTCGCCGCCACGGCAAGACCATCCGCCCGATGCAGGCCGTCGCCCTCGCCGACGTCCTGCCGCGGCTGAAGGTCGACCTGTCGGCCGCGCCGCCCGACGACCTGCACGCTCTCTTTCCGGTTCCGGTCGAGCGGATCGTTCTGGAAATAGGTTTCGGCGGCGGCGAGCACCTGCATCACGCGGCCGGAGCGGCGCCTGCGACCGGCTTCATCGGTGTGGAACCCTTCGTCAACGGTATGGCGAGTCTGCTGCGCATGCTGGAGCGCGAAGCGCGGCCGAACATCCGCCTCTACGATGACGATGCGACCGCGCTGCTTGACTGGCTGCCCGACGGTTCACTGGACAGGATCGATCTGTTCTACCCCGATCCGTGGCCGAAGAAGCGGCACTGGAAGCGCCGCTTCGTCAATTTGGCGAACCTGGACCGCTTCGCAAGGGTTTTGAAGCCCGGTGGCCTGTTCCGCTTCGCCTCTGACATCGACCACTACGTCAACTGGACACTGCTGGAAGTCGCGCGGCAGGGCGGATTTTCCTGGCGGGCCGAGACGCCCGACGACTGGCGCGTGCCCTACGAAGGCTGGCCGGGAACCCGCTACGAAGCCAAGGCGCTCCGCGAGGGGCGGACACCGGCCTATCTGACGTTTGTCAGGGCTTAAGACGCCCGAAGTCCTGTTGGTCGGCAATCAGCGGCGAATGATGCGGCCGAACTGCTCCGGATCGATCCCGAGGCGCCGGAGCGCCTGGGCGTTCGGCTGCTTGCCGCTTTCGACCGCGGCGGATGCGGAGATCGCGCTGGCCGTCACTTCCATGAAGCCGCGAAGGGTGCTGGCGAAACTACGACGAGTCATGATGACACCTGTTCGTTCGAGATCAATTGAAGATAGGGGTGATCTCGCGTCTGCGAAATAGATCATTGTGCAGCGCAGCAATGCGTGGTGTGCATGGAAACGGACAGGGTCCAAGACACAAAAAGCCCCGCGGCATGGGGCGCGGGGCTTGAGAAGATCGGGATTCGCCTGTGCGGCGGATCAGAACCTGTTGATCTCGCGGAAGCGTTCCGGATCGATGCCGAGACGCTGCAGGTCGCGCGGATCAGGTGCACGACGATTGGCTGTCGCGTTGGCGGCCGTGACGGCGCTGCCGAAAATGTCGAGAAGGCCGAGCAGCCTTCCGGAGAAGATGCCACGGGTCATGGGAACTACCTGTCTATCTATTGATACGCCGTGCATATAGGCGTTTGCTGAGTGATAAGGCAGGGTCTGCCGCGCATTTCAGCCATGCGTGGCGCGCATTGATTGCCGTAGCGGGCCGGTTTTCCGCCTTTCCCTTGCATCCAATTCCGAAATCGCCTATTTAGTGCGTAAATTCTTGGTCGGTATGACGAAGAGTGGGTCCACCCGGTCCCGCTCTTTTTTGTTACCCGCGCCGGGATACGACCTGGAGCGACGATGGACGGAATCACGGCAACGATCGAAGGCGACGACCGCATCATCCGCGAGAGCGGCATCGATGCGCGCATCGCGCTGATCGTCGAGCCGGTGCTGACCGCGATCGGCTACCGGCTGGTGCGCGTCCGCCTCACGGGGCAGAACGGCCTGACGTTGCAAATCATGGCCGAGCGGCCGGATGGCACGATGACCGTGGAGGACTGCGAGACGGTCAGCCGCGCGGTGTCTCCGGCGCTCGACGTCGAGGATCCGGTCGAGAAGGCGTATCACCTCGAGATCTCGTCGCCCGGCATCGACCGTCCGCTGGTTCGCAAGTCGGACTTCGCGAACTGGCAGGGCCATCTGATGAAGATGGAGACCTCGGTGATGGTCGCCGACCGCAAGCGCTTCCGCGGCCGCATTGCTTCGGTGGACGAGACCGGCGTCACCATTGATCGCGACGCGCCCGGCTATGGCGAGACGCCGAGCGTGCGGGTGCCCTTCGAGGCGATTTCGGATGCGCGGTTGATCCTGACGGACGACCTGATCCGTGACGCGCTGTCGAAGGACAACCAGGCCAAGAAGCAGGCGCGCAAGAAGCGCGGCGAGAGCGAACCGGACGGCGAGGAGCCGTCCGAGGACAATTGAGTTCATGAACCGCGGCCAGTCCGCGAGGGAGATCACAATGGCAGTCAGTGCGAACAGGCTCGAACTTCTGCAGATCGCCGATGCGGTCGCGCGCGAGAAGTCGATCGACAAGCACATCGTCATCGATGCGATGGCGGACGCGATTCAGAAGGCGGCGCGGTCCCGCTACGGCCAGGAGACGAACATCCGCGCCGACATCAACCATGCCACCGGCGAGATGAAGCTCCAGCGCCTGATGGAAGTCGTCGAGGACGTCGAGGACTACGCCAAGCATATCTCGCTGCGCGATGCGCGGGCTCGCAATCCGGACGCCCAGGTCGGCGACTTCATCGCCGAGCAGCTGCCGCCGATGGACTTCGGCCGCATCGCCGCCCAGTCCGCCAAGCAGGTGATCGTGCAGAAGGTGCGCGAGGCTGAGCGCGACCGCCAGTTCGACGAATACAAGGACCGCATCGGCGAGATCGTCAACGGCACCGTCAAGCGCGTCGAATACGGCAACGTTATCGTCGACCTCGGCCGCGGCGAGGCGATCATCCGCCGCGACGAGCTGATCCCGCGCGAGAACTTCAAATATGGCGACCGCGTCCGCGCCTATGTCTACGACGTGCGCCGCGAGCAGCGCGGTCCGCAGATCTTCCTGTCGCGTACCCATCCGCAGTTCATGGCCAAGCTGTTCACGATGGAAGTGCCGGAGATCTACGACGGCATCATCGAGATCAAGTCGGTCGCCCGAGACCCCGGCTCGCGCGCCAAGATCGCCGTTATTTCGCGCGATTCGTCCATCGATCCGGTCGGCGCCTGCGTCGGCATGCGCGGCTCCCGCGTCCAGGCGGTCGTCGGCGAGCTGCAGGGCGAGAAGATCGACATCATTCCGTGGTCGCAGGATGCAGCCTCCTTTATCGTCAACGCGCTGCAGCCGGCGGAAGTCGCCAAGGTGGTGCTCGACGAGGATGCGGAGCGCATCGAGGTCGTGGTTCCTGACGACCAGCTCTCACTGGCAATCGGCCGCCGCGGTCAGAACGTCCGCCTCGCCTCGCAGCTCACCGGCTGGGACATCGACATCCTGACCGAGCAGGAGGAGAGCGAGCGTCGCCAGAAGGAATTCGTCGAGCGGTCGAAGCTGTTCATGGAAGCCCTCGACGTCGACGAGATGGTCGGCCAGGTGCTCGCCTCCGAAGGCTTCACCTCGGTCGAGGAAGTCGCCTACGTGGACTCCGACGAGATTTCCTCGATCGATGGTTTCGACGAGGACACCGCCAGCGAGATCCAGACGCGCGCCCGCGAATATCTCGATCGCATCGAAGCCGAGCATGACGAGGAGCGCCGCAAGCTCGGCGTTGCCGACGAGCTGCGCGAGCTGCCGGGCATGACGACGGCCATGATGGTCGCAGTCGGCAAGGACGGTGTGAAGACGATCGAGGACTTCGCCGGCTAC
The DNA here is from genome assembly GCF_024699925.1 of Mesorhizobium sp. J428. NCBI lineage: Bacteria > Pseudomonadati > Pseudomonadota > Alphaproteobacteria > Hyphomicrobiales > Phyllobacteriaceae > Mesorhizobium > Mesorhizobium sp. J428. The sequence goes on from NZ_JAJOMX010000001.1 coordinate 2,816,346, forward strand.
GCGGTCGACGATCTCGTCGGCTGGAAGGAGCGCAAGGACGGCGAGACCAAGACCTTTGCCGGCGTGCTGGGCGAGTTCGGCGTCAGCCGCGCCGAGGCTGAGCAGATGGTGCTGGCCGCACGCCTGCAGGCGGGCTGGATCACGGAAGACGACCTCGCCGGCGAGGAAGCCGACGAAGACGCCGAAGTCACGGCCTGACGGTCATGCCGAGGCCTGGAGCAGACCTTGAACGAGATGAACGATCGCACCTGCATCGTGACGCGGCAAGCGGGAGACCCTGAGGGTCTCATCCGCTTCGTCGTCGGTCCCGACTCGTCCGTCGTTCCCGATATCAAGAGAAAGCTACCGGGCCGCGGCTGCTGGGTCAGCGCGGACCGCCGACATGTCGATGAGGCGGCACGCAAGAACATGTTCCGCCGTGCCTTCAAGGCCGACGTCGCCGTCGCGCCGGATCTTGGCGAGATGGTGGACCGCATCCTTGCCCAGCACGCGCTCGGGGCGATGGGACTGGCCCGCAAGGCCGGTCTCGTGGCGCTTGGCGCTGCGAAGGTGGAGGCGACGGTGCGCAGCGGCGAGGCGGCCGCCGTGCTCCATGCGCGCGAAGCGCAGGCCGACGGAGTGCGCAAGATCACCCAGGCGCGGCGTGCGACGGTCCATCTCGGCGGGCCGGATATCCCCGCATACAAACTCTTTTCGGAGGCCGAATTGGGTTTGGCATTGGGGGGGGGGGCAAATGTGATACATGCAGCCGTGCTCGCCGGGGACGCGGGCAAGGCGGCGCTGAAGCGCGTGGTAGCGCTTGACCGATACCGGGGCGGATCCCCGGATGACGGCCTCGGTTCGGCGACCATCGAATCCGTCGATGGCGCATCTAAGGATATGGAATGAGCGATACGAAATCAGACGACGACAAGACGCTGAGCGTCAATGTGAAGAAGACTCTGAGCCTCAAGCCGGCCGGTGTGACGCAGGGCACGGTGCGCCAGAACTTCTCGCATGGCCGCACGAAGCAGGTCGTCGTCGAAACCAAGAAGCGGAAATTCCCGCTGCCCGGCGAGAAGCCGGCCGCGCCCGTGCTCGTGCCGAAGCCGGCGGCTCCCCCCGTCGTGGCGAAGCCGGTCGTCGTCGAGCCGCCGCGTCCGCGGCCTGCCCCCGCCCCGGAGCGGTCGGGCGTGGTCCTGAACGAGCTGTCTCGCGACGAGATGGAAGCACGCCGCCGTGCGCTTGCGGGATCGCAGGCGCGCGAGGCGGAGGACCGCCAGAAGGCCGCCGAGGAAGCGCGCCGTCGCGCCGAGGAAGAAGAGCGCCGCAGGAAGGAGCGCGAAGAATCTGCCCGCCGCCAGGCGGAGGAGGAAGCGCGGCTGAAACGTGAGGCGGAGGCGCGCAAGCGCGCCGAGGAGGATGCGCGCCGTCGCGCTCCCGCCGCGACCGCCGATGTCATGGTTCCCGACGAGGACGAGCCGGTGCGTCCACGCAGTGGAGGTGGCGGTGGCCGAGGTGCACCCGCAGCTCTTCCGCCGCGCCGCATCGCCACGCCCGAGGTCGCCCGTCCTGCAAAGGGCAAGACCGACGAGGAGCGTCGCCGCGGCAAGCTGACCGTGACCGCAGCGCTGACCGACGGTGACGGCCGCGGCCGTTCGCTGTCCGCGATGCGCCGCCGCCAGGAGAAGTTCAAGCGCGGCATGCAGAACGAGCCGCGCGAGAAGATCTCCCGCGAGGTCACCCTACCCGAGACGATCACGATCCAGGATCTCGCGCAGCGCATGTCCGAGCGCGCCGTCGACGTCGTGAAGTATTTCATGAAGCAGGGCCAGATGATGAAGCCCGGCGACCTGATCGACGCCGACACCGCGGAACTCGTCGCGACCGACTTCGGCCACACGGTCAAGCGCGTCGCCGAGTCCGACATCGAAGGCGCTATGTTCAAGGTCGAGGACAAACCCGAAAACATGGAGCCGCGTCCGCCGGTGGTCACCATCATGGGCCACGTCGACCACGGCAAGACCTCGCTGCTCGATGCCATCCGCCACGCCAAGGTGGCGGCGGGCGAGGCCGGCGGCATCACCCAGCACATCGGCGCCTATCAGGTCGACAAGGACGGACACCTGATCACCTTCCTCGACACGCCCGGCCACGAGGCGTTCACCGCCATGCGTGCCCGCGGTGCGCAGGCGACGGACATCGCGGTCCTGGTGGTTGCGGCTGACGACAGCGTGATGCCGCAGACGATCGAGTCCATCAACCACGCCAAGGCGGCGGGGGTGCCGATCATCGTGGCGATCAACAAGATCGACAAGCCGTCGGCCAACCCGCAGAAGGTCCGCACCGAGCTGCTCCGCCACGAGGTATTTGTGGAATCGATGGGCGGCGAGGTGCTCGACGTCGAGGTGTCGGCCATCAAGGGCACCGGCATCGACAAGCTGCTGGAAGCGATCATCCTGCAGGCCGAAGTGCTCGACCTGAAGGCCGATCCGGACCGCACTGCCGAAGGCGTCGTCATCGAGGCGCGTCTCGACAAGGGCCGCGGCCCGGTCGCGACCGTTCTGGTGCAGACCGGCACGCTCATTCCCGGAGACATCATCGTCGTCGGCAACGAGTGGGGCCGCGTGCGCGCGCTGATCGACGATCAGGGCGAGAGCGTGGAGACAGCGGGTCCGTCCATGCCGGTCGAGGTGCTCGGCCTGCAGGGCGTTCCGCGCGCCGGCGACACGTTCGGCACGACCGAGACCGAGGCGAAGGCGCGCGAGATCAGCGAATATCGCCAGCGTCTCGCCCGCGAGAAGGCGGTGGCCAAGCATGCTGGCCAGCGCGGCTCGCTCGAGCAGATGATGTCGCAGCTCCAGACGGTCGGCGTGAAGGAATTCCCGCTGATCATCAAGGGCGACGTGCAGGGCTCGGTCGAGGCGATCGCGATCGCGCTCGAGAAGCTCGGCACCGACGAGGTGCGCGCCCGCATCGTCCACTCGGGCGCGGGCGCCATCACGGAGAGCGACATCTCGCTCGCCGAGACGTCGGGTGCCGCGATCATCGGCTTCAACGTGCGTGCGAACCCGCAGGCCCGCCAGGCGGCAGAGCAGGCCGGCATCGAGATCCGCTACTACAACGTCATCTACAACCTTGTGGACGATGTGAAGCAGGCGATGTCGGGCCTTCTGTCGCCGGAGCGTCGCGAGACGTTCCTGGGCAATGCGGAAATCCTCGAGGTCTTCGATATCACGAAGGTCGGCAAGATCGCGGGCTGCCGCGTCACCGAAGGTCGTGTCGAGCGCGGTGCGGGCGTGCGCCTGATCCGCGACAATGTCGTGATCCACGAGGGCACGCTGAAGACGCTCAAGCGCTTCAAGGACGAGGTCTCCGAGGTTCCCGTCGGTCAGGAATGCGGTATGGCGTTCCAGAACTACGAGAACATCCAGGTCGGCGACATCATCGAGTGCTTCCGAGTCGAGATGGTGACGCGGACGCTCTGACCGGCCCGCCGGGGAGCAGATGAGCGACAGAGCGCAGGTTCCCATCCGCACGCTTGCCTATACGGTATCGCGTGCGGATGCCTTGGCCTTCGCTGTGCTGCGCCACGAACTGACGGCTTGGGACAAGCTGCGGCTTCTCCTCTTGATCAGCGTGGCGGGGTTGCTGGCCGGCATCGTTCCGCGCGACATCGGCCCGGCGCTGTGGTGGACATCGATCGTCGTCCTCCTGGTCGGGGCCGGCGTTGCGGCCGTCGTCTGGACCAATCTCGATGTTCGGCGAAAGGCGGCCACGCTGCCGATCGTGGAAGGCCAGGCGACGCTCGACCAGTGGGAAGACCGCCTGATCGAGCACCGGCTGTCCGGAACCCGGCAGGTGGACGTCGACAGGATCACGCAGGTGGTCTGCACGGACCGCCACATATTCATCCGCGAAGGCGCCTTGCCGGTGATCATTCCGCTGGCGGCCTTCCGGGACCAGGAAGACATGCAGGACTTCGCCGCCGACATCGACGAGCGGTCGAGGCAGGCGGCAGCGTAGGTGCCAAGGACAGTTAGGCCATGAGTGGAACCACCGGACCATCCCAGCGCATGCTGCGCGTCGGCGAGCAGGTGCGCCATGCGCTTGCCGAAGTTCTCGCGCGCGGCGAGGTGCGTGACGAGGTCATCGAGCAGACCGTGATCTCGGTTTCCGAAGTGCGCATGTCGCCCGACCTCAAGATCGCGACGGCCTTCGTCGCGCCGCTCGCGGCCAAGGACGACGAGGCGGTGATCAAGGCGCTGGCGCAAAATGCCAAGTTCATCCGTGGCCGGGTCTCAGGCGCGCTGCGCCAGATGAAATACATGCCGGAATTCCGTTTCCGCCTCGACACGAGCTTCGACAACATGGCGAAGATCGACCGGCTGCTGCGTTCGCCGGAAGTGGCGCGGGATCTCGACAAGGAAGACGACGAGTGAGCAAGCCGCGCAGGAAGAAGGGCCGCAACATCTCCGGCTGGGTGGTGCTCGACAAGCCCGCCGGGATGGGCTCGACCGAGGCCGTCTCGAAGGTCAAATGGCTCTACCGCGCCGAGAAGGCCGGCCATGCCGGCACGCTCGACCCGCTCGCGTCCGGCATGCTGCCGATCGCGCTGGGCGAGGCGACCAAGACCGTTCCCTATGTGATGGACGGGGCGAAGATCTACCGCTTCACCGTGGCCTGGGGCGAGGAACGCGCGACCGATGATCTCGAGGGCGTGGCAACCGCCACATCCGCCGACCGGCCGACCGAGGCGCAGGTCCGCGCGCTTTTGCCGAAATACACCGGCGTGATCATGCAGGTGCCGCCGCAATTCTCGGCGATCAAGATCGACGGCGAGCGCGCCTACGACATCGCCCGAGCCGGAGAGACGGTCGAGATCGCCGCCCGCGAGATCGAGATCGGCCGGCTCGACATCGTGGACATGCCGGACGACGGCCATACGACCTTCGAGGTTGAATGCGGCAAGGGCACCTATGTCCGCTCGATTGCCCGCGACATGGGCCGCGATCTCGGCTGCTACGGCCATGTCAGCGACCTGCGCCGTGAACTGGTCGAGCCGTTCGAGACGGAGGATCTCGTGACGGTGGCCGAGCTCGAAGCAGCCGCTGGCGTCGTCCGCAATCCGGACGGCACCGAAACCCGCCCCGACCCGGACGAGACGCCAACGGCCTTCGATGCGCTCGATGGGCTTCTGGTCGACACGGCCGTCGCGCTCGAGAGCCTGCCGGAGATTCCGCTTGGCGACGACGCAGCCCAGAAAGTCCGGCTCGGCAATCCGGTCATCGTGCGCGGCCGCGACGCACCCGTCGAGGCGGCGGACGCATTTGCCACGCAACGCGGCAAGCTGGTCGCGATCGGCTCGGTGGAGGCCGGCATGTTCAAGCCGCGCCGCGTCTTCACGGTCTAGGCAACCCGACCCTTTCCGCCGTCGAAATGGCGACCACAAAGGCGCCTGTCGCTTTCGCGTCGGACTTGCTATCCCAGCGATACAGCAGGACCGAGCGCATGGCGGCCGAGAAAGCAGAACCCTTCCATAAGCGGACGCGCACGAAGCGCTCTCCGATCGGCGCCCCGCCTGGTACGCTGATCGCCGATCCCACCGCACCCCAGCCGGCGCTGACGCTGACCGGCATCGCCGCAGACAGTTCGATGCTGTTCGAGAACGCCAGTCTCGAGACAGTTCGCCACTGCCGCGCCGAATGGCCGCTCGTCTGGATCGACTGTGTCGGCCTCGGCAATGTCGATCTCATCCGCGAGCTCGGCACGATCTTTGGCCTGCACCCGCTGGCGCTCGAGGATACGGTCAACACCAGCCAGCGCCCGAAGGCGGATTTCTACGACGACCATGCCTATGTCGTGATGCGCATGATCGACGATCCCGCGTCGCGGCGCTGGGAGCAGATATCGGTCTTCTTCGGCGACAACTTCGTCATCACCTTCCAGGAGCGAGCGGGCGATCCCTTCGCGCCGGTGCGCAAGCGCATCGAGGCGACGCTGCCGAACCGGCTCCGCACGCGCAAGGCCGACTATCTGGCCTACGCCCTGATCGACGCGATCGTGGACAGCTATTTCGGGCCGATCGAGACGATCGGCGACCAGATCGATCACATCGAGGACGAGATGCTGGCGGGACCGCGCAAGCACCACCTGCGCGACCTTCACCTGTTGCGCCGGGAGGTCGTGGCGCTGAAGCGGGCGCTCTGGCCGCTGCGCGACGCCCTTGCCGCGCTGACCCGCGCCGATGCGCCCTATGTCCATCGCGAGACGGCGGTCTATTTCAACGATACGCTGGACCATTCCGTCCGGCTGATCGACGCGGTCGAGACGGACCGCGAACTGCTGACCGAGCTTCTCGACACCCACAACTCGCTCTCCCAGGCGAGGGTGAGCGAGGTGATCTCGATCCTCACCATCGTCTCCTCGATCTTCATCCCGCTGACCTTCCTGGCGGGCATCTGGGGCATGAACTTCGATCCGCAGGCCTCGCCCTGGAACATGCCGGAGCTCGAATGGCGGTATGGCTATCCCGCCGCGCTCGGTTTCATGCTGATTGTGGCGCTGGCTCTTCTCGGCTACTTCAAATGGCGGAAGTGGCTCTAGACCGATCTGGCGAAGCATCGCTTCGGCACCGCTGCCGAAGGGGCTGGCTTTTCCCTTGGACATGCAGTATAGGCCCCGCAGCAAAGCGGTTAACCGGCTTTGCAGACACGGCCCCTGCTGGACGACATCCCGGCTGAGGGCATCCCGTTTCCTGACAAGAGAGAAAGGAAAAGCGCGATGTCGCTGACTGCTGAGCGTAAGACTGAACTGATGAAGGAATTTGCGACCAAGCCGGGCGACACGGGTTCGCCGGAAGTTTACAGGTCGCCATCTATTCCGAACGCATCAAGAACCTGACCGAACATTTCAAGGATCACAAGAAGGACAACCACTCGCGTCGTGGCCTTCTCGCCCTTGTATCCCAGCGCCGCCGCCTGCTCGACTATCTGAAGGGCAAGGACGAGGCGCGCTACAATGCGCTGATCGAGAAGCTCGGCCTGCGCCGCTGACGACTTCGCCGCCGGGTCCGGTAACGGACCCGGCGGCTCTGCAATGGGCCGCCGCCAGAGGGTCGGCCCGACCGGTTCCGGACCTGGACCACGTTTGTATGAACCCGGAACCGCCCATGGACAGTCATGGGGCAGGATTGCCGGATGCTTGTTGCGCCGAGGATGCGCGAGAAAGCCAAGCCTCCCGTTGTCTTGCCCGTGGCTCGTCCGACACGAAGCCAGGGACCGAATGGCGCGCCGGAATGGTCCGGTGCCGCCCGTCCCGCATATGAAGGACAAGACATGTTCAATCACCACAAGGTGGAAATCGAGTGGGGCGGCCGTCCGCTCATCCTCGAGACCGGCAAGATCGCACGCCAGGCCGACGGCGCGGTGCTCGCGACCTATGGCGAGAGCGTCGTTCTCGCGACCGTCGTCTCGATGAAGGAGCCGAAGCCCGGCCAGGACTTCTTCCCGCTCACCGTCAACTACCAGGAAAAGACCTACGCTGCCGGCAAGATCCCGGGCGGCTATTTCAAGCGCGAAGGCCGTCCGAGCGAGAAGGAGACGCTGGTCTCCCGCCTGATCGACCGTCCGATCCGCCCGCTCTTCCCGGCCGGCTACAAGAACGACACCCAGGTCGTCGTCACCGTCATGCAGCACGACCTGGAGAACGATCCGGACGTCCTGTCGATGGTCGCCGCCTCCGCCGCGCTGACGCTGTCGGGCGTTCCGTTCATGGGTCCGGTGGGCGCTGCCCGCGTCGGCTACATCAACGGCCAGTACGTGCTGAACCCGCATGTCGACGAGATCCCGGAATCGAAGCTCGACCTCGTCGTCGCCGGCACGTCCGACGCGGTGCTGATGGTTGAATCGGAAGCGCAGGAACTCGACGAGCCGACCATGCTCGGCGCCGTGATGTTCGGCCACAAGGCCTTCCAGCCGGTGATCGACGCGATCATCAAACTGGCCGAGGTCGCCGCCAAGGAGCCGCGCGACTTCACGCCGGACGATCTCTCCGGCCTCGAGACCGAGATGCTCGCGATCGTCGGTGACGAGCTGCGCGAAGCCTACAAGAACGTCGACAAGCAGAAGCGCTATGCCGCCGTCGACGCCGTCAAGGCCAAGGTGAAGGCCGCCTTCGCTCCGGTCGGCGACGAGCCGGCCAAGTATGCCGCCGACAAGGTCGCCTCCGTGTTCAAGGAGCTCCAGGCCAAGGTCGTGCGCTGGAACATCCTCGACACCAAGAGCCGCATCGACGGCCGCGACCTGACGACGGTCCGCAAGATCGTGTCGGAAGTCGGCATCCTGCCGCGCACCCACGGTTCGGCGCTGTTCACCCGCGGCGAGACGCAGGCGATCGTCGTCGCCACGCTCGGCACCGGCGAGGACGAGCAGTATGTCGACTCGCTGACGGGCATGTACAAGGAGAAGTTCCTCCTCCACTACAACTTCCCGCCCTACTCGGTCGGTGAGACGGGCCGCATGGGTTCGCCGGGACGCCGCGAGATCGGCCACGGCAAGCTCGCCTGGCGCGCCATCCGTCCGATGCTGCCGGCGGCGGAGCAGTTCCCCTACACGATCCGCGTCGTCTCCGAGATCACCGAGTCGAACGGCTCGTCCTCGATGGCGACCGTCTGCGGCACCTCGCTGGCGCTGATGGATGCGGGCGTTCCGCTGGCCAAGCCTGTCGCGGGCATCGCCATGGGCCTGATCCTCGAAGGCGACCGCTATGCGGTTCTCTCCGACATCCTCGGCGACGAGGACCACCTCGGCGACATGGACTTCAAGGTTGCGGGCACCACCGCCGGCATCACCTCGCTGCAGATGGACATCAAGATCGCCGGCATCACCGAGGAGATCATGAAGGTCGCGCTCGACCAGGCCAAGGGCGGCCGCGAGCACATCCTCGGCGAGATGGGCAAGGCACTCTCCGGCGCCCGTTCGGAGCTCGGCGAGTTCGCGCCGCGCATCGAGGTCATGCACGTCCCGACCGACAAGATTCGCGACGTCATAGGTTCGGGCGGCAAGGTCATCCGCGAGATCGTCGAGAAGACCGGCGCCAAGATCAACATCGAGGACGACGGCACGGTGAAGATCGCTTCGTCGAATGCGAAGGAGATCGAGGCGGCCCGCAAGTGGATCCACTCGATCGTGGCCGAGCCGGAAGTGGGCGAGATCTACGAGGGCACGGTCGTCAAGACCGCGGACTTTGGCGCCTTCGTCAACTTCTTCGGCCCGAAGGACGGCCTCGTCCACATCTCGCAGCTCGCCAACGACCGCGTCCAGAAGACGACGGACGTCGTCAAGGAAGGCCAGAAGGTCTTCGTCAAGCTGATGGGCTTCGACGAGCGCGGCAAGGTGCGCCTGTCGATGAAGGTGGTCGACCAGGCGACCGGCAAGGAAATCCCCAAGTCCGAGAAGAAGGCCGAAGAGGCCGCCGAGTAATCTCGGGTATCGGATTATATTGAAAGGGCGCGGAGCGATCCGCGCCCTTTTTGCTTTGAGGTGGCTCTCCTTCTCCCCGTTCACGGGGAGAAGGTGCCCGAAGGGCGGGGCGTGCGTGCGCTATTATCCTCCCCGTGCAAGGGAAGGCCGATCTCATCTGCGATGTCACTGCGAGAAGGGGCACGACAAGCGCTTCTCAGGACGTGTCGCGCAGCTCTGGCAGCGAGAGGGCGGCATCAGCCAGACGCTGCAAGATGTCGTAATGTGGCCCGCCCTCATTACCAGCCTCATCGGAGGCCTGCCCTTGATGCAGGAACGACAGGCGGCACAGATGCGCCGCGACGGCCTGCATATAGTGGCCAAATGCCCTGAGCGAGTCGGCAAGGTCCTCCGCGTCGGCGGGATCTGCGCCGAAGCCGGCCGGCATCAGGACCGGTGTCCAGGTTCTGCGTGCGGAACTGCGCAGCGTGCCCTCGACATAGGCGCTCAGCAGCGCATTCGCCTGCCAGGCGGCCCACAGCACGCACCAGCGGACCCAGAACGAGCGGCCGGCGGCCTGTTCGGCCATGTCGGCGATCGAGAACAGGCGCATGACGATCCTCGCCTTTAACGCCTGTTCCCTCCCTGCCTTCGCCCTCCAGCCCATCGCCGGCTCCTTTCATCGCAGCCAGTGTCGTGCATTCCTGAAAGGCGGGGATGGAAAAATTTCGGGCGCCAATAGGATCAAGGGGTTAGCAGAAAGTGAGCGGAAATCGATCCATCGAATGGATGTCCCGGAACCGACCGCCGAGGCTTTCCCAAGTCGGCGCTCGCCCCTCGCGCGACGTCATCCCGGCGACCGGAGGTCAGCCGGGATCGATTGACCTTGGCGGGTCGGCGCTGACCCTCTTCTTGCGAGCGTGGGGCGCTTTCAACGTGTAACCGGAGAGAGGAATGGATCCCGGCTGACCTTCGGTCGCCGGGATGACGATCGCGCAGGAGGGGCGAGGCTAGCGCTCGCAACGCAGGGAGCCATGCGCAGCATGGGGCACCGGGGCGGTCTTGCGAAGGATCGTCGTTCTCAACGCGGGTGGCGTTCAAATCCGACAGAGTGGATGACGTAGCCGGTTCGGGGACCTATGTATGTGGATGTGCCGGTGTCCGGCGGTGTGAGCACATGATGAGCAGAGCAACGACAGTGGCGGCGTTGAGCGAAGCACCGGCGATCGGCCGCTTCGACAATTCCTATGCGCGGCTGCCAGCCGGATTCTATGCCGCGGCGGAGCCTGCGCGGGCGGCAGGCCCGCGTCTGGTGAAGTTCAACCGGGAGCTGGCTGCCGAACTCGGCCTCGACGTCGCCGGCCTCGACGATGCGACGCTGGCTGCGATCTTCTCCGGCAATACGGTTCCTGAGGGCGCGGAGCCGGTCGCGTTGGCCTATGCCGGCCACCAGTTCGGCCATTTCGTGCCGCAGCTCGGCGACGGCCGGGCGATCCTGCTCGGCGAGGTGGTCGACACGGCCGGCCGCCGCCGCGATATCCAGCTCAAAGGCGCGGGGCCGACGCGCTTCTCGCGCAATGGCGACGGGCTCGCGGCGATCGGCCCGGTGCTGCGAGAATATCTGGTCTCCGAAGCGATGACGGCGCTCGGCGTGCCGACGACACGCTCGCTGGCGGCCGTCACGACGGGTAATCCGGTCTATCGCGAGACCCGCCTGCCGGGTGCGGTGGTGACGCGCGTGGCCGCGAGCCACATCCGCGTCGGCACCTTCCAGTATTTCGCCGCGCGCAGCGATGTGGACGCGATCCGCACGCTGGCGGACCATGTCATCGACCGCCACTATCCCGAGGCCAGGGAGGCCGCCAACCGCTATCTCGCGCTGTACGAGGCGATCCTGTCCCGGCAGGCAGCGCTGATCGCCAGATGGATGCAGCTCGGCTTCATCCATGGCGTCATGAACACGGACAACATGTCGATCGCCGGCGAGACGATCGACTACGGCCCTTGCGCCTTCATGGACGAATACCACCCCGCCAAGGTGTTCTCGTCCATCGACCGCCATGGCCGCTATGCCTTCTCCAACCAGCCGCACATCGCGTTGTGGAACCTCGCGCGGCTGGCCGAATGCCTGCTGCCGCTGCTGCACGATGATCCGGATCAGGCTGTGCCGGTGGCGCAGGAGGCGCTGGGGGCATTCCTGCCGGCCTTCGAGGCGAACTATGTCGAAGGCATGCGACCGAAGCTCGGACTGACCACCCCGCGCGACGAGGACAAGGCGCTGGTGAAGGGCCTGCTCGAGACGATGGCGGCCGGCGGCGCCGACTTCACGCTGACCTTCCGCACGCTGGCGCAGGATGCGGCCCTTCTCCCGCAGGATGTCGCGCGCGGGGCGACACGCAGGCTCTTCGCCGATCCCGCCGGCTTCGACGCCTGGGCGCGCCTGTGGCTGGAGCGGCTCGCCGTCGAAGGCATCGCTGCGAAAGAGCGTGCGGCGCTGATGAACGCCAGCAATCCAAGGTTCATCCCGCGCAATCATCTGATCGAGGAACTGATCGCGGCGGCCGTCGAGCGCGATGATTTCGGCCCGTTCCATGACATGCTCGGCGTCCTCGCCTATCCTTATGACGAGCAGCCGGGGATGGAGCGCTACGCCGAGCCGCCGCAGCCCGAAGAACGCGTGCTGCAAACATTCTGCGGAACGTAGTATTATCAGAACATCGCCGAGAGGATTAGCATATAAGACGGACGTTACCCGCGTACTGCTAATCCGTTCCCAGCTTAGTATTTGATGTATGGATTCGGAAGAGGAACTTGCCTCAGCAGGTCGCGGCGTTACACTTGTTTAGATTCTCAAGTCGGATCAGTTCTGCCTTTGCGTCCGCATCCGCTCTGGCTTTTTCTGCCTCAGCTCTGGCAAGTCGTGCCTCCAACTCCGCTTTCTCAACCTGCTCTTTAGTGACATCCTGTGAGTATGCGGCAACCGTTGGCGATGCTATCAGCGCTCCGACGGTAACGAGGACCAGTGATATTTTCCGTAAGCGAGCCATGGCCTTTTTCCCCATCGATGGTGAGTTGGCGACCAAAAGACAAACTCTGGTTCGACGAGATGCGTCATCTGGTTGCACAATACATAATATTCTCCTTTTACGTGCATGCAAGATACTGAGCGACCATAGCTATGGTTGACGTTCTGAGAACCCTGTTCCACCCCTTCGAAATTGGCGACCTCGACGTGCCCGGCAAGGGCACGAGGGTGCTTTTCCTCGGCGCCGAGCCGGGGTTCCGGCTGCCGGACGGCTTCGACGCCGACCTCACGCTTGCTCAAGGGTTTCGTCCGGATTTTCTGAAGCTGAAGGCCGGCCGGCACAGGGTGGTGCCGGAGGCGGACGGGGAGGGGTATGACCTCGTCCTCGTCCTGGCGGGCAAGCATAAGGGGCTGAACGAGATTCTGATCGCCGAGGCAATGCGGCGCGGTTCGCCGACGGCCATGATTCTCGTGGCCGGCAGCAAGGACGACGGCATCGCCAGCCTGCGCAAGCGGCTGGAGGCGCTCGCTCCGCTTGAGGGAAGCCTCTCCAAGTTCCACGGCCAGGCCTTCTGGCTCCATCGGCCGGCGGATGCGCGCGCGGTGGCCGCGATGCTGGCGACCCCCAACAGGGAGGCTCTCATCGGCGGCCGCTTTCGCGCGACCCCCGGCATGTTCTCCCACGACCGCATCGACGCCGGCTCGCGGCTCCTGGCGCAGCACATCCCGGCCGATCTCTCGGGGGCGGTGGCGGACTTCTGCGCCGGCTGGGGCTATCTTGCCGCCGAGGTTCCGGAGCGGTGCCCTGGCGCCGCCTCGCTCGATCTCTTCGAGGCGGACCATGCCTCGCTGGAAGCCGCGAAGCTCAATCTTGCCGACGCGCGCGTCCCCGTGGGCTTCCATTGGACCGATCTTGCTTCCGAACCCGTGCCGCGCAAGTTCGATGCGATCGTCATGAACCCGCCCTTCCATCAGGGGCGTGCGGCTGACCCCGGCATCGGCCATGCGATGATCCGCGCCGCGAGCGCGGCGCTGAAGCCGAACGGCCGGTTTTACATGGTCGCCAATCGCGGCCTGCCTTATGAGGCGGCCCTTGCCGCCGGCTTCAGGCAGTCGGGAGAGACCGTCAGGGATCAGACCTACAAGGTGCTCTGGGCGAAGCGCTGACTAGCCATCCTCTTTCCCGAAGCGGGAGCGCTCGAACAGCAGGATGACCACAAGCGCGATCACGAACGGAATGATCAGGTAGAGCAGCCGGAACACGACCAGCGCCGCGATCACGTCCGCCGGGTCCATCTCCGACAGCGCGTGGACGAAGACGAGTTCGAGCACGCCGAGCCCGCCCGGCGCATGCGACAGCAGCGCGACGGAGAACGAGATCAGGAAGATGCCGAGGATCACGAGGAAACCTGGGTTTCCGGCCTCGGGTAGCGCGAAGTAGACGATGCCGGCCGCGCCGATGATCTCGATCGGGCCGATGACGAGCTGCCGCGCCACGATCGCGGGAGACGGATAGCCGAGGCTGAAGCCTTTGATCCGCAGCGGCGGCAGCTTCAGCAGGGAACCGAGGACGTACAGCGCAACCAGCCCCAGCAGAAGATAGCCCGTGCCCAGCGAGAAGTCGGTCGGCAGGATGTCGACGAACCTGTCGGTGATCTCGGGCTCGATGACGAAGACCAGCCCCGTCAGGAACACCACTCCGAGCGCGAAGGTGAAGGAGCAGAAGGCGACGAGTATGCCGACCTCCGCCATGGTCAGTCCCTTGGACCCGTAGGCCCTGTAGCGGACCACGGCGCCGGACAGCACCGAGGCCCCGACATTGTGCGAGATCGCATAGGTGGTGAAGGAGCCGATGGTGATGAACAGCCACGGCACCTTCCGGTTCAGGTATTTCAGCGCGATGTTGTCGTATCCGGCGAGCGCGCCGTAGGCGACGAAGGTGGAGAGGATGGCCAAAAGCCAGCTGTGCAGCGAAATCCGCGCGAAGCTGGCCTTCATCTCCTCGAGGGAAACGCCGCGCAGCTCGTGATAGAGCAGCCAGATCGAGAAGACCACGGCCGCGCTGCCGACAACCGGCCAAAAGAACTTCCTGAGCTTCATCCCGCCCGGCGCCACCTCATCGGAGTGAATTGGTCCGCGATCCCCCCGCGAACTGTGAATGACTGGTGATGAACGCTCAATATAGCCGGGTCAAGGCAAAAAGCCTTGAGGTGGCAGTGACGGTCAGTGGACCGTGGTGGCCGCCGCAACCGGCCGGGCATCCAACCCCATCGCGGCCAGCGGGCCCGGCCTGCCATAGAGGAAGCCCTGCACCACGTCGCATCCCGCGGCGCGCAGCAGCGTCGCCTGGTTCTCCGTCTCGACGCCTTCCGCGATCGTGCGCACGCCGAGCGCGCGGGAGAGGCCTACGATGGTGGCGACAACCGCCCCGCCATTGTCCTTATCGATGCGGTTGACGAAGGACCGGTCGATCTTGAGCTTCTGGAAGGGGAAGTCGATCAGGTAGCTGAGGTTCGAATAGCCGGTGCCGAAATCGTCGACGGCGACCGAAATGCCCATCTCGGCCAGCTGCCGCATGACCTGGGCCGCGCGCTCACGGTCCTGCATCATGGCCGTCTCCGTCACCTCGAGCTCCAGCCGCGACGGGTTCACGCCCGTCTCGGCGAGGACGGCGCGGACGCGCGAGACGAAGTCCTTCGTCATCATCTGCACGGGCGAGATGTTGACCGCGATGTACATGTCCTGAGGCAGCGACTTCAGGTCCGCGCAGGCCTTGCGCAGCACCCATTCGCCGATCGGCACGACCATTCCGGTTTCCTCGGCGACCGGCACGAACTCCGCCGGCGGAATCATGCCGCGCTTGGGGTGCCGCCACCGTAGCAGGGCCTCGTAGCCGATCACCCTGTCGGTGGCGAGGTCGTGCTGCGGCTGGTAGTACAGGTCGAAATCGCCGCGCTGGAAGGCGGCATGCAGCTCGGACTCGATCCACTGCCGGTAGTCGGCGATCTGGCCCATGTCGGGGTGGAACACCGACCAGTTGCCGATGCCGCTCGCCCTCGCATTCTGCAGCGCGAGGTTTGAGCGCCGCAGCAGCACGATCGGATCGCGTCCGTCCTTCGGCATGGCGACCATGCCCACCGACAGGTTCACCGACTGCAGATGCGTCGTCAGGCGATAGGGCTCCATCATGGTCTCGATGATCTTTTCCACCGTCCGATCGATCGAGACGATCCGGCCATCTGGAACCAGGATCGCGAACTCGCCCGCGCCGATGCGGCCGATCTCGGATCCGGGCGGCACGTGGTCGCGCAGGCGCGCGGCGAAGGCGCGGATCAGCTCGTCGCCTTGCGTGTAGCCGATCGCGTCGTTGATCTGCTTGAAGCGGTCGATGTCGATGTCGACGAGGAAGACGGGTTTCCCGTCCTGCACGGTCGCTGCCGCGGCGGCTGCGATCCTGCCGATCATCGCCTGGCGCGAATGCAGGCCGGTCAGCTTGTCCACCTGCGTTTCGTTGTGGACGAAGCTGGCGGACTCGTCGATGCCCGCGAAGAAGGACAGCGAGGAGCCGGCCGCCGCGAGCGCGCACAGCGAGGCGATGATTCCGCCCAGCGCCGAGGGCGTCAGTCCGCCCAGTTGTGCGCCGAAACCCATGCGCAGCGCCCACAGGCCGAGCACGAAGCTGGACATGCCCGCGGCGGCGATGGTGATCAGCCGGAACAGCGGGCTGCGAGTCGGATTTGCATACGTCCGCATGCGCCAAACATCCTTAAGCGGGCCATCCGTACAGGAAATCCCCTTAAAGTCGGTTTCCCGCTATCGTTAGCGATTGTTGAATGCGCAGAACGGTCAGGCGCCGTCGTCCGTCCGCTTCAGTTCGTCCAGCGTCGGCATCGAGACGATGTGATAGCCGGAATCGACGTAGTGGATCTCGCCGGTCACCCCGCCCGACAGGGTCGAGAGCAGGTAGAGGGCCGATCCGCCCACCTCCTCCAGGCTCACCGTGCGCCTGAGCGGAGAGTTGCGCGCCTGGTAGGAGAACATGTGCCGGGCGTCCGAAATGCCGGCGCCGGCGAGCGTGCGCACAGGTCCTGCCGAGATCGCGTTGACGCGGATGTTGCGCGGCCCGAAATCGTTGGCGAGGTAGCGCACGCTGGCCTCGAGCCCGGCCTTGGCGACGCCCATGACGTTGTAGTTCGGCATCACCCGCACCGAGCCGGCATAGGTGAGCGTGATCATCGAGCCGCCCTCGTTCATCATGGCGGCGGCCTTCCGCGCGACCTCGGTGAACGAATAGCAGGAGATCACCATCGTGCGGATGAAGTTCTCCTTCGTGGTGTCCGCATAGAGGCCCTTCAGCTCGTTCTTGTCGGAGAAGCCGATGGCGTGGACGATGAAGTCGATCGTGCCCCACTCGGCCTTCAGCGCGTCGAACACGCTGTCGACCGAGGCGCTGTCCTCGACGTCGCAGGGCAGGACCAGCTTCGCGCCGACCTTCTCGGCCAGCGGCTTGACGCGCCGGCCGAAGGCCTCGCCCTGGTAGGTGAAGGCCATTTCCGCGCCGTGTGCATGCAGCATCTGGGCAATGCCCCAGGCAATGGAATGATCGTTCGCGACCCCCATGATCAGGCCGCGCTTGCCCTGCATCAGTCCGTTCATCTGTGCGCTGCCCTCAGTCTGCCACGCGCTGGAAAACCAGCGTCGCATTTGTGCCGCCGAACCCGAAGGAATTGGACAGGACCGTGTCGATCCTGGCGTTGTCGATCCGCTTGCGCACGACCGGCATGCCTTCGAATTCGGGATCGAGCGTCTCGATATGGGCGCTTTCGCCGATGAAGCCCGCCTGCATCATCAGGATCGAATAGATCGATTCCTGCACGCCGGCGGCACCCAGCGAATGGCCGGTCAGCGACTTGGTGGAGGAGATGTTGGGGAGCGCGTCGCCGAACACCTCGCGGATGGCGCCCATCTCCTTCGAATCGCCGACCGGCGTCGAGGTGCCGTGCGTGTTGATGTAGTCGACCGGTCCCTTCACCGTCGCCAGCGCCTGTCGCATGCAGCGCACCGCGCCTTCGCCTGAAGGGGCAACCATGTCGTAGCCGTCGGAGGTGGCGCCGTAGCCGGTGAGCTCGCAGTAGATCTTCGCGCCGCGCGCCTTGGCGCGTTCGTATTCCTCGAGCACCAGCACGCCGGCGCCGCCCGCGATCACGAAGCCGTCGCGGTCGACGTCGTAGGCGCGCGAGGCGACTTCCGGCCGGTTGTTGAACTTGGACGACATCGCGCCCATCGCGTCGAACAGGTTCGACATCGTCCAGTCGAGGTCCTCGTGGCCGCCGGCGAACATCACGTCCTGCTTGCCCCACTGGATCATCTCGGCCGCGTTGCCGATGCAGTGCGCCGAGGTCGAGCAGGCCGACGAGATCGAATAGTTGACGCCGTGGATCTTGAACCAGGTGGCGAGCGTCGCGGACGCCGTCGAGGACATGGCCTTCGGCACGGCGAACGGGCCGATCCGCTTCGGGCTGTTGTTCTTGATGGTGGTTTCAGCCGCCTCGACGATGATTCGCGTCGACGGGCCGCCCGAGCCCATGATGATGCCGGTGCGCTCGTTGGTGATGTCGCCCTCTTCCAGCCCCGCATCCGCGATGGCCTGCTGCATGGCGACGTGATTCCAGGCGCCGCCCTTGTGCAGGAAACGCAGGGCGCGGCGGTCGACCAGGTCCGTCGGATCGAGCGTCGGCGCGCCCCAGACCTGGCAGCGGAAGCCGTGTTCGGCGAAATCCGGCGAAAAGCTGATGCCCGACTTTGCGTCGCGCAGGGATTCGCGCACCTCGTCCGCATTGTTGCCGATCGACGATACGATGCCGAGACCGGTGACGACGACTCGTCTCATGGAATGCTCCTTGTGCCGTGTGCCGCCGCGCTAGGCCGCTGCTTCCTGCTTGGCGAGGCCGACCTTCAGGTCGGTCGCCGTATAGATGGTCTCGCCATCGGCCTTAAGCCAGCCATCGGCGATGCCGAGCACCAGCCGCCCGCGCATCACGCGCTTGAAGTCGACGCCGTATTCGACCAACTTCGTCTTCGGTGTGACCATGCCCTTGAACTTCACCTCTCCGGTCGAGAGCGCCATGCCCTTGCCCGGTTCGCCGAGCCAGCCGAGATAGAATCCCGTGAGCTGCCACAGCGCGTCGAGGCCGAGACACCCTGGCATGATCGGATTGTCGATAAAATGGCAGGGGAAGAACCACAGGTCGCGATGGATCGCGAAATCGGCGCGGATGAAGCCCTTGTCGAACGCGCCGCCCGTCTCGCTGATCTCCGTGATGCGGTCGAACATGAGCATCGGCGGATAGGGAAGCTGGGCGTTGCCGGGTCCGAACAACTCGCCCTTCGCGCAGGCGAGGAGCTCGTCGTAGCCGTAGCTGGATTTCTTTTCGGCCATGTGGTCTCCCGTCGAAGCTCCCAGATCGAAGCGCATTCTTGTCTTTGCCCGCGCGTCCTCGCCGGGCTTCGCGACGAAGGAAACTGCCGGCTTCGATTAGCTTGCCGGGTCGGAGCGGTCAATGTGCCGCTATTGATCGCTGGCGGTTCCCGGAATATATGCTGGAAAAAGCGGCGTTCGCCCGGGGTTCGGGCTGTTGCCGCGTGGCCGGCTTCGGACGGCGGTTCGGAAGGAAATGGACAAGGCGACCCAAACGATCGGACCTGATGTCGAGACGCGTGTGCGCGAGGCGGGGCTTCGCCCCACGCGGCAACGCGTTTCCCTCGCATCGCTGCTGTTCGCCAAGGGTGACCGCCATCTGACGGCCGAGGAGCTTCACGAGGAAGCGCTGGGCGTCGGCGTTGCGGTGTCGCTCGCCACGGTCTACAACACCTTGCACCAGTTTACTGAGGCCGGGATGCTGCGCATCCTCGCGGTCGAAGGGGCGAAGACCTATTTCGACACCAACACGTCCGACCATCATCATTTCTATGTCGAAGGCGAGAACAAGGTTCTCGACATCGAGGCCGGGCCGGTGACCGTGAGCAATGTGCCGGCGCCGCCGCCCGGCATGGAGATCGCCAATATCGACATCGTCATCCGCCTGCGCCCGAAGCGCGGCTGCTGACGCTCGATCAGTCTTCGATCGTTTCGTCCGGATAAGCGCCCCAGATCAGGTTCTGCGGCACCCAGCCCTTGTAGCGGTCGAACCGCATCTGGCACCAGTTGCCGTTGCAGGCCTGGATTTCGCCCATGGCGCCGGGCTCGATCGTGGCGACCAGCCGCGCGTCCTCGGCCGGACTGGCGCGCATCTGGATCGTTGCCTCCTTGCCCTTGAACCAGGGAGCAGCGATGCCGCTGCGCTTGCCCGACAGAAGCGACTGGTTGATCCAGCCCTCTGTGCCTTCCGAATCGCGGATGCGCCGCCAGTTGTCGTATTCCTGGATGACCTCGACCGGCAGGCCGGACTTCAGGTACATCCACTCGACCGGGTAGTTGCGGCCGGGCCCGATGCGCAGGTTCACGCGTCCGGATTTCAGCGTGACGAAGCGGGGAAGGGGCAGGCCGCTCTTGTTGGGGCCAACCGCCTGCGCCGCGGCCTCGCCGACGGACGGCAGCAACGGGGAGGCGGCATTGAACGCGAAGCCTGCCAGCCCCGCGCAAAGAGCCAGTCGAAGCGACAGATAACGCGACACGATCCACTCCTGACACCGCGCGGCGCCGCACCCCGGGCAACGCCTTTTTCTTTGTCATCACCCGCGGGGCTTGTTAGAGAGAGGCCGGGCGGGCGCTGGCTACGAATGTCGCCGGTCTTGGTTAAAGAGGTCTCAACAGGACCCGGGATGCCGCCCTCGAAGAGGAAATAATGCCGGGGAAGAAGAAGCCTCTCGTCGTCATCACGCGCAAGCTGCCGGATCCGGTCGAGACCCGGATGCGAGAACTGTTCGACGCACGGCTGAATCTCGACGACCATCCGATGAGCCAGCCCGAACTGGTGGCGGCGATTCGCGAGGCGGACGTGCTCGTGCCGACCGTCACCGACCGCATCGACGCGGCCCTGATCGCCCAGGCCGGACCGAACCTGAAGCTGATCGCCAACTTCGGCAACGGCGTCGACAATATCGACATCCCCGCCGCCCAGAAGCAGGGCATCACCGTCACCAACACGCCGAACGTCCTCAACGAGGACACCGCCGACATGACGATGGCGCTGATGCTCGCCGTGCCGCGCCGCCTCGTCGAGGGCGCGAACGTGTTGCAGGGCGACGGCGGGGCCTGGCAGGGCTGGTCGCCGACCTGGATGCTCGGCCGCCGCATCTGGGGCAAGCGCCTCGGCATCGTCGGCATGGGCCGCATCGGCACCGCGGTCGCCCGCCGCGCCAAGGCCTTCGGCCTGTCGATCCACTACCACAACCGCAAGCATGTCGCGCCCGCGATCGAAGAGGAGCTGGAGGCCACCTACTGGGAGAGCCTTGACCAGATGCTGGCGCGCATGGACATCGTCTCGGTCAACTGCCCGTCGACGCCGGCGACCTATCACCTGCTTTCGGCGCGCCGGCTCGCGCTGATGCAGCCGACCGCCTATGTCGTCAACACCGCGCGCGGCGAGATCATCGACGAGGACGCGCTGGTGAAGATGATCGAGCAGGGCAAGCTCGCCGGCGCCGGCCTCGATGTCTTCGCGCACGAACCGGCGGTGAGCCCGAAGCTGGTGAAACTCGCCAGGAAGGGCAAGGTCGTGATCCTGCCGCACATGGGCTCGGCGACGCTGGAAGGCCGCATCGACATGGGCGAGAAGGTGATCATCAACATCCGCACCTTCTTCGACGGCCACCGGCCGCCGGATCGCGTGCTGCCGATCCGGAACTAAAAGGCCGCCGCGGCCGGCGGCATCAGGCGGCGCATCGCCGCCTTCTCGGCTTCCAGCACGACCATCAGCACCACGCCGATGCCGACGATCAGAAGCCCGTCGGCGAACGCGATGGGTGCGCTTCCGAACAGGGAGTGCATGAAGGGCGCGTAGGTGAAGGCCAGCTGCAAGGCGGCGACGGCGGCGATCGCCCCCAACACAGCCGGTGTCCCCATGGCTCCGATCAGGCTGAACGAGGTCGTGTGCAGGTAGCGGACGTTGAAGAGATAGAAGATTTCCATCACCACCAGCGTGTTCACCACCATGGTGCGCGCCGCGTCTTCGCCCAGCCCATGCCGCATCGCATATTCGTAGACGAAGAAGACGCCGGCGGTGAACAGCAGCGAGACCAGCACGACTCGCCATACGAGGAATCTCGACAGGATGGGCTCATCCCGCCTGCGCGGAGGGCGGCGCATAACGCTCGGCTCCGACCGCTCGAAGGCCAGCACAAGGCCCAGCGTGACTTCGGTGACCAGGTTGACCCACAGGATCTGCACCGGCGTCATCGGCAGGGTAAGGCCGAACGTGATGGCCAGGATGACGCACAGCGTCTCGCCCCCGTTGGTGGGCAGAGTCCAGGCGATGACCTTGCGGATATTGTCGTAAACCGTCCGGCCTTCCTGTACGGCGGCGACGATGGTGGCGAAATTGTCGTCGACCAGCACCATCTCCGCCGCTTCCTTGGCGGCTTCCGTGCCCTTGCGGCCCATGGCGACGCCGACATCCGCCTGCTTGAGAGCCGGCGCGTCGTTGACGCCGTCCCCCGTCATGGCGACGATGTGGCCCTCGGCCTGCAGGGCGCGGACGATGCGCAGCTTGTGTTCCGGCGTGGTGCGGGCGAACACGCTGACGCGGCCTGCGATCTCGCGCAGCTCCTCGTCGGAAACTGCATCGATGTCGCGCCCTTCGATCGCCATCGGATCGTCGGCGATGGCGAGTTGCCCGGCGATCGCCGCGGCGGTGCCGACATGGTCGCCGGTGATCATCTTGACGGCGATGCCGGCCGAGCGGCAGGCGGCGATCGCTTCCACGGCCTCTTGCCGCGGCGGGTCGATCAGCCCGACGGTGCCCAGCAGGATCAGGCCTCCGTTCTGCACGGCCTCGAAGGACAGCCGTTCGGTGTCCGGCCGGGCGGGCATTTCCGCGAAGGCGAGCACGCGCTCGCCCTGGCTTGCGGCATGGGCGATGCGGGCGTTCCAGTCGTCCGTGTCGATCGCTGTCTCGGATCCGTCCCGCGCCAGGGCGCGGCACATGCCGATGACGCGCTCGGGTGCGCCCTTGACGAAGACGCGCCTTTGGCCCCCCGGCCCCTCGTGGAGCGTCGCCATGAAACGGTGCCGGGCATCGAACGGAATCTCGTCGATCCGGCTCCACTGTTCGCGGATCGTGGCGGCATGCAGTCCTCCCTTGGCGGCGAGTGTTGCGAGAGCGCCTTCCATCGGGTCACCGACGACCTGCCACTGCCCGTCCCGCTCGACGACGTCCGCGTCGTTGCAGAGATGCGCCGCGAGAAAGAGGCGGTCGCGCGCTTGATCGGTCGGCGATCCGCTCTCCAGCACGCCGTCAGGCGCGTAGCCGGAGCCGGTGACGAGGGTCTCGCCGGACGCGGTGGTGACGCGGCGTGCCGTCATCTCGTTCCTGGTCAGCGTGCCGGTCTTGTCGGAGCAGATCACGGAGGTCGCGCCGAGCGTCTCCACGGCCGGCAGGCGGCGCACGACGGCGTTGCGCGCGGCCATGCGCTGCACGCCAATGGCCAGCGTGATGGTGATGACCGCCGGCAGGCCCTCGGGAATCGCGCCGACCGCCAGCGCCACGACGACCAGCAGCGCGTCGACCCATGCATAGCCACGGAACAGCACCGCGAAGGCGAATACGGCCGCCGCCATCGACATTGCAAACCAGGTGAACAGCCGGCCGAAATGATCGATCTGCTTCAACAGCGGCGTGGTGAGCGCGGAGACGCGGCTCAGCAAGGCCGAGATGCGGCCGATCTCGGTCTGCGCCCCGGTCGCGACGGCAACGCCGATTACCTGTCCCGTCGCCACCAGCGTGCCGGAATAGAGCATGGAGAAGCGGTCCCCGAGCGGCGCATCCGCCGCCACCTGGCGTTCCTGCTTTTCGACGGCGACGGACTCGCCGGTCAGGATGGCTTCGTCGGCGAGCAGGCCGCGCGCGCGAATGATGCGCAAGTCCGCCGGCACCTTGTCGCCCGCCTCCAGCGCCACGATGTCGCCGGGCACGATCTCGCGGGCGTCGACCGAGTGCCGCTCGCCGCCGCGCAGCACCACGGCATGCGGCGCGATCATGTCGCGGATGGCGTCCAGTGCCCGTTCTGCGCGGCCTTCCTGCACGTAGCCGACGATGGCGTTGATCAGCACGGCGGCGACGATCACCGTCGCGTCGATGACGTGCCCCAGCATGGCCGCCGCGACAGCCGCCAGAAGCAGGAAATAGATCAGCGAACTGTTGAACTGGCCAAGGAAGCGCAGAAGCGGATGGACGCGCGGCGGGGCGGGAAGCTCGTTCGGGCCATGGCTCGCGAGCCGTCTTGACGCCTCAGCGGGATCGAGGCCGTCCGCTTGTGTCGCGAACGCCTCGATCGCCGCATCGGGCGGCTCGGCATACCATGCGTTCTCGAGGGGCTGGTTCCGGACGGGCCTGTCCGCGCGCGCCGTCCGCATCCCGTGCCGGTCTCCGTCCCGTCACTGCGCCGTATAGGCGCCGTCGACGAGATGGTAGCTTCCGGTGATGAAGCTGGCCGCGTCCGACAGGAGGAAGCAGGTGAGCGCCGACACCTCTTCGGGCCGGCCGATGCGGCCGATCGGGTGGAGCCCCGCAAGCGCGCCGAGCGTCTCGGCGTCGAGATTGTTCGAGAGCAGCGGCGTGTCGATATAGGCCGGCCCGACCGCGACGACGCGGATTCCTTGCGTGGCATATTCAAGCGCCGCGGTCTTGGTGAGGCCGAGCAGGGCGTGCTTGGCGGTGACATAGGCGCTGGAGCCGGGCGTGCCGACGGAACCGAGGATGGAGGCCATGTTCACGATCGCGCCGCCGCTGGACTTCAGCATCGCGGCGATCTCGTATCTGAGGCCGTAGAAGACGCCGTTGAGGTTGATGTCGATCACCGACTTCCAGCCGTCCAGCGGGTATTCGGCCACAGGTGCGATCGGGCCGCCGATGCCCGCATTGTTCACCGCGAGATGCAGGGCGCCGTAGGTCTCGACCGCGAAGGCGACCATCCGTTCGGCTTCTTCGGCGACAGCCACGTTCACCGCAAACGCCTCGGCCGTGCCGCCTGCGGCGCGGATCGTATCGACCACCTTGGTAGCATGCGCCTTGTCGAGGTCGGCGACGATGACCTTGGCGCCGCCTCTTGCGAGATCCTGCGCGATCGCCTCGCCGATGCCGGATGCGCCGCCGGTCACGATCGCCACCTTGCCGTTGAAGTCGGTCATTGCCCTGTCTCCTTGATCCCTTCTCGACCTTCCGATGCGTTCCTCCCGCCGGATCGTGATCGCGGGATCGGAACTATCCCGAGCGCACTGTCCGTGCCTTGATTGACATCAAGATGAAGCTTTGCAGCGCCGGTCGCCGTGCCCGCCAAGGCCTGCGGCTTTCGCGAACCCTTCAGGTCAGCAAGGAGTCTGGTTCTTCCGATCTGGTATCCAGACGTGAAGCCGTTCCGTCGGCGTCCACCTTTATGAGGGCATGACGAAAGGAGGCGAAATGCGTGCGGTCCAGCCGTACCGCGACCGGCGTCTCCCAGCTCATCTCTTTCGCCACGATCAGGCCGAGGAGCAGGATGGCGTCCGGCTCGTGCATGACGAGCGCCGCCGGCGCATGGCCGTTGTGGACCAGCTCCAACAGTACGGCGGAGGCGGACGACGAGCCGATGGTGCCCGGCAGGAAGAGAACCTTGCCGGCGATGCAGTCGCCGTGCTGTGGATGACGGACATCGGCGATCCGGCCGGTTTTCGGATCGACGCCGCCCCAGAAGCTGATCGGTTCGTCGAGCACCAGCGCCTCGCCTTCGCCGCCGCGGCCTTCGACGAGGATCTCGCCCCGTAAGCTGCTCATCAGGATGCCGCCGCCAGGATCGGCCTGCCCGACACCGCGCTCTCGACGCAGTCGGCAAGCGAGCCGTAGAGAACGCCATATCCGGTGTTGCCGGGCGCATAGTGGGCGAACTTGCCGGAATTGGTCATCAGCACTCCGCCAGCGATCTCCTTCATGATCGGCGTGACCACGACGCAGGTGTCGGCGACGACGGTGACGCCGGCGGCCTCCAGTCCGCGCCGAAGCCCGCATTTGTCGAGATGTGCGAGCGCATGCCGGCCGGTGCAGGCGTAGAACGGCACCGCGAGGCGCCGCCCCGCGATCAGCTTCGCCAGTTCCTCGAACTCGCGTGGCGACAAATGCGGGCTGCCGATCGCGACCGCGTCGATCCGGTCGGCCCGGTCCGCCGTCGAGAGCCGCAACTGCGCCTCGCGCGCCATGGCCTGCGTCACACGGATCGTGCGTTCCGCCGCCTCTCCACCCAGCGCCGTCGCGACGTCGGGCGCCTCCGGGGTGACGCCCGCGACATGGAACAGTCCGACGGAGCCGGCGGAGGCCGCAGCCGCGCCGAACGCCTTCAGCGCGTCTTCTCCCGGATGTTTCGCCACGCCGGCGACGACGCCCACATCGTTGCCCGCCTCGCGGCCATAGAGGCTGCCCAGCACGGGCCAGGCGATCTCGGAGGCGAGGAAGGCGGGCGGCAGGCCGGAGACGTCGAACACGAAGCGGGCCCGCCTGTTCTCGGCCCGGTGCAGCCCGTAGTCCGGCGCGCAGCCGGCGATGGCGCAGGCGATGTCGAGAAAATCGCCATAGCGGTTGGTCCGTGCGCCGAGCACCGAATTGCAGAACGCGACCGCGTTGGATTCGCCCCACGCGACATCCGTGCCGAGGGCGGGGCGATGGCCGGCCTGATACGGCGCGCAGGTCCAGCTCGGCTCGCAGCCGAGCGTGCGGTAGGCCTCCATCATCCGCCGTGCCATGCCACGCTCATGCTCGGGCAGGCGGTCGCGCGAGCAGCCGGTGAGATCGAGCGCGCCGACATTCAGCGTGGCGCGGACCGAAACCTTCGCACCGCCCTCGACCAGCTTTTCCGCGAACAGCGTGCCGGAATCGCCATGATAGAGCGCCCCGTCGATATGCGCCGACGCGATCGGGATCAGCCGCGGCGCGGCAAGCAGCTCCGCCGTGCGCGCCACGATCCGTATCGCCATCGCAGCGCCTTCGCCTCGCTCACCGGCCGCCGTCGCGCGTTGCTCGTCGGTGAGGAGAACGGGCACGTCAGGCCGCATCCTTCGGTGCAGAGTAGCGGATCGTGTCGAAGCGGGCGCCGAGCGCATCGTAGAGCAGCAGGCGCCCGACCAGCGGCTCTCCGGAGCCGGTGATGAGCTTGATGGCCTCCATCGCCTGCAGTGTGCCGATCACCCCGGTCAATGCCCCGACCACGCCGGCCACGGCGCAGCTCGGCACCATGCCTGGCGGTGGTGCCTCCGGATAAAGGTCGCGATAGGTCGGGTTCCTGCGGCCCTTCCCGTCATGCTCCCAGGGCATCAGCACGGTCAGCGAGCCATCGAAGCGCCCGACCGCGCCGGAAACAAGCGGCTTGCGCGCCGCTGCGCAGGCGTCGGCCAGCACGTAGCGGGTATCGAAATTGTCCGATCCGTCGATGACGAGGTCGTAGGACGCGACGACGCCATCGACATTCGACACATCGAGCCGCATGGCATGCGGTTCGACCGTCACATGCGGATTGATCCGCCCGACCGTCTCGCCGGCGCTCTCGACCTTCGCCTTGCCGACGGACGCTGTGTCGTGGATCACCTGCCGCTGCAGGTTGGAGAGAGAGACCGTGTCGTCGTCGACGATGCCGAGCGTGCCGACACCGGCGGCGGCGAGATAGAGCAGCACCGGCGCGCCGAGGCCGCCGGCGCCGACGACCAGAACCCGCGCGCGCTTCAGCTTCTGCTGTCCCGGGCCGCCGACCTCCGGCAACACGATGTGGCGCGCGTAGCGCTCGAGTTCCAGCTCGGAGAGGCGCGCGTCAGCCATGGGCGGCTCCGAGCATGAAATCCGCGACGGCCTTCGCCGCGATGTCGAGATTGCCGTCGAACGTCGCACCGGAAGCCTTGCGTGGCTTCAGGTCGTGGTCGCCGTCAGTGAGCCATTCGATCCTGATCTCGGGCGACAGCGGATAGGCGGCGACCTCCTCGCGGGTGCCGAACGGGTCGCGCTCGCCCTGGCAGATCAATGTCGGGCAGGAGAGCTTTTCCAGATGGTCGGTCCGCAGCTTCTCGGGCTGGCCGGGCGGATGGAAGGGATAGCCGAGGCAGACCAGGCCGGCGATAGCGCCGTCCTTGAACTGCTTGTCGGCGATCATGCTCGCCATGCGTCCGCCGAGCGACTTTCCGCCGATGAACAGCGGGCCGCTACGTTCCACGCTGCCGATCGCACCGACATATTCGCCGATCAGCTTGTTGGCGGGCGAGGGCGGCGGGCGGTTGCCTCTGCTGTCGCGGCGCGCGGCCATGTAGCCGAACTCGAACCGCACGACGCGGATGCCATGGCCGGCGATCCGGCCCGCGATCGCATTCATCCAGTCCGAGTCCATCGGTGCTCCCGCGCCATGCGCCAGAAGCAGCGTCGCCTTCGCGGCGGGTGGGCCGTCATGGATGAAATCGGTCATTTTCGGTCTTCCTCGTCGCCGGAGGCTATCGTCCGCCGGGGATCATCGCAATGCATGGCTGCTGCGGCCGCGTTGACACTTGCAATCAACTGCCACGGGAGGCATGAGCGGGCCTCCGCAGAAAGGATCGTCATGGCCGTCGTCTCCAAGAACATCCCCGCGCCCGACCTCGTCTCCGTCAGCCGCGCCCTGATTTCGGTATCGGACAAGACGGGCCTGATCGACTTCGTGCGGGCACTGACGAAGCATGGCGTCGAGATCGTTTCCACCGGCGGCACGCGCAAGGCGATCGCGGAGGCAGGCATCGCGGTGACCGACGTATCCGAGGTCACCGGCTTTCCCGAGATCATGGACGGCCGCGTCAAGACGCTGCATCCGCTGGTGCATGGTGGCCTGCTCGCGGTGCGCGGCGACCAGGACCACCAGCAGGCGATGCGCGACCACGGTATCCGCCCCTTCGACCTCGTCGTGATCAATCTCTACCCGTTCGAGGAGGTGCGCCGCGCCGGCGGCGACTACGCCGCGACCGTGGAGAACATCGACATCGGCGGCCCGGCCATGGTGCGTGCCTCGGCCAAGAACCACGCCTATGTCGGCATCGTCACCGATCCGAGCGACTATCCGCTCGTGCTGGAGGCACTGGACGAGAACGCCGGCAGCCTGTCCTACCAGTTCCGCCAGAAGCTCGCCGCCAAGGCCTTTGCCCGCATCGCCGCCTATGACGCGGCCATCTCCGGCTGGTTCGCCGAAACGCTCGCCATCGAGCATCCCGTCTGGCGCGCCTTCGGCGGCAGGCTGGAACAGGTGATGCGCTACGGCGAAAATCCGCACCAGGACGCCGCCTTCTACGTCAACGGCGACTCGCGCCCCGGCGTCGCCACCGCCCGCCAGGTGCAGGGCAAGCAGCTGTCCTACAACAACATCAACGACACGGACGCCGCCTACGAACTCGTCTCCGAGTTCGACCCGGCCCGCACCGCGGCCGTCGCGATCATCAAGCATGCGAACCCCTGCGGCGTCGCCGAGGGCGCGACGCTGAAGGACGCCTATCTCAAGGCGCTCGCCTGCGACCCGGTCTCGGCCTTCGGCGGCATCGTCGCACTCAACCGCACGCTGGATGCGGAGGCCGCCGAAGAGATCGTCAAGATCTTCACCGAGGTGATCATCGCGCCGGACGCCACCGACGAGGCGGTTGCGATCGTCGCGGCCAAGAAGAACCTGCGCCTGCTCATTGCCGGCTCGCTGCCCGATCCGCGCGCGGCCGGCCTGACCGTGAAGTCCGTTTCAGGCGGCCTGCTCGTCCAGTCGCGCGACAATGGGGCCGTCGACGATCTCGACCTCAAGGTGGTGACGAAGCGCGCGCCGACCGAGCGCGAGCTGGCCGACCTGAAGTTCGCCTTCCGCATCGCCAAGCACGTCAAGTCCAACGCCATCGTCTATGTCCGCGACGGCGCGACGGTGGGCATTGGCGCCGGCCAGATGAGCCGGGTCGATTCCTCCCGCATCGCTGCGCGCAAGGCGGCGGACGCGGCCGAGGCGGCAGGCCTGAAGGAGCCGATGACCAAGGGCTCGGTCGTCGCCTCTGACGCCTTCTTCCCCTTCGCCGACGGCCTGCTGTCGGCGGTCGAGGCGGGTGCCACGGCGGTCATCCAGCCGGGCGGCTCGATGCGCGACGACGAGGTCATCGCCGCCGCCGACGCAGCCGGCATCGCGATGGTGTTCACCGGGATGCGGCATTTCAGGCACTGAGGGCAGGCCATTGACTATCCTTTGGCTCAGGTCTCGTATGGAGAATTGGCGGCACCAAAGAGCAATGCCTTCCGCAAAGAGGATGTATGAATTTCTACGAGAATGTGGTGATCGACTATCTGCGTGCAGATCGAACCCTGTTTATCAACACACAGTGCTGCATCCAGATCAATGATGCTTCGAACCCGGACGCGAGTGGTCCGCATTGGTATTCCGATGCGATCGGTGTCGACTTCGGAAGCAATTCAATCTTCTTATGCGAAATTTCTTATGGTGCTCAGCTAGCGGATCTAACTAAGCGGTTGCGCGCTTGGAACGAAAATTGGGATGGGGTCAAGGCAGCCCTCGTTCGAGATTGTAAGGTGCCCGTCTCCTGGCCCGTGCGTCCTTGGCTTTTCATACCTGAAGGGGCAATTCCTGTTCTCCTCAAGCGATTGGATCAAATCGACAAGCAATCCGGATTGAGGTTTGCTCCCAAGGTAACGCCCTTGGAAATGGTCCAGCCATGGAAGTATCGTTCTTGGAACCGCATCGGTGAGGCGGAGAAGCCCGATTTGCTACCACTTCATTTGCAATAACCGTCAGAGAACTCCCTCAATTCGAATGAGATGGGAAGGTTCATGCTTCTCACCCGCGACTTCAAGGAGACGCTGAAGGCCCGAGCCGATAGCGACCCGGCCCTTCGAGCGGCTCTTCTGTCCGACGCAGTCGAGCTTCTCCTGTCGGGAGAGGTGGACACGTGGAAGCTCGTTCTTCGCAACTATATCAATGCGACAGTGGGCTTCGAGGCCGTCGCGGCTGCGACCGGAAGACCCGCGAAGAGCCTGATGCAGATGTTCGGACCGAAGGGAAACCCGACGGCGAGCAGCCTGTTCGCAGTGATATCCCACCTTCAAACTGCGACCGGCGTGCACCTGAAGTGACCCCGGCGGCAGCGTGAACCGATCTCGTTACGCCGCCGCCAGCTTGTAATCCCTGCTCTTCACCCACGGCAGCAGCAGGAGCCCGATCACGAACAGCGCCACGATCGGGGTGACGCCGAGCCGCTGGGCGTCCTGGGTCGACAGGTTGAAGGCCTCCGAGGCGAACCAGGCGGTGGCGAAGGCGATGGCGAACGGGGCGAGGAACGAGGTCGCCCGGCCCGAGAGAGCATAGAGCCCGAAGGCTTCCGTTACCTTGTCGCCCTCGACCTGGTCGACCAGCAGCGTGCGCGAGGCGGCCTGGATCGAGCCGCCGGCCGCGCCGATGAAGGCGCCGGCGATATAGAAGACGATGTCCGGAAGGCTCGACTGCGTGCCCTCCGGCGCGACCGTCATGAACAGCACCTGTGTCGGAGTGGTCGAGATGACCGTCACGCAGCAGAGGATCAGGATCAGGATGGAAACGCTGATCACCGGCTTCGGGCCGAAGCGCTGGTCGGCGCGGCCGCCGATCCAGGCGCCCACCGCGCCGGTCAGGTTGGCGAGGATGCCGAAGATGCCGATCTTGATGATCGGCCAGCCGAGCACGCCCGCCGCATAGATGCCGCCGAACGAATAGAGTGCGTTGAGCGCGTCGCGGTAGAACATCGACGACAGCAGGAAGGAGAAGTAGCTGCGCTGCGAGGGCAGGGTGCGCAGCGTCTCCCACAGTTCCGCAAGGCCGCGCCGCACCGCGCCGGTCGCGGAGCCCCGCCGGCTGACGTCCGGCGTCCAGAGGAACATCGGCAGCACGAAGATCAGATACCACAGCGAGGTGAGCGGCCCCGAAGCCCGGTCGCCCTCATGCGTCGCCGGGTCGAGGCCGAACAGCGGCGACACGCCGAGCAGGGTCTTGCCCGTCTCGGGACTGGCCGACAGGAAGCCGAGCACGATCACCAGCGAGATCAGCCCGCCGACATAGCCGAGGCCCCAGGCGGAGCCGGAGAGGCGGCCGAGCTCGGAGCGCGGCACCAGCGTCGGCATCATCGCATTGTTGAACACGGCGGCATATTCCATGCCGACGAGCGCGATAACGATCGCGAGCACGGCAAAGCCGAGATTGCCCATGCCGGGCGTCGCATACCAGAGCATCCAGCAGCCGATGAAGCCGAGTATGGAGAACAGCAGGATCCACGGCTTGCGCGGGCCGCTGGCATCGGCGATCGCGCCGAGGATGGGTGATGTCAGCGCAATGATCGCGCCGCCGATGCCGGCCGCATAGCCCCAGTATTCCTGGCCCTCGGCCGGGTTCGATGCCACCTGCGCCGCGAAATAGGGCGCGAAGACGAAGGTGATGACAAGGGTATGGAAGGGTTGCTGCGCGAAGTCGAACAGCATCCAGCCCCAGATACCGCGCTTCGGGGCGCGTTGCACGACCTGTTCCGACATCGTCCCATCCTCTCCGGTCAGACGCCGGCCAGATCGTTCATCAGTCCCGCCGCCACCGATAGGCGTGACAAGGTGATGTCGCCGCCTTCGGTGAGCGCCTGCAGCCTCTCCCGGGCGCGCCGGATGCGTTCCCCGCCGGCTTCCACCCAGGCCGCCACCGGACCGTCGGCCGACGCGTGGTTGCGCAGCGCCGCCACGGCCATGCCCCGCCGGGCGATGCCGATCATGTCATGCGCCCGCGAAAGGGCAAGGCCGTCGTAATAGTCGGTGGTGACGATCGACCGGGCCGCGTCCTCGATCCTGCCGATCCGGAACTGGGCGTTGAGCGACAGGATCGCCCGGGCGGCGGCGTCGGCGGGAACGCCGGCGATGCGGCCGACCAGCGCCATCTCCGGCACCAGCTCCGCGTCCGCAAGCGCAGCGAGCCGCTCGGCGAGCTTCGGCGGCGCGCCTGACTGCGACAGCGCCTCGACGCGGGCAATGTGCCGCGCCTTCATGTCGGGCGCCAGCCATTGCGTGAGCTTCGGCTCGATCGATCGGCGGGCGGCGGCGAGCGCGGCGATGCGCTCCGCGAGCGTCGCCGCTTCCGGATTGCGCACGAACCACGAGGTCTGGCCGTGCACCAGCCGGCCGACGCTCTGGTAGAGCTGCAACTGGACCTGTCCGTCGATCTTCGTGTCGAGCGCGTCGATCTCGGCATAGAGCGCCGGCAGGCCGAACCCGTCGCGCACCAGCACATAGGCCTCGACGATCTCCTGCGGCGCTCCGCCCGTGGCATCCTGCAGCCGGCTGACGAAGGTCGGCCCGCCGCGGTTGATCGCGTCGTTGGCGAGCTGTGTGGCGATGATCTCGCGGCGCAGCCTGTGGCTCGCGATCTCGGCGGCGTATTTCTTCTCCATCCGGTCGGGGAAGTAGGCGAGCAGGTCCCGCTCCAGGTAGGGATCGTCCGGCAGTGTGCTCGCCACGAGGTCGTCCAGCAGCACCATCTTGGCATAGGCGAGCAGCACGCCGAGCTCGGCCCGCGTCAGCGGCTCGCCGCGCGCCGCGCGTTCGGTAAGCGCCGCGTCGGAGGGCAGCATCTCGACCTTGCGGTCGAGCAGCCTGCGCGCCTCCAGCCCGGCCATGAAGCGCTGCTGGTGCGGGATGTCGGCCGTGCCGCGCAACTGGGCGAGCGAGATCGCCAGCGTCTGGTGATAGTTGTTGGCGAGCACGAGGCCGGCCACCTCCTCGGTCATGGAGGCGAGCAGCTTGTTGCGCGCGGGACGCGTGAGGCTGCCCTGGCGCATCGCGGTTGCGAAGGCGATCTTGATGTTCACCTCGACGTCGGACGAATTCACGCCGCCGGAATTGTCGATCGCATCCGAGTTGCAGCGCCCGCCGGCGAGCCCGTATTCGATGCGGCCGCGCTGGGTGACGCCGAGATTGGCGCCTTCGCCGATCACCTTGGCGCGCACTTCGGATCCGGTCACGCGGATCGCGTCGTTGGCGCGGTCGCCGACCTCCTGATTGCTCTCCGCGGTTGCCTTCACATAGGTGCCGATGCCGCCGAACCAGAGCAGGTCCGCCGGCGCCTTCAGGATCGCGTTGATGATCTCGGCTGGCGACGCGGTGGTCTTGCCGAGCCCGATCGCGTCGGCCGCTGCCTGGCTCAGCGTGACCGACTTCTGCGAGCGCGGGAAGATGCCGCCACCGGCGGACAGCTTGCCCTTGTCGTAGTCCTGCCACGACGAGCGCGGCAGCGCGAACAGCCGCTCGCGCTCGGCGAAGGAAGAAGCGGCGTCCGGGTCGGGATCGATGAAGATGTCGCGATGGTCGAAGGCCGCGATCAGCCGGGTCTGTCGCGACAGAAGCATGCCGTTGCCGAACACGTCGCCCGACATGTCGCCCACGCCGACGACGGTGAAGGGCTCGTTCTGGATGTCGCGGTTCATCTCGCGGAAATGCCGCTTCACCGCCTCCCAGGCGCCGCGCGCCGTGATGCCCATCTTCTTGTGGTCGTAGCCGGCCGAGCCGCCCGAGGCGAAGGCGTCGTCCAGCCAGAAGTCGTAGGCCTGGCTGATCGCATTGGCCGTGTCGGAAAACGTCGCGGTGCCCTTGTCGGCGGCGACGACGAAATAGGGGTCGTCGCCGTCGCGCCGCACGACGTCCTTCGGCGGCACGACGCCCGTCGAATCGAGGTTGTCGGTGATCGACAGAAGCGAGGAGACGAAGTTGACATAGGCCTTCGTTCCCGCGGCGAACACCGCGTCGCGGCTGCCGCCGGCCGGCAGCTGCTTGGGAAAGAAGCCGCCTTTCGCGCCGACCGGCACGATCACGGCGTTCTTCACCTGCTGCGCCTTGACGAGGCCGAGCACCTCTGTGCGGTAGTCCTGCGCCCGGTCCGACCACCTCAAGCCGCCGCGCGCCACCGGGCCGAAGCGCAGATGCACGCCCTCGACCTCCGCGCCGTAGACGAAGATCTCGCGCCACGGCTTCGGTTCCGGCAGGCCGCCGATATTCTTCGAATCGAGCTTGATCGCGAGCGAGACGCCGGGCCTCGCGGGTGCGAAATGATTGGTCCTGAGCGAGGATTCGATCAGGTTGAGATAGCGGCGGATGATCGTGTCGTCGTCGAGGTTTGGCACCTCGGCCAGCGCGTCGCGGATCGCGGACTTCAGATGCTTGCTCTCGACCTCCCAGTCGTCGGCACGCGCCGGGTCGAAGCGGGCGACGAAAAGCGAGTGGAGCGCGCGCGCGATCTGCGGATAGCGGTTCAGCACCCCGGCGATGAATTCCTGGCTCTGCGGGATGCCGGCCTGCTGCAGGTAGCGGCCATAGGCGCGCAGGATGAGGATCGCGCGAGGATCGAGCCCGGCGGTCTGCGCCAGCGTGTTGAACCCGTCATTGTCCGCCTCGCCGTTCCACACGGACAGGAACACGCTTTCCAAAAGCGCTCCGCCGTCCTTCAGGTCGATCGGCCTGCCGAAGGCGTTCTCGATCTCCATGTCGTGCAGGAAGATCGTGTCGCCTTCGCCGTCGGCGATCTCGAACGTGCGCTCGCTGATGACGCGGAAGCCCATGTTCTCCAAGAGCGGCACGCGCCGCGACAGCGATACCGGCTCGCCGAAATGATGGATCTTCAACGCCGCCTGCTCAGGCGGCTGGTCGCCCTTACGGTAGTAGTCGATCGCGATGGGGTTATCCCTGTCGACGCTGGCAGCCTGCTTTGCGTCGTGCAGCGCCTCCGCCGGATCGAAGCTGCCGCGATAGCTTTCCGGGAAACGCGAGGCGATGACAGCGAACTCGTCCTCGATCGAGAGCGTCTCCGCCGTTTCAGCGACCGCGTCCTCCCAGGTGCGCACGATGTCGCGCACGGCGGCTTCCAGGGTACCGGTCTCGACCTTCGGCGTCTTGCCGCCGGAGCGTCCGATGATGAAATGGACGCGCGCGAGATTGTTGTCCGGGAAGGCCGGATAGTAGGCCGAGAGGCGGCCTTCGAAGACCGTCTTGAGATAGGTGCCGATCCGCTCGCGCACCTGGCTGTCGTAGCGGTCGCGCGGCACGAACACGATCACCGAGACAAAGCGGTCGAACCGGTCGACGCGCGTCAGGACGCGCACGCGCGGCCGTTCGCCGAGCGCCAGGATGGTCGATGCATGCTTGCGCAAAAGCGGCACGTCGATCTGGAAGAGCTCGTCGCGCGGATAAGATTCCAGCACGTTGATCAGCGCCTTGCCGGAATGGTCCGTCGCCTCGAACCCCGACTTGGCGATCACCTGCTGCGCCTTTGAGCGCAGATAGGGGATGGTCATCACCGAGCGCGTATAGGCCGTGGATGTGAACAGGCCGACGATGCGCAGCTCGCCGATCAGCCGGCCCCTCGCATCGAAGGTCTTCACGCCGATATAGTCGAGATAGATGCGCCGGTGCACGATCGACTTGGTGTTGGCCTTGGTCACGATCAGCGGATCGGGGCCGTTCAGGAAGGCGCGGATCTCGGGCGTCGTCGTCACCGCCTCGGTGCCGCTGCGCAGCACCAGCGTGTTCGGATCCTCGAGAATGCCCAGGCCCGGCTGGTCGCTGCGTTCCAGCTTCCCGGTCTTCTCCCCGCCGCGATAGCTGTAGTCGCGCATGCCGAGGAAGGTGAAGTTGTCGTCCCGCAGCCATTCGAGGAAGGCGACGGCTTCGGCCACGGCATCCTTTCTCAGCGGCAGGTCGGCATAGCGGAAGTTCGAGATCGCCTGTTCAAGGCGGGCAAGCATCGGCTTCCAACTGCCGACCGCCGAGCGGACGCTGTCCAGCACGCGCTTCAACGCAGCTTCGAGCGCTTCCGCCCTGGCTTCGGACATCAGCGGCAGGTGGATATGGATCAGGCTGACCTTGTCGGTGCCGGCATCGCCGCGGCCCGGCCCAGCATCGGCGATCGAGCTGACACCGGATTTGCCGTGCGAGACATGCAGCACCGGATGCATCACCAGCAGCGGCTCCGCCCAGGCTTCGCCGATCTCGGCGATGACGGAATCGAACAGGAACGGCATGTTGTCGTTGACGAGCGTGACGGCGGTCACCTTGCGCCCCTGCCGCGCGATGCCCGGATCGCGGTCGATGGCGATCACGCTGTCGCCCTTGCGGTGGCGCTTCAGGGCGGAATAGGCGAGCTGGACCGTCCTGCGGAAGGCGTCGTCGTCATAGGCTGCGACGTCTTCGCTCGGCGCGTGCGAAAGCAGATGTTCGGCCAGGCTCTCCGCATTGGCCTCCCGGGACGTCTCGCCTCTCGCGAGCGCTTTTTTCGCCGTCGGCATGCCGAATCCCCTCCCGTTTCCGCTTTTTGGACTATGCTAACAGAGAAAGATGCGTCGCGGCCGCTCAAATCGCGCGCAATCTGCGAAAAGCATGTGAATGGAGGATGACGTGACGGGCGAAAGAGTTACCGCGCTGGACCTGAAGCAGGCCGAGCTGAGCGAGCCGACCAGGGCCTATTTCGCCAAGGCGAAGGAGAAGCTGGGCCTGATCCCGAACGTGCTCCTCGCCTACGCCTTCGACGAGAAGAAGCTGCGCGCCTTCACCGACATGTACAACGACCTCATGCTCGGCGAGTCGGGCCTGAGCAAGCTGGAGCGCGAGATGATCGCGGTCGTCGTCTCGTCGGTGAACCACTGCTACTACTGCCTGACCGCGCACGGCGCGGCGGTGCGGCAGCTCTCGGGCGACCCGGCGCTCGGCGAGATGATGGTGATGAACTACCGCGCCGCCGACCTGACGCCGAAGCAGAAGGCCATGCTGGATTTCGCGGTCAAGCTGACCGAGACCCCGGCCAAGGTTGAGGAGGCGGACCGCGAAGCCCTTCGGACCGTGGGCTTCTCCGACCGCGACATCTGGGACATAGCCTCGACGATCGCCTTCTTCAACATGTCGAACCGCGTCGCGGCCGCAACGGATATGCGGCCGAACCAGGAATATCATGCGATGGCGAGGTAGTTCGGTGGCTCGACGTCGTTCGGCTATCCTTGCGTGGACCTTACTCACAACAAGCCTCGCCGGCGCCCAAGAAGCCGGCCAGACAATAGCGCTTCCATATCAACCTGCGATTGGCACCGACTATTCAGTCGTTATCGTCAGAACGAAGACCGTAACAAAGAACGAGATCTCCAATAGGATCGAGGCAAAAATAGTTGCCCGGCTCCAAATCCAGGAAGAAACAACGGACGGCTACCTTGCAGAGTGGGAAACGAAGTCGATTGAGGTTGGTTCTGTGTCGATCGTCGAGCAACCTGACCTGTTCGTTGGGGTGCCAATTCAGGTGGAGCTGGCTGCAGACGGCACGCCAATTTCGATTCCCGGTTGGTCCGGTGTTCGCCAGCGTATCGCTACGACCCTGCGACAACGACAGGCGACTGATGATGCGACGCTAAAGTTGGTGGAAGCGTTGATGCAGAATTGGTCCGAAGACATGGCAGCGAGCGCGCTACTGCCAGAACTGGCAATCGCGGCCTTGTGCCAAGGCACTGAACTCTCGCTCGGCCAGCCAATAAGTTCGACCTATGAGTTGCCGAACATGTTGGGCGGAATGCCCTTCGAGGCCAAGGGCACCTATTCGTTGGCGTCAATTGATGAGGCGGCCGACTTAGCTCATATCAGTTGGCGGCAGGACGTGGACGAAAGCCAATTCACCGACATAATCCGACAATCCATGAACTCGATCAGACAACAGAAAGGCCTTGCTGACGACAATTCCGACTTCGCGGCCAAAAGGCGCGATGCCGCCGATTGCAAGGTCCGCATGAGTTCGGGCATGGTGGAGGAGATTCACCATGTTGCTGCAGTCGAGACGACCAGCGCCGAAACAACAGAGACGCGAACTGACGAGCGACGAGTAGAGATAAGCCTTTCGAATCCGTAACCGCTCGTGACAGGTTCCATCGATAGCAGTCCGTCGAATTAGAAGTTACGTCCCCTGATAGAGAGAACTGCTCGCCAAAAGCTCGTAGTGGCTTGTCGCATAGGCAAAACGACGTCGACTGCGTGCTGGCCGGCCGGACCCTGCGATCGACTATTCGATCCTGTCGGCGAATAGCAATGCCGAAGCGGCGGAGATGGCCAAGGGCTGTCCGCATCTAGGCGACGGGGGCACGATCGAGATCGCGCCGATCATGGAAGTGTAGATTCAGCCTCGCGTCGCGATCGCCGCCGCGGCGCCCGCCATCGTGCCGGCGCTGACGCGGTTAGCGATCCTGACAGCGCGGGGGCTCTTAAGCAGCTTGCGTGCCTGGGCGGCGGCGAACGCCCAGCCGAGATCGACTGCGACCAGCACGGCGAGCATGGTCAGCGTCAGCTCCGCCCAGCCGGTGACCGTCACCGTGGCGAGGTCGACGATCGTCGGCAACAGCGCTAGGTAGAACATCATGATCTTCGGATTGCCCAGCGTCACCGCCATCCCCGCGAAGAACATCCGCATCGGCGCGTCGGCCTTGGGGAGGTTTCCCTCGCCGACCTCGGCGGGGGCGGTCCACATCTTCCAGGCGAGCCACGCCAGGTAGGCGACGCCAGCCCATTTCAGGATCACGAAGGCAAGATGGAAGGTCTGCGCCACATAGGCGAGGCCGAACACGGCGAGCGACAGCCAGATCGCCTCGCCCACCCACATGGCGATCAGGAACGGCAGCACGCCCGACATGCCGCGCGTGATCACGCGCGAGACGAGCGCGGCGATGGACGGCCCGGGCGAGCCGGACGCGACCAGAAGCGTGCCGGCGAAGATGAGCAGCGATGTGATATCCATGGCGATCCTCCGCCTGCCAGTATAGCGCAGCTCCGTGGACGCCGGAAGGCGGCGCTCTCGCGGACTACACCGTCGCCTCGATCGGCTCCGCCAGCTTCGGATTGCTCCGCGCAGCCACGAGGCAGCCGGCGATGATAAGGACGGATCCGGCCAGCGTCGTCCAGGATACGACCTCGCCGAACACCAACCAGCCGAGCCCGATCGCCCAGACGAAGGCGCGTACTCCATCGGGATCAGATACTGCGCCTCAGCCCTCCCGTAAGCCCAGTTCATCATCAGGCTGGCGCTGAGGGAAAGCGCGGCGACTCCGGCGATCGGCAGCAGCAGATCGGCGGTCGGCGCGAGGGCCATCCAGGGGGCGCCGAGCGCAAGGATGATGACGAGGATCAGGTTCTGGAAGAAGGAGATCTCCAGCGGCGGCGCAATGAGCGCCTGCCGGCGCATCAGGACGAGGTTGAGCGCGTAGAAGACAGTCGAAAACAGCACGGCTGCCGTGCCGGCCAGGGCATCCGGAGTGTAGGTGGAATGGCCAAACTGTCCGGCCATGATGATCACGACGCCGCCCATGCCGGCGAGCGATCCCCAGATCGCCTGCTTGCGGATCCGCTCGCCGAGCAGCAGCGCGGCGAAGAACAGCGCGATCAGCGGCGCGATGAAGCTGAGCGCGATCGCCTCGGCCAGAGGCAGCTTCGCCAGACCCCAGAAGAAGGAAATCAGCGTGATGCCAATGACGACGGCGCGCAGCGCGTGAAGTTTCAGCGCTGTCGCCCTTGGGGCCGTCGGCCGCAGGAGCGACCACGCGCTGCCGGCGGCCGCCGTCACGACCACGCTACGCCAGAGGATGGTGTTGTAGACGCCGATCGCGATGACGAGGCCTTTCATGGCCGCATCCATCACCGACAGAAGGAAGATCGCAAAGGCGCACGCCGCCAGGGCAATCAGCGGCGAGGCGGTGGCCGCCGTCTTCAGCTTCGTCACGGGTTCCTCCTCCGGCGTTGGGGAGGCGGTAGCCGCACGCGGCGTAAGGCGCCAGATGGCACGCGGGGCGAGACGGCAGTCCAGCCGTCTCGCCTGCCGGTATGGGCGGGCTTTACGCCGCGCCGGCGATCTTCTGCTTTTCGAAGCGCTTGCGGTCGTTCGGGTCGAGATGCATCTTGCGCAGCCGGATTGACTTCGGCGTCACCTCGACCAGCTCGTCGTCCTGGATCCAGGCGAGCGCGCGTTCCAGCGTCATGCGGATCGGCGGCGTGAGCTTCACCGCCTCGTCCTTGCCGGCTGCACGGATGTTGGTGAGCTTCTTGCCCTTGAGCACGTTCACTTCAAGGTCGTTGTCGCGGCTGTGGATGCCGATGATCATGCCCTGATAGACCTTGACGCCCGCATCGATGACCATGGGGCCGCGGTCCTCCAGGTTCCACATCGCATAGGCGACCGACTCGCCCTGCTCGTTGGAGATCAGCACGCCGTTGGTGCGGCCCGGCAGCTCGCCCTTGTAGGGTTCGTAGGCGTGGAACAGCCGGTTCATCACCGCCGTGCCGCGCGTATCCGTCAACAGTTCCGACTGATAGCCGATCAGGCCGCGCGTCGGCGCGTGGAACACGAGGCGCTGGCGGTTGCCGCCGGAGGGGCGCAGCTCGACCATCTCGGCCTTGCGCTCGCTCATCTTCTGCACGACCACGCCGGCATGCTCCTCGTCGACGTCGATGACGACCTCTTCGACCGGCTCAAGCGTCTGGCCGTTCTCGTCCGTCTGCATCACGACGCGTGGACGCGACACGGCGAGCTCGAAGCCCTCGCGGCGCATGGTCTCGATCAGCACCGCGAGCTGCAGTTCGCCGCGACCGGAGACGAAGAACGAATCCTTGTCCGCCGATTCCTCGATTTTCAGCGCCACATTGCCTTCCGCCTCGCGCATCAGCCTGTCGCGGATGACGCGGCTCGTGACCTTGTCGCCCTCGGTGCCGGCGAGCGGGCTATCGTTGACGAGGAAGGACATGGTGACGGTCGGCGGGTCGATCGGCTGCGCCTGCAGCGGCTCGGTGACGGCCGGGTCGCAGAACGTGTCGGCAACAGTGCCCTTGGTCAGGCCCGCGATCGCGACAATGTCGCCCGCCTGCGCTTCCTCGATCGGCTGGCGCTCCAGGCCGCGAAAGGCAAGGATCTTCGACACGCGGCCGGTCTCGACCAGCGAGCCGTCGCGCGCCAGCACCTTGACCGCCTGGTTGGGCTTCAGCGAGCCGGACTCGATGCGGCCTGTGATGATGCGGCCGAGGAAGTTGTTGGCTTCCAGGAGCGTGCCGATCATGCGGAACGGGCCGGGATGCACTGTCGGCGCCGGCACGTGCTTGACGATCAGGTCGAACAGGGGCGCGAGCTTCTGGTCCTTCGGGCCCTCCGGGTTCTCGGAGACCCAGCCGTCGCGGCCGGAGCCGTAGAGGATCGGGAAGTCGAGCTGCTCGTCGGTGGCATCGAGCGCAGCGAAGAGGTCGAACACCTCGTTGACGACCTCGACGTGGCGCGCGTCGGGACGGTCGATCTTGTTGATGACGACGATCGGGCGCAGGCCGACCTTGAGCGCCTTGCCGACGACGAACTTGGTCTGCGGCATTGGGCCTTCGGCCGCGTCGACCAGCACGATGGCCGAGTCGACCATCGACAGGATGCGCTCCACCTCGCCGCCGAAGTCGGCGTGGCCGGGCGTGTCGACGATGTTGATGCGGGTGTCCTTCCACTCGACCGAGGTCGCCTTGGCGAGGATGGTGATGCCGCGTTCCTTTTCCAGATCGTTCGAGTCCATCGCGCGCTCGGCGACGCGCTGGTTCTCGCGGAAAGAGCCGGCCTGTTTGAGAAGTTCGTCGACCAGCGTGGTCTTGCCATGGTCGACGTGTGCGATGATCGCGATGTTACGCAGGTTCATATGGAGTCCAGGGAATCGAGGGCGGCCCGACGCTGCGGCCGGCCGATGTTCGGCGCGCTCATACAGGTTTTTTCGCAGATGCGAAAGGGGCGCGCGCCAATCGCATGGCGGCTGTGCTGCAGGGTCAGCCCTGATCGATCTCGATGCCGTGCCGGGCAACAATCTCCGGCTGGATCATGCGGGCATGGTGCGACAGGAGCACGATGTCGGCGTCGATGCCTGAGCCGTGGGCGAGGGCTGCGTCAACCCGGCGGCCGGCATCCGCAAGCGCCTCGTCGCCGTTTGCGTGCGCGAAGGCGCCGCCGCCGAGCACGCAATAGGCAAACAACGCCGCGACGGGCGGATAGGCCTGTGGCGGCGGCTCGTTCTCGCCGTGGCGGTCCTTCAAGAGGTTCACCAGCGCGAGCTTGACGCCTTCGGGCACCAGCGAAGGATGCAGGTCGAAGGTCCTCAGCGCCGCGTCGAGGCTGCGCAGGTCTTCCGACCGGCCGAACCGGCCGAGGAACCCGAACGACGATCCGCGTCTTGCCATGCATCCTCCCGGGCGCCTGCCGCCCTTTCGTCACGGATATGGATACTCTAACCTCCGCCGCCAAATCACGGGGGAAGCATTTCTTGATCACCGTCATCGGCTCCATCAACCTCGACCTCATCGCGACGGTCGGCCGTCTGCCGTCTCCGGGCGAAACTGTGCCTGGCACAGGCTTCCGTTCCGCGCCCGGCGGTAAGGGCGCGAACCAGGCGCTGGCCGCGCGGCGGGCGGGGTCGGAAGTGCGGGTGGTCGGCGCGGTCGGAAAGGATGCGTTCGCCGGCGAGGCGCTGGCGCTGCTCAAGGAGGGAGGCGTCGATCTCTCCCTCGTCGCCGAGACGGACGCGCCAACCGGTACGGCGCTCATCCTGGTCGGCTCCGACGGCGAGAACATGATCGCGGTGGTGCCCGGCGCGAACGGCGAGGTCGCGACGGCCGCGCTCGCGGGTCTTTCGCTTGCCGCAGGCGAGCACGTCCTCTTGCAGCACGAGATACCTCTCGACACGGTTTCGGCCGCGCTTGGGGCCGCGAAGGCGGCGGGAGCGGTCTCGATTCTCAACACCGCCCCGTTCCGCGCGGAAGCAGCCGCCTTTGTCGCGGCGGCGGACTATCTCGTCGCCAACGAAACCGAATTCGACCTTTATGCCAAGGAACTGGCCCTTTCCGGCGCCTCGCGAGAGGCGAAGATGGAAGCTTATGTGGGCAAGACCGGGCGCACGGTGATCGTCACGCTCGGGGGCGACGGCGTCGTCGCGGCAGGCCCCGGCGGAACGCTGTCGGTCCCCGCCATGAAGATCACGCCGGTCGACACGGTTGGAGCCGGCGACACCTTCTGCGGCTATCTCGGCGACGGGCTCGCGCGGGGGCTCGCCCTCGAGGCCGCGATCCGCCGCGCCTCGGTCGCGGGCTCGCTCGCCTGCCTCAAGCCGGGCGCCCAGCCGTCGATCCCGCTCGAAGCGGAAGTCGCCGCGTGTCTGTGACGCCGGGCGTCCGCTTCGTCCGCCGCTTCTCCGGCCTTTTGCCGCTGGTGATCGTCGCGGCGCTGTTCGCGGCACCCGTCATCATCTGGCTGGTCAAGGACGACGGGCCGGCCATCGTCACCGAACGGCTCAAGGGCCGCATCGTC
This sequence comes from Mesorhizobium sp. J428, assembly GCF_024699925.1. Lineage (NCBI taxonomy): Bacteria > Pseudomonadati > Pseudomonadota > Alphaproteobacteria > Hyphomicrobiales > Phyllobacteriaceae > Mesorhizobium > Mesorhizobium sp. J428. Next base: position 2,860,365 of record NZ_JAJOMX010000001.1, read on the forward strand.
GCCCTGGGGCCGGCCGCGGAAAAGGAGCGGCGCATCGTCGTCAGCCTGGAGGACGGCATGAGCGTCGTCATCCGCACCGACAAGGTCCCACCCGACGCGAAGCCCGGCGACGACATCGACATTCTTCGCTCCAGGCAGCCGACGGGCGAGATCGATTACGACCTGGACAGCTGAGGCGGCCTCAAAGCCTCCCCAGCCGCTCCACCAGCAGCGCGAAGAAACCGTCGTGATCGATGTCGCGCATCACCAGCGCGTTCTTCGGCCGCTTGGTGACGCCCCACCAGTCGATGACGGTCATGCCCATCGTCAGTTCCGAGGCGGTCTCGACCGTCACGTTGCAGTCGCGGCCTGAGAACAGCTCCGGCTTCAGGAGGTAGGCGATCACGCAGGGGTCGTGCAGCGGGCCGCCGTCGGAGCCGTATTTCTGCTCGTCGAAGCGCTCGAAGAATTCCAGCATCTCCGCGGTTGCGATGCCGACGCGGGTTCCCAGATCCCGGAACCGCTTCACCCGCACGGCCTTGGTCAGCGCCTTGTGGGTCACGTCGAGCGGCATCATCACGATCGGCACGCCCGAGCGGAACACCACGTCGGCCGCCTGCGGGTCGACATAGATGTTGAACTCGGCCGCCGGGGTGACGTTGCCGCCCTCGAAGAAGCCGCCGCCCATCAGCACGATCTTTTTGATTCGCTTCGCGATCTTCGGTTCGCGGATCAACGCCAGCGCGATGTTGGTGAGCGGCCCGAGCGGGCACAGCGTCACCGTGCCGGGCTCCTCGGCCATCAGCGTCTCGACGATGAAGTCGACGGCATACTGCTCCTGCAGCTTCATCGTCGGCTCGGGCAGCACCGGCCCGTTGAGGCCCGTCTGGCCATGCACCTCTTCCGCGGTCACCAGCGTGCGCGCCAGCGGTCGAATGGCGCCGGCGAACACCTTCGTCTCGGGCCTTCCTGCCAGTTCGCAGATCTTGCGGGCGTTCTTCTCGGTCAGCTTCAACGGCACGTTTCCGGCGACCGCCGTGATGCCGAGCACGTCGAGCTCGGGGCTCGCCAGCGCCAGCAGGATGGCGACGGCGTCGTCCTGTCCCGGATCGGTGTCGATGATGATCTTCTGCGTGTCTGCCATGTTTCCCTTCTCGGCCTTCCGCAGCGTCTTTCTGGCGCCTTGAACTGGAGGGCGGCGCGGACCATATCAGAGGCACGCGCCGGAATGCCATCCGGGTTCGGGCGCTTTTCAGGTCGCTCTCGAAGAGGACATGACATGTCGCGTGTGACGCCCTTCTCGAACCCGCTGATGCTGGGTTTCGAGGCCATGGAAAAGACGCTGGAGCGCGTCGCCAAATCCGGCGACGGCTATCCGCCCTACAACATCGAGCGGATCAGGAGCGAAGGTGCAGCCGAAAGGCTGCGCATCACTCTTGCGGTCGCAGGCTTCTCCGAATCGGACCTCGATGTCTCGATCGAGGAGAACCAGCTCTGGGTGAGAGGCAGGCAGCAGGACGAGGAGCCGCGGGAATTCCTCCACCGAGGAATCGCGTCGCGCCAGTTCCAGCGCACCTTCCTTCTTGCGGACGGAATGCGCGTGGTCGGAGCGGAGCTCAAGAACGGGCTTCTCGCGATCGACCTCGACCGGCCGGAACCCGAGCGGCTGGTACGAAAAATAAACATCTCGGTGAAAGACTGACCGGGTCGTGCACCCTGGTGCGGAACCGGAAGCTCTGGTGCGGGTTGGTCCGATGAAGGACGCCCGCCTTTAGGAGGCTGACATGACGAACGAAAAGATCAACATCACGCAGGCCGAACTGGCCCATGTGGGCGAGGGCGCCCTTGCCTATCTCCGCGAGATCGGCAGCGACGAGCTCACCGCTCGCTTCCCCGGCATGCCCGAACTGGAATCCGGGCTGAAGCTGTGGGCGCTGTTCGCGGCCAACGGCCAGCCGATCCTGCTGAGCGATGCCCGCGATACGGCGCTGGCCGGTGCGTTCCAGAACGACCTTACGCCGGTCAGTCTCCACTGACCGGGAACGGCCTTTCACGCTGCGTGAGAGGCCGGGGTCTCCGACAGGAATGAATGGATGGCGGCCGGATCCGCGGTCGCGCGGATTTTCGCAACCGTATCGCCATCCCGCAGCACCCGCGCAATACGCGACAATGCCTTGAGATGATCCGCTCCGGCGCCTTCGGGGGCCAGGAGGAGGAAGACAAGGTCGACAGGCTGATCGTCCAGCGCCTCGAATTCCACCGGCTGCTCAAGCCGGGCGAACAGCCCGGTGATCTTCTTCACGCCGGCGAGCTTGCCGTGCGGGATCGCGATGCCGTTGCCGACGCCGGTCGAGCCGAGACGCTCCCGCTGGAGGATCGTGTCGAAGACTTCCCGCTCGGGAATGCCGGTCATTTCGGCGGCCTTCTCGGAAAGGAGCTGCAGAAGCTGCTTCTTCGAGTTTGCTCGCAGCGAGGGCATGATCGCCTTCTGGTCGATCAGGTCGCTCAGGTCCATTGTTCTTCCCCTGCTTCTGCTTCGGGCCGCCGCGCGAATCGCACGACTGCGCCCTGGAGAGCGCGTGGATTAGGTGCCGCGGGTCTGCAGCGACGGGTCGATCCAGCCGATGTTTCCGTCGGGCCGGCGGTAGACGATGTTCAACTGGTCGCTTCCCGAATTGCGGAAGACGAACACCGGGCTGTCCTTCGCGTCCAGCTCGATGACGGCTGAGGCGACAGACATGGAACGCAGGGACAGAACGCTTTCCGCCACGATGGCCGGGGCGTAGTCGGCAGGTATCTCCTCGTCATCGTCGGGGAGGGCTTCCATCACGCGATACGACATGTCGGTCGCATTGCCGTTGGAATTGCTGGAATTGTAGGATTTCAGCCTGCGATTGTAGCGCCGTAGACGCTTTTCGATTCGTTCCGCGGCGGCTTCGAAGGCCGGAACCGGATCCTGTCCCTGGCCGGTGGCCTGCAGGGTCAGTCCGGTGTCGAGATGCACGATGCAGTCGGCGGTGAAGCGCGACCCCTGTTTCTCGACCGTCACATGCCCTGAGAACCCACCGTCGAAATATTTGGCAACCGCGTCGGTGATGCGTTCCTCGATGCGTCCGCGAAACGCATCGCCGATCTCCATCTGTTTGCCCGAAATTCGCAGGTTCATTTGAGAATTGACCTCTTTAGACCGGTTTCGAACTGGACGAATCTTATACCTGTGACAGCGGTGCACAAGGTTTGTGTCGGCTCTTTCAGCCGGAGTTCGGTTCAAGGTCCTGCATTGGCCGCATCGCATCCTGCTCTGTCGGCAGTGCTGGCAACCGGCGCCCGTTCCATGCGGCGGGGCTTCTAGAGACTCCGTTTCTGGATGTCAACGAAGGCAGGGCGGACGCAGCGGCCGCCTGAGCGTCATAACGCCGCTCAGGCGTTGGCGAAGGCCATTGCGCGCTTTTCCCGGCGGCGCTGCACGGAGGACGGAATATTCATGCCCTCCCGGTATTTGGCGACCGTCCGGCGTGCGATGTCGATGCCGGTTTTCCGCAGGATATCCACAATCGCATCGTCGGAGAGCACGTCCGCCGACTGTTCCTGTTCGATCAGGCTGCGGATGCGGTGCCGGACCGCCTCGGACGAATGCGCGTCGCCCCCCCTCGGCCGACGCGATCGAGGCGGTGAAGAAGTAGCGCAGTTCGAACACGCCGCGCGGGGTCAGCATGTATTTGTTCGAGGTCACTCGAGACACGGTCGATTCGTGCATGCCGATGGCGTCGGCGACCGTGCGCAGGTTCAGCGGCCGCAGGTGGCTGACGCCATGCGCGAGGAACCCGTCCTGCTGGCGCACGATCTCGGCCGTGACCTTGAGGATGGTCTTGGCCCGCTGATCCAAGCTGCGGGTCAGCCAGTTGGCATTCTGCAGGCAATCGGCCAGAAAATCCTTCTCGCCGGCGTTGCGCGCCGTCGCGTTCACCCGTGTGTAATAGGCCTGGTCGACCAGCACGCGAGGCAGGGTTTCCGGGTTGAGCTCGATCGTCCAGCTGCCGTCGGGCGCTGCCTTCACGATCACGTCGGCGATGATGCTGGTGGTCGGCCCTGTGGAAAAGGCGAGCCCGGGTTTGGGATCGAGCGCCCGGATCTCCGCCAGCATGTCGATCAGGTCCTCCTCATCGACGCCGCAGATGCGGCGCAGCGCCTGGAAGTCGCGCCGGGCAAGGAGTTCGAGATGCGCCAGCAGCTTCGCCATGGCCGGATCGAGCCTGTCGCGCGCGCGCAGTTGCAGCGACAGGCATTCGGCGAGATCGCGGCCGAAGATGCCCACCGGATCGAAGGTCTGGCACACGCCGAGCACGCGCTCGACCACCCTGGCCGCGATGTCGAGCCGCTCGGCGGTTTCCGCAACGTCGCCGCGGAAGTAGCCCGCTTCATCGAGCGAATCGGCAAGATCTGCGGCGATCATCCGATCGACCGGATCGACGAAGGCGAAGGAAATCTGCTCCGCGATATGGTCCCTGAGTGTCACCGGGCGGGCGGCGACCGCGTCCAGGTCGAAACCCTCGCTCGGCGGCTGCTTGCCGCTGTTGTTGGACTTCCACTGTGCGGCGAGGTCGGGACCCAGGCGGTCGGTCGCGCCGGGCTCGTCGGGGAAGACGTTCTCCAGCGTGCTGTCGAGCTTGTCGGAAATGGCCTCGGCGCTCCATTCGAGCTCCGGCTCCAGCCAGTCGGGCGAAGGCTCGTCCGGACGGTGCGCGGCCTCCGGCCCATCCTCGCCGCCCGACGCCTCCTCCGTCACGCGTTCGAGCAAGGGATTGCGCTCGATCTCCTCGTCGATGAAGCGTTCCAGCTCGGTGTGGGTGTATTGCAGCAGACGGATCGACTGCATCAGCTGCGGCGTCATGACGAGCGCCTGCGACTGTCGCATCTGAAGCTTGGCTGCTAACGCCATCTACCGGACTCGATCCCACCCTCGTCCGGACCTCGACACTCCGCCCGGCCCGGATCTACCAGGCAATGAAACTGGCCCGGCTCTTGCTTGTCAAGGCTAACAGCCCGACCTTCCTAAAGGGTAAAGCTCTCGCCGAGGTAAAGTCGGCGCACATCCGGGTTGTTGATGATGTCGGAGGCACGGCCGTGGGTCAGCACTTCGCCCGCATGCAGGATGTAGGCGCGGTCGATGAGGCCCAGCGTCTCGCGGACATTGTGGTCGGTGATCAGCACGCCGATGCCCCGGCTGGTCAGGTGCCGCACGAGCTGCTGGATGTCCGCCACCGCGATCGGGTCGATGCCCGCGAAGGGCTCGTCGAGCAGCATGAAGGTCGGCCGGCTGGCGAGCGCCCGCGCGATCTCGAGCCGCCGCCTCTCGCCGCCTGACAGCGCGATGGAGGGCGACTTGCGCAGATGCGAGATGTGGAACTCCTCGAGCAGGGCGTCGAGCGACCGCTCGCGCTCCGCCTTGTTCTTCTCGACGACTTCCAGCACGGCGCGGATGTTGTTCTCGACGCTCAGGCCGCGGAAGATCGACGCTTCCTGCGGCAGGTAGCCGATGCCGAGCCTTGCACGGCGATACATCGGCATACTCGTGACGTCGAAACCGTCCAGCTCGATCGTGCCCTTGTCGACCGGCACCAGACCCGTGACCATGTAGAAGCAGGTCGTCTTGCCCGCGCCGTTGGGACCGAGAAGCCCTACCGCCTCGCCGGCACGCACGCCAATCGAGACGCCGCGCACCACGTCGCGGCCCTTGTAGCTCTTGGTCAGTCCGCGCGCGATGAGCGTGCCTTTGGCGTGCGCATTGTCGGAGGCGATCGTGGGCCGCGCCTCGGCTGCGGCCTTCACGCCCTTTTTCGGGTCCGGCATCGAATTCAAGCGCTACTGACCCTGCTTCTCGGGTGTGAGCAGCATCTTGACGCGTCCCGAGCCGCTGCCGCAGCCATCCAGCTTCGCCGCACCGGACTTCATCTCGACGGTCAGCTTGCAGCCGACGATCACGTTCTGCCCTTCGGTGAGGACGACCTCGCTGCCGGTAAGCGTCATGATCTCGGTGGCCATGTCGAACGTGCCGCGATCGCCGGTCGCGACCTGGGTCTTCGTCTTCACATAGACCTTGCCGTCGACTTCCATCCGCTCGATGTTGCTGCCGCCAGACATCGTGGTGGACGACGCCTCTGCGCCTTCCTTCTTCTTGTAATGCACGGTCATCTTGCCCGACTTCAGCAGCGTGTCGCCCTGCACGACGCTGACATTGCCGGTGAAGATGGCGATGCTCTCGGTGTCGCGCACCTCGAGCTTGTCGCTCTCGATCTGGATCGGCTTGTCGCCCTGGAGCTGGAGGCCGGAGAAGTTGCCCGTCCGCTCCTGCGCCAGCGCGCCGGTCGTCAAGAGCGCGAGGCCGGCGCAGAGGCCGGCCAGAAGCCTAGTTGTATGCATTGCTGCCCCCGCTCGCCGCCTCACCTGATTTCTTGCTGGGTTCGATGTCGACGCGCACGCGGTTCTCGAACACGATCACGCGGCCGTTGTCGGTCATGTTCATCGACAGCGCATTGATCTTCGACCCGTTCAGCAGGATCTCGACCGGATCAGCCGTCGACATCGTGCCGGCGTTCATGTCCAGATTAGCCGAATTCAGGTTGGCCGTCATGCCGTCGGTGGTCGTCACCGTCATCGGGCTGTCGATCACCAGCGTGTTGTTGCCGTTGTCGTAGACGCCGCTCTTCGCGACGACCTTGGCCGTGTTCTTCGGATCCACCGGCAGCTTCGCGTCGATGCCCTCGAGATGGATGACGCTGGTGTTGCCGAGGTCCTGCACCGCGCGCAGGGCCGTCATCGTGTAGGGCAGCTTGTCCCTGGTGAAGCCGTCGAGCTTCGGATTGGCCATCACGAGCTTGCCGTCGCTGATGGCGGCGCCCTCGATGTCGATCCCCGCCACGGTGGGAATCGACAGATAGGACCAGCCGATGAAGCCAACCACCCCGGCCACTGCGAGGCCGGGCAGCCAGACCTTCAACCACCGGACCAGGCGCGAATGACGCTGCGCGCGGGCGAACACCTCGTCCGTTCGCACGGTAGGCGTCAGCGCGCGCGTTTCGGCGCTTTCCATACCTGTTGCCTTGGCTGCCGTCATCCTGCGGTCAATACTCCGGCTTCGCTTGATTGTGCGCTGCCCCAACGCACATGGAAATAGGTCCGCTTTCCGACGGCGGAACTCTAACTGCCTCTTACATTCCAATATGGTTATTTTTGGATGAAATGACAGGGGTTATACTACCCTAACGCAGTTGCGAGAGGCAAATTGTGCGTTGCGTCAACACGATGCCTCCCCGGATCGGGGTGGCGACCCGCCGCGCGTTGTTCTAGAAACGCTCATCGACAGACGAGCGCAACCGCCCGGAGCGAGACTGACATGGCCCTGAGAGCCGACGAGATGATTGATCGCCGCCGCCTGCGGCGCAAGCTGACGTTCTGGCGCGTCGCGGCGATCCTGATCGCCGCCGCGGCCATCGCCGCTTCGACCGGCTGGGCGATGCGCGACAGCCTCGGCGGCGCCGCGGTCGCCCACATCGCCAAGGTCAAGATCGAGGGCACCATCACCGAGGACGAGGAACTGCTGAAGCGCCTGAAGGACGTTGCCGAGTCCGACAGCGTCAAGGGCGTGATCCTGTCGATCGACTCGCCCGGCGGCACGACCGCCGGCGGCGAGGCGATCTACGAGGCGGTCCGCAAGCTCGCCGCCGCCAAGCCCACCGTCGCCCAGGTGGGCACGCTGGCGGCCTCCGCCGGCTACATGATCGCCAGCGCATCCGACCACATCGTGGCCCGCCAGTCGTCCATCGTCGGTTCGATCGGCGTGCTGGTCCAGTTCCCCAACTTCACCGGCCTGATGGACAAGATCGGCATCACGCTCGACGAGGTGAAATCCTCGCCGCTCAAGGCCGAGCCCTCGCCCTTCAACGTCACGACGGACGAGGAGAGGGCGATGCTGCGCTCGATGATCATGGATTCCTACGACTGGTTCGTCGGCCTCGTGGACGAGCGCCGGCCGCTCTCGCGCGACGAGGTCCTGTCGCTTGCCGACGGCTCCATCTTCACCGGCCGCCAGGCGTTGGCGAACAAGCTGGTCGACGAGCTCGGCGGCGAGGAAAAGGCCAAGGACTGGCTGGTCACCAAGGGCGTCGATTCCGGGCTCGACATCGTCGAGTGGAAGCCGCGCAGGTCGACCACCGACTTCTTCCTGTCCAGCGCCCTCGGCCAGCGCATCGCCGCTTTGCTGGGCATTCCCAGTGTCGACGCGGATCTCCTGGAGAAGATCGGCGCCGACCGCATCTTTCTTGACGGTATGCTGTCGCTCTGGCACCCTAAATCAGCGGCCGTCTCGGACTAAGTGACGGATTTTCAAGCATCGTTCCTTTGCAGTCGTGAGTTTTCGAAGGGGGAAGCAGTCGCATGATCAAGTCCGAACTGGTCCAGCTCATCGCCAATCGCAACCCGCATCTCTTCCTCAGGGACGTCGAGAACATCGTGAATGCGATCTTCGAGGAGATCACCGATGCACTGGCGTCGGGCAGCCGGGTCGAGCTGCGCGGTTTCGGCGCGTTTTCGGTCAAGAACCGGCCCGCGCGCACCGGCCGTAACCCCCGCACCGGCGAATCCGTCGAGGTCGAGGAGAAGTGGGTGCCTTTCTTCAAGACCGGCAAGGAACTGCGCGAGCGCCTCAATATCGAGGATTGACGCCGGCATCCTCCCAGTTATGTCAGGCAGACCATGCTGAACCGCGTTATTCTCGTCGTCGTGCTCGTATCGCTTGCGGTTATCCTCATCGCGCTGGCGGTCGCCAACCGCATGTCGGTCGCCTTCACGCTCGACCCGTTCAATCCCGGCAATCCGGCTCTCACGCTCCAGCTTCCCCTGTTCGTGATGCTCTTCCTCGCGCTGGGCGTCGGCCTCGTCCTCGGCAGTTTCGCAACCTGGTGGAAGCAGGGCCGCTACCGCAAGGAGGCGCGCAACAAGACGCGCGAGGTCCAGTCGCTGATGCGGGAGATCAGCGACCGCAAGCCTGTGCCCCCGGCGCCCGTGGCTCCTTCCGCCGGCACGGTCCCGGCGACCCGGCACTGACCTTTTTCCGGAGAGTTCCCACGTGCGCATGATCTCGGCCGCAGATGTCGACCGCGCCCTCGATTTCGCCCCTCTGGTCGAGACGCTGCGCACCGCGTTTCGCGACGGCGCGGTGCAGCCCGTCCGCCACCACCATACGATCGAGCGTCCCGATGGGACAAACCCGACGCTGCTCTTGATGCCCGCCTGGAGCGACCTTGTCCGCGCGGGCACCTCGGATGGCGGCCACATCGGTGTGAAGATCGTCACCGTCTCGCCCGACAACAATGCCATCGGCAAGCCGGCCGTGATGGGGCTCTACCTGCTGCTCGACGCCAGGACTGGCGAACCGCAGGCGCTCATCGACGGCCAGCGGCTCACCCAGTGGCGCACCGCCTGCGCGTCGGCGCTGGCGGCGACCTATCTTGCCCGCGAGGATGCCTCGAAGCTGCTGATCGTCGGCGCCGGCGCCCTGTCGCGCTTCCTCGCCAGGGCACATTCGGCCGTCCGGCCGATCACCGACATCCGCATCTGGAACCGCACTGCCGCCAATGCCGAGGCGACCGCCGCCGATCTCGGAAAATCGGGGCTGAACGCCTCGGTCGCCCGCGACCTGGACGAGGCGCTCGGCTGGGCCGACATCGTCTCGGCGGCGACCATCTCCACGGAGCCCTTGATCAAAGGCGCGTTGCTGTCGCCCGGCGCGCATGTCGATCTCGTTGGCGGTTTCACGCCGACGATGCGCGAGGCGGACGACGACGCGATCCGCCGCGCGCGGGTCTATGTCGACACCCGTGCAGGCGCGACCAAGGAGGCGGGCGACATCGTCCAGCCGCTCGCATCCGGCGTTCTGGCGGAAGGTGGCATCGTCGCCGATCTGCACGAGCTCGCGCGCGGCGAGAAGGCGGGTCGCGGCGCGCCTGATGAGATCACGCTGTTCAAGTCCGTCGGCGCGGCGCTGGAAGATTTGGCGGCGGGGATCGCCGTCTACGAGAAGATCGGCCGGGCGTGACGCCGAGGCTCTGAGGCGGGCTTTCCGGGCGCGTGGTTGCAGCCTCCCCCCTTGCTGTGGCAGAAGCCGCGAACTCCACGGGACGATGGATCAGGTTTGAAACCGCCGCGCGACAAACGTCGGCCTTCGAAGGCAAGACCGGGACAGCCGGCGCAGACGCCGTTCCGGCCGCTGCCGGGCGGTGCTGCTCCGAGACCGAAATCCGGCCACGCCGAGGCCGCGCAGCCGAGGCAGGCTTCCGCCCAGGCGCCCGTCGCGCCGCGCCAGCCTGTGCCGCGTCGGCCGGGCGTGTTGCCGGCGGAAAACCTGCCGCTGATCCTCGAAGTTCTTCCCAATGCCGACTATGCGCTGCTCGATTCCGGCGACGGCGAGAAGCTGGAGCAATATGGTCCCTACCGGATCGTGCGCCCCGAGGGGCAGGCGATCTGGCGCCGCGCGCTGCCCGAGCGCGACTGGGCGAATGTCGACGCGGTCTTCACCGGTGACACCGACGAGGAGGGCATCGGTCGCTGGCGCTTCCCGAAGCAGCCGCTTGGCGAGACCTGGCCGATGACGCATGACGGCATCTCCTACCTCGGCCGTTTCACCTCCTTCCGCCATGTCGGCGTGTTCCCCGAGCAGGCTCCGCACTGGAGCCACATGGAGGGGCTGATCCGCGGCGCGAACCGGCCGGTGAAGGTGCTGAACCTGTTCGGCTATACGGGGCTCGCCTCCCTCGTCGCCGCGCGAGCCGGCGCCGAGGTCACCCATGTCGACGCGTCGAAGAAGGCGATCGGCTGGGCGCGTGAGAATCAGGAGATCGCGCGGCTGTCGGACAGGCCGATCCGCTGGATCTGCGACGACGCGATGAAGTTCGTCGAGCGCGAGGCCCGTCGCGACAGCCGCTACGACATCATCCTGTTCGATCCGCCGGCCTATGGCCGCGGCCCCAAGGGCGAGGTCTGGCAACTGTTCGAGGACCTGCCCGCGATGGCCGACCTCTGCCGACAGATCCTGACGCCAAAGCCGTTGGCCGTCGTGCTGACCGCCTATTCGATCCGCGCCTCGTTCTTCGCCATCCACGCGCTGATGCGCGATATTTTCGCAGGCATGGGCGGCACGGTCGAATCCGGCGAACTGATCATACGGGAGAAGTCCGCCGGCCGGGCGCTCTCCACCTCCCTCTTCTCGCGATGGGTAGCCAAATGACCGAAAGGCGCGCCGTCGGGCAGGTGAAGGAGGTCACCAGCCTCGCCAACCCGATCGTCAAGGACATCAAGTCGCTCGCGTTGAAGAAATTCCGCGACCAGCGCAACGTCTTCATGGCCGAGGGGCTGAAGCTCGTCATCGACGCGCTCGACCTCGGCTGGACCATCGAGACGCTGGTCTTCGCCAAGTCCGCCAAGGGCAATCCGGCCGTCGAGAAGGTCGCCGCGCGCACCGTCGCGGCCGGCGGGCTGGTGCTGGAAGTGACCGAGAAGGTGCTGGCAGCGATCACCCGCCGCGACAATCCGCAGATGGTGGTGGGCGTCTTCCGCCAGCGCTGGAAGCCGCTTTCGGAAGTTCGCCCAGCCGCCGGCGATGTCTGGGTTGCGCTCGACCGGGTACGCGATCCGGGCAATCTCGGCACGGTGATCCGCACCGCCGACGCGGTGGGCGCGAAGGGCGTCATCCTGGTCGGCGACACGACCGACCCGTTCTCGGTCGAGACGGTGCGGGCGACGATGGGGTCGGTGTTCGCAGTGCCGGTCGCCAAGGCGAGCGAGCAGGAATTCCTCGCCTGGCGGAAGGGCTTCGGCGGCCTCGTCGTCGGCACCCATCTCAAGGGTGCGATCGACTACCGGACGGTTCCCTATGCGGGCAAGCCCGTCGTCCTTTTGATGGGCAACGAGCAGCAGGGGCTGCCCGAGACGCTGGCGTCCGCCTGCGACCGGCTGGTCCTGATCCCGCAGGCGGGACGGGCGGATTCGCTCAACCTTGCGGTTGCGACCGGCGTCATGCTGTTCGAAATCCGCCGCGAAGCCTTGAAGGTCGTTACCCGCTGATGTCGAAGCGTATCCTTGCGATCTACGCACTCGTCGCCCTCGCGGCTGCCGGGCTGGACCAGTGGATCAAACGGCTGGTCGTCGCGAACATGGAGCTTTACGAGCGGATCGACGTGATGCCGATGCTGTCGCTCTACCACACGCGCAACACCGGCATCGCCTTCTCGTTCCTGTCCGGCCTCGACGACACGGTCATGGTCATACTGACCGGCGCGGTGATGCTGTTCATTGTGTGGCTGGCCGCCAAGGCCGAGCCGCACCAGCACCTGGCGCGCACCGGCTTCGCGCTGATCGTCGGCGGTGCGCTCGGCAACATCATCGACCGCTCGACCCTCGGCTATGTGGTCGACTACATCCTGTTCCATACGCAGACCTGGTCGTTTGCCGTCTTCAACCTGGCCGACGCCTTCATCTCGGTCGGTGCCGCGCTTGTGGTGCTGCAGGAACTCCTCGACTGGCGCCGCCGTCCCGCAGGCCGCAACCCGCCCGACGGCGCTTGAAACGCCGGTCCTCAACACGCAAGATCGCCACGACATCCGGAGGAATTAGACAATGACCGATCGTTTCAAGGCCATCCTCATCTCGCGCGACGAGGAGAAGCGGCAGTCCGTTGCGGTGACAGAGCTGACCGAGGCGGACCTGATGGACGGCGACGTGACCATCGCGGTCGAGGCCTCGACCGTCAACTACAAGGACGGCCTCGCGATCACCGGCAAGTCGCCGGTCGTGCGCCGCTTCCCGCTGGTGCCCGGCATCGACTTCGCCGGCACGGTGCTTTCCTCCTCGCATCCCGACTGGAAGGCCGGGGACAAGGTGATCCTCAACGGTTGGGGCACCGGCGAGACGCATCACGGGGCCTATGCCGGCCGCTCGCGCGTCAAGGGCGACTGGCTGGTGCCGCTTCCGGCCGGCATGAGCGTCTTCGACGCGATGTCGGTCGGCACCGCCGGCTACACCGCCATGCTGTCGGTGATGGCGCTAGAGCGCCACGGCATCACGCCCGACCGCGGCCCGATCGTGGTGACGGGCGCGGCCGGCGGCGTCGGCTCGGTCGCGATCGCCATCCTGTCCAAGCTCGGCTACCACGTCATCGCCTCGACCGGCCGCGTCTCCGAGGAAGCCTATCTGAAGGAACTCGGCGCGGCCGAGATCATCTCGCGCGACGAGCTGTCCGGACCGGCCAAGCCGCTCGCCAAGGAGCGCTGGGCGGGCGGCGTCGACGCCGTCGGCAGCCACACGCTCGCCAACGTCCTCTCGATGACCTCCTATGGCGGCGCCATCGCGGCCTGCGGCCTGGCGCAGGGCATGGACCTTCCGACGAGCGTCGCGCCTTTCATCCTGCGCGGCGTTTCCCTCCTCGGCATCGATTCGGTCATGGCGCCGAAGGCGCTGCGTCTGGAGGCTTGGAAGCGCATCGGCACCGATCTCGACCACGCCAAACTGTCGGCCATCTCCACCCGGATTGGCTTCGACGGCATCATTGACGCGGCGAAGGCGATCATCGACGGCCGCATCCGCGGCCGCGTGGTGATCGACATGGCGGACGCAAAGTAGCCTTCCCTCAGGCTTTCCGGGCCTGTCGCTAAAATCTTAGCGTTCGGTCCAAACCTTTCTCCATCGCTGCCGGGCTACGGTCCGGCGCATGACGATGGGGCAGGAACCGAAAGCCGACGAACCTTCCGCGGGACCTGTGTCCCCGAAGGGCGCGAGCGGCCGTCTCGCGTTCAGGCTGCTGGTCACGATCAGCGCCTGCGTGACCGTGCTCGGCTTCGTCTCGCGTCTCACCGGCGGCCCGCTGTTCCTCGCGATCGCGCTCGTCTGCGCCGGCCTGGCCGGCCTGGCCGTGGCGCGCTGGGCCCAGATCCAGTTCCAGCGCAGCCGTGCGAGGGAACGCGACGCCGCCGCGCGCACCCATGCCGAGATCGAGACTCTCGCCGACCGCATGTGGGAGATGCAGGAGAGCGAGGAGCGCTTCCACGGCCTGATCGACGCGCTCGGCGACCTCGTGGTGCATCGCGACCGCGCCGGCCGCATCGTCTACGTCAATTCCGTCTTCGCCGGCCTGGTCGGCACCAGCCCGCGCAATCTCGCCGGCCGCACCCTCGCCGAGCTCGGCATCGAGGTCGGGCTGGTGCCCGACGCGGCCTTCGCCGACGGCGAGTGCCTGAGCTCCACCGACGTCCCGATCCACACCGGCGGCGGCACCCGCTGGTTCTCCTGGATTGAGCTGTCGGTGCGCGACAAGTCGAACGGCGCGGTCTCGCACCGCGCGATCGCCCGCGACATCACCGCCCGCAAGCGGGCCGAAAAGTCGATGTCGGCGGCCAAGGCCCGCGCGGAGGATGCGAGCCGCGCCAAGTCGCAGTTCCTCGCCACGGTCAGCCACGAGATCCGCACGCCGATGAACGGCATCATGGGCATGGCAAAGCTGCTCGCCGACACCGAGCTCACGCCCGAACAGCAGACCTATGTCGGCGCCGTCTCCACCTCGGCATCGGCCCTGCTCGCCCTGATCGACGACCTGCTCGACTTCTCCAAGATCGAGGCCGGGCGTTTCGAGCTCGAACCGCTGCCGACCTCGGCGCGCGAGCTGGTGGAGAACGTCGTCGAGCTGCTCGCGGCGCGTGCCTACAGCAAGAACGTCGGGCTCGGCTGTCATGTCTCGCCCGACGTGCCGGCGCAGTTCCTCGCCGACCCCGGTCGCCTGCGCCAGGTGCTGCTCAACCTCATCGGCAATGCGATCAAGTTCACCGACGACGGCGGCGTGCTGGTTTCGGTGACCACGTCGGGAGCAGGTGCTGCGCGGCGGATCGCCTTCGCGGTCGCCGATACCGGGCCGGGTCTGCGCAAGGAGGACCTGGAGCGCATCTTCCGCGAGTTCGAGCAGGCCGACGGCACCTCGACGCGGCGGCATGGCGGCGCGGGCCTCGGGCTGGCGATCTCGCGCCGCATCGCCGAGGCGATGGGCGGCAAGATCACGGTCGAGAGCACCGAGGGCGAGGGCTCCGTCTTCACGCTCGACGTGCCCGCGCCGGCCGAGACCGAGGCGGAGGCGCAGCCGTCGCGGGCGCTTGCGGGCTTCGGCGTGGTGGTCTTCTCCCACAACATCATCGAGGCGGAGGCGATCGCCCTCACCATGCGTGCGCATGGCGGCTCGGCGGCGATCGCCCGCACGCCGGAGGAGACGATCGAGCGCCTGCGCGAAAGCGATGCCCGCGCCGTGCTCATCGACGCGGCGCTCGAAAGCAGCGATGGCAGGATGCTGGCGAAGGTTCGCGGCGGCGTCGACCGGGAGATCGCCGCGCTTACGCTCATCGCACCGACCGACCGCGGCCGCCTGGCAGAATTCCGCGCCAACGGCTACGAGACCTTCCTCGCCCGGCCGGTGCGTGGCGAGACCCTGGTGCGCCTGCTTCTCCAGCGCGAGATTACGACGTCGGGCGGAGCCGCCAGCGCGACCGGGCCGGCTGGCCGCCGCCCCTCGGCCAGCGGCCGCCTGCACGTGCTGCTCGCCGAGGACAACGAGATCAATGCGCTCCTGGCCCGGGTCGCGCTGCAGAAGGCCGGCCATTCGGTCGACGTCGTCACCAATGGCAGGGCTGCCGTCGACGCGGTGATCGAGACCGCCAGCGTGCGCCGCTACGACGCAGTGCTGATGGACCTGCACATGCCGGTGATGGACGGGCTCGACGCCATCGCCCTGATCTCGCAAGTTCGAGGACGAGAAGGGCCTGGTGCCCATTCCGATCGTGGTGCTGTCCGCCGACAGCCAGGAGGCAACCCGCCACGGCGTGCTCGCCCACGGCGCCTCCGGATTCGTCACCAAGCCGCTGGATCCGGCGAAGCTGGTCGAGGCGATCGAAGGCCAGGCGGCCGCCGCCTGAGGCCGGTCTTTCCACAGTCCATCTTGCCGACACCGTTCCGTCATGGTCCTGTTGCAGGAGAACTGTATGCCGCATGCGACGGTGGCATTCGGAGGACAGGCGATGCACACGACGCTGGAGCGCGCGCGCACCACTTTTCCGCTTTCCCCGGCAAGGCCGGCGGCAGAGGCGGTGATTCCCGCCGGGGCGCTTCTCGGCCGGATCGGCCCGCTCGAGGTGCGGCTGGCCCGCAATTCCTCGGAGATCGCGGCCGCGCAGGAGGTGCGCTTCCGGGTCTTCTACGACGAGCTGGGCGCCAAGCGTGATTATGTCCACGAGCTTGAGGCGCTGGACGCGGACCGTTTCGACGCGATCTGCGACCATCTCGTCGTCTTCGACACCGCCATCAACGGGCCGGATCACCACCAGATCGTCGGCACCTACCGGCTGCTGCGGCAGGACGTGGCTTCGGCGACCGGCGGCTTCTATTCCTCCGGCGAGTTCGAGCTGGACGTGCTGGTGGCGCGGCATCCCGGCCGCCGCTTCCTGGAGCTCGGCCGCTCCTGCGTGCTGCCCGAATATCGCACCAAGCGCACGGTCGAACTGCTCTGGCAGGGCGTGTGGGCCTATGCGCGGCGGCACAATGTCGACGTCATGACCGGCTGTGCCTCCTTCCCGGGCGTTATTCCGGCCGCGCATGCCGAGGCGCTGTCCTTCCTGGCGCATCATTGCGCGGCCGATGCGGACTGGCATACGCGGGCGGTTCCGGCGCGGTTCCACACCATGGATCTGATGCCCGTAGAGGCGGTCAATCCGAAAGCCGCGCTGCTGGCCATGCCGCCGCTGATCAAGGGCTATCTGAGGCTCGGCGCCCGCTTCGGCGAGGGCTGCGTGGTCGACCGCGATTTCGGCACGACGGACGTCTTCGTCATCTTGCCGGTGGAGCGGATCTCCGAGCGCTACATCAACTATTACGGCGCCGAGGCGACTCGCTTCGCGGCCTGAGACGAAGGCCTCTGCCGTCGGTTGATTTCGGTCAAGGCGAAGGCTTCCGGGCAGGCTATCGATCTTCCATCAACCGATGGAGGATCACATGCCCACCGATACCGCAATCGTCATCACCGGCGTTCTTGCCGCGTTCGCCTTCTTCACTGCCGTGCTGCTCTTTGGAGACGTGAGTTCGCCGGAGAAGTAGACCTCAGCCGGAGATCGCGTCGCCCCGCTTCCAGCGCTCCCGGCCCCAGTGGCGGATACGTAGGCGCGGCGCGATCAGATTGCCGGCGAAGGGCGCCAGCACGACGCTTGCCACCGCCACCCAAGGCAAGAGGCTGGGTGCGGTGTCTTTCAGCGCGGGAGTGGACAGCACGGCAACTGCACCGATGCCGAGTAGCACGGTGGTCGCAATCATCGAGCAGATGATACGGAGCCAGAGTTCTGGATCGAACATGTCCGGCCCTCCTTCGGTTTCATGACGAGAATGCGGGGGCAGCCTTCTCGTTCCCGCGCGACTGCAAATAGCCTCGGCGATGCGGCGCTACGATACCCTTCGTCCGCCGGCGTCGATCACCACCTCGCCGTCCTCCTTGACGAACGGGCCGATGTCCGGATTGGGGAGGATGTCGAGCACGGCTTCGGAAGGCCGGCACAGTCTGGTGCCGAGCGGGGTTTCGACGATCGGCCGGTTGATCAGGATCGGATGCGCCAGCATCATGTCGATCAATTCGTCGTCGCTCCATTTCGGGTCGGCCAGGCCGAGTTCCGAATAGGGCGTGCCCTTTTCGCGCAGCAGCGCGCGGGGCGTGATGCCCATCGCGCCGATCAGTTCCACCAGCCGCGCTCGCGACGGCGGCGTCTTCAGATATTCGATGACCACCGGCTCCTCGCCGGACTGGCGGATCATCGCCAGCGTGTTGCGCGAGGTGCCGCAGTCGGGATTGTGGTAGATGGTGACGGTCATTCGGCGGGTCTCGTCTCGAGGGCGTTTCGGGGGGTGGCAAGCAGCCAGCCGGCCACCAGCATGGCCAGCACCGCTCCCGCGAACTCGGCGGCAATGAAGCCCGGCAGGTCGGCCGGGCGGATGCCGGCGAAGGTGTCGGTGAAGGCGCGCGCGATGGCGACGGCCGGATTGGCGAAGGATGTAGAGGCGGTGAACCAGTAGGCCGCGGTGATGTAGAGGCCGACCAGCCACGGAATCGCATCGGAACGGAAGCGCAGGCCGGCCAGGATGGTGAACACCAGGCCGAAGGCCGCGACCGCCTCTGCGAGCCACTGGGCCGACCCGGTTCTCACCGTCGCCGACGCCTGCCAGATCGGCAGCTCGAACATGGCATGGGCGACGAGCGTGCCGACGATGCCGCCGATCACCTGGGCCGCGACGTAGGCGCCGGCCGCGTTCGCCCCGATCTCACGCCGCAGCGCGAAGACCAGCGTCACGGCCGGATTGAAATGCGCGCCGGACAGCGGCCCGAGGATGGTGATCAACACGACCAGGATCGCGCCGGTCGGCAGCGTGTTGCCGAGAAGCGCCAGGGCGACGTCGTCGGTCAGCCTGTCGGCCATAATTCCGGAGCCGACCACGGTCGCCACCAGGATGCCCGTGCCTAGCGCCTCGGCCACGAGCCGACGCGGAAGATCGATGCCCATCCTCATCCTGCCTTCGGCAGGTCGCGGCCGATCTCGCGGAGGCGCCCTTGCAGCGTCAGCCGGTCGAGCGATTTCAGCGGCAGCGAGACGAAGAGCGAGATGCGGTTGTTGAGCATGCGGTAGGCGTCGGCGAAGGCGAGGTGCTTCTCGGCCTCTGTGCCTTCGACTGCCGCCGGGTCCGGCACGCCCCAATGCGCCGTCATCGGCTGGCCCGGCCACACCGGGCAGGCCTCGTTGGCCGCGTTGTCGCAGACGGTGAAGACGAAATCCATCACCGGCGCATCCGGCACCGCGAACTCCTCCCAGTTTTTGGAGCGGGCGAAGGACGTGTCGTGGTTGAGGCTCTTCAGCAGTTGCAGCGCGTAGGGGTGGACCACGCCCTTTGGCTGCGAGCCGGCGGAGAAGGCGCGGAAGCGGCCCTGGCCGACCCGGTTCAAGATCGCCTCGGCAAGGATCGACCGGGCCGAGTTGCCGGTGCACAGGAACAATACGTTGTAGATCTGGTCGCTCATCTTGTTGTCCTCCCGGCCCGGCTGCGCGGGCCAAAACCTCTCAGCAGCGGCACGTGACGGCGTCGATGACCGGCCGGCAGAGTTCGGGCCGGCCCTCGCAGCAGTCTTCCATCAGATATGCAAGCAGGTCGCGGAATCCGGTCATGTCGGCCGTGTAGCGCACCGTCCGCCCGTCGCGCCCGGGACGGACCAGCCCGGCCTGCGCCAAGACCTTCAGATGCGCCGAGACCGTGTTTTGAACCGCGCCGAGCCGTTCCGCGATCTCGCCGGCCGGCACACCATCGGTGCCCGCGCGCACCAGCAGCCGGAAGATGTCGAGCCGGGTTTCCTGACCGAGGGCGGCAAGGGCGGCGAGGGATGATTTTGTGTCCATATATCCAAGTATCCGGATATATGAGCAGATACCATCGCTATATGACACGCATGTGACGGCAGTGGCGGTGCCGCTATCCCTCGCGCGGAACCAGCGCGCCGGCCTCGCGGTCGGATGCGCGATCGCTGGCGAGCAGGCCGGCGGCGACGCCGTCGCGGTCCGCCGCGCTGCGGTTCTGGCTCATCTTACGCTTGCCTTCGAGCCGGGTGATCGGCAGCCGCACGCCGACGATGCCCTTGAGCTGCGCCCTCACGAACGGCTCCGGCGCATCCGCGACCGCCCAGGGCGTCGCGCGGCCGGTCTCGTGCAGGTCGGTCAGGCGGCGCACCACGTCGAGCAGGCGCGCGTCATCCTCGTAGAACTCGGCGGGCCCGTAGGCGTGCACCGCGACGTAGTTCCACGTGGGCACCACCTTGCCGTGCTCGCGCTTGGCCTCGTACCAGGAGGGGGTGACATAGGCGTCCGGCCCGGAGAAAATGACCATTGCCTCGCCGATGGCCGGCAGCTTCCACTGCGGGTTGGCCTTGGCGAGATGGCCGTGCAGGACGATCTGCCCATCGCCGCCCTCCTCGAGAAACAGCGGCAGGGGCGTCGCCACGAGCCCTTCCGGCGTCGCCGTCACCAGCGTCGACAGGCGCGCGGCGCGGATGATCCGCTTCAGTTCGGCGGGATCGTCTTCGCGGAAGGCTGGAGGCACATACATGGCGAGGGCTCCTATCTGGCGAATCTGCGCGCGCCCGCGACGCAGGCGATGACGGCGACCGTAACGGCGAGCATCGCCGGTGTCACGCTCTCGCCGAGCAGCGTGGCGGCGAGCGCAAGGCCGAAGAAGGGCTGCAGCAGCTGCAGTTGCCCGACCGTGGCGATGCCGCCCTGGGCGAGGCCGCGATACCAGAAGATGAAGCCGATCAGCATCGAGAACAGCGAGACATAGGCAAGCCCGATCCAGGCCGGTGCCCCGATGCCGGCGAGGCTCGCCGGCATGGTGAGTGCGGCGAGCGCCGCCATGACCGGCAGCGACAGGACCAGCGCCCAGGAGATGACCTGCCACCCGCCCAGCGTGCGCGACAGCCGCGCGCCCTCGGCATAGCCGAGCCCGCAGACGACGACCGCCGCCAGCATCAGCGCGTCGCCGACCGGCGAGGCGGCCACGCCCTGCGACAGCGCGAAACCGGCGACCAGCGCGCTGCCGAGGAGGGAAAAGGCCCAGAAAGCGGGCTTGGGCCGCTCGCCGCCGCGCAGCACCCCGAAGATGGCGGTCGCGAGCGGCAAGAGGCCGATGAAGACGATGGAGCGCGCCGAGGTGATATGCTGCAGCGCCAGCGCCGTCAGCAGCGGGAAGCCGACGACGACGCCGAGCGCGACGACCAGCAGCGAGACGACGTCGCGCCGGGCCGGCCGGCTCTCCCGGAAGGCGACGAGCAGGCCGAGCGCGAGCACGCCGGCAATCGCCGCACGCGCGACCGTCAGGAACAGCGGGTCGAACCGCATGACCGCGACGCGCGTCGCCGGCAGCGAACCCGAGAAGATCACGACGCCGATCAGCCCGTTGATCCACGCGACGGCTGTCCTGTCCATTCCGCACCTCGTCCCAGCGCCCCCGCGCGGCGCGGACAATGCGTCAGGACTGGACCAAGATATTGGGCCACGCGGCGGAGTGTGGAGGGGCAGGGCGGAAGGCGGCCGGACGGGCTGCCGGAAAGCCCTAGCTGCGCAGCCCCCGCGACAGGAACGAGTCGACGAGCGAATCGAACACGGCGCGGACGCGCGGCACGCGGGCGAGGTTTTCGTGCGTCACGATCCAGGTCTCGATCACCGTCACCTCGATCTCCGGCAGAATGCGCACGAGGTTCGGGTCGCTCTCGCCGACGGGGACCTGGGCGATGCCGATGCCGACGCCGGCGCGGGTGGCGGCGATCTGCGCCGGGTGGCTGTCGGTGCGCAGCACGAAGCGGTCGCGCGAGAGCGTGCCGCCGAGCCGTTCGGCCAAGATCGCCGCGATGGCGAGGTCGGCACGGTTGCGGTCGGGGCCGATGATGTCGTGGTCGGCGATCTCCGACACGTCCGCGGGTGCGCCGCGCCGGGCGATATAGGCGCGCGAGGCGAACAGGCCGAGCGGGATCGCGGCGACCTTGCGCGCCACCAGCGCCTCCTGCTTCGGTGTCACGGTCCTCACCGCCACGTCCACCTCCTGCGCCAGCAGGTCGGCCGGGGCGTTGGAGAGCGACAGCTCGATGCGGATGCCGGGATGCTCGGTGCGCAGGCGGGCGAGCATCGCGGGGATGACCTCAACGCCCATGAACTCCGGCACGCTGATGCGCACGATGCCGGCAACTTCGCCGTCCGGCGCCGAGGCCTGCCGGACGAACAGGTCCGACGCCATCGCCATGGCGCGGGCGGGATCGCGCAGCGTCTCGGCGGTCTCGGTCGGCGTCAGGCCGTTCACCGAGCGGGTGAAGAGCACCGTGCCGAGCTCGCGCTCCAGCGCCTCGATGCGGCTGCGCACCGTTGGATGCGACAGGCCGAGCCGGCGCGCGGCGGCCGACAGGCTGCCTTCCTCGAGCACGGCGAGGAAGATGCGCTGGTCGTCCCAGGAGATCGGCAGGCTCATAAAAACATTACTAGCAGATGTTGGATAATTTGCAATTTTCTTTCATGTAGCGGAAGCCCACCTTCTGCCCATCGTGATGAACCGAGGAGTAGGACCGATGGACGGAAAGAGGACGGCGCTGGTGCTGGGCGCGACGGGCGGAATCGGCGGCGGCATTGACGCAGCACTCGTGAGGCATGGCTGGCGGGTGCGCGGCTTGGCGCGCAACCTGGAGGCCGCCGGCAGGGCCGGGCCGGCGAAGGTCGAGTGGGTCGCGGGCGACGCGATGCGGCGCGAGGATGTGGTGCGAGCGGCAACGGGCGCGGAGATCATCGTGCATGCGGTGAACCCGCCGAACTATGCCAACTGGGACACGCTGGTGCTGCCGATGATCGACAACACGATCGCGGCGGCAAGGGCGGCGGGGGCGCGCGTGGTGCTGCCGGGCACGATCTACAATTTCGACCCGGCTGAGACGCCGGTGCTCGGCGAGCATTCGCCGCAGCGGCCGAAGAGCCGCAAGGGCGCGATCCGCGTGGCGATGGAAAAGCGGCTGGAGGAGGCGGCACCCCAGGTGCCGTCGCTGATCCTGCGCGCGGGGGACTTCTTCGGCCCCGGCGTGCGATCGAGCTGGTTTGCGCAGGCCATGGTGGCGCCGGGCAAGCCGCTGCGCCGCATCGTCAATCCGGCGAAGGGGCCGGGGCACAGCTGGGCCTACCTTCCCGACCTCGCCGAAACCTTTGCCCGGCTGGTCGAGGCGCCGGCGCGGCTGCGCCCCTTCGAGCGGGTGCAGTTCGAGGGGCTCTACGACGACACCGGCGAGAGGATGGTGGAGGCGATCCGCCGCGCCGCCGGCCGCAGGCTCCCGGTCTACCGCTTCCCATGGTGGCTGATGCGGCTCGCGGCCCCGTTCGGCGGCCTGCCGCGCGAGGCGGCGGAAATCGCGCCGCACTGGCGCCACCCCTCGCGGCTCGACAATGGCCGCCTCGTCGAGCTGATCGGGCCCGAGCCGGCGACGCCGCTGGACGCCGCCGTGCGGGCGAGCCTCGCCGAGATGGGCTGCCTGGCAGACGCCGCGCAGCCGGCGCTGCGCGCAGCCTCGGCCTGAGCCGGCCTGTCCGGGGTTTTCGCGCAAGACGGCGCATCGTTATGGCCAGACAGCTATAACGATGCGCACGCAAAGGCTCGGGCCAAAATGCGCCCGGCGGGTCAGGATGTGTCCGGCTCCAGCGCCTCGCGGGCGAAGTAGCTCATGTCGCCGAGCATCGAGTGGATGTCGAGGCGGCGCGGGCCGGGCTTGATCTGCCCGGGCGGACGCCCGGGGCGGAACGGCCATTGGCGCACGTAGCGCAAGGCCGGCCCGGCCGCAGCACCGGCGGCCTGCCGTGCGCGCGCCTCGGCGGTGGCCTGCGCATCGGCCGCGGCGCGGGCCCGCCAGCGCGCGAAGCGCAGCGCCTGGCCCGGCACGTCGTCGAGGGCCGCGCGCAAAGCCGCGATGCGCCGGAACAGCCGGCCGGCATCGATCGGGTCTCCCGGTCGGCAGGGCGGGCGCACAGGCGCGGGCGGCGGCGCGCCGGGGCCGAGAGAGAGGATGCGCGGCACGTCGCGCGCGGGCCGCGGCCGCGGCGGGCCAGGCCGCGTCAAGGGATCGAGGAGCGGAAAGACGTAGGCGCGCGGCCGGGGCGCCTCGCCGCGAAAGGCGGCGATGCTCATGCCGCGCGGCAGCACGATGCCGGTGCCGGCGCCCGCGCGCACGAAGAGGCGGTTGCGCCGCAACGCCAGCCGCGGCCGCCCCGGCCCGACCTCCACCACCACGTCCCGCGCCGCCACGAAGATCAGCCGCCGCACGGCGGATTCGGCCGGCAGCAGGAGCCTGAGCACCGCGCGATAGGCGCGGCGGGGGAGCGTGGGCCTGCCTTCATCCGCCGCCCCGGCGCCCTGCGCCGCGCCCTGGCCGCCGGCCGCCTGAGGCGCCGCCGGGCCGTCGCCCGCGCCGGACGGGCGGCAGGGGTCCAGCCCGGCCATGGTCATCAGCACCTCCAGCACCCGCCTCAGCCTCTCCCAGTTCGTCTCGACCACTCCCTCCCACTCGATCACCGCGCCCTCCTTTCGTTGAGGCGGGGAGGAGTGTGCGGGAGGTGGCGAGGGGGGTGGATCAAAAAGCGCGACGTCCCCTTCTCCCCTTGTGGGAGAAGGTGTCGGCGAAGCCGACGGATGAGGGGTGTTGCGAGGAGCGGGACGGCGCAGAAGAGCCGGCGAAGGCGCGAAATCTGTCCACGCCACCGCCACCGCCTCACTCCGTCAGCCCTCCGCTATGGCTCCGGGCGTTCGCATCCTTTGGAAGGGTCCACTGGACCCTCCAATTCGCCTTCGGCGAACCGGGCGCTCACCCCCTCAACCGTCGCCTTTTCTCGGACTTGGCCGTCGCCAAGTCCGAGGGCGACACCTTCTCCCACAGGGGGAGAAGGGGTAAGGTCGCGTCTATGCCGCATCGGCCCACGCCACCTCGCAAGAAGGCCTTCGCCCGCGCCTTGCGGCACGAGCCGACGGAGGCCGAGGCCCGCCTGTGGGAGGAACTGCGCGACCGGCGACTCGACGGGATCAAGTTCCGACGGCAGGTGTCGTTCGATCCCTACATCGCCGATTTCTTCTGCGCGCAGGCGAAGCTGGTCATCGAGGTTGACGGATCGCAGCATGGAGGCTCGATCAGCGACCGGAGCCGGACGGCATTCTTCAACGGTCTCGGCCTCCGCGTCCTGCGGTTCTGGAACGACGAGGTGCTACAAGAGATGAGCCCCGTCTGCGACACGATCATCGCCTATGTTCGGGATCAGACATTGCAGCCGTGGCGATGACACGCGACGCCCCCTTCTCCCCTTGTGGGAGAAGGTGTCGGCGAAGCCGACGGATGAGGGGTGTTGGCAGGATCACGACTTTCAAGATTAGCTACCGCCTAGCCTCGCCGGCCCCGCGAAACCGCCACCGCCTCACTCAGTCCAGCATCCCTCATCCGTCGCGTTGTCTCGGACTTGACCGCTGGCAAGTCCAAAGACCACACCTTCCCCGTAAAGAGAGTTGCGCCCTAAAGCTGGTGAAAATAATAAACGATAGTCAATCACCCTTGAGTGAAATCATCGCGTAACTGACGCTGCTCATTCGCATGTGCGGAAACTATACTGTCCACATTTATCTCGACAATCTTCTGATACAAGACTTCAGGCGACAAGACATCTACCTGATCAGTAACAGATTTTGTTTCTGGTGCTGCACCCAAAATCTCACTCACTGCAGATAGGCGAGAGTCAGTAGTCTCGATGTGTTCTAGAATAGCCTTGTGGCTAAGGCCATCATACAGCCCACTTACAAAATGCCTCGCATTGTTGACGATCCCATCGAGGGCTTCGCCACCTTTCTTGTCGGAGCGCAACCCCAATATCTTGCCGTAGTCCACAGCATATATAGCGAAAGAGCGAACCTTCAGTCCGTCAACGTCGAAGTACTCATAGTTGTTATCAATTAAATGTATTATGCGTTGCGCCCAAAGGTCTTTAAGGGCATCGCTTGCAGCGTCAATATCCTTTGAAACAGAGAAAATCTTTGACTTATTGCTAAGGCATTTCATAAAAATGCTGTCAAATAACTTTAGAGAACTGATAGATGCGTCAGGAAAATTCGCGATCTTAGTGGTCGTGAAATAACTTATCACAGATGCTTGGACAGCTCTCAAAGTTATAGGAAGGTGGGCTGCCCCGTGAGTCGCGCAACATTCAGCAACCATCGCTAGGAAATCTCTAGGATTGCCCTCGGATGCTCGAACAAAATAGTCAAAAGCATCAGCAGATTCGAAAATGTGAGTAAATAATCTCTCAAATATCCTTGTAACGTTGCCGATCACAATTTTCTTGTCATAGTAAAAGTCATAGTCGTACTTGCTAAGGGCATACTCTTCAAGAAGGTGCTTTATTAGAATATATAAAAGAAAGTGTCGAACTGCCCGTCTGTCTAAGTCAAAAGTAAATATATGATTTAGGTCAGCTAACTCCGTAATATCTATCCCGGGCTGAAGACCTATCCTCCGACTTTTGACTGTTGCCGTAAATTGAGTAAGGAATTTAAGTGCGGCAATTTTACATGATATCCGATTAGAAGTGCCAATTGTCCGTCTTAGCAATTCAGAAAATATGGGCTGTACTGAGGTGTCAATCTGAGACCACTCGTCAATCAAAATAACTATTTGTTCTACTTGCAGGGCCTCGACTAACTCATCAAGTCCTTCTCTGATTTCAGCGAAGTCAATGAAATGGCTTGCTTTAATCACCAGTTCGACAAATTCCTCTCGGGAAGTCGAGGCTGACGCAGACCCACTAAGTTTCGCATCGGCGCCAACTGCAGAAAGTGCGATTCCAGCGTCACCTTGTTTTGCGGTTTCATTTTTTGTTCGGATGGACTTTGTATAACCATTGATGCGTTCGCGCATCCGCTGGCCATCCAGCGATTTCCGGAGGCGTTTGATAGCAGCTTTGAATTTGCTTTGAACGGCTTGGCTTTTTAGATGAGACCACGTATCGGCGTGGCGCTCATCAATATTTTCAACCTGCTTAACGAAAGTCGCGATTTGCTCAATGCAGCCATTTAGAAAGCCCGAAAAAAAGCTCTCGACGATGTCTTCTTCAGTTAGATCCGGTGAAATTCGGCTTATATCAAGCATCCGCATGTCAAAATATACAGGAAGAACCCTATATTTCGCGAAGTTGTGAAGACAAATCTCCTCAAAGCATTTTAGTATATGCGTCTTACCGGTTCCATTGCGTCCATATATTACTTGTGTATTTCGACTGGAGAGTAGATCAAGGTCAATAACAGGGACAAAGCTCGGAAAAAAGGCAGATAGGTCGCTAGATTTTTCAGCCCTATGCCGAAGCGACGAGAGAAGCCCAAGAATTTCCGTGTCAGAGAAACCTGACGATTCACCCGTCTTGGCAGTCTTATTTTGTTGAGGCGTTTTCTTTATCATAACGTCTTTTCATGCTCTGGACCGCAGTCCTACCGATGCGACTCGCTAGCATCTAAGGATGCCATATACGGATTACCCTTAATAGGGCTTCAGCTTAAAAGCGGCTCAACAGTAATTGTACGCAAACGGGAGGTGTAACCTTACTTTACTGTCCCGCATTATACGCGGCAATCGCCGCCGTATTGACGATATCACCGTCCTTAGCGCTCAGCCCACGATCTGCACCGGCTTGTTGAGCCCCACCAGCAGCGGGTTGAG
Organism: Mesorhizobium sp. J428; assembly: GCF_024699925.1. Taxonomy (NCBI): domain Bacteria; kingdom Pseudomonadati; phylum Pseudomonadota; class Alphaproteobacteria; order Hyphomicrobiales; family Phyllobacteriaceae; genus Mesorhizobium; species Mesorhizobium sp. J428. Next base: position 2,887,714 of record NZ_JAJOMX010000001.1, read on the forward strand.
GATGTTGGAGTCACTGAGTTCCTGAGGAATCTCGGGCGATGTTCTCCTTGCAGGACAATGCACTTGCGGAGCCCCGGATGAGCCGCCCCGTCCCCTCACCCGATCCTGTTCAGCGCCACCCTTTCCAAAAACTCCCCATACCCCCCGACGATGCCGTTGCCGATGGGGATGCCGCGGGCAAGCACGCGGAGGGCGGTGAGGTAGCGGCTTTCGAGGCTGATCGAGTGGAATTTGCGCTGGTCCACCCAGAGGGTGGCCAGCTCCACATGCACGCCGAAGACGCCCTGATAGTCGCGCCGCGTCTTGACGACCTCGATCACGCTCGGCCGGTAGCCGGTGGCGGACAGGGCGGCGAGCAGCTCGTCGCGGCTCGCGAGCCTGGCCTGGATCTCGTTGAAGCGCGGGAAGATCGCGGCGAGGACGGAGGCCTTGGTGGGGAAGGTGATCTTCTCGCTGGGGGCAAAGGCGCTGAACTCGTCGAAGGCCTCGATGATCGGCTTGACCTTCAGGCCCTCGCCCCTGAACTTGATGTTGTCCCGCTTGCCGTGCACGAACAGGTAGACGTCGCGGTTCTTCTCCTCGGCACGGTCCACCTTGTCCTTGAGGCGGCCGAAGCTCAGCGGGATGTCTACGGCATCGTCGGCCGGCCAGAAGGCGCGCCACTCCCATGTCGTCTTGGAACGCATATAGGCGGGGTGCGCGGCGGCGGATTTCTTCTTCGCAGGCTTCGCCGGCTTCGGGGCGTCGCCGGATGCGAGCAGATAGGTGCCGAGCCGCTGGCGCATGACGACGAGGGCGTCGGCGACGCCGCGGCCGACCAGGTCCATCCGGCGCAGCGCATCCACGCGGCCGTCGTGGCGCGGGAGCCACCTGTCCGGATAGGCGCGTTCGAACACGGCGCCGATCATGCCGCAGGCATGGAGCAGCGAAATCAGCGCGGCCTGTTCCGGGTCGGGCAGGTCGTCGGTCTCGATCAGCGCCATCAGCGGATCGCGGATGCGGGCGACCTCGGCGGCGGCATGGCCGACGATCTTCGACTGGACGAAGCCCCACAGGATCTTCTGCGCGCGGACGTGCACGGCGCCCTTGGCGGCGAGGGAGGCGAGCGTCTCGGAGCGCAATTCGCCGACGCGGCCGACCACCTCGTTGAGCATCACGGCCATCGGGACCCTGCCGCCGAGGCGGTCGAGGATGTTCAGCGCAAGCGGCGGGCCGGCGGCGTCCGGATCGGTTGGCCGGACGGCGAAGACGGTGTCGACGTCGCTGTCGATCCTGTCCTGGAACGACAGGTCCATCAGATGGGCCCCGGCCAGGGCGAAGTCCGCATCCGACCAGGCGGCAAGGGAGCCTGCGGCCTTCGGCGCGGCGAGGCTCAAAAGCGTGAAGGCTTCGGCGATCGAAAAGCCGTCCGGGGAGGTGGACGAGAGGGGACGCACGAGGGTCACCGCCATGCGGGGAGGAGATAGGACAGCGCGCCGCCGGCCGCGCCGAGGCCGAGGATGACGGCGATCGGGCTGGTCCGCGTGCGGACGATCAGGAGATAGGACAGGACCGCGAGCGCGACGGTGATCGGCCCGGTCAGCGCGGTCTTGGCCACGGCGTAGATGCCGGAGCACATCAGGCCGATCGAGATCGGTTCGAGGCCGTTCTGCACCGCGCGCCGCCAGGGCGTCTCGCCGATCCTGTTCCAGACCCGGCCGACCCAGAGGCACAGCACGCTGGACGGGACGAAGAAGGCCAGACCGGCCACGAGCGCCGCGAGCGCGCCGCCGATCTGGGCGCCGAGCAGCACGACCATCGTCATGTTGGGGCCCGGCGCAAGCTGGCCGATGCCGTAGGTCTTGATGAACACCTCCGGGCCGATGCCGAACTGCGCCGAAAGCACCTCCTGCATCTCGTGCAGCACGGCCGTCCCGCCGCCCACCGCGAAGACGGACAACAGGACAAAGGTGAGGGCGAGCTTAACCAGCATCCGGCCGCTTCGCTTTCGCCGGGCGGTTGAGGACGATCGCGACCGGCGCCACGATCATCAGCACCTGCGGCAGGGAGAGGCCGGCAATGCTCATCAGCACGAAGGTGAGGAGCGCAATGGCGAGATATTTCAGCTCGAAGATGCGGCCCTCGGCCAGCCGGACGGTGACCGAGGAGAGGAGGCCGACGGCCGCCGCTGCGACGCCGACGAGGAAGTAGCCGGCGACGGCGCTGTCGGGATTGCTGAGATAGAGCATGCCGACGGCGACGACGAAGAGGCAGCCCGGCAGCAGCAGGGCGGCCGCGGCGACGAAGGCGCCCACCGTGCCGCGCAGCCTGTCGCCCGCCAGGACCGCGATGTTGACGGCGTTGAGCCCGGGCATCGTCTGGCTGATGGCGAGCATGGCCTTGAACTCGTCGAGGCTGAACCAGCGCTTCTTCTCGGTGAGCAGGATCTTCTGATAGGCGACGACGCCGCCGCCGAAGCTCGCCGCGCCGACGATGAGGAACTCCCGGAAGATCTCGCCGAGGAGCGCGGCTTTCCTTTCAACGACCAGTTCCGTCATCGACCCCGCCCGGCTTCCTCAGCCCGACCCGTATCAAAGCCCTCCGCCGGCGGCCTTGCGGGCCGCCGGGTTCTCACGCGCCTGCGTTATACGCCGCGATCGCGGCCATGTTGACGATGTCAGAGTCCTTCGCCGACAGGCCCACGATCTGCACCGGCTTGTTCAGCCCCACCAGCATCGGGCCGATGACCGTGCAGCCGCCGAGTTCCTGCAGCATCTTGGTCGAGATCGAGGCGGAGTGGAAGGCGGGCATGACGAGCACGTTGGCCGGGCCGGAGAGGCGGCAGAACGGGTAGCGCTGCTGCTGGAGGCGGTAGTCCAGCGCGACGTCGGCTGCCATCTCGCCGTCATATTCGAAATCGACGCGGCGCTTGTCGAGGATCTTCACCGCCTCCTGAACCCGCTCGGAGCGCTCGCCGGCTGGGTGGCCGAAGGTAGAGTAGGCGAGCATCGCCACGCGCGGCTCGTAGCCCATGCGGCGGGCGAAGCCGGCGGTCTCCTCGGCGATGTCGGCGAGCTCCTCGGCGTTCGGCATGTCGTGCACGGCGGTGTCGGCGACGATGACCGTGCGGCCGCGGCAGAGCGCGAGCGAGACGCCGACGACGCGGTGGCCGGGCTTGGCGTCGATGACGCGGCGCACGTCCTCAAGTGCCGTCGAGTAGTTGCGGGTGACGCCGGTGACCATCGCGTCGGCGTCGCCCAGCGCCACCATGCAGGCGGCGAAGTGGTTGCGGTCGTTGTTGATCAGCCGCTGGCAGTCGCGCAGCAGGAAGCCTTTCCGCTGCAACTTCTCGTAGAGATGGTCGGCATAGATGGCGTTGCGGCGCGACAGGCGCGCGTTGATGACCTCGATGCCCTGCTTGTTCAAGTCGACGCCGGCATTGCGCGCGTTCTCGCGCACGACCTCCTCGCGGCCGACGAGGATGGCGGTGCCGAGCTTCTGGTTCACATAGGAGACGGCGGCGCGCATCACCTGCTCCTCCTCGCCCTCGGCGAAGACGGTGCGCTTGGGCTGGCGGCGCACGCGGTCGTAGATGCGCTGCAGGGTCGAGGCGATCGGGTCGCGGCGGGCCGACAGCTCCTGCGCGTAGCGGTCGAAGTCGAGGATCGGCCGGCCGGCGACGCCCGAATCGATCGCCGCCTTGGCGACGGCGACGGGAATGGCCGAGATCAGGCGCGGGTCGAACGGGACCGGGATGATGTAGTTCGGGCCGAACTTGGGCCGGTTGCCCTGGTAGGCGGCGGCGACATCGTCGGGTACGTCCTCGCGGGCGAGCGCGGCGAGTGCGCGCGCCGCGGCGATCTTCATCGGCTCGTTGATGGTGGTGGCGCGGACGTCGAGCGCACCGCGGAAGATGTAGGGGAAGCCGAGCACGTTGTTGACCTGGTTCGGATAGTCCGAGCGGCCGGTGGCCATGATGGCGTCGGTGCGGATCTCGGCGACTTCCTCCGGCGTGATCTCCGGATCGGGATTGGCCATGGCGAAGATGATCGGGTTCTTGGCCATCGACTTGATCATCGCCGGCGTCAGCGCGCCCTTGGCCGAGAGGCCGAAGACGATGTCGGCGCCGTCCATGGCGTCGGCGAGCGTGCGCGCGTCAGTCTTGACGGCATGGGCCGATTTCCACTGGTTCATGCCCTCGGTGCGGCCCTGATAGACCACGCCCTTGGTATCGCAGAGAATGACGTTTTCGGGCGAAAAGCCCATCGACTTGATGAGCTCGATGCAGGCGATGCCGGCGGAGCCGGCGCCGTTGCAGACGAGCTTGGCCGTCTTCATGTCGCGGCCGGTGATCTCCAGCGCGTTGATGAGGCCGGCGGTGGCGATGATGGCGGTGCCGTGCTGGTCGTCGTGGAAGACCGGGATGTTCATCAATTCGCGCAGGCGCTGCTCGATGATGAAGCACTCCGGCGCCTTGATGTCCTCGAGGTTGATGCCGCCGAAAGAGGGGCCGAGCAGCTTGACGCAGTTGATGAACTCGTCGGCGTCCTCGGTCTCGACCTCGAGGTCGATGGAATCGACGTCGGCGAAGCGCTTGAACAGCACCGCCTTGCCTTCCATGACCGGCTTCGAGGCGAGCGCGCCGAGATTGCCGAGGCCGAGGATCGCGGTGCCGTTGGAGATGACGGCGACCATGTTGCCGCGCGTGGTGTAATCATAGGCGCGCGACGGATCCTCGGCGATCGCCTTCACGGGAACCGCGACGCCGGGCGAGTAGGCAAGCGACAGGTCGCGCTGCGTCGCCATCGGCTTGGTGGGGGAAATCTCCAGCTTGCCGGGCCGGCCCATTGAGTGGAAGTCGAGCGCTTCCTGCGCGGACACCTGCGGTCCGCCCTCGTTCCTGTCCCTCGGTGCCATGCGTGTTCCTGCCCAGTCGCGTTTCTTTTGTGGAGCGTTCGGGATTAAGGCTACACTTCGCCCTCGTAAAGCGACAAGCAGGGGAACCGAGAGAATTTCGCCGAGACGATGAACCAGTCCTTCGCGCAGCCGTCAGACATCACGCCGCTTGCCGGCGAGGACGCGACCGCCCCGGCCGCGCCGATCCCCTCTGCTGCGGGCGCGACGCCGATGATGGAGCAGTTCATCGAGATCAAGGCGGCGAACCCGGACTCGATCCTGTTCTACCGCATGGGCGACTTCTACGAGATGTTCTTCGCCGATGCGGAGATCGCCAGCCGGGCGCTGGGCATCACGCTGACCAAGCGCGGCAAGCATGCGGGCGAGGACATCCCGATGTGCGGCGTGCCGGTGCATGCGGCCGACGATTACCTGCAGAAACTGATCGGCCTCGGCTACCGCGTCGCGGTGTGCGAGCAGGTGGAGGACCCGGCCGAGGCGAAGAAGCGCGGTTCGAAGTCGGTGGTGCGGCGTGACGTGGTGCGGCTGGTGACGCCCGGCACGATCACAGAGGAGAAGCTGCTCGACGCCAACGAGGCGAGCTATCTCATGGCGCTGGGTCGCGTGAGGGGCGAGGAGGCGCGGCTGGCGCTCGCCTGGATCGACATCTCGACCGGCGCGTTCCGTGTCGCGGAGACGATGCCGGACCGGCTGCTCGCCGACATCCTCCGGGTCGATCCGCGCGAGCTGATACTGGCCGATCCGGTGTTCCACGATCCGCAGCTGCGGCCCGTGCTGGACGTGATCGGCCGCAGGGCGAACCCGCAGCCGCCGATCCTGTTCGATTCGGCGACCGCCGAGACGCGCATTTCGCGCTATTTCGGCGTGGCGACGCTGGACGGGTTCGGGAAGTTCTCCCGGCCCGAACTGTCGGCCATCGCGGGCGCCATCGCCTATGTCGAGAAGACGCAGAAAGCCGAGCGCGCGCCGCTGGCGCGCCCGGAGCGCGAGGAGGCGGGTGCCGCGCTGTTCATCGACGCGGCCACGCGGTCGAACCTGGAACTGCTGCGCACCCTGTCCGGCAGCCGCGACGGCAGCCTGGTGAAGGCGGTGGACCGCACGGTGACGGGCGGCGGAGCGCGGCTGCTCGCCGAGCGGATCATGTCGCCGCTGACCGATCCCGATGCGATCAACCAGCGGCTGGATTCGGTGTCCTTCTTCCGCGCCGAGCCGCGGGTCTGCGAGGCCGTGCGCGTGGCGCTGAAGGGTGCGCCCGACATGCCGCGGGCGCTGTCGCGGCTGGCGCTGAACCGCGGCGGGCCGCGCGACATGGGAGCGCTGGCGGCCGGGCTGAAGGCGGCGCGCGAAATCGCCGGCCTGTTTGCGGACCGGCCGCAGCCGAGCGAGATCGCGACGGCGGTCGAGGCGATGAAGGCGCTGCCGGCGGCCCTGGGCGAGCATCTCGACCGGGCACTTTCCGACGAGCTGCCGCTTTTGAAGCGCGACGGCGGCTTCGTGCGGGCCGGCTATGACGACGAGCTGGACGAGATGCGGGCGCTGCGCGACCAGTCGCGGCGGGTGATCGCCGGCATGGAGCGCGACCTGATCGAGGAGACGGGCATCCGCTCGCTGAAGATCCGGCACAACAACGTGCTCGGCTACTACATCGAGGTGACGGCGAACCATCACGAGACCATGACCGGCACCGACGCCGCCAAGGCGCGCTTCATCCACCGCCAGACCATGGCGAGCGCGATGCGGTTCACCACCACCGAGCTTGCGGGGCTGGAGACCAAGATCGCCAATGCCGCCGACCGGGCGCTGACCGTCGAGCTTGCCGTGTTCGACCGGCTGCTCAGCGAGATCGTCGCGGAGGCGGATGCGATCAGAGCAGGGGCCGGGGCGCTGGCCGTGCTCGACGTATCGTCCTCCTTTGCCTACCTCGCCGAGCGCGAGGACTATGCGCGGCCGCTGGTCGACGCATCGCTCGCCTTCCGCATCGAGGGCGGGCGCCATCCGGTGGTCGAGCAGGCGCTCAGGCGTCAGGCCGCCGACCCCTTCGTCGCCAACGACGCCGACCTCTCGCCGCAGGGCAACGACCGCCATGGCGCGATCTGGCTTTTGACCGGCCCGAACATGGGCGGCAAATCGACGTTCCTGCGCCAGAACGCCCTGATCGCCATACTGGCGCAGGCGGGTTCCTTCGTGCCGGCGAGAGCCGCGCATATCGGCGTGGTGGACCGGCTGTTTTCGCGTGTCGGGGCGTCCGACGACCTGGCGCGCGGGCGCTCGACCTTCATGGTCGAGATGGTCGAGACATCGGCGATCCTGAACCAGGCGGGCGAGCGCGCGCTGGTGATCCTCGACGAGATCGGCCGCGGGACGGCGACCTATGACGGCCTGTCGATCGCCTGGGCGGCGGTGGAATATCTGCACGAGAAGAACCGCTGCCGCGCGGTCTTCGCCACGCATTTCCACGAGCTGACCGTGCTCGCCGGCAAGCTGCCGCGGCTGCACAACGTGACCATGCGGGTGAAGGAATGGGAGGGCGACGTCGTCTTCCTGCACGAGGTCGGCAAGGGCGCGGCCGACCGATCCTATGGCCTGCAGGTGGCGCGGCTCGCGGGCCTGCCCGACGCAGTGGTCGAGCGCGCCAAGGCGGTGCTGACGGAACTGGAGGCGGGCGAGACCTCGGGCAAGGCCTCGCGGCTGGCCGACGACCTACCGCTGTTCAGCGCGGCGGTGCGGCGCGAGCCGGCGCCGAAGCCGGCGCGACAGGACGACGCGGCGCGGCCGTTGGTCGAGGCGGTGACCGCACTTCATCCCGACGAAATGACGCCGCGCGAGGCGCTCGAGGCGCTCTACCGGCTGAAGGGCCTGACGCCGCAGTAGAGACGGTATTCTGGACAAGGACAGGGCGATTCTTCCGCGTCCTCCGGACGATTTCGACAGGACGGCTACAAGGCCTGCGAAATACAGGTGGGTCGTTACATTTCACCCCCTTTGCTCTAGCAATTCCTTAAACTCCGGACATCATCATCCCGCGTGGGACGGAGCGGCGCCTGTGAGGTACCGTATCGGGGAGTCGGCTGCACCGCTGCGCGGGAATATCCCCGCCGCAGCGCTCATGAGGGTCGCTAGTGGACGTCAAGCGCGATACGGACAGGGCGCGCTACACGCCGGGACGGCTGCTTGCCGTCATCTGGCCTTTTGCGATCGTCGTGCTTGCCCAGACGCTTATCGCGTCGCTGAGCATCTACACCCTGTCCGCCGTTCGCGGCTATGTCGCCGGCGAGAGCATGTGGTCGAAGGGCTACAAGCAGGCCATCCATTCGCTCGAACACTACGTCACGAGCGGTGACGTGGACGACTTCCGCCGCTTCGAGAGCGCCGCCGGCATCCCACTCGGGGACCGGAAGGCGCGGCTCGCTCTCCAGTCCTCGCCGCCAGATCTCGATCGCGCACGCCAAGGGCTGCTGACCGGCCGCAATCATCCGAGCGACATTCCCGGCATGATCTGGCTCTTCCGCTATTTCGGCGCGATGCCTTATCTCGCGGACGCGATCGAGAAATGGTCGCTGGCGGATCCCAAGATCGTCGAACTGTTCGAGATCGGGCACGGCATCAAGCGCGAGCGCGACGGGATGACGGAGATCAGCCGGGCTCAGATGGACGCCTGGATCTCACGCATCGATGCGCTCGACCAGGAGATCAACCCGCTTACGCTGCAGTATGCGGAGGCGCTTGGACGAGGCTCGCGCGCGATCACCTACTTCCTCTTCGGCGTCAACGTCGTGTCCGCGCTGCTGTTGATTCTGCTCGCCGGCATCCGCACGCGCGGCCTGCTGATCCAGCGCGCGGGGTTCGAGGTGGCACTGATCGCCGAGCGGGCGCGCGCGAACGTCACACTCGCCTCGATCGGACAAGCGGTGCTGACGACCGACCATGAGGGCCGGCTTTTGTTTCTCAACCGCGTGGCCGAGAAGCTCTTGGATGTGAAACCGGAGGAGGCCAGGCAGGCGCGGATCACCGACCTGTTCTCGTTCGACGACGACAATACGCGGCACACGGTGAGCGCAACGCTCGAAACGCTCTTCGAAGGTGGTTCGGTGACCTCGACACTGACACCGAGAATGCTGATCCGCCGCGACGGGCGCCGCGTGCCGGTGTCGATGGTGGCCGCGCCGCTGAGAATGGACGGCAAGGTGTCGGGCGCGGTGATCGTGCTGCACGACATGACGCGCGAGAACGAATATATCAGCCGACTGTCGCACCAGGCGACGCATGACGCGCTGACGGGCCTCGCCAACCGGCGCGCCTTCGAGACGCGGCTGGAGGAACTGATCGCCGGACTGGCCGAGACGCCGGCCTCGCACGCGATGATGTTCATCGACCTCGACCAGTTCAAGATCGTCAACGACACCTGCGGGCACGCGGCCGGCGACGAACTGCTGAAGCAGGTCACGGGCGCACTGGGGCAGAGCCTCGCGCCGTCGGACATGCTCGCCCGCATTGGCGGCGACGAATTCGGCGTCGTCCTGCCCGGCCGTTCGATGGAGGATGCCGCGGTCGTGGCGGAGCGGCTGCGCGTCGCGGTCCAGGACCTGGATTTTAGCTGGAAGGGGCGCGCCTTTGCGATCAGCGCCAGCATCGGCCTGATCGAGCTGTCCCATCCCTCGACCTCGCTGGAGGAGGCGCTGCAGGCGGCCGACGTCGCCTGCTATCTCGCCAAGGAAAAGGGCCGCAACCGCGTCCAAACGCATATTTCGGGCGACACGGAGCTGGAGGCGCGGATCGGCGAGATGGCCTGGGTGCAGCGCATCCGCCGCGCGACGGAGGAGGACGGGTTCCTGTTCCTGGCGCAGGAGATCGTCCCCCTGTCGGAACCGGAGACCGGCGGACGGCACATCGAGCTGCTGCTGCGCCTTGCCGACGCCAACGGTGGCTATGTGACGCCGGCGGCGTTCATGCCGGCGGCGGAGCGCTTCGGCCTGATGCCGCTCATCGACCGCTGGGTGGTGTCGCACGCCTTCCAGGCGATCGGCGCGCATCTGGCCGATCCGGACGCGCCGGAAATCTCGACCTGGGCGATCAACCTCTCCGGCCAGACCATCGGCGACACCGAGTTCAGTGCCTTCGTGCGCGGCGAGTTCCGTCGCCACGGCGTGCCGCACGACCTTGTCTGCTTCGAGATCACCGAGACGAGCGCGATCTCGAACCTGGCCACCGCGCGATCCTTCATCGAGGGGATGAAGGAGTTCGGCTGCCGCTTCTCACTGGATGATTTCGGCACCGGCATGTCCTCCTTCGGCTATCTGAAGAAGCTGCCGGTCGACTATCTCAAGATCGACGGCAGCTTCGTGAAGGATATCGTCGAGGACAATATCGACCGCGCCATGGTCGAGACGATCCACCGGATCGGCCACATCACCGGCAAGAAGACGATCGCGGAGTTCGTCGAGAACGAGGCCATCCTCGCCGCGCTGAGGGAGATTGGGGTCGACTACGCGCAGGGCTACGGCGTCGCCCCGCCTATGCCGCTGGCCGAGTTCCGGCGGCAGGTGACCGGCTGCCGGCAACGGTCCGGGCCGCTGAAGCGCGTCGTCTAGGCCGGCCGGACTGGCCCAAGCCGGGGCGGCGCCATGGCGGTTTGGCCGGGGCGGCGGCATCTGCTATCGCGCCGGCCCATGAGCAACGCATCGACAGCGGGCGCCGCACGGCACGATTCGGACAGGGCGACCCGGCTGGGCATCGCCTTCATGCTGCTCGCCATCCTGATGTTCGCGCTGAACGACACGCTGGGCAAATGGCTGCTCGGCAGCTACGGCGTCGGGCAGCTCCTGTTCATCCGCACCGTTTCGGCGCTGCTGGTGATGGTGCCGATCCTGATGCGGGTCGGCTGGCATTCGCTCTTCCCGGCGAGCCGCGGCTGGCTGCTCGCCGCGCGTGCGCTGATCGCGACACTGGAGATCGGCGCGTTCTACCTCGCCGTATCTTACCTGCCGCTGGCCGACACGATCACCTACTGGATGGCGGCGCCGATCTATGTCGCAGCACTTTCGCCGTTTCTGCTCGGCGAGCATGTCGGCTGGCGGCGGTGGACGGCGATCATCGTCGGCTTCGTCGGCGTGCTGATCGCGCTGAACCCGTCGGCGGAGACGCTGACGCTGCCGGCGCTGGTGTCGATTGCCGGCAGCCTGCTGTTCACGCTCCTGATGATCACCGGGCGGGCGCTGCGCGGCACGCCGGATGCGGCGATGGTGTTCTGGCCGCTGGTGACGTCGGGCATCGCCGGCGCGCTGACGATCCCCTTTGCCTGGGTGACGCCGGCGCTCGACGATCTCGCGCTGCTTGCCTTGCTCGGCGTCGTGGCGCTCGGCGCGCACTACTTCACCAACCGCTCGCTGGCGCTGGCCCACGCGTCGACCGTAACGCCCTATCAGTACGCTGCTGGTGTGGGCGATGCTGTTCGGCTGGCTGTTCTTCGGCGAGGTGCCGAAGGCGAACGTGCTGGTGGGCGGCGCGGTGATCGTGGCGGCGGGGCTCTACATCTTCTTCCGCGAGCGGCGGCTGGGGCGGACGAACACGGCAGACCCGTCGGCCGGTTCGGTGGCGTGAGGACCTGCCCGGGGTGCGGGCGCTCCTGACATCGACCTGTCAGGAGGTGGCGCGATGGTGGCGGCAGCGTCTGGCACCGGGTGGTGCTTGCCGCTAAAAGGCGCCTCCGTTCGGACCAGTACCATGCAGCAGCCCGCCACAGCCTCCCGATCCGCGATCGGCTTCATCCTCGTCGTCGCGATCCTCGACATCGTGGCGATGGGCATCGTCATTCCCGTCCTGCCGCCGCTGATCGAGGAATTCGCCGGCTCGACGGCCGATGCCGGCTGGATCAACGGCGTGTTCGTGGCGCTGTGGGCGCTGATGCAGTTCGTTGCCTCGCCGGTGATCGGCTCGCTGTCGGACCGCTACGGCCGTCGGCCGGTCATCCTGCTCTCGGCAGCAGGGCTCGCCGCCGACTATGTGCTGATGGCACTGGCGCCGGATCTGTGGTGGCTGGCGGTCGGGCGCATCGTCGCCGGCATCACCTCGTCGTCCTTCACCACGGTCTATGCCTACATGGCCGATGTGACCCCGCCCGAGGGCAGGGCGAAGGCCTACGGGCTGATCGGCGCGGCCTTCGGCGGCGGCTTCGTCCTCGGGCCGCTGATCGGCGGGGTGCTGGGCGAGATTTCGCCGCGCGCGCCGTTCTGGTTTGCGGCGGCGCTGAGCGCGCTGGTCTTCGTCTACGGCCTGTTCGTGATGCCGGAATCGCTGGCGCCGGAGAAGCGCATGGCGTTCTCCTGGCGGCGCGCCAACCCGTTCGGGGCGCTGATGTTGCTCAAGTCGCACCGCGAGCTATCCGGGCTCGCGACGGTGAATTTCCTGCTGCACTTCTCGCATCACGTCTTCTCGGCGGTCTGGGTGCTCTATGCCGGCCATCAGTTCGCGCTGACATCGGCGCAGGTGGGCATACTGCTGGCAGGGGCCGGCGCGCTGGACATGGTCACGCAGGGCCTGCTGGTCGGCCCGGTGACCAAGCGGCTGGGCGATCGCAAGACGATGATCGTCGGCCTCCTCGGCGGTGCGACGGGGCTGGCCGCCATGGGACTTGCGCCCGACGTCGTCTGGTTCGCGCTCGCGCTGCTGCCCAACGCGCTGTGGGGCCTCGCCATGCCGACGCTGCAGTCGCTGATGACCCGGCTCGTCTCGGAAAGCGAGCAGGGGCAGCTGCAGGGCGCCAATATGAGCGTGGCCTCGATCGCGGGCGTCGCCTCGCCGGTCTTCTTCGGCTGGGTCTATTCGCTGACGGTCGCCGAGGGCACGACGCTGCCGTTTCCGGGCGCGTCCTTCCTCATCGCCAGTGCGATTCTGGCCCTAGGGGCTTGCCTTGGCTGGGCTGTTGCCCGCCGCGCGATGCGGGCGGTATAGAGCCGGCACTTTCGGGAGAGTCGCCTTGACCGACATTGCCGCACCCGCGCCACGCATCAACGCCAGCACGACCGTCTTCGGCGTGCTGTTCGCCGTGAGCGGCTGCCATCTGCTCAACGACATGATGCAGTCGCTGCTGGCGGCACTCTATCCGATGCTGAAGGCGGATTACGGCCTGGCGTTCTGGCAGGTGGGTCTCCTGACCTTCGCCTTCCAGGTGACGGCCTCGCTGCTGCAGCCGGTGGTCGGGCTCTACACGGACAAGCGGCCGATGCCCTATTCGCTGCCCTTCGGCAGCGCCTCGACGCTGCTGGGCCTGCTGCTGCTGGCGACATCCTCGACCTATCCGCTTCTGGTGCTGGGTGCCGCCTTCATCGGCATCGGCTCGGCGATCTTCCATCCCGAATCCTCGCGCATCGCCCGCCTCGCCTCAGGCGGTCGCTACGGGCTGGCGCAGTCGCTGTTCCAGGTGGGCGGCAATTTCGGCACCGCGATCGGCCCGTTGCTGGCCGCCTTCATCGTCGTGCCGCGCGGGCAGGGCAGCGTCGCCTGGTTCACGGTCGCTGCACTGCTGTCGATGGTGATCCTCTACCAGGTCGGCGCCTGGCTAACCGCTATCGCGCGAACGCAGCCAAGCGGCCGGCCGTGGCCGACCCTGCGCGCCTGCCGCGCAAGACAGTCGTCACCGCGCTGGTGGTGCTGGCGCTGCTGACCTTCACCAAGAACATCTACCTGGTGAGCCTGTCGAGCTATTACACCTTCTACGTGATCGACAAGTTCGGCGTGACCGTGCAGGGCGCGCAGGTGATGCTGTTCATCTTCCTCGGCGCGGTGGCGCTGGGCACCATCCTCGGCGGGCCGATCGGCGACCGGTTCGGCGCCCGCACGGTGATCTGGTTCTCGATCCTCGGTGCGCTGCCGTTCACGCTCGCCATGCCCTATGTCGACCTGTTCTGGACGCAGGTCCTGTCAGCGATCATCGGACTGATCATGGCGTCGGCCTTCCCGGCGATCGTGGTCTTCGCGCAGGAACTGGTGCCGGGCCGCGTCGGCCTAATCGCGGGCGTGTTCTTCGGCTTCGCCTTCGGCATGGCCGGCATCGCGGCAGCCGTGCTCGGCGTGGTGGCGGACGCCTGGGGAATCCGCTTCGTCTACGACATCTGCTCCTACCTGCCGCTGCTCGGCCTGCTGACGATCTTCCTGCCGGACCTGCGCAGCCTGCGCGGCACGGCGCACTGAGCGGCCCTACTCCCCAGCGGCGCGAAATCAGTCTATAGACGCCGCCGATGGCGAAGATTCCCCTGAAGCTGGAACGTATTGTCGATGGCGAGGCGCTGCGCCGCGAGTTGACGGCGCTGACCGCCGGCACGGGCGGCGACGGCTCCAACCCGGCGGTGCGGCAGAAGGCCGTGGACCTGTTCAAGCGCACCATCCTCGAAGGCCGCAAGGCGGCGGAGGAGATGCTGTTGCAGGACGGCAGCGGCCTGGCCTGCGCCGAGCGCCTGTCGCATCTGATGGACGAGGTGATCCGGGCGCTCTACGACTTCGCCACCATCCACGTCTACCGCTCCAAGAACCGCTCGGCGGCCGAGCGCATGGCGGTGATCGCTGTCGGCGGCTATGGCCGCGGCACGCTGGCGCCGGGCTCCGACATCGACCTGCTGTTCGTGCTGCCCTACAAGCAGACGCCGTGGGGCGAGCAGGTCGCCGAATACATGCTCTACGTGCTGTGGGACCTCGGCCTGAAGGTCGGCCACGCCACCCGCAACATCGACGAATGCATCCGACTGTCGCGCGGCGACATCACCATCCGCACCTCGATCCTGGAGGCCCGCTTCCTGTGGGGCGACGAGAAGCTGTTCGACGACCTCGTCGCGCGCTTTGACGAGGAGGTGGTGAAGGACACCGGGCCGGAATACGTCCAGGCCAAGCTCGCCGAGCGCGACGAGCGCCACCGCAAGGCGGGCGAGAGCCGCTACGTCGTCGAGCCCAACGTCAAGGACGGCAAGGGCGGCCTGCGCGACCTGCACACGCTGTTCTGGATCGGCAAATATTTCTATCGCGTGCGCACCGGCGAGGAACTGGTGGGGCAGGGCGTCTTCACCGCCGCAGAATACAGGCAGTTCCTCAAGGCCGAGGACTTCCTCTGGGCGGTGCGCTGCCACATGCACTTCGCCACCGGGAAGGCGGAGGAGCGGCTGCATTTCGACATCCAGCGCGAGATCGCCGAACGGCTGGGCTACACCACCCATCCCGGCCTGTCGGCGGTCGAGCGCTTCATGAAGGACTACTTCCTCGTGGCGAAGGACGTCGGCGACCTGACCCGCATCTTCTGCGCCGCACTCGAGGAAGAACAGGCCAAGCACGTTCCGGGCTTCAACCGGCTGTTCCTCAGCTTCTCGCGCCGCAAGAAGAAGCTGCCCGGCACCAGCGACTTTCTGGTCGACAACAACCGCATCACCATCGCGGCCGACGATGTCTTCACCAAGGATCCGGTGAATCTCGTCCGGCTGTTCTGGCTCGCCGACAAGCACGGGCTGGAATACCACCCCGACGCGTTGAAGCTGGTCACGCGTTCGCTCGGCCTCATCGACCGCACCCTGCGGCGCGACGCGGAGGGCAACCGCCTGTTCATGGACATCCTGACCTCGGACAGGAATCCGGAACTGAACATGCGCCGGATGAACGAGGCAGGCGTGCTCGGCCGGCTGATCCCCGATTTCGGCAAGATCGTCGCGATGATGCAGTTCAACATGTATCATCACTATACGGTGGACGAGCATCTGATCCGCTGCATCGGCGTGCTGTCGGAGCTGGAGCACGGCGACGGCGAGAAGCTGCACCCGCTGTCGCACAAGCTGATGCCGGGCCTGAAGGCGCAGCGCGAAATGCTCTACACGGCGGTGCTGCTGCACGACATCGCCAAGGGCAGACCGGAAGACCACTCCGAGGCCGGCGCCAAGATCGCCCGGCGGATCTGCCCGCATATGGGCTTCAATCCGGCCGAGACGGACACGATCGCCTGGCTCGTGGAGAACCACCTGGTGATGTCGCTGACCGCGCAGACGCGCGACCTGAACGACCGCAAGACGATCGAGGACTTCGCCGCGGTCGTGCAGTCGGTCGAACGGCTGAAGATGCTTCTGATCCTCACCGTCTGCGACATCCGCGGCGTGGGGCCGGGCGTGTGGAACGGCTGGAAGGGCCAGCTCCTGCGCACGCTCTACTACGAGACGGAGCTGCTGCTGACAGGCGGTTTCTCGGAGGTCGCGCGCGAGACCCGCGCCGCCGCCGCGCGGGCGCGGCTGCTGGAAGCGCTGTCCGGCTGGAGCGAACGCGACGCCAAGCGCCTCGTGAAGCTGCACTACGACAACTATCTTCTGACCGTCGACCTCGCCGACCAGCTGCGCCATGCCGAGTTCATCCGCCAGGCCGACCAGTCGAAGAAGAGCCTCGCCACGATGGTGAAGACGCTGGAATTCGAGGGCGTGACGGAGATCACCGTGCTTGCGCCCGACCATCCACGGCTGCTGTCGGTGATCGCGGGCGCTTGTGCCGCGGCCGGCGGCAACATCGTCGACGCGCAGATCTTCACCACCACGGACGGGCGGGCGCTGGACACGATCCTGATCAGCCGCGAGTTCGACATGGACGAGGACGAGCGCCGCCGGGGCGAGCGCGTCGGCAGGCTGATCGAGGACGTGCTGTCGGGCCGCACCTGGCTGCCGGAGATGATCGAGAAGCGCACCAAGCTCAAGCGCGGCTCGAAGGCCTTCACGATCGAGCCCTTTGCCGAGATCCGCAACACGCTGTCGAACCGCTTCTCGGTGCTCGAGGTGGAAGGGCTGGACAGGCCCGGCCTGCTGTCGGAGATCACCGGCGCGATCTCGGACCTGTCGCTCGACATCGCCTCGGCGCACATCACCACCTTCGGCGAGAAGGTGATCGACACCTTCTACGTCACCGACCTGACCGGCCAGAAGATCGAGAACCCGACGCGGCAGGGCGCGATCCGCGACCGGCTGATCGCAACGCTGGAAGGCGGCGCAGGCAAGCCGCAGCGCGCCAAGGCGGCGGCGGAATGAGGGGCCGACCCCAGACTGCGGGAGAAGCGCATCCCCGCGACGTCGGCGAAGGCGCCCCCCTCTGGCCTGCCGGCCATCTCCCCCTCAAGGGGGAGATCGGCAGCTCCTGCGATCCCACTCTTCCCGCGAAGCTGGCGATTGGCGAAAGCCGTTGCGCCAGCCAATCTCCCCCTTGAGGGGGAGATGGCCGGCAGGCCAGAGGGGGGGCGGGCGAGAACGCAGCGCCGGCGCCGGAGCGCCGCATGAGCCTCCTTAAGAAATTCGCGACCGTCGCGTCCGGCACGCTGATGAGCCGGGTGCTGGGCTTTGCGCGCGAGATGATGATGGCGGCGGCGCTGGGCACCGGGCCGGTGGCGGACGCCTTCTATGCGGCGTTCCAGTTTCCAAACACGTTCCGGCGGCTGTTCGCGGAGGGCGCGTTCAACGCCGCTTTCGTGCCGCTGTTCGCCAAGGAGATCGAGGCGAACGGCATCGACGGCGCGCGGCGCTTTTCCGAGGAAGTCTTCGGCGTCCTGTTCACCACGCTTCTGGCGCTGACCATCGTCATGGAACTGGCCATGCCGCTGATCGTCACCTACGGCATCGCGCCCGGCTTCGCCGACGACCCGGGCAAGCTGGCGCTGACCAAGTCGCTCGCCGCGATCATGTTCCCCTACCTCGTCTGCATGTCGCTGGCCGCGATGATGGCCGGCATGCTGAACTCGCTGCGGCGCTATTTCGCGGCGGCGGTGGCGCCGGTCTTCCTCAACATCATCCTCGTCGCCGTCCTCGCCTATGCCTGGTGGCGCGGCGCAAGCGGCCTCAACGTCGGCTACTGGATGGCGTGGGGCGTGATGGCGGCGGGCGTCGTGCAGCTTGCCATCGTGTGGTTCGCGGTGCGCCATGCCGGGGTGCGGCTGGGGTTCCGCCGTCCGCGCCTGACGCCGAACGTGAAGCGCCTGCTCTGGCTGGCCCTGCCGGCGGCGATCACCGGCGGCATCACCCAGATCAACACGCTGATCGGTACCGCCATCGCGACCGGGCAGGAAGGGGCGGTGGCCTCGCTCAATCTCGCCGACCGCTTCTACCAGCTGCCGCTGGGCGTGGTGGGCGTGGCGGTGGCGATCGTGCTTTTGCCGGAACTGTCGCGCGCGCTGAAGGCCGGCAACCTGACGGAGGCGGCAAACCTGCAGAACCGCTCGGTCGAGTTTACCCTGTTCCTGACGCTGCCGGCGACGGCGGCGCTGCTGGTCATCGCCGAGCCGATCGTGCGCGTGCTCTACGAGCGCGGGGCATTCACGGCCGACGACACGACGCGTGTCGCCTTCATCCTGTCGATCTTCGGCCTCGGCCTGCCCGCCTTCGTGCTGATTAAGGCCTTCACGCCGGGCTATTTCGCCCGCGAGGACACCCGCACGCCGATGATCTTCGCCGCGATCTCGGTGGCGGTGAACGTCGCCCTCGCGCTGGCGCTGTTTCCGTCGATGGGTGCGCCGGGCATCGCGGTCGCCTCCGCGGTCGCTGGCTGGATCAATGCCGGGCTGCTGCTGGCCGTTCTGATCTGGCGCGGCCAGTGGGGCATGGACAGGCCGCTCTTGACGCGGCTGCCGCGCATCCTGCTGTCAGCGGCCGCGATGGCCGGCGCGCTGTGGTATGCCACCGGCCTCGCTGCGCCCTGGCTCGTCCGCTCGGCCGGGCTGTTCAACCAGGTGTTGGCGCTGGGCGCGCTGGTGGCGGCCGGCGCGCTGATCTACTTCGCGCTCGCCTTCGCCACCGGCGGGGCCGACATCGGCATGGTGAAGCGCAATATCAGAAGGCGCACGAAGGCCTCGCCGGACGATACCGGAGAGAACCTCTAGGAGGCGTCCGGCCTCTTGATTGTGACCCCGCCATCCGCCATAAGCCGCCTCGTTTCGCCTGCCCCAGACGGGAATCGTCCCGGGGGCTTGGGCCCTCCACCAGCCACGGAACCAGCCATGTCGTTCAAGAAACTCGTCTTCTCCGGCGTCCAGCCGACCGGAAACCTCCACCTCGGCAACTATCTCGGCGCGATCCGCAAGTTCGTCGCGCTGCAGGAGCAGTCCGACTGCATCTACTGCGTCGTCGACATGCACGCGATCACGATGTGGCAAGAGCCGGCGGAGCTGGAGAACTCGACGCGCGAGGTGACCGCGGCGTTCCTGGCGGCCGGGATCGACCCGACCAAGCACATCGTCTTCAACCAGAGCCGGGTGATGCAGCATGCCGAGCTCGCCTGGGTGTTCAACTGCGTCGCCCGCATGGGCTGGCTGAACAAGATGACCCAGTTCAAGGACAAGGCCGGCAAGGACCGCGAGAACGCCTCGGTCGGCCTGTTCGCCTATCCGACACTGATGGCGGCCGACATCCTGGTCTACCGCGCCACGCATGTGCCGGTGGGCGACGACCAGAAGCAGCACCTGGAGCTGACGCGCGAGATCGCGCAGAAGTTCAACCACGACTTCTCCGACCGCATCCGCGACCTTGGCGTGGGCGTCGAGATGAAGTCGGGCGAAGAGACGGTGCACGGCTTCTTCCCGATCACCGAACCGGTGATCGAGGGCGAGGCGACGCGGGTGATGAGCCTGCGCGACGGCACCAAGAAAATGTCGAAGTCGGACCCATCCGACCTGTCGCGCATCAACCTGACGGACGACGCCGAGACGATCGCCAAGAAGATCCGCAAGGCCAAGACAGACCCGCAGCCGCTGCCCTCCGAGGTCGAGGGGCTGAAGGAACGGCCGGACGCGGACAATCTGGTCGGCATCTACGCCGCGCTCGCCGGGAAGACGCGCGAGCAGGTGCTTGGCGAGTTCGGCGGGCAGCAGTTCTCGGTGTTCAAGCCGGCGCTGGCCGATCTCGCCGTGGACAAGCTCGCGCCGATCGCCGCCGAGATGCGGCGCATCTCGGCCGACCGGGCTTATGTCGACCAGGTGCTGCGCGACGGCGGCGAGCGCGCGGGCGCGCTGGCCGAGAAGACGATGAAGGACGTGCGCCGGATCGTCGGCCTGCTGGGCGACTGATCCTGCCCTTGTGGCCTGCTTGCCGCCGGGCCCGCCCGGTGGCAGATTGCCGCCGATCAACCGGACGCATTGAATGGTCTCCAAACGCCTGATCCGCGAAGCCGGCCACCGCCGGAAATTCCTCGCGGTGATCGACGAAACGCCCGAATGCGAGCGCGCGGTGGCCTATGCCTCGCGGCGCGCCAAGACGACGGGCGGGGCGCTGGTGCTGCTGTTCGTGATCGAGACCGCCGAGTTCCAGCATTTCCTTGGCGTCGAGGCGGTGATGCGGCAGGAGGCGACCGCGACGGCGCAGGCTGCCCTCGACGCGGCGGCGGCCACCGTGAGAAGCCGCCACGGCATCGAGCCGGAACTGGCGATCCGCGAGGGCACCAAGGCGGGCGAGATCCACAAGCTGATCGAAGAGGACCAGGACATCGCCATCCTGGTTCTCGCGGCGGGCGCCGCGAAGGAGGGCCCGGGCCCGCTCGTCGCCTCGATCGCCGGCAAGGGCGCGGCCTTCCCCATCCCGGTCACGATCGTGCCCTATAATCTGACCGACGAGGATATCGACAGCCTCGCCTGACACAGCGAATGTCGCTTGAAACCCGCCTCGTGCAGGTCTATTTTAGAATAATTCCAAACTCGACCCTTGAAGTCGACCACGTGGAGAAGCGGCATGTTCATCCAGACCGAGGCGACACCGAACCCGGCCACCCTCAAATTCCTGCCCGGCGTTGTCGTGCTCACCGACGGAACGGCCGACTTTCGCGATGCCGCGAGCGCGAGCGAAGCCTCGCCGCTGGCCGGCGCGCTGTTTTCCGTGCCGGGCGTGACCGGCGTCTTCTTCGGCTACGACTTCGTCACCGTGACCAAGGACGGCCCCGACTGGCAGCACCTCAAGCCGGCGATCCTGGGCGCGATCATGGAGCACTTCATGGCCGGCCGGCCGGTGATGAACTCCGGCTCGCAGGCGGCTGCCGATACGGCCGAGACGGACGGCGAGTTCTACGACAAGGCCGACGAGGAGATCGTCGTCACGATCAAGGAACTGCTCGACACGCGCGTGCGCCCGGCCGTCGCCCAGGACGGCGGCGACATCACCTTCCGCGGCTACGAGAACGGCACCGTGTTCCTGAACATGAAGGGCGCCTGCGCCGGCTGCCCGTCCTCGACCGCGACGCTGAAGCACGGCATCCAGAACCTGCTGAAGCACTTCGTGCCCGAGGTGCAGCAGGTGGAGCAGGTAGCCTGAGGCGGTAGGCAGTAGGGGCTTCATCCTCCACAGCCGTCGTCCCGGACGCCGAAGGCGATCCGGGATCCATTCTTCTCCGCGATTGGCGTCGGGCCAGGATTCCAACCAGCAATGGATCCCGGCTGACCTCCGGTCGCCGGGATGACGATCGGAGAGGTGTGCGGCGGATCAGGGAGATGCCGTGGTCGGGCATGAGGCGGGTCGCCTGTCCGAAAAATCCCCAAGTTCTCCGCAGTTGCCTGTCGGATACAAAAAAGCCGGGTCCCCCGACCCGGCTTTTCTTCAGGCGCCCCCGCCCATGAAACTGAAGCGTGCTACTTCACGATCACCTTCGCGCCCACCTCGACGCGGTTGTAGAGATCGATGACGTCCTGGTTGATCAGGCGGATGCAGCCCGACGACATTGCCTTGCCGATCGACCACCATTCAGGCGTGCCGTGCAGGCGGTAGCCCGTGTCGCCGCCCTTGTTGAAGAGATACATCGCGCGCGCGCCGAGCGCATTGTCGAGGCCGGGGCCCATGCCGCCGCGATACTTGGCGAGCTCGGGCTTGCGCTTGATCATGGCCGCCGGCGGCGTCCACACCGGCCATTCCTTCTTCATGGCGACGCGCGAGGTGCCCTTCCACTCGAAGCCCTCGCGGCCGACGCCGATGCCGTAGCGCACGGCCTTGCCGCCGCCCATCACGTAGTAGAGGTGCTTCGCGCCGGTGTCGACGATCACGGTGCCGGGCACTTCAGTGGTGTCGTAGTTCACCACCTGGCGGCGGTATTCCTTGGGAAGCTTCGCCAGCGGGATGGCGGGGAGCTGGTAGCCCGCGTCCTTCTTCCCGCCATAGGAATTGCTGAACATGGACGCGCCGTCGGTCGCGCAACCTGATATGGCGGTTGCGGCGGCGAGCAGGCCGGCAACGAGCAATGATCTGAATTTCATATCGAATCCCGCAAGTGATCCAGCAACAATACAGCCCGATTCGAGCCGCAATTTCGTCAACATTACTAAGCGGCAGGTTGCGCGCTTGCCAAGCGTATTGCGCCGGGCTTTGCTCTGACCCGGCCATTGAGGTCCGGTCTATGGCATTTCTGCAACAGAACACCCATCTGTCCTGCAAGACAAGTATGAACGACAAGGGAGATTCGACATGAATATCGGGCGCGCAGCGGAGCTTTCCGGCCTGCCGGCGAAGACCATCCGGTATTACGAGGACATCGGCCTGATCAGCGCCGACCGCGCGACGAACGGCTATCGCGACTATTCGCAGGCCGACATCCACCGGTTGTCCTTCCTGCACCGGGCGCGGGCGCTCGGTTTCTCGATCGAGGACTGCCGCCAGCTCCTCGACCTCTACCGCGACCGCAACCGCGCCAGCCACGACGTGCGCGAGATCGCCAAGTCGCATGTCACGGCGATCGACGAGAAGCTGAGGGAACTGCAGTCGATGCGCGCGACGCTGAACCGCCTCATCCATGCCTGCCACGGCGACGACCGGCCGGATTGTCCGATCCTGGAGGATATCGCGGGGGAGGTTAGGCAGTAGGCAGTAGGCAGTAGGCAGTAGGCAGTAGGCAGTAGGTGTTCCCTTCCTAAGCCCTACTGCCTACTCACTACTGCCTCTTCTCCAAACGAAAACCGCCGGCCAAGGGCCGGCGGCTCGCGAAGTCTAAGACCGATCAGCCGATCAGTAGGGGCACTTGTTGTCGGTGCGGTAGTCGTGCACCTGGATGGTGCCGGCGATGATGTCGGCCTTGGCCTTCTCGACCGCGGTCTTCATCTCGGGCGTGATCAGCGGCGCGTTGTTGTCGTCCATCGCGTAGTCGATGCCGCCATCGGCGACGCCGAGAACGTTGATGCCGCCGGTGAACTTGCCGTCCTGGGCGTCCTTGAAGGAGTTGTAGACCGCGACATCGACGCGCTTGAGCATCGAGGTCAGGATCTTGCCCGGGAACAGGTAGTTCTGGTTGGAGTCAACGCCGATGCCGAGCTTGCCGCCGTCGGCCGCGGCTTCCAGCGCGCCGAGGCCGGCGCCGCCGGCAGCTGCGTAGATCACGTCAGCGCCCTGGTCCATCTGTGTCTTGGCGATCTCGGTGGCCTTCGGCTTGTTGCCCCAGGCTTCCGGCGTGTCGCCGATCATGTTCTCGAACACCTGCGTCGCGCCAGCGGCCTTGGCGCCGCCGACATAGCCGCAGCCGAAGGCGGAGATGAGCGGGATGTTCATGCCGCCGACGAAGCCGACCTTCTTGGTGGTCGACGCCATGCCGGCGAGCACGCCGACGAGGTAGGAGCCTTCCTGTTCCTTGAACACGACCGAGCGGACGTTCGGCGCATCGGCGACACCGTCGATGATGGTGAAGCTGATCTCGGGATATTCCTTGGCGATCGCGGCGAGCGGCGTGGCCCAGGAGAAGCCGGCCATCACGATCGGGTTGTTGCCGTCGTCGGCGAAGCGGCGCAGCGCCTGCTCGCGCTCTTCCTCGCCCTTGATCTCGTATTCGCGGTATTCGATGCCCGTTTCCTTCTTGAACTTCTCGGCGCCGTTGAACGACGACTCGTTGAAGGACTTGTCGAACTTGCCGCCGAGGTCGAACAGCAGCGCGGGCTTGACGTCGGCCGCATAGGCCGAGAATGACATTGCGGTGGCGGCCATCAGGCCGAGAATGATACGCTTCATGTGATCCACACCCTGTTGGTTTTCTCTTCCGGTCGCCGTCCTACGGTGCGTTCTCCTGCGCCGTGGCGTCTCCCCGCAGGCGCGAAAACGCCCGCTCGAATTTCAATCTTGCATGGCGTCGCGCAAATTTCACGCGGAATCTTTGACCATCCGGAAAAGGTCCGTGTCATGGAAAAGGCCCGGGGAACGACGCCGTTCCCCGGGCCTTTCATGTCAAAACCGCAGGTGCGGCATGCGCTCAGGCGGCGGCCGGAGCCGGCACCGCGCATTCGACGCCGGTGCCCCGCAGCCCGCAATAGCCGTAGGGGTTCTTCGCCAGATACTGCTGGTGATCCTCCTCCGCATAGTAGAATTCCGGCGCGGGGCGGAACTCGGTGGTGATCTTCTCCCGCCCGGCCTTGGAAAGTGCTGCCGCATAGGCGTCGCGCGAGGCAAGGGCGGCATCGAGCTGTTCGGCCGTCGTGGTGTAGATCGTCGAGCGGTAGGTCGTGCCGACATCGTTGCCCTGCCGCATGCCTTGCGTCGGGTCGTGGCTTTCCCAGAACAGCTTGAGCAGCGTCGACAGGCTGACCTGCGCCGGATCGAAGATCACCTTCACCACCTCGGCGTGGCCGGTCATCCCGGTGCAGGTCTCCTGATAGGTCGGGTTCGGCGTCTCGCCGCCGGCATAGCCGACGGCCGTCAGCCACACGCCGGGCGTCTGCCAGAACAGCCGCTCCGCGCCCCAGAAACAGCCCATGCCGAAATAGATGGTCTCGAAGCCTTCCGGCGCGGCGTCCTTGAGCGGCCGCTTGAAGACGTGGTGGCGCGACGCCGTCGGGATCGGCCGCTCGCGGCCGGGCAGCGCCTCGCCGGGCTTCGGCATCTGGATCTTCTTGTTCATGATGTCAGTCAGGAAGAACATGCTTGCTTTCCTTTCGAAAGAAATCAGCGACCGGCGGCGAACATGCCGGCGGAGGGTTGAGGCCTGTGTCCGACTGCGTAGAGCAGAAGGGCAAGTGCCGCGAAGAAGATGAAGGCCGGAACCTTCAACAGCGTCAGCAGCGCGGGATCCCACAGGAAGCCCCAGACCCCGGCCAACAGGCCCTGCAGCGCCGTTAGCAAAGAGGGTGCGTGCTCGTACCACAGCGCGCCGAGCGGCGTCGGATCGAATTTCGACAGCGCGATCGAGCGCGTCGCATCCATCACCGCCAGGATCACCGAGAGCGCGAGGGAAACGGCAGCCAGCAGCCTGAAGAGGAACCTCACCATCCGATTTGTTCGCCGTGTCGCCAGGAATGACGCTTATGTAGGCCTGCGCGCCGCGATCATCAATCCGGGCACGGGGATTTGACGGCGCGTGAGGATCAGGCTCTGCGCCCGCGCCGCGTGCGTAGCACGGCGAAGATCGGTCCGCCGATGGCGCCGAGGATGAGCCCGAGCAGGCCGATCGCGGCCGCCGCATAGCCGCAGCCGCCCTCGAAGCAGGAGACGTCCAGCCAGTCGACGATGACCGAACCGGCCAGCAGGCCGATGCCGAGCCCCGCCGCGCCGCCGAGGATGAGGCCGAGCACGGCGTTGAGCACGAGCACGCCGGCGGGGACGGGTCCGGCCGGGACGGCGGGCGCGGTCGCCGTCATCGCTGTCGCGGGGTGCGGGCGGCGCACGAGCACGATCGTCCACACCGAGATCGCGACGGAGACGGCGGCGATCAGCCAGGGCGACCAGGTCGGCGTGAAAGCGCCGATGAACAGGGTGGCGAGGGAAAAGCCGATGTCGGCGAGGATGGCCAGCCCGGCCCAGAGCGTGAACCAGAACGGAAAGCGCGGCGACCTGCGCCAGGCGAGACCGAGAACGTAGAGGCCGAGCAGGACCTGGACGAGGCCGGCGGCCTGGCTGGCATAGATGTAGCCCATGACGCCCGCCGGCAGCTCGATGCCGAACACGGCCCACCCGCTCTGCCACAGCCCGCGCAGCGACAGGAACATCGAGGCGCAGAGCCAGATGACGGGCGCGGCCGCGACGAGATCCTGGTGGAAGGCACGCCCGCCCTGCGCCGGCTCCTGGTTCATCGTCATGGCTTCTCCTCGCGTTTTGCCGGCATCAGGGCGCCGGAACCAGCGCGGCAGACTTGCCACTGCTGCGTAACGGCCGGGTGCCGGGCGGAAGCCGGCTTGTAATTATGATCCGCAGGCCGCCCAAAAGGCTTGGCTTTCGCAGATCGATCGACTACATGCAGGCCGCATTCGCGGCCCGCCCGCGATCGCGGAGGGGTGGCCGAGTGGTTGAAGGCGCACGCCTGGAAAGTGTGTATACGGGAAACCGTATCGCGGGTTCGAATCCCGCTCCCTCCGCCATTTCCGACAGAAACGGGCACTGATTTCGTTGGGGTTTTGATCCCCACCCGTGCCCGTCAATATCTTCTGCGCTCATACCCAGTTCCGGCCTCGGCGAGGTCTGTATGGCGAATGGCGAGATGACCATACTAGACGACCTGTTGCGGGCGCCTTTCGATGAGGCCTTTCCAGCTTCCGATCATAGAGGCGAAGCTGATATCGGACATATTCGATAGATAGGCTTCGCCCGATGGCGTGAGCGGCACGAAATCGTATGAAACTTTGACGTTCTGTACCGGCGCCGCTTGCGCTGCACAGGACATCGACGTACGCCAGACGAGACGTGGGTGTTACGCGGAGGTAGCGCGCATGGCGCGCGGCCGTATCGTAGTCCAGACATGTCCAGATGGTGGACTCGTCACCCTGGCCAGTGCGGAATACCATGCCGGTTTTGGTTTCCCCGGATGCCGGCTCAAGGTAATCGGGCAGCCAATCAGGGTCCCACATCTCCTCGCCCTTGGGCGTGAACAGTGGAAATGCCTCGTCCGGCTCGAGCGCAAGTTCGAAGCTGTGGCTAAAGGTCTTCATCACTTCCTCTTCCTTGACGGTTCGGGGTGGAGATGACTGTCGGCGCTGGTCCATCGGCAGCCATACACATCCCGCAGTTTTTCGATGACTGCCCGCGTCTCGGCACCGAAGGCAGACTTGCCTTCGAATGCATGCAGGCAAATGCCCTCGAGCAAGTCGCCGAGGCTCATCTCATGATACTCGGCCAAGCCCTTGAGCACTTTGACGAGCGATGCATCCATACGGACGCCCGTTTGAATTCTTTCCATGAGGAGTTCGGTACCATATTACCTTGGTAACATCAAGCGATGATTCCGCCGCCGGCGCCGCTCTGCGCTGTGCACAGACGTTGTGAAGCAGCGCAGCGAGGCCGGGCATTGCTGGGGGGATCAGGCAGGAACGTAGGTCAGCCTGATCACGTCCTCGTCGATCCGGTCGCTGGCCACGAGGCGGAGTGGTGGCCGGGGGCCGGCGAAGAACGGTTTGCCGCGCCCGAGCACGGCGGGATGGAGGTAGAGCCGATATTCGTCGACCAGGCCGAGATCGGTCAGGCTTTGCGCCAGCTCCGGTCCGGAAACGGTGATCTCTCCGGCGAGCCTGGCCTTCAGGTCGCGGATTGCCGTCTCGAGGTCGCCCTCGACGAGCGTGGCGTTGGGGCCGACCGACTTCAACGTGCGCGACACGACCCATTTCGGCTGGCGCCGCCATGCCGCGGCGAACTCGTGCTGCTCCGGACTCCATTCGGGACGGTCTTCGTCCCAGTAGTTCATGGTCTCGTACATGCGGCGGCCGTACACGCTGCCGGCCAGGCCGCGCACATGCTCTATCCAGTGGCGAAACAGCGCGGGGCTCGTCCGCATTTCCGTATGGTCGACGTAACCGTCGAGGGATTGGTTCATTCCGAAGACGAGCTTCGCCATGCCGCAGATCCTCCATCCCAGGTCGTTCAGGATAGCTTGAGCCGCCGGCAGGCGTAAGGGGAAGCCGGCGCACGACGTCTTCGTTACGCAAGCTCGTTTCGCCTTGCCGAGCTGCCACGCCTTCCGCCGCGCTTGCCGGCCACGTCGACGAGGCGCCGGAATGTCGGGCACTCCATATGCGACGGCGCGCGGCAGTCGGCGACGTGGCGGAGCGTGGCGCGCAGCGCGGTCAGCTCGTGGATCTGGCGGTCGATCTCGGCGGCCTTCTGGTGCAGCACGTCGCGCGGCAGCTCCGGCATGCCGTTGCTGCCGAACATGCCGGCGATCTCGTCCAGCGAGAAGCCGGCCGACTTTCCCATCGCAATCAGCTTGAGCTGCAACAGCACCTCGGGCGGAAACTGCCGGCGCAGACCGTGGCGGGACACCGAGGAGATCAGCCCGGCCTCCTCGTAGTAGCGCAGCGCCGAGGGTTTGATTCCGCTTCGGGCCGCGACCTCTCCGATATCCAGAAATTTCATGCTTGACCTCAAGTCGACTTGAAGTGGCAGCCTGCTCCCGAATTAGAATTCAGGCAAGAGGGCCAGACGATGGAACAGGCGGAAGCGCGCGTTTCGACGAAGGCGCAGACAGGAATCATGATCACATTGGCGCTGGCGATGCTGTTGGCCTCGCTCGGCACCAGCATCGCCAACATCGCGCTGCCGGCGCTGGCCGAGGCATTCCAGGCGCCGTTCGCGCAGGTACAGGCGGTCGTCGTCGCCTATCTCGCGGCCCTGACGGTCTCCGTGCTCGTCGCCGGCCGGCTCGGCGACACGTATGGGCTGAAACAAATGCTGGTCGCCGGGCTGACCGTCTTTGCCGTGGCCTCGCTGCTGTGCGCGGTTGCGCCGACTCTATGGCTGCTGACCGCGGCGCGAGCGCTGCAGGGCATCGGCGCCGCCTTCCTCATGACGCTCTCCATGGCGCTGATGCGCCAGACGGCGGGAGAGGCGCGGGTCGGGCGGGCCATGGGCCTGCTCGGCACGGTCTCTGCGCTGGGGACGGCGCTCGGCCCCTCGCTTGGCGGCCTGCTGATCCCGGACACCGGGTGGCGCGGCATCTTCTGGGTGCAGATGCCGCTGGCGGTGCTGGCGCTGGTCCTCGCCGTCACGACGCTGCCGGACGCTCGGGGAAGGGGAAAGGCACCGTCTGCTGGCCTGTGGACGGTGTTGGATCGGAGCCTCGCGGCCAATCTCCTGGTCAACGCGCTGGTCGCCGCGGTGATGATGACGACGCTGGTGGTCGGCCCCTTCTATCTCGGCCTTGGTCTCGGGCTCGAGGCAAGGCATGTCGGGCTCGTCATGGCGGTGGGCCCGGTGATCTCCATCTTCAGCGGGGTCCCGTCCGGCCGGCTGGTGGACGCCTGGGGCAGCGGGCGCGTGCTCGCCGTCGGGCTCATCCTTCTGGCAGCCGGAGCGCTGCTGCTGGCACTTTTGCCAAGCGGGATCGGCGTCACCGGCTACGTTCTATCCATCATGGTCCTGACGCCGGGCTACCAACTCTTTCAGGCCGCCAACACGACGGCCGCCCTGGCGGACGTGCCCGGCGACCGGCGCGGCATGGTTTCAGGGGTGCTGAACCTGTCGCGCAATATCGGCCTGATCGCGGGGGCATCGCTGATGGGCGCCGTCTTCGCCTTCGGTGTCGGAACCGGAGAGTTCGCCCGCGCGAGCGGCCCGGACATTGCCGCCGGGATGCGGCTGACCTTCCTGCTGGCCGCCGGGATGATGCTCCTCGCAATCGGGGTTGTCTCCGGGCGTCGCAGCCCCGCCAAACGCGAGCGGTGATCGCCCTCGCCTGCGCAGCCGGCGCGGACCGCCGACGAGTGCCGCGCGAGACCTGCCTCGCACGGGAGCCCGCAGCCATGCTAACCCCCAAGCAGCCTGTCGGCGATCATCTCGCCGATGGGGATGGCGGAGGTGGCGGCAGGCGACGGGGCGTTGCAGACGTGGAGCTGGCGCTCGCTGCCGACGAACAGGAAGTCGTGCGCCAGCGCGCCGTCGCGCATGACCGCCTGGGCGCGGATGCCGGCGGGATAGGGCGCCAGGTCGTCCAGGGCGAGCGAGGGGCAGTATTTGCGGCACTCCTCCAGATAGCCGCCGCGCCACATCGAATTGCGCAGCTCGACGGCAGCGGAGCGCCAATGCGTGGCGAGCGCCTTCCAGAGGCCGGGATAGGCGGCCCAGTCGGCGGTATCGCGCATGTCGACGCCGAACCGCCGGTATTTCTCGCGCGCGAAGCCGAGCACGGCATTGGGCCCGACGGTGACGCTGCCGTCGATCATGCGGGTGAGATGAATGCCGAGGAAGGGCAGGTCCGGATCGGGCGCCGGATAGATCAGCGTGGAGACGATCCGGTTCAGCCGCGGCGGCAGACGGAAATACTCGCCCCGGAAGGGCACGATCCGGTGCTCGATGCGCAGTCCCGCGAGGCGGGCGAGCCGGTCGGACTGCAGCCCGGCGCAGGCGAGCAGCCGGCGCGCCGTCCAGCTCCGGCCGGTGGTAGCGACTGAGACGCCGTCGCCCTGTTCCCTGCACCGAGACGACCTCGCTGCCGCGCACGATCTCCCCGCCGGCGGCGACGATCGCGGCCGCCATGGCGTCGCAGATCCTGCGATAGTCGACGATGCCGGTCGATGGGGTGAAGACGGCGCCGAGGCCGACGATGTTCGGCTCGCGCCGGCGCAGCTCCGTCGCGTCGATCCGCTCGGCGGCAATGCCGTTCTGGGCGGCACGTTCGAAGAGAGCGTCGAGGCGGTGCAGTTCGAGTTCGTTGGTGGCGACGATGTGCTTGCCGCAGATCTCGACCGGGATCTCGTGCCGGCGGGCGAAGGCCAGCGTCGCCTCGGCGCCGCGCCGGCACAGCTCCGCCTTCAGGCTTCCCGGCTGGTAGTAGATGCCGGAATGGATGACGCCGCTGTTGTGGCCGGTCTGGTGGCTGCCGAGGACCTCTTCCTTCTCCAGCAGGAGGAGGCTCGACCCCGGCCGGCGTTCCAGCAGTTTCATGGCGCTGGCCAGCCCGACGATGCCGCCGCCGACGACGATGAAATCGTAGATCATGCCCGCCTCCGCAACGACGCCACCAGGCGCCGTTCCTTCCACGCGGAGTCGGCTCGCGCAAGGTGCCGGCTCGGCGGCGGCCTTCTCAGCCGCCGGTTGCCGATGCGGTGTGTTCCCGCGGCAGCGGCGCGGCCGGGCGGGGATCTGCATAGCTTCGCAGGCCGTCGGCGCGGGATGTCCGGCCGGCGTAGCCGAGGTCGCGGCGCGCGGCGTCGTCGTTGACGGTGAATTCCCGTCCGATCATGCGCATCATTGAGCGCGAGACCGGCGGGTCGCCCTCCCGGCGTGTGACGGCCCATATGGCGTCCAGCATCCGGCCGGCGGCGGAGGCGAGCCAGTAGGGCATGGAGCGCAGCCCGTCGACGGACAGGCCCTGCAGGCTCGCGAGCGAGGCGACGAAGGCGCGAAAGGTCTGCGGTTCCGGATCCTTGATGAAATAGGCCCGCCCGCCCGGCCCGCGTTCGAGCGCGCATTTTACCGCTTCGACGACATTGTCGACGTGGCAGGTCGAAACGGAGTAGTCGCCGCGATCGACGAAAGCGAACCTGCCGGACCTGATGGCATCCGGCAGTTCGCGGCTGAAGGCGTCGCCGGGCCCCCAGATCGCCGGCGGGCGGAGCGCGATGGTGCGGAAACCGGGCCCGTTGGCCGCCAGCACCAGCGGCTCGGCCCGCGCCTTGCTGGCCAGATAGGCGGAGAAGTGGTTCGGGAAGGTGGGTGCGCTTTCATCGGCGTCCCGGACCGGCGTGCCGGCATCGTCCATGATGATGCCGGCCGCGCTGATGTAGACGAAGGTCTTCGCCCCGGCTCGGCGGGCTGCCTGCAGAAGTGCCGCGGTGCCGTCGACATTGGTGCGGAAGAACGGTGCGCGAGGCCCCGAAAAGCGGAACAGCGCGGCCGCGTGGACCACGGCGTCGACCGTGGGAAGGGAGAGCGGCGCGCCGCCTTCCAGGTCGCCGTCGACGGGCGATGCGCCCAACGCCCGCAGCCTGGCATGAGAGGATGAGGCGCGGGTGAGGGCGAATATCTGGTGGCCGTCCTGCGCGAGGCTCGGGATCAGGCGGCCGCCGAGAAGGCCGGTGCCTCCCGTGACAAGGATCTTCATGGCTGTGGACCTTTCGATTCGGGATTGAGGATGGTGCGTATCGCGCTCTCGCGGATGTCTTCGAGGGCGGCGGGAGCGGGCGGCGGCGACCGGCGGAGCTGGGCCGTCACATGGAGCAGCGAGGCGGCGTTCGCGGACGCCCATACGATGTCGGCCGCCACCTCGATCGAGGGACCGAGCCGTCCGATGGCGGCAATGGCCGCGATGCGCTCGATCAGGAGCGCGAAGCCCTGCTCGGCGGCGGGAATCTGGCCGCCGGCAAGGACGCGGCTCATCATCGCCGCGTAGAGCCGGGGGCGCGCCGCCGCGAAGCGCACATAGTCGTCCCAGCCCTCACGCAACGCCGTGACTGGGTCGGCGGACTGGACCGCCGCCCGCTTGCTGTCGAGGAACTGCGCGAATGCCTCCGCCAGGGCCGCGCTCAGGAGCCCGTCGGCGCTGCCGTAGTGATGGTAGAGCGTGGGCGCGGTGACGTTCGCGATGGCGCAGACGCTGCGCGTCGAGAACTTCGCCTCGCCTTCCTCCTCGAGAATCTTCAGAGCCGCAGTGAGCAGGGTGACACGTGTATCCATACCTGCCACTATAGCACCGCTATATCAGGTGTCTATAGCGGTGCTATATTATTCGCGCAACGTGATGTCATTCCAACATGTGAATTTCCACCATAGGATGCCTTCGAATGCTGCCTTAGGGACTTGGATAGGGCGATGACGAAGAAGCTGGCGAAATCGGCGGTCTCGCAAAGGCGGGTTCTCGACGCCGCCGCCAAGATCTTCCGCGACTACGGCTATGCCGGCACGACCATGCGCGCGATCGCGGACGAGGCGGATCTCAAGGCCGGCAGCATCTACTACCACAACAAGTCGAAGGACGAGCTGATCGGCGCGGTGCTCGAGATCGGCATCCGGGCCGTCACGGACAATGTCGACAGGGCTCTTACGGCCCTGCCGGACACGGCAACGGGGCGAGATCGCATCGAGACGGCCATCCGCGCCCACCTGTCGGCGATCATCGAGGTCGGCGACTATACCCTCGCCACCCGACGCGCTCTCGGCCAGGTGCCGGAGCCGATCCGCGCGAGGAACAGGCAGATGAGGGACGCATACGGCGCGATCTGGCAGAAGATCCTCGCCGACGCGCATGAGCGCGGCGAGTTCAATACGACGGCCAATCTCTCGCTTGCCCGTATCTTCATTCTCGGCGGGCTGAACTGGACCGTCGAATGGTTCAAGCCGGGCGGCCGCTCGATCGACGACGTGGCGCGCGAGTTCGCGTCGGTCGTGCTGGACGGGCTGTCGGGCAAGGGCGGCGCTGCCACGGTGGAGTCCGTCGGGGTCCGTTAGGAGCCCCGACGCTCCCTCGAAGGGCCGGACATCGCCCAGTCGGCCGTCATACGGTGTTCTATCGTCAGCTCTCGTAGTCGACGGTGGTCATCATGCCCGCTGCCATGTGGTAGAGATGGTGGCAGTGGAACGCCCAGCTGCCCGGGTTGGACGCGTCGAAGGCGACCGTCACCTCGCTCATCGGCGGCAGCCAGACCGTGTCGCGCACCGCACCGGCGAAACGACGGCCATCGATTGCGACCACCTGGAAATGGTGTCCGTGCAGGTGCATCGGATGGCCCATCATGCTGTCGTTGCGCATGACGAGCTCCACCCGCTCACCCTGCCTCACACGGACGGGCTGGTGTTCGCCCCAGGCCCTGCCGTTCAGCGTCCAGGCATAGCCCTGCATCGTGCCGCCGAGAACGATCGGCACAGACCTGGCGGCCTTGCCGGCGTCCGTCGGCGCCTTTGCCTGCAATCGGCCTTCAAGCGCGAGGTCGAGCGCGGCGGCTTGGGTTTCGCCGGTCGGCGCGATGCGCTTCAGCACCCCGTCCTTCGTCGCGAGGACGAAGCCGGTGCGTTCGACGCTGCCTTCGCGAAGCGCGAGGATGGGCCACGCGCCATCCTCTCCGGCGAGGCGGATGCGGATGTCGATGCGCTGACCCATCGCAAGCGGGAACCGACGGCCCGCGACTGGAACGATCGCATTGCCGTCGACGGCGACGAGTTCGCCCTCGAGCGCGCCGGTGTCGATCCAGAACGCGGTGGCGGTGGCGCCGTTGATGAGGCGCAGCCGCACCCGCCCGTTCCGCTCGACGCGGAAAACCTGCGGGTCGTCGAGCGTGCGGTCGTTGGCGAGATAGGCGTCGTAGTCGATGTCGTTGATGTCCATGGCCATGCCGCCATGGCCGGCCCTCATGTTGCCGCCCATGCCATGCCCCATCATGCCGTGGCCCGCCATGCCGCCGCCGGTCGTCCCCGCGAGCCCTGCCAGAAGCTCTTCGGGGCTGCTGAAGCTGAAGTCGTGCAGCAGCACGACGACCTCCTGCTCGTCCAGTCCGGCCTCCGCCGGATCAGCGACGACCAGCGGCGCGGCGAGCAACTGCTGTTCCTGCAGCGTGTGGGCATGCATCCAGTGCGTACCGGGTGTGCTCAGCGGAAAGGCGTAGTCGAAGGATTCGCCGGGCTTTAGCAGCGGCTGCGGAAGGTCCGGGTACGCCGTCCTGGCCGTAGGGCGGCAGGAGGCCGTGCCAATGGATCAGCGTCGGCGCGTCGAGGCCGTTTTCGAGCCGGACGCTGAAATCCCTGCCGGCGTCGAGGGAGAGGCCCGGCTTTCCGTCCGGCCCGGCGAGGCCGAACACCGTGGCGGCGCGGCCGCCGACCTCGATGGTACGGTGTTCGGCCCGAAGCAGGGGCGGGGTCGCTGCCGAGGCGACGCCGGGAGCGAGGAGGGTGGGAAGGGTGCTTGCGGCTCCGCAAGCGGCGGTGGATGCCAGAAACTGGCGTCTGGACAAGGATGTCATGGTTCAGGTCTTTCCTGTTCGTGACGGCGGCCTTTCGGCCGATCTGCACGCGCGCGAACCCGGTCGCGCGCATGCGCTCAGGCGGTCACGGAAAGCTCGGGAGGTCGCAATGTGAGCCTGTCGTCGACAGGCGTGGACACGATCGGGCGGGCGGGTGCGAACACGCTGCCGTGCGACGTGGCGACGAAGCCCGTCGCCGGCAACGGCGCGCAGACGGCGCATCCGGGGCCGGAGACGCAGCAGTCGGCCGCGCCCGGCTCCTGATCGGCGCAGGGGGAGGCATGCTGGTGGCCGGAGGGCGCCTGTTCGTGGTGCATCGCGAGCTGCGTCCCGGCGGGCGAAGCCTGCGCGTGGCCGGGGCCGGCGGCGAATGCGGAGGCAAGCAGGATTGCTGCAAGGCACAGGACGAGCCAGCCTTGGGCGGCGAGACCGGACAGTCCGCCACGCCCGCCGAGCCTCTTCGATCGCCTTGCGCCTGCGCTCACCGTTGTCGTTCTTTCCCGTGGCCTCGCGGCATGACGCGGATACTGCCGCGCCGGCGTCCCTGCGCCTTGTCTCAGATCAAGCCTTGGCCGCTTCTGGGCTTTCCTTGCGGTAGAGCCGGAGCAGCTGTGCGTTGATGGCGACGATGATGGTGCTCGCCGACATGAACACGGCGCCGACCGCCGGCGTCATCAAAAAGCCGGTGCCGAAGGTGATGCCGGCGGCCATCGGGATGGCGATGACGTTGTAGGCCGTGGCCCAGATCAGGTTCTGCACCATCTTGCGATAGGTGGCGCGCGACAGGCCGAGGATGGCGGCGACATCGCGCGGGTCGCTGCGCACCAGCACCACGTCGGCGGATTCGACCGCCACGTCCGTGCCGGCGCCGATCGCGACGCCGAGGTCGGCCTGCACCAGCGCCGGTGCATCGTTGACGCCGTCGCCGACCATGGCGACCTGCAGGCCGCGTGCCTGGAGTTCCTTGATCTTTGCCGACTTCTGGTCGGGAAGCACCTCGGCGAAATATTCGCTGATGCCCAGATCCTTGGAGACGGCGTCTGCGACGCCCCTAGCGTCACCCGTCAGCATGATGGAGCTGATGCCGAGGCCCTTCAGCTCAGCGATCACCTGCCGCGACTCGGCCCGCACGATGTCGGCCAGCGCGAACAGCGCGCGGGGCGTGCCGTCGCGCACCAGCACGACGACCGTCTTGCCCTGCGATTCCAGTTGCGCCAGCTCGGCCGCCGCGATCGGCTTGCCGGTGCGGGCGAGATGGCCGGGGCTGACGATCGAGACGTCCTGTCCCTCGACCTCGGCGACGATGCCCTCGCCGGTGACGTTGCGCACCCCGCTCGGGCGAGGAAGGTCGATGCCGCGATCCTTCGCCGCGGCGACGATGCCATGCGCGATCGGATGTTCGGACTGGCTCTCGGCGGAGGCGGCGAAGCGCAGCTCCTCGTCCTCGCTGCCGCCGGCCAGAAGCACGATGTCGCTGACGCCGAAGCGCCCCTCGGTCAGCGTGCCGGTCTTGTCGAAGACGACCGCATCGAGATTGCGCGCGCGCTCGAAGGCGGCGCGGTCGCGGATCAGCAGGCCGCTGCCGGCGCTGAGCGAGGTGCTGACGGCCACGACGAGCGGCACGGCGAGGCCAAGCGCGTGCGGACAGGCGATGACCATCACGGTGACCATGCGCTCGATGGCGAACTGCGCGCTTTCGCCGAGCGCCAGCCAGACGACGAGCGTGCCGACGCCGACGCCGAGCGCGATGTAGGTCAACCAGCCGGCGGCGCGGTTGGCGATGTCCTGCGTGCGCGAGCGCGTGCCCTGCGCCTCGCGGACGAGGTTGATCACCTGCGCGAGATAGGTCTTGTCGCCGGTGGCAGTGACCTCGATGGTAACGGCGCCGGCGCCGTTGATCGCGCCGCCTATGGCGCTGGCGCCCGGCTCTTTCGAGACCGGTCGCGACTCGCCTGTCAGCATCGCCTCGTTGAACGAGGATTTTCCCTCAATGATGGTGCCGTCCACCGGGACCTTCGAGCCGGGGCGGATCAGGACGCGGTCGCCGGGCAGCAGCGCAGAGATGGGAACATCCTCGACCGCGCCGTCGGCGCCGATCCGCGCCGCGGTGTCGGGCAGGAGCCGCACGAGCTCCTCCAGCGCCCGCGATGCGCCCATCACCGAGCGCATCTCCAGCCAGTGGCCGAGCAGCATGATGACGATCAGCGTCACCAGCTCCCAGTAGAAGGACATGCCCTCGACGCCGAAGGTGACGGCGGCGGAGTAGACATAGGCGACGCTGATCGCGAGCGCGATCAGCGTCATCATGCCGGGCTTGCGGTCGCGCAGCTCGGCCAAGAAGCCGGTCAGGAAGGGCCAGCCGCCGTAGAAGAAGACGATGGTCGACAGCGCGAAGACCACGATCTCGCTGCCGGGAAACGACAGGAGCGCATCGAGGCCGAGGAAATGCCGGATCATCGGCGACAGCAGCAGCACCGGCGGCGTCAGCGCGAGCGAGACCCAGAAGCGGCGGCGGAAATCGGCGACCATCGCGCCGTGGTCGGAGTGGCCGGCATGACCGGAGGAAGCCGCTCCGTGGCCGGCAGTGTGCGGCGCGGCAGGCGCTGCCGCGTGCCCCTTATGCCCCTGGTGATGGTGCCCCTGGTGGTGCTCGTGTTCCATCCTGTGCCTCGCCTGTCTTCGGACAACGGGTAGTCATCCGCACAAAAGATGGAGGTTCCAGCAGCGGGAAGGTCAAGGGGGCCTCAAGGCGATTGTCGCCGGGGTGTCCGCATTTGCGCGGACGCGCCTGTCGCCGGTGGCTGAAGCACGGATATGAAAGGAAAGGGCGGCGGTGCGGGACAGCCGAAAACCGTCGCCATGCCACGTCGGCATGGCGTCTCCGCTCATGCCTTAGATGTCACTCATCGATGATCGCGACGGCACGGCACCAGCCGGCGGAGGCCTTTTCGATCTTGACCGGGAAGCAGCTCACCATGAAGCCGGTCGAGGGCAGGTCTTCCAGCCGGTGCAGCTTCTCGATGTGGCAGTAGCCGGTGTGGCGGCCGGCCTTGTGGCCTTCCCAGATCAGCGAGGCGTCCTTGGTCTCGATGTATTTCTTCGCTGTGTGGATAAAGGGCGCATCCCAGCTCCAGCCGTCGGTGCCGGTGACGCGCACGCCGCGGTCGAGCAGATACATCGTCGCCTCGTAGCCCATGCCGCAGCCGCTGGCGACATAGTCCGGCTGGCCGAACTTCACGCCGGCCGAGGTGTTGACCACGACGATCTCCAGCGGCTTCAGCTCGTGGCCGATGCGCTTCAGCTCGGCCTCGACGTCGGCAGCGGTCGCGACATAGCCGTCGGGGAAGTGACGGAAGTCGAGCTTGACGCCGGGCTGATAGCACCAGTCGAGCGGGATGTCGTCGATCCGCCACGCCGGCTCGCCGTGGTTCATCGTCGGATGATAGTGCCACGGTGCGTCGAGATGCGTGCCGTTGTGCGTCGACAGCACGACGCGCTCGACCGCCCAGCCGGCCCCGTCGGGCAGGTCTTCCGCCTTGAGACCGGGAAAGAAGGACAGGATCTGGGCGAGGCTCTGCGTGTGGTCGATATATTCGATCGACGGGATCTGGATCGGCGGGTCCGCCGGGATGTCGTTGGCGATGGGTATGGAAAGGTCGACGATGCGACGGGCCATGGTTTCCTCCTCCTCCAAAGCAATTCCAGCAAAAGTGTGAAGCGGTTTTGCGTCCGGAATTGCGTGAAAACAAACAGATTGGTCGAGTGGTCAGCCCTGCTGCCGCACGACCTTGTTCTTCAGGATGCCGATCTTCTCGAATTCGAGTTCGACCACATCTCCGTTGGCGAGGAAACGGCCGGTCTCCAGTCCGCAGCCATTGCCGATCGTGCCGGAGCCGATGAACTCGCCGGCATGGACCGTCTCGTCTTGCGACATGTGGGCGAGGATCTCCTCGAAGCTGAACAGCATGCCGGCCGTGGTGCTCTCGCAGCGCGTCTCGCCGTTGACGCGCACGGCCGCCTTCAGCGAATAGGGATCGGGGATCTCGTCCTTGGTGACGATCCACGGGCCGAGCACGTTGGCGCCGTCGAAGCTCTTGCCCTTGGCGGGACCGAGGAAGCCGGGCATCTCCTTGCCCTGCTGGTCGCGGGCGGAGAAGTCGTTGAAGATGGTGTAGCCGAAGATGTGGTCGCGCGCCTTGGCCGCGCTCACATTGGCGCCGGTCCTGCCGATCACCACGCCGTATTCCAGTTCGTAGTCCATGACCTTGGAATAGCGCGGCCAGGTGATGGTGGCGCCCGGGCCGCGCACGATCATGCGGTTGGTGATGTAGTAGATCGGGATCTGGCGGTAGATGTCGGCCAGCGGCGGCAAGGGTTCCGAGGCGAGCGCGGCCATGTCGCCGCCGCTCATCAGCTGGCGCATGCCGCGGCCAGACTGGCGAATATGCGTCTCGTAGCTCATCCCGTCGCGCATCTGCCGCGGCTCGGGCAACGGCGCCAGGAGCTCGACGTCGCCTATCGCGGAGGAGAGCGCCGGATCCTGCCCATGCGCCTCGAACAGTCGCTCCGCCTGCTCCAGGCCCGCATCGCCGGCATCGATCAGCGCCAGCATGGACGCGAAGGGCGCCGTGCCGGCCCCGCTTCGGGATGCCGCCGCGGCGAGGTCGAAGACACGGGTTCCGTCCCCATGCACGATCGCGATCCGCGCCGCGTTCGATCCTGTCCGATAGGTGGCCAGCTTCATGTTCGTCCTCCCGACTTGCTTGCGTATAGATTTTATGATTTTATCGATATTCGAAACTGGCGCGCTTTGGAAGCCGGATTCTGGGAGGAAATCGATGAAGCTCATGATGAAGGCTGCGCTCGGCGCGGCCGTGGTTCTCGCATCCTGGACGGGGCTCGCCGCCGCCCAGACCAAGATCAATATCGGCTGCACCGCGACGACGGACTGCGCCTCGGCGGCCGTGGCGCTGGAAGACGGCATCTTCAAGAAGAACGGCCTCGACGCGACGATGACGCTGATCGGCCTGAACTCGAACATCCCGGCAGCCCTGCTGTCGGACTCGGTGCAGATCGGCGGCCCGACGCCGTCGGTGTTCCTGCAGGCGGTGGACGGCGGGCTAGACCTCGTCGCGGTGGCGGGCGCGAGCTCCACGTCGAAGACCACCTTCGACACCGCCGGCGTCGTGGCCTCGCCCGCGAGTGGCATCAAGGAGCCGAAGGACTTCGTCGGCAAGAAGGTCGGCGCGCCCGGCATCGGCGCCTTCCTGCAGGTCCTGTTCTCGAAATGGCTGATCGACAACGGCGTCGATCCGAAGCAGGTGAACTTCGTTGAGGTCACCTTCCCGACCATGAACGATACGCTGAAATCCGGCGCGGTGGACGCGGTGGTGACGGCCGAGCCGATGATGTCGCGCATCATCGCCAGCGGCACCGGCACGGTCGCGGGCTACTATCTGGAGAAGCTGCCCGAGCGGCGTCCGGCGATCCTCTACGCCTCGACCCGCGCCTGGGCCGACGCCAATCCGGACACGGTAAAGGCCTTCCGTGCATCGATCGAGGAGGCGGCGAAGATCGTCAACGACAATCCCGAAAAGGGTCGGCAGGCGATCGCCAACTTCACCAAGATCCCGATGGACGTGCTGTCCAAGATGAAGCTCTCCGTCTCCGATCCGAAGATCGAGCAGGAGCAGCTCGACTGGTGGGTCGCGACGATGAACGAGCAGAACATGCTCCAGGGCAAGCCCGACACGGCTGCGCTCATCCAGAAATGACCGACGTAAGGGACAAGCCCGACCTGTTCGGGGAGGCCGCGCACTTCGCGGCCTCCGAAACGCTCAGCGAGCGCGCCTCGGCGCTCGTCGAGCACGACATCCTCGCCGGCGTGTGGCAGCCGGGCGAGCGGCTGGCGGTGCAGGCGCTGTCCGAGCGCTACGGCATCGGCGCGACGCCGCTGCGGGAAGGGCTGTCCCGGCTCGTGTCGCGCGGGC
This sequence comes from Mesorhizobium sp. J428, assembly GCF_024699925.1. Classification (NCBI taxonomy): domain Bacteria; kingdom Pseudomonadati; phylum Pseudomonadota; class Alphaproteobacteria; order Hyphomicrobiales; family Phyllobacteriaceae; genus Mesorhizobium; species Mesorhizobium sp. J428. Next base: position 2,928,406 of record NZ_JAJOMX010000001.1, read on the forward strand.
TGATCGGGGCCGTCGGCCAGAAGGGCTTCCGCGTCGCCGCCATGTCGAGCTCCGACCTCGTCGACATCACGCTGGTCAGGACGACCATCGAGGTGGAGGCGCTGCGCCGCTCGATCCGCTTGGGCGGCGACGACTGGGAGGCGACCATCGTCGCGACACTGCACCGGTTGTCCCGCTCGGTCGAGCGCGACCCGGAGACGATGCGCGAGGGCACGCCGGAGTTCGACAGGCTGCACAAGGCCTTCCACCGCGCGCTGCTGGAGGCGTGCGGCTCCGAGCGGCTGCTGCGGCTGCATGACGATCTCTACTATCAGGCCTATCGCTACCGGCGCGCGATGATGCGCAGATTCACCGTGCATACCGATTTCATCGAGCCGCACCGGATCCTGGCCGAGATCGTCCTCGCCCGCGACGAGGAGGCCGCCGTGGCGGAGCTGACGCGCCACCTCGCGACGACGCTCGATGTCGTCTACGGTGGCGGGGAGGGAGGAGCATGAACATGGCCGCAACGAACGTGAAGGCAGCGCCCGCGGTCATTGGCTTCGACCGCGTCAGCCTGGCCTATGGCGACCGCACGATCATCTCGGACCTCAGCCTCGACGTCGGCCGCGGCGAGATCGTCTGCATCATCGGCCCGTCGGGCTGCGGCAAGACCACAGCGCTGCGCATGGCTGGCGGGCTGGTGCGGCCGAGCCGGGGCGCAGTGCGCCTGCTGGGCGAGCCGCTCACCGCGCCGCGCCGCGATGTCGCGATCGTCTTCCAGGATTACGGCAAGGCGCTGCTGCCCTGGCGCACGGCGTCTGCCAACGTCTCGCTGGCGCTGGAGGCGGCGGGAACGCCGCGCGCCGGGCGCGACGAGCGCATCCGCACGCTGCTGGCCAAGGTCGGCCTGACCGGACACGAGGACAAGTATCCGACCGAGATGTCGGGCGGAATGCAGCAGCGCATCCAGATCGCACGCTGCCTGGCGCAGGACCCGGCCGTGCTGTTGATGGACGAGCCGTTCGGCGCCCTCGACGCCATGACGCGGCAGGGCCTGCAGGACGAGATGCTGTCGATCGTCGCCGAGACGGGCGCGACGGTGTTCTTCGTCACGCACGACCTCGAGGAGGCAGTCTATCTCGGCGACCGCGTGATCGGGCTCCTGCCCAATCCCGGCCGCGTCGGCATCGACCTGCGCGTCGACCTGCCGCGTCCGCGCAACCAGCTCGAGACGCGCGAGATGCCCGAATTCCTGCGCCTGCGCCGCCAGCTCTTCGACTTCATCGAGAAGGCCGAGCGATGAAGGAGCAGTGGTGGAAGGGGCTGGTCGTCCCTGCCGTGCTGATCGTGCTCGCCGAACTCGCCATGCGGGTTTACGGTTCGACCTCGATGTCGCTGGCCGCGCCGAGCGACATCCTTGCCGCATTGGTAAGGGCACTCGCTGACGGCTCCATCCTGGTCGCGACCCGCGACACGCTGGTCACCGCCGGCGCGGGGCTGGCGATCGGCTGCGCGGTCGGTCTCGCGCTCGGCATCCTGTTCGGCCTCGTCAGGCCGCTCGACCGGCTGATGGAGGTCACGATCGAGGCGATCAGGCCGATCCCCTCGGTCGCGGTTCTTCCGATCGCCATGCTGGTCTTCGGCTTCGGCTACGGCATGGAAATCGCCATCGTCGCCTTCTCCTGCCTCTGGCCGATCATGATCATGACCCGTTCGGCGATGGCCGGCATCGAGCCGCGCCTGATGGAAGTGTCGCGCGCGCTCAGGCTCTCGGCCTTCGACCGCGTGCGCAAGATCGTGCTGCCGGCCGCGTTGCCGCGCATCATCGTCGCCTTCCGGCTCGCAGCCGCCGTCGCGCTCGTCGTGTCCGTCACGGTCGAGATCGCGGCCAATCCGCTCGGGCTCGGCTACGGCATCCTCGTCGCGCAGCAGGGCCTGCAGCCGGCGCTGATGCTCGCCTATCTGGTCTGGATCGGCATCGTCGGATGGGGACTGAACGCGCTTCTGTCGCTGGCGCAGAACCGCCTGTTCGGACGCGCCGCGCGCACGGGGGCGCAGGCATGAAGTCGTCCCGCCTCGCCTGGCTCGCCGCGAGCTTCGCCGTCGCCGCCCTGTTCGTCTGGGGCTGGCAGTTGCTGGCGGATTACAAGCTCGTCAATCCGGTGTTCCTGCCCGGCCCCGACCGGACCTGGGGCGCGCTGATGCGCGGCTTCACGACTGGCGATCTGGGCGTGAAGCTTCTCGCAACGGTCGAGCGGATGTTCTGGGGCTGGCTGATCGCTTCGCTGATCGGCATAGCGCTCGGGGCCGCGATCGGCACCTCGCCGCGGCTGCGCGCCTATCTGGCGCCGATGCTGGAATTTCTGCGGCCGCTGCCGGCCTCGGCGACAATCCCCGTCGCCATCGCCCTGCTCGGCCTGTCCGACGGCATGGTGCTGGCGGTCATCGCCTTTGGCGCGCTGTGGCCGGTGCTGCTGGCGACGATCCACGGCTTCTCGGCGGTGGAGCCGCGGCTTTACGAGGTCGGCAATGCGCTGCGGCTTTCCCGCGCCGCCGTGATCGGCAAGATCGCGCTGCCGTCGGCGAGCCCGGACATCCTTGCCGGTATGCGGCTTGGCCTGACGGTGGCGCTGATCCTGTCGGTGGTCTGCGAGATGATCGCCGGGCGCGACGGGCTCGGTAACTGGATCCTGCTCGCCGCCCGCTCCTTCCGCGCGCCCGATCTCTACGCCGGCGTGATCCTGCTCGGCGTGCTCGGCTACGCGACCGCGGTAGGGATCGGCCTGCTGGAGGCAAGGCTGCTCGTCTGGCGCAACAGGGCGCGCTGACAGGTGATGCGCGAACGGCCGTGCTCCCTAGCGCCAGTCATTTCGGGCGCCTGACAATCATATAGGTGGAAGTGAGCCGGCAGCCGGCTGGCATAGTCGTTCGCGGTCGACAAACGGGTTTGGTCGCGCTAGCCGCATAGGCCTTGGGAGGAACGGCATGGCGAAGATTGCGGTAGTCGGCAGCGGCTTCATAGGACGCGCTTGGGCGATCAGTTTCGCTCGGGCGGGCAACGAGGTCGCGATGTGGGACCAGGCGCCGGCCGCCACCGAGGGTGCGCGTGACTATATCGCCGGCGTGCTCGGCGACCTCGAGGCCAACGATCTGCTGCGCGGACAGGCGCCCGACGCCGTGCTGGCGCGGATCTCGGTGACGACGGACTTGGGGGAGGCGCTGCGCGGCGCGAGCCATGTCCAGGAGAACACGCCGGAGAAGCGCGATATCAAGCGCGAGGTGTTTTCCCTGATCGACGGCGTCGCGGAAGCTGATGCCGTGATCGCCAGCTCCTCGTCGGCGCTGCTGCCGTCGACCTTCACCGATCATCTCGCCGGCCGCCACCGCTGCCTCGTCGTGCATCCGCTCAACCCGCCCTATCTCATCCCGGCGGCGGAAGTCGTGCCGGCGCCGTGGACCTCGCGCGAAACAGTCGAGCGCACCCGCGCCCTGCTGGTCGATGCCGGCCATGCGCCGCTGGTGATGAAGCGCGAACTGGACGGCTTCATCATGAACCGGTTGCAGGGCGCGCTTTTGGAGGAAGCCTTCAGGCTGGTCGCCGACGGCTATGCCAGCATCGAGGACGTCGACATCGGCATCCGCGACGGGCTTGCGCTGCGCTGGTCGTTCATGGGGCCGTTCGAGACGATCGATCTCAACGCGCCGGCTGGCGTGCGCGACTATGTCGAGCGTTACCAGGGCCTCTACGAGAACCTGTTTTCCCAGATGCAGCGCCGGGTCGACTGGGCCGGTCCGGTGCTGGAAACGGTCGAGACCGACCGGCGCGCGAAACTGCCCAGGGAGAAGCTGGTCGAGCGGCAGGTCTGGCGGGATCGCCGGCTGATGGCTCTGGCCGCGCACAAGAGGAAATCCGAGGAGGACATCGGCAAATGAGCGAAGCCACGAAGCCCGCCGGCGCACGCAAGCGCAAGGTTATCATCACATGCGCCGTAACGGGTTCGATCCACACGCCGTCGATGTCGGAGCATCTGCCGGTGACGGCGAGTGAGATCGCGGATGCGGCGATCGGCGCGGCGGAGGCGGGGGCGGCGATCGTGCACCTGCATGCGCGCGATCCCAAGAACGGCCTGCCCGACCAGTCGCCGGCGGCCTTCGAGCCGTTCCTCAAGGTGATCAAGCAGCGTTCCGACTGCGTGGTCAACATCACCACCGGCGGCGCCTCGACCATGACGATTGCGGAGCGCCTGCAGCCGGTCGCCACCTTCAAGCCGGAGGTCGCCTCGCTCAACATGGGCTCGATGAACTTCGGCCTCTACCCGATGCTCGCCCGCTTCAAGGAGTTCAAGCATGACTGGGAGCTGCCCTATCTCGAAGGCTCGCGCGACCGCATCTTCAAGAACACCTTCGCCGACATCGAGAACATCCTGACGACGTGCGCCGAGAACGGCACGCGCTTCGAGATCGAGTGCTACGACATCGGCCACCTCTACACGCTGGCGCACTTCGTCGACCGCGGCCTGGTGAAGCCGCCGTTCTTCGTGCAGTCGGTGTTCGGCATCCTGGGCGGGATCGGGGCGCATGCGGAGGACGTGGCGCATATGAAGCGGACGGCGGACCGTCTGTTCGGCGACAGCTATTCGTGGTCGGTCTTGGGGGCGGGCGCCAACCAGATGCGGATCGCGGCACAGGCGGCCGCGATGGGCGGCAATGTGCGCGTCGGGCTGGAGGACTCGCTGTGGCTCGGGCCGGGCCGGATGGCGAAGACCAATGCCGAACAGGTGGCGAAGGTGCGCTCGATCATCGAAGGCCTCGGCCTCGAGATCGCCACACCCGCCGAGGCCCGCGACATCCTGCAGCTCAAGGGCGCAGACAAGGTGAATTTCTAAGAGCGGGGCGCCTGGTGCGCGGCCTGGCCCGGCGCAGGGTTTGCGGCGCCTACCGGGACGGGCGTTTCGTGCGCGCGACTCAGAGCCCCTTGCCTCCACCGGCGAGCGGCGGCATTGTCGCCGCCCGCAGTCAGGAGTAGCCATGGTCTCGGCACAGGTGAAGTCGGCGACCCGCGCGATCGAGATCCTCGAACTGTTCAAGAGGGTGCGGCAGCCCAAAGGTATGTCGGAGGTCGCCAATGCGCTCGGCTATCCGGCCTCCAGTACGACCGTGCTGCTCAAGACGCTCGTCAAGCTCGGCTACCTCAACTACGACCGCAACGAACGGGTCTATTTCCCGACCCCGAAGGTCACGTCGTTGGGAGAATGGATACCGCGCGCGCTGTTCGGCAACAGCCGCATCCTCGACGCGATGCGGGATCTCCAATCCGCCACCGGAGAGGGCATCTCGCTCAACACCAAGAACGACATCTACCTGCAGTACATCCAGGTGATCTATTCCGTCCACGCGGTGCGCTTCGACATCGACGAGGGGGCGCTCAGGCTCCTGACGCAGTCCGCCGCCGGTTGGACGCTAATGTCGACCCTGCCCGACGAGCGTGTCGACAATCTCGTGCGCCGTGCCAACATCGCGACGGAAAAGGCGGCGGATCGGGTGAAGATCCCCGAGATCATGGCGCGGATCCGCGAGATCCGCGAACAGGGCTATGCCTGGGCAGAGAACATCCCCTTCCTCGGCGGGGCGACGCTCTGTTCGCTGCTGCCGATCACCATCCAGGGCCAGCCGGTCGTGCTGACCCTCGGCGGCGCGCTGGAGCGCATGCGGCTCAACCGGGAGCGCTATCTCGCGGCACTCAGACGCGCCGTAAAGTCGGTCACGCCCAAGGATCCGTTCGACCAGCCGATCGACATCGAGTTCTGACGCCTGGCCGCCCGCCTCAGTGGGCCAGGAGCAGCTGCAGCGGCGGCGATTCCAGCATCGAGCGCGTGACGCCGCCAAAGATGCGCTGGCGCAGCCGGGAATGGCTGTAGGCGCCCATGACGAGCATGCCCGCGGCGACGTCGCTGGCATGGCGGGTCAGCACAGCCTCCGGCGCGAGTCCCATGCCGGCGAGACGGTCGACGGAGACATCGTAGCCCTTTCTCGCGAGATAGGCGGCAATATCGGCGCCGGGCTCCTCGCCGCCGTCCGTCTCGGATGCCTTCGGATCGACCATAGCGATATGGATATGGCGGACCTTCGGCAGCAGGCCGATCGCGGCATGCAGCGCGCGGGCGGATTCGAACGACGAGTTCCAGGCGACGACGATGCGCTCGCAGCCGAGGTCCGGCGGCGATCCTGCCGGCGCCACCACGACCGGCACGCCGGTCTCGAACAAGGCGGCCTCCAGCACGGACGATCCGAGAACCGGGTCCTTGCGCAGGCTGGGTCCGATGAAGATCGCGTCGGCGCAGCGGCCGCGACGCCCGACCTCATCGGCGATGATGCCGGGCTCGACATAGGCATCGGATACGTCGCCCTTGACGCTGTCGGCTGCGAGCAGGCCCTCGAGCTGCTCCGCGCGGGCCGTCAGCGCTTGTTCCTCGGCCGCGCGCGTTTCGAGCCAGACGGAGGTCAAAGCAGCCGCAGCCCCCACCTCGCCGATCGGAGGGCTGGGGGCTACCCCCATGGCGACGACGCAGAGATGCGCGTCGACGGATTGGGCCGTGGCGATGGCTTCCTTGAGGTCGTTGTCGATCGCCGCGCCGAGAATGGTGAGCAGGGTGGTGCCGGACATGATCAGTCTCCTATTCGTATCGAACTCGCGTCGACGGCGCCATTTGGACCGATGGCGACGGCCGGCTCCTTGTCATGGATCAAATATGCCGGTCGCGCGTTGCGCCGAAATTCACGCGGCGCATTCCGCTTTGGCCGCGCCCGCGCTATAGTAGCGCGGATCGCCGCGTGCCGGGAGGAGCGCCGATGTTCGGACAGCCGAAGGAAGACATGCGGGTCGCGGACTATGTCCTCGGTCTGATGGATGCCGAGGAAGCCACATTCTTCGAGCGTGAGATGCGCCGGGACCCGGCCCTCGCCGCGCGCGTCGCCGACTGGCGCGAGCGGATCGCCCGCATGGACGAGGTCGAGCCGGACACTCCGCATGCGCAGATGCGGCGGCGCATCGAGGACGGATTGCGGCGGCGCGGAGACAATATCATTGCGCTTCCCACGGCCTTTCGGGAACGGACGGAGACTAGGCCGGAGCTCAGCGGCTGGCCGATCGTGGGCGCCGCCTGCTTCGCGGTCGGCATCCTGTTCGGCGGCTTCTGCGTCTGGCTGCTCTTCGTCTGATCGCAGGTCCGCGCGTTCATGTCGCACGGTTCCAGTATCTTCTAAACTTGATGTTGATTGACAAGTTTATCCGGCAGGGGCATGTGTGGGTCAGGCACTGCGGACCATGCGACCGACGGATACCCAATCAGACGCGCTGGCTGCATGTGGCAAGGACGAATCCAGCGTTTCCGGCGGATTGTGCGCGGTTTCGTCCCATAGTGACCGATCCGCCTTCGAAGTCTCATGATCGTCTGTCATTGTAATCTGATCACTGAGAAAGACATCGAGCGGACCATCCTCGATCTGCTGCAGGCCGATCCGTGGCAACTGATCGTGCCGGCAAAGGTCTATCATGCCCTGGCGAAGCGCGGACGCTGTTGCGGCTGCTTCCCGAATGTGGTGGAAACGATCATTCGCGTGACCGAAGCGTATCACTCCCAGAGTGCTACCGGTGAGGCGGAGATCGTGTCGTACCTAGACCGCGTGCGCGAACTGCGCGGTCAATACGGGAGCAGAAGTCATGAAGGGCGAACAACAGGTCATCGAGCGGCTTAACGAGGCGCTGTTCCTCGAACTCGGCGCCGTCAACCAGCACTGGTTGCATTACAGGCTTCTGGACGACTGGGGTTTCCAGAAGCTCGCCAAGAAGGAGCGGGCGGAGTCGATCGAGGAGATGCACCATGCCGACAGGCTGGTTGCGCGCATCATCTTCCTCGAAGGCCATCCGAACCTGCAGTCGGTCGCCCCGCTGCGCATCGGCCAGAACGTCAAGGAAGTGCTCGAGGCAGACCTTGCCGGCGAATACGACGCCCGCACCGCCTACAAGAAATCGCGCGAGATCTGCCAGCAGCTCGGCGACTATGTCTCGATGCACCTCTTCGAGGAACTGCTGACCGACGAGGAAGGCCATATCGACTTCCTCGAGACCCAGCTCCAGCTCCTCAACTCGATCGGCGAGGAACGCTACGGGCAGCTCAATGCCGAGCCCGCCAACGACGCCGAATAGACTCTTGGCCTAGCTGTGGGCGAAGATGTCCTCTTCGTCCCAGCCCATCAGGTCGAGCTTTGCGCGCGTCGGCAGGAACTTGAAGCAGGCCGCCGCCTCCGCCGCGCGCCCGTCGCGCTCGAGCCGGCCGACGAGCGCGTCGCGCAGCCGGTGCAGGTAGAGCACGTCCGACGCGGCATATTCGAGCTGCTCGGGCGACAGTGTCTGCGCCGCCCAGTCGGACGATTGCTGCACCTTCGACAGACTGACGCCGAGAAGCTCGTTGCAGATATCCTTCAGCCCGTGCCGGTCCGTATAGGTGCGGGTCAGCCGCGAGGCGATCTTGGTGCAGAACACCGGCTCGGGCATGACGCCGAAGGCCTGATAGAGCACGGCAAGGTCGAAGCGGCCGAAATGGAAGATCTTGGTGATCTTCCGGTTCCTCAACAGCGAAACGAGATTGGGCGCGCGCTTCTGGCCCGCCGCGATCTGCACGACATCGGCCGTGCCGTCGCCGGGCGAAAGCTGCACCACGCAGAGCCGGTCGCGATGCGGGTTGAGCCCGAGCGTCTCGGTGTCGATGGCGACCGCCTCGACGTCGTAGTTGGAGAGGTCGGCGAGGTCGCCCTTGTGGAAGCGGATGGTCATGGAAGGGCCTTACTTTGCAAGCGCGTCGAGGATGCGCGCCCAGGAGCGCTGTCCCTTGTGGAATGAGGACAGCTCGTATTTCTCGTTTGGCGAGTGGATGCGGTCGTCGTCGAGCCCGTAGCCGACGAGGAGCGATTCCATGCCGAGATAGGTCTGGAAATCGCCGACGATCGGGATCGAGCCGCCCATGGCGATCATCACCGCCGGCTTCGGCCATTCGTCCGACAGCGCGTCCTTGGCCTTGGACAGGAACGGCGAGTCGTAGGAGAGCTGGATCGCGGGCGACCCGCCGTGACCATGGAACTCGACCGAGCAGTCGGCCGGGATGCGCTCGCGCACGAAGGCGCGGAAGGCGTCGCGGATCTTGTCGGGATCCTGCTTGTGCACCAGGCGGAACGAAACCTTGGCGGAGGCTTCCGCCGCGATCACCGTCTTGAAGCCCTTGCCGGTATAGCCGCCGATGATGCCGTTGAACTCGGCCGTCGGCCGCGCCCAGATCAGTTCGAGCACCGAGCGGCCCTTCTCGCCCGAGGGGATCGACAAGCCGATCTCGCCGAGGAATTCCTCGGCGGTGAGGCCGAGGCTCTCCCACTGCTTGAGGATCTGTGACGGCGTCTCCTCGACGCCGTCGTAGAAGCCGGGGATGGTGACGCGGCCGTCATCGTCATGGACGGCGGCGAGCACCTTGGCGAGGATGCGGATCGGATTCGCCGCGGCACCGCCATAGGCACCGGAATGCAGGTCGCGGTCGGCCGCCTTGATCGTCACCTCCTCGCCGACGAGGCCGCGCAGAGCGGTCGAGATGGCGGGCGTGTCCCGGTCCCACATGCCCGTGTCGCACACCAGCGCGAAATCGGCCTTGAGCTCCTTCGCATGGGCCTCGAGGAACGGCTTGAGCGAAGGCGAACCGGACTCTTCCTCGCCCTCGAAAAGGATGGAAACGCGGCAGGGCAGGGCGCCGTGCGCCTTCTTGTAGGCGCGGCAGGCCTCGACGAAGGTCATCAGCTGTCCCTTGTCGTCGGCGGTGCCACGGCCGGTGAGCACCTTGCGCCCCGGCGCGACCTCCTTGACCTTCATGTCGAAGGGATCGTCGTGCCACAGGTCCAGCGGGTCGACCGGCTGGACGTCGTAATGGCCGTAAAACAGAACGTGGGGTGTGCCGGCGGGTCCTTCGTGATGCGCCACGACCATGGGGTGGCCGGTCGTGTCGCGCACGCTGGCGTCGAAGCCGATCTCCTTCAGGTCCGCGACCAGCCATTCGGCGGCGCGCCGGCATTCGGCCGCATAGGCCGGGTCGGTGGAGATGGACGGAATGCGGACGAGGTCGGCGAGCCGGGTCAGGCTGGCGTCCAAGCCGGCGTCGAGGGCATCGAGGACGGGTGCGAGCGAAGTCATGGGAAGGGCCTTTCGAATCTCGCGCGACACTAATGCGAGTTCCGTCGCGAGGAAACCGCTTCAGAGACGGAAAACAGGCGGGCCAGTGCGTGGAAGCGCACCTTATCGCGGTCACGGCGGGGTGAGCCGCGCGCGACTGCCGGGTCAACATGTGGTGAGAGAGGCTGCGAGATGCTTGCGGGCAGGGGGCGCGTGCGTCATCTGCCCTGCATGACCCATTCCATCCGGCCAGCCCCGCCGCCTGCGGCCGCAGGATCTGCGACCCCGCGGCCAAAAGGGGCATCCAATCGCGCCCGAACGCGCTATGGTTCAGAGGGGAATCCCGCGGGGGCGGAAATCGCAATGGATGCGCAAGACGGCGAGCGGCGAAGCGTGAGGGTCGGACGATACGTGCCGATCGTCCTGGTCGTAGTCGGCCTCGCCCTCGGCTATGCGATGGGCTGGCAGCGCTATCTCTCGCTGGCATATCTCGCCGAGAGCCGGGACACGCTGAAAATCTATGTGGCGCAGCACCATGCGCTCTCGCTGGTCTTCTTCGCGGCGATCTACGTGCTGGCGGTCGCTTTTTCCTTTCCCGCGGCCACGGTTCTCACCGTCTTCGGCGGCTTCCTCTTCGGCTGGCTGGTCGGCGGCACGGTCGTCGCCTTCGCCGCCACCGCCGGTGCGACGCTGCTGTTCATCGCCGCCCGTTCCGCCTTCGGCGACGTCCTGTGCCAAAGGGTGAGCGGCAAGGCAGCGAAGCTGGCGCGCGGCTTCCAGGAGAACGCCTTCAGCTATCTGCTGGCGCTCAGGCTGGCGCCGATCTTTCCCTTCTTCTTCGTCAACATCGCACCCGCCCTATTCGACGTGCGCCTCAGGACCTATGTCGCGGCGACCTTTCTCGGCATCCTGCCGGGCACCTTTGCCTATTCCTATCTCGGCGAGGGCGTCGACAGCGTGCTCGTCGCTGCTCAGGAAGCGGGACGTGAGCCCTCGGTGCAAGACCTGGTGACGCCGAAAATCGTGCTCGCCTTCGCCCTTCTCGCGCTTGTTGCGCTGATCCCGGCCGTCGTAAGGAAGCTGCGGCGCACGGGGCCGGGCTGAAGCCGTCGCGCCATGCCGGGTCCGGACCGGCCAGAGCCCGGGAGAAAGGCACGTCCATGCAGACCCTGACGCCGGATATCTGCGTCATCGGCGCCGGTTCGGCCGGCCTGTCGGTTGCCGCCGCGGCTGCCGCCTTCGGCGTGCCGGTGGTGCTCGTCGAAAAGGGCAGGATGGGCGGCGACTGCCTGAACTATGGCTGCGTGCCCTCCAAGGCCTTGATCGCCGCCGGCCGGCAGGCGCAGGCGATGCGCGAGGCGGCGAAGTTCGGCATCGTCCCGGTCGAACCCGAGGTGGACTTCCGCCAGGTGCACCGGCACGTTCACGACGTGATCGCGGCGATCGCGCCCAACGATTCGGTGGAGCGTTTCACCGCGCTGGATGTGCGCGTCATCCAGGCCGAGGCGCGGTTCGCCGACCGCAGGACCGTGGTCGCGGGAGAGTTCGAGATCCGCGCCCGCCGCTTCGTCATCGCCACCGGGTCGCGCCCCGTGATCCCGCCGATCGAGGGCATCGGCACAATCGATGTGCTGACCAACGAAACGATCTTCGACCTGACCCGCCGGCCGCGACATCTGGTGATCATCGGCGGCGGGCCGATCGGCGCGGAGCTCGCGCAGGCGCATCGGCGGCTGGGCAGCGAGGTGACGATTATCGAAGCCACGCGCGCGCTCGGCCGGGAGGATCCCGAAATCGCCGGCTTCGTGCTGCGCGCCCTGCGCGAGGAGGGGGTGACGATCCGGGAGGCGGCCACCGTCACGCGCGTCGAGCGGCGCGGCAAGACCGGCGTGCGGGTGCATGTCGAGGCGGCCGACGGCACCGAGACCGTGGACGGCACCCATCTTCTGGTGGCCGCCGGCCGCGCCCCGAACGTCGAGGGGCTGGACCTCGCCAAGGCGCGGGTCGCCTTTTCCGACAAGGGTATCAAGGTGAACGACCGGCTGCGCACGGCAAACCGCCGCGTCTATGCCATCGGCGACGTGGCGGGCGGGCCACGATTCACCCATGTCGCGGGCTATCACGCCAGCCTGGTGCTGCGGCCGCTGCTCTTCCGCCTGTCCGCCCGCGTCGACCCGTCGATCATCCCGCGCGTCACCTATTGCGATCCTGAACTGGCCCACGTCGGCCTGACGGAAGCGGAGGCAATGGCGGCGCACAGGGGCGTGCGCATCCTGCGCTGGCCGCTGTCGGAGAACGACCGCGCCCAGGCCGAACGCCGGACGGCGGGGCTCGCCAAGCTGGTCGTCAGTTCACGGGGCAGGATCCTCGGCGCCTCGATCGTGGGCGCCAATGCCGGCGAGATGATCGGCCTTTACGGCCTCGCGATCGGCAAGGGAATGGGCGTGAAGGACCTGGCGTCCTGGCTGCCGCCCTATCCCACGATGGGTGAAATTGGCAAACGCGCTGCGATAGCCTATTTTGCCGCGGTGACCCGCAAGCCGGTGGTTCGCGCGCTGATCCGTTTCCTGCGCATCTTCGGCTGACGGGTGCCCGGAACCTTTCGAGGCCGGCGCCGCATGGCTGCGGGGAATGGATGGCATGCCGGACAGGACCATTGTGAATTCCGACTTAGCAACGACGCATGCGCCCATTCCGTGGCTCAAGCGCCTGTCGACCAAGATGCTGATCCTCACGGTCATCTCGGTGCTGGTGGCGGAAGTGCTGATCTTCATCCCGTCGGTCGCAAACTTCCGCCTCCGCTGGCTGGAGGAGCGGCTGAATACGGCGGCGGCGACGGCCGTGGTGCTCGTCGGCACCGACACGATGACCCTGCCGCGCAATGTGCAGGACGACGTGCTGATGGCGCTGGGCGCCAAGGCTGTGGCGGTGCGCTCGGGCGGGGATTCGCGCCTGCTGGTCGTCTCCGAGGTCCCGCCGGAAGTCGATGAGCACATCGAACCGTCGACGGTCGGGCCGCTGAGGGCGATCGCCGATGCGCTCGACACGCTGGTCTATGGCGGCGACCGCACGCTGCGCGTCTTCGGCAAGGTCGGCGACAGCGACAAGGAATTCGAGCTGATCATCGCCGACAAGGGATTGCGCAAGGCGATGCTGGTCTATGCGCGCAACGTGGCGATCTTGTCGCTCATCATCTCCTTCATCACCGCGGCGCTGGTGTTCGGCGCCATCAACCACATGATGCTGGGGCCGATCCGCAAGATCAGGACAGCGATGGTCACATTCGCCGAGGCGCCGGATGATCCCTCGCGCGTAGTACGCCCCAGCGACCGCGCCGACGAGTTCGGTGTGGCGCTGCGCGAGCTTGCGAGCCTGCAGACCCGGCTGCAGCGCACGCTGGCCGAACAGGCGCACCTCGCCAATCTCGGCCTCGCCGTGTCGAAGATCAACCACGACCTGCGCAACATCCTCGCCTCCGCGCAGCTGATCTCGGACCGCCTGCGCATGGTGAAGGACCCCTCGGTGCAGGCCTTCGCGCCGAAGCTGGTGCGCACGCTGGACCGCGCCGTGGGCTATACCGAAAGCGTCCTGGCCTATGGCCGCGCGCAGGAGGCGCCACCGTCGCGCCGCAGACTGAGGCTGCGCCAGCTGGTAGAAGAGGTGGAGGGCCTGCTTGGCGTCGATCCCGCGGCGGCGATCGAGTTCGAGAACGCGGTGGACCACGCCTTCGAGATGGACGCGGACGCAGAGCAGATGTTCCGCGTGCTCTCCAACCTCTGCCGCAACGCCGTGCAGGCGATGAGCGCCGACACCGACAGCTCCGTCGTGCGGCGCCTGACCATCTCGGCCGAGCGGCAGGGCTCAGTGAGCCGCATCGTCGTCATGGACACCGGCCCCGGCCTGCCGCCCAAGGCGCGCGAGAACCTGTTCGCCGCCTTCCGCGGCTCGGCCCGCAGCGGCGGCACCGGCTTGGGGCTGGCCATCGCGCAGGAACTGGTCCGGGCGCACGGCGGCACGCTCGACCTGGTGGAGAGCGTCGGTGGCCGCACCGTCTTCGCGATCTCGGTGCCCGACCAGCCGGTGCAGATCGAAGCCGCCCGCCACGCCCTGCGCCGCCCGGCCTGAGCGCAGAGCGCAGGACCGCGAAGGCTCACCCGTCCAGCCGAATGTGCACCCCGTTGCCGGCAACCCGCCGCGCCTTGGCGCCGCACGGCCGCCCATTGTGGCCTAATCCGCCGGACGATTAGCCAACGCCGCGACCGGCGCGCCCACGCCTTGCGCGCCGGCCGAATTTCTTGTCCGAGATGCTTGCAATTCGCGCGGCCAGCGTTTAGTTACGCGGCTCTTCCGGCCGAGAGGCTGGAGCCCAAGCGGCTTGTTATACGCAGGCTGCCAGCGCGCCCGTAGCTCAGCTGGATAGAGCACCAGACTACGAATCTGGGGGTCAGGAGTTCGAATCTCTTCGGGCGCGCCATTCATTTCAACTACTTAGCGCGCTTTTCGAGCTTCGTCGTCTCGGCGGTTTGCAGACGGTTTGCAAAATCTGTGCTTGTTGCGTTCTCGAAACGGGCCATTGCCTCTGTCGCCAGCACACGAGTTCGGGCTAGATAGCGGTCGAGAATTGACGAAACCGTCTTGAGCGAATGCCCGGTAATTGCGGCGATCTGCGGCGTCGTGCAGCCCGCCTCGGCCAACATGGTCCGCAGTACCGCGCAGATCATGGAAGTGCAGGTTGTCGATGCCGGCCTTCTTCGTCGCGGCCTCCCACTGGGCGTTGAAGTAGCGAGCCGTCCACGGCAGTCCGCTCTTCGTTGAAAGGATCATTGTCGACGCGCGCGGAACCGCGTCCAGCATACGCCGCAGCGCGGTCGTGCATGGGATCTCCACTCTGCGTTGACCCTTGCCCTGTCGTAGGCTGATCAGTTCGCCATCGTAGTTCGACCACGTCAGGCGTCTCAGATCGCCCTGCCGCTGTCCGGTGTGCAGCGCAAGGATCAAGGCGCGTTGCATCTCGATGGGTGCGACCTTCATGAACGCCTCGATGTGCTCCGGCATCCAGATCAGCTCCGACTGGTCAGACCTGTGCAGCCGCCTGAACCCTGAGACATGGTTGGCTGTGACGCGCCCGTTGTCGCGCGCCCAGGAGATCATCGCCGACACCACGCTCAGGCGATTGTCAGCTTCCCGGTCGCCAAAGGTGCGCGAGACTTCCGCGCGCCAGGCGATGAAATCCTGTCGCACGCGTGGATCGTCGAGAGCAGCAATCGGCATCGTGCCGAAATGCGCCTCGACCTTCGTCAGCATGCGCTGATATTCCTTGCGCGTGCTCTCGGCCCGCTTCTCGAACTCGGGCGACAGGATGTACGCTCGGATGAGCTGAACGAGCGTGCCTTCGTGGCGTTGTGATAAGGTCCTCTCGGCCGCGGCGTAGGCTTCGAGAAATTCCACGCTTCCCGGCTTGCCCTTGAGCGGCTTTCCGCTGCTCCGATAATAGTAGTGCGTTCGCACGCTGCCGTCGGCGAGGCGCTTACGCACCGTGTTGATGCCCTTGAGACGCGCTTCAACCATTGGCGAGCCTCCATGCATCGAGGGGTGACAGCGTCGGCGCCACATCGGCCGTCGAGCGAGAGAAGACCGAGCCGACCATCTTGGCGTCCACTGCGCTATCCAGCGCCCGTCGATCCCAAACCTTACGACCGGACAGGTCAATGACGGCATCTGTCCGCCTCTGACGAGTCGGTCGAACGTGCCGACACTTACGCCGACGTAACTCGCTGCTCCTTGCGATCGAGACAGCGGCGATCAGCTATCGGCAATGCATGGATGAGCCCGAACATCACGGAGGCATCTTTCCGAGGATATTGATCTCGATCTCGAGTCGAACTGGGAGACGTCATAGGCTGATATGATTTTGGCGGCATCTGGGAAGCTCTGCCAATGTAAATTTGGTCGCCATAGTCGTCATCATGATCGCCGCTGTAGTAGGCGTCTCGAATTCCAAGCAGCTTCCAGGCGTCTTCTGGATTTCGCTCGGCCAGCCATGTCAGGAATTCTCGCATAGGAGTGGAGACGCCCGCTGTTTGGAACTCTTGCGCGATGCTATAAGGGAATGCGACATTAACTTTGCGTTCGTAGTCTTCCCGCGAGAGCTTCTCGTCGAATTCAGCGATCCTCGCCTATGCATTGTCTAAAATATAGTCCGGCTTGTCGTTCGACATGATGAAATGGTCTTTCCGTCAATAAGTAACAGTTTGTCCTTAGCTGAAGACTGTATCCAGTCTCCAACTTCGCCCTGCGTAGAGCTCGTTGTATCTGCTATTTTCGATATAGCGGTCTGTCAGCGGGGGAGCAGAAATTTCTCAAAAAGCTGTCTCCGCCTTTTTGACTGCGATAGGCCAGCATCTGGCTGCCCGCCTCGTGGGTCTAAGCCCCGCCTTTGCTAAACCCGGTCACGACTTGATTGGACTCTGGGCGTGACCGGGAGAATTTTGATTGGATCTGCCTCACCGTCAGCTCGGATGGCGAGGACGGTATGGCGGGTTGGCTTTTCCAACTGCGCCTTGATGAGCTTCAGCCGGTCGATTTCATCAATGGCCTGTTTCAACGCGTCGACGTCGCTACGAGGTAGGTTGGCGTTCCGGTCGATTGCTTTGCCGATGGCTGCACTGATCTCCTCGAGCTTGAATGCGTTGACCACTTGGGCGAGATCTCGCGCCGCATCGATGAAGACGTCGACCAGAGCCTCTGCGCGTTGCAGGGCCGTCAATGGCGGATCCCACTCTTTTTGACCGTCGAAGCGCTGGACCTCCTCATCGAGGAAGTTGCCGACAATCTTGATGCCGAACGCATCCAGGTTCTGGTCGAGCTCGAACGTCCTGTAGCCCATGAACTCCGAGAACGATCCAGATATTAACGACGCGGCTGGAGAGGCCTTGAGCTTCTCGCGCTTTGCCCTTTCCGCCAGACGCTCGCGATAGCGGCGCTTCTCTGCTGGGGTCAACACCATCTTCCGGCTCCTTCCTCAGTCGCATGAGAAAAAGAATGCGCCTTTGAATAGTGTAGATGTGCATATTTATAATATTTCTACTAGATAAAATCTCGATGATGGCCGAAATATTCTTGCTATATATGAAATATACAATAAAAGAGAGCAGTATGATGCACACACGCAAGCCTTTTGCCGGAACGCAGCTGACGCATTTCCTCGAGAAGAGGATTCTCGAACTGAGGCCGACCAAGATCCAAGCGGAAATCGCATTTGAAGCGGGCTTCCAGAACGCCAATATGCTGGCGATGCTCAAGAATGGCACCTCTCGTTTGCCGATTGACCGCGTTCCGGCACTGGCCAAGGCACTCGACGTTGATCCAAGGAGACTTCTGCAGCTCGCCCTTACGCAACGCGGTGGCGACACGACTGAGATGGCAATTCGAGAGGTGCTCCGCGTGGTGGTGAGCAGCCACGAGGAGGACTGGATCGACGAGCTGCGATCGGCATCCGGGAACAGCGACCCGGCGCTTACCAGCCGCGCTCGATCTGCGCTCCGCGGAATCTTCGGGAAATGAGCGCGATGCATAGCTACACAGTGCGTCGGGCGCATGAGCTTCGATACCGCGCCCTTACTGAGAGTGAGTGTGAATCGGCATGCAATTTTGACCCCCTAGGCGGGAGGATCGGCGTCCAATTTTGACCCCCCTCGTGAAGTCGATCTGCGACCATCCGTTCGTTTTGGCGAGCGGGTGGAGAGGGGATGAAGACAGTGGACACGATTGCCCGGGTTCGGCGTGCCTTTCATGTGCAGGGGTGGTCGCTCAAGCGGATCTGCCGCGAGCTGCACGTGTCGCGCAACACCGTCCGCAAGATCCTGAGGTCCGACGAGACATCGTTCTCTTATGAGCGGGAGCGACAGCCGAAGCCGAAGATCGGACCGTGGAAAGACCAGCTCGACGGGCTCCTGAACGGCAATCTCGGCAAGCCGGCGCGCGAGCAACTGACGCTGATCCGGATCTACGAGGAACTGCGCGCGCTCGGCTATGAGGGCGGCTACGACGCCGTGCGCCGCTACGCCGGGAGCTGGGCGAAGACGAGAGGATCGGCGACGGCCGAGGCCTACGTGCCGCTGCTCTTCGCGCCAGGCGAAGCCTACCAGTTCGACTGGAGCCACGAGATCGTCCTGCTCGCCGGCGTGACGGTGACCGTGAAGGTCGCCCATGTCCGGCTCTGCCACAGCCGCATGATGTTCGTGCGGGCCTATCCGCGCGAGACGCAGGAGATGGTGTTCGACGCCCACGACCGGGCCTTCGCCTTCTTCGGCGGCGCCTGCACGCGCGGCATCTACGACAACATGAAGACGGCGGTGGAGACGGTCTTCGTCGGTAAGGAGCGGCAGCAACCGTCGCTTCCTGCAGATGTGCAGCCATTATCTGGTCCAGCCGGTTGCCTGCACACCGGCCTCGGGCTGGGAGAAGGGGCAGGTCGAGAACCAGGTCGGGCTGGTGAGGGAGCGCTTCTTCACGCCTCGGCTGCGCTTCAGGAGCTACGAGGAGCTGAACGCCTGGCTGCTCGATAAGTGCGTCGCCTACGCCAAGGCCCACCGCCATGTCGACCAGCCGGAGCGCACCATCTGGGACGTGTTCGAGGAGGAGCGCGGCAAGCTGGTCGAGTATCGCGGCCCTTTCGACGGCTTCCACACGGTTCCCGCCTCTGTCACGAAGACCTGCACCGTGCGCTTCGACAACAACAAGTACTCGGTGCTGTCGACCGCGGTCGGCCGGCCCGTCGAGATCCAGGCCTATGCTGATCGCATCGTCATGCGCCAGGACGGGCACGATCGTTGGTGAGCATGCCCGCTCGTTCGGCCGCAACCAGACGGTCTACGATCCATGGCACTACGTCCCGGTGCTGGCGCGCAAGCCCGGCGCGCTGCGCAACGGTGCACCGTTCCAGGGCTGGGAACTGCCGCCGGCGATGGAGCGGGTCAGGCGCAGGCTGAAGGCTGCCGACGACGGCGACCGGCAGATGGTGTCGATCCTGACGGCGGTGCTGTCGGATGGGCTCGCTGCCGTAGAGACCGCCTGCCAGCAGGCGCTTGCCGAGAACGTCTGCTCGTCCGCCGTCATCCTCAACATCCTGGCCCGCCGGCGCGATCCGGCGCCTGCCGTGACCATCCTCACCCCGGATGCGCTTCGCCTGCGACACGAGCCGCAGGCCGACTGCGCCCGCTACGACAGCCTCAGGAGGGCAAGCTGATGGAACGCACCCAGGTTCTGGACCTGATGGGAACGCTGAAGCTCTACGGCATGCGCAGCGCCTACGACGAGATCATGACCACTGCGATCAAGCGCCAGCATGAGCCGCCGAGGGTCGTCGGCGACCTGCTGTCGGCCGAGATCGCCGAGAAGCAGGCGCGCTCCATCAATGTACCAGCTCACCGTCGCCAAGCTGCCGCTGGCCAAGGACATCGACGACTTCGACTTCCCCGGCACTCCCGTCAACGAGACGCTCGTGCGCGACCTCGCCACCGGCGCCTTCGTCGCCGACCAGCGCAACGCCGTGCTCATCGGTGGCACCGGCACGGGCAAGTCGCATCTGGCCATCGCGATCGCCCGCGCACTCATCCGCAACGGAACTCGTGGCCGCTTCTTCAACGTCGTCGATCTGGTCAACCGGCTGGAGACCGAGCACCGCTCCGGCAAGCAGGGACGCATCGCCGACTACCTCACCCGGCTCGACTTCGTCGTGCTCGACGAGCTCGGCTACCTCCCCTTCGCCCAGGCCGGCGGCCAGCTCCTATTCCACCTGATCAGCCGGCTCTACGAGCGGACCTCCATCATCGTCACCACCAACCTCGCCTTCGGGGAATGGCCGGCCGTCTTCGGCGACGCCAAGATGACCACCGCTCTGCTCGACCGGCTCACCCATCACTGCGAGATCATCGAGACCGGCAACGAATCCTGGCGCTTCAAGAACCGCACTCAAAGCTAAAGCCGGAAAGTCTCACCGACGCGCCCGACCGGGCTGCGCAACCCAGACCAGCTCCACCCGGTCGGGCGCTCACCGTCGCGCACTACGAGGGGGTCAATATTGGACGCCGATGCGGGGTCATCTTTGCGCGCCGATTGACAGCCTATCCGTTGCTCAAGAAATCTCGATGGCGTTACTGAGGGTATCGACGTTCCCGCGTAGGACGCGAACGAATCGCATGATCGGAAAGAGTTCGGAGTCGAACGCATCGTCGATCCGCACATCCAGTGGTGGCGCTTGCCTCCTCCGCTCATCCGCGCGCTCGACTGGAAGAATGCATACGACGCCGCCGCCTTGCGCGCATCCTGAAGCTGCCGGGGAAACCATCGACGGTGGGTATCTGCGCTGGCTTGTGCCGCGTCGCGACGGTCGTGAATCCTGGCAAGCAGCAGAGTTGCGGAAGACGAGACGCCGGTCGTGATGGAGGCCCTGCAACGGGTGACGGCCCTCCGAACAAGGTCGCTCATTTGTGGATCTTCAGGGGTACCGCCCGCAGATGTCTTATTGGCGCGCCCGGGGTGAGACTTTGGGCCGCAGCCATGATGCCCTTAGCGTCGATGCCATAGTGACGATACAGTTCTGCAATCGATCCTGTCTGGCCGAAGTGTTCGACGCCGAGCGAACGGGTGCGATGCCCGTGCACCGAACCCAGCCAGGCCAACGTCGCAGGATGACCGTCGATGGCCGTCACCAGTCCGCAATGCGGCGGGAGGTCTGCCAGGAGTCTCTCGATGTGGCAGGAGGCATGTGTCAGTCCGGATTCCCGGGCGCGTTGGGCGGCCGTCCAGCCGGCATTCAGACGATCTGCGGACGTGATTGCGAGGAGGCCGAGATCGCGTCGGTCCTCCGCCATAAGTCCCACCGCTGCGATCGCCTCCGGGGCAATCGCGCCGGTGTATGCCACGACGACCTGCGCGTTTGGTCCGGGCCGACGCATCCAGTAACCGCCGTTGACGATATCGGACTGAAGGTCGGGCGTCATTTCCCGCCTGGGCTGCTCGATCGATCTTGTCGACAGCCGAAGATAGACAGAGCCGCCCGTTGCATCTCGCAGCCATGTCAGTTTGTCCGGATCTTCAGCGCCATCGCGCTGCATGTATTCGAAGGCCCAACGCATCAGGACGGCGACCTCGTCGACGAAGGCGGGCTCGAAACTTGCCAGCCCATCTTGGGCCATGCCGATCAAGGGTGTTGCGATAGACTGATGGGCGCCGCCTTCTGGCGCAAGTGTCACGCCCGATGGAGTCGCCGCCAGCAGGAAACGCGCATCTTGATAACATGCGTATTTCAGCGCATCGAGGCCGCGCTCGATGAAGGGATCGTATAGCGTTCCGACCGGAAGCAGGCGCTCCCCGAACAGTGAATGCGACAAGCCGAGCGCCGACAACGTGAGGAACAGGTTCATCTCGGCGATCCCCAGTTCCATATGCTGCCCTTCGGGTGAATAGGACCAGTTATAGGTAGACGGAATACGTTCCGCCCTGAACAGGTCAGCCATCTTCACCTTCGCAAACAGCCCGCGTCGGTTCACCCAGGCACCCAGATTCGTCGATACGGTCACATCCGGAGAAGCTGTCACGATTCGCTCGGCGATCGCGGTATCGGACTTCGCGAGCTCATGCATGATCAGGCCGAATCCCTGCTGGGTGGACATAGAAGGCTGAGCGCCGAAAGCCAGAGCTTCAGGAACCGGGATCGTTTCGGACTCATACCGGCGACGCCCCCTGGACGCGAAGGGAAGCGATTTGAGGAATTCACGCACATCGGCTGCCCTGGCGGACAGGCCCTCGAAGGGTTCCCACTCGCGACCTTCCCGAACACGCATAGCCTTTTGCAGGGCCGCAATCTGGGTCGGCGTCATCAAGCCGGCATGATTGTCCTTATGCCCAGCAAGCGGGAGGCCGAAACCCTTGATCGTGTAGGCGATGAAACAGACGGGCCGATCGTGCGCGCGAGCTTCTTCAAAGGCCTCCAGCAGCGAAGGGAGGTCGTGCCCGCCCAGATTGCTCATCAGTGCTGCGAGTTCTTCGTCGCTTCGGCTCTCGATCAGGCGCGACACCGGACCCTGATCTCCGATGTCGTCCATCAGACGCTTGCGCCATGCCGAGCCGCCCTGAAAGATCAGAGCCGAGTAGAGCTGGTTAGGGCAGTTATCGATCCACTCACGCAACACATCGCCGCCCGGTTCGGCAAAGGCAGCTTGCTGGAGCCGGCCATGCTTGAGGACGACGACGTCCCAGCCGAAATTACGGAATATGGCTTCAAAGCGGGACCAGAGGCCCTCGCGAACCACTGCGTCGAGACTTTGCCTGTTGTAGTCGACGACCCACCACGTGTTGCGCAGGCCGTGCTTCCATCCCTCGAGCAGCGCCTCGAAGATGTTGCCTTCGTCCATCTCGGCATCGCCCACGAGGGCGATCATCTTCCCCGCAGGAAGATTTTGTGCCCAGCCCTTCGCGTGGACGTAGTCCTGAACGAGGGACGCGAAGATCGTCTGCGCCACACCCAGCCCGACGGAGCCGGTGGAAAAATCCACATCATCGATATCCTTGGTGCGTGACGGGTAGGACTGGACACCTTTGTAGCCACGAAAATTCTTCATCCGGTCAAGGGTCTGGTTGCCGAGCAGATACTGGATGGCGTGAAAGATCGGGCTTGCGTGCGGCTTCACCGCCACCCTGTCCTCGGACCTGAGCGCAGCGAAGTAAAGCGCTGTCATGATCGTCGCCATCGAGGCGGAGGATGCCTGGTGACCCCCTACCTTCAAGCCATCACCATTGTCCCGAAGGTGGTTGGCGTTGTGGATCATCCACGTCGCCAGCCAAAGCACCTTGCGCTCCAGTTCGCCGAGCAAATCGAGTCTGGTCATGATCCTGCCCCTTCCTGCGCGGGAATCATGCACCCGGCCGGGAAGCGAAAGGGGCCAAAGATCGGCAGAAAGACGCTTTGCCATTGGTGGATTGTGCTATAAAGCTCGGCCATTGAGGTGAAATGTGCCACGCCACTCAATTGATGACATCGACCGCAAGATACTTCGCACCTTGCAGGCCGACGCAAAAACCACAGTTGGCGACATCGCCGAACGGGTGGGCCTTTCGCCATCGCCTTGCGCGCGCCGCATAAGGCTCCTCGAGCAGTTCGGCGTTATCAAGGGCTACACGGTCGTTCTCGACCAGGAGAAGGTAGGACTGCCGATCAGCGCATTTGCTTCGATCAAGCTGGAGCGTCAACGAGAGGAGGATCTCGACAAGTTTGCCGAAGCCGTGGCTCGCTGGCCCGAGGTCGTGGACTGCTATCTCATGACGGGACAACGCGACTACCTCATGCGGATCGTCGCGAGCGATCTTCAGGCGCACGAACGCTTCCTGAAGGATAAGTTGACCCGGCTGGACAATGTCGCCTCCATCGAAACCAGCTTCGCGCTGGGGCAGATTAAACGTGCAGAGGTGCTGCCGCTGGGGTAGACTCGGGGGGCTGAATGGCTGGTGAGCAGCAGCGCTGTACTAACCGCGAGACAATGCCGGCGCCGTTCACCTGTGTCGGAACGTCAACCGTTGGCTACCAGTTCGTGGCGTCCTAGCTGAGAACGTCCGACAGTTCATCGCATGACCGTGGTTCGAAGCTTTGATTCATTTGTTTGCCAGGATGTCGGGACCGCGCTCCGCCCGTCTCAGATCATAATCACCGGCGGCCAATTCGCGGGATAGGTCCGTAGCCGTATCAACAAGGAGCTGCTTGTACGATTCAACCGCATCCTGAAAGCTGAGCGCTGACCTGAGCCAGATGACCGTCAGGCAGGCGATCACGGATTGGCCGTGATAAATCGGTGCTGACATGCTCATCGTGTCGGCACGAAACCCCTGCTTCCGAAAGCCGACGCCCAGCTTTCTGCTTTGGTCCAGTAATGTATCCAACTCGCCGTCTCGGCTCGTGAGAGGGCCCTGTGCGTTGTGGCGATACTTCAGGCCCTGCAGCACCTTGTCTCGTTCTTCCGGCGGCGAGAAAGCCAGATAGGCGCGGCCGCTTGCCGTCTCGATCATCGGGAGCTTTGTTCCAACCATTCCCCGGTCGAGAGCGTACGGACTGAGGTAGTAGGTCGATTCTCGTACTTCCATCTGGTCGTATGTACGGCACCATGAGATCGACAGGCCATAGAATGCGCTTACCCAGTCGCACCATCGCTGGTACGACGACATGGCAAACCCAGTCGGCGTCCCTAAAGCCGGAGCTAAGCGATTTCGCATGCAGCGCCACGCGCCATTTTTCTGAAAGTCGGTCACGCGTGACGAAGCGAAGTTCTTCCATCGTCTCCAGCAGCCGATAAACCGTCGCGCGCGGATAGCCGGTCGCTTCGGCGATCTCACCGGCCTTGACGCCGTCACGCTGATTAATCGTCTGCAGAATTCTAAAGGCCCGCCCTACTGCGCGGACGTGTTTGGTATCCGACATCAGCGCACCTTGGGCACCCACAGATTTCTGATGGCAACCGTCATCATGCCGGCCCCCAGCGGCGATCACCATCCAAACCCTAATATCCGCCTATTAAGAGGCGGTGTCCACCTGGCGGGCAAGGTTCACATAGGGGCTTATGGCACAACTCGTGACCGGTACATTGCGGTCGCCAACGATCCCCAAGCCGCTCGCCGACGGGAGAGTCGGCCGGCGCGCCGGAGGGCCATTGCCAGACGCCGGATCGTCTGCGTGAACAACCAGGAGGACAGAGATGCGGATCAGCTCATATCAAAGGCCCGACGGCATCGTCTCCTTCGGCGTGGTCGAAGGAGACGTGATATCAGAAGCGAGCGAAGAAATTCGGGCGACGTATCGGGACGTGCGTGGGTTGCTTGAGGCTGGTGCGGCCGCCGAACTGAAATCGACCGGAACCACGTTTCGCCTCGGCGAAGTCAGCCTGTTGCCGCCTATCCTCCAGCCGGACAAGATCATCTGCATCGGCTTGAACTACATGTCCCATATCAAGGAAACGGGGCGCGACAAGCCGGAATATCCATCCATCTTCACGCGCTATCCGTCCTCGATCGTCGGTCACCGTCAATCTCTGGTGCGGCCCACAGTTTCGGACCAGTTCGATTTCGAGGGCGAGCTGGCCGTCATCATCGGCAAGCGAACCCGAGCTGTGTCAAGCGCCGACGCCATGAAACATGTCGCTGGTTACACGTGCCTGAATGACGGCTCGATCCGCGACTACCAGCGTCACACGACCCAGTTCTGGTCAGGGAAAAACTTCGTCGGCACTGGTTCGATGGGCCCCTGGCTGGTGACGGCCGACGAGTTCGGAGATCCGGCAACCAGAACGCTCCAAACCCGCCTGAACGGTGAAATGGTCCAGGACGCGGCCATTTCAGACCTGGCCTTTTCCGTTCCCGAGCTTGTCGCATACCTCTCCATCGTGACCGAATTGCTGCCGGGCGACGTGATTGCAACCGGAACGCCAGGTGGAGTCGGTGTCTTTCGCAATCCGAAGCTTTTCATGAAGCCGGGTGACGAAGTCGAAGTCGATATCAGCGGTATTGGCACCTTGCGCAACACTGTCGTGGCGGAAGGCTGAAGATGCAACGGGTATGCTCATGACAGTCCCGTGTTCTCAGGAAGCCATCGTGATCCGAACCGCCGGCGGGCCTGAAGCCCTGCAACTGGATCGCGTTCCGATCCCGATCGTGACGGCTGGAATGGTGCTGATCCGCGTGACAGCTGCTGGCGTCAACCGACACGACGTCAATCAACGGATCGCTGGCAAACATACCGATGGGACGCCAATTCCCGGTCTCGAGGTCTGTGGCGAAGTCGTGAGTCTCGGCGAAGGAGTGACCGAGCCCAGGCTCGGAGATCGTGTAATGGCACTGGTTCAAGGAGGCGGCTACGGTCAGTATGTGGCCGCTTCGGCGGCCCTTGCGTTGCCGGCACCGACAAGTCTGACTGACACCGAAGCAGCTTCTCTGCCGGAAGCCCTCTTCACGACATGGTGGAACTATTTCGGGTTGATGGCGCTCGAAAAGGATCAGTATGCACTGATACACGGCGGCACGAGCGGCGTTGGGCACCTGGCGTTGCAGGCATTGTCCAGCCTTGGTTACAAGCCTATCGCGACAGCAGGGTCACTTGTCAAAGTGGCGGCTGCGCTCGAATTTGGAGCCCTGGCGGCCTTTTCCTACTCAGATCCTGACCTGGCAAACAAAGTAATGACCGCAACGGCCGGTCAGGGAATCTCGGCATTGCTGGACATGTCGGGCGGAGCGCATATCGAACAGGACGTCGCGATGATGGCCGAAGACGGATGGATCGCTCACCTGTCTGGCGGAACCGGGGAATTCAAACTGCCGTTGCGCACCGTTATGGCTCGAAGGATCAGGCTGACGGGCTCGCTGCTGCGCCCCTTGCCGCTCGACCGCAAGCGGCGCATCGCCGAAAAATTGCGGCACGAGGTTCTGCCGCTGGTCGGCACGAAAATCCGCCCGCGGATCGCGGCTGAATTCAATCTTGCCCGTGCCGCGGAGGCGCATCGCCTGCTCGAGGAGGGGCAGCAAATCGGCAAGATCGTATTGCGTGTGGCTGACCAGTGAGGCTTCGGTCGCCTGAAGGCAGCCTTTGGACAGAAGAGGTCGCACGAAAGGCGAGACGGCTTGAAGGTTTCTCTGTCCACCTGGCGGACTGAAGAGAGTGTCCACGCCACATCCGCGCCTGCGCCTGTAACATGCGCTGAGTGGTTCGACATGTACGGCTCGCGCGTCCGGAAGAGCAACGCGACCTCTGAACTGAATGCGATGGAGTGATCGATGTCCCTGATCTCGCTTGGATATATTGGTGTAAACTCCCGCCGTACCGACGAGTGGGCGTCATTCGCAACAAACCTTCTGGGAATGCAGCAGGTCGATCGTGGCGGGGCGGGGCGACTGTTCCGCATGGACGACCGGAAGCAGCGGCTCGTCGTAACTGGCGAAGGTGACGAGGGGCTTGCCTTCATGGGCTGGGAGACAGCGTCTTCAGCTCATCTGGATGCTTTCGCCTCCATGCTCGAAAACGCGGGTGTTGGGGTGAAGGAGCATGGCCCGGCGCTTGCCGATGAAAGGCATGTCGGAAGGTTGATTTCTTTCCATGACCCTGATGGCAACCGGCTGGAGGCTTTTTGCGACCCCGAGATTGCCGAAACGCCATTCCTGGCCGGGCGCCCGATCTCGGGCTTCAAGACAGGCACGCTGGGCATGGGCCACGCCGTGCTGCATGTCGAGAATGTGCAGGGTATCCTACATTTCTATCGCGACCTTCTCGGCTTTCGGGTCACCGATTACGGCCTCACGCCATACCCCCTCTATTTCTTCCATCTCAACGGGCGACACCACAGCTTCGCCATGGTCGGTTCGGGCCGCAAAGGGTTGCATCACTTCATGGTCGAGTTGCTGTCGCTGGATGATGTCGGGCAAGGCTACGATATCGCTCAGACAACGGATGGGCGCATCGCCTATACCCTTGGCCGCCATGCCAACGATCACATGCTGAGCTTCTACGCCACCACCCCGTCGGACTTCTTCGTCGAGTATGGATGGGGCGCGACAGTCATAGATCCGGAGACATGGAGACCGTTCGAAACGAGCGAGGGGCCGTCCACCTGGGGTCACGAGCGGCTTTATCTGCCGGAGACCTCTCCCGTGCGAACACGAATGCGCGAGATGCGCTTCAAGAATGCCGAGAACGGTTTCCGTGCACCGGATCCCGGTCCGAATTGTGCCTGGTTAGACAGGGTCGTGGGGCGCGAGTAGCTGCAGGTTTTATCCAGCGTGCGACCACAACGCGTCCTCCGGGTTTCAGGTTGCCTCCGGGTCGTCCACATCGCTCTCATCCAGGATGCTCGCGTGCTTCAGCACATCGAGGAAAAGTTGGACGGAAAGCATGATGATGCCGGATTTCTTGATTTTCCGGTCGTCAATCCAGGCCAGGACCATTTCGTCGAAAAACCCGAGCCAGGCCCGGACCGCCGCGACGAGATGCGGTTTGGGATTGGTCACGCCGTACATATCGCGCAGCACGAGAAGTATGAATTCGTGGCGCGAAGCTTCCCAGATTGCGCGCACCTCATTGCTGATGCTGCCGCGGACGTGGAACTTATAGGACGCGGGCCGTTGAACGATGACGTCCATATGCCTCGACAGGCATGCCGCGAGCTTCGCATCGGCTGTCGGCTCAGGGCGGCGCTCTTGGTGCACGAGGGCCAGGCGCTGAGCGGCTCGCCTCGAGACCTCCGCGTAGAAGGCCATTTTCGACTTGAAGTAGTGAAAGAGCAGTCCGTGTGCGACACCGGCCGCATTGGTAATTTCATCAACCGATACCTGGCCAAGTTCACGTTCGTTGAAAAGCACATCCCCTGCCTGGAGGAGCTTTTCGCGGGCAGCATCCGCCTTGGCGGCCGCATTGGGCGACCGCCTCCTGCCAACCTGATTGGATCTGGCACTGTCTGGTTTCATCAGGCGCATCCTGGGTTCGTCTGCGTGGGTCATAGCGCCTTCGACAGCTAATTGCATCGGTCACGTGGGCGGGGCCCGCGTGCCTTGCTGCCTGACGTTCTCCACTCGGCAGCGTGGGCTGTCCCCGCGAAGACCGAGGGACAAAAAGACAAGAAGCCAAGATTGACTGACAGTCAACGTTATGGTTGATTGACTGGCAGTCAGCTGAGTGGGAGGAGCTCATGACGAACAGCGCGGTAGAGGTGGCCATTATTGGCGCCGGCCCCGTAGGCCTTAGCGCCGCCGCCTTGCTTCAGAGGCTGGCTACCTCCTGCGTTGTGTTCGATCGCAATCCGTCGACTTCTTTTCATCCCCGCGGACACGTGATCACCGCGCGCACGATGGAAATCTTCCGACAGATTGGCATCGAGAACGAGATCAGCAGCGTTTCCTTACCGATCGAAAAGCATGCAGGCGTCGGTTTCATGACCAGCCTTTCGGGCGAGGAGATCGGCGTGATCTGGACCCGACCCGATCGCAGGCCGGAGCTCGAAGAACTCGCAATTAGCCCGTGCCTGAAGCGGTCCTGCCCCCAAGACATGCTGGAGCCAGTCTTGCGGCGGCATGTCGAATCCGTCCCCGGGCACGACTTGCGCTTCTCGACCGAGATCACGGCGATTCTCCAGCGCGACGATCGAGTTGATCTTCACTGGCGTGCCGCTGGCGGCGAAACCGGGACCTGTACCGCAAAGTATGTGATCGCGGCCGACGGCGCGCGCAGCTTTGCACGCGAGCAACTCGGAGTCGGAGCTAGCGGTGGCTCGATGGGCCAGCAGATCGGCGTCTACTTCAAAGCGGATCTGCTCCGCTTTACCAAGGGGCGGCCTTACCTGCTCTGGTGGATCTACAATGCGACCACGAGTGGCGTCTTCATATCGCTCGATGGCCGTTATCGCTGGACCTACAACTTCGCCTACGGCGAAACTGATAACAGGCAAGACTTTACGCGAGAGCGCTGCGAGGCGATCATCAAGGCCGCGATCGGCTCGCAGGATGTCGACATCGACATCCAGAGCATCATGCCTTGGAGAATGCAGGCTCGGATAGCCGACAAGTTCCAGAGCGGACGCGTCTTCTTTGCCGGCGATGCGGCCCATCCGCTGCCGCCCACCGGCGGGCAGGGAATGAACACCGGCATAGCCGACGTTCACAATCTGGCCTGGAAGCTTGCTCTCGTGCTGCGTGGGGACGCGCCAGCCGCAATCCTGGAGACGTATGGCGAGGAGCGAATGCCCATCGCGCGGTTCAACGTCGCCCAGAGCGTACGCAACGCCGAGAAGATGGCGGCTTCTGGATTGGCCGGCATGTTGTCGGACAACAAGGATGTGACCAGCAGGATCGAAAGTGACGAAAGCGATGTGGTAAGGGCACGCCTAGCCGCCGCAATTCCGGACCAAAGGGAGCACTTCGACTATCCTGGCCAGACGTTCGGATATGTCTACAGATCGGCCCTGATAGCAGACGACGGCGCCGAGTATGAACCTCACTCGGTTCGCGACTACATTCCGTCAGCGCGCCCCGGCCAACGTGCCCCGCATTTCTGGCTTGCTGGAAGGGAAGGCACGCTCATGTCCTCGCTCGATCTCTTTGCACTCTCCGAGTTCACCCTGTTGGTCGGAGCGGATGGGAAGCTTTGGAAGGATGCATTCAGCGAAGTTCTCGACGAACTCGGCCTCAGCGGGCGGGCGCACATCATCGAGAAGGATGATGGTCTGCGGGCGGTCGACGCCGACTGGCTTGAACTTTACGGCATCCAGTCGACGGGCGCAGTCCTGGTCCGCCCGGACGGACATGTGGCGTGGCGCGCGTCGTCGCAGCCTGATGATGTCAGTGACGACTTACGACGCGAGTTGCAGCGGGCGACCGGCAGGTTTGTAGACGCGCGGAAGGTCAGCATTCCGGCGGTTCCTCTTGCCGCTCAGGCGAAGTCGAACTTGCAGGTCACAGAGTAGGAGCCGCCACCGAACGTCGGATGATAACCGGCCACCTCATTCCATAGCATTCGTCATTACTTTCTCAGGGAGGAGAAGAAATGAAGACGATCATGAACGTGAAAGCGGCAGCAGTCGGTATGATTGCAGCCATGATCTGCGGCTCCGGCGGGTATGCGGCCGACAAGTCGGTGACATTTGCGCTGCCTGCCCAGTCGCTGCTGTTCAGCCCGTTCTACGTGGCCGATGACAAGGGTTTCTTCAAGGAAGAAGGATTGGACGTCAAGACGACCGTGGTGGCAGGCCCGGGAACCGTCACCGCGGTTCTGAGCGGCAGCGCGGATATCGGATCTATCGCGGGTGCCGTCATCGTGGCGGCGGCGGCGAAGAACCAGCGGGTCGACATCATCGGCCTGACCCAAAGTTCGTTCAGCACCGAAATCGTCCTGAGCAAGGAAGCGGCGGCGAAGACCGGCATCTCGCCGACGGCGAGCGATGCCGACCGGGCCAAGGCCCTCAAAGGTCTTACGATCGGAGTCGATGCTGTCGGTGGGCTTC
The DNA here is from genome assembly GCF_024699925.1 of Mesorhizobium sp. J428. Taxonomy (NCBI): domain Bacteria; kingdom Pseudomonadati; phylum Pseudomonadota; class Alphaproteobacteria; order Hyphomicrobiales; family Phyllobacteriaceae; genus Mesorhizobium; species Mesorhizobium sp. J428. The sequence continues at coordinate 2,959,618 of NZ_JAJOMX010000001.1, forward strand.
CTCACGGATACCTGCGCTTCATCGCCAAAAAGGTGGGTCTGAATGCCGACAAGGACATGACCGTTACGCCGCTGCAGCCACCCGCAATGATCTCCGCGCTGCAGCAGGGGCGCATCGACGGGTTCGTCTTTTCTCAGCCCTTTACCTTGCAGGCGACAAATGAAGGCGCCGTCAAGTGGTTCTCCGGCATCCGTGGTGACCTGCCCGAGTTGAATCCAAATCTGTACAATGTCGTCATCGCGCATTCTGGATACTGCAAGGAGAATGCGGAGACCTGCACCAAGTTCATGAGGGCCGTCGGCAAAGCGATGACGCTCATCAAGGACAAGCCGGACGATGCGTTGGCATCGCTGCAAAAGGTGTTCGCCAAGATGCCGCCCGAAATACTGAAGGAATCTTTCAAGGCAACAGCCGGCCTCACGCTGCCGCAGGCGACTGTCAGTGAGCAGGCGGTGACGAATACAATAGACTATGCCAAGGCCGCCGGCATGATACCCGAGGGCACTCAGCTGCCCGAGGCCAAGAGCTTCTTCGATAACTCCTACATCAAGTGACATTCGATGATTGCTCTGCGCCCGGACCAGAGATTGGCGCCGGCAACGCCGGCGAGAGAGTCACGGCATGCGGTCCTGGATCGGCTCGTGGTCGTTGCTCTCTTGCTGGCGAGCTGGCAGATCGGCAGCGTCTACACCGGCCCACAATGGATAAGTTCTCCGCTGCTCGTCAGCGAACAGCTATTGCTGTGGTTCGGCTCGGGCGAGATCCTCTATCACCTGGGTTACACATTGCTGGCGGCGGTGCTCGGGTTCCTCATCGGAGCAATTCCGGGCGCAATTCTCCCGTTCGCCATACGTCGCTTGCCGTTCGTGGCAGCGGTTCTGGAGCCATTCATGCTGGCGGGGTATGCGATACCCAAACTCGCGCTCATTCCGATCCTCGTCATCTGGTTCGGCATCGGCATCTGGTCGAAGGTGGCGCTCGTTGCGAGCGTGAGCTTCTTTCTGGTCTACTTCAACACGATGGCCGGCGTGCGTTCCATATCGCCTCATCTGGTGCGCGTGGCCGAGATCATGGGAGCCAGCGATCGGCAGGTCTCTCGTCTCATTGTCTTTCCAGCGACGCTGGCCTTTGTATTCAACGGGATCAGAGTGTCTCTCCCGCTAAGCATCGGCGGCGCCGCCATAGCGGAGATGTTCACCTCCAATGCCGGTCTCGGCTACCTGATCCAACTCTCGGCAACCAACTTCGATCCCACCGGATCATTCGCGGCCCTCGCTGTGCTTGCTGCCCTGGTCGCAGGTGCGAACATCGTCGTCGATGTGCTGGAGGGCCGATTACAAGCTTGGAAGCCGAAAAATGACGACCTTCTGCACGGAGGATTGCCCACATGATGAATGAAGATCCCCTTTTCGAAGCTACGTGATCTCGGCAAGCGCTTCGCCTCGCAGAGTGGTCAGGAGAGCCCTTGGATAATAAAGGACCTTTCGTTCCACGTACGGGAGGGTGAGTTTCTGACGATTGTCGGACCTTCGGGCTCGGGCAAATCGACAATGCTCAACGCATTGGCTCAGATCGACAAGCCCACGACGGGCGCCATCCTGATGCGCCAGCAGGTTATTTCCGACGGCAACGGCCGGATGCTCAACCCGGGTTGGAACTGCGAGATCGGCTATGTCACCCAGGAAGACAATCTGATGCCGTGGCGCACGCTGGTCGACAACGTGCTCTTCCCGCTGCAGGTGCAGAACCGTCTGACATCCGCCACCCGACAGCGCGCTGCTGACCTGATGAAATCGGTTGGACTGGCCGGCTTCGAGAATTACTATCCGCACCAGCTTTCCGGCGGCATGCGCAAGCGTGCGGCACTCATCCGAACGCTAGCATACGACCCTCCTGTCATCTTGATGGACGAGCCGTTCGGCGCCGTCGATGCGCAGACGCGCATTTCCCTCCAGACCGACCTTCTCAACCTGTGGCAAGCTGGACGGAAGACGATCATCTTCGTGACGCACGATATCGGAGAAGCCATCGCGCTCGGCGATCGGACACTCGTTCTCACGAACTCGCCGGCACGCATCGCCGGCGAGTTCGACATCGATATTCCGCGCCCTCGCAGCATACACGACGTGTTTTCGATGCCCGGCTTTCCGAAGCTGTACAACAGCATCCGGTCAAAGGTGAACTAGTGGCAACCGCAGCAAGAACCGTTCCGTATGCGCCCGTAGCGATCGGGTTCACCTCTCAGGCTCTAAGGCTTCTTGGGGCAAGGGTCGCGCTGCTGCTGGCCTTGATCGGTGGCTGGCAGCTCCTTTCGAACCGAGTTGGGCCATACGCGCTGTCTCAGCCGGCGGACGTGTTCGCCCGGCTCGTGGAACTGGCGACGTCAGGCGAACTGTTCCAGATGACCGCGACGACCTTGAGCGTCGTGGTGCTCGGGCTCTGTTTCGGCGGCGGCCTGGGCATTGGCTTGCCCTTCCTGCTCAGTCTTTCACCCCGCCTTACGCGCACCGTCGAGCCCATCGTCAAGGTCCTGATGGGCGTCCCCAAGCTGGCTCTGAGCCCGATCATCATTTTGTGGTTCGGTATCGGCATCGAGGCGAAGGTGGTGCTTGTCTCGCTGATGGTCTTCTTCATGCTCTTCGTCTCGACCTTCGCTGGCATCAGGTCGGTCGATGTCAAGTTGTTGATGATGGGGAGAATTCTGGGCGCTCCGGCCGGTCGGCTCATCCGCGAAGTATTGTGGAATTCCGCCCTTCCATTCGTGATGGCTGCGTTAAAGACAGCCATTCCGTGGGCCATCAATGCCGCGATCGTCGCCGAGTTTCTAGCGTCCGACTCCGGCCTCGGACACTACATTCATTCTTCCTACGACTCGGCCGATATGGCCGGCGCGATTTCGGGGGTCGTCGCCGTAACCGTGCTGATGGTCCTCATCGATTTCGCGTTTGCAGGTCTGCAGCGGTTCCTTCTGCGATGGCAGCCGGTCGACACGCGGGCGATCTATTGAGGGCGAGCGGAGACGTGCGATGAGACTCTTTTTTGCGCCTGGGGCATGTTCAATCGGCATACGGTTCCTTCTTGAGGAGATCGGAAAGCCCTTCGACACGGTCCGACTGAACTTCCGCGAAGGTGACCAGTTCAAGCCGGAATATGTCGCGATCAACCCCAAGTCCAAAGTCCCGGCACTGCAGCGTGAGGACGGGTCGGTGCTCACGGAATATCCGGTGGTCGCGCTGTGGCTGGCACGCACGAACCCAGACAGGAACTTGCTGCCGCCCGATCTCGAGGGCGAGATCCAGACATTGGAGATGCTCGACTACGTCGTCAGCACGATCCACATGCAAGGGCTGTCCAGAATGCTCCGGCCAGCCAAATTTGCAGTGAACGAAACTGACCATCAAGCCGTCGTCAGCGCTGGGCGCGAGATCGTCGTCAAGGCCTATCATATCGTCGCTGATCGGCTCGGCGAGCGACCGTTCATCATGGGCAACAATCTGACGATCGCCGACAGTGCGCTCTTCTACACTCTTTTCTGGGCGATAGACCGACAGAAAGTTGATCTGCCCAAGAACGTCTCCGCCTACTACGCACGCCTCAAGTCACGCGCGACCGCACAGAAATGCTTCGCCGATGAGGGTATCGTCGTCGGTTGTGCTAAATCGGATCCGCGTCAGTTATTTCGCGCACCGCAGACCTCGTGACACAGCATCCGATCGGCCGCCGAGCCCTCCCGCACCGTCAAGGGAAGGTGGCAACCATGACGTTCAACCCAACCGGCAGGTATCTGATCGCTGTGCTCTGAAGCGGGGCGGCGAGGCGTTGACAATCCGCGAATAGTCTGCCCAATATGAGTAGTTGGACATCTTGACCATATTGTGGGCAATCTTCCAACGGGAGGATCGAAGCCACGCTGCCACACAAGCCCGAATGAGGGGCCGGACTGGCGTGCGCTGATTTTTGAAATCAGGAGGAGGACGTAATGAAAGTCACCCGACGATCATTGTTGAAGGGCGGGGCCGGGATCGCCGCCGCAGGCAGCAGCATTTTCCAGGTGAACATTGGCAATGCCGCGGGCCTTGGCCATGGCGGGAGCCCACGTGTCGCCGATGTCGTCGTTGTGGGTTGCGGCTCGGCGGGCCTTGGCGCCGCAGTCGCCGCCGCAGAGGCAGGCGCGTCGGTTATTGTCCTCGAGGCGCAACCTCACATCGGGGGACGCGGCATCGTCAGCTCAGGCAACATTCCCCTGGGAGGCGGAACCCCTGCCCAGACGGCGGCCGGCGTCGTGGACACGCCAGATCTTCTGTTTCGCGATCTCACCGACTGGTCCATCGTCCAGTCGAACGGCTTTCCGAGCTACCGCTACAACGATCGCGAGGTCATCCGGGCTTTCGCCGACATCAACCTCACCATTTACGACTTTCTGGTCCGCCATGGCGTCAGGTGGACGAGAAGCACGGTCGACAACGTCGGCGGCAATGAGGTCGGCAATTCGGTCAACCGCATGATGCACACGGCGATCATGGACTACGTCTCGGTCCGGACCGGCTTGCAGGCCCCGAGTCGCAACGTCTGACGACGTCTCAAGGGCCCGGCTTCATATATCCGCTGGAGGCCGCAGCAAAAGCTCGTGGGGTGAAGATCCTGCTGAATCACCGCCTGGAGTCGCTGCACCGGATGCACCATGGCGTGACCGCGGTCAAAGCCACTCATCAAGGCCGCACCGTCAACATTCAGGCACGCAAGGGCATAGTGATCGCGAGCGGCGGCGGAAACGGGAATGTCGAATACCGCCGGATGTTCGACCCGCGGCTCACCGCGGAGTATTGCGGCGTCGCCGGCGAGCCCTATTCCTTCCAGGACGCCAGCGGCATCCTCGCAGGGCTGAATGTCGGCGCCTCGCTTGCGGGCACGCACAACCAGACCGGCGAGTTCGGCACCAACATCACCAAGCCAAGCCGCATCGGAACGCGGTATAACTACTCGTTCCTGGAGTGGCTGCCCACCAGCGTTGTCTTCCCGCTTGCGAAAGCCAGGGGACTAAGCGTCAACAACTTCCAGGACGTGATCCATGTCAACATGATCGGGAAGCGATTCTACGACGAGACGGGGGGCCAATTCGGGACGAACAGCGCTCGTTCGGTCAACCCGTACGTTCAAGACAGCTACCTCAACGCCAAAAACATCACATGGAACCCGCAAAACTGGATCAACGCCGCGATGGCTGGAATCGGCGACGGCCACAACGGCGGCGGCCCGATCTGGGCCATCTTCGATGAAACGACCAGGGCCCGCAGGAATTGGAATGTGGCGCCGCCGTATGTCGATCCTGACGGTTTCTTCTTCCAGGCAAACTCGCTGGAGGAACTCGCAGCGAAGATCGTCATGCCGTATCAGCGGGTTCCCATGCCGCCAAGCAACCTGGTCGAGACGGTGACCTCGGCATAACGGCTTTGTTGACGCGGGTGCCGACGCCGACTTCGGCAAACCGACACCACAATACAAGATCCAGACGGCGCCCTTCTATGCCGCCTGGTCGACGCCGGTGCTCCACGACCCCCGGTCCGGCCTGCGCATCAACGCCGCAAGCCAGGTCCTCGACTTTGCCGGTCAGCCAATTCCCGGCCTCTACGCCGCCGGCGAAGCTGCTGGCGGATTCAGTCAGCACGGGAACGGTCGAGCCCTCGCACAGGGCTACATCGCAGGAAGGCACGCAGCCCTCCGTTAGATTTAGCGGGACTGCAGCTCTCTACAATGATCCCGCCGGACCTCTCGGTCCGGCGGGATCATCTGTTTCTCAGACGCGAGGTCGGTGAGGCGCGGGCACCAAGCGCGCCCTGACGGGCGCCAAGGATCCTTTTGTGACGCTACCGCGCGCGACGCAGATCAGGCGGCCGTATAGGCCGTCTTGACCGTCGTGTAGAACTCCGCGGCGTAGCGACCCTGCTCGCGGGGCCCGTAGCTGGAGCCTTTGCGGCCGCCGAAGGGCACGTGATAATCCACGCCCGCGGTCGGCAGGTTCACCATCACCATGCCGGCCTGCACGTGGCGCTTGAAATGCGTCGCGTATTTGAGGGAGGTCGTGGCAATGCCTGCGGAGAGACCGAACTCGGTGTCGTTGGCCAAGGCCAGTGCCTCATCGTAATTCTTCGCGCGGATGACGCTCACAACAGGGCCGAACACCTCTTCGCGGTTGATGCGCATTGCCGCCGTCGTCTCGGCGAACAGGGCGGGACGCATGTAGTAGCCGGGCGCGCCGTCGTCATTTTTGTCGATCGTCTCGCCGCCTGCCACCAGCTTGGCGCCTTCGGCAGCGGCAATCGAGACGTATCTAAGGTTCTGCTCGAGCTGCTTGTCGTCGACCACGGGACCGATGTCGGTGCCCTTCTTGCGCGCGTCGTCGACTTTCAGCGCCTTCATCTTTTCCGCCATCGCAGCGATGAAGCGGTCGTGGATGCCTTCGGTGACGATCAGCCGCGAGGAGGCCGTGCAGCGCTGACCGGTTGAGAAGAAGCCGCTGTTCAACGCCGCGTTCACCGCGACGTCGAGGTCGGCGTCGTCGAGCACCACCATCGGATTCTTGCCGCCCATCTCCAGCTGGAACTTGGCCATGCGCGCGACACAGGCCTGCGCGATGCGCTGGCCGGTGGCCACCGAGCCGGTGAAGCTGATCGCGTCGACGCGTCTGTCGTCCAGCAGCACCTGGCCCACTTCGGAGCCGCGGCCCATCAGCAGGTTGAACACTCCCGCCGGCAGGCCAGCGCGGTGCAGGATGTCGGCGATGGCCCAGGCGCTGCCGGGCACGAGATCGGCCGGCTTGAGCACCACGGTGTTGCCGTAGGCGAGCGCCGGGGCGATCTTCCAGGCGGGGATCGCAATGGGGAAGTTCCAGGGCGTGATCAGGCCCACGACGCCCACGGGCTCGCGGGTGACTTCCACGCCGACGCTCGGGCGTACGGAAGGCACCACGTCGCCGCCGACACGCAGCGCTTCGCCGGCAAAGAACTTGAAGATGTTGCCGGCCCGCGCCACCTCGCCGATGGCCTCGGGCAGGGTCTTGCCTTCCTCGCGGGCGAGCAGGTCGCCGAGTTCGGCCTTGCGCGCCAGGATCTCGGCGCCGGCAGCATCAAGGATGTCGAAGCGCTGCTGCGGGGTGGACAGGCCCCAGGCGGGCTGGGCCTGGGCGGCTGCGGCGATCGCCTGCCGGGCCTGGGCCGCGTCGGCTTGCGCGAATTCGCCGACGACGTCGCGCGTGTCCGAGGGGTTGATGTTGCGGGAAACGCGAGGGCCTTCGACCCACTCGCCGCCGATCAGGTTTCTGAACATAGTGTGCTTGCTTCCTACAGGTTGGCTTCGAGCATCGCTTGATAATCGGTGTCGGACGCAACGCGCGGGTTGGTCCGGTGGAAGAACGTCATGCCGAGTTCGCCGGCGCGACGGCCGAGGCCGATCGCGAAATCATAGCGGCGAACGATGTCGTCGGTCATGGGAAATCTTTCGGTTGGGAGAATGCGGCAGCTCGCCTCAGTGATTGTCGCGTGGGACGCCGCTGGTATGTGCGACGTCGCGGTATTTCACGGCGGGCTTCAGAACCATGCCTTCGGAGAGCTGGTCGACCATGGAGCGCTGGATCTCCTGCCAGGGCGTCTGGTGCTTCGGATAATGATAGCCGCCATTGTTCTGTAATTCGGCGCGACGCCGCGTGATCTCGTCGTCGGTGACGAGGATGTCGGCCGTGCCCTTGCGCAGGTCCACCCGCACCCGGTCGCCCGAGCGCAGCAGCGCAAGACCGCCGCCGACGGCTGCCTCCGGCGAGGCGTTGAGGATCGAGGGGCTGCCCGACGTGCCGGACTGCCGCCCGTCGCCGATGCAGGGCAGCGAATGGATGCCCTTCCTGATCAGATAGGCGGGCGGCTGCATGTTCACCACTTCGGCCGCGCCCGGATAGCCGACCGGACCCGCGCCGCGCATGAACAGGATCGTGTGCTCGGTCAGGCCGAGCGCGGGATCGTCGATGCGGGCGTGATACTCCTCCGGCCCGTCGAAGACCTGCGCCGTGCCTTCGAACGCATCCGGATCGCGCGGATTGGACAGGTAGCGGTCGCGGAACTCCTGCGAGATCACGCTGGTCTTCATGATCGCGCTGTCGAACAGATTGCCCTTCAGGTTGATGAAGCCGGCATCCCGCTTCAGCGGCGAGGAGACCGGGCGGATGACCTTCTCGTCCATGTTCTCGGTAGTGGCGCAGTTCTGCCCCATCGTCCTGCCGTTCGCCGTCATCGCGTCCGGGTTCGGCAGCAGTCCGCCCTTCATCAGTTCGGCAACCACGGCCGGCACCCCGCCGGCATGGTGATAGTCCTCGCCGAGATATTCGCCGGCCGGCTGCAGGTTGACCAGCAGCGGCACGTGATGGCCGATCGCCTGCCAGTCGTCATTGTCGAGTTCGACACCGAGATGACGCGCGATGGCGTTGAGATGGATCGGCGCGTTGGTCGAGCCGCCGATCGCCGAGTTCACCACGATGGCGTTCTCGAAGGCCGCGCGCGTCATGATGTCGGACGGCTTCAGGTCTTCATGCACCATGCCGACGATGCGCTTGCCGGTCTCGTAGGCCATCTGGCCGCGCTCGCGATAGGGCGCGGGGATCGCCGCGGCACCGGGCAGCTGCATGCCGAGCGCCTCGGCAAGGCTGTTCATCGTCGTCGCCGTGCCCATCGTGTTGCAGTAGCCGACGGAGGGAGCAGACGAGGCGACGATCTCCATGAACTGGTCGTAATCGATCTCGCCGGCCGAAAGCCGCTCGCGCGACTTCCACACGACCGTGCCGGACCCGGTGCGCTCGCCCTTGTGCCAGCCGTTCAGCATCGGGCCGACCGACAGCGCGATCGCCGGGATGTTGACCGTGGCGGCGGCCATCAGCAGCGCCGGCGTGGTCTTGTCGCAGCCGATGGTCAGCACGACGCCGTCGAGCGGATAGCCGTAGAGCACCTCGACCAGAGCGAGATAGGCCAGATTGCGGTCGAGCGAGGCTGTCGGACGCTTGCCGGTCTCCTGGATCGGATGGACCGGGAACTCAAGCGGCACCCCGCCCGCCGCCACGATGCCGTCGCGCACGCGCTTGGCGAGTTCGATATGGTGGCGGTTGCAGGGCGAAAGGTCAGAGCCGGTCTGCGCAATCCCGATCAGCGGCTTGCCCGACTGCAACTCGTCGCGCGTGAGGCCGTAGTTCAGATAACGCTCCAGATACAGCGCCGTCATCCCCGGATTGTCCGGATTGTCAAACCACTCCCGCGACCGCAGCTTCGTGCTGCGCGATCCGTTGCCGTTGCTGGCGCTCATGCTGGTCTCCCCCAATCGATTCCAAGCCATCGTAAGATATCCCGACTGCGGGGCATCAGAGCCCCCCCGCCACCGTGATCAGGGTGCCTGTTACGAACCCGGAGCCAGGAGAAGCAAGCCACAGGGCTGCACGCGCGATGTCTTCAGGCTCGGCGATGCGGCCCATGGGAGTTGCCGCCGCAACCTTTGCTGGTCGCTCGGGGTTTCCGCCGTGTGTGTGTATCCGCGTGTTGGTGGTCCCGACACGTATGGCATTCACGCGGATGCCCTCCGGCGCCAGTTCCTTGCCCGCGCCGAATGTGATGGATTCCACTGCCCCCTTGGTCGCGGCGTAATGGACGTATTCGTTGGGGCTGCCGAGGAAGGACGCCAGCGACGACATGTTCACGATCGTCCCGCCCTGGCCACCCTTGCGGATGGACATGCGTTTTACGGCCTCCTGGATACAGTATGACGCCGAAGACGTTGATCCTGAAGGCGGTTTCCAGCACCGCAGGCTGCAACTCCTCTATCTTTCCAGCTTTCCCGATGATCCCGGCATTGTTGACCAGGCAGGTCACTCGCCCAAGTCCATCGTCGCAGGCGCTGAACAAAGCCTCGATGTCTTCCTTCTTACCCACGTCTCCCTGTACCGCGATGGCGCGGGCGCCCGCGGCCTTGCAGTCCTCGACGACCTCGGAAGCGGCGGCGGTGTCTGAAAGGTAATTTATGCAGACATCGTAGCCTTCGGCGGCGAACAGCCGAGCCGTCGCGGCGCCTATGCCGTGGCTCGAGCCCGTTACGATCACGATCGGTTTCACGACATGACCTCCTTGCTCATTCTCTGAGGGTTCGCAGCCTAGAAGACGGACTCAAGGATCGCGGCGTAGTCTTCCTTGGTCAGCGGGCGAGGATTGGTGGGATGACTGTGGTCCGCAAGGGCTCGCTCACACACCCAATCGATGACCTGACGGGTCACGCCCAACTCGGACAGTCTGGGCGTAATGCACAAACTGCGATTCAAGTCGTCCAGCGCGTCCGCGAGCGTTGTCCCTTCAAGTCCCGCCAGGCTCTCGAGGTGGCTGACCTTCTTGGCCACGGCCTCAATTTCCATGTTCCACCGAAGGACGGTCGGCATCAGGATGGCGTTGAGAGTCCCATGATGAAGCTTGGCCTCCTTGAGACCGCCCAATGCGTGGCTAAGCGCATGGACGGCTCCAAGCCCCTTCTGGAACGTCATGCCCCCTTCGAGGGCTCCCATCATCAGTTCTGTCCGCGCCTCGGCGTTCGCGCCATCCGCGTAGGCGACAGGCAAAGCCTGCCAGATGCGTTTGAAGCCATCGGTGGCGATCGCTTCGGCCGGCGGATTATAGCGGGGGGAAAGGTACGTCTCAATGCAATGCGATAGAGCGTCGAGCCCTGTCGAGGCCGTCAGACCGGGGGGTAGTCCCATTGTCAGGGCCGGGTCGCAGACCGCCCTGCGGGGGATCAGGAACGGGCTGATGAATCCGAGCTTTCGGCCGTCATCCAGCGTAATCAGCGCCGCGCGTCCGACTTCGGATCCGGTACCAGCCGTTGTCGGGATGGCCACGAGCGGAGCCACTGCGCTGGTGATGCGTGCCACTCCGCCCAGGATCGCCGCGTAACGCTCGAGTTCACCATCGTGGGTGGCGAGCAGCGCGACGCCCTTGGCCAGATCGATCGGAGAGCCCCCGCCGATCGCCACGACGCCGTCGCAGCCGCCCTGCCTGTACAGTTCGAGACCAGCGGCAACCGCGCTTTCGGTCGGGTTGGTGGGAACGTCCAGGAAGACCGGCGCCGCTTTCAGGAACACGAAGCCCGGGCGATCCAGCAGACCGGCAGCCTTGATGCCGTGATCGCTGATCACCAGCGGGCGAGACACGCCCAGTTCGCGCAATATTTCTGCCAGTGAATCGGAAGCCCCAAGGCCGAAACTAATATTCGTAAGATAGGTTATAGTATGCACGCTGCCACACTCCTTGATATTCCGCCCATGCATCGCTGCAGCCACCGTCTGGCATTCGGCACATTCGTGCAGCCGGTGAATGCGAGCGCGCGACCTTTTTGGAATCGCTAAGTCCATAATATGGACATTTTGTCCAAACATTAGGTGGAACTGCGCACTTGTCAAGCTCCACCTTGCGGTTGCGGCGTGCGCGCCGTCTTGACAAGGAGGTTGCGGTTCCTTATCAGAATTTGGACACAATGACCACATTATGGTCAAACTGACGGCAGCCTTGGAGGACTGGGACCGCCGACATGCTGATTTCGCCGAAGAAGCTGACCAGCCGACGCTGCGAACTTGAAGCCAGTATCAAGTCCGCGGCTCAGCGCATTGCACAATCCGAAGGCTTCCCGCGCGACAACCACTGATTCACCTGCGGCCGTTCGTGCCGGCAGTGCCCCCGGAACCGGAAGGAAAACCGTTGTCGAAACCCGCCGCCACCGTGCTGATACCAGGCTGGATGCACGAGCATGCCCGGTCCATGCTCAGAACGCATTTCGAGCTAGTCGAAACCCCTGACTCTGACATTCACGCCCATCTGTCCCCGGAGGTGCGGGCGTCAATTCGTGGCGTGGCCTGCCGCGCCAGAATCGATCGGCAGTTCATCGACGCCCTTCCCAACCTTGAGATCGTCGCCAGCTACGGCGTCGGCTACGACGCGGTGGATGCTGCCTACGCACGCAGCAAGAATATCGTCGTCACCAACACCCCTGATGTCCTGAACGAGGAGGTCGCCGATCTCACGTTGGGGCTTCTTATCAGCGTCGTGCGCGAGATACCCAAGGCGGAAGCGTTCGTTCGCGAGGGGCGGTGGAAAACATCGGACTACCCGCTCAGCCGTCTGACGCTGCGAAACCGCAGGGTCGGCATTTATGGAATGGGGCGGATCGGTCGCTGCATCGCCCGACGAATTGAAGCATTCGGGCTTCCTGTTGCCTATCACAGCCGGCGCCCGGCGGAGGGAGTCGCGCATCGACTACTTCCCTTCCCTGCTGGAACTTGCCAGTGCCGTCGATACGCTCATCTCCATCGTGCCGGGGGACTCGTCGACCGCAAACAGCGTAAATGCTGAGGTGCTGTCCGCTCTCGGGCCCGAGGGCGTGTTCATCAATGTCGGTCGCGGAACCGTGGTGGACGAGGCTGCACTGATCAGCGCCCTGCGCACAGGAACCATCGCGGCGGCCGGACTCGACGTGCTCGCGGATGAACCCAATGTCTCCGAGGACCTGCTGGCGCTCGATAACCTGACGATCCTGCCGCATATCGGATCCGCGTCGGTCAGTACGCGCACCGCAATGGCGGACCTGGTGGCACAGAACGTCATCGCCTGGTTTCAGAACGGAGCGGCGATCACACCCGTGCCCTAGTGTTCGGACCCTCGAGCATCCGATCGGCTGCCGAGGCGCCCCCCCAATCGGACGATGCAGCGAAGCCGCCATCAACGCCAATCGGCTTATGCGGTGAATCGAGTCCCACCGTCCCGAGGCTCTGAAGCGCGGTGGTGAGGCGTTGACAATCCGCCAACAGTCTGCCCAATATGAGTTGTTGGACATCGTGTCCATATTATGGACATTCTCTCAATTCGATGCTTGGAGGTTTGAGCGGGTTTTCGGTGTCGGCAACGATCAAGCGATAGAGGAGGAGGAGAGCGTGAGGAGCTTGTTGAAAGTCGGGTTGGCTATCTTGGGTGCGATAGCGGTCAGCGCGGTGGGCGTGACGGGAGTAATTTGCACAGTCAACGTATTCTTGGACGCCAAAGCCGAAAAAGTTGGCGAAATACGAGAACGGGCACGTTCCGCATACGAAGCTGAGTGAGGTCCTCGCCGGCAAAAACCCTTCCAAAAGTTGGACCCACAAGGTCGTCGACGATAAACACCTGAGAGCTGGATGGGTGGGTTTGAAGGTGGGCGACTCGACGAGGCCCATCCGCGTCACGGATCACCAGACCGCCTTCATTGTCTGGGATGGCCAGGTTGAAGTCACGATCGAGGGTGTGACGCCGTTTGTCGCCACCAAGGGCTTTATGATCCGGGTTCCGTTCCGCCGGCTCTATTCACTGAAGAACGTGGGCGAAACGCCGTCGCTGCACTTTGGAATCTGGAATGCAGACTCCACATTCCTTTACCCGCAAGACTCGGCAACATTGCCCAAGCCACCGAAGATCAATGGAAAGGATCAAGTGTGGTACCTGAGTCGACATGATGCCCCCGACAGCTTGACGCGTCAGCCTGAGCCTATTTTCTACGACTTCTTTGCTCAGCCCGCGGCCGGTGCATTCGTAAGCGATGATCGCATGTTCGTTAACCGCATCCGCGGCCAGGCGTTCAATTGCAACCCTCAGCCCGCCACGAGCATCGGACATTTCCACGTCGACTATGCTGAGTTCTGGTTCATCATGGAAGGTCAGATCAGCTACAACATCGAAGGCTTGCCCTTCTTTGTCGCAGAGCCCGGCGATATCGTCTACGTCCCGGCCGGCCGCTGGCACTCGGCGGCGAACCATTGTCCGGGATTCGACACGCGGATTGCCATCAATGGCTACCCGCGGGGTACGCATAATTGGCCGGTGACCACCCAGCCTCCGGTCCCCCCGATCGAAAGAGGAAGACCCCACTGATCCTAGCTGATCTTACGGGTGGCCCGTTCTCATCGCGAGGGCGGGCCGCTGGTCTCATCCACCTTTGGTGACGGCGGCAGCAGGCAATAGCTTGGTGTATTGTGGGGTTCTGTTCATCATACCTGCAGCAATTGGCCGAATGGCCGTTCTCGCACTGTCGGACCTGTCTCCTTCGTTGGTGACAGTCAACGCATCCTGGTTCCCGGTGAACCGTTCTTGGGAGGTTAAATTATGAAAGCATTACTTCTAACTGCGGCGCTGCTGGGGGGGCTTCTGGCTGCCGCTCCGGCCCTGGCTCAGAACCCGCGCCTGGGCTACGTGCCTACAGAGGACCATCCGGTCGGACAAGCTTCGCGCCATTTTGCGAAGCTGGTGGAAGAAAAGACCGGCGGGCGCATCAAGATCGATACGTTCGGCAACGGCGTGCTCGGCAGCGAGCCGGAGATGCAGGCGTCGGTTCAGGCCGGCTTCATCGACATCATGGTGGGCCCCACGCCCAACCTCGTCGGCGTCGTTCCGCAATTCATGATCTACGACCTTCCGTTCTTCTACAAGGACTTCGCGGCGGTCGATGCCGTGATGGACGGCGCGGTCGGCGAGCAGCTGTTTGCGCAGCTGAAGGAAAAGACCGGCATCGTCGGACTGGCCTGGTGGGATAACGGCTTCCGCCACATGACCAACAAGGTTCGCCCCGTCAACACGGTGGACGATATGGCAGGGATCAACATCCGGGTCATTCCTAACCCGTTGTTCATTGCGACGTGGACGGCCTTGGGCACCAATCCGACGCCGCTTCCCTGGCCCGAGCTTTACAGTGCCCTCGAAAATGGCGCCGTCGACGGTCAGGAGACGCCGTACGCCCTTATCTACACCGCCAGGTTCTACGAGGTGCAGAAGTACCTGGCCAAGACGGGCCATGTGTATACGCCGTTCGTTCTTCTCGCGAGCCAGAAATGGTTTGGGAGCCTCTCCGAGGAAGACAAGGCAGCCGTCATGGAAGCTGCAAAGGAATCGGCGGCTTTCCAGCGGGAAGTTTCCCGCAAGGCGGCGGCGGAGTTGGAGGAACAGCTCAAGGAGAAGGGCTTCGAGATCACCCAGCCTACGCCTGAAGCGCTCGCAGCAATGGGCGAACGCGTTGCGCCTGTCGTGAAAGAGTACAGCGAAAAGATCGGGGTCGATCTGGTCGAGAAGGCGCGCGCCGATATGGCCGCTGTTGCCAAGCCGTAAGGTCTTGTTGCGCCGGAGCCAGGTTCGCCTGCTCCGGCGCCCATTTGCAGAAGCACGCTGCCTGCTCCAGCACGTCGAAGGTCACCTCGACCAGCGACCGGTCGAGTTACTCGCGCGACAACTGGCCGGCGTGGAGATCCTTGACCGCCTTTCGCAGCCGCATGGCAGGTCAGGAATGTCCCCGGCAGTCCGTCATCGAGCGCTTCCAGCCGAACGCCGGCCCCGTCCGAAACATCTTTGTGTCATTTTTGCCTGCCGTGGAGTGGGACCGGCCGGTCGTCCGTTCAGCGAGGTCGGCCCGGCGCGGTGGCCGATGATCTTGTCGCCAGATCGTCCGCGGTTCCGTGAGCGCCGGCGGCCGGCAACGAGCCAACGATCAGCGGCCGCTCGGCAGTGTTGAGATCGATCCGTAAGGCGCTGATGACGCTTAAGATGAAAGCTTCGACCGAAGTAAGTCCGATCTGGGCGCCGACGCCGGCCTGCCCGACCGGGATGGGGATACACCGATTAGCTGATGTCTCGAAGCCGCCGACGTCGCGGCTGCCCAGCCTCCAGTATGGCGACGCCGAACAGCCACCAGCAGGAGCAACAGCGCGCCCACGTCCCGATGCGCCAGACCACTACGGCGAAATCGCCCGCCTTGAACCACCCCTCGGCGAACCCGACAAGAAGGATGCCCTGCGTGTAGCGGTTGGGAATGAGCAAAGACGCAAGATCATGGACCGCGATTGCCGCGGCTAGAAGGCATAGCGTAGCGTCGACGCGACGAAGGATGCGGGGCATCTGCGGGCATGGTACCGACGGCGAGCGCGAATGCGATGGCCTGGATGTCCCGCGGCCGAGGCGAGAATGTCTTCATTCGATGATCGTCTTGTCCGGCCGCCGCAGCGGGACGTTCCAGGACGGTTCGTTCATCAGCTGCAATTGCGACCGCATCTGCTCGGCCACATGTTGCGCAGCCAGGGTGTCATGGATGGCCTATGGCCGGGTCAGGATGACGGGCTCGGCGCGCGTCCCGGAGTTCTGGTTGGGATGGGAACGCGTCGCCGATCGGCGGAAGGTTGGCGAGAACTGGCGGGCCGTAGCGGCCATGCTGCTGGCGTCCGACGTCGGTCAGCCCGAGGCACAGGAAGACCTAGAATATGTGCAGCAATTCGACATCGGCCTACGTCAGCGACTGCGGCTGCTCCCGCGTCAGGATCTCGCCGCCGTCCGCGTGCGAGAGCCTGTGCAGCACGGGCGGAAAAGCCATAGCCGAGGGCTCGTCCAACTCCTCCACGGTTCGAGCCTTAATGAAGCCAGGACGCTGGCACGGTCACCAATGCCGGGAACAGAACCAGCAGCACAATGAGGATCATCTGGGCCACAAGGTGCACGGCATCGCGCCCTTCGTAGCCGCCTCCATTGAAACCCCGCTGATCCCGCACACTGTGTTGAGGACCGTTCCGACAGGCGGTGTGATCAGGCCGACTGCGTTGACCATCATGAAAATGACCCCGAAATAGACCGGATCGATCCCGGCCGCATTGACGAGCGGTATGAGGATCGGCACCAGAATCGTGATGCAGGGCGCGAAATCGAGCGCCGTGCCGACGATGAAGACCGCTATGACGATCATCCCCATCAGCAGGATCGGCGAGTCGATGAACGGATCGAGGAGACTGACGAGTTGGGCGGGCATGTTGGAGATCGTCAGCATGAAGCCGGAGATCATGGAGGCCGCCACCAGGAGCATGATCACTGCCGTCAGGCGCCCGGACGCGAGCAGCGCGTCGTAGAGCAGCCGCGGCGTCAGCTCGCGATAGACAAATATCCCCACGAACAATGCATAGGCGGCGGCAACAACGCCGGCCTCGGTGGGCGTGAAGAGGCCGAAGCGCAGTCCGGCCAGGATGATCACCGGCATCATCAACGCCCAGACGGCGTCGACGATGGTCTTCGGGAGATCCCTGCGCGGCAGTTTGGGCCGGACCGACGCCGTTTCCTTTTTGGAGAGGAACCACCAGGCGATCATGAGGCTCACTCCCATCAAGATCCCCGGCACGATTCCGGCGAAGAACAGGCCGACGATGGAGATATTTGCGGTGACGCCCAGGATGATGAACCCGACGGAGGGCGGGATGATGGGGGCGATGATGCCTGTCGCCGCCATCAGGCCTGAGGCTCGACCCATGTGGTAGCCCGCCTGCCGCATCAGGGGCACCAGCATGACGGCCAGCGTCGCCGTATCCGCGATGGCGGAGCCCGAGACGCTGGCAAGGATCAGGCCCGTGCCGATGACCACGTAACCGAGGCCGCCGCGTATGTGCCCGACGAGCGCCAGGGCGACGTTGACGATGCGGCGAGAGAGGCCGCCGGCATTCATGAGCTCGCCCGCGATGAGGAAGAACGGGATCGCCATCAGCGGATAGCTGTCAGCGCCGTTGACCAGCCGCTGCG
The DNA here is from genome assembly GCF_024699925.1 of Mesorhizobium sp. J428. Classification (NCBI taxonomy): domain Bacteria; kingdom Pseudomonadati; phylum Pseudomonadota; class Alphaproteobacteria; order Hyphomicrobiales; family Phyllobacteriaceae; genus Mesorhizobium; species Mesorhizobium sp. J428. Next base: position 2,977,242 of record NZ_JAJOMX010000001.1, read on the forward strand.
CCAGGATCTGCGCATCGACATTTCCCATCAGGAGCATCATCGCGACGCCCGACAGCATCAGGGCAAAGGCAATGGGAACTCCGATGCCCATCGCACCAAGGAGGGAAACGATAAAGACCAGGCCGCTCACGGTGCTTTCTCCGAAGTAAGCGCGGGGGGCACGACCGGCAGCGGCTCGACATGCTCCACCCCCGACCAAGGGGTGGGCAGGATGCCGCGCAGCGAGCGCCACAGATCAAGAAGGAGAATCAGGGCCATCAGGATGGCAGCGATAAACCCCGCGAGGTAGATGGCGCCGACGGGAATTCCCGAGAGTGCCTGGACATTGCCCCATTCGATCACGGTGAGTGACCAGCTGCCTTGCGCCAGGAGCCAGCAGCACCAAAGCATCAAGGCGTATGAAACAAGGAAGCAGACGAAGCGCGCCCTGCGAGGCAACCGGACCACCAACGACTCGACGCCGAGATGCGCGCCCTTGGCTAAGGCCACCACGGATCCCATGAAGATGACCCAGACGAGGACCACACGTGAGACCTCAACCGCAAACGGGATGCCTGAGCTGAAGCCGTACCGAAGCACGACATTGGTAAAGATCAGGAGGCTGATGACGGCCATACCGGCGACGACGAAGACATCGAAAGCCTTGAAAAGCCATTGTAACGGTGAGGACATGACTGCTCCCAAAAAAGGCTGTGCGCGCATGCAACACACCTCGCCGCACTCCGACGAGGCTACGGAGACCGTCAGCAGGATACTTCCAGCCTATTGATCGGGTGAAAACACCCAATCGAGCGATGGAGGCCTGGCCTGCTCATCCGGTCGACAGCACGCGAAGGTAAAGACAACGATCCCTCCACCCAGCATGATAGAAGGTCTCGAGCGCGCGCGCGGTGTCAGACACCTTCCACGACGGCCAGATGTGCCTTGGCGTGATTCTCGCGGGCCTTGATCGCCGTCTGATACTCGGGAGAGTTGTAGCAGGCGAGTGCGGTTTCGTAGTCCTTGAACTCGATGACCGCCAGCCGGTTCGCGGGAGGGCCCTCCATGACCTGGCTCGTTCCCGCACGAACGACAAAGGTCGCGCCGTATTTGTCGAACGCCGCCTTGTTCAAGGCAATGTATTCCTTATGCCCCTTCCTGGTCTGCAATATCGACCATTGCAACCCAGTATCCTTTTTTGGTCATTTGCTTCCTCTCCCCATAACTATTCCCGCGGCCTTTGGCGAAAGGTGCGGACGGCCGGATACGTTCATATTCGGTGCAAGTGCTTGGCTGTTGATCCTCCTCGATCACACGGCTAGCACCGAAAACAGGAACGTTGACTACAATATGGACAACTTGCCCATGAACGTGTATGCCCCGCATGTTGCGTTGTCAAGCTCGCAAGGAGATGCGCTATGAGCCGGAGTGACCTTGAGGACGAAGCCGATGCAAGGGCTCCTACTCACGTGCAGGGAGCGGCCTCGTTCTCGAAGTTCATAGCGGTGCTGCAGATTATCGCAGATGCCCCCGGAGCACTGGACATTGCCCAACTCACGAAGCGTGCCCCGTTTCCCAGGGGGACGGTCTATCGCCTCGTTTCGGCGCTCATCGCGGAGGGACTCGTCGCGCAGTCGGGAGAGGACGGAACGTTTCGCCTCGGGCCGCGCCTCCTTCAGCTTGCCGCCAAGACCTGGGAAGACTTCGACTTACGAACGATCGCACGACATTTTCTGGTATCGCTCCGCGACCAAACGGACGAGGCCGTGCACCTTGCGGTGCCCAGCAACAACCGGATGGTCTACATCGACAAGTTGGTAGGCTCCAGCTCGGTTCAGATGAAAACCAGTATTGGCGGCCAGGTAGAACTTCACTCCACATCCGTGGGTAAGGCGTGGCTATCTGGCCTGCCGGACCAGCGGCTGTTGGAGGTCATCAAGAGCCTCGATCTGAGGCGCCATACCCCCAAGACGTTCACGACACCAGAAGCGCTGTTCGATGAATTGAAGCGGACGCGCGAGCAAGGCTTCGCATTCGATGACGAGGAGAACGAGCCGGATATCCGTTGTATCGGCAGCCCGATCTTCAATCGTTCGGGAGAACCGGTCGGAGCGGTCAGCGTCAGTATGCCGGTGTACCGGCACGACGAGCGCCGCCACGAACTCTGCGCAAGGCTGGTGCGTCAAACGGCCAAACTGATCAGCACCGAACTGTCCAGGATAGTGTAGCGCCACGGGCCGACTTGTCTCGACGGCGGCTACTGATCATATCGATTTGGGAGGCAGATATGGGAGTGTACCACCACGCCGGGAGATTATTTGCTGCCGGCATTTTTGCAGTTGTTTCAGCGGCCCACGCTGAAGAAGATCGTCGAGAGGTTGGTCCGCATGTCCATGGACGCGCGACATTGGCGATCGCTATCGAGGCCAACAATGTTCAGATGGAGTTCGTTGCCCCCGGCATGGATATTGTCGGGTTTGAGCACGAAGCTGAAACCGCCAGGCAGAAGAGAGCTGTCGAGACCGCGCTGGCCGACCTAAGGGAACCACTGAACCTCTTCGTATTGCCCGAATCCACAGGCTGCACTTTGACCTCAGCGGAGGTCACAGTCGTCGCCCAAGACCAAGAGCACCATGACGCCGCAGCTGAGGCTGACGACAGCGCGGAGACCGAAGAGCTCGAAGACCATCACAGCGAGTTCCGGGCAACTTATGCTCTCGCCTGCACGGATGCTGCACAGCTCACGTCGATCTATTTCCCTTTCTTCGATCGCTTCGCGGAGGCCCGCGCACTCGCCGTGACGATCATCGACGCCGATGGACAATCCTCCTCGGACGTGACCCGCGACTACCGTCATCTGGAAAGATGAGATGAACGGGGAGGCAGAGACAGACGCCGTGCGCTTGCGCGGCGTCGAATACAAATGGACAGCGCGAGATGAATTCGGCCTCTCGATCGACCAGTTTGAGGTTGCCCGCGGGGAGCGTCTCCTGATGCTTGGCGCATCCGGCAGCGGAAAATCAACGCTGCTCAGCCTGCTGACCGGCCTCGTCTCGCCGCAATCCGGAACGCTCAATATCTTAGGGACGCGACTGGAAAAGCTAAGCCGCGGCGCACGCGACCAATTCCGCGCCGAGCACTTCGGCATCATCTTCCAGATGTTCAATCTTCTTCCCTATGGCGCCGTCATCGACAATGTGATGCTGCCGCTCAGCTTCGCACCGAATCGCCGCGCCCGCGCCACTGCCGCCGGCGGCATGCAGAGCGAAGCCCGCCGCCTCTTGTCCGCCTTGGGGCTTCCGGCTGATATCGGGCGGCAAACGGCGGCCACTTTGAGCGTAGGTCAGCAACAGCGCGTCGCGACGGCGCGGGCGCTCATCGGTTCACCCGAGATCGTTGTCGCCGACGAGCCGACATCAGCCCTCGACGACGATCGGCAGCAGGATTTTCTCGACCTTCTGTTCGGCCAGATCGAGGCGACGGGGGCAACCCTGATCATGGTAAGTCACGACCGACGCTTGACGCAGCATTTCACGCGGGTGATCCAACTCCACGACATTCTGACAACGTCGAAAGGCGGAGCCCGGGCATGATCCTCGCGCGTCTTGCCCTTCAATCGCTGCGCAACCGCTGGGTCACGGTGTTGCTGACGATCCTTGCGATCTCGGTCAGCGTCATGCTTCTGCTCGGTGTCGAGAAAGTGCGCAGCGGCGCGCGAGACAGCTTTGCCGGCACGGTGTCGGGCGCGGATCTGGTCATCGGCGCCCGGTCGGGTGCCATGCAGCTCCTTCTCTACTCGGTGTTCCGCATTGGCAACGCCACCAACAATGTCACCTGGCGCAGCTACGAAGACATCGTTTCGCGCCCGGAAGTAGCCTGGGCAATTCCACTCGCCCTTGGCGACAGTCACCGTGGCTTCCCTGTTATCGGGACGACCCCGGATTATTTCGAGCACTTCCGGTATCGCGGCGGCCAGGCCTTGGCGTTCGCCGCCGGACAGCCCTTTGATGACCTCTTCGATGTCGTCCTCGGCGCGGACGTTGCGAGCCGGCTTGGCTATGCCATCGGAGACAAGATCGTCGTTGCGCATGGTGCGGGTTCCCTTGGGCCACAGCATGACGACCTTCCGTTTCGCGTCTCCGGCATTCTGACGCGAACCGGCACGTCGGTGGACAAATCCCTCCATGTCAGTCTCAAGGCGATCGAGGCGATGCATGTCGACTGGCGGTCCGGTTCACGGATTCCGGGACAAGTTACTCCGGCCGATCGTCTGCGGCAGATGTCCCTCCCGACGAGGGCGATAACCGCGGCCATTATCGGCTTGAAGTCGCGCCTGCAGGTTATCGGATTTCAGCGCGACGTGAACGAATACAGGGCCGAGCCTTTATCAGCCGTCCTGCCCGGCGTCGCTTTGCAGGAGATGTGGGGCCTGGTCGGTACCGCCGAGACCGCATTGCTGGGTGTGTCCGCCATGGTCGTGGTGACGTCGATGCTCGGCTTGTCGGCGATGATACTGTCGACGCTCAATGAGCGACGTCGTGAGATCGCGATATTGCGCTCGCTGGGCGCGCGACCCGGCACGGTCGCGAGCCTTCTTGTCGGAGAGGCGACGCTGCTGACCGTGGCGGGAATTGTGACCGGCACCGCCGCGCTGTATGCGGCCCTGGTGGTGGCTCGCCCTCTGATCGACCGAAGATTCGGCATCGACATCGGCGTCCAACCCCCATCCACGACCGATGCACTGTTACTGTTGGCAATCTTGATCGGCGGCATGGCAGCAGGATTCCTGCCAGCCCATCGTGCCTACAGAATGTCCCTCGCAAACGGCATGATGGTGAGAACATGAAGCCCCCCAGATTCTTCTTCGCCAATGTGAGATCGGCGTTCCACTGCATCACTCTCGTTCTGGCTGTTTTGGGCGTCGGCTGCGACGCGGCATTCAGTGAGCGCGCCACCCAGCTGAAATGGGAAATGCTGGTCCCGCCGACAGAACCGCTGGCAAATTTCGTGGAAGACCTTCCTTCGGAGCAGCAGGAGGCGCTGAGAGATTTCAATTACCTGCAAGGTTACCTGGCGCACGAGGCGGCCGAACAGCTTGCCGATCAGATCGACGAAGCCAAAAGGAGAGTCGACGCCAACAGGGAGAAGTTTGCAAAGCAAGGCGTCGACATCGATGCGCTTCACAAACGATACCTCGACTGGGTTGGCGAGATTGAGAGGCGTGGAACCCTTACCGAGAAGAAGTTTGACGGCAAGCAGGTAGCCATTGCCGGCTATTTGCTGCCCTTGGATTTTGATCCGGACGGCACGACCGAGTTCCTGTTGGTCCCCTATTTCGGTGCGTGCATCCACGAGCCGCCACCGCCGCCGAACCAGGTGATCTATGTAAAATCATCCGCTCCATTCGCGCCTGCGAGACTGTTTGAGGGCGTTCTGATCACGGGCACAATGCGAGTACAGTCTGAAAAGAAGGACCTCTCCTTCGTAGACGGTTCCAGCGAAATTGCTTTGGGCTACGTCCTGGAAGACGGAAGCATCGAGCTTTATCAGAACGAGTAAGGCCGCCCCAAAAGGCCTGCGCCATTGGGTGTCGCAGCGGTCACGGCCAGCACAGGCTTTGCGCGAGCACCAGATCGACCAACCACGTGTATATCGGCAATGGAAGTGCCGACCAGCGGATTGCCTTCGCTTTGTGAGGGTGCACCTCGCATTTCGACCATGACACGCTGCCAACACAGTCTTATGCACCGGCATATTTCTTAGGATTAGGCCGCTGCCAGTTTGGCACTTGCTCGATTTTCGATATTGTTTCAGCCGGTTAGATAGATTCAGCAGCCTCCGCGTCACGACGGCAAGGCGCTTGGTGATCGTCCAGGTCACGCAGGCCGACGAAAATATTGGTTGAGCGACGAATCTACCGCCCTCAGGCCGAGCCCGCTGAAGGACTTGAAGACAATACCGGCGAGATCATTGAAGTCGCCGATGATGAAGGCGAAGAAGCCGCGTCTTCTTCACGAGCCGCTGGACCACGTCATCGGCGGCGCCCCAGGCCCAGAATAAGCCAGCGAGCGTGATGTCGATAACGATCAAGCTGGAAGTGAGGAAGGCAACCTCGCCGCCGAGCGACCGAAGCCGGAATCGAATAGGAGGTGAAAGTCGCCAGGAAGCGATCGACAACGCCGGTGTTGTTCATCGCATCAGCGTTTCGTCAGCATCCACCTCGGCCCTATCGACAGAGGCAAAGGGCAAACGGTCTGTGGTCTTGGCCGCTGAAGGTGCTTCCGCAGTATCAAAATCTGTCGGCGGAATTGTTGGAAAACGCAGTCTCCGAGTTGAGCTCTGACACAATCTTATCCAGCACGCGATTTGCATCCCCTGCGTCGAACTGAGGCGACAGCAAGACTAGGCGGAACCGCTCATCCTCCTGTTCGTTCATCACGCCTGAGGGTTCAAAAAACGCGGCAGGGCGCCCACGACGTATGGCGCCGCCGGAATGGCATGGGTTGGCTGTGACATCCATCGTTCACGACCGCGTCGCGCGCGACGGTGTGGCGCGGAGGACCTCGGGCCGCGTTTCTCGGCTTCGCGACAGGCTGGCATCCTCGCTGGCCGCGCAGTTCCTGGCAGTCGGGGGAATCGTTGCCCTTCTGGCGATGCTTGTCGTCGGCGCGGCCGTCACCTTCCTGATCGAACGCGCGGTCACCCGCAACGCGGCTGCCACGACCGCGCTCTACGTAGACAGCGTCATAGCTCCGCTTCTGCCGGACATGCGTGCCAGCACGGTGCTGGACGACGTCGTGCGGCGCGCACTCGACGAGACGCTCGGCCAGGGCGCGCTCGGCCGACGCCTCGCCGAGATGCGTCTGTGGGCGCTCGACGGCACCATCCTTTATGCCCAGGAGGACAGCCTGATCGGACGGCGCTTCCCGGTCACTCCGAGCTTGAGGCAGGCATTCGCCGGCAAGATCGTCGCCAACTACGATCGTTTCGATGTGCTTGACGGAAGTTCCACCACACCTGCTGGACCGCTTCTGGAAATCTACAATCCCATTCTGCAGCCTTGGTCCGGAGACGTCGTCGCCGTGATCGAGTTCTACGAACGGGCGGAGGAACTGGAGGCCACGCTGGCCACGACGAGATTGCGCAGTTGGGCGGCAGTGGCAGCGGTGACCTCGCTCTTCTTCCTGGCACTGAGTGCCATCGTGCTACGCGGCAGCCGCACCATCGACCGGCAGGCCAGCGATTTGAACAACCGTGTCGCCGAACTGACCGGTCTTCTCGACAGAACCGCGCCCTGCATCGGCGCGTCCAGCGCGCTACCCAGGAGGCGACCGCGCTCAACGAGAGCTATCTGCGGCGTCTCGGCGCCGATCTGCACGACGGGCCCGCGCAATTCGTGGCGCTGGCAGCCATGCGTCTCGACAGCGAGTTGGTGCTGGCTGCCGATGCCGATCCCAAGAGGCGCGAGGACGAGATCCGCAGCATCCGCGGACGTCTTGCCGAGGCGCTCGACGAGATCCGCACCATCTGCCGCGGCCTTGTGCTGCCTCAGATCGAGAGCTCGGATCTTAGCAGCGTCGTGACCCAGGCTGTCGATACCTACGAGAAATTTTCCGGCGTACGCGTTTCTCGCAGCTTCGCAGCCACTGACGCACCCGTGGCACTGTCCCAACGCATCTGTGCCTACCGCTTTGTGCAGGAGGCGCTCAACAATGGCTACCGCCATTGCCGCGGAGCGCGCCAGCGCGTCGCCATTGACGCCAGCGGCGGCAGGCTTTCGATTTCCGTCAGCGACGACGGGCCTGGTTTCGACCCCTCTGCGATCAGTCCCGAGAGTCTCGGCATCGCCGGCATCCGGGAGAGGATCGAGAGTCTCGGCGGCACATTCCTGCTGGACACGTCGGCAAGGGGCACGACGCTGGCCATGGTGCTCGACCTGGAGTCTGGGGAACGCGCATGAGCGACCGAATCTCCGTCGCTGTCGTCGACGATCATCCGCTTTTCCGCGAGGGCGTGGTCCGCAGCCTCAGCGAAACCGGCCTGTTCGCGATCGTCGCAGAGGGCGCCTCACGCGACGATGCCGTGCGCATTGCCGCGGAAGCCCGGCCTGACCTCATGCTGATAGATCTGTCGATGCCCGGCAATGGGCTGCATGCCATATCGTCGATCTTGGCCGCCCAGCCTTCCATTCGCATTGTCGTGCTGACCGTTTCCGAGACGACGGACGACCTCGTCGCAGCGCTGAAAGGCGGCGCCAAGGGTTACCTGCTCAAAGGGATCGGCTCCCGCGCGCTGGCAGAGATCCTGTCTGCAATCGTTGCTGGCGAGACCTATGTGACGCCCAGCCTCTCGGTCCGTCTCCTGTCGCACCTGTCAGCCGAAAGGGGCTCGCCCGTCGCGGTCGACCCGGTAAGCGCGCTCAGCGCAAGAGAAAGTGAAGTGCTCGATCTTGTAGCTGCCGGCCTGAGCAACAAGGCAATCGCCATTCGCCTCGATCTGCAGGAGAAGACGGTCAAGCACCACGTCTCCCGCATCCTGTCGAAGCTCGGCGCGGGCAACCGGACGGAGGCGGCCATGCTCTATCACCGCGTCGGCGCGGCCAGCGCTAGTTCCGCCGCAGCCGTTCGTAATCGGCGCCGGTCGCTGGACGGTTGACGATCCGACGTCCTTGCGCGTCGCGCATCTCGTAGCGGCCGCCGCGCACGGACTCCCGAATGCCGTTGCGGTGGCGGATGACCAGCGGCGCGGCGGGCTTGCTCGCCCTGGCTTTGCCTTTGCCCTTTCCGGTGCCACTTTTCCCCGCATTGCCCTTGCCGTTGCCCCCACCGCCTTTTCCGCCTCCCTTCTTCGCGTGTGCGACTGCCGCCTCGATCGACAGGCCTCCCGACGTGACATGGAGCGCAAGGGGCTGGGCGACGAATGCCGCTGCAACGGCCGCCACCGCGAAATACCTCCTGAGATGCTGAAATCGGATCATGCCGGGTTTCCCTGCTCTGGCGCATCACGACGCACCAGTAAACGGATTGCCCGCCGGGCGTGTTCCACCCGACGGGCGCGACGCGGGAAGGGACGGAGGCCGCGCCGGTAAGTCCGTGTCGTGTCAGCCGACCATTAGGCCGATGCCGACGAAGGCAAAGCAGAATAAGAACAAGGGCCCGAGCAACCAGCGGGCCTGATAGACACTGTTGTCCATGATCGGCTCCTATGTTGAGCGGACCGTTCGATCCGATCCTGGCCGAACAATCGCAAATGCGGCGCACGTGTTCCCGCCATCGGACCAATGCGCCGCGGCGATAGGCCGAAGGTCCTATCCCAATTGCCGAAAGGCCCCCGTGACATGGGCATGAAGCCCGCATCGGGGAACGACCCTTCCATTGCTCACGTTCGATGGTCGGCTTCCACCCCAACCGGAAGTTTTGTGAAACACGAACCCGAGAGGATGCGTCATGATACGCACAACACTCGTCGCGCTCGCCCTGGGCGCTGCAATGGTCGGCGGCGCGCTCGCCCAGACCGTGATCATCCAGCCGGAGCAGGAAACCCTGATCCGCGAATACGTGACCACCCACACGGTTGAACCAGTCGACGTCACCGGCATCGAGGTCACCGTGGGCGCAACTCTTCCCGAGACCGTGGAACTGCACGCACTGGAAGTTCCCGATGTCCAGCACCGCTACGTCGTGGTCGACGGCAGGACGGTGCTGGTCGAGCCCGAGACGCGCAAGATCGTCCACGTGATCGACAAGTAGCGCTCGGGACATATGGCCGGATGATCGGCCCTCACTCAAACAATCGACAGGAGAACGCCATGAAACGCTTCAACAGACTTGGCTTTGCCGCCGCCCTTCTCGCTGGCTCCGCCCTTTCCGTCACGACTGTTTCTGCTCAGGAGGCCGACACCACCAAGCCGCCTCTGCAAGACCAGAAGGCTCCTTCGGCCAAGTCCGAGGCACCAGGCCAGAATAAGCTGGACGGCCAGGCCGCGACCGAGATGGCGCCCGGCCAGAAGCCGCAGTCGGGTGAGGTCGATAGCGCAGCCGAGGCCGCTCCCGGCCAGGTGAAACGCGAAGGCCAGGCTGACGCCGCCGGCAAAGCCGGAGAGACCAAGCCCAACGACAACGCCGCGACCGAGACGGCGCCCGGCCAGCAGCAGAAGGCCGGCCAGGCCGATGCCCAGGATGCGGCGCCCGGCCAGATGCAGAAGAATGAACAGGCCGACAGCGCCACGGAGGTTGCCCCGGGTCAGCAGAAGCAGGATCGAGCCGGAACTGACCAGCAGCCGTCGAACGAGACGACCGGCTCGATCGACATTTCGGCCGAGCAGAAGACCGAGATTCGTACGATCATCCAGGAGACCAAGGTCGAGCCGGCCGACATCGATATCGATCTGCGCGTCGGCGTCGCAGTTCCCACCACGGTCGAGTTCCACCCGCTGCCGCCGCGTTTCGTCGAGATCGTTCCGCAGTATCGCGGCTATGAATACTTCGTCCTGGCCGACGGTCGCATCATCATCGTCGAGCCGACCTCTCACGAGGTGGTCTACATCCTCGTGGTGTAACGACCTCGTTCGGAGGGCCAGGCCGTCCACCCGCTGCCTGGCCCTCCGTCACAACTGGCGTCTCGTCTGCCGCGACTCGACTGCTTCGGCAGGTTCTCACACAGGTCGAGATCAGGGCACAAGCCAGCGCAGATACCCACCATCGATGGTTTCCCGGGCAGCCTTCAGGGTGCGCGCAAGGCAACGGCGCTCGGATGCGTTCTTCCAGTCGAGCGCGCGAGGGGAAGCAGCATCCGGATTGATAACACTGGCGACTTGGCGTCGCGATACTCCCGCCTTCATCCCATCCCGGGCGATAGATAGACCGAACGCGGCGAGAGTGAGGAAGATCAAGATGCCGGCGACCGTTCCCGCGCCGTAGGCGATACCCGACGCCCGGCCGTGCGAGATCGTGAGCGACGATCGTCATATTGTCCGAGCCGGGGCTGGCGGCGAACACAGAAGGCCGCCGCGAAGGCGAGTAAGGTCGCAATTTCCATGGAATCCCCGAACGCTGTCAGTGATCTCGGGCTTTCAGGATGCGCGCATTTCTCCAGTGCGAAAGGGGATGGCGGGGTGACGTCCTAGCGTGGTGTAGCTGGTTATCGCGGTGGTCATCAGCGCTTTCCGGTAGGGCCTGGTTGTCGAAGCCAACCTTTCCGGAGAGACGACCGAAGGCCGACGACATGATGAACCTGCGCGCTCGTGGAGAAGTGCGCGGATGCCGATCTGCTGCGCGAGATGATCGGCTTTGCCGCCGAGCGGCTGATGGAGATGGAGATGGGGGCGGCGACTGACGCCGCCTGGGGCGAGAAGAGTCCACCCCGGACGGTCGAGCGCAACGGCTATCACGACCGGGACTGGGAGACGCGCGCGGGACCGTCGAGCTGTGCATTCGGAAACTCCGGAAGGGCACTTCCCTGGCTTCCTGGAGCCGCGCCGCATGGCCGAGAAGCGAGAAGGGCGCTGGCGGCCGTCATTCGGGAAGCCTATGTCCGGGCATCTCGACGCGCTCGGTCGACGAGCTGGTCAAGGCGATGGGCATGAGCGGCGTCTCGAACGCCTACGAAATAACGGCCGCGCCGATGGGCCTCGACGAGAAGAATGTAAAGATCAAGCTCTCCAGTCACACCCTGACCATCGAGGTCGAGAAGAGCGAGGAAAAGGAACACAAGCATAAAGGACTATTATCTATCCGAGCGCCGTTACGGGTCATTCCAGCTTCCAACTTTCCAAAGGGGGCGACGCCGACAAAATCGACGCCTTCGCCAAAGGCGTGCTGACGGTGAAACTCCCCAAGACCGCCGAGTTGAAGAAAGGTGGAGAAGCAGATCGCGGTCAAGGCTGCGTCAATTGCTTCGCCGGGGCACCGGTGCGCCGTTCGTGGTTCCGAGTCGGCAGCCGGGCGTCTATCGGTGACCGGCATCCGATATCAGTGTCGGGCAAGACAGCAGTCATTGTCGACGACGGCGAGGCGACGGGAACGACCATGAAAATGGCGGCCCGTGCCCTGAAACGACGTTCGCCTGGCGAAATCGTCGTAGCGCTTCCGGTCGCACCACCAGAAGTCGTGGAGGAATAGGTACGAGAAACAATCAGGATCGTGTGCCTCGACCAACCTGTGCGTTTTTTGCCTTGGGCTTTCGCTATCACGACTTCACACAGCTCACCGACGAAGAGGTCATACGGCTCCCGCGGGACCACGTGCGTAACCACACGGTGTCCGCAGCTGCTACTTGACCAACTACGGAATCCCCGCCGAGACTCTACAGTCTAAACAGCACTACGGTGCGCGAGATCGCGCGGCGAGATACCGTATTTGCGCCTGAACAACGTCGAGAAGTGCGCGGAACTGTTGAAGCCGAGATCGTAGGCGACGGCGGTGATGGTTCGGTGGTCGCCGCGCGCCAGACGGTTATAGGCAAGTTGCAGACGGCGGCTCCAGATCCACTCCGATGCGGTCATCTCGCTTCCTTCGAAGAGCATATGGAGATGGCGCAGCGAAACACCGTTGGCGACGGCGATGCGCTCAAGCGTCAGGTCGTGCTCGCCTATATGGGCTTCGATCCAATTCTGGACCGAGAGGAGCCGTGCCTTTCTGACGGAGCCGTCGGCCAACGGCGCGTCGTCCGGACCCGACTGCAGCGTGAGCGCGAGCATGTCCATCAGTCGGTCGCCAAGGCCGGCGCGGATCCCTTCACCGAGTTTCGAACCTTCCGTCGCGAGCGAGGCGCAGAACTCGGTCGCGATACGGCCAAGGCCCTGAGTGGTGTTGATGAGGGCCGAGACCGGAATCTTGTCCTTGTCGAAACGGCTGGCGAAGTCGTCGCGAGGAAGTTCGAGATAGAAGGAGCGGGCCTCGCCGTGGCACTGCAATTCGTAGAGTTCGCTGGCGCAGAAGATGGCACCGCGGGCGGCATTCGACCGCAGCGTCGAACCCCGCTGGATGACACTGAAATTGCCGCTATGGACGAGTTGCAGATAGTAGCAGTCCTTGTCGAGGCGGGCGATGTGGTGGCGATTGCGTCGAATGCGCTGCTCGGAGAGAAGAATATCGGTCATGACGACCTCTCCGAACCGGGCCTCGCGTATGAAGCCTCGGTAGTCCTCCGGCCTGGTCGCGGCCACGTCGACATTGACGTAGACGTCGCAGATGGCGTCTCGCCACGCTGCGTAGCGCTCTGCCTGCGGCAGGCTCTGCGTATCGAACATCAGGTCCAAGGGCCCCTCCACCCGAGAACAAATCCCACCGGGCGACGGCGGCTCCTCCCGAGCCGCCACAATCCCAGTCGATCAAGAAAGCTTATCCCTCGCAAGGGAAGGCGTCCAGCGGCAGCGGCGTCTGCGCTCTCAGAGAAAAGCTTTGCGTGGACGTGAAAGAAGCAGGTTCGAAGCGTCGCTAGCTTGCACCCGTCCGGCGGTTCCGATCGCTGGCGCCGTCTTTGGGAGGAGCGGATATGCAGGTGTTCGGCCGGCTGAGCCAAGAGCAGATCGTCTTCGGCCTGGCGCTGCTCCTCTGCGTCGGGTTCGCAATTGCCCTGCCCGGCTTTCTGACCGCCAACAACGTGCTGAACCTGGTGCGGAGCGTGTCGATCCTCGGCATCCTCGGCGTGGCCATGGGCCTTGTGGTCATCGGCCGCGGCATCGACCTGTCTCTCGTCGCGCTGATGGCAATCTCGGTGGCCTGGACGCTGAGCATGATCGCGGGAGGGATGCCGCTGCCGCAGGCGATCGCCATCGGGCTTGCCTTCAGCGTGGCGATCGGTGCGCTGAACGGCTGGTTCGTAGCCTATGTCGAAATCCCTGCGATCTTCGCGACCCTCGCCATGGGCACACTGGTCTACGGGTTCGGCCGCTACTTCCTGTTCGATCTCGACGTCGTCTACATGCCCCCAGCCGGCGGGCCGCTCCTGTGGCTCGGACAGGGTACGGTGTTCGGCGTTCCGGTGCCGATCTACCTGTTCGCAGGCGTGTGCCTGGCCGGCCACGCCTTTCTCCGCTTCGCGAAGTCCGGACGCTATCTTCGCGCCGTCGGCGACAACATGCTCGCCGCGCGCATCACCGGCGTGCCGACACGGCCGACGGTCGTGATGCAATACGTGCTCTCCTCGCTGATCGGCTATCTCGCCGGCATCATCACGGCCGCCTCGGTGGCCTCGATGAACACGCGCGTCGCGATCTCGACCTATGTCTACGACGTGATCCTGGTCGTCGTGCTCGGCGGCATCGGCCTGTCCGGCGGCAAGGGTGGCATCCGCAACGTCATCGTCGGCACGCTCCTGATCGGCGTACTGCTCAACGGCATGACGATCATGGACATCCAGCACACCGTCCAGAACGTGATCAAGGGCGCGATCCTGCTCACGGCCATCGTCATCGACACGATCCTGAACCCCCGCGACGAGCAGACCGCTCAGCAGGGCGACATCTAGAGCCAAGTCAACAATGGGAGGAAGACCATGCGACTGATCAAGACAGCAGCACTCGCCGCGGTGCTCGCGTTGTGCGGCGGGACCATTCATGCACAGGAGGGTATCGACGACCCGACCCGCGCACCGTACTACGATTCCTTTGTCGGCAAGAAGGTCGCCTACGTTCCCGTGGCGATGGGGTTTGACTTGACGGAGGGCTGGGCAGCTGGCCTGAAGGAAGCGCTGGAACCGCTGGGCGTGACCTTCGACATCCGGGATCCGAACTGGTCTACGGATGCCGGCGCGCAGGCGATCACAACCCTGATCGCCGAGAAGCCGGACGTCATCGTGGTGCACAATCCCGACGTCCAGTCCTATGCCCGCCTTTTGAAGAAGGCCGAAGAGGCCGGCATCTACGTGGTGCAGGTGAACATGCGTTCGAGCTACTCGACCGACGTGTTCGTCGGCGCGGACTATGTCGGCATGGGTCAGCAGATCGGCGAACGGCTGGTAGAGGTCTGCTCGCCGTCCAAGGGCGGTTCTGGCAAGGTGGCCATTACCCAGGGCGTGCTGACCGCAGCGGCCTCAATCTACCAGATGCAGGGCATCAAAAACGTCCTGTCGAAGCATCCCGAGATCCAGCTCGTTTCCAACCAGGCGGCGGACTGGGACGCGACCAAGGCCAAGAACATCGCCGCGACCGTGATCCAGCAGCATCCGGATCTGTGCGCCATCACCGGATTCTGGGATGTGATGGACGTCGGCACGGCGGCGGCGATCAAGGAGTCGGGCAAGAATGTCTACCTGCTAACGCAGGGTGGTGGAAACCGGATGGTCTGCGACGGCCTCGCCAACGGCACCTATTCGGAATCCGTGGTCTACTTCGTGCCCGGCCAGGCCCGCGACATGGCGACCATGATCAAGCAGCTGCTGCAGCTGAAACAGCCCGCCGGCACCACCAAGACGACGCTGTTCACGCCGCTTATTTTCCTGCGCAAGGACAACATGACGGCGGCGTCGTGCTGGGACATGCCCACCAAGGGCTGACGCATAGCGCGGGCGGCCATGGCCGCCCGCTTCCCTCCTGAACCAGGCAGACAAACATGGCCGTATCCGACCAGATCGTGCGCTGGCGCTATCGCCTCGTACCCGATCATCTCCTTGGCGAGATCCTGACGAAACGCTGGGTCGATAACGCGATCCCGGTCCTGATCCTGATCGTGGTGGCGGCCGTGTTCGGCTGGCTCATCCCCGACTTTTTCTCGGCGGCCGGCATTTCGAGCCTGATGCGGCAATGGGGCGAGTTCACCCTGATCGCGCTCGCGCTAATGATCGTCATGGTGGCGGGCGGTATCGATCTCAGCGTCGGCTCGACCTTCGCGCTGGGCAACATCGTGGCGCTGACGCTGATCACGGTGGCGGGATGGTCGGTGCCGGCGGTGATCGCGGCGACGCTCGCTTGCGGTGCCTTGGTCGGCCTCGTCAACGGCGTGCTGGTCGGCTACCTACGCCTGCGAGCGTTCCTGACGACACTGGTGACGCTGATCATCGTGCGCGCCATCGTCGACATGCTGCTGCTCAAATATTCCGTGGCGATCGCGGCCGGGTTCGTCGACTCCGACCTGTGGTACTACTTCGGAGAGGGCGATGTGCTCGGCGTTCCGTTCAGCGTCGCGACCGCCCTTGTGCTTGCGCTCGTCGCACACCTCGTTCTAAGCCGCAGCCGCGTCGGCTGGCACGTGCTCGCCGTCGGCGGGTCGCGCCGCTCGGCGCACAATGTCGGCATCCCGGTGCGGCGGATCATCTGTCTGACCTATGTCGTATCGGGCACGCTGGCTGCACTCTCCGGCGTTCTTTTCGCCTCGCGGCTCGGCGGAGCGGGGGCCGATACGGGCGTGGGTCTTGAGATAGCCGCTCTCACGGCGGCGGTGCTCGGCGGCAACAGTCTCGGCGGCGGCAGGGGATCTGCCGCTAAAGCGATCATCGGCGCCATCATCGTCATGATCATGGTCAACGGGCTCGTCAGGCTCGGCGTCACCCGCGGCGGCAGCTCTCTGCTGCTCGGCATGGTGCTCCTTGCGGCGGTGGCGATCGACGTCCGCTGGCTCAAGAACCGCCACAAATTCCTGTCCAAGGTCTACGTGTCTCCGACCTATTCGGAACTGCCGGAGGCACCGGCGACATCTGGCTCGTCGCCCTATGCTCTGAACGACCGGCTGCGGCCGGTGGAAGCGATCGGGCTCGACCAGATCGACGGACCGGAGGATGTTATCCTCGACGAGGACGACCATATCTATGTCGGCAACCGCACCGGCGACATCGTGCGCTTCCTGGCGCCCGACTACAGCCGCCAGGAGGTCTTCGCCCATGTCGGCGGGCGGCCGCTCGGCATGGCCTTTGCGAAGGACGGGGCGCTGCTTGTCTGCATCGGCGGCATGGGACTCTACAGTATCGGGCGCGACCGCTCGATCCGGAAACTCACCGATGAGACCAACCGGTCCTGGTTCTCCGTGATCGACGATTCCCGGCTGCGGCTGGCCGACGATCTCGACATCGCGGCCGATGGTCGCGTGTTCTTCAGCGAGGCGACGGTGCGCTACGAGATGCACGAATGGCCGGTCGACTGCCTCGAATCGCGCGGCAACGGGCGCATCATCTGCTACGATCCGAACACGGGAACGACGCGCACCGTCATCAAGAACCTGCTGTTCCCCAATGGCATCTGCATGATGCATGACGGGCAGTCCTTCCTGTTCGCCGAGACCTGGGCCTGCCGCATCAGCCGCTACTGGTTCGACGGGCCTAAGAAGGGCACGGTGCAGGTGGTCATCGCCGACCTGCCGGGCTATCCCGACAACATCAATCGGGCTTCCGACGGCACCTACTGGCTGGCGCTTGTGGGCATCCGTACGCCCTCGCTCGACCTTGCGCTGAAAATGCCTGGCTTCCGCCGCCGCATGGCCCGGCGCATTGCGCCCGACGAATGGCTCTACCCCAACATCAACACCGGCTGCGTGGTCCGTTTCGACGAAACCGGGCGCATCATCGAGACACTGTGGGACTTCGGCGGCGAGAACCATCCGATGATCACCTCGATGCGCGAGCACAAGGGGCACCTCTACATCGGCGGCATCCTGAACAACCGCGTCGGCAGGCTGAAACTCGACGGCATGGACCCGGCCTGGAGCGGCATCGACTCATACTGGAGGCGGACATGATCGGCTCGCTTTCGCGCGCAATCGACAACCTGTTCGGGCGCGGCGACGCCGCCGTCACCGTCCCGCCGCTGGATGGCGCGATGCGGCCCAACCGTGCGCTCGACGAAGCGGACTGGCGCTCGCCGCTGGCTGATGTCGATTGTCTGGCAGTGCAGGACCGCGCCCTCGTCGCTTCGTCCGGCAACACGCTCCATGTGCTCGGGCAGGACGGACGCTGGTCGCCGCGCAAGAGCCATGCCGGCCAGATCGTGTGCATCGCGCCCGCAGGGCACGACGGCCTGGCCGTGGCCAAGGACGACGGCGAGATCGTGATCGACGGCGGTGCGTTCGACGGGCGACGCTACCGTGCGGACGCGGCGGCTCGCTGCATCACCGCGATGGTTTATGCCGACGGCGCGCTGTTTGTCGCGAACGGTTCCGCGACCAACGCCGCGGGTTATTGGCAGAAGGATCTGCTCGAGCGGAACGCATCGGGCAGCGTGTGGCGGATCGATCTCGCAAGCGGCGAAAGCAGGCAGGTCGCCGCCGGTCTCGCCTGGCCGGCCGGGCTCGCGCCTGACGCCCAGTCGCTGGTGGTCTCCGAAGCATGGAAGCATCGGCTCGTCCGCATAGGCGCCAACAGCGGCGGGCAGCCTCGGCCGGTACAGATCGATCTTCCGGGATATCCCGGCCGGCTCTCGCCCGCGGCAGGCGGCTGGTGGCTGGCAATGTTCGCGCCGCGCAGCCAGCTCGTCGAATTCGTTCTGCGCGAGCCGGCCTACCGCAAACGCATGATGGCCGAAGTGCCGCGCGAGTACTGGGTCGTGCCGAAACTTAAGTCGGGACGCAGCTATTACGAGCCGCTGCAGGGCGGCGGTGTGAAGCATCTCGGCTTGTTGAAACCTTGGGCGCCGACCATGTCGTTCGGCATGTGCGTCGGGCTCGACCAGGCCTTCCAGCCGCGGCTCAGCCTCCAGAGCCGGGCGGACGGCAAGCACCCATGGCATCACCAGCGTGGTCGAAGATGAGGGGATGGTCTATGCGGCCGCGCGAGGCGATGGCGCCGTCGTGCGCTTCGCGCCGCCGGCGAGCTCCGTCGGAGGCGCAGCATGATACCGATCGTCGAAGTCCGGAACGCGACCAAGGAGTATCGCGGCGTGCCGGCGGTGAAGGACGTTTCGTTTACGCTGCATCGCGGCGAGGTGCACGCGCTGCTGGGAGAGAATGGCGCCGGCAAGTCGACGCTGACGAAGATGATCGCCGGCGTGGTGGAGCCGACCGCGGGCGAAATCTGGATCGACGGCGCGAAGGCCGAGCTCAGTTCCCCGTCCGAGGCACTCGGCCGCGGCATTGCGATGGTCTACCAGGAAACAAGCCTGGTGCCGTCGCTGACGGTGGCGCAGAACATCTATCTGACGGACGCCAAGCGCTTCCACCGGCTGCGCGGCATCTACATCGCCGGCCAGCAGTTCCTGCAGTCGCTCAACTTCCACGTCGATCCGACCGCGATGGTCTCCGCCCTGGGAGCCGGGCAGAAGCAGATGGTGGAGATCGCGCGCGCCGTCCACCACAATGCGCAGGTCATCATCTTCGACGAACCGACAGCAACGCTGACGCCCGAAGAGAAGCACCAGTTCTTCTCGCTGGTGGAGCGGCTCAAGCTGCGGGGCGTGTCGATCATCTTTATCAGTCATGCTCTCGAGGAAGCCTTGACGATCGCCGACCGCATCACCGTCATGCGCGACGGCGAGCACGTCGTCACCGACGTCGCCGCGGCCTTCGACCGAGAGAAGATCGTCCGCGCCATGGTTGGCCGGACGCTCAGCAACGAGCTCTACGGCTCGCTGGAAGGGCGGCGCATACGTGCCGCCGGCGCCAAGGTGTTGAGCGTGCAGAACCTGTCGATGGGCAGCATGGTGCGCAACACGTCCTTCTCCATCTTTGCGGGGCAAATCACCGGCGTGTTCGGGCTGATCGGATCGGGACGTACCGAGACCGCCAAGGTGGTGGCCGGCGTGCTCAAGCGCGACCTGTTTCACGGCGGCCAGGTACGGCTCGACGGACGGCCCGTGCGCTACAGGGTGCCGCGTCCGGCTGTGCGGGACGGCATCATCTACGTCACCGAGGACCGCAAGGTCGAAGGCTTCTTCGAGACGATGTCGATCGCCGAGAACATCCATCTCGGTGCGATCGCAGGCGGGCGGACGAAGTCGTCGTCCGTGTCGATGGCGGAGATGCGCGCGATCGCCCAGGAATGGATCACCGCGCTCAACGTGAAGGCGATCAATGCCGACGCAAAGGTCATCGAGCTGTCCGGCGGCAATCAGCAGAAGGTCGTGGTCGCCAAGGCGCTGGTGCAGAAGCCGCGCGTGATCATCTTCGACGAGCCTACCCGGGGCGTCGACGTCGGTGCCATCGCGGAGATCCATCAGCTGATCAATCGACTTGCCGACGACGGCATCGCGGTGATGGTGATCTCCTCCTACCTGCCGGAGGTCCTGCAGCTTTCCGACCGAATCCTCGTCTGCAGGCAGGGGCGGATCGTCGAGGAATTCGACGGCCACAAGGCCGACGAGGAGACGATCATGTATGCGGCGGTCCACTGATGGAGCAGCGGCTCCTCAAAACGACGCGGCCCGTCCTCGACGTGCGAACGATAGAGGACATCAAGGCGATAGAGGCGCGGCCCTATGACGAGCTGGTCACGGCGCGGAGCCTCTACGATCTCTTGCTTGCGACGGCGCAGAATGTCGGCGACCGCAAGGCGCTGACCGTGCTCAATACGCCGGACGCGGCCGATGTTGGCGTCACGCTCACGCACCGTGAACTGCTCGGCGAGGTGACGCGGGCAGCCAACCTCTTCCGCTCGCTCGGGCTTATGCCCGGGCGCGGCGTAGTTGCGTTCCTTTCCCCTACATTGCCCGACCTGCCAGCGCTGCTGCTCGGCGCGCAGGTGGCGGGTGTCGCGAGTTCCGTCAACTACCTGCTCAGCCGCGAGGCGATCGTCGACCTGCTGAATGCGGAGGAGGCGACCATTCTCGTCGTCCCCGCGCGCGATCTCGATGAGACGTGCTGGGCGAAGGCGAGAGGCATGCTTGACGACGTGCCGACGCTGACCGACGTGCTGGTGATCGGGGCAGGCGGAGCGTTCCCGTCACGCCACTGCGCAGTCGGCGAGGCGCTGACCGGACACCGTGCCGATGTGCTCGACTTCGCGCCGCCGCAGGATCGCGACGCAGTGTGCGCGTTGTTCCACACCGGCGGCACCACCGGTCGCCCTAAGCTGGTCCAGCTTACCCACGGCAACCAGATTCATGCGGCCTTCGGTTTCGGACAGGTGTTCGGCTACGATGAGAACGACACGGTGTTCAACGGATTCCCGTTCTTCCATGTCGGGGGGGACGATGACGGTCGGCCTGTCGGTGCTCGCGGCGGGCGGGCATGTGGTGGTGCCGTCGCCCTATGGGATGCGCATGCCGCAGACCGTGGAGCGCTATTGGTCGCTGGTGGAAGCGCTCCGCGCGACCGTCATCGGCGGTGTCCCGACTTCGATCGCCGCGATCACCGACAGCTGGGTCGAGGGCTCCAACGTATCGAGTGTGCGGATGGCGGTGACCGGGGGCGCGGTCCTGCCCCCCGCGGTCGGCGCGCGCTTCGAGGCGACGACCGGAATCCGCCTCTACGAGACGTATGGCATGACGGAGACGGCGGCGGCGATCGCCTTCAATCCGGGGCGGGGGACGCCGGTTCCAAGCAATGTCGGCTTCCGCGCACCCTATTCGCAGACGCGTGTCGTGCGGATCGGTCGTGAAGATATGCTGTGCGGGCCGGAGGAAAGCGGGCTGGTGCAGGTGAGGGGACGCCAAGTGTTTCCCGGCTATGTCGATCCAGCCCACAACACCGGGACGCTGGCGGCCGACGGATGGCTCACGACGGGCGATGTCGGATATCTCACCATGGACGAGAGGCTGGTGCTGACGGGGCGCGAAAAAGATCTCATCGTGCGCAGCGGCCACAACATCGATCCGGCCGCCATCGAGGATGCCGCCAACCGCTTTCCTGGTGTCCAGATCAGCGCCGCGGTTGGGATGCCGGACCAGTATGCCGGTGAAATACCGGCGCTGTTCGTGGTGCCGGCGCCGGGCGTGCTGATCGATTCCAAAGCATTGCGCGATTATCTCGAAGCGGCAGTCCACGAGCCACCGGCACGTCCGCGCAGCGTGCTGGTGATCGATGCGCTGCCGGTGACGGCGGTGGGCAAGATCTTCAAGCCGGCGCTGCGCGATCTGGCGATCCGGGAGAAGGTCAGGCTGGAGGCGGAGGCGGCGTGCGGGACGGCAACGGCGGTGACGGTTGAAGTCGGTCTCGACGAGCAAAAGCGGACGGTGGTGGATGTGACGGTCGCCGGCGCGGACACGGTCGGACTGGCAGCGCTCGAAGCAGCGCTGAAGCCGTTGCCGCAGACTTACTCGATCCGGGCGGCGGAGGGATGACATGGAAGACAGTTCCGTAGACCTTACCTACGAGAACGGGATCGCCACCCTCACGCTCAACCGCCCCGACAGTCTCAACGCGATGTCGGGCCGGATGATGCGCTCACTCGAGAGGCGGCTCGATGAGATCGAGCGGTTGTCGGGATTGAGGGCGGTGATCATCACCGGCGCGGGCCGTGCCTTCTCGGCTGGCGGCGATCTCAAGGAGTTCGAGGAGGCGCTCGACGCGGGCGGCACGAAGCTCGTCGACATCCTGCGCTACAACCAGGACGTTCTGCAACGGGTCGAGGACATCCCAGTTCCGGTGATCGCGGCCGCGAACGGCACGGCCATCGCCGGGGGGCTGGAACTGCTGCTGTGCTGCGACATGATCCTTGCCTGCGAAGGTGCCCTAATCGGCGACGGACATGCCCGTTACGGGATCGTGCCGGCCGGCGGCGCGACGGTGCGTCTCCGGGAACGGCTGTCGCCATCCCAGGCTGCCCAACTGTTCTACACCGCATCGACGATCAGCGCAGACGTTCTTGCTGCATGGGGTCTGGTGAACGAGGTGGTGCCGAAGGATCACCTGATGGATCGCGCCCGGGAGCTTGCCCTGGAGATCTGCCGGAACAGCCCGGAAGCCATCCGCGCAATCAAGAGGCTCGGTCGAATGCGGTCCGGCGATCGGACGCGGCAGGAACGGTTGCAGATGGAGATTGATACTTGGTCACATCACGTCTCGCATCCGGACCTTGCGGAGGGATTGCGTTCCTTTCGCGGAAGGAAGGCGCCAAGCTATTGATTCTGCTGCGGCCTCATTCGACACCCTCCATGTCGCTGCCGGCCAGTGTTTGCGGCGCCAAGTCGAATGTATACAAACGTAGCCGCAGGCAATCCAGGCGATGAAGACATCCTGAACCAAGACCCATGATCAAGCTTATCGTAAAACGTATGGCGCCGCCTCACGGATGCGGTAAGGGCGGCCTTCAGGGATGAGATTATGGGTAGCCGTTTCCCGAAAGACGACCCCGAACTTCGCGGCCATCGTTGCCATCGCAGCAGGCTTCGTCTTCGCTAAATCCGTCCATGTCGCCCAGGACGATCGATATCGCCTATGCCGCCAGTGTTGGCTTCACGCACTCGACCAGTTGCAGGAATCGGATGGCACGAGCCCCGGCAGCCAAAGGTTCTGCGATCGTAGGTCCGATAAAACCGACTTCTGAAAGGACGCCGGGTTCTTTGTTGTCCAAATGATCGGGGCGTCACACTGTGCCGATCTTTACCGCCTTGACGATCCGATCCAGTTTTTCGTCGAGGACCGTGCGTGATGTCGAGAAGTTCAGGCGGACGAACCGTTCGTAGTGCGGTCCGAAGTTGCGTCCGTCGCCGCCGGCGACCTTTGCTTCCAAAAGAAGTCGTTCATAGGGGACGGCGTTCATCCGGACGTCACTGAAATCCGCCCAAGCGAGATAGGTCGCTTCCGGGGAGTACATCCTTACCGTCGGGAGTTCTTCCGCCAGCCGCGACAGCATGTGGTCCCGGTTGGCTTCGAGCACCTTGATCAGCGCCCGGCACCAGTCTTCGGATTCCTCCCACGCGGCAAGCGTCGCGAATGTGCCGGGAGACGCCGGTGTGCCGAGAAGCATCTGCGGGATGCGGCTGTGGAAGCCGCGCAGCAGCGCATCCGACCCGAAATGCATCACGGCCGTGCGCAATCCCGGAATGTTGAAGCTCTTGGTCGCGGAATAGAGTGTGATCGTGCGATCCGCGGCTTCGGGGAACATGTGCGCGAAAGGGATGTGCCGGCGGCCGTCGAGCAGCAGGTCGGCGTGGATCTCGTCGGCCACGATGATCATGTCCAGCTCCATCGCGCGTTCGACGATGGGGGCCAGTTCCTCGCGCGGGAACACCCGCCCGGTCGGGTTCTGCGGCAGGCAGAGCAACAGCACACGGGTCTTTTCGTCCACGACGTCGCGGAATTGTTCTGAGTCGATTTCGTAACGCTCGCCGGTGTCGCGCATCGGGTTGCAGACCGTCTGGCGGCCCGACTGCGCGATGATCCCGAGAAAGGCCGGGTAGGACGGCACCTGGAGGGCCACGCCGTCTCCCGGCTCGGAGAAGGCGAGGACGGAGGACATCACCGCCTGGATGAGGTCGTTGACGATGACCACACGAGCAGGATCGGCCCCGTCCCACCCGAACTTGTCCAGCATTCGCCGACAGAACGATTCGGCAAGCAGGGCGCCGGGGCTTTCCGGTCCGCGCGTCGAATAGCCGTATTTCTGCTGCGAGACGACCCGTTCCATCGCGGCCTGGATCGCTGGCGCCACCGCAAAATCCATCTCGGCGGGATTGGAGGGCAGGACCGGAGCGTCAAAGCTCGACCATTTGGCACTTTGCCGGGCGCGCAGAAAATCGGGGTCGAGGTCTTGTATGATGCTCATGGATGCACTCGGCAGCGGGAGGGCCGTGACGAGGCACGGCCCCTGTTCATGTCAGGCGGAAATATAGGCAGAAGCGAACGTACCCTCAAAGCCGGATGCCGTATCGGCCATGCCGTGAGACCGGGTCGTATGAATGGTTTCCCAGATCGGCATGACGAGGTTGATCGTCGGTATGTCGTGCATCACCAGATCCTGGATCTTCATCCACATCTCGATGCGCTTTTCGGGGTTGGCTTCGACGGCGGCGCCTTCGAGCAGCTCGTCCACTTCCGGATTGGCATAGTGCGTGGCGTTGGAATACGGCACGCCCTTGATGTAGTTTTTCGACCAGTATGTCCGCTGGACACCCACCTGCGGGTCGAAGAGCGGGCTCAGCGAGGCAATCTGCATCTCGAAGTCGCGGTCGGTGTAGACACGCTTGGCGATCGAACCGAGATCCTGTCCCCGCGCCGTCACCTCGATGCCGATGCGGCTCAGCGTGGCGCGCATGTATTCGGCCAGCCGCCTCGTCGTATCTTCCGAAGGATAATCGAGGGTCACGGCAAAACGCTTGCCGTCGGCCCCGCGGGAGAAGCCGGCCTCGTCGAGCAGCGCATTGGCCTTGTCGAGGTCGACCGGATAGGGGCTCGGCTTCGGATTGTGGAAGGCCTTCAAGCCCGGAACCACCGGCGAATGCGAAGGAACGGCCTTGCCGAAAAACACGATCTTGCAGATCGCCTCGCGATTGATCGTGTGCGCGATGGCCTGGCGGACCCGGATGTCCTTGAACTTGTCGGAGTCGAGATTGAATTCGAGGCAGAAATTGTTCGGCGGCGAATACTGATAGCCGTCACCCTCGAAGGCCAGCGTCGTGATGCCTTCGAGGCGCTCGACATCGTTGAGCGCGACGGGAGTGCGGAAGCCGGCGTCCAGTTCCCCGGTTTCGAAGCCGACCGAACGGGCGGCCTGATCGGGGATGAAGCGGGCGACGATGCCGTCGAGATAGGGCTTGCCCGCATCCCAGTAGTTCGGATTGCGCTCGTAGACGACGTGGCTGCCGCGGACCCATTCCTTGAACACGAAGGGCCCGGTGCCGATCGGCGCGATGTTGGCGGGGTTGGTGGCCGGATCGGACCCGTCGTAGATGTGCTTCGGCACGATCGGCGATTCTGCCGCCGAAAGCGCGGTCAGCAGGAACAGCGTCGGCTTCGCGAGCTTCAGCACGACCGTATGGTCGTCGGGTGCCTCCATGCTCTCGACATGAGCGAAGGTGGCTCGCCCACGCGGATGCGACTTCTTCAAAGTGGCGAGCGAGAAGATCACGTCGGCGGCGGTGAAATCGGCGCCGTCATGCCATTTGACGCCCTGGCGCAGTTTGAACGTGTAGGTCAGCGTATCATCCGAGACGGTCCACTCCGTCGCGAGCTGCGGCTGCGGCTTCATTTCCAGATCGAACTGCAACAGCCCTTCCGTAACCTTGCCGCTCAGCGGCAGGCTCGAAGGGCTGCTGAGCGACACCAGCATCGGCGGCTCCCAGCCGGGCAGGATCGTCATTACGCCCCCCTTCGCGGGAGCTGAAGCCGCAGCTGAATTTTGCGTGAAGGAGAAGCCGACCTGGCTCATGGCTGCGGCGCCGGCAAGCCCCTTGAGGATGAGACGGCGACTTATTTCGGTGTTCATCTTAGACATGGCGTGTTCC
Organism: Mesorhizobium sp. J428; assembly: GCF_024699925.1. Classification (NCBI taxonomy): domain Bacteria; kingdom Pseudomonadati; phylum Pseudomonadota; class Alphaproteobacteria; order Hyphomicrobiales; family Phyllobacteriaceae; genus Mesorhizobium; species Mesorhizobium sp. J428. The sequence continues at coordinate 3,003,463 of NZ_JAJOMX010000001.1, forward strand.
TGAGCGTTTGAGGAAGGAGGCAGGATCGAGGCTGCTGAAAGAAATGAATGGCGAACAGAAAGAGATCGCAAAAACGGCTGCGGTTATTGATTTTATTAGCTTGACGGCACCGGAGATGGTCATCATTAGAAAATGAACGATATCAGGGATTCGAAACGCTTGAGTGCGACTGCAGACATCAGGGCGAAGCCGGTGGCGAAGCGTCGTGCTTCGGGCGCGGGAGACGAGACGAAGCCTGGCAAGCGCGAGGAGAACAAGCAGCGCAAGCTGGCCAGGATCGCGAAGGCGGCGAAACAGGTCCTTTCCAAGAAGGGCTTCGAGGCCGCGACGATGCAGGAAATCGCCAAGCTTGCCGGTGTGGCCACGGGAACGCTGTTTCTCTACGCCGACAACAAGCGGGACATGGCCTATCTTGCGACGGCGGACGATTTCGGCCGCGCTCTCGATGAGGCCGGATCGGTCCCGACGGACGCGACCTATATCGATCAGATCGTAGCGTGCTGGCGACCGTATTTCGTCATGCACAATGCCAATCCCGAAATGGCGAAGATCATCCTGTCCGAATTCCTCTTCTTCGCCGGAAAGCAGGCCCGGCGGCACGGCGAAGGCGTTGCCGGCATGAAGGCCGAAGCCCTGCGCCGGGCGCTTCGGTGCCAACAGCGCGGCGAACTCGTGAGCACCGTGCCAGCCGCTGAGATCGCCGATCTGTCCTATTATCTGTTCCAGGGCGTCGTCAGGCGCTGGGTGCAGACCGGAGCGATCGACGTCAACGAAGGCCTGGCCATGTTCCATCGGGCGCTTTCGCTGGGCCTCTCTGGGCTGAAGGTGCAGCCCGCCCGTTAGGGGTATCAGGCGGGCCGCAGCGCTCATTCTGCGGCTTCCATCGCCGGAGCGGGATCGAAGCCGTAAAGCTTCTCGGCCGCCTCGGGCGAAATGAGTCCGAGTTCCAGATCGCGAAGGATCGCCGCTCGATCGCGGTCGAGTGGATTGCCGTGCCCGCCGGCGCCGGGCGAGTTGATGTAGACTCTCGTGCCAGCAGGAATGCTGTAGGTGCCTTTTCCCGCAAGCTTTTCGCCGCTCGAAAGCCGGATGGATCCGATGGCGCCGTCCGCCCCACCGTCGACGCCGCGTGGCGCGAACCGGGGTACGCTCGTACGAGGCGAAATAGGTGAAAGGCTCGGGGATCGAGTTGCCGAGGATCATTTCCTGCCCGAGCCCGCCGCGAAACTTGCCGGCGCCGCCACTGTCCTGCCGGTATTGCTTGCGCCACATGACGAGCGTGGACATGGATTCGAATATCTCGACCGGCCCGCCGCGCACGCCGCTCGGATAGCCGGTAGCCGAAAGGCCGTCGCGGAACGGCAGTGCGCCCATGCCCCCGGTGGTCACCACGCCGACGCGGAAAATGTCGCCGTAGGTCGGCGGACTCTTGCGCGGCCCCGTTCCGTTGACGTGCCAGAGGCAGCCTGCGCCTTCCGCCGGAACCCTGTCGGGCACCGCCTGGCGAAGGGCGCCGAACACCAGATCGGGCAGGCTGATGCCCACGATATGGCGTGATACGACGGCCGCGGGCTTCAGCGCGTGCATGATCGTGCCCTCGGGCGAGGACACGGTGATCGGCGCAAGCGAGCCGGCATTGTTGGGAATGCCTTTGGAGACGATGCAGCCGATGCCGAAGGATGTGTAGGCCAGTGTGTAGCAGATCGGCACGTTGATGTTCTGCCTCACCATGGGCGACGAGCCGGTGAAGTCGACATTGATGCCATCGTGCGAGATGGTGAGCGCGGCCTTGAGGCAGATCGGCTCGTCGTAACCGTCGAGCCACATTTCCGAATGCCAGGTACCAAAGGGGAGGGCCCGGATGTTGGCGAGGACCGCTTCGCGCGAGGTATCGACTATATGCTCGGCGAGCTCCGAAAGATCGTCGATGCCGAACTCGTCCATCATCATGTTGAGGCCGGCATAGCCGACGTCGTTGCAGGCAATCATGGCGTAGACGTCGCCTTCCGTGTCCACAGGCAGGCGCGTGTTGGTGCGGATCATCGCCATCAGCGTCTCGTTGACCTTGCCGGCCTCCACGAGCTTCAGGATGGGGATGATCAGGCCTTCCATGTAGAGATCGGTGGACGAGGACGGCCCGAGCACGCCGCCGATATCCATGAGGTGGCAGTTGCAGGCAAACAGCCCGACGATCCCGCCATTGCGGAAAACCGGCGTGGTGATGCAAAAATCGTTGGTATGGCCGGTGCCGAGCCAGGGATCGTTGGTGATGTAGACGTCACCGTCCTGCATGGTTTCGGCGGGATGTGCATCGAGCACATGGCCCACATTGAGCGCCATTGTGTTGATGTGGCCGGGCGTGCCGGTCACGGCCTGGGCCAGCATCCGGCCCTTGACGTCAAACACGCCCGCCGCGAGGTCCCCCGACTCGCGCACGATGGTGGAGAAGGCTGTGCGCTGCAGGGTCTGGGCCTGTTCCTCGACGACGGCGATCAGGCGATTCCACATCACCTGCTTGTCTATGAGAGAGAGGGGCGTTCGGCTCATGGGGTAAGCTCCAGGAAGGAAGTCATTGCTCGGCTCACGCCGCCTGCTGCAGCAGGGCACGTGCCTTGCGCTGCATCACGATCGCGCCGGAGGCGTCGATCCAGGCGTCGAAGGCATCGCTGACGAAGGTCGAGGTTTCAGCTTCATTGACGATCGCCGGGCCGGCGAAGCGCTGGCCGGGACGCAGGGCCGATCGCCGATAGAGCGGGATGTCGATGCTGACGCCGTTGCGGCCGTCGAAGAAGCGGCGCTTCTCGTCCGTTTCCGGCGCATCGGTGAGTTCGATCGGCTCTATCGCCTCCGGCAGCGTCGGTTCAGTGGATATGGACACCGACCACGCCATGACCTCGATCGCAGCCTTAGGGATGATGCGCTTGAACATCATCCGATACGCATCCTCGAACTGTTCCCGGAAGGCTGTGGCGTAACCCGGCTCAAGCGTCCCGTTCGGGATGACCACCGGGATTTCGTGGCCCTGGCCGAGATAGCGCATGTAGGCGATCCGCCTCTCGACCAACGGGGCGCCGCGCGCAGCCGTTTCCACCCAGGCGCGGATTTCCGTGGCCATGGCCTCCAGCAGTTCGTTTGCCGCGGCGGCGTCAAACGTATCGAGACGCTGATAGCCTGACCGCACGACCTCGTAGGAAATGGGAGCGGCAAGGAAGCCGACGGCCGAGCCGACGCCGGCATTCTGCGGAACGATCACGCGTTCCGCGCCGATCTTCTCGGCAACGCGGGCGACGTGCAGCGGGGCGGCGCCGCCGAAGGCGATGACCGTGTGCTGGCTCGTTACCGCGCCGCGTTCCACTGCGTGAACGCGAGCCGCGCTGGCCATGTTCTCGCACACCATCTCGTAAACGGCATAGGCGGACATTTCCGCATCGAGCGACAGAGCCGCGCCGACGGTTCCTGCGAAAGCGGTCCGGGATTTTTCGGGATCAAGCAGGATCGACCCGCCGGCGAACGCCTTCGGATCGATCAGCCCGAGCGTGAGATCAGCGTCGGTGACGGTGGCTTCCGTGCCGCCGCGACCGTAGCAGGCCGGTCCGGGAACGGAAGAGGCGCTCTCCGGTCCCACCGTGACACGCTTGAGCTGGTCGATGCCGGCGATCGAGCCGCCGCCGGCGCCGATCTCGACCATCTCGATGACGGGGATGCGCAGAGGCAGCCCGCTACCCTTCAGGAAGCGGGCGGCGCGATCAACCTCGAAGCTGCGAACGGTTTCGGACTGGAAGTCGTGAATGAGGCTGACCTTGGCGGTCGTGCCGCCCATGTCGAAGGCGAGAACCTTCTTTTCGCCCAACATCGCGGCGATCTGCGCGGCGAAGATCGAGCCACCGGCCGGGCCGGATTCGACCAGGCGGACAGGAAAGCGGCGCGCCGATTCCACCGAGGAGAGACCGCCGCCTGAGGTCATGAGGCAAAGAAAGCCGGTGAAACCTCTCTCGCGGAGCGACACGTCGAGCCTCTTCAGATAGCCGCTCATCAGCGGCTGGACATAGGCGTTGGCGATCGTCGTGGAGGTGCGCTCATATTCGCGGATCTCCGGCGAAACCTCGTGGCTGAGCGAGACAGTCACGCCGGGCAGGTGCTCGGAGAGCAGGGCTGCCACGCGCAATTCATGTGCCGGGTTTGCATAGGCATGCAGGAAGCAGACGGCGACCGAGAGAACGCCCGCCGCCTTCAACTGTTGGACGATGTCAAGAACGTCCGTTTCGTGGAGCGCCAGGAGAACGTTGCCCCGCGCGTCCATCCGCTCGCGGACAGTGAAGCGCAGCGGGCGCTCCACCAGCGGCTTCGGCCGCACCAATGCCAGCTCATACTGATCGTACCGGCTTTCGGTGCCGATTTCGACCACGTCCCGAAAGCCGTCCGTGGCAATGAGGGCGGTTTTCGCGCCGCGGCGTTCGATGATGGCGTTCGTGGCAAGCGTCGTTCCGTGGACGAAGGTGGTGACGTCGCCGATGGATTTCCCGGCAATATCCAGGATCTCCGCGATGCCGGCCAGCACGCCTTCTTCCGGGCGCGCAGGGGTTGTCAGGACCTTCGATGTCCAACGCGTACCGGCCTGCTCCAACACCATGTCCGTGAACGTGCCGCCCACGTCGGCGGACAATCTCAGTTCCGGTTGGCCGGTCATGTGGACTCCTCGGTATCGCCTTGGTGGCCGGCTAGTCGGCCCTGCAGATAGAATTATGAACATCTTCATTTATTGCAACAGAAAAGAGAGTGTTTTGTAGCCAAACAGAACGATTGCCCAAAAATTGCCCATGATGCAAAAATCGTGCTCTATGACGGCCTAATTGGTATGCAGATTCTTATTTTCAGGGCGCGGTGGAGCGAATTCCCCCCAGATCGAGGATGGCCACCGAAATGCGTTGACAGATAGATGAACTCATTCAATTATAGTTCAACGTTGGAGTGCCCGCATGCCCAAGACCGTTGACTATTATTTCTCGATCAGTTCGCCCTGGGCCTATATCGGCCTCGACCGTTTCAGGGCCCTCGCCGCCGAGCACGACCTGAAGATCGAGCCGTATCTGATCACCATCATCGAGGCGAACGGCGCCATCCCGTCCAAGAGCCGCCCTGAGCCGCGCAGGGCGCACTGGAAGAAGGATCTGGTGCGTTGGGCGCGCTATCTCGACAAGACAGTCCTCATCGACGGGCGCGACAACCAGGGGCGGCCGACGACAGATTGGGTGCCCGCATCCTTCATGATCATCGCCGCTCAGCTCGACGGGCTGGACTGGATCGAGCTCGTCGCGGCCATGCAAGAGCGCTGGTGGGGGCATGTCGACGACATCGGACTTCCCGAAGTACGCGGGCGCATCGCCGACGATGCGGGCTTCGACGGCGCCGCGCTGCTGGCACGCGAGCAGGACGCCGACGTCCAGGCCAAATGGCAGGGGAATCTCGCCCGCGCCAAGGCGAACGGCATCTTCGGCAGCCCCACCTATGTCTACGAGGGCGAGCCTTATTGGGGCCAGGACAGCCTTCCCTTCCTGAAGATGCACCTGACCGGCGAGATGACGCCTCTTCCGCTCAGGGCCGCGGAGTGAACGACATGCTGGCGGACCGCTGGTGGCCCGCCTTCATCCTTCGAGCCGGAGGCAAGCCGATATGGCCAACGCCCGCATCGCCAAGATCTTTGGAAAGACCGCGTTGCAGGCGCTGCCGACGATCTTCGGCATTGTCGTCTTGAACTTCCTGCTCCTCAAGATGTTGCCTGGCGACGTCGCCGACACGATCGCGATGGAATCCGGCTCGGCCACCGAGGAGTCGATGGCGGCGATCCGCGAGCGCCTCGGCCTCAACCTGGGCATGTTCGAGCAGGTCGTGAACTATCTGAACAACCTTGCCCATTTCGACCTGGGCACGTCCGCCCGCCTCGGCGTGCCGGTGACCGATCTGATCGTCGGCCGGCTGCCGGACACGCTGCTGCTGGTGCTGAGCGCTCTCGGCTTCGCGCTGGTGATCGGCATCGTGCTGGGCTGGGTCATGTCGGCATTTGCGGGGAAATGGCCGGATCGGGTCATCTCCGTGGTGCTGATGTTCATCTATGCCATACCCGGTTTCTGGCTCGGTCTGATGGCAATCGTCCTGTTCTCCGTGACGATGAACTGGCTGCCGAGCAACGGCAATGCTAGCATCGGGGCGGGGTTGACGGGGTGGGACGCGTTCGTCGATCGCCTGCGGCACCTGATCATGCCCGCGCTGTCGCTGTCGCTCTTCTATGCCGCTGTCTATGCCCGGCTGACCCGCGCCACCATGCTTGAAGTGCAGCAGCAGGACTTCATGCGGACCGCGGCAGCCAAGGGGCTCCATCCCGTGGTGATGCAGTTCCGACATGCGCTGCGCAATGCGCTCATCCCGGTGACGACGGTGGCCGGCATGCATCTCGGCAACATGCTCGGTGGCGCGATGGTGGTGGAAACCGTCTTCGGCTGGCCGGGCATGGGACGGCTTGCGCTCGACAGCGTCGTGAACCGCGATTTCTCTGTGCTTCTCGGAATCCTGCTTCTGTCGTCGATCCTCGTCATCATCGCCAATGTGGTGGTGGACATTCTGCAGTCCTGGCTCGATCCCCGTATCGAGCTTCGTTAGGCGGAGCATCCGATCATGAACACGCAGGCGTTCATCGATACTGCGGCGGCAACGCCCCTCGCAGCCGCCGAGATTCTGGTGCCGAAGAAGCAGGGATCGCGCGCCTGGCGCGCCGTGCGCAACAACATCCCGTTTCTGGTCGGCTCGGCGATCCTGATCGCCATTATTGCCCTGGCGCTGTTGGCCGACATCCTCTACCCCGCCGACCCGCGCGACATGGTGACGATGCCGCTGATCTGGCCATTCCAGGATGCCGAATATCCGCTCGGCAGCGGCTCGCTGGGCACCGACATCGCGAGCGGCCTCGTGCACGGGGCGCGGGCCTCGCTGCTGGTGGGCGGCTCCGCCGCGCTGGTGGGCTTGATCATCGGGGTGCTCGTCGGGGCGATCGGCGGATATTTCGGCGGCGTGCTCGACGATGTGCTGGTCCGCGTCACCGAACTGTTCCAGACCGTCCCGACATTTCTCCTCGTGATCGTGTTGGTGGCGATCGCCGGACCGTCGCTGCCGATGATCGCATTCGCCATCGGCATCGCGACGTGGCCGACCGTCGCCCGTCTCGTGCGCGCGCAGTTCCGCGCCCTGCGCAGCTCGGATTTCGTCATGGCCGCGCGCAGCCTCGGCTACAGCACGACACGCATCATCTTTGGCGAGATCCTGCCAAACGCGTTGCCTCCCGTGGTGGTCACCACCTCGGTTCTCGCCGCCAACGCCATCCTGACTGAGGCCGGCCTGTCTTTTCTCGGCATGGGCGACCCCGATCTGGTGTCCTGGGGTTCGATGATCGCCGACGGGCGCTCGCTTCTGCGGGTGGAGTGGTGCGTGACGGCGCTGCCCGGCGCCGCCATCACCCTTACCGTCCTCTCGCTGAACCTCGTTGGCGACGGCCTCAACGACATCCTCAACCCCCGCTCGGTGAGCAATCGATGAAACCCATTCCGGTTCTCGAAGTCCTCAACCTCGCCATCGGCTTCCCGTCCGGACCAGCCGTCCACGGGGTGTCGTTTGAAATCCACAAGGGCGAGATGCTGGCGCTGGTCGGCGAATCCGGTTGCGGAAAGTCCATGACCGCCTTTGCGATCATGCGCCTCTTGCCGCCCGCCGCGCGGATCCTGAACGGTCAGGTCATCTTCGAAGGGGTCGATCTTGCGACGGTGTCGCCGTTCGAGCTGCGCCGTATCCGCGGAAACGGCGTTTCACTCATCCTTCAGGAGCCCATGACCTCTCTCAACCCGGTGCTGACCGTCGGATCCCAGGTGGCGGAGGTTATCCGGCGCCACCAGAAGCTGTCCTCGCGGGCCACGCGCGCCCGCGTGGTCGAGCTCTTCGAGCTGGTCGGGATTCCTGACCCGCACAAGCGCTACGACCAGCACCCGCACAACTTCTCCGGCGGCATGCGGCAGCGGGTGATGATCGCGATGGCCGTGGCGTGCAATCCTGCCCTGTTGATCGCCGATGAGCCGACCACGGCGCTCGACGTCACGATCCAGGCTCAAGTGATGGACCTCCTCGACCGGCTGCGCCGCGAATTGTCGATGGCGGTTCTGCTGATCACCCACGATCTCGGCGTGGTCGCCCAATGGGCCGATCGCGTCGCCGTCATGTATGCCGGCCGGGTGGTCGAGACCGCTCCCGTCAAGCGCTTCTTCGACGCGCCGCCCCAGCACCCGTACTCGATGGGACTCCTCAACTCTTCGGTCAGCAATGGCGAGGGCGCCTGGCACTACACGAACCACCGCCTGACGGAGATCAAGGGGTCCGTGAACTCGGCGGCCTACGCCAAGGGCTGTTCCTTTGCGCCGCGCTGCAGCCGCGTGTTGCCGACGTGCCACGCCATGCAGCCCGAACTTTCCGCTCTGGAGGAAGGGTGGCTGGCCAGTTGCCGGCGCGCCCAGCGGCAAGAGGAGCAAGCGCATGCCTTTGCTTAGCGTCGAGAACCTCGAAGTCACCTACGCGCAGAAAGGGCGCAGTTTCCGCGCGCTCGACGGCGTGAGCTTCTCGCTCGAAAAGGGCGAGACGGTCGGGCTTGTCGGGGAGTCGGGCTGCGGAAAGTCGACGCTCGGCAAATCGATCCTGCGGCTGATCGAGACATCTGGCGGCGCCATCCGCGTCGATGGCGACGACATCACCAAGCTCGGCCACAACGCCATGATGAGCAAGCGCCGACGCATGCAGATGGTGTTTCAGGATCCCTTCGGCTCGCTCAATCCGCGCCAGACCGTCGGCAAGCTGCTCGACATCCCGCTGCGGACCCATGGCATTTCCGACAAGGCGGAACGCCGGAGGCGCATAAGCTCCATCATCGACAAGGTCGGCCTGCCGCAGGCGGCGCTGTCACGGTTTCCGCACGAGTTCTCCGGCGGCCAGCGCCAGCGCATCGGCATCGCCCGCGCCCTCATCCTTCAGCCGGACCTGCTGATCTGCGACGAGCCCGTGTCGGCACTGGACGTGTCGATTCAAAGCCAGATCCTCAATCTCCTCGTCGATCTCAAGATGGAGCTGGGGCTGTCCTACCTCTTCATCAGCCACGACCTCTCCGTCGTGCGCTATTTCGCCGATCGTGTCATCGTCATGTATCTCGGCCGGATCGTCGAGGTCGCCGATCGCGAGGCACTCTGGCGCCAGCCAGCACATCCCTATACCCGCGCCCTCCTGGCGGCTGTGCCCGTGCCGCGGCCGGGCAGCCGCAGGCAGGCGGAGACCATCGCCGGCGAATTGCCCAGCGGCGCAGCCGCAGAGGGTTGCCGGTTCTACAACCGCTGCCCAGCGGCGCAGGCGCGCTGTGCGACCGAAGACCCCACCCTGCGGACGCTTTCCGCCAATCATCAGGCTGCCTGCCACTTCGCCTGAGAAGGAAACCCCGGTGTCCGAACCTGTTGAGCTCTACGTCCGGCCGATGCCCCACGGCGTGAAAACGGCCATCCTGCTCGAAGCGCGGGGGCTGGACCGTGTGGGCGCATGCGAGGCCGTCGGCGTCGCATACCGGCGCCACATGAGCTAAGCCGGAAAATGTCAGTCACCACCACAAACCCCGCGGCAACGCGCAACATGGCCGTGCTCTTTGCCGCCCAAACGCTCGGCGCGGCGAGCCCGCCCGTCATCGTGTCGCTCGGCGGCCTCGTCGGGCAGGCCTATGCACCATCGCCGTCACTCGTCACCGTGCCGGTCTCTGCCTATACGATCGGCGTCGCGGCCGGGACGATCCCGCTCGCCATGCTGCTGAATCGTCTCGGCCGCCGGCCGACCTACATGATCGGATCGCTCGTCGGGATGTCGGCCGGGCTGATCGCGGCGGCCGGTATCTGGGCCGGGCAGTTCCTCATCTTCTGCCTCGGCACCTTCATCGCCGGCCTCTATGCCGCGGCGGTGCAAAGCTACCGCTTCGCCGCCATGGATGGTACGCCGCCGGAGAAGCGCGCCAGTGCGCTGCAATGGGTGCTGATCGGCGGTCTCTGCGCCGCCGTGCTGGGACCGCAACTGACGATATTCTTCCGCGATGCTCTTCCGGGCGTGCCCTATGCGGGCGCCTTCATCGCCCAGGGCGTGATGGCGTTGTTCGCCTTTCCGGTGCTGTCGGCGCTGCGGCTGCCGCCGGTGCGGCGGCTGGACGGTTCGACCGGCCGTCCACTTGGCGAGATCACCCGCCTGCCGCGTTTCCGCATCGCGCTCGCCACGTCGATCGCTTCCTACTCGATGATGAATTTCATGATGACGGCCGGGCCGGTGGCGATGGTGATCTGCGGCTTCTCGCCGTCGGAGGCGGCACTTGGCATCCAGTGGCACGTGCTCGGCATGTTCGCGCCGAGCTTCGCAACGGGCAGGCTCATCAAGACGTTCGGGGAGCGGCCCGTGATGATCCTGGGGCTGATCATCATGGCGGCAGGCGCCTGCAGCGGGCTTTCCGGCATCGATCTCTACAATTTCTGGATCGCCCTGTGCCTTCTCGGCGTGGGATGGAACTTCGCCTTCTTCGGCGCCACCACCATGCTGGCGAGTTGCCATACTCCCGAGGAAGGCCCGAAGGTCCAGGCACTCCACGACTTCTCCATGTTTGGTGTGGTGGCGGTGGGATCGGTATCGTCGGGAGCCCTGCTGTCGGCGGCTGGATGGTCCGCCGTCAACCTCGTCGTCCTTCCCGTGGTCACGCTGGCCGCGCTCGTCATCCTCGTTGGCCGCCGCTTCGATGCCAAGAGTTCATTGTCCACCTGAGAGAGCATACCCATGATCACCGTTCACGGCCGTCCAAACTCCTCCAACGTCGCCAAGGTGATGTGGACCCTCGCCGAACTCGGCATCGAGCATCGGCGTCTCGATGTCGGCGGTCCGTTCGGCGGCAACAAGGATGCGGCCTACCTCGCCATGAACCCCAACGGCCTCATCCCCTTGTTGATCGACGGACCGTCACGGATCTGGGAATCCAACGCCATCGTCCGCTATCTCGGCGCGACATACGGAGCCGGCACGTTCTGGCCCGGCGATGCGGCTGCGCGGTCGTTGTCGGACCGCTGGATGGATTGGGGAACGATCTATCTTTATCCGAAGGTGATCGCGCTCATGGCGGCGAAGGCGCCGGAAGCGCTCGACAAGGCGATCGCCGACGTAGCCGCTCCCTGCGCCATCCTCGACGGTGCGCTGGCCGATAGCCGCTTTCTTGCCGGCGATGAGCTCACCATCGGCGATATCCCCGTCGCCATCCATCTGGGCCGCCTGTTCCGGCTCGCCGCCGGATATCTGCCCTATCCAAATCTCGAGCGCTATTTCCAGGAATTGAACGTGCGGCCCGCTTATCGGATGCACTGCCTCGAGGCGCTGGCCTGAATTCGGTCTGATTTCGCCAACAATGGAATTGGCTGAATTTCAGTAAGGCTGGCGCTTTGGTTCCCCGCGGCGTTGCCGCTGGGCTGCGCAAGTAGCGTTGCGATCAGAAGCCGCTTCACGGGTGCACCGTTGACCGAGATCGTGACGTTCTGATCTGGAGCACCGTTAGGTGCGCCGGCGAGTAGGGGATGTTTCGCTCCATCTATATGGCCCGGCCGATGGCCACTCCCTCGGTGCATACGCCATGCAGGACCAGATCGTATGATGAGTGACAGGCGATCGGCGACGAAGGCGGCGACGGTGGAATCGTGAAGGTAGAAGCCATCTATGCCGAACCGGGCATGGCATCGCCTGTGTCCTTTTGAGGATTCCACAATGAACCGGCCGGCGTCGTCGGGCGGACGCCAGACGTTCGACGTCCATCGGCTCCATCACGACCTGGCGGGTCACGTCCAAGCGGATCGTGGTGACCCGCCAGGATGCGCCGGACACAATATCGGCCGCATGCGGATATTCGATGATGTCGGCCTCCGCCACAGGCGAAGCATTGCCGTTGCACCCGGCCGGACCGAACGCACTGCCCATGATGACGACTTCCTCCACTAGATCGGCGATCGTCGTCGCCAGATTGGTCAGCCTGTCCATGGCAAGGATCGTCGCCTCGTGCCTGTGCCGCGGGACCTTGTCGGGCTAGGACATGACATAGCGACAATTTTACCCTGTAACCTAGTCGATGACATCGACATGGCAGTGCTGTCTCCGACAGACGCATGAGGCCGACCATCTGGCCGTGGGGATTGCTCACGCAGTGTGCCGTCGGCGTAGATTTGACACAGCCACTCCCGCGGCTGCGGCGCGGCACTGACGATCGCATTCCCGGCTGCATGCCGACGGCGCAAAGGCGCGACGTCCGGCGGCTTCGGCAGATCATCCGAGTCCCCTTGCAACATCGAGATCCGGCTGCCGCCGCAACAGGCAGCCCACTCGCCTGCCTTCAAACCAAGCAAAACCGTCTTGACAGACGCCACTCCGCAAGGCTGTATTATATATAGCAATAGCGTTGCTGTATATGGGAAAAAATGAGCTCACTCGAAAATGCTCTCAAGATCGTGTCGTTGCTGGATCGCACCCGGCCGGTGTTGCGCGTCGGCGAGGTCTGCCGTGAGATCGGCATCCCGAAGAGCTCGGTGTCGCGGCTGATGAAGACGCTCGGCGACTACGGGATTCTCGAGCGCGAGGCGGGGGAGGGGGTCGGCTACGTCGCGGGACCGCGCTCGCTCCTGCTTGCCGATCTCTACTCGGCGCAGCATTCGCTGAAGGATCAGGTCGAGGTCGCGTTGGAGCGGCTCACCGAGGAGTTCGGCTTTGCCGGCTACGTCTCGGTCATCAACGGGGCCGACATCATCATCCTGTCGGTCCGCCACGGCTCCTATCCGCTGCGGCTGGTACGCGAGATTGGCCAGCCGATGCCCGCCTTCACCACGTCGGTCGGGAGGGCGCTGATGTCCTATCTGGAGGACGGCGAGATCATCCGGCTTGCCCGCGTCTATATGGGCGACCGCTATTCGGACGAGGAGATCCTCGCCCGCGTCGAGATGGGCATGGAAATACGGCGTCGCCTGGGGGCAGAGCGCCATCATCCCGGGCATCGCCGCGCTGGCGGCCGCCGTCTGGGACCAGCGCCGCGGCGATGGTATCGGGCTGTCCATCTCCTATCCCACCGCCGCCGTCGACCGGGCCCTGCGCATGCGCATGTTCGAACGTCTGCGCGAGGAGGCGGCCGCCATCGGGCGCCGGGCACGAGATCCGATCTGGGAGGCGCGCTCCGTCGTGGAAGCACCAGTGCCTGACTTCGAGGCCCAAGAACTCGTCGAGTGAGTTTCGGCTGAAATCCTGAACACAACAAGGGGAACCAATGATGACCAGTAACGACCGCTTCTCAATATCCCGCCGTTCGCTGCTGAAGGCCGGCGGCGCGCTTGCAGGTGCCGCGGCATTCGGTGGCCTCGGCGCCTCCGGGGCCCATGCCGCCGGCGGCCTGAACATCCTCATGGCCGGCGGCTCCTGGAAGGAATGGGTCGACCAGACCTTCGTCGCGCCCTTCGCCCAGGCGAACGACGTCGACGTGGCCTGGAAGCTCGGCCTTGGCCAGGAGCCGCTGGTGATGGCGCAGAAGGCGCGCCCGCAATGGGACCTGATCCATACCGGACAGATGCGCGCCGGCCAGCTCGGCGCCATGGGGCTCTACAAGCCGCTGAGCGAGGAGAGCCTACCGAACCTCAAGCAGATCCATCCGTCGTTCCGCTATGAATTCCTCGCCGGAAAGTGCCACACGCCGTACGGGCTCTGCGTCAACACCAAGCGCATCACGCGCCCGATCACGTCTTGGAATGATCTCTGGGATCCGGAATTCAAGGGACGCGTCGCCTTCCCCGCCTGGGGCTGGATCGGCGACGAGGTGTTCTATTCGCTGAACCAGGCATTCGGCGGCACCTCCGAAGACATCGGTCCCGGCATCGAGAAGCTGAAGACGCTCTTTACCGATAATGGCGCGATCGTCGCGAACAATGTCGAGCACACCCGCCAGCTGATCGACTCCGAAGAAATCTGGCTCGTCCCCTTCTTCGGCGGCCGTATCGCGCAGGCAGCCGCAGCGGGCACGCCGGTTGAGTTCGTCATTCCGGAAGAGGGTGGTCTGTCCTGGGTCTGGAACATGGCGATCATCGCCAACCGTCCGGAGCAGTTCACGGCGAATGCTGAGGCGCTCATCAACGAAACCTATGACGCGGAGAAGCAGATCGCCTTCGCCAAGCTGACCGGCTACCCGCCGACTAACATGGAAGCGATGAAGAACCTGCCGCCGCAGCTGAAGAAGATCGAGCTGTCGGACGCGCAGGTCGAGCTCCTCGGCAAGCTGCAGAGCAAGGTCGATCCGATGGTCATTTTCGCCTATCGCGACCAGTACGCCGAGCGCTGGAATAAGGAAGTCATTGGCGCCTGACGCCGCTGACGGCGCCGCCTCTGCAAGGGGCGGCGCCCGTTCAATCCAGATCAGACATGAACGGCTGTCCGCCCGCGCCGCTGCGCGCCGGACTCCACGTGAAGGACTTTGCCTTGGATCACGCCCTCAAACTGGAGAAGATCGTCAAGCGCTATGCGACGGCGACTGCTCTCGGCCCTGTCGATATCGACGTGCAGAAGGGCGAACTGTTGACGCTGCTCGGGCCGTCGGGATGCGGCAAGACGACGACCCTTCACATCATCGCCGGGCTCACGACACCGACCGAGGGTCGTCTGGTGCTGGGCGGTAGCGACATCACTAACCTCGCGCCTCCTTACCGCGATATTGGCCTGGTCTTCCAGAACTACGCCCTCTTCCCGCACCGCACGATCGCCCAGAACGTCGCCTTCGGGCTCAGGATGCGGAAGGTGTCCAAAGCGGAGATCACCGACAGGGTCCGGCGTATGCTCGAGGTCGTCGGCCTGCCGAATGTGGAAGAGCGCTACCCGTCGCAGCTCTCGGGCGGGCAGCGGCAGCGCGTGGCACTTGCCCGCGCACTCGTGATCGAGCCTTCTATCCTGCTTCTTGACGAGCCACTGTCCAATCTGGACGCGCTGCTGCGCAAGAAGATGCGGCTGGAACTGCGCGATATCCAGCAGCGTCTCGGCATCACCACCGTCTTCGTCACACACGACCAGGACGAGGCCTTCGAAATGTCCGACCGCGTCGTGCTGATGAACGGCGGGCATGTCGAGCAGGTCGGTTCGCCTGAGACGCTCTACGACAAGCCGCAGACGCGCTTCGCGGCGACCTTCATCGGCGAGGCGAGTCTGATCTCGTGCCGGATCGCAGAGGCGACGGGCGAGGACCTGCTGGTCGAACTAGAAAAGGGCTACAAGGTTCGTGCGAAGTCCGTTCGTGGTGCTCCGGCCGCGGGCTCGGAAGCCCTGCTGATGACGCGTCCGGAACGCGTGTCGCTCGCCGCTCCAAATGCGCCCGAGGCAGTACCCGCCACGATCTCGAAGCGTGTCTTCCAGGGCGAGCGGATTCTGTTCGAGCTGGAGACGCCAGCCGGACACGCGATCCAGTGCTCGGTGCCGAGCCTCGAGAACTACCGGGCGATGCAGCCCGGTGAAAAGGTCGGCGCGATCCTGCGCGAATGCCGTGTGATCCCGGGAGCCTGACATGACCCGCGAACACGGCAAGGGCGGGGATGTGTTCGGCTACGGCGCTGATGGCGCCGATCGGCATCCTCTACATGTTCTTCCTGATCATCCCGATCGGCTTCTTCCTGTCGCTCAGCTTCCTGACTTACTCGGTCGCGGACATGAGCGTCGCGCAGCCGACGCTCGAGAACTACGGCCGCCTCGTCCTCGACGGTTACTATCGCGGCATCATCTTCGACACGATCAGGGTCTCTCTGACCGTCACGGTGATCACGCTCCTCCTCGGCTATGTGCTCGCGCTGTTTCTTTCGAGGATGAAGAGCGCCTGGCGCGGGATCATGATGTTCCTGATCATTGCCCCGCTGATGACCGGCGTGATCGTGCGCACCTACGGCTGGATCGTCCTGCTCGGCACCGACGGGCTGGTGAACATGCTGCTTGTGGGAAGCGGCGTCGTCGAGCGGCCGCTTCAGATGCTGAACAACGAGCGCACGGCAATCGTGGCGCTCGTCCACATCATGCTGCCCTACATGGTCTTTCCGATCTTCTCGTCGCTGGTGGCGCAAGATCCGCATCTGGTGCCGGCCGCCGGAACGCTTGGTGCCAGGCCGCTGCGTACCTTCCTCGAGATCACCCTGCCGCTCAGCAGGCCGGGCATCGTCATGGCCTCGGTCATTGTCTTCACGATGACGTCGGGCTCGATCGTGACCGTCGATCTGCTCGCCGGGCGCGACCTGACGATCATGGGGCAGGTGATCTACCAGCTCATCATGTCGACCTTCAACTGGCCGCTGGCGGCCGCGGTCGCGGCACTGCTTGTGCTCTGCCAATTCGCCCTGATCTCCTATTATTTCCGGAAGACGCGCCGTGGATACTGAGAGCAACACGAGCGCCGCAGTGGCGCGCCCCGGGCAGCCGATCACGGCGCCTCCCGTCGACCTGACTGCTTTCAGCCGGTTGATGTTCGGACTGCTGGTGACGGCGATCTACGTCTTCCTGCTGGCACCAATCCTGATCGTGATCTTCACCTCGTTCAGCCCGGACATGCGCAACACCTACAGCCTTTCGCAGGCTTCGCTGCACTGGTACCGCGAGTTCCTGAACAGTTCGAGCTTCATGAGTTCGTTCAAGTTCAGCCTTGTTCTGGCCGTGCTGGCGTCGATCTTCTCCACGGTCATCGGGCTTCTGACCTCGTACGCACTGGTCCGGTTCTTGGGTAAGGCGCGGACGATCGGGCAGTCGATCGCGATGCTGCCGATGATGATCCCGCACATCCTCATCAGCCTCTCGCTGCTTCTGCTTCTGACGCAGCTGCCGATCCCTGAAATGGCGGTGCTGGTGATCGGCCATGTGCTGATCTGCCTGCCTTTCACCATTGCCGGTATCACGGCGAGCCTTGAGGGCGTCGATCCGGACGTGGAGGCTGCGGCCTACACGCTCGGCGCCAGCAGGCTTCGCGTGCTCTGGGAGGTGACCGTGCCGCTGGTGGCGCCGGGCGTGCTGTCGTCGGCGATCTTTGCGCTGATCATCTCCTTCGGCGACGTACATCGCCCTGTTCATCTCCGGACCTGGCGCAACGACACTGCCGGTCGAGATCTTCTCCTATGTCCAGTGGGAGAGCTCGCCGATCGTCGCGGCGATCACCACCGTCCAGATCATCATGATCATCCTGTTCGGCCTCTTCATCGAGCGGCTCGTCGGATTGCGCTCCGTCATGCGCATCTGACCTGCAGCCAAAGCCAGACTGTTTTTCAAGGAAAGGAACTGACCCATGCAGACAATAGAGGTTGGCACCGCGCGTGCGGACGGCCCCGGCCGTTTCGACGGCGCCCTCAAGGTCGCGGAGAATCCGGACGGCACGGCGGTCGAGATTCCCGTGATCATCGTTCGCGGCGCCAAGGATGGCCCGGTGCTGTGGATGCATGCCTGCGTCCATGGCGACGAATATTGCGGCACGTTCAACGTGCAGTCCTTCGCTCGGTCCCTCGTGCCTTCGGAGATGAGCGGCACGGTGATCGCGCTGCCGATCCTGAACATCACGGCCTTCCGTGCCTATCACCGCATGAGCCCGTTCGAGGGCTTCAACAACGGTGACATGAACCGATGCTTCCCCGGCAATCCGAACGGCGGCTTCACCGAGCAGATGGCCTATGTCATCTACGAGAACCTCAAGAAGCACGCGACGCATCTGGTCGATTTCCACACGGCCTATACCCGCGACACGCGCTGGGCGCTCTATGCAGACCATGGCGGCGAGGTGAGCCGCGTTGGACGCCAGATGGCGGAAGCCTTCGGCTATGCGCACACGCTGCCGACGCCTGCCGGCACGCTGGTCGGGTCGTCGATGATGACGGCCGGCGGGGATGGCATCCCTGCCTATATCATCGAGGCGGGCGGGCTCGGCTCCTCATTCGACATGGAGATTGTCGCCGACGTCACCGAGCGCCTGCGCAATCTCGCGCGCTCGATCGGCATCCTGCCGGGCGAGGTCACCGACTACGGCCCACTGACCACTTTCTCGAATTTCCACTGGGCGAACGCGCCCCGCGGCGGCCTGTTCCGGCCCTGCGTGAAGGGCGGCGACTTGGTGAAGGAAGGCGACGTGGTCGGCACCTATTACAACCTGCATGGCGATGCGAGCGGGGACGTGACCGCGCCGGCATCCGGCGTCGTGCTTGCCTACCATCCCGGCCCGATCATTCCCCAGGGCGACGTGCTGGTTCATATCGGCCTCAATCCCCAGACTGCGTGAGACGGAACATGACCAAGGAAATCATAGTCGGAACTGCCCGCTCTACCGCGCCGGGCGTCACCAAGGGCAACCTGAAGATCGGCGAGACGCCGGCTGGGCGTTCGATCGACGCGCCGGTCGTGATCGTGCAGGGCGAGAAGGAGGGGCCGGTCGTCTGGATGCACGCCTGTGTCCACGGCAACGAATATTGCGGCACCTTCATCATCCACGAGTTCCTGAACTCGCTGGACCCGAAGACGCTTAAAGGAACTGTGGTCGCGATCCCGGTGCTGAACGTCACCGCCTTCGAAAAGAAGCTGCGCATGAGCCCGTTCGAGGGCTTCAACGGCGGCGACATGAACCGCCAGTTCCCGGGCAACCCGGGCGGCACCCTCACCCAGCAGATGGCCTACGCACTCTATGAGCCGCTGAAGACCTATGCCGACGTGCTGATCGACTTCCATACCGCGCTTACGCCGGATGTTCGCTGGGCGCTGTTCCCGAAGAACGGCAAGGCGGCGGCAACGTCTGAAAAGGTCGCCAAGGCATTCGGCTACCGCGACACTCTGCCGGTGCCGGACGAACTGCTGGCCGGCTCGGCCATGATGACGGCCGCCAAGGACGGTATCGCAAGCTACATCGTCGAGTGCGGCGGCAAGCTGCGCTCCTTTACCGACGAGTCGGTGACGGATGCCGTGGAGCGGCTGACCAACGTTCTGCGCGCATTGGAGATGCTGGAAGGCGACGTCGTCGACTACGGCAAGATGAACTACTTCTCGAGCTTCGAATGGGTCACGGCGAAGCAGGGCGGGCTGTTCGAGCGCTTCGTCAAGTGCGGCGACACGGTCGAGGAGGGCACCGAGATCGGCCGCTACTTCGACATGCACGGCAACGAGCGCGGCAAGGCGCTGGCCCCGAAGGCTGGCATCGTGCTCGCGATCCATTCAGGGCCGATCATGGCCTCGGGCGAGACGCTGATCCATATCGGCCTCGACCCCAAGGAAGTCCGCGCCTGACCATGGGCACAATGGAAGCCGCCGTGCAGGCGGCTTCCTTTCCTCTGCGCGATACCGAGATCGGAAGAACGATGGGCTCGACCAATCGCGCCACAACCGGCCGCGTGCTGGTGATGGTTGCCGTGTTCATGATGGCTGCCGGCAAGGTGGCCTACGGCACCTTGCTGACCGCCGTGCCGTCACAGGTCTATGTGCTGTTCTGCTTCGGCGTGATGCCGCTCCTCTTCTGGCCGCGCTACGGCCGGCGTGTCGGGACCGTGGCCTGGCGCCACGTCCTGATGCTCAACCTTAGCACCGCCTTGTGCTTCCTGTTCTTCTTCTACGCGCTCAAGCTGATCGAACCGGCCGTCGCCGGCGCGGTGCAGTTCGGCGTCGGACCGGGCCTGTCGATCCTGATCCTTTTCCTCGTGTCAGGGATCATTCCGGGCCGTGCCCGCGTCATCGTCTGCCTCGGCCTTCTCGCCGGCTGCTCGATCCTGGCGGTATCCGCGGTGCAGGGCTCCGGCTTCGCGGTCGGAACGTCCGGCGGCTGGACGGGGCTGGTCGCGATCCTGCTCTCGGCGATGGGATCGGTGCTGATCACCTTCGCCTCCAAGGCGCTCAGCGACCGCGGCTGGCCGTCGGGCGCGATCCTGGCGCATCGCTGCTACCTCATCGTCCCGATCGCCGTCGTGCTGACCGTGCTCGACGACAAGACCTGGCTTGTCGACTGGACACCCAGGCTTATGCTGATCCTTGCCGCGGTCGGCCTCCTGGGAACGGTCATCCCGATGGTGTTCCTGCAGATGGGCATCGAGCGGTCCGATCCGCACACGGTCCTGGTGATGATGGCTGCCATGCCGATCTTTACCTTTGCGCTGGAGGGCTTCTCACCCCTCTACGTCTGGTCGCCGCTGACCGCCGCCGGCCTGTGCGTGATCGCGTTGTTCATCGCTTTCGATGCAATCTCCGCTCGGCGCCACACCGCAGTCAGGCTGACTTCTGCCAAAGAGGTTTAGGCCCGAAGGATCAGGCCAACGGTCTGTGGTGTAACTCGGGGCGCCTCCTACTCCGCGAGCGGTCATGCATTCGCAACCGAGCGAATGATCTGCTGCCGCGTGGGAATCTCTCAAGAATCACCAATAACGCACTGCGCCGGGAACTTAAGCTTAGCACACATCAGGTCCGATCGCGAAACGAGGCGGTGCGGGCATGACATCTGCTCATGGGCGAAGTGGTCTGGTCGATGCGGTTCTCCGAGGTCTTCTCCTATAGCCACATGCTGATCTCGGGGCTGATCGTCAGCATATGGGTGTGCATCGTCTCGGCCGGAATCGGTTTTGCCCTCGCGCTTGTGTGCGCAGAAGCCAGGTCTTCAAGCCGTCTCATGATCCGCGCGCCCGTCGTTTGGTATGTCGAAACCATCCGGAATACGCCGTTCATCGTGCAATTGTTCTTCATCTACTTCGGGATTGCGGCACTGGGTCTGAGACTCAATCCCAGCGCGGCCGCGATTGCCGCCTTGTCGCTCAATATTGGAGCTTACTTCACCGAGATCGTTCGCGGCGGGCTTGAGAACTCGAGAAGGGGAATTTCGGAGGCTGCCCGAGCACAGGGCATGACGCCCCTTCAGGTTTACTGGCGCATTCTGCTGCCTCCCGCCCTTGCCAAGGTTGACCGCCTGCTCGTCGGCCAATTCGTGCTCGTCTTCCTTGGCTCGGCCGTGATTTCGCAAATAGCCGTCGAAGATCTCACCTATGCCGGCCAGTTCATCCAGACGCGGACTTTCCGCGCGTTCGAGAGCTATCTGGTCATCACGGTCATGTACGCTGCGGCCGGCATCGCTTTCGCCACGGTCTACGCCCTGATCCGCCCGTTCCTCTTTCCCTGGGAGAGGGATGTGCGCAGATGAGCGGTTCGTTCAGCAATCTGGCGATTGTTCAGACACTTATCGGAAAAGTCCCGTGGACATTGGCGCTCTCGTTCATCGCTTTCGTCGGCGGAGCGACCGTCGCGTCCCTGTTCACCGTGATCTCTGTTCTTGGCGGAAGGTATGTCTGGGGCATCGTGTCATTTATCACGGTGATCATCCAGAGCACGCCGCTGCTTATGGTAATCTTCCTGTGCTTCTTTGGACTTCCGCTCCTCGGCATCGACGTCTCGCCCTGGCTCGCATCCTCCCTTGCGCTGATCGCCTTTTCGGGGGCTTTCCTGACCGAGATCTGGCGATCGGCGGTACCGCGCAGTACCGGTCGGTCAATGGGAGGCATCTGAGGCGTCCGGTCTCTCGCGGCTGCAGGCGCTCTGGCACATCGTGCTTCCGCAGTCTGTCCAGATCGCGATACCGCCGACGGTCGGTTTCAGCGTTCAGATTGTCAAAGCCACTGCGCTGACGTCGATCGTCGGCTTCGTCGAAGTGACGCGGGCCGGTTACGTACTGAACAACGTCACCTTCAAGCCGTTCTTCATCTTCTTCGTCGTCGGCCTGATCTACATGGCCATCAACCTGCCGCTTTCCATCGCGGCCAGAAAACTGGAGCGACGCTTCACGCCGAAATGACCAAGAAGACAATGCGAACTTCGCAATAATTCCGTCAACAACAATGGGGAACAAAAATGCTGAAGCGACTCTCTTCTTTCTTTGTTTCGATCGCCGCAACCTTGCTTGTAATGCAGAGCGGCGCGCATTCCGGAACGCTCGACGAAATTCTCCAGCGAGGCACCGTCCGCATTGCGGTCATGCAGGACTTTGCGCCTTTCGGAGCTCTCAATGCGAAACTGGAACCGGAAGGCTATGACATCGATGTCGCCAAACGCATCGCCGAAAACCTGGGCGTGAAGCTCGAACTGGTCGTCACGACAGGTGCAAATCGCATTCCTTATCTTCAGACCGACAAGGCTGACATCGTCGTTGCGGCGCTCGGTGCAAATCCGGAACGGGCCAAGTCGATCTGGTTCTCCAGTGCCTACGCTCCCTTCTATTCGGGGGTATTTTCCTCCAGTAAGGTCGACATAAAAAGTTACGCGGATCTCGCCGGCAAGACGGTGGGCGTGACGCGAGGCAATCTCGAGGACCTGGAGATTTCGCGGCTCGCTCCCCCCGAAGCAAACATTATGCGTTTCGAGGACAATGCAACGACAACGTCGGCATGGCTCACGGGCCAGGTCGAAGTGCTGGTGAGCGGAAACACCGCAGCCGCGGTCATCGCCGCAAACAATCCCGGACTCGATATCGAAAGCAAGATCGTTATCAAGAACTCGCCCGCTTTCCTGGGCGTCACGCGCGGCAACGAGGATCTGCTTCGTTGGCTGAACGTCTTCATCCTCCACCAGCGACTGGCGGGCGGTCTCGATGAGCTCTCCGAAAAGTGGTTTGGCGAGCCGCTGCCGGCAACGTTGCCTTCCCTTTGACCAACGGCCGGGGGACGTCGCATTCAGCGCCGCCCCTCGGTCTGGCCAGACCCTTCTAGAAGGTGGAAAACACGATGAGCCACGTGCCGGCTGTGGAATTTCGACGGGTATCAAAGCGATATGGCTCGTACGAGGTCCTCAAGAACATCGACCTCTCCATCGGGATCGGCGAGCGGGTCGTCATATGCGGTCCGTCGGGATCCGGAAAGTCGACGCTGATCCGATGCATCAACCAGCTTGAGACGCATCACGCCGGTGAAATTCTTGTCCACGGCCAGAGGGTCGATGGGGCCCCCTCGGATATAAGGCGGGTGCGTCAGATGGTTGGAATGGTATTCCAACAGTTCAACCTTTACCCGCATCTGACGGCTCTCGAAAACTGCACGATTGCTCCGATCCTGGTTCGCCGTATCCCGAAGAAGGAGGCGCAGGAGATCGCGATGCGGCATCTCGATCGCGTAAGGATTGCCGATCAGGCAGGTAAGTATCCGCATCAGCTCTCCGGCGGGCAACAGCAGCGCGTCGCGATAGCGCGCGCCCTTTGCATGGAGAGCAAGGTCATGCTCTTCGACGAGCCGACATCCGCTCTCGACCCTGAAATGATCGCCGAGGTCCTCGACGTGATGGTCCGTCTCGCCGAATCGGGTCTGACCATGATCTGCGTCACCCATGAGATGGGATTTGCGCGTCAAGTTGCAGATCGCATTGCGTTCATGGACAAGGGGCAAATCGTCGAGGTGGCGTCCCCTACGACGTTCTTCACCGATCAGAGCAACGAGCGGACGCGGGCCTTTCTCTCGCAGATTCTGCACTGAACGCCGGCAGCAATTCGTTTGAACCGAACGCGGCACGGATGATACAAGAAACCTGGACGACTTTTGCGGGCAGCGCGTCTGGAGGAACGCATTGCCTGAAGCCTATGGAGGGCTTGCGGGCGTGCCTCGAATAGACACACGCAACAGCGCGCGCTACTGGCGCGATCCCCGGATCCATGGCTTGAGCTGCCTGGCCGCCGATTTTACGACGCACGAATATGCCCCGCACAGCCACGATGCCCTGGTCATCGCGGTCACCGAGACGGGTGGCTCGGAGTTCAGAAGCCGCGGGCGCATTGAGGAAGCCAAGACGTCGGTGCTGCTCGCGTTCAATCCCGACGAACCGCACTCCGGGAGAATGGGCCGAAGCGACCGTTGGCGCTATCGCAGCCTTTATCTCTCGGCGCCGGCGCTAGACGTTCTCAAGCAGGAGATCGGCCTCGAACAGACTCCGTATTTCATGGAGAATGTCTTCACCGACGCCGATCTGATCGCCGATTTCATGCGGCTTCATCGCGCCCTGGATTCGCAAGGGGACGAGCTCGAGCAGCATGAGCTGTTGGTAGGCAGCCTCGGCGAACTGTTCCGGCGCCACGGGTCCGGAAAGGCACATCTGTCGGCTCGGTTCGCCGACCGAACCAAGGTTCGCACCCTCAAGGAACTGATGCATGACCGGCACGATGAGGAGCTCACGCTCGCCGATCTGAGCCAGGAAGTCGGGCTGACGCCGTTCCAACTGATCGCTCTTTTCAAGAGAACCACGGGACTGACACCGCATGCCTTTCTCACGCAGCTCCGTCTCAACATCGCGGTAAACGCTCTCGAATCCGGTGTTCCGATTGCGGAGGCCGCGCTGAGCGCAGGCTTCTATGACCAGAGTGCGCTCACCAGGCACTTCAAACGCTGCTTTGGGATCACACCTCTTCAGTGGATCAGGGCGGCCATGATCGATCCTAACGTACGCGCAATTTAAGCCAATAA
This sequence comes from Mesorhizobium sp. J428, assembly GCF_024699925.1. Classification (NCBI taxonomy): domain Bacteria; kingdom Pseudomonadati; phylum Pseudomonadota; class Alphaproteobacteria; order Hyphomicrobiales; family Phyllobacteriaceae; genus Mesorhizobium; species Mesorhizobium sp. J428. The sequence goes on from NZ_JAJOMX010000001.1 coordinate 3,028,035, forward strand.
ACGAAGCGTTCCGGCTTCTAGTCTGACTTCCGATGCGGTCCGTCACGGGCGAGCTCAGCTTCGGAAGAACGACATGGCTAACTATTTTTGTCTCGATCATCCCGAAACCTATTCTCACCGGACTCAGGTAATTGACGCAAAGCCGGGCAGCGTACTGCTGGCGGAAACGCCGTTTTATCCGGGCGGCGGCGGCCAACTGCCCGATCGCGGCATCATCGAATGGTCGCAAGGCGCGGTAGCCGTATCGGGATTTGAAATCCAGGACGGACGCATCTGGCATCTGCTGGAGGAGACCGTTGAGCTTCCCGGCACCGAGGTCATGGCGCAAGTCGACCCCGGTTTCAGGCGTCTCATGCGCCAGCTGCACACCGATCTGCACGTCGTGAACGCACTAGTCTACCGCGACTTCGATGGAGCGCTTGTGACTGGCGTGCAAATGTCGGGCGACGGCACTGCACGTATCGACTTCGACCTGGTGGATGCGGACAATGACCGGCTACGAGCCATAGAGTCAGAAATAAACGACGTGATCCGCAAGGATCTTCCGGTGCGCCAGTCGCATGTTCCGCAGGACGTGGCGTTCCACGAACCGGGGCTTATTCGCTCACGATCGGTAGCGCCGCCGCCGTCGCCGGACGGCCTCGTGCGCATAGTGGAAATCGTTGGACTGGACCGCCAGGCCTGCGGCGGCACGCATCTCACTTCCACTGGCGAGTCGCCTCCGGTTCGCATTCTCAAGATCGAGAACAAGGGCCGTCACAACCGCCGCCTCCGGATCGGACTTGCCGGGCTGGCCCCAGAAGCCGCACGATGAACGCGCTGGCATATCTTTGGTCGCGGCCCCTTCTTCTCCTGCCGCTTCCCCCGTTGTTCTGGGCCGGCAACCTCGTGCTCGGGCGGGCTCTCGCCAACGACTATCCACCTGTCTCGCTCGCCGTCGGCAGGTGGGTTATCGCCATTGCCGTTCTCGCCCCATTCGTGTCCAAGGCAGTATGGCGACAGCGCGGCCTGCTGCGCCAGAATTGGCTTCTGATCCTGTTATGTGGGGCTTTCGGGATCGCCGGCTACAACGCCCTCGGCTACGTCGCCCTTCAGACCGTACCGGCCGCGAGCGTCGCCTTTCTGAACTCGTCTCTTCCCTTGATGGTGCCGCTTGCCGCGTTCGCCCTTGGCGTGGAACGGGTTCGGAGGATGACCATCTTGGGCATCCTGATATCGTTCGTCGGCGTCGCATGGATCGTGGCGCGCGGCAATCCGGCGGATCTGGCCCATATCGGCTTTGCTGCCGGAGAGCCTCTGGTCCTCGTCGCCGTTGCCAATTACGCGGTCTATTCCGTTCTCGTCAGGCGCAAACCGGGCGAACTCGAAGCACTGGTTTTCCTGGCCAGTACGATGGTCGCGGGCCTGGGCGTGCTTCTTCCTTTCTGGGCCTGGGAGCTGGCAGCCGGAGCCAGAATCCCCTTTGATGCCGCTTCGGTCGGTGCGGTCATATACATCGGCGTTTTCGCCTCCCTCTTTGCGTTCATCCTTTGGAATCGCTGCGTCGCGACGTTGGGACCGAGCGTGACGGGCGCGTCGTTTCACCTCGTGGCTTTGTTCACCGCGATCCTCGCCTTCCTCGTCCTCGGTGAACCCGTGGCCGGATTTCACCTGATTGGCGCGGCGTTGATCCTTTGCGGCTTCTTTGTCGCAACGCGACGTTGGCCGGCCCCTTCAACACCCTAGTAGCGCATGCAGGAGTTCTTTCATGACCGTGTTTTCAGCGGGTGACTTTGCCGAGCACGAGCAGGTCGTATTCGTCGCCGACGAGCCATCCGGACTTCGCGCCATCATCGCAATCCACGATACGACCCTCGGCCCGGCACTCGGCGGTTGCCGCATGTATCCCTACGCTTCGGAGGCCGAAGCGCTGCGAGACGTCCTTCGCCTGTCGCGTGGCATGACCTTCAAGGCAGCTGCGGCGAATCTGGACCTGGGAGGTGGCAAGGCGGTGATCATCGGCGATCCGAGGACCCAGAAGACGCCCGCGCTGCTTCAGGCGATGGGCATCGCCGTGGAACGCCTGGGAGGACGATACATCACCGCTGAAGACGTCGGCACTACAGTCGAGGATTTCGGGGAACTTTACAAAAAGACGAGGCATGTCGTCGGCCTCCCGGTTGAACTGGGCGGTACCGGCGATCCGTCACCCACAACGGCTCGAGGGGTCTATTATGGGCTGGTGGCTGCCGCGCGTCATCGTTGGGGCGGGGATCGGCTGGCCGGCAAGACGGTGGCGGTGCAGGGGCTCGGCAATGTCGGCTGGCATTTATGCGAACTGCTCCATGCGGCGGGGGCGAAGCTCGTCGTCAGCGATGTCGATGACAAGCGGGTGTCCAGGGCCGCTACCGCATTTGGCGCTTCCAGCGTCCCGCCGGAAGAAATCTACGGAGCAAAGGCGGATATCTTCGCGCCCTGCGCCATGGGAGCGATCCTGAACGACGAGACGCTGCCTTTGCTGCGGGTCGAGATTGTCGGAGGTGCTGCCAACAATCAGCTCGCCCTGGATCACCATGGCGAGGCGCTGAGGGCGAGGGGAATTCTCTATGCACCAGATTTCGTTATCAACGCGGGCGGAATGATAAGGGTCGCCTCGGAGCGAGAGGGATTTGATGAGGCGCTCGTCGATCGGAATGTGAAGGGAATAGGCGAAAGCCTGCTCGCGATATTCCAGCGTTCCGAAAGCGAAGCCATTCAGACGAATGCCGCTGCAATGCTCCTTGCTCGGGAACGCCTGTCTACGGCAGCCACCGACAGACTTTGAAAGACTGTTCCAGCTGTCAGCGAGAGTAATTTCGGCATGGGCGACACGCGCGCGATCCTGGAGCAACTGATTTCCTTCGACACCACGTCGCGCAACTCGAATCTCGCGCTCGTGGACTGGGTTGTTGACCGGTTCCAGCGCCTCGGCGCGCGCGTTCGCCTGACATTCGATGACGAGAGAACGAAAGCCAACATCCTCGCGAGCCTTGGCCCGGCAGAGGTTCCAGGCGTTGTGCTGTCGGGACATACGGATGTTGTTCCCGTCGATGATCAGCAATGGTCGTCCGATCCATTCGTTCTTCGTGAAGACAACGGCCGCCTCTATGGTCGGGGCACTACGGATATGAAGGGCTTCCTGGCCTGTTGCATGGCGGCGGCTGCTCAAATCGCCACCAGGAAACTACATCGGCCAGTCCATTTCGCCTTCTCCTATGATGAAGAGGTCGGGTGTCTGGGTGTATCTCGACTGGTTCAGGATTTGCTGGCCGCAGAGTGCAAGCCGGCGTTTGCGATCGTCGGTGAACCGACCGCGATGCGAATAGGAAATGGACACCGAGGCTTCTTTGGCTACGAAACTCGATTTCGAGGCAAGGCGGCCCACTCAAGCGATCCCTCCGAAGGAACCAGTGCAATTTATCCTGCCGCGGCATTTGCAACGTTCATCCAGATGCTCGCTGCCGCAAAGAGCCTGAGCCAAGGCGCGACCTTCAATGTGGGTCGGATCCAAGGAGGCTCTGCAATGAACATCGTGCCAAGCAGATGTGATGTTGTCTGGGAATTTCGGCCTAAGGACGAGTCCACAACGCAGGAGGTGCTGGCAGCGGTCGAGACATATTTGCAGACGCAAACCGAACCGCTGACGACAACGCTTCTCGCTCGCGTACCGCCTCTTATGAAAAACGCCGACGCCATGGCCTTTACGGCTGAGTTGGGCGGGCAACTTCCGGCCCATGACCTTCCGTTCGGCACGGAAGGTGGGTTTTTCGACGAAGCGGGGATTGCAACCGTCGTCTGCGGGCCGGGGACGATCGCCCAGGCGCACCAGCCGGACGAGTGGATAGCCGCCGAACAACTTGCCGAATGTGACCGGTTCTTGCAGCGTATCGCTAAGTGGTCCGAGACGCCGCTGACCCAATGAAGACGTTGGTCCAGACGACTTGCACGCCTTACTTTAAGTGGCGTCGTCGCATCCAGTTCCCTTGAAGCGCACGCCAGGCTGCCTAGCCGCCCTCGGCGACGAGCACAATTCGCCCCTTGACCTGACCTTTGTCCAAGCTCTGGATCGCGTCGTTTATCGAGCTCCTCGGCAGCACAGAAACAGGAATAGCCGGCAGCAGTCCTTCACGCGCCATGCGTACCACGTCGCGCAGGTCGCCGAGCGTGCCGGTGATGCTTCCCCGAACCGTGAGCGAGGCACCCGTCAAGAGCGGCAGAGGTACATTCAGCTCGCCACCATAGAGTCCCACCTGGACCATTCGCCCGCCCTTCCCGAGAAGATCGAAGGCGAGCGCGGCGGTTTCTGAACTGTTGACGAAATCGAGCACGTTGTCGATCTTTCCCCCAAGCGCCTCGACGAGACTTGCTGACGTCGTGCCCTCGGGTGTCGCGATGAACCGCGCCGCGCCGGCGGCAACAGCGTCGGTGGCACGGCTTGCGTCACGATCCAGCGCGACAACATTGCGATGGCCGAGGGCGTGCAACACCGAGATGGCGGTCAAGCCCACTCCACCTGTACCGATCGTGACGATCGTCTCGGTCGGATCGAAGGGCTCGATCTTGCGGATGGCGCAACGAACCGTCAGTCCCGCGCACGCAAGAGGAGCTGCCTGCTCGGGCGCCAGGTCCCCTAGGGGCACAGCATAGCGTTCATGCGGAACCGCTACCCTTTCGGCAAAGCCGCCGTGGTTTCCGAAGCCCAGGCTGCGCGTGGGCTCGCGGCACATGTTGTCTTCTCCCGCCAAGCAGGCCTTGCATTTGCCGCAGCCGAACCAGGGGTAGACGATAACCTTCTCGCCAAGGCTGCGCCCTGTCACCGCGGAGCCCATCCCCACGATCTCGCCGACGATCTCATGGCCCATCGCGATGGGGTTCTCGGGGCGCGGACGGTGAATGACGCCGCGGCTGCCCATGTTCGATATGCCGTGCCAGCGGTGCAGATCCGAATGGCACAGACCGCAATGGCTGACCTTGATGACCAGCCCTTCCGTGCCGGGATCGGGGTCAGGCACCTCTTCGCATTGCAGAGCAGCGCCGTGATCGCGGTTGAGCCAGGCTTTCATAATTCAGTGTCCTTGCGGAAAGAAGGGAGAAGGATGCGGCGGGTCAGGCGGACCAGCCGCCGACCGCCTTCACCTCCAGGAAGTCTTTCAGTCCCCAGACACCTGCCTCGCGGCCGTTACCCGACTGCTTCATGCCGCCGAAGGGGGCGCCGAGACCGCGAGGATTGCCGTTCAACTCAACCATCCCCGAGCGCAACGCGCTGGCGACGCGATGGGCACGGTCGTGATCCGTCGTCTGGACATAGTTGGTCAGGCCGTAGGGGGTGTCGTTGGCGATCGCGATCGCCTCTTCCTCGGTGTCAAAGGGGATGATCGTCAGGACGGGACCGAATATCTCTTCCCGCGCGATCGTCATCGTGTTGTCCGCGTCGGCGAACACGGTGGGCCGCACGTAGAAGCCCTTGTCGATGTTGTCGGGCAGGCCGGGGCCGCCCGCAACGAGGCGTGCACCTTCGGCGATTCCGGTCCGAATGAGGCCCTGGATCCTGTTCCACTGGGCGCGATTCACGACGGGACCCAAATGCGGACCCTCGGACGAGGGCGGACCCACCGTCAGGCTACCGGCGACTTCTGCTGCGACCCGGACCGCCTCCGGATACGCCTCACGCTGCACCAGCATCCGGCTCGGAGCCGTGCAGGTCTGGCCGGTGTTGTTCATCATCTGGCGGACACCCCGCTCAACCGCGCCCGGTTCGGCATCGGCGAAGATCAGGTTGGCACCCTTGCCGCCCAACTCGAGGTGGACGCGCTTCAGCGTGTCCGCGGCAGTTTTCGAGATCGCGATGCCAGCACGGGTCGAGCCGGTAAAGCTGACCATGTCGATGTCAGGATGGCTGCTGAGCATCGTTCCCGCTCCCGCGCCGTCACCGTTGACGAGGTTGAAGACGCCCCTAGGAAATCCTGCCGCGTCGATGCACTCGGCCCAGACCAGCGCGCTGAGGGGGCTCTCCTCCGACGGCTTCAGCACCATCGTGCAGCCCGCAATCAAGGCGGCGATCGTCTTCAGCGAAATCTGGTTCAACGGCCAGTTCCACGGGGTGATCAGCGCACAGACACCGGCCGCCTCATGGATGATCCGGGTCTTGGTATCGTCCGGGGAAAGCGGCGCCTCGAAAGCAAAGTCGCGCGCGGCCGCGAGAAATCCCTTGATGTGTTTTACCGCCAGAGGGGCTTGAGCCCTGCGTGCAAGATCGATCGGCGCGCCCATCTCGAGTGAGACGGCCTGTGCCACGTCCTCGATCCGCGCCTGATAGGCTGCAAGAAACCGCTCGACCGCCGCAATCCGCTCGTGCGGGGGCGTGGCCATCCATGCAGGCAGCGCGGCCTTGGCGGCAGCCACGGCCCGGTCGACATCGGCACGACCGGCCATCGAAACGACTGCGCACGGCATTTCGGTAGAAGGATCGATCACCTGGACGTCGCGGCCCTCGACAGGGTCGACCCAGACGCCATCGATATAGAATTGGCGACGCTCAATCATGTTAACTCTTGAAGATGCTAGGGAGGGAAATTAGCAGTCAGGCGCGGTTCTCGACGAAGAGACGGATGCCGACGAGCCGGTTGATGATGTAGACCATGGCCAGCGTCAGTCCCATGAGGAGGGTCGATACGGCGGCAATCGCAGGGCTGGCGGAGGCCTGGATATCTGAGAGAATCTTGACCGGAAGGGTGGTGATATCGACCCCGATCAGGAACACCGAAACCGTTACTTCATCGAACGACACGATGAAGCTGAAGAGAAATGCGCTGACGAGCGCCGGCCGGATCATGGGCAGCGTTATCTTGCGAAAGACGGTGATCGGATCGGCTCCCAGTGTCGCCGCTGCCTCCTCGATCGAAAGGTCGTGCTGGCGCAGACCGTTCACGATGGGTGCGTAGACGAACGGCATGACCAGGATCAGGTGTGCGACAGCAAGTCCCGGGAAGCTGCCGCGCAGGCCGAGGACAAGAATGAGGGAGAATAGGGCCATGGCCAGTGCTGCGTGCGGCAGCAGCAGCGGCAACTGGATCAGGAACTCCAGCAGATTCTTGCCGGGAACCTTGCGACGCGTGGTGACGAGGGCTGCGAGGAAGCACACAAAGGTGGTTGCCGTGGCCGCCACCGTGGCCAGTGCGACGCTGACCAGGAACGCGCGGCCCCAGGCCCACGACGTCAGCACCTCCGCATACCACCGCAACGACAGGCCTTGCGGCGGGAACTCGAGATATCCTCGCGGCGTCACGGAGGCGAGGACCACCACAAGGATCGGCGCCAGGATGAAGGCGAACGCCGCGACGGCGAAGGCGGTGAGCACGGCTTGTCCGGGTTTCATCGAGTGTCCTCAGGTCCGCCGGCTCGGCAATTTGCGCGTGGCCCAGCGATCGACCAGCTGGAAGGGAATGACGGCGATCGCCGCGGAGCCAGTCAGAAGGATCGCCGCGGCCGATGCGGCGGGGAAGTTGTAGTAGACCAGCATCTGGTTGTAGATCATCGTCCCCAGCATGTTCTGCTGCTGCCCGCCGAGCAGAAGCGGTGTGACGATGGCGCCCAGCGACAGCAGATAGACGATGCTGGCCGCGGTGGCGACGCCGGGAAGCGACAGCGGCAGTACCACCCGAAGGAACACTTTCAGCGGTGAGGCCCCGAGCACCATGGCTGCTTCGAGCAGGGTCTTCTCGATCTTCACATAGACCGCGAGGATTGCCAGGACCGCGAAGGGGATGAAGATGTGGACGAGACCCACGATCACGCCCCCATCGTTGAACATGAGTGGCAGAGGCCTGTCGATAATCCCGGCTGATTTGAGCGCGGTGTTGACCAGGCCGCGGGGCCCCAGGATCACCACCCAGCCGGCACGTGCGCACCACGATCGACACCATCAATGGCATCAGGATCAGCACCAGGTAGATCACCTTCGGGCGCAGTGCCATGAACACTGCGAGGGGATACGCGATGAGGAGGCAGATCGCCGTCACTTCGAGCGCAATGCGATGGGTATACCAGAAGACCCGCATGGCCTCGGGTCGGCCGAGGAAGTCTGCGACGTTGGCGACGGAGGATCCCTCGGCTCCGGTAAAGGCTTGCTGCACAAGCGTGCCCACACCGGTCAGCAGGCCGATCAGCAAGCCGATGCATGGCATCAGCAGCAGCAGGGACGCCCTACCAAAGCTCATGAGGAATCCTCGCGTTGTTCCTGTCGCTTAGCCGAGGGCCGCTTCGATCTTCTTGATGAGATCTTCGCGCGTGGACTCGATGTAGGCCCAGTCAGGATTGTAGGTCTTGGCGACAATGTCCTCGCGCGAATATCCGAGGCGCTGCACCAGGAGGTCCTCGTCGATCTTCGCAGTGGTATTCAGCGGGATGTAGCCGGAAGCCGCGAAATTTCGCTCTTGCGGAGCCGCAGTGCCTGCAAATCGCGCGAATTCGAGAGCGGCCTCCATATGCGGGGCGTTCTTCGGGATCACAAACACGTAGGGGATCATCAGCGCCCCTTCCTGCGGGATGTTGACCTCGACGTTGGTGGCGCCTTCCTCCTTCAGCGTCCAGACCTGGCTGGAATAATAGGCGGAAGCCACGGCATCACCGCGCTGGAGCAACTGCTGGTTCTGCGCCATTGAGGTGTAGGCCGTCAGCGCGTTGTCGGAGACAGCTTTATGCTGCTGGATTCCTGCCTCCAGCTGTTTCTGGTCGCCGGTGAGCATGTAGGAATACCACGGCACGTCATAGAGCGAGGCGAAGACCGGCTTGGTCAGCGTCACCTGTCCCTTCCACTTCGGGTCGGCCAGCGCCTTCCACGAGACGAAGTCCTCCTTCTTCGAGAAATCGGTGTTGTAGCAGAGCCCGTAGAAGATGAACTGGATGGGGATGCCCGAGATGTGTTCGTCATCCAGCATCGGCAGCATGTTCTTCGGCACGTCCTTGAGCGCCGGGAAGTCTGCGAGCTTCAGCGTCTCGGTCACGCCCATCTTGTTGAGCTTCATCGCCCCGGAATAGGAATGATAGGACGAGTTGTAGATCGGCGCCGACGCGTTCGACATGACGGCCGTCTCGGTTGACGGCACCTCGACGATCTTAAACGGGATACCGGTTTCCTGGGTGAAAAGCTCGCCGTAGGCCTTGCGGAAGGCGTTGGCGACACCGCCACCGAAGTTACACTGAATGATCTCGCCCTTGCCCTGGGCATAAGTCTGCCGAGTGATCACGAAGGGCGCCGCAAGCGCGGCGGCACCGGTGGCAATCAGATGACGGCGGTTCAGTAACAGCTTATTGGTCATGACAGGCCCCCATTGGTTGTTGTTGTGGCTGGTAATCGCGATCAGGCGGCGGGCAGAGCAACACAGCCCCCGTCCTGAAAGGTGATCTGCACGGCTTCTCCCGGGGCAAAACCGGGCTCCTGCGGGTCGTGCGGGGTGCGAACCTTGACGTCGCGCCCCGCCGCGGAAACAAGGTAGCGCGTTCCGCTGCCTACGAACGACGATCGGTGACGGTCCCCAGCAGACCGCCGGCAGGGCCGGGCCTGCCGAGGCGCAGGTAATCCGGACGAACCATCACGTCGACCCTGTCGCCAATCTGGAAGCCGGTCCCCCGGGCACTGACGACCTGCGCCACCTCATCGATGCTCACCTGGGTCATTTCGCCGCTTGTTTCGCGGACGCGGCCGGGAAAGACGTTGGTTTCGCCGACGAAGTTCGCGACGAAAAGCGAGGCGGGCGTGTCGTAGACATCCTGAGGCGAGCCCAACTGCTCGATCAGGCCGTGGTTTACGACGGCGATACGGTCGGACATGCTCATCGCCTCTTCCTGATCGTGCGTCACAAAGATGAATGTGGTGCCAACCTGCTTCTGGATGCGCTTGAGTTCATCCTGCATCTGCTGGCGAAGCTTGAGGTCGAGAGCGGACAGCGGCTCGTCCAGCAGAAGGACGGCGGGCTCTGTGACCAGGGAACGGGCCAGCGCGACGCGCTGCTTCTGTCCGCCCGACAACTGGTGGATCAGTCGCTCCTCGTAGCCGGCGAGCCCGACCATCGCGAGCGCATCCGCGGCCTTGCGCCGTGCGGTCGCGCGATCTTCCTTCCGAAGCAGAAGGCCGAACATCACGTTCTCGCTGACGTCCATGTGCGGGAACAGCGCGAGGTTTTGCATCACCATGCCGATCGGCCGCCGATAGGTAGGCACCCGCGTCACGTCGCGGCCGTCGATCAGGATTCTGCCTGCCGTCGGATCCTCGAATCCAGCGACCATCCGCAGGATAGTCGTCTTGCCGCAGCCCGAGGGCCCAAGCAGCGTCAGGAATTCTCCCCCTCGAATATGCAGATCGACGCCTCGAACGGCCTCGACATTGCCATATCGTTTGACGGCGGCTTGTACCTGGACTTCACCCACGGACATTCGGAGGCCAGCTTTCTCGCTTTCTGAGCTTGTCCAGGCAGCGTAACCGCAGCCATCTGTTAGTCAAGGTCAAATATTTTGTTGTGGGAATAATTTTAAATGCGATAAAGTTTTGTGGCTGACTGCGGAGCCCGCCGCGTCTGGGGTGCCTATCCCGGCGCGTTCATTTCATTGGAATAAAGAACTTAAGTCCTATACAGGTTGTGCCGCCGGGTTGACCGCAAGGTGCCCATCGACAAAGCCTTGCATCCGTCGGTCATCTGTGGCGGGCAAGCGCACGAAATGAGTCGACGACTTCACGATCGACCGATTTCCGTAGGAGTTCAGGTGCTGGCCTGCGCGCTTTCCGTTTGCGAGCGCTGCGTGGCCGGTGAAGAGGTTTGGGAGACGACATGGAAAAGGTTGGCGAAAACTTGGGACTGCGCGACCGGCAGCGGCTGCGTCGACACCGGGCGATTGTTTTTGCCGCCGCCGATCTCTTCACCGCGAAGGGCTTCGCGGAAACGACCATGGAGGATATCGCGGGCCTCGCCGAAGTATCGCCTCCCACGATCTACAATTATTTCCGATCGAAGAGCGACATTCTTCTCGGGCTTCTTGAGATCAGCAAGGAGATGATGGACGAGGCCCTCGACCGCATCATCGAAGATCCGAAAGGCGATCCGATTGACGTCATATGCGAGTTCGTTCGCATCGATCTGCAGGACGGCTTCGATTATCGGCAAAAGAACGTTTGGCGCATGATCTCGGCCGCCGCGCTCGAGGCGCAGGACGAACGGCGCGCCGCCTATATCGAGGCGCAATCGATCTTCACGCGCAAGCTCGAGCGGCTCATTCGGCAGATGCAATTGCGCGGCCACGTCGACACCGATGTCGATCCGCGCACGGCCGCGCAACTCCTGAATGCCATCACTCGCGACTGCTTCCGCCTCTACCTGATCGTCGAGGACATGAGCATCGAGGAAATGCACTCACGGCTGCGCCAGCAAGTCCAACTTGTCTGGCGCGGTCTCCTGCGCGGCTAGGTTCGGATCAGCCGCGCCGGTTGCGGAACCACTGCTTCGCTTTCGCCAAGGCAAGCGATGGGTTAACGCCCATCGGCCAGGCAGGCTGGAACGCGATCGGCCGGATCGGGCTGACAGGAAATGCCGGCACATGCGCTGCGCCGGTCAGCGTCGAGGCAAGCACGCGCGCCATCTCTTGTCCCATCACCGTAGCCATGGCGACGCCGCGACCGTTGTAGCCGAGACAGGCGAAGCCCCTTGCCCCTATCTGGTGCACGTGAGGGTAGTGGTCCGCGGTCAATGCGAGCCGCCCGTTCCAGCCGTATTCCCAGCCGACCGCCCCTATCCCGGGCCATAGATATTCCGCGTAAGCGGCCAGGGAGGGAAATGCACCGGGACCGCTCCGGTCCGCCATCGCGCCGCGACCGCCGAAGATCAGCCTTCCTTCGCTATCGACCCGATAGTAGGTGGTGATTGCGCCCGTCTCGAAGACAGATTCTCCGCCCGCTGCGATGCGTGAGCGCATTGCCGGCGGCAAAGGCTTCGACGCTATGATGGCGCTGTAGACTGGAAGCACCGAGCGGGCGAGCTTCGGCACCAAAGTTCCGGAGTAACCGTTGGTGGCGACCAGGACCGCCTTGGCAGAAACGCCGCCTTGCGGTGTCGTCAGCAGCCAGCGACCGCCGGTATCCTCGGCCCCGAGAACGGGCGTATCGCCGTATATTCGCGCTCCGGCCCGCTCGGCAGCGGCAGCAAGCCCAAGAACATATTTCAGCGGGTTGAGCTGGCCGCCCTTCGGATCGCGAAGCCCCCCGGTATACCGTGTGCTTCCCGTCATGGCAGCGGCTTCGTCGCGCGAGACCATCTGGTAGTCGAAGCCTTCTGCCTGCGCGCTGCGCGCGAGAGCATGCAGATCGGCCAGCGTACCCTGATCGACCGCCGCGCGAAGCGTTCCGCCCCGGCGGATATCGCAGGCGATGCCTTGCTCTTCAACAAGCTCGAACACCAGGTCTGCGGCATTCTGCGACATCCGCATCGCACGTTCGCCGAGGTCTTTGCGCACTTGGCCGGGCGCATATTTCAGCCCCGGATTAAGCTGGCCGCCGTTGCGGCCGGACGCACCCCACCCCGGCGCATTGGCCTCAAGCACCGCGCAGTCAATGCCCACCTTGGCCAGAGCCAGGGCGGCCGACAAGCCTGTGAAACCCGCGCCGACAACAGCCACGTCGATCTTCAGATCGTCGCGCAAAGCAACGCGCGCTGGCGGTGTCGACACGAGCTGATCGACATAGAGGCTGTCTGGATAGGCCTGCCCGCCTCGCGTCCTTACGCGATCGATCAACATGACTAGACCATGTGGCTGGCGAGGAAGTCGCAGATGAACTTATGCTCTGCCGCTGCCTGAGCCCCTGTGAAGCGCGCGCGCATGAACCCGTGTATCATCCCCCGCGCAGTTCGCACGGTGACGTCGTTGCCGGCAAGAGCCAGTTTTGCGGCATATGCCCGCCCGGCATCGCGGATCGGGTCGTATTCCGCCATGTGCACCAATGTCGGCGGAAGGCCCGTCAGATCGTCGGCCAACACAGGGAAGGCGACAGGATCGTCGAGCCACGGGCCGTCCGGAAACAAGAGCTCGCCGAATTCTGTGGTGCGAGCTGCGGTGAGGCCGAAACCCGTCGCGAAATCCACCATCGAGCCAGCGTTGGGGATCGGTCCCGCATTGGCGTAGATCACTGCCTGGGCGCGGATCTTCGGACCTCCCTCGATCTTTGCCTTCTGGCTAAGAGAGGCGGCGAAACGCCCGCCTGCACTGTCGCCTCCGATGACAAGGCGGTCGGGATCGATGCCGATCGCAGCGCCTTGTTCAGCTGCCCAGACCAATACCGACCAGCAATCGTTGAAGCCGGCCGGCCAGGGATGTTCTGGCGTCAAGCGATAATCAACGCTGATTACGGTCGCACCGGTTTCCACGGCGAAACCCCATGCTATCGAATCCGAACTGTCGAGATCGCCCAGCATGTAGCCGCCACCGTGCAGGTAGATCATGCAGGGCGTTACCGCAGCTGGCGTCTTCGGGCGATATATACGAACCGGCACATCCCTCTCCATGCCAGGCACGGATGTGTCGGTCACGTCGAGCGTGTCCGGATGAGGCTGAGCCAGTCGGGCCGCATAGGCATTCCAGCTATCGCGCTGGGCCTGCACACTCTGACCCGGCGGCGTCGGGCGTCGCGCGTCCACCAGAACCATCATGTCGGGATGAAGTGGGAATCTCCGATCGTCGTCACCGGCCATGCGATTTCTCCTGTATGCGCATCCGCAGCGAAGGCAATAACTCGCCTAAAATTTTTTATCCTGATTAATTTAAATATGGTAACATAATTTTTAGTTTGCCTACAAGGCGCTTCACCTGCCATTTCCGCGATTTCAGATCGTCTCCAGTCGGAAGGAATCCCCGCGCGTCGATGGGCCTTGGGACGCCCGGAACTCTGCGCTCTATCGAGAATAATCGCCATCTGATGTCACGTTGGCTCGCGCCGCCTCGTCTTGTTCGTGAAGCATCCAAAAGGAGCCACGAACATGAAGATCGTCATCATCGGAGGAACCGGCCTGATCGGTTCGAAGACCGTCACAAAGCTGCGCGAGCGCGGTCATGAGGCAATCGCTGCCGCGCCCTCGACGGGGGTGGACACCATCACGGGTGCGGGGTTGGACGCGGCCCTGGAAGGGACTTCGATTGTCATCGACCTCGCCAACTCGCCTTCCTTCGAGGACGCGGCAGCAATGGAGTTCTTCCAGACCTCGGGTCGCAACCTGCTTGCTGCCGAGAAGAGGGCAGGTGTCGTTCATCACGTAGCCCTTTCGGTCGTCGGCACAGCGAAGCTGCAGGCCAGCGGCTATTTCCGCGCCAAGCAGGCACAGGAAGAGTTGATCGAAGCCTCTGGCATCCCCTACACCATTATTCACTCGACGCAGTTCTTCGAGTTCATGGGCGCCATCGCGCGCGCGGCAACTCAGGGCAATGAGGTTCGGCTGTCGCCGGCGCTGATCCAGCCGATCATCTCCGACGATGTGGCCGAAGCCGTGGCCGACATCGCGCTGGGTGAACCCGTGAACGGGCTGGTAGAGATTGCCGGCCCGGATCGTGAGCCGCTGGACCGCATGGTCGCGCGCTTTCTCGCAGCGGCGCACGACCCGCGCGTCGTCATCACCGACCCTGCATCGACCTATTTCGGCGTCGTGCTCGACGAGACCTCGCTCGTGCCGGCTGGCCCGGCCAAGCTCGCGACAACCACGTTCGATGCGTTCCTCGGCCGCGGAGAATTGCGGACATGAGCCGGTTGAAGCTCTACTATGCGCCGGGTGCCTGCAGCTTGGCCGACCACATTGCGCTGCGCGAGGCGGGGGCATCATTCGACCTCGAGCGCGTCGACATCCGCACGCACACGACCGAACACGGCGTGGACTTCCGGACGATCAGCGCCAAGGGCTACGTCCCCGCGCTGATCCTCGCCGACGGCCAGATGCTGACCGAGAACATCGCCGTCCTCGACTATCTGGCGACGCTTTATCCGCAGCTTGCGCCCGCCGGTCCGCTCGGTCATAGCCGGCTGATCGAAGTGCTCGCCTTCGTGTCGACCGAACTGCATCGCGCCTTCAAGCCCATGTGGCATGGCGGCTCCGAGCGCGAGCTCGCTCGCGCCGCGGAGACGGTGAACGCTCTGCTGGTTCTGTTGTCGGGAGGCATGAAGGGCACATTCCTGTTCGGACAAGAGCCAACGGTCGCCGACTTCTACCTGTTCGTCATGCTGCTCTGGGCCGAGCGCTTCGACGTGGATGTTCCGCAGCCGATGGCCGATCTGCGCGCGCATATGCGTAAACGACACGCCGTCCGGGCTGCAATGACGACCGAAGGCCTAGTCTGACCTCAAAACCTGATACACTTCATATTGGAGATCAACATGACACCACGCATTGTCGACCCTATGTCCAAGGCTGCCGCAGGCATCAAGGGCATGTATGCCGTCGAGGCTGCTATTGCGGCAAACCTGGACAAGACAGTCCTCCACCTGGTCAAGCTGCGCGCCTCTCAGATCAACGGTTGTGCCTTCTGCCTGCACATGCATGCCAGAGCCGCCCGTGCGGACGGCGAGACCGAGATGCGCATCTATCTGCTCGACGCCTGGCGTGAATCCACGCTCTACTCGGCGCGTGAGCGCGCCGCACTTGCCTGGACCGAAGCCTTGACCGATGTCGCACGCACCGGAGCGCCTGACGAGGACTATGCGCTGGTGGAAGCCTCCTTCGACGAAACGGAAAGGGTGCACCTGACGCTGGCCATTGGGGCGATCAACCTGTGGAACAGGCTGCAAGTGGGGCTGCGTGCCGTTCATCCGCCAGAGGGAAGCCATGGACACAGTGTCTGAAGCAGCCCGTCTGTTCGAGGCGCAGCGGCCGCGGCTGCTGCGCCTCGCCTACCGGATGCTGGGTTCGGTCGCCGAGGCACAGGACGTCGTGCAGGACGCCTGGTTGCGCTGGCAGTGCGCGGACGTGTCCGAAGTTCGCAACGTGCCGGCCTTCCTGAACCGCATCGTTACCCGGCTATGCCTCGATGCGATGAAATCGGCCCGCCTCAAACGCGAGACCTATATTGGCAGCTGGCTGCCAGACCCGCTGCCCGAGCCCGACGACGATTTCAGGGCCGACAATCTCACCGTTACGCTCATGCTGGCACTGGAGCGACTGTCGCCGCTCGAACGCGCCGCGTTCCTGCTGCATGATGTCTTTGGCACCCCGATGGACGAGATTGCTGCAACGCTCGACCGCGACGTTGCGGCCGTCCGGCAACTGGCGTCGCGGGCCCGTCGCAATGTGCAATCCGACAAGCCGCGCTATCCGATCGCCCGCGATGATGGAGAACGGATCGCCATGGCATTCCTCAATGCGACCCGAACAGGTGACGTCGAAACCCTCCGCGCCATCCTTGCCGAAGGGGTCAGGATCGTATCGGATGGAGGCGGCAAAGTGCTGGCGTTCCCGAACGCTATCATCGGTCTCGACAAGGCCCTCCGTCTCTATAGCGGCCTTTTCCGAAAGTATGGCGATGTCGAAAGCATAGTTCGACAGATCTGGATCGATGGTCTGCCAGGCTATGTCAGTGTGTACAACGGTACACTTCAAACAACGTCGTTCGAGATCGAAGACGGCCGTATTGCAGCAATTTACAAAGTAAGGAATCCTGACAAACTCGCCCATATGCCTGCGCACGTTGGAACTATACAATAGATACCTCGGAGTATCACGCCCGATGAGAGCGAGTGCGTCGTTCGGGCGACAAGCGCCTAAGGCTGGTCGTTGGCACCTCGCCTCGGACGGCAGGGGCCTTTCAAGGCGCGCCCAATTCCCGGCCGATGGCTTCAAATGCGGCGACGGTGTCGATGGCGCTTTCCTTGTTGAGGGGGATAGCCAGGTCGACAGCTTGACGCCGGCATAGCCGAGCTCGCGGTCGACATAGATGAACTGGCCGTAGATGCCGCGGCAGAGCACCGTGCCGCGCTTGCGGTCGACCTGCCAGAACTTGTTGTGGTAGCCGCCGTCGGGCAGGACGTCAGTATAGATACCTTCGAAGCGTCCACCTTTGCCGAACCGGGTATCCTCGACCCAGGCTTCGGGTATCACCTGCACGCCGCGTGCGCGACCGCCATCGGCGAGCATCTGGGCATAGCGTCCATAGTCGCGCAGCGTCGCGTTGAAACCGCCGTCGGCAAGGGCGAACCCGCCGCGATCAACCGTGTAGGCCGCGTCTTCCTCGACGCCCAGCTTCTGCCACAGCTCGCGGGAGACAAGGTCGGCGAGCGAGAGGCCGCTGACGCGCTCGACCAGAAAGCCGAGCACGTCGGTCTCTATTGAGCGATAGAGGAAGAGGTCGCCGTGCGGGCGCTCCTGCTCTGTAAGCTCCAGAACCAGTTCCCAAATCGTCTTCGGCCAATGGGGCTGCCCGCCACGGCCGCCCCACGCGCAGGCATTGCCGAGCTTCTGCATATGGGAGCCGGGCGTCTCGTAGGTCTCGTCGAATGTCACGCCCGTGGTCATGTCGAGGATGTGCTGCACGCTCGCTGACCGATAGGCAGTCGCTTCAAGTTCCGGCAGGTATTCGGGAAGCTTCGCATCGAGCGCGATGTCGCCCCTCGACACGAGAATACCCGTAACGCTGCCGAGGATCGATTTTGCCATCGACATCGAAAGATGCAGCCGTTCCGGAGCCATGCCGTTCAGGTAGCGCTCGTCGATGATCTCCCCGTGATGGAGAATGAGAAAGCCGTCCGTGAAGCTTTCCTCGATGTAGCTGTCGATCGTCAGGTCTCGTCCCCGGCTTTCGAAGGAAACGCCGCCAACGTCACGGCGGGCCTGAGCGAGTTGCCACACATCTCCGTGCCCACGTCGCACGCCTGCCGTCGGCGTCATCTCGCGCATGTGCTGGAAGGACCAGCGATGGAACGGTGGCAGGTGCCAGCCCGGTTGCGGCAAAAGTTCCCCGCCCGGATTGGAAGGATCGCGCCAGGCTTTGGGACCGGGGACGTTCATCGTTCAAATCTCCGCCGTCTCAACAGGGGCTTGGGTTTCGTCGAACGCGAAGCGCTGGATCGCCGGGGCAGGGGCGCGTCCTTGGGCCAAGCCGGCAACGCCCGGGTCACCGTTGAGATTCAGAACAGGAATTGACCCCATCACATCCCTTGCCCACTATTCCAGACACCGCAGACGCTGACCGGCGAACCGCGATCCCGCCGAGGGACAGGGCGGCCGACGTCCCAAAGTGGAGACAAGTCCGCTAGTATCTGTTGCTCAATCTGTTCGAGACCTGCTTGTATCGCAAGGGAAATCGTCCGTGCGCCGAAGATTTTCTTCCGCCAGTTGCGCGATCTGCGATCGCAATATAAAGCTGGAAGCAAGGTGCGGGAACAGGGAACACTCGCCGATGAAATGTGAAAGTGGGTGCGGCACGCTATGTGTGAGCCGTGTTGTCGACGTGCTCGCTCGTCGAGCAAGCAGGAGGCACGCGTCATGATGCGTTTCGTCGTCGCCCGGCTGATCTCAGCAATCCCTACCCTGTTCATCGTGACAGTCGCGGTCTTCGTGATGGTGCGGCTGATCCCCGGCGATCCGGCCAAGCTGATGCTCGGCGACCTCGCCCAGCCGCATCAGATCGAGCATATGCAGCGCCTCATGGGGCTCGATAAGCCGCTGCCCGTTCAGTATTTCGTCTGGCTGACGAACATCCTGAGCGGCGACTTCGGGTCGTCGATCACGACGGGCCAGGAAGTCTTTCCATTGATGCTGGAGCGCTTCGCTGTCTCCGCCACGATCGTGCTCGTGGCGGTCGGACTGGCCGTGCTGGTGTCGGTCCCGCTCGGCATGCTCGCCGCGTGGCGGCAGAACAGTGCCACCGATCTTGTCGTCGTCGCCATTTCGACGCTGCTGCTGTCGATCCCGAGTTTCTGGCTCGGCCTGATGATCCTGTTGGTGTTTGGGCTGGAACTGAACTGGTTTCCGATCATCGGCTACGTGAGTTTTCGCGACGACTTCGCAGCCGCTGCCATCTTCCTGGTGATGCCGGTTGCAACCCTTACGCTGATCGAGATCGGCTCCATCGTGCGCATGGCGCGTGCCAGCACGATCGAGGTGGCTCGTCTCGAATACATCACCCATGCGCGCGCCAAGGGCCTCTCGGAAAGCGCGGTGATGTGGCGTCATGCATTCAAGAATGCGTTCGCACCGACCTGGACACTGATCGGCCTTATCCTAGGAAGCCTGCTCGGCGGTATCGCCGTGATCGAGACGGTGTTCACGATTCCGGGCCTTGGACGACTGCTGGTCGATGCGATCTATGCCCGCGACTACCCGACGGTGCAGGGCTGCATCCTCTTCGTCGCCTTCATCTACGTCATCGTGAATCTGGTCGTCGACCTGTTCTATCCCGTCTTCGATCCCAGGATTGCGCAATGAGCACGCTCGCACGACGCATAGGCCGCACGGGGATCAACGGCATCATCGGTTCGACCGTCGTGGGCATTCTGCTTGTGGTCGGCGTCATCGGACCCTGGCTGACGCCGCACAATCCGCTCGGGCTGGACCTGTCGGCGCGCCTTGCTGGTTCGTCGGCCAAATACCTGCTCGGCAATGACGAATTTGGAAGGGATATCCTGACGCGCCTGATCTACGGCGCGCGCGCCAGCATCATGATTTCGGTCAGCACGGTCGCCTTTGCCCTCGTCGCGGGGCTGATCTTCGGCGTGCTCTCCGGCTATTTCCGCGGATGGACCGACCGGGTGATCATGACCTTCAATGATGCGATGCTGGCATTTCCCGGTATCCTGCTGGCCCTCGGCATCATCGCCATCTCGGGCGCGAGCCGGAACGCCATCATCCTGGCGCTCGGGCTTGCCTACACGCCCGCGGTGGTGCGCGTGGCCAGGGCGAGCGTGCTGTCGATCCGGGAGCGCGAATATGTCGAAGCGTCGCGCGTCATGGGCAACAGCCAGGTGGCGACCATGCTCCGCCACGTGCTGCCTAACTGCATTGCGCCGATGACGGTGCTCGCGACCTCGATGTTCGGCTGGGTCATCCTGTCCGAAAGCGCCCTGTCCTTCCTTGGGCTGGGAGTGCCTCCACCGGCGCCCACCTGGGGTAATATGCTTGCGACAGGGCGCCCGTACATCACCCAGGCACCACACCTGATCATTCTCCCGGGCATCTGCATTTCACTGACCCTGCTCGGCATCAACATGCTGGGCGATGCGCTGCGCGACTGGCTCGACCCGAAGATGCAGAGGTGATGGCGATGAGCGACACATCCCCGCATGTGATTGCGGTCCAAGATCTCTCCGTGTCGATCGGCAGGGAGGGCGACCGCATCGTCGACGGCCTCGACTTCGCGATCGAGCGCGGCGGAATGCTGGCGCTCGTCGGCGAATCCGGCTCCGGCAAGACCATGGCGGCGCGCGCGATCCTCAACCTGCTGCCGCACCCGCTTGAGATGGTTCCGGACAGCAGCATAAGCCTGAATGGCACCGAACTCGTCGGCGCCACGCCAAGCCTTTTGCGCAGCGTGCGCGGGGCGCAGATCGGCATGATATTCCAGGAACCGATGGTTTCGCTCAATCCGTCTATGACGATCGGACGCCAGATGGCCGAGGGGCTGCGGCTCCATCAAGGACTGAGCGACTCGGAAATCCGCGACCGGTCGCTGGCGATGCTCGAACGCATCCAGATCAAGGATCCGGTGCGCTGCCTGGCCGCCTATCCGCACGAATTCTCGGGTGGCATGCGTCAGCGCATCATGATCGCATCGGTCATGCTGTTGAGGCCGAAGCTGCTGATCGCCGACGAGCCCACCACGGCGCTCGATACACTGGTGCAGCGCGACGTGCTCGACCTGATGGTCGAACTGACACAGGAGAACGAGACGGCGGTGCTGCTGATCAGCCACGATCTCGGCATGGTTTCGCACTACGTGCGCGACGTCGTTGTCATGTTGAAGGGCAAGGCAGTGGAACGCGGGCGCAGTCTCGACGTCCTGAAGGCCCCGCAACACGAATACACCCGCCGTCTGGTCGACGCCTTGCCGCAGCGCCATGCCGGGGGCGCGCGATCGCAGGCGCGTGTCGAGCCGTTGCTCGATGTCCGGGGCGTCGTGGTCGAGTATCCGGGTCGCTCGACGCTGATGCGTCGCGGTGAGCCCAAGCGGGCAGTCGACGGCGTCGATATCTCCGTCGGGCGTGGCGAGACGCTGGCGCTTGTGGGCGCATCTGGTTCGGGAAAGACGACCCTGGGCAGGGCCATTGTCGGACTGACGCCGACCACGTCCGGCGAGATCCGTTTCCGCGGCACCGCAATCGACCTGGCGCGGCGTGCACAGCCAGAGCTACGTTCCGATATCCAGATCATTTTCCAGGATCCGTATTCGTCGCTTGATCCGCGCCAGAGGGTTGGCGACATCGTCGGCGAACCTCTCCGGCTCGACCGCGCATTGTCCAGGAAGGAGCGGGCGGATCGTGTCGACGAAGTGTTCCGCGAGGTCGGTCTCGGTCCCGAGTTCCTGCGCCGGTTTCCACACCAGCTCTCAGGCGGACAGCGCCAACGCGTCGCAATCGCAAGGGCGATCGTGCGGCGGCCGGCCTTCGTCGTCGCCGACGAACCGGTATCTGCGCTGGACATGACTGTGCAGAAACAGATTCTCGAGCTCATACGCGACCTGCAAAGGCGCTATTCGTTCGCCTGCCTGTTCGTCTCGCACGACCTCGGCGCAGTGGAACAGGTCGCGGATCGCGTGGCGGTGATGGAGAACGGCAAAATCGTCGAGATCGGCTTTCGCGATGATATTTTTGACCGGCCCAAGCATGCCTACACACGCCGTCTGCTGGAGGCGGCGATGCTGCTCGATCGAAGCTTCGGCAGGACTGCCCCGGTCGAGGGACAGGAGCCGGCAGCATGACGGACTTGACGGTGGTTTGCCGGTTTCCTACGCCCTCGGGGGCAGGCAGCAACGCAGCGCCATGGATGGGGCAACGCAAATGACCAGCAAGTCGGGACTCGGCCTCACAGCGGTCGACACTGTTCCCGTGCACGAAAAGATCTACCAGGAGATCGTGAGAGCACTGATGTCGGGCAGTTTCGCGCCAGGCCAGAAGCTCACGTCCCGAAAAGTCGCTGCCGAGCTTGGCACGAGCGACATGCCGGTGCGCAGCGCGTTGTCTCGGCTCCATTCGCTCCGAGCGCTCGACGCGTTGCCCAACGGGAGCATGGTTGTGCCGGAGATGACGGCCGACAAGTATCGACAGCTCATGACATTGCGCGCCCTGATCGAGGGCGCCGCCACTGAGTGGGCCTGCGCCAACATCAACGGTAATCATCTGCGCACGATCCGCCGTAACTGTGCCCGAACTCACCGAGGCCGCCGAGGCAGGCGATCTGGAACTCTATCTACGCCGAAACTACGAGTTCAAGTTCTCGATCTACCGGCACTGCGGCAACGACCAGATGATCTTCGTGATCGAAACGCTGTGGATGCAGGTTGGTCCGTTCCTGCGCTCATATGCCGGCATGTTTGAGGGGCATCTGTCCGGGATCCTAGAGATCGATTTTCATCAGGACGTGTTGGCCGCCCTTGAGGAAAAGGATGGTCCGAAAGCGCGCGACGCGATGTCGCGCGATATCCTCGCAGGCGCAGATTACCTGTTGGCGCACGCGCGTTTTCACGAACCTTCGTGACCGCTGCGCCGGCGTGGTCTCGGAGCATAGGGTTCGGAGTGCGACGTCGCGCACTCCCGCCTAGTTTGCCCATATCGCGGTGCGTCGGCGCGCATGCAATCGAACCGCATCGCCGAATGCCGCAAACAGTTTTGTGGACACAGGATCCGTCTCAGAGGCGAACTCGGGATGCCATTGCACGCCGAGTGCAAACCCGAGTGCGCCGTGCACCGAAACCGCCTCAGCAATGCCATCAGCCGCCGTTGCTTCGATAACGATGCCGTTGCCGGCAGTCTCAATCGCCTGCCTGTGCAATGAGTTGACCTCAACGGGGTCGGTGCCGACCAGGTTCGCGAACTGGGAGGCTGGACGCGGCAAAATCTCGTGCCGCGGTGCAAAGCGCGCAGACCGTTCCGAAAGCGATGGCGCACGATGGTCGAGCCGCCCGGCCGTTTCCTGGATCTCGGTCTGCAAGGTGCCGCCGCGTGCGACATTCAACTCCTGCATTCCCCTGCAGATCGCAAGGAGGGGAATCCCTCTCCCGATCGCCATTTGCAGCAGGGGAAAGGTGGTGGCGTCGCGGGCGCGATCGTAAGGACCGGTCGCCTCATCGGCCGTGGCGCCGTAAAGCTCGGGAAAGACATTCGACTTCGAGCCGGTCAGCAAGAGCCCGTCGACAACGTCGAGAATGGAAGCGTGGTCGAGTGCTTCGCCGAGATTGGGCACAAGCAGCGGCGTTAGCCCAGCGGTGCGAAAGACCGCCGCCACATACTGGCGCTGAGTGGCGAACCAGTCGGTGCCATCAAATGCGATCGTGTCGGTGGCGACAGCGACGAGGGGAGACCGCATCAGATCGTCTCCAGGTAGGTTTCATACTCGAACTCGCTGACGCGGGTTGCGAACGTCTCGGCTTCCTGCCGCTTGCACGCCGCCAGTGGACCTCGCAGCTCGGCTGCGAAAGTGCTGGCGATGATGTCTCCGGCTTCGAAAGCATCCACGGCGGAACGCCAGTCTGACGGCAGCCTGGGGAGCCGGGTCATGTCGGCGCTCGGCAGCAGCGGATCCGAGGGCGCTAGTTCGCCTTCGATGCCCGCGAGCGCAGAACCCAGGATGGCAGCGAGCACAAGATAGGGATTGGCGTCCGCGCCGGAAACCCGATGCTCGATCCGCCGCGCCTTGGCGGGGCCGCCGGGTATGCGGATTGCAACCATACGGTTCTCGTAGCCCCACGCGACGGCGGTCGGCGCGTAGGAATTGGGGCGAAGACGACGATAGGAGTTGAAGTGCGGGGCAAAGATCAGCGTGCTTTCGGCCATGCCGGCGAGAAGACCGCCGATCGCAATCAGCATCGTCGACGATCCTCTGGCGGTGCCGTCGTCGAATATGTTGATGCCCTCCTTGTCGAGTAGGCTGAAGTGGACATGCAGGCCGCTGCCGGCCCGGTTCCCGTAAGGTTTGGCCATGAAGCTGGCGATGAAGCCGTGGCGTCGTGCGATGCCGCGGACCGCGCGCTTGAACAGCACCGCGTCGTCGGCAGCCTTGAGCGCGTCTGGAACGTGGTTGAAGTTGATCTCAAACTGGCCGACGCCATTTTCGGCGATGGCCGAGTCAGCTGGAATGCCTTGCGCCCGGCAGGCTGCGTAGACATCGGAGATGAACGCCTCGAAGGCGTCTAGTTCATCCAGCGACAGCGCTGCATCGGAGTTGAGGCGCTTGCCCGTAGCAGGCGAGACGGGGCCGATCGGTTTCCTGGACTGGGCGTCGAAAAGATAGAACTCGAGTTCCGTTGCAACAACCGGCGTAAGTCCGCGCGCCGTGTAGCGCCGCACAACCTCCGCAAGCGCCTGGCGCGGGTCGCCCAGAAAGGGACGCCCGTCGTCGTAGGCGAGTGTGATGGGGATGAGCGCGGTCGGGCGCGGGGTCCAGTCCATCGGTACGATCGACCTACCTGTCCAATGGCAGACGGCGTCGGAATCGCCGTTCCCGTAGACAAGTGGATTGCCGGCGATGTCTTCGCCCCAGATATCCATCGCCGCGAGCGAGTATGCCATGCGCATGCCGCCATCGAATGCCTTCTGGGCCTGATCGACAGCTATGCGTTTGCCTCGCATCACGCCGTTCAAGTCGCAGATTGCGACCCGGACGCTTTCCACTTGCGGGTTAAGCCGGAGCCACTCAAGCGAAGCTTCGCGGACGGTATTGCGCTGCAATCTCGACTCCTGCGGTCAGTGGCGATGGCGGATCCAGGTGGTCCGCAGCGAGGTGTACTTGTCGATGGCGTGGCGCGAGAGATCGCGGCCGGTGCCCGATTGCTTGAAACCACCGAAGGGAACGGCGGGGTTGACCGGGTCGACCACATTGACGGCGACGACCCCGGCCGTGATGCGCTCCGACACGCGGTGCACCCGAGAAAGGTCGTCGGTGAATATGGAGGCGGCGAGGCCGTAGATGCTGTCGTTGGCGAGCCGGATCGCTTCTGCTTCATCCTCAAAGGTCGACGCCGCCAGGACCGGGCCGAAGATCTCTTCCCGCGCGATTGTCGCTGACGGGGGAACGTTGGCGAACACCGTCGGCTCGATGAAACTGCCGGCGCCGTTCACCTCGGCTGTTCTGCCGCCCGCGATAAGGTCCGCCTCATATTTCCCCGCCTCGACATATCGCATGACGTTCGCGGCATGTTTTGCGTCGACCATCGCGCCCAGTCCGGAGGACGGATCAAGCGGATCGCCCGGCCGGTACCGCACGGTGCGCGCCCGGATCAGGTCCATGAACTCGGTCGCGATCGCCTTGTGAACATAGAGCCGTGACGAAGCGGAGCAGACCTGACCCTGATTGTAGAAGATGCCGGAAGCGATCTGGTCGGCGGCATAGGCGAGGTCATTGCAGTCGGGGAACACGATTGCCGGCGATTTGCCGCCACATTCGAGCCAAACCTGCTTCATGTTGGATTCGCCGGAATAGCGCAGGAACAGCTTGCCGACCGCGGTCGAGCCGGTGAAAGCGAGGCAATCGACGTCCATGTGGAGGCCGAGCGCCTTGCCGGCGGTTTCGCCATAGCCGGGAACGACATTGAGCACGCCGGCCGGCAGACCCGCCTCAAGCGCCAGTTCACCGAGGCGAAGCGCCGTGAAAGGCGACTGCTCGGCAGGCTTCAGGACGACGCTGTTTCCGGCGACCAGCGCAGGGATGCATTTCCAGATCGCCATGTTGAACGGAAAGTTCCAGGGCACGACGGCGCCGACGACGCCCAGCGGCACCCGTCGCACGAGACCAACATTGCCGGCGGGCAGCGGCGCGATCTCGTCATAAATCTTGTCGGCCTCCTCTGCGTGCCATTGCAGGATGTTGATCGCATTGGCGATGTCGTTGCCATGGGCGTCACGCACAAGCTTGCCCATGTCCAGCGACTCCAGGGCCGCGAGTTGCGGCAGCTCGGCGCGCAGGAGCTCTGCCAGCCGCAACAGGACGGTCTTACGAGCGGCCGGCGGCTGATCCCGCCATGTGCCGGCCTCGAAGGCCCGTCGAGCCGCCGCCACCGCGAGGTCGATGTCACGGGTGTCACACTCGGCGACGTCCGCCAGAACCTCGCCTGTCGCCGGATTGATTGACGCGAACGTCGAGCCCGACACGGCCGGAACCTTTCGTCCGTCGATGATCGCAAGAGTGGGAAACCGGACAGTCGCGGCAACGTGATGCCAGTAAGCGCGGTCCGTCATTGCAAAACCTTCCGATCATTCCTCGAGTTTCTGGGCATGCCGCTCTGACCACGAGAAAATTTTATCGTTGAAAAACAAAATTCCTCTGGATCGGTATGCGATCCAGCCCTGATACATTGTGCGATCTGCGATCGCAATATAAAGGTCATCGCAATTCTGAAATTGGCGTGCTTGCGTGCGACAAGGAGCAGGTGGGCAATGGGAACTACGCGTTTGAATTCTACACCACGGCCAAGACCGCCTATACCGGTTGAGAGATGAACCAAGCCGCCGCCCTCGTTGCCAGTCTTGCGGTCTACCCTCTGAAGTCGGCGCGCGGCGTTCCGCTGCTGTCGGCGCGGGTTGAGGAGAAGGGGCTCGCCGACGACCGCGCGATGATGGTGGTCGACGGCGAGGGCAAGGCGATCACGGCGCGCGCCGCACCTGCGCTGATGCAGGTTCGGGTCGTGCTCGACGGCGACGAGGTTGTGCTGTTTGCACCGGGGCGCTCGCCCTTCAGCTTTCGCCGCTCCGAATTAGAGCCTGCAAAGGGCCCGGTTGCGGTGTGGGGCAGCGAGGTTTCCGCGCAGGACGGCGGAAGCGCTGTCGCTGCATGGCTGTCGGAGCACCTAGACCGACCGGCGCGCTTGGTTCTGCAGGACGGGCGTCGCCCGCGTATGCTCGATCTCGGCGCGGGCGGCATCGTCAGCCTGGCGGACACGGCTCCGTTGTTGCTGACCAACACTGCATCCCTGGCCGAGATCAACGATCACCTCCACCTGCCCGCGGAGATGGAGCGTTTTCGCCCCAATGTCGTGTTGGAAGGAGCGTCAGCCTTCGAGGAGGACGGATGGGGCAGAATCCGCATCGGCGAAGTCGAGTTCGAGGTGGCAGGCCCCTGCGACCGCTGCGTGATGATCACGCTCGATCCCGAAACAGGCGAGGCGCGGTCCGACAGGGAGCCCTTGGCGCTCCTGGGTAAACAGCGGCGTGGCCCGGATGGGAAGGTCTACTTTGGTCAGTTCCTGATCCCGCGTTCCGAGGGGCGCATTCATGTCGGCGATTGTATCGAGGTAGCTTTCCGGCAAGCCGTCGCTCGTGGTTTCCCCGGGCACGGCGAGCAAGATCCTGCGGCTGCCTGCCTTGTCAGGCGAGGCGAATGCAAGCAGTGGAGAGCGCCTGTTCACCTGCGTCGGCATGACCGACGAAGCGCACGACCTGCGCACATTCCGCTTCAGCGTCCAGCCGCCATTCGTTTATGCGCCGGGCCAGTTCATCACGCTGATGCCTGAGATCGATGGCACGAAGGTGCGTCGAAACTACACAATCTCTTCGTCTCCATCGCGGCCGCTTCAGATCGCGATCACGGTCAAGAAGGCGGCGGACGGCTTCGTCTCGCGCTGGCTGCATGATTGCCTTCGCATCGGAGATCAGCTTGCGGCGCGTGGACCCAATGGCCGCTTCCAGCTTGGCGCGGCGGGCGACAATGACAGGCTGCTGTTGCTCTCGGCGGGCAGCGGGGTCACGCCGATGATCTCGATACTTCGCTTTATTGCCGATACGGACATGGGTCGTGATGTTGTTTTCCATCACAGCGCGCGGTCCGTGCGCGACATGCCCTACCTGAGTGAACTTGCACTGCTCAAGCGCCAACTCGGCGAGCGGCTAAAGGTCTCGTGGAACCTGACCGGCGGAGAAACTGCGGACGACGCGATCGCCGCCGCATCTAACCATGTCATTCACGCCGGTCGCCTGGATGCGACGATATTGCGGGATATCTGTCCGGACCTCTCCGAGCGCACGGTATTCTGCTGCGGCCCCGCAGGCTTCCGCGCCACCGCGCGCTCGCTTTGCGAGGCCTGGCAGCCAGCGCCGCCGCGTGCCTTCCTCGAGGAGAGTTTCGGCGCCGATGGAGATGGGCAGGAACTGCCACCGATCGGCAGCTACAGCGTGACGTTTCGCAGATCGGGCAAGCTGGTGGCCGGCGGCGGCACGACGACCATACTCGCTGCCGCGAGGGAGGCGGGCATCGAGCTGCGATCCGACTGCGAGGCCGGCATCTGCGGCACGTGTCGTTGCACGGTGAGTGAGGGCGACTGGCGTATTGCGGCCAACCCCGCCGATCGTGAGTGCTCGGTGCTCTCCGACGAGGAGAAGTCGGCAGGCGTCGTTCTAGCCTGCTCCACCTCGCCGATCGGGGCGGTCACGGTCGATCTCTGAAAACGGCTGTTCAGCTGGCGAAGCGGCGTTCCGCGCGGTCGCGTTCGCGAGCCTCCATGTCGCGTTGGGCGGGATCGCCGTAACCACCGCCGCCCGGTGTCTCTACTGCGATCACATCCCCGCGTCGGACCTCGCCGACACCCTTCTCGAACGGGACGATGCGGTGCGAAAAGACGAAGCCGCCGCCCGCGCCACTGCCGCCGCCGGCAAGACCCCACGGCCGCGACTGCATGCGCGATCCGCCGATGAAAACGCGGCAGTCTGCCTCTGCGCGGTAGACGCGTCGAATGCCCATGCCTCCGCGCTGGCGGCCCCTGCCACCCGAACCGTCAATGAGTTCGTAGCGCAGCAGCGTGAGGGGATATTCGGTCTCCAGCGCCTCGACCGGAAGATTGGACGTGTTGGTCATGTACATGCACCCCGTCGAGGCCGTCCTTGTCGTGGCGCGCGCCGTTGCCACCGCCGATCGTCTCCAGATAGACCCAGCTGCCCGTCAGGGTGCCGGCCGGCAAAGGTGATGTCATAGCAGCATCCGTTGCTTGCTGCCGTCACCCGCTCCGGGACAGCCTGGGCAAGCGCGCCGTGGATCAGATCAACCACGCGCTGACAGGCGGCAATGCGATTGTCGACGGCCGCGGGGTGCGCGCAATTGAGGATCGAGCCTTCCTTGGCGGTTACCGTGATCGGCCGGTAAAGACCCGCGTTCGGCGGGATGGTCGGATCGACGACGGACTTTATCGCGTAATACACGGTGGCAAGCAGCGCTGTGCGGCAGACATTGAGCGCGCCGCGCACCTGCGGCGGGCTGTCGATGTCGACGGAAAGCGCATCGCCCTCGACTTGTATCGTCGCCGTGAATTGCCACTGTTCGGCGAATGCTTCGCAATCGAACCAGTCCGAGAAGCGATAGGTGCCGTCAGGGATCGTTGCGATGCCCGCACGCATGCGACGCTCGGCATAATCCTGCAGTGCCTGCCCGGCCGCCCGCACCATCTCGACGCCATATTTCGCGCAGAGCGCCCGCATCCGCTCCACGCCAAGCCGATTTGCCGCCATCTGTGCGCGGAGGTCGGAGATGCGTTCGTCTGGAACCTGGCAGTTGAGAAGAAACAGCGCCTGGATGTCTTCCTGAAGCACGCCAGCCCGAACGAGGCGGATCGGCGGCATGCGAATGCCTTCCTGGTAGATGTTGTCGTGGCCGCGATCGACGAAGTCGGCGTGATGCGCGGTGTTGATCGCCCAAGCGACGACGTTGCCGTCGATGAAGATCGGCTCTGCGAGAACGATGTCGGGCAGGTGGGTTCCGCCGCCTTCATAGGCGTCATTGCCCATGAAGACGTCGCCCGGAGAAAGCGACGACATATCGTGGTGGGCAAGGATCCATGGGATGAAGCCGATGAAGGAGCCGAGATGCATCGGCACGTGCTCTGCCTGGCACAATGTCTGGCCGCGGCTGTCGAAGAGGGCCGTCGAACAGTCGCGCCGTTCCTTGATGTTGGTCGAGTGGCTGGCGCGCACGAGGGCCTCGCCCATCTCTTCGACGATGGAGTTGAATGCGTTGCCGATTACCTCGATTGTAATCGCGTTCGGTGCCGCTGCTGTCGTCGTGCCGGTTGTCATCGGTTCAGACCTCGATTTCGATCATGATGTTGAGATGCGCATCCACTCGCGCTATCGCGCCTGCCGGGACGACGGTGGTCGTATCCATCTGATCGATGATGGCGGGGCCGGCGATCTCGTTGCCGGGACGCAGCTTCTGGCGGTCGTAGACATGGTTCCGGCGAAAGCCCTTGGTGATCGCGCACCACACGTCGCGCTCTCCCATCACCGCAGCCGAAGCATCGCTGCCGACAAGCGGGTAAGCGGGCAGCTGCGCCTTGCCCACGATGCCTGAAGCCTCCAGCCGGTGCGTGACGAGTTGCACCAGTCCATCCTCGGCGACGAAGCCGTAGAGTCGGTTGTGTTCGGCGGCGAAGCGCTCGCCGATGATGTTCAGCGTGTCGGCATCGATCTCGCCTGCCGGCACTTGGACGGCAAGCTCGTAGTTCTGGCCGGCATAACGCGCCTCGACGACACGGCGTATTTGCCGGCGTTCCGGCATTATACCTTCGTCGTCGAACCAGCGGGTCGCCTGTTGCTCCAGGTCTCCGAAGATTGATGCAAGCGCGGCGGGATCGGTGTCGTCCAGAAGTGCGATACGGGTCAGCGCATAGTCCGTGCGCAGATCGGTCATCAGCAGGCCCATGGCACACAGGATGCCCGGCGTCAGCGGCACAAGCACGCGTCGCATCTCCAGTTCCCGGGCCAGCCGGGCCGCGTGGAGAGGTCCGGCGCCGCCGAAAGCCACCATCGCGTAGTCGCGCGGATCATGGCCACGCTGCACGCTGATGACGCGGATCGCCTTGGCCATGCTGGCGGTGACGATATCGAGAATGCCGTCCGCGGTCTCTTCCAGTCCAAGACCGACCTGCCGCGCGATCGGGGCGATCGCCTGTTCGGCCAGGGGGCGATGGACCTTCATGCGCCCGCGCAGCAGATATTCGGGGTTCAGTGTCTGAAGATAGATGTTGGCGTCGGTGACGGTTGGTTCGCTGTTGCCATGACCGTAGCAGGCAGGTCCTGGAAACGCGCCGGCGCTGCGGGGGCCGACCTTGATCAGGCCGCCGCTGTCGACATGGACGATTGAGCCGCCGCCGGCACCGACCGTGTGTATGTCGAGCATGGGCGCCTTGATCGGGTAGCTGTGGACCACTGCGTCGCCGACGACACGGCAGGCGCCCTTCGACAGGAGCGCGACGTCCGTACTCGTGCCGCCCATGTCGAAGGTAATCATGTCGGCGATACCCGTCATTCTGCCGAGCGCCTGCGCGGCAACGACGCCGGTGCTCGGGCCCGAAAGAACGGTGCGTACAGGCATGTCGGCCGCTGTCGAGAAGCCTATCACGCCGCCGTTGGACTGTGTCAGGTTAGGCCTTACCTCCAGCCCACCTTCCCGGAGCCTCGCATCGAGCCGACGGACATAGCCTTTCATCACCGGTCCGAGATAGGCGTTCACAACCGTTGTCGACATGCGCTCGTATTCACGGAACTCCGGCGCTACTCGGTGCGAGACACTCAGGAACACACCCGGGAGTTCCTCGCGAAGTATCGCCTCTGCCTGTCGCTCGTGTGTCGCGTCGACGAAGCTGTAGAGGAAGGAAATCGCGACCGCTTCCACTCCAGCCGCCGCCAGTTCACGCGCGGCAAGCCGCAGCGCATCCTCGTCGAGCGCGGTCTCGACCGAACCGTCCGGGCGCAGTCGTCCGGGCACGCCGAAACGCACGTCCCTGCGGGCGAGCGGCATCGGCTTGTCGGCGCGGATGTCATAGAGATCCGGGCGCTTCTGCCGGCCGATCTCAAGGAGATCAGGGAAGCCATCCGTCGTGACAAGTCCCGTGGGCACGCCGCGCAGCTGTATCAGCGCATTGGTCGAGACCGTTGTACCGTGACCGAAATATGCGATCTCCGCCGCGGTCGCCCCGCAGCGCTCCAGGGCTTCGAAAGCGCCGCTGCTGATCGCGACGGATGGATCGGCCGGCGTTGAAGGTACCTTCCAGACCTCAAGGCGTCCGTTCTCTTCTTCGAAGAGACAGATGTCAGTGAACGTACCTCCGGAATCAACCCCGATGCGCCAGGCCAATTTGGATGCTCTCCCATTCCCGGAAGCCGCTCTTTTTTGCTCGGTGAGCGGCAGTTTCAATTGGGAACGAACCGTAATTCAGCACGCCGACTTAGTCGCATGAAAATTATCGATTTCAATGAATTGACTAATCTTATGGGCGCGAAATCTGTCGGAATGCGGAGTCCGAGTGAAGCACAATTGCGCGATCTGCGATCGCAATATATACGTGGATTGGCCATGTCATCTGATTGGCCTTCGTCGCTGGAGATTTCACATGAACCGTCCCGTCGGCCGAGAGTTCGACAACGCGCTGCTGGTTGAGGCCGATCGCAATTCCTTCCTGCACCCGTTCACTCAGATCACCGACCATAGGGCGAACGGCGCCCTGGTCATGGCCTCGGCAAAAGGGTGCCGGATCACTGATGCGACGGGGCGCGAGTTCATCGATGCGGCAGCCGGACTCTGGTGCGTCAATGTCGGTTACGGGCGTGAAGAAATCAGCGAGGCGATCGCGGCGCAGTCACGGCTTCTGCCGTATTTTCACACGTTCAATGGGGTGGGGAACGAGCCCGGCATAAGGTTGGCGGAGAAGCTGCTTTCTTTGGCCCCGGCGGGCATGAAGCGCGTCTTCTACGGCTCGTCCGGATCGGATGCGAACGACACCGCCGTCAAGCTGCTGTGGCATTACAATATCTGCCGCGGCAAGCCCAACAAGCGCAAGATCATCTCCCGCAACTACGCCTATCACGGTGTCTCCGTCGCATCGGGAAGCCTGAGCGGGATTCCGATGGTGCACGAGCATTTCGGCCTGCCACTCGACTTCGTGCGTCACGTCTCCCGGCCTGACCTTTATCGCGACGCGCCAGAGCGGCAATGCCATACCGAAGAGGCCTACTCCGCGTGGCTTGCCGATGAGCTCGACCGAATGATCGTGGCCGAGGGGCCGGATACGGTTGCCGGCTTTGTCGCCGAACCGGTGATGGGTACCGGCGGCGTCCTGCCGCCTCCGCGTGGATATTTCGAGGCTCTTCAGCAGGTTCTCGACCGTCACGACGTTCATTTGATCTCGGACGAGGTCATTACCGGCTATGGGCGCACCGGCACCTGGTTTGCGTCGGAGCCGAGCGGCATGCGCCCCGATATCGTCCTCACCGCGAAAGGTGTCACCAGCGGTTACCTGCCGCTTTCCGCGGTCTTCGTCGGCGAGAAGGTCTGGTCCGCCATCGAGGATGCGTCGCGAGACGGCCGTGTCTTCGCACATGGCTTCACCTACTCCGGTCATCCCACCTGCGCGGCTGCGGCGCTTGCCAATATCGACATCATCGAGCGAGAGGGCTTGGTGGACCGCGTGGCGGACATCGCGCCGATCTTTCGTGACGTGATCACGGCCGCTGTCGGCGATCTACCGCTCGTCGGTGACATCCGCACCGCCGGATTTATGATGGGAGTGGAACTGGTGGCGGATCGCACCAGCAAGGCGCGGCTTCCCGCCGGCGCCAAGCCCGCCGGGCGCGTGGCGCTGGCGGCGCGCCGCCATGGCGTGCTGGTTCGGGGCTTGCCGAACTCCGACATCATTGCGCTTTCTCCTCCGTTCATTGTCACCGAGGAGGAATTGGGCATCATTGCTTCCGGCCTGAAACGCGCTATCGAGGAGGTCACGCAGGAACTCAGGTCTGAAGGAGCGATGTGAGCAAATGACGCAATCGATCGTCTATCGCGGCAGGGGTATTCGCACTGTCGCAGTGATCGGATGCGGCCTGATCGGTGCGATGTGGGCTGCCTACTTCCTGCATCGCGGGCTGAACGTTCGCGCGTGGGATCCTGCCCAGGACGGCGAACAGCGGCTTAAGGCACTGGTCAACGAGGGGCTGAAGGACCTTCGCATGCTGGGTGGCGAGCTTGGCAAGCAGGGTGAGCTGACGTGGTGCAATTCCTGGGCCGAGGCGATTGTCGAGGCGGACTACGTGCAGGAGAACGCGCCCGAGAAGATTGCGCTCAAGCAGGAACTGCTCGCCAGGATCGATGCCGGATTGCCGGCTGATGTGGTGATCGGGTCCAGCACCTCGTCGTTTCCGGCAAGTGCGCTACAGGCGCAATGCGCCAGCCCCCAGCGCGTCATCGTTGCGCATCCGTTCAATCCGCCGCATCTGGTGCCGCTGGTCGAACTTGTCGGCGGGGAGCGAGGCGCGCCGGCTGCGATCGACGCTGCCTATTCATTCTTCGAGGGCATCGGCAAGACGCCGGTGCGGGTGGCGCGCGAGGCTGTCGGGCACCTTGCCAACCGGCTCAATGCCGCGCTCTGGCGCGAGGCGGTGAACATCGTCGCGGAGGGCATCGCCTCCGTCGAGGACGTCGATCGAGCGGTGCGGCACGGTCCCGGCCTGCGATGGGCGATCGATGGCCCACACATGCTTTTTCACCTCGGTGGCGGCGAGGGTGGTTTGCGCGCCTATATCGAACACCTCGGTCCCGCGCAGGAAGCCCGTTGGGCCTCGCTCGGCACTCCGCGGCTCGATGAGGAGACGAAGCGCAAGCTGATCGAAGGCATGGACCGTGAAGTGGCCGGCCGCTCCATGGAAGAGCTCAAGACGAGGCGCGATCGCCTGCTGATCGGACTGCTGCGTCTCATGGCGGAGGACGAAGCGAGCGAGGGACGGCAATGAGCACGCTGCCGCTCGTCATGGTCGCGCCCACCGGCGCGCGGCGCACCAAGGCTGATCACCCTGAACTGCCGATGACGGTCAGCGAGATCGTCGATGCTGCCGAGGCCTGCTGGAAGGCGGGTGCTGGAGCGATCCATGCGCATGTGCGCGATGCCGGCGGCGGTCATCTGCTCGATGCAGGCGCTTATCGCGAACTGATCGAGGTTCTCGCGGAGCGCGTGCCGCAGATGGCCGTACAAATCTCGACAGAAGCCGTTGGCATCTACAGCGCGGACGAGCAGATGCGGCTGGTGCGGACTCTTAACCCTCCCGCCATTTCAGCGGCCATTCGAGAACTGATCCCGGTCGGCGCGGATGAGGGCGCAGCCCGTGAATTCTATGCCATGTGCGGCGATGAAGGCATCGACGTGCAGCATATCCTCTACGATGTGGCCGATATCGAACGTCTTTCGGATCTGATCGCGCGGGACGTGGTGACACCAGGCCGGCCCCCGGTGATTTATGTGCTCGGTCGCTACTCCGTGAATCAGGAAAGCAGTCCTGACGACCTCGCTCCATTCCTGGAGGCGGCAGGCCGGCTGCTGGATGCGCCGGATTGGATGATCTGCGCGTTCGGTCGCCGAGAGAGCGATTGTCTGGAGGCTGCGATGCGTGCCGGAGGCAAGGTGCGCGTCGGGTTCGAAAACAGCCTCTGGAATGCCGACGGGTCGATTGCCGCCTCGAACGCAGCGCGCGTGGCAGAGGTTGCAGAGCGCGCCAGGCTGCTCGGTCTGAGATGAAATAGCCATGAGCAGCAGTGCATATCGGATATTCGACGCCCATCTGGTCGAGCGCCATCTCCTGACGCCCAACATGGCACGTCTTGTGTTCGGTGGTCCCGATCTGTCCGCGATGACAACGCTCGCGCCAGACCAGCGCATCAAGTTGTTCTTTCCGCACGAGGATGGCGCGCCGCCGGCGATACCCAACCGGCCGGACTGGTATCAGCTCTACAAGTCCGCGCCGCCGAGCGAGCGTGCGCCGATGCGGACCTATACAATCCGTGCGGTTGATGCCGCGGCACAGCGGCTGACCGTCGACTTCGTCGTCCACGGCGATAATGGCCCGGCCTCTCGCTGGGCTATGGCTGCTTCGTTGGGGGACAGTCTGCAGATATCGGCGCCGAACGGTGGCTATGACGGGGCGATTGGCGGCTTCGATTGGGAACCGCCAGACGGGCTAACTGACCTTCTTATCATAGGCGACGAAACAGCGTTGCCGGCAATCGCCGGCATTCTCGAGCAGATCGCGACATGGTCGGTAAAGCCCCGGGCGCAGGTTTCGGTCGAGGTGCCGCTGGCGGCCGACGCGCAGCGCATGCCGAGTTGGGACGGCCTCGACCTGCGTTGGATGGCGCGGGAGCCCGCTGGCCATGCCTATGGCTCGCTGATGATCGAGGCCGCGCTTGGTGCAGAGGTCCCAGCCAGCGCGGGCGCCGCCTCACCCGGCAATCTGGCGGCCGTGAACGTCGACAAGGACATTCTTTGGGACAGGGCGGAGCAGACAAGCGGTGGATTCTACGGCTGGGTCGCGGGCGAGACCGCCGCGGTCAGTCGGATCCGCACTCACTTCGTGTCGGAGCGCGCGATAGATCGCCGCCGCCTGACGATGATGGGCTACTGGCGCCACGGCAAGCCACATGCGTGACGGCTATTTCAATCCGTCGGCACCGGCCTTTGCCATTACATCCTCGCCGCGCACGCGGCGGGCCGAGCTCCTGCGCCTGTGTGCCCGCATCGGCTATTCACCGCCTGACGTTTCTTCCTGAACCCATCGTGACAACAGGAAGGAAGAGAAAATGACCTGTCAGAACTTTACGCGCGAAGCGCTGCAGACGATCGATTCGGCGCACCACCTGCATCCGTTCACCGACCACAAGCAATTGCGTGCCACGGGTGCACGGATGGTTGTGCGGGCCGACGGACCCTTCGTCTACGACGTCGACGGCAACGAGATCCTCGACGGCATGGCCGGCTTGTGGTGCGTCAATGTCGGCTACGGCCGCGAAGAACTGGCGCGCGCCGCCTATGAGCAAATGAAGGAGTTGCCGTTCTACAATTCCTTCTTCCGCTGCACGACGCCGACGCCGGTACTGTTGTCCGGCAAGCTGGCCGAACTCGCCCCTGCGAACGTCAATCAGGTATTCTACGGCTCCTCGGGATCGGAAGCCAACGACACTGCGCTGCGCCTTGTGCGACACTACTGGACCCTGGAGGGCAAGCCCTCGAAGCGGATCGTCATCTCGCGCAAATCAGCCTATCACGGTTCGTCGGTCGCCGGGGCGTCCCTCAGCGGCATGGAGCACATGCATGGCCAGCTCTATGGTGCCGTGCCTGGCATCGTGCATGTGATGCCGCCCTATGCGTTCGAGCTGGCGCTGCCAGGCGAAAGCGACCACGATTTCGGGTTGCGTGCTGCGCGAGCTGTGGAGACGGCGATCCTTGAAGCGGGGGCGGAAAACGTCGCTGCCTTCATCGGCGAGCCGGTCCTCGGCGCCGGGGGCGTCAAGATCCCACCGGCCAGCTATTGGCCCGAGATTCAGCGGATCTGCGCGAAATACGACGTGCTGCTGATGATCGATGAAGTCATCACCGGCTATGGCCGCACCGGCGAGTGGTTTGCGTGCCAGACCTTCGAGATAAAGCCTGACACGATCACGACCGCCAAGGCGCTCACCTCCGGCTACCAGCCGCTGTCGGCCTTGCTTGTCGGCGACCGCATTGCGGAGACTTTGATCAACAAGGGCGGCGAGTTCTATCACGGCTATACCTATTCGGGGCATCCCGTGGCCTGCGCCGTCGCTCTCAAGAACCTGGAGATCATCGAGCGTGAAGGCCTGATCGACCGCGTCCGCGACGACACGGGTCCCTATCTCGCCGCCGCGCTTGCAGAGCGTATCGGCGGACATCCGCTGGTCGGTGAAACGCGCTCGATCGGATTGATGGCGGCGATCGAAATCGTCAAGGACAAGACCGACCGAAGCCGTTTCAAGCCGGACGGCGCGGGAGATAAGGTACGCGACTGGTCGATAGCCAACGGGCTCATGGTTCGCGCTGTAGGCGACACGATCATCATGTCGCCGCCGCTGGTCTGGACCCGCGAGCATGTCGACATGGCATGCGAGCGCCTGGCGAATGCGCTGGATCGCGCGGAGGCAGAGTTGCGACGGGCGGCCTGACTGGAGCAGATCAGCTCGCAGCGGCGGGCCGGGGCGATGCTCCGGCCCGTCTGCGTTCAGCCGGCAAGCTCGTTTCGGATGGCGTGCATTGCGGCGAGAAGTTCGAGCGACAGGTCCGCCGAGGAGAAGTCCGGCCATGTCGAGAGCTTGACGATCACCAGTTCCGCCTCCGGGTCGGCGTAGATCGACTGACCGAAGATGCCGCGCGCCCATAGGCAGCGACGCTCGCTGTCTTCGATCCAGAACTGGTTGGAATAGGCACCGTCCGGCAGCACGCTGCGATAGATGCCCTGGAAGAGAGACCGGTCACCGGTGCGGCTGGCTTCGATCCAGGACGACGGAACGATCTGCCGCCCGTTGCACGCACCCTCCTCGACAAGCAGCAGGCCGAAGCGGCCGAAATCCCGCAGCGTGGCGCAGAGGCCCCCATCCGCAAGGGCAGCGCCAGCGTCGTCCACGGTAATGTAGGCATCTTCCTCAGCCCCCATCGGCTGCCAGATCTTTTCACTGACAAGCTCGGCGAGCGATTGTCCAGCGACCCGCTCGACGAGGAAGCCGAGCACGTCGGTTTCGATGGAGCGATAGCGAAACAGTTCGCCATGTTCCCGCTCCTTTTCATCGAGCGTGAGGATAAGCTGCCACATGGTTCGCGGCCAGTCCTGCCTCGTGTAGACCTTCCAGCCACAGGCCTGGTCGATCTTCTGCATATGCGAGCCAGGCGTCGTATAGGACTCGTCGAAGACCGTTCCGCTGGTCATGTCGAGGAGATGTTTGACCGTTGCGCCGCGATAGGCGGTGGCCTCGAGTTCCGGCAAGTAGCGCGTCGCAGGCGCGGCGACATCGATCGCTCCCTCGCCGGCCAGGATGCCGACCAGCGTCCCTACCACAGATTTGGTGACCGACATGGCAAGGTGGGTGCCGTGCGGCTTCATCCCGTTGCGGTAGTCTTCCATGACTATCCGCCCGCGATGCAGGACAAGGAAGCCGTCGGTGAAGGAGGCGTCGAGATATTGCCCGACGGTGCGACGTTGCCCGGCGAAATCGTAGCCGACACCCGCTAGGTCGGTCGTTGCCGAAGGCAGGATTCGCGCGCCGTAGTTGCCCCGCCAGATCTGCGCCGTCGCAGTCATTTCGCGGATGTGCTGGAACGTCCAGCGATGATGAGGCGGGAGATCCCATTCGGTTCGCGGGATAATGGGCGCCCCCGGATTTCTCGGGTCACGGGGGTTGTCAACGGCGACCGACATGCTGTCTCCTCAAGGCCTGGTTCGGTATGAATCCGGGCGGCAGCTCGGATCTTCAAATTCAGTTTAGTCGCCGGCTCGGCGTTCCGAGAATCCGACTTAATCGTTCATTGCCAGCACGTTCAATCCAATAACCGAACACTTTCATCTTAGCATATTGCGCGATCTGCGATCGCACTATATCGATATGCGGGTGGGATTTCGAGAGGGCAAGAATGAACGCTGCTACACAGTTTCGACGCGCTGATATCGACCTGAACAATTGGCGCATGCGACCTTATTCCGCCTGGGCATTCCAGCACGTAGCGGAGTTCGTGCCGTCCGCCCAGATCGAAGGTGTGCGGAGGCAGGAGGCGCCAGTTGTCGAACTCGGCGGCTTCGCGGATCTGCAGGTCGCAAACGTTGCGGGAGAAGAGCGCCGGCTTCCTGACTTCCTTGCTGAAAGCCACAGCGATGCGCTTGTCGTGATGCGCGAGGGCAAGGTGGTCGCGGAATGGTATGCACCCCACACAACACCCTTCCGCCCGCATCTCGTCTTTTCCATCTCAAAGTCATTTACCGGTCTTCTGGCTGGAATCCTGGAGGAGGAAGGCAAGCTGTCGTTCGACCAGATGGTCACCGATTTCGTGCCTGAAGCGGCCGGTTCGGCCTATGACGACCTGACCCTCTATGACCTGTTCAACATGACCGTGGCGGTGGAATTCGAGGAAAGCTACCTCGACGCGACCGGAGACTTCGACCGGTATCGTCGCGCAATGCTCTGGAAACCGGAGCGGGCAGACGAGGCTACACTGACGCTTCGCGAACTGTTCTGCCGGCTGCCTCGCGCCGCGCACGGACATGGTACGCGCCACGCCTATCGTTCGCCCAATGCCGATATGGCCGGCATCGTCGTCGAAATCGCCTCGGGCAAGCGCTACGCGGATCTGCTGAGCGAACGGATCTGGAAGCCAATGGGCGCGCACACGGATGGTTTCATCACCGTCGACCGCGCGGGCAATCCTCGTTCCTCCGGCGGCATTTCCGTCACGGCGCGCGACCTGGCGCGG
This sequence comes from Mesorhizobium sp. J428, assembly GCF_024699925.1. NCBI lineage: Bacteria > Pseudomonadati > Pseudomonadota > Alphaproteobacteria > Hyphomicrobiales > Phyllobacteriaceae > Mesorhizobium > Mesorhizobium sp. J428. Next base: position 3,068,484 of record NZ_JAJOMX010000001.1, read on the forward strand.
CTTGGCGACCTGGTGAGGGTCGGTGGGGACGATGTCCTGCCGAACGGATTCGTCGAGCGGCTGTGGGCAGGCGGCAACCGAGAGGTCTGGGCGAGCGGCGACCAGCGCCTGCTTTATCCCGGCGGAAGCTACCTGGCCTACTGGTACGAAACCGGCACGGGCGCTCTGGCCGCGATGGGCATCCATGGCCAGTGCCTCTGGATCGACAGAGCTTCGCAGACGGTGGTCGTGCGTCAGTCTTCGGAGCCTATGCCGATCGATGACAAGCTCGACCAGCGTGTCATCGCAATGATGAAGGCCATCTGCTCTGCCTGAAACTCGACGCCGGTAGGTTAGGAACGCCGGCGACGCCGGCAAGGAAATCGCCCATGAACCTGAGGTTCATCGAGACGTTTCTTTGGGTGGCTCGCCTGGGTTCGTTCAGCGCGGCCGCCGAGCGGCTCGGCGCCACGCAGGCTGCGGTCTCCCACCGGGTCGCGACGCTCGAAGACGAACTCGGCGTTACGCTCTTCGATCGAGATCCCCGTGCCGTCACGCTGACGCCCATAGGCCGGCAGGCGGTGCCAAGGGCCGAAGAGATAATGCTCGCGGTCGGCGCGTTCCGTCTGGCGATTGCCGATCCGGGCAGGCTCGAGGGAACGATCAGCATCGGGACAAACGACGTCATATCGCACACCATGCTGCCGCGGATCATCGGCAGGGTACGCGAGCGTTTTCCGGGTATCACGCTCGATCTGCAGATCGAGACCAGCGCCAACATCGCGCGTGGCTTGGTCGAGCGCCGGATCGACGTCGCAATCGCAATGGGGCCGATCGAGGCAAGCCGGGTGGTCAATCTGGATTTCGGCTCGTTCGAGTCAGTCTGGGTGGCCAGTCCCTCGCTGGGTCTGTCCGGGCGTGGAACGCTGGGGCTTGCAGACCTGCTGCCACGCTCGCTGATGACCTTTTCGCGTGAAAGTCCGCCGCACCTGATGCTGCTTCGCCAACTCGCGGATGCCGGCCTCGCGGCAAGTCCGATCTCGAACGTCAATTCGCTGATCACGATGATGGCGCTGACAGTCGACGGCTTCGGCGTCGCGGCCCTGCCTCGGCTTGTGGTCGAGCAGCATCTGGCCGCCGGCACGCTCGAGGCGCTCGATGTGCAGCCGGCGTTCCCGGCGCTGGTCCATCATCTCAGCTATGTCGAACAGAACGACAGTCCCGTCGTCCGCGCCATCGCCTCGATCGCATTCGAGGCAGCAGCGGAAGCTATCCGTCCCGGCGTGTTCGAGCGGAAAGGCACAAGTGATGGCCGATAGATTTTTCTGTTTCGGAGTTCGCTACTTTTCTCGTTTGAGGGCCGGCTCGCGCACGACCAGACTGCCACTGTTCCAGGCAGGAGGCAGAGCGTGAAAGTCGGTATCGTTCAGATGAATTCGCAGAGGGACAAGTCGGAAAATCTCGCACAGGCCGAGAGACTGATCACGACGCTGATGGCGCGCGACGAACCCGATCTCGTGGTGCTCCCAGAATACTTTGCCTCGATCGGTGGCGACCGCGAATTCATCCGTTCGACGGGCGAGGTGTTTCCCGAGGGGCAGGGCTACAGGCAGATTTCGCGGCTCGCACGCGAGTTCGAAACCACGATCCATTGCGGCTCGATGGTCGAGAGGGCGGACGGAGCCTACTACAATACCAGCGTGGTGTTCGGCCCGGACGGCCTCGAACTCGCCCGCTATCGCAAGATGCATCTGTTCGACATCGACTCTCCCGATGGCACGGCCTATCGCGAGTCCGAGACGATTGCGCGTGGCGAGGACATCGTCACCTTCAATGTCGGCGCGGTAACGGTGGGTTGCGCAATCTGCTACGATATCCGCTTCCCAGAACTGTTCCGCGCTTTGCGCGACCGGGGCGCCGATGTCATCGTCGTGCCGGCGGCGTTCGCCCTGATGACGGGCAAGGACCACTGGGAAGTGCTCCTGCGCGCTCGCGCGATAGAGACACAGACCTACATCGTCGCTCCTGGCCAGACGCTGTCCCATGACGACGGCAAGTTCTGGTGCTGGGGACACTCGATGATCGTCGATCCATGGGGACATGTCGTCGCCCAGTGTTCGGACGGTGTCGGCTCGGCCTGCGCCACGCTGGACCTCGACCTCATATCGAACGTTCGCGAACGGATCCCGGTCGCGGCTCATCATGTCTTGGGAGCCTTATCCTGAAACCAAATCCGAGCGGTCTCCGCGCGCTCGATGCGGACAACAAGATAGCGGAACGGAACAACTGGAGATGACAATGATGAGAAGATCACTTTGGATTGCGCTCGGGGCGGCAGCCTTGATGACGACGTCCCTGGCGCAGGCTCAGGAAAAGGGAGGAACGCTCAACATCACGCTGACGGCCGACATCCGCAGCCTCGATGCGAGCAAGACGGACAACAACACGGACTCGGTCCTCTATCACCTCTTCGATCCGCTCGTGGCGTTCAAGAACGACCTGACTATCGGACCGGCCGCCGCTGACAGCTGGGAAATCTCGGAAGACGGCAAGACCTATACGTTCAAGCTCAAGGAAGGCGCCACCTACTCCAACGGCGACAAGGTGGTCGCCGCGGATTTCAAATGGCTCTGGGAGCGCCGCATGACCGGCGAGGGCTCCACCTGGCTCTGCATTCCGAGCTTCGACGGCGCGCGCGGCGTGAAGGTGGTGTCGGTCGAGGCTCCGTCGGACGAGTCGCTTGTCTTCAAACTTGAAGCGCCCAGCAACCAGTTTCTCGTCCGTCTGGCAGATCCGGTCTGTAATGCCTGGTTCGCCAGCCCGAAAAACGTCGACGCGAGCGGCAACTGGATCGAGAACTCAGCCATCGGCTCCGGTCCCTTCAAGCTGAAGGAATGGCGCAAGGAGCAGTATATCTCACTTGAGCGCTTCGATGGATACGTTCCGGCCAAGGGCCCACGCGACGGTCATTCGGGCGATCGCACCGCCTATGTCGACGAAGCCCGCTTCATGATCATTCCCGACAAGACGGCGGCGGAGACGGCACTTTACGCTGGGCAGGTCGACGTGGTGTCCACCGTGTCGCCGCGACGCATCGAGGAGATGAAGTCGAAGGGCGCGGACGTGCTTTCCTCCCCCGGCCTGTCGCTGACGGCGATGCTGATCCAGACCAACGATCCCCTGCTTTCCGATGTGCGCATGCGCAAGGCGATCGCCCATGCGATCGACTTCCGCCAGTTCGCTGAATCACAGACGGTGGGCATGGCCGAGTTCAACCCGTCGGGTGTTCCTCAGTCTAGTGCGTATTTCGACGAGGCGTTCATCTCGAGCTGGCCCGAATACGACCTCGAAAAGTCGAAGGCGCTGCTGGCCGAGGTCGGCTACAAAGGCGAGCCGATCAAGATGCAGACCAACCAGCGCTACCAGGGGATTGACGACAATTCCGTCGTGATCCAGGCGATGTTGTCGATGGCTGGGATCAATATCCAGCTCGACGTTGTCGACTGGGCCGCGCAGCTGGACAACTTCTTCTCGGGAAGCTTCCAGATGCAGTCCTTCGGCTATTCCGGGCGGCCTGATCCGATCGTGCTCTACGGCATGTTCACCGGCGACAAGAGCAAGTTCTCCAGCTACCAGTGGGGTGACGCCAAGGCTCTCGAGCTCTACTTCAAGGCAAGCGACACCGCCGATTTCGATGAGCGTAAGAAATATCTGATCGAGCTGCAGAACCTGATGGCCGAGCAGGTTCCGATCCTCGGAATGTATTATTTCCCGGTCATCGAAGCCGTTTCGAAGCGCATCGAGGGCTACCAGTCGTGGCCGCTCGATCGCCCGCGCGCCTGGGGCGTGTCGATCAAGAAATAGGACTTCTCTCCGTCGGGAGATGAAGAAAAGGCCCGAAGCAGAGCTTCGGGCCTTTGTCGTTCCACATCCGCCGCGCCGCCTTCGTTTCAACAGGGGATAAGCTCAACCAGCTCGGCAGCCTTCTCGATTTCCGAGATCTGCCAGGGCTGCAATTCCTGCCCGACATAGCCTTTCAGCGTGCCCAGGAACGGATCGTCTATGCCCGTTCGGAACCCGCTCAGCTCTTCCATCACGGCCAGCCCGCAATAGGGAACGCATGCGACGCGGAATAGCCGCCCTCATGCGACATGATGAGCTTTCCGCCGCACAGCCGCTCGGCCGCCTGCTTCAGCAGCTGCGTCATGGTCCGATATGTCTCGCTGTGCAGCAGCATACGGCCGCATGCGGATCTATCGCCGCGGCGTCGAAACCCGACGGCACTACAATCGCCTCCGGCTGGTAGCGCTCCAGAGCGGGCAGCACGATCTGCTCGAAAACGGCGACATAGGCGCCGTGGCCGCAGCCGGGCGACAGCGGAACGTTGAGGTTGAAGCCCAGTCCGGCATTGGCGCCACGATCTTCGCGGGCGCCCCTGTTGCCTGGGAACAGCCGGTCCTGATGGATCGAGATCGTGAGCACGCCGGGATCCTCATAAAACGCCTGCTCCGTACCGTTGCCATGGTGCACGTCCCAATCGACGGTCGCGATGCGCAGGAAACCGTGTTTGCGTCGCGCCTTCAGGATTGCGATCGGAACATTGCCGAACAGGCAGAAGCCCAGACCCCTGTCCCGTTCGGCATGGTGGCCAGGTGGCCGAACGAGCGCATAGGCGTTGTCGACGGTTCCCGACAGGACGGCATCCATGATTGCATATGTTCCACCTGCCGAGAGGCATGCGATCTCGTAGCCGCCTTTTCCGAATGGGGTGAGGTAGCTGGCGTCGCCGCCGCCGGCGTCACTTTGCGCCTTGATGCGGGCGATGTAGTCACGCGTATGGAAGAGGGCGAGATCGTCCGCATCCAACGGCGCCGCATCTATGCGCACGAGCCGGTCGGCAAGGCCCGACACCTCCATCAGATTCTTGAAGCGACGCTTGGTGGCGGGGTTCTCGGCGTGTTCGCCGGGTTCGATCGCGAGGCCGGGCGGATACCAGGTCGCCGCATTGCCGGTGTCATGCCACAGATAGAGTTCGTGAAAATTCCAGCCGGTTCTCGTTGCCATCCTGGTCTCCTGGGCATGACGAAGCCGCCGGATCAAGCCAGCGGCGGCGCAAGTCTCGGGCGAAGGGCTTCAAACGCCGGAAAGCATTCTCTCGACCATCTCGGTCGCTCCAGTGATGTCCGGCAGGTGTTCGCCGTTGCGCAGCCGATCGAGCAATAGCTGCTCGTCCTCCTGGTCAGCGATCGCCTCGAGGGCGATTGCGGCTGCGGCGGCCGGATCCAGCGCGACCACTCCGCTCTCATCCGCCAGGATGGCGTCGCCCGGCCGTATAACCTGTCCGCCGACCGTCACTGGGACGTTTATCGCGCCATCCAGTCCCATCAGCTTTGTAGTGATCGATGAGGGGCCGCGGCACCAGACGGGCAGTCCTATGCGGCGCAGTTCCCCCAGATCGGTCGCGGGGCCGTCGATCGCGGCTCCCTTGAGGCCAGCAATCTTCATGGCGTGGCCTACGGCGCCGCCGAAACAGGCGTGGCGCGTGTCGCCGCATCGCTCGACGACCAGGAAGTCGCCCGGGCGGATCAGTTTGGTGACGTAGTGGATGATCGTGGAATCCGCATGAGGCGTCCGGACCGTGACGGCCGTGCCCCGCGACACGCGCGTCAGGCAGAATTGCCGCGATGCCGCGATCGACAAAACCCGAGTGGAAGAAATGGCCGATTGTGCCGGTTTCCGCCCGCTCAAGGAGGGCGACGGTTTCAGGGTCGACCTGCCGCGGCATTTCATGGATCGTGAACATCGCTACCTCTCGACTGAATGTCTGTCCTGGTCAGCCGTGATGTGGAACGGCGGGACTTGAGGCGACGGTGCTGCGCGACGGCGGAACAATCAAACGAGAAAAACTCGGGCAATAGGACAAGAAACATTGAAGCCTCCTGTCGACGGTGAATGCGTTCTCGATGGAAGCCCCGACCACGCTCCGCTTCGGCGGCGCAGATGGTGGAAGCCGACGGCAAGACATCGCCGGGTCGACTGGTGTCCTGTCGCGTGAACGCCCGGCGCGCCGGTGCCACCGTTCGGCACTTCGCTCTGACCGGATGCCCACGCACACGTGCAATGGGCGTCGGATGCGATTCATTTTTGCTGGACCTTGCCGGCGAAGGTCTTTGGTATCGAGCAGCTAGCGGTAAGGTCGTCTGGTCCGTCGAAACGCACCATTCATTGCGGATCGTACCGTTCGACGCTGACGAGACAGGTGTGCGCGCTGCAGCCCTGGCCGAAGGCCGAGCTTGGGATGTCGATGGTCAGCACGTTGGGGTTGCCCGACAGGTCGAGCGGGCGCTCCGACTCGTCTTGCGGCAGATACCAGGCCCCCGTTGGCAGGACGATGACGGATTCGCGGACGTCCGCGCTGACCGTGGCGCCCGCCAGGCAGGCGCCGCGGTCGTTGAAGATGCGGATCACGTCGCCATCCTTGACCTCGAGCCGGGCGGCGTCTGCCTGGTTGAGGATCGCCGTCTCGTAGCCGGCCGTCTTTCCCTCGCGGCTGTTCAGGGCGTAGTCGAGCTGGCTGTGCAGGCGCGTGCGCGGCTGGTGCGAGATGAGATGGAAGCCGTGGCGCGCCGCCGTTTCGCCGCCCAGCCATTCCACAGGTTCGATCCAGGCGGGATGCGGCGGCGAATCGGCATGGGCGAAGCGCGCCAGCGCCTCGCTGCCGAGGACGATGCGGCCGCTCTCGGTGCCGAGCGGGTTGTTCTCCGGATCCGCGGTGAACGCCTCGAGATAGGTCATGTCCTCGTCGAAGGACGGAACGTCGACATAGCCGCGCCGCCAGAATTCCTCGAACGACGGCAGCTCCGCGGAGAAGCGCGCGGCGTCCTGTCGGGAGAGGTTGTAGAGATGCTCGATCCAGCCCATCTCGTCGCGGCCCTCGGTGAAGGCCTCCTCGACGCCGAGCAGGCGGCTGAGATGGCGGAAGATGTCGAAGTCGCCGCGCGACTGGCCAACAGGCTGGACGGTGCGGTGCATCGCCATCAGCCGGGAACTGCGCCGATGTCCGGCGATGTCGTTGCGCTCCAGCGAGGTGCTCGCCGGCAGTACGATGTCGGCGCGCTGCGCCGTCGCGGTCCACAGCGGGTCCTGGACGATGATGGTCTCCGGCCGTTCCCAAGCCTGGCGAAGGCGGTTGAGGTCCTGATGGTGGTGGTAGGGATTGCCGCCCGCCCAGTAGACGAGGCGAATGTCCGGGTAGGTGAGTGTCTCCCCCTCATAGGTGAAGGTCTCGCCGGGGCGGGTCAAAAGGTCGGTGATGCGCGCAACGGGGATGAAGCTGCGGATCGGCTTTCGCCCCTCGCTCATCGCCGGCGACTTCGAAGCGGTGTTGTGGATGCCCACAGCACCAAGGGAGCCGTAGCCGTAGCCGACGCCGCCGCCGGGCGTGCCGATCTGGCCGGCGACGGCCGCCAGACCAAGGGCAGCCCAGAAGGGTTGTTCGCCGTGATGCGCGCGCTGCAGCGCCCAGCTGACGGTGATCATCGTCCGGGTGTCCGATACGAGCCGTGCGAGCTCGCGGATGCGCTCCGCCGGCAGGCCGGTGATTGCCGATGCCCATTCCGCACTCTTCGGCACGCCGTCGCTCTCGCCGCGCAGATAGGCGAGATAGAGGTCGCTGCCGCTGCAGCAGCGCCGGAGGAACTCCGCGTCATACCGGCCGGCTGCGACGATCTCGCAGGCGAGCGCCAGCATCAGGGCGGTGTCGGTGTTGGGGCGTATCGCCCACCATTCGGCCCCGACATGATCGGGAACGTCCTCGCGCAGCGGCGAGACGTGAATCACCTTGATGCCCTCGGCCGTGATCTTGCGCAGCTTCTCGTCGAGCAGGTGCTTGGAGACTCCGCCGGATTCGTTCTGCGCGGTGCGCGGCGCGAGCGCCCCGAACACCAGCAGTGTCTCGCCGTGGCGGATGACGTTTTCCAGCGACGTCCCGTAGCCCATGAATGCATCCGGCGAGCCGAGAGCATGGCGCACGATCACGGCGCCGGCCCCGACGCTGTAGGTGTCGACATGGCCGGTATAGCCACCGACGAGGTTGAGGGTGCGCTTCAGGAGCGTGGCCGCGTGGTGGAAGCGGCCCGCACTCGTCCAGCCGTAGGAGCCGCCGAAGATGGAGGCGTTGCCGTGGTTCTTCGCCACCCTGGTGATCTCCGACGCCACCAGGCCGAGCGCGGTGTCCCAGTCGACGGGCACGAATTCTTCCGCGCCGCGGCCGGTGCGGGAGCGGTTTTCCAGCCATCCCTTGCGGACCATCGGCTGCGAAATGCGGTGTGTCGGGTCGACCCATTCGGCGACCGAACGCAGGATGCCGGATGGTGCCGGATCGTCGTCCGCCGGCTCGACCTGCACGATCCGCCCGTCCTGCGTCAGCACCGAGAAGCGGCCCCAGTGGGCGGCGTGATGGAAGCTTTGAATCTCAGACATGGTGGTGCTCACGGTAAAGCAGAAGGAGCAGAATTGAAGCCGTTATCGCGGTCGCAGGCAAAAGCACCAGGTTTACGGCGTCCCAGCCGGACAACTGCTTTAACCCGCTCGAGGTCGACCGGATCAAGTGAAGGCGTGGTAGAGCTTCGAGACGATTTTCCAGGAGCCTTCCGATTTCGCCAGGCTGAGTTCGTTGACGAAGGTGCGCGGCGGGAACGCGTCGCGGACGCGTGCGTGGGCGGTGTCGGAGGTTGAGACGGTCAGATCGATGATCTCTGCCACCTGCGGTTCGCCGCTTTCGACCGGTGCCTTGCGTCCGGCGCAGCGCTCCATATAGGGCGCGTAGTCGATGGTCTGCACTGCGCCGTCAGCCACCGTGAACAGGCGGCAGGCCGGATGGAAGGCGCTTGAGAAACGCGTCATGTCGCCGAAATAGAGGCCGTCGAAATAGTCCTTGAGGACGGCACGGATCTGGTCTTCTTCGCTCATCGAAGCTCTCCCTTGAAGATTGTAATTTCGGTTCAGGCCGAACGGCCGGCGAGTGCCTCGTCGGCGACCGACAGGGCGTCGTCGAGCACGTCGAGGATCTGGTTCATCTCGGCATCCGAGACGATCAGCGGCGGCGCCAGGAACAGTGACGTCTCCTCGCCGCTCGTGCCGATGACCACGCCATTGTCGAAGGCCCGGCCGGAGACGCGCGAGGCGACCGGAACGGCCGACGTGTCGGCGCGCCAGTCCTTCCAGTGGGGGCCGTGGAGTTCGATCGTCCAGTGCATGCCGCGACCGTCGACCCTGGCGACGCTCGGATGCTTCTCGGCGATCGCGACGAGGCGCGGCGCGATCATCGCCGCGAGTTCCGCGGCGCGCTCGATCAGCCGGTCGCGCTTGATGACGCGGAGATAGGCGCGCACGCCGGCCATCGCGATCGGATGGCCACGGAAAGTGCTATAGGCCTGCCAGGCTGCGCCGTCGAGTTTTTCGACCATCTCCTTCGACAGGATCACGGCGCCGATCGGGGCGATGCCGCCGGCGAGCGACTTGCCCATCGTGACGATGTCAGGGCGGGTCTCGCCGCCCTGGAATGCGAACCAGCGCCCGCTGCGGCCGCCCCCGGTGATGACCTCGTCGGCGATCCACAGGGTCTGCGTGTTGCGTGCCGCACCCGCGACCATGTCCTGCCAGCCGGCGTCGTGATAGATGCCGCCCTGGCTGTAGTCGATGATGATGGCCGCGGCGCCTGCCAGCTTCGCCTCGACCTCGGCCTGGCCTTCGGGCTCGAGGTCACGAACGCGCTCGCCCCATAGGGAACCGGTCGGAGCTGCGATGATGCGCGTATCGGCAGCGCGGGCCGGCAGGCTGACGCCGCCCGACATCTTCGACAACCCGCCATGCCATTGCGGCTGCACGGTCACCTCGCGCGCGAGCCCCGTCAGGCCGTGATAGGCGCGCTCGCGGGTCGCAATCGCCGAGCGGCCGGTGACCGCCTGCGCAAGCGAAAGGGCGAGATCGTTGATCTCGCTGCCGGACAGTCCGAAACGGACCGCGCCGATCCAATCCTTTTCCTCGGCGAAGGCGATGTCGATCAGGTCCTCGGCGGACCTCTCGCGCTCGCGGAAGAACCAGCCTTCGCTCACCGCCGGGTATTCGGCGGCGCGCCGGATCGTCTCGACCATGTCGGGATGCGCGTGGCCGAGCACGCCGGCGGAGTTCGAGCCGTCGAGCACCTTGCGCCCGTCGGCCAGTTCGAACCAGGCACCCTTGCCGCCGACAACCTCGACAACCGTGTCGGAGCCCGCGTTGAGGCCGGTGCTGAGAAGTCGTTTCATCCTGTTTCCCCTTGATGATTTCGGCTCTCGGCGTCCGAGAGCAGGCGCGCGGCATCGTCCGCGGCGATGTCGATGTGGAACGGAGCGCCGAAGTGGCGCGCGAGCGTGTCGGCGCGCGCCAGGAAGGCCTGCATGCCCATCCCGGCGATGAAGCGCAGCACACCGCCGGTCCGGCTCGGAAAACCCGCCTGCTCGACGGAGGCGACGTTGACGATCGCCGCCGGCAAGGCGATCTCCTCGCGGAGGATGCGCAACGCCTCGGCGGCCTGAGCGAAGGCCAGGCATTCCGCCTCATCCGGGTTGGGTGTCCTCGGTAGCGTCAGCCGCTCTTTCACGCAGCCCAGGCGCCGGCCGACCCGTGCCAGGGCGGCACGTTCGTCGTCCGTCGCCTGGCGAAGCCGGTTGCGGTCGTAAAAGCCGAGGCCGACGAGCGCGCGGGCCTCGTCCGACGTGGCGCATTCGGCGAAGCAGCGGCTCTCGATGCGTCCGGCCTCCTCGAAGGGGACATGGGCGATAGCCGCCAGCGCCGCCAGTGCGCGGGGTGCAGCCTGCGCACCGGGCGCACCCGCGACAGGGCCGGGATAAGATGGGAAGGGGGTAATGTCATAGCCGGGCCGATCCCATGGGCGGCGCGGATCAGGCCGCTGTCCGAGCCAGTCTAGTGCGGCGCGGAGCAGGGCTGCGCCATCGGCGGCCACTCCGGTCAGGAGACCGCAGGCGAATGCCTCTTCGGGCGAGAGCATGGCCGCGCCCGCGATCAGCCGGCCTGCGCTTTCCAGCCCGACCAGATGCGGCAGCCTGAGCATGCCGCCGGCGCCGGGAACGAGGCCGAACTCGACTTCCGGCAGTCCGAGTCTGATGGAGCCGCCTGCGATGCAGAACCGCGCGTTGCAGGCAAGCGCCAGTTCCCAGCCGCCGCCGGCGGCTGTGCCCTCCAGCAGCGCAACCGAGGGACAGGGAAGTTTCTCCAGGCGCCGAAAGAGCGACTTGATCGCTTCGGAATCGGCCATGCTGGCCTCGATGCCGCGCTCCGCGTAGCCGAGAACCTGGCCGATGTCGCCACCGACCCCGAAGGACGGCTTGGCCGACTGGAACAGCAGGCCGGCGGGCGCCAAGCCGGTCTCGAGCGCATGCAGCAGCGCGTCGAACTCGGTCTTGAACAGGTCGGAGGTCTTGTTGGCGCGTCCCGAAGGGTCGTCGAGCGTCACAAGAAGACAGTCATCCAGCCAGTGCGCCAAGAGATAGCGGCCCCACAGGGGAGAAACGACCGGCTCCGGGTCGTCCAACCTGTCAATTCGGGGCCATTCGGCACCAGCCACGCCGCATCTCCAGCATCGGAAAAGCCGTCAGGGGACGACAATTGCAGAGAACAGAATATTCTGTTTTTTGCAAGTTTTTTCCGTAATCCAGAATACGCGAAACAACGGTCAATGCGCCTGCAGGCCGCGGCGCAATCGTTCCGCAGCATTGATGAGCTGCGTCTCCACGGTGGCGGAACTGACGGTTCCGAAGCGCTCGGCCAGGCCGAAGATGGCCATCGCATAGGGCTCGTTGGTGCGCGGATCGAGAACGGCGCAGGCGTAGGAGAGGATGCCGGGGTCGAATTCGTTGTCGCAGACGGCGATGTGGCGTGCCCGCGCCCGCGCGATGTCGGCGCGAATATCCTCTTCCGACGTCTTCGTGTTCGGCGTGTAGGCGTGGCGCTTCAGTTTCAGATACTGGCTGATAAAAGCTTCGTCCTGCAGCGCCAGTAGGATCTTGCCGGACGCAGCCGCATAAAGCGGCATATCGCGGCCGGGCTGCGCATAGGCCTGCCCTTTGGAGTCAGGCAACGCCGTGGCGAGCAACTGCACATGTGTCCCGTCCAGGCGGGCGAGAAACGCCGTCTCGCCGAACTTGTCGGCGAGTTCGCGCAGCACCGGTTCGGCAAGCGTGGCGACATCCGCGCCGCCGGACAGCCGGGCCGCGACGCGGACCATCCGCTCGCCGACGACGAAGGTCTTGGCGCGGGTCTTGCGCACGACGCCGAGGCCGGTGAGGGTGGCGAGCTGGCGATGCGCCGTGGTCATGACAAGGTCGGTCGCCGCGGCGATCTCGCTGAGCGTCATGCCTTCGGGTGCCCCGGCCAGAAGCTCGATGATCCGCAGGGCGCGGCCGAGCGGTGAATCTTCCTGATCCGACATGAACAGCCGACTCCTTTTCAGGACAGCGAGGTCGCCGAACGTCCGGCGCAGGTTCCGAATTTCGAACGGAAATAAACTTCCGGAAATCGGAAATTTCGCTGTCTGATTAGGAGTGGCGGAAAGAGAAGTCAATGTCTGCCGACTTTCGCGTAAATGGAACGATCATTCCGGCCGGGACAGAAGAATGATGACATGGTCGCCGCTCACGACCTCGGTTCCGTCCTCCTTGACGAGCACGCCGCGCTCCTCGGCGATGCCTTTTCCGAGCTTTGAGCTTGCCCGTTTCGAGACGAGGGTGAGCCGCAGATGCACTTTGTCGCCGGGGTAGAGAGGCGCGGAGAACTTGACGTTGTTCCAGCCGAGCGAGGCGATGACGCTGCGCTCGAACACGCCGATTTCGGCCTTCAGCCCCTCGACCAGAGCAAGGCTGAAAAGTCCGTGCGCGACGCGCCCGCGAAAACCGGCCGCCTGCGCAAAGGCGTCGTCCATGTGAACGGGATGCCGTTCGCCGGTGAGCGCCGCCCAGGTGTCGATGTCTTCGATCGTCACGAGCCGGGGAGGCGAGGTGAGCACGGTTCCGGGGACGAAGTCCTCGAGCCAGATCTGCTTACCGCTGTCCATGTCGCTCACGCTTTTGCCTGCTCCTGTTCCTGAAGCCGGCGCCAGTCGATCTTGTTGCTGCCGGAACGCGGAAGCTGGTCGACGAAGGCGACGGCGCGCGGCACCTTGTAGGCGGCCATGACGCCGCGGGCGAAGCTCATGATGTCGTCCTCGCTGACCCGACCGCGCGCCTGCGGCCGCAGGGTGACGAAGGCCTTTACCGACTCGCCGCGATAGGGATCGGAAACGGCAATGACGCAGCATTCCTGCACGTCCGGATGACGGTAGAGCAGCGCCTCGCATTCCGCCGGCCAGACCTTGTAGCCGGACACGTTGATCATGCGCTTCAGCCGGTCGACGATGAAATAGTAGCCCTCGTCGTCGCGGTAGGCCATGTCGCCGGTGCGCAGGTAACGGCGCCCGCCGATCGTGACGAAGGCCTCGCGGTCGGCCTCCGGATGGTTCCAGTAGCCGCGCATCAGTTGCGGACCGGCGATCAGCAGCTCGCCGACCTCGCCATTCGGCAGTTCCTCGGTCGTCTCCGGCTTCACGATCAGCGAATAGGTATCGAAGATCGGAATGCCGAGGCATTGCGGCTTGGGGCGCGCGGTCGGATTGATATGCGTGGCCGACATCGTCTCCGACAGGCCGTAGCCTTCGCAGAAGCGCAGCCCGTAGCGCTTCTCCAGTTGCTCTGCGAGCGCGGTCGGCATCGAGGAGCCGCCGCCGGTCAGCACCGTGAGCTTCTCGAAGGCACGCTCGTCGAACTGGTCGCCGGCCATCACGTCGACGATCATGGTCGGCGCGGCCGACCAGAACGTGACGCCGTGTTCGATGAACAGCGGCGCGACGAGGTCGCGGTTCCACCGGGTGAGCAACAGCAGCGTCGCGCCGGCATAGAGGCCGCCACCCATCGACGCCTGCATGCCGGCGACGTGGAAGAGCGGCATGAAGGCGGTGAGGACGCTGTTATGGTCGAAACCGTACCATATCGCCTGCGCAACGGCGGTGAACTTCAGCGAGCGGTGCGGCTGCATGCAGCCCTTGGGACGTCCCGTCGTGCCCGACGTGTAGGGCATCACTGCGAGGTCGTCGTCGCCGGCCGTCATCGCAGAGGGCTGCTCTCCGCCAGCGATCGCATCGTCGAATCGGGTGAAGCGGTCCGCCGGTAGCTCCTCCGGTGCTCGCAGCATCACCTCGGGCAGCTGGTACTTGCACTCGGCGGGTGCGGCATCCGCATAGCGCGCGACGATCACGTTCTCAGGCAGGTTGGCCAGCGAGGCGAAGCGCTCGACGAGCTCGTCGCCGATGATCGCGACGGACGCGCCGCTGTCGGCGATATAATGCTCGAGTTCAGCCGCCATGTTCATCGGATTGACCGGCACGACGACTGCGTCGGCGCGCAGCACGGCCTGGAAGGCGGTGACGAACTGGGGGCAGTTCTGCATGTCGATCAGGACGCGGTCGCCCTTGCGCACGCCGCAGCGGTTCTGGAGATAGCCGGCAAGCGCTTCAGCGTCGGCGAGCAGTTTACCGTAGCTGGTGACCGCGCCGTAGTAGAGCAGGGCAGGGTGCGATGGATCGCGCCGGGCGGCATTCAGCAGGTTGGCAAACGCGTTGCCCGGTGCGACCGGCAGATGAAAGTCCAGGCCGGCCGGCCAGAATGGGGATTGGGATTTTCCGTCGGTCATGCGGGAAAGCTCATCGTCTGTTCGGCCGAAATCAGCCGTCGGACGCACCCTTCGAGCACGGCGGTCGCCGCTTCGATGTGGTGCCAATCGGTGTGCTCTTCGGGGGTGTGGCTGACGCCGCCGCGCGAAGGGACGAAGAGCATGGCGGCCGGAATGTGTGCGCCGAGGATGCCGGCGTCGTGGTTCGCACCCGAAAGCAGGCGGCGGCACGGTATCGCGAGCGCGCGGGCCTCTCCCTCCAGCAGGTCCATCAGCTGGGGAGCCATCGGCACCGGGGCCGCCTCGTAGATGACGCGGTGGCCGACCTCGACGCCGTGCCGTAGTCCCGCCTCGGCCGCGAGTGCGGCGGTGCGCTCGGCTAGGTGTGCCAGAAGCGCGGCCGACGCATCGCGGATTTCGAGGCCGATCCGCACTTCGCCCGGAATCACATTGCCCTGATTGGGGCTCGTCTTGACGATGCCGATCGTGCCGCGCGCGGTGCCCTGGCCTTCGTCTACGATCATGCTGCGGAAGCCGACCGCGAATTCCGCCGCCGCAGCGAACGCATCGTGGCGAAGGTCCATCGGCGTCGTGCCGGCGTGGCCGGCCGTGCCGGTGAAGCGGATCGCCAGGCGCTTCTGTCCGGCGATCGCGGTGACGATGCCGACGCTCTCGCCGCCCGTCTCCAGAACCGGTCCCTGCTCGATGTGCAGTTCGAGATAGGCTGCGATCTCCTCCAGGTTCCGTTTGGCGGCCGAGGCGGATTCGACCGGAAGGCCCGCATCCCGCATCGCGCTCCGCAGGCTGATGCCGTCGGCATCGCGCATCGACGAGAGGGCGTCGTGCGGCAGGTCGCCGGCCATCGCCCGGCTGCCGGTGAGGGCGCCGAAACGGCCCTCCTCGTCGCGGAAGGCGATGATTTCGAGGGCGAGGTCTTCCGGTCCGGGCACGACCCGGCGGGCGATCTCCAGGCCGGCGAGCACGCCCAGCGCTCCGTCGAAAAGACCGCCGCGCGTGACCGTGTCGAGATGCGAACCGATGGCGACGGCCGGCGCGCCGGTGCGACCCTCGCGACGGGCAATCGAGTTGCCGAAGGCGTCCTGCCGCACCGCAAGGCCCGCAGCCTCAGCGGTCGTCGCGAACCAGCGATGCGCCTCGCATTCGCGATCGCCATAGGCCGGCCTCGTCCAGCCGCCTGCCGGATCCCGGCCGATCGCCGCGACGGCGTCGAAGTCAGCACGCAGGCTCTCGCTAATTTCGGGCGGCAGCTCGCTCATCAGGCCGCTGCTCCGCCATCCGGCGCGATCTGCGGCCGGCGTGGCGCGCCGCGTTTCAGGAAGCGTCCCTGGCCCCGCGTGCCGAGGAACTTTCCATCCTCGACCACGACCTTGCCGCGATAGACGGTCTGCCGCGCCCAGCCGGTGAGTTCCATGCCCTCGTAGGGATTGTAGCCGATGTCGCCGTAGTCGCTCTGCTTGCCCATCGTGCGGCGCGCTTCCGGGTCGATGACGACGAGGTCCGCATCGTAGCCTGGCGCGATGCGGCCCTTCCGGTCGCCGAAGCCGAAGATGTCGGCGGGCCAGGTGGAAAAGAGCTCGGCGAAGCGCTGCAGCGAAAGCCGCCCCTGCGCGACGCCCAGCGTGTAGAGCACCGGCAGCCGCGCCTCGATGCCCGTGCAGCCGTTGGCGATCGTTGCGAAGGACCCGGCCCCCATCGCCTTGGCCGCGGCTGAATAGGACACCTCGTCCGACGTCACCGCGGACAGCACGCCCGACTTGAGCGCCTCCCAGAGTGCCGCCTGGTTGTCGAGCGAGCGCAGCGGCGGGCTCATGACGTATTCGTGTGGATTGTCGCGCTCCAGCGCACTCTCATCGAGCGCCAGGTAATGCGTGCATGTCTCGGCCGTCACAGGCAGGCCGCGCCGCCGCGCCGCCTCGACCAGCGGCAGGCCGCCCTGCGCCACCAGGTGCAGGATATGAACGCCGCAGCCGGTATCCTCGGAGAAAAGGATGGCGCGCTGGATCGCCTCCACCTCGGTGATCGGCGGGCGCGTGAGCGCATGCCAGCGCGGATGCGTGTGGCCGGCGGCGACCGCTTCGGCGCGCAGGCGCTCTATGATGCCCGCGTTCTCGGCGTGGAGGACGAGCATCAGGTCGTCCTTCGCCGCCTGCTGCATCAGCGCATGGAGCTGGCCGTCCTCCAGCTTCAGCCCGTCGTCCTCGTAGATCATGTAGACTTTGAGCGACGCGACGCCTTCTGCGCGCAACTGCGCCAGTTCGGCAAGGCTATCCTTGTTCACGTCGGTGATGATCTGGTGCAGTCCGTAGTCGAGCGTCACGAATTCGTCGGCCTGCTTGCGGCGATAGTGGAAGCCTTTCAGGATCGAGCCGCCGCGCCGCTGCAAAGCGAAGTCCACGATCGCCGTGGTGCCGCCGCGCAGCGCGGCGATGCCGCCCGATTCGAAGTCGTAGACGCTGCGCTGGCCCATGAAGCCGACGAGCAGGTGGACGTGGGGATCGACGCCGGCCGGCAGCACGATCCTGCCGCCCGCATCGATGACGCGCTCTCCGCGACCGGTGCCGGGCTCCGTGATGCCCGCGATCGTCTCGCCGGCGATGACCACATCGGCTTTCCGTGGTCCTTCGGGCAGGACCACCAGCCCGTTCGCAATGACAAGGTCGCTCATGGTGAAGTCTCCAGCGCCTGGGCGAGATCTGCGATCAGGTCTCGTGCGTCCTCTATCCCGACGGAGATACGAACGAGGCCGGGCGTGATGCCCATTTCAAGCCGCCGCTCCGGCGTTACCGAATGGTGCGAGGTGTTTCCCGGCTGGCTGATCAGGCTTTCGATGCCGCCGATGCTGGGTCCGATGCCGAACAGGCGGGTGCGGTCGACGACCTGCCGCGCCATCCGCCCGTCTTCGACCTCGAAGGAGATCAGCCCGCCGAAGCCGGACATCTGCCGCCGCGCCAGCTGGTGGTCGGGGTGCGAGGCGAGGCCGGGGAAATGGACCTTGCGGACCGCCTCGTGTCCTTCCAGGAACTCGGCGATATCCATCCCGCTGGCGTTATGCCGCTGCATCCGCAGCTCGTAGGTCGCCATGCCGCGCATCAGAAGCCAGGCGGCGTGAGGATCCATGATCGCACCGCTCGCCTGCTGGGCGGAGCGGACCTTGCGCGTCAGCTCCCGCGACCCAACCACCGCGCCGGCGAGCACGTCGCCATGGCCGTTCAGATATTTGGAGCCGGAATGGACGAGGAGATTCACGCCCAGGTCCAGCGGCTTCTGGTTCAGCGGCCCGCCCAGCGTGCCGTCGACAACGAGCATCGACGACGAGCGCGCGGCCAGTGCCGCCAGCGCCGGGAGATCGACGATGCGAACCAGCGGGTTCGTCGGCGTCTCGGCATAGATGATCTTCGTCTTCGGACTAACGCAGGCGGCGACATCGGCAGCATCGATCGACCTCGCCCAGCGCACGTCGACGCCGCGCTGCGGCAGGATCTCAGTGAAATAGCGCAGCGTCCCGCCATAGATGTCGGGCAGGGAGACCAGTTCGTCGCCGGACCTGAGGAACGGATCGAGCGCACCGGCGACCGCAGCCATGCCTGAGGCGAACAGCACGGCCGACTGCGCGCCTTCCAGCGCCGCCAGCCGCTGCTCGGCGGCGAGGACCGTCGGGTTCCTGATCCGGCTATAGACATAGCCGCGCCGACGACCCTCGTTGATCTCCTCCAGCGCATCGCTGTCGGCGGCGACAAAGGTCACGCTCTGGTAGAGCGGCGGCACCGCCGCTCCCATATGCTCCTCCGGCGCATGGCCGGCATGCACCGCGAGCGTGCCGATATGATCGCCCGCCGCCGGCGTCACTTCGTGATCTCTCGCGAGATGATGATGCGCAGGATCTCCGACGTGCCGCCGCCGATTTCGGCGAGCTTGGAATCGCGGAAGTGGCGCTGCATGTCATATTCCATCAGATAGCCCCAGCCGCCCATCATGCGCATGCCGTTAAGCGCGGCTCGGACGTAGGTCTCGGAAGAATAGAGATTGGCCATCGCGCTCTCCTTGTTGTTCGGGATGCCCCGATCGACGAGGTTGGCGCTGCGGTAGAGCAGCAGGCGGGCGGCCTCGATCTCCATGTCCATGTCGGCGAGCTTGGCGCGGGTGAGCTGGAAGCTTGAGATTTTCTGCCCGAACTGCTCGCGCTCGTTGGTGTAGGCGACCGACTTGTCGAGCACGGTCTGCGCGGCGCCGACATTGACGGCCGACAGGCAGCAGCGCTCGTAGTCGAGCGTCTTGAGCGCGTTCGTCCAGCCATTGTTCGCCGTGCCGATGATGGCGTCCTTCGGAAGGCGCACGTCCGACAGGAAAATCTCGTTCAGGTCCATCGGCTTGAGGCCGAGCTTCTTGAGCTTGCGGATCTCGACCCCCGGCGTCTTCGGGTCGAGCAGGAACATGGTGATGCCCTTGTGCTTGGGCGCTTCCGCGTCGGAGCGCGCCATCAGCAGGATGTAGTCCGCCTCCTGGGCGCAGGAGCAGAACATCTTCTGTCCGTTGATCACCCACTCGTCACCCTCGAGCACGGCGCGCGTGCGAAGGCTGGCTGCGTCCGAACCCGAGTTCGGTTCCGACAGTGAGAAGGCGAAGCGGATCTCGCCCTTGGCGAGCTTCGGCAGCAGCTCGCGCTTTTGCGCCTCGGTGCCGAAATGGGTGATGGCGTCGGTTGCGATGACGATCGTCGTGTAGAAGATGTTGGCTCCGGCCTCGAAGTGGCGGGCGAACTCTTCGAGGAAGACCGCGAGGTCGGTGCAGCTTCCGCCCATGCCGCCATAGGCTTCCGGAATCGGCAGGCCGAGCCAACCTTCGGCGGCGAGCTTGTCGTAGAGCTCGAACGGAAACCGTTCCTCCTCGTCGCATGCCCTGACATATTCGATCGGGCATTCGCGCGTCAGGAACGACCGCAGGCTGTCCCGCATAAGCCTCTGCTGTTCGGAGAGTTCGAAATCCATCTGCTCAACGTCCTTTCCACTGCGGGGCGCGTTTCTCGGCAAAGGCCCGCGGCCCTTCGCCGAAGTCGTCGGAGGCCCGCATGCGATCGCGGGCAGGCAGGCCCGAATAGAGTTTTTCGAAAGCCTCGGCGTCGGAGAGCGTCTCGACCTCGCGCAGCACTTCGAGATAGGCGGCGATGGCGAGCGGCGCCGACGCAACGATGCCGGCCGCCATCTCGCGGGCGGTGTCCATCAGGCTCTCGCGCGGCACGATCCGGTTGACGAAGCCGAGGCGAAGGCCCTCTTCGGCGGTGAGCCGGCGCCCGGTCAGCAGTAGTTCGGAGGCCACGTTGTGCGGCAGGCGTCGGTGCGCCCGCCAGAGGCCGCCGGCCTCCGGAATGAAGCCGCGCTGCAGCTCGGGTAGGCCGAATTCGACGTGCGGCGCGCAGACGACGAGGGTCGCGAAGAGCGAGAACTCGAAGCCGCCGCCGACGGCGAGGCCGTTCACCGCGGCGATCACCGGCTTCGACATTTTCGTGCGCTGCAGGCCCATGAACCCGTAAGGCCCGAAATCCTCGCCCGTCTCGCCGGCCGCGACAGCCTTCAGGTCCCACCCGGCCGAGAACATCCGGTCGCCGGTGGCCGAGACGATCGCCACCCTCAGATCCGGATCGTCCTCGAGCAGCTGGATGGCGGCCGTCAGGTCTTGGCTGAATTTCTGGTTCACCGCATGGGCGGGCGGATGGTCGAACAGGATCTCGAGGATCGCTCCGTTGCGCGTGACCTTGATGCGTTGGTCGGCACTCATGCCGCGAACTCCCGCAGCACGTCCTTGGAAATGATGTCGCGATGGATCTCCGAGGTGCCTTCCCAGATGCGCTCCACGCGTGCGTCGCGCCAGAAGCGCTCCAGCGGCATGTCCTTGGTGATGCCCATGCCGCCCATGATCTGGAGCGCATTGTCGGTGACGCGGCCGGCCATCTCGGAGCCGAACAGGTTGACTTGGGAGGCCTCGCGCTGAGTGATCGTGCCGGCGTCCATCTTGGCCGCGCCATCGAGCACCATCAGCCGCGTGGCGTGGATCTCCATCGCCATGTCGGCGAGCTTGAAGGCGGTGCCCTGGAATCGGCCGATGGGCTGTCCGAACGCCGTCCGCGTATTTGCCCATTCCGCCGCGATCTTCATGGCGCGCTCGGCAAGCCCGATGCAGTTTGCCGCCAGCATCACGCGGCCGGAGAAGATCCAGCTCTTGGCGATGCCGAAGCCGTTGCCTTCGCCGCCGAGGATGTTGCGCGCCGGCACCCGCACGTCGGTGAAGGAGATGATGCAGGACTTCATGCCGCGATTCGACACGACGTCGAGCGGGGTCACCTCGATGCCGGGCGTGTCCTTGTCGACGAGGAAGGCGGTGATGCGCTTGCTCTCGCCTTTCGGGGTGCTGTCGATACCGGTCACGGCGAACAGGATGATGAAATCCGCCCGCATCGCCATGGTGATGAACTGCTTGGTGCCGTTGATGACGAAGTCGTCTCCGTCGCGCACGGCACGCGTGGTGATGGCGCGCGCATCCGACCCGGCGCCCGGCTCGGTGAGCGCGAAGCACTCCCAGCGCTCGCCGGTGATCACCGGCTTCAGATAGGTCTCGATCTGGTCGCCGACGCAAGATTTCAGGATCGGCGCCGGGCGGTTGCAGATGACCGCGAGCGCCCGGCTGGTGCGGCCGAACTCGATTTCCGCCACGCAGCGCTGGCTGGCGTTGAGACCGCCGCCGCCATGCTCCTCCGGCATGTTGAGCGCGTAGTAGCCGGCGGCGATCGCCTTCTTTTGAATCTCGCGAAACAGGTCGTCCGGCACCGAATCGAGCTTCTCCACCAGTGCTTCATGCGGCTGGAGTTCAGCCTGGACGAACGCGCGGACGCCCTCCGCGATCATCGTCTGCTCGTCGCTCAGGAGTGGGGGCATGGCACTGAAATCCTTGTCGAATGCGGAGGCGTCGAGAGAGAGGCCGATCCGGAAGTTGTTTTATTATATGAACTATGATTTTGTATTTTGATGCGACTGTCAAGCGGCCACGGGTCTGTTACCGTGGCTCACGAGCGCGAAAAACGACGAGGAACGGGAAAGGAAGAGAAGATGCCGTCCACGATCACGACCGGGGTACAAGGCGTTACTGGAGCGTGCGAACGCAGAGGTCGAGGCGATCGACGCGGCCACCGCGATCACGCTTCTGGGCAACGAGGACTACGTGCTGGTGGACCTGCGCGATCCGCGGGAACTCAAGCGCGACGGCAAGATCCCCGGCGCGTTCCATTGCCCGCGCGGCATGCTCGAATTCTGGATCGATCCGGACAGCCCCTACGCCAAGGAGATCTTCCAGCAGGACAAGACCTTCGTCTTCTACTGCGCCTCCGGCTGGCGCTCGGCGCTGTCGGCGAAGACGGCGCAGGACATGGGCCTTTCGCCGGTCCGCCACATCGCCGGCGGCATCAGCGCCTGGAAGGCGGCCGGCGGCCGCGTGGACATGCCGGAATGAAGTTCCGGCGGGCGACCGCGGCCCGCCCCTCGCATTGCAATCGGTTCGCGGATCGGGAAAAGAATGGTTCGGGGCGATTGATCGCGGCGGTCGTTCATCGACGCCGGGCGCGGCGCATCGCCATCGGGAGGAGGACGGGGATTGTCGACTACAGTTGAGAAGGCGCTGAAGGTACTGGAGCTCCTGTCGACCTATGGAGAGCCGGTGAAGCTGGTCGACCTGTCGCGTGCCCTGAACATGAACAAGAGCACGACCTATCGTCTGCTCGAGAAGATGTCGCAGCTGGGTTATGTGCGCCAGGAAAGCGACAGCAGCCGCTACATGCTGACGACGCGCATGTGGGCGATCGGCGTTCGCGCGTTTCGCAATTTCGATCTGCGCGCCTGGACCCGGCGCCATCTCGAGGAACTGGAGCGCGAGGTCGAGGAGACGGCGGTGCTGGCCGTCCTGGAGGGCGTGGACGTCGTCATCATCGACAAGCGCAGAATCGGCCCAGGCGGTGCAGACCATGTCCGTGCTGGGAAGCCGCACGCCGATCCATTGCTCGTCCCTCGGCAAGGCGCTCCTGATGGGCGACATGGAAAACCTGCTTCCCAAGCTGCCGCGCCTGCGCAAGTTCACCGACAAGACGGTCACGACCCTGCCTGCCTTGCGCAAGGAGATCGAAGCCGCGAGGGAGGCGGGCGTCGCGGAAGCCTATGACGAATACGCGATCGGCGTCAGCGGCGTGTCCGCGCCGATCCACGGCGTCGATGGCGCATTGCTTGGCGTCATCGGCATCTCGCTGCCGACCAGCCGGGCCAAGCCGCCGCATCTCGACAAGATCCGGAAAGCGGTCCGCGATCACGCCGACCGGCTGAGCAAGGCACTCGGCGGCATCGACTGACGCCGCGTCCGGCAGCGCGCATCGGGCGCTGCCGGCGGTCCCGCATCGATTTCAGAACGCGACCTGGTCCGCGCCCTTGAGGCCCAGCATCTGCCGCGCCTCGGCAGGCGAGGCAATCTCCATCGACAGGTTCTCCATGACGGTGCGGATCATCCGCACTTGCTCGGCGTTCGACGTCGCGAGCTTGCCCTTGCCGGCATAGAGGCTGTCTTCCAGGCCGACGCGGACGTTGCCGCCCATCGTGGCGGCCATGGTCGCCATGTTCATCTGGTGCCTGCCGCCGGCCAGTACCGACCAGCGGTAGTCCTTGCCGAACAGCCGATCGGCCGTCTCCTTCATGAAATTGAGGTTTTCCGGCCCCGGTCCGATGCCGCCGAGCGTGCCCACGATGATCTGCACGAACATCGGCAGCTTGACGAAGCCGCGGTCGAGCATATGGGCGAGGTTGTAGAGGTGGCCGACATCGTAGCACTCGAATTCGAAGCGGGTTCCCTTCTCGCCGAGACTGGACATGATGTATTCGATGTCGGCGAAGGTGTTGCGGAAGATCGCGCCGCGGCTGGCTTCGAGGTAGTCCTCTTCCCAGTCGTTCTTCCACTTGCCCTTGAACTTCTCCTTCATCATGTAGGTGCCGAAGTTCATCGACCCCATGTTGCAGGAGCACAGTTCAGGGGCTGCGGCCAATGGAGCGCGCAGGCGGTCTTCGATCGACATGAAGGTCGAGCCGCCGGTGGTCATGTTCAGAACAGCGTCGGTCTGCGAACTGATCGACTTCAGGATGTGCATCCAGATGTCGAGCTCGGCAGTCGGACGCTGCGTCTGCGGGTCGCGGGCATGCAGATGGAGGATGGCCGCGCCGGCCTGTGCGGCGCCGACGGCCTGCTCGATGATCGCGTCAGGCGTCACCGGCAGATAGGGCGACATTGTGGGCGTGTGGGTCGCGCCGGTGATGGCGCAGCTGATGATCTTCTTGTCGGCCATGATCGATTACTCCGTATATTCCAGTCCGCCGCAGATGCTCATGCACTGGCCGGTGATCGGCCGTCCCGCCGGTCCGCAGAGATAGAGAACAAGGGCGGCGATCTCGTCGGACTCGACCATGGTCTTCATCGACACCGCCCGCAGCGCCAGCGCTTCCATTTCCTCGTAGGTGATGCCTTTCGTGGCGGCGCGATCGGTGAAGACACGGCGGATGCGGTCGCCGGCGACGACGCCGGGCGCGATCGAATTGACCCTGATCTGGTCGGGGCCGAGCTCGACCGAAAGGCAGCGGGCCATCGAGATCACCGCCGCCTTCGAGCTTGCATAGGGCGAGCGCAGCGGAAAGGCGTATTTTCCGGCGACGGAGGCCATGCAGACCATGCTGCCGCCCCGGCCGGTCGCCTTGAGATGCGGGATCGTCGCGTGCGCGACATGGAACTGGCCGTGCACGTTGACGTCGAACGTCTTCTTCCACGCTTCGAAGTCGAGTTCGTGCAGCGGTGCGGCGGGGCCGGCGATACCGGCATTGTTGATGACGATGTCGATGCCGCCCATGTCGGCCGCCGCTTCGGCGACGAAAGCATTCACCGACGCTGCATCGGAAACGTCGCAGAGGCGCGCCTTGATTCCCCGGTCGGTGATCTCGGGCCGCGCGAGCTGCTCCTCGGCGATGTCGCAGACCCAGACATTGGTTCCCGCATCGCGCAGCGCCGTCGCGATCGCCAGTCCGATGCCCGAGGCGCCCGCCGTGACGACGGCGCGCCGCGAACTCCAATAGTCAGATGAGCTCATCCTGCGAATGTCCTGTTGATGTTGGGAAGTTGGAGCGATCAGCCGATCGTCGTGCGACCGCCGTCGAGCACCGGTGCATTGCGTTCCTTGGCCGACGCGCGAAAGCGGATCTCGTTGGCCGTCTGCCAGAACGAGAAAACAAGCGTCTCGCCGGGGAAGACGGGGCCCGAAAAGCGGGCGGCGAAGCGTTTCATCCGGCTCGGCTCTCCGTCGCAGAAGGTCTTGAGAACGGTCAGGCAGGCAACGCCGAAGGTCGCGGCGCCGTGAAGGATCGGCGTCTCGAAGCCGGCCGCCTTAGCGAATGCCGGGTCGATATGGAGCGGATTCCTATCGCCGAGCAGGCGGAACAGGGCAGCCTGATTGGCGGCTGTGCTGACCTCGACGACGGCATGCGGCGGGCCCTCGGGCATGACGACGGCATCAGGCTGGCGGCCGCGGTCGCCACCGAAGCCGCCGGCACCGCGCACGAAGAGGCTGGAGAGGCTGTTGGCCACCGGACGGCCGCGCTGCGAGATCTCCATCAGCTGATGGACGATGCCGCCGCGGCCCTCGCCCTTGTCGCTGAGGCCCGCGATCCGGGTCCGTATCTCGGCCACGCCCGTCGCGTCGAAACAGTCGAAGAACTCGATATCGAGACTGCCGTGGACGACGTGCTGCAGGTCGACGCCGCCGGCACCGAGCCAGGAATCGTCGTAGCCCGCGACTTGTACGAAGCTCGGTATGACCTTGAGATCGCGCTCATAGACGAACCCAAGGTCGGTGGCGCTCGCACCGACCGCCAGCGCATAGAGCATCGGCTCGCGATCCTCGTAGGAATAGCGGCGAACCGGCAGATCCAGGTTGAGCAGTCGGTGGGGGTCGAGGGGCATTGTCACTGTTTCCAAGCGATGCAACTACCGCCGCAGCATGCCTCGGTAATGCACATTTTGCAATCGCACTTCATTATTTGAAACGAAAATTCACAAAATGAACTCTTGAAGCGCTCGGCCGCCTTGACTCTCGAGGAGGTCGGGTGAAATCTGAAGTCAAATAATGAAACGAGGTCTGCCGGCGTTCCCGCGTCGGGGCGTGGCAGGTCGGGGAACAGGATATTGCGGCAAGCACATTGCCTGGGCACCGTTCGAACGCCGTCTCCGCGCCGCGGAGTCGGGGCGATGAATCTTGCCCGGTTTCCCCGTCCCGACGTCTTCCGCCGGTCCACTGCAAACAGCGCCTTCCGGAGTTCAAATCATCCGGTTGACACGCTCACCGGAAAACTGGATATTCGAAAAAAGGAAAAAAGTTTCGAAAAATGGAAGTTGGTTCGAGGATGCGTATGAACGGTTGGAGACTTGGGATCGACATCGGCGGTACCTTCACCGATGTCATCGCGGTTTCTCCCGACGGCGCGGCTCCGCGCTCGGCCAAGGTTCCGAGCCGGCCGCAGGAACCCGTTCGCGCCATCGTCGACGCGATTTCCGCTGTCGAACTGAAGTGGGACGAGATCGCCGAGATCGTGCACGGCACGACGATCGTCACGAACGACATCGTCGAGCACCGTTTCCGTCCCTGCGCCCTGGTCGCGACCGCCGGCTTCTCAGACACGATCGAAATCGCCCGCGGCGCGAGGCGCCATCTCTATCGCATGGACGCGCTGCCGCGGCCGAAGCCGCTTGTGCCGGCGGGGCTCCGGTTCGAGGTCGTGGAGCGGCTGACGGCGCAAGGCGAAGTCGCGACGCCGCTGACCGATGCCGAGATCGACCGTGTCGTGGGCGAGGTCGCGGCCTCCGGCGTCGATACGGTGGCGGTCTGCCTCCTGCACTCGTTCCGCAATCCCGTCCACGAGACGCGTCTTGGTGCGGCACTTCGGGCCGCCCTGCCGCATGTCAGCCTGTCACATGAGGTGAGTCCGGAATTCCGCGAGTTCGAGCGGATGAACACGACCATCCTGAACGCGATGATGATCTCCAAGATCAAGCATCATCTCTCGCTGATCGACGAGCGCAAACCCCGGCACAGCCGGCTGCACCTTATGCATTCGGCAAGCGGCATGGCGTCGCCCGCGCTCATCGCGGAGCGCCCGCTCATGCTTGCCATGTCCGGTCCGGCCGCCGGCGTGGCCGCGAGCTCGCAGGCGGCCCAGAGGCTGGGCATCGACCATGCGATCACCTTCGACATGGGCGGAACCACCACCGACGTCTGCCTGATCGTCAATGGCCGCGCAGAGATCGCCGCGAACCGGGAGCTGGGCGAGCAGCGCATCCGCATGCCGATGGTGGCGGTGGATTCCATCGGCGCGGGCGGCGGCTCAATTGCCAGGCTCGTCAGCGGAGCGCTCGTCGTCGGGCCCGAGAGCGCGGGAGCGGAGCCGGGACCGGCCTGCTACGGCAAGGGCGGCGACCTGCCCACGGTGTCCGACGCGGATCTCATCCTCGGCTATCTCAACCCGTCGCGCACACTCGGCGGATCGGTCGTGCTCGACCGGGTCGCGGCGGAAGGCGCGGTCAGGCAACTGGCCGAGGCGATGGGCGTGTCCGTGCTCCAGGCTGCAACCGGCATCGCCAAGGTTGTGCATTCCAACATGGCGCGGGCGCTGCGCCGCGCCACCGTGGAGCGCGGCCGCGACATCCGCGAATTCGGTCTCGTCGCCTTCGGCGGTGCCGGTCCCATGCACGTGGCCGAGGTCGCACGCCTGTGCGGCATCTCGCATGTCACGATTCCGGCCTTTTCGTCCGGCTTTTCCGCGCTTGGGTGCGTCGAGGCGACGATGAGCTATTCGCGGCAGACTACGATCGGAATGAAGTCGACGGCATGGGACGCCTGTGCGCTGCACAAGGCGGTCGCCGCCGAAACCAACGCATTGTCGGTGGCGGTGATCGAAGCCGGACACCAGAAAGAGGGGCTCGACGTCTCCATCACGGCCGGCATCCGCTACAGCGGCCAGAGCTACGAGACGCCGATCCGCGATCCGGCCCTCGACGACCATGACCGGTTGAACCGGCAGTTCGAGCAGGCACACGAAGCGCTGTACGGTTATTCCACCGGCGAGCCGTGGGAACTTGCCTCGCTGCGCATCGAAGTCTCGGCGCCCCGGAACGACGCGCGCGAAGCGCCTGTCATCGAGAATGACGAGGCCGAAGTGACACCGGAATTCGGCTCCCGCCAGGTGACGTTCGAGAGCGGGACAACCTTCGACGTTCCCGTACGCCATCGCCGGCGTCTTCCGATCGGCGTCGCAATCAAGGGGCCGCTCGTCATCGAGGACGAGTGGTCGACCGTCGTCGTGCCGCCGGGCGACCAGGTGACCGCCGACAGGGCAGGCAACCTCGCCATGGAGGTGGTCCTGTGAGCATCGAACCCGTTTCCCTCGAAGTCATCCGCAACGCGCTCACGGCGATTGCCGAGGAGATGTCGATGGTGGTCATGCGCGCGGCGCGGTCGCCATTGCTGCGCGAAGCCGGCGATCATTCCTCCGCCCTGACGGACGCGGAAGGCTTTCTCGTTGCCCAGGGCGCGGACGTGCCGGTCCATCTCGGCGTGCTCTCCTTCACCGTGCGCGAATTCCTCAAGCGCGTGCCAGCGGACCGGCTGGAGCCGGGAGACGTCTGGATCGTCAACCTGCCCGAGATCGGCGGCAACCACCTGCCGGACGTGAAGCTGATCCGCCCGATCTTCAGGGACGGCGAGATCTATGCCTTCGCCGTGTCGCTCGCCCATTGGGCGGATGTCGGCGGCGCGATGCCGGGCAGCTACTTCGCGGCGGCGCGCGACGCCTGGCAGGAAGGGTTGCGGCTGCCGCCGACCCGGCTGGTCGTCGCGGACCGGTTCGATGCCGAAAAGCTCGACCTGATCCTGGCCAATGTGCGCGGTCCGGAAGAGCGCAAGGGTGACATCCTCGCCCAGGTCGCTGCCACGACCGTTGCCGGGCGGCGACTGGACGAACTCGCGGCAAAACACGGCGTCGCCTGGATGAAGGAGGCGATGCAGGCCATTCACGCGCGCGCCGAGCGCCAGATGGCGGAAGCGATCAGGGCCATTCCGAACGGCGTCTATCGTGGCGAGGACTGGATGGACGACGATGGCCATGGCGGCGCGCCGGTCCCGATCCGGGTCACGGTGACGATCGAGGATGAAACGGCCACGTTCGACTTCAGCGAGTCCGCCGACTCCGTGCCGGGCCCGATCAACACGACCAAATTCATCGCGGGCGCGGCCGTCTTCTACGTGATGAAGGCTCTCTACGGTCCGGACATCCAGCCATCGGGCGGGTGCTACCGCCCGCTCACCGTGGTGACGCGTCCAGGCTCGATCGTCGACGCGGCCTATGACCGACCGGTCGTCGGAGGCAATCACGAGACTTGCCAGCGGCTGGCCGATGCGATCTTCCGCGCCTTTGAGCCGATCGCTGCCCGGGAGCTGAGTGGCGGCGGGCCAACGACGGCCGGCCTGCTGATCTTCGGCACGCGGACCGACACTGGCTGGTCGACCTTCTATGAAGTGCACCCAGGCGGCGAGGGCGCCCGCTTCGACCGAGACGGCATGGCCTCGACCCGTGTCCACCTGGCCAATGTGATGAACACGCCGGCCGAGGTGATCGAAAGCGAATATCCGATCACCGTCGAGTTCCAGCGCCTGCGCGCCGGCTCGGGCGGCGCCGGTCGCCACAAGGGCGGCGAGGGCATCGCGCGCGGCTATCGCATGCGCGGCGACGAAACGGCATTGACCACCATGTTCGAACGCGCAGTCGTGCCGCCATACGGCATCGACGGAGGCGAACCTGGCGCGACGTTCCGCGCAACACTGCACCGCGAAGACGGGGAGCAGATCCAGCTGCGCGGCAAGCAGAACATTCAGATCGCGAGGGGCGATCTGGTTGTCGTCGAATCCTCGGGAGGAGGTGGGCATGGCCACCCTTCCGGACAGGGTCGATGAGGGACATCACAACAAACGTAACCGCAATGGGAAGGCGAATATCATGCATAGGCGCGATTTTCTGAGAAGTGGACTTGCATTCGGCGGCGCCGCGGCCGTCGGGCTTACATTCCATCCGCGCCTGCTCAGCGCACAGGGGCAGGCCGGCGTCATCCGCGTGATCGCCGAAGGGTCGCCGAACACGCTCGATCCGGCAGGCACCGGCTACAACATTCCGTCCGTCAACATCACTTGGAACGTCTACGACCGCCTCGTCACCTTCGGTCAGGCGCCGCTTACCGGGCCGGGCCAGGAAGGCGCCTTCATCTACGACTACGAGAATATCGTGCCGCAGGCGGCCGAGAGCTACGAGATCGTCGAAGACGGCAAGGTAATCCGCTTCAAGCTGCGTGCGGGAGCGACGTTCCACGACGGCAGCCCGGTGACGGCCGATGACGTAAAGTGGTCGCTCGACCGCGCCGTCAACGTGACCACGGCCAAGAACCAGATGGGCACGGGCTCGATGACCGACCCCAAGCAGTTCGTCGTCGTCGACGACAGCACGATCGAGGTGCACGTCGAGCGCGCCGACCGCTTCACGCTGCCCAATCTGGCGCTGCTGTTCCCGGCGATCTTCAATGCGAAGGTTGCCAAGGAACACGCGACGGCAGAGGACCCGTGGGCGACGGAGTGGCTGAAGACGAATGTCGCCGGCGGCGGCCCCTACAAGCTCGGCAACTACCAGCCCGGCCAGCAGTTCGTGCTCGAGCCGTTCGCGGACTGGAAGAACGGCGACGGACCCCGCACCGCGCGCATCCTCTATCAGATCGTTCCGCAAGCCGCGAGCCGGCGCATCGCTGCAGAGCGCGGCGAGGCCGATCTCGTGCGCGACCTTCCGGGCCGCGACATCGCCGACCTGCTCGGCGCGGGCAAGGTCAAGGTTCTGGGCATCTCAAACCCTGCGACCGTCACCTACATCGCGATGAACAACAAGATCGCGCCTTTCGACAATGTGAAGGTGCGCCAGGCGATCGCGTGGAGCGTGCCCTATCAGGACATGCTGGAAGCGGTCCTGTACGAGCGGGGCACACCGATGTTCGGCGGTGCCGCTGAGGTGACTTCGACGCAGTGGCCTTCGCCGCTACCCTTCACGCAGGACCTCGACAAGGCAAAGAGCCTGCTCGCCGAGGCCGGTTTCCCGGACGGGTTCGAGACCACTTTCTCCATCGACGCGGACGACACAACCGTGGCCGAGCCGGTGGCGACCCTCATGCAGGAAGCTCTCGGCAAGATCGGCATCAAGGTGCGCATCGACAAGATTCCGGCCGGCCAGATGGGCACGCTGCTCACGGAAAAAAGCTGCCGTTGTTCATCGCCAATGCCGGCGCCTGGCTGCGCAGCCCCGACTACTTCTTCCGCATCTTCTATCAGGGCGAGACCCGGTGGAACTTCGGCAGCTACGCAAATCCGGAGATGATCGACATTGTCGCCAAGGCACGGTGGGAGACCGATCCGAAGAAATACGACGAGCTCGTGATGCGGATGATCGAACTGGCGCGGACGGAAGTTCCGGTGATACCGCTGTGGTCGGCCTTCCAGGATACGGTGATGAGCGAGGCGATCGGGGGATATACTTACATGTTCCATCGTTCGCTCGAGCTTCGCCATCTGACGAAAGCCTGATAGTCACCTTGTGCCGTTCCGCCATTTCCCGCCCGCAAGCTTGCTGCTTGCGGGCGGGTCGCGGGACGGCGTCTGAAAGCACGAGAAGGCCGCATCGACCATGAACGGCTCCCTGGCCCAGGCCATCCTGGCGCGGATTTGGACGGCGCTGCCGGTGTTGTTCGGCGTGCTGATCGTCACGTTCGTCCTGATCCGCGCGCTGCCCGGCGATCCCGCTATCCACTATGCGACGAGCCCGACAGCGGGACCCGCCGAGATCGAGGCGATCCGCCGCGAGATGGGCCTCGACCGCTCGGTTTTCGAACAGTTCGCCATCTATCTGCGCGAGATCGCGACCGGCAATTTCGGCAATTCGATGCAGACCGGGCGCTCCGTGATCTCCGATTTCGCGGTGCGGCTGCCTGCGACGCTGGAGCTTGCCGTGGTGGCGTTCGTCATCTCCATCGTGGTTTCCCTGCCGCTGGGCATCGCCGCCGCACTGTGGCGGAACACCTGGTTCGACCAGCTTTGCCGCGTCATGTCGTCCTTCGCCGCCGCGATGCCGGTCTTCTTCTTCGGCCTCCTGCTCATCTATTTCTTCTATTTCCGCTGGGGTCTCGCCGCGGAGCCGATCGGACGGTGGCCCAGTTCGATCATTCCGCCCGATCCCATCACCGGCTTCGCTACGATCGACGCCCTGCTCCTCGGGGACTGGGAATTGTTCCGCATGGCCTTCGGCAAGCTGCTGATGCCGGCCGCGTCGATGGCGATCTTCGCCGTGGCGCCGCTGCTGCGAATGATGCGCGGCTCGATGATCGATTCGCTGGAAAGCGATTATGTGCTCGCCGCCAGGGCATTCGGCATCTCGCGGACGCGTGTCGTTCTCAGCTACGCGCTGCCGAACGCCATGCTGCCTGTGCTCGCCACCACAGGCATGGTGTTGTCGACGATGCTCGGCGCCAATGTGATGATCGAGAAGCTGTTCGCCTGGCCCGGCATCGGCGCCTATGCCGTCAACTCGCTGATCGCGCTCGACTATGCCCCCGTGCAGGCCTTCGTCCTGATCGTGGCCTCGCTCTTCGTCGTGATGACGCTGGTGATCGACATCGTCTCGGCGATCATCGATCCGCGCTACAAGCTGCGGGGCTGACAGATGCTCTCCATCGCCGACATCCGTTTCATCCTGCGGCGCAATCTTGCCGGCGCGTTGGCGGCCGTCCTCATCGTCGTCTTGATGATCGTCGCGATCATCGGTCCGTATATCGCTCCCCACGATCCGCTTTCGACCAATCTCCGCGAGGTGCTGCAGCCGCCTTCCGCAACGTTCTGGTTCGGCACCGACCACCTTGGCCGCGATATCTTCAGCCGGGTCATCGTGGCCGCGAGGCTCGATTTCGCCATCGCGATCGTCGCGGTCAGCCTCTCGGCGGTTGTCGGCTCCGCGATCGGCGCGCTGTCGGGCTATGTGGGAGGCTGGCTCGACCGCATCCTCGGACGGGTCGTCGACGTGATGATGGCGTTTCCGCTCTTCGTTGCCGCCATGGCGCTGGTCGCCGTGCTCGGCAATTCGGTGGAGAGCATCGTGCTTGCGACGGCAATCATCAACCTGCCGTTCTATTTCCGCCTGATGCGCGCCGAGATCAGCGCCAGGCGGGAAACCGGCTACGTGGAAGCCGCGATCATCAATGGCAACAGCACGGCCCAGGTGATCTTCGGCTTCCTGGTGCCGAACTCACTGCCCCCCGTGATCGTGCAGATCTCGCTCAACCTCGGCTGGGCGATCCTGAATACAGCGGGACTGGCCTTCATCGGCCTCGGCGTCGCGCCGCCGACGCCGGAATGGGGCATCATGATCCAGGAGGGCGCCTCGATGATGGTGTCCGGCCAATGGTGGGTGGTCGTCTTCCCCGGGCTCGCGCTTGCGATGTCGGTGTTCTGCTTCTCCCTGCTGGGAGACGCCATCCGCGACGTCATGGACCCGAGGCGGCGAAGCTGATGGCAAAACTGCTCGAAATCGAAAACCTTGCCCTAGGCTTCGAAGGAAGCGGCGGGCTCGTGCCGGCCCTGCGCGGCATCTCGTTCGGCCTCGAACGCGGAGAGTGCCTGGCGCTGGTGGGCGAATCCGGCTCCGGCAAATCGGTGACGGGCATGACGATCATGCGCCTGCTCGGACCCAATGCGCGGATCTCCTCCGGCAGCATCAGGCTCGATGGCGTGAACCTTCTGGACCTTTCCGAAGCGGAGATGCGCACCATACGCGGCCGGCGGATGGCGATGGTGTTCCAGAACGCCAAGGCTAGCCTCAACCCGATCCGCCGCGTCGGCGACACGCTGGTCGACATCGTGCGCGCGCACGACCGCACCGGCATCAGCCGGCAGGATGCGCTGCGCAAGGTCATCGGCATCATGGGCCAGATCGGCATCCCGATGCCGGAGCATCGCGTGCGCAACTACCCGTCCGAACTGTCGGGCGGCATGTGCCAGCGCATCGGCATCGCGGCGGCGCTGGCCTGCGAGCCGGAGCTCATCATCGCGGACGAGCCGACATCCGCGCTCGACGTGACGACGCAGCAGCTCGTCATGGACATGCTGATCAGCGCCTGCCGGGAGCGCGGCGTGGCGGTGATCTTCATCACGCACGATCTGGCGCTCGCCAGCGAATATTGCGACCGCGGCATCGTCATGAACGGCGGCCGCATCCTGGAGGAGGGCAACGCGGTCCAGATCTTCACCGCGCCGACGCACCCCTATACGAGGGCGCTCCTCGACGCCCTGCCCTACGGCAAGACGAGCGCCGACGAGCTCAGGCCGATGACGGGCAACCATTCGGACCAGCCGGAAGGCATGAAGACATGACGAGCGGAGCTTCCGAACAGCCGGGCAACCCGATCCTGCGCGTTCTGGCCGCGACGAAATTCTACATGGTCGGCGGCAACCGGATGTACGCGGTCGACGACGTCTCCTTCGACGTGCGCCCGTCGGAGATTCTCGGCCTCGTCGGCGAATCCGGCAGCGGCAAGACGACACTGTCGCGCATCGTCGCCAGGCTGATAGACCAGGACGATGGGCGGGTCATTTTCGACGGAGCCGACATCACCGGAATGAGCGGTGCCAGGTTCGGGACGTCACCGAAAAGACGGTTGCTCCAGATGGTCTTCCAGGACCCGCTGGCGAGCCTCAATCCGCGGTTCCGCGCCTTCGACGCGATCGCCAATCCGGTCCAGCGGCTCGGCACGCCGGAGGAAAGACGCGACGTTCATGATCTGGTCGTCGAAGCTGCGTCGCATGCCGGCCTGCCCGAGCGCCTGCTGCACAGCTATCCGCATCAGCTCTCGGGCGGCCAGCGCGCGCGCGTGGACATCGCGCGGGCGATCGTGCTGAAGCCGAAGCTCGTGCTCCTCGACGAACCCACATCCGCGCTCGACGCGTCGCTTCAGGCGCACGTCATCCAGACGATTCTGCGGCTCCGCTCGGAACTCGGCGTGGCATTTATCTTCGTCAGCCACGACCTCAATCTCGTCCGACTGATCAGCGACCGGCTGCTGGTCATGCACCGCGGCAAGGTGGTCGAGCAGGGCCAGGCTCAGGAAGTGTTCGAGAATCCGAGCGCGGATTATACAAGGCAGCTGATCTCGGCCATTCCCGTGCTCGGAAGGCAGCGGGCTGCAGCAAGGGTGACCGATTGACCACTGAGATACAGACTTTGCGTTCGCACAGCAGCTAGCACTCGGGAGCACGTCAAAGCCCGAGGGTAAGTGCCCGCAATGCGCGATCGCAAGGCCCTAGCTTGGGCTGTGCTGCCGAGCAGGTTCATATATCCGAGGTGAGCATCAGGCTGCTACGCCGGCAGCTGTCTCCCGCAACGCTGAGGCAAGCTCCGACACGACATATTCCGCGTCCTTTCCGACGCTGAGAAAGCGCCCGGATCCCCATGTCCATAACCATGGCAGACCGAGCACGTAGACGCCCGGCACGCTGGTCACGCCACGGCGATGCACCGGATAGCCCGTGCCATCGAAGATCGGCAGGCCGACATAGGACCAGTCCGGACGGAAGCCTGTTGCCCAAATCACGGACGACACGCCAGCGGCATCGAGGTCAAGCGACTCCGGTTCCGTGTCCGGACGCCAGACCGGCTCGTAGATGCTTGGCGGCGGGGCTGCGATGCCTTTTTCGGCGATGTGCCGGTCGATGAGTGCATTGATGCCATTGTAGACCCGGTCGGCATTGTCGAGATTGGTTCTCAGATCCCGGTCGAACAGCAGCTTGGAGCCCGATACGTTCGATAGCCGGCCGTAGAGCGCCATGCCCTGGAGTGCGAATGCACGCAGGTCGATGTCGCGCCCGCCGTCACGTCCGGTCAGATAGTGATTGGTGTCGTGCTTCTTCTTGCCCATGCCGTCATCGGCAACGGTGATTCCGTACTGTCCGACGTCCCACAACCAGTCGACGACGTCCCGGCCGCGATAGAAGCGGGCGCAGCGCGGCGCGTTGCCGGTGACCATATGCACCTTGCGTCCGGCGAGATGCAGATCTTCCGCGATCTGTGCCCCCGATTGCCCGGAGCCGACCACCACGACTGCGCCCTCGGGCAATTGAGCGGGATTGCGGTATTCGGCGGTGTGGATCTGGGCGATATGGCTGGGCAGCCGCTCGCCAATGCGCGGAATACTGGGTGCGCCATAGAGGCTGGTGGCCAGGATAACCGCGTCGGCGGTGGTCGTCCCGACCGTGCTTTCGATCCGGAAACCGGTTCCCAGCCGCTGGACGCCAGTCACCGCCGTGTTCTCCAGCACAGGGGCTTTCACCTTGCGCACGAAAGCGTCGACATACTCGATGATCTGCTCCTTGACCATGAAGCCGTGGGGGTCCGGCCCGTCATAGGAATGGTCCGGCAATTGGCACTGCCAGTTCGGCGTGACCAGGCAGAAAGCGTCCCATCGCTGGTCTTTCCATTTGTGCACGACGGTCTCTTTCTCGAAGACGATATGGTCAATGCCGCGCTGGGAGAGATAGTAGCTGGCGGATAATCCGGCTTGTCCGCCCCCGATGACGACGGCATTTACTGCGGTTTGAGAGTCATGATGCGGCTCCGGGATTGTCCAGGATGAAGACTTCGCAGGTGACGGTGGCTCTTGGGTCGTCGTGGAAGCGGGCCGCTGTGGTTTCGATCCGCTGGAGCTGGCCAAGCGCCAACGTGCAGGGCCGTCCGTATTTGGCACGCACTCGCTCGGACGCGATGTTGAGCGCGTCGCGGCTACGCCGCAGAAACTCGTCGAGCGGGTAGGTCTGCCCCTCTGAAAAGTAATCCTTGATGACAAGGGAGGGCGAATAGCATTCCTCCCTCCTGTCATCCGGCCACACGATAACGAAGCGCATCTCAGGCATGGGCGAGCTCCCGCAACTCCGAATAGGCGGGAAGATGGGCCTTTGCGACGCGCTCCCAGCCATGCGCGGCAGCGATCGCGAGCCCACGCTCGGCGAGCCGTCGACGCAGCGTTTCATTGAACGACAGCGCCATGGCGTCGGCGATAGACGCCGGTTTCAGCGGATCGCACCAGATGGCATCCTGGTCCGCCAGATACTCGGTGAAGGGTGCAATAGACGACACGACGACCGGTGTTCCGCTCGCCATCGCTTCCAGAACGCATAAGCCGAAGCCTTCCCGCACGGACGGGAATACCAGCGCGTGCGCGAGACGATAGAGCGGCGCCATGTCGGCATCGGCAAGAGGACCGACGACGTGCACGCCGGCAGCTGCGGAACCGGCCGATGCAAGTCGCGTGGAAAACTCCCGCTGGAAGGCGCCATGATCGAGCAGTGAGGCGCCGCCGGCGATGACCAGCTGCGCGTCCGGAAACAGAAGGCGTAGCTGGAGGAACGCTTCGAGGATGCGTACCGTGTTCTTGCGCACCTCGACGCCCCCGACCGACAGCAGCACCGGCCCGGCACCCAGACCCAGGCTGTCGCGGAGCGGCTGCTCGGTTCCGTCTAGATGAGGGCCGAACCGGTCCGTGGCCACGCCATTGCCGGTAAGATCGGCGGCAATGCCCCATTCCGCAGTCAGTCGCGATTGCCAAGTCCGGCTGACGACAAAGCAGCGGTCGGCGGCCCGGATTGCGCGAGCCTGCAGTTCTGCCAGACGGGGATCAGCGAAGTCGTCGACGTGATGGACCGTTCGCACGAAGCCGGCAATGAGTCCGCGTTCCTTCAGTGTGGCGAGCGCGTTGCCGGAGATGCCGTCATGAGCGTGAAAAAGATCGAAGCGCCGAGCAGCCGCTGACTCGAAATGGCGGACATAGTCGGCGATCCGCTGCTCGACCATGGCCGTCATACCCGAAGGAGCGGTCACTACGGGGAAGGTTCGGGCGTCGCAGCGCGGCCGGCGGAAGAAGCCGTTTCCAGAACTATCCGGCGCGTGCAGTGTGACCGTGTGGCCGAGATCCTCCAAGGCTTCCGACAATTGCATGGCGTGCACCACCCCGCCTCGCGGGTTCGTGGAATGCGCCAACATGGCGATGCGCAGCGGACGGTCTATCATGCCGCTTGCTCCCGGGATGTCGGGCCTGTCGCTGTAGAGAGCGGCGCAAGGCCCATCAGAGCGGAAGCGGCGTGGTCGCGGATCGGCGCTCGCAGGCCTTCGGAGACGATGGCGACCTCGCTCCCCTTGGTGATGGAACCGACGATCGCGGCGCTGACGCCCCGTCCGGTGAAGAGCCCAACGATCGCTTCGGCGTTTTCGGGTGCGGATGCGAGCAGAAAACCAAAACTCGGGAACGTGGATAGCCAGCGTTCGAGCGTCACACCTTCCGGCACGGGCAACTGGTCCAGATCAATGTCTATACCGACTCCGGAACACTCGGCCAGCATGATCGCAGTGCCCGGTATGCCGCCCTGGCTGATGTCCTTGGCGGCACGGGCGAGGCCGCGATCCGCGATCAACGCCATGAGATCGAGATCGCCCACGAGCCGTTGCGGAGGAGCTTGGATGGCCGCCTGCCAGTTGTTGAAGGGCTCGCGATAAGCGCCACGATGGTCGACGGCGGCAATGAGGACGTCGCCCGGCCGGGCATCGAAACTGGTGAGGAGGTTTTTGCCGGCACGGCCGAGCACGGCGACGGCAAGTTGCACCTGGGGTGTTCGGATATTGGTGTGGCCGCCGACGATCGGCACGCCATAGGCCGCCGCCGCTGCCCGCATGCCTTCCAGAACTGGGGTCGCCTTTGCGTCGCCGTCTGCCCAGATTGCGTCGACCACGGCCAACGGGCGACCGCCCATCGCGGCGATGTCGGACAGATTGACCATGATACCGCACCAGCCGGCGAACCATGGATCGGCCGCCACGAACTCGTTCATGAAACCTTCGATGGCAAAGAGCAGATGGTTCTCGCCGTCCGGGATCGCCGCGCAATCGTCGCCCACGGCGACCATCGCACCGGCCAGCCCGAGCCGCGCCGCGACCGCGCCGATGTCGGCTTTTGCCGCGATGCCGCGGCTTTCCCGCAAAGAAGCAGCCAAAGCTTCGAGTGCCGCGCCGTCCATCTCAGGCCGCCCGGCGCCGCAGCGCGACAAAGCCATGCTCCGGCGAGAAGCAGGGCGGATAGTGGGTCAGGTCGGCCTGCATCTTTACATGCGGACGACCGTGGAAGGAGATCCGGTCGACCACGGTCCAGTTCAGGCGGCGGAACAGCAGCTCGTTCTGCTCCTGCACATGGGCCAGGAAGACGCTACATCCCATCGCGTGGGCGGAACTGACGGCGAGCCGGATCAGCGTCGCCCCGACGTCGCCGACGCGGCGGAATTCCGTGTCGACTGCCAGCCTCGAACCCCACCACAGGCCCGGCTCCTCCTCGTGGATGCGCACCGTGCCCACCACCCGGTCGGCGGCGACGCCCAACATGGAAAGCGCCACGATCGGGATGGCGTAGTCGTCGACCGCGTCGCGGTCGTCGCCGTGGAAAATGCCCTGCTCCTCGCAGAAAACGATGCGGCGTAGCGCATGCGCCTGCTCGCGCTCCCAGCGTGAGGCTGCGAACTTCACCTGGAATTCGCTTGGCATGAAGGATTGGAAGGGCTCGAAGATCATGACGCCAGCACCCTTTCATATGAGGAAAGGGCCGAGCAGGCGCCGCATTTGCCGCAACCCGCCTTGATGTCGGTGGCCTTCAGACCGCCGGCGACCAGCATCTTCGACAGCGGCCCAAGGATCGAGTGCATAAAGGCGGGCGAGGGCGTCGGGTGGCTCTCGAGCGGAGTGCCGGATATCGGCACGAAGGGCACCACGAAAGGATAGACCCCGATCGCGACCAGCGTCTCGCAAACGCTCAGGATCGCTTCCGCCGTGTCGCCGAGACCGGCAAGAATGTAGGTCGAGACCTGCCCGCGACCGAAGACCGGAACGGCGGCTCGGAAGGCGGAAAGATAGCTTTCCACCGGCACCTGCGCCTTGCCCGGCATGATGCGCTGGCGGAGTTCCGGCGTGACAACCTCCAGGTGCATGCCGAGCGCGTCGACGCCAGCGCCCCGCATGCGGTGGTACCAGACGTCGTCGTCTGGCGGCTCGCATTGCGCCTGGATCGGCAAGTCCACCGCCGCCTTGACTGCCCTGGCGCTATCGGCGAGCACCGCAGCGCCGCGGTCGCCGCCGCGCGGCGTCCCGGTGGTCATCACCATATGCTTGACACCGTCCAGATCGACTGCCGCCTTCGCCACCTCGGCGAGTTGCGCCGGGGTCTTGTGCGCGATCGTCCGGCCGGCTGCGAGAGATTGGCCGATCGCGCAGAACTGGCAGGTCTTGGTGCGACTCTGGTAGCGAATGCAGGTCTGCAGCACAGTTGTCGCCAGCACGTCGCGGCCATGCAGTACGGCGATCTGCGAATAGGGGATGCCGTCCGCCGTCGTCAGGTCGTAGAAGTTGGGCCGCAGCGGAAACGAGACGTCACCGACATGTCTCCCTTCACGACTGATCCTGCTCCTGCCGAAAGCGTCCGGCTTCTCTACCAGATACGGGCTTTCGAACGCCGGCGCGGTGTGCACGGGGCACCATGACGGTCATGCCGTCTATCGTCATGGCTTTATGGTCGGACGGGCCGGCGCCGCCGCGGCGGCTTTCGGAACCGGCTTTCGGATCAACCAGCCGCGCTCCGAACGACTGTAATTCGTTGATCAACTGCTCGGTCGGCAATGTCGCCTGGCTCTCCATCCTGGGATCTCCTGAGTTCGGATTGGGCCGTGAAAGGCTGAGTGAGGTGAAGCGGCGCGGCGGGCCGCGGATCGAGCGAGAGGCTGAGAAGTTCCGGCCGGGCATAGTGGCCTACCGAATCCATCATGCGCTTGCGCTTGACGATGAGGGTCATGTCGAGGTCGGCGACGAGGATGCCTTCTCCCGATGTCAGCGGCGGCACGACATGCTTGCCTTCCGGCGAGATGATCGCGGTCATGCAGCCGCCGACCAGCGCCTTCTGCAGGACGGGATCCGGCGTTACCGAGGCAATCTGTTCCTCGGAGAGCCAGCCGGTGGCGTTGACGACGAAGCAGCCGCTTTCCAGCGCGTGATGGCGGATCGTCACCTCGATCTGCTCGCCGAAGATCGGCCCGACCAGCGAGCCGGGAAACTGTGCGACATGGATCTCCTCGTGCTGCGCCATCAGCGCGTAGCGGGCGAGCGGATTGTAGTGCTCCCAGCAGGCGAGCGCGCCGACGCGGCCGACGGCGGTGTCGACCACCGTCAGACCGGCACCGTCGCCCTGGCCCCAGATCATGCGCTCATGAAAGGTCGGCGTGATCTTGCGGCGCTTAAGCAGAATCGAGCCGTCAGCATCGAAGACGAGCTGTGTGTTGTAGAGCGATCCATGATCGCGCTCGTTGATGCCGAGGACGACGACAACGCCATGCTTCCTCGCCGCGGAAGACACGGCGTCCGTCTCCGCGCCGGGCACAGGGACCGCGTTCTCATAGAGCCGAACATGCTCCTTGCCGGACAGCACCGGCGGCAGCACGAAGGAGAAGTAGGGATACCAGGGCACGAAGGTCTCAGGGAAGACCACGAGCCTAGCACCCTTGCCGGCGGCCTCGTCGATTGCGGCGAGAACCTTCTCCATGGTACCGGCGCGCGAGCCGAGATCAGGCGCAATCTGCACGGCGGCGACGCGCGTACGGTCGGACTGGTCGGCATGGCTTATCCTTTCTAGGGGAACGGCGGGCCAGAGCCGCCGGACATCGTCACAGCGTCCAGGTGTCGAGGATGAAGGCGTTGGCCTTGCGATGGAGCAACACGAGGTCGAGCACGTCGAGAGGGCTGATCGGCGTGATGCCTTCGATCAGCGACGGCTCGCCATGGCCATACAGCGCCTGCAGAGCGAAGCGGCAGGCATAGACCTTGCCGCCCTCGGAAATGAATTTCGTGATCTGGTTGTTGAAGTTGAGATGGCCCGGGAACGCCTCGTCACCGATCTTGGGGAAGCCGCGCTGTACGCCCAGCGTCACACCCGGCCCGTAGAGCAGCACCGAGGTCTCAAAGCCCTTGCGGAGGAGGCGCGTCGCCTGCAGCAGGTTGACGAACCCGATGGAGCCTTCGAAGGCGACGGTGTGAAAGGTGACGAGCGCCTTTTCGCCGGGCTCGGCCTTCACGTCTTCGAACAGTTTCTGCTCATAGTCGACAAAGAAATCGCCCTTCTTGTGCGGCGGCTGCGTGACGGTTGGCATTGCGTAGACTCCTTTCGCGAGAGCTTGCCCGGAGGGGCACGTAAAAGGACGACGCAATCATTGTGCCAAGTTTGGTGCAGTCAATTTCTCATGCCATCGACGGCGTCGTGGATGAAAAATGCAGTCAATATGGATAAGACTAGGGTCAATCCTCCGCCAAGGCCGCTCGAATCCCGACCGGACGTTGCTCAAATGGGCATCACGACGATATGCAACAATATGAAGTCAATCTGGCATTGCAAGGACCTCCGGCGATTGATATGCAACAATATGCATTCATTTCACGATGAATGAGGGGGATTGAATGAAGAGTTGGACTCCGTCGATCGTCGACAGCGAAGGACCGCGTTATCTAGCGATCGCGGAAGCGATCAGCCGCGATGTCGCGGAAGGAAGGCTGGCGCCGGGAGACCGGCTGCCGCCGCAACGGCAGCTCGCGGACAGGCTCGGCGTCGACTTCACCACGGTCGCCCGTGGCTATGTCGAGGCCGGCAAGCGCGGCTTGGTGGAATCAACCATCGGCCGGGGTACGTTCGTTCGGCGCATCGTCCCACGGAACGAAGTGGATCCGCGCCGCCTGCATGCCGCCGATTTTTCCATGAACATGCCGCCGGAGCCGGACGACCCCGCGCTATTGGAGCGCATGCGGGAAGGGTTTGCCAGCGTCGCGCGCGACCTCTTGCCTTTGCTGCGTTACCAGGGTTTTGGCGGCTCGAGACTCGACAAAGATGCCGCGTCGGCCTGGCTTGGGCGGCGGGCGCTGGTGCCGGCGCAAGAGCGCATCTTCATCACG
This sequence comes from Mesorhizobium sp. J428, assembly GCF_024699925.1. Taxonomy (NCBI): domain Bacteria; kingdom Pseudomonadati; phylum Pseudomonadota; class Alphaproteobacteria; order Hyphomicrobiales; family Phyllobacteriaceae; genus Mesorhizobium; species Mesorhizobium sp. J428. The sequence continues at coordinate 3,111,449 of NZ_JAJOMX010000001.1, forward strand.
CCCGGAGCACATCCGGCGCTGGTCGGCATTTTCGGTATGCTCGCCAAGGCCGGCGACACGATCCTCTCGGAGGCGATCACCTATCCGGGGGTGCGTTCGATCACCGCCCAGCTCGGCCTCAATCTTGTCGGCGTCGAGATGGACCGCGATGGCGTGATCCCGGCGGCGCTGGAGGAGGCGATCAGGCGGCATGCGCCGAAGGCGATCTACCTCAATCCGACGCTGCAGAATCCGACCACGATCACCATTCCCGAGCGCCGGCGCGGCGAGATCTGCGCCATTGCGCGTCGGCTCAAGGTGCCGATCGTCGAGGATGACGCCTACGGCTTCATTCCGACATGCGGACCGGCACCGCTCGCGGCCATCGCTCCCGACATATGCTGGCACATTGCCGGACTTGCCAAGTGCATCGGTGCGGGGCTGCGGCTCGCTTATGTGGTGGCGCCGGACGCCCGCGCAGCATGGTCCTTCGGCAGCGCCATGCGAGCGATCGCGGTGATGACCTCGCCGTTGACGGCGGCGGTCGCGACGCGCTGGATCGAGGACGGGACGGCCGACACGATCCTGCGCTTCATTCGGGCCGAGACAACGGCGCGGGAACGCATCGCCATGCGCTTCTTCGAACCGGGTAGCTTATCTGTCCGACTCGCTCAGCTTCAACATCTGGCTGCCTTTGCGCAACGGGTGGACGCGTTCGGCCTTCGCCAGCCATGCCCGCGCGACGGGCATAGGCATTGTGGTGAGCGACGCCTTCATAGTCTCGGGACCGCCGCCGGAGGCCGTCCGCATCGGCCTCGGCGGACCGATCTCGCGCGATCAGCTGGAGCGCGGGCTTGAGTTCATGGCCCACGCTCTCGACGCGCCGCCCGAGATGGTGGCCAGCTCGTTCTAGGTCTTCGCCTGTGGGGGCGGATTCGGGCCGCTGGATAGCCCGGCGCAGGAACCAACTGCTGGATGGCGACGGGAAGTCTGCGCTTGCCAAGCTCCGTGAGAACTCGACGAGCCCCTGATTTGATCCGGCGGACCTGCTTGAGGCCGCCTGGCATCGCGTCTGGCACGCAACAGATGGCGGACTGACGTTCACCGCGCGGCTGGGGAAAACTGTCCTGCGCGCGCGGACGCCGATTGGCGTCCCGGTGGGGGGGAGGCTATGACCGTCTCCGTCCTGCCGAAGCATCTCCATTTCTTCAGCGCGGACGGCGGCAGGGTCGACTTCCCCATACGACATCCAGGACACAATAGAACTCATCGATGACAGACCTGCTCCCTACTGCCCATGCAGTTCACGCGAAGGCCAAGCCTCATTCGTTCAGCGTCAGATCAGCTGTCTCAGCACGCTCTTTTGGATTTTGCCGTTGCTATTGCGCGGAAGAGGCTGGTGCAGGACTGTGACGCTCTCAGGAACCTTGTAGTCCGAAAGCCGATCAGCACAGAAGCGTCGCACCGATTCCGCTTCTACTGCGCTGCCTTCGCGAGCCACGACGAAGGCGTACCCGCTCCCCAAGCACCGCATCCGGTCTGCCGATGATGGCGCATTCGAGCACGTCGTCATGATGGCTCAACACGTTCTCGACTTCCGCACTGAAGATCTTCAGGCCGCCTCGGTTGATCATGTCCTTGCGGCGATCGAAGATGCGCACGAAGCCTTTCGCGTCGATGGAGCCGAGGTCGCCAGAGCGCCAGTAGCCGTCGACGAAGTCGCTCGCATTGGCCTCGGGGCGCGCATGATAGGCGGGAATCACCATCGGCCCGGCAATGAGCAGCTCGCCGACCTCGCCGGGCGCCACGTCCGCGTTGTCCGCATCGACGATCCTGACCGCTCCGCAGGGCACGATCTGCCCGACACTGTCCCTGTTGTCACGCCACGCGCTGAGCGGCATCACAGTGGTCGGCGAGGTTGTCTCCGTGGCGCCGTAGGCATTGATCAGGGCCAGGTTCGGCAGCTTCTCGGCAAGCTTTTCGATGGTGGCGACCGGCATCGGGGCGCCGCCGAAGCAGCCGATCCGCCATGACGACAGATCGACCTCGTCGATCGCCGGGTTCATCACCGCCAGGGTGTAGATGGTCGGGACGAGGATGGAAAAGGTGATCCGTTCGCGGCTGGCGAGTGCAAGGAATGGTTCCGTCTTGAAAGCCTGCCGCATCATCACGACCGCGCCGCCGACACATATCGCCGCGAGCGATACGCCGACGAGACCGGTGACATGCGCCATAGGAACGGCGACCAGGGCCCGATCCTCATGCGTCAGCCGCAGGCAGCGCGCGAACGTCAGGGCCGAGTGGATGATGCCCAGATGGGTGAGCATGGCTCCCTTGGCACGTCCGGTCGTGCCCGACGTATAGAGAATGACGGCGGTGTCCTCCTCGTCGACCTGCTCGGGCGCCGGGGCGGGATCGGCAACGGCCAGCAAGTCGGCGAAGGGCCGGGCGCCCGGGACCGCACCGTCCATGCAGTAGATGTGTGTCATCGCCGGCACGGCTGTCCTGTCCGGCACGATCGCCGCGAGCGCGTCGTCGAGGATCAAACCTTTGGCGCCGCAGTCGCCGAGCAGGAACTCCAGCTCCGGCCGCTGCTGACGTGTTCCAACCGGCATGCGGCGATCACTCCGATCCGGGCGCAGGCCAGCACGATCGCGAGATATTCCCAGCGGTTGGTCAGGAGCAGCGCGAGCCGGTCGCCTTTGCGAAAGCCGGCTGCGGCGAGGCCGCCGGCGGTCCGCGCCACCGCGGCGTCGAGCTCACGATAGGTGAGGCGTCGGCCCTCGACGAGGGCCGGCCGGTCGGGAAATCTGCCTGCGATATCGGAGAACATCTGCCACAGCGTCGCGGGCCGCTCCGAGTAGCACAGCATTGGCCGGCCGTCGAAGTGGACCTCCTCCCGCAGGTCGCCGCCAAGCCTGTCGGCGCTCCAATACCGGTCCTGCAGTCTACTCACGTCAGCTCCATGGGAGGTTGGGCAATGGCGGAGAGCTTCTCGACGACAACCTGGCCGCCGATCAGGATATCCTGCGCGATCGCCTCGCGCGCCTCCAAGGGATCACGGCGGCGCAGCGCCTCGATGACAAGGATGTGCCCGTGGGTCCGTCCGTGGAACGGCCGTCTGCCGCCGTCATACAGATAGGACAGGACCGGGCCGAACTGGATCCAGAGATTCTCCACGATGCCGAACAGGACGCGGGAGCCTGCCATGCGGCAGAGCGTGAAGTGGAAATCCTCGTTTTCCTGCAGGGCGGCCTCGTAGTTCCTCTCCAATTCGGTGGCCATGTAGCGTTGGTGGATCTGCTCCAGCACGGCGATTTCCGCATCTGTGGCTCGGGCGGCTGCTCGGGCGGCTCCTTCACCTTCCGCAAGCATCCTGAGATCCCTGATCTCTACGCAACGCGCGAGGGTGACGTCGGGAACGATCACCGTGCCCCGGTCGTCGAGCGCGAGCGCATGCTCCGAAACGAGGCGAAGCAGCGATTCGCGCACGGGGGTGACGCTGATCCCCAGTTCGTCTGCAACCTGTCGGGCTATCAGTTTCTGTCCAGGCCGAAGCCGGCTCCGCATCAGCGATTGCCGAATCGCCACATAGGCCTGCTGGCTCAGGCTTTCGCGCGAAATCTGACCGCCGAAAGCCCCCGAACCGGGCCCTCCACTCTCCAGTGTCGATGGACTCGACATCTATCTTCCTCCCGTATGGGTCTTGTTATAACAAATAAACTGCAATATACAACGCTCAACGTCGGGGTTTCGTCGTGGAGGCGGTGAAGCCGGGAGAGAGTGGCGGGGGGAGATCATGGAGTCCGGCCGGCCGCAGACCGGGAAGCGCGACAGCAAGCCCAACCAGGGCGTTCTTGTGCTTGCCCTGACTGCCGTGATTTTTGTGCTGTTGAGCATCTCGCTGGCGGGGTTCTTCACCGTCGGCAACCTCTTCACCCTGGCAAGAAACGTCTCGATTCTCGGTATCCTCGGGCTCGGCATGGCCATCGTCGTCATTGGCCGGGGCATCGACCTGTCGCAGATCGCGACGCTAGCCGTATCTTCGGCGATCGCGGTCACGCTCATCAATGGCGGCATGTCGGTCCCACTGGCACTCGCGGTCGGCCTCATCATCGCGGTACTGATCGGTGTGCTCAACGGGTGGCTGGTCTCCGTGATCGAGATACCCCCGCTGTTCACGACGCTCGCGACCAGCCTGCTGACGCTCGGAGTCACCCGCGCACTCGTGGTCCCGCATTACCAGGTCTTCCTGCAGCCTGGGCACGAGACGTTCCAGGCGATAGGCGGCACAATCGCCGGTGGCATACCCGTTCCCGTGCTGGTGTTCGCCGCCTGCGCGGTGATTGTGCATCTGTTCCTGTCGTACACGGTCATCGGACGCTTCATCTATGCCCATGGCGACAATGCACTGGCGGCGCGGCTGAGCGGAATCGCGACTCGGCCGCTGACGATGATCGAATACGGGCTTTGTGCGGCGATCGGCTATGTCGGCGGCGTGGTCATGGTCGCCTCCACCTCGCTCATGCACCTGCAGATCGCCGAATCGACGATGATCTTCGACGTCATTCTTGTGGTCGTGCTCGGAGGCATAAGCCTCGTGGGCGGTCGCGGTAACGTGCTCAGCGTCATCGCCGGCACGCTGCTGATCGGCGTGCTGCTCAACGCGATGACGATCATGAATCTCGACGTGCAGACGCAGAACATCATCAAGGGCGCCGTGCTTCTCGTCGCCATCGTCTTCGACAGCTACGTCCATCCGCGAGACGAGGAGACCGCGAAACAGGGCGACTGACGAGTTCTGGCCGCGTGGCGCGGCCACCACACCGTTCGGCGTTAAGGGAGGAAACCATGTCGACTTTCATGACAGCAGCACGCGCCGTGAGGCTCGGGCTATCCGCCGCAATCCTGGCCGCCGCGAGCATCGCGGCCGTGGCTCCGTCCAAGGCGGCGGACCCACGCCAGCAGCTCTTTGAGGATTTCACCAAGGCGACGCAGGGCAAGAAGATCGCCTGGGTCCCGGTGTGGCTCGGCGTGCTTGAGTCCGAGTGGACCCGCGTGATGAAGGAGAACTTCGAGAACCACGGTATCGAGTTCACCGTCCGCGACCCGAACTTCAAGTCCGACGTCCAGCTTCAGGCGGTCAGCACGCTGATCAACGAGAAGCCGGACATCCTGATAGTGCAGAATCCGACCACGACACTGCTCGCCCGTGAACTTAAGCGCGCGATGGAATCCGGTATCAAGGTCATCCAGGTCAACATGTCGTCGAACACGACGACGGACGCCTATGTCGGCGTCGACGTGCCGAAGATGGGCCGCCTGCTCGCAGAGGAGGCGCTCGCCGCCTGTGGGTCCGGCAAGGGCAACGGCAAGGTGGCGATCCTGCAGGGCGAGGCAACCGCGGCCTATTCGCTGGACATGACCAAGGCGGCGACCGAGACGCTTCAGAAGGATTCGACCATCAACATCGTTTCCTCGCAGCCGGTGAACTGGGACGCCAACAAGGCGTCCGAAGTGATGACCAACGTGCTGCAGCAGCACCCGGACCTGTGCAGCATCATCAGCGTCTGGGGCCCGCAGACGGCAGGCGCGGCGCAAGCGGTGAAGAATGCCGGACTGCAGGGCAAGGTGAAGATCTTCGTCGGCAGCGACGGGCAGCCCGCCGACTGCGATATGGTCGAGCAGGGCCTCTACACCAAGAACCTCTCCTACACGGCGAACCTGCAGGGCGAACACATCGTGGCCGCCGCTCTGGCCCTCCTGCAAGACGATCGTCCGGCCGGTTCGACGCACTACGCCTTCTACACGACGAACTACTGGGTCTCCGGCCCGCAGGACCGCCGCTACTGCTTCTCCGTGGTGAAGTAAGGCACACCGCAAGCCGCCGGCACCCGATCGGGTGCCGGCTCCTCTCCATGACAACCGAAGAGTGAAACGTGCGGCGGCTTTGGTATCGTCTCTCGCCCCAACTGCTGATCAGCGAACTGCTCGAGAAGCGCTGGATGGAACCGATCGTTCCATTCACGCTGATGCTGGTGGTGTTCGGCGCCTTCATCATCGCCATTCCCGACTATGCGTCGGTGATCCAGCTCCAGCAGTTGATGCGCAGCTTCCCCGAGCAGGCCTTCGTCGCCATGGCGATGGCGATCTCGATCCTGTCGGGCGGCATCGACCTGTCGGTGGGCGCGGTGTTCGCGATGGCGAACTTCCTCGCGCTCTACTTCCTGCTCGTCCAGGAGTGGCCGCTGCCGATGGTACTGGCCGGCACGCTCGCCTGGGGCGTGTTCATCGGCGCGCTGAACGGCGGCCTGATCGCCTACGCCAAGACCCGGCCGTTCCTGACGACGATGGTCATGCTCATCATCGTCCGAGCTGCCTACAATAAGGCCACGGCCGCCTACACGACCGAACTCGCCAGCGGCTACGCGGACAGTCCCGCTTGGGATTTCGTCGGCATCGGCACGGTCTGGGGCATTCCGTTCAACATGGCCTGCCTGATTGTGATCGGCCTGATCGCGCATCTCTACCTGACGCGCATCCGCTCCGGCGTCCACATCATGGCCGTCGGCTCCAGCCGCAAGGCAGCGCGCCATGCCGGCATCAACGTCAAACGGTCGCTGTTCCTCGCCTACGTCCTATCCGGTGTCCTGGCCTCGTTCGCCGGCTTCCTCTACGCCGCGCGTCAAAGCAGCGCCGGCACCGACACGGGCGTCGGCTGGGAGGTGAACGCGCTTGCGGCGGCCGTCGTCGGCGGGATCAGCCTCGCGGGAGGCCGCGGCACGATCGGTCGTGCGCTGATCGGCGCCACGATCATCTTCCTGCTGATCAATGGCCTGGTGCAATTGGGCACGCATGGCAGCCTGACCACCGCCGCGATCGGCTTCATCCTGCTTCTGGCGGTCGGCTTCAACGTCAAATTCGTCAAGAACAAGAGCAAGATCCTGCAGAAGATCTATGTCTCGCCGACGCTGGTCGACTTCAGGGAGCCGCCGTCGATCGAGCGCGGCAGCGGCAGCGTCTATGCCGAGAACGACCGTCTCACCTCGGTCGAGGCGATCGCGCTCGACAAGATCGAGGGGCCGGAGGACATCATCCTCGACCGGCACGACAATCTCTACACTGTGAACCGGAACGGCTCGATCATCCGCTTCCTCGCACCCGACTACGAGGTCCGCGAGGAGTTCGCCCGCATTGGCGGCAGGCCGCTCGGTCTCGCGATGGACAAGGACGAGAACATCCTTGCCTGCGTCGCCGGCATGGGCGTCTATGGCGTCAGGCCCGACCGCACCGTCTTCAAGATCACCGACGAGACCGACCGCACATGGTACCGGCTGAAGGACGATTCCCGCCTGCTGCTCGCCGACGACCTGGACATCGCGCCGGACGGGCGGATCTTTTTCAGCGACGCCTCGACGCGATACGATCTGGCTGACTGGGCCCTCGACGGCTTCGAGGGGCGAGGCAACGGCCGCCTTCTCTGCTACGATCCGAAGACGAAGAAGACGTCTGTCGTCCTGCGCAACCTGACCTTCCCGAACGGTGTCTGCGTCTCGCATGACGGGCGCTGCGTCTACTGGGTCAGCACCTGGCTCTGCCGAATCTATCGCTACTGGATCGAGGGCGAGCGCAAGGGCGAGCTCGAGATCCTCGTCGATAACCTGCCGGGCTATCCTGACAACATCAACCGGGCCTCGGACGGACCCTACTGGCTGGCTTTCGTGGGCATCCGCTCGCCGGTGTTCGATCTCGCGATGCAGGATCCTGCCTTCCGGGTCAGGATGGTCAAGCAGATCCCGCCAGACGAATGGCTGTGCCCGGGCATCAACTACGGCTGCGTCATCAAGTTCGACGACGACGGAAACGTGCTGGAGTCGTTGTGGGACCCTGGCGCGACCAACCATCCGACGATCACATCCATGCGTGAGCACAAGGGTTATCTCTACATCGGCGGGCTGGAGAACAACCGCATCGGCCGCCTGAAATTGCCGGATGCCGACCAGAGCTGGACGAGCTGGGACTCCTATTACGGCAAGGACGCAGGCAGACCCGCGAACGCGAAGGGGGACGCTCATGTCGCTGGCGCGTGACATCCTCGACCGCGTCTTCTTCCCGAATCGCGACTTCCACGCGATTCCGGTGCTAGACGGCGGCTTCTCGCCAAACCGCCGCCTCGACGACGCCGCGACCCTCGACGAGCTCGCCGGCGTCGACGGCATCTGCGTCGACGCGACAGGCACGGTCTACGCCTCTGCCGGCACCGGCATCGTGCGATATGCTTCGGATGGCTTTTCGAAACGCACGCCGTTCGCCGAGCTCGATGGCGCGGTCGGTAGCCTCGCCGCGCATCCCGACGGACGCATTCTGGCAGCCGTCGCGGGACGAGGCATCGTCGCGGTCGGCCGCGACGGCAAGGTCGCCGGACGGCTGGAGAGGGCGGGCGATGCGCCGCTGTCCTGCGTAACGGCGATCGCGGTCCTCCCCAATGGATCGATCGCACTGGCCGAGGGCTCCCGGCACAACGGACCGGACCGCTGGCTGCAGGACATGATGGAGAAGCGGCCGGGCTCCGGCCGGGTCGTCGTCTGTGCGGCGAATTTTTCCGGAGCGCGCATCATCGCCGACCGTCTGTCGTGGCCGTCCGGCGTCGCCGCCAACGGCGCGGGCAGCCTGCTCGTCGCCGAAGCCTGGACTCACCGGCTCCTGTCGATCGCCTTCGACACCGGCCACGTCGACGTGATCGCCAAGAACTTCGCCGGCTATCCCTGCCGGATGGCGCCTGCCTCGGCGGGCGGCTTCTGGATCGCTTTCTTCGCGATGCGCACGCAACTGACGGAGTTCGTGCTGCGTGAGGACGACTTCCGCAGGCGGATGATGGCGACCGTGCCCCCGGCGCTGTGGATCGGGCCGACGCTCGGCGGTCACGTCGACTACCGTGAGCCGACGCAGATCGGGCGCATCAAGAAGCTCGGCATCCAGAAGCCCTGGGCACCACCGCGCTCCTACGGGCTGGTGGCGCGTATCGATGGCCAGGGCAACACCTTCGAGAGCCTGCACAGCCGCGTGTCCGGCGCCGTTCACGGCATCACCGACGTCGCCGAGGCTGGCGGACTGCTGATCGCCGTCTCCAAGGGACACGGCAGGCTTGCCGGAACTGCTGTCGCAACGGGCGGACGGTCATGAGCGAAATGACGAAGGAGCCGGTGCTCAGGATCGCCAGCGGAAGCAAGGTCTACAGCGGTGTCCACGCCATCAACGGTGTCGACTTCGATCTCAGGCCCGGAGAGATCCACGCGCTGCTCGGCGAGAATGGCGCCGGCAAGTCGACGCTGTGCAAGGCGATCGCCGGCGCGGTGCAGCTTTCGTCGGGCGACTATTTCCTCGGCGGCGAGAAGGTTTCCTTCGCCTCGCCGGGCGAGGCGCTCCGGCACGGGGTCGCCATGGTCTACCAGGAGACGAGCCTGGTGCCGTCGATGACCGTGGCGCAGAACCTCGAGCTCGGCATGGAGAAGCTGGTCACCGTCTATCGCAAGATCAACATCGCGGCCCAGCAGTCGCAGCAGGCGCTCAACTTCAACGTCGATCCACTGGCGCTCGTCGAGACGCTCGGCACCGCCAAGCGGCAGATGGTCGAGATCGCCCGCGCAGTGCGCCACAATGCGCGGGTCATCATCTTCGATGAGCCGACCGCGAGCCTGACGCCCGAGGAGATCCAGCATCTTTTCCATCTGCTGCGGCGGCTGCGCTCCGAAGGCGTCGGCATCATCTTCATCAGCCACGCGCTGGAGGAAGCGCTGAAGATCGCCGACCGGATCACCGTGCTTCGCGACGGAAAACTCGTCGCGACGCAGCCCGCAAGCGAACTGGACCGGGCGAAGATCGTCAGGATGATGGTGGGACGCGATGTCTCGGCCACGAGCGCCGCCGAGGTGGGGGGGCAAGTGCAGGGCCGTGCCGTGCCCATCGTAGCGGAGCGGCGCAAGGTGCTGTCGGTCGAGAACATCACCATGGGCAACGTGGTCAAGAACATGTCGTTCTCGGCCTATGCCGGCGAGGTGGTCGGCATGGCCGGCCTCGTCGGCGCGGGACGCACCGAAGCGGCGCAGATCATCTGCGGCGCCAGGAAACGCAACTTCCTGCGTGGCGGGCTGATCGCGCTCAACGGCAAGCCGATCCGCTACCGCGTTCCGCGCCAGGCCGTCGAGGACGGCATCGTCTACATCACCGAGGATCGAAAGCTCGACGGCTTCTTCGAAACCATGACGGCCGACGACAACATCTATCTCGGCCATCTCGCCTCGCCAAAGGGCAAGCGCTGGCTCTATTCGCTCAGGGAACGCAAGGCGGTGGCCGACCGCTGGGTGAAGGCGCTGTCGATCTCGGCGCTGAAGCGCAGCCTCAAGATCATCGAATACTCCGGCGGCAACCAGCAGAAGGTCGTCGTCGCCAAGTCGCTCGCGCAGGAGCCGCAAGTCATCATCTTCGACGAGCCGACGCGCGGCGTCGACGTCGGCGCGATCCCGCAGATCCATGCCGCGATCCGCGATCTCGCCGCGCAGGGCAAAGCGGTGATCGTCATCTCGTCCTATCTGCCGGAGATTCTGGCGGTGTCCGATCGCATCCTCGTCGCGCGCGGCGGCCGCATCGTCGAGGAGATGCCGCGCGCCGAGGCGACCGAGGAGAAGATCATGTATGCCGCGATCCACTGACTCGGCGTAGGCTTTACTTCATCGAACGCTGCAGGCGCGCCATTCCGTCCAGCCAGCGGTCGTAGTCCGCGACCTTGCGCTGCATGTATTTGGCGACGTCTGGATGCGGCAGGATCAGGAAGCGGCCTTCTTCGATCGCGGCGAGCGTCACAGCCGCCACCGCTTGCGCGGACATCACGCCGTCGTTCGACTGTGGACCTTCCGGCAGGCCCCTCAGCATCGGCGTGTCGACGCCTTGAGGGCAGAGGGCGAACACCTCGATGCCGTCGTCGCGATGGGTTATCGCAAGGTTCTCGGCGAAGCCGATCGCGGCATGCTTGGTGGTTCCGTAGACGGCGCTGCCGACCTGGTTGAGCAGGCCCGCCGCCGAGATCGTCTGCAGGAACGCCCCGCCGCCGCGCGCCTTCATCAGCGGCACCAGGATGCGGGCCGCATGCACATGCGCCATGACGTTGACCGCCCAGGCCTTCTCCCAAGCCGCGTCGGGTGCAGCGGCGGCATTGACGAAGCTCTGATCGAAGCCGGCCGCGATCCCGGCGTTCGAGCAGAACAGGTCGATCGGCCCGGCCTCGCGCTCCACCTGTTCCACCAGGCTCTCAATCTCGCGGCGGCTGGAGACGTCGCAGCGAACCGCCAGTCCGCCGATGCTCTCTGCGACCCTCTTGGCGCCGGTCTCGTCTATGTCCGACACCACCACGGTCCGCGCGCCGGCGCGCGCGAAGGCCTCGCACAGTGCTGCGCCGATGCCGCTGGCCGCTCCGGTGACGACGATGGTGCTGCCGGCGATCTTCATGCGCCTGGGTACTCCTGCGATGGTCATGCCGCCGTCGACGACGATCGTCTGTCCGGTCACGAAGGAACCGGCCTGCGACGAGAGAAAGATGACCGCCCCGGCGATCTCGTCTGCCTCGCCCATGCGGCCGAGCGGCGTCTTTGCCTCATATCCGCTCTTCACGTCGGGATTGCTCCACAGGGCGCGGGAGAAGTCGGTCTTGATCAGCCCCGGCGCGATGCAGTTGACGCGGACATTGTCGCCGCCGAACTCGATCGCGAGGTTGCGCGCCAGCTGCATGTCGGCCGCCTTCGAGATGTTGTAGGCGCCGATCGTCGCGGACCCCGTCAGTCCGCCGATGGAGGAGATGATGGTGATCGCGCCGTCGCGGCGCTCGCGCATCTGCGGCGCGACCATCGAGATGAGCCAGTGGTTGGCCAGCACGTTGCTGTCGAACACCTTGCGGAACTGCTCGTCGGTGATTCCCGACATAGGGCCGAAATGGGTGTTGGTGGCGGCGTTGCAGACGAGGATATCGACCCCACCCCAGCGCGAGCCGGCGGCGTCCACCAGCCGTTCGAGGCTTTCGCGGTCGGAGATGTTGGCGGGAACGGAGATCGCCCGCTCGTCGCCATGGCGCCTGTTGATTGCGTCGGCGACCTCGTCGCAAGCGTCCGCCTTGCGCGATGAGATCACCACGCGGGCTCCCGCATCCGCCATCCGTTCCGCCACGGCGCGGCCGATTCCGCGCGACGATCCGGTAATGATTGCCCGCTTGCCGGCGAGGTCGAAGAGACTGCTCACGGAATGGTCCTCGCAAAGGGGTGGCCTTGCCCGACGATCAGTCGAACGGCGCGAGTGGCGGCGTCATCCACGATCGAATTCCTCGTCGTCCAGGATCCCGGGTTGCGCAGGCCCCGCCGGGGCGAAGACGGAATCTGGCGCGTCGTCCAGCGCGTCGAGCGAGCGGCGGATATGGCGGCGGCCAGCCGCCTCAGCCGCCTCGGCGTCGCCATTCAGGATGGCTTCCGCCATCTCGCGATAATCCGCGAAACGCTCCTCGACCGGCGGACGCAGATAGGTTCGGATCAGATGGACGCGGAAGCCGCGCACGGCGCGTGCGACCTCCGCATTGCCGCCGGCCCGCGTCATCGCGCGATAGAAGCGGTTACGCGCCTGGACGAAGTCGAACGAATCCCCGCGTCCGGCAAAGGAGGACAGGTTTTCGCAGGCGGCGATAAAGGCCTCGCGCGTCCGCGGCGAGGCGATGTTCTGGGCGGCGAGGCGGGCCGCGAGGCCAATCGTCACCTCGAGCAGTTGCAGGAGATCGCGCGCCTCAGCGCGGGACAGGTGCCTGATCTGCGCGCCGCGAAAGGCGGTGATGCTGACGACGCCCTCGGCCGCGAGCCGTTTCAGCGCCTCCCGGACCGTGCCGCGGCTGACGCCGTAGAGGCGCATCAGGTCTGGCTCGACGAGGCGCTGGCCGGCGACGAAGCGGCCTTCGTAGAGTCCGCGCACGACGTCGCGCACGATCTGGTCGGAAGAACTGAGGCGGGGCCGGTCGCCGCTCCGGATATCGGCAGCCTGGCCGGTCATTTGCGCCAACCCCTTCGGCCGCGGCCGCCGACATAACCGGCCTGCACGCGCTGCTTGAGGAGGGGACGTGGACGGAAACGCTCGCCATAGGCGTCGAACATGATCTGCTGTGCCTGGAGGCACAGGCTCGATGTGGTCGCATCCATGAGTTCGAACGGCCCCATCGGATGGCCGAGACCGAGCCGGCAGGCGAGGTCGATGTCCTCGGGCGAGGCCACGCCTTCCTCCACCAACCGCACCGCCTCGATCATCATCACGTGCAGCAGCCGGTTGACGGCGAAGCCGGTCACGTCCTTGACCCGGATCGGCTGCTTGCCGATCGAGGCGCACAGGTCCATCGCCTCGGCGAGCGTCGACTCCGTCGTCTCGACGCCGGGGATCACCTCCACCAGTTGCATGCGGGAGACCGGCGAGAAATAGTGCGTGCCGACGAACTTGCCGCGCCGCGTCTCGGACACATGCGAGGCAAGCACGGCAATGGGAATCGTCGAGGTATTGGTGGCGATCAGGCAGCCGTCACGGCAGACGCGATCCAGAGACGCCAGCACCTCGGCCTTGATCTCTTCCTTCTCGAAGACCGCTTCGATCACGACATCGCGGTCGGCGAAGGCGGAGAGGTCCGTGGTGGTGGCAATGCGGACCATGACCGCCGCCTTCGCCGCCGCGTCGTAATGGCCGCGCATGGCCCCCTTGTCGTACACGGACGACAAGCGCTCGATCGCGGCGTCGAGCGCCTCCTCGTGCGGTCGGCGAGCAGGACCGGATGGCCTGCGAGCGCGTGGACGAAGGCGATCTCGGCCCCCATGAGACCCGCCCCGACCACACCGATCCTGAGCATCTGTGCCATCTAAGTCCTCCCTGTGCCACGCGCCAATGCGACGGCGATCTCCGCGATCGGCCTCGCCTTCGCGCCGATCGCCGCCGCATCATGGTTGGAGGCGGTGCCGTCGAGGGAACGCCGCGCAATGCCTTGCATGATCGAGGCGATCCGAAACATCGAAAGGACCAGATAGAAGTCCCAGTCGTCGCACTGGGGCTGGCCCGTCCGCCGCAGATACTGGGCGAGATAGTCGGCCTCGCCGGGGATACCGGTGTCCCGGAGATCGACGCCCGCCAGGCCACGGAACAGATCGGGTGCCAGCCGCCAGCTCATGGCGTGATAGGCGAAGTCGGCGATCGGGCTTCCCAGCGTCGACAGTTCCCAATCGAGTACGGCGACGACGCGCGGCTCGGTCGGGTGGATGAGGACATTGTCGAGCCTGTAGTCGCCATGCACCAGTCGCGTCGCATCTTCCGGCGGCAGGTTGCGCGGCAGCCAGTCGATCAGCCAGTCCATTTCGGGGATCGGCACCGTCTCCGCGGCCCTATACTGCTTGGACCATCGCGCGACCTGACGTTCCGCATAGGCGCCGGGGCGGCCGTAGTCAGCCAATCCGACGGCGGCGATGTCGACCGAATGGATGCGGGCGATGGTGTCGTTCATCGAATCGAAGATCGCCGCGCGCTCCACAGGCGAGAGGTCGGGCAGCCGCGGATCCCAGAACACGCGTCCGGGCACGAAGTCCATCACGTAGAAGACGGTGCCGATCACGCTTTCGTCCCGGCATAGTGCCCTGACGTAAGGAACCGGCACACCAGTGGAGCGTAACGCTTCGAGGACCCGGAACTCCCGATCGACCGCATGCGCGCTCGGCAGCGTGTGGCCAGCCGGCTTGCTCCTCAAAACGAGTTCGATGCCGGTGGCGCTCAATCTGAACGTGGGGTTCGACTGACCGCCGGATATGCGCCGCAGGTCGATCGGTCCGCGAAAACCTGGAATGGTCCTGGCAAGCCAGCAAGACAGGCGCGCCTCGTCAGGTGTCCAGTCCTGCGCCGTGCTTGGCGGGGCAACAGCATCCATGCCCATCCTCCCGATGTGTCCGGCCCAAGCTGCGATACCTTCGTAGGATGGCTCGCCGCGAATAGTCAATCGAAATCGTCGGACGATCTCGTCAAACGTGAACGGATGGGCTAAGGTCGCGTCCACGGCGTTCGCGGCGGCTGGATTGGCCCAGCCGGCGCGTTGCGATCGAACCAATCGGAGGAAACCAATGTTCTCTAAGACGCCTCGGGTGCTGGAGTTGGAAGAGAAGCTCACCGCCTTCATGGAAGAGCACATCTATCCGAACGAGGCGCGCTTCTATCGCGAGGCCGAGGATCTTGGGCCGTGGGCCATCTATCCCGTTGTCGAGGAGCTGAAGCCGAAGGCGAAGGGGCAGGGGCTGTGGAACCTGTTCCTTCCGGAATCAGAGCACGGCGCCGGCCTGACGAACCTGGAATACGCCTCGCTGTGCGAGATCATGGGCCGTTCGCATCTGGCGCCGGAAATCTTCAACTGCTCGGCGCCAGACACCGGCAACATGGAGGTGCTGACGCGCTACGGCACGCCCGAGCATCAGGCCAAATGGCTGGAGCCGCTGCTGGCGGGCGAGATCCGCTCCGCCTTCGCCATGACCGAACCCGCGGTCGCGTCAAGCGACGCCACCAACATCGAAAGCGAAATCCGCGCCGATGGCGACGACTACGTCATCAACGGCCGCAAATGGTATACGACCAACGCCACCGATCCGCGCTGCAAGATCATCATCTTCATGGGCAAGACCGATCCCGACAATCCGGATCGCTACCGCCAGCAGTCGATGGTCCTCGTGCCGCGCGACACGCCCGGGGTCGAAGTCCTGCGCTCGCTGCCGGTCATGGGCTTCTACGGGGGTACCCGACCGCGCAGCCGAGGTCGTTTTCCGGAACGTCCGCGTGCCGAAGTCCAACATCCTGCTGGGCGAGGGGCGAGGATTCGAGATCGCGCAGGGCCGCCTGGGACCAGGGCGGATTCATCATTGCATGCGGCTGATCGGGCTCGCCGAGCGGACGCTGGAGAAGATGTGCCTGCGTATGGAAGAGCGCACGCCGTTCGGCAAGCCGCTGTCAGAACAGTCGGTGAGCCGCGAGCGGATCGCCGAGTCGCGGATCATGATCGAGCAAAGCCGCCTGCTGACCCTCAAGGCTGCGTATATGATGGACACCGTCGGCAACAAGGTGGCCAGGAGCGAGATCGCGATGATCAAGATCGCAGTGCCGAACATGGCCTGCAAGGTCATCGACTGGGCCATCCAGGCTTTCGGCGGCGGTGGCACCAGCAACGACTTCGGCCTTGCCGCCGCCTATGCGACGGCCCGGCTGCTGCGCCTCGCCGACGGACCCGATGAGGTCCATCGCGACCAACTCGCACGGATGGAGTTCAAGAAGCACCAAGGCAGCAGGCAGCGCGGCGGCGCCTCCAACTGGGCACCGGCACTCAGCGACCGCGCGCTCGGCAGGACGGCAGCAGATCGATAACGCCGGAGTCATCTTTCCGACCGGTGCATGAGCAATTCGTTCCGGCGCGGCCGATTTGGTCAGCCGACCGGAGCGCCTCCACACGTCGTTTCGGTTGCCGAACCGGTCCGGCTGCGCTTGCCAGGGAATGCTGCTGACCGAGAAATGGCGTATGGCTTCGAGAGGAGATCGGCTGTCTCGCTCCTTTCAGCACACAGGCTGAATATGCCCGCGTCCCTGGTGTGCTATCGCTCCACCTTTGTGTCGAGGATCACGGAGGTCTGCGTTCTCTCGACGCCGTCGAGATCGCCGATCTTGTCGATCACGCGATCGAGCGCCGACACGGAGGAGGTCGCGACGATGGCGATGAGGTCGACTTCGCCGCTGACGGAATGAAGCGTCCTGACCTCCCGCATCGCGGTGAGTTCGGCGATCGTCTTGCTGGCGGACTTCGGCTTCACGGTAATCAGGACATGGCCCTTGATCTGGGCGCGCTCGGCGGCGGCGCTTCGCCTCAGCGTGTATCCCGAGATCACCTTGCTGCGCTCCAGCCGTTCGATCCGTGCCTGCACGGTGGTGCGCGATAGGTTCAGCCGCCGCGCCAATTCGGCGACCGGCATGCGCGCATTCTCGGCCAGAAGCGAAAGCAGCAGCTCGTCCTTGTCCATCTTGTCGTTTTGCCCAGAGGGTTCGTCATAATGCTCAAACTTTGTCGTCAACTTTATCACATCCACGGTTTGAAACGCTAATGCCGGCATGGCGTGATGGAACGGCTTCATATCGGAAAGGGATTCTCATGAAAAAGATCGTCGTCGTAGGCGCCGGCAACATCGGCGAGACCATCGCGAACATGCTCGCTGAGACGGGCGACTTCGAGGTCCTGGTCTGCGACCGCGATCCGTCCCGTCTCGAAGGCATCGCGAGGCATCCGAACATCGCCATCCAGGTGATCGACATCGGCGATGCGGCCGCACTTGAAGCACTTCTCAAGGACCGCTTCGCCGTCCTGAGCGCCGCCCCGTTCCATCTGACCACGCGTATCGCCGAGGCCGCCTCCGCCGCCGGCATCCACTACCTCGACCTGACCGAGGACGTCGCCTCCACCAGGCGCGTCAAGGAACTGGCGAAGGACGCGAAGTCGGCCTTCATTCCGCAGTGCGGCCTGGCGCCGGGCTACATCTCCATCCTGGCCAACGACCTCGCCCGCCGCTTCGACACGCTGGAGACGGTGCGGCTCCGCGTCGGCGCCCTGCCGCAATATCCGTCCAATGCTCTCAACTACAATCTCACCTGGAGCACCGACGGCGTCATCAACGAGTATATCGAGCCGTGCGAGGCGGTGGTCGAGGGCCAGTTGACCAAGGTGCCGGCCATGGAGGAGCGCGAGGAGTTCTCGCTCGACGGCATGACCTACGAGGCTTTCAACACCTCCGGCGGCCTCGGCACGCTGTGCGAGACCTATGCCGGCCGCGTGCGTACGCTCAACTACAAGACGATCCGCTATCCCGGCCATGCGGCGATCATGAAGGCGCTGCTCAATGACCTGAACCTGCGCAACCGCCGCGATACGCTCAAGGACATCCTGGAGAAGTCGCTGCCGTCGACGAGCCAGGACGTGGTGGTGATCTTCGTCACCGTGAGCGGCTACAAGGATGGGCGTCTCGTCCAAGAGACGCATGCGCAGAAGATCTACAGCGGCGTCATCGGCGGCCGCCAGTACAGCGCCATCCAAATCACGACGGCGGCTGGCATCTGTGCCGTCCTCGACATGCTCGCCTCCGGCGCGCTGCCGCAGTCCGGCTTCGTCAGGCAGGAGGACATCGTCTTCGCGGACTTCCTCGAGAACCGCTTCGGCCGCCATTACGCGAGTCATCAGACCTCCGCCCGGCACGCTGCCTGACATCCGGCAGGCGGCGCGGGTGTTGGTCATCGCTCGCGCCGCCGGTCGAATGTCCACGAAGAGAAATCTTTTTCTCGCGGTGCGTAAGAGGCGGCTAACGCTTTCGGGGTTCAGGCGCCTTCGGTCACGTCGTTGGCACGCCTCACCTGCTCGATCCGCGATATGCGCGCCCGAAGGCGCGGGCCGTGCATCGCAACCACCTGTGCCACCAGCGCCTCGATATGGGCGAGGGCCGGGACCATCGTGTCGTAGGGCGACTGCACTTCGACCGGGCTTATCAGCGACACGCTCGCGCACGCAGCGGCCGGCGACTGCCAGCGATCGGTGAACAGGATGATCCCTGCGCCCATTTCCTCCGCCTGGACGATGAAATCAACGACATCCCTCTGGTAGCGGCGATAGTCGAAGCCGATCACCACGTCGCGCGATCCCAGATCCACGAGCCGGTCGAAATCGGCGCGCGTGGGCGAGCCGAGGTTGAGCACGCCCGCGCGAAACTGCTCGAGATGACCCGAAAGGATGCCGGCCATGAACCCGCTGAAGCGACCGCCAACGAGGATGATGCTCTTCGCCTCGATGATCATCCGGACGGCGCGGTCGAAGCTGCTCTGAGGCGTCGACGTCCGCGCCTCCTGCAACGCCATGGCTACCGAGTCGATATAGCCCTGCATTGCGCTGTCGCTTGGCGAGGGCTTGCGGCTATCCATCATCTGCAGCGGCGAGCGCAGCCGTTCCTCCACCTCGCCCAGCAGGCTGGCCTGGAATGCGGGGAAGCCCTCGAAGCCGAGCTTTACCACGAGGCGGTTGACGGTTGGGTCCGACACGCCGGCGCGCTTTGCGAGGCTTGCCGCGGTGGTGAGGCCGGCGCCGGGATAATCGCTCAGCAGCACCTGAACGATGCGTTCCTCGGACGGGGTGAAGGAAACCCGGCCGCTGCTCAGAAACTCGCGTATCTGCATTGCGCCCCGTCTGTTGTCCGCGCTCAGATCCTGCCCAGCGCCGCGCATAGTCTGCCTGCCCATTCCTCGACGGCCGCCGTGCTCCGGAGTTGGTCGTTGCGCACTTCGATCAGCAGCGCGTCGAGTCCCCGGGCGTCTCCATGTACGGGTATAGCGTAGTCGTCATCCTCGGCAATGCGATAAGGCTCGTCAAGCGCGAGGCTGAGGCCGGGTGCCTCCGCCGCGACCTCCTTCAGGAAGATCGCCGCGAGTCCACGTGACGCGCCCGCGAGAATCCCGAGATGCCAGGGGCGCGCTTCGCCCAGGTATACAGGCGTGAAACTATGAACGGTCAGCAGCCTGGTCTTGCGGCCTTCCGCGCGGCGGCGGTCGAGAAAATCGGCCACGGTCCGGTGGAAGGGCGTGAACATGCGCTCCACGCGGCGCGTGCGCTCTGGATCGTCTAGCAAGGCGTTGCCAGGAATCTCCGTTTCCTCGGAACGAGTCGGAATGCTGCTTTCGGCCGCCAAGGGGCGGTTCAGGTCGATGAGCAGGCGTGAATAGTTCGCCAGGATCGCGGTCGAATCGAGCCTGCGCGCCATGGCGCGGGTCAGGTCAGCTGCGCCGATGTCCCAGCCGATGTGGTCGCTTTCGGCGCCGACCGCGAGCCCGAGCCGGTCATATTCGGCTGGTATGTGGCATGAGGCATGCTCGCAGACGAGAACCCATTCCGACCAACTCCTGCTGTTCTCGACAGTGGCCGCAGGCGGCCAGTCAATAGAGGAATTTTCGTGAACGATTACAGGTATTTGCGACATGTCTGATCCTGGCGGGAAATGCCCATGCGGCGGTCGGAGGCTGCGGCGGCAGGATTGTAAGAGATCAGATATTTGTCCAGCGATTTTTATCTTATGAAATGATATTGACACTTTCGGGCAACCGATCATAGTGCGGATCGGCGGTCCCGACCGCCACTTCAAGGAGCCTTCCGTGTCCACAGATCCGCAGGACGCCATAGCCCGTGTGTGGGCCGTTCTGGATGCCGAGCCCGACTGGACGGTCGATCTTGCCTCCCGTCTGGTGCGTATCCCTTCCGTCAACCCGAAGTTCCCGGCCGGCAACGGCGACGTCGACATTTCGGGCCGGGAGGCTGAGGTTCAGGCGCTTCTGGATGGCGAACTGCGCGCGCTCGGCCTGACGACGCGCCAGTGGGATGCGCTGCCGGGCCGTCCGAACCTGGTAGCGAGGACATCGGCGGGCGATCCGGACAAGTCGCTCATTCTTTGCGGCCACGTCGATGTCGTCCCGGTCGGCGATGCGTCCGCCTGGTCGTGGCCGCCTTTCAGCGGCGAGGTGCGTGATGGTCGGCTGCTGGGCCGTGGCTCGCAGGACATGAAGGCAGGGCTTGCCTGCTGCGTGGGTGCGATCCGGGCGATCCGCAAGGCCGGCATCGAACTCGAAGGTCAGCTTGCTCTGCATTCGGTGGTCGACGAGGAGGCCGGCGGCTTCGGCGCGCGAGCCGCCGTCGCCGAGGGCGAGCACGCCGCGGCCGTCATCGTGGCGGAGCCGGGGCAGGGCGAGATCTTCCTCTGCCAGGGCGGGCTGGAGTGGCTGCGCGTCACGATCCGTGGTCGTCAGGGCCATTCGGCCTACCGCTACACCGGCTATTGGCCGCAGCCGCACGCCGCACGCACCGGCAACGAGCCAGTCAGTGCCGCCGATATCGCGACCCGGTTCCTGATGGCGCTGCGCGACTATGAAGCCGGCGTCGCGCGTTCAAAGTCGCATCCGCTGATGCCGGCGGGCGTCAATCATTTTGGCGTCGGAGTGGTGCAGATCGGCGCGGGCATGGGCCCTGACGGATTGCCGCAGATCCTGAGCAATCCCGGCATCGTGCCTGATGTTGCCGTCATCGACATCGACATGAAATTCCTTCCGCACGAAAAGACCGCGGAGGTCCGAGCCGACTTCGAGGCCTTCGTCGCCGGCTTCTGCGCCTCGGACCCTTGGCTGCGCGACAATCCGATCACCGTCGAGTGGGAGCTGTACGGACTGCATTTCCCGCCGATGAACACCTCTCCGGATCATCCGATCGTCGGCTCGATCCGCGCTGCGCGCGGGCGGCTCGGCCATGCACAAACGATCCTGCGCGGCTCGATCGGTGTCACCGACGGCGCGCACTATGCAGCCGCAGGCATGCAGGCACTGCGCTACGGCCCGGCGGGCGCGAACCAGCACGGCGCGGACGAATGGGCCGACGTGGCCTCCATCCGCGAGACGACCAAAATCCTGGCCGCCGCAGTCATCGATTGGTGCGGCGTCAGAAGCGAATAACCATCACCCGGCGGGCGAGGGTGCGCAGATGCCCCGCCAGCCAACCGACAGAGAGGACTTGAGATATGACAGTTTCCATTCGCGCCGGGTTCGTGGCGCTCATGATGGCGGGCACCGCGTTTCCCGCGATGGCCGAAACGCTGAATTGGGCGCGCGCATCCGACGTGCAGACGCTCGACCCGCACGCTTATAATGAAGGCATCACCCACACCTTCAATCACCAGATCTATGAACCGCTCGTCGCCCGTTCCGATGACGGCAAGCTGACGTCGGTTCTCGCCGTGTCGTGGGAAAACCTCCAGAGCGATCCGTCGATCTGGGAGTTCAAGCTGCGCGACGGTGTGACGTTCCACGACGGCACGGCGTTTGAGGCGGACGACGTCGCCTTTTCTTTCGAGCGCGCGATGAGCGACACGTCCAACGTCCGCTCCCTGCTGTCCTCGGTCGACCGCGTCGAAGTGGTCGATCCGCTGACGGTGCGCGTCCACACCAAGGGCGTGAACCCGCTGCTGGTCAACAACCTGATCAACATCTTCATCATGAACCGCGAATGGTCGGAGGCCAACAACGCCGCCAAGCCGCAGGACTTCAAGGCGGGACAGGAGAGCTTTGCCGCGACCAATGAGAACGGCACGGGCGCTTATAAGCTGGTCAGCCGCGTTCCCGACAGCAAGACCGAACTTGCGGCCTATGACGGCTACTGGGGCAAGGGCGAGTTCCCGCTCGACATCGACCGCATCGTCTACACGCCGATCCAGTCGCCGGCCACGCGTGTTGCGGCGCTGCTGTCCGGCGAGGTGAACTTCCTGCAGGACGTTCCCGCACAGGACATCGCGCGGCTCGAACAGGCACCGGGCATCAAGGTCGTTCGCGGACCGGAAAACCGCACCATCTTCTTCGGCCTCAACGTCGGCGCCGACAAGCTGGAGTTTGGCCAGGCCAAGGGCAATCCGTTCGCGGACAAGCGCGTGCGCCACGCCATGAACATGACGATCGACCGCGAGGCCATCAAGCGCGTCGTCATGCGCGGCGAGTCCATTCCGCTCGGCACCATCGCTCCGCCCTTCGTCAATGGCTACACCGAGGAGATGGGCAAGGTTCCGCCGGTCGATCTCGACGCTGCCAAGGCGCTGATGGCGGAGGCAGGTTACGGCGACGGCTTCAGCGTGACGCTGCACTGCACGAACGATGCCTTCGTCAACGAGGAGGCGATCTGCCAGGCGGCCAGCGGCATGCTGGGCAAGATCGGCATCGACGTGAAGCTCGACGTCCAGCCGGGCGGCGTGCAGTTCCCGGCAATTGCCAACGGCAAGACCGATTTCTACATCATGGGATGGGGCGTCTCGACCTTCGACAGCCAGTACCTGTTCGACAACCTCGTTCATTCGCGCTCGAACGGCCGCGGCGCCTGGGCGTCGATCAACTACACGAACGCTGATCTCGACGCGAAGATCGAATCCCTGGCGGCCGAGCCGAACATCGAGAAGCGCAACGCGACGATTGCCGACATCTGGAAAGTGGTGCAGGAAGAGACCTTCTATCTGCCGATCCACAACCAGATGCTGGCGCGCGCCAGCGCCGAGAAGATCGGTATCACGCCGAATCTCGGCAACCAGATCTTCGTCAAGAACGTGACCGTGGCTGAATGATCTCTTTCCTGCTTCGCAGGCTGGGACAGGCGGTGCCGGTGATGCTGGTTACCGCCTTCCTCTCCTTCGCCGCGTTCCGCTTCATCGGCGATCCTGTCCAGAACATGCTCGGGCAGGATGCGACGGCGGCAGACCGCGCGCAGCTCGAAGCCGTGCTCGGTCTCGACCAGCCTTTCCCGGTGCAGTTTGCGCGGTTTATCTGGTCGGCGTTGCAGGGCGACTTCGGCATCTCCACCCGTATCGGGCAGCCGGTTCTCCAACTCATCCTGGAGCGGCTACCCGCCACGCTGGAGCTGGCGGTGCTGTCCTTCGCGCTGGCGCTCGCCATCGGCATTTTCCTCGGCGTGACGACGGCGCTGAAGCCGGACTCCCGCATATCGCACATCATCATGACAGGTTCGCTCGTCGGCGTGTCGCTGCCCAATTTTCTTATCAGCATCGGCCTGATCTACGTCTTCTCGGCTAACTCGGCTGGTTGCCGGCCTTCGGCCGCGGCGAGACCGTCCAACTCGGCTGGTGGACTACGGGCCTGTTCACCGTGTCTGGCTGGAAGGCGATCATCCTGCCGGTGCTGTCGCTGGCACTCTTCCAGGTGACACTCATCCTGCGGCTTGTCCGCGCGGAAATGAGCGAGGTCCTGACGTCCGATCACATCCGCTTCGCCAGGGCGCGCGGCCTGCCGGATCGCCTCATCAATTTCAGCTATGCGCTCAAGAACACCATGGTCCCGGTGATCACGGTCTCCGGTCTCCAGCTTGGCACGATCATAGCGTTCGCGGTGGTGACGGAGACGGTGTTCCAGTGGCCAGGCGTCGGCCTGCTCTTCATCAACTCGGTCAATTTCTCTGACGTGCCGATCATGGCCGCCTATCTTCTGCTGGTCTCCCTCGTCTTCGTCGCTATCAACCTGATCGTCGACTGCCTCTACTATCTGTTCGATCCACGCCTTCGCGCCGGCGCCGCGGGGCAATAAGATGAGCGAGCAGCAGCTTTCCTCCAGCGGTCCGTGGCGACGCTTCCGGCGGTCGGAAATCGGCCGTTCCCTCCTGGCTTCCCCAAGCGCGATGATCGCTTTCGCGCTGGTGGTTCTGGTCGCGCTCGCGGCTGCTTTGGCGCCGTGGATCGCGCCGCAAGATCTGCGCGCAGCCGGCTCCTTCGATCTGATGAACGGTTTCACGCCGCCGTTCAGCCGCAACGAATTCTCGGACGCCTTCTTTCTGCTCGGCACTGACGATCAGGGCCGCGACATGCTGTCGGCGATGCTTTTCGGCGCGCGTACCTCGCTCGTCGTCGGCATCGCGGCGGTCGCGCTGTCAGCGTTCATAGGTGTGACGCTGGGCCTGATCGCGGGTTATGCGGGCGGCCGTACCGACGCGCTCATCATGCGCATGGCCGATGTGCAGCTCGCGATCCCGTCCATGCTGGTGGCGCTGCTGATCTTCGGCCTGACCCGCTCGCTGTTGCCCACAGGGATGCGCGACGCCATGGCGATATATGTGGTGATCCTCGCCATCGGCCTGTCCGACTGGGTGTCCTACGCGCGCACGGTGCGTGGCGCGGCGATGGTGGAGATGCGGCGCGAATACATCCAGGCCGCGACGATGATGGGGCGTCCGGCGAGCGCGATCCTGCGCCGCCACCTTCTGCCGAACGTTGCGCGGCCCATCCTGGTCATCTCGACCATCAATTTCGCGCTGGCAGTGATCGCGGAATCGACGCTGTCCTTTCTGGGCGCCGGGCTTCCGCCGAACCAGCCGTCGCTTGGAACCCTCATCCGCATCGGGCAGCAGTTCCTGCTCTCCGGCGAATGGTGGATCCTCACCTTCCCGGCCCTGGTGCTGCTCGTGCTTGCGCTGTCGATCAACATTTTGGGCGACTGGCTGCGCGAGACGCTCGATCCGAGGAGGCGCTGAGATGGAGCCGGTTCTCGAGATCGAAGGCCTGCGTGTCGAGTTCCCGCTGCGCGACGAAACGCTCGTGGCCGTCCACGATGTGACGCTCTCCATCGGAGCGGGCGAGATCGTCGGCGTCGTCGGCGAAAGCGGCGCCGGCAAATCGACCGTCGGCGCGGCGATCACCGGGTTGCTGCAGCCGCCGGGCCGGATTGCAGCCGGTCGCATCCGCGTCAAGGGGGCCGAGATCGACGCGACGGACGCCCGGGCCATGCGCGCGCTGCGCGGCCGGCGGGTCTCGACGATCTTCCAGGACCCGCTGACGAGCCTTAATCCGCTGTTCACCGTCGAGCGGCAGCTGGTAGACACGATCCGGACGCATCGGTCGATGTCGCTGGCCGAGGCCCGCGCGGAGGCGGTGCGACAGCTCGATGCAGTCGGTATTCCCGACCCGGCGCGCCGGGTGAAGAACTGGCCGCACGAGTTCTCCGGGGGCATGCGCCAGCGCGCGGTCATCGCGCTCGCACTCTGCTCGAACCCGGAACTTGTGATCGCCGACGAGCCGACCACGGCGCTCGACGTATCTGTCCAGGCCCAGATCCTCCAGCTCATCAAGACCTTGGCGCAGGAGCGGGGCATTGGCGTGATGCTGATCACCCACGACATGGGCGTGATCGCGCAGATCACCGATCGCGTCGCCGTCATGCAGGGCGGCCGTCTTGTCGAACTCGGCCCCACCCGCAAGGTTCTGGAGCAGCCAGAACATCCCTACAGCCGCGCCCTGATTTCGGTGGTTCCGCGCATGGACGTCAAGCGCGATCGCTTTCCTGTCGCCGGGCTTGGCAAGGGTGTCGACGCGGCACTGGAATGGTTGTCGGCCGGAACGCGCGCCGCAAGCGCGCCGGACGGACCGCTGGTCGAACTGCGCGACGTCGCGATGACCTATGGCGCGCGGAAGGGCCTGCTCTCACGCAAGTCAGGCTTCACCGCGCTCACGGGCATCGATCTGAAGATCGGGCGCGGCGAGGTGCTGGGCCTCGCCGGCGAGAGTGGATCCGGCAAGTCCACCATGGCGCGTATCCTCGCCGGCCTCACGCCTCCAAGCCATGGCGAGATGCTGTTCGCCGGCAGGAACGTGTTCACGGCAAGCCAGTCGGAGCGGATGGAGATTCGTCGCCAGACGCAGATGGTGTTCCAGGATCCGTATTCCTCGCTTAATCCGCGCATGAAGGTGGGAGACATCCTGGCCGAACCGCTGCTGCATCACCGTTTCGTTGCCGGCAAGGCGGCTGCGCGCCCCGTGGTGGACGAGCTGCTGGCCGCGGTTGGGCTTCCGGCCGATGCGGCCCAGCGCTATCCTCATGCCTTCTCCGGCGGGCAGCGCCAGCGCATCTCGATCGCGAGGGCGCTCGCCAGCCGGCCGAGCTTCCTGATCTGCGACGAGCCGACATCGGCGCTCGACGTATCGATCCAGGCGCAGATCCTCAACCTGATGAAGGACCTGCAGGAAAGGCTCGGCCTGACCATCCTGTTCATCAGCCACGACCTGCCGGTGGTGCGCCAGATGTGCGACCGCGTCGCCGTCCTGCAAGGTGGCGAACTGCGCGAGGTCGCCCCGACGGAGCAGCTGTTCACCAGGCCGCAGCATCCTTATGTCCAGCGGCTTCTGTCGCTCATTCCGGCCATGCCTGCGATGGCGGCAATCGACGACGCGCTCCCTGCCTGACGCCATCGCCTCTCGTGTGCGACCTTCGGGGGAGACAGCAACCGAGGCCCGAGGCCCCGCAGCATCCAGGCTGCCGATTTCCTCGCGCTTGACTGGCTGACGGTCGGTTCGGCGGCGGACGGCGACAACACCTATGGCGGCCAGGTCGTGACCAATCCGTCGGGCGGTCTCCTGTCCAAGGGCCATCCGCTCGGCGCGACGGGTCTCGCCCAGTGCTACGAGCTGACCAACCAGCTCCGCGGTACCGCCGGTCCGACGCAGGTCGACAGCGCGCGCACGGCGCTTCAGCACAATCTCGGCCTCGGCGGCGCCTGCGTCGTCACCCTCTACCAGGCGCAGTGAGGCGGCCGGGGCGAGCCATCGGCACAGGCCGGTGTGATCGCGACGATCTCGCCCATTCACATCACCGTCATCCCGTGGTGCGAGATGACCAGGTAGAAAATGCGGAGCTGCGCCTGCAGTGCCCGCATCGGCTTAATACCTGCGCCCGCGCGCGCCGCCGCCGGGCGTATGAGGCGCAGTTCCGGAACGAAGAGATGACCAGCCGCATCGGCCAGCGCGCCATCGTCGACGCGCTTATCGCCGGCCTTCCCCTCACCGACAACGAAAGCGCAATGGATACGATCGCGAAGACCTTCGAGGTGCTGTCGATCAGCGCTTCTGAATTTTCGGCGGTGGCCTTCGGGCCGGACTTTGGATAATGGCGGGGCAATTCGTGGAGATCGGATGACCCATATCGCCCTGCAACAGGTGTCGCGCCGCTACGGCGCAGTTCAGGCCGTAGACGGTGTGTCGCTCGATTTTCCGGGCGGTTCCTTCACTGCCTTGCTCGGCCCGTCCGGCTGCGGCAAGTCCACCCTGCTCAGGCTGATCGCCGGATTCGAGGCACCCGACGCCGGCACAATCTGTTTCGGCGATCAGATCGTAGCCGAGGCCGGGCGACAGGTTCCACCCGAGAAGCGCGGGGTGGGCATCGTCTTCCAGTCCTACGCGCTGTGGCCGCACATGGACGTCGCGGGCAACGTCGCCTATCCGCTGAAGACCCGCGGCGTCGAACGACAGGCCGTCGAGAAACGGGTGGCCGAGGTGCTCTCCGTCGTCGGGCTCGAAGGTTACGGCGCCCGCAAGGTCGACGAACTGTCGGGCGGCCAGCGGCAGCGCGTCGCGCTCGCCCGCTGCCTCGTCGCCGACACCGGCATCATCCTGTTCGACGAGCCGCTGGCCAATCTCGATATGCATCTGCGCGCCACGATGGTCGACGTCTTCCGCGAGATCCATCGGCGCACGCGTGCGACGATTGTCTACGTCACTCACGACCAGGCGGAGGCGCTGGCGCTGGCCGACCGCGTCGCTGTGCTCGACCGTGGCCGGTTGCTGCAGGTCGCGCATCCGTCTCAGGTCTACCGGTCACCGGCGGACGCGACCGTCGCCGGTTTTGTCGGGCGAGGCGCGATTGTCCGCGCGGAGGCGGTCGAACAGGGCGACGGCGCGGTGACGGTGAACGTCGATGGCGTCCAGTTTCCGGCGCGCGGCGATCGTCCCGCAAATGGCTCCATCCGGGTCCTGTTGCGTCCGGAGGCATTGAAGCCGGCCGATACGGGCCTGCCGGCCGTCGTCACGTCGACGATCTATCGCGGGCCCGTCCACGAAGTGCGATTGGCGCTCGGGACCGGCGAGGAGATCGCGCTCGACGCGCCCCATCCTCCCGCGGTCGGAGAGCGGATCCATGTCGCCATCTCGGATGCTTGGATTATCCCGGAGGGCTGATCACCGCCAGGGCAGCACGCCGGCGGGCAGTCGTCCGGAAAGGCGGTCGAGCAGGCCGAGGATCAGCACGACCGCAACGATGGTGGACACCGCGATCGCCGCGGCGTGCGCGGCGAGCCCCGCCTCTTCGAGACTGAAGAGGATGACCCCCAGCGTCTCGTTGCCGCCGGACCAGAGCAGTGCCGATACTGTCAGCTCGTTGAACGCGCCCATGAACACGAGCAGCGCCCCGGCCACCGTGGCAGGGGCGACGAGCGGCGCGGTGATTGTCCACATGCGCCGCAGGGCGCCGGCGCCGGCTGCTGCCGCGGCCTCGTCCAGGTCGCGCGGGATCTGCCGGATCGCCGTGGCGACGGGGCGCGCGGCGAAGGTCGCGAAGCGCATCAGATAGGCGACGAGGATGATCCACGCCGTGGCGTAGAGGCTGCCGATCAAAGGCAGCGGGCGCAGGAACAGCAGGATGCAGGCGATGGCCAGCGTGATGCCCGGTACGGCATAGGGCAGTTCGAGAGCGGCCTGCGCGCCACGTCGCCATCTCGCGCCGAAACGGTCGAGCGCGAGTGCGAACGGGATCACTCCGGCGGCGAGGATGACGGCGGCTGAGGCCGACAGCAACGTCGAATTGCGGAACGCCCGCATTGTCGCAGCCTGTCGCGTCAGAACTTCCGTAAAATTTGCCAGCGTCGCCGTCTCGAAGGTTAGCGTCACCCCGAAGGACGGGACCAATGCCGTTGAGACCAGCGCCAGCGCCGGCAGCACGACCATCAGCAGGATCGCCGTCCAGGCGAGCGCTGTGAGCGGCCAGCACCAGCGACCGAGCGGCAAGCGCGCCGGCAGCCCCCCAGAATAGCGCCCCGCGTCCCGCGTGGCCAATGCCTGCATGGCGACACCGGTCAGCGCCAGCGCGGCGATCACCACCGAAAGGCTCGCCATCTGCGGCAGCACGCCTGGCCCGAAGCTGGACATCTGCCGGTAAATCAGCGTCGGCAGGGTCAGATAGTTCACCGGCAGGCCGAGCAGGGCAGGGATGCCGAAATTGCCGACCCCAGAGACGAAGGCCAGCGCGGACGCCGCAAGCAGATAGGGCCGCATCAGCGGTTGGACGATCGTCAGGAGCAGGTGCGATGTCGAAGCGCCGGCCGCATGCGCGGCCTCGACGAAGTCGCGCGGAATGCGCGCCAGTCCGACCCGCAGCGTCACGAAGACGATCGGTGCATGCTGGACGCCGTAGAGCAGGATGATGCCCTCGCGGCCGATGACGGGATTGGGCGTGCCGGGCGGCGGCGCGATGCCGAGCGCATTGAGCAACGCGCTCGACGGGCCGAACAAGTGCAGCCAAGACAGCGCCGTCACCTGCGGCGCGATCATCAGCGGCAGGAGCAGGAGAAAGCCGAGCGTCCGCCGTCCCGGCATGTCCGTCAGCGCCACGGCGAGCGCGAACGGCGCTCCGATCGCGATTGCCAGCACGGCGCCGAAGAAGGCCGTGTCAAGCGTGTGCCAGGTCGCCCTGAGCGCTGTCGTCGTGGTGATCCGGCCGGCGAAGGCGGCGAGGTCGAGCTCCCAACCCGGCGCGATCGCGGCGAGCAGGAGCCGGCCGATCGGCAGCAGGCTGAGCAGGCCGACGACGGCGGCGACCCAGCAGATGGCGGCGAGGCGGCCCGGCCTTAGCCATGTCGCCCGTATCGCGCCGGGGCTGCGCTGCCCGGCGATGTCGACTGTATGGATCGATGCCAAACGGAGAGATGTCCTCTGAAAAGCCGTCTGGGAGCGCCGAGCCCGGCAGGTGCTAAATTGCCCCGCCGGACCGCGTTCGCAAATCTCCGGACAGGCCCTTACTGGCCCATCACTTCGGAGAATTTTTCCTTATTGGCCGCATCGTTGGCAAGGGTCGCGGCCGCGTCGTAGCCGAGAACCTTGATCGCCGAGCGCTCGGGATAGCCGGCGGGCAGGCCGGCGCTGGCGAGCGCCGGGATATAACCCTGCGACACGGCGAGCTTCTGGCCTTCCTCGGAGAGGATGAAGTCGATGAAGGCTTTCGCCGCCTCGACGTTCTTCGCCGTGGACAGGATCGCGACGGGCTCGGTAACCGCCGACACACCTTCTTTCGGGAAGACGAACTCGACGGGCGCACCCTTCGCCTTCTCGCGCATCGGCATGTAGTCGACGATCATGCCGAAGAGCTTGTCGCCGCCTGACACGGCCTTGAGCACGTCGCCATTGCCGCCGGCCGCCACCGCGCCGTTCTCGGCGAGCTGCTTGTAGAAGTCCCAGCCTCCGGCGAGGTTGCCGGTGAGCGTGACGGTATGGATCATCGCCGCGCCCGAGGTCAGCGGGCTCGGCATCGCGATCAGGTTCTTCGCCTCGGTCCTGGCGAGGTCTTCCCAGCTCGCCGGCACGAACGGGGCCTTGGTGTTGTAGACGATGCCGGTGGTGATCAGCTTGGTGGAGAAGTAGGTCTTGTCCTTGTCCATCAGGCCGGCGTCGAACGCAGCGACGTTAGCCTCGGGATAGGCCATGAGGCGGCCTTGGGCCTTGAGCCCTTCCATCGTCACCACGTCGGCAATCAGCAGCACGTCAGGCTGAGGCTGTCCGGCCTCGATCTCCGCCTGCAGCTTGGAGAGGATCTTCGGGGTTCCGTCGCGCACCCACTCCACGGTCACGCCCGGATTCTTGGCCATGAAGGCATCTGCCGTCTGCTGGGCGTCGGTGTTCGGCTGGCTCGTATAGAGAACCAGCTTGCCCTCGGCGGCCGAGGCCTGGGCGACGCCTGTGGCGAGAAGCAGGGCGGAAAGCAGGATGCGCATTATGAACCTCGTTGGTGATGCCGGACGAGCCGACAGCGACTTTTAGAAACCGCATCCCTACCCATTGCGATTGACGATTGCGTGACAGCCGCGCGGCCGGCCGCAGACACGTGTCTTCGCGAAGCGGCGATCGTCATCTGCCCGTTATGAAAGCCTCCTATCCCTGATCCCGCGGACGAGGTGGCTCCGCAGTTGCACAGCTGTGCAAGGGATTGGGATGAAGGAAGAATCTTATCTACGGATCACCGATCTGTCGGCCGGATATGGCGCGACGCGGGTGCTGGAGACTGTGAGCCTCTCCATCCGCAAGGGCGAGTTCGTCGCCCTTCTCGGCTCGTCCGGCTGCGGCAAGACCACATTGCTGCGCGCCATCGCCGGCTTCGTCCGGCCTTCCTCAGGAACGGTCTCCGTTGCGGGCCGCGACGTCACTCGCCTGCCGCCCGACAGGCGCGGTATGGCGCTCGTCTTCCAGTCCTACGCGCTCTGGCCGCATATGACGGTCGCGCAGAACATCGGTTACGGCCTGAAGCTGAAGGGAATGCCACGCGAGGCGATCGCCCGCCGGGTCGGCGAACTCGAAGGCCTGCTCGGCCTGTCGGGGCTTGGCCAACGCAAGCCGGCGGCCCTGTCCGGCGGCCAGCGCCAGCGCGTGGCGCTGGGCAGGGCGCTCGCCATCGATCCGCAGATCCTGCTCCTCGACGAACCGCTGTCGAATCTCGATGCGCGCATCCGGCTCAAGGTGCGGCACGACATCAGCGCGCTGCAGAAGCGGCTGGGCATCACCGCCGTCCACGTGACGCACGATCGCGAGGAAGCGATGGTGATGGCCGATCGCATCGTCATCATGGAGGCAGGCCGGATCGCCCAGCAGGGACGGCCGGAGGAGATCTACAACCGACCTGCCTCGTCCTTCGTCGCCGCCTTCATGGGCGCGGAGAACATGCTTCATCTCTCCGGCCACGTTGCCGATGGGTCAGCCTCGATCGAGGCCGGCCCAAACAACGATCCCGCCGTGCTGCAGCTGCATGGCCCCGCGCTGAGCAGCGGCACGTTCGAGGCTCGCTTCCGCGCCGAGGCCGCCGAACTCTTGCCCGACAGCCCCGTGTCCCGAAACAGCGATGGCTGCCTGCATCTCTTCGGCCATGTCGAGGCGGTGAGCTATCCGGGCGGCACCTGGCGCCACTCCGTGCGGGTCGGACAGGACGATCTGCTCGTCGATTCCCGAACGCCGTTCGAGCGCGGCAGCGCCGTGCGGGTGCGCATCCCGGCCGACAAGCTCTTCCTTTTCAACGCGAATGGCGTCGTGAGCGCCTCGCACACCGGTTCCCTGCACCACGGCCGGAAAGACCGGGTGCTGGAAGCAGCAGAGACATGATCAAACGGAGACTTCTCCCCATGAAGACAATCCTTCAGGCAGCGCTGGTTCTCGGCATCGCGGCCTCCCCGGCCTCCGCCGCCGAACTCACCGTCATCACCGCCGGCGACCAGAACATGGTCGACTACATCAACGAATATCTCGGCCCACTCTTCGAACAGCAGAACCCGGGCAACACGGTGCGTGTCGTCGGCACCGGCCCCGGCGATGCCGGCTCGCAGAAGATCGTCGAACGCTTCGAGGCGCAGAAGCAGGCCGGCGCGCAGACCTGGGACGTCGATGTCGCCGTCGCCCACGAGAAGTTCATCGGCCCGATGATCAAGGGCGACTATCTCGAGGCCTATCGCGACCGCATCTCCACCGGCAGGCTGGTGACCCGCGCCAATGCCGACATGGCCCTCGGCGCCCCGGTGAAGGGCTATGTGATGCCGATGTTCAACAGCCAGACCGCGATCGCCTACAATCCGGCGCTCGTGCCGAACCCGCCGAAGAGCTACGCCGAGATCGCCGAATGGGCGAAGGCCAATCCGAAGCAGTTCGGCTACAACGGCATCAAGGGCGGCGCATCGGGCGTCTCCTTCGTCATGGGCTGGATCTATGCCTTCGGCGACGGCGATGCCTCGAAGCTGATGAACGGCCCGTTCGAGGAAGCCGAGACGAAGAAGTGGGACGCGGCCTTCGCCAGCCTGAAGGACTTCACCACCAATGCCACGCTGACGCCCGGCAACGCCGGCACGCTCGACCTCCTGTCGCGCGGCGAGATTGCGATGGGTCCGGTCTGGGTCGACATGTTCTACTCGTGGCAGGCCAACGGCCAGCTGCCGCCGGAGTTCAAGCTGGTTCTGCCGGCTCCCGGCATGCCCGGCCAGCCCATGCACTACGTGATCCCGGCCAAAGCCCCGAACAAGGAGCTGGCCGAGAAGTTCGTCGAGCTGGCGACCAGCCCGAAGGTGCAGGCCGAAGGCATCGTCAAGCGCTTCAACTGGTATCCGGGCATCGACGCGCAATACGTCCAGCCCGAACTCGACGAGGCGACCTGGAACAAGCTGTTCACCGACGTCAAGCCGGAAGACCTCGCCACCCACGGCAAGCCGTTCCCGATCGCGCCCTACAACAGTGCGATTCTCGAAGCCTACGAACGCCAGGCCACCAACTGAGCCTGCATCCCCAATGGCGCCGCCCGGTTGGACCGGGCGGCGCATCCCATGGAACGCCCATGCCGCCGCGCCTGCTCGGACTGCTACTCGTCCTGCCTGCCCTCGCCGTGATCGTGCTTCTCTTCGTGGTGCCGCTGGCCGCCTCGGTGATCGGCGCGTTCGAGCTTGAGGGCGGCTACGGGCTTGGCAATTTCACCAAGGCCTTCGAGCTCTACACCTCCGACGTCATCTTCACCGTGCTGATCGTCAGCCTGTCGACGGTCCTGATCGGCCTCTTCTCCGTCGCCATCGGCGGCTACCTGACGCTCGGCGAGAACCCGCGGGCAGTGGCGATCCTGCGCTGGCTCTACCGCTGGCCGATGTTCATTCCCTTCATCGTGGTCGGCCAGGTGCTGCGCACCTTTCTCGCCAAGAACGGCCTGATGAACAACGTGCTGATCGGCGTCGGCATCATCACCCCGCTGCAGGCCGTGAGCCTGCTCGACTGGCGCGGCATCGTCATCGCCTTCGTCTGGAAGCAGACGCCCTTCGTCACGCTGCTGGTGGCAGGCGCGATGGCCTCCGTCGACCGCGGCACGATCGAGGCGGCGCGCAACCTCGGCGCCTCGCGGCTGCGCATCCTCATCGAGATCCTGGTGCCGCAGGTGGCGACGACCGTGATGGTCGGGCTGGTCCTGTCCTTCGTCACCATGATGTCGGTGCTGTCCGTCCCGCTGATGATCAACGCGCAGTCGCCGACGATGATCACGGCCGACATCGCCTTCCGCATCAACGCATATGGCGACTACGGCGTCGCCAACGCGCTGGGGCTGATCTCGCTGGTCGCGACGGCCTGCGTCGCCTGGTTCTATCTGCGCCAGAGCATGAGGGAGCGTTCATGAGTGCGGCGGCGGAAACCTCTGCCCGCATGCGGCAGTCGTCCATCGACCTGTGGTGGGTGCCGCGGGCGCTCGCGCTGGGACTGCTCGCCTTCATTATCTTCGGTCCGCTGACGAACCTCGTCCTGTGGACGGTCGCCGAGAAGTGGTGCTTTCCGCATGCGCTGCCGCTGGAATACGGTCTGGACTACTGGGGCGAGGTGTTCTCGTCGCGCGGCAACGCCATGGAGTCGCTGGGAAACAGCGTTTTCGTGGCGTCCATGACCGTCGTCGTCTCGCTGGCGCTCGCGGTTCCGGCGGGCTATGCACTGGCCCGGCTGAAACTGCCGCTCAGGGGACTGATCCTGCTGGCCTTTCTGATCCCGCAGGCTTCCGAACCTGCCCGTCTACGTCAACATCGCGCGGCTGTTCTACCAGATCGGTCTCAACGGCACGATCGCAGGCGTGGTCCTCGTTCATGTCACGCACGGGCTGGTCTATGCGGTCTGGATCGCGACCGCCGCCTTCTCGGCGGTGGATACCGAACTCGAACAAGCCGCACGGTCCGTCGGTGCCGGTGCGATGCGCGCGTTTCGCGACATAACGCTGCCGCTCGCCGCACCTGGCCTGCTTGCCAGCGCCATCTTCGTCTTCCTGGAATCGCTCGACGAGTTCACCGGCAGCTATTTCGTCGGCGCGCCCGACGTGAACATGCTGCCCCTCCTGCTCTACACCGCGGGGGCGGGGGGCAACTATCAGGTGGCGTCGATCACCGCGCTCTTGCTCCTGATCCCGTCGATCGGCTTCATGCTCGTCGTTGAACGCTTCCTGAAATCCGACGTGCTTTCGAAGGTCGGCCACTGATGTCGTCATCCGCAGAAGTATCCTCCGCGCCGGGACGCGGTTTTGTCAGCGCCCAGCAGGTGGCCGAAAGGGCGGGAGTGTCGCGTTCCGCCGTGTCGCGCGCTTTCACGCCGGGCGCCAGCATCGCCGAGGAGACGCGCGAGAAGGTGATGCGCGCGGCCGGCGAGCTCGGCTACCAGGTCAACGACCTCGCCCGCGGGCTGCTGGCCAACCGCAGCCGGCTGGTGGGACTGGTCGTGACCAAGCCCGAAGTCGGCTTCCGGGCGCATCTGGTCGCAGCCCTCACGCGCATCCTGATCCGGCGGGGCAACATACCGTTCCTGATCAACACCGGCAGCTCCGAGCAGGAGGTGCAGGCGGCTCAGACCGCCCTGTTCGGCTATCGTGCCGAGGCGACCATCATCCTCTCCGGTTCGCCGCCGTCCTCGTTCGTCGAGCTTGCGCGCCAGAACGGACAGCCGCTCGTCGTGATCGGCCGTTCCGAGCCGGACTGCGATCACGTCGCGATCGACAATGCGGGCACGGCGCGTCAGGCGGCGGCGCTTTTCGTCGGCCAGGGCCTGCGCCGGCTCGGACTTGCGGGCTCCGCGTCCGGCACGCCCACCATCGCCGAGCGCGAGCGGGTCTTCGTCGACGAGGCGCGCAGGCTGGGCGCCAGGGTCATCGTCGCCCGCGGCAAGGATTCCGACTATGCCGGCGGCGGCGAGGCGGCGCGCGTCCTTTTCGATCGTCCGGACAGGCCGCAGGCGGTCTTCTGCGTCAACGACCTGATCGCGCTCGGCCTGCTCGACACTGCGCGCGGCCGGTTCGGCCTTCGCGTGCCGGGCGACGTGTCGGTGATCGGCTTCGACGACATTCCCGAGGCGTCGTGGTGCGCCTACGATCTCACCACCTTCCGGCAGGACCCCGACGAGATCGCAGCCAGCGCCGTCGCGCATCTCGACCGGCGGCTCGCCTATCCGGATGCGCCGCCGTCGACCGCATTTCTGGGCGCGCCGCTGATCGTCCGGGGCACCACCCCTCCGGGCCGGGCATCTCGCCCGTCGCCGCAATCGGAACAGTCGTCTTGACCGCTCAAGCCTCCGGCATCGATACCCGCTCCCTGCGCGCGCAGGCCGTCCTGCACGAGGCCGGCAAGCTCGCGCTGTCGCATTTCGGCGCCCTGGCAAGCCTGCCCGTCGAGATCAAGCAGAACGGGCAGGACATCGTCAGCGCCGCGGACCGAGAGGTCGAGACGCTGGTGCGCGACCGGATCGCCGAGACATTTCCCGACGACGGCTTTCTCGGCGAGGAATACGGGCTCTCCGCCGGGTCTTCCGGTTACACCTGGGTCCTCGACCCCATCGACGGCACGAGCTGCTTCGTCCATGGCAGCCGGAGCTGGTGCATCTCCATCGCGCTGCTGAGGGGCGGGGAAACGGTCGCCGGGCTGATCCTCGATCCGAGCGCCGACGAGCTCTTCACGGCCATCTCGCGAGGTGGGGCCTTCCTGAACGGCCAGCCGATCGCGGTCGATCCGAGGACGGACATGCAGCATGGCCTGATCGGGGTAGGGGCCAGCTTCCGCATTCCGCCGCGCGCCGTCTCGGGCTTCATCGAGCGGCTGCTCGAACGGGGCGGGATGTTCGTGCGCAGCGGCTCCGGCGCGCTCAGCCTTGCCCATGTCGCCTGCGGCCGGCTCGCCGGCTATTACGAGCCGCACATCCATGCCTGGGACTGCCTCGCCGGGCTTTGCCTGATCCGCGAAGCGGGCGGCTGGACGGCCGAGTTCGCCGCCGACGGCGACCTGCTGCGCGGCGGGCCGGTGCTGGGATGCCCGCCGCAGCTGCGCGAAAATCTCCTCGACCTGGTCGCCGCCACATCCGCGGAGCGCGCCACATGAAGATCGTCCTCGTATCGGACCTGCATCTCGTCGCGCCCGGCGAAAGCCTGTTCGGCCTCGATCCGCTCAAGCACCTCGAGGACTGCATCGCCGACCTCAACCGGGTCCATGCGGACGCCGATCTGGTCGTCTTTTCCGGTGACCTGACGAACGATGGCGAGGCGTCAGCCTATGCCGCGCTCGCCGAACGGCTGGCGGATCTCGCCGCGCCCTATCGCCTCATGCTCGGCAACCACGACGACCGGGCCGCCTTCGCGGCCGCCTTTCCGCAGGCTCCGATGCAGGACGGCTTCGCCCAGTGCGTCGTCGACCTGCCTGGGTTCCGAGCGGTGCTGCTCGACACGCTTGAGCCCGGTCAAGTCGAGGGCCGGCTCTGCGAGACGCGGCTGGCGTGGCTGGACGGCGCGCTGGAAGGAGGGCGCGACACGCTCCTCTTCCTGCACCATCCGCCATTCGCCATCGGCGTGCCTTCGCTGGACAGCTCGCGCCTGCTCGATGCGGATCCGCTGTTCTACGTCCTGCGGCGCCACGGCAACGTCCGCCATATTTTCGCCGGGCATGTGCATCGTTTCGCCGGGGGCATCTGGCGGGGCATTCCTTTCACCACTTTGCGGGGCACGAACCATCAGTCCGCGCTGAAGCTGGACGGCCCGCATGCCGTCAGCTTCGAGGCGCCGGCCTATGCGCTGGTGCTGGCCGACAGCGACGGCCTCGTCGTCCACATGCACGAGTTCCCCACGTGAGAACGCCAGGAGACAACATCCCCTGGCGCCATCGCATCGACGGGTTCTGAGACCGGGCCGCCTCGGGCGGACGAACGCTTGAGCGCCGCCCGGTCGTATCCGGCGAGCCGATCGGCTCAGGCCTGGACCTCTTCCTCTTCGCCCTCTTCTTCCTCGTCGTCTCCCTGCTCGTCCTGCTCTTCGTCTTCCTCGTCTTCGTCAGCCTCGTCCTTCCAGGAAATCTGGAATTCGATTTCCTGCTGGCCGTCCTCGCGCTCGTGCTCGATCGAGAAAACGGCGTTGCCGGGGATCAGAACGGTCTCGTCTTCTATCTCGATCTCATAATCTTCGCCGGCTTCCAGAGTATCGGCAAGCCGGCGAAGCTCGACGATGAAGTCCTGAAGGGAGTAATTCTTCTCAATGTCGCGATCGGTCGTCATGTCTTTTCTCCACAGAGGCCATCTGGCCCCGCAGAGAGAAACGAAGAGCTGTAAAGCTGCTGTGACACCGGGATGACTGTACGAAATTCCTTTCGAAAAGCCGCCCTTCGAGACCGGTTAGCTCGGATCGTCGCGGTGCACGTCGTGGACGGTCATGCCGATCGATTCAGGCGGCTTCACCAGCCACTTGCGGTGCTTCAGCGTCTTGCGCGTGTCCTAGTAGCCCGCATCCCAGTGTTCCCGCATCGACGTGCCGGAGAACTCGTAGTCCTTGGCGTCCCTCTCATAAACTTTTGCTCCGGCCGGTTGCCGGTGCTCGCGGCGAGACAGCAAGTTGCGTCCGGGTCCGCGGCGCAGCGCTTGGTGAGAAAATACTGTCATTCAAACGTCAACTATTGGCGCTACCGAATCCACGACTTCGCTAAGTCCTGAAGCGCGATCGCGCTCCGGTGTTGGGGACCGTGCCGGATCTACTTTTCCGGATCTGACGTGACTGTGCGTTTCACGCTTTCAGGCTGGCGCGCAGCCAAGAAAGGCGTGCCATGATCGGTGTATTCCTCTCCCAGGCCCGAGGGCTGTCCGGAGTTCAGGGCGTTCTTGCCGCCGTTGCGGCACTCGCCGTTCTTGCCCTGCCGTCGCCCGCCCAGGCAGACCCGATCCAGGGCGCCGGCTCGACGTTCGCCGCGCCGATCATCAACCAATGGTCGCGGGATTATGAGGCGATCCGCACCGACGGCGGCGACTACACCTCACCCGACTGGCGGGTCGACTACGAACCCGTCGGCTCGCTGGCAGGCATCATGCGCCTCGCCCAGCCGGAGACGGACTTCGCTGCCACCGACGCGCCGCTGCCGCCGGAGGATCTGGCGAAGCGCAAGCTGGCGCAGTTCCCGATCGTCATGGGCGGCATCGTCGTGGTGGCCAACATCGACGGCATCGGCGCCGGCCAGCTGCGCCTTTCCGGCCCGGCGCTGGCCGATATCTATCTCGGCAAGATCACCACTTGGTCCGATCCGGCCATCAAGAGCCTCAATCACGACCTTGCCCTGCCGGACGCCCCGATCACCGTCCTGCACCGTGCGGACGGTTCCGGCTCGACCTTCACCTTTACCGGTTTCCTGTCGAAGGTCAGCCAGGAATGGCGGGACAAGCATGGCGCCGAGACCCTGATCGCATGGCCCGTCGGTCGCGGGGAAAAGGGCACGGGGGGACTGGCCGCCCTGTCCGCGGCGACCAGGAACGGCATCGCCTATCTCGAATACGGCCAGGTGGTGCGCGCCGGCCTTCCCTTCGTATCACTGCAGAATGCCAGCGGGGCCTTCGTGCGCCCTGAGCCGGCCGCCTTCCAGGCCGGCCTCGCGACCGTGACATGGGATGCCGCGCGCGGCTTTCATGCCGACACCACCAATCTCGCCGGAGCGGCGGCGTATCCGATGGCGGTCGTGACCTATGCGGTCGTGCCGAAGGATCGCGGCCAGACGCGCATCAACCGCGTCCTGGATCTGTTCCGGGTCGCTTTCAGCCAGGGCGCGGATAAGGCCTCCGCGCTCGGCTACATTCCCGTCGCGCCAGAACTCGCTGGCCAGATCGAAGCATACTGGGCCGAGAGCTTCGGCTCGGTGAACAACTAGGTTCGACAGACCAACAGGCTCTCTTGAGCCGCCCTCTCAGAATCGAGCACTCTCATGGAAATCGATATCTTCAAGGATATTCTTGTGCCGGTCATCGGCGGGCTGGGCATCTTCATGCTCGGTCTCGAATTCATGGCCAACGGCATTCAGGCGCTGTCCGTCAACAGCATGCGCAATTTCCTCGCCAGGGCCGCGGGAACGCCGATCAAGGGCGTGCTGGCCGGAACGCTGATCACGGGTGTCATACAGTCCTCGACCGCGATGACGGTCATGGTCGTCGGCCTCGTCAATGCGGGCGTGGTCGCGCTCAGGCCTGCTATCAGCGTCATCATGGGCGCCAATATCGGCACCACGCTCGGCAACGGGCTGATAGCCCTGCCGCTCGGTCCCCTCGGGCTGATCTGCGGCGGCATCTTCGCGCTGATCTACTGCTTCGCGAAGACCGAGAAAGTCCGCAACATCGCGCTCGCCTGCATGGGCTTCGCGCTGATCTTCTACGGCCTCAACCTGATGACCGGCGGCCTGCGCCCGCTACGCAACATGCCCGAGGTCATGGAACTGCTTCAGACGCTCAAGGCGGACTCGTATTTCAACCTGATCAAGTGCGTTCTGATCGCGGCCGCCATCACCGCGATGATCCACTCGTCCTCGGCGACCATCGGCATCGTCATGGGCCTTGGCGCGGCCGGCGTGCTCGACTGGACGACGGCCGTCGCCTTCTCGCTCGGCGCAGACCTCGGCACCACGATCACCTCGTGGATGGCTTCGCTCAATCTGTCGAAGAACGCCAAGCGGGCGGCCTACGCCCATATATCGTTCAACATCATCGGCGTATGCATCACTGTCCCGCTGTTCTTCATCTCTATCCAGGTTCTGCACTGGGCGATGGGTGCCTTCGGCATGGGCGATCCGGGCGTGGCGGTGGTCGTCGACGGCAAGGAGACTTTCCCGCTGGTGCCGGTGGCCGTAGGCCTCTACTCGACCGTCTTCAATATCTTCAACACCGCGCTCCTATTCCCCTTCGTCGGTGTCTTCGAGCGTGTCCTGTCCCGCGTCGGCCGCACCGACGAAGAGGATGTCGAGGATTACTCGACTCCGAAATACCTCGACAGCAAGCTGTCGGACGACTTCGCCAAGGCTGTGCCCGCCGTCCAGCAGGAGACCGCGCGCCACCTGCAGGCGGGCGCCATGTTCCTCAACATCGCGCGGGGCGACAAGAAGGCGCCGTCCGATCCGGGCGAACACTATCTCGCGACAGACATCCTCAGCCGCGACATCCGCAACTACACGGCCAATCTGATGAAGGAGGACCTGCCTTACGAGCAGCTCGACCTGATCGCTAGCCTCATCGAGGAGGCCGATTTCACCGCCGCGCTGACCGAATCGATGCACCAGGTCGCCCGCCGTGTGAAGCGCGAGAAGTTCTCGTCGCCGGCGCAGGCGATCGTCAACACGGCGCTCGACAAGCTCGACATGTCGCTGCGCGACATCATGCCCGACCATGGCATTCCCGATCCGCGGATGCCTGCCGGTCATGTCAGCTTCCCCGAGGTTGACGAACTGCGCGCCCGCACACTGGCCATGGGACCGAACGCGGGCGCCGGAGAGCGGGGCACGATCCTAGCGCTGCTCGGCTCCATCGAGCGCGCGGAGCTTCTGATCCGCCGCATCGACGCCGAGCGCAAGTCGGTCAACCGGCAGACCGTGGTGGCCCGCGCCGCCGCCCGCAAGGAGAACCGCGAACGGCCGATGGATGAGGGCACGCTGTCTCCTGTTCCGGCCGAATGATCGACTGAAGCGATGGTGTTGCCGCCAACAGGCGGCGACACCATATTGCGACAGCCAGATCGGAGCCGGGTTCCCTGACCTTCAATGGCACCGAACCCGGAGAGGCTTATGAGCGTCGGTCTGATCGCCCTTCTCGACGATGTTGCGGCACTCGCCAAGGCGGCGGCCGCCTCGCTCGATGATGTGGCAAGTCAAGCAGCACAGGCCAGCACAAAAGCCGCAGGCGTCGTGATAGACGACGCGGCCGTGACGCCGCGATACGTCACCGGCTTCTCCCCCGCGCGCGAACTGCCCATCATCTGGAAGATCGCGCTCGGCTCGCTCCGGAACAAGCTGCTCTTCCTTCTGCCGGCCGCCCTCGCGTTGAGCCTGCTCGTGCCGCAGGCGATCACGCCCCTGCTCATGCTCGGCGGCCTCTATCTCTGTTACGAAGGTACGGAAAAGATCTACGAGCTTATCCTCCCGCATGCCGCCCATGCGCAGGAGGCCGAGATCGAGGGAGCGTCGCTCGACGCCCAGACATTCGAGGACCAGAAGGTGGCGGGTGCGATCAGAACGGACTTCATTCTCTCGGCCGAGATCATGACCATCACACTGGGCTCCGTGCCGGATGCCGGGCTGCCGACGCAGGCGGCGGTGCTGGCCGTGGTCGGCATCCTGATCACAATCGGCGTTTACGGCGTCGTGGCGCTGATCGTGAAAGTCGACGACCTCGGACTGATGCTGGCACGCGGCTCGTTGCGCTCGCCCCTGGCCGGGCTGGCGCGTGCCGTCGGTCGCGGGCTGGTGCAGGGTATGCCCTATTTCCTGAAGCTGCTTGGAATGATCGGCACTGCCGCGATGATCTGGGTGGGCGGCGGCATCGTCCTTCACGGGTTCGAACAATATGGCTACGGCTGGCTGAGCCATATCCTGCACGACGTCGGCGAGATGGCCGCACTGGCTGTTCCCGGCATCGGCGCTGTCGTGTCCTGGCTGGTTCAGGCCGCAGGCGCCGGCCTCACGGGCATCGCGATCGGCGCGGTCGCGATTGCCGCCGCGAGCCTGCTGGTGTCGCCGATCCGTCGTTGGGCCCGGGCGCGTGCCGGGTAAATTCGCCGGCACCGCGTTCCGCTGACCGGCCCGGCCGGCGCCCGATCGAAGAGCGATCTCAGGTTTCGGCTTTCCGGGAACCATTCCTTAGCCCGTGCGTTTTCTCCGTTCGACCGGACCATGGGAGGATGTCATGCAACCGATGTTGCGGAGCTTCCTGGCCGAAATTTCGGCCAGCTGGCTGAGAACCACAAAGCGCAAGCCGTTCCAGGCGACATCGATCGGCGGCGAGCAGGAGAGCGTCGGGCCGAAGGATCGACAGCCGACGCCGTCGCGGCGGTCTCAGACCGCATGCTACGTACCGCCGCCACCGCGCAGCGACGATATTGCTTCGAACATGTAGAGCCTGCAGGCAAGCTCACGCAGTCTAGATCTCGGCAAGTTTCGATCCGACCCGGTCGCGGCCTTCCGTGATGACCACCTCGACGGCAGCCGCCGCCTCATCCTCATCCTTTCGCAGGATGGCTCGCGCTATCCTGCGGTGCTTGTCTGCGGAACTGGACTGTCGTGCAGCTTCGCCGAAGGGGGAGCTGAGGCGGAAGCTGGTCACCAGGGCCGCCTCCACCAACGTGCCGACCGAATACATGAACGGGTTCTTGGACGCCTCGGCCAGCGCCATGTGGAAGGCCAGGTCGGCTAAAGCGAACTCCTCCAGCGACCTGGCGTTCTCCATCGCGTCGGCATGCGCGAGCATCTGTTCGACATCCTTTGGCGTCGCATGGCGGCAGGCGAGGCGCGCGGCGTAGGGCTCGAAGGCGAGCCGCATCTCGGCGAGATGGGTCATGAACCGGCTGTCGGCGCCGTTGTCGAGGTGCCAGCGCAGGATGTCGGCGTCGAAGTAGTTCCAGGTCGACTTGTCCGTGACGCGTGTCCCGATGCGGGCCTTCGCGACGATCATGCCCTTGGCGGCCAGCGTCTTCATCGCCTCGCGCAGCACGGTGCGTGACACGCCGAAGCGGGCGGCGAGCTCGAAGTCTCCCGGTAGGGTTGAGCCGCGCGGATAGTCGCCGCCGACGATCGCCCGCCCGAGCGCGTCCACCACCAGCGCGTGGCTGTTGCGGACGCGTTCGCCGGTAATCGCCGCCTTGAGCATGGCTCAGGCCTTCCCGCCGGGAATGACGGCGCGGCGCCGGTCGGCGAGGCCGAGCAGCGCCTTCTGCAGCACGATGAAGACGAGCAGAAGCGCGCCGATGACGATCTTGGTCCACCAGCTCGACAACGTTCCGTCGAAGATGATGTAGGTCTGGATCAGCCCCATGATCAGAACGCCTATGAGAGTGCCCGCGACGAAACCGCTGCCGCCCGTCAGCAACGTTCCCCCGATGACGACGGCCGCGATCGCGTCGAGCTCGACGCCCACCGCCGCCAGCGAATAGCCGGCCGAGGTGTAGAGGGAAAAAACGATTCCCGACAGCCCCGCGAGAAACCCCGACAGCGCATAGATGGCAACCGTGGTGCGCGCCACCGGCACGCCCATCAGCCGCGCCGTCTGTGCCCCGCCGCCGAGCGCGAAGACATTAGCTCCGAAGCGGGTGCGGTGGGCGAGAAGGATGCCGGCGGCGAAGACCAGGAGCATCAGGCCGCCGATCAGCGTCAGTCGCCCCTTGCCGGGCATCAGCCAGTAGAGCGTCTGCAGCCAGTCGTAGAAGGGATGCGAGATCGGCACCGAGTCGACCGACAGCACATAGGCGAGGCCGCGGGCCAGGAACATGCCG
The DNA here is from genome assembly GCF_024699925.1 of Mesorhizobium sp. J428. Taxonomy (NCBI): domain Bacteria; kingdom Pseudomonadati; phylum Pseudomonadota; class Alphaproteobacteria; order Hyphomicrobiales; family Phyllobacteriaceae; genus Mesorhizobium; species Mesorhizobium sp. J428. Next base: position 3,156,392 of record NZ_JAJOMX010000001.1, read on the forward strand.
GCGAGCGTGACGATGAAGGGCGGCATCTGCAGGACATGGATGATCAGTCCCATCGCCGCACCGAACAAAGTGGTGAGCGCGAGCAGCACGGCGAACACGGCCAGCGGATGCAGGCCGGTATCGCGCAGCATCACCGCGATGAACACGCCGGCAAAGGCGATCACCGAGCCGACCGAGAGGTCGATGCCGCCCGACAGGATGACGAAGGTCATGCCGACCGCGGCGATGCCGAGAAAGGCATTGTCGGTCAGGAGATTGCCGGCAACCCGTGTCGACAGCATCGCCGGGAACTGGATGTAGCAGATGGCATAGGCGAGCGCGAAGATCAGCACCGTCGCGGCGAGCGGCAGGAAGCGGGGGTTCATCGCCTGTCTCCCCTGTGGGCGAACAGGAGTGCGGCGCCCTGCAGTGCCGGGGACTGAAGCACGAGGATGGCGAGCACGATACATGCCTTGATGACGAGATTGAACTCGGGCGGGAAGCCGGCGACCAGGATGCCGGTGTTGACCGCCTGGATGATCATCGCCCCGATCAGCGAGGCGATCAGCGAGAAGTGGCCGCCGAGCAGCGAGGTCCCGCCGACGACGACGGCGAGGATGGCGTCGAGTTCGAGGAACAGGCCCGCATTGTTGGCGTCCGCGCCGCGGATGTCGGCGGCGACGATGATGCCGGCCATCGCCGCGCACAGACCCGACACCATGTAGGCCGTGACGATGAGCAGTCTTGCGTTCACGCCGGCCAGCATCGAGGCGCGCCGGTTGATGCCGACGGCTTCGATCAGCATGCCGAGCGCGGTGCGCCGCACGATCAGCGTCGCCAGCAGGCCGGCGCAGATCCAGATCACCACCGGCGTCGGCAGCCAGAAAAGCGAGCCTGAGCCGATCGAGGCGAGGCCGGCATGGTTGAAGGTGAGGATCATGCCTTCGGTGATCAGCTGCGCGATGCCGCGCCCGGCGACCATCAGGATCAGCGTCGCGACGATCGGTTGGATGCCAAGCACTGCGACCAGCAGCCCGTTCCACAGACCGCACAGCAGCCCCGCGCCGAGCGCGATCACCAGCGTCGCGGGCAAGCCGTAGCCCTGGGTGATGCAGCTCGCCGCGATCGCGCCGCAGATCGCCATCACCGCGCCGACGGAGAGGTCGATGCCGCCGGTGGCGATGACCAGCGTCATGCCGATGGCGAGCAGCGCCACCGGCGCGCCGCGGTTGAGGATGTCGATCGGGCTGCCGTAGAGCCGGCCATTGGCGAAGGAGATATCGAAGAAGCCGGGGAAGACGACGCCGATCATCGCCACCACCACGGCCAGCGTGAGGAGCTGCGGCGCGACCCGCCGCCCGAAGCGCGCGAGCGTCCCGTTCATGCGCTGGTCTCCGGGCTGGGCGACGGCTTGGCAATGGCTGCTACGATGCTGTCGGTGGTGATCTCCTCGCCAACGAGTTCGGCGACATGCACCCGGTCGCGCACCACGATCACGCGGTGGCTGTAGGTGACGAGCTCGTCGAGCTCGGACGAGATGACGAGCAGCGACATGCCGCCGGCACACAGTTCCTCGATCATGCGGATGATCTCGGCATGCGCGCCGACGTCGATGCCGCGTGTCGGCTCGTCGAGGATCAGGAAGTCGGGATTGGTGGCAAGCCAGCGGGCGAGCAGCGCCTTCTGCTGGTTGCCGCCCGACAATTGCCCGATCGGCTTTTCGGCGTCGGGCGTGCGGATGTCGAGCTTGCGGATATAGTCGTCGGCCATCTCGCGCTGGCGGCGCAGCGGCACGGGCTGCATCCAGCCCTGGCGGGCCTGCAAGGCGAGCACGATATTCTCGCGCACGCTCATGTCGCCGATGATGCCGCTGGTCTTGCGGTCTTCCGGCGAGAAGCCGAAGCCGGCGGCGATCGCCTCGCGCGGGGAGGCGAGCCTCAGCGGCTTGCCGTCCTTGCTCACGGTGCCGCCGTCACGAGGTGCTGCGGCGAAGATCAGCTCGGCCGTCTCGGTCCGACCCGAGCCGAGCAGGCCGGCGACGCCCACAACCTCGCCGCGATAGATGGAGAGGTCGAAGGGCGCGATGACGCCGGCGCGGCCGGTTCCCTTGAAGGCGATACGCGGCTGCGCGGCATAATCGAAGCCGCCCCGGCCGCGGTCGCGGGTCTCCTCCGACAGCTCGCGGCCGAGCATCATGTTGATGAGCTGGGTGCGGTCGAGCGTTGCCGCCTCGCGCACGCCGACAAGCTTGCCGTTGCGCAGCACGGTGATGCGGTCGGAGATATCGAACACCTGGTCGAGGAAATGCGAGATAAACACGATGCCGAGTCCCTCGGCGCGCAGCGAGCGCACGACGTCGAACAGCATCCGAACCTCGTCGCGGTCGAGGCTGGCCGTCGGCTCGTCGAGGATCAGCACCTTGCCCGAGAGCGACACGGCGCGCGCAATGGCGATGATCTGCTGGACGGCCACCGAATAGCTATCGAGCGAGCGCGAGACGTCGAGCGTAAGGCCATAGCGCGACAGCATCTCGCGTGCCGCCCGGTTGGTTTCGCGCCGCGAGACAAGGCCGAATCTGCGCGGCTGGCGGCCTAGCAAAAGGTTGTCCGCAACGGTGAGGTTGGGCAGGAGGTTGACCTCCTGGTAGACCGTGCCGATGCCGAGCCGCTGTGCCTCCAGCGTGTCGCGCGGGTCGATCGAGGCGCCGTCGAGCAGGATGTCGCCGCCGTCGCGGCGATAGGCGCCGGTCAGGCACTTGATGAGCGTGGACTTGCCGGCACCGTTCTCGCCGAGCAGCGCATGCACCTCGCCCGCCCTGAGGTCGAAGTCGACCCCGTCCAGCGCCCGCGTGCCGGGAAATGTCTTGCTGAGGCCGACTGCGGCGAGCAGCGTTGGGGTCTCTCCGTCAGCCACAATATCAATCCCAACTAACGTTCAACCGAGAAAATAGCCTATCCGCACGGCAAAGCACCCCCCCTCACCGTCACGCTTCGCGCCAACCCGGGCGAGCCGCTTGTCTCGCCCGTCCTTCGGACCCCCCTGCCCGGGGGAGAGGTGTCGCCAATCGCCGGAGCTGCCACTTCTCGCCCCCACGCAGTGGGGGAGAGGTGGATCGGGCGAAGCCCGAGACGGTGAGGGGGCTGCGCCAATCGTTCGGGTTGAGGCTCAGTAGCCGAGACCCTTGCGAGCCTCGTATTCCTTCGCCGGGTCGTCCTTCTGGGTGTAGAGCTTGGACTCGGTCTGAATGAACTTCGGCGGAACGGTGCCGCTGTCCTTGAACGCCTTCAACGCGTCGAAGGCGGGGCCGGCCATGTTGGGCGTCAGCTCGACGGTGGCGTTCGCCTCGCCTGCCGCCATCGCCTGGAAGATGTCCGGCACGGCGTCGATCGACACGACGAGGATGTCGGTGCCGGGCTTGAGGCCGGCTTCCTTGATCGCCTGGATCGCGCCGACCGCCATGTCGTCATTGTGGGCGTAGAGCGCGCAGATGTTCTTGCCGCCGTTCTCTGCCTTGAGGAAGCTTTCCATCACTTCCTTGCCCTTGGCGCGGGTGAAGTCGCCGGTCTGGCTGCGGATGATCTTGATATTGGCGGCACCTGCGATGCCCTGTTCGAAGCCCTTCTTGCGGTCGATGGCCGGCGACGAGCCGGTCGTGCCCTGCAGCTCGACGACGTTGCAATCCTTGCCGGCGACGGTGTCGACCAGCCACTTGCCCGCGACTTCGCCCTCGTGGACCAAGTCCGAGCCGACGGCGGTCAGGTACAGGTCCTTGTCGGAATCGACCATGCGGTCGAGCAGGACGACGGGGATGTCGGCTTCCTTGGCTTCCTTCAGCACCGCGTCCCAGCCCGTAGCGACCACGGGCGCCACGAGGATGGCGTCGACGCCCTGCGCGATGAAGCTGCGCAGCGCCTTGATCTGGTTCTCCTGCTTCTGCTGTGCGTCGGAAAACTTCAGGTCGATGCCGCGTTTCTCGGCTTCCTGCTTGGTCAGCGTGGTTTCGGCGGCGCGCCAGCCGGACTCGGATCCGATCTGCGAGAAGCCGATCGTCTGCGCCAGCGCGGCAGACGACAGGATGGTCATGGACGCGAGCAGGCTCGCGCCAAGAAGGGTCTTGGCAAACATGGATTTCCTCCCAAACGAGGGCGCATCGGCAGCCCGCGCAGAGAAAAATCATACAATAATACTTTTGTAAACCGCGGAATTCGCCTATGCCTCTGCGGGAAGGCCGACGAGCCCGATTCAGGAGGAAGTGCCGCATGCTCATCTCGCAGGTCGGGAACCCCGACGGGTCGATCATGGTCGTCGCCCGCGAGGGTGGTGACGCCCATGCCGTGAGGGGCGTGCGCAGCGCCTACGAGCTGGTGCGGGACTGCATCCGCTCCGGTCGCGCCGATCTTGCCGCGCATGTCGCTCAGCTCGGCTTCGGCCAGGCGGTTGACCTCGAGGCGGCGCTGGCGGAAGGCCGGCTTCTGCCGCCGCTGACGCATCCCGACCCGTCGCACCTGCACCTGACAGGCACGGGACTGACTCACCTCGGTTCGGCCGCCACCCGGGATGCGATGCACCAGAAGGCGGGCGCCGCCGAGGAGACGCTTACCGACTCCATGAAGATGTTCCGCATGGGCCTGGAGGGTGGCAAGCCGGCAAACGGCGCGGCCGGCGTGCAACCGGAATGGTTCTACAAGGGCAACGGCGCCAACCTCGCGGCACCCGGCGGCGCGCTCACCTCGCCCTTCTTTGCCGAGGACGGCGGCGAGGAGCCCGAGATCGCCGGCATCTACGTCATCGGCGACGACGGCACGCCCTTCCGCGTCGGCTTCGCGCTGTCGAACGAGTTCTCCGACCATGTGATGGAGCGGCGCAACTATCTCTACCTGGCCCATTCGAAACTGCGGCCGGCCTCCTTTGGTCCGGAGATCCGCATCGGCGCGCCGCCTGCCGACATCCGCGGTGTCTCGCGGATCCGACGCGCCGGCGAGGTGATCTTCGAGAAGCCGTTCCTGTCGGGGGAGGAGAACATGTCGCATTCGTTCGCCAATCTCGAGCATCATCACTTCAAGTATGCGCTGTTCCGGATGCCCGGGGATATCCATGTCCACATGTTCGGCACGGCGACGCTGTCCTTCGCCGACGGGGTGAGGACTGAAGTAGGCGACGAGTTCGAGATCGAGGCGCCTGATTTCGGCCTGCCGCTGCGCAACCGACTTGCCCTGGAACCCATCCCGCCGGCGGCGAGGATGGACGTGCGGGCACTCTGAAAGGCTGACGAAGATGACGTTCCGCAAGGCCGAATGGCCGCGCAAGCTGAGGTCGCAGCACTGGTACGGCGGCACCTCGCGCGACACGATCTATCACCGCGGCTGGCTGAAGAACCAAGGCTATCCGCACGACCTGTTCGACGGAAGGCCGGTGATCGGCATCCTCAACACCTGGTCGGACCTGACGCCCTGCAACGGCCATCTGCGCGAGCTCGCCGAGAAGGTGAAGGCCGGCGTGTGGGAGGCGGGCGGATTCCCGGTCGAGGTGCCGGTGTTCTCCGCGTCGGAGAACACGTTCCGTCCGACGGCGATGATGTTCCGCAACCTCGCGGCCCTTGCCGTCGAGGAGCAGATGCGCGGCCAGCCGATCGACGGCGCGGTGCTGATGGTGGGCTGCGACAAGACCACGCCGTCGCTCTTGATGGGAGCGGCGTCGACCGACATCCCCTCGATCGTCGTCACCGGCGGGCCGATGCTGAACGGCTATTTCCGCGGCGAGCGCGTCGGCTCCGGCACGCATCTGTGGAAGTTTTCGGAAGCGGTGAAGGCCGGCGAGATGACGCAGGCGGAGTTCCTGGAAGCCGAGGCGTCGATGAGCCGCTCGACCGGCACCTGCAACACGATGGGCACGGCCTCGACCATGGCCTCGATGGCGGAGGCTCTCGGTATGGCGCTGTCCGGCAACGCGGCCATTCCCGCCGTCGACTCGCGCCGCCGGGTGATGGCGCAGATGACCGGCCGCCGCATCGTCCAGATGGTGAAGGACGATTTGAAGCCGTCCGACATCCTGACCAAGGAGGCGTTCGAGAACGCCATCCGCACCAATGCGGCGATCGGCGGCTCGACCAATGCGGTGATCCATCTTCTGGCGATCGCCGGCCGCGTCGGCGTGGACCTGACGCTGGAGGACTGGGACCGCTGCGGCCGCGACGTGCCGACCATCGTCAACCTGATGCCGTCGGGCAAGTATCTGATGGAGGAGTTCTTCTACGCCGGAGGCCTGCCGGTCGTGCTCAAGCGGCTCGGCGAAGCGGGGCTGCTGCACAGGGACGCGCTGACCGTCTCCGGCGAGACGATGTGGGACGAGGTGAAGGACGTCGTCAACTGGAACGACGATGTGATCCTGCCGGCGGAGCAGGCGCTGACGCAGTCGGGCGGCATCGTGGTGGTCAAGGGCAACCTCGCGCCGAAGGGGGCGGTGCTGAAGCCGTCGGCCGCGACGCCGGAGCTGATGGTGCACCGAGGCCGCGCCGTCGTGTTCGAGGACATCGACGACTACAAGGCGAAGATCGAGGACGAGGCGCTCGACATCGACGAGACCTGCGTGATGGTGCTGAAGAACTGCGGACCGAAGGGCTATCCGGGCATGGCCGAGGTGGGCAATATGGGCCTGCCGCCGAAAGTGCTGCGCAAGGGCATCACCGATATGGTGCGCATCTCCGACGCCCGCATGTCGGGCACCGCCTACGGAACGGTCGTGTTGCACACCTCGCCAGAGGCAGCCGCAGGCGGGCCGCTGGCGGTGGTCCAGAATGGCGACATGATCTCGCTCGACGTGCCGAACCGCTCGCTGACGCTGGAGATTTCCGACGCAGAACTCGCCGCGCGGCTGGCCGCCTGGACGCCCTCGCACGAGAGGCCCGCCTCGGGCTATGCCTGGCTGCACCAGACGCATGTGGAAGGTGCAGATACGGGCGCAGATCTCGACTTCCTGAAGGGCTGCCGCGGCCGCGAGGTTGGCAAGGATTCGCACTGATGGACCAGCGCATGAAAATCGCCCTCGTCGGCATCGGCAAGATCGCGCTCGACCAGCACGTGCCGGCGATCGCCGCATCCGCGGACTGGAGGCTCGCCGCGACCTGCTCGCGCAACGGCTCGGTCGAGCATGTCCAGGCCTTCACCGATTTCGCAGCGCTGCTCGATGCGAGACCCGACATCAAGGTCGTCTCTCTGTGCCTGCCGCCGGTGCCGCGCTTCGACTATGCGGCGATGGCGCTGGAGGCCGGGCGGCACGTGATGCTCGAAAAGCCGCCGGGCGCGACGCTGGCCGAGGTGCATGCGCTGCAGGCGATGGCCGCCGCGAAGGGACTGACGCTCTTCGCCACCTGGCACTCGCGCATGGCGCATGCGGTGGCGCCGGCGAAGGCGTGGCTCGCGGGCAGAACGGTCAGCCGGGCGCACATCACCTGGCGCGAGGACGTGCGCAAGTGGCATCCCGGGCAGGACTGGGTGTTCGAGCCGGGCGGCATGGGCGTCTTCGATCCGGGCATCAACGCGCTGTCCATCCTGACCGAGATCCTGCCGAAGCCGGTTCACCTTACCCGGGCGGAGCTGGAGTTCCCGGCCAACCGCGACACGCCGATCGCGGCAAGGCTCAGCTTCTCCGGCAACGTCACCGCCGACTTCGACTGGCGCCAGGAAGGTCCGCAGACCTGGGACATCGAGATCGAGACGGACGGCGGACGGCTCGCGCTGCGCATGGGCGGCAATGTGCTGGAGATCGACGGCAAGGCGGCGGGGGGCGAGAACACGATCATGGGCGAGTATCCGGCGCTCTATGCGCGGATGGCCGAACTCGTGCGGCAGGGCGCTTCCGATGTGGACCTCGCCCCGATGGTCCATGTCGCCGACGCGCTGACGCTCGGCCGGCGGGTCGCCGTCGCACCCTTCGAATTCTGACCTGCTGGAAGACTTTGCCATGACCCGTTCGCGAAGGGCGGATGAGGGGCATGGCGACAGCTTTCGAAAGTCGGCGCCGCCCCTCATCTGGCTGCCGGACATCGGGCGGGACCCGCTGCCTGCGGCAGCCCCCACCCGTTCTAAGCCTTTCGTCATGCCACTGGCATGACGAATCGCCTGTGGCGACCGGCTTCTCACCCCGTAAACGGGGAGAGAGACGCAGCTCTCCGGCCGCGCGAAATCGTCGACCGCAGCGGATTTTTCGCGGAAGAAGGTAGGATCGTTCTGGGGCATTCACCTCCCTGCACAGGGGCAGGACAGGAGCTGCTCAGGACGTGTCATGCAGTTCGACCGGCACGGCGGCGGCGAGTGCAAGTCTCTCGATGAACGCGTCGAGGCCGTGGATCGCGTTGCCCTCGTTGCCGGCCTCGTCGGAGGCCTGCCCTTGGTGCAGGAACGACAGGCGGCACAGATGCGCCGCGATGGCTTGCATGTAGTGCGCAAATGCCCTGAGCGAATCGGCAATGTCCTCGGCATCGAAGGGATTGCTGCCGAAGCCGACCGGCATCAGGACGGGCGTCCAGGGCCTGCGGGCGGAACTGCGCAGCGTGCCCTCGACATAGGCGCTAAGCAGCGCATTGGCCTGCCAGGCGGCCCACAGCACGCACCAGCGGACCCAGAACGAGCGGCTGGCAGCCTGTTCGGCCATGTCGGCGATCGAGAACAGGCGCATGACGATCCTCGCCTTTAACGCCTGTTCCCTCCCCGCCTTCGCCCTCCAGCCCATCGCCGGCTCCCGTTTGACCGATCACAGTGTGGTGCATTCTCGAAAGGTGGGGATGGAAAAATTTCGGGCGCCAATGGGAACAAGGGGTTAGCGGAGAGTGGGCAGAAATCGATCCATCGGATGGATGTCCCGGAACCGACCGCCGAGGCTCTCAAGACAGCGCTCCCCTCGCGCGATCGTCATCCCGGCGACCGGAGGTCAGCCGGGATCGATTGACCGTGGCGGGTTCGCGCCGACCCTTTTCTTGCGACCGTGGGGTGTTTTCAGCGTGTAACCGGAGAGAGGAATGGATCCCGGGTCGCCTCCGGCGCCCGGGAAGACGGTCGCGTGGGAGGGCGTTGCGCGGAGCGTGCGAGACAGGCGGCTGGCCTCTCCAAGGGACCATGTGAAGCATGGAGGAGGGGCGTGTGGAATAGGGAGGGGGTGGAGGGGCGGTGCAGGGATTACCTCGCCTGCCGCGCCTGTGCCTTCGGCTTGTCCGGCTCGTCGTCGATGAGGATCCGTTCGCCGGCGCCGTCGAGGTCTTCGTACTGGCCGCTGCGCAGTGCCCAGAGGAAGGCGACCAGGGCCAGGCCGCCGAGGAAGAGCGCGACGGGGATTAGGTAGAGGAGGGTGCTCATGCCGGCCTCGTCGCCCGGATGACCAGGTCCGAACCGACCTCCTGCCGCGCCTTGCGGCGCGGAAGCGGTGCGAGGCGGAGTGCGTTGGCGATGACGATGATCGACGAGGCCGACATGGCGACGGCGGCGATCAGCGGCGTGACGTAGCCCAGGATGGCGATCGGCACGGCGAAGGCGTTGTAGAGGATGGCGATCGCGATGTTCTGGCGGATGAGCCGTCCGGCCCTGACCGCCACGTCGCGCGCCACCGGCACCGCCTCCAACCCGTCGCGCAGGAAGACGAAGTCGGCGGCGTTGCGGCCGACGTCGGCGGCACTCGCCGGCGCCATCGAGACATGCGCGGCCCCCAGCGCCGGCGCGTCGTTCAGCCCGTCGCCAACCATCAGCACCTTATGGCCGTCCTGCGCGAGCGCGGTGAGCCGCGCGACCTTGTCGGCGGGCAGCATGCCGGACCGGAAGCTTTCGATGCCGAGTGCCGAGGCGACGCGCGCGCAGGCCGCCTCGCCGTCGCCGGAAAGCATCTCGACCGGGCCGATGCCCGCCGCGACGGCTGCGACCGCGTCCGGCGCGCCGGGCCTGAGCCGGTCCTCGAAGGCAAATTCGGCGACCGCCTTGCCGTCGCGCGAAAGGACGGTGCCGTCGCCCGGGGCATCGGCCGCCCAGGCGGCGCGGCCGAGCCGCCAGACATGACCGCCGGCGCGGCCCTCGACGCCGAGACCGGGCAGTTCGGTGACGTTTGAGAAATTGGGTTGCCGTGAAGGCCAATCGCATATGGCGTCTACCCCCACCCCTCCCCCTCCCCACAAGGGGGAGGGGGACCAGGCGGCAGCGCCACGCTTCCAATCGTGCGGTATCGCAGAAGTTGGCGCCTCCCTCCCCCTTGTGGGGAGGGGCAGGGGTGGGGGTATGACGGCGAGACCTTCGGAGGCGATCGCCTGCGAGAGCGGATGGCGCGAATGGGCGGCGAGTGCGGCGGCGGTGGCGAGGAGCGCGGGCGCGATGGTCTCGGTGCCGACGAGGCGCGGGCGGCCGAGCGTCAGCGTGCCGGTCTTGTCGAAGACGACCGTGTCCGCCTCGGCGAGGCGCTCCATACCGGAGCCGTCCTTGACCATGACGCCGGCCTCGAACAGCCGGCGCGCGGCGACCACCTGCACGATCGGCACGGCCAGCCCGAGCGCGCAGGGGCAGGTGATGATGAGGACGGCGATCGCGATGGTGAGCGCCTGGTGCCAGTCGCCGCCATAAGCCATCCAGCCGAGGAAGGTGGCGAAGGCGGTGAGATGGACGACCGGCGCGTAGAGCGCGGAGACGCGCTCGGCGATGCGGCGGTAGCGGGCGCGGCCGCCCTCGGCGGCCTCCAGCATGCGGATCATTTCGGCCAGGAACGAACCGGAGGCGGCGGCGGTCGCCTCAAGCGTCAGCGGGCCGGTGAGGTTGAGCGTACCGGCTTGGACGGCGGCGCCGGGACCGGTCTGCGCCGGCGCGCTCTCGCCAGTGACGAGGGAACGGTCGAGGTCGGAGCGGCCGTCGATGACGCGGGCGTCAACCGGTATGCGCTCGCCAGCCGCGACCAGCAGGCGCTGGCCGGGCCTGATCTCCTCGACCGGGCGATAGTCGCGGACGCCGTCGTCCGAGATCACCAGCGCGCCGCGGGGCGCGAGCCGGGCGAGGCCGATCACCGCCTCGCGGGCGCGGTCGCGCATCACGTGGTCGAGCGTGCGGCCGATCAAGAGGAAGAACAGCAGCGTCACCGAGGCGTCGAAATAGGCGTAGTGGCCGTGGTTGATCGTCTCGTAGAGGCTCATCGCATAGGCGAGGGTGACGCCGATGGCGATCGGGACGTCCATATTCATGCGGCCATAGCGCAACGCGCTCCAGGCGGAGCGGTAGTAGATGCGGCCGGCGAAAAACAGCGCCGGCAGGGCGATCAGCGCCGAGACCCAGTGGAACAGGTCGCGCGTTGCACCCTCCGCGCCCGACCAGACGGAGACGGAGAGCAGCATGATGTTGCCGGCGGCGAAGCCGGACACGGCAACGGCGCGGATGAGCTCGGACAGCGTGCCGTCCTTGCCGGCCATCGCCTCGTCGAACAGGTTCGGCGCGTAGCCGAGACGGGTGAGCGTGGCGGTGATCGGCGGCAGCGCGCCGTCATGCCACTTCACCGAGACGCGCTTGGTCGACAGGTTGACGCGCGCGGCCTCGACGCCGGGCAGGCGGCCGAGCGCCCCCTCGATCGTCTGGATGCAGGCGGCGCAGTGGACGGCGGGCACGGACAGTTCGATCTGCCGGTCGCCATTGCCGAGGCTGCGCGAGGCGAGCAGCAGCTCCTCGTCGGACGGGATCGCGGCCTGGCTGGCGTCGAACTCGGCACCCGGGGCGCAGCAGCTCATTCGAACCTCCCCTTGCGGATGACGATGCGGCGCATGTCGCGCCAGGGATGCTCGGCGCCGATGTCGGCGGTGAACTGCATGATCCACACGCCGTCGGTCAGGTCTTCGGTGCCGGCTGCAGCTCCAGTGGGGTCGATCGCGAAGACGACATGCGTGTCCTCGCGCGTGGTGACCGGCCGGTGGAAGGTGGCGGATGCGCTGGCGATCGGCACCTTGCGGCCTTGCCCGTCGAGGATCGCATAGCTGATCGCCTCGCCGTCGATGGTGAGCTTGGCCGTGTAGCCAAGCGCCGCCTGCGCCTTCTCCTCGGTAGCCTTCTCGTTGAACTCCTGGCTCGCCACGTAGCTGTTCTGGACGACGAGACCGGTCCAGCTCTTGCGGGCGTAGACGGCCATGGTGACGTTGACCGCGATGATGACGCCGAAGAAGGCGACCATGATGGCGAGCAGGTGCCGGCCGGTGAACTCGTTGGGGCGCGAACGTGTCATCGTCTGGTCTCCGGTCCCTCGAACTGGGCGTCGTAGCTGTCGGTCTCGTAGCTGGACTTGTCCTCGATCACGAAGCGGAACGACTGCACCTTGCCCTCGACATGGTCCGCCGGCTGGCGGACATAGACCTTGAGGGTGGTCAGCTTGTCCGGCTCGACCTTCACCGCGAAGGAACGGTCGGCGGGCTGGTCGATGCCGACGACGCTCATCTCCGCGCCCTTGAGCCCCTGCAGCGTGACGATGATGGTGCGCGGCTCCGGGATCTTATTGAGGAGCTTCACCGTGTAGCCGTTGCGGATCCCCCCGTCCGACAGGGTGACGAAGAGCGGGTTGCGGTCGTGCAGCACGTTGACCTCGAGCCGGTCGCGGGTGAGCAGCGCATAGAGCAGGCCGACGCCGACCAGCGACCAGGCCGCGAAATAGACCAGCGTGCGCGGGCGGAAGATCTTGCGGATATGGAAGTGCGCCAGTCTGTCGGAAAGTTTTCCGTTGGCGTCGCGCACCCGTGTCGGGTCGATGGCCGAGGTGCCTCCGGCGGTGGCGATCGCCATGTTGTCGTTGTAGTCGGCGAGCGTGGCGTAGGAGATCAGGCCGCGCTCGCGGCCGAGCTTGTCCATGACGCCGTCGCAGGCGTCGATGCACAGCGCGCAGGTGATGCATTCGAGCTGCTGGCCGTCGCGGATGTCGATGCCCATCGGGCAGACGGCGACGCAGGCGTTGCAGTCGACGCAGTCGCCGACGGACTGGCCGGCGGCGGCGGCCTTCTTGGCGTGGCGCGAACGCGGCTCGCCGCGCCAGTCGTTATAGGTGACGGTGAGCGAGTTCTCGTCGAGCATCGCCGCCTGGATGCGCGGCCACGGGCACATATAGGTGCAGACCTGCTCGCGCATCAGGCCGCCGAAGGTGTAGGTGGTGGCCGTGAGGACGGCGACGGTGATGTAGGCGATGGGCGCCGCATGGCCGGTGAAGACGTCGACGAACAGGGTCGGCGCGTCGGCGAAGTAGAAGATCCAGGCGCCTCCGGTCGCGACCGCGATGGCCAGCCAGACGGAGTGCTTGGCGACGCGCTTGATGACCTTGTCGACGGTCCAGGGGCCGGCGTCGAGCTTCATGCGGGCGTTGCGGTCGCCCTCGATGGCGCGCTCGACCACGAGGAAGAGGTCGACCCACACCGTCTGCGGGCAGGTGTAGCCGCACCAGGCGCGGCCGACGGCCGAGGTGATCAGGAACAGGCCGACGCCGGCCATCACCAGGAGGCCGGCGACGATGAAGAATTCCTGCGGCCAGATCTCGATGAAGAAGAAGTAGAAGCGCCGGTTCGCCATGTCGATCAGCACCGCCTGGTCGGGCGCGAACGGCCCGCGGTCCCAGCGCAGCCAGGGCGTGAGGTAGTAGATGCCGAGCGTGATCAGCATCACGATCCACTTGAACCGCCTGAAGGCGCCCGTCGCGCGCTTGGGGAAGATCTTCTTTCGCGCCGCATAGAGCGGCTGGCGCACCTTGGCGGAATTCACCGCGGAGGCGTCGAGGCGCTCGATCTCCGTTTCCTTGTCGAGCTTGGATATAACGGTCATGGCATCACACAGGCGAGGGCTGGTCTGTGCCCGACCAATCGCATGCGCGGCGGCGGGGAGCCTTGATCAGGATCAACATGCAAGTTCTGCGTGGACACCGCTAACATCCTCAAACAAAGTGCGGATGGGAGGCTTCATTCCCATGCAGACCGAGGGGTGCCAAATGACTGCTGTAATCGGTTTCCTGAATACGATTTTCTGGGGCTACGTTCTCATTTACGGGCTGCTGGCGGTGGGCGTGTTCTTCACCGTCAGGCTGAAATTCATTCAGTTCGTCCATTTCGGCGAAATGTTCCGCGCGGTGCGTGGCTCCAACGCCGCCGACAAGGCCGGCATCACGCCCTTCCAGGCGCTGTGCACCAGCCTCGCTTCGCGCGTCGGCACCGGCAACATCGCCGGCGTCGCGGTGGCGCTCTATCTCGGGGGGCCGGGCGCGATCTTCTGGATGTGGATGGTGGCGCTGGTCGGCATGGCCACCGCCTATTCCGAGATGCCGCTGGCGCAGCTCTACAAGGTGCGCAACGAGGAGGGACAGTATCGCGGCGGACCCGCCTTCTACATCGCCCGCGGCCTCGGCGTGCCGTGGGCGGGCGCAATCTTCTCGATCTGCCTGATCCTCGCCTTCGGGCTCGTGTTCAATGCCGTGCAGGCCAATTCGATCGCCGACGCGATGGAAGGTGCCTTCGGCCTGCCGAAGCTCGCGACGGGCATCGCCGTGGCGGCGATTACCGGTGTTGTGATCTTCGGCGGCATCAAGCAGATCGCCAGGGTCGCCGAGATCGTCGTGCCGTTCATGGCCGTCGTCTATCTGCTGATGGCGATCTACGTGCTGATCGTCCATTTCGCGGACATTCCGGGCGTCCTCGGCACGATCATCGGCAGCGCCTTCGGCATCGGCGAGGCGGCGGCCGGCTTCACCGGCGGGCTCGCCGCAGCGATGCTGAATGGTGTCAAGCGCGGACTGTTCTCCAACGAGGCGGGCATGGGCTCCGCCCCGAACATCGCCGCCGTTGCGACGCCCGACCCGCACCATCCCTCCTCGCAGGGTTTCGTGCAGGCGCTGGGCGTGTTCATCGACACGATCCTGATCTGCACGGCGACCGCCGTCATGATCCTGCTGTCGGGCGCGCTGGTGCCGGACTCGGGCGTCACCGGCACGCAGCTGACCCAGGCGGCCATGCAGGCGCATATCGGCTCGGCCGGCGTCGCCTTCATCGCGGTGGCGATCTTCTTCTTCGCCTTCACCTCGATCATCGGCAACTACTCCTATTCGGAGAATGCGATGACCTTCCTAGGCGCAGGCACGGGAACGCCCATCATGATCCTGCGCGCAGCGGTGCTCGCGATGGTGCTGTGGGGATCGCTGCAGACGGTCGCGACCGTGTTCGACGCGGCGGATGCGTCGATGGGGCTGATGGCGACGATCAACTTGATCGCGATCGTGCTGCTGTCGGGGACGGTGGCGAAGCTGACGAAGGACTATTTCGATCAGAAGAAGCAAGGCCGGCAGCCGACCTTCGACGCGTCGATGTATCCGGAGCTGAAGGGGCAGATCGAGGCCGACATCTGGTCGCAGAAATCCTGACGCCAAAGCAAAAGGCCCGGCACGAATGCCGGGCCTCTGCGCTGGTCGGATGCCGGAGGGCAATCGCCCTCACAAATGCCCTCCGTCGGCTATTCGCCGCCGCCCAGCGAATGGACGTAGACCGTCAGTTCCTTGACCGTCGCCTCGCCGAGGCGCCCGGCCCAGGCCGGCATGATGCCGTGCTTCGGCGCAGCGATCTGCGCGGCGATCGCCGCCTCGTCCTTGCCGCGCAGCCAGATCGCGTCCGTCAGGTTCGGTGCGCCGAGGTCGCGCATGCCCTTGGCGTCCTCGCCGTGGCAGGAGGCGCAGTTGTCGGCGAAGACCGTCTTGCCGGGCTCGACGAGCGCGGGGTTCGACGGCGTGCCGCTGAGGGAGACGACGTAGGCCGCGGCGGCCGCGATCTGCTCCTTGTCGAGGGCGTCGGCGAAGGCCGGCATCTCGGAGAAGCGCGTCGCGTCGTCGGCGGTGAAGCGGATGCCGTGGCTGATCGTGGTCAGGATATCCTCCGGCTTGCCGCCCCACAGCCAGTCGTCGTCGTTGAGGTTCGGATACCCCGCCGAGCCCGCCGCGCCCGAGCCGTGGCACTGGACGCAGTTGACCTTGAAGGCAGCGGCACCGGCCGAGGTGGCGAACAGCCTCAGCTTCTCGTCGGCCAGGATCTCGTCGATCGGCTTCGACGCGATTGCCGCCGCATAGTCGCCCTTGGCGGCCTGCGCCGCCGCGAGCTCGTTCTTGATCTCGACGCGGCTCGAATAGCCAAGCACGCCCTTGGTGGCGGAGGTGAGCATCGGCCAGGCCGGATAGGCGATGGTGTAGGCAAGCGCCCACAGGATCGTGGCGTAGAAGGTCCAGACCCACCACCTGGGCAGGGGATTGTTCAGCTCCCTGATGCCATCCCACTCGTGTCCGGTCGTGTCGACGCCGGAAAGTTCGTCGATGTGCTTCTCGCTCATGTCAGTCGTCCTTGAGAGGGATTTGCGCCGCTTCCTCGGAAGCCTTGCGGCTGCCGGGGCGGAACGCGAAGAGGATCACGCCGATGAAGAAGACGGTCATCGCGGCGAGGGCCCAGCTGTCGGCGAATTCGCGCATCACGGTGTAGGTTTCCATGATCGCCTCCTATCGCGCGCCGGCGGTGTCGTCGTAGGTCGAGAAGTCGACCAGCGTGCCGAGCATCTGGAGATAGGCGACCAGCGCGTCCATCTCGGTGACAGCGGCCGGGTTGCCGTCGAAGTCGCCCAGCTTCGCCTTCGGGTAGCGCGCCGTGACGCCGGACGTGTCGGCGTTGGGGTCGGCCTGGGCGAGGAAGTCCGCCTGGGCGTTGTCGATCATCTCCTCGCTGTAGGGCACGCCGACGCGGGTGTTGGCCACCAGATGCGTCGAGATCGTCGCCGGGTCGATCGTCGCCGAGGACAGGAAGGCGTAGCTCGGCATGATCGATTCCGGCACCACCGAGCGCGGCTCGGTCAGGTGCTGGACGTGCCACTCGTTCGAGTAGCGGTCGCCGACGCGGGCGAGGTCCGGCCCCGACCGCTTCGAGCCCCACTGGAAGGGATGGTCGTACATCGATTCCGCCGCGAGGCTGTAATGGCCGTAGCGTTCGACCTCGTCGCGGAAGGGACGGATCATCTGCGAGTGGCAGACGTAGCAGCCCTCGCGGATGTAGATGTTGCGTCCGGCGAGCTCCAGCGGCGAGTAGGGCCGCATCCCCTCCACCTTCTCGATGGTGTTCTCGAGATAGAAGAGGGGCGCGATCTCGACGATGCCGCCGACGGTGACCACCAGGAGAGAACCCACGAGCAGGAGCGTCGCGTTCTTCTCGAGGATGGCATGCTTTTCAATCAGTGCCATGGTCGGCTCCTATTCGGCAGGCTGGAGGGCAGGCGAAGGTGAGCGACCGCCGATCGGCTCCTCCTCGCGCTGACGACCGAGGATGGTCATCGTGATGTTGAAGGCCATGATCAGCGCGCCGACGAGATAGAGAGCGCCGCCGAGCGCACGCATGACGTAGTAGGGATGCATGGCCGCGACTGTCTCTGCGAAGGAGTAGACCAGGAAGCCCTGATCATCGTATTCGCGCCACATCAGGCCCTGCATGATGCCCGACACCCACATCACGGCCGCGTAGACCACGATGCCGAGGGTGGCGAGCCAGAAGTGCCACGTCACCATGCGCACCGAGTAGAGCCGCTCGCGGTTCCACAGCTTCGGCACCATGTAGTAGATGGCGGCGAAGGAGATCAGGCCGACCCAGCCGAGCGCGCCGGAATGCACGTGGCCGATGGTCCAGTCGGTGTAGTGGCTGAGCGAGTTGACCGCCTTGATCGACATCACCGGACCCTCGAAGGTCGACATGCCGTAGAAGGCGATCGCCATCACCATCATGCGGATGATCGGATCGGTGCGGATCTTGTCCCAGGCGCCCGAGAGCGTCATCAGGCCGTTGATCATGCCGCCCCACGAGGGCATCCACAGCATGATCGAGAACACCATGCCGAGCGTCTGCGCCCAGTCGGGCAGCGCCGTGTAGTGCAGGTGGTGCGGGCCGGCCCAGATGTAGAGGAAGATCAGCGCCCAAAAGTGGATGATCGACAGCCGGTAGGAATAGACCGGGCGGTTGGCCTGCTTCGGCACGAAGTAGTACATCATGCCGAGGAAGCCGGCGGTGAGGAAGAAGCCGACCGCGTTGTGGCCGTACCACCACTGGGTCAGCGCATCCTGCACGCCCGAGAAGGCCGAGTAGCTCTTGATACCCGTGATCGAGACCGGGATCGCCAGGTTGTTCACCACGTGCAGCATCGCGATGGTGACGATGAAGGACAGGTAGAACCAGTTGGCGACGTAGATATGCGGTTCCTTGCGCTTCAGGATCGTGCCGAGGAACACGACGAGATAAGCAACCCAGACGATCGTCAGCCAGAGATCGACGTACCATTCGGGCTCGGCATATTCGCGGCCCTGCGTGATGCCGAGCAGGTAGCCGGTGGCGGCCATGACGATGAAGAGCTGGTAGCCCCAGAAGACGAACCAGGCGAGGTCGCCGCCGAACAGGCGGGCGCGGCTGGTGCGCTGCACGACGTAGAAGGATGTCGCGATCAGCGCGTTGCCGCCGAAGGCGAAGATGACCGCCGAGGTGTGCAGCGGCCGCATGCGGCCGAAATTGAACCAGGGCTCGATGTTGAGGTCGGGATAGGCGAGCTGGAGCGCCACGACGACGCCGACCAGGAAGCCCACGACACCCCAGAACATGGTGGCGATCGCGCCGTAGCGGATCGGCCCGTCCAGATAGGCGGACTTGTCGACGGTGGCGGCCGGCGAAAGCGCTGTCGTGCGCATCAGCACGATCGTGCTGGCACCGAGCACGAAGAACAGCACCCACATGTGTTGTGCGAAAAGGTTGTCGGTGGCGAAAGCCGCGCCGAGCAGCGCGACGAAGGCGAAGAGCCCAACGCCGATGATGTGTGGTCCGTATCTCATGGAAGGTCCCCGGCTTTACGCATGGGACGGGCCCATGCTTCGGGAGCCTCATCGCGCGGAGCGGCGGGCGATGCCTTGATCCATGTCAAGGTCGCTCCGCCGCACGCGCTGCACAGTCGCGCATCGCCTGCATCAGCCGGAGTCCGCGATGAACATCACGAGGTCGAAGCCTGCCGAGGGGTGCGGCGCGTCGCCCGCATGCCCTCTGTCGGCCGCCTGCGTGCCCGATCAGGCCATGCCGTGCGAGGACGTCTCGCACCTCCATGACGAGAAGCTGGCACTGTGTGATGCGCTGGAGGCGATCGCCGATTCACTGCCCGGACAGGTCGACCGCTTCGAATGCCTGCGCGTCGGCGCGATCCTGGCGCCGGCCATCCGCCGCAGCCATGCGATCGAGGAGAGCAGGATCTTCCCTGTCTTCGAGACGGCCTCGGCCGCGCCGGGCAGGGCGAGTTCGGTGGCGCGGCTCAAGGCCGAGCACCTGGCCGACGAATGCGCGGCGGCCGACGTGTCCGAGGAATTGCTGCGGGTCGGCCATGGCGGCGAGATCGGCAATCCGGAGGCGCTCGGCTTCATGCTGAGGGCCCTGTTCGAGGCGATGCGCCGCCACGTCGCCTTCGAGCGCGAGCACATCATGCCCACGATCGGCCCTCTCGACAGCCTAGATCGCGCCGGCTGAGAGTTTCTCCCGCCAGTCCGCCGCCTTCGCGCGCAGCACCTTGTCGGCCGTGAAGCCGAGCGTATCGTCATCTACCAGTTCAAGCGGTTCGAGCGAGAAGGCGTCTTCGCCGTCGCGTTTCCACGCCGCCTGCAGCGCCTTGTTCATGTGGCTGCCGGCGCGCAGCGTGAACCAGATGCGGTTGCGGATCATGTCGATGTCGGGCGTGTGCCCGACCCACGCCTCGCCCGAGCCGGCCGAGCGCACGACATAGATGGCGGCAGTGCTTTCCCGCTTCTTGTAGGCCGCGACCGCGGCGCGCCTGGCTTCGCGTTCCATGGCAGAACTCCTTCTCTCGACGGTGGCAGATAGGGGCAGTCGCGGAAACTGTCAATATTACCCGGATAAAAATTGACACACTAAATCCGGGCCGTTAGAAGGCGGCAGGAGACGAACATGGACGACAGCCAGAGACTGACGGTTTTCGAGGGCGACAGGATCGCCTTCTCCGGCCCGGCCGACGAGGCAGGCCGCTGGGTTCGCGCCGCGCTGCAGTCCGATCCCGGCAGGATCTTCCTCGCCCTGGACGACGCCGACGGCCGCGTGGTCGACGTCGACCTGCGCGAAGAGTCGGCGCAGCCGGCGCGCGGGCGGGGCCGGCCGAAGCTCGGCGTCTCGGCGCGGGAGGTGACGCTGCTGCCTCGCCATTGGGACTGGCTCGCTGCACAGCCGGGCGGCGCTTCGGTGACGCTGCGGCGCCTGGTCGAGGAGGCACGCCGGTCGGACGCCCAGGCCGCGCATGCCGTGCGCGAGGCCGCCTACCGCGCCATGACCACGCTCGCCGGCGACCGCCCCGGCTACGAGGAGGCGGTGCGGGCGCTCTATGCGGGGGAGGCGGAGCGTTTTCGGGAGCTGACCGGGGCATGGCCGCCCGACATCCGGGATTTCGTGCGCCGGGTGGCGCCGGCCGGCTAGGCCGCGGACCGCATCGCTGCTCCCGGTTCGCCGGCGCGCAGTGTCAGCACGGAGACGCCGGACGCGGTGACGGCGACGGTATGCTCGAACTGGGCGGACAGGGATCCGTCGCGCGTCACGACGGTCCAGCCGTCGGCCTCGGTCCTGACGCTGCGGCGGCCGCGGTTGAGCATCGGCTCGATGGTGAAGACCATGCCTTCGCGCAGCGTGAGGCCTGTTCCCGGCTTGCCGAAGTGGACGACCTGCGGCTCCTCGTGCATCTGGCGGCCGATGCCATGGCCGCAATATTCGTGCACGACGGAATAGCCGTTCTTCTTGGCGTGCCGTCCGATCGCCCAGCCGATGTCGCCAAGCTGCGCGCCCGGGCGAACCGCGCGGATGCCCAGCCACATCGCCTCATAGGTGGTCTGGACCAGCTTCCTCGCGGCCGGGTTCACCTCGCCGACGAGGTAGGTCTTGCTGGAATCCGCGATGTAGCCGTTCTTCTCCAGCGTGATGTCGAAATTGACGATGTCGCCGTCGCGCAACACGTCCGCCTGCGACGGGACGCCGTGGCAGACCACCTCGTTCAGCGAGGAATTCAGCACGAAGCCATAGCCGTACTGGCCCTTGCTCGCGGGGCGGGCCTGGAGGTCGTGGACGATGAAATGCTCGACCATGTCGTTGACTTCGAGCGTCGACAGGCCGGCGAGCGGGGTGCGGTCGAGGAGTTCGAAGACGGAGGCGAGCAGCCGGCCGGATTCGGCCAGCAGCGCGAGTTCCTGCGGCTGCTTGGTCATGCTTCGCCGACCGCCAGCGACTGCGCCGAGACGCCGGCGGAGCTGAGCTCGCGCGCGATGATCTCGCCGAAGCTGAGCGTCGGATTGGTCTCGCACAGCATGCCGATCCTGATCCAGTAGACGGCCTGCGCATTGATCGACCGGCACGACACCTTGCTCGCCCGGCGCAGCTGGTCGTGCAGATCGTCGTCTATGTTCACGATGCCCATCGGGGCGCTCCATATATGGTTCGTATATATAGCGTATATAGATCGTATGGAAAGATTCCAAGGGGGCGTTCGGCCTAGCTTGGGGTGCTACGCAAGCAGTGGCCCGCCGCTCAGCTCCCCGCCCTTATCTCCAGCCGTTCCAGGTTCGGCACGAAGACGTGGCGGTTGCTTTCGATGACGATCACCCCGTCGGTCCGGAGCTTGGTGATCTGCCGGCTGACCGTCTCGATGGTGAGCCCGAGGAAGTCGGCGATGTCGGCGCGCGTCATCGGCAGGTCGAAGGTTGCCGATGCGCTGTCCGGCTCGGCGGTCGGATCGATATGGCGCGCGATCATCAGGAGATAGCTCGCGACCTTCTCGGCTGCGGTCTTGCGGCCGAGCGTGACCATCCAGTCGCGCGCCTCGTCGAGTTCCTTCAGCGTCTGCTCGAGCAGCCTGTGTTCGAGGCCGGGCGATTCACGGATCATCCGATCGATCGTGGACTTCGGGAAAGAGCACAGCAGCACCGGTGTGGCAGCCTCGGCGGTGATCCGGCTCTCGGACTTGAAGGGCCTGCCAAGGAAGTCGGGCGCGAACTGCAGGCCGACGATCTGCTGCCGCCCGTCGGCGAGCGTCTTGGTGAGCTTCACCACGCCGGACAGGATGTTCGAATAGCTCTCGATCCGCTCGGCGTCGGCAACGAGCTCCTGTCCCTCGGCTGCCTTGTGCTTCCACGAGGTCTTCGACAATGCGGTAAGCTGCTCGGGCGTCAGCGCGCCGCAGATGCCGCGGTGCCGCGCCTCGCAGGACAGACAGAGCACGGGCGTTCCGTCGGTGTGTACGTCTTTTCTCAGGTTCTGCGTGCCCATCATCGCCTCTGCCTTTGAGTTAACACCTCGGAATGGCTTTCGCGCTGCGGCAGACTGTCAGACCCGTCCGGACCTTGATCCACGTCAACGTGCGGGGCGTGCGAATGGTGCATCTGTCAGGCGAACAGAGGATCAGGCAGTGACATTCGCCCAGACCAGCCGCCTTGCCGAGACCGCGCCGCGCTACACCAGCTATCCGACAGCACCGCATTTCCACACCGGGATCGACGAGGAGGCCGTGACGCGCTGGATCGACGCCATTCCCGACGGCGACGCGGTGTCGCTCTATCTCCATGTCCCGTTCTGCGACCGGCTGTGCTGGTTCTGTGCCTGCCACACCAAGCAGACGCTGCGCTATGAGCCCGTCTCCCGCTTCCTGCGTTCGCTGCATGCCGAGATCGAGACCGTCGCGGCGGGCATCGGCACGCGCACCCGCGTCGCCGCGATCCATTTCGGCGGCGGTTCGCCGACCATGCTGGCGCCCGCCGACTTCCGCGAGTTGATGGCCCGCATCAGGGCCGGCTTCAAGGGCGCCGACACGGCCGAGCTTTCGGTCGAGATCGATCCCAACGACATGACGGAGGAGAAGCTCGACGTGATGGCCGGCGCTGGGCTGACGCGCGCCAGCCTTGGCGTGCAGGACTTCGACCCCAGGGTGCAGCGCGCGATCAACCGCGAGCAGTCCTTCGAGCTGACGCGCGCGATCGTGCAGGGCCTGCGCAACCGCGGCGTCCGCTCCCTCAACCTCGACCTGCTCTACGGCCTGCCGCACCAGACGGTCGACAGCGTCATGGCGACCGTCGGCCAGGCACTGACGCTGCGGCCGGACCGGATCGCGCTGTTCGGCTATGCGCATGTGCCCTGGTTCAAGAAGCACCAGACGATGATCGACGAGGCGGTGCTTCCGGACGGCGCGGCGCGGCTGGAGCAGTCGCTGGCCGCCGCGCGGCTGGTGATGGAGGCCGGCTACGCGCCGATCGGCATCGACCATTTCGCGCTGCCGTCGGACAGCCTGACGCTGGCGGCGCAGGCCGGCCGGCTGCACCGCAATTTTCAGGGCTATACCGACGACCCCTGCGAGACGCTGATCGGACTTGGCCCCTCCTCGGTCAGCCGCTACCGCGAGGGCTATGCGCAGAACATCGCCTCAACGCTGGACTACCAGCGCCAGGTCGATACCGGCCATCTGGCGATCGCCCGCGGCGTCGAGCTGACGGAGGACGACAAGGTGCGCTCCTGGGTGATCGAGCGGCTGATGTGCGAGTTCGGCTTCTCGTCGGAGGAGGCGCTGGCGCGCTTCGGCCGGGCCTGCGCGCCGGTGCTTTCGGAGGCGGCGCTGCTTGCGCAGACCGACCGCGACGCGCTGCGCGAGAAGGGCGGCAGCTACGTCGTCCCCGCCGGTGCACGGCCCTATGTGCGCACGATCGCCGCGCGCTTCGACGCCTATCTCGCGCGCGGCACGGCGCGGCATTCGCTGGCGGTTTAGCCGGACGCGTTGCGAACAAGCCATGAACGATGCTTCATGGCGGCATGAACCTCGCCGTCCGTGATTCGACCGCCGCTGCTCCGGTGAAGGACTATCTTTCCCGCCTCAACGACGGGCAGCGCCAGGCGGTGGAGCATGGCGACGGCGGCGTGGCCGCGCCCCTGCTGATCATCGCCGGCGCCGGATCCGGCAAGACCAACACGCTGGCGCACCGCGTCGCGCACCTGATCGTCAAGGGCGCGGACCCGCGCCGCATCCTGCTGATGACCTTCTCGCGCCGGGCGGCCGGCGAGATGAGCAAGCGCGTCGAGCGGATCGCCGCGGAGGTGATGGGCGACCGGGCGCGGACGCTGACGGAGGGGCTGACCTGGGCCGGCACGTTCCATTCCGTCGGCGCGCGGCTGTTGCGCGACTATGCGCTGGAGATCGGGCTCGACGCGGCCTTCACCATCCATGACCGAGAGGATTCGGCCGACCTGATGAATCTGGTGCGGCACGAGATCGGCCTGTCGAAGACCGAGAGCCGCTTTCCGGCCAAGGGCACCTGCCTTTCGATCTATTCCCGGACGGTCAACGGCCAGGCGGAGCTGGAGCCGGTGCTGGGGAAATACTTCCCGTGGTGCGCCGGCTGGGCGGACGAGCTGAAGCGGCTGTTCGCGGCCTATGTCGATGCGAAGCAGGCGCAGAACGTGCTCGACTACGACGACCTGCTGCTCTGGTGGGCGCAGATGTGCGCCGAGCCGGCGATCGCCGAACATCTGGGCTCCCGCTTCGACCACGTGCTGGTCGACGAATACCAGGACACGAACCGGCTGCAGGCGGCGATCCTGACCGCGATGAAACCGGACGGGCGCGGGCTCACGGTGGTGGGCGACGACGCGCAGTCGATCTATTCCTTCCGCGCGGCCGAAGTGCGCAACATCCTCGACTTTCCGAACCTGTTTCCGGAGCCGGCGGATGTCGTCACGCTCGACCGCAACTACCGCTCCACAGACGCGATCCTGTCGGCCGCCAACGCGGTGATCGGCGAGGCGCCGGAGCGGTTCGCCAAGACGCTGTGGACGGACCGCCGCTCGGCCGAGAAGCCGGCGATCGTTACCGTGCGCGACGAGGCGGGGCAGGCGAATTTCGTCTGCGAGAAGATCCTGGAGGCGCGGGAGGAAGGCATTGCCCTCAAGAGCCAGGCGGTGCTGTTCCGCGCCGCGCATCATTCAGGTCCGCTGGAGGTGGAACTGACGCGCCGCAACATCCCCTTCGTCAAGTTCGGTGGGCTGAAGTTCCTCGATTCCGCGCATGTGAAGGACATGCTGGCGGTGCTGCGCTTCGCGGAGAACCCGCGCGACCGCGTCGCCGGCTTCCGCGTGCTGCAGCTGATGCCGGGCATCGGCCCGTCGGCGGCGGCGAATGCGATGGAAGCGATGGAGCGCGCGCTCGATCCGGCGCTGGGGCTGCAGTTCTTCCGCCCGCCCGCGCGCGCCGAGACCGACTGGCCGGACTTCGCGGCGCTGTTTTCGGGGCTGCGCCAGAAGCCGGCATGGCCGGCCGATCTGGAGCGCGCCCGCCTCTGGTACGAACCGCATCTGGAGCGGACGCACGAGGACGCGGCGGTGCGCCGCGCCGACCTGTTGCAGCTGGAGCAGATCGCGGCCGGCTATCCCTCGCGCGAACGCTTCCTCACCGACCTCACCCTCGACCCGCCGGATGCCGTGAGCGACGAGGCGGGGCCGCCGCATCTCGACGACGATTATCTTATCCTGTCGACCATCCATTCGGCCAAGGGGCAGGAATGGACCAATGTGTTCGTGCTCAATGCAGTCGACGGCTGCATCCCGATCGACCTCGCGGTGGGCGAGAAGGAGGAGATCGAGGAGGAGCGGCGGCTGCTCTATGTCGCGATGACGCGGGCGAAGGATTCGCTGTCGCTGGTGGCACCTCAACGCTTCTTCGTGCACGGCCAGGCTTCGCGCGGCGACCGCCACGTCTACGCCGCGCGCACCCGCTTCATCCCGGACCACATCCTCGGACAGTTCACGCGTTCCGCCTGGCCGCCGCCGTCCGCCGCGCAGGGACGGGGGCCGCAGCCGGATGTCAGGGTGGACCTGAAGGCGAAGATGCGGGGGATGTGGCGGTAGGGCTGAGTAGGACAGAACCCGCCGGTCTCCAGCGCGGCAGGTTCCTTGCGCGACGCGAGCCGCAGGCGGTATGCTCGCCGAGCTTGGCGGCTGAGGGGGCGACTATGAGGGCTGCGGGACGTCGTCTCACCTTAACGGAGGAACTGGTCTCGCTGGTCGAGAGGACCGAGCCGGATCCCGGACCTGAGCCGGGCACTGTCGACCACAGTGCGGACGAGTTCTTCGCAATGGCGGGCGACCTCGTCTCGGCCGAAAAGCCGTCGGAACTGTGGGTCTTCGCTTACGGCTCGCTGATCTGGAATCCCGAATTCGACATCATCGAGTCCCGCCCGGCGATCGCCAAGGGCTGGCACCGGTCATTCTGCATCGCGATGACGCGCTGGCGCGGCACGCGGGACCTGCCAACCTTGATGATGGCGCTCGACCGTGGCGGCACGTGCAACGGGATCGCCTATCGCCTGCCGGACGCTGATCACCAGTCGCAGGTTGCGCGATTGCTGGAGCGCGAGATCGATGGCAACCCCCCGACCAATGTGCCACGCTGGATCACCGTCCGGACAGAGCGCGGGGCGGTACGCGCATTGACCTTTGTGGCCGACCGGAAGGGGCCGGCCTATGCGGGCAGGCGGGACCGCGACGAAGTCTCCGCGATACTGGCGCGCGCGGCGGGGCATTGGGGATCGGCGGCGACATATCTCCAACGCACGGTCAGCAAGCTGCACGAGCACGGCATATATGACCGGAACCTCTGGGCCATTCAGGCCCGGGTCGCCGAGCACATCATCGCCTCCCAGGGTAAGGGCGGGCGGTAGCCCGACGGCGGCACCGGATGATGCCGTATCGCCATATCCCGCCAGGCTGGCCGACGTTCCCTACATCACCGCCCCGATCTGCCAGGGCACGAACTCGTTGTCGCCGTAGCCGAGTTCTTCCGACTTCGACTTCTTGCCCGACGCCACGGCGAGGATCTCGTCGAAGATCTGCCGACCCTTCTCCGCCACGCCGACGCCCTCAAGGATGTCGCCGCAGTTGATGTCCATGTCGTCCATCATGCGCTCGTACATCGGTGTATTGGTGGCGAGCTTGATCGAAGGGGCGGGCTTGCAGCCATAGGCGGAGCCGCGGCCGGTGGTGAAGCAGATGATGTTGGCGCCGCCGGCGACCTGACCGGTGGCGGACACCGGGTCGTAGCCGGGCGTGTCCATGAAGACGAAGCCCTTCTCGATGACGGGTTCCGCATATTCGTAGACGGCGTTGAGCGTGGTCGAGCCGCCCTTGGCGGCGGCGCCCAACGATTTCTCGAGGATGGTGGTCAGCCCGCCGGCCTTGTTGCCGGGCGAGGGGTTGTTGTTCATCTCGCCGTCGAGGCGGCTGGTGTAGTCCTCCCACCAATGGATGCGCTCGACCAGCTTTTCCCCGACCTCGCGGGTGCGAGCGCGGCGGGTGAGGAGGTGTTCCGCACCATAGATCTCCGGCGTCTCGGAGAGGATGGCCGTGCCGCCGTTCTTGACCAGGATATCGGCCGCGACGCCGAGCGCCGGATTGGCGGTGATGCCGGAATAGCCGTCCGAGCCGCCGCATTGCAGCGCCAGCGTCAGCTGCGAGGCCGGTAGCGTTTCGCGCTGCGCGGCGTTGACCGCAGGCAGCATTTCCCGGATGCGCGCCAGGCCATGTTCGATGGTCTTCTTCGTGCCGCCCGTGTCCTGGATGGTCATGGTGCGGAAGGTGTCGCCTTCCGAAATGCCATAGGTCGATTTCATCCGACCGATCTGGAACACCTCGCAGCCGAGCCCGACCAGCAGGACCGCGCCGAGGTTCGGATTGCCGGCATAGCCCCATTGCGTGCGCTGCAGGATGTCGAAGCCCTCGCCTGAGCCGGCCATGCCGCAGCCGGTGCCGTGGGTGAAGGAGACGACGCCGTCGACGTTTGGAAAGGCGTCGAGCAGGCCGGAGCGCTGCGCGGCCTCCGCCATGAAGCGGGCGACCGAGGCCGAGCAGTTCACGCTGGTGAGGATGCCGAGATAGTTGCGGGTGCCGGCGCGGCCGCTCTCGCGGCGAAAGCCCTCGAAGGTCGACTGTTCCTCGACCGGCAGCACGTTTTCCGGCCGCGCGTCGGCGCAGAACTGATAGTCGCGCTCGAAATCGTGGAGATAGACATTGTGCTCGTGCACCCAGTCGCCTTTTTCGATCGGCTGGCTGGCGAAGCCGATGATCTGGCCGAACTTGCGGACCACTGCGTCCTTCGCGATCGCCCGGCTCGCCATCTTGTGCCCGAAGGGAATTCTTGCGCGCGCAACGATGCCTTCGGCGGCTGTCTCGCCGGCCTCGATGCGCTCGACGGCGATCAGCACATTGTCGTCGGCGCCGAGCCGCAGGGTCCTGGCTGTTCTGCTGTCCACGCTGCGCTCCCCGGGCGGTTGCCCTGCAAACTTGTATGGTAGTTTGCTCGAAAGGTATTGCGTGAGCTGGCCGTGCGCAAGCGGCAGGGTGGTCGCAGATCGAATGGCCGCGCGCGAAGACGGAGGGCATGACGCCCGGCGGATTGCGCTGGCCCATCCGCACAGGCCCGCTGGCTTCGCATTTGGCGCCGTGCAGGTCGGTTTCGCGACACTTTCGCGGCGGCGGGCTTGCCAGCATCCTGCACGATTCCGGGTCAGTCCTGCCATGTCGACGCAAGTCCGCCATCCGATCTGGCTTCCCGCCGTCAGGGCGCCGGGGGCAAGTACCTTTGCGCTGCTCTATGCGGTGGAATCCTTTGCGCGCGCGTCCGTCGCCAGCGTGATCCCGATCCAGGCCTACGAGCTGCTGCACGACAAGCAGGCCGTCTCGCTGCTCTACACCTTCGTGGCGTTGACCGGCCTGTCGGTGACGCTTTTCATGCCGATGCTGATCGTCCGCTTCGCAAGGCGCTGGGTCTACACCGCCGGCGTCGTCTCGCTCGCCATCGGCGCGGCGATGTTCCTGACCGATACGCTGGCCGGCCAGCTTCTCGGCATGCTGTTCCGCGTCATGGGGGCGAGCGCGCTGTCGATCACGCTCAACCTCTACATCATGGACCACATCGCCAAGACCAGGTTTATCGAGGCCGAATCGATGCGCATGGCGTGGTCGACGCTCGCCTGGACCGGCGGCCCGACGATCGGCGTGTTTCTCTACAGCCATTTCGGCCTGTGGGCAGCCTATGGCGTGGTGGTGATGTTCTGCGCCATCCTGCTCGCTCTGTTCTGGTATTTCCGGCTGAGCGACGACAAGGCGATCCGGCCGGGCGTGGCCAAACCGACGAATCCGCTCGCCAATATCGGCCGCTTCCTGGCGCAGCCGCGGTTGCGGCTCGCCTGGGCGATCGCCTTCGGCCGCTCCTGCTTCTGGACCACCTTCTTCGTCTACGGTCCGATCCTGATGGTGGCGACGGGGCAGGGCAGCCTCGCGGGCGGCATGCTGGTCTCGGCCGGCAACGCGCTGCTGTTCTCCGCGCTGCTCTGGGGCAAGGCCGGCCGGCGCTTCGGTGCGCGGCCGACCATGACCTTCGCCTTCGCCGCGGCGTCGCTGATGCTGTTCGCGGCCGCCGCGTTCGGCGAGGTCGCACCGCTTGCGGCCGGCGGCTGCCTGCTTCTCACGGCGTTTTTCGTCATCGCGCTGGATGCGCTCGGCTCCACCGTCTTCATGCGCGCGGTGCGGGTGCACGAACGACCGCAGATGTCGGCGGTCTACCGCACCTATCTCGACCTCTCGGAACTCCTGCCGCCGCTGGTCTATTCCGTGGTGCTGGCGTTCACCGGGCTCGGCGGCGTGTTCGCCACGCTCGGGCTGTTCCTCGCCTTCTGCGGCTGGCTGACGTGGACATATGTGCCGAAGGGGCTATAGCCGCCCGGGACGGCGCCCGGGCGGCTGTCGCCTAAAGACCGCAGGCCCGCCTGATCGCCAGCTGGACAGGCGACGGCGGCAGTGCCGGATCGAACTCGCCGCTGGGCAGAAGCGGCGGCTGCGCCATGAAGCGGGGCCGGCCGGCGCGGTTCGGCTGGGCCGAGTGCACCAGGAAGGGATGGCAGAGATAGACCGTGCCGGCCTCGCCAGTCGCCAGCGCCTCGTCGCAGTGCGCCGTCGACGCGAAGCCGTCCGCGGCGAGCTCGCCCAGCGTCATGCCGTCCTCCCCGCGCGGCAGGAGCTGCCGTGCGATGTCGAGATGCGACCCGGCTCGTATCTTCGTCGGGCCGTCGGCCTCCGTCACGTCCGAGAACAGGAACAGCATGAGCAGCGCCCGTCCGCGGCTTTTGACGTTGACCCGCCATTGCATGAAGTCCGGAGCGTCGGTGCCGAAGCTTACATCGACGTGCCACCCCGCATCTCCGGGATCGTCGGGCGAGGGGAAACGGACGGGAAATGTGCCGAGGCCCGCCGGCGCGATCCAGCGCCCGGCGCCGACAAGCGTGTCGTGCGCGGCGTGCAGGGCCGGCGTGTTCGCCGCCGCCACGAAAGGCGGCGCCGTCATGAACGGAAGCCGGACGACCGGCTTCGTCCAGCCGGCGGGCTCGTCCGGCGACAGGCCCATCGCCTTCCAGAGGATGTCGCGGGCCTCGGCGGCGAGATCGGCGCCGAATGCGCCGGCGAGACTCAGATAGCCGCGTTCGACGAAGTGTTCGACCTGGGCCGCGCCCGGGCCTTGCTGATTGATTGCAGGCATTCCATGCTTCTCCTTCGGAGGCCGCCTCGCGGCTCCGGCAAATCATCTCGGCGCGTTTCCGCGCCCCGGCTCATGCGCGGGTCAGATGATCGGGAAAAAGCTGGACATGAACATCATGCAGGCATTCTAGGGTGGGCGGGGCGTGCCGGCAAGGCACGGATTTGATTGCCGAGGTTGACAAGTCGCGGCCCAGACCCGATGCCGGGCGCAACGGAGCAACAATCGTGACGGCACAAGACAGGGCGGAACTGGCGGGAGGAGACGGGCTGTTCGCGCGGCCGTGGGTGTTCATCCGCGGCGTGCCGGCGATGAAGTTCCTGCCGCCGGAAGGGCCACCGGAGATCGCCTTTGCCGGCCGCTCCAATGTCGGCAAATCGTCGCTGATCAATGCGCTGGTCGGCCAGAAGGGACTGGCGCGCACCTCCAACACGCCGGGCCGCACGCAGGAGCTCAACTACTTCGTGCCGGACGGCCATTCGGGCGAGGGCGCCGACCTGCCGCCGATCGCGCTGGTCGACATGCCGGGCTACGGCTTCGCGCAGGCGCCGAAGGCGCAGGTGGACGCCTGGACGAAGCTGGTCTTCGATTATCTGAAGGGCCGCGTGACGCTGAAGCGCGTCTACGTGCTGATCGATTCGCGTCACGGCGTGAAGGCGATCGACGACGAGGTCCTGTCGCTGCTCGACAAGGCGGCGGTGTCGTATCAGATCGTGCTGACCAAGACCGACAAGATCAAGCCGCCGGCCGTGCCGAAGCTGGTGGCCGGGACGCTGGAGAAGATTCGCAAGCGCCCCGCCGCCTTCCCGACGGTGATCGCCACCTCGTCGGAAAAGGGCGAGGGCATGCAGGAACTGCGCGACGCAATCCTGCTGGCGGCCAGCGGCGGGTGACGGCGCAGTCCCGATCGCCTCGTCAAAGGCTCATCCCTCCGCCCGCGCCTTGAGCGCGGCGTTCATGCGCTCGAAGTCGGCGCGGAAGCGGTTGGTGTCGATCGCCCAGAGAAGCACGCCCCTGAACGCCTCGCCGTGGACGAGGCGGGTGCCGGTCGCGGTCTCTTCCAGCAGGAAATAGTGCTCGCCGTCGAAGATTCGCGGGAAGACGAGCCGGCCGAGCCAGCGCAGCTCCCTGTCCTTTTCGGCGGCGAGCACGGTCGGGCGGAAGGTCATGGCGCTGCCGCCCGCCGGCTGCATGGTGTTTTCGAGCGTCGCGCCGACTTCCGGCGTGCCCTTCATGGCAACGATGAACGGGTTCCATTCCGGATAGGCCGCGCCGTCGGTCAGCACCGACCAGACTTTTGTGGGCGGCGCGTCGATCATCACTTCGGTGCGGACGTCGTTGCGGGGGGCGAGCGCGAAAGCGGCTCCGAGCGCGGCGACCACGGCGGCGGCGGAGAGGAGAAGCGTCTTCATGGCAGGGTCCTTCGGGTTCGATCCAGTGGATGCGCTGCACCCTGGACAAAACCTAGGACGAACTGGCCAATACGAAAATTGTGGAAATCTGTTTGGATGATATACAGAAACGTATGACAACGTCCGATCTCGGCTGGGAATTCTGGCGCAGCTTCCTTGCCGTGGCGCGCACGGGCTCGCTGTCGGCG
The DNA here is from genome assembly GCF_024699925.1 of Mesorhizobium sp. J428. NCBI lineage: Bacteria > Pseudomonadati > Pseudomonadota > Alphaproteobacteria > Hyphomicrobiales > Phyllobacteriaceae > Mesorhizobium > Mesorhizobium sp. J428. The sequence goes on from NZ_JAJOMX010000001.1 coordinate 3,188,594, forward strand.
GCCGCGCGGTCGCTGCGGCTGACCCAGCCGACGCTCGGCCGGCATGTCGACGCATTGGAGGAGGCGCTGGGCGAGCCGCTGTTCGTGCGTTCGCAGCACGGGCTCCAGCCGACGGCGCTCGCATTGTCGCTGGTTCCGCATGCGGAGGCGATGGCTTCCGCCGCCGACAGCCTGCTGCGGACCGCGTCGGGCGAGGCTGAGGGCGAGCGTGGCACGGTGCGGCTGGCGGCGAGCGAGATGATAGGCATCGAGGTATTGCCGCCGATGCTCGCCCGCTTCCGTGAGCGGTATCCGGGCATCGTGCTGGAGGTGGTGCTGTCGAACCGCAACGAGGACCTCTTGCGGCGCGACGCCGATATCGCCGTGCGGATGGTGCGGCCCCGCCAGGCCGCGCTGGTCGCGCGTCATCTGGGCGCGGTCGGCATCGGTCTCTATGCGATGCGGGATTATCTCGCGCGCCGCGGCGTGCCGCAGACTGCGGCCGAGCTTGCGACGCATACGGTGGTGGGCGTCGACCGCGATAATGCGGCGCTGGAGGCGATCCGCATCGGCGGCGAGCCGGTGTCGCGCGAGCTGTTTTCCTATCGCTGCGACAGCGACATCGGCCAGCTCGCGGCCGTCCGCGCCGGCGTGGGCATCGGCATCTGCCAGCACGGCGTGGCCGCACGCGACCCGGACCTCGTGCCTGTCCTGCCCGACCTGTTCCACTTCAGCCTCGACATGTGGCTCGCGATGCATGAGGACTTGCGCTATTCGAGGCGCGTGCGGCTGCTGTTCGACCATCTGGCGGCAGAGTTGCCGGCCTATGCGAAGACCGGGCGGCGTCCGGCGAGAGGGAAGAACGACGCATGAATCTCTCCGAGCAACTGGGCGCGGGACTGTCGGGCATCGAGCAGTTGCGCGCCATCATGGCCTCGGGCAGGCGCGCCGGGATCGCCACGACGATGGACTTCCGCCTCACGGTGATCGAGGACGGCTTCGTCGTCTTCGAGGGAACGCCGGGGCTGCATGTCTACAACCCGATTGGCATGGTGCATGGCGGCTACGCAGCGACGCTGCTCGATTCGGCCTGCGGCTGCGCCGTGCACACCAAGCTGAGCGCGGCGCAGGCCTACACCACGCTCGAACTGAAGGTGAGCTATCTCAAGGCGATGACCGCCAATACCGGCCCGGTGCGGGCCGAGGGAAAGGTGATCCAGATGGGCCGCCGCGCCGCCTTTTCGGAAGGGCGGCTGGTCGACGCCGCCGGCACGGTCTACGCAACGGCGACGTCGTCGCTGCTCGTGATGGAGCGCAAGTAGATCAGGCGCCCTGCGCCGGGTGGAAGGTCAGCGCCAGGCCGTTGATGCAGTGGCGCATGCCGGTGGGCTGCGGGCCGTCGTCGAAGATATGGCCGAGATGGCCGCCGCAGCGGCGGCAGTGGCATTCGGTGCGCGTCATGAAGAAGGAACGGTCCTCCCGCGTGCCGATCGCATTCGGCAGGGACTCCCAGAAACTCGGCCAGCCGGTGCCGGATTCGTATTTCGCGTCAGACGAATAGAGCGGCAGGTCGCAGCCGGCGCAGTGGAACAGGCCCTTGCGCTTCTCGTGGTTGAGCGGGCTGGTGCCGGCGCGCTCCGTGTCTTCGTGGCGCAGCACCTGGTAGACGTCCGGCGGCAGCTGCGCCTTCCATTCGGCTTCGGTCTTGGTGATCTCGAATTCGGCGGCCATCGCGGATCCGCCACGGCCACGCAGCATTGAGCCGCCGGCGAGAACCGCGGCGGCGCCAGCGGACAGATACAGGAACGCGCGTCTGTTCATGGTGTGCTCCTCCAGGCCGCTTCTACATTGGCGCGGCCGTCACGGCGAAATCAACTCAGCTTGAGCTGCCCGCGCCTGTATCCGGAGAAAGACGGCGCTCCGCCCTCCGCGACACGCGCGGAAGAGGGAGCGCCGGACGATCGCGCAGGCTCTCGGGGGTGCGATGGACCCTGCGCGAGCGACGGGAATCACATCTTCGGCAGAGAATACCTTGTCGATGACGTGGATGACGCCGTTGGACTGGTCGACGTCGGCGATCGTGACGGTGGCCACGCCGCCGGTCTCGTCGGTGAGCGTGATCTTGTCGCCGTCCATCTTGGCCTGCAGCGTGCAGCCGCCGACGGTCTTGACCGGATGCGTGCCGCCATCGTCCTTGATCATCTTGCCGATCGCGTCCGACATGGCGTCAACCGCCACGACGTGGCAGGTCAGCACCTTCGTCAGCATCTCCTTGTTTTCGGGCTTGAGCAGGTTGTCGACCGTGCCGGCCGGCAGCGCGGCGAAGGCCTCGTTGGTCGGCGCGAAGACCGTGAACGGGCCGGGGCCCTGCAGCGTCTCGACCAGGCCGGCGGCCTTCACCGCGGCGACGAGCGTGGTGTGGTCCTTGGAATTGACCGCGTTCTCGACGATGTTCTTCTCGGCATACATCGGCGCGCCGCCGACCATCGGATTGGCGGCATGGGCGACGCCGGCAAGGGCGGCGAAGGCGACAGCGGAGGCGAGGACGGAAGACGTGAACTTGCGCATGGCGTGACTCTCCTTGGGTTGTTCCCCGGGCTGGGGATGCAGGGAGCTACGGAAGCCAGGGAGACAAAGTTTCGCGGAGGTGCGGTCACGGTCGCGTGATCGGGTTCATTCGCCGGTCGAGCGCCCGTCTCAGATGCTCCGCAAATCCCCCGCCGCGACTACCGGTCCGGTCGGCGCGCCGGTGGGCGAGCCGCCTTTGGGTTCGAGGCTGATGGCGAAGACGGCGCCGGAGGCGATCTTTTGCTGAAGGTCCTGCGAGACGGCGAGGTGCACGTTCGATCCGGCGGGGATGACGCCGAGCGACTGCGGCGGCTGGTTGTTCTCGATCACCCAGAGTTCGAAGTCGCGATCTGCCGCGCGCTCGCCCGTCACGTGCGACAGGCCGATGTCCTTCGCACGGGCGTCGTAGACGACGAAATAATGCACGTCGCTCTGTTGCGGGGCGAGCGAGGCGACCAGCCGCCCGGCGGGCTCGACCTGAGGCGGCGGCGACACGAGGGGGAGCGCGATATACAGGGCGAGTGCTGCGAGCGCCGCCACCGTCAGCCCACGCCAGAAGGCGAGGCTCTGCCAGAGGCCGGCCCTTGCGGCGGCGGGCGTGGCGGCATTCGCGAAGAGGCGGCGGTCGAGCGCCTGTTTCACCGCGGCCGGAGGCTCCGCCGGCGCGTAAGCGTCTCCCATCGGCGCGAGTGTCACCTCCCAGCGGTCGACCAAGCGTGCGAAGCCGGCGTCCTCTTCGATGCGGCGCGCGGCGGCCGCGCGGTCCTCGGCGCCGAGCGTGCCGAGAACGTATTCGGCGGCGACGGCGTCGTCGCCTCCGAGTTCCCTCTCGCTGTCGTCGGTGCCGTTCATCGTTCCAGGCATTCCCTGAGTTTCAACAGGCTGCGCCGCAGCCAGGTACGCATCGTGTTGAGCGGAACCTTGTACCGCGCGGCGAGATCCGCATAGCTCTCACCCGCAATGTAGGCACCGCGCACGGCGGCTGCCTTGTCCTTTTCCAGTTCATCGAGGCAGGAGAATATCCTGTCACGTTCGCCGCCGGCCACCGCCAGCGCTTCAGGTCCCGGCGCCGGGTCGGCGACGTCCAGCGCCTCGTCCAGGTCGACCGCCGGTCGCCGCCTCTGCCGTATCCGGTCGATCGAATGGTTGCGAGCGATGGCGACCAGCCAAGAGATCGGGCTGAGATCGGAGACGGCGAAACGGTCGGCCTTGGTCCATATCTTGACGTAGACCTCCTGCAGCGCCTCCTCGGCCTCCGTCCGGTCGTTCAAGACACGCAGACAGACGCCAAAGAGTTTCGCGCTCGTCTGCCGGTAGAGCAGATCGAACGCTGCGCGATCCTTCATCGAGGTGCGCACGATCAACTTCGTGATGTCCTGAGGCGTCATCGCGGCCAAGTTAGGGCCTTGCGGGACATTTGCAACGGGCGACGGTGCGCGTCCGACGCGGATTTTTTCCGCTTCATTGCCAAGTTCGCGCGCGGTCGGGTAGCGTCGACGAGGAACGGGGGGAGCGCGCCATGTCAGCCGAACGGGTTTTGTGGGAATACGACGCGGTGGGGCAGGCCGAACTGGTGCGGAAGGGGGACATATCGCCCTCCGAACTCGTCGAGGCCGCGATTGCGCGGCTGGAGAAGGTCAATCCGCAGATCAACTGCGTGGCGGAGAAGACCTATGAGCACGCGCGGGCCGCCGCGAAGACCGTCGACCGTAACGCGCCTCTCGCCGGCGTGCCCTTCGCGATCAAGGATCTCGGTATCGCCCAGAAAGGCATAGCAACCCATTCCGGCAGCCGCGCGCCGGTGTTCGTGCCGGACTTCGATTCCGTTCTCACCGAGCGCTACCGCGCCGCCGGGCTGATCCCGATCGCGACGACCACCTCCCCGGAATACGGTCTGAGGCTGATGACGGAATCGGCCGCGTTCGGCGTCACCCGCAATCCTTGGAACACGGCGCATACGACGGGCGGCTCGTCCGGAGGGTCGTCCTCGATCGTCGCAGCAGGCGTGGTCGCGGCCGCCCATGCCTCGGACGGCGGCGGCTCGATCCGCGTGCCGTCCGCCTGCACCGGCCTCGTCGGCATGAAGACCTCGCGCGGCCGCGTGCCGCTGTCGCCGCTGGTGACGGAGAGCTGGTACGGCTTCGTCGTCGACCATGCGGTGAGCCGCACCGTGCGCGACAGCGCCACGCTGCTCGACCTGACGCATGGGCCCGATCCGCTGGCACCCTATGCTGCCCGCCCGCCGAAGGGAACGTTCGCGGCAGCCGCTGCGCGCGATCCTGGAAGGCTGACGCTCGCCGTCTACCGCGGCTCGCCGCTCGGGCTGGAAATCTCGAAGGAGACGCTGGCCGCGCTGGACACGGCGGTGGCGCTGGCGCGTGAGGGCGGCCATTCGGTCGAGGAGATCGACCTGCCCTATATCGATCGCCAGTTCATGGCGGATTTCGCCGGCAGCGTCGCCTCCGCCGTTGCCGGCCTGCTGCGCATGGAGCGCGTCCGCAACGGCCGCGACATCGCAGGCGATGTCGAGCGCGCGTCGCGGGTGCTGGGCCGATACGGCGAGCTGCGGACCGCCGGCGAGACCTATGCGGCGCTGGAGCGCCTGCATGCGGCATCGCGGCAGCTGATCACCGAGACGGCGAAATACAGCGCCGTGCTGATGCCGATCATCGCGCACCCGCCGCTCGCCGTCGGCGCGATGAACCCCAAGGGCGCAGACGAGCTCATCGAGAACCTGCTCGACAGGCTGCGGCTCACCTGGCTGCTCAAGCTCCCGCAGTTCTTCGGCCAGCTTCTGGACAAGAGCCTCTGGTTCACCCACTGGCCGGCGATCCAGAACATCTCCGGCCAGCCTTCCATTGCCCTTCCGGTGCACCTGACAGAGACCGGCCTACCGCTCGGCGTGCAGGCCGCCGGCCGCCCCGGCGACGAGGAGACGCTCTACAGCCTCGCCGGGCAGCTGGAACGGATTTCCGGCTGGGACAGGCGGCGTGCGCGGCTGGAGATGCCGCGATAGGTCACTTTCTGCCGGCATCGGATCGCCGGGCTTCATAGGCTTCCCGGCAGAGCGGCGATAGGTCAGCGAGATTCTCCTCAAAGCAAGCCTTTACGCGTCCTCCGCCCGGGCGTGTACTCCGGACACAACCTACGGAAGTCAGACATGCACGCGGCGCGCTGCTCGCTCGTCGGCTCGGGCGCGGCGCCTTGCGCAAGACCAGACAGTGAGGCAAGGACAATCGCGAAAGCGGTCGGAAAAATGTATCGCAGACGGGGCAGGCGGTGAATGCGTTTCATCGATATGTTCTCCTGATGCTGATGATACGCTTCGACAGGGCAGACCCTTCGCGAGGGCAGACCTTCGCGCCGCCGTCGTCAGTTCTTGTCCATGAACCGTTGGACCAATCGCTTACGGGTTTCGGCCGGAAGCTCCGCCACCGTCGAAACGAACGCATCCGTAAGTGCGTCGCCGATCTGGCTCCGGTGCTGCCTTGCTTCGTCGATCGCCGCCCGGAGCGCTGCCTGATCCAGCTCCTTTTGCTCCAGGATCGCAGCGCTCCGCGCCAGCGCATCGCTGTACAGCGACATCTGATGGTCTGCCATGGATTTGAGGGCGTCTAGCCGCGCCCTAAGGTTCGTGGAGGCCGGTTCGGGGAGGTGCTCGGCGATTCGGTAGGCCATCGCCATCGGCACCGGTTGAATCAGCCCCATCCGGCTGCGGGTCGCCGATGCTGCCCAGTAGGTCACGACGAAGACATTGACGGCGACAGAAAGGAGGAGAAGCACCGCGAGGGCGCGCCGGCCTGGCATGTCAGCCTCCCATCATGAAGAAAGAGGGATCGCTGTATGAGAACGCGGCTGCAAGAAGGTCGGAAAGGCTTGCGTCGGACGCTCCCGACACCGTGACACCCGAAAGGCCGAGATACGCTCCAAGGAGGCCGGCGGCGACCATGCCCGCGAGGGGGCTTGCGAGAGAGCGAATCCATGTGAACCGCAGAGGCTGGTTCGCCTGTGCGGCGATACGGGCGTTGACCGCCGCGATTGACCGTTCCGCACGCCGTTTCTCTACGACTGGGCCAGCCGTGCCGATGAAATCATCGAACAGCGCTGTCTCGCGCAGGACCGACGCCGCCCAAGGCTGGCGCGCCGCTGCCGTCGCTTCGCTCCGAAATCGTTCGGGCCAGCGCTCGATGTCGGCGCCGAATGTCTCGGCAAGCTCGCGGAAGTCATCTTCGTTCATCTTTGCTCTCCCTGCTTCCAGATCAAGTTCACGTAGTCTCGGCATGCACTGCGGCCGCGGGTCAGAAGCGACTCGAAACTCTTCTCCGATACTCCGAGGATGGACGCCCCGTCCCGAACGCTCACGTCATCGAGATGGAACAGCACCACCGCCGCGCGCTGCCGGTCAGGCAAAGATGCGATGGCGGCGGCGGCGAGCCGACGTCGTTCCAGGTCTATCAATATGTCGTCCGCCGCCGGCCGATCCTCGGCCACCTCCTCCACCTCCGCGAGCCCCTCGTGCTGCCGCTTGCGACGGCGGTCGAGCGCAAGATTGGTGAGGATCTGGTAGAGCCAGGTCGAAAAGCGCGCGCGGCCAGAATCGAAGCGGGCGGCATGGCGCCATACCCTTATGAACGCCTCCTGCGCGATCTCATCCGCATCGGCACTATTGCCGACCAGCCGGGCCGTGAACCGGATAGAGCGGCCCATATGACGGTCCATCAGAACCCTGAACGCACGCTGGTCGCCTCGCACGACGGCAAGCACAAGGGTCTCGTCGTCCAAGTCTTGCACGTCGTCCGCCACCGCCACGAGCCGCTCCGATCGACGCCTTAGAGCATACACGAAAAAGGCCGTCCGCGGCTCGACATGATCAGAAGTGGAGGTTTAGACCGATGCGGACTGTGTGCGCATTCAGTTCGACATTGCTCGATCCGACAACGCCGGTGTCGGTGCCGGAAGGGTCGATGACGCTGCCGTTGGCCGTCTGCGCCAGATGGACAAACTGATATTCGCCGCGCAGCGAGATGGTTTCGGTCACCGCGCGTTCGTAGCCGGCGCCGACCGCGTATCCGGTTGCGATCTTGTCGGGCGTGACGAGGGTGGCGGTGAAGCCGTCCTGTCCTGCAAGATCGATCGTTCCGTCCAGCCCGCCATAGGCAAAGCCGCCGGTCGCGTAGAAGAGATTACGCCCGGCGGCGTAGCCCACGCGCGCCCGCACCGTGCCATACCAGTCTAGGCTCGTAGAGCTCGTGCCGAGCGTTTGGTCAAAGGCAGCGGCGGTTGTTTCGTCACGGAGGTCCGAAACCTGGATATCGGCCTCGACGCCAAAGACAAGGTGGCCTGTCTGCCAGTTGTGACCGGCCTGGAGCCCGCCCGAGAACCCCTCAGGCGACAGCGAGCCCAGCAGGATCGGGGCCATGTCCGGAAATGCCTGAGCGTCGACTTCATCGCTCGATGCTGCGCCGTAACCTGCATTTATACCGGCGTAGAAGCCGCGCCATGAGCGGACGGCAGCCCCGCCAAAGCGATCGACCGAAGGTGACTCGAGATCGCCGGTCGGATCGGCGGCTGCCGCCGCGAAGCAGGCAGCCACCCATATGCAGGAGGCAAGTGCAACGGTACGCACGACACTATTATGCATAAAGAAGACCCTTCGATTGGAAGCCCTTGATCGGGACATGCCGCTAATACGGTCCGACCCGGGATTTCCTTCGCGACCTAAATCGCGGCAGCGCCTTCGAGGGATTTATGCCGCGCTCGCGTATCTGGAGCATCTTCAACGGGAGCATCCTCATGCGGTATATACGAGCACTTCTCTCCGCCCTGGCCGTTGTCGGCTCGACCCGGCTGGCGCCGGCCGCCGACGTCGTCATCGTCGCGCCCAGGCCCGGTCCGGTCCGGGTGGTTTCACCATTGCCGCGGCCAGTCGACGTGGTGATCGTCCGACCAGAGCACTGTTGGATCGAGACCGATTACATTCGAGTGGGCGACAGGCACGTCGTGCGGAGAGTGAAACGCTGCCGGTGAGCCTGCCGGCGGAGTTGTCTCGCGCAGATGCTTTGAACCCGTCGCATTCTTGCGCTAGAACGCCGCCGACCTCTCCAGCCGGGACCGCCTGATGACGACCGATACTGCCGCCACCGCCGAAATGCAGGCGCGCCTGCTTTCCAACGCGCTGCCCTACATGCAGCGCTACGAGAACAAGACCGTCGTGGTGAAATATGGCGGCCATGCCATGGGCGACGCGGCGCTAGGCCAGGCCTTTGCGCGCGATATCGCGCTGCTCAAGCAGTCGGGCGTCAACCCGATCGTCGTTCACGGCGGCGGGCCGCAGATCGGCGCGATGCTCAACAAGATGGGCATCGAATCGAAGTTCGAGGGCGGGCTGCGCGTTACCGACCAGAAGACGGTCGAGATCGTCGAGATGGTGCTCGCCGGCTCGATCAACAAGGAGATCGTCGCGCTTATCAACGCCGAGGGCGAATGGGCGATCGGGCTCTGCGGCAAGGACGGCAACATGGTCTTCGCGGAGAAGGCCAAGAAGACGATGATCGATCCCGATTCGAACATCGAGAAGGTGCTCGACCTGGGCTTCGTCGGCGAGCCGGTCGAGGTCGACCGCACGCTGCTCGACCTTCTGGCCCGCTCGGAGATGATCCCGGTGCTGGCGCCTGTGGCGCCCGGCCGCGACGGCCACACCTACAACATCAATGCCGACACCTTCGCGGGCGCCATTGCGGGTGCGCTGAACGCAACGCGCCTCCTGTTCCTAACCGACGTTCCGGGGGTGATGGACAAGGACAAGAAGGTGATCGCCGAACTGACCGTCGCGCAAGCCAAGGCGCTGATCCGCGACGGCACAATCTCCGGCGGCATGATCCCGAAAGTGGAGACCTGCATCGAGGCGATCGAGCGCGGCGTCGAGGGCGTCGTCATCCTCAACGGCAAGACACCGCACGCGGTGCTGCTTGAACTGTTCACCCAGCACGGCGCGGGAACGCTCATCGTGCCGTAGGGCGGAAGGCGCGGAGCCGCACCTGCGCGAAAGTCATCCCGGACGCCAGAGGCGATCCGAGAACCTTTCTTGTATACGATTGGCTTCCGCCGAGACTCGAACCGGCAATGGATACCGGATGGCCTTCGGCCTCCGGTATGATCAAGCATTGGGTTACGACGCCACCGTCCGCGCCAGGTGCTCTGCCAGCCGCAGTGAGAGCGCAGTGAGCGTGGTCGTCGGCGTGCATTGGCCGGCGGTCGAATAGACGGACGAGCCGGCGACGTAGAGGTTCTCCATGCCGTGCACGCGGCTGTCGGCGTCGACTACGCTGGTGGCCGGGTCGGTGCCCATGCGGGTACCGCCCATGTGGTGGTTGCCGGCGAGCTCCATGTCGGTCGGCCAGTCCTCGCCGTTCAGCACCCAGTCGCTGATGTGCAGGCGGCCGATGTCCTTGAGCGCGATGTCCTCGCCGAAAAGGCGCATCGATTCGATCAGCGTCTTGCGGTCGAGGTCGCCCTTCTTCCAGTGCAGCTCCATGCGCGGCACGCCCGCCGCGTCACGCTCGGTCTGGGACAGGGCGATATGGTTCGATTCGATGGGCGGCTGCTCCCAGTCGATGTGGACGCGCGCGCTGCACTGCAGATGCATGCCGATCGCGGTCGAGACCCATTCCGTGAAACGCGGCGCGTAGCAGGCCATCTCGGCGATCATCTTCTTGGTGCCGTGATAGGGCATGGTCTCGAGCTGGATGTGGAAGTTCGCCAGACCGCGGGCTGCCAGCGCTTCCGGCGTCGGGATCATGAAGCACTCGCCGTCCTCGTCGAATTCGAGCGCGTCCTTGTTGGTGATGAAGGCGTTGCCGGCCCAGTACATCGGATGTTCCATCCAGTAGCGGCCGAGCGCCTTGGCGTTCGGGACCACGGCACCATTCGACTGCGCGTTGGACCACAAGAGCAGGCGGGAGTTTTCCAGCCCACCCGTCGCGACGACGAAATAGGGCGCGGTAAAGTCGCCCGCCGGGGCGCCGGCCGAGTAGAGCTTCGCGCCGGTGACGGCCTTGCCGTTGCCGGCGAGTTCCAGAACGGTGGTGTTGAGCACGACGGCGACGTTGCGGCTCGCCTCCAGCTCGTCGCGGAACTGCGTGCCGAAACGGACCGCGTCGCTCTTGATCAGGTCCATGCGGCCGAAATTGTCGGTGAGCGCATGCGTCGGCTTGAACTCGCGCAGGCCGAGGATCGAGCGCGTCTCGTCGAGGAAGGGCTCGATGTCGGCGTGACGGATCGGCCAGCCCGAGTTCGGGATCCAGGACTTCGGCTCGAAATCGTAGGCGTCGAGAACCCGGCACCAGCCGGCCCAGTGGTTCGACGATCCGCCGAGATAGCGCAGCCGCGTCACGTCCAGGTCGAAATACTGGTCGCCGACGGTGACGCCCTTGTAGAAGTCCTGCGACTCCTCGGTGATCTCCTCGCCGCCCGCTTCGAACAGCACACAGGGGATGCCGCGCGCATCGAGCTTGCGGGCAATGGTGATGCCGGCGACGCCGCCGCCAACGATCGCGACGCGCGGGGCGTGGCTCGCCGCCCGGTAGGCGGCCATGTCCTCGAAGATCATGCGAGGTCGCTCCGCTTCAGGATCCAGCCGTCGACCTCGACAATGTCGTCATGTTGGGTCGGGCGGATATACTTGAAGAGGGCGATGGCGGGCAGGGCGAAGAGAAGCGCCTTGAGGATGCCGCGGCGGCTGGTCTTGGGCAGGGGTGACTCGGATCGTGTCATCGTTGCGGTCCCGGGTTGATACATTCGGTGCTGCCGGTTCAATTCGGCACGCCTGCATCTGCTCAAGCCAGAAGCGTGCCACTGCTGGTTGGCTATCGGGCTTCCGGGCCATTCACGCCCGGCATGGTTTTCAAATCCTTACCGGAGCCATGCGCCCGGAAAATCTTTCGACGGAATGGCTAACCGTCAATCAACGACCAGAAGCAACAGGATTCCGCAGACGATCAAGATACAGCCGATGGTCTCGAAACGGTTGATCTTCTCCTTGAAGAAGAACACCGACGAGGCAAAGGTAAAGATCATCTCGATCTGCGCCAGCGCCTTGACGATGGCCGCCTGCTGCAGCGTCATCGCCATGAACCAGCCGAACGAGGCGCTCGCGCCGACGAAGCCGACGAACAGCGACGGCTTCCAGGCGGCCGCGATGCGGGACAGCTCCGCGCGGTCGCGCGCCAGCATCCACAGCGCCATGATGAGCGTCTGGAAGGAGATCACCACCAGCAGTGTGACAGCGGCCTGCATGGCGAAGGTGGGACCGCCGAGCGACAGCGAGGCCGCCCGGTAGGCGACCGCCGAAATGCCGAAGCAGGTGCCGGAGGCGAGCCCGATCAGCGCCGTGCGTGAGAAGGTGGTGGTGACGAGGTTGCGCAGGGTGAGCGCTGCGTGCGCGACGGAGATCAGCATCACGCCGAACACCGACACCGCGATCGCCATCAATGTGCCCGCCGTCACCGTCTCGCCGAGGAAGACGAGGCCGAACAGCGCTGCCTGCGCCGGCTCGGTGCGCGAATAGGCAGTGCCGACGGCGAAGTTGCGGAACGAGAACAGGTGCACGAGCAGGAATGTCGCGACGATCTGCGTCAGCCCGCCGACGACAACCCAGCCGAGGAATTCGGCCGAGATCGCCGGAAAGGTATAGCCGCCGGCGCGGTTGAGGATGACGGTGTAGAGGACGGCAAAGGGGAGGCCGAAGCCGAAGCGCACGAAGGTTGCGCCCGTCGTGCCCATCACACCCTTGAGGTGCTTCTGGCCGACCGAGCGCAGGTTCTGCAGGAACGCAGACGCGATCGTGATGGGTATCCACAGTTCCAAGAGAGCCCCCGGGGCGAATGTCCGCCGCGGGTCTTAGTCTCTATCGTGCGAGTCTTGCAATGCGCCTGCGACGCCGCCTCATGCCGCCAGCCGCTTCTCGGTCTCGAACATGACGCGGTTGCGGCCGGCATTCTTGGCCCGGTAGAGTTGGCGGTCGGCCTGTCGCATCAGCTCGCCGATCCTGGCGTCCGGCCAGCACATCGTGCCGCCGATGCTGATGGTGAGCTGCAGCGTCCGTCCCTGGCTCGGCATGAAGCCGATCGCCTCGACCTCGGCACGTATGCGCTCGGCGGCGTGTTCCGCTTGGCTGACATCCGTGCCGGAGAGTAAAACCGCGAACTCCTCGCCGCCGATGCGGCCGACGATGTCGGTCTCGCCCGTCGCGCGGCTGATCGCGGCGGCGATCTCCATCAGGGCGTCGTCGCCGACGAGATGGCCGTAATTGTCGTTGATCCGCTTGAAGTGGTCGGCATCGACGAGCAGCAGCGCGCCGCGGTTCGACCTGCGCCGGGTGGCCTCCAGCGTGGCGAAGAACGCCTCGCGATTGAGGAAGCCGGTCATCGCGTCGCGTCGCGCCTTCTCGGCCAGCCTGGCGTTCGCCTGCTCCAGCGCGGCATGGGCGGCGCGAAGCTGGTCGTTGAGCACCTGCAGTCGCTGCTGCTGCCAGTAGGTGAAGGCGCTCGCGGGGAAGGCGATGACCAGCGGACACAGGATCGGCAGCCACAGGGACGCGCCGGATATTCCGATGCCCATCCCGGCGACGACCGCCAGCGAGGCGATGATCGACAGCACCGTCGCCAGCCCTGCCTTGATGAAGATCGAGACCATACTGCGTTCCATGGCGGCGTGATCGCAGATGAGGCTGAAATTCACGTTCAGTCGATCCGTAAAGTTTTAACGATCGTGGATCGATCGTTTCCCGATTGCCGCTTTTCGACCGCCATCGCCATGAAGTATGGAGCGGCATGACCAACAGTCCCGCTCCCGCCAGGTTCGCCCATGTCACCGACTGGGTTTTCGACCTCGACAACACGCTCTATCCGCATCACACGAACCTGTTCTCGCAGATCGACGTGAAGATGACGGCCTATGTGTCGGAGCTGCTGAAGCTGTCCGGCGAAGATGCGCGCAAGCTGCAGAAGCAGCTCTATCTCGAATACGGCACGACGCTGAACGGGCTGATGGAGCTGCATCGCATCGATCCGGACGACTTCCTCCAGAAGGTGCACGACATCGACTATTCCTGGGTCCAACCCAACCCGGTGCTGGGCGAGGCGATCAAGGCGCTGCCCGGCCGCAAGTTCATCTTCACCAACGGCGACCGCGGCCATGCGGAGCGCACGGCCCGCCAGCTCGGCGTGCTGGACGAGTTCGACGACATCTTCGACATCGTGGCAGCCGGGCTGACGCCGAAGCCGGCGCGCGGCACCTACGAGAAATTCGTCGAGCTGCACAAGGTCGCCGGTCCGAGCGCGGTGATGTTCGAGGATCTGGCGCGCAACCTTGTCGTGCCCAAGGCGCTCGGCATGACGACCGTGCTGATCGTGCCCAACAACTTCGAGCCGACCTTCTCCGAGATTTGGGAGCGTGACCCGGCGCTCGACGACGAGGTCGACTACGTCACCGATGATCTGACCGGGTTCCTGCGTACCATATTGGGACAGGCTTCCGCTTGAAGCGGTTCACTTCCGTCGAGGCGCGGATCGACGCGGCCGCGCACCGCGTGCTCGACCGGTTGCCGCAAGGCGGCGTGTCCGGCGCATTGGTCGAATTCGTCGTCTTCGGGCTGAAGCAGGCGTGGGCGTGCCTGTTCGGCGGCGCGCTGCTCGCCATCATGATCGTCACCGCGCTCGCCTGGCCGCAGGATGCGCCTCTCGAGCGCTACGATTTCCTCTTCCTCGCGGCGCTGTCGATCCAGGCGACACTGCTGGCTTTCAAGCTGGAGACGCCGAGGGAGGCCGTCGTCATCCTGATCTTCCATCTGGTCGGAACCGCGATGGAACTGTTCAAGACGAGCGCCGGGTCGTGGATCTATCCGGAGGAGGCGTTCTTCCGCATCGCCGGGGTGCCGCTGTTCTCGGGCTTCATGTATGCCGCGGTCGGCTCCTACATCGCCCGGATCACGCGCATCTTCGACATGCGCTACACCGACTATCCGTCGATCGCCGCGACGGCCGTGCTTGCGGCCGCGATCTACGCGAACTTCTTCCTCCATCATTTCATCTTCGACGCGCGTTGGGGCCTGTTCGCCTTCGCCTTCGTCCTGTTCCGCAGGACGCGGGTGCACTATCGCGTCTTCCGGCACACCCACCAGATGCGGCTGCTGGTCGGCTTTCTGCTGGTCGCGCTGTTCATCTGGTTCGCCGAGAACATCGCGACGTGGTCGCGGGCGTGGATCTACCCCTCGCAGGCGGACGGCTGGACGCCGGTCTCCCTGTCGAAGCTGGGCGCCTGGTATCTCCTGATGATCATCTCGTTCATGCTGGTCAGCCTCGTCCACCGGCCGCGGGGGCCGAGAGACGAGGCTCACTGAGCAGGTTTAGTGCTGGTGCCCACTGCCGCCGGTCGCGGACTTCACCGGCAAAGTGAGCTCGACCTTGCCCGCCTTCTCGAAGGTGAGCGTGACGGGCAGGGACTGGCCCTCCTTGAACGGCTCCGTGACCTGCGTGAACATCAGGTGCAGACCGCCCTGCTTGAGCTCGATGGTCTGACCGGCCGGGATCTCGACCCCGCCGTCGACCGGGCGCATCACCATCACGTTGTCCTTCATCTCCATCGAGTGGATCTCGGACTTGCCGGCAGCGGGAGTCGAGATGGCGACGAGCCGATCCGCCGCCGCGCCGCCATTGGTGATGGTGATATAGCCGCCGCCAGCGGGTTGGCCCGGCAGCATGGCGCGCAGCCAGCCGCCGGAGAGCGTCAGGTCGCCGGCCTTCACGGTGTCGGCCGCTGCGCCGTCGTGGTCGTGTCCGCCGCCCGATGCCGCTGCAATGGTGACGAAGGGAGCGGGGCGCTCCAGCGAATGCGGATCCTGACCTTCTGCCGCGATCTCGTTCCAGGCGACCTGTCCGTCCTTGCAGAGCTGCGTGACGATGAACGGGAGCCGCGTGCCCGGCTCGGCCGAGAGCGTGCCGCTGACGACGAACTCGTCGTAGAAGTCGTCGGCCAGGTCGCCGCCGCTCCAGGTGACGGTCTTGGTGCCCGACGAGACGTCCTTGCCGTGCAGCTTGTAGGCCTTGGCATAGTCGCCCTTTTCGACCGCGAGCTGCCAGCCGGCCTTCGGCATCGGCTTCGCACCGATGAAGCCCTCCGGCAGGTCGACCTTGACCGTGTTGGTGGCTTGGCCGTCGCAGCCGTGCGGAATGCGGACCACGGCCTTGTAGGATCCGGCCGGCGCCTCGGCGCTTTCCAGCGTGGAATGGGCGAAGGCGGTTACGATGGAAACGGCCGTGAGCGCACAGGCTGCGGCCAGGGGAAGGATATGACGACGCATGATGTCTCCTTTCGCGTCTGAAAAGTCATGACGGCCCGCGCGGTCGCGCAGGCCGATGGCTGATCAGGCGGAGAGGGGAGGCGCGCGTATGCCCGGAGGGCGTTCAGGCGGCAGGGAGGCAGGCGCGCGGTCGTCGGTGACGGGGAAGAGGGCAATGGCGACAGCCGGGATCGGCTCCCAGGCCGGCGCCGAGGCAAGGATCGCCTTGGCCATTGCCTTGAGGCCCCAGGCGCCGAGGACGCACTCGCCGCAGTCGTCGTGATGAATCGGCGTGCCATCCGGCAGCGGCTCCGCGCCCAGCATCGTGCAGATCACGAGATGGCCGTTGCTGCTCGCCTGCGCAACCGCCAGCGGCTGCACGGAATGGCCGATCATCAGGACGAGCGCGAGCAAAGCGAAGAGGCGCCGGTCGCGCCTCAGCCTTGCAAACCACGACACTGTCGCCCGATCCCGCATAGGGCATGCAATAACCCGCCCGGCGTGGCCGCGCCAGTGCGTCAAACTGGCTGTTCGATGCCGTAGAACGTCCTGATCACGTCCCATGCCTCGTCGGCGGTGTCGGCGTAGTCGATGATGTCCTGGTCGCCGGGCGAGATCGTGCCCTGCTCGGCGAGGAAGTCGAGGTTGATCGCGCGCGACCAGAAATCGCGACCGAACAGGATGACCGGGACGCGCTCCATGCGGCCGGTCTGGATCAGCGTCAGCGTCTCGAAGAACTCGTCCATGGTGCCGAAGCCACCGGGGAAGATCGCTACCGCCTTGGCGCGCATGATGAAATGCATCTTGCGGATCGCGAAATAGTGGAAGTTGAAGCAGAGCTCCGGCGTGACGAACAGGTTGGGCGCCTGCTCGTGCGGCAGCACGATGTTGAGGCCGATGGACGGCGCGCCGACATCCGCCGCGCCCCGGTTGCCCGCCTCCATGACGCCAGGCCCGCCGCCCGTCACCACGACGAACTCGCGGTGATAGGAGCCGGCCGAATGTTCGGAGCAGAGCCGGGCGAACTTGCGCGCCTCGTCGTAGTAGTGGCTGTTGGCCTTGAGGTTCTTTTCCTGGATTTCGTTCTTCGCGGCCCAGGCCGGGCCGCCCGGCTCCGGAATGCGCGCACCGCCGAACAGGATCACCGTCGAGCGGATGCCGCGCTCCGTCAGGATCATCTCCGGCTTCATCAGTTCGAGCTGCAGGCGCACCGCGCGCGTCTCGCGGCGGGTGAGGAAATCCTCGTCGTTCCAGGCGAGCCTGTAGGTCGTCGCACGCGTCTGCGGCGTGTCGGGAACCGCCTTGGCGCGCTCCAGATCCTCGTCGGAATGAGGCAGCGGCGTCCAGCCGTTCTTATCCATCGGATTCATCAGCAGTTTCCTTACCCGACCGTCTCTGTCCGTCCTGGATTTGCCGTGGGACCACAGTCCGGCGACGATCGAAGCGCAATTGACCCCACTATGCCCATGACATAGGTTCCGCGCGATTTCAGCCTAGCCGTCCAGCCGTTAACGGAGTGTTTTCCATGTCGAAGCCCGATCTGACCTCCCTCGAAAAGACGGTGGAGGCCGCATTCGAGGCACGTGACGGGATCAGCACCACGACCCGCGGCGAGGCGCGCGAGGCGATCGAGACGACGCTGGACCTGCTCGACAAGGGCGAGATCCGCGTCGCGGAGCGCGGCGCCGACGGCACCTGGCACGTGAACCAGTGGATGAAGAAGGCGGTGCTGCTCTCCTTCCGGCTCAACCCGATGGAGATCATCAAGGGCGGACCCGGCGACAGCGCCTGGTGGGACAAGGTCGCCTCCAAGTTCGACGGCTGGGGCGCAATGGACTTCGAGAAGGCCGGCTTCCGTGCCGTGCCCAACTGCGTCGTGCGCCGCTCGGCATACATCGCCCCCGGCGCGATCCTGATGCCGTCCTTCGTCAATCTCGGCGCGTATGTCGGCGCGGGTACCATGGTCGACACCTGGGTGACCGTCGGTTCCTGCGCCCAGATCGGCAAGAACGTGCACCTGTCCGGCGGCGTCGGCATCGGCGGCGTGCTGGAACCGCTGCAGGCCGGCCCGACGATCATCGAGGACAACTGCTTCATCGGCGCGCGCTCCGAGGTGGTGGAAGGCTGCATCGTGCGCGAGGGCTCGGTGCTTGGCATGGGCGTCTTCATCGGCAAGTCGACCAAGATCGTCGACCGCGCGACCGGCGAGGTGATGTATGGCGAGGTGCCGCCCTATTCCGTGGTGGTGGCGGGGACGCTGCCGGGCAAGCCTCTGCCCAACGGCCAGCCTGGGCCGAGCCTCTACTGCGCCGTCATCGTCAAGCGGGTCGACGAGGGAACCCGCTCGAAGACGTCGATCAACGATCTCCTGCGGGACTGAGCGATGGGCGGCCTGTCGGCGCGGCAGCTTCTCTGGCTCTTCTTGCGGATGAACGGCCGCATTAGTCGCGCGGCCTATCTTCTGGCAGGCCTGCTTGCAAATCTGGTGCCCGGTTTCCTGCTTTACCGCTTCACTCTGGCGCCGGTCGAGAGCCAGGCGGCGGATTCCTGGGCGATCGCCTTTGTTCTCATAGGCTTGCTGTCGGTCTGGAGCATTTTCGCATTGAGCGTGAAACGGGTGCATGATCTGGGCAAGCCAGGCCCGTATGCGCTTGCGCTTTTCGTCCCTGTGATCTCCTACGTGGTCTTCATCGTCCTTTGTGTCATGCCTGGCGATCCTGCGCCGAACCGTTACGGCGCCGAAACCAACTCGCCGGGGTGACGCGATGCAGTCCGGTCTCGACACCTCGGCGCGTTACAGGACCATCGACGCCGCCCGGGTGATTGCGACCGCCGAACTGCTCGAGGCGCGCATCGCCGACCGCTTTCCCGAATCCGGCCTGCGCAAGGTGGCTGTCGAGCTGATCGCGCTTGGAAGGGACATCGCCCGCGAGGCGACAGAGCTCGAGGCACCGATCCGCTGGCTGAGGGTGCTCACCGCGGCGACGATCCTGATCGGCGTGCTGGTGATCGGCTTCGTGATGACCATCCTGTCCTTCGACCGGATCGACACCGGCGCCTTCGACTTCGTCCAGGGCATCGAGGCGACACTGAACACGCTGCTCCTGATGGGGCTCGGCATGATCACGCTGACCCAGATGGAGGCGCGGTTGAAACGCCGCAGGGTGTTCACCGGCCTGCATTCGCTGCGTTCGGTGATCCACGTCATCGACATGCACCAGCTGACCAAGGACCCGGCGACGCTGTCGGCGGCGTTCCAGCCATCGACGCATTCGCCCCGGCGGACGCTGGCCGCGGCCGACCTGTCGCGTTATCTCGACTATTGCACGGAGATGTTGTCGATCACCGGCAAGTTTGCCGCTCTCTACGCCCAGTCCGTCAACGACGACGTGGTGGTGCGGGCCGTCAACGACGTCGAGAGCCTGGGCAGCAATCTGTCCCGCAAGATCTGGCAGAAGATCATTATGATCGCCGAGCAGTCCGGCACGCTCCGTCGCCCTAGCTGAGTCAGGGCTCGCCCGTCCTCGGCCGAGTTCCCGCCTGTTCCTTCAAGGTCAAGTCTTCGGGCTCTCCCGGTCAAGACCGCGTATCCCCGCGGCCGCTAGGCTTTCCGGCGGACATGCCCCGCTGCGAACGCCGACGACCGTTTGCTCGGCGCAGGTCCGCCAGAATGCGATAACAACGAAGGGGAATGTCATGAGCATAGATTTCAACCTGAGCGCTGAGCAGATAGCGCTCCGCGACGGAGCGCGCGCCTTTGCAAACTCGGTGCTGAAGGACGTTCGCAAGACGATCGCGCAGTATTCCAAGCCCGACGAGCGCTTTTATTCAACCAAGCCTTTCTTCGGCCAGGGCGTCGATGCGGGCTTCGTGAAGGCGCTCCTACCCAAGGAGGTAGGCGGCTCCGACATCGCGACGCTCGATTTCGCGCTCGCCACGGAAGAGCTGGCCGCCGTCGATGTGAACGTGCCGACTGCCATGCTAGGGAGCGGCCTTTGTATCAAGCCGGTGGCGATGTTTGGAACCGAGGAGCAAAAGAAGCGCTTCCTCACCGATTTCGCCGAAGATGGAACGCGCCTGGGGGCCCTGGCCTTCACCGAAGTGACCGGCGGCGCGAACTTCGACTCGCCTGATCCGCGGTTCGGCGTCAACACCTTCGCGACGCTGGAAGGCGACGAATGGGTGATCAACGGCCACAAGCACTACACCACCAACGGCACCGGCTGGGACGGAAACAACTGCCACCTCTATGCGGTCGTGTGCAGAACGGACCCAAGCAAGAACGCCGAGGAATCTCTCGCGGTGATCATGGTTCCAGGTGCCACTCCCGGCGTGCGGGTCACGGGGCTTCTCGATACGGCCGGCCACCGGGCGACGATCTCTCCGCGGATGGCTTTCGAGAATGTGCGGGTGCCGGCAAACAACATCCTGGGTAAGCCGGGCGACGGGATCAAGATCGTTTCCACGAATTTCGCCTGGACCGCGGCCTTGATCGGCGCCGCATGTGTCGGCGTGATGCGGGCCGCCTACGATCATGCCTTGCAGTTCGCACGCGAGGACTCGCGCTCCGGGCCCCATCCGATCATCGAATATCCGACGGTCGGCTACATGCTTGCCGACATCAAGATGAAGATCGAAGCCTGTCGCTACCTGACCTGGAAGGCGTGCCATCAGCATGCGACCGGTCAAAGGGGGCCGAGCACGAGCTTGCCGTGATGACGAAGGTGTTCTGCTCGGAAACCTGCGTGAACGTCGTTTACGATACGATGCGCCTGGTCGGCGTGGACAGCTACACCGATATGCATCCGCTGGCCGAGCTGATGAACGATGCGATGTGCTTCCCGCTCTATGACGGCGGCAACATGGGTGCCCGTCGACGCAACCTGCACAGCATCATCAAGAGCCCTTCCTACAGCTCGCTGACGGCCCCTTACGCGACCTTCAACGCCTAGGCCGCGTCTGCAAGGTTGCCGGAGGGAGTTGTATCCGGTCGGACCCATTCCGCCAAAAGGAACCGACCAGGTCCGACGTCTCCGGCAGCCTCGCAGGACATCGACGGCGCCAAAGCGGAAGAGAACGCGCGGCATACGCGTCACGAACGGGAAGGCGCAGGCGAGGAGGGCTTATGCCGGGAGACCTTGTCTCCGCGTCAAAGTCCCTTGCTCTGGTGCCTGTAGTCCCTCGGCGGAACGCCGAAATGCCGTCGGAAAGCCCTGCTGAAAGAGGACATGTCGTTGAAGCCCCATCGAAAGGCGGCTTCCGAAATCGTGAGGCACTTCCCCTCGCGCAGTTCGGATGCACACCGTTCGAGGCGCATTCCCAGGATGATCTGCCCGAAAGTCTCGCCGTGCTCCTCCAGCAATTTGTGCAGGTAGCGCGTGGATATGCCGAAATGAGCGGCAACCTTGGCCGGTGCTATCTCCGGATCGGCGAAATTGAGCTGGACATATCGGAGAATAGAATTGCGGAGAGCCGATCTGAAGGTCCGGTTCCGACCGTCATCGCCATCGGGCGCGGAGGCGCGCAGCGACATGGCAGCAAGATCGACGATCGACTTCGTCATGTCGGTCGAGCTGTGGCGAAAACTCTCCGGGGTCCGGGCGACCGAGGCGAGGAAATCGACGACGATCTTGCCGACCGGCGTCCGGCCCGTGACCGTGCGGACCACGAGATCATGGCCGATATGGGAATCGAAGACATGCTTCGGGATCTTGAATGAATATTGCTCCCACTCGTCGCTCACATAGTCGAGAAGGAACGGTTCCGACGAGTCGACAATGGTGAACTCGCCCGGCGTCGTGACGGCAGTCCGGCCGGCCTGGCTGACACGGCAGGTGCCGGCCACCTGCAGATTGAGGAAACAGTAGGCCTCTGAATCGCGGCGTATGCCTTGCGGCGTGCGCGCGATGGTCTGTTTCAGCGAAGAGATGTTGGAAATGCCGATGCCGTCAAACGCATGATCGGTGACGGTCCCGAGGAAATCCGTCTTGAACGACGGTTCCGGGTTGAGCGCGACATAGACGTTGCACAGAACGTCCCGCCAGTAGCTGAAACGTTCCGTCGTCCTGATTTCCGCCAGATCGAAGGTCTTCACACCCACGTCTCCACGTTCTTGCGGGAACACCGGGAAGTCGCGTGAAATAAAGCAACAATTGTGCCAGGGGCGTGCGCCCCGCAGCATTTTTCACGTCCCACCGATGCCCTGATCAGGCGAGACCGGACGCGTTGAAGTCGAAACCGACGTAGAGCAATGGCACACCTGCAGCCTTCGCGCCGCCTCGGTCTTCGCCTTCACGTCATGGATGATATCCAGAACGTGTCCGGCTATCAACGCATCCGGTGCGGAGCGGTCAGGCGGCCGCGCCGGTTCCGTAGGGAGTGATGTCGACGCGGTCCCGGCCCGCATTCTTCGCCACGTAAAGGCGTTCGTCCGCGCTTCGGTAGAGGTCGGCGAAGGTCGCGCGTCGGTCGAAGGTGGTTCCGCCGATGCTGATCGACAGCCGGTGCGGGCGACCACGCGGGCTGAAGGGGAGCGAACCGACGGCCGCGCGGATGCGATCCGCGACGATCACGGTGCGGGCGGCGTCGAGGCTGGGAAGGAAGACGCCGAACTCCTCGCCGCCGAGGCGGCCGACGAGGTCGATCTCCCGCACGGAGGACTTGATCGTGACCGCGATCAGCTTCAGCGCCTCGTCGCCGAATTCATGGCCGTAATTGTCGTTGACCGTCTTGAAGTGGTCGACGTCCACGACGAGGAACGCGCCGCTGCCGAGATCCTGCTGTTTCTCGACCCGCTCAAGATAGCCGTCCACCAGCGCCGTGAAGGCGCGGCGGTTCAGGCAGGAGGTGAGGGGGTCGGTCGCCGCGACATTCATCAGCTCGTGATGGGCGATGGACAGCTCGCGCAGCTTGCTGAGCAAGAAGTAGAAGATCGGCGGCGCCACCACCAGCGGGATGATGAAGTTGTTGAGCGGCTTTTCGCCCAGCTGCCACGTTCCGGTCTCGAACGAATAGGAATCGATCGCGAAGGCGGCTGCGATGCAGAACAGCGTCCCGAAGATCGTGCCGAGATAGACCCGCGCCTTGCCGCGCACGGACAGGTCCAGGCGATCGAAGCGCATTTCCGTTCAACTCCCACTTGGTTCGACTCTCTCATGCCCCGGTTAAGGCATGATAAAGGTATTCCTTTGGCAGCGGTGCTGAGCCATTGCAACCTGTCGCTGGCATCGTGACAGACACCGCCCTTTGGACTAACGCTCGTGCAATGAGCTTGCCTACCGATCCCGCCGCCAACCTCGCTGCCCTGATCCGCTGCCCCTCGGTCACACCGGTCGAAGGCGGGGCGCTGACCGCGCTTGCCGGGATGCTTGCGCCGTTGGGCTTCTCGGTCGAGCGACCGGTTTTCACCGAGCAGGACACGCCCGATGTCGAGAACCTCTATGCCCGGCTCTCCGGCAACGGCCCGCATTTGATGTTCGCCGGCCATACCGACGTGGTGCCGCCTGGCGACGAGCAGGCCTGGACGCACCCGCCCTTCGCGGCCGAGATCGCCAATGGCGAGATGTATGGCCGCGGCGCCGTCGACATGAAGGGCGGCATCGCCTGTTTCGTGGCGGCCCTTGCCCGCCATGTCGCGGCGCGCGGCGCGCCGAAGGGATCGGTCTCGCTTCTCATCACCGGCGACGAGGAGGGGCCGTCGATCAACGGCACGTCGAAGCTGCTCGAATGGGCGGCGGCCAAGGGCGAGACCTGGGATGCATCCATCGTCGGCGAGCCGACCAATCCCGAGCGGCTGGGCGACGCGATAAAGATCGGCCGGCGCGGCTCGATCTCCGGCACGATCGTCGTGCGCGGCGTGCAGGGTCATGTCGCCTATCCGCACCTTGCCGACAATCCGGTGCGCGGCCTCGTTCCGCTGGTCGAGGCGCTGCTGCATCCCGTTTTCGACAAGGGAACGGCCGATTTCCAGCCGACCAATCTCGAAGTGACGACGATCGACGTCGGCAATCCGGCGGCGAACGTCATCCCCGGCAAGGCGACGGCCTCGTTCAACATCCGCTTCAACGACAGCTGGAGCGCCGAGACGATCCAGGCCGAGGTCCATAACCGCCTCGATAGCGCCGCGCGCAAGTCGAAGCTCAGACCCGGCAAGACCGAGCCGGTCGACTACGAGCTCGTATGGCGCGACCGGCCGAGCCCGGTGTTCCTGACCAGCAACGACAAGCTCATCCGCACTTTGAGCGGCTCGATCGAGGCGGTGACCGGGAGGTATCCCGCGCTCTCGACTTCGGGCGGCACGTCCGATGCGCGCTTCATAAAGGACTATTGTCCGGTGGTGGAGTTCGGCCTCGTCGGCAAGACGATGCACATGGTGGACGAGCGCGTGCCGCTCGACGATCTCGAAATGCTGACGCGCATCTACGAGCGCTTCCTTGCGGACTGGTTCGCCTGACATGCCGAGCGGCGAAGAGATACAGACCTATTTCGCCGGCGCCTGGCGGCTGATGATGGGAAAGCCGGACGGCGTGCGCGCGCTCGACGTGTCGGCCGACGGATTCTGGAATTCGTTCTACGCGATCGTCGTGGCGATCCCTGCGCTGGGGGTGGGCTGGGCGGCCTTGGCGCTCGACCTCGCGGGCTATGGACTGGGAAGCCGCCTGTCGATCCTGCTGCGGCTGGCCGTCATCGACGTCACCGCCTGGGTGCTGCCGCTGCTGTGCCTCGGCGTGATCGCGCGGCCGATCGGGATCCTCGACCGCTACCCGCATTTCGTCGTGGCGAGCAACTGGGCGTCGGCGCTGCTGGCCTGGCTGATGCTGCCGGCGACGCTGCTGAATCTCTTCAGTCCGGCAGCCAGCGAGCTCAACGATACCGTCTCGCTGATCGTCTTCATCGTCGCGCTGGTGCTGACCTGGCGGTTGACGAACGCGGTCCTGGCGAAGGGAGCCGCAGTCGCGAGCGCCGTCTTCTTCGGCGTGGTCTTCGCCGGACTGTTCCTGATTTTCTTCCTCCAGAGGCTGTTCGGCCTCGACGGGGCTCAACTCTCGGCCGGATAGTCGACCTTGACGAGATAGAGCCCGTCCGGCGGCGCGACGGGCCCGCAGCGCGAACGGTCGGCCGCCTTCAGCGCCTCCTTCACGTCCAGCGGGGTCCAGCCGCCTTCGCCGACGCGCTTGAGCGTGCCGGTCATCGAGCGGACCTGATTGTGCAGGAAGGACCGCGCCGAGGCGCGGATTTCGATCAGGTCGCCGTCGCGCGTGACGTCCAGCCGGTCGAGCGTGCGCAGCGGGCTGTTCGCCTGGCAGTGCGCCGAGCGGAAGGTGGTGAAGTCGTGCCTGCCGACGAGGTGCTGCGCGGCCTCGTGCATGGCTGCTGCGTCGAGCCGCTTCGGCACCCACCAGGCGCGCTTTGCCTCCAGCGCCAGCCGCGCCCGGCGGTTGACGATCCGGTAGATGTAGTGCCGGGCGGTCGCCGAGAAGCGGGCGTCGAAATCATCGCCGATCTTGCGCGCGGCCAGGATTGCGACGGCGTCGTCGGCGAGGCCGAGATGCGCGTTGAGCGCGTCGCGCACCCGGTCCGCCGGCCAGTCCCTGGCGAGGTCGACATGCGCCACCTGCCCGGCGGCATGCACGCCCGCATCGGTGCGCCCGGCGCCGCGGATCGAGACCTCGTCGCCCGAAAACGCCTTGATCGCGTCCTCGATCGCCTCCTGCACCGAGCGCTGGCCGGCCTGCCGCTGCCAGCCGGCAAAGGCGCTGCCGTCATATTCGATGTCGAGGCGGTAGCGGGGCATCTCAGAGTCCAGAAAAGGCAGGAGCGTAGACGAGCCTGCCGATCGCCGGGGCCTCGCCCAAGGCGAGCGCCTGCAGCGCCTCGCACTGGTAGTCGCTCGCGAAACCAGCCGCGCGATCATGCGCATAGCCAAAGCGGCCGTAATAAGCGGGATCGCCGAGCACGATCGAGAGCGTTTCGCCGCGGTCCTTCAGCAGCATATGCGCGTTCTCGATGAGGGTTGAGCCGACCCTGGTCTTCTGCCGCCGCGGCTGGACCGCGATCGGGGCGAGCGCGACGGCGGCGAAGCGGCCCGCTTCGTCCTCGACGAAGAGCCGCGAGAACAGGACATGCCCGACGATCTCGCCCTCATGCGTCGCGACGAGTTCGAGAACAACGTCATTGTCGGCGACGAGGGCGTCGACCAGACCCGCCTCCGCCGGTTGGCCGAACGCTTCCGTCACGAGCTCCCGTATCGCCGCGCGGTCGCGGGCTTCCGCCGGGCGGATGACGAGGCCGCGGATCATGACAGGCGGTCTCCTTGGGCAAGGCGGACACCGCGCAGAAAGTCCCGCGCCGTCATCGGCCTGCCGCCGGCGCGTTGCACCTCGACGAGGCGCACCGCGCCGTCGCCGCAGGCAATGGCGAGGTCATCGTCCAGCACCTCACCGGGCCGTCCCGAGCCGTCCGACAGCGTGGTGCGCAGCACCTTCAGCCGCTCCGCTTTGCCGTTGACGGAAACCTCACACCAGGCGCCGGGAGCGGGCGACAGCGCCCGGATCGTATCGTGCACCTCGCGCGCCGGCCGCGCCCAGTCGATGCGGGCTTCCGACTTGTCGATCTTTTTCGCATAGGTGACGCCTTCGACGGGCTGCGGCGTAAGCGAAAGCTCGCCGCGTTCGAGCTTTTCCATCGCCTCGACCATCAGCGCCGCGCCCGCCTCGCTCAGGCGGTCGTGCAACTCGCCGCCGGTCATGTCGGAGCCGATCGCGACACGAGCGGTAAGCGCGACCGGGCCGGTGTCGAGACCCACGTCCATCTTCATCACCATCATGCCTGTTTCGGCATCGCCCGCCATGATCGCGCGCTGGATCGGCGCGGCACCGCGCCAGCGCGGCAGGAGCGAGGCATGACCGTTGAAACATCCGAGCCGCGTCCCGTCGAGGATCGGCTGCGGCAGGAGCAGGCCGTAGGCGACGACGATCGCAGCATCCGCGCCGAGCGCGGCGAACGCCTGCTGCTCGGCTTCGCCCTTCAGCGAAACGGGCGTGCGCACGTCGATCCCGAGCTCCGAGGCCACGCGGTGGACGGGCGAGGGGGTCAGCTCCAGCCCGCGCCGGCCGGCGGGGCGGGGTGGTTGTGAGTAGACGGCGGCGATCTCGTGCCCCGCCGTATGCAGCGCGCGCAGCGTCGGCACGGAGAAATCCGGCGTGCCCATGAAGATCAGTCGGAGCGTCATCGCGGCCTTCGTTCACCTCGTTGCCGCCGCATCAACAGCCTCGGCGTGCGAAGGTCAACCCGTCCGGGCGGTCAGCCCCTGACCGCGGCGACGTGACGGGCGAAGTCCGGCGTTTCCATCAGCGCCCGGCAGCGGGCGAAGCGGTTGTCGGCATAGGCGCGGAAGTCGTCGGCGGGATTGCCGTTGGCGAGCTGGATCAGGCCCCATAGCGTCCACAGGAGATCGCACATCGCCTTGTAGATGACGACGCGGCCGCGGTCGCCGGCAGACGGCTCGCCGCCGAAATAGGCGCGCAGCATCTCGTTCTCCTGTGCCGCGTCGAAGCCGCCTTCGACGGAGAGGTCGCCGAGGTCCCACATCGGATCATTCATGCCGGAATATTCCCAGTCGACGATCCACATGCGTTCGCCGGTGTCGAGGAAGTTCTCGCAGAGCGGATCGCAGTGGCAGGCGACGATCGGCAGCGGATGCGCCGCGAGCGCTGCGCGCACCGTCTCGTCCGCCTCGCGCACCACGTCGTGATAGCCGGCGGGCAAGTCGACGTCCTTGGTCGAGAGGATCTTCAGGTAGTCGTCGATCATCGCGAACAGTTCGAAGCGGAACGGGAACACCGCGCCTGAGGTGTGAAGCCTGCGGAAGGCCTCGCCGGCGCGCGCGGGGCTGCCGGGACGCGCGCGGAACTCTTCCGGCGACATCGTCACGGCGTCGGCGAGAAAGCGCGTCGCCATCACGCCGGTGGCGTCGTCGAAGTGCAGCACCTGCGGCGACACGCCGGCCCGCGCCGCCTCGCGCGCGGCAACCGCCTCGTTGGCGCGGCTAATATATTCCTCGGTGCCCTTGCCGGGAATGCGCAGGCAGACCTCGCCGGCCCGATAGACCCGGTTGGTCAGCCCGCCCATGCGTTGCAGCGGGCCGGTGTAGCCGGCGAGAACGGGAATGGAAGCGATGACGGCGCGTACGTCGGCGAGGTCTTCGGTCATGATGCGGCCCGGCTGATCATGCGCAAACCATAGATCAACACCGCCCCCTTTGGACAAGGGGGCGGCGGTTCATCCCGGTCAAACGGGAGCGTGCGCGATTAGTAGCCGCCGGGCGGGAGATAGGTGAGCGCACCTCGGATGGTGACGTTGCAGCCCGGGATGCCGAGGCTGTTGGCGGTGCCCGACATCGTCACCGTCACCGTCGTGGCGGCCACCGCCGAGATCGAGAATTGCGTGTTGATCGACGGAATGGCGACAGGGCGCGCGAAGATGTTTCCCGCGACGCTGACCTGGCCTGCGCCGCGCAGCGTCGGCGTGGCATCGGCGTTGGAAAGCAGCAGCGACCCGTTCGTGCTCATGATCGAGAGACGCTCGGGCGTCGTCTCCGCGCCGACATTGGCGAGGTATTCGACGACGAACGATTCGGAGATATCGTATTCCGCCATGCAGAGGCCAGTATTCGTGCGAGCGGTGATGACGACGATGCCCTTGAACAGCTTGGCCGCGTAGGCCTCGCCGGCGCCGGTGAGCGCGGTTGCCAGGACGACACTGGCAAGAAGGGACTTGCGGCCGATGGACATGTGATGGTCTCCGTTTGGGCGAGAATGCGTCGGGTTTGTATCGAAAGCCAACTTCCGTAGCGTCAATAATCGTGTGGAAGTGTCACCGTGTCGAGACGTTCTTTTGTGGCAGAGGTTTTTTATTCAGAACCAAGTCTTCCTATGCTGGTCAACTTCTTTGTGGCTCTGTCCGGGAAGAAACGTCTGAAATATCCCCGAGCGGATATTTCCGAGCCGAGCGAACTGCCGCACTTGCCCGGCCATGGCGGGTATGGAGTATGCTGCGGACGCGAGACATGAGGACATGCAATGGCCGACGGACATCACGAAGGTGCGCTCGGTCAGGTCTATGGCGCGAAGGCGCCGGCAGAGGTGGCGGCGCTGTACGACCGCTGGGCCGACACCTATGACGCGGAGATGGCGGCAGCGGGCTACCGCCACCCCTCGATCGCGCTTGCGCTTCTCGCGCGCCACCTGCCGCGCGGTGCGACGCCGGTGCTCGACGCCGGCTGCGGCACCGGGCTGGTCGGCGAATGGCTGGGCATCGTCGGCTATCCCGAAATCGAAGGTCTCGACCTCTCCACCGGCATGCTCGAACGGGCGAAGGCGAAGGGCGCCTATGCGCGGCTGCACAATCTGGCGCTCGGCGGCCCGCTGCCTTTCGCCGACGGCCATTTCGCCGGCATTGTCTCGGCGGGCGTCTTCACTACGGGCCATGTCGGCGCGGAGGGGCTGGACGAACTGATCCGCATCTGCCGGCCGGGCGGGGCGATCGTGCTGACGGTGAAGAACACGCTGTGGGAGGGCGGGTTCGCGGCGCGTATCGCCGAACTCGAAGCGCAAAGCCTGGTCAAGCGCGTCGAGGAGACGGAGCCCTATGTCTCGATGCCGGGAGAGGTTGGGACCATTCCGAGCCGGGCGGTGGTCTTGAGACGCTCCTAGGAATCGGCCGGCGGCACTTACGCGGCCTCGTTCATCGAACCGGTCGGGCTGACTGCTGCAACCACTGCATCAGTTGACCAGTCCAAGAACGCGGGATCTGTGCGAAGAACGTCGAGGCTACGCGGGCGCGGCGCTGCGCCCTGCCAATCCTCGAGCGCGAAGGCCAGTGCCACCGATGCTTCACGCAATGCATCGTCTAATGTATCCGCGACGGTGGTGACGCCTATAAGGTCGGGGAACGATACGCCATATCCGCTCCCGGGTTCCTTGTGGATCAGGGCGATGTAATGCGATGTCATCTTCAATCCCTGGGCCATTTTGCCCCTTCGTCGATCGACCGTAAGGTTCCGAGCGGAATGTCCCTGCGCGGATGGGTGACGATGACCGTGCGCCCGTCCGCGTGCCGGAACTTGTGGTGCGAACCGCGCACCGAAACGAGTTCGAAGCCGTCCGCCCTCAGGCGTTTGATGATATCGCGGCTGTCACGCAGCATCAACACGTCTCCCCCGACCCAACCTGGCCATCGGTATCTGAACGCCTCTCCGCCTTTCGCCAGATCCGCTTTGGCGCCACGCGCTCTATCCCTTCACCCTTTCCGCCTTCGGATCGTAGAGCGGCTCCATGTGCAGCGTCGCCGGCACCGTATCCATCGCTACGACCAATTCGTATGTTCCCGAGGCGAGGAAGTCGTCGCTCACACCGTCCGCGTTTCGCACGTAGCCGTAGCCGATGTTTTTCTCCACCGTGTAGCCGAAGCCGCCGGAGGTGAGGTAGCCGACCGGCTGGCCGTCGCGCAGGATCGTTTCGCGGCCTAGGAGCACGACGGTTGGGTCGTCGACGGTGAAACAGGCGAGACGCTTCTTCAGCGGCTGGCCGGCGACGGCCTCCAGCGCGCGGCGGCCGGAGAAGTCGGTGTTCTTGCGCAGCTTCACCGCCCAGCCGAGGCCTGCCTCGAACGGCGTGTCGTTAGGCGTGATGTCCGAGCCCCAGGCGCGGTAGCCCTTTTCCAGCCGCAGCGATTCCAGCGCGCGGTAGCCGACGGGGCGGATGCCGTGGCGTTCTCCCACTTTCATCAGCGCGTCGAACACAACCCCGGTCGCCTCGATCGGTACGTGGAGCTCCCAGCCGAGCTCGCCGACATAGGTGACGCGCAGCGCGCGCACCGTTGCGCCGGCGATCGAGATTTCCCTGACATGGCCGAACGGGAAGGCCTCGTTGGAGACGTCGGCGTCGGTGACAGCGGCCAGCACTTCGCGCGCGCGCGGCCCCATCAGCGACAGGGGCCCGAACTGCTCCGTCACGTCGGTCAGTTGCGCATCGGCGCTGTCCGGCAGGTGGTCGCCTATCCAGGCGAGGTCGTGGGTGCGGAAGCCTGTGCCGGTGACGATGTAGAAGCGGTCCTCGGCGAGCCGCGCCACGGTGAGGTCGGCCTCGATGCCGCCGCGCGAGTTGAGAAGCTGCGTGTAGGTGAGCCGGCCGACCGGCTTCGACACGTCGTTGGCGCAGATCCAGTCCAGCGCCTTCTGCGCGTCCGCTCCGGCAAGCTCGTATTTGGCGAAGGAGG
Organism: Mesorhizobium sp. J428; assembly: GCF_024699925.1. Lineage (NCBI taxonomy): Bacteria > Pseudomonadati > Pseudomonadota > Alphaproteobacteria > Hyphomicrobiales > Phyllobacteriaceae > Mesorhizobium > Mesorhizobium sp. J428. The sequence goes on from NZ_JAJOMX010000001.1 coordinate 3,219,753, forward strand.
ACTGGTCGAAGATGCCGACCTTCTCGCGCACCAGCCGGTGCTCGTCGCCGACCGGGCCGAACCAGTTCTGCCGGCCCATCGAATAGACGTCTTCCGCCGCGACCACCGACGGAGCGAACCAGTTCGGCCGCTCCCAGCCGAGCTTGGAGCCGAAGACAGCGCGATGGGCCTTGAGCCGCTCGTAGAGCGGCGAGACGATGTAGGGCCGCCCGCTCTCATATTCCTCGTGCGGATAGGCTATGGTGTAGTGCTTGCCATAGGCTTCCAGCGTGCGGTCGCGCACCCAGTCGCGGTCGCGGTGCAGCTTCGAGAAGCGGCGGATGTCGACCACCCACAGATCGAGAGGCGCCTCGCCGTCGACCGTCCACTGCGCCAGCACCCAGCCCGCGCCGCCGCCCGAGGCGATGCCGAAGGCGTTGAAACCGGCGCCGACGAACATGTTGGCACATTCGGGCGCAGCACCCAGGATGAAGTTGCCATCGGGCGTGAAACTCTCCGGCCCGTTGACCATCTGCTTCACGCCGACCTCGGCGAGCGCCGGGATGCGCTCGATCGCCTGGGTCATGTGCTGTTCGAAATGGTCGTAGTCGTCGTCGAACAGGCGGAACTGCCAGTCGTTCGGCACGTCGCCATTGGGAGTATTTGGCGTCCACGGCTGCGGATTCGGCTCATAGCCGCCGAAGACCAGCCCACCGACCTCCTCCTTGAAGTAGGTGCGCCGGTCGGGATCACGGATGGTCGGTGCATCCGTGGAAAGGCCCGGTATCTTCTCGGTGATGACGTACTGATGCTTCACCGGCTGCAGCGGAACGTCGATGCCGGCCAGCGCGCCGACCTGCCGCGCCCACTGGCCGGCGCAGTTGACGACCTTGTCGCAGGCGATGTCGCCCTTGTCGGTCTTCACCGCGACGATCCGGCGGCCCTGCATCTCGAAGCCGGTGACACGCACATTCTCGAACAGCTTTGCGCCGTGCATGCGCGCACCTTTGGCGAGCGACTGGGTGATGTCGGACGGGCTTGCCTGCCCGTCTGTCGGCAGCCAGGACGCGCCGACGAGGTCGGAGACGTCCATCAGGGGGAACATCTGTTTCGTCTCGGCAGGCGAGAGCAGATGCATCTCCATGCCGAAGCTCTTTGCCGTGGTGGCGGTGCGGCGGAATTCGGTCCAGCGGTCCTGGTTGGTGGCGAGCCGCAGGCAGCCGGTCATCTTCCAGCCGGTGGCGAGCCCCGTCTCGGCCTCCAGCCCCTTGTAGAGCTCTACCGAATATTTCAGCACCCGTGTGATCGAGGCGGAGGAACGGAGCTGGCCGACGAGGCCTGCCGCGTGCCAGGTCGAGCCGGAGGTGATCTGCCCCATCTCCAGGAGCACGACGTCGGCCTTGTGGTCGCGTGCGAGGTGGTAGGCGGTCGAGCAGCCGATGATGCCGCCGCCGATGACGACGATCTGGGCGTGCGAGGGCAGCGTCATGGCGTGAGGCTTCCGAAACGGGACTGGTAGCGGTCGAGCGCGGCGTCGAGGCGCTGCAGGTTCTCTTCCGTGTAGGCCTCGTAGTCGACGCCCGGTGCGTCGAGATGCAGTTCCGACACCATCGACCACATGGATTCGCGCAGCAGCGAAGCGCACTGCATCGCGGCATGCGCCCGCACCAGTTCGGGCGAGGGCATGTCGCCGAAATAGCGTGCCAGCAATTCGCTGGATTGTTCCTCGTCGAAGCCGGCATTGGAGGCGAGGCCGGCGAGGTCGAACATGGCGGTGGTGAAGCCGGCATATTCGAAATCGATCAGCCACAGCCGCTCGCCGTCGTCGAGGATGTTGGCGGGCAGGAAGTCGTTGTGGCCGAAGATGATCGGCAGCGGCGGCTGTGTCTTCTCGAGGTCGGCGGCGAGTTGGAGGAAGGCCGGCAGCCGGTCGCTCATACGGCTCCCGCCCGCGCGCAGCGAGCGGGCGTAGTCGCGGATGACGTGAAAGACGAGGAAGGCGAAGCCGGCGCCGCTGATCTGGCGCGGCATCTCGACATGGAAACGCCGCACGATGTCGGCGACGCGATCGATATTGTCGGTGACATCGGCCGGCGCGTAGGTCTTGCCGTCGACGAAGCGCGAGACCATCACGCCCGGACCGGTGTAGACCACTTCCGGCGCGAAGCCGCTGGCATGCGCGGCGCGCGCGGTCATGATCTCGCGGGTGCGGAAGACGTGATGGAACGGATAGTCCTGGCCGAAGCGCACGACATATTTGCGGCCCGCGTCCTCGACCGTGTAGCTCTTGTTCGACAGCCCGCCCTTCAGCGGCTTCGGGTCGACGGGACCGGACCAGATCGGCAGCACCCAGATGCGGGCGTTCATTTCCATCAAGATGCACTTCCTCCCATGCCGGCGAGGCCGAGCCTCGCTCTCGTTCTGGCCGCGCCGGCCGAGATCAGCCGGTCGGCGATGATCGCGATCGCGGCGACCGCGAGGCCCGCGATGAGGCCGCGGCCGGTGTCGGCCTTGGTCAGCGCGATGTAGACCTCCTGGCCGAGGTCGCGCGTGCCGACCAGCGCAGTGATGACCAGCATCGACAGCGCGAACATGATCGTCTGGTTGATGCCGAGCATGATCTCGGGCAGCGCCAGCTTCAGCCGGATGCGCGTCAGGATCTGGCCGCGGGTCGCGCCCATCGCCCGGCCGGCCTCGACCACGCGCAGAATCGACACGTCTCAGACCGAGGACCGTGTAGCGGATCGCCGGCACGACAGCATAGGCGACGACCGCGAGCATGGCGGAGAAGTCGCCGACCCGGAACAGCATCACGACCGGCATCAGGTAGACGAAGGAGGGCAGCGTCTGCAGCGTGTCGATGACGAGCGATACGACGCGCCAGAGGCGCTCGTTCTCCGCGCATAACATGCCCACCGGGATGCCGATCAGCGCGGCGAAGAGCACCGAGACGCCGCAGAGGTAGACGGTGATCGCCGCCTTTTCCCACTGGCCGGTCGCGGCGATCAGGAAGGCGAGGACCGCCACCGTCGCCATCAGGCGGACGCCGCCGAGCAGGTAGCCGGCGACGGCGAGAAGCCCGGTCACGCCGAGCCAGGGCAGGTCGGAGAGGAAGCGCTTGAAGGGGACGAGCACGTTGAGCAGCACGGCGTTCTTCACCGCCTCGAACGTGTCGAAGAAGTTGACGTTGATCCACTTCACGGCCTCGGAGAGGAGTGCGCCTGTGGAGATCTCCCACGCCTCGGGCCATCGGCGGACGAAGGGCAGGACCATGCCGAGCGCATAGGTCGCGACGACCAATGCGAGCGCGGCCGCGATGTGCGGATAGCGAGCGGGCAGCGAGGCATCCGGCCGCGGGGCGGCGACGTCGCGCTGCGCGAAGGCCTGGCTCAGCCGGTCGAGCGCGACGGCGAGCGCCACGATGGCGAGGCCGGCGACGAGCCCCGCGCCGATGTCGAGGCGGCGAAGTGCGGCGAGCACGTCGAAACCTAGGCCGCCAGCACCGATCATCGAGGCGATGATGACCATGTTGAGCGAGAGCATGATCACCTGGTTGACGCCGACCATAAGGCTGTCGCGCGCCGAGGGCACGAGAACCCGCCACGTCATCTGCCGCCGCGTCGCGCCGACCATGCGGCCGAGGTCGCGGATTTCGGGTGCCACCTGGCGAAGCGACAGTGCCGTGATGCGCGCCATCGGCGGCAGCGCGTAGATGACGGTCGCGACGATCGCGGCCGTCGGGCCGAAGCCGAACAGGAACAGGATCGGCACCAGATAGGCGAAGGCCGGGATGGTCTGCATCATGTCGAGCACGGGCGTCAGCGCCCGCTCGAAGCGCGGATACCGGTAGGCAGCGATGCCGAGCAGCAGCCCGCCCGCGACGCCGATCGGCACGGCGACCAGCACCGAAGCGAGCGTGGCCATGGCGCTCTGCCACTGGCCGAAGACGAGGATGAAGCCGAAGCAGGCGGCGGCCAGCATCGCGAGCGGCCGCCCGCCGGCCGCGTGGCCCATCAGCGCTACGATGCCGATCACCGCGATCCACGACAGCGGCGGCGCAATCTGCACCGCGCTCGATCCCTGGCCGGACAGGAAGCCGGTGGCCAGCAGGCTGAGCGCGAGGCGGTAGGGCGCCTCGATGAGGGAGGCGAGGAAGCGGGTGAAGTCGGTGAAGGTGAACAGGCCGAAGCTGGCGTCATTGACCAACCATTTCATCGCGTCGGAAATCCAGCGGGCGGCGGGGATTTCCCAAGCCTTGGGATAAACGTCGATCCAGGCAGGCACCGGTGCCAGCCAGAGTATCGTGAAGACGGCGAGCGCGATCAGCCAGGGCACGGAGATGCTGCCCTTGGACATGCGCGGGGCAAACGGTGAGCCGGTTGGTCGAATGATCGAGGTGGTCATCAGAGACCCCCCTCTGTCCTGCCGGACATCTCCCCCTCAAGGGGGGAGATCGGCTGGCACGATGACCTTCGCAAATCGTCGAAGCCAGAAATTTGGCGGAGCCGTTCGAACTGCCAATCTCCCCCCTTGAGGGGGAGATGTCCGGCAGGACAGAGGGGGGTCCGGAGCGTCGCCACCCTTACCCCCTCAGCATCAGTTCGGCGACGTCGCGCCGTTCGAGCCGGCCGACGGGGGTGCCGGCGGCGTCGGTCACTTCCAGCGTCTCGCCGTCCGAGAACAGCCGCGCCGCTTCCGCGATCCGCGTGCCGGCCGCGACGCGGGGGCGGCCTTCAGCAGTGCCCGGCTTCATCAGCGAGCCGACGGCCACCACCTTGGCTTTCGCCACGTCGCGGGTGAACTCGCGCACGTAGTCAGTGGCGGGGTTGAGCACGAGGTCTTCCGGCGTGCCGGTCTGGACGATCTCGCCGTCCTTCATGATTGCGATGCGGTCGGCCAGCCGGATCGCCTCGTCGAAGTCGTGCGTGATGAAGACGATCGTCTTCTTGAGCTTCGACTGCAGCCGCATGAACTCGTCCTGCATCTCGCGGCGGATCAGCGGGTCAAGTGCGGAGAACGGCTCGTCGAGGAACCACAGTTCCGGCTCGACCGCTAGCGAACGCGCAATGCCGACGCGCTGCTGCTGGCCGCCCGAGAGCTGGCGCGGGAAGGAGGCCTCGCGGCCGGTGAGGCCGACGAGGTCGATCATCTCGCGGGCACGCGCCTCGCGCCTGTCGCGCGCGACGCCCTGGATCGACAGCGGGAAGGCGACATTGTCCAGCACGCTCAGATGAGGCAGGAGCGCGAAGTGCTGGAACACCATCCCCATCTGATGACGGCGGATCTCGATCATCCGCTTCTCGTCGGCGGCGAGCAGGTTCTCGCCGTTGAACAGGATTTCGCCTGCCGTCGGCTCGATCAGGCGCGAGAGGCAGCGCACCAGCGTCGACTTGCCCGAGCCGGACAGGCCCATGATGACGAAGATCTCGCCCTCGGCCACGTCGAGATTGACGTCGCGCACCGCGCCGACGAGATCGTTGGCGGCGAGCAGGCCGGCATCGGGCGAGGGATTGGCGGCGATGAACGACCTGGCGCCCTCGCCGAACAGTTTCCAGACATGGCGGCAGGAGAGCTTGGCGGTCATGCGGCGCGGCGAGGCGCAGAACCCCCCTCTGGCCTGCCGGCCGCCCTCCGCTTACGCTCCGGGCGTTCGTCACTCGAAAAGCCAAATCGTTGGCTTTTCGTCCGCTGCGCGGACCGCTCCTCACCCCCCACAAGGGGGGAGATTGGCGCGCGGTTCCCTTGTGGGGGGTGAGCGAACGGTTCGCGGAGCGAATTCATCGTGCCGGTGGCACGATGAAAGGTCAGCGAACGCCGGGTCGCTGCCGGAGGCAGCGGGCACCCGGCCGGATGTCCGGCAGGACAGAGGGGGGCGCGGAGGAGCACGGCTTAGCGATCCTGGTCGGGGAAATTATTCGCTACTTCTTGATCCACTCCGACCAGCGCGCCTCGTTCGCCGCGATCCATTCGGCGGCGACGTCGGCGACTTTCTTGCCGTCGAGATCGACGGCGGTGATCATCTTGCCCATCTCGTCATTGTCGATGGTGAAGGCCTTGATCGCCTTGTAGGCGCCTGGCCACTTGTCCTTCACGCCGGCCCAGCCGACCTTCCAGATCTCGCCAAAGGGCTTGCCGCAATCGTAGAGCGCGTCCGGGTTCGAGCCCCATTTCGGGTCGGTGTAACATTCCTTGGTGTATTCGGGGAATTCGATCCATTCGCCCTTGTATTTGGCCGGCGCCCAGTGCGGCGCGTAGATCCAGAGCAGGATCGGCGCCTGCCGCTGGTAGGCGCTCTCCAGCTCGGCGAAGAGCGCCGCGTCGGTGCCGGCATGGATCACCTCGAAGGGCAGGCCGAGGGCCGCAACGCGCTCGTCGTCGAAGCCGCCCCAGGTGACCGGGCCGCCGAGGTAACGTCCCTTCGGTGCGGTTTCAGCAGTGGAGAATATCTCGGCGCATTTCTCGTCCTTCAGGGCTTCCCAGTTGGGCAGACCGGGACACTTCTCCTTCATATATTCGGGGAACCACCATTCTTCCTTGGCCTTCATGCCGGTGGGACCGAAGTTTTCGACCTTGCCGGTGGCGGTGGCCGCATCCATGGCGTCGCGGCCGGTCGTCTCCCACATCTCCATCGCCACATGCAGGTCGCCCGCCTCGAGCCCCGCGAACTGCGCGAGATAGTCGGCCTGGACGTATTCGACGCTGTAGCCGGCCTTCTTCAACACCTCGCCCATCAGCTCGGTGGTGATCAGCTGGCCGGTCCAGTCGTGCAGCGTGAGTTTGATCGGGTCCGTGGATTCCTGCGCGACGACCGGGCCGCTGAAGGTGAGCGCGGCGGCAAGTGCCAGTCCCGCGCAGGCCGATTTAAGTCCGTGACCTGTGGCAATCATGTCCGAAACTCCTGTCCAAGTGTTCGCCCCGCCTCCGGTCGGGACAACCCCGCAGGAGGTCTTGTATCGGTCCGTCAATCTCACGCAGCGGCAGCCGGCTTGTCAACGATGCATGTGGTGTTTTATGGCTTCATGACCGCAATTCATCACAAAGCGGGCAAGAGCGGTCAGAAATGCCGCCAAAACGGGCAGATGGGTCTGTCATGTCCACAATGGTCCTGTCGAAACGCCACGCCGAGATCCTGCGTATGCTGCGCGAGGGAGATGCGGTCTCGATCTCCGACCTTGCCGCGCGGCTCGGGGTCTCGCTGGAGACGGTGCGGCGCGACGTGAAGCCGCTCAGCGACGACGGGTCAGTGGTGCGCATGCATGGCGCGGTCGGGCTGGCCGGGCTCGGCGGCGAGGCGCCGTTCGAACGGCGCATGCGCGAGAATGCCGCCGCCAAGCGCGCGATCGCGCGCCACGTGGCCGCCACCATCGCCGACGGCGAGTCGATCATGCTCGACACCGGTACCACGACCAGCTTCCTTGCCCGCGAACTGCTCGGCCACCGCAGGCTGACCGTCGTGACCAACTCCTCCGACATCGCCCGCACGCTCGCTACCGTGAACGGCAACAAGGTCTACATGGCCGGCGGCGAACTGAGGAGCGATTCCGGTGCGGCGTTCGGGGTCTCGGCGATCGAGTTCATCAGCCGTTTCTCGGTCGACCATGCGGTGATCTCGGTCGGCGCCGTCGATGCCGAGGGGCTGATGGACTACGACCTCGAGGAATCCGAGTTCGCCCGCACGGTGCTCGCCTGCGGCAGCCGCCGGCTTGCTGTCACCGATCACTCCAAGTTCGGCCGGCGCGGCCTGGTGCGCATCTGCACCTTCGACGCGGTGTCCGCACTTGTCACCGATCTGCTTCCGCCCGCAGATATCGCCGACGCGCTGGCGGCCAGCGGGGCGCTGCTCGAAGTGGCGCGGGTTGATGTCGCGGAGGCGGTCGAACGCAACTAGGCTGCGTTTCGTCGGTATCTTCCGGATTCGCCGACCTTGCCCTGAGAAGGCGCTGCAACGGGTGCGGAATCGACATCTGAATCCGTTCTCCACCCGAAAATCAAAACATCATTCTACATATGGAGAAATTTTTAGGATGAGTTGCTATTTTTAATTCCTACTAATTCGATAGGGTATAGCACGTCACTTTGATGGAGGTCGACATGCTGTTTACCCGAAGATCCGTGCTTTTCTCGGCCGTTCTCGCTGGCTCGGTCCAGTTCGGGGGTATGGGTTTCGCCTTCGCCCAGGACACGCTGAACAACGTTTCCTACGATCCGACGCGTGAGCTCTATCGCGAATATTCCGAGCACTTCGCCAAGGTCTGGAAGGAAAAGACCGGCCGAACGGTCCAGGTCTCCAACAGCCACGGCGGCTCCGGCGCGCAGGTCCGCGCGGTGGTCGAGGGTCTGCCGGCCGACGTCGTGACCTTCCCGCTCGAAGGCGACATCCTCGGCATCGAGAAGGCTGGCCTCATCGAGCCGGGCTGGCAGAGCGAGTTCCCCGCCGAATCCTCGCCCTACACCTCGACGATCGTTTTCCTGGTCCGCGCCGGCAACCCGAAGGGCATCAAGGACTGGAACGACCTGGTCAAGCCGGGCGTGCAGGTCATCACGCCGAACCCGAAGACTTCGGGTGGCGCACGCTGGAACTATCTCGCGGCCTGGGCCTACGAGCTCGAACAGACGGGCGGCGACCAGCAGAAGGCGCAGGACTTCGTCGCAGCGATCTACAAGAACGTGCCCGTGCTCGACACCGGCGCCCGCGGCTCGACCAACACCTTCGTCCAGAACAAGGTCGGCGACGTGCTGATCGCCTGGGAGAATGAGGCGCTGCTGTCGCTCAAGGAGTTCGGCGCGGGCGAATACGAGATCGTCGTGCCGTCGGTCTCGATCCTCGCCGAGGTGAAGGTGGCGATCGTCGACAAGAATGTCGACGCCAATGGCACCCGCGAGATCGCCAAGGCCTTCCTCGACGAGCTCTACAGCCCCGAGTCGCAGAAAATCTTCGCCAGGAATTTCTATCGCCCGCTCCATCCGGAAAATGTCGACCCCGCCGACCTGAAGGCCTTTCCGGAGGTGAAGCTGGTGAAGATCGGCGATGTGTTCGGGGGGTGGGCCAAGGCTCAGCCTGAGCACTTCGGCGATGGCGGAATTTTCGATAAGATCTATTCCAAAGACTGATCTACAGTCATCGCATCAATATCGCAGGGTGTGAGGGATCGTCCCTCACACCCTGCAAGTTTGTAACGGATCAAGGCGGGCCAATGGCGCACTTACGTTTTCGGGAGCCGAGTATCATCCCCGGCTTCCGCCTGACTTTTTCGTTCACCATTCTCTATCTGCTGCTGATCGTTCTCATTCCGATCGTTGGACTCTACGTCAAGGCATTCGAGCTCGACTGGCCCGCCTTCCAGCGCATCATCACCGGCCCGCGCTTCCTGGCGGCCATGAAGCTGAGCTTCGGCGCCTCGCTGCTCGCGGCCCTGTTCAACGTCGTCATCGGCGTGATGGTGGCCTGGGTTCTGGTAAGGCAAGTTCTTCGGCCGGCGCGTCCTTGACGCCGTCATCGATCTTCCCTTCGCGCTTCCGACCGCGGTGGCCGGCATCGCGCTCACCGCGCTCTACGTGCCGCAGGGCTGGGTCGGCCGCTTGTTCGCGCCCTACGACATCTCGATCGCCTACACGCCAGTGGGCATCTGGATCGCGCTGGTCTTCATCGGCCTGCCCTTCGTCGTGCGCACGGTGCAGCCGGTGCTGGAGGATCTGAGCCGCGAGGTCGAGGAGGCTGCCGCAACGCTGGGGGCGCCGAGGCGGACCACAATCCTGCGCGTCGTGCTGCCGCCGTTGATCCCGGCGATCCTGACCGGCTTTGCCCTGGCATTCGCGCGCGCGGTGGGCGAATACGGTTCGGTGATCTTCATCGCCGGCAACATTCCGCGGCAAACCGAGATCCTGCCGCTGCTCATCGTCTTCCGGCTGGAGGAGCGCGAATATTCGGCCGCCGCCGCAATTGCCGCGGTGATGCTGAGCGTGTCGTTCGTGATCCTCCTGCTGATCAACTTCCTTCAAGCCTGGAGCTACCGGAGGTTCGGCAATGGCTGACGTGACAGTCGCGACGTCGCACGCCCCCGCGCGGTCCGGCCGGCAAGGGCACTCGCCGGTGACCGAGGCGCCTTGGGTCAGGTACCTGCTGATCGCCGCGGCGATCGTGGTTCTCGGCTTCTTTCTTGTCCTGCCCCTCCTCACCGTCTTCATCCAGGCGCTCAGCCTCGGCTTCGGCACGGCGCTCGCGACCTTCGGCGACCAGGATGCGATTAATGCGATCCTGTTGACCCTGCTGGTGGCCGCGGTCGCAGTGCCGATGAATGTCGTGTTTGGCATCGCCGCTGCCTGGGCAATCGCGAAATACCGCTTCCGCGGCCGGGCGCTGCTCATCTCGCTGATCGACCTGCCGTTCTCGGTCTCGCCGGTCGTCGCGGGACTGGTCTACGTGCTCATGCTCGGGCCGTTCACACCCATCGGCGCGTGGTTCCTGCAGAATTACGACCTGCGCATCATCTTCGCAGTGCCCGGCGTGGTGCTCGCCACCATCTTCGTCACCTTCCCGTTCGTTGCGCGCGAGCTGATTCCGCTGATGCAGGACCAAGGGACAGGCGACGAGGAGGCAGCGCTGTCGCTGGGCGCCTCCGGCTGGCAGACCTTCTGGCGCGTCACGCTGCCCAACGTGAAATGGGCGCTGCTCTATGGCGTGCTGCTGTGCAATGCGCGCGCCATGGGCGAATTCGGCGCCGTCGCGGTCATCTCAGGCAAGCTGAGGGGCGAGACCGTGACCATGCCGCTGCAGATCGAACTTTACTATCAGGAATTCAGGTCTTTGGCGCAGGTGTCCGCCTTCAGCCTGGCCGCCGTGCTGGCGAGCCTTGCGCTGGTGACGCTGGTCGTCAAATCGTGGCTGGAATGGCGCTATGGCGACCAGCTTGCGGCAACCGGAAGAGGGCATTGAGGCAATGGAACTCAGCATCAGGAACGTCCGCAAGGAGTTCGACCGCTTCCCGGCGCTGCACGACGTGTCCCTCGACATCCGCTCCGGCGAGCTGATCGCGCTGCTCGGACCGTCCGGTTCGGGCAAGACGACGTTGCTCAGGCTGATCGCCGGGCTCGACTTCCCGACCGAGGGCAACATCCTCTTCGGCGACGAGGACGCCTCGTTCAAGTCGGTGCAGGAGCGCAATGTCGGCTTCGTGTTCCAGCACTACGCGCTGTTCCGGCACATGACGGTGGCCGACAACATCGGCTTCGGCCTGCAGGTAAGGCCGGGTGCGACACGTCCCGCCACGTCGGAAATCCGCCGCCGCGCGAGCGAGCTGCTCGACCTCGTGCAACTGTCCGGTCTCGAGAAACGCTATCCGAGCCAGCTTTCCGGCGGCCAGCGCCAGCGCGTGGCGTTGGCGCGCGCGCTGGCCATCGAGCCGAAGGTGCTGCTGCTAGACGAGCCGTTCGGCGCGCTGGACGCGCAGGTGCGCCGCGAGCTGCGCCGCTGGCTGCGCGAGATCCACGACGCGACCGGCCACACCACCGTCTTCGTCACGCACGACCAGGAGGAGGCGCTGGAACTTGCCGACCGGGTGGTGGTGATGAGCCAGGGCAAGATCGAGCAGGTCGGTTCGGCCGACGATGTCTACGACCGGCCGAACTCGCCCTTCGTCTACGGCTTCATCGGCGATTCCAGCGCGCTCCCGGTGCGTATCGAGGCCGGCGAAGTGTGGCTGGACGACCGAACGGTGGGACTGACGGCGAAGGATGTGCCAGACGGCGAGGCGACGCTCTATTTCCGCCCGCATGACATCGACCTTCTGGACGGCTGCGGCGGCTGCATCGCCGGCACGCTGGCCGCCAGCCGCCGCGTCGCGGGAACGCGGCGCGTCGAGCTGGAGGTCGGCGGCCGCGCCGAGCGGGTCGAGATCGAGATCCCGCTCGACCACCCCGCCGCCTCGAAGAGCCGGATCGCCTTCCGCCCGCGCAAATGGGCGGTCTATCCGAAGCGGTGACGGACAGCGCTCAGCTCAGTGCGCGCGCTCAGCTTCCCGTGACGGCGCCGGCAATGGTGCGGATGTTGTAGCGCATCATGTCGACATAGGTCGCCGCTGGCCCGTCCGGCGGCGACAGCGCGTCGGAATAGAGCGCGCCGCCCACCTTCAGGCCGGTTTCCTTGGCGATCTGCTCGATCAGGCGCGGATTGGTGATGTTCTCTACAAACACCGCCGCGGCCTTGTCGTCCTTCACCTGGTCGATCAGCTTCGCCACGTCGGCCGCGGAGGCCTCGGCCTCGGTCGAGACACCCTCCGGCGCGAGGAAGGTGATGCCGTATTCCTTGGCGAAATAGCCGAAGGCATCGTGCGAGGTGATGATCGCGCGCTTCTCGGCCGGGATCGCGGCCACGTCGGCCCGCAGCTCGGCGTCGAGCGCCTTGAGCGTCTCGGTGTAGGCGGCGGCGTTCGCATTGTAGCTGTCGCAGCCGGCGGCGTCCGCAGCGCAGAAGGCGTCGGCGATGTTAGCGACGTAGATCATCGCATTGGGGATCGACTGGAAGGCGTGCGGGTCGAAGGCGCCGTGGTCATGGGCCTCATGCCCGGCCTCCGCATGTTCCTCGCCTTCGTGCGCGTGCTCGCCCTCGGCATGCTTGTCATCGTCATGCCCCGCCTCTTCGTGGCCGTGCTCATCCTCCGCGGTGGGGATAGGCGTTACGCCCTTGGTGAGCTCGACGATGGGAGCCTTGGTGCCGCTGGCCTCGACGACGCGGTTGATGAAGCCCTCGAACTTGAGGCCGTTGGCGAGCACGACTTGCGCATCGCCGATGCGGGCGGCGTCCTGCGGCTTCGGTTCATAGACATGCGCGTCGCCGTTGGGTCCGACGAGGACTGAAAGGTCGATCCGGTCGCCGCCGACCTGCTTGGCCATGTCGCCGATGATCGAGAAGGTCGCGACGACCTTCAGCGGCTCCGCCTGTGCACCTGCGGGAAGGGTGGTCAGCGCGGTCGCAGCCAGAAGGATCGAAGCGAGGGATGTTCTCATGGTCGGGTCTCCTATGCAGTGCGGTGACGGTGGGCGCGCACGCGCCCCTGAAGACGCCGCGCGGGGCGGCGAGGATCGACGCAGCGTAGATCACGCCGGCCGACAGGATGATCGCCGGGCCGGACGGCAGTTCGGCGTGGTAGGAAAGGAGCAGTCCGGCGATCGACGAAGCGATGCCGATCAGGATCGACGCTGCCACCATCGGGCCGATGCGCGTGGTCCAGAAGCGGGCGGCGGCGGCCGGCAGCATCATCAGGCCGACCGCGAGCAGCGTGCCGAGCGCCTGGAAGCCACCGACGAGGTTGAGCACGACCAACGCCAGGAAGATGAAGTGCGTCGGCGTGCCGAGCCGGCTGACGGAGCGCAGGAAGAGCGGGTCGAGGCACTCCGCCACCAGGGCGCGCCAGAACACCGTCACCGTCACCGCGGTGACGAGGCAGACCGAGGCGATCAGCCACAGCGCGTCGTCGGTCAGCGCCAGCACCGTGCCGAACAGCACGTGCATCAGGTCGACCGAGGAGCCGCGCATCGAGACGAGCAGCACGCCGACGGCGAGCGAGATCAGGTAGAACGCGGCCATCGAGGCGTCCTCGCGCTGCACGGTGAGCCGCGACACCGCGCCCGCGCCCAGCGCCACGACCATGCCGGCGATCAGGCCGCCGATCGTCATCGGCACGATCTCCAGCCCGTAGAGCAGGAAGCCGATCGCCGCGCCCGGCAGGATTGCATGCGCCATGGCGTCGCCCGTCAGGCTCATGCGCCGCAGCATCAGGAACACGCCCACCGGGCAGGACGACAGCGACAGGAGCACCGAGCCGAGAAGGGCGCGCTGCATGAAGACGTAGTCGGCGAAAGGGCCGACCAGGAAGTCGTAGGCCGCGCTCATGCCGCCCTCGGGCCGTGATGGTGGTCGTGACCGTGGTGCGAATGGTCGTGGCCGTCGTGGGCATGGTTGTGCTCCGGCTCGCACCACGGCGCATCCTCGCTCCAGGCTTCGGTGAAGCGGCGCGCCTTGAGCAGGTTTTCTGGCTTCAGCACCTCCGCCGTTGCACCCCAGGCGACCGGCTGGCGGGCGAGAAGCAGGGTCTGCGGGAAATGCTCGCGCACCAGATCCATGTCGTGGCTCACCACGATGATCGTGCGCTTCTCGCCGTGCCAGCGTCCGATGAGCGCGACGAGGTCGGCGACCGTGCGCGCATCGATGGCGTTGAACGGCTCGTCGAGCAGGATGAGGTCGGCGTCCTGCACGAGGACTCGGGCAAAAAGGGTGCGCTGAAGCTGACCGCCGGACAGGGTGTCGATCGGCCGTGCCTCGAAGCCTTCGAGCCCGACCGCCGAGAGCGCCCGGGCCACCGCCGCACGGTCCTCGCCGGTGATACGTCCGAGCAGGCCGCGCTTTGGCCAAAGGCCGAGCGAGACGAGGTCGACGACGCGGGCGGGAAAGCCGCGATCGATCTCCGACTGCTGCGGCAGGTAGGCGATGCGCAGCGACGGATCGCGCACGCACTCGCCGGACATCGGGCGCAGCATGCCGACGATCCCCTTCAGCAGCGTCGACTTGCCGGAACCATTCGCGCCCACGACTGCCGTCAGCGTGCCGCGCGCGATCGTGCCGCTCAGGTGATGCACTGCCGGATGGCTGTCGTAGCCGAGCGTCAGGTCGCGAAAGGTGAGGCAGGGCTGGGTCATCGTCTCTCCGCTTGCGGCATGCGCCGCGAGAGGCGATCTACCTATGTTATGTTATTACATTCGTCAATCGCAAAAGGTCGCTCCGGCATCACCCGACGGAGGGCGCAGCGCCGGAAACCGCAGCGTGATTGACGCACGTCAAAGACCGGTCGCCTAAAGAATGTCACTCGACGCCATACTCTTCGTAGCGAGGCAAGCGTGGCCAAAGTTACCCCCTCCGACGGTTCGGTCACCTTGCGGGTGGTCAAAGACGGCGCCCCGGCGCTTTCCTTGCGCGACATCCTCGGCGATGCGGCGCCCAAGCCGTCGCGCTTCGGGAAAGGGGCATGGCGCTGGCTGCTGATCGGCGCGGCCCTTGTCGCCGCCGGCTATTTCGCCTGGGCCTATTTCGCGCAGGGCAGCGGCTACGTCTACACCACGCAGAAGGTCGGCAAGGGCGATCTCACCGTGGTCGTCACGGCGACCGGCACCGTGCAGCCGATCACCCAGGTCGACGTGTCGAGCGCCATATCCGGCATCGTCCGCAAGGTGAACGTCGACTACAACAGCGTCGTCTATCGCGGCGACGTTCTGGCCGAACTCGATGCCGATACCCTCCAGGCTGGCGTCGCCAGCGCGCGCGCCCATCTGGTCGTCGCCAACGCCAATGTCGCCAAGGCCAAGGCGACGGCCGACGCGTCGATTGCCACCTACGAGCGTCAGTCGGCGCTGTTCAACCGGGGCGTCATGTCGGCGCAGACGCTGGAGGACACGCGTCTGACCATGGATGCCGCCGCCGCAGCGCTCAAGGCCGCGGAGGCGGAGGTGCTCGTCGCCGATGCCGATCTGAAACTGGCCGAGACGAATCTCTCCAAGACGCTGATCACCTCGCCGATCGACGGCGTGGTGCTGACGCGCGACGTCAACGAAGGCTCGACGATCGCCGCCTCGCTGTCCGCGCCGGTGCTGTTTTCCATCGCCGACGACCTGAAGCGCATGGAGGTCCAGGTCGACGTCGACGAGGCCGACATCGGCGACGTCGCCGTCGGCCAGTCGGGCACCTTCACGGTGGATGCCTATCCCGACCGGGCGTTTCCGGCCGAAATCACCAAGATCCGCTTCGTCTCCGAGACGATCAACAATGTGGTGACCTACAAGGCCCTGCTCTCGGTGGACAACACCGAACTGCTCCTGCGGCCCGGCATGACCGCTACGGCGGACATCGTGGTCAACACGGTCCGCGCGGCCCTGCTCGTGCCGAATGCGGCATTGCGCTATACGCCGCCGCTGGAGGAAAGCTCCGGCGGTGGGCTCTTCAGCATGTTCAGGCCGCCGAACATGGGCGCGGTGACGACGCCGGACCTGCCGGGCGGTTCGCGCACGCTGTGGGTGATGCGCGACAAGGCGCCGGTCGAGGTGACCGTGGTGACCGGGGCCACCGACGGCCAGAATACGGAGGTGAAGTCCGGCGACCTCGCGGAGGGCGACGCCGTCATTCTCGACGCCGTCGCGGCCAATTGAGATGGCCGTTCCGGTCCCGCCGCCACTGATCGAGTTCCGCGCCGTGACTAAGGTCTACGGCAGCGGCGAAGCCGAGGTGCGGGCGCTCGACGGTGTCGACCTTGCCGTGGCACGCGGTGAGTTCGTCGCCATCATGGGTCCGTCGGGCTCGGGCAAGTCGACGGCCATGAACGTCATGGGCTTTCTGGACGAGCCGACATCGGGCGAATATCTGTTCCAGGGCGTTCCGACGAGCCGGCTCGATCGCGACGAGCGGACCCTGCTGCGCCGCCATATAATCGGCTTCGTCTTCCAGGGTTTCAACCTGCTCGCCCGCACCACCGCGGTGGAGAACGTCGAACTGCCGCTGATCTATCGCGGCATGAACGAGATGGACCGGCGCAAGCTCGCGCTGAAGGCGCTCGGCCAGGTCGGCCTTGCCGAGCGGGCGAACCACACCTCGGCGCAGATGTCCGGCGGCCAGCAGCAGCGCGTGGCGATCGCGCGGGCCATCGTCACCAGCCCGATGGTCCTGCTCGCCGACGAGCCGACCGGCAACCTCGACACAAAGATCAGCCGCGAGATCATAGCCATCGTCACCCGCCTCAACGCGGAGGAGGGCCTGACCGTGATCATGGTCACCCACGAGGACGATATCGCCGCCTATGCGCGCAGGGTGATCCGCTTCGTCGACGGCAAGATCGAGTCCGACAGGGTGCAGGAGCCGGCCAGTGTTCTATGAGACGCTGAAACTTGCCGCCCAGGCGATCCTGCGCAATCCGATGCGCTCGTTCCTGACGATCCTCGGCATCGTCATCGGCGTCGCGGCGGTCATCGCGATGGTGACAATCGGCAACGGTGCGACCGCCCGGGTGACCGAGGAACTGGGCAAGCTCGGCAGCAACATGCTGTTCGTGCGGCCGGGCCAGTTCGGGCCGGGGCGCGCCAGCACCCAGGCGAAATCCTTCACCTCCAAGGACGTCGCCGCGATCCGCGACCAGATTTCCGGCCTGCGCGCGGTCGCACCGATGGCGCAGACGTCGGCGACCGTCATTTTCGGCGGCGAGAGCCGGCAGAGCACCGTCGCCGGCACCAATGCCG
Source organism: Mesorhizobium sp. J428 (assembly GCF_024699925.1). NCBI lineage: Bacteria > Pseudomonadati > Pseudomonadota > Alphaproteobacteria > Hyphomicrobiales > Phyllobacteriaceae > Mesorhizobium > Mesorhizobium sp. J428. The sequence continues at coordinate 3,237,003 of NZ_JAJOMX010000001.1, forward strand.
ATTATCTCGTCGTCGGCGACTGGACGATTTCGGCCGGCCGCTCCTTCCTGCCGGCAGAGGAGCGCGGCACCGCCGTATGCATGATCGGCGACACCGTGCGCGGCAAGCTGTTCGGTAGTTCGCAGCCACTCGGCAGAAGCATCCGGGTCGGCAAGGTCTCGTGCGAGGTGATCGGCGTGCTCGGCGAGAAGGGGGACTCCAGCATGGGCACGGACCAGGACGATGTCGTCCTGATGCCGCTGCGGACCTTTCAGCGCCGCATCTCCGGCAACAGCGACGTCGACACGATCCTGGTCTCGGCACGCAACGGCGTCGCCACCAGCAAGGTCCAGGGCGACGTCGAGCGCCTGATGCGCGAGCGGCGCGGCATCGCCTCGGGCAAAGAGGACGATTTCTCGGTCAACGACATGGCGCAGATCGCCGCCACCATGGCCGGGACCACCAGCATCCTGACCGGCCTGCTGGGCGCCGTCGCGGCAGTCAGCCTGCTCGTCGGAGGCATCGGCATCATGAACATCATGCTGGTCTCCGTGACCGAACGTACGCGCGAGATCGGCATCAGGCTCGCCATCGGCGCGCTCGAAAGGCAGGTCCTTACGCAGTTCCTGGTCGAAGCGACGGTGCTGGCCCTGTTCGGCGGCGTCGTCGGCATCCTGTTCGGCCTCGGCCTTGCCTTCGGCGTTGGCGTCTATCTCGGCATTCCCTTCGTCACCAGCCCGAGCATCATTGCGCTTGCCTTCGTGTTCTCGGCGCTGATCGGCATGGGGTTCGGTTATTTCCCGGCCCGCCAGGCGGCGCGGCTCAATCCGATCGAGGCGCTCAGGCACGAATAGGAACCAACTGGTCCCGCCTCAGGATGCTGCGGGAGAGGTCGGTTGGCGATCGTCTCGGGGCGACAACCGGTTTGCCGGTCCGAAAGGGCAAAGTGTCTTGACGCGGAGCCTTGAGCGCGCTTTGTGTCCGCTCCCGGAGGATTGTTTCATGCACCACGACCCGATCGTCATCGTCGCAGCCCGCAGGACGCCGATGGGCGGCTTCCAGGGCGTCTTGAAGGACAAGACCTCGCCGGAACTTGGCAAGGTCGCCATTTCCGCGGCGCTTGCGCAGGCGGGACTTGGTCCGGATGAGATCGACGAGGTGATCATGGGCTGTGTGCTGCCGGCCGGTCTCGGCCAGGCGCCGGCCCGCCAGGCAGCACTCGGCGCCGGCCTGCCGCAGTCGGTGCCCGCGACGACGGTCAACAAGATGTGCGGCTCCGGGATGAAGGCTGCCATGCTCGGCTACGATTCGATCGCGGCGGGCTCCGCCGGCATCGTCGTCGCCGGCGGCATGGAGAGCATGACCAACGCGCCGTACTCTTGGAAAAGGCCCGGGCCGGCATGCGGCTCGGCCATGGCCGCGTGATGGATCACATGTTCCTCGACGGGCTGGAGGACGCCTATGACAAAGGCCGCCTGATGGGCACCTTTGCCGAGGACACCGCGCGCGAGCTGCAGTTCACCCGCGAGGCGCAGGACGAGTTCGCGCTCGCCTCGCTGGAACGCGCCCGCCGCGCCATCGCCGAGGGCCGGTTCCGCAATGAAGTCGCGCCGATCGGCGACATCGTCGACGACGAGCAGCCCGGCAAGGCCAAGCCCGAGAAGATCCCGACGCTCAAGCCCGCCTTCCGCGCCGACGGCACCGTGACGGCCGCCAACTCCTCCTCGATCTCCGATGGCGCGGCCGCCATCGTCATGATGCGGATGTCCGAGGCCGACCGCCGCGGCATCTCGCCTTTGGCGGTGGTGCGCGGCCATGCGAGCCATGCCCAGGCGCCGGCCTGGTTCTCGACCGCGCCGATCGGCGCGATGAACAAGGTGCTGGACAAGGCCGGCTGGTCAACCGGCGACGTCGACCTCTACGAGATCAACGAGGCCTTCGCCGTGGTCGCGCTGGCAGCGATGCGCGAGCTTGGCCTGCCGCACGACAAGGTCAACGTCAATGGCGGCGCCTGCGCGCTCGGCCACCCGATCGGCGCCTCCGGCGCACGCATCCTCGCCACGCTGCTGGCCGAGATGGAGGCCCGCGACGTCAAGCGCGGCGTCGCCTCGCTCTGCATCGGCGGGGGCGAGGCCACCGCGATGGCGGTGGAGCGCATCTGAGCGCCTCAGCGCGTGGCGCCCGCCCGCCGCGCATTGTCTGCGATCGCCTCGACTACCTGCGCGTAGCGCGGGGCGGGGAGGTCGTGGCCCATGCCTTCGATCTTCAGGAAGCGCGCTCCCGCGATGTGCTTGGCAATGTCCTCTCCCGCCATGATCGGCACCAGCGGATCATCAGACCCGTGGATGACGAGCGCGGGCGCGCGGATCGCGCCGAGCAAGGGACGCAGGCTGCCGGTCGCCGCGATGGCCGCGACCTGGCGGCTCGTGCCCGCGGGATCGAGGCCGTGCGCCAGCTCGCCGAGGATCACTTCGCGCTGGGCGTCGGCGTCGAACGGATACCCCGGGCCGGCGATCCGCCGCGCGAAGGCGATCGCATGCGCGACATATCCCTCGAGGTCCGTCGCGGGCGACGGCCCCGGCCGCATCATCATCGCCATGACCTCCGGCTCGGCCTGCGGCAGGCCCGGCGCGCCTGTGCTCGACATAATGGCGGTAAGCGACAGCACCCGCGCCGGATAGGTCGCGGCAATAAGCTGCGCGATCATACCGCCCATCGAGCGGCCGACGATGTGGGCTTTGTCGATTTCCAGCGCGTCCATTAGCCCGATCGTGTCGGCGGCCATGTCGGCGAGCGTGTAGGGCACGTCGGGCGTGGTTCCTGTTGCCGCTGCCGCTGCAAGTGCTGCGAAGTCGGGCACCGGCGTGCCCGAGAGATGCGTTGAGCGGCCGGCGTCGCGATTGTCGAACCGGATGACGTGGAAGCCGTTGGCGGCGATGCTCGAACAGAACGCGTCGCTCCAGCGCAGCATCTGCGTGCCGAGGCCGGCAACGAGCAGCACCGTCTCGTCCTGCTCCGAGCCGAAGCTCTCATAGGCAAGGGTGATTCCGTTGGACCGGACAGTTGGCATGGCACGACCTCGTCTTCACGCTCGCAGGCGCAAGACAGAGGGATCGCCGGCGAGGCGGAATTCTATCCAGGTAAAAATAGCCGGAGTCAATAATACCCGGATAAAATAATGGCCGCTGCTCGATGAGCGGAGCGATGCCAGGTGCGCTGGTCGTAGAGAGCCGCAGCACGGCTCCGCCCGATGTGCGCAGGCTGCGCCTCACACCTTCAGGCCGATCTCGGCCTGGCCCTCGGTGCCGAAGATCTTCAGGTAGCGCTCGATCTCGGACTTCTCGCCGGTTGCCTTCAGCGGATTGTCAGAGAGCTTCACCGCCGGACGACCATTGGCCTCGACCACCTTGCAGACCAGCGAGATAGCGTTGAGGTTGTCGATCTCGCGCGGTGCGCAGCCCTCGAAGTCGTTCGTCAGGTTGGTGCCCCAGCCGAACGCCATCCGGACCTTGTCGTGGAAGTGGTGGTAGGCGGCGACGATCGTGTCGACGTCGAGCCCGTCGGAGAAGATCAGCAGCTTGTCGCGTGGATCGCGGCCCTTCTCCTTCCACCATTTGACGATGCGTTCGCCGCCCTCGATCGCGGGGGCGCTGTCGGGACGGAAGCCGGTCCAGTCGGCAACCCAGTCCGGCGCGTCGCGCAGGAAGGCGGCGGTGCCGAAGGCGTCGGGTAGCACGATCAGCAGGTTGCCGCCGTAATATTTCTCCCAGTCCTTCAGCACCTGGTAGGGCGCCCACTTCAGGTCCTTCTCGCTGTCGGCGAGCGCTGCCAGCACCATCGGCAGCTCGTGGGCGTTGGTGCCGACCGCCTCCAGGTCGTTGTCCATGGCGAGCAGCACGTTGGACGAGCCGGTGAAGGCGTTGCCGAGCCCTTCCTTTAGCGCCTCGACGCACCAGCGATGCCATAGGAAGGAATGGCGGCGGCGGGTGCCGAAGTCGGAGATGCGCAGGTCGGGCAGCTGCTTCAGCCGCTCCACTTTGTCCCACAGTTTTGCCTTGGCGCGGGCGTAGAGGACGTCGAGAGAGAAGGGGCCGAGCGAGCGCATCGCGGCACGCGAGCGCAGCTCGTTGATGATCGCGAGCGCCGGGATCTCCCACATCGAGGTGTACATCCACGGGCCGGGGAAGGTGAGCTCGAACTGGCCGTCCTTCTTCGTCAGCTCGTAGTCGGGAAGCTGAAAGTCCTTCAGCCAGTCGAGGAACTCAGGCGAGAAGATCTGCTTGCGGCCGTAGAAGGTGTTGCCGGCGAGCCAGATCATCTCCTTCTTCTTGAAGCGGAGCGTGCGGGCATGGTCGAGCTGGTCGCGCAGCTCCTCGATGTCGATCTCGTCGGCGAGCCTGAAGCGGGTGGCGCGATTGATGAGCTGGAAGGTGGCGTCGACCTTCGGGTAGACGCCCCAGATCATCTGCAGCATCAGGAGTTTGTAGAAGTCCGTGTCGAGCAGGGATCGGACGATCGGGTCGAGCTTCCAGGTGTGGTTGTACACCCGGCGCGCGATGTCGGTCTTGGTGGCCATGCTGAACTCTTCCCTCTCTCCGCGGAACTTCCTAGGCGCTGCAACGCGGAAAATCCAGCCGGGTGAAGCGGTTGTGCGGTGTCCGGCTTGCACAGAATCCGGAGAATTGCGCTAGAGTGCGCGTGATGCCTCGTTCCCTCACGCTCCCCTCCGGCCTGCCCGCCGCCCTCTCGCTCCTCTTCTTCCCGACTGCAGCCTTCGCGCATGCCTCCGACCGCGGCTATGTGCTGCTCCTGCCGACCGGGCACTACATCGCCGGCGGGGCGCTTGCCGTGGCAGCCAGTTTCGGCGTGCTGTGGCTGGTTCCCACCGGCGCGCTCGGGCGGCTCGCCGTGCCTAGGCTGACGCTCGCCGCTCGCTCGCCGGACCGACGCGCTGCGACGAGCTGGATTTCCCTTGCGGTGCTCGCGTTGCTCATTGTCGCGGGTTGGCTCGGCAGCCGCGACCCGCTGTCGAACCCGCTGCCGCTCGTCGTCTGGACGCTGTTCTGGATCGGGCTGACGATGCTGACGGGGCTCGGCGGAAATCTGTTCGACTGGCTCGATCCCTGGCGCGGCCCGGCGCGGCTTCTCGGCAGGGAGAAAGGTGCCGCGCCCTCATGGCTCGACCGTCTCGGATACGCGCCCGCGATCGTCCAGTTCGCCGCCTTCGCCTGGTTCGAACTGGTCTATCCCGCGCCCGACGATCCGGACCGGCTCGGCTGGGCGGTGTCGGTCTACTATCTCGTCAATCTCGCCGGCGTGCTCGCGGTCGGCCATGCCGCCTGGACCGCGCGCTGCGAGCCGTTCTCGGTGTTCTTCCGCATCGTGTCGAAGCTGGCCATCGTAGAGTGGCGCAACGGCAGGCTGGCGCTCTGCCTGCCGGGCGGGAAGCTCGTCAATGCCGAGCCGCTGCCGGTCTCCGGCGTGCTGTTCCTGCTCCTGGCGCTTGGCTCGGTCTCGTTCGACGGGCTGATGCGCACCTTCGCCTGGCTGGGCGCGATCGGCGTCAATCCGCTGGAGTTTCCCGGCCGCTCGGCGGTGATGGTCGAGAACACGGCCGGGCTCGTGCTGATGCCGGCCCTGCTCGCGGCGGCCTTCTTCGCCGCGGTTTGGGCAGGCGAGAGGCTGTCGGGCGAGCCGGTGCCGCTCGCCCGTGCGACCGGCACGCTGGTCTGGTCGATCGCGCCGATCACGCTCGCTTACCATGTCGCGCACTACCTGATCGCGCTGCTGGTCAACGGCCAGTACGCGCTGGCCGCGATCTCCGATCCGTTCTCGCGCGGCTGGAACCTGTTCGGCACGGCGGACAACTATATCTCCGCCGGCCTCGTCATGGGGCCGGGCGCGGCGTGGATCCTGTGGAACCTCCAGGCGGGCGCGATCGTCGCCGGCCATGTGCTCGCCGTCGTGCTGGCGCACATGCTCGCGGAGCGGCTGCACACGCGTCCGGGGGCGGCGGTGCGGAGCCAGATACCGCTGACGGTCCTGATGATCGGATATACCGTGTTCGGGCTTTGGTTGTTGTCGACACCGACCGGAGCATGACTTAGGAATAGCGTCGTCGTCGGCGTAGACAGCCGGCATTAAGATTTGCAATCGTTCATTTTTTTCGTCCTTCGCCGTTGACCGGAATTTGGGCTGGCAGGCGAGGCACCAAGCTAAGGGGAACAGCATGGTTGAAGAGCAGGCAAAGGTCAGCTTCCTCCGGAAGAGCATCAACCGACGTACCGCGCTCAAGGGCATCGGTGCCAGCGCCGGACTGGCGCTCGGCCCGGGCTACGTCCGCTATGCGCAGGCGCAGTCCTCCGCGCCGATCAAGATCGGCTTCCAGGCGCACCGCACTGGCATCGGCGCCTCCTATGGCCGCTGGTACGAGAAGACAACCACGGCGGCAATCAAGGCGATCAACGCCGCCGGCGGCATCAACGGCCGTCCGGTCGAGATCATCACCGAGGATGACGGCACCGACGCCAAGCGCGGCCCGGAAGTGGTCGAGAAATTCGCCAACCAGCACAAGGTCGACGTGGTCTACGGCACCCTGTTCAGCCATGTCGTGATCGCCTCGTCGCCGGCCGCGGGCGAGCTGAAAATTCCCTATTACGTCGTGTCGGAAGGACACCACGTCGCCTCGACCAAGATGAACCGCTACGTGTTCCAGCCGGGCATCACCGACGTGAAGAGCCAGATCCAGTCGACCGCGCCGTGGATCGCCGCGAACTACGGCAAGAAGATCACGCAGATCTTCCCGGACTTCGCCTTCGGCCACGACCACCGAGACTACCTGCCGCCGGCGCTGAAGGCGCAGGGCGCCGACGTGGTTGCGCAGATCGCGATCCCGCCGACGGAGACCTCGTTCACCAAATACTTCCCGCAGATCCCGGCCGACACCGACGCAATCTACCACGTCATGATCGGCCCGGCCGTGCTGACCTTCGTCAAGGAGCTCGGCGAGTTCTACGGCTCGAACCGGCCGCAGCTCTTCGGCTTCATCGACTCGCTCGAAGCCGTCGACATCAACTCGCCCGGCCTCGAATTCCTCGACGGCAGCCACTTCTGGGAAGGCGCTCCGCGCTATGCCCAGGCCGATGATACCGAGGCGATGAAGGCCTACCGCGCCGCCGTCGGCATCGACGAGAACGGTGCCGCCGTCGGCGACCCGAAGGATGTCTCGACCGCCGCCCACATGTTCGGCTGCTGGGAGACGCTCTACGTCATCAAGCAGGCGATGGAGGCCGCCGGCTACCAGGGACCGCAGGACCGCGCCAAGCTGGTCGAGGCAACCGAAGCGCTGACCGAGTTCCCGGAAGGGCCGGAGCATCCTCAGGGCGCCAAGACGTTCAACGGCAAGATCCACCAATGCTTCGGCATCCAGAACATCTCGAAGGTCGAGGGCGGCAAGCTCAAGGTCGTGCACAAGACCAAGATCGAGGACGGCCTCTACGAGCCCGAAGGCGACTACACGACACAGCCGCTCTGAGGCACGGGCCTTGCAGGGTAATGACGAGGTATATACCTTGTCATTACCCGAAGAGGAGTGTTCGCCATGGCCAAGGAAGCCGTGTTCACGATGAAGCTCGATGCTGAACTTCGTGACGCCTTCATGGAGGCGGCGAAGCATGCCGATCGGTCTGCATCACAGATCGTGCGCGAGTTCATGCGCGATTTCGTCGGGCAGGACCGCGAATATGTGACCTGGCTTCAGGGCAAGGTGGACAAGGCTCGTGCGGACATCGAAGCGGGCCGTATCCATACGCAGGAAGAGGTCGAGGCGGATATGGATCGACTGATCGCCGATCTGGAGCGCAAAGGGCGCGAGGCTGCCGAGTGAGGCTCGTTTGGACGACCTCTGCAAAGCAGGACCTTGGCGAGATCGTCACCTATATCTGGTATGACAGCCCGTCCGCGGCGAAGCGAATTCGCGAGCGTGTCGAGAAGACGACCCGCTATCTTCGGTCCCAGCCCTATATGGGCAGGGTCGGTGAACTGCCAGACACACGCGAGGCATTCGTTCCACCCAGCTATCGAATCGTCTACCGGATAAGCGACGGAACGGTATCGATCCTTCGCGTCCTGCATACGTCCCGCCAATGGCCGCCCGGCCCCGATGCCCCAGCCGACGAGTCCTCCTGAATGGCCTTTGGACCGCATCTCCTGCTTGCTTCGCTCGAAGGTCTCGTCATGGCGGCGGTGCTGGCGCTGATGGCGCTCGGCCTGTCGCTGGTCTTCGGCGTGATGCGGGTGGTCAACGTCGCCCATGGCGAGTTCTTCATGCTCGGCGCGGTGCTTGCCTGGTATTTCTCGACGCTGGTAAGCGGGCATCCGGCGCTCGGCTTTCTCCTGGCGCTGGTGCTTGCTCCGCTGGTCGTCGGCGCGATTGCGTTTGCGGCCGAGCGGCTGGTGCTTCGGCGCATCCATTACAATCCGGAGGCGACCATCGTCGCCACCATCGGCCTGCTCTATGTCCTCCAGCAGGCCGCGCTAACCTTCTACGGACCGGACGCCAATCCGGTCGTCGCGCCCTTCAATTACCGCGTGCTCCTGCCCTGGTTCGGCTATTCCGGCTACAAGCTGGCGGTGATCGCGGCGTCGATTGTGCTCATCGCGCTGACCTGGCTCGTGCTCACCCGCACTCGGGTCGGCCTCGTCATGCGGGCGACGCAATACGACCGGGAGACCGCGCAGGCCTTCGGCATACCGGTCGACCGCGTCTATGCCGGCGTCTTTGCGCTGGGCGCGATGCTGGCGGCGGTCGCGGCGGTGCTGATCGTCCCGATCCAGCAGGCGCATTACCTGATGGGCACCGACCCGCTGCTCTTGTCCTTCATCGTCGTCATCATCGGCGGGCTGGGCTCGCTGCGCGGCACGGTGGTGGCCGCGCTGCTGATCGGCGTATCCGACGGCATCATCTCCGTCTTCTTCTCGCCGACGCTGGCCAAGATGCTGGCGACGCTGCTGGTGGCCATGGTGCTGGTCTTCCGCCCGCAGGGCCTGTTCGGGACCGCTGCCCGATGAGCGGATACCTGTCCGCCCGCGACGACGCCCGGGTCTGGGGGCTGCACCTTGGCCTGATCGCGCTTCTGTTCGCCGCGCAATATGTCCTGCCCGACTATCACGGCGGCGTGCTCGCCCGCGTCATGGTGCTGGCGCTCTTCGCCATGGGCTACAACGTGCTGTTCGGATACACCGGGCTCTTGTCGCTCGGCCACGCGATGTTCTTCGCCGCTGGCCTCTACGGCGCGGGCCTGCCGATCTACCACTACGGCGTCCACCCGCTGCCTGCCTTCGGCATCGGCATAGGCTGCGGCGTCGCACTGGCCCTGGTCGTCGGCGCGCTGGCGCTGAGGACCACCGGCGTCGCCTTCATGATCGTGACGCTGATGTTCGCGCAGGTCGGCTACCTGATGTCGCTCTGGCTCGGCGATTGGACGCGCGGCGACGAGGGCCTCACGCTGTCGCGCGACGAGCGGATCATCGAGATCGGGCCGATGTTCCTCGACATGACCAGCCGCGACACGCGCTACGTCATCGCCTGGGCGCTGTTTTCGATCGGCCTCGGCATCACGCTTTTGATCGCCCGTTCGCGCTTCGGCCGCGTGCTGGTTGCGATCCGCGAGAACGAGGAGCGCACGCGGATGCTGGGCTTCGACACGTTCGCGAACAAGCTCGCGGCTGTGACCATCTCCGGCGCGCTCTCGGCGACGGCGGGCGCGGCCTATGTGCTGCTCTTCGGCTACATGGGCTCCACCTTCGCCTCGATCCAGTATTCGATCCTGCCGCTCCTCTGGGTGCTGCTCGGCGGGGCGGCAACGACGCTCGGGCCGTTCTTCGGCACGTTGGTGATGTTCTACCTCGCCGAAATGTCGAACGACGCGCTGAACGCCTGGTTTCCCGACGCGCGGCTCAACCAGATCGGCATTGTCGGCCTGGCGCTGATCCTGCTCGTGCTGTTCTTCCCAAAGGGCCTGTTCGGCTCGATCCGCGAACGGTGGCTGAAATGGCTGCCGTGAGCCCGCTCCTTGTCGTCAAGGACCTGCACCGCTCCTTTGGCGGGCTGAAGGCCGTCGACGGTGTCGACCTGACGGTCATGCCCGGCGAGGTGCGGGCGATCATCGGCCCCAACGGCGCCGGCAAGTCGACGCTGGTCGGCCTGGTCTGCGGCCGCATCGCCCCCGATTCCGGCTCGATCGTCTTCGACGGCCGGGACATCACTGCGCTGCCGGCGCATCGGCGCGTCAGGCAGGGCATCGCCTACACCTTCCAGATCACTTCGATCTTTCCGAACTTGACCGTGTTTGACAACGTCGCCCTGCCGGTGCAGCGCAGCCAGCATCATTCGGTCGGTGTTGCGCGGCTGAGGCGCGGCGTGCTGGAGGCGCTGGAACGTGTCGGCCTCTCCGACCGTCTCGACCAGCCCGCCGGCGAGCTGGCCTACGGCCACCAGCGTCTGCTGGAGGTGGCCATGGGCCTGTCGCTGAAGCCGAGGCTGCTGATCCTCGACGAGCCGACGCAGGGCCTGTCGGATGGCGAGATCGAGGGCTTCGTCGCGCTGGTGCGCGAGATCGCCCGCGACGCGACCGTCATGCTGATCGAGCACAACATGGACGTGGTGATGAGCCTCGCCGACCGCATCACCGTGCTCAACTTCGGCAAGGTGCTGGCAGAAGGCACGCCGGAGGAAATCCGCGCCAACGCCCATGTCCAGGCGGCCTATCTGGGGACGCCGGACGATGAGTGACGTTCTCACGATCCAGGGGCTCGACTGCGCCTATGGCGAGGTGCAGGTGCTGCATGGCGTCTCGCTCGCGTTGCGAAAAGCCGAGGTGCTCTGCCTGCTCGGCCGCAACGGGGCGGGCAAGACGACGCTGCTCAAGGCGATCATGGGGCTTGTGCCGGCACGCGCTGGTTCGGTCCGACTGGGTGACACCGAACTCACCGGCCTGCCGGCCTGGCAGGTGCCGAAGCACGGCGTCGCCTATGTGCCGCAGGGCCGCCGCCTGTTCGCCGACATGACGGTCGCCGAGAACATCGAGATCGGCCTGATGACGCGGGGAAGGGGGGCTGCGACGCGCGAGGCGGTGCTCGACCTCTTCCCGCTGCTGCGCGAGCGGCTGAAGCAGCGCTCGGGCACGCTGTCCGGCGGCGAGCAGCAGATGCTCGCCATGGCCCGCGCGCTGTGCCTCGAACCGGACGTGCTCCTTCTGGACGAGCCGACCGAAGGCCTGATGCCGTCGATGATCGCGAAAATCCGCGAGACCGTGGTGGAACTGCGCCGTCGCGGCGTTTCCACCATCCTGGTCGAGCAGCGTGTCGACGCGGTGCTGTCCGTGGCTGACCGAGTGGCGTTCCTTGAGAATGGACGTAATCGCGAGACGGTGGATGTCGCAGTGCTTCGGGCCGATCCGGAGATGGTGAAGCGGGTCGTGGGGGTGGGTTAGCGCTCTACGAGCCGCTAAGCCAGCACCACCCCCGTCTCTTTCATCTTCGCCGTCATCGCCGCCAGAGACCCGCCGAGATCAATCGCCCGGCAGGCATCCATCCTGACCGTCACGTCGAGCCCATGCTTCCTCGCATCGAGCGCGGAGAAGGCAACGCAGAAATCCGTCGCGAGGCCGACCAGCGTCACCTTGTCGATGCCGCGCTCCTTCAGATAGCCGCCGAGGCCCGTCGGCGTGGAATGGTCGTTCTCGTAGAAGGCCGAGTAGGAATCGATCGCCGTTCGAAAACCCTTGCGGATGACGATCTCGCCTTTGGTCCAGACGAGGTCCGGATGGAACAGCGCACCCTTCGTGCCCTGGACGCAATGGTCCGGCCACAGGGTCTGCGTGCCGTAGGGCATCTCGATCGTCTCGAAGGGCTGCTTGCCCGGGTGGCTGGAGGCGAAGCTCGAATGGCCAGCCGGGTGCCAGTCCTGCGTCAGCACGACATGGTCGAACCGTTCGATCAGCCCGTTGACGATCGGCACGATCTCATCGCCGCCCGCGACCGCCAGCGAGCCGCCGGGGCAGAAATCGTTCTGGACATCGATCACCACCAGAGCTTCCATTCGCCTTCTCCACGTGTAGATTTGCAGGGTCGACACTCGCCCGAAGCGCTTCGTTGCGTCAATCATGCAGTGCCGCGCAAGGGCTTTGACAGGGCGGGATCGAAGGTATCATTTGTATGCGAATGAAAATCCCGTGAGGGGCGCTTAGTCCGGGCATGACCCAGCAGCGTACGCCAGGCCGGACACGATCGAGGAAGCGGTGTCGCTTCTCTCGCAGGGGACATGGCGGCTTCTTGCCGGCGGGACTGATTTCTATCCGGCGCAGGGCAGTCGCCCGATCCGCGACCACATCCTCGACCTCAACGATATTGCCACCCTGCGCGGCGTCGAACGCACGGACGCAGGTATCCGCATCGGCGCGCGCACGACCTGGAGCGACATCGTCGGGGCGGATCTTCCACCGGCTTTCGAGGGGTTGCGGCTCGCGGCGCGAGAGGTGGGATCGGTCCAGATTCAGAACACCGGCACCGTCGCCGGCAATCTATGCAACGCCTCGCCCGCCGCAGACGGCGTGCCGGCGCTGCTGACGCTTGATGCCAGTGTCGAGCTTCGTTCCGCAGGCGGCATCCGCATACTGTCGCTACCGGACTTCATCCTCGGCAACCGCCGCACGGCGCTGCGGCCCGGCGAACTCGTGACCGCCGTGCTGGTGCCTGCCTCCGCGGCCGAAGGCCGATCGACTTTCCTCAAGCTTGGCGCGCGGCGTTATCTGGTGATCTCGATCGCTATGGTCGCGGCGCGGATCGCGGTCGAGAGCCGACGTGTCGCGCACGCTGCCATTGCGGTCGGGGCCTGTTCCGAAGTCGCGCAGCGGCTCACGGCGCTTGAGGCCGATCTGATGGGGCAGGAGGCCAATGCATCGCTGGCGCATGTCGTGCAGGACCGCCACGTGGCGGGGCTGACGCCGATCGGCGACGTCCGCGCGGACGCGTCATACCGCAAGCAGGCGGCGCGGGAGATCGTGGCGCGGGCGCTGGCGAGGCTTGCCGGCGGAGCAAAGGACATCGCCGCATGAGCCTTCCGGTGCAGGACATCTCCTTCGAGGTCAACGGCAACAGGGCCAAGGTGAAGGTGTCGCCGGTCGCGCGGCTGTCCTCAGTGCTGCGCGACGAGCTTGGCCTCACCGGCACGAAGGTCGGCTGCGACGCGGGCGATTGCGGCGCCTGCACGGTGCTGGTTGACGGCGCGCCGGTCTGCTCCTGCCTCGTGCCCGCAGCGCAAGCCAAGGGCGCTTCGGTCACGACGGTCGAGGGCCTTGCCAACGGCCATCTGTCGTCGCTGCAGAAATCCTTCCTCGCCCATGGCGCGGCACAGTGTGGCATCTGCACGCCTGGCCTTCTCGTCTCCGCCATGGCCCTCCTCGAGAGCAACCCGCATCCTTGCGAGACAGAGGTTGCCGATGCACTGGGCGGCGTGCTCTGCCGTTGCACCGGATACCGCAGGATCATCCAGGCGGTGATGGCGGCGCCACGCTTCCATAACCTTCCGGACAGCATGCCCGAGATCGGCAAGGCCGTCGGCGCCTCACCGATCCGGCTCGACGGCATTCCGAAGGTAGACGGCAGCGAGCGCTTCGGGGCGGACGAGACGCCGGACGGCGCGCTCGCGGTTGTCGCGATCCGCTCGCCGCACTGGCATGCCGCCTTCGCCTTTGGCGACCTCGATGCCTATGTCGCGGCCCAGCCCGGCGTCGCCGCCGTGTTCACGGCGCGGGATATCCCCGGCCGCAACCGCTTCGGCGTGATCGCGGCCTATGCCGACCAGCCGGCGCTGGCCGACGGTGTCGCGCGATTCCGGGGCGAGGCGGTCGCCCTGGTGGCCGGCGAGAAGGCTGCGATCGAAGAGCTCGACCTCGCCGCCTTCCCGATCGAATGGACGCCGCTGCCACATATGCTGGACCCTGTGGAGGCCCGGCGCGAGGGTGCGGAGCTGATCCATGCCGCCCGTCCCGGCAACATCCTCGCGCAAGGCGCGGTGGAGCGCGGCGATCCGGAGGCGGCGCTGGCGCGCGCCGCCGTCGTCGCCTCGGCGGAGATCGAGACTTCCTTCGTGGAGCATGCCTATATCGAGCCCGAGGCGGGCTCGGCCTGGATGGATAGCGATACGGTGGTGGTGCGCGCGTGCACGCAGAGTGCGGCCATCGACCGCGACGACACGGCGACCGTGCTCGGCCTGCCGCCCGAGCGCGTTCGCATCATACCCACCGCGACCGGTGGGGGCTTCGGCTCCAAGCTCGACGTGTCGGTGCAGCCGCTGATCGGCCTCGTCGCGCTGAAGACGGGCAGGCCGGCGCGGATGGTCTACAGCCGGCAGGAATCGATGATGTCGACCACCAAGCGCCACCCGGCCCGGATGCGGGCGGCGATCGGCGCGGACGCCTCCGGCAAGGTCGCCGGCATGGTCTTTGAAGGCGACTTCAACACCGGCGCCTATGCCAGCTGGGGGCCGACCGTGGCCAACCGCGTGCCGGTGCATGCCTCGGGGCCGTATCTCACGCCCAACTACCGCGCCCTCGGCCGAGCGGTGCATACCAACGGGCCCGTCTCGGGCGCGTTCCGGGGCTTCGGCGTGCCGCAGGCGACGATCATGCAGGAAGCTCTCTACGACGAGCTCGCCATGAAGCTCGGCATCGACCGGCTGGAATTCCGCCTTCGCAATGCGCTGCGCGACGGCGACAGCACGGTCACCGGCCAGCATCTCGCCTCCGGCGTCGGCATCGAGGCCTGCCTGGAGTCGCTGAAGCCGCATTGGGAGAGGGCGCAGGCGGAGGCACGCGCCGCCAATGCGAGGGACGGCCAGAGCCGCCGCGGCATCGGCATCGCCTCCTGCTGGTATGGCTGCGGCAACACCTCGCTGCCCAATCCCTCCACCATGCGCATTGGCATCTCGGCCGACGGCGCGGTGGTGCTGCACCAGGGCGCGATCGACATCGGCCAGGGCTCGAACACGGTCATCGCCCAGATTGCGGCCGATGCGCTCGGCCTGCCGCTGGCGAAGTTTCGCCTCGTCGGCGCCGACACCGCGCTGACGCCGGATGCCGGCAAGACGTCGGCCTCGCGCCAGACCTTCGTGTCCGGCAAGGCGGCACAGAAGGCGGCCACCGCGCTGCGCGAGGCGATCCTTCGCTTCGCCAACGTGTCGGCGGCCGGGCGGCTGCAGCTCGACGGCGCGGCGCTGACGGTCAGCGAGGGCGAGGCGACCCGGCGGATCGATCTTGCGTCCCTGCCGCCGGATGCGCTGGGCTATGCCTTCTCGGCGCAGGAGAGCTACGACCCGCCGACCTTGCCGCTCGACGCGAAGGGGCAAGGCGTTCCCTATGCCGTCTACGGCTACGGGGCGCAGCTGGTCGAACTGGAGGTCGACATGGCGCTCGGCACCGTGCGGCTCATCAAGATCACGGCCGCGCACGATGTCGGCCGCGCCGTTAACCCGCTGCTGGTGCAGGGCCAGGTCGAAGGCGGCATCGCGCAGGGCATCGGGCTGGCGCTGATGGAGGAATACATCCCCGGCCGCACCGAGAACCTGCACGACTACCTGATCCCGACCATCGGCGACGTTCCGCCGATCGAGACGATCATCGTCGAGGTGCCGGACCCGGAAGGCCCCTTCGGTGCCAAGGGGCTCGGCGAACATGTGCTCATCCCCACCGCGCCCGCGATCCTGAACGCCATACGCGACGCTACGGGCGTGCTGGTCACGAAGGTGCCGGCGACCCCGTCGCGGGTGCTGGCGGCGATCCGGTCGAAGGAGCCGACCCCATGAACGAGCTCGCCGAACGCTTCGAATCCCATATGCCCGACGAGAAGAAGGCGGCGGACAAGATCCGTTGCGATGCCTGTCCGGTCATGTGCTACATCGCCGACGGTCGCACCGGCGCCTGCGACCGTTATGGCAATTCCGGCGGCCGCATCATCCGCTGCGATCCGGTGACGATCCTCGACCACGCGGTGGAGGCCGGCCGGCCGCTGGTGCCGTTCGAGAAGGGCCAGCCGTGGGACGGCAATCCGGTCAACACCGACCGCCGCTTCGTCACCGCTATCGGCGCGGGTACGACCTATCCCGACTACAAGCCAGCCCCGTTCATCGTCTCGCAGGAGGTCGAGGGCGTCGATCTCGTCACCGTGGTGACCGAGGGCATCTTCTCCTATTGCGGCGTCAAGGTGAAGATCGACACCGATCGTCATATCGGGCCGGAGCGCGCCGTGGTGCGCGTGGAAGGCGAGGCGGTCGGACATGTCACGACCGCGGAATACGGCTCGCAGATGCTGTCTCTCGGCGGCGTGGCGCATCTGACCGGCGGCTCGAAGTCGGAGGGCCGCGTCACCTGCGAGACGCTGCTCTCGCTCGTCAACAAGCAGGCCGTGGAGCTGTCGATCGACGACGGCGAGACCGTGTCTCGTCCAGGCGGGCAAGCCGCCGGTCATCAGCGGCACGACGGAGCACCGCATGCGCGTGGGCTGCGGCTCGGCCACGATCGGCATGTTCGCCAGCCAGTGGCGCGGGCTCGTCGACGAGGTCGTGGTCGTGGACGACCACATCACCGGCGTCGTCTCCGAGCACCAGGCCGGCAAAGTGCTCGGCTGGGAAGATACCGGCATCAAGATCATCGGCCGGCGCTCCACGCCGGGCCGCTATTTCAAGGTGTCTGAGCCGGGCACCGGCTGGGGCGGTACAAGGCTGCAGAACCCGCTCGACATACTCGGCGACTGGAATGCGAAGAAGGGCGCGCGGCCCGGCCTGTCGATCCTGATGGTGTCCACCACCGGCGAGCATTTCGGCTACTACGAACTCGACGGCGACCTAAAACCGGTGGAGAAGCCGTTTCCGGACCGCCTGCGCAAATCGGTCGAACTCATCGCCGACAACAGCGAGCCGGCGCTCTGCTCGGTGCTCTTCGTCGGTGGCGCGGGCGGCAGCCTCAGGTCCGGCGTGACCGAGAACCCGGTCAACCTGACCCGCTCGGTGCATCGGCTCGAGACCTACGTCACTTGCGGCGGCGCGCCGGTCTATGTCTGGCCGGGTGGCGGTATCACGCTGATGGTCGACGTCACCCGTCTGCCGGACAACGCCTTCGGCTATGTTCCGACGCCGGCGCTAGTCGCGCCGATCGAGTTCACGCTGCGCCGCGACCATTATGAGCAACTCGGCGGCCACCTGTCGGAGATCCGCAGCGTCGAGGATGTCATCGCACGGGGCGGCGAGTTCCTGAACGAGCGCCGCGTCGCCGCCGCGCCGAGGGGCAACGACTGGCCGCCGTTTGCCCACCTGCGGTCCAGGCCTTGACGGGCAGTCCGCAGGTCGCCTGGCTGCCCGACGGCCGGCGTCTGCACATGAACCACGGCCCCATCGACCTGATCGTCGAGGCGTGGGGCGATCCCGGCGAGGTCGCCAGCGCCTACGCCCAGGCTGCCGATCGCTTCGGGACGATCCTCTCCGAACTTGTCGCCGAGCTGCCCGAACTGCGCCGCCCCGCAGGTCCGAGACCGCGCCCGTTCGACGGGCCGACGGCGCGGCGCATGGAAAGTGCGGTCTGCCGCTTCTCGGGGCGATTCATCACGCCGATGGCGGCGGTCGCCGGATCGGTCGCCGACGAGATGCTTGCCGCGATGGTTGCGGGGCGGACGCTCGACAGGGCCTATGTCAACGACGGCGGCGACATCGCGCTGCATCTCGCCCCCGGCGAGAGCATTCGCCTGGCGATCGCGGGCACGAGCAACGGCTTCGGCGACCGGCTGGTCATCCCGCATGCATCCGCCGTGCGCGGCGTGGCCACCAGCGGCTGGCGCGGCCGCTCCTTCTCGCTTGGCATTGCCGATGCCGTCACCGTGCTCGCCCGCGACGGTGCGGCGGCCGACGCGGCGGCGACGGTGATCGCCAACGCCGTTGATCTTCCCGGCCATCCGGCGATTACCCGCATGGCCGCTTCTTCATTGCAGCCGGACAGTGATCTTGGCGAAAGACTGGTCACGACCGATGTGGGCGTGCTCTCTCCCGAGGAAATACACGAAGCCCTTGCCCGCGGCCTTGCGGAAGCAGGGGAGCTTGCCGAAGCCGGCCTGATCGAGGGAGCGGCGCTGTTCCTGGCAGGGACGTCCTGCGTGACGGCCGAGGCCGGACTCCTCTATCGCCCGAACGGCTAGCGCCGGTAGCGGGGCGAAGGCTGCAATCGCTTTCCGACCGAAAGTAGGGAGGCGGACGGCTTGCCTGATATCGGCGTCCGCCTGTATCATCCCAAGGGCAAGTTTCTTGCAGTTCCTCACAATAATTTGCAAACAAATGAACGTTTTTTGATATGACAGACTTTCCTATCCGCAAAATTGCGCTCGTAAGTGAAGAAATCTTTCATGATGGGGGGCCTCCAGCGACCGTCCCGCGCCGGCGCGCAGCGGCTCTCGCGCTGGTCCACAACCCCTTCGCCGGCCGTTTCGAGCCCAACCTGCAACCGGCGATGGAAGACCTCAAGCCGCTCGGCGCGCTGCTGACGGAAAAGCTCATTGCCGCTCTCGGCGGAGACGTCTCTCTGATCGACGGCTACGGCAAGGGTGCGATCGTCGGCTCGGCCGGCGAGATCGAGCACGGTGCGCTCTGGCATGTGCCTGGAGGCTACGCAATGCGCGAGCGTTTGCCTGCGACGAAGGCAATAGTTCCATCTGCAATGAAAGTCGGAGGGTTCGGGAGTTCTCTTGACGTGCCGCTGGGGCACACAAATGCGGCCTATGTCAGAAGTCATTTTGATGCTATGACAGTAAATATTCCCGACGGACCGCGTCCCGACGAGATTCTATACTGCCTAGTCATGTCGTCCGGTCCCCGGATTCACAGTCGCATGGGTGGCCTGGAGGCTTCCCAGGCGAAAGGGGAGGACGGTTTGCGGTGATGGGCAACAACGATATGTTGGGTCCGTCCGACAGCGATGGTTCGGCGGACGCCTATAATCTCCAGGAGCAGATAGGCTTCATATTGCGCAAGGCGCACCAGCGCCATGTCGCGATCTTCTCTTCCCAGATCGGTGATCTGACGCCGCCGCAGTTCGCCGCGCTCTCCAAGCTTCACGACCTTGGCGAGTGTTCACAGAACTATCTCGGCCAGCTGGTCGCGATGGACGCGGCGACGATCAAGGGCGTGATCGACCGGCTCAAGCTGCGGGGCCTCGTGTCGGTGGCGGAGGACAAGGAGGATCGCCGCAGGATCGTGGTGTCGCTGACGCCGGCGGGGCGGGAGACCTTCGCCCGCCTCGCGCCGGTGGCGCAAAACATCAGCCTCACCACGCTGCAACCACTGACCAGCCGTGAATCGCAGACCTTGCTGCGGCTCCTGAACAAGATCAGCTGAACGGGACGACTCGCCCGCTTGGAAATGTCATCCCAGGGGGCCGAAGCGCGCTTCGGCCTCTTCCGCGTCGTAGTAGCCCATCGCGACGTCGTGGGCGACGAGCGCGCGCTCGCGCTGCCGCGGGTCGCCGTAGCCACCGCCACCAGGTGTCTTCACCTGTGCCCCGGTCGCCCGCGGCAAGCGGGATGTCCTGCTCCTTCGACAGATGCGGCGGCACGTGCTCCCTGCCGTTTCGGATCACCTTCACCCTGTTGAGGCCGCCGTTCTCGCCGCCGAGCGCGCCGAGCGGGCCGGTGCGGCCGTGATCCATGACAAAGGATGCGCGCGCCGTGCCGCGCAGGAGCTCGATTTCGTAGGCAAGGCCGAAGCCGCCGCGGTGCCGGCCGGCCCCGCCGGAGCCTTCGTGCAGCGCGTAGTGGCGGTAGAGCACCGGGAAGGCCTGCTCCATCACCTCCACCGGTGGCGATTTGGAGATGCCGATGGTCGAGCATCCGTTCGACAGCCCGTCGGCGGCGGCACTCCCCCCCATAGCCGCCGCCGGAGATCTGGTACATCACGAAGTCCCGCCCGCGCGCCGGGTCGTGGCCGCCCAGCGCGAAATTGCCGCTGGAGCCGGCCGGCGCGGCCGTCACCTGGTCGGGCAGCGCCTGCACCATCGCTGCGAAGACGGCCTCGGCGATGCGCTGCGACACCTCCGCCGCGCAGCCCGAGACCGGGCGTGGATAATGCGCATCGAGGAAGGTCCCTTCCGGCCGATTGACGACCAGCGGCTCGAACGCGCCGGCCGACAACGGCACATCCGGGAAGATGTGTCGGATCGCGAGGTAGACCGACGACAGAGTTGTCGCCAGCACGCTGTTCATCGGCCCGGCACAGGGCGGGCTGGAGCCGGCGAAATCGAAGGTAAGCGTGTCGCCGCGCTTCTCGACCGCGAGCGCGATCGTGAGCGGCTGGTCGACCACGCCGTCGGAATCGACGAAGGCCTTCGACCTGTAGATGCCGTCCGGCATCTCCGCGATCCGCGCCCGCATCTGCTCGGCCGCGCGGCGGCGCAACTCGGCGATCGCATCGGTGACGGTCTTGTCCCCGTAGCGGTCGAGCAACTCGTAGAGCCGGTCCTGCCCGACCATCAGCGCCGCCGCCTGTGCCTTGATATCGCCGATGCGCTGGTCTGCCACGCGGATGTTGGAGGCGATAATGGCGTGGATCTCCGGGTCCATCACGCCCTTCTTGTAAAGTTTCACCGGCGGCAGCCTTAGCCCCTCCTGCTCGACCGAGGTGGCCGAGGCGGAGAAGCCGCCCGGCACCGCGCCGCCGATGTCGGGCCAGTGGCCGGTATTGGACAGCCAGCAGAAGATCCGGCCGTTGCGCCACACCGGCTTGACGAAGCGCACGTCCATCAGATGCGTGCCGCCGAGATAGGGGTCGTTGACGATGTAGATGTCGCCCGGCTCCGGCTGCGCGGCCTTGCCATCGCGGATCATCTCGATCAGCGTGCGGGTCGAATATTGCATGACGCCGACGAAGACCGGCAGCCCGCCGATCCCTTGCGCGATCAGCGAGCCGTCCTCGGCCGAGTAAATGCCGTCGGAGCGGTCGTTGGCCTCCGCGATGACCGGGGAGAAGGCGGCGCGCGAGAAGGTCAGGTCCATCTCGTCGCAGACCTGCTGCAGGCCCGCCTGGATGACGGAGAGCGTGATGGCGTCGAGCGTTGTCATGTCCGCTTCACCTCGATGATGATGTTGCCTTCCTGGTCGCTCGTCACCCGGTCGCCCGGCTCCACGACCGTCGTGGCGTCGAGCTGTTCGAGGATCGCCGGGCCCGTGAAGGCGGCGCCGGGCGGCAGTTTCTCGCGGGCGTAGACCGGTGTGTCGAGCCATCTGCCGTCGAACCAGACACGGCGTGTTTCCACCAATGCGCCTGCGAGGCTATCGGCGCGGCCGGCCGGATCGATCAGCGTCGACAGGTCGACCTCGCCGCGCACGCCGATGACCGACGTGTTGAGGTTGACGAGTGCGGCGCGGATTTCCGGCAGCTTCACCCGGAAGCGGGCATAGTAGGCCTTCTCGAACAGGTCCTGCAGATGCGCCCGCGTCACCTCCGGCGAGGGCAGGGGCACGTTGAGCAGATGCGTCTGGCCGACGAACTGCATGTCGGCGGAATGGACGACGCGGATCGTCTGCGGCTTCACTGCTTCCTTCGCGATCAGCTCGCGCCCCTCGGCCACCTGGCGGGCGAGGATGGTCCTGGCCTTCGCCTCGTCCAGCGCGGCGACGGGCTGGTTCAGCGTGTTGACGAAGTCGTGCCGCATGTCGGCCACCACACAGCCGAGCGCGTTGGTGATGCCCGGCCGCGCCGGCACCAGCACCTTGGGGATGCCGAGCTCGCGCGCCAGCGCGGTTGCATGCAGCGGCCCGGCGCCGCCGAAGGCGAACAGAGCGAAGTCGCGCGGATCGTGGCCCTTGGAGATTGACACCATGCGGATCGCGCCGGCCATCTTGAGATTGGCGATGCGCAGCACCGCGCCCGCCGCCTCGGTCGCGCCGACGCCGATGCGTCCCCCGAGCCTTTCGGCGAAGATCGCCTCGATGTCGGGCACGCCCACCGGCGAATCGACCGCAAGCAACCGCTTCGGGTTGAGCCGCCCGAGGATCAGGTTGGCGTCGGAGATCGTCGGCTCCGTGCCGCCGCGCCCGTAGCAGACCGGGCCGGGTGTTGCCCCGGCGCTTTCCGGTCCGACGCGGATCAGACCGGCATCGTCGATGCGCGCGATCGAGCCGCCGCCGGCGCCCACGGTGTGCACGTCGACCATCGGCACGTGGATCGGCATGGCGTATTCGATCTCGATCTCGTTCGAGACCGCCGGCTGCGCGCCGCGGATCAGCGCCACATCGGTCGAGGTTCCGCCCATGTCATAGGTGACAAGGTTCGGGAAGCCGGCGCGGCGGCCGGTATAGGCGGCGGCCATGACGCCGGAGGCGGGGCCGGACATCACTGTCTTGGCCGCCTCGTTGGTGACGTAGCGGGCGGAAATCATGCCGCCATTGCCGTTCATCATCAGGAAGTCGCGGCTGTAGCCGCGCGCGGCCAGTTCGCCGCGCAGCCGCTCGACATAGCGCTTCAGGATCGGCTGTACCGAGGCATTGACGGCCGCTGTCACCCCGCGTTCAAACTCGCGAGCCTCTGACAGGAGGGAATGGCCGGTGGTGATGTGGTCGTTCGGCCAGAGCTCGGCCGCGATCTCGGCGGCGCGCTTCTCGTGCGCCGGATTGGCGTAGGCATGCAGGAAATGAATCACCAGCGATTCGCAGCCGGCCTCGACCAGCCGCCAGACGGCCGCGCGCATCGCCTCTTCATCGAGCGGCGTGCGCACCGCGCCCGACGCCTCCACCCGCTCGGGAACCTCGAGGCGCAGGTTGCGCGGAATTACCGGCACGAACGTGCCGGTCATGCCATAGGCATTGGGCCGGGTGCGGCGCCCGAGTTCCAGAACGTCGCGGAAGCCCTGCGTGGTGATCAGGCCGGTCTTCGCCAGCCGCCGCTCCAGCACGGCGTTCGTGGTTGTGGTGGTGCCGTGGACGATCAGGTCGATCCGGCCGATCGGAAAGCCGGTCGCGCTGAGTGCGGAAACCACGCCGAAAGCCTGGTTGTCGAGCGTGGTCGGGGTCTTGGCGACGTGGACCTTGCCCCCGCCCTCACCGTCGATCAGGATGAGGTCGGTAAAGGTGCCCCCCACATCGATTCCGGCCACCACATATTCACTGCTTGCCCGCACTTTCTCTGACATCGACTGAATCCGGAATGAGGAACTTTACCGCGGGCGCAATTTGGAACGGGCGACCATTGGCGCGACTTGACCCGAAAAACACAGGCATACTAATAATCCGGGCAGGCAAGGCGACCTCGATCATCGCCCGTGCGCCCCGGCAGATCGATACACCCGGCGCCTGCCCGCTCCATCCTCCCGGCGCAAGCCTGTGACAAGGAAAGACCGAATGCAAGACGCTGCCGTCACGAAGGACGCGACTGTTTCCGCGCTTCCTTTCCCGATCCCCGCGAACGTGCATGCCGAGCGCGTGGTGTCGGTGACGCACTATACCGACCGGCTGTTCTCCTTCCGCATCACCCGGCCGCAGAGTCTGCGTTTCCGCTCGGGCGAGTTCGTCATGATCGGCCTGCCCAATGCCGAGAAGCCGATCTACCGCGCCTATTCGGTCGCGAGCCCTGCCTGGGACGACGAGCTCGAATTCTATTCGATCAAGGTGCAGGACGGCCCGCTGACGCAGCATCTGCAGAAGATCCAGCCGGGCGATATCGTTCTGCTTCGGCCGAAGCCGACCGGCACGCTGGTGCTCGACGCGCTGACGCCTGCCAAGCGCGTGTTCATGATCGCCACCGGCACCGGCATTGCGCCCTTCGCCAGCCTGATCCGCGAGCCCGAGACCTATGAGAAGTTCGAACAGGTCATCCTCACCAACACCTGCCGCGACGCCGCCGACCTGCAATACGGCAACGAGCTCGCCGCGATGGCGAGTGAGGACCCGCTGATCGGCGAGATGGCAGGCGGCAAGCTCGTCTACTATGCGACCACCACGCGCGAGGAGACGCCCAACATGGGCCGCATCACCACGCTGATCGAGAACGGCAAGCTGTTCTCCGACCTCGGCATCCCGCCGCTCGACCCGGCCACCGATCGGGTGATGCTGTGCGGCTCGATGGCGATGATCAAGGACGTCGCGAGCCTGCTCGAAGCCCGCGGCTTCACCGAAGGTTCCAACTCGGCGCCGGCGGAGTTCGTGCTGGAAAGGGCATTCGTGGGGTGAGACGCCGGTTCGCCGGAGGCGAATTCATCGTGCCAATGGCACGATGAAAGGCGGCGAGCGGGTGGGAGCTGCCGGAGGCAGCGGGCTCCGCCTGAGGGCGGTGAAGCTCCACCATTGCAGGTCACCCCATCCACCCGGCTTCGCCGGGCACCGTCGGGGGAAGGGAGGGCGCCGACCGAAGACTGGCCGGCCTGCTAGCCCCCATCCGACCCCGCCAGCGTCCCGTACAGCTCTGGCCTGCGATCCCTGAACAGCCCCCACGCCGCGCGCTCGTTGCGCATGATCGCCCGGTCGAAACTCGCCGTCAGCACCGCCTCGCCCTCTCGTCCCGCGCTGGCCCGCAGTTCGCCCTGCGGCCCGGCAATGAAGGACGAGCCGTAATAAGTCTGGCTGCGGCCGTTGACGACTTCCGTCCCGGTCCGGTTGGCCGCCGCGACAGGCATCAGGTTTGCCCCCGCATGCCCGCGCATGGTGATGCGCCAGTGCTCCATGGAATCGAAATCGGGTCGTCCGGGCTCCGAGCCGATCGCGGTCGGATAGAGCAGGAATTCCGCTCCCAGCAGCGCCATCGAACGCGCCGTCTCCGGAAACCACTGGTCCCAGCAGATGCCGACGCCGATCGTGCCGAAGCGGGTCGGCCACACCTTGAAGCCGGTATCGCCCGGATTGAAGTAGAATTTCTCCGAATAGCCCGGCCCGTCCGGGATGTGCGTCTTCCGGTAGATGCCGAGCGCGGCGCCGTGGTCGTCCACCATCACGACGGTGTTGTAATAGGCCTGGTTCTTCCGCTCGAACAGCGAGACGGGAATGACCACGCCGAGCTCTGCCGCCAGCGCCTGCATCGCCGCCAGCGTCGGGTGGCCTTCGATCGGACGGGCGCGGTCGAAATGGGCCGGATTCTCCTCCTGGCAGAAATAGTGTCCCTCGAAGAGCTCTTGCACGACGACGATGTTGGCGCCTTCGGCCGCCGCTTGTCTGACCAGCCGCGAGGCGGTCGCGACGTTCTCCGCCACGTCGTCCGAACAGGCGAACTGCACGACGCCGAGCGTGACCTTGTTCACCTCCTGCATCACCGGTCCTCAAATCCCGTCAGCACCCCGACGGCGTTGTCGCCGATTTCCTCGACGGCATAGCCGCCTTCCATCACGATCAGCGTCGGCAGGCCGAGTTGCGCGATGCGGCGGCCGATCTTTGGATAGTCTTCCGTCTTCAGCCTGAACTTGGAGATCGGGTCCTTCTCGAACGTGTCGACGCCGAGCGAGACGACCAACACGTCGGGGGCATAGTCCGCTATCCTGCGGCAGCCGTCCTCGAGTGCGGCGCTCCACGCCTCCCAGCTTGTGCCCCAAGGCATCGGATAGTTGACATTGAAGCCTTCGCCCGGCCCTTCGCCGCGCTCGTCGGCATGGCCGAGGAAGAAGGGGTATTCGACCATCGGGTCGCCATGCAGGTTGACCACCAGCACGTCGCCGCGACGGTAGAAGATCTCCTGCGTCCCGTTGCCATGGTGGTAGTCGACGTCGAGGATGGAGACGCGTTTCGCGCCCTGGTCGATGACCCATTGCGCAGCGCTCGCGGCATTGTTGATGAAGCAGTAGCCGCCGGCGAAGGCGGCGCCCGCATGGTGTCCCGGCGGGCGGCAGAGCGCGAAGGCGGCGCGCTCGCCCGCCTGCACGAGACCGGCGGCGGTGATCGCCACGTCGTGCGACGACTTGATCGCATCCCAGGTGCCGGCGACGAAGGTGGCGCCGGCGTCGAAGGAATAATAGCCGAGCTGCGCGTCGATGCCTTTCGGCCGCACGTCGCCGCGCAGGCCGCGGGTCGGCCAGGTGAACGGCATCGCCGTGCCGTCGCGACCGGATTCCATCCAGAGCGGCCACACCGTCGGCAGGAAGTCGATGAAATCGGCGCGGTGCACGCGCTTGGCAATGGCGATGTCGTGCTCGTCAGGCGCAAGGATCGGCCCGAGCTTCACCGCCTCGACCCGTGACCTGACATACTCCGCCCGCGACGGCATCTCGAAGGCCGGCACGACCGCACCAGCGACCAGTTCGACATTGCCGGCATGGCCATGATGGCGGGGCGAGTAGATTGTCTTCATGCGTTGAATCCTGACGAGGCGAGGGGGCTTGGACGGCGACCAAAGGCTAGCGGCTTTGCTTCGCCGTCTGCAAGTCGGCTGTCTGGCCTACCGCGAAACTCCATCTGGACCAAAAATCGCCCGATGGCGCGATGCGCGGAAGCGGTGCTAGCCTGGTCGCAACGATAAAGGGGAACCTCATCTTGCAGGCAGACATGATCGTCACCAACGCGCGGATCCTCACCATGGACGAGGGCAATCCGGCGGCGGAGGCGATGGCGGTCGCGAACGGGCGCATCCTCGCGGTCGGCAGCCGCGCCGAGGCGGAGGCGCTTGCCGGTCCTGGCGCGAAGCGGATCGACACCGCGGGCAAGTCGGTGCTGCCAGGCTTCATCGAAAGCCATCTGCACATCCTGCTCGGCGCCGCCGAGCTTGGCCACCTGCAGCTCTTCGGCGTGAAGGGCTTCGACGAGCTGTCGCGAAAGGTGCGGGACTTCGCGGCTGCCAATCCCGACAGGCCGGTGCTGCAGGCGCAGGGTGCCGACTACACGATCCTGTCCGAGACCGAACCGGTAACGC
The DNA here is from genome assembly GCF_024699925.1 of Mesorhizobium sp. J428. Classification (NCBI taxonomy): domain Bacteria; kingdom Pseudomonadati; phylum Pseudomonadota; class Alphaproteobacteria; order Hyphomicrobiales; family Phyllobacteriaceae; genus Mesorhizobium; species Mesorhizobium sp. J428. The sequence goes on from NZ_JAJOMX010000001.1 coordinate 3,263,896, forward strand.
GGCACCATCTCGACCGAATCCTGCCCGACCGCCCCTTCGCCATGTCCTCGCCCGACCACCACACGATGTGGGCGAACACCAGGGCGCTGGAGATGGCCGGCATACTGCACGGGAGAACGCTTGGCCCCGGCAACGAGATCGTCATGGGCGCCGACGGGCTGGCCGAGGGCGAGCTGCGCGAGAGCGAGGCGATGGGGCCGGTGATGGCGCTGGCCGGCGAGACGCGGCTGCGCCTCGGCATTTCGACCGGCGGCGAGCCCGAAACGCCGCCGACCGCCGCGGAGCGCGCCGCCGATCGCGCCGTGCTGCTGGAGGGCCTGAAGCACGCGGCGCGCCACGGCATCACCTCCTTCCACAACATGGACGGCAACGCCTACACACTGGAGCTTCTGTCGGAACTGCGCGACGAGGGCAGGCTGCTCTGCCGCGCCCGGGTGCCATTCCACTACAAGAACTTCATGCATCTCTCCGATCTCGACCGCGCCTCCGAGATGACCCGCCGCTTCGACGACGAGTGGCTGAAGTCGGGCTTCGTCAAGCTTTTCATGGACGGCGTGCTGGACTCGTGGACGGCCGTCATGGTCGAGCCCTATGCCGACCGCCCCAACTGGGTCGGCGAGCCGCTGTTTCCCGCCGACGAATTCGCCCGCATCGCCACCGAGATCGACCGCCGCGGCCTGCAGATCGCCGTGCATGCCATCGGCGACGGCGCGGTGCGCTCCGTGCTCGACGGCTACGAGGCGGCGCAGAAGGCCAACGGCAGGCGCGACAGCCGCCACCGCATCGAGCACATCGAGGTGACGACCGATGCCGACGTGCCGCGCTTCGCCGAACTCGGCGTGATCTGCTCGATGCAGCCGCCGCATCCGCCTGGCTCTCAAGGCTTGCCGCTGGAGCCGACCGTCTCGCGCATCGGCCGCGACCGCTGGCGGCTCGCCTATGCCTGGCGCACGCTGAAGGACACCGGCGCGCACGTTGTGTTCGCCTCCGACTGGCCGGTGTCGAACGTCGATCCGATCCTCGGCATCCAGTCGGCGATGCTTCGCAAGCCCTGGGCGGAGGGCCTGCCGGACCACAGCTACTCGCTGCACGAGGCGATCGCCGGCTACACGGTCGAGGGTGCCTACACGGAATTCGCGGAAGCCTCGAAGGGCAGGCTGAAGCCGGGCTATCTCGCCGACTTCGTCGTCCTGTCGCACGACGTGGAGGCGGTTGATCCCGAGGCGCTGCACGAGGTCCGTCCGGTGCTGACGGTTTGTGGCGGCACCGTCACCCACGAGGCATGAATGGGTTCCGGCACCGCCCCATCGCGGACGCATGCGCCCGAGTTTCAGGCAGTCTGCCGCGCCTTTGGTCAGAGGAACCGGCGGAGTGCACGGTGAGGCCGGCAAATGCACCCGGCACGCACCTTGCTTGGAGCACATTGAACGGAGATTCAAAGTCGCCATTGCCAAGGCCCATGCCTTGTGCTGACATCGAAGCCGCAACCGCCGCCAAGAGCGGAAGCAAAAACAGGGGATATCGTGCCGGCCAATCCGGATAGGAACGCAATCGACGTTCGCGCGGTTTCAAAAGTCTTCGGCTCAGGCGCCGATCGGGTGGCAGCGCTCGACAACGTCTCGGTCGTCATACGCGAGAACGAATTCTTCACCCTGCTCGGCCCCTCGGGCTGCGGCAAGACCACGCTTCTGAGACTGATCGCCGGCTTCGACTTCCCGACCGACGGACAGATTCTGCTCTACGGCGACGATATTGCGCCGCTGCCGCCCTACAAGCGGCCCGTCAACACCGTCTTCCAGTCCTACGCGCTGTTCCCGCACATGACGGTCGCCCAGAACATTGGGTTCGGGCTCGAAATGCTCGGCAAGCCGAAGGGCGAGGTCGCTGCCCGCGTCGACCAGATGCTGAAGCTGGTGCGCATGGAGGTGCTGAAGAACCGCAAGACCAGCCAGATCTCCGGCGGCCAGCAGCAGCGCGTGGCGCTCGCCCGGGCACTGGCGCCGCAGCCGAAAGTGCTCCTGCTCGACGAGCCGCTCTCCGCGCTGGACTACAAGCTGCGCAAGGAGATGCAGATCGAACTGAAGCGCCTCCAGCACGAGACCGGCATTACCTTCATCTTCGTCACCCACGACCAGGAGGAAGCGCTGACGATGTCCGATCGCATCGCGGTCATGTCGTCGGGCAAGATCCTGCAGGTGGGCACGCCGTGGGACATCTATGACAAGCCAGCGGAGCGCTTCGTCGCGGATTTTATCGGCGAGACCAATTTCGTCGTCGCGAAGATCGTCTCGGCATCCGGCGGCAAGGCAACCGTGACGCTGCCCTCCGGCAACACCATCCCAGCGACCTATGCAGAGGGGCTCGTTCCCTCCGGCGAGGCCACCATCGTCGTGCGGCCGGAGCATGCGCGCGTCGTCAAGGAGGGGGGACATCTGCCGGGCACGGTCGAGACCATCGTCTACTTCGGCACCGACACCAACATCCATGTCAGGCTGGAGAGTGGCGGCGTCTTCATCGCCCGGCAGCAGAATTCGCGCAGCGCCGCCTGCGGGTTCGAAACGGGCGAGCGCGTCGGCATCGCCATCGCCGACGACGCCGCCCAGGTGCTGAAGGATTGAGGCGATGACGACAGCCGCGGAGATCGCAGCCAGGGCCGAGAAGGACGATATCCGCAAGCGCTGGCTGCTCTCCACCCCGGCGCTCGTGATCATCTTCCTGGCCGGCATCGGCCCGCTTCTCGTGGTGCTGATCTATTCGTTCCTGACGCCCGGCCCCTATGGCGACGTCAGGTGGCAGTTCTCCACCGACGCATGGGTCGGCGTCTTCCTGCAGCGCGACATCTTCGACGACACGCTGGGCATCGCCGACGCGCATCTGTCGATCTTCCTGCGCTCGGTATGGCTGTCCTTCCTCACCACGATCCTGACGCTGATCGTCGGCTTTCCGACCGCCTATTTCATCGCCACGCGGTCCGAGAAGACCCAAGCGCTCTGGCTGTTCCTGATCACGATCCCCTTCTGGACCAACCTCCTCATCCGCACCTTCGCCGTGCAGGAGGTGATCCGCAACGAGGGCCTGCTCAACAGCCTTCTCGTCTGGTCGGGCATCGTCTCGGCCCCCGTGCAGATCCTCTATACCGACTGGGCGATCGCGCTGGGCATGATCTATGTCTACCTGCCCCTGATGGTCCTGCCGCTCTACGCTTCGATGGAGAAGCTGGACTTCCGTCTCGTCGAGGCCGGCTACGACCTATACGCCACACGGCTGCAGGTCCTGCGGCGCATCATCATTCCGTTGGTGAAGCCCGGCATCATCGCCGGCTCCATCCTGGTCTTCATCCCTTCGCTCGGCGCCTATGTCACGCCGCGGGTGCTCGGAGGCGGCAAGCAGATGATGCTCGGCAACCTGATCGAGCTGCAGTTCGGCGCCGGTCGCAACTGGCCGCTAGGCGCCGCCCTTGCGCTGACCTTGACCGTCCTCGTCACCGTCGCGCTGCTGTTCTACGTCCGCTACGCCGCGCAGGGAGACCGCCGGCATGGCTAGGTCGACCTTCGACATCAGGGCGCTGCCCGGCTTCGCCACCATTGCGATGATCTGCTTCGCCCTCCTCTACATCCCGATCCTCACCCTCGTCGTCTACGCCTTCAACGAAGGCAACTCGGTCGCGATCTGGCAGGGTTTCTCGCTGCGATGGTTTCGACAGGCCTGGAACAACCAACAGGTCATCGATGCCTCGATCCGCTCCATCCAGATCGCCTCCGTCGCCGCAGTTATCGCGACCGTGGCAGCCACGATGGCGGCGATTGCAACCACCCGGACGCGGCCGTATCGCGGCCTTACCTTCAAATACGCCTTCATCAACCAGCCGCTGATGATCCCGGAGATCGTCACCGCCGTGGCGTTGCTCATCGTGTTCGCCCGTATCAAGGTTGCTACCGGCTATTCCGGCCTCGGCTACCTCATCGCCGCGCACACCGCCTTCTGTATCCCCTTTGCCTACCTGCCGATCCGGGCGCGTCTGGAAAGCATGGACCTGACGCTGGAGACGGCCGCGGCCGACCTCTACGCCACGCCGTGGAAGGTCTTCACCCGGGTGACGCTGCCGCTGCTCTGGCCCGGCATCATCGCCGGCCTCATGCTCGCCTTCGTCATCTCGCTCGACGACGTCGTCATCACCGAATTTGTCAAATCAGGCGGCCAGGATACGCTGCCCACCTACATGCTTGGCCAGCTACGCCGCGTGGTGACGCCTGAGATGAACGCCATCTCGACCGTGTTTCTGGCGATCTCGATCCTCATCGTCACCGTCTTCTTCTTCATCAGCCGACGACGAACCTGACAATCCAGAAGGGAAAGGAAGCGAAATGAAACGTTCAACCATGATCGCGGCGCTGGGAGCCGCGCTGCTTGCCTCGACAGGCCTTGCCCGCGCCGAAGGCGAGCTCAACATCTTCAACTGGGGCAACTACACCTCACCCGAGCTGATCAAGAAGTTCTCCGACGAATACAAGATCAAGGTCACCGTCACCGACTACGATTCCAACGACACCGCGCTCGGCAAGATCCGTCAGGGTGGCCACGGCTTCGACATCGTCGTGCCGTCCGCCTCCTACGTCCAGATCTGGGTCGAGGAAGGCCTGCTGCTTGAAAGCAACCCGAACCAGATGGAGAACTTCAAGAACGTCGATCCGCGCTGGGTCGATGTCGACTTCGATCCGGGCCGCAAATACACGGTTCCGTGGCAGTGGGGCTCCACCGGCGTGTCGGTCGACACCGCGGTCTACAAGGGCGACATCAACACTTCCGCCATCTTCCTCGACCCGCCGGCCGAGCTCGCAGGCAAGATCAACGTCGTGCCGGAGATGGCCGACGTCATGCATCTTGCCATCACCTACATGGGCGGCGAGCCCTGCACAGGCGACAAGGAGATCCTCAAGAAGGTCCGCGACAAGCTGGTCGAAGCCAAGACCAAGTGGATCTCGATGAACTACGGCAACATCGAAGCCATGGCGAAGGGCGACTATGCCGCCACGGTGAACTGGAACGGCGCCTCGCTGCGCATGCGCGACGCCAAGGCCTCGATCCACTACGGCTATCCGAAGGAAGGCTATCCGCTGTGGATGGACAACGCCGCCATCCTCAAGGACGCCAAGAACGTCGAGAATGCCAAGCTGTTCCTGAACTACGTGATGGCGCCCGAGAATGCAGCGCTGATCTCCAATTTCGCCAAATATGCCAACGGCATCAAAGGTTCGGAGAAGTTCATGCCGCCGGAGATGGCGACCGCGCCGGAGATTGTCACCCCGGCCGAATTTGCCGACAAGGGCAAGTTCATGCTCCGCTGCGCGCCCGAGGTGCAAGAGATCTATACGAAGATCTGGACCGAAGTTCAGAAATGACGGGTGCTCTTCTCCCCGCTTGCGGGGAGAAGATGCCGGCAGGCAGATGAGGGGCGGCGCGGACAGGCCGCACGGGCGTCCCCCTCACCCCGCCTCCGCTTCGCTCGGCGGACCTCTCCCCGAGGGGAGAGGAGATCGCGGACGTCGACGCCGACTCCTTCTCCCCGGCGGGGAGAAAGTGGCAACCAGGTGGCCGGATGAAGAGGCGCCGGCAGCGATTGTCGGCATGGATGGGAAGTTCGATTGACGTCCTACCGCAACTCCGATCCGCGACCGCCGATCATGCAGGGCTCGCCGCCCCCGATGATACCGCCGCGCATCGACTGGGACCGGCCGCCGTGGAACCGTTGGTCGTTCCAGCACATCCGCGAGATTCTCCCGACGGTCGAGGTCTGGAAGGGATCGGGTCACGCCTCGCGGTTGCCGCGGGCGGAGCGAGACCTCGACATGCTGGCGGTGCGCTCGGTCCCGGGTGCGTCCTCGACGCTCGCCGGCCTCCTCGACGAGACCTTCACCGACGGCTTCCTGGTGCTGAAGGACGGCGCGGTCGTCTATGAGCGCTACTTCAACGGCATGACGCCGCGCACGCTGCACCTCTCGCAGTCGATGGCGAAGTCTATCACCTCCTGCGTCGCCGGCATCCTCGTCGGCCGCGGCCTGCTCGACCCGTCGCGGAAGGTCACGGACTACCTGCCAGAACTCGCCGACACGGCCTGGAAGGGCGCCACGCTGCAGCAGGTGCTCGACATGACGAGCGGCGTGCACTTCAGCGAGGAATACACTGATCCCTATTCAGAGATCGGACAGATCGACGTCGCCTCCGGCTGGAAACCTGTCCCGCCGGGTGCCGATCCCGGCTTCAAATGGCCCGCGCATGTCTGGGAGCTGATCCTGACGCTGAAGGCGCTCGACCGGCCGCATGGCGAAGCCTTCGACTATCGCTCCATCGAGACCGACGTGCTCGCCTTCGCCATGGAGCGCGTGACCGGAAGGCGCCTGGCCCAGCTCGTTTCGGACGAGCTGTGGCAGAAGCTCGGCTGCGAGGAGAGCGCCTGCTTCACGGTAGATTCGGCGGGCTATGCGCTCGCTGACGGCGGCTTCAACGCCACGCTGCGCGACTACGGCCGCTTCGGTCAGATGGTGCTGGACAAGGGCGCGGGCATCGTGCCGGCCGAATGGATCGACGCGTCGCGAAGCGGCGTGCACGGCCCGCAGTTCAGCACCCACATGCCGCAGGCGTCCTACCGCAACCAGTTCTGGATCGAGGACCCGCGCACCCGCAATCTCCAGTGCCGCGGCGTCTTCGGCCAGCTTATCCACGTCAACTTCGACGCCCGGGTCGTCACGGTAAAGCTGTCGAGCTGGCCCGACTTCACCAGTCCGGAATTGTCCGCAGCGACGCTCTCCGCCGTTCACGCCATTGCCGAGGCCCTGTCATGACCGATCTCGAACTCTGCTACCTGCCAGCCACCGAGGCGCTCTCGCTCTTCAAAAGAAGAAGCTGTCGCCGGTCGAGTTGATGAAGGCGGTGATCGACCGCGCGGAGAAGACGAAGGATAAGATCAACGCCTTCACCTACACCCACTACGACGAGGCGCTGGCGCTGGCGAAGAAGGCCGAGGCGAAATACGCCAAAGGCAAGAAGACCGGCCCGCTTGAAGGTCTTCCCGTCGCAGTCAAGGACGAGAGCTACATCGCCGGCAAGCCGACCTCGAACGCCTCGCTGATCCTCAAGGATTTCGTGGCGGAAAAGACCTCGCCCAACAATGAGCGGATCATGGCGGCGGGCGGCATCGTGCACGCCCGCACCGCGACACCGGAGTTCTCCTGCGCCGGCTACACCTGGTCCAGGCTGTGGGGCGTCACCCGCAATCCGTGGAACACCAAGTTCACGCCGGGCGGCTCGTCCGGTGGCTCGGGCGCAGCGCTTGCCGCGGGCCTTGCGCCGATCGCCACCGGCTCCGACATCGGCGGCTCAATCCGCATCCCGGCCTCGGCCTGCGGCGTCGTCGGCTTCAAGCCGCCCTACGGCCGCAACCCGGACGATCCGCCGTTCAACCTGGATTTCTACTGCCACACCGGCCCGATGGCGCGGACGGTGGAGGACACGATCCTGCTCCAGAACGTGATGTGCGGGCCGGACCCGCGCGACATTGCGAGCCTGCGCCCGAAGCTGACGCTGCCGACGAAATACAAGCCGATCAAGAACTGGAAGATCGCCTTCTCGATGGATCTCGGCCTGTTCGAGGTCGACAGGGAGGTTCAGACGAACACCCGCGCGGCTCTGGACGTCTTCCGTTCGCTCGGGGCGACCGTCGAGGAGGTCGATCTCGGTTGGCCGAAGAACGCGCTCGAGATGGGCATGGCCTATCTCAACCACCTGTTCGGCGCCTCGCTCGCCAGGTTGCTGGAGGAGCATGCGGACGAACTGTGCACCTATACCCGTAAGTTCGCCGAGGACGGCCAGGCATCGAAGGCGACGGAGTTCGTCGCCACGCTGGACACCGCCGCGCAGATGTACTCGACGCTCGGACCGTTGCTGGAGGACTACGACGTCTTTGTCTGCCCCACCAATGCGCTTGCCGCCGTGCCCGCCGACCACGACCAGTCGAAGGACGAGGTGAAGATCAACGGCAAGGCGGTGAACTCGTCGCTCGGCTGGGTGATGACGACGCCGTTCAACATGCTCTCCCGCTGCCCGGTGATTTCCGTGCCGACGGGACATGCGAAGAACCACGTTCCGACGGGCATGCAGATCGTCGGCCGCACCTATTGCGACGAGGACGTGATCCGCGCCGCGATGGCGTATGAAAAGGCGGTTGGCGGATGGTATGGAGCGCCGGCGGACCGGCCGAAGATCTGAGGCCGGGCAATCGCTGCGTTGCAGCCCTGCACCGTTCGCCGACAAATGTAGTGACGCCACGCTGCACTTGATTGCGGCAGGTTCAGACTCGTGCTTAGGATTTGTCCAAACGATAAAAAATCGTGAGGCGGGACAATCTCGTCCCTTGGGCAGCCAGAGGTGGTGGACATGAACAAACCCAACAATCTTATCGTGACGCGTCGCGCCCTGATGCAGGCGCTCGGAGCCGGTGCCGCGCTCGCCGCGATGCCGAGCCTTGCCGGCCGCGCATTTGCGCAGGAAAAGCTCAAGGTGGCGGCCGTCTATACCGTTCCGTTCGAGCAGCAGTGGGTATCGCGCATCCACCAGGCGGCGCTGAAGGCCAAGGACCGCGGCGACATCGACTATGTCGCGACCGAGAACGTCTCCAACACCGACTATGAGCGCGTGATGCGCGAATATGCCGAGGCGGGCAACAAGCTGATCCTCGGCGAGGTGTTCGGCGTGGAGGAGGCCGCCCGCACCGTCGCCGCCGACTATCCCGACACCGCCTTCCTGATGGGCTCGTCCTTCAAGCCGGACGACGCAGTGCCGAACTTCGCGCCCTTCGACAACTACATCCAGGATGCGTCCTACCTCACCGGCATCATCGCTGGCGCGATGACCAAGTCGAAGAACATCGGCATGGTCGGCGGCTTCCCGATCCCCGAGGTCAACCGCCTGATGCATGCCTTCATGGCGGGCGTGAAGGAGACGGCGCCCGACGCGAAGTTCCAGGTCGCCTTCATCGGCTCCTGGTTCGACCCGCCCAAGGCCAAGGAAACCGCCTTCGCCCAGATCGATGCCGGCGCCGACGTGATGTATGCCGAGCGCTTCGGCGTCTCGGACGCTGCCAAGGAAAAGGGCGTGCTGGCGATCGGCAACGTCATCGACACGCAGAAGGACTATCCGGAGACCGTCGTCGCCTCCGCGCTCTGGCACTTCGAACCGACGCTCGACAAGGCGATCGCCGAGGTCAAGGCCGGCACCTTCAAGGCAGCCGACTACGGCGTCTATTCCTTCATGAAGGAAGGCGGCTGCTCGATCGCCCCGCTCGGCACCTTCGAGGGCAAGGTGCCCGCCGACGTCATGGCCAAGGTCGCCGAGAAGGAGAAGGCGATCAAGGACGGGTCCTTCACCGTCGCGATCAACGACGAGGAGCCGAAGTCGAGCTGAGCCTGACGCCGCCGCCCCTTCTCCCCTTGTGGGAGAAGGTGGATCGGCCGTAGGCCGAGACGGATGAGGGGTGTCGGAAGAAACGCCGACCTCTCATTCCGTCCAGCACCCCTCATCCGTCGCCTTCGGCGACACCTTCTCCCACAAGGGGAGAAGGGAAGGCCGCGCCAGATGACCGTCCTCCGCCTTGCCTCGATCACCAAGCGCTTCGGGTCGCTCGTCGCCAACGACGCGATCTCGCTTGATCTCGCGCGCGGTGAGGTGGTGGCGCTGCTCGGCGAGAACGGCGCCGGCAAGACGACGCTGATGAACATTCTCTTCGGCCACTATGTCGCAGACGAGGGCACGGTCGAGGCCTTCGGCAAACCGATGCCGCCCGGCGATCCGCGCGCAGCACTCGATGCCGGCGTCGGCATGGTTCATCAGCATTTCACGCTGGCCGACAACATGACGGTTCTCGAAAACATCGCGCTCGGCACCGAGCCGCTGTTTTCCCCTCGCTTCTCCCGTCAGGCCGCACGGGAGAAGATCAGGAAGCTCTCCGCAGATTTCGGCCTGGAGGTCGATCCCGACCGCATGGTCGCCGCACTTACCGTCGGCGAGCGCCAGCGGGTCGAGATTCTCAAGGCCCTCTACCGCGACGCCCGCATCCTCATCCTTGACGAGCCGACGGCCGTGCTCACCCCGCTTGAAACCGACGCCCTGTTCGCGACGCTGCGAAAGCTCGTCGCCGAGGGCCTGTCGATCATCTTCATCTCGCACAAGCTGCACGAGGTGATGGCGATCTCCGACCGCGTCGTCGTGCTGCGCACTGGCAAGGTTGCCGGTGAGCGCCGCACCGCCGACACGGACCGCAAGGAACTCGCGGCTCTGATGGTCGGCCAGGAACTCGTCCCGCCGCCGGTCCCGGCGCCCGTGCGCGGCGCGATGCTCTTGTCGCTGCGCGCCGTCTCGACCGAAGGCGGCCGCAACCCGCTGCGTGCCGTCGACCTCGTCCTTTATGGTGGCGAGATCACCGGCGTGGCCGGCGTGTCGGGCAACGGCCAGGCGGCACTCGCCGGCCTCCTCTCCGGCACTGTCCGCGCCTCAGCCGGCGACTATGCCATCGCCGGCGCTTCCGTCGCCGACTGGTCCCCCTCGCTGGCGCTTGCCAAGGGCGTCGCGCGCATTCCGGAAGACCGCCATGCGGTGGGTGCTATCGCCGACATGAGCGTGATGGAGAACGTCATCTCCGAGCGCTACCGCACCGCCCGCTTCTCGAGGCGGGGCATCATGGACTGGAAGGCTGCGCGGGCCTTCGCGGAAGAGCTCATCCGCGACTACGACGTCAAATGCCCCGGCCCCGATGCCCGCATTCGGCTGCTCTCCGGCGGCAACATGCAGAAACTCATCCTCGGCCGGGCGCTCGATCCGGAACCCGCTATCATACTCGCCAACCAACCCACCCGCGGCCTCGACGTCGGCGCCATCGCCTATGTCCACGGCCGCCTGCTGGAAGCGCGCGCGAGGGGAGCGGCGGTGCTGCTGATCTCGGAGGACCTCGACGAGATCCTGACGCTGTCGGACAGGATCGTGGTGATGTCGGGTGGGAGGATATCGAGTGCGTCCGCGCGCGCGGAAAGGACGGTGCGGGAACTGGGCGAGCTGATGGCGGGAAGGCTGGACCATGCTGTCTGACGCCGTGAGATATACATCTGCAGTCGTGGACCTGTTGGGCGACAGCGAACTGACCGATGACGAGATCGAGCGGAGAGCCCTTCATCTGACTGGCGACGAGATGGTCACAAGACGCCTCATCGACTGGATTCCCGAGGTGTTCGCTTATGTGCTGATCGGCCACCATCTCAAGCAGTTCGAACTCGACTCCACGTTTCAGGCTCAGTCCGTTTCGGGAGATTGGCGGAGTTTCAGCTTCAGGAGTGAACCGATCGCGGCTTGGGCCGAAGCGATAGCCAACGCAATGATTCAAGACGGACCGCGAGAACATTTCCGGCGCGTTGTTGAGCGAAGCTCCACGCTTGACGCGGCGAATAATGCCCTGAACGCAAACCCGGACTTTGCAGGAATCCTGTCCGGACCGGCGTTCATCGGAATTCCGGCAGAGACCTATGCGGGGCAGGACGCCTAGATGCGCCTTGAACCCAAGCCCGCGCCCACGCTCGCCGTCACGCTCCTCTATCCCGCAGGTGCGATCCTGGCGACGGTGCTCATCGCCTCGCTGCTCGTGCTCGCTGCCGGCGCCAACCCGTTCTCGGTCTTCGGCCTGGTGCTGAAGGGTGCTGCCGGTTCGCAGTTCGCGCTGATGGAGACGCTGACGCGCGCGACACCGCTGGTTTTCACCGGTCTCGCCGTTGCCGTCGCCTTCCGCGCCAAGCTGTGGAACATCGGCGCCGAGGCGCAGCTCTATGCCGGCGCGATCATCACCGTCGTGCTCGGCACCGGCGCGCTGCCGCTGCCGGCCTTCGTCCTGCTCCCGCTGATCATCGTCTTTGCGGCCCTTGCGGGCGCCATACTCCTGCTCGGCCCTGCCGTGCTGAAGGTGCGGTTCGGCGTCGACGAGGTCGTCACCACCCTGCTCCTCAACTTCGTCATGCTGCTGTTCGTGTCGATGCTGCTGGAGGGCGTGCTGAAGGATCCGATGGGCCTCGGCTGGCCGCAATCGCAGAAGCTGATCGCCGACGCCCGCCTGCCGCGCATCGTCACCGGCCGTCGCCTGCATTACGGCTTCGTCCTTGCGCTGGTCTGCGCCGTCTCCGTCTGGTTCGTGATGAAGAAAACGACGCTCGGCTACGAGATGCGCGCCGTCGGCCATAACCCGGAGGCCGCCCGCTTTGCCGGCATGCCGGTCAACCTGATCCTCATCAAGACCGCGCTGATCTCCGGCGGGCTGGCGGCGCTGGCCGGGTTCTCCGAAGTCGCGGGGCTGAAGGGCAATCTGACCCTCGATCTGTCGCCGGGCTTCGGCTACTCCGGCATTGTGGTGGCCATGCTCGCCATGCTCAACCCGCTCGGCGTCGTGGTCGCCGCCATCTTCGTCGCTGGCATCTTCGTTGGTGCGGACGCGATGAGCCGCACCGCGGGCGTGCCCTCCTACATCGCCAACGTGATGGTCGCGACCGCGTTGCTGACCATGGTGACCGCGATCATGCTGACGCGGTATCGGGTGAGGTGGAGGTGATGGGATGGCGAATATGACACCCCCCTCTGGCCTGCCGGCCATCTCCCCCTCAAGGGGGGAGATTACTCACCTCGCCGACGACGCGTCACATCCCCGAGCGCAAGGCAAAGCCGTTCGGGATTGGCCAATCTCCCCCCTTGAGGGGGAGATGTCCGGCAGGACAGAGGGGGGTGTTTCCCACGCCCCAAGCCAGCCATGACCGAAGCCTTCGACATCCTCTTCCAGACCACGTTCTGGGTCGCCGCGATCCGGATCGCCTCGCCGCTGATCTTCGCCACGATGGGCGAGCTGATCTGCGAGCGGGCGGGGGTGCTCAACCTCGGCATCGAGGGCATCATGGTCGCCGGCGCCTTCGCCGGCTGGTTCACCGTATACTCCGGCGGCGACCTGTGGGCGGGCGTCGTGGTCGCGGCGCTGACGGGTGCGGCCTTCGGCCTGCTGCACTCGACGCTCACCGTCCCGCTCGGCCTCTCCCAGCACGTCGTCGGCATCGGCGTCACGCTGCTCGCCACTTCGCTCACCTATTTCACCTACCGGCTCGCGCTGCCCGAGGTCACCTCGCCGCCGAAGATCGAGCCCTTCCAGCCGCTGCCGATCTCGGTTCTCTCGGACATCCCACTCGTAGGCCAAGCCCTCTTCGCCCAGACCCCGCTCACCTATCTGGCCTTCCTCACCGTCGCCGTCGTCGCCTGGGCGCTCTACCGCACGCCTTTGGGTCTCGCCGTCCGCGCCGCGGGCGAGAACCCGTCGGCCGTCGAGGCGCAAGGCATCTCCGTCACCGCTATCCGCATGGGCGCGGTCATGGTGGGCTCTGCGCTGATGGCAGTCGGCGGTGCCTTCCTCACCATGTCGGCGTTCAATTCCTTCTTCTTCGAGATGGTCAACGGGCGCGGCTGGGTGTGCATCGCGCTGGTCGTCTTCGGCTCGTGGCGGCCCGGCAAGGCATTGCTCGGCGCCGTCCTCTTCGCCGCCTTCGACGCCTACCAGGTGCGCCTGCAGCAGGTCACTGGTGGCGTGGTGCCGTACCAGCTCTTCCTGATGCTGCCATATCTTCTCTCCATCCTCGCCCTCGTGCTGGTCGCCCGCCGCGCGACCTATCCCAAGGCGCTGATGGTGCCGTACCAGAAAGGCGAAAGATGACCTTCGACCTCCTCGTCCGCGGCGGCATCCTGCCCGACGGCACCCGCGCCGACATAGGCATCACCGGCGAGACGATCGCGGCCATTGCGCCGAACCTGTCGGCCGAGGCCGGCCGCATCGTCGACGCAACGGACTGCCTGGTCGCGTCGCCCTTCGTCGACCCGCATTTCCACATGGACGCGACGCTTTCCTACGGCATCCCTCGGGTCAACGCGTCGGGCACGCTGCTCGAAGGCATCGCGCTATGGGGCGAGTTGAAGCCGCTGCTGACGCATGAAGCGGTGAAGGAGAGGGCGCTGGCCTATTGCGACTGGGCGGTGTCGATGGGCCTGCTCGCCATCCGCACCCATGTCGATACCTGCGACGACCGCCTGCTCGCCGTCGAGGCGCTCTTGGAGGTGAAGAAGGAGATCGCGCCCTATATCGACCTGCAGCTCGTCGCCTTCCCGCAGGATGGGCTCTACCGAGACCCGACGGCGCGGCAGAACACGATCCGGGCGCTCGATATGGGCGTCGACGTCGTCGGAGGCATCCCGCATTTCGAGCGTACCATGGCCGACGGCACCCGCTCCGTCACCGACCTCTGCGAAATCGCGGCGGAGCGCGGTCTGCTGGTCGACATGCATTGCGACGAGACGGACGACCCGCTGTCGCGGCACATCGAACAGCTCGCCTACGAGACCCAGCGGCTCGGCCTGCAGGGCCGCGTCAACGGCTCGCATCTCACGTCGATGCACTCGATGGATAACTATTACGTCTCGAAGCTGCTGCCGCTGATGGCGGAAGCGCAGGTCTCCGCAATCCCCAACCCGCTGATCAACATCATGCTGCAGGGCCGCCACGACACGTTTCCCAAGCGCCGTGGTATGACCCGGGTGAAAGAGATGCTCGCGCTCGGTATCCGCGTCGGCTTCGGTCAGGATTGCTGTCTCGACCCGTGGTATTCGCTTGGGACTGCCGACATGCTCGACGTCGCCTTCATGGGCCTCCACGTGGCCCAGATGTCGCATCCGGCGGAGATGGCGAAGTGCTTCGACATGGTCACAACCGAGAGTGCGGCCATCATGCATCTCGACTACTACGGCCTCGCCGTCGGCAAGCGCGCCTCGCTCGTCGTGCTCGATGCCGGGAACAAAACCGAAGCCGTGCGCCTGCGGGCGGAACGGCTGGCGGTTGTCGCGCGCGGCAAGGTGGTGGCGGAGCGGCCCCGGCGTGACACGACGCTCGCCCTGCCGGGACGACCGGGCAGCGTGAACCGGCGGCACCGGACGCCGGAGTGACGAAGCCCTCCGCGAGAGGAGGGCATCGACATCTATTCCCAAACGGAATGTCGATTGCCGAAACCCCGGATCTCCAGCATATTCTCTCGATGCGAACCCTCGCTGCCCTCGCTTTTCTCCTCGGCGCGACCACCGTCCCGGCGGCCGCTTTCAGCGATGTCGAGATGGTGCCGGCTTATGTCAACGAATGCCCGGCACTGGCTCTGAACGCCAAACGCTACGAGGAAGTTCTGACCGCCACGCTCGCGGCCAACAGCAACGGCATCAAGGGCGCCGACGAGGCGCGCAGCCGCATCCTTCCCGGCGTCTACATCGAGCCTGGCCAGCGCGCCGCCTTCTGCCGAGAGTACTGTCGGACTACGGACCCAAAGGTCGCAAGGTGAGGGGCCTGGTCCGCGAGAAGTAGGACTCTCTCGCGGCAGGTTTGCCGGCGCACCGCTTGGTTCCCACCTCCATCTGCATTATGTCAGCGCCAAGACGTCACATCGCGAGTCCCGACATGTCCATTTCCAAGGAAACAGTCCTCGAGAAGCTAGCCACCATCAAGGGGCCGGACTTCGAGGGCGACATCGTCTCGCTGGGGCTGGTGTCGGAAATCTTCATCGCCGATTCCAAGGTGTTCTTCTCGATCACCGTGCCCGCCGCCCGCGCCAAGGAGCTCGAGCCGCTGCGCGCGGCCGCCGAGCGCGCGGTGAAATCACTGCCGGGCGTGGCCGGCGCGGTCGTGGCGCTGACGGCGGAGAAGAAGGGCGGCGGCATGGAGGCGGCTCCGCCGCGTCCCGCCCCGCCGCGCCCTGCGCCCGCCGCACGGCCGGCTGCGCCGCCCGCCCCGCCGTCGACGCAGTCCGGCAAGCGCGGAGTGCCCGGCGTCGAGGCGATCATCGCCGTCGCCTCGGGCAAGGGCGGCGTCGGCAAGTCCACCACCGCCGTGAACCTCGCGCTCGGCCTCGCCGCGCTCGGGCTGAAGGTCGGCATCCTCGACGCCGACATCTACGGCCCGTCGATGCCGAAGCTCCTCGGCATCAGGGGCAAGCCGACCACCGTCGACGGCAAGATCCTGAAGCCGATGGAGAAATACGGCCTCAAGGTCATGTCGATGGGCTTCCTGGTCGAGGAGGAGACGCCGATGATCTGGCGCGGGCCGATGGTGATGTCGGCGCTGACGCAGATGCTGCGCGAGGTCGATTGGGGCGCGCTCGACGTGCTGGTGGTCGACATGCCGCCCGGCACCGGCGACGCGCAGCTCACCATGGCCCAGCAGGTGCCGCTCGCCGGCGCCGTCATCGTCTCGACCCCGCAGGACCTGGCGCTGATCGACGCGCGCAAGGGCTTGAACATGTTCAGGAAAGTCGACGTGCCGCTGCTCGGCATCGTCGAGAACATGAGCTACTTCGTCGCTCCCGACACTGGCCGGCGCTACGACATCTTCGGTCATGGTGGCGCGAAGGCGGAGGCGGAGCGTCTCGGCGTGCCGTTCCTCGGCGAAGTGCCGATCGAGATGTCGATCCGCGAGAATTCGGATGCCGGCACGCCGGTCGTGGTGGCAGAGCCGGAAGGGCCGATCGCCGCGGTCTATCGCGACGTGGCGGCTAGGGTGCTGGAGCGCATGCGTGCGGAATCCTCGTCGGGTGCGGCGAAAGGCCCGGCGATCGTTTTTGAGTAACTGTTCGAAATTCCTGGCTTTTCGCCCCGCTCCTACGTTCGTCTGGTTGCTGCCGCTTAAATCCTGACATAACATGTCAGCTAGTCGATGTTTCGTAATGAAACAGGGCGCGACCCAGCGGCCGGTGGAGCAAGGACGGGGATACCCCGCGACACGCCGATCCGGAAAGCCCGCAAGGCAGCGTTTCGGACCGATGGGGCATGGTGTGAGGCGGCTTCGAAATGGCTGACGTGCAGTTCACGCGTCAGCTCGCGACGATTGTTTCTGTGGACGCGGTAGGCTTCTCGCGCCTGATGGGCCAGAACGCCGACGTGGCGGTCGCGGCCTTCGAGGCGCGGGCGGCGATCATCCGGGAGACGTGCCGCAGCTTCGGCGGCGAGATCTTCGGCGCGGCCGGCGACAGTTTCATGGCCGAATTCGGCCTGCCTGCCCGCGCGCTGCTGGCCGCGCTGGCCTTCCAGAAGCGCATCGTCGAGCTCAATTCAGCCACGCCCGAGGACGGCCGCATGGCCTTCCGGGCCGGCATCAACACCGGCGACGTGATCGTGCGCGACCTGAACCGCTATGGCGACGACGTCAACATCGCCGCGCGGCTGCAGGAATCCGCGCCCGAAAGCGGCATCGTCATCTCCGAGACGACGTTCAACCATGTCCAGCGGCTGTCGATCGCCCGCTGCCGCGACATGGGCGAGAAACGGTTCAAGAATATCCTCTATCCGGTGCGCAGCTATCTCGTCCTATCCGCCGAAGCGGACGCCGCCTCCGCCGGCGAGGAGAGCGCGGCCTCGCCGCGCGTGCCGACCATGCCGCTCGGGGCCTTGCCGGCCGGGCCGCCGGCGGTCGCGGTGCTGCCGTTCCGGGCGGCCGGCTCCGGAGCCGAGGCGGAGGCGATGGCCGACGGCCTTGCCGAGGACATCATCATCGGCCTGTCCAATGCGCGCTGGCTGCCGGTCATCGCGCGCAGCTCCAGCTTCCAGTTGCGCGACGCCGCGCTGTCGGACGCCACCGCCGGCCTCGCGCTCGGGGCGCGCTATGTCGTCTCAGGCACGGTGTCGCTCACCGGCCCGTCCATCCGGGTCAGGGCCATGCTGGAGGACGCCGTCGAGGCGAACACGATCTGGGCCGGCACCTTCGACGCCGACGTCGAGGGCATCCCCTCGATCCCCGACGAGATCGGCGGCGAGATCGTGGTGGCGCTCGCCAAGGAGGTCGACCGGGTGGAGCAGGAGCGCTCGTTCCGCCTGCCGGTCGAGAGCATGGACACCTGGCAGCTCATCCGGCGCGGGCGCTGGCACATGGGGCGCCGCACCCATGACGACACCGAGCTGGCGCTCGGCTTCTTCGAACGCGCGCTCGACCGATCGCCCAATTCGACCAGCGCGCTCAACGAGCTGGCCTGGTGGTATTTCTGGCGTTCCTGGCTGCGTTTCGGCCAGCCGCACGACTACGAGGCCGATCTGGTGCAGGTGGTCGCCTATGCCCGCAAGGCGCTGGCGATCGACCCGCACGACGCGCGCCCGCACTGCCATCTCGGCATCGCCGACATCATGCGCGGCCGGCCGGGCTCGGCGCTCAGGCACCTCGACGCGGCGCTCGCGATCAATCCCAGCTTCTCCTTCGCGCATTCCGCCAAGGGCAGCGCGCACAATCTGCTCGGCGAGGCGGCGAAGGCGATCCCGTCGCACCTGCAGGCCGAGAAGCTCAGCCCGTTCGACCTCTACCGCTTCCACAATCTCGGCGAACTGGCCGCCGCCTATGCCTTCACCGGCGATTTCGACGCATCGGCGGACGCCGCCAAGGCGTCGCTGGAACTGTCTCCGGCCTACTGGTATTCCGGCCTCATCCGGGTGGGATCGCTGTTCCGCGCCGGCCGGGAGGCGGAGGCGGCTGCCGAGCTCAATGCCTTCCGGCTGCGCCACCCGCATTTCCGGATGCGCCGGGCCGAGCTGGTTCCCTATGTCGACCCGGCCTCCAACCGCTTCCTGATCGGCAATTTCCGCGCGGCGGAGGAGGGATTGGCGCTGGCCGTTCAGCGCTGAGAGACCGTTTGGAAATTCCACTCTGGCGGCCATCTGATGGCGCTATCTGCGCTTCCGGTGCTCACGGACCTAAATGTCCGCTCCGCGCGTCGCCTGCGGCGACCCCGAAACCACCACCAGCTGACTCACCAGAGCGAATTTCGAAACAGTCTCTAGGGGCCGCCCGCCGGGGGCTGCAGAGCGACATGCGTGCGCAACCGTTCCTCGTCGAGGATCCGGATGCCGTTGCGGCGGATATCGATGATGCGCGCCTCGCGCCACTGCTTGAGGTTCTTGTTGACCGATTCGCGCGTCGCGCCGAGGAAATCGGCGAGCTCGGACTGCGAGATCCCGATCCAGCCGTCGTCGTCCGCGAAGGCCGACGACATGAACAGCAGCCGCTTGGCCAGCCGCGCGTCGACCTTCAGCATCACCTGGTCGCCGAACTCGCCGCTGATCCAGCGGATCCGGGCGCAGAGCAGTCCGATGATCGCGCGCGACAGCGCCGGCGTGCGCGTCACCCGGTCGACGAACTGCGCATGCGAGATCGAATAGACCTCGCATTTTCCCACGCAGGTCGCCGTGGCCGTGCGCGTGCCGCCGTCGAGCGCGCCGATCTCGCCGACGAGGCTGTGCGGCGTCTCCATGTTGGCGACGATCTTGCGGCCGTCGGGGGAATAGAGGGAAATCTCCACCGCGCCCTTGACGATGCCGAAGACGCGGTCGGGAGGATCGTCCTGCATGAAGAGCGTCTCGCCGTCCGCCCAATGTTCCGGCGCATGGCCGTCGAACAGAAGGTCGAACAGCTCCGCGGGCAGCTGCCCGCCCCGCGGCGCGGCCTGTCGCGGCATCCTGGCCCGCCTCATGCAGCTTCACCAATGTGTAGATCAGCGGCCGAAGGCGCCGCAAATTGAATGTGTCCCGTCGGCATGCAAAGAAGACCCCCGAGGAAACCTAGCCCAGGGAAAACATGATGACCAGCGATGCTGTTCTCCACGAGAAGCATGACGGCTATGCCACGGTGACGCTCAATCGCCCGAATCGCCTGAACGCCTTCAACGAGGACCAGCATCTAAGGTTGCGTGCCGCGCTGGAGGAGTGTGCCGCCGACGACGCCTGCCGCGCCGTGATCCTGACTGGCGCCGGCCGCGGTTTCAGCGCGGGACAGGACCTGTCCGACCGCGATCCGACTCTCGGCGGACCGCGCCCGGATCTCGGCCTGACGCTGGAGACCTACTACAATCCGCTGATCCGCCAGATGCGCGCGCTCGGCAAGCCGATCATTTGCGCGGTGAACGGCGTGGCGGCGGGTGCGGGCGCCAACATCGCGCTGGCGGGCGACATCGTCATCGCCGCGCGCTCGGCGAGCTTCATCCAGGCCTTCTCGAAGATCGGCCTGGTGCCGGACGCGGGCGGCACCTGGTGGCTGACGCGGCGCCTGGGCGAGGCGCGCGCCAAGGCGCTGGCGCTCACCGCCGAGCCGCTCGCCGCGCAGACGGCGGCTGACTGGGGTCTGATCTGGAAATGCGTCGACGACGCCGACCTGATGGCGGAGGCGCGCAAGCTGGCGGAAAAATTCGCCAACGGCCCGACGGCGGCCTATGCGCTGACCAAAGAGCTGATCCAGGCGGCCTCGACCAACTCGCTCGACGAGCAACTCGACATGGAGCGCACCTTCCAGCACAAGGCGGGGCAATCCGACGAATATCGCGAGGGCGTCGCCGCCTTTCTGCAGAAGCGTCCGGCGAATTTCCGGGGCAAGTAGGGCGAGCCCGTGCGGCGCCACCGGCTCCCGTCGGCGGCATTTACGATGGCGTGGAGAATTCGCTTCGCTCGGCTTGAATTCCGCAGCCATTGCCGATAAGACGCGCTCCACGCTGCGCCGCTTCGCGGACGGCGCCGGATTGCCGCTTTAGCTCAGTTGGTAGAGCACATCATTCGTAATTAGCGGGTCCGCTAGAGAATGACGTTCGAAGCCAGTGCGTTAGGGCTGGTGAGTGAAAGTTAGTAGGGCCATAGTATGGCCAGTGTGAAGGGTTAAGCCGCTTTAGCTCAGTTGGTAGAGCACATCATTCGTAATGATGGGGTCAGGTGTTCGAGTCACCTAAGCGGCACCAAAACTGACTGCTTCGTCAGTGCCACCCGTCAACGCCTTAAATGGCAAGGCGATTTTGGGGGTTCTAGGCCCCTCAATCCGGCAGTATTCGATGCGATCCGCGAAGGCCAGTTTGAGCACTGTCCGGCGCAATGCGATGTCGCCTGTTTGCCAGAGTTTCCAAGGGTTTGCGAGGAATGTGAGGGCCGGTTCTAGCTGCTCCTCGAATTTTCCCTTCGGTTCAGCCTGTTTGGCCATCTGTTCGGCTAGCACGATCTTGCTGCGCTCCAGTTCGGTGATCTTGCTCTCGTAGTTGCGGATGACTGTCGCGTTCGACGCATCCATGATGCGCGACAAAAGCGTCTCGATCTGCTTTTCCGCTGCCGCGATCTGGCGCTGACCCGACCGGATGATTTCGGAACCTTGCTGACGCCGCTGTTCCCAAGCAACCGCGAACATGGCACGCGCCAGCGAAAATAGCTTCGCCGTCGGTTCCAACCCACGGATCAGTTTGCCGACATCGCCTTCGAGCCGATCTCGTGGGATCGACTTGCCGTAGCTTTCGCAGCTTTTCGTCTGGCAGAGATAGTATGCGTAGGGCTTGTTGCGACCCTTGCTCCAGGAGGAGCGCAGCGGCACACCGCAGCCGGCACAGCAAGCCATGCCGCGCAGAGCGAAATCGTCGCCGATGTTCTTGCGTAGCGGAGCTTTGGATATGCCGTTGCGGCGCTCCTGCACCTTGTCGAAGGTCTCCAGGCTGATTAGCGCCTCATGGTGTCCCTTGAGCCAGGCGATGCCGTAGGTCTCACTGCAAATATACCCCGTGTAGAGTGGCTGCGTGAGGATTTCGGTCACACGCTGCTGCGTCAGTACGCCATTGCGGTCACGAGGGAAGTCGGGAAAGCTTTCGAAGAAGCGTTTGACTTCGGCGTCTGACTGGAAGCGGCCCATTGCCCGCCCTTCGAACGCCTCGCGGACCATCTTCGCGAAAGGCTCATGCGGAAGGAGAATCTTGCCCCGGCCTTTGACGGCCTCATAGCGGTAGCCGATCGCCGCCTGGTGGACCCAATAGCCCGACTGCATGCGCGCCTTCATCTTTTGGGCGACCTGGCGGCCGTTCTGCTTGCGCTCAAGCGCACCTTGGGCCGCCATGATCGTTTCAATGAATTCGCCTTCGGGGCTGTCCTCGAATTTGAAGTTCAGGCACTCGATCTGTGCACCGCGCTTTTTGAACGCGTCGCGCAGATCGAGATGGAAACGGGTGTCGCGGGCGAAACGTTTCAGGTCATCGAAGATGACGACGAAAGGCTCGCCGGGTTGCGCGTCGAGGAAGCTCAAAAGCGCGACCATGCCCGGCCGTTTCATAAAATCGCCACCGCCGCTGATCGTGTCCGGGAACACGGCAGCAACCTCATGCTGTTTGAGTGCCGCGTATTCGCGGCAGCGATGTTCTTGGCTATCTAAGCCATGGCCGTCCTCTTCTTGCGATTTGGACGACACACGGCAATAAAGAAGTGCCTTCTGTTTTGTTTGTTTCATTCGGCCTCCTTTGGCTCGGCGTTATCGGCAGTCTCCAGGATAGCCTTCAGATCGAGCACCTCGCCACACATTTCCGGTTTAGGGTTGAGTTGCCAGCCAAGGTCTACGAAGGCGACAACGATTCTCCACAGTGTTTCGATCAATTCGCGCTTCTGCTCGTCCGAGATATCCTGATCTTCGAAATAGGGTAGCCAGTCGGTCCAGTCGAAGCGCAAGGCCGGCACCGAGACCC
Source organism: Mesorhizobium sp. J428 (assembly GCF_024699925.1). Taxonomy (NCBI): domain Bacteria; kingdom Pseudomonadati; phylum Pseudomonadota; class Alphaproteobacteria; order Hyphomicrobiales; family Phyllobacteriaceae; genus Mesorhizobium; species Mesorhizobium sp. J428. Next base: position 3,286,497 of record NZ_JAJOMX010000001.1, read on the forward strand.
TTGAAATGATGTCTTCGCCCGGCGCATGGTGTGACGCGCCTGCCGGTTGATCCGAACGGGCGACCGGCAGGCAGGCTTCATCTGGCTCATGGAGCTTTCGCATAGGCGGCCCTCAGCGCCGATACTGCATGCGGGATTGCGTGGCGCGGGTGCGAGAGGGCGCCGACCCGTTCTCGTCCGATGCCGCCTTGCGCTCGAAACGGCCGCCGCGATCCGATGAACGAGTCCGGCCTCCGTCCCGTTCGGATGCCTGTTCCTCCCGTTGCTGTTTTTCCGCCTCGATCTGCGGGCGGTAGAACTTTTCTTCCATCTCCTTACCCCAATCGTAGAACTCGGCATTCTCCGCGGCCTTGAACTCCTCCTTGATCAGCCGCTTGGCACCGGCATCGGTGATGCCGAGTTCGCCGGCAAGCCTCTGCCCCTGCTGAGCATAGGCGCGGGCAAACGAGATCTTGTCGCCTCTCTCGATCATCTCGCCGACGGCGATGGCGTAGTTATAGGCAACGCCCTTCTGCGCCTGTGTCAGCTTTTCCTCGCGTTCCGCCAGCTCCTCGCGCATCTGGTTCATCGTCTGGCCGGTGCGCGCCTTGAAGAGATCGCGCAGCACCGTCTCGGCCTTCGCCGCGTCGATCTTCTCGGTGCGGGCGAAGGCGTAGGCATAGTCGCCGAGCTTTTCCTTGAAGGCACCGCTCTTCTTGATCTCTCGCTCAATGATGCCGGTGATGGCGATCGATTCATCGAACTGGGCATCGGTGAGCAGGCGGCCGGAAAAGCTCTCGCGAGCCTCCACAACCCGGTCTTTTTCTTTCTGTTCAAAACTGTAGTTCATGGTTCACTCCTTCGGGCAAGTTTAAGAACAATTAGTGAACATTATAGGATGATCATCCTATAATAGGCAAATATTCCTTGCGACAGATTGTTTCATTTTACTTTCCGTAACTTTGGAGATGCATTGGATGGGGCCTTTAGCGCTCGCGATTACGACTCCACTGGCCCCGCCGCTCGATGTGGCTGCGCCGGTCGACCGCCCGTCCGAACTGCTCACGCGCGGTGCCGCGCAGGTTGTTCTCGCGCATCGATTCCTCGACGATGGCTTTGAGGCCCGTACGCTCTAGCTCATCGATCTTCGCAAGACGCTGCTGATGCGCCTGGCGCACTTCGCGTTCGGCTTGCCGCGTGAGCTCATTGGCGTCGAACGCGTCCTCACCCGCCCAGCGTGGCTTCAGATCGAAAGATTTTGCGCCGGCGTCGTCGACGAGACGCTGGCGCACCATTTCCACCCGTGAGTGGTAGCGGGTCTCAAAGCGTTTTTGCTCCTTGATCCGGGCCTCGTCGCACTGGCGCCAGATGTCGGTGACGCGCCGCCACTGGTGTGGGGCTTTCAGGGTGCTCGCCTCATGGCGCAGCGTTGCCAGATCGAAGCTGCGCGAAAGTTCCTCGGAGATGGTCAAAGCCATGGTGAGCCTCGTTTTGCCGGACAAATTTGCGAAGCGCGGATCGATCCAGGCATGCTCTGAGCATGAGATGGTTCGAACACCGCGAGGATGTGGAGGAGTGGCTGCGGCCGCTCGGCTACGATGCGTTCTGGCGCGAGATAGAGCGTTACGCAGTCACACTCGAAGCCAAGGTCAGCTGCGATATGCAGATAGAATCCGGCTCTATCGACGAGGAGACCGTTCTGACCGCACTCAAGGCGCTGGCCGTAGTCGATTTGGTCGAGCGCTACGAACTGGCGCGCCGTCCCGTCGATATGCCCTGGATATCGCTTCATTGAGCGGCCTCCACTGACTTGCGGAACGCAATCCAGCCGCAACGTCCGTCCGTCGCATCGGTGGTGAAAGCGCCATACGGTCCGATGAAGGTGCATCTGGTGTAATGCCGAGAGGCGTAGTCCCCGGCATCGCCGCCCATGAACGAGCGACCAGATGAAGTGCGGCAGGCCATAGAGTTGGTATGCACCAACTGCCGCCATCGGACCGGCGAGCCAGAGCAAATAGGAGAGGCGCAAGAGCCGTGGATGTTTCATGGCCGATGCCCCGTTGCCAGCGTCACTTTCGGGTCGGGGGTGAGCGTGCCGCCTTCCAGCGGGTTGGCGCCAAGCTCATAACAATAGGGCGCGATCTGATTCTGGCGGATTTTCTTGCAATGGATGAAGCCGACATCGGCAATGTGGAGGATTTGTTCGTCGCCCGGCAATCGCATCAGCGCTTCGGCGCTGAAGAGCCGTTCCCGCCCGGTCGAATAATTGCCGGTAAAACTCTGCTTGTCTGAGGCAAGACCCAGCCCGCGCTGAATGTTGAGTGTCTCGCCCATCGCGCGGCTCAGCCTTTCGGCCTCTTCAAAGTTCGAGAATTTGAGATACTGCTTGATCGTGCAGTTCTCTTCGAGAAGTGCGGTTTCTTTCTCCCCGTACTTACGCACGATGTCCTGGCGCGACTGCGTGATGAAGTGGCTGCGTGCAGAGAAAGCGCGCTGGATGGTGACGCGGTTCAGCGCATCGCGCAGCGGCGCGTTGCAGAACTCATCGAGGATATAATCGGCCTTGCCAGCGCCACCGGAAAGCTGCGCATCCATCAGTGCCAAGAAATGTAGTGCGAAGTAGGGTCCCAATCGTTCGGCATAGCGCGCCGGATTGACGAAGCAGACGATCCATTTGTCGCGGATTAGTTCGGCGTGGGTAACATCCGGCGCGCGGCCTGCGTTTGCCAGTGGCCCGAACGAGAAGATCTTGAGCGAGGTGAGCGCCGATCGCAGATGCTGCGCATAATGCTCTGGGTTTTGCTCGCGCATCTCGAGTACCTGGCGTGCGCTCGCCGCCAGCGTAGTATCAAGCGATCCCAGTGCCCCTTTAAGCGCTCTATCCCACAGCAGTGGGTCGGCGAGCAGCGCGTGCAATCCGCCCGGAAAAGCGAGGCGACGATGGCCGTCGAGCAACAGGTTGATGCCGAGTTCAATGAAGCCCGCACGCGGACTTTCGCGCCAATAAAAGTTCTTGTGGTCGTCCTTCGGCTCATCGATCAGCGCGTGGCTCATATTCTCGATAATGAAGGGCAGATGGCTTACCCCGGCATTCAGCGCGGCCACGGCGGAGCCGAAAGCATTGAGCGAAATGCGGTGCGGGTAGTTGGCGCCCATCACGCCAAAATCGTCGAGCACGCCGAACTTGCGGCCGTGCTTAAGGCACATCGGCCCGATCTGCGCCGCGACCTCACCGTTCTTAACGTCATTTACGAACATCGCGCGGCTGTGATCGGAAAGCAGGCTTTGCACCGCAGGGATCGCCACGCAGGTCGTCTTGCCCCCGCCCGCGGCAGCGTAGCAGATCGAGGAACCGGCATTGGCCGGCTCCCAGATCGGACGGCCATCGAAAGTAAGTCCGAGAATGCGCGCTCCAACCTTGGTCATTCGATCATCCCCGCGTTTCGCAGCTGCGCATCGGTGGCGAGCGAGGCCTGTTTGGGCGCGCCCCCTTGCGCGAGATAATCGGCCAGAGCCCGCTCCTTGGCGTAGAGCTCGCGCGCGAGGCGCAGCGCGTTGGAAATGCCCCCGAGGCAGGCCAAGGCAAGCATGATGCCGAGCACACCAAGCCCCCACCAATAGGGAGACGATGGCCAGACTGCCCAGGCGCCAAAGCCGCAGGCGGCAGCGAAAAGAAGCTGAATGTTGATGGCGACGATGACGCCGATGTTGCGAGACGGTGTCATGATGCCACGGGCTCTTGGCTGGCCCGTTTATCGCCGTGACGGGCAACGATCGCCTGCTCGACCGCCGTGCGCACCTGGCGCAAGCGCGAGAGCGGTCCGAAGTTCATCGCGACCTCGTCGTCACGCAGCGCCAGCGAATGCACGCGCAGCGTGCCGAACAGAAGCGCCAGCCCAATTGCGGCGATGGAAACGCCGGTGAGCGTGACGATTTCCGACGCCAGCAAATAGCGGCGGAAGACCAGCGCGAAACCGATCAGGCCAGTGGCCGGCAATCCCGCAAAGAACAGCAGCGGGCGCCCAACCGAGACATATTCGATGCGATCGATGGCGTAGCTCTTGCGCGGCGTGCGCAGCAGCCGGTCGGTCACTTCGAAGCCGCCGCCGCGAAAATAGACGAGCGGTTCCATCACGAACCTGTCTTGGCGGCCGTGCAGCCGCCGCTCGCATGCACCCGCACCATCTTCTGGTCGAACAATTTGAGGCTCGTCGGGCGGATCACCGAGAGCGTGCCGGAGAAGATCGCCCAATCGGTGCGGGTCTCGCCGATCGCCTGGTCGGCAACGCAGCCGCAGACATCGCCGGCGCGAGCGAGATCGCTCGCGGTCTTGTCCTTCAATTGCGCGAGCGAGCGCTCATATGCTTCGCGCGCCGCGCGCTTTTGCTGCTCGATCAGTGCGAAGGTTTGCTGGACCGTGCCGTCAAATCCAAAGTAGTCGCCCATGCCCTGGCTCATGCCGCGCAGGTCGTTCATGAACGGGCTATTGAGCATGCGCCGTGCCTGGTCGGCGGCGAATTCCTGCGCGGCATCGATCTGCGGCAGCGGGATCGATGCCGCCTGTTCGTCCGCCGCCTTGGCGACGAGGTTTTTGAAGTTGCCTTCGCACAAGGGCACATGGTCAGCGCGCACGACGCGCGATGCGATCTCCGGACCGATGATGAAGTAGTTGGCGCCGCCCCAGGCGATGATGGAAACCACCAGCGCTTTCGGCGCGATGTCTGCAATGTCTTTGAGCATGGACGTCATCCTTCTCGAATCGGGATTCAGGTTCGGTGAGTGGGATTGCTACGGACATCAGCGGCATGGCCGTTGGCGATGGGACGGCCGCGGCTTGGCGTCGGTGGACGCGGCGAGCCGTCGCCGTCGTCGTCATCCTCGCTCCTGCGCATAGCGCCGTTGCGCTGCTCCTGCCTGTACGTGTCCCAGGTCAAGGCCCAGAAGGTGTAGGCCCACAGCGTCAGCGGAAAGATCAGCTCCACGACGACGCAGATGGCGGCCACGGGCAAGAAGTGGGCGATGTAAGTGAATGTGTCGGACACGCCGGTGCGCTTCGGGAAAGCAGGCGCGACGACCATCGTCTTCTCGATGCTGGCGACAACGGCCGCGAGACTTTGGCCGTGACGCGTGAGCAGCGCGCCGAGGCGCGCCTGCGCTTCCGGGCGGCCGGGGAGGCTAACGCCTGCCTGCAATTCGCTGGCGTAGGCCGAAAGCAGCGTTAGCGGTGTGACCGCCTCCAAGGCACCAGCATCCTGGCGGATTTTGGCGTCAATCGTTTGCAGGCCCGCACGGCGCTGATTGAGGTCGCGGCTCTCGTCGCCAAGAACCGATTGATATTCAATCAGCCCGGCATGCAGGCGATCAGCAATCTGGTGGCGCTGCGCATCCGCAGCCACGACCTGCTCCCCGATGCTCGTCGCACGTCCGGCATATTCCTGCACGGCGCGCGCCACCGGGCCGTTGCCGCCTTTGCCGCGTCCGGAGATGCACGATTCCGCGATCTCACAGGCGGTCTTTTGCTCCAGGTCCGATACAATGGCGCGGATCGCCGGATCGGCAAGCGAGGCTTGCGCCGCAGCACTGGTCTGCGCGCTGACGTAGGCGCTTAAAGCGGCACCGTGCTCTTGTAGCCGCAGCTCACCCACATCCCGGAATACCAATCCGGAATAGGTCGCGGCAAAGAGGCCAGCGCCAACCGCAAGAATCGAGCCGATGCTCACTAGTGTCGCACCGAGAAAGCCGGTAGTGGCCAGCGGTGCGCCGCGCTCGATCGCCAGCTTGTTGACGCCAAACGCGACGATCGTAGCGCTAAGCGCCAGCGTTGACGCCTTCACAAGCGGCCACCAACCGCTGCCCTCGATAATGTTCGGCATGGCCAGGAACAGCATGATGCCGCTCAAGACGGCGAGTAGCGGCAGCGCGACATCAAGGATCGGCGGCAACCGCCGGCGCTTCGGCAGGCGGAGCGGCTCCGCTACTTGAGACGACGGAATGTTGCCGTGGAACATGACGATCTCCAGTGATTAGCGCGCCGCGAGCGGCAGGTTGCAGGTCGTGCAGGCAAGGTGGGCGTTCGAGCGCGACCACGCCCGAAGGTCGCAGCCGCCGCACACGAAGCGCGTGCGAGTGTTCTTCGCGATCGCCGGCGCCATGGCGGGCGCGGCGACGACGGGGGATGCAGGGCGGTTCATCCGGTTGTCGCGCCACTCGACGACATGGCCGGAGCCGAGCAGCTCGGCGCAGACGCGCTCGAAAAGACCGCCTTCGATGATGTAGTGGGCCATCTGGAAACCGGTGCGAGCCCCTCCGGGCTCGCCGGTTTTGGATGGCATCAGGCCGATCGCTTCCATCTTCTCGGCCCATTGCAGATCATGGTAGCCGCCGGCGCCCTTGCCGCCCTTGCGGTTCGGCTTGCCCAAATCCTCGCGCCACTGGTGCGTCATCTCGTGCACGAAGATCGACAGGCTGCCGACATCGCCCGACGCCTCGAACCAGGTCGGGTTCATCGAGATTTCGTGGGCTGGAATGCCGTCGCGATCCTGGAAGGCGCGTGGACAGAAAGTGCCGAGCGGGCGTCCGCGCTTCAGGGTGATGACGCAGTTCTGCAACTTACCCTGGAACAGCCTTGCATTGTAGAAGTTGAATGCAGCCTGCCACAGAGCGTAGGTTTCCACTGTCGGCAGGCGCGGCCGCGAATTTTTGTACAGATCAAATTTGAGCGCCTCCGGTTCGCGTTCATCCGTCTGGCGGAACAGCGCTTCAAGGACCGGGACTTTTGCGTCGTTGGATGAGTACGCGACGCTCGATGATTTCTGCATGGTCGGCCGCGCTCCTGGTTCGCTATGCCTGCAATTGGGAGCACGCTAGGCTGGACCGGCTGGATCAATCGCAGTCCGATCACAGCGGGAACGTCAGGTTGAGAGCCGTCAAACGGGTTTTTCGCATTATGGCTGGACCAATCACCGACGCCGGACTAGTCACTGGACCAATCACCGAGGTGGAGCGCGCTAGGGTCGCTGAGGCTGCTCGAATCTATTCAATCGGGATGAGCCTGTCCGCGCAGGCACTGGCAGAACGCATCATGCACCATCCAAAGGTGGAGTTGCGGGCCATGCCGCGCGACGGGATAAGACCGCTATCACGCCGCGCCATCGAGAACCTGCTATTGGGCAAGCGCGTCAAGGCGCCGACGATTCATTCGGTGCGGCAGTTTATACTGTTAGAATCCGGCCTGCCGGAGCATCTGTTCCGCATCGACGAAAAGTTGATACGCGCGGCACGCGCGGAGATGGCCTTCCGCGTTGTCGGACAGCGCCCGCACGGGGCATTTCGAGCAGTTCGTGTCGAAGCTGATAGTCACTCAGCAGGAAGGCCGCTACAGCATCCCTTTCGAGATACAATATGATCGGGGCGAACGACTGCTGTTTTCACGCGGCGTCGTTATCATCGACAGGCCGCATTCGCCGGATCAGCAGCGCATCTTCGTGAGCGGCTACTGTGTCCCGGTCGAAGGCCATCTCTGCTGCACAATGTACGATCACATCAATGCCGAGGCATATATAGTCAATATCGACATTCCCGATTTCGCTACACGGCATTTCGGAACCATAAGGAAGGAGCGGGGCACGCTGCAAAGCATCTTCCAGCAAGGCTCAACGCCCGCGCGCGTCTGCTTCCGCTGAAAATCCAAGAGCGCATCGACAAAGTCGTGCTTCGACCGAGTTCGGACGTTCCGAAAATCCACATGGACCTTTTGAACAAATACGGCCGTTTCATGCAGGACCAGGAGTTTACTCTTTGGGCTCAGCCCGAAAATGCTGACATTTTCTGGATTGGCGGAAAAGTATATAGCGAATACTGCTTGAAAATTATTAAGGCGCGACCAGATTATATAGGTGAATGATGAAGATATTGACATAGTATATTTGACTTATTACGAGGCTGTTTATTCGCAAGCCATCGCTGGAAGTGACCTTTCGGAGGTTCGCCGTCTCCATGCAGAGCGCCTTCCGATCAATCACCGGTTCATGGGAACTGAACAGACGGGCCTTCATAAGGCTGCCGCCAGCGGGACAGACGCCTTATTCTACTACTTTCTGCTTCACCCGGATATCGACCTGAGCATCACGGACGTAAACGGCCGTGACGCTGCCAGCTATGCCGAGATTATGGGGCGCTGGGAACGCGGCGAAGAAATTCGGCAGCAGGCGCGTCAAGGCCAGCAACTTAAGTTTTGCCCGAAGCCATAGCAAGGCGCCCGATCCCAACGTTGGCAGCCACCTTGTTCTATCGCAGCAGGCCTATGAGATGACGATCGTTTGCCAATTGACCCGCCCCCTGATTTTCATCCAACTGCTATTGAAGCCTAGCAGTCGATGATACCTCGTAGAACAGGCTGGGCAGTGAACCGCCGGAAGGCAAGCTGTGTTTCGTCGGACGAAACCAGCATTGCAAGGGGCTTCGCCCCGTTGCATCCCCTCTGCTTTGGCGCGGTTCCGGCATCGAGCCGTCACCACGCCAGCGAAACGTCCGCCGTTTCATCGCGTGCAGGCGGAGCGTTCCTGCCCCTCCCGAAACCCAACCCATGACCAATCCTGCACGGATTGGATGCCCGCCAGCGTCTGCCGCTGGACCGCATTAGGGTGTCTGCCGCCCTAAACCGCGCCATGCTTTCCCACATGGAGGCGACTGGTAGGACTTCGCTCTCCCCGGCCCCATCGACCAAGGAGCCTTCGATGCCCCTTGGAACCCTGATATGGAACTTTGCGCCCGATCCTACGGCTGGGGCGATGCGGAGGTCGGCCCGGCAAGCCGGGCCTCAACCTCCTTTTCGATGCGCTCCAGATATTCATCCAGACCCGCATCGAGGCGTTCCAGCATCAACGCCTCGTAGGGTTGCCCGTCTCCCGCGACGCTTCGCCGTTCCAGCGCGTTGAGATAGGTATCCCTCTGCTCTGGACCGATCTCGACGGGCGGCCAGCCGTCCCGCAGCAAAATCAGGTTCATCAGAAGCCGCGCCGTGCGGCCGTTGCCGTCCGAAAACGGATGGATCGCCACCAGCCTGAAATGCGCCTCGAACGCCGTGCGGGGCGCTGCGGGCTGGCCGGACAGCCATACGCCGAGTTCGTCCATCAGCGCGGGGATCTTCACCGGGTTTGGGAAAACCACGCCGGAGCCGACGATGCGCCGCTGGAATTGGCTGTAGACCCCCGCCATGTCCGGCTTCGACTGCGCCATGACCATCTCATGAATCCGGCAGATTTCCGCCTCGCCAATCGGCTTCGCTCCTTCCGCCAGTTCGCGCACGAATTGCAAGGCGTTGAAATGATCGACGGCCTCGAACAAATCTTTCAGTGGTTTTCCGCCCACGGTCACGCCATCCCGCAGTATAAGTGCGGTTTCGCGTAAGGTCAGCGTGTTTCCTTCGATGGCGTTGGACGTATAGGTCAGCCTGATATCGAAATCAGCACGCAACGCTTCAAGCGTTTGCTGCCCGAGAGGGCGCATGGCGTCGAGGCGTTGCTTTTTCTCTTCAATAGACTTCCACATCCTTGATAACATAGCTGATTTCGCGCGCCGTTGCCAGAAATACCATCCGGTGACGACGATTCCGATGGCCGGACCGAGGATGAGTTGGGGGGCACCACTTTGTGCGATTTGCCTTGGGATGTCCCAAGCCGGCAAGCCGAACATGCTGATGGCGCTCGATGCTCGCTTTGCGCGAATGGTCGCACTTTATGGCTAGTCAACCACCGTTGCGGCTGGTCGAAGCGGGGCGACTATCGGATCACGCCGAACGAGATCAGCCCATGCCCGACCATCGAGACCACGCCGGAGAGGAGTGCCAGCCCGATCAGGATGCGGCCATACCAGGTCAAATGGTCGTCACGGCGATCGCGCATCGAACTTGACAGCCTTTTCGTGACTGGCCGCCTTGCGGATAAGCATCTGGAGCAGCCTGGCGTCCGGGACGGGCGACATTGGTGTGGTCCGGCGAAACTCGCTGATTGCCGCCGATGTCGAAACCGCCGGCTGCGAGCGGAAGCCTGACAGTATCAGGTCCATAACGCGGCTCGCTTCCGCATCGTGATTGATGATCTTCGGTTGATCCGCCATGTGACGCCCCGCACGAGCCGCCTCAGCGCATCAATGATGAAGTCTCATTGATTCCTTGTAAAGAGCCGGAAAAGGCGATGGTTATTAGGCCAGATAATGCCCCTCGTTCGCTTCAGGAATTTACCGCACCAAGGCAGTAATTCCTGGATCGTTGGGGTCGTCAAAGAAATAAAGGCGGTAGCCGGCGCGAACGTTGCTGAACGCGCCGGCTAGGTGCGACACGGGAATTGGGGGATATGTCGCACCGCCTCAATCAATAGGATCTTTCCGCCAGACTGGCGAGTTCAAGTTGATGCGGAGCTTTCTCCGCCTTGGTCGCCCCTTTGGCGGCGCACGACCGCTGTTTTGGCATGTGGTGCAAGATTCATTTATGCCGCCCCGGCGTGCGCCGGGCGGGCTCTATCTCGCTTGCGCTCGACCGAACCCCGGCTTCGCACGGGCTGTGCCGGGTTTCGGCCCATGCGGGTCACGATCCCTGACGCGTTGAGTTGCGGCGGCTGGCCGGCAGCCGCCAGGTTTGCTCTGCGCGCGCGTTTGCGCGCGTGAACCCTTTCGTCCAGCTTACACCGACGGCGGGGAGCAAGAGCCAATAGCCGAAGTCCTCCGGCCCGCTCTTTCGCCGCTTCGCGCCTCCCGTGTAGTCGGACCGCGCTTCACGCGCCCCAAGGGGTTCGGCTTTGGCGTCCCCGCCTTACGGTCGACCGACCAACCCGCTGACGCGGGTTTTCTAGTTGGTCGCTCGGCGCTGGCCAGGGGTTCATGCGCGGTCTTTGTCTGGGCCGTGCTGTCAACCCAAGGCTAGAACAAGGAGACAGCCATGAAACTGGACCATTTATCTCTCGAGCAATTGAAGCTCTCCCCTCTCAACGTCAGGTCGAAGGGCGGCGCCGACATTGCCGACCTTCTGCCCTCCATCCGTTCGCTGGGCGTCATCCAGCCGTTGCTGGTCAGGCCAAACTGCGAAGGTTTCGAGATCGTAGCGGGCCAGCGGCGCTACCATGCGCTGGTGAAGCTGGCCGGGGAAGGATATGCCGAGCCCGTCCCCGTCGCCATCATGGAGGAGGGGGACGACGCCAAGGCCATCGAGGCATCGCTGGCCGAGAACGTCGCCCGCCTGCCGATGGACGAGGTCGATCAGTACAAGGCGTTCGCCGCCTTGAAGGCGCAGGGGCTGGGCGTGTCCGAGATCGCCGCCCGCTTCGGCATCACCGAACGGCTGGTCGGTCAGCGGCTGGCCATCGCCAACATCATCGCCCCTATCCTCAACGCCTACCGCCGCGAGGAGATAAGGCCCGATACGTTGCGCCTTCTCACCATGGCGACACCGCGCCAGCAAAAGGCATGGTGGAAGCTGTTCAGGAGCAAGGACGAGCAGGCCCCCACCGGGCACCGATTGAAGGCGTGGCTGTTCGGCGGAGCGCAGGTTCCCGTCTCCAACGCCCTGTTCGACGTCGAACATTATGACGGGGCTATCGTGTCCGACCTGTTCGAGGACGAGCGCTATTTTGCCGACAGCGAGGCGTTCTGGGCGTTGCAGAATACCGCCATTGCCGAACGGCGGGATGCCTGCCTGCAAGCGGGATGGGCCGAGGTCGTGGTGCTCGATACGGGCGAGCGCTTCCAGACATGGGAGCATGTCAAAACCCCGAAGAAGAAGGGCGGCAGGGTCTATGTCGCCATCACGCAGGACGGGGAAGTCACTTTCCATGAAGGCTGGCTCACCGAGAAGGAGGTCCGCCGCTTGGCGAAGGCGGAGGCATCCGGCAAGGGAGGCGAACCAGCCAAGGCCGAGCGCCCTGAGCTGACCAAGACGATGCGGAACTATATCGGTCTGCACAAGCATGCCGCCGTGCGGACGGAACTGCTGGCAAGCCCGTCAATCGCCCTGCGGCTGGCGGTGGCGCATATGGTCGCCGGCTCCGGCCTGTGGACTGTGGAAGCCGAGAAGCAGAAGGCCGACAACACCGCCATCCGCGACAGCCTTGCCGCCTCGCGGGCACAGGCGGGGTTTGCGGAGGAACGGAGCCGTATCCGCGAGCTTCTCGACATCGAGGGCGACGGTCCCGTTGTCTCGCACGGCAACGGCTTCAACCTTGCGCGCCGTTCGCTGGCCGATATCTTCGACAGCCTGATGCACATGGAGGATGCCGCCGTCCTGCGTATCCTCGCCTATGTCATGGCCGAGACGCTGGAAGCGCAGTCGGGCATCGTGGAGGCGCTCGGCGCATTGCTCTCGACCGACATGAAGGGCTGGTGGACGGCGGACGAGACGTTCTTCGACCTCCTGCGCGACAAGATGGCGGTCAACGCCATCCTGCGCGAGGTCGCGGGCGATGTGACAGCCGATGCCCATATCGCCTCGACCGCCAAGGTGCAGAAGAAGATCGTTGCCGACTGCCTCGCGGGCGACAACGGCCGCACCAAGGTCGATGGCTGGCTTCCCCGCTACATGGCGTTCCCGGCGCAGGGCTACACGCCGCGCTTTCCCGAGGCCTTGTTCGGACGCGGCGGAGCAGGCGTCGATGCTGAGGAAGGCGAAGCGGACGACGACAGCGACGATGCTGAAGCATCTGCCGAAGCCGAGGACATGCTTGAAGATCTGACGCAGGCGGCTTAACGGCTCCGCCCGCGAATATGCGCCGCCCGGCCCCGGCCGGGCGGCGTTGCTACATCCAGAAGGGCCTGACCCAACCCAGCCACAAGAAGAGCAGCGCAAGCAGTGCGGTCCCGCCCGCGCCGAGGAAGGATCCCTTGCGGCCGGGCGTCCAGTAGGGAATGGGCTCGGCCTCTCGTGGGACGGAGTGTTGCTCGTTGTCACGCATGCGCATGGAGTCTTCCTTTATTGCCCGATCGTGATCTCGATCGGGCAGTGATCGCTCGGAAACATCGGCGCAAAACTCAAGACGGTATTGCCGCCCGGGAAAGGCTGCGGCGGCGGAAACTTCACGGTTTCGTCGGCGGCCTCCAGCGTGCAGGCCTCGATATAGCCGTCCGGCTCACCCATCCGCACGCCCACGGCTTTTGCTTGCTCCTCGATGGCGATGCGCTGTGCGACGGGAATGTTATTGGGCGTGGGATCGTGGACCAGCGGGTCGGGCCGCAGCAGGATTTCCGTGCCGGGGCCGATGCGCCCGCTCTGCGGCCCGGAAATCAGGAAGAAGTCTCGGCTGCCGATGGAGGAGGGCATATAGGGCTGCCAGTCGAAATTCGCGGCCCCGGCAAAGGCCTCGTGAGCGAGGCGTTTTCGGAAAGAGCGGCTTTGCGGATAGTTGCGCGGCCAGCACTGGCTCTGCTGCGCGGGTTCGATTCTGATTGCGGGATCGACCGCGCGCAAGGCCGCCGCATGACGATCATCCGCCTCAAGAAACTTTCGGTTGTAGTCGCCCGCCACGATCACCGTGCGGCCTTCCGCCGTCCGGTCCCTGATCCAGTTGCCCAGCGTGACGATCTGCTTGTCAAGCACCGCGCAGTCGTCCATCAGGTCAGGATAACGGACCGGGTCGTTGGAATCCTCATCGGCGCAGGATGCCTTGAGATACACCGACAGCACCGTGTAGTCGGCGCCTTCGTGCGTAAAGGCGATGCCGACACCGCCGCGTACCGGACGCTCGCTCTCATAGACGCAGCCTGACCAGTGGGTTTCGCTGAGCGCGTCGAGCTGCACGGGCTGGACCGAGAGGCCAAGGCTTTTGCGCCAGGCAATCGCGGTGAAGATCTCGCCGCGGTCCTGCACACACGCGGCCGTGCCGCAGCGCGTCTCGAACAGCAACTCGTATCCTTCGCCGAGCACGTTGCGCGCGCCCGCCATGCTGCCGATCTCCTGGAGCGCGACAATGTCCGGGTCTGTCCGCGCGATATGATCGCGGATCACCTGCATGTCGGCCTCGGTGCGCACATGCCCGCCGCGCGGCGAGACGCCGGCTTCCTGCGCAAGATTGGCGATATTCCAGCTCATCGCTTTGAGCGGCTCTGCCTGCGCAGGTGTTGCGCCAAGCCCGAGCATCGCGGCCGCAAACAAACGACTGATCATCATGCGAGCTCCCTCCCCAAATAGATATGTCGGGAGAACTATATCTCTAGCCGAAACGAATCATAGTTGGATCGTTTCTTTCGCCTCATAGAAGAATAAACCTTCTCGTCTATGCGCCCTTATAAAGTCTCGGCCAGGGAGACTTGGGGCCGGTCATCCGTGTTCCGGTCACTCAATTCGCCGGTCCTGCCATCGAGCGGTTGATGGCGCGCGTCAGCGTCCACGGTTGAATCCCATGCTCGGCGGCGATCTGCACCCGTGTCGCCTGCTTTGTCTCGATCCGGTAATGCGCATCGAACACCTGCACCGGCGTCAGCTTCGGCGGGCGGCCGAGACGCTTGCCGCGCGCGCGCGCCGCCTCAATGCCTTCCTTCGTCCGCTCGATCAGGTTCTCGCGCTCATACTGCGCATTGGCGCTCAGGGTATTGTATTGCCAGCGGCCATAGGCCGTATCCATGTCCAGCCGCACGCTGGCGATGTGGATGCGTATGCCGCGCTCCTGGAGCTGGAAAAGCTGGTTCGCGGCGTCCCGCACCGAGCGAAAGGCGCGATCGAGCGCCCAGACCACCAGAACGTCCCCCGGCCGCAGCCGCGCGATCACCTCATCGTAGACCGGCCGCTTCCGCGCGACGGCGGAGAGGGTTTCGAGGTGGAGTTCATCGGCCACATGGCGCAGGCCGAGGATTTGCCGGTCCGGGCGCTGCTCGGCCGTGGACACGCGCAGGTATGCAATGCGTCTTGTCATGTTTCCTTTCGTTTCAATGGGTTGGCAAGTTGGCGGATCGCCACATAAACGACCCCTTTTGTGCCCGTCACGCCGCCGCTCCGGCAAGGCGCGGAAACCCGCGATTTCTATAAACATTCTAGCAGATCAGCAGGCCGTTATTCAAATATCAACAAAATCGGTCGTTTATGTTGAGGAATTCTCTCATCGTCAAAAGAACAAGAGCTTTCCTGCCGGGGATGGTTGTTTCGGCTGTTTTGGGCGTCCAGCCGTCTTATGCCGCAAGCCTCACCGCCGGCGACATACTCAAGGAAATGCCGGCCAACGAATTCGTCGTCTATGTCGCTGGCATGGTCGAGGGCTTCGCCTACGCCCGCTTCCGCAAGGATTCCATCGAGGCAGGTCGGACGGTCGAAACCGGGATGCGTTGCATACGCGACTTTTATCTCACCAACCCGAAGATCATTCTCATGATCGAGGATGCATTCCGCCTGCACGCGCAGCACGCGCCGTCCGTCGTGCTGGCCGCCATGCTCAAGAAGGAGTGCGGCGAATGATGCGACTGGCCGGGTCATTGCGCAGGGAGTTTACCAGACGCAGCGAAGCCGCCGCCTTCCAGCGTTTCCAGCAACAGCAACATGAGGAACGCAAGCGCCGGGACCGCGAGGAAGACATCGGCGATGACACGGCCGAACTCCTGGACATGGCGGCACTGATCGTCACCGAACGGGAGATCCGGGAATTCCGCTTCGCAATCACCCGCTACGATGCGGCGACGGTCGAGGCGCTTCTGGAGAATGAAACCGCGCTGGAACTCATCCTCAAGCAGAAGCGGGAAATGCTCACGCGCGCCTATGTGCTGCCGGACGGCCGCCGCGTCTTCAAATCCGAGGACGGCATCCGCGTCTTTGACGAGCACGGCACCGAACTCGATGCCTCCGACGTCGACCCCGATCTCATCGGAGCACGCCATCCGAGCTGGGAAGCCTACAGGCCGATCCTTGAAGAGAGCATGCGCCTCGCCGAAGAGCGCCGTACGCTGCTCGCTTATCAGGCCAAGCTGGACGAGGCACGCGAGCGTCTCGATGCGGGCGACCTGACGCGCGAGGAATTCGAGCGCCTGCGCGGAGAGCTGGTGGTCGACATGCCGGAGGCGGTTCGTAGCAAGATTCCGGGGCTTGCCGGCGAGCGGCAGCCCGAAGCCGGGCAGTCCGCACAAACTGCCGTCGATCTCGACATATCGGACGACATGATTCCGAGTTCCAGCCCGGTCAGCCTGGCGCCGGGCATGGGCCGCTAGGCCGACCACACAGAGCCGAGCACACCGCAACCCACCAGAACTTCACTCCTGAAACCCAGCACAGGAGACGGCGATGGCAACTCACAATGACATCTATCGGGTAGCGAGGGACCCCAATTATCGCATCTTGTATGAGGGAGAACGCATACAGGAGACGTTCGCACGCACCGCCCCAGAGGTGCAGAACGAGATCGACAGGAAGCAAAAAGAAGAAGACCGAGGAAAATATCAAAAACAAGAAAAAGAAGACCGGCCGCCGACGAGGACGCCAAGGTGATCTGCACCGATCTGGTCCGGCAGGGCATGCTCGGCCGCCCCGACTATCTGGGGCGCGCGCGCTATGTCGGGGAGCATCTGACGGATCGGCATATGCGCGGCGCGGCTACCATGCATGGGCGCTGCCGGTGGTTCGGCATATGCGCCGCTTGCGCCGCGCAACGGCCTTCTGGCGTGTCCTGGCGCAGGCGCGGGCCGATCACATCGCGTCCCTCGACGGCGATGCGTCACGCCGGAGCCGCCTCGGTGCGCTTCTCTGCGCCATCGGCCATCCGGTCTGTTATTTGATCGGCGGTCTTGTCCGTGAGCCCGACTGGCCCTCGCTTTATCGGGACCGCGCCACCAGCGTTGCGTTGTGATCATTCGGCGGAACATTGCCTATCTCGCGTCGCAGCACGGTTATGCCGGTGCTGCGGCACAAAAAATATTGTCATGACATTGTCGGGCAATTGTGGTAATCTGAGGTTGAAAGGTAGAAGAATGACCACCCGCACCACCCGATCTGAAAAGCTCGACCTGAGGCTCACGCCAGAGGCAAAGCGCGTCCTGGCAGCAGCGGCCGCCGCCGAACGACGCTCGGTCGGCGATTATGTCCTCGCCACCGCGCTCAGCCGCGCCGAGGAGACACTTGCTGACCGTCGCAGCTTCGGGCTCGACACAGAACGTTGGCAAGCCTTCGTATCGGCACTTGACGCACCGGTTCGCGACATGCCGCGTATGAGGAAATTGCTCAACGACCCAAGCATATTCTCCGGCAATGAAACCGCGTGAGCGTTTTCCGCATCGAAAAGCTGGTACGGCGGCACGCGGTCGACAGCTTCGACTGTGGTGAGGAGGCACTCAACCGCTTTCTGATCCGCTTTGCCCTTGGCAATCAGCAGGCGAGTGCTTCGCAGACCTATCTCGGACTGGTGGATGACGTTGTTATCGGCTTCTACACTCTGGTCGTGGGCGAAGTGGCATACATTGATGCCCCAGAGCGTCTGACCAAAGGGCTCGCCCGCCATCCCGTCCCGATAATGCTGCTAGCCCGTCTTGCCGTTCATCGCGGCTGGCAGGGCAGGGGTATCGGTGCTGGGCTCCTGCGCGATGCGGTCCTACGCACTCTCCAAGCAGCCGATATCGCTGGCATTCGTGCACTCGCCGTCCATGCCAAGGACGATGCTGCCCGTTCCTTCTATCGCCGTTTCGATTTCGTAGAATCGCCCAGCGATCCGCTGCATCTCTTCGCGCTGATGAAGGATCTGCGCAGCCTGTAACCAGCACCGCCGGTTCCGCTCAGGTCTCGATCGGGCATTTCGGCAGGAACGACACATTTTGCGCCAGGCAAGTGCCGTCAGGCTGCGTCCGGCCATTTGAAAGAGAACGCCCTCAAGCCAGGAGAGTCGAGGCGATCAGCGTGTTCAAAAGTGTCGGGGGCGCAACGCCCGTAGGCGGTGTGGACGGATTTGATCAAGATGAATGCCGCTGCGAGAGCGACGATGGAGGCGAAGTTCTGCTTCATCTTCTCGCAGCGCAGGGCTATCCGCTTGAAGCGTTTGAGCTTTCCGACGGTTTGTTCGATGCGGGCGCGGCCCTTGTAGATGGCTTTCGCGAAGAAGCCGGGCTTGCCCCTCTCGTTGGCCTTGCGTGGAATGACCGGGATGATGTCGCGCGAACGCGCCGCCTGGCGGTTGGCCTTGCTGGCGTAACCCTTGTCGGCGACGGCGGCGCGCGGATCGACATCGGGGCCGAGCCCGAGCAGGATCGGGAAATGCGGGGCGTCGCCCTTCTCGCCGCCGGTGAGGTCGAAGGCGATGGGATGGCCGTCGAAGTCCGTCTTCACGTGGATTTTGGTCGAGAAGCCGCCGCGCGAGCGACCGAGCGCCTGACCCTTCTGCCCCCTTTTGCACCGGCAGCCGAGACATGGGCGCGCACGATGGTCGAGTCGAACATCTGCACCAGATGCACCGACGAAGACAGCGCGGCGAGGTGACCTGCTCAGCCGATCAAAGCGCTTCCACACACTGTTCCACTTGCCGAACCGCTCCGGTAGCGCGCGCCAAGCGATATTGTGGACCGAGAAATAGTGCATCGCCTCCAGGAACAGCCGATCGACCCTACCCTTGTCGCCCCGCCGTGGCAAGGAGGCGCGAAACACCTCCAGCGCCACCGACCAATCCGCTCCGCCATCTTCGTGGACATCGCCGACCTCCAAATCAGTCGGCTCTCCATGATTCAGACAAAGCGCATCAAAGGAATCCCCCGCGATCTTCATGCGGCAGTCCGTCCACACCGGCTAGGGTCAGGACTCATTGATCAGAGCCAGAAGATGACGGTGGCTGCGATGCAGATGGCCGAGAAGAAGGTGTGGGCGCATCGGTCGTAGCGGGTGGCGACGCGTCGCCAGTCCTTGAGTTTGGCGAACAGGTTCTCGACCTTGTGGCGGTGGCGATAGAGGGCGGTGTCGTAGGCGTATGGGACTTTGCGGCTACGGCTGGATGGAATGCATGGCTCGATGCCTCTGGCTTCCAGTTCCTCGCGGAACCAGGTGCTGTCGTAGCCGCGATCAGCGATGAGATGAGAGGCGGGCGGCAAGGCGTCGAGCACCAGGCGGGCACCCTTGTGGTCGCTCATCTGGCCTTCCGACAGGAGCAGGATGATCGGCCGGCCGTCACCGTCGCAGACGGTGTGGAGCTTGGAGTTCAGTCCGCCCTTGGTGCGCCCGATACGACGGGGAACATCCCCTTTTTAAGCAGGCTCGCCGCCGTGCGATGAGCCTTCAGATGCGTCGCATCGATCATGATGCGCTCGGGTTTCGGACCCTCGCCGGCAAGTCCGGCGAAGATGCGGTCGAAGACGCCGAGGCGGCTCCAGCGGATGAAGCGGTTGTAGAGCGTCTTGGGCGGGCCGTAGCCAGCCGGTGCGTCCTTCCACTGGAGACCGTTGCGGATCACGTAAACGATGCCGCTCACCACCCGCCGGTCATCGACCCGCGGAACCCCGTGCGACAGCGGGAAGAATGGCGATATCCGCGCCATCTGGCGCTCGCTCAGCAGAAACAGATCACCCATCACGGCCTCCTTCTCGGAGACCGTCAATCACAATTCAATCGGAATTAATAGGTCCTGAGCCTAGATCCGTTGTACAGTTCCTATTCGGACCGTTTCAGCCAGTTTCTTATCGCGAATACAATTGTCGCTGGAGCAGCGATTGCAATCGTGCGAGTTCCGGGAGATGTGAGAAACATGTCTTTCATCTTCTCGGCTTGGCTCAGCATCAAACATGTCATTGAGATCGCGCTGCCATTTTCGCATGATGCATTGCACGTTCACGCCGGCCTGCTGATTTTTCTCACGGCATTGGTGCTCATCAGGCAGCCTCGGATCGCATGGACCTTATGCCTCGGTCTCGCGGCCTGGAATGAGGTGGTCGACCTTATGGCGCCTTACAATACGTTCGCGCCAACGGACTTTTGGTTGCGAGAAGCTGGTCCCGACCTGTTTAACACAATGATATGGCCGACGATCATCCTCGTGATTATAAAATGCCGCAAGGATATTCGTCATTGACTTGACCGATCATATCTCTCTGTTCTGTGGGCTGATCGGCCTCAAAACCGGTCGTTTTTTCACTCAAGAGACAGCAGTCCGTCGAATGCCTAGGGGCCATGCCCGCATCGATTCTTTGTTTGTTAGCGCGTAGTAGTATAGTTTGTCGGCGACGATACCCAGAGACGAGATCCGGGCCTTTGCAGACATTCACGCCGACAAATAATGCTATATCGTGATAGTGCGTTCAGCGCCGACTTGTAATCACAATCTATATCTCCTTTCTGCTTCAACGCAGCGAGGCGTAGCACTTTCGTCAGTGGGATTCGACAGCGTTGACGCGTCGTGCTTCACTTGACACAGCGGGATTTCAATAACAGTGCGTGGAGCCGCGTCGATATCCGCCGACTTCGCTGCCGTCTGTCGTGGCGGCAATCGATCGTCATCGAATATGGCTTTCCGACGTTGGACCGCCGAGAGGTAGGATGAGATACAATTGGGATCGATCACCGACCTTTTGGGAACGTCATCGGGCCAAGGTGATCGCTATGGCGATCATCGGAGTGAGCGGGGCAACCTTGATTTGGGGCGGCCTCATCTAGGCCATCGCAGCGTGGTCATCGCCATGCTGTGGCCTGTGTCAAAGGTCGGCGATATCCCCCAATGTTGGCACCCGTCCTTGGTGGCAAGGGCGCTGCTAACTCGACGGGATGAAGAATCTCGCTTGTCGTCTTCTATCAGGATCTGGAATTCGAGCACGTGAACGACCAGACTGGCGAGGTCGAGCAGATGGAAAGGCTGATTGCGCGAGTTCCGTTCAACGCGGCACAAGTCTGCTCTCCTACCCAACACGGATCAGCCTTTATTGCGCGAATCCGCCTTTGCACCGATCGAGTGTGCGGAAGCTTCGGCAAGGCTACCACCGCAAATATCAAGGATGGCAAAAGAAAATCTATCCGGATATTTTACTATTTTGTAATGAATATAAATACCATATAATACTGGTACAATTTTAACAAAACAATAGAATTCCACGTGAATCATCGCAGTTGTTACGTATTAATTTCGATTATTTGCTTTACCCCTGCTCCTGCGGGCGGGGCGGTTGTCACATGGTCTGGTGTGACCAGCTCCCACTGGACCGAAGCCACCAACTGGGTCGGCGGTGCCGTGCCGGGTAATGTGGATACGGCATTCGTGGATGCCGCGCCGACAGCGGCTGTCGATGGTGTTGCGGCCGCTGCCGTTGCGAATGTTTATGTTGGCAATGCCAACGGTAGTAACGGTTCCCTGTCCCTTCTAAATGGCGGGACGATGAACAGCGGCGGGGAAATCCGCATCGGCAATAGCGGCACGGGAACACTAACGGTCGAGGATGGGGCAGCAGCTTCTGCCGGCACACTCCTTTACGTCGGCAATAACAACGGATCGAACGGGACACTGACCATCTCAAGTGGCGGTGAGGTTAGCAGTGCCCAGTCATGCGTACATCGGTGCTGCCGCTGGCAATGCGGGGTACGGCGACGGTGACGGGGCACGGGATCCGAATTGAGTAGCGATGCGATGTTGTTTGTCGGCAACGGCGGCACGGGAACGCTGACGGTTCAGAATGAACCGCGCCGGGTTGATCGGAGGCTCCAATCCTTGAGAAGGTGGAGCCATGACAAGCAAGACAACGAACAGGTTTTCTCCCGAGGTCCGTGCCCGCGCGGTGCGGCTGGTTCTGGATCACGAAGGCGAGCACACCTCGCGGTGGGCGGCGGTGTCGTCGATCGCCGCCAAGATCGGCTGCACGGCGCAGACGTTGCATGAGTGGGTGAAGAAGGCCGAGCGCGATAGCGGCGTTCGCGCCGGTGTGCCTACGGATGTGGCGACGAAGCTCAAGGCTCTGGAACGCGAGAACCGCGAGCTTCGGCAAGCCAACGAGATCCTGCGCAAGGCGAGCGCGTATTTTGCCCAGGCGGAGCTCGACCGCCGGTTCAGGCCATGATCGCGTTCATCGACGATCATCGTGGGGCGCATGGGGTCGAGCCGATCTGCAAGGTGCTGCCGATTGCCCCGTCGACCTACCATGACCGTGTCGCCAAGCGCGTCGATCCCTCCCGGCTGTCGGTTCGGGCAAGACGGGATGCAGCCTTGAAGGATGAGGTTCGCCGCGTGTTCGAGGCTAACTTCCGCGTCTACGGCGTTCGCAAGGTCTGGCGCCAGTTGCAGCGCGAGGGCTTCGATGTTGCCCGCTGCACGGTTGCCCGCCTGATGAAGGCCATGGGTCTCGAAGGCATCATCCGCGGCAAGCCGCTCCGCACCACGGTGAGCGACAAGGCCGCACCTTGTCCGCTCGATCACGTCAATCGCCAGTTCCATGCCCCGGCACCGAACATGCTGTGGGTCTCCGACTTCACCTACGTCGCGACCTGGACCGGCTTCGTCTATGTCGCCTTTGTCATCGACACTTATGCGAGAAGGATCGTCGGCTGGCGGGTGAGCCGGACGGCGCATGCGAGCTTCGTCCTGGACGCTCTGGAACAGGCTCTCCACGATCGGCGGCCAATCCATCGCGGTGGGCTCGTGCACCATAGTGATAGAGGCAGCCAATACGTCAGCATTCGATACACCGAGCGCCTGGCGGAAGCCGGCGTCGAGCCGTCGGTCGGCAGCGTCGGCGACAGCTATGACAACGCTCTCGCCGAAACCATCAACGGTCTCTACAAGGCCGAGGTGATCCACCGACGCGGACCATGGCGCTCATTCGAGGCAGTCGAGTTCGCGACGTTGGAATGGGTGGACTGGTTCAACAATCGCCGGCTGCTGGAGCCCATCGGCAACATCCCGCCGGCGGAAGCCGAGGAACGCTACTACGCCATGCTGGTAGAACCAGCCATGGCCGCGTGACTCAAACGAAACGGCCTCCGGAAAACCCGGCGCGGTTCACAATAGAGGAAAGGGGCTTCTCGCAAGCCTTGGCTGACCCAAAATCAGGGCTGTCTGAATCTTATCGATCGTTGAGAACATCTCTGCAGTTTTCTGGAACGGACGGTGCTCCACGGACGTTGCTCGTGACCAGTTCTGAGCCTTCAGAGGGAAAGTCGACCACCGTATTCAAGCTGGCAGAAGACTTTGCCTCGCTCGGGGCTAATGTGATCGTCGTCGACGCGGATATGCGAAAGCCTAGCGCTCATCGGATATTTGGCGTCGACAATGCTATCGGTCTCAGCAATGTGCTGACCAGCACGTTCCGTCGGGAGGATATGGGCAAACTGATTAAGCGAAAGGAGCGAATTAGCATAATTACCGCTGGAACGATCCCGCCAAATCCCGCTGACCTTCTGTCATCGACGCGGATGAGCTTGCTGTTGGAGAATCTCGGCCGGAAGTATGACATCGTCTTGGTTGACGCCCCTCCGATCATCGGTCTGTCGGATGCACCAATCTTGAGCCGTTTGACAGAGGCAACGCTTCTTGTGGTCTCGACAAACCAGGTAACACGGAAGTCAGCCCGCACTGCGTTGAAACGGATACGCGCCGCTGGCGCAAACGTGGTTGGTGCGGCTATGACAAAGTTCGCAGTTGGAAAGTTCGACTATAATTACAGCTATAAATACCTGAACTACAACTACTACAATTATGGTAGCGACCTGCCACAATTGGCCGGCGCGACCTTCAAGGATACGGAAACTCGAGATGCGAGCAATTGGTCGTTGGGCGCTCTTTTTGGGCGCCTGCGTCAGCAGTTTGGGAATATCGCTGATCGCATCAAGTCGGTTTCTTGAGAGCGATCGACCCTACCTCGCATCGACAATCTACCCGCTAAATGTTGAAGCGGTGCTGACGCTTGTAGTCAGGGCCTTGAGCTCGGAGAGCGCAGCGCAGCGATTGGACGACTTCGAAGAGCAAATACGACGACAGATCCCCACAAACGCTGGAGACGCTCGTCTTTACAGCGTTTTAGGTGAAATCTATCGTCAAAGAGGGAACACTGCTGCCGCCAATGCGATGTTCGGTCATGCGCTCCATCTGGCGAAGACGGAGGTTAATGCGCTAAAGTGGGACATCCTTCGCCTGCTGACGGATGGCGACTATGCAAGCGCCTTGAACCAACTCGACGTCATGTTCCGCCGTTGGCCCGATAATATTGTGTCAATTGCACCAGTCCTGCCGGAAGTATTCTCCGACCAGGAGGCCTATCCGCTGCTTCTTCGTAGGCTTGAGCAGTTGCCTCCTTGGAGGATTGCTCTATTGCGGGCTTTGAGTGCCGGCAACGGTCCTAACCTAGATTTTGCGTCTCAACTCATAATAGATCTGACTCCTGGAGCGGCGCCGCCATCGAATGCCGAAATAGCGCAGATTACGTCACCGCTATTTTCGCAGAAACAATACGATGCAGCATATCTAACCTTCTTGCTCACACTCTCGCCCGAGCAGCGACCATTATCGGGTTTTATATTTAATGGTTCTTTCGCTGGCAGCCCTTCGGCAAGGCATTTCGACTGGAATCTTCGCTCTCAGCCGGGAGTTAAAGTAAATTTTGGATCGCCATCGACCGGACTTTCAATCGAGTTTGCCAACACGCCAGTCCGGGGCATCGGCGTAGAGCAATACCTTAGTCTCCCGCCCGGCGATTATCAGTTCGAAGCTAATATGTCGGCTGAGGCCGCGCATTTACCGAAGTCGCTCTTCTGGACAATCGATTGTGCCGATCCGACTTCAAGAGTTCTTTCACTCGAGATAGATTCAGGTGACTATCGCGATCGAGTTAAGCATGGCAAGTTTTCTGTCATTCCTGGAAGCTGTCGGCTGTACGTTTTGAGGCTTCAGACCACGGCATTGGCAGAGAACTGGAACGATAGGTATCGGGGACGCGTGTTTGCGAAAAATGTTAGAATAGAGACCGTCCCGCTATGAGCTTTGAACGGAGCCGCATTCGAAAACTACTTCTTGGAGTATGTATCATCGTTTGCTTGTTGTTTGGGGGAGGTACTGAGCGAGGATTGATGGTAGAATATGCGCTTCAGATTCTAACGATCTTTTGCGCAACTTTTGTTTTGATTTATCGACCGTGGTCGAAATCAACACAGTTGGGATTCGCCTTTTTCTTTTTACTGCTCGCTATTGGTTTCGGCCAGTTGATACCTTTGCCATTTTCCCTGCTCGAGTCCTCACGTCCGATTGGCCTTCTTCCCTATGGTGAGGCTGGATCAGCGACTATTCTAGCCCCGATCAGCCTCAGTGTGTCACGTACGCTCGAGGCTACGGTTTTTGCTTTTGGTACCGATCTTGTTTTTCTCTGCGGCAACAAGCTTGGCTGATGACGAACTGGCGGGGCTTATTCCATTTTTTATGATTGGAATTATCTGCAATTTAATTGCAGCACTCTTGCAATACTCATTTAGTGCGAATGCGACCCTGAGTGATATTCTCGGATATAGAACAATGATTGGTATGTTTGCAAACGTTAATCATTTTTCAACACTTGTATTTGCGAGTATTCCAATATTTGTTTATAGTGGGGTATTTCTGCGGAGACGAATTTTTTCTGTTGTGTGCCTTTCGCTGATATTCCTAATATTGCTAGCTGCGGGATCTCGAGCTGGAATTCTGATCGGAATGGGAGCCCTATTTGTTTCAATTGCCTCCCTTCTTTGGCGAGGGCGAATGAGCTCGGGAATCACCCTTGCTTTGATTATCATGCTGGCAATCTACGGTTATGGTGCACTCTCTAAACTTGGCGAGGAGGGTATTGGCCTCGACGCTATACGCGGTGATATCGCGCATACGACGTTGGAAGCTGTTAGGGACAATTATTTGTTCGGTGTGGGTTTCGGAACCTTTGATCTGAGTACCCAGTCTATGAGAAAGCCGAAAACATAATGTCGTTATATATCAATCATGCACACAATGATTTTCTGGAGATCATTCTAGAAGGCGGTCTGGCTGCGGCGGCTCTGCTCGTCGCCTATGCCGTGGCTCTATCCATTCGTTGGATCTACGTTGGACGCGCGGCTCTTCAGCGATTGGTCATTCTATCAATCGCCTTCATTGCGCTTCATTCGATGGTCGACTATCCGCTTCGGACAATGGCGGTCGCCATCACTTTCGCCTTTATGAACGCTCTTTTCTTCTCGACTATAGGGGCAAATGCAAGCCGATCAGCTCGTCCGCTTCCTCCGAGTGAACGATGAGCCTTCAACGACAGCTGTGAAGCGCATAGGTAGAACTCTGACCATCTTCTTCGCGCCGGTCTGACAGAGCACCTTGGAGGAGATACTCGCGCTGGGCGTAGTGGTGTCGGCGGTAGCGTGTCGGCGCGGTCGTAGCCCTCCGATGAGGGCCACGGTCATGCTGTTTTGAGTTTGGCATCGATGTAGGTGCCAACTCCTCGGGAGCAACTCGCTAAGGTGGCTCTGCGGAGTGTCGGTGATACGCGCAGGGACATCGGCGAGCTGGCGAGCTAACCCTGCGGATCGATGTTATTGAGCTTGGCAGTGCCGATGAGGCTTCGTTGATGGCGCCCGCTTGGCATGCGATCTGATCCGACACAGTGCCAACTCCAAGTCCTCGTCCTACGATGATCGCTGCGGACGTCGCGCTGGAGCGGCCCGTTCCTCCATTCTCATCCTTGATCCTGGCCGCGCCTTGAGCGGCCTTCTTCGGGCTGTCCTGGCAGGGCGCAATCGCCCTTGCAACGGCGTACGCCGTCTTTCGCTTCGCCCGCCCTTCGGGTGCAAGGGCGCTCCCGCCCCGCCTCTCCGGACGCCATCAGGCCGCGACGGTCGCAGCCCAGGCAGGCGAAAGGAGAACATCATGGCCCGCATACAGAAATTCGATGTCCATCAGGAGATCACCAACCGCATCGTGGCGGCTCTCGAAACCGCAGGTGAGTTCCGGCTTCCTTGGATCAGAAACAGGGGCGGCTCGATGAAGCGGCCCGTCAACATCGCCTCAGCCAAATCCTACAACGGCGTCAATATCGTCTCTTTGTGGGTGGCCGCACAGGCATGCGACTATCCCTCGCATCTCTGGGGCACGTATCGCCAGTGGCAGGAACGCGGTTGCCAGGTCCGCCGCGGCGAGAAATCCTCGCTGATCGTCTTCTACAAGGAACTGGAATTCGAACAGATGAACGAGCAGACCGGCGCAACCGAGCAGGTCGAGCGGCTGATGGCACGCGCGAGCTTCGTGTTCAACGCGGCACAGGTCGACGGCTTCCCGCTCGACGCGGACGAACCGCTTCCCGGAGAACCCGTCTTCGATCCGATCGAACGGGCGGAAGCCTTCACTCGGACCACGGGTGCGAAGGTCGAGGAGGACGGTGATCGCGCCTGCTACATTCCTTCGCTCGATGTCATCCGCATGCCAGACCGGAAACGCTTCATCGGCACCGAGACGACTACGCCGGCGGAAGGATTCTACTCGACCCTATGCCATGAGCTCGTGCACTGGTCGGGCACAAAGCATCGTCTCGACCGTGACATGACCGGTCGCTTCGGAACCGAGAGCTACGCCATCGAAGAGCTGATCGCCGAACTCGGCGCCGCCTTCCTGTGCGGCGATCTTGGCATAACGCCGGAACCGCGCGCCGATCACGCCCAATACATCTCGAACTGGCTCAAAATGTGAATCGGCATGCAATTTTGACCCCCTAGGCGGGAGGATCGGCGTCCAATTTTGACCCCCCCCTCGTGAAGTCGATCTGCGACCATCCGTTCGTTTTGGCGAGCGGGTGGAGAGGGGATGAAGACAGTGGACACGATTGCCCGGGTTCGGCGTGCCTTTCATGTGCAGGGGTGGTCGCTCAAGCGGATCTGCCGCGAGCTGCACGTGTCGCGCAACACCGTCCGCAAGATCCTGAGGTCCGACGAGACATCGTTCTCTTATGAGCGGGAGCGACAGCCGAAGCCGAAGATCGGACCGTGGAAAGACCAGCTCGACGGGCTCCTGAACGGCAATCTCGGCAAGCCGGCGCGCGAGCAACTGACGCTGATCCGGATCTACGAGGAACTGCGCGCGCTCGGCTATGAGGGCGGCTACGACGCCGTGCGCCGCTACGCCGGGAGCTGGGCGAAGACGAGAGGATCGGCGACGGCCGAGGCCTACGTGCCGCTGCTCTTCGCGCCAGGCGAAGCCTACCAGTTCGACTGGAGCCACGAGATCGTCCTGCTCGCCGGCGTGACGGTGACCGTGAAGGTCGCCCATGTCCGGCTCTGCCACAGCCGCATGATGTTCGTGCGGGCCTATCCGCGCGAGACGCAGGAGATGGTGTTCGACGCCCACGACCGGGCCTTCGCCTTCTTCGGCGGCGCCTGCACGCGCGGCATCTACGACAACATGAAGACGGCGGTGGAGACGGTCTTCGTCGGTAAGGAGCGGCAGTACAACCGTCGCTTCCTGCAGATGTGCAGCCATTATCTGGTCCAGCCGGTTGCCTGCACACCGGCCTCGGGCTGGGAGAAGGGGCAGGTCGAGAACCAGGTCGGGCTGGTGAGGGAGCGCTTCTTCACGCCTCGGCTGCGCTTCAGGAGCTACGAGGAGCTGAACGCCTGGCTGCTCGATAAGTGCGTCGCCTACGCCAAGGCCCACCGCCATGTCGACCAGCCGGAGCGCACCATCTGGGACGTGTTCGAGGAGGAGCGCGGCAAGCTGGTCGAGTATCGCGGCCCTTTCGACGGCTTCCACACGGTTCCCGCCTCTGTCACGAAGACCTGCACCGTGCGCTTCGACAACAACAAGTACTCGGTGCTGTCGACCGCGGTCGGCCGGCCCGTCGAGATCCAGGCCTATGCTGATCGCATCGTCATGCGCCAGGACGGCACGATCGTTGGTGAGCATGCCCGCTCGTTCGGCCGCAACCAGACGGTCTACGATCCATGGCACTACGTCCCGGTGCTGGCGCGCAAGCCCGGCGCGCTGCGCAACGGTGCACCGTTCCAGGGCTGGGAACTGCCGCCGGCGATGGAGCGGGTCAGGCGCAGGCTGAAGGCTGCCGACGACGGCGACCGGCAGATGGTGTCGATCCTGACGGCGGTGCTGTCGGATGGGCTCGCTGCCGTAGAGACCGCCTGCCAGCAGGCGCTTGCCGAGAACGTCTGCTCGTCCGCCGTCATCCTCAACATCCTGGCCCGCCGGCGCGATCCGGCGCCTGCCGTGACCATCCTCACCCCGGATGCGCTTCGCCTGCGACACGAGCCGCAGGCCGACTGCGCCCGCTACGACAGCCTCAGGAGGGCAAGCTGATGGAACGCACCCAGGTTCTGGACCTGATGGGAACGCTGAAGCTCTACGGCATGCGCAGCGCCTACGACGAGATCATGACCACTGCGATCAAGCGCCAGCATGAGCCGCCGAGGGTCGTCGGCGACCTGCTGTCGGCCGAGATCGCCGAGAAGCAGGCGCGCTCCATCAAGTACCAGCTCACCGTCGCCAAGCTGCCGCTGGCCAAGGACATCGACGACTTCGACTTCCCCGGCACTCCCGTCAACGAGACGCTCGTGCGCGACCTCGCCACCGGCGCCTTCGTCGCCGACCAGCGCAACGCCGTGCTCATCGGTGGCACCGGCACGGGCAAGTCGCATCTGGCCATCGCGATCGCCCGCGCACTCATCCGCAACGGAACTCGTGGCCGCTTCTTCAACGTCGTCGATCTGGTCAACCGGCTGGAGACCGAGCACCGCTCCGGCAAGCAGGGACGCATCGCCGACTACCTCACCCGGCTCGACTTCGTCGTGCTCGACGAGCTCGGCTACCTCCCCTTCGCCCAGGCCGGCGGCCAGCTCCTATTCCACCTGATCAGCCGGCTCTACGAGCGGACCTCCATCATCGTCACCACCAACCTCGCCTTCGGGGAATGGCCGGCCGTCTTCGGCGACGCCAAGATGACC
This sequence comes from Mesorhizobium sp. J428, assembly GCF_024699925.1. Lineage (NCBI taxonomy): Bacteria > Pseudomonadati > Pseudomonadota > Alphaproteobacteria > Hyphomicrobiales > Phyllobacteriaceae > Mesorhizobium > Mesorhizobium sp. J428. Next base: position 3,316,327 of record NZ_JAJOMX010000001.1, read on the forward strand.
ACCGCTCTGCTCGACCGGCTCACCCATCACTGCGAGATCATCGAGACCGGCAACGAATCCTGGCGCTTCAAGAACCGCACTCAAAGCTAAAGCCGGAAAGTCTCACCGACGCGCCCGACCGGGCTGCGCAACCCAGACCAGCTCCACCCGGTCGGGCGCTCACCGTCGCGCACTACGAGGGGGTCAATATTGGACGCCGATGCGGGGTCATCTTTGCGCGCCGATTGACACTCAAAATCCTGAAAGACGACAAGAAGGCCGTGTTCACCGCCGCCTCGAAAGCTTCCGAAGCGGCCAATTGGCTGCTGACCCGTGAAGAGGGCGCGCCATAAGGCGCGCACTCTTCCTGCAGATATTGCCTGCCGAACATTTGCCGACTATCGCAGCGACATTGAGTTCCCTTTCGCAATCCCAACAGGAATCTGTCCATGGCCGAGCAAATCGAACGCGACCAGATCACGTCGCTCACCGCCGATATCGTATCGGCCTATGTGTCCAACAATCCGGTTCCGGCCGGTGAGCTTGCCAGCCTCATTGGCGACATTCACAGGTCCCTGACAACTCTCACCACGGGAAAGAAGGAATCTCCTGCCGAGCCGCAAAAGCCGGCCGTTCCGGTGAAGAAGTCTGTCTACGAGGATTACATCGTCTGTCTGGAAGACGGGAAGAAGTTCAAATCGCTGAAGCGTCATCTTGGTGTGCACTACGGTCTCACGCCCGACGAATACCGCGCCAAGTGGAACCTGCCGGCCGACTATCCGATGGTGGCGCCGGCCTATGCCGCAGCCCGGTCGGCATTGGCAAAGACCATGGGGCTTGGACGGAAGAAAGCCGAAGTTCCGGCAACGGCGCCCGCATCGGCAAAACGGGGGCGCAGAGTTGGCGCGAAGACGTAGCTGAATTTTTGCCGGCAAGCAGCCCTGTTGGACCGCAAGCCATTTTCATGGCGCCGACGGACGATTTGTTGGGTGCATTCAGAGCGACATCAACAGGCTCGTCTGCCGACCGTTTCGTGGACCAGTTAGGGGCAGCTATCGCAGGCTACGGTAGTGCGGCCGAACATACGTTCCATCGTCGCGCGTGTAACCGCTGACATAGGAAGTGCGCGGATTGCCGGTTACCGTCGAGATTGCCCCGTATCCGATTGCAGTCCTCCGGCGTCTTTCTTCCTCTAGCCGGGGTAGATGTTCGCCCTGTCCGCCTTCAACGTATCGCTGGCGGTCGACACGCTGATTAAGGCCGTCTCCGAAATAGATGAAGGAGGGGTTTCTTGGAGCAGTTTCCTGCGCATGCGTCATCTCTAGGGAGGTTGTCACAAGAGCAGACAATCCCAATACCCCGATCCTGATGTAGCGCATATGCCCGCCTCGTATTTTGAGTTGAGCATACCCCAAAGCTAAGAATCTATTCTTTCTACAATAGAGACAATTTTTCGCTAAACATTCGTTCAATCGGAAAGCTATCGTGCCGATGACGCCGGTCGAGAGGTCGGCGCGTTTTTCGGTCTGACCGCTCTGCACCCTCCGCAGCTTCGGCAGGTGTAAGCCAACGTTGTAGTGTTGATACGAGGCGATTCAGTAGCCGATGACAAGTTACGCATATCGAAACTTGAGCGGATCGACACGATGCCGACGCCGCGAAGACGCCGGCCGGCGAATCTATGCCCGATCTGGACGCGGCGGCTGACGCGGCAATCTCATATCGCTTCTCGAGCAGTTTGAATCGCAAATGACCGCGATGATGCAGCAGTGCTGCCAGATGGAGCGGTTACGATAGATCGAGCCCCTGTTCCCGTCTCAATCGACGACCACGTTGACGCAAAAGGGAAGCTGCCCATATCGGAATATCGTCATCGCTGACATAGACGCGCAGCGCTTCGCGGTGTCGGGTCATGGCGACATAGCTGAGTGCTTCGTCCATACTGCGCGATGCCAATACATAGGAGCGATCCACGGTTGCTCCCTGCGATTTGTGGATCGTCACCGCGTAGCCATGATCGAAATGGACGTATCGACGCGGGTCGAATGCGACGCGGGCTGACGGTCCGACCTCACCATCGATGGAAACAATGACCTGGTCGGTGTCGACTGTCTCGACGGTGCCGAGCATTCCATTCTTGACGCCGAGGTCGCGATCATTGCGGGTGAACGCGATGCGGTCCCCAGCCGCAAAGGCTCGTGGACCCGTCTCGGTCATGTAAATGGTCTCGGCCGGCATATCTGCCGACAGACGAACTGCACGCCGAATTGCCTGGTTGATGGCGTATACGTCCTTGCGGCGGTGTGCGAAGGCCAACTGCGTCGAGGATGCGCAGGTTTTCCGATCTTGGAGATACTCTTCCAAAAGCGCTGCGAGAGCTGTCTCCCGCGCACTGCTGCGGTGAACTGCCCCCTCTGCGTCATAGGCATTCAGCGCTTCTTGCAAACGCCCTTCGGCAAGGTCGCGAGAAGCATGTCTCTGCCACGCTTCCCGCTGTCGATGTATCGCTGTGAGGCGAGCAGCACCGTGACAATCGATGAGTGCGCGGAAAGGTGTCCCGGCCTCGATGGGCTGAATTTGACCCGGGTCGCCGACCAGCACCAGCTTGGCGCCTATCTGACGAAGCTTGCCGACAATGCGCATCATCTGGCGCGTGCCGACCATTCCAGCTTCGTCGACAACAAGGATATCGCCCTTGGCGATGGGCTCGTAGCCGTTTTTCCAGCTCGTCTCCAGTGACGCCAGTGTTCGACTCTCAATGCCGGATGCATTCCGCAGGCCTTCTGCCGCCTTGCCGGACAATGCGGCTCCGTGCACCTTGACGCCTTGACGCGCCCAAGCGTTGTTGGCCGTCTCCAACATCGTGCTCTTACCCGATCCGGCAAGTCCAACCACGCAGGCCAATTGCTGACCGCCAAGAATATGATGCAGTGCCGCTTTCTGCTCCTCACTCAGTTCAGCACCGAAGCGGTCCTGCAACCGTTCGTTCTGCTCCCGTATCGTCTGTGTGACGTGGTGTGGTGCGATGGCAAGGCCACTCGACATTGCCAAGGCTTGCGCATCTGCCTTCAGCTTATGAACCGCGTTTCGGTAGTCCTTGGTCGTGATATGACCGTCGTCCAGCCGGACAAGTTCCGGGGAGGCCAACGCTTTGTCGATCGCCGGACGCAAAGCGAGAGGATCATCGATGAAGTCCGCCAGAGCCCGCTTGACGTCCAGTTCGCTGAACGACTCGTGCTTATGTGAAATATGCTCCAGGATCAGCCTGGGCTGATCAGCCAATTGGGTTCTGGTGAACGGGATCGGTTCTTTCGGCAGCACCAGCTTCTGCCGCGGGTCTGGCCTCAAGGCCGCGGCGAGGGTTTCGTCCAGCGCCTTCGAAAGGCTACCCCTTTCGCGGTCCATTGCCCTACGGACACGAAGATGCCGGTCGATCAATTCCTGCCGTTCAGCCCGATCGCGGGCGTCGCAGGCTTCGGCTTCTTTTGTCAGTTCGCCGAGCAACAGGTTGTATCGGCCGTTCAATCGTGCCCAGGCGGCTCTGATCCCGCGAGGCAAGCGTTGTTGGCGAGCAAGGTTCTCCGCAATCCTGCGCTTTTGTTGGGCTAACAAGAGCGTGTGGCGCTCTTGGCGCTGTTCGATCACCAAGCGGTTTCGTCGTGCTTCAAAATCCGGGCTGACGGTTGGCAGACGGGATGAACGATCTTTGGTCGGCAATCCCTCGAAGAGTGCCGTTGCTTCCTCCACCGGCGGCAGATCGTCTGGTTCGCCCAGTCGAACGCGCAGCTCCTTCGGCTTCAGCCCCAACCAGCGGGACAGAGACCATACTTTGCCATCGGCATCGACGGCGACGAATCCGCGCCGATCTCCGCGGGCAAGGCAATATCCCTCGTCCCACAGCGAGGCCGCAAAGCTGCCGCGTGAGTCGGATTGTGCCCAGCACTTCTGGAACAGAGATTTGACTGCCTTCGGAGCGTGCCCGGTTCGTTTTGCCTGTCCGGCCTCAGCGCGTGAATAGTTCGAAGGATCGCGGCGGGTGTAATCAATAAACCCTTCGGGTGTCGACCAACCATGGTCGCGATAGAGCGCAATCGACATGTCCATCAGCTTGCGCTTGCTGTGCGCCATGTTGATCGCCTTCATCCGGCGGATATCGATGCGCGACCAGACGCAATGGGCATGACGACGTCCATGCTTCTCATGAAAGACGATTGCACGCGGTTGCCCGCCAAGGCCGAGCTTGGCTTCAATTCGGGTGATGGCCTCCTCGAACTCTTCCACCGTCACCTTCGTACCCGGCGGTGGGTTCAGCGAAAGAGAGAAGAGGTATTTTCGGCACTGAGTGCCCTGAGCGACAGCCTCGACTTCAGCGAAGGCCCCGTCGAGATCGTCGGCGATGAAGCCCACGACGGAATGCACGCTCACATGATCATTGTCGGAGAGGTTCAGAAGATGCCGCGCCAATTCGGCGCCGAACCCCCGTTCATTTCCCTCCAGGATCATCGCTCACGGCCCAGCGCGGCGACCAGTAGGGTGCGGAGGGAAAGCACATATCCATAGGCTTCCTCAATCTTTGCCCGTTCACGCTCCTCAATCACCAGAGTGCCGACATTGGCCTGACGGGCCAATTGATTAAGATTATTGGCGATGCGGGACTGACCCAAGAGACCAAGCGCCTCGGCTACCGCCTTCTTGTCTTCGACGACCGAGCCTGGCCGCCGCGCGCGGCGGCGTTCCTCTTCAGCAAACAGGCAGGCGCGGATATAGGCGCTGAGGGTCATGCCCGCCGCCATGTCCTCCAGCTTCTCACGCTCGGCCTCGGTCAGCCGCAGCGTAACCGGTATCGACTTCCGGCGCCTTTCTGTCCTTTCCCGTTTGGGAGAAGCGGCATTTTTGAATGAAACGGGCAGTGGTGTTGTTACCATGCCGGCGCCGGTGTCTGACTTCGTGCCGCTCATTGGGACGGCCCCGATCGATGCGGGCGTCGACGGGAAACTGGTCCACTTTCTGCGGGTTTCGAGGCTTCCTTTGCTCCTCCGGCGGCCGCCTCGAACTCCCGAAGTCTGCGGGCTACCTCCGGCGAGGCCTTGATTTGACCCGCCCAATTCTCCAGCTCTTCAAGGATTGAGAAGACCGGCTGCGTTTCTAGATTGCTCTCCTTAGGTGCACCAGCAATTTCAACAAGTTTAGTCGGTTCTCCAAATCGTTGGTTGTTCTGGGGCCACAGCGAAGAGCACTCGTTGCTCTCGGTTGCGACCATGTGCCGAGAATCACGATTGGTAACAGAACCCCAGTGTGAATCAGCGTGCAAAATTGGCGCTGACTCAGTTTTCATAGCATTGTAACGAGGAGTGACAATGGTTTCACAAAAGGATCATTGCCATGGTCCAAGCCTTCCGACCGTAGCCTTGTTCCTCTCGGCTTTGTTATTGATGCTGCCCACGGTGAGTCCGATGCGACGCTCATCACCATCCCTCCTTCAACTATGGCGAGTGCCTGTCCGACTCGCGGAACGAGATCAGGACGGGGCACAGCCGGTATCAGCTGCGTTTGGCGGATCTGCCGCCGGTCGGCAAGCTATTCGGCTGGTCGTTCGGGTGCAGCGATGATCGGGATCGACGACTGTGTGTGGCGACGCAACCAGCGCTATGGAACTATCATCTGCGATCTGGAGCGACGCAAGACTATCGCATTGCTTCCGGATCGAGAGCGTCGACGGTCCACAGCCTCAGATCGATACAGTTGCCCGGGACCGGGGGGCGGCTACGTAATTTCGGTGGCGAAGGCACTGCCGAAGGCGAACCAGGTCGTCGAGCGCTGGCATTTGACGGATAACGCCAGCCCGGCCGAGCTGCCTTCTGATTTTTGGCCCGTTCTGAGCTGGAATTTTCCACTTATGATCCCGGTTTCGGGGGAGGGAGGATTTCCGTGAAGAGGTCGAGGTTTACGGAGGTGCAGATCGCCTTCATCCTGCGCCAGGCGGAGGAAGGAACAGCGGTCGCGGAAGTATGTCGTAAGGCAGGCATTTTGGACGCGACGTTCTACAATTGGGAGAAGCGCTATGGCGGCCTGACACCGTCCGTGGTGAAGCGCATGCGTCGGCTCGAGGGCGAGAACAACGGGCTGAAGAAGATCGTCGCCGTCCTGCCGCTCGACAAGGCCATGCTGCAGGATGTTGTCCGGGGAACGCTATGAAGCCTGCCTGCCGGCGACGGCTCGTTGATGAGGTCCGTGCGGATTGGAAGGTGTCGATCCGCCGGGCTTGTGCGACGTTTCGAATCGATACGTCGCTCTATCACTACAGGTCGAAGCGCGGCGAGCAGGCCGACCTCAAAGCCAGAATCAGGGAGATCGCCCAGATGCGGGTGCGCTATGGCTACCGGCGGGTCCATGTCCTGCTGCGTCGCGAGGGCTGGGTGGTCAATCCGAAACGGATCTATCGCCTTTACGAGATGGGCCATCAGCTGCGGAACGGTGAGGCGGACAAGCAAGCGATCCAGTGAATCGATTGCCCGCCGAAGACCGAAGCGCCGAGTGAAGGTGTCGAGTTCGATTTCTCTCGGCCGGGAAAGCCCACGGATAACGCATTCATCGAGTCGTTCAATGGCAAGTTCCAGGCGGAGTGCTTGAACGCCCACCGGTTCCTGAGTCTTGACGACGCCCGGGCCAAGATGGAGGAATGGTGTCAAGACTACATAGTCCGACCCCACAGCGATATCGGCAACAAGCCGCCGATATCGCTCATGAAAGGCTCCTGGCGGCCGTCCCGCCCTCAGCCTCACCACCCCGAAGTTCCGACCCGGAGCGATCCAAACACGCAGAGCAGCTCAGCCGGTCGCAGGTAGAAATTCCACTTATCCAGAGCCATCTCGCAAGTAATCTGACGTTGCCCCCTGGAATGCCCTCGGTTTGAACTGGACTCCGTCGAAAGGAGACGGAGATGAAGAGAAGCCGGTTCACGGAAGACCAGATCATCGGCGTGCTGAAGGAGCACCAGGCGGGAATCCCGACGGCAGAGCTGTGCCGCAAACACGGGATCTCGGAGGCGACCTTCTACAACTGGCGTAATCGCTATGGCGGCATGGAAGTGTCGGACGCCCGGCGGCTGAGGAGCCTCGAGGACGAGAACCGGCGGCTGAAGAAGCTACTAGCGGAATCTATGCTGGACGTCGCGACGCTGAAGGAAGCACTGGGAAAGTTCTGACGCCCAGGACAAGGAAGCGCTTCGTGGCCTGGGCGATCGAAGAGAAGTGCTACTCGCAGCGGCGTGCCTGCAGTCTGGTCGGGCTCGACCCGAAGACCTATCGCTATGCGTCGCGGCGACCGGACGATGCCGCGGTGCGGGCGCGGCTGAAAGAGCTGGCGCTTGAGCGGCGTCGGTTCGGCTATCGGCGGCTGCTCATCCTTCTGCGGCGCGAGGGCATCGAACTGAACCACAAGAAGCTGTTCCGGCTATACCGGGAGGAGCGGCTGACGGTGAAGAAGCGCGGCGGCCGCAAGCGGGCGCTGGGCACGCGGGCGCCGATGACGCTGCCGCAGGGAGCAAACCAACGATGGAGCCTGGACTTCGTATCCGACATGCTCGCCGATGGCAGACGCTTCCGCGTCCTGGTGGTGGTCGACGACTTCACTCGGGAGTGCCTGGCACTCGTGGTCGACACGTCACTGTCGGGCATGCGGGTGGCGCGGGAACTGGACGCCATCGTCGAGACGCGCGGCCGACCGCTGATGATCGTCTCCGACAACGTCCTATGTTGGGAAGAATTGGCGGTATCGGGCGTCAGGTCACGGGGCATCTGAGCGATCAGATACCCTGATAAAGTTGCCCAGGCGGGCTCCGCCGTCAAGAAGCGGTCTCTCCCATAGCAAACACAGAGTACGCACGATGGCGGCTCTCACCGTCCTTAAGACGAGATCCTGAATCCCAAGCGGAAGACCTGAACATTATCTACGAGGTCAGCGAACTGCCTCCACGGCCCTTGTCAGAAAAGGGTTCTTCCGCCTGGGCTCGCCCCCTCGAAGAAGGGACGATAGGGTTCGCCGTGTTTGATCACGGCGTGTACGGTACGCGCCATCTTGGCTGCGATTGCGGTATAGGCTTTGCGACGCAGGTGAGCGTTGTGCCGATCCTTGGCTATGTAGCGCTCGAACCTATCGCGGAAGCTGTTGGTTCGGTGTAGCACTGCGGTTTGCCCTGCCATCCAGAAGGTCCGTCGAAGCCGGGCGTTGCCATATTTTGAGATCTTGCTCTGTCCTCGGAACATGCCTGATTGCACGGTGGCGAGATCCATGCCGCAGAACTTTAGGAACTGGCGATGATGCCCGAAACGGCGCAGATCGCCGGCTTCGGCGAGAATGGTCAGGGCGTTGATCGGCCCAATGCCCGGAACGGTGACCAGTAGCTGGTAGTCGGGATGGTCGGACAGCAGTTCCACAGCGCGGTTCTCGACCTCATCGCGCTGGCGCACCAAGCCGCGACCCTCGGCGAGGACCAGCCGGAACATCCGCAAGGCATCGGACTCTGCTGCTACAGGTAAGCCGACAGAGTCTTTGGCAGACTCGTAAATATCTGAAAGCAGGAGCGTTTTGGAAACCTTCCGGCCGACGACGTTCCAGGCGGCATCAATGAAGGCCTCCTTCGTCATTGCCGAGATCATGTGCGGCGACGGGAACTGTTCCAAAAAGGCCAGGAACCAGTCGCTGCGTGCGCTGCGATGGAACCGCTCGGCTTCAGGGAAATACAGCGGCAGGTAGTGGGTCAGGATCCGGTGCCAGAGTTCGGTCTTGGAGCGCGAGATGATCTCGTGCGTCTTGGAAAGCTCCTGAATGTCGTTCGTGCCCGCGATCAGCGGATCGTGGAAAAACTGGACCGCGCCGATCTCCAGCATGCGCAGGATGACCTGGGCGTCCTTTGGGTCGTTCTTGTCCCAGCTGTTGTGAAGGGCTTCCCGCGTCCGAGCGAGGGCAACCGAGGAGATCAGCTTCAGCTCGAAACCGGCTGCGCCCAGATGATGCGCGAGTGCCCGATGATAATTGCCCGTCGCCTCGAATCCGATCCGGACCGGCAAGCCATACTGGCGAAGAACCGCGATCAGTCGCTCGAAATCCTCGAGGCTGTTCCGGATCGCCAATCGGCGCCGGCGCGCTTTACCGGGAACCGCGATCAGCACCTCATGCCGGTGTTTGGAAATGTCGATGGCTACAAGAAGGGGCGAAACGGGGATAGTGTTGGCGATGGTCATGGCCGGTCTCCTTTACGGTGTGGTTCGCAAAACCACTGTAGAGACCCGAGACCCGGCTATGGCCACCTGCTGCGCTATTTTGAAGGCTGCGCAGGAGGCCATAGCCTTCCCAAACAATCTTCTTCCCGACGTGCTACGGCACCGAGCTGACGTCGCGGGCGATCCTGCAGTGGCAGGAGGACAACCGCGTCGAGTGGCACTACATCGCGCCGGGCAAGCCGACCCAGAACGGCTTCGTCGAAAGCCTGAACGGCCGCTTGCGCGACGAATGCCTCAACGAGCACCTGTTCCGCGGCATGGCAGCGGCACGCCGCATCATTGAAGAGTGGAGGATCGACTACAACGAGCACCGGCCACACACGAGCCTGCGTGGCCTCACCCCGAACGAGTTTGCAAACCGGTCCAGATCGGACCACAAGGAGAACAGAGTCCAGTTATGAATGAGGGCTGATCGGGGGCAACGTCAAATCAGCAAACGGAAGACTTTATACGTTCTTGGGATCCTGAACTTCGATCGGGAGTGTCGGATTGACACCAAGCCGCCGCAATGCAATGCACTTATGATATACCAGACCCCACCCGCATGGATCGCTGAAGGAATTCTCATGAAAATTAAATATCTGATCGTGCTCAGCACCGTCGTATTACTGGCTGCGTGCAATGAAAGTGATACCAATTCCTCATCGACTCCAGTCTCGACTCCTGCGCAACCCGTACCAACGACGGCTACACGTTCAAATATAGAAAGCCTTACTACCAAGAGGGCAGAGGTACGAAAGGAGTTCCTTCGAGCTCGTGAGGAATTCCTAGCAGCCGACGCTGCGCTAAAGTTAAAGCAGACTGAACTTGAAGCTGCTAAGGAGGCCGATAATGAAACCGGTGTTCCTGCTCTAAATAAAGAGCTCGCGGGGCTAAAGTTAACTCGCGGCAACGCCGCTGCGGCGTACCTGACTGCTCGTCGAGATTACGTTGATCTCGTCAACCGCCTCGAAGGTCCGAAACAGGTACAGAATTGACAAGTGTCGTGACGTTGTAGATCGATCAATCTCAATGTGGTCGTATTTCTGCCAGAGCGGCTTGAACAGCCCCGGCATTCCCGGCATTCCAGGCACTGCGGCAGTTGCTTGATTTGAGCTCTGCCGCCACCAGAATGTCGTGGCTGTTTTATGGAGAGACGTTTGTCAACGACGCCATTCCGGACCTGTGTCATCGTGGTCGCGATGCACCGAAGCGGCAGTTCCGCGCTGACTTTCGTGCTTAAGTCGCTGGGCGTCTCGCTCGGTGACAATCTGCTGGACGCGACCGACTCAAATCCAAAGGGACATTGGGAGGCTTCCGACGTCGTCGCTGCGAATGTTCGGATGTTCAAATCGCTGGATTTGTCCTGGGATAGCGTCGAGAAGTTTCCCAACGGCTGGTTCAGTTCGGCGGGTGCGGCCGACCTGGAGGCGTTCGTCGCCGCGACGCTCGAGAACAATTTCAGTAAGAAGTTCCTTTTCGGGTTCAAGGATCCGCGCCTGTGCCGCACCCTGCCTGTTTGGCTATCGCGACTGAAGAGGCACAATGCCAGGCCGCTGTGCGTCCACATTACGCGCAATCCCCTAGAAGTCGCAGCCTCACTCAACAAGCGGGACGGGATACCGGTCGCCCGCGGCCTCATGCTGTGGTTGCGCTATGTCACCGAAGGAGAACTTTACAGCCGATCGTCTGACCGGACTTTTGTCACTTATGAGGATCTCCTTTCCGATTGGCAGTCGGTAGCGGACAAGGTGGCGTCTACGGCGAACATCGTTTGGCCCCGCAACCAGCTCCGCGCCCGGGCCGAGATCGAGGAATTCCTTGAGTCCGACTTGCGTCATCATGTTTCGTCCGACGACAAGCTTCTTCGGCGCACGGATGTTCCCCATCTGGTCAAGGTCGCGTTCGGGGCGCTTCGGGAGCTCGCAGCCGATCCCCGCGATGCTTCGGCAATGGAGGCGCTCGACGGCGTGCGTCGTGACCTCGACAATGCGGATGCCAATTTCAACGCCTTGGTAGCAGGTCTTGAGGGTGAGGTTCGCAATGCAAAGCAGGCCGGCGCCTCGGCGGCGATGCGGCACAAGGAGCAGTTCGCGCAGGTGGGAGAAGGCGTCGCCAGGTTGGCGCAGACAGTTGGGATCCTCATAGGATCGCCGGAAGCCGATGTGAGGACGGTTGGGACCGAGAGCGATGCGGATACGACCCCTCACGACAAGAACCCCGAACCGACAGCGATTCTCCGGATGCTTGACAAAATGGAGAACGAGGTCGGGGAATTCGCCAGGATCCGGGCAGGTGAAACGGGCGCGGCCATCTTGGATTTGTTGCGCGATGTCTCGGGGATTCTTCCATCTGATGTGGCGGAAGAGATTCTACGGCGCAACGAATCGGTTCCGGTGCCGGAATTGTTGGCGACCCTCCGAAAGGGCATGTCGCACCTGACCAACGAGATCGCCGGAGTTCAAGAGCTTCGGCAGAATGTCCAGGAACTGGAACAGCGGCTGGCCAGCGCGGAGCAGGAACGCCAGGCAAGTCTGGTATATCTCGACGAGCTCGGAAATCTCCTCAAGACGGAGCAGCAACGCGCCGCGGCGGCAGTCTCGGCAGCCGCGTCGGCGACCGCCGAGCGGCAGAACCTTGAGGAGCGGCTACTTCGCGCGAAGGCGGAACTGGAACAGCGGCTGGCCAGCGCGGAGCAGGAACGCCAGGCAAGTCTGGCGAATCTCGACGAGCTCGGAAATCTCCTCAAGACGGAGCAGGAACGCGCCGCGGCGGCAGTCTCGGCAGCCGAGTCGGCCGCCACCGAGCGGCAGAACCTTGAGGGGCAGCTGCTTCGCGCGAAGGCGGAACTGGAACAGCGGCTGGCCAGCGCGGAGCAGGAACGCCAGGCAAGTCTGGCGAATCTCGACGAGCTCGGAAATCTCCTCAAGACGGAGCAGGAACGCGCCGCGACGGCAGTCTCGGCAGCCGAGTCGGCCGCCGCCGAGCGGCAGAACCTTGAGGAGCGGCTGCTTCGCGCGAAGGCGGAACTGGAACGCCGGGATGAGTTATACATCGAGGCGGAGGCCGCGCTTACCGAGAGCGTGCGGCGGCTCGAGTCGGAGCGCGCTAGCCTCGTTACGGCTCTGGCCAGAGGTTCGGAAATATCCGAGCGCGCCAAGAAGCAGGCGACTGCTCATATTTCGCGCATGCGAAAGAAAGCGCGGGACAGCAGCGCAGCGCATCGTGAGGAGATTGCCGACCTTGAGAGAAAGTCCCAAGAAATCGCCCGCGCGGCGCGCGAACGGATGGTCAGGGTCGCGACCGCCGTAAGCGAGGCAGACGAGTCCCGAAATCGCTTGCGGGAACGCGCGTTGGCGCGCTTGTCGGACGCGATGGCTGAGCGGACCACCATCGTCGACATGGCGCGCCACCTGACGCGGGCGACAAGCGAGGCGCGGAGGTCGACAGTTGCGGCGGTCGTAGGTGCGGCTGCCGCTTACCGAAATTCTGTTATCCCTGTCCCTGTCCCAAGCCAGACTATCGATTTGGGTGTCATGAGGGTCGAAGCGGAAAGTTACCCGCGCAAACCCGGCTTCATGAGAGCGATCGGTTCGGGCATCTACGGGCGGCGGAACAAGGCGACCGTCGCACGGCTCTTCGATCGCGAATACTACAAGAGCCAGCTCGACGAGCAGGTGCCGTTAGACGAGGACCTCCTTGCCCACTACCTCCGGAGTGGATGGCGCAGGGGGCTGAACCCACATCCGCTATTTAGCGTCCGCTATTATCTTGAGACCTATGCCGACATAGCGTCCAACGACCTTGAGCCGTTCAGCCATTTCCTGCGGCACGGCGACAGGGAAGGCCGCAATCCGCATCCCCTTTTCCTCAACGGATACTACCGCGCGCTGCGTGGCGGAAAGCTGGATACGTCGGTCAGCGTCATCGAGGACTTCCTTGCAAGCGGGACGGAAGGGGTCGACCCGCATCCGATCCTTGATCTCGCCATGGTGGCTTCCGCTTGCGACATGCCCGGCGCGAGCGCGTCCGAGGCGCTGATCCATTACCTGAACCAAGGCTGGCGCGATGGCGTCGATCCGTCGCCGCTGTTCAGCGCCGATTACTACCGTTCGCAATTGGGCGAGGCGGGGACGGCCGGAATCGAACCCTTCGAACATTTCGTTCTCTACGGTGCGCCGAACGGGGTCTCGCCGCATCCGCTGTTCGACATGACGCACTACCGCGCGCAACTCGGGGGAAGAGATCTCCGTCACGTCGATCCGCTCGCGCACTACCTGACACTTGGCGAAGCGGAAGGGCTCACGCCGCACCCGCTGTTCGATCCGGCGATTTGCCGAAAGACAATGTTACCGGGCGAGAATCTGTCACGCGGGCTGCTTTGGCACTATCTCTCCGAGGTCGTTCCGGTGCTGGCGCGGGTCTTTGACGACGCTCACTACCGGCGACAAGTGGGGTCGACCGTCCCCGCGAACATCTCACCGCTGTGGCACTATGTGACGGAGGGATGGCGACACGGTGTCGATCCGCACCCGTTGTTTGCGGTCCGCTATTATCTTGAGACCTATGCCGACATAGCGTCCAACGACCTTGAGCCGTTCAGCCATTTCCTGCGGCACGGCGACAGGGAAGGCCGCAATCCGCATCCCCTTTTCCTCAACGGATACTACCGCGCGCTGCGTGGCGGAAAGCTGGATACGTCGGTCAGCGTCATCGAGGACTTCCTTGCAAGCGGGACGGAAGGGGTCGACCCGCATCCGATCCTTGATCTCGCCATGGTGGCTTCCGCTTGCGACATGCCCGGCGCGAGCGCGTCCGAGGCGCTGATCCATTACCTGAACCAAGGCTGGCGCGATGGCGTCGATCCGTCGCCGCTGTTCAGCGCCGATTACTACCGTTCGCAATTGGGCGAGGCGGGGACGGCCGGAATCGAACCCTTCGAACATTTCGTTCTCTACGGTGCGCCGAACGGGGTCTCGCCGCATCCGCTGTTCGACATGACGCACTACCGCGCGCAACTCGGGGGAAGAGATCTCCGTCACGTCGATCCGCTCGCGCACTACCTGACACTTGGCGAAGCGGAAGGGCTCACGCCGCACCCGCTGTTCGATCCTGGTTTCTACAGCCAAAGAATACCGGCGGCGGAGGTGACCTCGCGTGGTCGCCTTTGGCATTATGTCACTGGCGGTAGTCGCAATATGCGACGAACTCATTGGCTGTTCGACGGCAACTATTTTGCAAAGCGCAGCGGTGTCACGATACCCCCTGGCGAAACCCCTTTGGGGCATTACGTCCGCCACCAGTTGTTCGACGATCCATCGCCGATCTTCGATGTCACGCATTATCTAATCAAGGTGGGCGACAGACTGAACGGACAACATCCGGCTCTGCATTTCCTAAGCACCGACCCGAAAGACTTCGTCAGTCCGCATCCCCTTTTCGACGGTGAGTTCTACAGAGCTCAGCGCGGCGTGGCCGGGGTGACGCATCCGAACCTGCTCATTGACTATCTCGAGGCCGTACCCGCGATCTCCTCCGCGAGCCCCGGTCCGTATTTCGATTCCGCATACTATCTGAAAAGGTATGTCGACATCTCGGGCGGCGGCGTCAATCCATTACCACTACCTGGCACATGGCGCTGACGAGAATCGTAACCCAAGCGAGTACCTTCAATACCGAATTCTATCGTCAGGCGGCGGGCCTTGGCGCCTCAATGAATCCCCTGTCGCACTACGCGACGAGCGGTGCCGAACTTGAATTGCCCGCATCACCCGAAGCGGCTTTGCGCACTAAGCGCGAGGACCTAACTCGCGCCTTCGATGGCGTCGCGCCTACAAGCGATCGGCTTGTGCCCGTTTATCTTCCCGGGGGCCTCAAGCGCGTCGGGCAATGCAAATCGGTGCTCGTCGTCGGCCATACCGCCGGCAAACATTTTAGCGGAAGCGAACGCAGCTTCCTTGATATGCTGGACGGGCTCGCCGCGATCGGGTTGAACGCAGTAGCGGCATTGCCGCAGGACGTCCCGGCATATACCGCGGAGGTTGCGAAGCGAGCCTGCCAGGTCGTGATTGCCAAGTATGGATGGTGGCGAGACAATCCGGTGTCCGCGGAGACTCTCCGGAGATTTGAAGACATTATTTTCAGAACCGGCGTCGATGCGGTTCATGTCAACACGATCATGCTACGCGAGCCGTTGATCGCGGCGGCCAACTGTGGCGTGCCGTCGATCGCCCACATCCGAGAACTCATCACACATGACGAGGCATTGGCTCAGGTCATCGGGGAGACCCCGGAGCGGATCGTCGAAATGACCCTTGAACGGGCCGACTGGATCATTGCCAATTCCCGTGCGACAGCGGAATGCTTCCATAAGGAGGGGTTCACCCATGTCGTTCCGAATACGACTGACTTTGAAGCACTGGACATTCCGAACATCGTCGATCCGTCGGCGGTGCGCTTTGGAATCATATCGAGCAATCTCCCGAAAAAGGGGATCGATGACGTCATCGAACTCGCCCGCGCATGCGAAGACGCGGTGCCCAATTCACGTTTCGTTATCATAGGTCCCGAGAATACATTCATTGATGGCCTCAAATCCAAGCAGGTGCGAGGCGAGCTCCCGTCCAACTTGACCTTTGCTGGCTATGCCGACACGCCATTAGAGGCGATCAGGATGACCAACGTCGTCCTTAGCTTCTCGCATTTTGCCGAATCCTTTGGACGTACGGCACTTGAGGGCATGGCGGCCTGCCGGCCGGTGATAGCCTATGAATGGGGCGCATTGCCCGAACTGGTGGAACACGGGTCGACCGGATTCCTGATCCCCTATCGCCAACCTCTGGCCGCGCTCGATCACGTCCGCGAACTGTGCCAAAGTCCCAAATTGATTGCTGAACTCGGAAGAAGGGGCCGTGAAGCCGCCTTAGAGAAATTCTCCAGGACGCGGTATGCGGAGAGACTCGCGTCAGCTTATTCCACAATATTTGAAGGGGATTGGCCCGCGGATCCAGATGTTGGCGACCCGACTGGCGGTAACACCTCCTTGTCGGACGACATAGCGCGGTCGGCCTCGTCCGTCTCGGCTCTGACGCAGATTGAAGCGGAAACGAGCGGTATGCTCGTGGACGCCGGCAGTGCCGCCGGTCTGTTGGTGAAGAAAGCCAGGGCACTTGCGGACCGACGACCAGCGCCTGAAACACTGAAGGTCGCCTATTTCTGCTGGCATTTCCCTGTGCCGTCGGAAACTTTCGTTCTGAACGAACTGCGGACACTTGTCGAATGGGGCTATGATGTCCGCGTCTTCTGCAAAGAGATCCCCTATAAGGATTTCCGGCCCGATTTCGCCATCGAGTGGGAGCGGGTCTCGTCCCCGGAGCAATTTGCGGAACGCTTGCGGGAGACGGGCAGAACCGTCGTTCATGCGCACTTCACCTATCCCACCGTGACGAACATGGTCCTGCCGGCCTGCGAACTTGCCCATGTGCCGTTCACGTTTATCGCACATGCGCAAGATATCTTTCGCTACAAGAATGACGAACTCAACAGAATCGGTGAAATCGGCCGATCGCAGTGGTGCAGGCGTGTGCTTGTGCCCTCGAAGTTTCATCGGAGGTATATTGCGGAGCGCGGCGTTCCCGAAAGCAAGATCGTCATCAATCCGAACGGCATCGACGCAAAGCTCTATAGTGACGGAAAAACAGAAGGGAGGGAGACGCGACCTTTCCGCCGCGTCGTCGGGGTTCACCGCTTTGTGGAGAAGAAGGGTCTCATTCATCTTGTGCGGGCCGCAAAAAACCTTGAAAACGAAGGTATTGCGGTCGACATCTACGGCTATGGGGATCTCGAAGACGAGTAGCAGAGCAGCAATAGCGGAACTCGGATGTTCCAACGTCACGATACACGGTCCGGTCCGGGATCGCGAACATATGCTGTCTGTGTTCCGTCAGGCGGATCTTTTCGCATGCATATCTGTCCGGGCGGCGGACGGAGATATGGACGGCATCCCCACAGTGCTCATGGAAGCGATGGCCAGCGGATTGCCGGTGATCACAACGAACGCCGCCGGCATACCAGACCTCGTCGTACCCGACCTGACCGGAATCGTTACCGAGCCCAACCCCGAGGCGGTAGAGACGGCGATCAGGCGCTATTTCCAGATGCCGGACGGCAAGGTGGCTGCCATCATACGCGCTGCCCAGGAGAGAGTTGAGAAACACTACGACATCAAGCGCCTGACCCGCACCTTGCTAGCAATATGGGAAGGCCGCGTTTTGGACCTTGTCATAGTGAGCTGGAATAATCTCTCCGAACTCAAGGAAGTCATCGCCAGGCTGCTGCGCAACACGTCCATGCCTTACCATCTGACAATCTGCGATAACCAGAGCCAGCCGGACGTTCGCGCTTACCTCAGCCAGCTTTCGGAAGAACAGGAAGCCGTCTCGGTCATTTTCAACGATCGGAACGCGATGGTGGGGCCGGGCACGAATATAGCCGCCCAGAACGGCTTTGGGGAATACATTCTCTATGTCTGCGGTAAGGAGGGCATGACTTTCCAGCCTGGATGGGAGATTCCGTTTATGCGGACGATGGACGAGAACCCAAAATATGGACTGGCTGGCACCCTGGCTCACTCGCCCACCTATCTCTATGGCAGGCAGTATCCCGGCGGGGTCGCGGAGTTCGGCAAGTTCCGCAACCCGGAATTTGCCAGTGAGAATCCGGATCGCCCGTTTAGCCACGTCCAAGGCGGACTGTTTGCAATCAGGCGGAAAATGTTCGAGGAAATCGGGGGGTTCAGCGAAGCTGTGCCGCACAATTATACGGATGTCGAATACAGCTTCTATGTCGAGAGCAGAGGCTGGGAACTCGGACAGGTGGACGAGATGATATCCCTTTACAACAAGAGCAGGCCGGCCTTGCTCGCACGTTTCGAAGAGACGATGATGTCGGCGCATCCCCCGCAGCTTCAAGAGTTGGAAGTGCTTGATGCGATTTCATCGGGGGGACGCCATATCTGCAACATATGCGGCTGGAATGGTCCGTCCTTTCGAGAGGGCGAGCATGACTTGCGGTGCCCGTCCTGTTCATCCAGTATGGCGGATCGCAGCCTCTTCCGTTGGCTCGCCCCCTCGCCTTACCTTTATCGTCGCCTGCCAGCGCTTTCCGTGGGGCTCACGGGCGAGATTGCCCGCTACTGGCAGCAACAGTTTCAGGGACCTGCTCTAACCTGGCGAGAGTTCGAGGAAATTCGAACAGATGGGCTTCCCAACAAGAGCAGTTCGCTGGAAATCGGGGTGATACGCGGCTTTCCCCTGCGCGACAGCGGATCGAATTCAATGCTTCGCGAGTTCTCGCGAGTGCTGAAGCCCGGCGCACCACTGCTGATCCAATCCGACCCCAATACGCCATTTCACCGCGACTACAAGATGGACAGTGCTATGTCCGAATTATTCAGTTCATCTGGCTTCGACGTCGCCGGGTTGAAAGTATACACCAGCAAGGCAAACGAATTTGATTGGGCGCCGATTTTCATCCTTACCGCATGTTGAGGGGTTTCATTCCTGAATTAGTCTTGCCGTAGTTTCGAGAACCGCCGAATAAGTGAAGATAGAATGAATCTCTAATACGGCGGAACACGGAAGTCTTCTTCGGCCGAGCACCGATCATGCGTCCATCGTAGTCTGCACCATAAACCTGTAAGAGTAGTTTTCGATGTTTGTCCGCCTACCCTCACTGTTGATTGTCTACTAAGGAGATCCGAGGCGTGAAGATTACGATATTCGGAACCGGTTATGTCGGCCTTACAGGCCGCCGTGTTTGCAGAATCTGGTCACGATGTCATGTGTGTTGATGTTGACGAAGCGAAAGTCGCCACGTTGCGGCAAGGTATCGTGACGATCTACGAGCCCGATCTGGAGCGCCTCGTCTTTGAAAACCACGCCGTCGGTCGTCTTCACTTCACATCGATCGCCGCGGAAGGCATATCGCACGGTGAAGTACAATTCATCGCCGTAGGCACGCCCCCTGACCGGGATGGCGCCGCTGACCTTCAATATGTCCTTGCAGTGGCCGATACCATCGGCGAGCACATGGAGGGCCATAAGACCGTTGTGGTGAAATCGACCGTTCCCGTCGGCGCCGGCGACAGGGTGCGTCGCCGGATTGAGGAGCGATTGGCGGCGCGTGACCGAACGGACCTAACCTTCGATGTCGCGTCCAATCCCGAATTTCTGAAAGAAGGTTCGGCGGTCGCCGACTGCATGAAGCCCGACCGGATCATAATCGGGATCGCGACAGAGGGGGCGGACAAGGTGCTGCGCGAAATCTACGCCCCTTTCAACCGCAATCACGAGAAGATCGTCACGATGGACGTGCGCAGCGCCGAACTGACGAAATATGCCGCCAACTGCATGCTCGCCACCAAGATCAGCTTCATGAACGAAATCGCCAACCTCGCCGATCTTCTCGGCGCCGACATCGAACGTGTGCGGCAGGGTATTGGTTCGGATCCTCGTATAGGCTACCACTTCATCTATCCGGGTATCGGCTATGGCGGTTCCTGCTTTCCCAAGGACGTCCAGGCGCTGATCCGAACAGCCGAGGAGACGGGGCTCGACCCGCTGGTGCTCAAGTCGGTCGACCTTCGCAACCGGTCGCAGAAACAGCTCATGGTCGAGAAGATCATGACCCACTACTCCGGGGCGGTCAGAGGCCGCGTCTTTGCGCTTTGGGGGCTCGCCTTCAAGCCCAATACGGACGACATGCGCGAGGCGCCGTCCCGTGTGATCATGGAGGAGCTGTGGAAGGCAGGGGCGACCATCCGTGCCTTCGATCCCAAGGCAATGGAGGAATGCCGGCGCATCTACGGCGAGCGCGAAGGACTGGTGTTGTGCGCCACCCAGGACGAGGCGCTTGAAGGAGCCGACGCGCTGATCGTCGCGACGGAATGGCGTAGCTTCCAGGCGGTCGACTTCAGGGCCCTAGGCAAAAAGCTCAAGGAAAAGGTGATCTTCGATGGTCGCAACGTCTACGACCCCGCGATGGCGGAAGCAAATGGCTTTTCCTATTACGGCGTCGGACGCGGAGCGCCGCTCAAAAGGAACGTTGGTTAGCTTGGGGAACGTGGTGTTTGCCTCGTCCACGGTCACCAGGGCCTGAGCGCGCAGGATACACCGCGTTCTCAACGGCTGACGTGGCGCAGAGCATCCGATGCGAGTTGAGCTTTCGAAATTCACAAGTCCGGAGCAAAAGGTACAGGTATGAATATCTATGGTCGAGACAAAGCGTTTGCTCAACTAAATAAGACGATCGCTCCGGGCGACGGGATGTTCCGGGAGGAAAGTGTCTATTTTTCGGTAGGGGCGAGCGCTATGGATTGCATTATGCTGTCACTCACGGCCGCGCGAAAGCGACCCGACTCTGTCCACCGAATTCTCGATTATGCCTGCGGCTATGGTCGCGTTCTACGGTGGCTGAAGGCGGAATTTCCATCCGCCTATTTACTCGGCGTGGACGCTGATCCAAAGGCGGCTTCTGCGGCCGGTTCTGTGCTGAACGTGGAGACGCACCCGCTCGATGTATCTCTTGCGAATCCGCTTGGCGAATCATTCGACCTGATCTGGGTGGGCTCCCTGTTCACGCACCTTCCCGAAGCAGAATCTGCGCGAGTTCTCGCCTTCTTGCGGGACCATTTGAATCCCGGTGGTGTGCTGGTTTTCACAACGCATGGCGCCCTGGTCGAGTCACGCATTCGATCGGGCGAGCGCAATTATGGCCTGTCGATTGAAGGCGTCGAATCGTTGCTTCGACTTTACGATGCCTCGGGCTACGGCTTTGCATCGTATCCGAAGCAATCCGGCTACGGGATTTCCATTATGCGAACGTCCCATATTGCGCAGATGTGTGAAACCGCCAAGCTTACGCCTGTATGTTTTCGCAGCCAAGGCTGGGCCGGTCACCAGGACATGCACGCTTCACAACGCTAGAGCTGGCCGACCAAGGCACGCGTTCACGTCTTGACCTCAAACCTCCATAGAGAGCGGGAGCGCCGAGCGTCCGTCACGGTCGCGTCTCATCACACTCCGGGGTCTGACAGTGTCTCAACCGTAAGCGGCGTCCGCACGCGGTAGAGGAGCGACCAGAAGACGGATCTCGTTCGTGCGCAGGATATCTTCATTGTATATCCTCCGGAGCCGATCTGGGATTGGAAGTTTTGTTTCCATGCGTTCCTGCGCAAGTATTTCGAATCCGGCGCCTATTGTTGCTTCTGCAATATCGTCGGCGGTCGCGCGATTCAAGGTGAGAAACTGATCCCACTCCCGGTCTTTACGCGATTGGGGATTGTCGGAGTTCATTACCTTGTCGTGGATCACGTCTATCTGGTCCAGCAGGTGCGCCCATGGCCGCTGGTCGTAGCGATAGAGATGAGACCCCTTTGGAGAGTAATAGAGGGGATCGATTTGAATGAACAGGAGCCCATCCGGACGAAGTCTGCCCCTCAACATTCGCATCGTCGTTTCGAGTTGGTCGAAAGGAACATGCTCAAATACCGACCATGCGAAGATTAGGTCTAGGTCAGCGTAAGAAGGGGGAAGGGTGCCGGGCGGAGCCTGACTGATCTCGAGGTTGCTGGGGATGTCTGTTTGAAGAAATGTGCGTAGGGCCTCCCGGAGATGCTCAAGCTGGGCCGGAATTATATCGCATCCGAAGAAAAGAGAGGTCGGATGCCGTAACGCAAAGGAGGAAATGGCAATACCCTGTCCGCAACCGAAGTCCAGAATTCGTGCCTGCTTATTGAAGTTGACCCTGTCCCCGACGAAGTGCCGTACCGTCCCGTATTCATGCGTCACACGCGCCCTGAAGCCGGCGTCGGCAACTTCTTTCATTCGCTCATGCATCGACACGGGAAGCCTCGTCGAACTTGAAGGGGAACAGGCGCCATTCGCTGAGATCGAGCCCGGAGATCTTCTCGGCAAGGTTTATGTCGGATTGAAGCCGGGAATGGACATCCAGAAGTTCGTCACGGGAGAAGCGCGGCCGAACCTGTCCTTCTTTGGGAGCCTCGGCGATCGTCAGATGATCTCCCGCCACGACGAGTTCGTTGCCGACGTTCAGAGCCCGGTTCAGCGCTGCTGGCCCGTCCTCGACTTCAAGAAAGGAAAAGGCGTCGGTAACGAATCTGTGCGGGTTGTTTCTCAGCGTCTCGAAGTGAAGGAAGCATACGTTCTCGCGCCCGAATAGACTTATGACGCGCGCCATCGCATTGGCATGTTGAGCATTGGCGAGATCCATTCCCTGCTGTGGCGTGGTCTCGAGGATCGGTTCGGAGCCTAGGAGCCGTCCTCGGCGATAGTTGTGGAGATACAGCGAGATGTATTTTTCGGTCGGATGGCGAAGACAGATGATGAACCGCAAGTTTGTTCCGAAAGCGTCCTTGATCCGGTGCATGGCCTGCGGGTGATGAAAGTAAAGGGCGGACGCCTCTCCCACCCACCGTTCATTGCCCGCGTCTGAAAATTGTTCGGTGAGATAGTGCGAGACATTCTCCGGCACATAGTCCTTCTTAGAGAAAAAGAGCGGCTCCTTCAGTTTCGTCATAAAGATATCTGGGTGACGGGCGAGATTGGCCTGAAGGTAGGTGGTGCCGGCTTTTTGCTCTCCGGCGATCATGAAATTCGGAACTCTCAATATGCACTCCTGCCCGCAATCCCTTGGAGGCGCTTAGTCTACATACTCGGTCGCGGGCCTTCAATCTCCAAAGGCGAACGACATGCTCGGCGGCGCAGTCGCGGCGGCGTCGTAGGGATCGCGCGCCCATGGTACGCGCTGTCGCCGCCCGCCTTGTGCTATGCGTTGCTCGGACGGTAAGAGTATAATACAGAATTGGCACTCTGGAAGAGGGCCATGTCATAGTCTCGGCTTGCGATAGCTCGACCACTCGCGGGGGCGTTAGCGTTTGGTGTCCATGCGTTTCACTTTCATACGGCGTTCCTTCCAGACGGCTATCTAGGCGGTGATCGGTATCTCGTGGAGATGGTGTCTCACGACGTGGTGTAGCTAGCGGCCTTGGTCGTCGCGCTGTCCGTCATTGCCGAGCTGATCAGCGCGCCACGGCTGGCAGGCAGATGAGGCGATCATCGCTCACTTTCCGGCGCCTTCCAGTGTCATGTAGCAGGCGCGCTGGACGGCCCGCTCGTCGTTCTGTTCCTGCAGCTGCGCGTCGACGAGGCGGACGATGGCGTCGTCGTCGGGAAGATGCAAACCACGTCGATTCCTCGCTTGATCTCGCCGTTGAGGCGCTCGATTGGGTTCGTCGAGTGCAGCTTGGCCCGGTGCTCCTTCGGGAAGGTCATGGCGAGCACGTCCGGCTCGGCGTCATCGAGGATGGCGGCGAGCATTGGCATCTTCGGGCGGACCTGATCGGCGACGGCGCGCCACTGGGCGCTGGCGGCTTCCGATGTCTCCTGCGCGAAGGCTGTGGCGATGAAGGCGGAGACGACGCGTCGGCCTTGTCTGTCGGCATGCGCCAGCACGTTCCTCATAAAGTGCATCCGGCACGCTGCCAGGTGGCCGAGAGCACCTTGGTGACGACGGCCTTGAGCCCTCATGGGCATCCGAGACGACCAGCTTTACGCCCCTGAGGCCGCGCCGGGCGAGCTTGCGCGGGAACTCCGTCCAGATCGCTCGGCCTCCGACGTGCTGATCTCCATGCCCAGAACCTCGCGCCAGCCATCGGTGTTGAGACCGACCGCGATGATGACGGCGACGGACACGATGCGGCCCCCGCGACGCACCTTCAGATAGGTCGCATCGATCCACAGATACGGCCAGTCGCCTTGGATCGGCCGTTCCAGGAGGGCTTTCACCTTGCCGTCGATCTCTCCGCACAGCCGCGACACCTGGCTCTTCGAGATACCGCTCATGCCCATCGCCTTGACCAGTTCGTCGACCGAGCGCGTCGAGATGCCCGGACATAGGCTTCCCGAATTCCTCTAGCTGTTGGAGGATGAAGAACACTGGAGTAGTTTCTAGGCTGTTCACCCTCAACTGCACCACTTCCCCTTCCGGTTCAGCGCCTCACGCCGCCTTTGCCGCTTTGCGCGCGAGACGGGCCTTGATGCTCTCGACGTCGGCGCGCGGGGTCGCGGCGAAGAGGGTCTTGGTGTAGCTGTGCTTCGGGTTTGAAAACACCTCCTCGCGCGGGCCGTATTCGACCGCCTCGCCGAAATACATCACCATCACGTCGTCGGCGATGTAGCGCACCACCGACAGATCGTGGCTGATGAAGACATAGGTGAGCTGGAACTCGTCCTGCAGGTCGGCGAGAAGGTTCAGCACCTGCGCCTGGACGGAGAGGTCGAGCGCCGAGACCGGTTCGTCGAGCACGAGCAGGCTCGGATTGAGCATCAGGGCGCGGGCGATTGCGATGCGCTGGCGCTGGCCGCCGGAGAACATGTGCGGGTAGCGGTTGAAGTGCTCCGGGCCGAGCCCGACCTTGATGAGCATCTGCATGGCGCGCTCGCGCCGCTCGTCGGCCGGGACGTTGGTGTTGATCAGCAGCGGCTCGCCGAGCACGTCGCCGATCTTCTGGCGCGGGTTGAGCGAGCCGTAGGGGTTCTGGAACACGATCTGCACCTTCCGCCGCAACTCCGGCGTCAGCCCGCCCTTTGCGATGTCGACCTTCTGTCCTTCGATCAGCAGGTCGCCCGCGGTCGCCGCGTCGATCATGGTGATGATGCGCGCCAGCGTGGACTTGCCGCAGCCGCTCTCGCCGACGATGGCGAGCGTCTTGCCCTTTTCCACGGTGAAGGAGACGCCCTTGACGGCATGCACCACGCGAGCCTTGGAGAACAGGCCGCCGGGCACGTGATAGTCGCGGACGATGTCGCGGCCTTCGAGGACGACGGTGCTCATAGCGGGCCCTCCATGGGCGGCGTGACGACGGCCGGTGCGGCCTGTTCGAAGATCAGGTCGGAGACGGTCGGCAGCCGGTCGCCGGTGGCGTTGTCGGGAAGGGCGGAGAGCAGGGCGCGGGTGTAGTTGCTCTTCGGGTTCTCGAAGAGGGTGAGGACGTCCGCCTCCTCCATCTTGCGGCCCTTATGCTGGACGATCACCCGGTCGGCCGTCTCGGCGACGACGCCCATGTTGTGGGTGATCATGATCAGCGCCATGCCGTATTTCTCCTGCAGCGAAACCAGCAGGTCGAGGATCTGCTTCTGGATCGTCACGTCGAGCGCCGTGGTCGGCTCGTCGGCGATGAGCAGCTTCGGATTGCAGGCGATCGCCATGGCGATCATGACGCGCTGGCACTGGCCGCCGGACATCTGGTGCGGATAGGAGGTAAGCCGCTCCGCCGGATCGGGAATGCCGACGAGCCGCAAAAGCTCGATCGCCCGCTCACGGCGCTGGTGCCGGTCCATGTGCATGTGGAGCCTCAGCACCTCCTCGATCTGGAAGCCGACCGTGAATGACGGGTTGAGGCTCGCCATCGGCTCCTGGAAGATCATCGCCATGTCCTTGCCGATGATCTTGCGCCGTTCGGCGTCGTCGAGCTTCAGAAGGTCCGTGCCGGCGAAGCTCATCCTGTCGGCGCGCACCTTGGCCGTCCAGGGCAGGAGGCCCATGACGGCGAGCATCGACACCGACTTGCCCGAGCCGGACTCGCCGACGATCGCCAGCACCTCGCGCTCGTCGACCTTGAGCGACACGCCGTCGACCGCCCGGAACGGACCCTGCGCGGTGTCGAACTCGACGACGAGGTTCTCGATTTCAAGGAGTGCCATGTCAGCTCCTCTTCAGCTTCGGGTCGAGCGCGTCGCGCAGGCCGTCGCCCATCAGGTTGATTGCCAGCACCGTGATGAGGATGGCGAGGCCGGGCAGCGTCACCACCCACCAGGCGCGCAGGATGAATTCGCGCGCCTCGGCGAGCATCGTGCCCCATTCCGGGGTAGGAGGCTGCGCGCCCATGCCGAGGAAGCCGAGGGCGGCGGCGTCGAGGATGGCGGTCGAGAACGACAGCGTCGCCTGCACGATCAGCGGCGCCATGCAGTTCGGCAGGATGGTCCGGAACATCAGCCTGAGCGGCTTGGCGCCGGCTACCTTGGCCGCGACCACATAGTCCTTGGTCTTCTCCGACAGCACGGCCGCGCGGGTGAGCCGCACGAAATGCGGCTGCAGCACCAAAGCGATGGCGATCATCGCATTGATGAGGCCGGGACCGAGCACTGCGACGAGGACGAGCGCCAAAAGCAGCGACGGGAAGGCGAGGATCACGTCCATCACGCGCATGATCAGCGTGTCGGTGCGCCCGCCGACATAGCCGGCGATGACGCCGAAGAAGATGCCGACGGTGAGCGACAGTGTCGTCACGATGACGCCGATGAAGAGCGAGAACCGCGCCCCGTAGAGGAGGCGCGAGAGAATATCGCGGCCGACGGCGTCGGTGCCGAGCAGATAGGCCGAGCGGCCGCCCTCTTGCCAATAGGGAGGCACGAGGATCGCGTCGCGATATTGTTGCTGCGGCAGGTGCGGCGCGATCAGCGGCGCAAACAGCGCGAGCACGACGAGGACGACGAAGACCCAAAGGCCGATGACAGCGCCCTTGTTCTCGGAGAAGTAGTACCAGAATTCGGACAGGCGCTGGCCGAGCGTCACCGCGTGGCGATCGGCTTCCTGGAGGGCCTGGGGTGTGGTGGTTGCCATGACGCCCTCCTCAATGCCGGATGCGCGGGTTGATGAGGCCGTAAAGCAGGTCCACGATCAGGTTCACCAGCATGATGATCGAGGCGATGATCAGCAGGCCGCCCTGGATGACGGGGTAGTCGCGCTTGAACACCGAATCGACCATCCATTTGCCGATGCCCGGCCAGGAGAAGATGGACTCGGTCAGGATTGCGCCGGCGAGCATCACGCCGACCTGCAGGCCGATGGTGGTGACAACCGGGATCATCGCGTTGCGCAGCGCGTGCACGCCGATGACGCGCAGCGGCGGCAGGCCCTTGGCGCGGGCCGTGCGCACATAGTCCTCGCCGAGCACCTCAAGCATGGCCGAGCGCGTCTGGCGCGCGATGACAGCGAGGGGGATCGTGCCAAGCACGATCGTCGGCAGGATGAGATGCGAGACCGCGGACCTGAACGCGCCCTTCTGGCCCGAGATAAGCGAGTCGATCAGCATGAAGCCGGTGACCGGCTGGAAGAAGTAGGAGAAGGAGATGCGGCCCGACACCGGCGTCCATTGCAGGAAGCCGGAGAAGAAGATGATGAGCAGCAGGCCCCACCAGAAGATCGGCATCGAATAGCCGATGAGGGCCGTGCCCATGACCGATTGATCGATGAAGGATCCACGTCGGATCGCCGCGATGATGCCGGCCGGGATGCCGAGGATCACCGCGAAGATGATGGCGCAAAGGGAGAGCTCAAGCGTCGCCGGGAACAGCTTGGCGAAGATGGTGAGCACGGGTTCCTTGGTGGTGATCGACCGGCCGAAATCACCGGTGAGCACATTGCCGAGATAGTCGAGATACTGGATCACGATGGGCCGGTCGTAGCCGAGCTCGTGCGAGATCTTCTCGTAGCGTTCCGGCGACATCACCCGTTCGCCCGACATCAGCATCACGGGGTCGCCCGGCAGCAGCCGGATGAAGGCGAAGGCGACAATCGAGACGCCGATGAAGGTCGGGATCAGGACGGCGAGGCGTCCCAGGAAAAAGCGCAGCATGGCCCACCCAAAGGTCTGTGCCGGACGTGCGGCCGCGCGGAACGACAGGTCTCGCGAGGTTCATCCGTGCCGGTACGCGCATAGCAAAGGGGGCGCCCGTCGCCGGGCACCCCCGCGAGGATGCTATGTCAGCTTACTCGGCAATGTCGACGCCCGTGAAGGCGTGATGGCCGAGCGGGCTCATCACATAGCCGGAGACCTTCTTGGACATCGGCATCACGACGACCGAGTGGTCGAGCGTGACCCACGGCGCCTCGCGCTTGAAGACGACCTGGGCCTCTTCGTAGAGCTTGGCGCGCTCTGCCTGGTCGGTCGAGGTCTTGGCCTGCGTCACCAGCTTGTCGAACTCCTCGTTGCACCACTGCGCGCGGTTGTTGCCGCCGACCGCGTCGCAGCCGAGCAAGGTGTGCAGGAAGTTGTCCGGGTCGCCATTGTCGCCGGTCCAGCCGAGGATGACGGCACCGTCGCGGTCCTTGGCCTTCGAGCGGTCGAGATATTCGGCCCACTCATAGGTGACGATCTCTGCCGAGACGCCGATGGCGGCGAGGTCGGCCTGGATGATCTCGGCGGCGCGGCGCGCGTCGAGCATGTAGGGGCGCGCAACCGGCATCGCCCAGACCTTCATCTTCAGGTCCTTGACGCCGGCGGCCTCGAGCGCGGCCTTGGCCGCGGCCGGGTCGTATTTGTCGTCCTCGATCGCGTCGTTGTAGCCCCACATCGTCGGCGGCATCGGGTTCTTGGCCACGGAGGCCGCGCCCTGGAACACCGCGTCGACGATCGCCTGCTTGTTGATCGCGCCGGCAATGGCCTTGCGGACCTCGGTCTTGTCGAACGGAGGCTGCATGGTGTTGAAGGCGAGATAGGCGACGTTGAGGCCGTTCTCTTCCATCACCTGCAGGTTCGGGTCGGCCTTCATGGCGGCGACGTCGGCGGCTGCCGGATACGGCATCACGTGGCATTCGCCGGCCTGGAGCTTCTGGTAGCGGACCGAGGCTTCCTTGGTGATGGCGAAGACGAGGTCGTCGATCTTCTCCTTGCCCTTCCAGTAGTCCGGGTTCGCCTTGTACTGGATGCGCGCGTCGAGCTGGTAGTCGACGAACTGGAACGGACCGGTGCCGACCGGCTTCTGGTTCAGCTGTTCCTTGGTGTTCGCTTCGGCCAGCTTGTCGGCATATTCCTTTGAGACGATCGAGCCGAAATCCATGCCGAGATTGGTGAGGAACGGAGCTTCCTTCTGCTTCAGCACGAACTTGACGGTCATGTCGTCGACCTTGTCGATCGAGGCGATCAGGTCGGGCATCCCCATGCCGGCGAAATACTCCCATGCGCCGCCGGTGACGTAGGCGTTGTACGGATTGTCGGCCTTGAGCTGGCGCTCGAAGGAGAAGATCACGTCATCCGCGTTCATCTCGCGGGTCGGCGTGAAATAGTCGGTGGTGTGGAACTTCACGCCCGGGCGCAGCTTGAAGGTGTACTGCAGGCCGTCGTCGGAGATCTCATAGCTTTCGGCGAGGCCGGGCTCGATCTCGGTGGTGCCGGCCTTGAACTCGACGAGGCGGTTGTAGACGGGACGAGACGACGCGTCGAACGTGGTGCCGGCGGTATAGAGGGCGGGGTCGAAACCCTCCGGTGAGCCCTCCGAGCAGTAGACCAGTGTCTTTGCGCTGGCCACGCCGCTCAGGACGGTTGCGGCAAGCAACGCCGCCGCAAAACTCAGTTTTTTCATAAATAACGCTCCCATTTTTTTACGCTTGAGCCACTGACAGGCTCGCGAAGCCGCATATAAGCATCGAATTCGGAGCATTGGAACTCCCCCCGGCGTGGCGTTGGGGAATGTTTGAAATCCGTCGGGCGCGCGGCGGGATCGGTGGGAAACGCGAGACTTGCGTGCTTCGGTCATCTCACCCTAGATAGACCCACCAAGGATCGATGGCCGTTTGCGGCCGGCATGAAATACAACAAGTCCTGGTGGCACTCTGCCGGGACGTGGAGGGAGCAGGGAATGGCAAAATCGGCAGGAAAGTCCGGTGCGGGAGCACGGGCCGCTGGCAAGTCGGCGAAGGCCGCTGCGCCGAAGAGCGGTCTCGCGGCGCGCACCAAACCGTCCGACATGAAGAAGGCGCCCGCCGAAGACGCGAAGAAATCGACGGCAAAGGCGACGGCGGAGAGCAAGGCGAAGCCGGCCGCCGTGCCGGCGAAGGCGAAAGCAGCACCTGTCGCGAAGGCGAAGCCCGTGGCCGCTGCGAAGGCCAAAGCAGCTCCGGCCACGTCGGCCGCCAAGCTCGCTGTGTCCAAGCCCGCCGCCCCCAAGTCGGCGGCTAAGGCCGCAAAGCCAGCTGCGGCCGCCGCAGCAGCGGCGCCTGCGAAAGCCGCGGCGAAGCCTGCAAAGCCCGCGCAGAAGCCCAAGGCCGCAAAGTCTGCGGAGGCGAAGCCGGAGGCCGTGAAGGCGGCCGCTGCGTCTGCCGAGACGCCGGCGGCGGAGACCGTCAAGCCGGCCACCGCGAAGCCCGCCGCCAAGGCGAAAACCTCGAACAAGCCGACCTCGGCATCGAAGCCCTGGCTGGCGAGCTATCCGAAGGAGATCCCCGCCGAGATCGGTCCGATCCCCTATCAGTCGATCGGCGATCTGCTGGCGGATTCGGTCAAGAAGTTCTCGACCCGGCCGGCCTTCACCTGCATGGACAAAACGCTCACCTATGCGCAGATCGGCGAGATGGCCCAGTCCTTCGCCGCCTTCCTGCAGTCCAAAGGACTGCAGAAGGGAGCGCGGGTGGCGATCATGATGCCGAACGTGCTGCAATATCCGATCGCGATGACTGCGGTGCTGCGCGCGGGCTACACGGTCGTCAATGTCAATCCGCTCTACACGCCGCGCGAGCTCGAGCATCAGCTGAAGGATTCCGGCGCCGAGGCGATCATCATCCTGGAGAACTTCGCCCACACGCTCCAGTCCATCGTCGCCAAGACCAACGTGAAGCACGTCGTCGTCGCCGCGATGGGCGACCTGCTCGGCCTCAAGGGCCATATCGTCAACCTGGTCGTGCGCCGGGTGAAGAAGCTGGTGCCGGCCTGGTCGCTGCCGGGGCACATCAAGTTCAACGATGCGCTCAAGGCCGGCAGCCGCGCTACCTTCAAGCCGGCGAAGGTCGGTCCGGACGACGTCGCCTTCCTGCAATATACCGGCGGCACGACGGGCGTTTCGAAGGGCGCGACGCTGCTGCATCGCAACGTGCTCGCCAATGTGGCGCAGAACGACGTCTGGGTGCAGACCGCCTATCTCAAGCGGGCGAAGCCCGACCGGCTGGTCTATGTCTGCGCGCTGCCGCTCTACCACATCTACGCGCTGACGGTGAACGCGCTGATGGGCATGCAGCAGGGCGCGCAGAACATCCTGATCCCCAACCCGCGCGATATCCCCGCTTTCGTCAAGGAGCTGGGAAAGTATCCGTTCAACATCTTCCCCGGCCTCAACACGCTGTTCAACGCGCTGCTCAACAATCCCGACTTCCAGAAGCTCGACTTCAAGCCGCTGCTGCTGACCTTCGCCGGCGGCATGGCGGCGCAGAAGGCCGTGTCGGAACGCTGGCAGAAGCTCACCGGCTGCATCATCTCGGAGGGCTACGGCCTGTCGGAAACGTCGCCCGTGGCGACCGCCAACCGCTTCGACGCGTCGGAGTTCACTGGCACGATCGGCATCCCGATCCCTTCGACGGAGATCACGATCCGCGACGACGACGGCAACGACCTGCCGCTCGGCGATGTCGGCGAAATCTGCATCAAGGGCCCGCAGGTGATGGCCGGCTACTGGAACCGCCCGGAGGAGACCGCGAAGGTCATGACGGCCGACGGCTTCTTCAAGTCGGGCGACATGGGCTTCATGGACACGCGCGGCTACGTCAAGATCGTCGACCGTAAGAAGGACATGATCCTCGTCTCGGGCTTCAACGTCTATCCGAACGAGATCGAGGACGTGGCGGCAACCCATCCCGGCGTGCTCGAATGCGCCGCGATCGGCGTGCCGGACGAGAAGTCGGGTGAAACGCCGAAGCTGTTCGTGGTCAAGAAGGACCCGGCGCTGACCGCCGACGTGCTGAAGGCCTATCTCCGCGAGAACCTGACCGGCTACAAGGTGCCGAAATACATCGAGTTCCGCACCGACCTGCCGAAGACCAATGTCGGCAAGATCCTGCGGCGCGAGCTGAGAGGTTGATCCTTCTTCCGCAGGAGGCCGCTGCGGCTTTGCGCTGAATCAAGGCGTTGCGGGCCGTTGGTCGTCACGGTGGCTGTCGTGACGACCAATGGGGCAGGACCATGAACAGGGAATGGCACGAGGCGCACCCGCTTGCGCGCAATGCGACGTTCGAGGAGCGCCTCGAATGGCACAGGCAGCACCGCGAGCAATGCGGCTGCCGCGAATCGCCGGCGAACATCCTGAAAGAGCTGGAGAAGCGCGGCCTGCTTGGACCTCGCGCTACTCGCAAGAACGGCTGACCCGCATGCCGTCGCGCCGCGCCGTGCTTCTGGGAGCCGCCGCGGCCGGCGTTCTGGCAGGCGGCGGCGTCGCGACGGCTTCTTTCCGGCGGACGCTGGCGGCAGCCGAGGCGCGCATCTCCCAGGGCAGCTCGACCATCGAAACCCGCCTTGGGACGATAGAATGGGGTGAGGCGGGCACCGGCGCGCCGATCCTGATGATCCACGGCACGGGCGGCGGCTTCGACCAGGGGCTGGCCTTCTGCCGCCGTCTCAGCGCCGACGGCTTCCGGATCATCGCGCCGTCGCGTTTCGGCTATCTGCGCAGCACCTATCCCGATGATCCGAGCTCGGCGCGGCAGGCGGATGCGTTCGTGGACCTGCTCGACCATCTCGGGATCGACAAGCTGCCCGTCGCGGGCGGCTCGGCTGGTGCGTTGTCGGCGATCGAGTTCGCCATCCGCCATTCCGACCGGTGCAGCGCGCTGATCGCGATCGTGCCGGCTTCATATGCTCCAGAGCGGCCGAGCTT
Source organism: Mesorhizobium sp. J428 (assembly GCF_024699925.1). NCBI lineage: Bacteria > Pseudomonadati > Pseudomonadota > Alphaproteobacteria > Hyphomicrobiales > Phyllobacteriaceae > Mesorhizobium > Mesorhizobium sp. J428. The sequence continues at coordinate 3,349,283 of NZ_JAJOMX010000001.1, forward strand.
CCAGCCGATGAGCTGGTGGCAGGAGAAGACGATGCGGGCGATGCTGGAGTCCGATCTGCTTTTCTGGGCCGCTCTGGGGATGGCGCGCGATACGATGATCGGCACGATGCTCGCGACCGACCCGGCCCTGGTCTCGGCGGCATCCGCCGCGGAACGGGCCCGCGTCGACGAGATCCTCTCCGGCATCCTCCCTGTCAGCCGCCGCAGCCGCGGGCTTATGAACGACGCCCGCCTCGCCTCCGACCCGGCGCGGTCGGAGCTTGAGCGCATCCGCGCGCCGACGCTCGCCACATCAGTGGAGGACGACCGTTTCGGCACGGCCGACGCGGCGCGCCACATCGCGCGCGAGATTGAAGGCACGCGACTCGTCGTCTATCCGACCGGCGGACATGTCTGGGTGGGTCACGACGAGGAATTGTTCGCGGAGGTCGCACGCTTCGTCCGCGGCCTGCCGACATAGACGCCGCCGGCCTACTTCTCTCCCGTCACCACGGGCCGGAGCGGATCCCTGGACCAGTCGAGCATCGATCCGTCATAGACCGAGACCTTCTCGTGGCCGAGCAGAAGCCGTGCGAAGGCCACGTTGCTGGCTGCGACCCCGGCGCCGCAATAGGCGATGACAGACGTGTCGGGATCGATTCCGGCGTCGGTGAACCGTCTTTCCAGAGAGGCAGGATCCAGGTAGCGGCCGGTTTCGGGGTCGACCAGCGTGCCCGTCGGCACGTTGATGCTTTGAGGGATGTGGCCGGGACGTCCGTAGACGATCAGAGAGTCTCCCCTGAATACGTCTGGCGGGAGGGCGTTGACGAGTTGCGAGCTGCCGTCGTCGAGAGCTTTGTTGACGGCCCTGGTGTCAACGAACACGCGCTTGTCGGCCGGCCGCCAGGCAAATTCCTCCAGCGGAGGCGTGGCGGGCGGAACCGCTCCTGCCTTCACGGGGAGGCCTGCGGCCTTCCAGTCGGCAAAGCCGCCGTTCAGCACCGCGGCATTGGTGAATCCGAATGCGCGCAACATGAGCCAGACGCGCGCAGCCCAGCCCGGTTGCGCGGTGGAATAAACCACGACGAAACTGTCCCGCCCGATGCCGAGGGAGGCTGCCATACGCGCGAAATCCTCGAGCGGCGGCAATGTGAACAGCAGGCCTTTGACGGGGACGGACAGGTCACGCTCGAGATCGACATAGCGCGCGCCGGGCACATGGCTTTTCAGGAATTCGGCTTCTCCCGACAGCGGCGCAAAGGGCTTGTCCTTCGCGGCGACGAGCGTCGTCGTGACGTCGAGCACGACGAGCCCCGGCTCGCCGAGCCGCGCGTGGAGCTCCTGCGGCGAGATGAGGAATTCGGGATGCGCATAGCTTTCCATGGCCGATCCGGGTTCCGCCGGCGCCATGATGCGCGGGCAAGAATCTCCTGTCACACGCGCCGCGCCGTGACAACCGGTCCTAGCCGGCGAGGGCGTTCCTCTCGGCGAGAAGCATTGGCAGATCGGCGACGGAGCCGATGATCGCATCGGCGCGCGCGCGCTTGAACGTGCCTTCCGTCCCGGTGCCGGAGAGCACGCCGATCGAGAGCCCGCAACCGGCATTGTGCGCCATCTCGATGTCGTGGCCGTTGTCGCCGATGATGGCCACCTCGGAGGGCGAGAGGCCGGTGAGGTCGCAGAAGGCGAGCACCGTGTCCGGCGCCGGCTTCGGCCGGGCGACCGCGTCGTAGCCGTAGGCGGCGTCGAACATGCCGGCGATGCCGAGCATGAGGATGGTCTGCTGCGCGCCGGCGGTGGAATCGTTGGTCGCCACGCCCATGCGGTAGCCACCCTGATGCAGCGCGGCGAGCGCTTCCTTGACCCCGGCCACGGCCACCGCCTTCGCCGCACCGTTGATGGCGGTGATGCCGTTGAAGCGGACGACGAGCTCCTGGCGCAGCGTCGGTTCCAGGTCCGGATACCAGAGCGCCACGACATCGGCGTTGGTGCCCGCCGCGAAGACCGAATCGGCGACGAAGTGCTTGGCCTTGAAGTCGTAGCCCGCCTGCTCCATCAGCCGGTCCGCCCGCAGACGGTCGCCGCCGGCGGCTTCCAAAGCCATCATGTCGCCGATCGAGAACCAGGTGCGGTCGAAGTCGACCAGCGTACCGTCCTTGTCGAAGAGAATCCCCCGGATGCGCGCCACAGCCTATTCCTCCGTCGCCAATGCGTGAATGTGCGCGACGAGGCCGGCGGTCGATGCGTCCCGCCCGGCGGCCGAGGCCTTGCCTTCGACGACCGGCAGCAGCCCGGTCGCCAGTTCCTTGCCCAGTTCGACGCCCCACTGGTCGAAGGCGTTGATGCCGAACAGCGCGGCCTCGACGAAAACGCGATGCTCGTAGAGTGCGACGAGGCGGCCGAGCGCGAACGGATCGAGTTTCTGGTGGACGATAGTGACGGAGGGCCGGTTGCCCGAGAAGACGCGGTGCGGCGCGATGGTTTCCGCCTTCGCTGCGTCCATCCCTGCTTTCAGGAGCTGCGCGCGCGCCTCGTCCAGCGTGCGGCCGCGCATCAGCGCCTCGGACTGGGCGAGGCAGTTCGCGACGAGCAGCGCGTGATGATGCGCGAGTTCAGGCTCGAACCCTTCGGCCGCGACGATGAACTCGACCGGGATGACGTCGGTGCCCTGGTGCAGCAGTTGGAAGAAGGCGTGCTGGCCATTGGTGCCGGGCTCGCCGAAGACGAGGGGACCGGTCGGCGTCGTGACCGCCGTGCCGTCGATCGCGACGCCCTTGCCGTTCGATTCCATGTCGAGCTGCTGCAGGTAGGCCGGCAGGCGCGATAGCCGCTGGTCGTAGGGGATGACGGCGCGGGCCGGATAGCCGCAGATGACGCGGTGCCACCAGCCGATCAGGCCGAGCACGGCGGGCAGGTTCTCCAGGATCGGCGCGGTGCGGAAATGCTCGTCCATCGCATGCGCGCCGGCGAGGAAACGGCGGAAATTCTCCGGCCCGACCGCGATCATGATCGGCAGGCCGATCGCCGACCATAGCGAATAGCGTCCGCCCACCCAGTCCCAGAAGCCGAAGACGCGCTCTTCGGGAATGCCAAAGGCGGCAGCCTTGTCGATCGCCGTGGAGACCGCCGCGAAGTGCAGCGAAGCGAGGTCGGCGCCGACCGCGGACTGCACCCAGGCCTTCGCCGTGGTCGCATTGGTCATCGTCTCGATGGTGGTGAAGGTCTTCGAGGCGACGATGAAGAAGGTGGTTTCCGGATCGAGCTGTTTCAACACATCCGCAATGTGCGCGCCGTCGACATTGGAGACGAAGTGGGCGCGCGGCCCGTCATGGAACGGGGCGAGCGCCAGCACGGCCATCTGCGGGCCGAGATCCGAGCCCCCGATGCCGATATTGACCACGTCGGTGATCTTCTTGCCGGTCGCGCCCTTCGTGCGGCCGGAACGGATGGAATCGGCGAAAGCGTAGAGCGCGTCGAGCACGCGCTCCACCTCGCCGGCCTCCTTCGAGCGTCCGTCGGCTACTCCCGCCGTCGCGCCGCGCAGCGCGACATGCAGCACGGCGCGGCCCTCGGTCAGGTTGATCGGCTCGCCCGCGAACATTGCGGCTCGCTTGCCTTCGAGGCCGGCCGCGAGGGCGGCTTTCTCGAGGAGCGTCATCGTCTGCGCGTCCACCGCGCATTTCGACCAGTCGAGAAGGAGATCGTCGAACGTCAGCGAGAACGCGCCGAATCGGCCCGGATCGGTCCGGAACGCCTCCCGCATGTCCATGGGCGCCTCGGCGGCGCGATGCCGCCGCAACGATTCGATCGATTCGGAGAGTTCCGCCCGTGCCAATTGGTCCCCCAGCGTGGTCGTCGTCGGCGCAAGCTAGACCGAGATGAGACCTTATTCCACTTCGGAGGCTGGCCCAATTGTCACAATACAAAACGAAAATGTGGCGTAAGTGATTGTGCCAGCCTTGCTGACATGTTAGTTCCAGGCTAGGCTTGCCCATAGAGAGGGAGTCCGCCATGTCGTCGCGAAACGATGCCGCCATCTGGTCCGGCCTGTTCACCATCTCGGCCGAATCCGGCCAGACGCTCCAGGCCCAGATCCGCCAGGCGATCGTAGCCGCCATCCTGGATCGACAGATCGCAGCGTCGATGCCGCTGCCGTCCTGCCGTATCCTGGCGGAGAAGCTCGGCGTCGCCCGCGGCACGGTGGTGCTCGCGTTCCAGCAACTGGTCGACCAGGGCTTCCTGATCGCGCGCGAGCGGCGCGGCCATTTCGTCAATCCCGAAGTGCTCGCCATGCCCGCCCGCGGCCCACAGAAACATGCCGACAACCAGGACGGCGTCGACTGGAAGGCGCGCCGCAAGGTGATGCCCAGCGACCTGCCCAAGCCCTCGAAGCAGAGCAACTGGATCAAGTCGTCCTACCCCTTCGTCTACGGTCAGTTCGATCCGGCACTGTTCCCGACGGCAGAGTGGCGCGAGTGCAACCGCATGGCGCTGGCGGTGCTGGAAATCCGTAACTGGGCGGCCGACATGGTCGACCAGGACGATCCGGCGCTGATCGAGCAGATCCAGGCGCGGCTGCTGCCGCGGCGCGGCATCTTCGCCAATCCCGACGAGATCATCATCACGCTCGGCGCGCAGAACGCGCTCTACATGCTGGCCACGCTGCTGATGGCCAAGGGTGCGCGCGTGGCGATGGAGAACCCGGGCTATCCCGATGCGCGCAGCGTCTTCCGTCTCGCCGGCGCCGAAATCGTGCCGGTGCCGGTCGACAAGGACGGGCTGAAGGTGGGCCAGATCCCGGCCGATTGCGGCTTCGTCTTCACCACGCCGAGCCACCACTGCCCCACCATGGTGTCGCTGAGCGCCGAGCGCCGCGCCCAGCTGCTTGCCGACGCGACGCGCAACAACCAGATCATCATCGAGGACGGCTACGACAGCCAACTCGTCGACGAGGCGCCGCAGCAGGCGCTGAAGAGCATCGATCGCTCCGGCCGCGTCGTCTATGTCGGCTCGATGTCGAAGACGCTCGCACCCGGCCTGCGCCTCGGCTACATCGTCGCCTCCGCCGATCTGATCGCGGAACTCAGGGCGCTGCGCCGCTTCATGCTCAGGCATCCGCCGGCCAACAACCAGCGCGCCGTGGCGCTGTTCCTGTCGCTTGGCCACCACGAGGCGCTGGTGCGCAAGCTCTCCGGCGCCTTCAGCGAGCGCCGCAAGCGGCTCGTCCAGGCGGTGTCGGCCTTCCTGCCCGAATGGAAGTCGTCGCCCGCCACCGGCGGCACGTCGCTCTGGCTCGAAGGTCCGGCGGGCGTGAATGCGTCCGCGCTGGCGGAGATGGCCGCTGCGCGCAGCGTGCTGATCGAATCCGGCGACCGCTTCTTCGACGGCCCTTTGCGGCCGACGAACTTCCTGCGGCTGGGCTTCTCGTCGATCTCGCTCCAGCACATCGAGCCGGGAATCCGCGAACTCGCGACGGCTGCCGGCAGGCGTCCCGCGGCCGCCTGATCTGGACCAGCCGGCGAGGGCCTGTGGCCCAAAAACTGGACTTCCCGGCCTTTGCCGGGCGGCGCAAGACTGGCCCGCATGTGAACGGGCGGCAGTACGGTGAGGACAAGCCGGCGCCGCGAGGAATCGGGGAACCAGTCATGAACGCAGTCTTGCAGGAGCAGGATTTGGGCGATGGCAGCCGCATGCGCCGGTCGGGAGGGCGTGAGGCCCGCCGCGCGATGCGCGCGGCCCCTCTGGCGGAGGACGTGCGGCCGATCCGGCCGGGCATGGAAGGCGGCCGCTACACGCCGCTCGCGGCCAACGACCTGGAGCGCATCCACGAGGCGGTCCTGACGCTGCTCGAGACCGTCGGCTTCGCCAATGCGATCCCGTCCTGCATCGAGACGTGTATCAAGGCCGGAGCGACCCATGGCGAGGACGGCCGGCTGCGCTTCCCGCGCGGACTGGTCGAGCACACGATCCGCATCGCCGCGCGCAACTTCACGCTGCACGGGCAGGACCCGCGGCATGACATGGTGGTGCAGGGAAAGCGGGTGCATTTCGGTACGGCGGGTGCTGCGGTGCACCTGGTGGACGTGGAGAAGCGGGAATACCGGGAATCGCTGCTACAGGACATCTACGACGCCGCCCGCATCGTCGACGGCCTCGACAACATCCATTTCTTCCAGCGGCCGATGGTGCCGCGCGACGTGGTCGACCCGTTCGACATGGACCTGAACACGCTGTACGCCTGCGTGTCCGGCACGACCAAGCATGTCGGCACGTCCTTCACCGTGGCGGACAATGTCGGCCCTGCTCTGGAGATGCTCTATGCGATCGCCGGCGGCGAGGAGAAGTTCCGCGCCCGTCCCTTCGTTTCCAACTCGAACTGCTTCGTCGTGCCGCCGATGAAGTTCGCCGAGGATGCCTGCGGCGTGCTGGAAGCCTGCGTGAAGGGCGGTATTCCGATCCTGCTGCTCTCGGCTGGACAGGCGGGCGCCACGGCCCCGGCCGCGATCGCCGGTGCGGTGGTGCAGGCGGTGGCCGAGGTGCTGGTCGGCCTCGTCTACGTCAACGCCCTCAAGCCCGGCCATCCCTGCATCTTCGGCACCTGGCCGTTTGTCTCCGACCTGCGCACCGGCGCGATGTCGGGCGGCTCGGCCGAGCAGGCGCTGCTGACGGCGGCCTGCGCGCAAATGGCGCATTTCTATGACCTGCCGGGCGGCTCGGCGGCCGGCATGGCGGATTCGAAGCTGCCCGACATCCAGTCCGGCTATGAGAAGGGCATCACCAACGTGCTCGCGGGCCTGTCGGGCCTCAACCTGATCTACGAGTCGGCCGGGATGCACGCCTCGCTGCTCGGCTTCTGCCTCGAAAGCCTGATCATCGACAACGACATGCTGGGCCAGTGTCTGCGCTGCGTGCGCGGCATCGACGTCTCCGACGCGGCACTGTCGGTCGACGTCATCACCGATGTCTGCATCAACGGGCCGGGCCACTATCTTGGCCACGGCCAGACGCTGAAGCTGATGCAGACCGAATATTTCTATCCGGCGATCGCCGACCGCTTCAGCCCGAAGGAATGGAACGAGAAGGGCAGGCCCGACATCGTCCAGCGCGCGATCGCCGAGAAGAAGCGCATCCTGTCGACGGTCTTCCCCGACCACATCCCGCGGTCGCTGGACGACCAGCTGCGGGCGAGGTTCGCCAACATCCTTCTGCCGCGCTCGGCGATGGTCGGATAGCGACCGACCGCCCGCCCTACGCGGCCTTGGCCTGGGCAGAGAGGCCGAGCCTCGCCCGCGCGGCGTCGTATTCGCGCGCGAGCCGGTCGACGAGTTCACCGGCCGAGACGATTTCCTTGACCACGCCGATGCCCTGGCCGCAGCCCCAGATTTCCTTCCATGCCTTGGCCGAACCGAAATCCATCTTGGACGGATCGGATTCGGGCAGATGGTCCGGGTCCATGCCGGCATTGCGGACGGAGCCCTTGAGGTAATTGCCGTGCACGCCGGTAAAAAGGTTCGAGTAGACGATGTCGGCCGCGTTGGACTCGACGATCATCTGCTTGTAGGCGTCGACCGCGCGCGCTTCCTTCGTGGCGATGAAGGGCGAGCCGATATAGGCCATGTCGGCGCCCATCGCCTGCGCGGCGAGGATTGCGCCGCCATTGGCGATCGCGCCCGACAGGAGCAGCGGGCCGTTGAACCACTGCCGGATCTCCTGGATCAGGGCGAAGGGCGACAGTGTGCCGGCATGACCGCCCGCGCCCGCCGCCACCGCGATCAGACCATCCGCGCCCTTCTCGATCGCCTTGCGGGCGTGACGGTCGTGGATGATGTCGTGCAGCACGATGCCGCCGTAGGAATGCACCGCCTGGTTCACCTCCGGCACGGCGCCGAGCGAGGTGATGACGATCGGCACCTTGTATTTCACGCACATGGCGAGGTCGTGCTCGAGGCGGGCGTTCGACTTGTGCACGATCTGGTTGACCGCGAAGGGGGCTGCCGGCCGGCCCGGATTGGCGCGGTCGTGCGCGGCCAGCGTCTCCGTGACTTCGGCCAGCCATTCGTCGAGCTGCGCCTCGGGCCGCGCGTTCAGCGCCGGGAACGAGCCGACGATGCCTGCCTTGCACTGCGCCAGCACCAGCGGCGGGTGCGAGATGATGAACAGCGGCGAGCCCACCACCGGAATCCGCAGGTTCTTGGTCAGGATCTCCGGCAGCGCCATTCTCGTCTCCTCCGTGTCGATTGACGTTTGCGTAAACGTAATGTCTGTCTAGCAGAATGACGGCGGCGCGCAATCTTCGCAAGCCTGCCTTGCCGGTGGACAAGCGCCATCCCGTACCCTGCGCGAAGGCCGGCAGGTTGATTGCCGCCTCACCTGCGGTTAACGATTGCGGGAAAGGGCCTTGCCCGAAGGGAAAACGCCGCTTGGATCCGATCGAACAGGCGATCAGAAACGCATTCACGAAGGGCGATCCCGAGGATCGAGCCTTCCGGGAAAAGGTTTATCGTTCGGCGAGTGCGGCACTCGAGAAGGCGCTCCAGGCGAATGCCTCGATCACGCCCGAAGCCGCAGCGCGGCGGCGCAAGAGCCTGCTCGCCGTCGTCACCAGCGTCGAGTCGGAGTTCGTGCCCGCGGTCGAGCCGGCGGCTCCTTCGGTCTCGCCGCCGGTGGCGGCTCCCTCCGCACCGATGCAGGAGCCGGCGGCCCCGGACATCCCGGCGCCCGCTGCCGCGCGCCGCGAGGAACCGTCGTTCTTTCCGGAGTCGCCTCGGGTCGAGCCGCCGGTTTCGCGCGATCCCGCGCCCGACTGGCCGACCGCGCCGGCCCCGCAGCGCGCCGAACGTCCGGCGCTCGCGGGAGAGCCGCGGCGGCCCTCGGCCGAGCCCGCCGCGCGGTCCGAGGAGAAGCCGAAACGCGGCCGGAGCCGCTGGGGCTCGATCGCCGGTCTCCTGTCCTTCCTCATCATCGTCGGCCTCGCGGTCTGGATCGCGGCGGAGGTCGGTCTGTTTGCCCCAAGGGACAGCGGCCAGCCGCAGGGGTCCGGCCCCGCCGCGTCCGACAGCGGCTCGGGAACGGACGGCGCGCCGCGCAGGCCGGGCGAGGACGAGGCCCTGGAGAACTGGATCGTGGTGTTCTCGCCTGACGATCCCACCACCGTCGCCGCGGCGGCCGGAGCGAAAGCCGAGGTCGTGGACGCGGGCGGCGACAAGGCGATCCGCATCGCGTCCGGCCAGTCCGGAGCGGTGGTGCGCTTCGACATCGGGCAGGGCACGCTGGAGAGGATCACCGGCAAGCATGCAGTGTTCGACATCGTCGCCCGCACCGGCGACGGGCCGGAGACGCAGATGTCCGTCTCGTGCGATTTCGGCGCGCTCGGCGAGTGCGGCCGCAACCGCTACATCGTCGGCTCGCAGCGTTCCGAGTTCCTGCTGCAGGTGGATGTGCCGGCGGGAACGCCGGCGGGGGCGGGCGCGATCGAGATCCAATCGGATGTCGAGGACGGCGGCAAGGCGGTGGAGATCCTGCAGATCAGGGTCAGCGCCACCGCGCCCTGATCAGTCGGGCAGCAGCGCCTGGAGCGTTTCCAGCCGGTCTGCCTCGGCGGTGGGCTTGTCCCATCTCAGCCGCGAGATGCGCGGAAAGCGCATCGCCACGCCGGAACGGTGGCGGGTCGAGCGGTTGAGGCCCTCGAAGGCGATTTCCAGCACCAGCCCGCTCGTCATGTCGGCCCGCACGGAGCGGACCGGCCCGAAACGCTCGATCGTGTTGTCGCGGACATATTTGTCGATCTGCCTCAGTTCCTCGTCGGTGAAGCCGAAATAGGCCTTGCCGACCGGCACGAGCTCCAGATCGGCCTCGTCGCCGGCCCAAACGCCGAAGGTGTAGTCCGAATAGAAGCTCGACCGCTTGCCGTGGCCGCGCTGCGCATACATCAGCACCGCGTCGACCGTGAACGGATCGCGCTTCCACTTGAACCACGGCCCTTTCGGCCGGCCGGGCACGTAGGCGGAATCGTGCCGCTTCAGCATCACGCCCTCGATCACCGGATGCGGCGGCGACATGCGCCGGGCGTTCAGCTCGTCCCACGTGTCGAACGGCACCAGCGGCGAGAGGTCGAAGCGCTGCGGGTCGAGCGAGGGCATCAGCGCCTCCAGCCGCGCCCGCCGCTCGGCGAAGGGCAGGGGGCGCAGATCCTCCGCGCCGAGCTGGAGAAGATCGTAGCAGCGCATGAAGGCGGGATATTTCGCGGCGAGCTTCGCCGAGACCGTCTTGCGGTTGAGCCGCTGCTGCAGGTCGGAGAAGCTGCCCGTCACCGCGGGGGAGCCCACCAGCAGTTCGCCGTCGATCGCCGCCTCGAAGTCCATGGCCTCGAGGAGGTCCGGGAAAGCCGTCGCGACGTCGTCGCCGGTGCGCGAGTAGAGCCGCCGCACGCCGCCTTCGCCGATCGCCTGCACGCGGATGCCGTCCCATTTCCACTCCGCGGCGTAGTCGGCAGGATCAGCCTTCTCGAGGTCGCGGTCCTCGACCGGATGGGCAAGCATGACCGGCCTGAACATGGCGAGCGCCGCCGAGGACGGCCTTTCCGCCCGACCCTCGAGCCAGGCGAAGAGCGAGAGATAAGGCGGCTTCAGCCCGTGCCATAGCTCCTCGATCTCGTTGGCTTCCTTGTTGCCGAGCTCCGCCAGCGCCTGCTTGGCCAGTCGCGCCGAGACGCCGATGCGCAGCCCTCCCGTCGCCAGCTTGATCAGGGCGAAGCGGGCGGGGATATCGAGCCGGTCGAGCAGGTCGGCGAAGATGCGCGGGCCGTCGGCCCGCCCGGCGCGCTGCAGCGTCGCGACAATCTCGGAGAGGCGGGGATCGTGCGTTTCGTCCGGTCTCGGCGTCTCCGGCCAGACGAGCGAGATCGTCTCCGCCAGGTCGCCGACATAGTCGTAGGAATAGCCGAACAGCACCGGGTCCATGCGCTCGGTCACCAGCGTCCTGAGCATCGCCGGCTTGACGGAGGGAATGTCGAGATCGCCCGTCAGCACGGCGAGCGCCAACCCACGGTCCGGATCGGGCGTGGCGGCGAAATAGTCGACGAGCAGCGTCAGCTTGCCGTTGCGCGACGGCGTGAGCACGAGACGGTCGAGGAGCTCGGCGAAGCGGCGCATCAGTCTCCCTCGTCCTCGTAGCCGATCAGGTGCAGCGGCTGGGCGGCGATGCCGGCGAGCGCGCACCACCGCACCAGCGCCTCCTCGCGGCCGTGCGTCACCCAGACTTCCGAGGCACCGGTCTCGGTGATGGTTGCGGTGAGCTCGTCCCAGTCGGAATGGTCCGACAGGATCAAAGGCAGTTCGACGCCGCGCTGCTTGGCGCGCTGGCGGATGCGCATCCAGCCGGAGGCGAAGCAGGCGACGGGATCGGGAAAGCGCCGCGCCCAGCGGTCGGCGAAGGCCGAGGGCGTGCCGACGACGATCGCGCCGGCGAATTGGTCCTTCGTGCCGGACTCGATGGTGGCGGGGGCCAGCGGCCCTAGGTCGATACCCTGAGAAACGTAGTAGTCGCAGAGCCTCGCGAGGGCGCCGTGGATGTAGATCGTCTCGCCATAGCCAGCATCGCGCAGCAGGCGGATCACGCGCTGCGCCTTGCCGAGCGCATAGGCGCCGACGAGGTGGGCGCGCTCGGGAAACTGCCGGACCGACTCCAGGAGCCGCGCAGTCTCCCCGGCGGATTCCGGATGGCGGAAGACCGGCAGGCCAAACGTCGCCTCGGTGATGAAGACATCGCAGGCGATCGGCTCGAAGGCGGCGCAGGTGGGGTCGGCCCGGCGCTTGTAATCGCCCGAGGCGACGATGCGCATGCCGTCCATCTCGACCGCGATCTGCGCCGAGCCGAGGACATGGCCGGCGGGATGGAAAGTGACGCGCGCCCCGCCGATCTCCATCGCCTCGCCCAGCCGGACGACCTGCGCGGAGCCGGCAAATCCTTCGCCGTAGCGGATGCCCATGATGTCCAGCGTCTCGCGGGTCGCCAGCACCTTTCCGTTGCCTGGGCGGGCATGGTCCGCATGGCCGTGCGTCACCAGCGCCCGCTCGACCGGCCGAACGGGATCGATGAAGAAATCGCCGGGCGGGCAGTAAAGCCCTTCCGGACGGGTGTGGAGGAGGTCGCGGGCGCGCATGACATAGAGATAGGCTATCGGCGCGCTCAGGGAAGCCTCTTGCGCAGAGCGATTGGCAGGAGCATAAGCGCGCGCCGTCGGCCGGCGGCGCCAGTCATATCGTCATGAAACCCTTCGATCCGTCTTCCGGTGATGCCCTCGCCGACAGGCGCGCCGACTTCGCCGACATGCTTTTGCAGTCGGGCGATGCCGCGGCCGCTGCCGAACTGATGCTGCAGGCGCTCGAGAAGGCGCCGGGCTGGGCCTATGGCTGGTTTCGGCTCGGCGAGATGCACGAGGCCGCCGGCGCTGTCGCGCCGGCCGCGGAAGCCTTCCGCATGGCGCTGAAGCTCGATCCGGAGGACCACGCCGGCGCCGTGCTCAAGCTCCATCTCACTGGTGCAGCCGAAGACCCCGAGGCGATGCCCGCCGCGTTTGTCGAGACCCTGTTCGACCAGTACGCCGGCAAGTTCGAGACCTCGCTGGTGGTCAAGCTCGGCTATCGCGCGCCGGAACTCCTGTTCGATGCGATAAAGGCGACCCATCCCGGACGCTTCGCCTGCGCGATCGATCTCGGCTGCGGCACGGGGCTGATGGGGGAGCGTCTGCATCCGGTCTGCGACCGGCTCGAAGGCTACGATCTCTCGACCGGCATGCTCAAGGTCGCGCGCGCCAAGGGCATCTACGACGTGCTGGAACAGGCGGACCTCGCCGTCCTCTCCTTCGACACGCCGCGTGCCGATCTGGCCGTCGCGGCGGACGTCTACATGTATGTCGGGGCGCTGGAGACGGCTTTCGCCAACGCCAGGACCATGGTCGTGCCGGGCGGCCTCTTCGCCTTCTCGGTCGAGAAGCTCGACGAGGCCGACGGCTTCGCGCTGTGCGAGACGCGCCGCTACGCGCATTCGCAGGCCTATGTCGAAAGCTGTCTTTCGGATGCCGGCTTCCGGCTGCTGTCGCTCTCGGAAGCGACGATCCGCAAGGATCGGGAGCAGGCGGTGACCGGAATGATCGTGGTGGCCACCCGGCCGGATTGATCGACCCCCCCTTGGCTCCGCGCATGTTCTGCATTAGTTCTGGTTGCGGTGACGCAACAGACGGCCATTCGCTCGCACGCTTCGCCCGCGCATCTTCCCGAACCCTTCCTCGACTGGTTCGCGCAGCGCGGTTGGTCGCCGCGCGCCCATCAGATCGAGCTCTTGTCCAGGTCGCAGGCCGGCAGGTCCGTCCTGCTCATCGCCCCGACCGGGGCGGGGAAGACGCTGGCCGGGTTCCTGCCGTCGCTGGTCGATCTGGCCGAGCGGCCGAAGCGCAAGCCGGGCGAGGCGTTCCGCGGCATCCACACGCTCTACATCTCGCCGCTCAAGGCGCTGGCAGTCGACATCGAGCGCAACCTCGGCAAGCCGGTCGAGGAGATGCGGCTTCCGGTGACGATCGAGACCCGCACCGGCGACACGCCGACCCACAAGCGCCAGCGCCAGAAGCTCGACCCGCCCGACATCCTGCTGACCACGCCGGAACAGCTGGCATTGCTGATCTCGGGCAAGGATGCGGAGCGGTTCTTTTCGGGCCTGCGCTATGTGGTGCTGGACGAGCTGCACTCGCTCGTCACCTCCAAGCGCGGCCATCTCCTGTCGCTTGGCCTCGCGCGCCTGCGAAAGCTGGCGCCGCGGCTGCAGACGGTGGGCCTGTCGGCGACGGTGGCCGAACCGGACGAGTTGCGGCGCTGGCTGGTTGCGCAGAACCCGCCGGGCGACATGGGCGACCTGATCACCGTCGAAGGCGGTGCGAAGCCTGTGATCACGATCCTGGAGACGGACGAACGCCTGCCCTGGGCCGGGCATTCGGCGCGCTACGCCATTCCGGCGGTGTATGACGAGATCCGCAAGCACCAGACGACGCTTCTGTTCGTGAACACCCGCAGTCAGGCGGAGATGCTGTTCCAGGAATTGTGGCGGGTGAACGAGGACTCGCTGCCGATCGCGCTGCATCACGGCTCACTCGACGTCGCTCAGCGCCGCAAGGTGGAAAAGGCGATGGAGGCAGGCTCGCTGCGGGCGATCGTCGCGACGTCGACGCTCGACCTCGGCATCGACTGGGGCGATGTCGACCTCGTCGTCCATGTCGGTGCACCGAAGGGCGCGAGCCGGCTGGCGCAGCGCATTGGCCGCTCCAACCACCGCATGGACGATCCGTCGCGCGCCATCCTCGTGCCGGCCAACCGGTTCGAGGTGATGGAGTGCCGTGCAGCGCTCGAGGCCAACTATCTCGGCGCGCAGGATACGCCGCCGCTGGTCGATGGCGCGCTTGACGTGCTTGCGCAGCACATCCTCGGCTGCGCCTGCGCCGAGCCGTTCCGCGCCGACGAGCTCTTCGACGAGATCCGCTCCGCGGCACCCTATGCCGGGCTCGACCGGCAGACCTTCGACCAGGCGGTCGATTTCGTCGCCACCGGCGGCTACGCGCTGCGGACTTATGAGCGCTATGCGCGCATCCGGTTGACGAAGGACGGCCTGTGGCGCGTCAGCCATCCGCGCGTCGCGCAGCAGTATCGGCTCAACGTCGGCACCATCGTCGAGGCCGCTTATCTCAATGTCCGCTACGTTCGGTCCGGCCGCGGCGCGGCAGGTCGCGGCGGTCCGGTGCTGGGCAAGATCGAGGAAGGCTTCCTCGAAACCATCGCGCCGGGCGACACCTTCCTCTTCGCCGGCAAGGTATTGAAGTTCGAGGGTATCCGCGAGAACGAGTGCTTCGTCTCCAACGCAACCGGGCAGGATGCGCGCATCCCGGTCTATGCCGGCGGCAGGTTCCCGCTGTCGACCTACCTCGCCGACGAGGTGCGCGGCATGCTGGCGGACCCGAAGCGGTGGCAGAGCCTGCCGGACCAGGTGTCGGACTGGCTGCGCATCCAGCGCGACAAGTCGGTGCTGCCGAAGCGCGGCGACCTGCTGGTCGAGACCTTTCCGCGCGGCAACCGCTTCTACATGGTCGCCTATCCGTTCGAGGGCAGGCTGGCGCACCAGACGCTCGGCATGCTGCTCACTCGCCGCATGGAGCGCATGGGCGCGCAGCCTTTGGGCTTCGTGGCGACCGACTATTCGATCGCGGTGTGGTCGATGCGCGACGTCGGCGAGATGCTGGCGTCGCGCAGCATTACGCTGGCCGAGCTTTTCGACGAGGATATGCTGGGGGACGACCTGGAAGCCTGGCTCGCCGAAAGCTGGCTGCTCAAGCGCACCTTCCGCAACTGCGCCGTTATCTCCGGCCTGATCGAGAAGCGCCATCCGGGGCAGGAGAAGACCGGCAGGCAGGTGACGGTCTCGGCCGACCTGATCTACGACGTGCTGCGCGCGTACGAGCCCGACCACATCCTGCTCAAGGCCACGCGTGCGGACGCGGCGACGGGCCTGCTGGACATCCAGCGGCTGGCCGAAATGCTGTCGCGCGTGAAGGGTCGAATCATGCATAAGCCTCTCGACCGCATCTCGCCGCTTGCCGTGCCGATCATGCTGGAGATCGGCAAGGAGCGGGTGAACGGCGGCGCGGCCGACGCGCTGCTGCAGGACACCGAGGACGATCTGATCGAAGAGGCGATGGGCGGGTGATGCTGGCGAGGAGACATGAGGCGGAGACGTTTTCCGCCACCGCCGTGATCGCCGGCGAGGAGGCGTTCTGCGACCGGCGCGGCGCGTTGTTCTTCCCTGCGCATGGACTGCTTGCCGTATCCGACCTGCATCTGGAGAAGGGCTCAGCCTATGCCCGCCGCGGCGTCCTGCTGCCGCCCTACGACACCGCGGAGACGCTGACGAAGCTGGAGGCGGTGATCGCGGATTTCGATCCGCGCATCGTCGTCAGCCTCGGCGACAGCTTTCACGACCGCGTCGGCTCCTCGCACATGCCGTCGATCTTCCGCGACCGGCTGGAGAAGATGATGCGCCGCCGCGACTGGCTGTGGGTTACTGGCAACCACGATCCCGACGCGCCGGAGAACCTGTCGGGCACCAGCGTCACCGAGGTCGCGCTCGGCGGGCTGATCTTCCGGCACGAACCGACCGCAGGCCAGTGCGCCGGCGAGGTCGCCGGCCATCTGCATCCGGGCGCGCACATCGTCCGGCAAGGCCGCTCCGTTCGCCGCCCGTGCTTCGCGAGCGACGGGCTGCGCATGATCATGCCCGCCTTCGGCGCGCTCACCGGCTCGCTCAACGTGCTCGACCGTGCCTATGCAGGCCTGTTCGACTGGCGCGTCTTCAGGGCGCATGTGCTGGGAAGCGAACGCGTCTACGCGCTCAACCGGTCGGTGCTGTTCCCCGGCTAGGCAGTCGCGAGGAACGCCGCCACCATCATGACCACCGCAAAGACGGTCAGCCGCACCCGCCAGCGGCCATACCAGAGGGGCAACTCGTCGCGATGGGCGGAGAGGCTGTCCCACGCGCCCTGCGCGGCGAAGGCGACGGCGAGCAGTGCGAACGAGCCGGGTTCGCCGATCAGGAGCGCGAGCCAGCCGGCGAGAACCGGGATGGCAGTGGCGGCCAGGGTAAGATTCTCGCCCGGCGTCTCATGGGCGATCACAATCCCGAAGCGCGCGCCGCCGAGAAAGGACAGGACGAGCGCGGCATAGGTCTTGAGCAGCGAAATGGTGCCGTCGCGCCAGACGTGATCCTGCGGGATCGACCCCAGCCAGAGGACGAGGATGAGGAACGGGATGCAGCCGGCCAGGACAAGCCGCAGGCCGGGCCTTGCTGGAACGCTGCCTGTCTCGCCCTCGCTGTCGATCGCCATCGTCAATCCTTGCGGAAGATCAGCCGGCCCATCCAGCCGGTGAGCATGGCAAGCGCGACGGCGAAGAGACCGTAGAAGAAGCTGTTCTCATGGGCGACGCGGAACACGGTCTGCTCGAAGCCGGCCTTGACGATGGCGAGGCTGGAGGAGGTCTCCTTCATGAACTCGCCGTTGCGGAACAGGAAGGCCCGCGCCTTGTGCGTGCCCACCGGCACGTTGGGCGGCAGCCTCAGCGTCGCGCGGAAGAGCGTCTGCGACAGGAATTGCACGCCGCCGACGTTCTCGCTGTAGAGGCCTGCCGCGAGCTTGCGGTCGCGCAGCGCCGCGGTGAACTCGGAGATGGTGGCGGGGTTGCCGCTGCGCTCCTGCGGTTCGAGATAGATGTAGGCGGTGCCGAGCGAGAGGCGCTTGTAGCTGTCGGGATTGGTGATGTCCTGCGGCGCGCGCGTGGTGGCGACCGAATAGGACAGCGGCACGTTGACGAAGGTCTGCGATTGCGCGTTGACCCAGACGCCGAGGAAGCGCGACCGGCGCCATAGCACCAGCGGCTGCGCGGGGCCTTCCAGCACTACGATCACGTCATAGCCGCCCTGGCGGCTGATCTGCGCGTCGGCATTGTCGATCGCGCCGAAGATGGTCAGGTCGGCGCCGGAGAAGTCGGAGGTGATCGTGACGCGGTTCGTGGACAGGCCTATCTGGATGTTCTCGGGCAGGTGCGCCGGCGCCTCCTGCTGGGCGAATGCCGAGAGAGGAGCGGCGCACAGGCCCAGCATGACGGCGAGGAGGACGATCGCGGCGCGCATCGCCTAGCTCCCGTCCGGCGAGGCGATCATGTAGACGCTGCCAGGCGCCACGAACATGTCGAAGGCGAGACGCAGCGCAACCGCAAGCACGAGCGCGGCGAGAAGTGCGCGCAACTGGTCGCCGCGCAGCCGCTGGCCCATCCGCGCGCCATACTGCGCCCCGGCCACGCCGCCCACCATCAGCAGGAAGGCGAGCACGATGTCGACCGTCTGGTTCAGCGTCGACTGCACCAGCGTCGTGTAGGCGGTGGTGAACATGATGTGGAACAGCGAGGTGCCGATGACGACGTTGGTCGGGACCTTCAAGAGGTAGATCAGCGCCGGCACCATGATGAACCCGCCGCCGACGCCCATGATCGCGGCGAGGAAGCCGATCGCGGCGCCGAGCGCGAGGACCGGAATGACGCTGACGAACAGCTTGGAAGCGCGGAAGCGCATCTTCAGCGGCAGGCGCAGAATCCAGTTGTGCTGGCCGGATTTCTTGAGGGTCGGCGCCGCACCCGCGCGCGCCTGGCGGATCGCGTTCAGGCTCTCGATCAGCATCAGCCCGCCGACGGTGCCGAGGAAGACGACGTAGAGCAGCGAGATCGCCAGATCGAGCTGGCCGAACGAGCGCAGGATGGCGAAGACATAGGCGCCGATCGACGACCCGATCACACCGCCCCCAAGCAGGACAAGTCCGAGCTTGATGTCCACGGTGCCGCGCTTGAGATGCGCGAGCGTGCCCGAAAACGAGGAGGCGATGACCTGGTTGGCGCCGGTCGCCACCGCGATCGCCGGCGGGATGTTGTAGAAGATCAGCAGCGGGGTGATGAGAAAGCCGCCGCCGACGCCGAACATGCCCGACAGGAAGCCGACCGCCGCGCCCATGGCCAGCAGGACGAAAATATTGACCGACATCTCGGCGATGGGGAGATATATACCCACCCGTCAGACCTGACCGAAAATTGCCCTAAACGCCCGCACTCGCACGCGAATTTCCCGTCCCAGCGTGAGAGGCTCTAGACGGCTCTTGCGCCCACATTGCGGCGAAGTCAAACCGCAATGCGCCCCTCGGCGAATATTCCGCCGACTTTCGGAAATGAAGGTTAAGCCGTCGGCGGGGACGGCTACTTTTTCGCAAGAAGCGCGCGGACGAGCTCTTCGGTGACCCGGCCCGTCGGCTGCATTCCGTTGTCCTTCTGGAACTGGCTGATTGCCGCCGTCGTCTTAGCGCCCATCACGCCGTCGGCGCCGCCCGCGTCGTAGCCGTTCTTGTTGAGGATGAGCTGGATGTTGCGGATGGCCTGCTTCATGTCGACGCTTGCGGTCTTCGAAGGGCTCTCCGTCCAGCCGTCGGGAATGGAGGTGTCGTTCGACTCGACGTCGAGTTCCTTCGGCTTCCACGCCTCGGCCGCTGCGCGGGCGCGCTGCAACTGTTCGGGACGCAGCGCGTTGGCCACCTCGTCGCGCTTCTGAGCGGCGTCCTTGTCGCCGTTCTTCGCGACGAGCGCGAACCACTTGTAGGATTCTTCCAGGTTCTGGGACACGCCCACGCCCTTGGCCGAGAGGATGCCGAGGTTGAACTGGCTGTCCTTCACGCCGAGCTCCGCCGCCCGGGTGAACCAGCGGCCGGCGGATTCGTTGTCGGTGGTGCCATCGGCTCCCATCGCGAACAGCACGGCGAGATTGTGCATGGCGCTGGC
The DNA here is from genome assembly GCF_024699925.1 of Mesorhizobium sp. J428. NCBI lineage: Bacteria > Pseudomonadati > Pseudomonadota > Alphaproteobacteria > Hyphomicrobiales > Phyllobacteriaceae > Mesorhizobium > Mesorhizobium sp. J428. Next base: position 3,368,668 of record NZ_JAJOMX010000001.1, read on the forward strand.
GTTGCCCTGCTCCGCCGCCATCTGGTACCAGGTCTTGGCCTTGACGATGTCGCGGGCGACGCCCGTGCCCTTTTCGTAGAAATTGCCGATGCGGTCTGCGCCGGCGCGAAGCCTGCATCCGCGGCCCGCTCGTACCATTTTGCCGCTTCTGCGAGATCCGCCTTCGTGCCGCGCCCTTCGGCGTAGCGGCTGCCGATCTCGAACAGCGCCTTCGGGTCGCCTTGCTCGGCCGCCTCCCGCAGCGCCTGCGGACCGGCTTCGGCCGGTACGACGATCGGCTCGGGGGAAATCTCTTCCGACACCGTCGCTTCGTCCGCTTCCGTCATGGCCGGCTCGGTGGCCGCGGCGTGGGGCACGGCGGCGGTCGTTCCGGCATCGGTCGCGCCGGGCGCGGGGTTTGGCATGGTCACGGGGCTCACCGGTTCGACCGGCTCGACCGTGCGGGGCGTATCGGCTGTCTCGGTGCTTGCCTTCGCCGCCGGCTCTTCGGCCACCGGGGCCGTTTCAACGGCCTTCGGCGCCTCGGGCTTGGATATGGCGACCGGCTCGCCTTCGGCGAGGAAGGCCTTGCCGAGCTGAAGGCCGGCAAGCGCGATCACGACGCCGCCGGCGGCCATCAGCGCCGTCTTGCGGTGGTTCTTGAGAATCCTGCCGAGGCCCGACGATTTCCGTCCACCGGCGATGTCGATGCCCTTCTTCTGGGCTTCCGCCTCGGCCGCGGCAGCCTGCGCGGCGCGGCGGGCGGCGGCGATGAAGTCGGACTTGGCCGCTTCGCCCTCGGCCTGCTGCATCGGCTTGGCACGCTCGTCGCGCACCCGCTTCATGATCGTGCTGAGGTCGGGCGCGCCGGAGCCGGGCTCGAGCGGCCGGTTGGCGATCTTGGGATCGATCGGCTCGTCGATGTCGACAGTGGGCGCGAGAGACTGAGTAGGAAGTTCGTCTCCGGCGAGTGGGACGGCCTTCACGGCGTCCTTGCGCCCGGCGAATGCGCGCGCCAGCCCGCTCAGCATCGAGCGCCTGGCGGGGGCGTCGACGCTCGGCGGGCTTTCGATCTCGTCTTCAAGGGCCGCAGACGCCGCCGCCGCCGCCGCCTCGGCGGGCGTGCGTCTGGTGCGTGTGCCGTCGATGGGGTCCATTGGATCAAAGGCGTCGGCAGGTTCGAGCGGCGGCGTCTCGGCAAGCGATTTGAACGCGCGGGGCGCCGAAGTGCTGCTCGATTCCAGCGTGCCCAGACGATCGACGATCTTGAGCAGGGTGTCGTGGATCGCTTCGAAGGTGCGGGCGTTTCGCTCGTCCGAGCGGCGGGCGAGGGAGTCCAGCGCGTGCAGATCCTTCGCCAGCGCCTCCACGGCGGGTGTGTCCATGCGCGACCCGGCGATCTGGCGGATCGTCTGCTCGGCCGCCGCGCGCGCAGATTCGAGAATCGCATCGCGGCTGCCGGCGATCGACTGCTCGATCTGCTCCAGGCGCGGGCCGATGTCCTCGAATTCGGGGATCGACGGCGCCGGCTTGCGCATGTGTTCGGACAGGCTCGCGACCTGGCTCTCCAGACTCCTGATGAGGCCGGGGTCGATGCCCGCGACCTCGCGCGAAGACTGTTCGAGCCGGGCGGAAATGTCTTCAAGGCGCGCTTCCAGGCCGCTGATCGAGGCCTTGCCCTGCGATCCCACCGACTGGTCGAATCGGCGCGAAAGCTCTTCGAACCGCGCGTCGATCGCGTTCATCAGCGTGGCGTCCTGAGGCTGTTCGAGCCGGGTCGCGAGTTCCTCGATGCGGCCTTCGAGCTCGCGGAAGATGGTCTGCCCGCGCCTTGCGGTCTCGCCCTGCGCTTCCAGCATGTCGGAGATCGTGGAGAAGCGGCTTTCGAGACCGCGCACCACCGAATCGGCATCCTGCGGGGCGAAGCCTGAGTCCAACTTCTCTGCAATCGCCGCGACATGACGCGCGAGATGCTCCAGCGAGGCGTCGGGCATCGCCACGCGGCGCGCCATCTCGTCGACACGCAGCGACAGCATGTTGATCCGGTCGATGATCTCGCCGCTCGGACGGTCATCGTTGAGTTCCTCGATCTGGCGGGCGAGCGAGGCGATGCGCGCCTCGATGCGCTCGAACTGCTCGATCTGCGGCACCGGCGACTGTACGTTGACCGACGAGGCGACGATGGCGCGCGAGATCTCGTCGAGACGTTCGCCGATCAGCGCCAGCGCATCCGGCGCGGCGGCGTTCTGGTGGCGCGCGAACTGTTCGACGGCGCCCGCCAGCGTGCGCACCTTGTCTTCCATCGTGCGCAACGACAGGGATTCGGGCAGGTTGTTGACCGCGTCGCTGATCTCTTCCAGCCGCGCCGTCAGCGCCTCGATCGCCGGATCGCTCCCGCCGAAGCGGTCGTTGGCCGTGACGCGTTCCTCGAAGGCGTCGAACCGGCGGTCGAACTCGTCCCAGCGGCGCTCGACGGCATGGACGCTGTCTTCCCGCGCCAGCCGGTCCATCGTTGCCCTGACCTGGTCGAGCTCGGCCCGGAGCATGCCGATGCCGCGATCGTCGCTGCGCTGGGCGAGCGCGCCGATCGAATCCGAAAGACGCTCCAGCTCGTTTGTCAGGTCGACACCCTGCAGGCCTGAATTGGCTGCCGAATAGGCGCGCTGGATATCGGCGCGCAGCGCCTCGAATTCGCGGCTCAGCCCGCTGGACATCTGCTGTCGCAGTTCCTCGCGCATGCCCTTGAGCTCGGTCGCGATCTTGGAAATCGTCGCGACGCCTTCCTCCTGACGCCTGTTGGTCTCCACGGAGCGGGCGAGATCCTGCATCGAGGAGCCGAACTGGGCGCGGTGCTGCTGAGGCTGCCCATAGTCGCGCGAGCGTGGTTCGTCCTGGTAGTAGGTGCGTTCCGCAGCGTAGCGGTCGCTGGTGCGAAGCTGCGGCCGGGACTCTTCCCTGGACCGGTCGAGCCGGGCGCCGATCGCGTCGAGCGTCCGCCCGATCTCGTCGATCGTCGAGCTGGTGCGCCTCGGACGGCCGGCGTTGAGCTGCTCGAGATAGGACCGCTTGCTGTTCATGGTCGCGCCTGTTCTCAACCTTAGCCGACGTCTTCCGCCGGCCCCAAAAGGAGGCTCCTCACGGAATCGTTAGCGGCTCAGGCCTGTGCGAAGCTGGCCTCGGCGCGCTCGTTTTCCGCCGATCCGGGTGACGGTGAACACACAAGACAGGATAACCACTGTGTTCCGGCGAGCGCACATTCCGCCGGATATGGTAAACAAGGCGTTAACCAACATTACCAAATTGCCTGCGAGCCCTGCGCCGGGCGCATGGCCGATGCGTCATTGCGTCACTTGATTGGCCGGCGAAGGGTCAGTATATGCTTTACGTAAACGTAAGAACGCCACATTTGCTGCGCTCTTTACTCTTATCGTCAAACCGAGGATGATTCGCCGGCCGCGGCGACATACCTTTCGTGCGTCGCCGCACCGGCGCCGATGCACCCTTTAGCAACGGACACAAGAACAATGATGAAACTGGTCCTGGCGGCTGACACCGCCGCGAATGCGTTTGAAAATGGTTCCACCGGGGCATCTGCCGAGCATGGCGAGGATCTCGCCCGCATCGGCGACATGGCCAAGATGTTCGGTGTCACGCTGCGCACCCTGCGCTTCTATGAGGACAAGGGGCTCCTCAATCCGAAACGCGAAGGCACGACCCGGCTCTATACCCGCCGCGACCGTGCCCGCCTCCGTCTGATTCTGCTCGGCCGCAAGGTCGGCTTCACGCTTCGCGACGTGAAGCACATGATCGACCTCTATGATCCCAAGGGGCCGAACACGAAGCAGCTCAAGGTGGTGCTCGACAAGTCGGAGAAGCAGATGGGCCGACTGCTGAAGCAGCGCGAGGCGCTCGACGAAGCGATCGACGATCTGACCAAGGCGATGGACGTCGCGCGCAAGGCGCTGGCGAGCCGTCAGCCGGTCGCCGCGAACGGCTGATCGCTTTTCCTTTTCTGGCATTTTGCCACGGCCGTCCCGCGGGGGCGGCCGTTCGTTTTTTATGTCCCGCGACAAATATTGACGTTTACGCAAACGTCAATATTTGCTAGAGGACCTTAAACGAGACATCCGCCTTCCGGCGCATCCGCCGGGCGGAATGCCGATCTGCCATTGGAGGAATAGATGCCGATTTACCGCGCGCCGGTTCAGGATACGCTTTTCGTGTTGAATGAGGTGCTCGGTTACGAGCGGTATTCGAACCTGCCGGGCTTCTCCGACGCCACTCCCGACATCCTCGAGGCGATCCTGGGGGAGGCTGCGAAACTCGCCGAGAACGTGCTGCATCCGCTGAACCGCGTCGGCGACGTCGAGGGGTGCGAGCGCCATGACGACGGCTCGGTGACGACGCCGAAGGGCTTCAAGGAGGGCTACGACGCCTATCGCGAGGGCGGCTGGCTCGGCCTCTCCATCCCGGCCGAATATGGCGGGCAGGGCCTGCCCTACACGGTGCACTCGGCCGTCGGCGAATACATGTCATCCGCCAACATGGCGCTGATGATGTATCCGGGCCTGACTCAAGGCGCGATCGCCGCGATCCTCGCCCATGGCTCGGACGAGCAGAAGTCCACCTATGTGCCGAAGATGGCCGAAGGCATCTGGACGGGCACGATGAACCTGACTGAGCCGCATTGCGGCACCGACCTCGGCCTGCTGCGCTCGAAGGCGGTACCCAAACGGCGACGGCTCCTACGCCATCTCCGGCCAGAAGATCTTCATCTCGGCCGGCGAGCACGACATGTCCGAGAACATCATCCATCTGGTGCTCGCCCGCATAGAGGGCGCGCCGGAGGGCGTGAAGGGCATCTCTCTCTTCATCGTGCCGAAGTTCAACCTCGGCGAAGACGGCTCGATCGGCGACCGCAACGCTGTCTCCTGCGGTTCGATCGAGGAGAAGATGGGTATCCACGGCAACGCCACCTGCGTGATGAACTATGACGGCGCGCGCGGCTTCCTCCTCGGCGAGGCGAACGGCGGCCTGAAAGCCATGTTCGTGATGATGAACGAGGCGCGCCTTGGCGTTGGCCTGCAGGGCCTTTCGGTGTCCGAGATCGCCTACCAGAACGCCGTCGCCTATGCGAAGGAGCGCATCCAGGGCCGCTCGCTGACCGGCGCCAAGGCCAAGGACAAGAAGGCCGATCCGATCATCGTCCATCCCGACATCCGCCGCAGCCTGCTGACGATGAAGTCGTTCAACGAGGCTGGCCGGGCGCTGATCCTGTGGACCGCGATCAAGTCCGACGTGGCGCACCGCTCCGGCGACGACAAGGAGCGCCAGGTGGCCGACGACCACATGGGCCTGATGACCCCCATCATCAAGGGCGTGCTGACCGACAAGGGCTTCGACCATGCGGTGATGGCGCAGCAGGTGTTCGGCGGCCACGGCTACATCGAAGAGCACGGCATGAGCCAGTTCGTGCGCGATGCGCGCATCGCCATGATCTACGAAGGCGCCAACGGCATCCAGGCGCTGGACCTCGTCGGCCGCAAGCTGGCGATGAACGGCGGCCGTGCCGTGCAGGCGTTCTTCAAGGAGGTCGGCGACTTCTGCGAGGCGAACCGCTCCGACGAGAAGATGGCGCCTTACACCAAGTCGCTGAAGAAGGGCCTGAACGACCTCCAGGCCGCGACGATGTGGCTGGTGCAGAACGGCATGGCGAACCCCGACAATGCGGGCGCGGCCTCGACCGACTACATGCATCTCTTCGGCCTTGTCGCGCTCGGCTACATGTGGGGCCAGATGGCCAAGACGGCGCACGAAAAGCTCGCCGAGGGCGCCAATGGCGACGCGTCGTTCTACGAGACGAAGCTGGTCACCGGCCGCTACTTCATGGAGCGCGTGATGCCCGAGACGGCGGCGCATCTCGCCCGCCTGTCGACCGGCGCCGAGACGATGATGAAGCTGCCGGCGGAGGCCTTCTAGGCGGCGTCTGCGCTTGCTTTTGTTCAAGCTTGAACTATATAAAGCCATCTGCCAGGAGGAACCCAGTGGCCGCAGATCCCGCAACCGTCCTTGACCTGCCGAAGCCCCGCTGGGTGACCGACGACGTCGCCATGCTCTACGATATGGCGACGCGCTTCCTCTCCGAGGAAATCGCGCCGCGCTACGAGGAATTCGAGAAGAACGAAATCTTCGACCGCGAGAGCTGGGAGAAGGCCGGCGCGGCTGGGCTGCTCTGCGCCTCCATGCCCGAGGAATATGGCGGCTCCGGCGGCACCTTCGCGCATGAGAGCGCGATCATCGAGGCGATCAGCCATGTCGGCGTGGACGGCTTCGGCATCGCGCTGCACAATTCCATCGTCGCCCCCTACATCCTGCACTACGGCTCCGAGGAGCAGAAGAAGCGCTGGCTGCCGAAGATGGCGACCGGCGAACTGATCGGCGCCATCGCCATGACCGAGCCCGGCGCCGGATCCGACCTCCAGGGCGTCAAGACGCGGGCCGACAAGGACGGCAACCAGTACCGCATCAACGGCTCCAAGACCTTCATCACCAACGGCCAGCTCGCCAACCTGATCATCGTCGTCACCAAGACCGATCCGTCGAAGGGCGCCAAGGGCACCTCGCTGATCGTGGTCGAGACCGACGAGGTCGAGGGCTTCGAGCGCGGCCGCAACCTCGACAAGATCGGGCTGAAGTCGAACGACACGTCGGAGCTGTTCTTCAACGACGTGCGCGTGCCGACCTCGAACCTGCTCGGCCATGAGGAAGGGCAGGGCTTCATCCAGCTCATGCAGCAGCTGCCGCAGGAGCGCCTGCAGATCGGCACCACGGTCATCTCGGTGATCGAGAGGGCGCTCGCGCTAACGATCGACTACGTCAAGGAGCGCAAGGCGTTCGGCAAGTCGATCCTGGAATTCCAGAATACGCAGTTCAAGCTCGCCGAGCTGAAGACGCAGGCCACCGTTGGCCGAGTCTTCTACAACAACTGCGTCGAGCGCCACGTCAATGGCGGGCTGGACCCGGTGACCGCCTCGATGGCGAAATACTGGCTCTCCGACCTGCAGGGCAAGGTCGTGGACCAGTGCCTCCAGCTCTTTGGCGGATACGGTTTCATGAATGAGTTTCCGATCGCCCGTATGTATCGCGACGCGCGCGTGCAGCGTATCTATGGCGGCACGAACGAGATCATGAAGGTGCTGATCGCCCGGAGCCTCTGAGGTCGACATGTCGAAGCACATCGCCACGCTCCGCTGGAGCCAGGACGAAGGGGACCACTTCTCGCTCGGCCGCTACACGCGGGTGCACGAGATCGCCTTCGACGGCGGCACGACCGTCATGGGTTCGGCTTCGCCTGACATCGTGCGAGAGCCGTTCTCCAATCCCGTCGGCGTCGACCCGGAAGAGATGTTCGTTGCCTCGATCGCCTCGTGCCACATGCTGTGGTTCCTGGACTTCGCCCGCCGCGCCAAGGTCGAGGTGCTGTCCTACGAGGACAAGGCTGAAGGCATTATGGAAACGGATGCGGCCGGCCGCACCTCGATCACCAAAGTGACGCTGCGGCCCAAGGTCGAGGTGTCTGGCGACGCTGGCGACCTCGACGCGATTCATCACAAGGCCCACGAGGCCTGCTTTATCGCCAATTCGGTGAAGACCGAGATTACCGTCGAGCCGGCCGCCTGATCCGCCAGCCGACGCAATGCCTGCCGCCGCCCAGCGCGGCGCAATTAGAAACTGGAGCAAGGAAATGGCTGAGGTTTATGTCTACGACGCCGTCCGCACGCCGCGCGGACGCGGCAAGAAGGACGGTTCCCTGCACGAAGTGCCGGCGGTGCGCCTGGCGGCCAAGGTTCTGGAGGCGGTGCGCGACCGCAACGGGCTCGACACGGGCACGGTCGACGACATCGTCTTCGGCTGCGTCGACCCGGTCGGCGAGGCCGGCTCGGTGATCCCGCGCGCCGCGACCTTCGAGGCCGGCTACGACACCAAGGCGCCCGGCATCCAGCTCTCGCGCTTCTGCGCATCTGGCCTCGACGCGATCAACCTCGGTGCGGCCAAGATCGCCGCCGGCCAGGACGACATCGTGATCTCGGGCGGCGTCGAATCGATGTCGCGCGTCGGCATGGGCATGTCGGGCGGCGCCTGGTTCATGGACCCGTCGGTCGGCCTGCCGTCCTACTTCGTGCCGCAGGGCGTCTCGGCCGACGTGATCGCCACCAAATACGGCTTCTCGCGCGACGACGTCGACGCCTATGCGGTCGAGAGCCAGAAGCGCGCCGCGAAGGCCTGGGAGAAGGGCTACTTCAAGAATTCGGTCGTGCCGATCAAGGACCAGAACGGCCTGACCATCCTCGACCATGACGAGCATATGCGCCCCTCAACCGACATGCAGTCGCTCGCCTCGCTCAATCCGTCCTTCACCATCCCGGGCGAGATGGGCGGCTTCGATGCCGTCGCCATCCAGCGCTATCCCGAGCTGGAGGAGGTCAACCACGTTCACCACGCCGGCAATTCCTCCGGCATCGTCGACGGTGCGGCCGCGGTGCTGCTCGGTTCCAAGAAGGGCGGTAAGGCGATGGGGCTCAAGCCGCGCGCCCGCATCAAGGCCTTCACCAATATCGGCTCGGAGCCGGCGATCATGCTGACCGGACCGGTCGACGTGACCGAGAAGTTGCTCAAGCAGGCCAAGATGAAGCTCTCGGACATCGACCTGTTCGAGCTCAACGAGGCCTTCGCTTCGGTCGTGCTGCGCTATATGCAGGCCTTCGACATCGATCACGCGAAGATGAACGTCAACGGCGGCGCCATCGCGATGGGCCATCCGCTCGGCGCCACCGGTGCGATGATCTTCGGCACCGTGCTCGACGAGCTGGAGCGCCGCGACCTCAACACCGCTCTCGTCACGCTGTGCATCGGCGCGGGCATGGGCACCGCGACGATCATCGAGCGCGTCTGACGCCTCTTTCTTCTCCCCGCCTGCGGGGAGAAGGTGGCCCGAAGGGCCGGATGAGGGGCAGGAGACAACGGTCGCAGGTTCGCGCCGCCCCTCACCTGCCTGCCGGCATCCTCTCCCCGTGAACGGGGAGAGGGACGCAGCTTCACCGTCGCGCCAGTCCGCTGACGAAACCGAAATTCCAGGAGGGAGATCTCCACATGAGCACCTACACCAACTTCAAGGTCGAAACCGACGCCGACGGGATTGCGCTCGTCACCTGGGACATGCCCGGACGCTCGATGAACGTCTTCACCGAAGAGGTGATGCGCGAGCTCGACAGGATCGTCGACGAGGTCAAGGCCGACGCCGCGATCAAGGGCGCCGTCATCACGTCCGGCAAGGACAGCTTCTCGGGCGGCGCGGACCTGACCATGCTCCAGCGCATGCTCGGCGTCTTTGCCAAGGAGAAGCTGAAGGATGCCGACAAGGCGACCAAGGCCCTGTTCGACAACGCCGGCTACATGAGCCAGCTGTTCCGCAAGCTCGAGACCAGCGGCAAACCGTGGGTCTCGGCGATCAACGGTACCTGCATGGGCGGCGCGTTCGAGCTGTCGCTGTCCTGCCACGCCCGCGTCGCGGCGGATTCGGACAAGGTCAAGATGGCCCTGCCGGAGATCAAGGTCGGCCTGTTCCCCGGCGCCGGCGGCACCCAGCGCGTGCCGCGGCTTGCGGACACGCAGGCGGCTCTCCAGATGCTGACCTCGGGCCAGAACCTGTCGCCCGCCAAGGCGAAGGCGATGAACCTGATCACGGCGGTGGCACCGGCCGACAAGCTGATCGAGACAGCCAAGGATCTGATCAAGGGCGGCCTGAAGCCGGTGCAGCCGTGGGACGAGAAGGGCTTCAAGCTGCCCGGCGGCCCGGTCTATTCGGCTGCCGGCGCCAATCTCTGGCCCCCGGCGATCGCCATCCTGCGCCGTGAGACCTACGGCAACTATCCGGCGGCGTCGGCAATCCTGAAATGCGTCTATGAGGGCCTGCTCGTGCCGTTCGATACCGCGCTCAGGATCGAGCAGCGCTACTTTACCGAGATCATGCAGACGACCGAGGCGGCGATGATGATCCGCTCGCTGTTCGTGTCGCTGCAGGAGCTCAACAAGGGCGCGCGCCGTCCGGAAGGCGTGCCGGAGACGAAGTTCAAGAAGATCGGCGTCCTCGGCGCCGGCTTCATGGGCGCCGGCATCGCCTATGTCACCGCGCAGGCGGGCATCCCGGTCGTTCTGATCGACCGCGACATCCCGGCCGCCGAGAAGGGCAAGGCGCATTCCGCCGGCCTGATGGACGGGCTGATCAAGAAGGGCCGCGCGACGGCCGAGCAGAAGGAGAAGCTGCTCGCGCTCATCACCGCGACCGACGACTACGCGCTGCTCGACGGCTGCGACATGGTGGTCGAGGCCGTGTTCGAGGATTCCGAGATCAAGAAGGGCGTGACCGAGAAGGCTGAGGCGGTGCTCAAGCCGGCGGCCATCTTCGCCTCCAACACCTCGACCATTCCAATCACCTCGCTCGCGACGAACTCGAAACGGCCGAAGAACTTCGTTGGCATCCACTTCTTCTCGCCGGTCGACAAGATGATGCTGGTCGAGATCATTCTCGGCAAGAAGACGGGCGACAAGGCCGTCGCGATGGCGATCGACTATGTCCGCGCCATCAAGAAGACGCCGATCGTCGTCAACGACACGCGCGGCTTCTACGTCAACCGCTGCGTGCTGCGCTACATGTCGGAGAGCTACCAGATGCTCATCGAGGGCGTGCCGCCGGCGATGATCGAGAACGCGGCGAAGATGGCCGGCATGCCGGTCGGTCCGCTGGCGCTGACCGACGAGACGGCGGTCGACCTCGCGCAGAAGATCATGAAGCAGACCATCCGCGACCTCGGCGAGAAGGCCGTCGACCGGGAGCAGTTCGCGCTGATCAACACGATGGTCGACACGCACGGCCGCTTCGGCCGCAAGAACGGCAAGGGCTTCTACGACTATCCGGCAAAGCCCGCGAAAAAGAAGCTCTGGCCCGGCCTCAAGGACCTCTACAAGCAGCAGGATCCGGACAAGATCGACGTCGAGGTGCTGAAGCAGCGCTTCCTTGTGACGATCGCGCTGGAGGCTGCCCGCGTGATGGAGGAAGGCATCGTGGTCGACCCGCGCGAGGCGGATGTCGGCTCGATCCTCGCCTTCGGCTTCGCGCCTTACACCGGCGGCGCGCTGTCCTACATCGACGGCATGGGCGCCAAGGCCTTCGTCAAGCTCGCCAAGGACCTGCAGAAGCAGTACGGCAAGCAGTTCAAGGCGCCGAAGCTTCTCGTCGACATGGCCGACAAGGGCGAGACCTTCTACCAGCGCTTCAACCCCTACAAGGACGAAGCGAAGAAGGCGGCCTGACTTTCCTCTCCCCGTTCACGGGGAGAGATGCCGGCGGGCAGGTGGGGCGGTGCACGCTTCCCCGATTGCCGGCGCAACCCCTCATCCGGTCCTTCGGACCACCTTCTCCCCGTCGAACGGGGAGAAGGAGACGCGGAGTCGTTGCATGTGCGTGTGGGGCCGCCTGGCGCGGACGATGCTCACCGCCAGGTCGCGCGGGCCCTACCGGATGGGCGGCGAAAGCCGCCTTTCGTTCCGCTGCCTGCCGACCGACATCGACACGAACCTTCATCTGAACAATGCGCGCTACATGATGCTGGCCGACATCGGCCGCATCGACATCTTCCTGCGCGCCGGCCTGTTCACGCTCGCGCGCGAGCGCCGCTGGGCGCCGATGATGGGCGGCCTGCAGGCGGTCTACGTTCGCGAGATCAGGCTCTGGAAGTGGTTCGAGGTGGTCTCAACGGTGGAGACCTGGGAAGATACGCAGATGATCGGCCGCCATCGTTTCGTGCTGGACGACGGCCGCACCGCCGCGCTCGTGATGACGACGGCGGGCGTGTATGATTCTACCGGGAAGCGCTTCGTCCCGATCGATGAGATCATTTCCATTCTCGGTCACGAATACACGCCACGCCGCCCGACCGAGGAGGAGCGCATCTTCATGGCCTCGCATGCGGGACTGCGCGCATTGGCGAAGGGTTGATAGCGGGGCATACGTCCATCTAGTGTGCTGCGCCGCTCGAAACCGACGAGGATAAGCCGCACATGCCCACCATCGACTACTACATGACCTGCGTTTCGCCCTGGACCTATCTCGGCCATCGCCCCATCCAGCAGGTGGCGGAGCGCCACGGCGCGACACTGGTCGTGAAGCCGGTCAACCTCGGCGAGATGTTCAAGGTGTCGGGCCAGGTCGCGCTCGGCGAGCGGCCCGCGGTGCGCCAGCGTTATCGTTTCATAGAACTCCAGCGTTTCGCCGAGATGCGCGGGCGCAAGCTCAATCCGAAACCGAAATTCTTTCCCGTCAATCCGACACTGGCCGATCACGCGATCATCGCGATCCTTCAGTCCGGCGGCGATCCACTCGCCTACATGGACAGCGTTTTCAGCGCGGTCTGGGCGGATGAAAAGAACATTGCGGACGAAGCGACGCTGGCCGAACTGCTGAAGGCTGCGGGTTTCGACGCGGACGCGATCCTGGCGCGTGCGAATGAGCCGGAGACCGCTGCGATCCGGGCGCGAAACACACAGGACGCCGTCGACGTCGATGCGACTGGGGTTCCCTCCTACGTGCTCGCCGGCGAGCCGTTCTGGGGGCAGGACCGGATCGATCTGCTCGATCGCGCCCTCTCTTCCGGCCGGGTGCCCTTCAAGCCGCTGTGAGTTAAGCGCCTCGCGACTGGACACTCCCGGAGCGGAGAGCTACATACAGGTAAAGGTATTTTTTCCTGTTCGTGGACGAGCCTATGCTCTCGCATGACCGTGTTTGGGCTGCCATCGACGCGCTCGCGGAGCGCTATTCGCTCTCCGCATCTGGCCTCGCCAAGCGCGCCGGACTCGATTCGACGGCGTTCAACAAATCCAAGCGGCAGTCAGTCGACGGCCGCCCGCGCTGGCCGTCAACCGAATCGCTCGCCAAGGTGATGGAGGCGACCGGAGCCTCGCTCGAGGAGTTCATCAATCTCGTGAGAGGGCCGACGGCCTCCGACAGGCTGCCGGCGCAGCCTGCCTCGGTGCCGCTGATCGGCTTCGCTCAGGCGGGCGCGGGCGGATTCTTCGACGATGCAGGTTTTCCTGCCGGGCAGGGGTGGGATCTGGTCGAGATTCCCGCGGGCGCCCGCGACGGCGCCTATGCGCTCCAGGTGCAGGGCGATTCCATGCTGCCTTTGTATCGCCATGGAGACCGGCTGATTGTCGATCCCAACGCAAGCATCCGCCGCGGCGACCGCGTGGTGGTGAAGACCCATGGCGGTGAGGTGATGGCCAAGGTGCTCGAACGGCGGACGAGCCGCGCGATCGAACTGATGTCGCTGAACCCCGAACATCCCGTCCGCACGGTGCCGACGACCGAAATCGCCTGGGTGGCGCGCATCGTCTGGGCCAGCCAGTAGGCCGGTGCGAAGCCTCCCCTCCTCATCTCGGCCGTCGGACTGGCCGGAGCCGTCGCAGCCCTTGCGGTCACGGCCTACAGCTTCGGCCGGCAGGAGCTGCGACCGGACCCGGCGAGCGAGATCCGCCAGTCGGTGCCGGGACGGCCGATGCCCGTGCCGGAGGTGCCGCCTGAACCAGCGAAGACCGATCGGGCGCCTGCTCCGCCTCCAGCGCCTTCGGTCACGGCCCAGGCAGAGCCTGTTCCGGCCTCGCCACCCCCTCCGCCTGCTGCTCCTTCGCCCCGTGCGGTCGGACCGTCGATCATCGCCGTTCCGCCGGTTGATCCGGGCACGCTCGAGCGCGTCGATCCGCGTCCGCCGCTGAGCGTGATCGCGCCGGCCGCGCCGCCGAAGAAGCCTCCGCCCAAGCCGCTCCTGTTCCAACCTGTCGCCGAGGCCGCGGGCGTGATCGCCGCGGGCGGGCGCACGATCATCATCTCGGATGTCGATGTCGTGGGAGATGGGGAGGCCTGCGCGCGTCCCGAAGGCGGCGAGTGGCCGTGCGGCCGCGCTGCGCGCACCGCGTTCCGCTCTTTCCTGCGCAGCCGTGCGGTAACCTGCGACTTTCCCGAAGGCGAGGTACCCGACCGACTGTCGACCACGTGCCGCGTCGGCCCGCGCGACATCGGCGAATGGCTGGTCGAGAACGGCTGGGCGCGGGCGAGCGGCGACAAATATGCGGGGAAGGCCATGGCCGCGCGGGACGCCGGTCGCGGCATCTACGGCAAGGGTCCGGCCGCCCTGCCTCCCGAGCTCTCGTCTCCGGTCGACCTGCCGGCGAGCGGGACTGCGCAGGAACCGGCGGAAGCCGGAGACATATCGATCCTGCCGCCCGAGACCGGCGCGTCGCAGTCGGACGGCACGTCCGAGGGGCAGCCCCCGGCAGCGCCGGAAGCTACCGGGCCGGGCGAAGCCTCGCCCGGTCTCAGCCCGCTGCCGCCGCCGTCTTCGCCGCTCCGCTGAGCTCTCCCGCCAGCGCCCGATCGATGAGGGCCGCGGTTTCCTTCGCGCCGTAGAGGGCGGCGAAGGAGCCGAAGCGCGGTCCGCGTTCCTGGCCGATGACCACCTGGTAGATCATCTGGAAGAAGGCTCCGGAAACGCCCGGCCCGCCGGTCGGGCTCTTCTTCTCGTGATCCTGGTAGCGCTCGATCTCGCGCGCCACGTCGAGCGCGGCGTTCTGGATCACCTCGCCGTCGGTGCCCGAGGGCAGGGCGCGCAGCTTGCCGGCGAGCTCCGCCAGCGCGGCGCGCTCGACTTCGTCCGGCGCGCGGTAGACTTTCGACGGCTTCACGAAGTCGTCGTAGTAACGGATTGCGTAGCCCGCGAGCCTGTCGAGCTCAGGATGCGTCTGCGCGGTCACGCCGGGCGCGTAGCGCGAGATGAAGCCCCAGAGCACGTTGCGGTCATGCGCGTTGGAGGCGCTGACGAGGTTGAGCAGCAGCGCGAACGTCACCGGCAGGTCGATCGGCGGCGGCTGGCCGTCATGCATGTGCCAGACCGGATTGCCGAGCCGCTCCTTCCAGTCCTGCCGCGGATAGGCGGAGAGGAACGCGTAATACTCGTCCACCGCCTTCGGGATGACGTCGAAATAGAGCTTCTTCGCCTGGCGGGGCCGCTGGAACATGTAGAGGCCGAGACTCTCGGTCGGCGCGTAGGTCAGCCACTCGTCGATGGTCAGACCGTTGCCCTTCGACTTGGAGATTTTCTGGCCGACCTCGTCCAGGAAGAGCTCGTAGACGAAATGCTCCGGCGCGCGCCCGCCCAGGATCACGCAGATGCGGTCGTAGATCGCGGCATTGGTCTGGTGGTCCTTGCCGAACATCTCGAAGTCGACGCCGAGCGCCGCCCAGCGCATGCCGAAATCCGGCTTCCACTGCAGCTTCACCGCGCCGCCCGTCACGGGCAGCGTCGTCTCGGTGCCGTCCTCGTCCTCGAAGGTGATCGTGCCGGCCTTGGCGTCGACGTGCTTCATTGGCACGTAGAGCACCCGGCCCGACTGCGGCGAGATCGGCAGGAAAGGGCTGTACGTCGCCTGCCGCTCGGGGCCGAGGGTGGGCAGCATGACGTTCATGATGTCGTCGTGACTTTTCGGCGGCCTTCAGCAGCACAGCATCGAACCGGCCGGACTTGTAGTAGTCGGTGGCGCTGGCGAACTCGTAGTCGAAGCCGAACGTATCGAGGAAGCGCCGCAGCATCGCATTGTTGTGATGGCCGAAGCTCTCGTAGTCGCCCCCGAACGGGTTGGGCACGACGGTGAGCGGCATATGCAGATAAGGTTCGAGGAAGGCGCGGTCCGGCACGTTGTCCGGGATCTTGCGCATGCCGTCCATGTCGTCGGAGAAGCACAGGAGCCGCGTCGGCACCTTGTCCTCGGTCAGCACGCGGAAGGCATGCCGCACCATCGACGTGCGCGCCACCTCGCCGAACGTGCCGATGTGCGGCAGGCCAGACGGCCCGTATCCGGTCTCGAACAGGATGGTCTCAGGCCAGTCGCGCCCCTTGTAGCGGGCGACGATCTTCCTCGCCTCCTCGAAGGGCCAGGCTTTGCTCTCATGCGCCGCGGCAACGATCTCGGGCGTTATGATGGGAGCGGGGGCGGTCATGACATCTACCTTGTTGGCCGGCTTCGGCGCGGCTTGCTAGGTGCATTTGTCTGACGGTGTCAAGGAAAAGCCGGATCAATCGGTGCGCGACACGCGCTTCAACCGCGCCTCGGAATGCATCTTGAGCAGAAGATCGCGGATGTGAATGAAGAAGCGCGGCGGAAGGACCCCAAAATGAAACTGCCCCGGCTTGCTGCGCGACACCGGCCGTAGATCCGGTCCCGGCCAGATGAAGTCGTTGGCTTCGGTCACCACGACGTAAGATCGCTCACCGTCAAGACCGAGATGCGCCTTGACTTGTGGCGGCATTTCGACTGCTTCATCGCTTTGTTTTGGAATCGCATGGGTGATGGGCAACACCGTCGCGATGAGCAGGCGCGGTTCCAAGTTGCGGATTGCAGCGATGACGCAAGGCCGGTCCTTGAGGCCCTCGTCTAGTCCGGCACGGTCTTCAGACCACCACAGATACGAATAATTGATGACTAGACCGGGAATGGGAACCGGTAAGGTCAAGGCTTCCAATCGCCGAGCAGGGCGTCGAGGTGATCGAACTCCCCCGGAACCTTGCTGTTACGGATCGCTTCGAGTGTCGCTTCGTCGAAGTCGGCGACGGAACGAGCGATGCGCCCCTTCACGACGAGGTCGTACATTTCTGCCGACATCAGCACGGATTCCGCATGGCCGTCGCGAGAGATAGCGATCGGCTCAGCCTTGGCCTCTTCCTGAAAACGCTCGAAATCCCGTTGAAACTCGCTGGTCGAGACGATCCTGGTCATCAAAGCCATCTTTCCTGACGGCGGCTCGGCGCTTGTAACGGAGAAACACGCCGCCTACCTTCTCGTCCATAGCATAGGAACCGCATCGTGCCAAAACCCTCCGCCCATGAAGCCCTGATCTATCTGATGGTGGTGACCTCCGCCTCGGATCGAGAGATGAACGATGCCGAGCTCGCCCATATCGGCGATTCCGTGCAGTCCTGGCCGATCTTCATGGACTACGATCCGAGCCGGCTGGTCGAGGCCGCGCGCGACTGCCAGAAGCTGCTGCAGGAAGAGGGCGGGCTCGACAAGGTGTTCGGCCTAGTGCTCGAGAGCGTCCCGCTTCACCTGCACGACACGGCCTATGCCGCTGCCGTCGAGGTTGCGGTCGTCGACCGCGAGATGCGGCTGGAGGAGCGGCGGGTGCTGGAGCGCCTGCGGTCCTGGCTGGCGATCGATGCCGACACGGCGCGCGCCATCGAGATTTCGGCCAAGGCGCGCCATCGCACGCTGACCTGATGGACGCGCTGCCTTCCGAAGGTGCGGTCCGCCTCGCGGCGTTTCTCGCGATCTTCGGCGGAATGGCCGTCTTCGAACTCATCTCGCCGCGGCTCGAACGTCCCGAGATGGTCGGCGCGCTGAAGACGAGACGCTGGTTTACGAACCTGTCGATGGTCGTGCTGTCGTCCATTCTTCTGCGGCTGGTGTTTCCGGCGGCCTCTGTCGGTGCCGCGGTCTGGGCTGAGGCGAACGGCTGGGGCATCTTGCGCGCGATCGGCTTCGATCCGCTCATCGCCGGTATCCTGGCTTTCATCATCCTCGACTTCGCCGTCTGGCTCGAACATCTGGCGAGCCATAAGATCCCGTTGCTGTGGCGGATCCACCGCATGCACCACGCCGACAATGGCTTCGACGTCACGACCGGGCTGCGCTTCCATCCGCTGGAGATCCTGCTCTCCATGGTCTGGAAGGCCGCGGTCGTCGTCCTGCTTGGGCCTCCGGTCGTCGCGGTGCTGGTGTTCGAGATTGTGCTCAACGGGACGGCGATGTTCAACCATTCCAATGTCCGCCTGCCGCTGCCGTTCGACCGCGTGCTCAGGCGGGTCCTGGTGACGCCGGACATGCACCGGGTTCACCACTCGACCATCCGACGGGAAATGGATTCGAACTACGGCTTCAACCTTCCCTTCTGGGACAGGCTGTTCGGGTACCTACAACGATCAACCGGCCAAGGGGCACGACGCGATGGACATCGGGCTCGCCGAATGGCGGGACAACGAATCCGCGTCCCTCGTATGGTCGATGCGGCTGCCTTTCCGGCGCGGCGATCAGTAGAAGCTGACCGGGAAGTAGCGGAGGTAAAGCTCGGCAAAGGAGCCGTTGGCCTGCAGTTCGCGCAGCGCGAAGTTGAAGGCATCGGCAAGTGCCGCCTCCGACGGCCTGACCGCGATTGCGAGACCGAGGCCGAGCTGTTCCGGCGCGAGATAGGGGCCGCCGACGAACCGGCAGCACGCCTGCGAGTCCGAACCGACGAGCCAGAAC
Source organism: Mesorhizobium sp. J428 (assembly GCF_024699925.1). NCBI lineage: Bacteria > Pseudomonadati > Pseudomonadota > Alphaproteobacteria > Hyphomicrobiales > Phyllobacteriaceae > Mesorhizobium > Mesorhizobium sp. J428. The sequence continues at coordinate 3,387,052 of NZ_JAJOMX010000001.1, forward strand.
GACAGCCGCATCCCGTCGCCGAAGGCGCCGTCGATCTTGCCGGCGCGCAGGTCCTCGTAGAGCCATTCGGGACGGCTGTAGGTGACCGGCTTCACGTCGCCGAAATAGCTGCGCAGGATCTTCTCATGCGCCGAGCCGGCCATGACCCCGATACGCTTGCCGGACAGGGCCACATGGAGAGGCTCGGCGACCGCATTCGCCTTCTGCATGACGAAGCGGGCGGGAAACTGGAGGTATGGCCGGGTGAAGACGTAGCTCTCCCGCGTGGCAGGCGTGATGGCGAGCCCGGCCAGGATCGCCTCGCCGTCGCCCTTCGCGAGCGCGTCTTCGAGTTCCGGCCACGGCAGGGCCTGGATCTGGCATTTGTCGCTGATGCCGAGTTCCGCGCAGATGCGCCGCGCCAGATCGACATGGAAACCGGCGAGCCGGCCTTCGGAATCGATGTAATTGAAGGGCGGGAAGTCGACGGTGGTCAAGAAGCGCAGCCGCTGGAGCCCTTCGAGCTGCGGCTTGGGCAATCGCTCCTTCGGGTCCCAGAAGTTGGGGATCTGCGGCTCCGCGGACAGGGCGGCTCCGCACAGCGTGGCCAGCACGGCCAGGATCGCCAGCAGTCGTGTCAAGAAGCTCTCCGGCTGTCTCCGCCGGATCGGGCCGGCGCACATGATCGATGCGGCATAGCATAGCGCGGGATTGCGGCAAACGCCGACACGGCGTCGACATCACACGGAAAAGTGGTGGCATTGACGGACGGGTGCGTCTTTGCAAAAGTGCAACCCATTGGGGAATTCGGCTGCTTGGGGCAGCGGCCGATCAACATGCATGAGCAGTTTTGGATCGGGGCAGTGTGCGGCGCCGGATGCGTGCGCGCGTGCGCCATGCTGCGGGGGCGTGCATGTCCGTTGCGGACGTGTCAGATGCAGGGGGAAGGACGGCGGCGGCTGCGTTCGGCGCACGCCTGCCTGCGCTCACGCCCCGGGCGCGCGCAGAACTCGACGAATGGTCGGCGCTGCTGCGGCGGCTGGGAGTCTCGCCGCAGCGTGCGGCCGATCTCGCCCTGACGGCCGAACGCTGTGGCACCAGCCTGCCGGACGAGCTGCTTGCCTCGGGCGCCGTGGACGAAAACGCGCTCTATTGTCAGATCGCGAAGAAGCTCGGCTTGGCCTTTCGGCCGCAGCTTGCGTCTCGTGAACTGCGGATCGACGCCGGCGACGCGCTCGGACTGTTGAAAGGCAACCAGTCCCGGCTGCTCCAGGTGATCGGCGCCGGCGGCTTCGTCACTTATGTCACGGCGCCGAGACCGGGTGATTGTCCTCGCATTCGGCGTCTGATCCAAGATGCGCCTGGGCTTGCCGAGCGCATCTGCATCGTGCCTCCGTCAGCCGTTCGCCGCGCACTGATCGAGATAGCCGCCCCGCGCCTCACGGCCGCCACCCGCGATGGGCTGTTCGCGGCGCAACCGCGCTTTTCCGCCAGGCTGGTGGCGAACGGCTGGCAGGGGACGCTGTTCGGCGGCCTCGTCGTCAGTCTCGCAACAGCGTTCATCTTCGCGCCAGTGTGGGCCCTGCTCGCCCTGCACCTGTGCGCGACCTTCTTCTTTTTCTGCTGCGTGTGGATACGGCTCGCCGCTGCGTTCGGAAAAATCTCCCGGCCGCGGGTGAGCGCGGTCGGCCTCGATCCTTCGACGCTGCCGGTCTATTCGATCGTCGTGGCACTGCGCGACGAGGCCGACGTGCTGCCGGATCTCCTGTCGGCACTCGGACGTATCTCCTGGCCGCGGGCGCGGCTCGAGGTGAAGTTCGTTTGCGAGGACGACGACCGCAGCACGATCGAGGCGCTGCGCGTGCACGGCCTGCGGCCTTGGGTGGAGATCATCGAGGTGCCGCGCGGCATGCCCGGCACCAAACCCAACGCGTTGACCTACGCACTTCCGCTCACACGCGGCGAGTTCATCGCGGTCTACGATGCGGAAGATCGGCCACATCCGCTCCAGCTCTACGAGGCGTGGAGCCGCTTCCACACGGAGGAAGAAGATCTGGCTTGCCTGCAGGCGCCGCTCGAGATCGACAACGGCGCGGCCGGCATCCTTCCGCGCATGTTTGCATTCGAATACGCGGCCCTGTTCCACCGCTTCCTGCCTTATCTCGCGAGGAAGGGGCTGTTTCTTCCGCTCGGCGGCACGTCCAATCATTTCCGCCGCTCCGCGCTCGAAGAGGTGGGCGCGTGGGATCCCTACAACGTCACCGAGGATGCTGACCTTGGTGTCCGCCTCGCGCGCTACGGCTACCGGACGGGCGTGATCTTCTCTCCCACGGGCGAGGAGGCGCCGGAACGATCGATCGTGTGGCTGAAGCAGCGCACGCGCTGGCTGAAGGGCTGGGCGCAGACATGGCTTGTCCACATGCGCAACCCGGCGGAACTCGCATCCGATATCGGCCTACGCTCCTTCGCTGCGGTCCAGATCCTGCTGGCAGGCCTGCTTGTCTCGTCGCTGCTGCATCCCATGCTGCTGGTGACGGGGATTTTTCTTGCGGCGAGGGCGATCGCTGCCGGGGGGGCTGACCCCGCTGCAGTTCTTTTTCTTCGCCATGGATGCCTTCAATCTCGTCCTGGGGCGGCGCGTTCCTGCTGCTCGGCTGGCGCGCGAGCCGGCCGCCGGCGCGGCGGGGGTTCTGGAAGATCGTCCTGTTTACGCCGCTCTACTGGATGATGATGTCCGCCGCCGCCTGGCGCGCGCTGTTCCAGCTGTTCACCCGCCCGCATCACTGGGAGAAGACGCCGCATGCGCGGCGCCGGCTTAGCCGCGCCGAGACAAAATCGGGCCGGGCTACAATCCGAGGAACGCCGGGCCGTCGCCAATGATCTTCGAATCCTCGGCGCCGATGACGGCCATGTCGCGCCCGGCATAGGGGATCGAGCGGAGGAGGCGCCGTATCACCGCGACCCGAGCCCGGCGCTTGTCGTTCGCGGCCACGATCGTCCATGGGGCATGCGTGCTGTGGGTTCGCTTGAGCATCGTGTCGCGGGCTTTGGTATACTCGTCCCACAGCTTCATGCCGGCGATATCGATCGGCGAGAACTTCCAGTTCTTCAGCGGCGAATGCCGCCGGTCGTGGAAGCGCTTCAGCTGCATCTCCTGGCCGATGCTGAGCCAGAACTTGAAGAAGCGTATCCCCTCCTTGCAGATGCGCTCTTCGAAATAGGGCGTCTCGTCGAGGAACTTCTCGTGCTGCTCGGGCGTGCAGAAGCCCATGACCGGCTCGACACCGCCGCGATGTACCAAGAGCGGTCGAAGGTCACGAATTCACCGGCCGTGGGAAAATGTGTCACATAGCGTTGATAATACCACTGCCCGCGCTCGGTCTCTGTCGGCTTGGTGAGCGCGACGTTGCGCGCGGTGCGCGGGTTCATGAATTGCCTGACAACGAATATCGTTCCGCCCTTGCCGGCAGCGTCGCGCCCCTCGAACACGATCATCACCCGCTCGCCCTTGTCTTGAAGCCAATGCTGCAGCTTCACGAGCTCTATCTGGAGCGTCTCGACCGTCTTGTCGTATTCCTTGCTTGCCAGCTTGTCGTCGTAGGGATAGCCGCCCGACTTCAGCGCATTCTTCTCGACCCAGTCCGGCAGCTTCGGATTGCCGACATCGAAGGTGCGCTCCTTGCCGCCGATCTTGAGTTTCACCTTCTCGGACGGCTGGTCCTCGGTCTTCGCCATGCTGCGGGCACCTTTTTCTCGTTTCAACTCATGCTATTGGGAGGGGGACGCGCGTAAAGCGCGTTGTCGCCGGACCGTGATGGTCGAGGATGGACAGGGTGCCGGCCGCGAGGGCCGCGGGTTTGCCGAGGGGCAGATGGAAGGTTCCGGCCTGGGTGAAAACGTGACGCACCGTCTCCTGTCGGCGCGCTGGATCCTCATCGCCTCCATCGCCGGCATCTTTCTCGTCGCGTCGCAGGGAGGCGCGGGCTACGGGCTTGCGGCCGCCGTCTGCGCCATTGTCATCGCGGTGACCGCGTTCGCGCCCCGCCGCAGTCTGCGCGAGCGCCGGGCGGATCGAGATGCCGAGGCCAATCGGCCGGCGCTGGCCTCGATGACCGCCGAGGCGCTGGCCGCCGCCGTCAGCGACCCGATGGTCATTTTCGACCGCAGCGGCTCGGTCGTCCATGTCAACAGCGCCTGCGCGGTGGCCTTCGCGGGCCTGTCGCCGGGCACGTCGCTGTCGCTGCGCTTCCGCGCGCCGGAAATGCAGGAGATGATTGCCAGGGCGCTGGCGCAGGGACGGCCGCTGTCGATCGACTATTCCGAGAAGGTGCCGGTGGAGCGCTTCTTCCGGGTGACCGTGTCACCCGTGGGCGACGGCGGCGACCGCTTCGTGATGATCTTCAAGGACCAGAGCGAAATCCGCCGCATCGACCGCATGCGGGCCGACTTCATCGCCAATGCGAGTCACGAACTGCGCACGCCGCTGGCCTCGATCTCGGGATTCATCGAGACGCTGCGCGGGCCGGCAAAGAATGATCCTGCGGCGCGCGAGCAGTTCCTCCAGATCATGCAGGCGCAGACCGCGCGCATGGCGCGGCTGATCGACGACCTGCTCTCTCTGTCGCGGCTGGAGATGAAGCCCTTTCTCAGCCCTTCGGACCGGGTCGACCTCAAGCCGCTGATCGAGGGCGTCATCGACGCGCTCAATCCGCTGGCGGAGGAGTCCGGGGTGCGGATCGACGCGGTCCTCGGCGGCGATCCGCTGACCGTGGCGGGCAATCGCGACGAGCTGATCCAGGTGTTCGAGAACCTACTCGAGAACGCCTGCAAATATGGCCGCAGCGGCGGGCTGGTGGAGGTGACGGTCAACCGCGCCGGGCAGCAGAACGGCATCGACATCTCCGTGCGCGACCACGGTCCCGGCATTCCGGAAGAGCACATTCCGCGCCTGACGGAGCGCTTCTACCGCGTCGACGTCGAGACGAGCCGCGGCCAGAAGGGAACCGGCCTCGGCCTCGCGATCGTCAAGCACATCCTCACCCGCCACCGGGCGCGCCTCACCATCGGGTCGCGGCCGGGCGAGGGGGCAACTTTCACGGTTCATTTCCCGCCCGCCGGCATCTGAATGAAACACATGACGGCTTCTTTTTTCCGTCATCGCCATGCTTTAGCGTGTCGATTCAACCTGTCGGAGGTTTGAAGACGCTCAATGCAAACGCAGCACATCGTTCGGGCCTATGATTCCGACCTGAAATATCTGGCAAGCCGGATCGCCGCGATGGGCGGCCACGCCGAGCGGATGGTCGAGCAGGCCGTGCAGGCGCTCGTTACCTCCGACCTCGGTCTTGCGAAGAAGGTGGTCGAGGACGACGCGGTGCTGGACGAGGGCCAGCGCGAGGTGGACGAGAAGGCGATCGTCGTCATCGCGAAGCGTCAGCCGATGGCCGACGACCTGCGCGAGATCATCGGGGCGATCCGCATCTCGGGCGACCTCGAACGCGTCGGCGACCTCGGCAAGAATATCGCCAAACGGGTCGTCGCCGTGACCGAGACGCAGCAGCCGCTCAGCCTGTTCCGAGGCCTGGAAGCGCTCGCAGAGCTCGCGCTGACCCAGCTCAAGGAGGTGCTCGACACTTACGCGTCGCGCTCGATGGATCGTATCCGGTTCGTCCGCGACCGTGACGACCAGATCGACGCGATGTACACCTCGCTGTTCCGCGAACTCCTCACCTACATGATGGAGGACCCGCGCAACATCACCGCCTGCACTCATCTCCTGTTCTGCGCCAAGAACATCGAGCGCATCGGCGATCACGCCACCAACATCGCCGAAACCGTCTACTACGTCGTCACCGGCCAGCAGATGCCGCCCGAGCGCCCGAAGGAGGACAAGAGCCACAAGGTGATGCTCGAGGACCTGGTGGACGATTGAGCAGCGCAGATCCAACGTAAGAAAGGCGGCTCATGGCCGCCTTTTCTTCATTTGGGTTGGCCCAAGGCCGCCTATCGGTTGCGGCGGCGCTCGGCGGCGGGCTGGAAAGCCAGCTTCGCGTGATATTTGCAGTAAGGGCCCGTCTCGGCGGACTCGTTGCCGCAGAAAGAGAAGTCCTCGCTCAAGGGATCGCCGTTGGGCCACTTGCAGGTGCGCTCGGTCAGTTCCACCAGGCGCAGCCGGCGCGAGATCGGCACGACGACGTTGTTCTGCACCGGGCGGATATAGGTCTGGGCGACCGCCTCGGTGTCGAACTGCACCTGCAGCGCCGTGGCTCCGATCGAAGCGGGCATGGAACGGGTCTGGCTCGACATGCGGCCTGCAGACTTGGACACACTGCCGGCGCTCACGGCAGCCTTTGGCGCCTTCTTTTGCCGTGCCGGCGCGGCGGTCGCCCGCCCACGGCTCGACAGCTTGAGCCGATGGACCTTGCCGATCACCGCATTGCGGCTGACGCCACCGAGGCTCGCCGCGATCTGGCTGGCGCTCAGGCCCTCGCTCCAAAGCTTCTTGAGAAGTTCGACGCGCTCGTCATTCCAGTTCATCTATCACGATCCTCGCGAAGTCATGCGGAGCAGGAATCCGAAAGCAACCCGGTAAACCGGGCAATACCACATCTATTCGGATTGATTGGTCCGCCGCACGAAATCTGGTATTTTGTTGTCCTTAAACTACCGATCGCTGGACTCCGTGACAAGAGTCCCGGATGCAACACGAATCGGATTTTTCGGTTTTCCCCAACTTGGGGCAGGGTGCCTGTCGATAGACCGGCAAAGCATCGGACGGCACGCGCCCACCTGCTATCCCTGCATTGACATCGCGGGCGAAAAAACCAATATTCCGCCAGCAGGCCGCCCCTCGGGCGGCTTTTTTGATTTGGGGTTTGAATTCGGCGAAAACAAGGTCCGCGCAGGAAGCCGGGCCACAATGCCGCGGATGGTGATGATGAACAGTGGAGCCCTCTTCGAGACCTTTGCACGTGCGCCTTTGGCCTTCGAGCGAGGCGAGGGTTGCTGGCTCACCACCACGGGCGGCGAGCGATATCTCGATTTTGCCGGCGGCATCGCGGTCAACTCGCTCGGGCATTGCCATCCGCATCTGGTCGCGGCGCTGACCGAGCAGGCCGGGAAGCTGTGGCACGTCTCGAACCTCTACAATGTTCCGGGCCAGGAGCGGCTTGCGGAACGTTTGGTCGCAAACAGCTTCGCCGACCGCGTCTTCTTCACCAATTCCGGCGCCGAAGCGTTGGAATGCGCGATCAAGACCGCGCGGCGCTACCACTATACGAACGGGCATCCCGAACGTTTCCGCATTATCACCTTCGAAGGTGCCTTCCACGGCCGCACGCTGGCGACGATCGCCGCCGGCGGCCAGAAGAAATATATGGAGGGCTTCGGTCCCAAGGTCGAAGGCTTCGACCAGGTGCCGTTCTTCGATCTGGAGGCGGTGAAGGCTGCGATTACACCGGAGACGGCGGCGATCCTGATCGAGCCGCTGCAGGGCGAGGGCGGCATCCGCGAACTGCCGCAGGGCGGCCTCGCTGCGCTGCGTAAGCTGTGCGACGAACACGGCCTGCTGCTCGTCCTCGACGAGGTGCAGACCGGCGTCGGCCGCACCGGCAAGCTGTTCGCCTATCAGTGGACGGATGTCGAGCCTGACATTGTGGCGATCGCCAAGGGGATCGGCGGCGGCTTCCCGATGGGCGCATGCCTGGCGACGGACGCAGCCGCCTCCGGCATGACGGCCGGCACGCACGGCACGACCTTCGGCGGCAATCCGCTGGCCATGGCCGTCGGCAATGCCGTGCTGGATGTTGTCCTGTCCGACGGCTTCCTCGACGAGGTGAGCCGCAAGGGCCTGCTGCTGAAGCAGGGCCTGGCAGCTGTCGCCGACGATTTCCCGCAGGTGGTGGAAGGCATTCGCGGCGTCGGCCTCATGGCCGGCCTCAAATGCCGGATGCCGAACACCGACGTGAACAAGGCGCTGCGTGGGCAGCACCTTCTCGCGGCGCCCGCCGGAGACAATGTCGTTCGTCTCCTGCCGCCTCTGATTGCCGACGACGACGAGATCCGCATCGCGGTCGACCGCATCCGCGCGGCCGCGGCCAACCTCGCCGCAGCGATCGACAACGCCGCCTGAGGCGGGAGAGTTTCATGAGTATACAGCCCAGACATTTCACCGACCTCTCGCTGGTGAGCGCCGAGGATCTGCGCCGCATCCTCGACGACGCCAAAGTGCGCAAGGCCGCGCAGAAGGCCGGCACCGCCGAGCAGCCGTTCGCCGGCAAGGTGCTGGCGATGATCTTCGACAAACCGTCGACCCGCACCCGCGTGTCCTTCGACGTCGCCATGCGCCAGCTCGGCGGCTCGACCATCATGCTCACGGGCGCCGAGATGCAGCTCGGCCGTTCGGAATCGATCGGCGATACGGCGCGCGTGCTGTCGCGTTACGTCGACGCCATCATGATCCGCACCACCGCGCATGAGCGCATGACCGAGCTGGCGGAGAATGCGACGGTGCCCGTCATCAACGGACTGACCGACGACACCCATCCGTGCCAGATCATGGCCGACGTGATGACCTTCGAGGAGCATCGCGGCGCCGTGAAGGATCGCGTCATTGCGTGGTCGGGCGACGGCAACAACGTGCTCCATTCGCTGATCGAGGGCTCGGCGCGCTTCGGCTACAAGCTGAACATGGCGGTGCCCGAGGGCAGCGAGCCCGAACAGCGCTATGTTGACTGGGCGCGCAAGAACGGTGGCCGGCTGACAGTAGGTCATTCGCCGGAGGAGGCGGTCGCCGGCGCGGACGCTGTCGTCACCGATTGCTGGGTCTCGATGAACCAGGAGCACCGCGCCCGCGGCCACAACGTGTTCCTGCCGTTCCAGGTGAATGCCGACCTCATGGCGAAGGCGAAATCCGACGCCCTGTTCATGCACTGCCTGCCGGCGCATCGCGGCGAGGAGGTCACCGACGAGGTGATCGACGGGCCGAACTCGGTGGTCTTCGACGAGGCGGAGAACCGCCTGCATGCGCAGAAGGCCGTGCTCGCATGGTGCCTTTCCGGAGCAGTCTGACGTGATGGAACCGAAACTTGGCGAGTTCGGCTTCGCCGGCGACGACCATGTCGTGCCGTTCGAGGTCGCTCCGCTCGACGTGCGCGGCCGCATCGTGCAGCTCGGGCCGGCGCTCGACCACATCTTGGCCCGGCACGACTATCCCGAACCGGTGGCGCGGCTGCTGGCCGAGGCGATGGTGCTGACAGTGCTGCTCGGCACGGCGCTGAAGTTCGAGGGCAAGTTCATCCTCCAGACCCGCTCCGACGGTCCGGTCGACATGCTGGTGGTCGATTTTGCCACGCCGTCTGCGATGCGCGCCTATGCTCGCTTCGACGCGGACCGTTTGGCCGAGTTCGTCGCCGCGGGCACGACCGCGCCGCAGGACCTGCTCGGCAAGGGCGTGCTCGCCATGACCGTCGACCAGGGCGAATACATGCAGCGATACCAAGGCATCGTCGAACTCGCCGGCCAGTCGCTGGACGAGGTGGCGCGCACCTATTTCCGCCAGTCGGAACAGATCCCGACCGATGTGCGCCTCGCGGTTGCGCGCCATGTCGTGCGCAGCGAATACGGACCCGACGAGCGCTGGCGCGCCGGTGGCCTGATCATCCAGTTCCTGCCCGAGGCCCCGGAGCGGTTGCGCCTGCCGGATCTGCCGGGCGGCGACGGCGATCCGGGCCAGGATTTCTCCGAGATTGCGGATGGAGCATGGCACGAGGCCGTGACGCTGCTGTCGACGGTCGAGGCGTCGGAACTGCTCGACCCGACAGTCGAGTCCGAGCGGCTGCTCTTCCGGCTCTTCCACGAGCATGGTGTGCGCGTGTTCGAAGGAGTTCCGGTGCTCGACCAGTGCTCCTGCTCGCGCGAGCGCATCCGCGGCATTCTGGAGGGCTTCACGGCCGAGGAGATCGCCGATTCCATCGAGGACGGCGAGATCAGGGTCTCCTGCGAGTTCTGCTCGAAGAAATACGAGTTCGACCCAGCCGAGTTCGTCACGTCTAATTGACGGTGCGGATCACGCCCGGAAGGTCCAGCGAAAAGGCTGGGATCGTTACGTCGAACAGCGCGCCTTCCTCATTGCGCATCGTGTAGTGGCCGGCCATGAAGCCGGTCGGCGTGGTGAGCGGGCAGCCCGACGTATACTGGTAGGTGTCGCCGGGATTGAGTTCGGGCTGGTCGCCGACGACGCCCGGGCCGCGCACTTCCTCGACCTTGCCGTTGCCATCGATGATTCGCCAGTAGCGCGTCAGCAACTGCACGAAGCCTTCGGAATTGTTCGCGATCGTCACCCGGTAGGCCCACACATAGCGGCTCTGCTCCGGATCGGAGCGGTCCGGCATGTAGATCGGCTCCACCTCGACTTCGATGTTGCGCGTGACGGCGCGGTACATGATGGTTTCCTGCAGTTGCCCTCGAAGTGTCGCCGAGCGCCTGCCGCCGGTCAACAGTCGATGAAGGTGAGGAGGTCCGATGCTCGACGGTTGGGCGCGCAGACGCATCGACCCGGCGCTTGATGCGATTGCCGGCGCGCTGCATGCGGCCGGCATATCGGCGAACGCGGTCACTCTCTCCGCCTTCGCGATCGGGGCCGGCGCTGCAACCGCTATCGCCCTCGGCCATCTCTGGGCCGGCCTCGTGCTCATCTTTCTCAGCCGCCTGTGCGACGGCCTTGACGGGGCGGTCGCGAAGCGGGCCGGGCGGACCGACCTCGGCGGCTATCTCGACATCGTGCTCGACTTCTCCTTCTACGGCATGATCCCGCTCGCCTTCGTGATCCTCGATCCGGCGAACAACGGCGTTCCCGGCGCAGTCCTGCTCGCCGCCTTCTACGCCAATGGCGCGAGCTTCCTTGCCTTTGCCGCGATGGCCGAGCGGCGCGGCATGAGCAGCGACGCACGAGGGCCGAAATCGCTGTTCTTCACCACGGGTTTGGCAGAAGCAACGGAGACGCTCGGCATCTTCGTCGCCTTCTGCGTGTTCCCGGTTGCGTTCCCCGTCCTGGCCTATTGTTTCGCAGCGATGACGGCGCACACGACGCTCTCACGCCTCATACTCGCATATCGACTGTTTGGAGAGACCAATGGATCGTAGGTCCGTCAGCTCAGGTTCCTATCTCGAACCGATCCTCGGCTTCACCCGTGCGGTGAGGATCGGGCAGCACATCGCCGTCGCCGGCACGGCGCCGATCCTCGTCGAGGGCGGCACGGCGGCGAAAGGCGACGTCTACGGCCAGACGATCCGCTGCCTCGAAATCATCGAGAAGGCAATCGTGGATGCAGGCGGAACGCGTGGCGACGTGATCCGCACCCGCATCATGCTCACCGACATGACCCAGTGGCGCGAAGCGGCGCGGGCGCACGGCGAGTATTTCGCCGAGATCCGGCCCGCCACCACCGTGGTCCAGGTCGTCGGCTTCGTCGACCCGGACTGGCTGGTCGAGCTCGAAGCCGACGCGATCGTCTCCTAGACTGCCGCCTTCAGCGCGCGGTCGAGATCCTCGATGAGGTCGTCCGTGTCCTCCAGGCCGACCGAGAGGCGCAGAGTGCCCGGCCCGATGCCGAGCTCCGCGCGCGCCTCGTCGGTGAGGTTCTTGTGCGTCGTCGTCGCCGGGTGGGTGATCAGGCTCTTGGCGTCGCCGAGATTGTTGGAGATCTTGACGATCTCCAACGCATTGGAGAGGGCGAACGCCGCGCTCTTGCCGCCCTTCACGTCGAAGCAGATCAGCGTCGAGCCGCCCTTCATCTGCCGGGCGATGATGTCGGCCTGCGGATGGTCCTTGCGCCCGGGATAGACCACGCGCGAGATGCCGGAATGATCTGCCAGCCAGTCAGAGATCTTACCGGCGCTTTCCGTCTGCTGCCTGACACGCAGCGGCAGCGTTTCCAGGCCCTTCAGGAGGGTCCAGGCGTTGAACGGCGACAGTGACGGGCCGGTGTGGCGGAAATAGTCGTGCAGGTTCTTGTCGATCCATTCCTTGTCCGAAAGGATCACGCCACCGAGGCAGCGGCCCTGGCCGTCGATATGCTTGGTCGCGGAATAGACGACCACATGCGCGCCAAGCTCCAGCGGCTTCTGCTGCAACGGCGTGGCGAAGACGTTGTCGACCACCACGCGGGCGCCGATCGAGTTGGCGAGCCTGGCCACAGCCGCGATGTCGACCACCTCCAGCGTCGGATTGGTCGGGCTTTCGAGGAAGAACAGCTTGGTATTCGGCCGTACCGCCTTCTCCCATTCCTCCTGCTTCGTGCCGTCGACCAGTGTGGCGTCGATGCCATATTTCGGCATCAGAGTCTCGATGACCCAGCGACAGGAACCGAACAGGGCACGTGCCGCCACGACATGGTCACCGGCCTTGACCGAGCAGAGCAATGCCGCCGAGACGGCCGCCATTCCCGAAGCGGTCGCGCGCGCGTCCTCGGCGCCTTCCAGCGCACACATGCGCTTTTCGAACATGTCGACGGTCGGGTTGGCGTAACGCGAATAGATGAAACCCGGCTCGTCGCCCTTGAAACGGGCTTCGGCGCTCTCGGCCGTCTCGTAGACATAGCCCTGCGTGAGATAGATCGCCTCGGAGGTCTCGCCGTGATGCGAGCGCGATGTGCCCCCATGCACGAGAGCCGTCTGCGGCCGCCAGTTCCTGTTCGCCATGTCCCAAAACCCCAACAACAAAAAACCGGCCGCGAGAAGTCGCAACCGGTCCACAGAGCCTTGCGGCCACACGGTCCTTTAGCGACTTGTTTTACGTGGCTGCAAGCCGACCGGCCAAATCACCACGGGATAACCGCCTCATAGACCTGTGGCCGACTTGCGTCAATCCGGCTGATCCGTAGAGATTCGCGGCGAGCCTGGGCGTGCGGTCCCGGCTGCCGTCGCAGATCCTGTGGGCGGAGAGAGTTCGAGAGAGTGAGTCCTTGCGTCAGACCGGCATCCTTCCCGACCGCGACATCGCCGCCCTGTTTTCCTCCGGCGCGCTGACGAGCGGCCGCCCGCTCGACGCCGACCAGATCCAGCCTGCCAGCCTCGATCTCAGGCTCGGAGAGACGGCCTGGCGCGTACGCGCGAGCTTCATGCCGGGGCGCCACGCGACGGTGGAGGACAAGCTGGCGCGGCTGAAGCTGCACGAGATCGACCTGCGCGAGAGCGCGGTGCTGGAGACGGGATGCGTCTACATCGTGCCGCTGCTGGAGAAGCTCGCGCTCCCGACTGACGTCTCCGCCTCGGCCAATCCGAAGAGCTCCACCGGCCGCCTCGACATCTTCACGCGCGTCATGGCCGACCATGCGCAGGAGTTCGACAAGATCCCGGCTGGCTATACCGGTCAGCTCTATATGGAAGTGAGCCCGCGCACCTTTCCGATCGTCGCCCGCACCGGCTCGCGCCTGTCGCAGATCCGTTTCCGCAAGGGGCATTCCCTTCTGTCGGAGGCCGAACTCGCGGCCCTGCATATCGAGCAGACGCTCGTCGCTTCGGAGGAGCCAAACATATCCGGCGGGGGCATAGCGCTCTCGATCGATCTCGAAGGCGACGCGAACGGGCTGATCGGCTATCGCGGCAAGCGGCACTCCTCGCTTGTCGACGTCGACAAGCGTGCCGCCCACGACATCCTCGACTTCTGGGAGCCGCTCCACAACCGCGGCAGCCGCGACCTGATCCTCGATCCGGACGAGTTCTACATCCTCGTCAGCCGCGAGGCGGTCCACGTGCCGCCCGATGTCGCCGCCGAGATGACGCCCTTCGATCCGCTCGTGGGCGAATTCCGGGTCCATTATGCCGGCTTCTTCGACCCCGGCTTCGGCCATTCCGCGGCCGGCGGCGCCGGCAGCCGCGCGGTGCTGGAGGTGCGCAGCCACGAGGTGCCGTTCATCCTGGAACACGGCCAGGTGGTCGGCCGCCTCGTCTATGAGCACATGCTGTCACGCCCCAAGGCGCTCTACGGCACCGACCTGAAGTCGAACTACCAGGCGCAGGGCCTGAAGCTGTCGAAGCACTTCAGGTAGCGCTGCCCGTCTTCCTGAGCTCACGCACCTCCTCGCGCAGCGCCCTGATCTCGCGCAGGATCTCGTCTTGATCCTCCTGTAGCGCCTCCCGCTCCGCGCTCGCCTCAGCCTCGTGCTCTTCCTCCATCGCGGAGACGATGACGCCGATGAACAGGTTGAGCACGGTGAAGGAGGTCGCGACGATGAACGGGATGAAGAACAGCCAGGCGGTCGGATAGACTTCCATCACCGGCCGCACCACGCCATCCGACCAACCCTCCAGCGTCATCACCTGGAACAGCGTGTAGAGCGAGGCGCCGATGTCGCCGAACCGGTCGGGGAAGGACTGGCCGTAGAGCTTCGTCGCCATCACCGCGAAGACATAGAAGACGAGCGCGAGCAGCAGGATGATCGATCCCATGCCGGGCAGCGCCGTGATGAAGCCGGTGACGACACGCCTGAGGGACGGGACGATCGAGATCAGCCTCAGCACGCGCAGGATGCGCAGCGCGCGCAGCACCGATAGCCCGCCGGTGGCCGGAATAAGCGCCACGCCGACGACCAGAAGGTCGAAGATGCGCCACGGATCCTTGAAGAAGTCGAGCCGGTAGACCGCGAACCGCGCCAGCAGTTCGAGCACGAAGACGGCGAGGATCAGGCTGTCGGCGATGGCCAGCGCCCCGCCGAACGCTGCCACTGCCGAGGGCGAGGTCTCCAGGCCGAGCGTGATCGCGTTGATGAAGATCAGGGCGGTGATGAGCGTTTCGAAGCGGCGCGATTCGATGAGCGTCTTGAGGGCGGTCACGGCGGCTCCGGCGAATGTTGGAAACTCGCAGACAGATGATGCGTGCGCCGCAAGCCGTCAAGCGCGATCCCTAAACAGCGGCGGTAGAAACGGTGGAGAGTTACTGCGGCAGGGTCTCCAGCAGGAAACGGACCTGGCTGCCGCCCATCACCTCGCCGATGTCGGCGGGCGACATGCCGCCCTTCAGCAGCGCCTCGGTAATCTTCGCCATGCCCGTCGCGTCGAACGGCGTCGTCACCGCGCCGTCGAAATCGGACCCGAGCCCGATATTCTCTGCGCCCACCAGATTGGCCGCATAAAGCTGCGCCCTGGCGATGTCGTCCGCGCTCGTGCCGCAGACGGCGACGTCCCAGAAACCGATACCGATCAGGCCGCCCTTGTCGGCGATCGCCCGTACCTGGTCGTCGGTGAGGTTACGGCCGTTGTCGCAGGTGCCGCGCACGCCGGTGTGCGAGACCACGATCGGCTTGGTCGCCATGGCCAGAACGTCGTCGATCTGTGCCATCGAGCCATGCGCAACGTCGACGATCATGCCTCTCGCCTCCATGCGGCGGATCATCTCGCGCCCGGCCTCCGTCAGCCCCGTTCGCGCGACGCCGTGTGCCGATCCTGCCATCTCATTGTCGAAGAAATGCGTTGGCGCCATCATGCGGTAACCGGCGTCGAACAGCACGTCGACATTGGCCGGATCGCCTTCCAGCACCTGGGCTCCTTCCAGCGCGAGCACGCCGGCCACGATGCCGGGCTCGACCTTGCGGCGCGCCAGAAACCGCTCCAGGTCACCGCGGCTGTAGATCATCGTCAGCTTCCCGTCCGATTTCGCCGCGAATTCCTTCAGCCGCTCCGCCTGGTAGAGCGCGCGTTCCTTCAGGCTGGTCCACGTCCTGATCGGCCAACGCTGCGCGACGGCGAGAAGCGTGATGTTGTCGCTGTCGGGCGCGTTGTGATCGATGTTCAGGCCGCGCGGTGTCTTCGATACCACCGAAAAGGCCTGCACCGCGACATTGCCTTCGATCAACCGCGGCACATCCACCTGCGCCCGAATGCCTCTTTCGAGCAGGTCGCGGCCCCACAGCAGCGAATCGGCATGGAGATCCGCGACCGTGAGCGTCTTGTGGAGTTCTGCCGCGCGCTCCGAGACGGAATAGGGTGGCGGTTCGATCACGCCATTCATGGCACGCTCCACCTCGGCGGGCGCGACGAAGAAGAAGATGCCGAGGCCGACGACGATCAGGACAACCAGGACCCCAAGGGCCCATTTCAGGAATCGCGGCATTGTCTCCCCCTCATGCAGACCATCCGACAGGTGCGCGCAAGCATGAGATGCGTCAAGCACCGAGATCCGGCGCCAGCGGAACAAGCGCCTTGACAGCGCACCGTCGGATCGCGGATGACTGTCGCCGCCGCGGGTGTAGCTCAATGGTAGAGCAGCAGCTTCCCAAGCTGAATACGAGGGTTCGATTCCCTTCACCCGCTCCAGCGCTTCTCCGGCCGAGCCACCAGCCTTCAATCCGATGGCGGTTAAACCTTCCCTAGGGGACCCTCTTTACTTGATTCAGTAGAAAAAACGAATCCGAATTGCACCGAAGAGTATGTAGGGCAAACATGCAATCTATGGCGACGTAGAAATCGGCACAGAGTATATTAAGCATCAAGAAAATATCTCGGCAATTGAATTACAATAAGACATATGTGTGACGAATTTCACACAATATGACATATACTATGTAATATAATCCGTATGACTGAGATAAAATCCAATATATTGCAAGATTTTCCTTGCCATCCGGTGTTGCAACTGTATTTTCCGTCCGGTCAAAAATTGAATCCTGGAGGATAGGATGACGAGGTTGTCGCATGCGGCCAAAATCGCCTCGCTGGCGGTTGGAGCCACGCTGCTGCTGGCTGGGACGGGCAGCGCGCAGATCGGAAACGGAGCACAGACGGTTGAAGCCTTTCCGTCCGGCCAATCGTCCGCTTCGGGTCCCGTCGGTCCGGGACTGAGCCGCCTGCCTACCACGACGCCGCGAGTGATGCCTTACCAGGCTACAGGCGGATCACTTCCGGCTGCTCAGGCTGCCGGCGCGATTGGGGAAAGCGGCGTGGGAAATAACGCGTACGGGCTGAACAGCGGCTACAAATGGCCCTATACCATTGCCCGAGTGGCGGTCATGGGCGCCCCGTTTAATACCGGGAACGGCGCGCTGGTTCCTGTTGCAAGCCGTCCGTATCGTTTTTCCGGCAAGCTTTGGATGCGCTTCGGCTCAAGCTGGTATGTCTGCACTGCTTCACTTGTGAAAAAGGGCGTTCTCATCACGGCGGCGCATTGCGTACATAATTATGGCCAAGCTGCCGCTGGTAATGCAAGCGAGGTGCGTTGGTATCCGGCAAACTACTCGTCTACGGGTGGCCCATGGGGGGCACTACCCGGCTCAGTCTTGGCGTATCCCCTTACCGTATTTTTACGGCACCGATACTTGCCAATCTGGTGCTATCGGTGTGGTCTGCAACAACGATATCGCCACAGTTCGGTTGGCACCACGCAACGGCGCCTATGCTGGAACTACTCTTGGCGGCTGGTATGGGTATGGTTGGAACGGCTACAGCTTCCTGGCGACACCCATCTTCGGCAACGCGACGGTCGCGGCGATCACTCAGATTGGCTATCCCTCGGCGATCGACAACGGCTATCTAATGCTGCGCGGCGATACGTTTGGTAAATACATTGCGACCACTGGTGCGAACGGTAAGCAATTGATGAACATTCAGATTGGCTCCGCCATGACCGGCGGTTCCTCTGGCGGTCCTTGGCTCGTCAATTTCGGCACATCTCCGGTTGTTACTGGCAGCGCCTCGCTTGGGAACTCAGCCGTCCGCAACACCGTCGTTGGTGTGACGAGCTGGGGCTATACCGAAGTGGGCGTCAACGTCCAGGGGGCATCTTGGTTCGGCCAGAATGCTGAGTTTCCCCTCGCCGCTTATGGCAGCTACGGCGCGGGCAATATCGGCAAGATCATGTACGATACTTGCACCCAGTCGCCCGCCAATTGCTAATCAGGTGAGCAAGGGCCTCCGGATGGAGGCCCTTGCCAATACATTGCCAGCCGCCGCGCCTAAAATATCTTCTTCTCCATCTGCTCAAATAAGTCTGGCGCGTCCGTTTTGCATCGTCCGCCGGCTTGATCTGGCCGCTTTCGGTGCGTATGCGCGCGCCATGATGGAGGTTTTTCCATGCCCGACGGCGTGAACCGCATTCTTGGCGACAGTCCGCTGCGCCTGCTCCTGAAGTTGGCGGTCGCCTCCTTCATCGTCGGCATGATCATGGCCTCGCTCGGCCTGTCGCCATGGGACATCCTCATCGGCGCCCGAGATTTCCTGGTCCGGCTCTGGAACATGGGCTTCTCGGCCATCGACCAGTTCCTGGGCTACATCCTGCTGGGTGCAGCCGTCGTGGTGCCGATCTGGCTGGTCCTGCGGCTGATCAACTACCGCCGCGGATGATCACGGCTCCAAGGACGAAAGGGCTTACCCGCCGGGCGACTTAATCCAGTCTAGCCTCCGCCCAACGTTCTGTTGCGCTGTCGCGGATGTCGCGGATGGAGGCCAGGCCCTCCCTGGCGGCGAAACGGGACATGCCGGAGACGATATCGCCCGGCAGGCCGGGGCCGGCGTAGATCATCCCCGTATAGAGCTGCACGAGATCGGCCCCGGCGCGGATTTTCTCGATCGCCGTCTCGGTCGACTCAATTCCGCCGACACCCACCACCGGAAAATCGGGGCCCAGTCGCCGGCGCATCCGCGCGAGCATGGCGGTCGAGCGGAGAAAGAGGGGGCGACCTGACAGCCCGCCCGCTTGCCGCGCCGTCTCCGTGTCTTCGAGGCCGCTGCGGGAAAGGGTCGTGTTCGAGACGATCAGTCCATCCAGCTTCTGCGCGAGCAGCTCGCCGGCGATGTTGTCGAGATCGGCATCGATGAGATCCGGCGCGATCTTCAGGAAGATCGGCGTCGCAGCTTCCGTCTCTGCTCGCGCCGCGATCACCCTGCCCAGCAGTTCGGCGAGCGCCTCGCGGCTCTGCAGCGCCCGCAGCCCTGGCGTGTTCGGCGACGAGATGTTGACGGTCAGGTAGGACGCACGTCTGGCGAAGGCGCGCACGCCCGCCTCGTAGTCGGCGATCCGGTCGGTCGAATCCTTGTTGGCGCCGATGTTGACGCCGACGATGCCGCCGCCCTGACGCTTTGCCAGCCTCTGCGCCAGCGCCTCATGGCCCTGATTGTTGAAACCGAGACGGTTGATCACGCCACGGTCGCTCATGAGGCGGAAGATGCGCGGCTTGGGATTGCCGGACTGGGGCAGGGGGGTGACCGTTCCGACCTCTGCGAAGCCAAAACCCAGCCGCAGCAGCGCATCCGGAATCTCACCGTTCTTGTCGTAGCCCGCCGCCATGCCGAGCGGATTGGGAAAGCGCAGACCTGCGACCTCGACGACGAGGCGCGGATCGGGCTTCGCGGGGCAGGCGAGCGGCACACCAGACCTGAGCGCTGCGATCGAGAGGCCATGCGCCGTTTCCGGGTCGAACGCGAAGAGGAGCGGCAGCCCGAATTTGAAAGGAGAGATCATCAGGCGCCGAGGTCCGGAAACATATGGTTGCCGTCGGGGCCGAGCGGCATCTCCCTGACCCAGAGCACGGCGGAAACGGGCAGAGGTGCATAGAGGTGGGGGAAGAGCGCGCCGCCGCGCGACACCTCGTAGCGCATCGCAGCGCCGAATGCGCCGTCGTCGACCGCGATCAGCAGAAGGTCTCCCTGGCCGGCGAAGTGTTTCGCCGCGGTCTCCCGCACCTGATCGGCAGTGGAGAAATGAATGAAGCCGTCCGCGAGGTCGATCGGTGCGCCATCGAACACGCCGGCTTCCACCGCCTTGTCCCACAGCGCGCGCGGCGCGATCTTGTAGATAATCCGTGACATGGCTGCGCTATAGACGACAAGCCGGCGCGCCGGAAGCCGGGCAGACCCGGCCGCGGACATGTCCACCGCATTTCCGGCGTAAAGATCCGGGAAGATCGCGAGACGAGGCAGGAGGTCCCCATGCTCATCGCTAGACTGGCAGCTTTCGCTCTCGCCGCGACCGTTCCGGCCGCCGTCGCGCAGGAGGCGGAGACCCGCTACACGCTCGAAAAGACGCCGGACGGCTATGTCCGCATGGATACCCGCACGGGCGAGATGTCGGTCTGCACGGAGCGCACGGGGCAGCTCGTCTGCCGCCTCGCCGCCGACGAACGTTCCGTCTGGCAGGATGAGATCGACCGGCTGGCACGCCGTCTCGACGAGGTGGAAAAGCGTCTCGGCGCGCTCGAAGGACCGCGTGCACCGCAGACGGCGCTGCCGAGCGAGGAGCAGTTCGAGCAGAGCCTGACCTTCATGGAGCGCTTCTTCCGACGCTTCATCGACATCGTGAAGGATCTGGAAGCCGAGACCGATACTGCAAAGCCCGAAGCTCCGTCGCCGCAGAAGACCTGATCAACCGACGGTCGGCGGCGAATACGGCGTGAGGCCGCCAAGTTGAAGCAGCGCGGAAGCCCCAAACAGCCCGACTGCTACCCACAGCGTCACCTGGGCATAGTGGCCGTAGACTTCGCGCATAATCGTCGTGAAGACGAACCGGGCGTCGGTCTCTGCCGGTCGGTTGACTTCGTCCAGATAGAGCCAGACTTCGCTGTGCCGCGGGTTGCGCGAGGCGGCCGTCATCGCCCTCCAGAGAAGGATCAGGGACATGATGAGCGCCAGCACGGCGCCCGATCTGAACGAAGAAACCGGCGCGAAGGAGAAGCCGACCATTACGCAGCCGATCGCGAGCCAGCCGAACATCACCGCGCGTCCGACGCATTCGACGGCCACCTGCCTGATCTGGTTCATCTCGCTCTCCGGCAGAGCACTATGGGACGATCATTGCTGCGGCGGGGCCGCATCGCAAATCACTTTGCGGAGAAGCCGCCCGGCGGCGTTTCGTTCCCGCGAATGTCCGGAATTTCGCGCGGATCAGGTATGCGTGCCGCCGCGGCTCGCCGCTGCCGGAAGGTAGCGCTGGATCAGCTCCTGCACATGGGCGTTGCGGCCGTTTGCGCTCTCGCCGCCCATCACCGTCACGATCAGGCGCTTTCCGTCGCGGTTCACCGAGGTGACAATGTTGAAACCCGAGGCGCGAATGTAGCCGGTCTTGATGCCGTCGATGCCGCCGGTTTCGAGCAGCTTGTTGTGGCCGCGCACCATCTTGCCGGCATAGGCAAATTCGCGCGTCGAGAAGTAGGCGTAGTGGTGCGGGAAACGCTGTCGCAGCGCCATCCCGAGCAGGGCCATGTCCCGCGCGCAGGTCTGCTGCCCGGCGTCGGGAAGACCGGAGGCGTTGCGGAACGTGGTCTTCGTCATCCCGAGCGCGCGCGCCCTGGCGGTCATGTTCGCCGCAAACTGCGCCTCCGATCCGCCGAGATACTCGCCGACGGCGGCCGCCACGTCATTGGCCGAGCGCACGACGAGTGCGCGGATGGCGCTGTCGACGTCGATCGATCCGCCCGGCTTGATCCCCATCTTGGTCGGTGGCTGCGAGGCGGCGTGGGCCGAGATCGGGATCTGCGTCGACTTGCTGATGCGGCCGGAATCCAGCGCTTCGAACAGCATGTAGAGGGTCATCATCTTGGTGAGAGAGGCCGGATAGCGCATCTGGTCGGCCGAGGCGGAGTAGAGCGTGCGGCCGGTGTTCGCGTCGACGACGATCGCCGCATACTTCTCCGACTGGATCGGCTGGACCTCCAGCACTCTGGTCGGCGAACTCGTGGAACAGGCCGCAAGCAAGAAGGCCATCGTCCCTGCCAGGACAAGCCGCAAGATCGGTCTCATGTTCATTCCGGTCGCCTAGAACCCTCACGTCCCGCCGGAATGGCGGGGATTTGCCCCTCGGCGCCACGTGTCGCGCTGCCGCGGCGCGGCGTCAACTCCCGCGGGAATTGCCGCGCACATGCCTGTGAGTTCTCCAGAAGGTGTTGCGTCGATGCCGCGCTCAGGCACCGATCCGCCCAGTAAAGCCCATCCAGCCGCCCGAATCCTGCGAGTCGGCGTCCCAGATCGCATTGCGCTTCGACAGCGCCTTCTCCCAAGCGATCGAGGTCTCCGCGATCGTGTCGATGCTGTCGTAGCGTGGCACCCAGTTGAGCGTCGATTTCAGCAGCGTCGGATCGGCGATCACGCAGGGCATGTCGCCTTCGCGCCGCGGCCCCAGATGCACCTCGATGCTGCGCCCGCTCGCGCGCTGCACCGCCTCGATCAGGTCGAGCACGGAATATCCGTGGCCGTAGCCGCAGTTCGCGACCAGGTTGCCGCCGCCCGCGCGCAGGTGAAGCAGTGCCAGGCGATGTGCGGCGACGAGGTCGCTCACATGGATGAAGTCGCGAATGCAGGTGCCGTCATGCGTCGGATAGTCGGTGCCGAACACCTCGATGCGACTGCGCTTGCCCAACGCGGCCTCGACCGCGACCTTGACCAGATGCGTCGCGCCCTTGGTCGACTGGCCGGTGCGGCCGCGCGGATCGGAGCCGGCGACGTTGAAATAGCGCAGCGCGGCGTAGTGGAATTCGTGCGCGCGGGCGACATCCCGCAGCATCAGCTCCGTCATCATCTTCGAGACGCCGTAGGGCGTTTCCGGCGCCAGCCTGTAGCTCTCAGGCACCGGATCGGAATGCGTCATGCCGTAGACGGCGGCGGTGGAGGAGAAGATGAAGTTCTTTACCCCGCCGCGCACCGCCGACTCGATCAGGGTGCGCGACTTGGAGGTGTTGTTCTCGTAATAGGCGAGCGGATCGGCGAGCGATTCCGGCACCACGGCCGAGCCGGCGAAATGAATGATCGAATCGATGTCGTTGCGGCGCAGGATCGTCTTCATCAGCTCTTGGTCGGCGATGTCGCCGATGACGAGGCGCGCTTCCGAGGGCACGGCCCAGCTGAAGCCGGTCGACAGGCGGTCGAGCACCACCACGTCCTCGCCGTGGTCGAGCAGTTCCCACACCATGTGGCTGCCGATATAGCCGGCGCCTCCCGTCACAAGTACAGCCATACGAAGCACCCTTTGGCCGACCAAGGCCGGCTAGACGCGCCGGCCACCCGGATTTCCGGTGCCGCAAGGTTAGCGCGAAAGGCTTAAGGAAGCGTAGGCTGAAAACAGAAGGTTACCGGCGTGTCTTGATCCAGGACAAAGCGGCATCGGCCAGAAACGTTCATTTGGGAATAGCTGCTGCGTCGGCAGCGTTTGCCGTGGCAATTTGACCGCAAGCGGCGAATGGATTCCCCCGGCGTCCGGGACTATGTTCCGGCGCGAATGCAGGACTAGGGCATGAACTATCAGCGTTTTTTCCAGGAAGCGATCGATCAGCTCCACGCCGAGCGCCGCTACAGGGTCTTCGCCGATCTCGAGCGGATCGTGGGCTCCTTTCCGCGCGCGATCTGGCGGTCGGGTGGCGAGACCAAGGAAATCACCGTCTGGTGCTCGAACGACTATCTCGGCATGGGCCAGCATCCGGACGTGATCGCGGCCATGCAGAATGCGGCCGGGTGCATGGGCTCCGGCGCCGGCGGAACGCGCAACATCTCCGGCACCAATCATCCGCTGGTCGAGCTTGAGGCTGAACTCGCCGACCTGCACGGCAAGGAAGCTGGCCTCGTCTTCACCTCCGGTTTCGTCTCCAACGAGGCGTCGATCTCGACCATCGGCCGCCTGCTGCCGAACTGCCTCATCCTTTCGGACGAACTGAACCATTCTTCGATGATCGAAGGCGTGCGCCGCTCAGGTGCCGAGAAGAAGGTCTTCCGCCACAACGACGTGCGCCATCTGGAATCGCTGCTCCAGGCGGCGGGGCGCGAGCGCGCCAAGCTGATCGTGTTCGAATCCGTCTACTCGATGGACGGCGACATCGCGCCGATCGCCGAGATCGCCGACCTCGCCAAGCGCTACAACGCCATGACCTACATCGATGAGGTCCATGCGGTGGGCATGTATGGCGGTCGCGGCGGCGGCATCACCGAGCGCGAGGGGCTCGCCGACCGCATCGACGTGATCGAGGGCACCCTGGCCAAGGCGTTCGGAACGCTGGGCGGCTACATCACCGGCACCAAGGAAGTGATCGACGCGGTTCGCTCCTATGCGCCGGGCTTCATCTTCACCACGGCATTGCCGCCGTCCATCGCCGCGGCCGCAACCGCCTCGATCCGCCACCTCAAGGTATCGGGTGCCGAGCGGGAGGCGCAGCAGCGCCAGGCCACGCATACGAAGGACGTTCTGTCGGGAGCCGGCCTGCCGGTCATGCCCTCGCAGACGCATATCGTGCCGGTGCTCGTCGGCGATCCGGAGCTGTGCAAGATGGCCAGCGACCGACTGCTCGCAGTGCACGGCATCTATATCCAGCCGATCAACTATCCCACCGTGCCGCGCGGCACGGAGCGCCTGCGCATCACCCCGACGCCGTTCCACACTGACGGCCTGATCGACGGCTTGAAGGATGCGCTGGTCGAAACCTGGACTGCGCTCGGCATCCCGTTCAGCGACATGCGCAAGCCGGGCATCGAAAAGAGCGACCGGATCATCCCGCTGGTCGTGCCGTCCGCCGGCGGCTGATCAGCGGTTCCTGATCCACGTCGCCAGCCGGTTGGCGGATTCTTCCACCTGATCCAGCCGGCGGTGGAAGCAGATACGGAAGAAACCGGCGCCGTCCTCCTCGAACGCCGTGCCGGGCGCCAGCCCGACATTCGCCTGGTCGACGATGTCGAATGCGGCCTGGCGCACGTCCGTCACCCCATCGATCGAGAAGTAGAGGTAGAACGCGCCCGCGGGCACGCTGAAGCGGGCGCGACCGGTCTCGCCGAGGATACGGCAGACGATGTCGCGCGCCTGATGCGCCCGCTCGACCTGCGAGGCGATGAAGGCGTCGCCCTGATCGAGGGCTGCGACTGCGCCGCGCTGCATGAACTGCGCGACGCCGGAGGTTGAATACTGGATCAGGTTCTCGAACACGGCCTGAAGGTCGGGATGGACCTTGACCCAGCCGACGCGCCAGCCGGTCATGGCCCAGTTCTTGGAGAAGCTGTTGACGAAGAGGATGCGGTCGTCCGGCTCCATCACGTCCATGAAGGAGGGCGCGCGCCGGCCGCCATAATAGAACAGCGAATAGATCTCGTCGGCGACGATCCAGATGCCCTTTTCGCGCGCCAGCGAAAGCAGCGCCTTCAGCGTCTCTATGTCGGCGGTCCAGCCGGTCGGGTTCGACGGCGTGTTGACGAACAGCGCGCGCGTGCGCGGCGTGATCGCCGCCGCCACCTTGTCGATGTCGCAGGTCCAGCCATTGTCGGACCAGTCGAGATGGACCGGAACCGGCCTGGCACCGGCGACGCCCGCCGCGGCGGCGAGGTTCGGCCATGCCGGCGACAGATAGACGATCTCGTCGCCCGCGCCGGCGATGGCGTCGATAGCGAGCTGGATCGACTGCATGCCGGAGCCGGTGACGATGAATTCCTCCGCGGCGAAGTCGCGGCCGAAATGACGCCTGTGGTAGCGCGCCAGTGCCTCGCGCAGTTCGGGAATGCCACGCTGCCAAGTGTAGAACGTCTCGCCGGCGGCGAGCGCCTCCATCGCGGCGCGGGTGATGAAGTCTGGCGTCGGCAGGTCGCCCTCGCCGGCCCAGAGCGGGATCAACCCCTCTTTGCCGCGGCCGTGGTTCATGACGGCGACGATGCCGCTTTCAGGCGCGAGGCGCGCTTCGGGGCGGAGATAGGATGTGATGGAGGCAGGCAAGGAAGGCTATCCGGTTAGGCGAGGCCACTGCCTTAGCGGTTTTGCGGTCCCGACAAAACAGAAATCCCCGGCCACGAGGCGACCGGGGAGCGTACTGTGGACGTCTCCTGACGATCAGGCCTTCTTGGCGAGAAGGTCGCGGATCTCCGTGAGGAGCTGCACGTCTGCGGGGGGAGCGGCTACTTCGACCGGCTTCTCCTTCTCGAGGCGCTTGCGCAGGTTGTTCAACAGCTTGACCATGATGAAGATGATCCAGGCCAGAATCAGGAAGTTGATCACGACGGTGAGGAAGCTGCCATAGGCGAACACCGCGCCCTGCTTGCGGGCCTCTTCCAGAGACGTCGCGGTCACCGAGGACGACAGCGGCAGGAAATAGTTGGAGAAGTCGAAGCCGCCGAAGATCGCGCCTACGATCGGCATGATGATATCGCCCACCAGCGACGAAACGATCAGGCCGAACGCGCCGCCGATGATGACGCCCACGGCAAGGTCCATGACGTTGCCCTTCGAGATGAACTCCTGGAATTCCTTCAGCATCTGGTCCCTCCAAAATGCGAGTTGAACAGGTCGCCTGCAATCCATCGGCGGCCCGATCGCGCGACCATAGCGGATTCCGTTCCGGCAGACAGTGCAAAATTCGCCGCCTCGGCCGTCACCAAAGAGACCTTCCCGCGACTTACGTCGCCCTTGATCGCCCGGCGCAAGATGCGCCATGGTTCGGCCACGCCGGACAAGGAGGAACTCGGGCGTGCAAGGCTGGGTCATCGTCATCATCGCGATCGCCTACGTCACGCTGCTGTTCGGCGTGGCGAGCCTCGGCGACCGCCGCGCCGCCCGGCTCGGCTCGGGGCATTCGCGCCCGTATATCTATGCGGCGAGCCTGGCGATCTACTGCACGTCCTGGACCTTCTTCGGCTCGGTCGGTCTCGCCTCCGAGCGCGGGCTCGAATATCTGGCGATCTATATCGGTCCGGCCCTGGTCTTCCTGTTCGGCTTCCCGCTGCTGCGCCGGGTGATCCGTCTCGCCAAGACCGAGAAGATCACCTCCGTCGCCGACTTCCTCGCCGCCCGCTACGGCAAGAGCTTCGCCGTCGCCTCGATCGCCACCATCATCGCCACCGTCGGCGCCATCCCCTACATCGCCCTCCAGCTCAAGGCGATCTCGGGTTCGGTCAGCCTGATGGTCGAGCACTACAACGGCGCGGCTCCGGCCCTCGATTTCTTCATCGGCGACGTGTCGCTCGCCGTCGCCTTCCTGCTCGCCGTCTTCGCCGTGCTGTTCGGCACGCGCCACGCCGACGCGACCGAGCATCAGGACGGGCTCGTGCTCGCGGTAGCGGTGGAATCGATCGTCAAGCTGGCCGCCTTCCTGGTGATCGGCCTTGCGATCACCTTCTTCTTCCTCGGCGGTCTGGACGGTTTCATCGCGGCCACGTCGGCGAATGCGGAAGTGGCCCAGGCCGCGAACTACCAGACGTCGCCCTCCACCTGGATCGTGATGACCGTGCTGAGCGGCTTTGCGATCCTGCTCCTGCCGCGCCAGTTCTACGTCACCATCGTCGAGAGCCGCAGCGAGGGCGAGCTGCGCACGGCGACCTGGCTCTTCCCGCTCTACCTGGTGGTGATCAACCTGTTCGTCCTGCCGATCGCGTTTGCCGGCCTTACTCTCGTGGGCAATCAGACCTCGGCGGACCTCTATGTTCTGTCCGTGCCGCTGCTTGCCGGCCACGACCTGCTCGCGCTCGCCGCCTTCATCGGCGGCCTGTCGGCGGCGACCGCGATGGTGATCGTGGAGAGCGTCGCGCTCGCCATCATGATCTCCAACGACCTGGTGATCCCGATCTTCGCCCGCGGCATGCTGCGCCCGACCGAGCGCCGGCGCGAAGACCTGTCGACGGTGATCCTCAACATCCGCCGCGCCGCGATCTTCATCGTCCTGTTCGTGGCGTTCCTCTACTATCGCGAGGCGACGACCAACACGCGGTTGGCCTCGATTGGCCTGATGTCCTTCGCCGCCATCGCCCAGTTCGCGCCGGCTTTCGTGGGAGGTCTCGTCTGGCGCGGCGCCAATGCCCGCGGCGCTATCCTCGGCATGACGGCGGGCTTCGCCGTCTGGGCCTACACGCTGCTGATCCCGTCGCTGCTTCCGCCCGACACCGACTTCGTCGCGCACGGCCTGTTCGGCATCGCCGCGCTGCGGCCGCAGGCGCTCATCGGAACCGTCGCCGAGCCGCTGAACCATGGCGTTCTGTGGAGCCTCGCCATCAACACGCTCTTCTTCGTGCTAGGGTCGCTGTCGCGCGCCTCGAAGCCGCTGGAGCGCATCCAGGCCGCGCTCTTCGTGCCGCGCGACCAGAACCCGATGCCGAGTCTGCGCCGCTTCCGCACTGCGGTCACCGCCAACGACCTGCGCGAGACGATCTCACGCTATCTCGGCGTCGAGCGGACGGAGCGCTCGTTCGAGACCTTCGAGAAACAGTCGGGCGCGCGCATCGTCGGATCGGAGCCGGCGAACACGGCACTCATCCGCTATTCCGAGCAGTTGCTCACCAGCGCGGTCGGCTCGTCGTCGGCTCGGCTGATCCTGTCGCTGCTGTTCCAGCGCAACGACAAGTCCTCGCGCGATGCCTTCCGCCTGCTGGACGACGCGTCGGAAGCGCTGCAGCAGAACCGCGACCTCTTGCAGATCGCGCTCGACCAGATGGCGCAGGGCATCACCGTGTTCGACCGCGATTTCCGGCTGACCTGCTGGAACCGCCAGTATCGCGTCCTGTTCGACCTGCCGGAGGAACTGGGGCAGGTGGGCGTCTCGCTCACCCATATCCTCGACCTCCTCGTGCAGCGCGGCGATCTGGTGCCGGGGGCGGAGACGACCATCCTCGACCGCCTGTCGACCTATGACCAGCCCTGGCAGCTGGAGCTCAGGACAAGTGGCCGGATCGTGGAGCTGCGTTCGAACCCGATGCCCGACGGTGGCATGGTGGCGACCTATGCGGACATTACCGCGCGGGTGCATGCCGACAAGGCGCTGAAGGTCGCCAACGAGTCGCTCGAACAGCGCGTCGCCAGCCGCACGGCGGAGCTGACCCGCGTCAACCGCGAACTGGCCGAGGCGCAGATGCTGGCCGAGGAGGCCAATCTCGGCAAGACCCGCTTCCTCGCGGCCGTCGGCCACGACATCCTCCAGCCGCTCAACGCGGCGAGGCTCTACTGCGCCTCGCTGATCGAGCGCACGCGCAAGGGCTCGGAGCGGGAGGCGGCCGCCAACATCGATTCCGCCCTCGATTCCGTCGAGGCGATCCTGGGTGCCGTGCTCGACATTTCGAGGCTCGATGCGGGCGCGATGAAGCCGCAGGCGACCGTCTTCAGACTCGACGGCCTGCTGCGGCAGATCGGAACGGATTTCCAGCCTCTCGCGCGGGAAAAGAACCTCAGCCTGCGCATCGTGCCGTCCAGCATCGCGGTAATGACCGACCGCAACCTGTTCCGGCGCCTGCTGCAGAACCTAGTCTCCAACGCGATCAAATACACCCGCTCCGGCAGCGTGCTGGTCGGCGCGCGCCGCCGCGGCTCGCTGGTCGAGATCCAGGTGGTCGACACCGGCATCGGCATTCCGTCGGACAAGCTGAACAGCGTATTCCAGGAGTTCCTTCGGCTGGATGAAGGCGCGAAGGAGGCACAGGGCCTTGGCCTCGGCCTGTCGATCGTCGACCGCATTGCTCGCGTGTTGCGCCTGGAGTTGAGGCTTGGCTCGACCGAGAAGGGCACGATGTTCTCTGTGCTGCTGCCGATTTCGGCCGCGC
Source organism: Mesorhizobium sp. J428 (assembly GCF_024699925.1). Lineage (NCBI taxonomy): Bacteria > Pseudomonadati > Pseudomonadota > Alphaproteobacteria > Hyphomicrobiales > Phyllobacteriaceae > Mesorhizobium > Mesorhizobium sp. J428. The sequence continues at coordinate 3,416,494 of NZ_JAJOMX010000001.1, forward strand.
AGGAACTCCCGCTTCCGGAACGTGGCCGGGTCGAGCGTCAGGGTGCCTTTTCCGTCGACGGCATGACCGTCTACTGCATCGACAATGACGAGCGGATCCTGGAAGGGATGCGCCAGCTTCTTGAGGGCTGGGGATGCCGCGCGGTGCCGATCTCGGGCAGTGCCGCGCTCGACGCCATGGATGCGAAGGAATTGCCGCGGCCTGACATCGTGTTCGCCGACTACCATCTCGACGACGAGACGGGCTTCGACCTGATTGCTGCCTTGCGACTACGCTTCGGCGAGGACGTGCCGGCGGTGCTCGTGACGGCCGACCGGTCGGCGGATGTGCGCCAGAAGGCCGCGAACCTCGATATTCCGATCCTCAACAAGCCCGTGAAGCCGGCCGGCCTGCGCTCGATGCTCGCCCGCTATCAGCGCACGGCCGCGGCGGCGGAATAGGTCAGGCGGTCGGCAGCGGCTCCGAGCCGATCTTGGAGAGCTGGATCACGGCCTGCGTGCGGCTGTCGACGCCGAGCTTCTGCAGCACGGCCGAGACGTGCGCCTTGATCGTCGCCTCGGACACGCCAAGCTCATAGGCGATCTGTTTGTTGAGCAGGCCCTCTGCGAGCATCGACAAGACGCGCGACTGCTGCGGCGTCAGCGACTGCAGCCGCTGGATCAGGTCGGAAATCTCGGGATCCGCCTCGACGCCGAGGTCGATGTCCTCCGGCGACCAGATGCCGCCGGCGAGCACGGTCGAGATCGCGGTGCGGATATGTTCCATGCTGGACGACTTGGAGATGAAGCCGGACGCGCCGAGGCTGAGCGCGCGGCGGATCGTCTCCGGGTCGTCATGCGCCGACACGATGACGACCGGCACGCCGGCCTGAATGCCGCGCAGCGCGACGAGGCCGGACAGGCCGCTGACGCCGGGCATGGCAAGGTCGAGCAGGATGAGGTCGAGATCGTCGTTGGCCGCCACGATTGCGCGCGCGGTCTCGAAGTCGCCCGCTTCAAGGATTTCCGGATCGCCGCCGATCCCGGCCAACGCCTGTTTCAGCGCGCCGCGAAACAGCGGATGATCGTCGGCGATCATGAACCTGACGCCTGTTGCCACCCGTTCCTCCCGAATATCCGACGGTCTGTTGCCAACGGTATGAGTCAGGACTTTAGGGACTCGGCAAAGCATTTCAAGCGCCGCATCGCCGCGAGAGCCGGAGTTTTCCGGCGATTTCGATGTCTAGCCCCGATGTTCTTCGGCTATCCGCGACAATTCCTGCCAATGGCGGTACATCGCCTTCAGGATCGCATCGTCACGGTCAAAGGCGGAGCGGACGGTCGGATTGGGCATCCGCCGCCGTTCAGGCTGCCTCATGGCCCGGCAGGCAGTGGCAAGATCGGGATGGATGCCGGCCGCCGCTGCTCCGGCCATCGCCGTGCCGAGGAGCACGGCGTCTTCCGCCTCCGTCTCCACCACGTCCACGCCGGTCGCGTCCGCATAGAGCTCCATCAGAAGCGGATTGCGCGTGTGCCCGCCGGTGACGTGCAGGGATTCGATGCTGTAGCCGTACGCGTTCATGTGCTCGAGGATTTGTCGCACGCCGAGCGCGATCGCCACCGCCGTGCGCCAGTAGAGCCGGCACAGCCCGTCGAAGGAAGCGTCGAGCGTCAGGCCGCTGATCGCGCCGGTGGCATGCGGATCCGCGAAGGGCGATCGATTGCCGTGGAAGTCCGGCAGGACGTGCAGGTCTGCCGCCAGATGCGGCTCGCTCGTGCGCAGTTCGGCAATCCTGCCGATGATCCGCGCGTGCACCTGCGCATCGGGCTCGCCGCCCTTGCCGTGCAGCCGGATGATGTGGTCGAGCAGCGCGCCTGTCGCGGACTGGCCGCCCTCCGATTGCCAGAGCCCGGGCAGGGCGGTGCCGAAATAGGGCCCCCAGATGCCCGGCACCATGCGCGCATCGCCGGCAAACGCCATCACGCAACTCGACGTGCCGGCGATCAGCGCCAGGTGCCGGTCGGCAGCCTCGGAGGCATGCGCGCCGATCACGCCGAGCGAGCCGGCGAACGCGTCGATCATTCCGGGACCGACGAGGCAGGATGGCGACAGGCCGAGTTCATCGGCTGCCGCCGGCGTCACCTTGCCGATGGCTGTGCCGACTGCGCTGGCCTCGTCCGGCAGGCCACCGCGGGCGAGCATGTCGCCCAGGCCGACCCTGTCGAAGAAATCGCGCCGCCAACCACCGTCATGTGCCAGGTAGGTCCATTTCGTCGTCAGCGTGCATTGCGAGCGCGCCGTCGTTCCCGTCGCCTTCCAGGTGAGGAAGTCGGCGAGGTCGAAGAAATGACCGGCCGCCGCCCAGGTCGCCGACGCGTTCCGCTTCAGCCACATCAGCTTCGGCGTCTGCATTTCCGGCGACATCACCCCGCCGATATGGTTGAGCACCGGATGGCCGGTGGCGGTGCATTCGTCGGCCTCGGCGAGCGCACGGTGGTCGAGCCAGACGATCGTGTCCCACCCGCTCTCGCCGCCGGCCGACACGGAGAGCTGGCGCCCGTCCGCCCCGCGCACCACCAGCGAGCATGTCGCGTCGAAGGCGAGCGCGCAGATGTCGTCCGGCCCGGCCGCCGCTTTCGTCCTCGCAGACTGCACCGCGCGGCACACGGCACGCCAGATGTCCTCGGAATCATGCTCCGCCTGGTTTGCCGACGGACGGTTCATCGCGATCGGCTGCTCGCCCCGGCCAAGCTGCCGGCCGGCCGCGTCGAAGATGCCGGCGCGGGCGCTGCCGGTTCCGACATCGACGGCGCAGATCAGGCCGCGCGCCACGGTCAGGTCGCCGGCGTGCCCGGAAGGATCAGGTCGGGAAGAAGGCGCATGTCGTCGAAGATCGCGTCCGGTGCGAGCGCCTCGACTGCTGCGCGGAGCCCGCTCGGCGCGGCATGTGTTCCTCCCGTAAAGGCGAGCACCCGCATCCCGGCGCTCTTGGCCGCCTGGATGCCGGCCGGACTGTCCTCGACTACGACGCAGTCCCGCGGCTGCGCGCCCATCTCGCGCGCCGCATGCAGGAAGAGGTCGGGCGCCGGCTTGCCGTGCTTCACCATGGTGGAACTGTATATGTGCGGCTCAAGGCTTTCCAGTAGGCCCGTCAGCGACAATGAGAGTCGTATCCGTTCCGGCTTGGAGGAGGAGGCCACGCAGCGCGGCCCGGAAATGCGCGCCAGCGCGTCGGCGATGAACGGAATCGGCTTCAGGTCGCGGCGGAAGCGGTCGTTCAGCCGTCCGCGCAGCACATCCAGATGCGCGTCGGTGACTTGCAGCCCGAAATCCTCATGCATGATCGACACGATCGTCGCCATCGAGCGGCCGAGGAAGCGCGTATAGGCAAGGTCCGCGGCCAGCGGTGCGCCGAGCTCGACGAAATAGTTCGTCAGCACGTCGATCGAGAGCGGCTCGCTGTCGACCAGCACGCCGTCACAATCGAAGATGACAAGACCGGGGCGAACACTCATGCAACCATCCGTCGCGACCGGGGCTGCCGCCTCCTTGACCCGGCCCGTTTCATTGCGGCACCGCCTTCTCTACGATCCGAGATAGCGGCGCAAGGTCGCCTCCGTGCCGTCGGTCCACAGATGGCGCAGCCATTCGGCGAAGCTTGCTCGAAAGGCGGGCGCTTCGCCGACGGCGCCGTAGACATCGTCCATCGACAGCCAGGCCGACGGCTCCGACCTCGCGGCGTGCGAGACCACCTGCAACCGGTCCCAGCCGGGATCGTTCGGCGCAATCTCGCGGCCGGAATCGCTGACGCCGTAGCAGTAGCGGCACCAGAGTGCCGATTCGAGCGCGAGGCCCGACACGCCTTCGCCGCGCGCCAGCCGGTCCGCGATGCTCGGCACGATGAATTTCGGCTGGCGGTTCGACCCGTCGAGGCAGAGCCGCCGCACCGTGTCGCCGATCTTCGGATTGGCGAAGCGCTCCTCGATCAAGGCGTAGTAGTCGGTAAGACTGGTGTTTGGAACCGGCGGCAGCACGGGAATGATCTCCTCGTGCTCCACCTTGCGCAGGAAGCCCAGCACCAGCGGATGCGCCATTGCCTCATGCACGAACTCGATGTCCATCAGCCCGGCAGGGTAGGCGATCACCGCGTGGCCGCCGTTGAGGATGCGGATCTTCATGTGCTCGTAGGGCGTCACGTCCAGCACGAACTGGACGCCGACCTTCTCCAGCGCCGGGCGGCCGGCGGGGAAATTGTCCTCCAGCACCCATTGCCGGAAGGTCTCGCAGAACACCGGCCATTCGTCCTCTATGCCGAACTGATCGGCGGCGATGTGGCGCTCCCGCTCGCCGGTCGCGGGCGTGATCCGGTCCACCATCCCGTTAGGGAAGGCGATCTCGTTGCGGATCCAGCCGGCGAGCGTAGGGTCGGAGAGCTTCGCCAGCCCCACCACCGCGTTGCGCGTCACCACCCCGTTGTGGGGAATGTTGTCGCAGGACATGACGGTGAAGGGCTGGACGCCCCTTGCCCTACGGCGCTTCAGCCCGGCCACGATCAGGCCGAACACGGTCTTCGGCGAGCCCGGGCGCGCACCATCGGCGACGATCGCGGGATGGGCGGCGTTGAATGCCCCGGTCGCCGGGTCGATGAAATAGCCGCCCTCGGTGATGGTCAGCGAGACGATGCGGATCGCCGGATCCGCGAGCTTTTCAATGATCGCTGTGGCATCGCCGGGTTTCAGGTAGTCGACCATCGCGCCCGTCACCCGCGCCGACATCCGTGTCGCGTCCTGCTCGACGACGGTGGTCAGCCAGTCCTGCCGCTCGAATTTTTCCCGCGCGGCAGCGTCCGCGTCGAGCACGCCCGCGCCGACGATCGCCCAGTCGTGACCGGAGCCGAGATTGAACAGGTCGTCCAGATAGACCGCCTGGTGTGCACGGTGGAAGTTGCCGACGCCGAAATGCAGTATGCCGCCGGAGAGACGCGCGCGGTCATAGCGTGGCACGGCGACGTCCTTGGGCAACCTGTCGAGGTTCTGGGCTGTGAGCCTGGTCGGCATTGTCGTGATCCTCAGCTCATCCAGTTGCCGCCGTCGACGTTGTAGGTCTGGGCGACAATGTAGTCGGCTTCCGCTGAAGCCAGGAAAACGGCCATGCCGGTGAGATCGGCGGCGGTGCCCATGCGCCCATAGGGCACGGCCTCGCCGACCAGCTTCTTCTTCTCGCCCGGCTTGCGGCCCTCATATTTCGCGAACAGCGAATCGACGTGGTCCCAGTGCTCGCCGTCGACCACACCCGGCGCGATGGCGTTGACGTTGATGCCGTGCCGAATGAGGTCCAGCGCCGCCGACTGCGTCAGCGAGATCATCGCCGCCTTGGTAGCGCAATAGACGCCGACGAGCGCCTCGCCGCGCCGTCCGGCCTGGCTCGCCATGTTGATGATCCTGCCGCCGCGCCCCCGCGCGATCATCGATTTCGCTACGGCCTGCAGCATGAACAGCGCGCCCGCGACATTGACCGAGAACAGCCGGTCGTAGCTTTCGCGCGTGATGTCGACGATCGGCGCGAGGTCGAACAGCGCCGCGTTGTTTATGAGGATATCTACGCCGCCCGCGCGCGCCTCGACCGCCTTGACCGCCGCGTCGATCGAGTCCTGCCGCGTCACGTCGAGCGACACTGCATAGGCCTTCGGTCCGATCTCGGCGGCGGTTGCCGTCGCCGCATCGACATTGATGTCGCCGATCGCCACCGTCGCGCCCTCACGCACATAGGCCTCGGCGAAGGCGCGGCCGATGCCGCGCGCCGCTCCCGTGATCAGCGCGGACTTGCCTTCCAGACGCATCAGCGGATCGCCTTTCCGTCCTGGTCGAAGCGGTGCAGCTTGGTGGCATCAGGCGTCAGCCAGACTTCGTCGCCGTGGTCGACATGGATCTCGCCATCGGCGCGCACCGTCAGCGTGCCGACCTCCGAGTTCACATGCAGGAACGTGTCGGAGCCGAGATGCTCGGCGACCCCGACCGTGCCCTTCCAATCGCCGGACGCAGTCGAGACCTTGAGGTGCTCGGGCCGGATGCCGATCGTGGCCGCATTGTGCTTCGACGCCGCGACCCCGGTGACGAAGTTCATCTTCGGCGAGCCGATGAAGCCGGCGACGAAGAGGTTCTTCGGCGATTTGTAGAGTTCCAGCGGCGAGCCGACTTGTTCGATATTGCCGGCGTTGAGCACGACGATCTTGTCGGCCATCGTCATCGCCTCGACCTGGTCGTGCGTGACGTAGATCATCGTCGTCTTGAGCTGCTGGTGCAGTTCCGAGATCTCCAGCCGCATCGTGCCGCGAAGTGCAGCGTCGAGGTTGGACAAGGGCTCGTCGAACAGGAAGGCAGATGGCTGGCGCACGATGGCGCGGCCGATGGCGACGCGCTGGCGCTGGCCGCCCGAGAGCTGGCCGGGCCGGCGTTCGAGATAATTGGTGAGGTTAAGCGTCGCGGCCGCGGCCTTCACCTTGCGGTCGATCGTGGCCTGGTCCTCGCCCGCCATTTTTAACGGGAAGGCGATGTTCTTCGCCACCGTCATATGCGGGTAGAGCGCGTAAGACTGGAACACCATGGCGAGCTTGCGCTTGGCCGGCGCCTCGTTGGTGACGTCGCGCCCGTCGATCTCGATCGTGCCGCCGCTCGTGTCCTCAAGCCCCGCGATGAGGCGGAGCAGCGTGGACTTGCCGCATCCCGACGGCCCGACGAAGACCACGAACTCGCCGTCCTCGATGACGAGGTCGATGTCGGGGATGATGTTCGTCGCGCCGAAGGATTTCGACACGTTCCTGAGCGTGATGTTGCCCATTTCAGTCCCTCCCGGAATGTTGCGTGGGCGCTACTTCACGGCGCCGAATGTCAGGCCGCGCACGAGCTGCTTCTGGCTGAACCAGCCCATGATCAGGATCGGCGCGATGGCGAGCGTTGAGGCGGCCGACAGCTTCGCCCAGAACAGTCCCTGCGGGCTGGAGAACGAGCTGATGAAGGCAGTGAGCGGCGCGGCCTCCGTCGTCGTCAGCCGGATCGTCCAGAACGCCTCGTTCCAGGCGAGGATGATGTTGAGCAGCATCGTCGAGGCGATGCCGGGCACTGCCATCGGCGTCAGCACGTGGACGATCTCGTTCCACAGTGAGGCGCCGTCCATCCGCGCCGCTTCCAGGATCTCGCCCGGAATCTCGCGGAAATAGGTGTAGAGCATCCACACCACGATCGGCAGGTTGATCATGGTCAGCATCACGGCAAGCCCGATGCGGGAATCGAGCAGGCCGAGGTCGCGGAAGATGATGTACATTGGGAACAGCACGGCCACCGCCGGCATCATCTTGGTCGACAGCATCCACATCAGCACGTCCTTGGTGCGCTTGGTTGGCGAGAACGCCATCGCCCAGGCGGCCGGGATCGCGATCAGCAGCGCCAGAAGCGTCGAGCCGACCGACAGGATCACCGAATTCATGAACGGCTTGAAGTAGTTGTATGCTGGCCCTGAACCTCCGCATAGCTCTCGGTCGTGAAGGATGGGATGAGCTGGAAGCCGGCAATAGCCTCGGTCTCGGACTTGAACGAGGTGATGACGGTGTAGAGGATCGGGAAGAAGATGATCAGCGCCACAATCCAGGCGGCGACCGTCGCTACGACCTTGTGCTGCGTGGTAACCCTGCGTGCCATCGTCGTTCTCTCTCACTTGTCCAGGTTCTTGCCGACCGCGCGCATGGCGAAGAAGGCGACGATGTTGGCGAGGATCACGGCGATGATGCCGCCGGCGGACGCCTGGCCGATTTTGAATTCCAGCGACGCCTTCTGGTAGACGAGGAAGGGCAGGTTGGTGGACGCATAGCCCGGCCCGCCGTTCGTCGTGACCAGGATCTCGGCATAGACCGCGAGCAGGAAGATCGTCTGGATCAGGATTACCACCGTGATCGCCCGCGACATGTGTGGCAACGTCAGGTACCAGAACCGCGACAGCGCGCCGGCCCCATCCATCTCCGCCGCCTCCTTCTGCTCGCCGTCGAGCGACTGCAGCGAGGTCAAAAGGATCAGCGTCGCGAAGGGCAGCCACTGCCAGGCGACGATCATGATGATCGAGAACAGCGGATACTGTGCAAACCAGTCGACCGGCTGCAGGCCGAGGAAGCGGGCGAGGTCGGCCGAGACGCCATAGCCCGGGTGCAGGATCATGTTCTTCCACACCAGCGCCGCCACCGGCGGCATGACGAAGAATGGCGAAATCACGAGGATGCGGACGAAGCCCTGGCCGAAGATCGGCTGGTCGAGCAAGAGCGCGAGCAGGATGCCGCCGACGACAGTGATCAGCAGCACCGCGGCGACGATGATCAGCGTGTTGAGGATCGCGAAGAAGAAGGCCGGGTTGGAGTAGAACAGGGCGTAGTTGGCGAAGCCGACGAAGCCGTCGCGCATCGGATTGAGCGGGTTGTACTGCTGGAACGACAGCCACAGCGTGATCGCCAGCGGCACGATCATCCAGATGAACAAAAGCACCACCGACGGCGCCATCATCAGTCGGGCAAGCGTGCGGGTCTGTCGCGTGGCCATGATGTTCCTCCAGTCGTCCGGATTCTCGAAGTCTGTCCCGAATCCCCCTCACCCGGCCTCCGCTTCGCTCGGCCACCCTCTCCCCCCGAGGGGAGAGGAGTTGATCCGACGTTCGCAGCCAATCCCCATTCCAGATGGCGGACAGGCTGACCAACCTCCTCTCCCCACGGGGGAGAGGGTGGCCGAGCGAAGCGGAGGCCGGGTGAGGGCCGGAACGCTACGTCCTCAGATGGTCTGCTGGCTCGGAAAAGGTGGCCGCCCGGACGGGGTCCGGACGGCCGAGGCACCGGGAGGTTGCCTATTGGATGTAGCCGCCTTCCTTCATCGCGGCGGTGGCGGCGTCCTGCGCCTGCTTCAGCGCATCGTCGACCGACATCTGGCCGGCAAGTGCCGCCGAGAAGAGCTGGCCGACGGTGGTGCCGAGACCTTGGAACTCGGGGATCGCGACGAACTGCACGCCGACATAGGGAACCGGCTTCACCGTCGGCTTAGTCGGGTCGGCCGCATTGATCGAGTCAAGCGTCATCTTCGCGAAGGGGGCGGCCTTCTGGTATTCCGGGTTCGCATAGAGCGAGGTGCGGGTGCCCGGAGGCACGTTGGCCCAACCTTCCTTGGAGGCGACGAGGTCGAGATAGGACTTGCCGGTCGCCCAGGCGATGAACTTCTGCGCGGCCTCCGCCTTCTGCGTGCCGGCGGGGTACTGCGAGGTTCCACGCCCACAGCCAGTTGCCGCGCTTGCCGAGGCCGTTGTCGGGGGCGAGCGCATAGCCGACCTTGTCGGCGACGGTGGAGTCCTTCGGGTTGGACACGAAGGAGGCGGCGACCGTGGCGTCGATCCACATGCCGCACTTTCCCTGCTGGAACAGCGCCAGGTTCTCGTTGAACCCGTTGGAGGACGCGCCCTGCGGGCCGGCATCGGTCATCAGCTTCACATAGGTGTCGAGCGTGTTCTTCCATTCGGGCTGGTCGAACTGCGGCTTCCACTCCTCGTCGAACCAGCGTGCGCCGAAGGAATTAGACATGGCGGTCAGGAAGGCCATGTTCTCGCCCCAGCCGGCCTTGCCGCGCAGGCAGATGCCGTTGATGCCGGCGGCGCGATCGGTCATCTTGCGGGCGGCCTCGCCGATGAACTCCCAGGTGGGCGCGTCGGGCATCTTGAGTCCGGCTTTCTCCATCAGGTCGGTGCGATACATCACCATCGAGCTTTCGCCGTAGAACGGCGCGGCGTAGAGCTTGCCGTCGGCCGAGATACCGCCGCGGATGGCGGGCAGAAGGTCGTCGACGTCGTAGTCGGCGCCGAGATTGTCGAGCGGCAGGAGCCAGTTCTGCTTCGCCCAGATCGGAACCTCGTAGGTGCCGATGGTCATCACGTCGTACTGGCCGCCCTTGGTGGCGATGTCGGTCGTGACGCGCTCGCGCAGCACGTTCTCCTCGAGCGTCACCCAGTTGAGCTGGATGTCCGGATTCTTCGAGGTGAAGTCGTCCGTCAGCTTCTGCATGCGGATCATGTCGCCATTGTTGACCGTGGCGATGGTGAGCGTCTCCGCCTGGGCCGACCAGGCAAGGGCAAGCGTGGAACACGCGCCCAGGATGAGCGTCCTGAATGTCATCGATTTCCTCCCAAACAGCCTTATTGAGCAAATGCCTTGGCTTTGGGCAATTACTCACACTCTCTGATTTAGGTCAAGACGGATTCGTTGCTGCGGCGCAGCACGCGGGCGCGCGTCAGGGAGTGGAGCGGGCGAGCTCGCCAAGCAGCCATTCGCGAAAGGCGCGAATCTTCGGCACGTTGCGACGGGCCGACTGATGGACCAGCCAGTAGGAATGGTTGTCATGGCCGAGGATGTCGAAAGGCTGGATCAGGCTTCCGGCCGCAAGTTCCTGGGTGAACATCGCCGGAGTGAGAATGCCGACCCCGAGACCCGCGACGACGGCACGGCCTTCATAGCTCTGCGAGCCGAACTGGCTTCGCGGACGCGTCGCAAGCGCGGAGGCCGCGTCTACCCCGGCGAGGCCAAACCAGGTCGCCCACCAAGGGTCGCCCGCATCGACGATGGGAAGCCTGAGCAGGTCGGCGGGTTCGTGCACGCCGCCGATGCTGGCGGCAAGCGCGGGGCTGAGCATCGGGGTGAAGGTTTCACGAAACAGGAAATGCGAATCCAGTCCGGCCCACTGTCCGATCGAACTCGAGCGTATGGCGACGTCGATGTTGTCGCGCGCCAGGTCGGCAAGAAGGTCCGATGTCTCGATCCGTACCGCGATCCTCGGATTGTCCATCTGGAAGGCGCCGAGATGCAGCGCCAGCCAGTTCGCGGCGAAGGTGGGGATCGTGCTGATCGAGAGCGTGCCCTGGCCGGTCCGCGCGGTCTCGTAGGCCTCCGCGATCTTCCTGAAGGCGTCCGTCGACGCGATCGCCAAGGCCTGCCCCGTCTCGGTCAGCAGCACCTGCCTCGGCCTGCGTACGAACAGCGCGGAGCCGACCCGCTCTTCCAGGACCTTGATCTGGTAGCTCACGGCCGCCTGGGTCATGGCGAGTTCTTCGGCTGCGCGGGTAAAGCTCAGATGCCGGGCCGCCGCCTCGAAGGCGCGAAGTGCTGACAGAGGGGGAAGACGGCTCGACATGCATAAGGCCTGTTGATCTATAGCGCGCCACGTTCGATTGGTCGGCAAGGCGCTGATGGCCCATATCGACGACATCGGATTCTGCCGGAAGGAGGTTTCCATGTCGATCGCAATCATTCGTTCGATCCTTGCCAACATGCGCCGCGCAACACGGGTTCTGATCCGAGAACACGCCAGAAAGCGCAGGAATGCCATGGCTGTGCAGCATCTCGCGGCACTGCCGGCCTATTTGCGGCAGGACGTCGGTCTCCGGGAAGATGTCGACATCGTCGACTTGGTCGAACACGGCATCAGGCAGCGCGCGGCCGACGAGGGCACGCGCCGCGCCCTCGCCATCCTGCCGCATGCGATATAAGCTTGGCTATGGCAGCTGCAGGAGAGCCTCAGCCGTTGCCTCGTCGGTGATCAGCCCATTGACGAGCCGGCCGCGAATGGCGGCGGAAATGGCAGGGAGTTTGGCCTTGCCCATCGCCGCCGCGATGACGAGCGAGCGGGAGCGGTCCGGGATCGGGGCGGACGCGACTCGGTCGTTGGTCATGCCGTCGATGAAGGCGCCGTCCTGGTCGAACGCCCAGCCGACGATCTCGCCGACCGCGCCGGCCTTGCGCAGGGCCAGCAGCTCGGCTTCCGACACGAAACCGTCGAGAACGAGCGGGGCCGTGGGGCCGAGTTCGCCGATGCCGACGAAGGTGACGTCCGCGCGGGCGGCGAGTTCGAGGGTAGGGCGGATCATCGCCTGTGCATGCAGCATGTCGCGCTCGGCCTTCGACGAGGCGATGACCGGCAGCGGCATGGGGAAAGACCGCGACTTCACCGTGTCGGCCATCGTAAAGACAACGTTGTAGTAGGCTGCGGACCCGTCCGGGCCGATATTGCCCGTCAGCGACACCACCTTGTGCTGCGGCCCGTCGATCGAAGGAAGCTGTTCGACCGCAGCCTTCAGCGTGCGCCCCGTGCCCATGGCGAGCACGATCGGCTCGTTCCTGCCGAGCCAGCGCTCGATTTCGGCCGCGACCGCCTGGGCGACGCCGAGCGTGTTGGACGCGGAGCCGGGATCGCTCGGCACCACCTCGCAATAGGACAGGCCGAATCGCTCGGTCAGGTCCTTGGCCAGTGAGAGGCACTGCGCGATCGGATGGTCGATGCGCACCTTGACCAACCCTTCCGCCACGGCAAGCGACACGAGCCGCTGCGCCGACTGGCGCGAGACGCCGAGCTTGGCGGCGATCTGGTCCTGCGTATTGCCGGCGACGTAGTAGAGCCAGCCGGCGCGGGCCGCGTCGTCGAGCTTGGGATTGATCGTCGCCATGAGCCGGCTTTCCGGGAAAACAAGGTCGCGCCTTGATAAGACCTTTCCGCCGCGGCGGGCAACTGCTGCCGTTTCGTCCACCGCTTGCCGTTTCTTTGGGCTTGCGGGCGTATGGCTTCAAAAATAAGCTTGAATGGACAAACCGCCACGCCGGCAAGAGACGGCGGGGGCATATTGACAGGGGCACCTCATGAACATCTTCCGCACTGCGATTCTGGCAGCGGCATCGACACTCGCGCTCTCGGTGGCATCCGCCGAGGCCAAGACGTTGACGATCTCGTGGTGGGGCTTCAACGGCGAGAAGCTCGACCAGTTCATCGTCAAGCCGTTCCAGGAGAAGTGCGGCTGCGAGCTGGTGTTCGAGACCGGCAACAATGCCGACCGCCTCAACAAGATCAAGCAGCGCGGCGGTGCGGGCGTCGACGTCGCCTATTTCACCGATTCCTATTCGCAGATCGGCATCGAGGAAGGCCTGTTCCAGAAGGTCGACCCTGCGAAGATCCCCAACCTGGCCGGCCTCTACGACCTTGCCAAGGATCCGCAGGGCGGCTACGGCCCGGCCTACACGATCGGCCGCGTCGGCATCATGTACGACGAGGCGAAGGTGAAGCCGATCACCTCCTGGGCGGACCTGTGGCGCGAGGACCTCAAGGCCTCGCTGTCGCTGCCGGGCATCACCACGACCGCCGGCCCGATGGTCGTGCTCCTCGCCGGCGACAAGGCCGGCACCGATGCCTTCACCAATGCCGATCCGGCCTTCGCCGAGATCGAGAAGATCAAGCCGAACGTGGTCAAGAACTACAACACGGGCTCCGAGCTGGTGAACCTGTTCTCGACCGGCGAGGTCACCGCCTCGCTGGCGCAGGACTTCGTGCTCGGCCAGCTCAAGAAGGCGGTCCCGACCATCAAGTGGGCCGACCTGCCGGACGCGATCGCGACGCTGAACACGGTCAACATTCCGAAGGGCGCGGCCGAGCCGGAGCTGGCGCACGAGTTCATCAACTTCATCCTAGACCCGAAGTTGCAACAGACGCTGGCCGAGAACGGCGTCGATGCGCCGGTCGCGACCGCAGTGACGCTGACGCCGGAACAGGCGGTGCAGTGGACCTACGGCGCCGACATGATCAAGAACCTGAAGCGGATCGACTATTCCAAGCTCAATGCCGCCAAGGGCGGCTGGATCGAGCGCTGGAACGAGATTTTCGGTGGGTGAGCGACCGGTTCGCGAAGCGAATTCATCGTGCCGGTGGCACGATGAAAGGTCGCGAACGCCGGGGAGCTACCGCAGGCAGCCGGCCCACGGCCGGGCGGCCGGTTTGCGTCCGACGTTATAGTCCCGTGATTGGCCTCCCACTCCTCCCGCCGGCGGCAATGCCATGCTGAAACGCTACATCGGCTGGTGGCTCGCGCTGCCGGCGACGCTGCTCGTCGCGCTGTTCCTCATCCTGCCCGTCGCCGGCACCATCGGCTCGACCTTCGGAGAGGGGGCCGGCCCCTTTGCGCCTTACATCAACTTCTTCTCCAGCGGCTTCCGACGTCGCGTGCTCTGGCGGACGCTGGAAATCTCGCTCGCAACGACGGCCATCTCGCTGCTGCTCGGCTTCCTGACGGCCTATGTCGTCTCGCGCGTGCCGCGCAACTTGAAGAGCGTGCTGATCATCGCCGCCGTGTTCCCGCTGCTCACCGGCGTTGTGGTCCGTTCCTTCGCCTGGCTGATCATCCTCGGCAAGAACGGCATCCTCAACACGACGCTGATGGGGCTCGGCATTACGTCCGAGCCTTTCGCCATGCTCTACACGCAAGGTTCGGTCATCGTGGCGATGGTCTATCTGTTCACGCCGCTGATGATCCTGACGCTCGTCGGCGTGCTGGAGAACATCCCGGACGACCTGATCCAGGCGTCGTCGTCGCTGGGTGCGAGCCCGGGCGCCACGTTCCGGCAGGTCGTCTTCCCGCTCGCCGTGCCCGGCCTGATCGTCGGCGCGGTGCTGGTCTTCACCGGATCGTTCACCTCCTACGCGACGCCGCAGCTTCTCGGCGGGGAGAAGCAGATGGTGATGGGCACGCTGATGTACCAGCAGGCAATGGTGAACTTCGACTGGATCAGCGCCTCGACGATCGCGACGATCATGGTCGTGATCACCATCGCGATCGTGCTCCTGATGACCCGCGTCGCGAAGCGCCTCAACCCGATGGCGACATGATGGCGACCAAGATTCCCCTTCCGCTGATCCTTTTGACGATCGCCGTCTACATCTTCCTGGTCGGCCCGCTGATCATCGTCCTCGGCGCGGCCGTGTCGGACACATCCTATCTCACCTTCCCGCCGCAGGGACTGACGCTGCGCTGGTTCGAGCGCATCTTCGAGATCGGCGCTTTCCGGCGCACCATTGTCACCAGCATGCAACTCGCCGTCCTCGCGACTGCGCTCGCGCTGATCCTCGGCATCCCCGCTGCCTACGCGCTCAATCGCTACCGCATACAGCTGCCGGCCTGGCTGTCGACCGTCTTCGTGCTGCCGATCCTCGTACCGGAGATCGTGCTGGGCTTCTCGCTGCTGAAATCGGTGGCGGTCGGCGCATCGCTGCCGATCTTCCCGACGCTCCTCATCGGCCACACGCTACTGGTGCTGCCCTATGCTGTGCGGGTGATCTCGGCGAGCCTTGCCTCGTTCGACTTCTCGATCGAGGAAGCGGCGATCTCGCTCGGCAGCCCGCCGGCCAAGACCTTCTTCACCATCGTGCTGCCCAACGTCCGCTCGGGCGTGATCGCGGCCTTCATCCTCGCCTTCATTACCTCGATCAACGACGTGTCGACCTCGCTGTTCCTGACCGGCCCCGGCATATCCACCCTGCCGATCCAGATCCTCGCCCATGTCGAGCAGTTCTTCGATCCCGTGATCGCCTCCGTCTCTGTGCTGCTGATGCTTCTCACCGTGCTCGTCATGGCGATCGTGGAGCGGACGCTCGGCCTGACCTTCCTGACGAAGTGACCTCATGACCCAGCCGCTCTCCGTCCGAAACGTCACCGCCCACTACGGCACGACCAAGGTGCTGGAAAACCTGTCGCTCGACGTGGGCGAGGGCGAGCTGGTCTCGCTGCTCGGCGCGTCCGGCTGCGGCAAGACGACGACGCTGCGCCTCATCGCCGGCTTCCTCGAGCCGACCTCCGGCACGATCACGCTCGGCGGGCGCGATCTCACCCGCCTGCCGGCCTACAAGCGCGATATCGGCCTCGTCTTCCAGAACTATGCGCTGTTCCCGCATCTTACAGTGCTCGAGAACGTCGCCTTCGGACTGAAGCAGCGCGGGGTGGCGGGTGCGGAGCGAGAGAAGCGGGCGCGCGGCATGCTGGAGCGCGTCGGCCTGGCGCCGCTCGCCGACCGGCTGCCCGGTGCGCTGTCCGGCGGCCAGCGGCAGCGTGTGGCGCTGGCGCGGGCGCTGGTCATCGAGCCGCCGCTCCTGATGTTCGACGAGCCGCTGTCCAACCTCGACGCCAAGCTCCGGATCGACATGCGCGTCGAGATCCGCCAGCTGCAGCGCGCCAACCGCACCACCGCCGTCTACGTCACCCACGATCAGGAGGAGGCGTTCTCGATCTCCGACCGCGTGGCGATCATGAATGCCGGCCGCATCATGCAGTTCGACACGCCCGAGACGCTCTACCAGCGCCCGGCCAACGCCTTCGTCGCCCGCTTCGTCGGTTTCGAGAACCTGATCTCGATGAAGGTCATCGCCCGCGACGGCGCGGGCGTGACGGCCGAGGCGGCGGGCGGCGCGAAACTGACGCTGTCGCGCGAGCGCTTCGGCGAGATTCCCGACAGCTTCGTCTTCGCGAGCCGCGCGGACGGGCTGAAGGTGATGGCCGGAGCGGGCGAGGGGATGCCGGCGACGACGGGTCTGCGCACCTATCTCGGTCGGGCTTACCGAGTACCAGTGCGAGACAGCCGCAGGCCCGATCGTCGCGAATGGTGCTCTGTCGGAACCGCTGGAGCCAGGCTCGGCTGCGACGCTGGTGCCGGTGCCGGATCAGTGCTGTGTGCTGGGGGTGGAAGCTTAGGGTGGACTTGGCCGGAAACACCCCTCTCTGGCCTGCCGGCCATCTCCCCCTCAAGGGAGGAGATTGGCAGCTCCGGCGATCCCGCTCTTTCTGCGAGGCTGGCGATTGGCGAAAGCCTTCGCGACAGCCGATCTCCCCCTTGAGGGGGAGATGGCCGGCAGGCCAGAGGGGGGGTCTCAAACCCGCGGCTGACGCCGGTCGGTTGCCATGACCCTCCTGCTCACCAACGCCCTCCTCCTCCCCTGCACCGCCGACATGCCGGTGGTCGAGAACGGCTGGGTGCAGGTCGACGGCGAGACGATCACGGCGACGGGCGCGGGCGTCCCGCCCCACATTCCCGGTGCTGAAACGGTCGATTTCGGCGGCGACGTGCTGATGCCGGGCATGGTCAATCCGCACTGCCACATGGCGATGACCTTCTTCCGGGGCCTCGGCGAAGATGTCGACGACCGGCTGTTCCGCTACATGCTGCCGCTGGAGCGCAAGTTCGTCACGCCGCAGGCGGTGCGCGCGGGCAGCGCGCATGCCGCGCTCGAGATGATCATGGGCGGCGTCACCACCGTCGCCGACATGTATTACTACGAGACCGAGGTCGCCGCCGTGGTGGACGAGGCCGGCATGCGCGGTGTGCTCGGCCAGACGCTGGCCGACTTCGATCCGCCCGACCACAAGAGCTTCGACGAAGGCTTTGCGCTGGTCGACAAACTGGTCGAAGCGTATGGCGACCATCCGCGCGTCACGCCCTCGATCGCGCCGCACGCGCCCTATTCGACGGGGATCGAGGTGATGCGGCGCGTCGCACGCTTCGCCGAGGACCATCCCGGCGTGCCGGTGCAGATGCATGTCGCGGAGACCGACCAGGAGGTCGAGTGGGCGCGGACGAATTTTGGCTGCACGCCGGTCGAGACGGTGGAGAAGGCGGGGCTGCTGCGCAAGGGCCTGATCTGCGCCCATTGCATGCAGGTTTCGGAGAGCGACATCGACAAGATGGCGCATGCCGGCGTGTGCGTCGCGCACAATGCGCGCTCCAACGGCAAGGCCGGGCGCGGCATCGCACCGGTCGAGACGATGCGCCGGGCGGGCATTCCGGTCGGGATTGCCACCGACGGCGCGATGAGCGGCAACACGCTCGACCTGTTCGCGCAGTTCGGACCGGTGTCGATGTTCCAGAAGATCCTCGGCCACAGCCGCAAGCCGATGCAGGCGGTGGAGGTGATCCGCATGGCCACCGCGGAAGGCGCGAAGGTGCTGGGGCTCGATGCGACCATCGGCTCGCTGGAGGCCGGCAAGCAGGCCGACCTGATCCGCATCGACCTCTCGGCGCCGCGCTGCCAGCCGATCTACGACATCTATTCGACCCTGGTCTTCACAGCGATGGCGGGCGATGTGCGCGACACGATGGTGGCCGGAAAATGGCTGATGCGCGAGCGCGAGGTGGTGACTCTGGAGCGCAAGAAGGTGATGCGCGACGCGCTGCAGGTCGCCTCGACCTTCAAGGCAGAGATGGCACGGATCGACGCGGGGGCGTGAGCGTACGCGACCTCGCCCGGGCACGCATGCATTGCGCCCGGTTCGGCCGATTCTCGCAGGGGATGGACTGCGCGCGACGTTTGGCGCGGTCTACGATGTGTCGATTGCCTGCTCCCTCCCAGGGGGGAAGGCATTGCTGAGGATGTCGCGACCCTCGCGGCTCGTTTGCCGCGCGCGACCGGACGGTCCATTGCCGTGGTCTTCATCGCCGAATGCGGCCTCGTCCAGGACCGTCAGGCGACGGATCCGCGCTGCCATGTTCAGGATGATCATCGCAAAGGCACGCAGCGACACGGCGAGGGCAAGCGCGTCGGCGGGATCGGTGCCGTAGCGGACCATCGGCACGGCCGGCGACCACAGCCTTCCGGGCTCGTTGCATATCCGACCGACGATATAGTCCCTGACCTCCGCATCGGCCACCCACAGATAGGCCAGTGCGGCCGAGCGAACCGAATAAGACCGGCCGGCCGCCTGTTCGGCGAGATTGGCAAGGGAAAGCAACAGCATGACGATGCGGTCCAGCACGTCCGTCCCTGTCTTTTCCTTCCAACCCATCGCCTGCTCCTTTCGACCGGCCATAGTGTGGGGCATCGCGGGAAAGGGTGGATGGAAAAAAGTTCAGCGTGGAGGAATTGCGAACGAGAACAAGGGATTGCGGGAGAGGGGCGCGGAAATCGATGCACAGTACCTGAAGTTGTGTCTTCGTCTCGCCGGGCTACGAACACCCCCTCCACCACGCTTCGCGTGGCCCTCCCAAGCATACGCCCCCTCCACCGCCTTCGGCGGTCCCCCTCCCCCGTAAACGGGGGAGGATCAGGGCGCGGCCGTGCGGCACCCGATACTCCCCTGCGAAGCGGGGGAGGGGGACCACGCGAAGCGTGGTGGAGGGGGCGTATGCCGCGCGAGGACCACGACAGTGTGGTGGAGGGGGCGTGTCAGCAGGGTCGTAAGGGGCTAGAACTCCCGGGACCGTGGCGATTCCATCCATAGCCGGATGGGATGCCGCGGGCCTACGGAGCATTGCATGACAGAACAGATCGCCCAGCTTCCCGTCGTCCTCGCTCACGCAGAGGCAGGGATCGATGCCTCGCTTCGGCGCCTGTTCGAGCTGATCCGCATCCCGTCGGTCTCGACCGATCCGGCCTACAAGGCCGATTGCCTGCGCTGCGCCGAGTGGCTGGCGGCCGATCTCGCGGGGATGGGCTTCGAGGCTTCGGTGCGCCAGACCACCGGCCATCCGATGGTGGTCGGGCACGATCATTCCGGCGACGGGCCGCATGTGCTGTTCTACGGCCACTACGACGTGCAGCCGGTCGATCCGCTGAACCTGTGGAATTCAGATCCGTTCGAGCCGGTGCTGGTGCCGCAGCCGAACGGCGACGCGCACATCGTCGGGCGCGGCGCATCCGACGACAAGGGCGCTCTGTTCACCTTCCTCGAAGCCTGCCGCGCCTGGAAGGACGTGACGGGCAGCCTGCCGATCCGTGTTTCGGTGCTGCTGGAGGGCGAAGAGGAATCGGGCAGTCCCAGCCTGCCGGGCTTTCTCGAAAAGGCGGCCGAGGAGTTGAAGGCCGACGTCATGCTCGTCTGCGACACCGACATGTGGGACACCGAGACGCCGGCGATCACCACCATGCTGCGCGGCATCGTCAAGGAAGAGTTCTGGGTGCGCTGCGCCGACCGGGACCTGCATTCCGGCATCTACGGCAATGCGGCGCGCAATCCGCTGCAGGTGATGTCGGAGATCATCGCCAGCCTGCGCCGGCCGGACGGCAGCGTGGCCCTCGAAGGTTTTTATGACGGGGTGAAGGAGCTGCCGGTGGAGCTCGCCGAGCGCTGGAGGAGCCAGCCCTTCGATGCCGAAAAATTCCTCGGCGACATCGGCCTTTCCATCCCGGCGGGCGAGAAGGGCCGTTCGGTGCTGGAGCAGGTCTGGTCGCGACCTTCCTTCGAGGTCAGCGGCATTTCGGGCGGCTATGCGGGCGAGGGGTTCAAGGCGGTGATCCCGGCGGAGGCCAATGCAAAAATCTCGTTCCGGCTGGTCGAGGGGCAGGACCCCGACAAGATCGCCGCCGCCTTCCGCGCCCATGTCAGCGCAATGGTCCCGGCCGACTGCTCCGTCGAGTTCCGCAACCACGGCACCAGCTCGGCGACCGTCATGCCGGTCGACAGCCCGCTGCTGACGAAGACGCTCGGCGCGCTGGAGGACGAGTGGGGGCGCTCGGCGATCGCCGGGACGGGCGGCTCCATCCCCATCGCGACCGTGTTCAAGGACAGGCTTGGCATGGACTCGCTGTTCGTCGGCTTCGCCCGCTTCGACAACCGCATCCACAGCCCGAACGAGAAATACGACCTGTCGAGCTTCAGGAAGGGCATCCGCTCCTGGATTCGCGTGCTGGCGGCGTTCGCAGAATGACGCGCAAGGTCGTCATCGACACCGACCCGGGCATAGACGACGCGGTCGCGATCCTGTTCGCACTCGCCTCGCCGACCTTCGAGGTCGTCGGCATCACCACCGTTGCAGGCAATATCAGCATAGGGACCGTGACCCGCAATGCGGGCCGGATCCTGGCCCTGGTCGGGCGGTCCGATATTCCCGTTGTCGAGGGGGCATCGGAGCCGCTGTCGCGCAAGGGGTTCGACGTTGCAGAAATCCACGGCGACGACGGGCTGGGTGGCGTCGCGTTTCCCGAACCGGCCGCCGCGCCGCTCGAGGGGGCGTCGGAGTGGCTTGCCGAGGCCCTGCTCGGCAGCCCTGCCGGCAGCATCGACATCCTTGCGCTCGGGCCACTGACCAACATTGCCCGGCTGGTAGAGGACGATCCCGCAGCCGCCAGACGCATCGGCCGGATCGTCGCCATGGGCGGCGCGGTGGATGAACGGGGCAATATCGGCCCGCGTTCGGAATACAATCTAGCGGCAGACCCCGAGGCGGCGGACATCGTGCTGCGCGCGGGCCTGCCGCTGGTGCTGATTCCGCTCGACGTGACCCGCAAGGTGCGCGCGGGGCGCGATTACCTTGCGCGGCTGAGGGCGTCCGACAGCACCCCGGCGCTCGTCTCGGCCGATCTCATCGAGGCCTATTTCCAGTCGGGCAGCGAGAGCCGGCCGCTGCACGATCCCTGCGTGATGCTCTATGCGGAACGGCCGGGCCTGTTCGGGGTGGAGAAGATCGCGCTGTCGCTCGACCTCGGCGACGGGCCGGACGCCGGCGCGCTGCTGCGGGATGTGGACGGTGGCGTGGCGGTCGAGGTCGCGATGCGGGTCGATGCGGCCGGGGCGCTGGAGCTGCTGGCGAGCGGTCTCGCGGGGTGGACTAGGCGGAGGGGCGTCACGGCAGGTCTGTGACGCGTCGTCGTCCGGCCCTCGGCTATGGCCTCGGGCGTTCGCACCTTTGAAAGGTCCACTGGACCTTTCAATTCGCCTGCGGCGAAACGGGTGCTCACCCCCTCACCGTCTCGGGCTTCGCCCGATCCACCTCTCCCCCATTTCATGGGGGCGAGGAGTGACGCCAATCGCCGACGCTGCACCTCCTCGCCCCCACGCAGTGGGGGAGAGGTGGCACGCGAAGCGTGACGGTGAGGGGGCTTCGTAAAGGGCCGACCGACGTCAGCCGCCGAGTTCCTGTTCGACCAGCCTCGTCCAGAACGCCACGCCGGGCAGGATCGCGTCGTCGTTGAAGTCGTAGCGCGTGTTGTGGTGCAGGGCGCCGTCTTCCGCCGGGCCGTTGCCGAGCCAGACATAGGCGCCGGGCACGCGGCTGGAGAAGATGGCGAAATCGTCGCCGGCAGTGGACGGCGGGAACGCGGTCATCACGCTCGCCGCGCCGAGGGCGGCCTGCGCGGCCTCCGTCGCCCGGCGCGTCGCGTCGGACTCGTTGATCACCGGCGGCATCTGCCGGATGAAGCGGTAGTCGGCCTCGATGCCGTTGGCGCTGGCGATGCCCGCCGCGACCCGGCCGATCTCGGCCTCCACCCGGTCGCGGGTCGCATGCGAATAGGTGCGCGCCGTGCCGCCGATGCGAATCTCGTCCGGGATGACGTTCAGCGCCTTGAAGTCGCCGGCGGCGAGCGCGCAGGCGCTGACCACGGCGGTGTCGATCGGGTCGGTCCCGCGCGAGACGATCGTCTGCAGCGAGGAGAGGAACTGGCCGGCGGCCACGATCGGGTCACGGCCAAGATGCGGTTTGCCGCCATGGGTGCCGACGCCGCGGAAGGTGACGTGCCAGTGGTCGGACGAGGCGAGCTGCGGCCCTTCGACCACCGCCATCTGCCCGACCGGGATGCCCGGCATGTTGTGCAGGCCGTAGAAGCGGTCGATGCGGAAGCGGTCGAACAGGCCGTCCTCGACCATCGCCTTCGCGCCGCCGCGGCCTTCCTCGGCCGGCTGAAAGACGAAATGCACCGTGCCGGCGAGGTCCTTGCGCTTCGCCAGCGCCCGGGCGGCGCCGAGCAGCATGACGGTGTGCCCGTCATGGCCGCAGCCATGCATCTTGCCGGGGACTGTCGAGCGCCAGGGTCGATCTGCCGCCTCAGGCATGGCGAGCGCGTCCATGTCGGCGCGGAGCGCGATCGCCGGGCCATCGGTCTCGCCGCGAAGCGTGGCGACGATGCCGGTCTTGCCGAGGCCGGCTTCGATCTCCAGCCCGCAGCCGGTCAGGAATTCGCGCACGATGGCGCTTGTCCGCTCTTCCTCGAAGCCGAGTTCGGGGTGGGCGTGCAGGTCGCGCCGTAGCGCCACTAGGGCTGCGAGGTCGTCGGGGGCGAGGATCGTATCATTCATGGCTGGACTCATCCTTCGCCGGGCGGGAGAAAGCAACCGTCTGGATTCGGAGTCCCCCCAGGTGGCGCGGTCGATGTCTTACGAACCTCACGATTTCTGGCAGGAGATCCGCCCAGCGGGCGGTTTCTCGCACGAGGCGCGCGGCGGGCTTTCGCATCTGTTTGCGGCGAGCCTGCCGGACGGGCGCGAGATCGCGCTGCCGATCCGCGTGCTGCCCTCGGGCGACCGTGCCGTCGCCTCGCTGATCATCAACCAGGCGAGCTTCGCCGTGGAGGATGCGCTGGCCGAGGCGATGGCCGGCGAGGCGCGGGCCTTCGCGCCGGAGGTCGTGGTGGGCGTGCCGACGCTCGGCCTGCCGCTCGCCGCCAATGTCGCGCGCCGCCTCGGCCATCCCCGCATGGTGGCGCTCGGGACGTCGCGAAAATTCTGGTACGACGATGGCCTGTCGGAACCGCTGCGCTCGATCACCAGTCCGGGCGAAGGCAAGCGGATCTATCTCGACCCGCGCATGCTGCCGCTGCTGAGCGGGCGGGCGTTCGTGCTCGTCGACGACGTGGTGAGCACCGGCACTTCGATCCTCGCGGTGCTGCGCATGCTGGGGAAGGCGGGGCTGCGCCCGCAGGCCATCGTCGTCGCGATGCGGCAGGGAAACGCCTGGCAAGAGGCGCTCGCGGCGTCGCCCTTCGCAGACGTTCCCGTGCGCTCGGCAATCGCCACTCCGCTCCTGTCGCCTGGTATCGACGGAATGTGGCACCCGTTGTGATCGGATCGCGGCTTGTGTTGCCGCGCGGCCTGCGGCACAAGCCGGGCCTGTCCATCCTTTCGGGACCAGAGCCATGACCATCCAGCCCGACCAGCGCCTCCTGCGGCTTTCCGGCGCCCTCAATGTCCGCGACCTCGGCGGCTATGCGACGGCCGGCGGCGGCTCGACCCAGTGGGGCAGGGTGCTGCGCGCGGCGAGCCTGCACAGGCTGGAGGCCGCCGAGCTGGAGGCCCTCGCCGGGCGCGGCCTCGCGACCGTGATCGACCTGCGCCGCGCCGGCGAACTGCACGAGGCGCCGAACCCGTTCTCGCGCCACGGCGGCGTCGCCTATCACCATGTCTCGCTGTTCGACCGGCTGGCGCCGCTGGAGCTGGTCGGCTCAAGCGACAACATCCTGCTCGACCTCTACAAGATCGCCTTGCGCGAGCGCGGGCCCGAATTCGCACAGGTGCTCAACCTGATCGCCGACGCGCCCGACGGCGCCGTGCTCTTCCACTGCACCGCCGGCAAGGACCGGACGGGGCTGATCGCGGCGATCCTGCTGCTGGTCGCCGGCGTCGACCGCGACCAGATCCTGGAAGACTATGCGATGACCGGGCCGCTGATCGCGCCGATGCTGGAGGAACTGGTCGAGCATGCGCGGGCGAAGGGGCTGAACGTCGACGGCTTCCGGCAACTGCTGGCCTGCGAGCCAGCGACGATGGAAGGCGCGCTCGTCGAACTCGACACGGCGCATGGCGGCGTCGAAGCCTATCTCGCCGCGATCGGCCTTCCGGACAGGACGGTCGAACGGCTGCATGACCGGCTGACGCTGCCGGCCTGACGACAAGTCAGCCGTTTCGCATCCGCTTCAGCGCCTGTTCCGCCAGCAGGGCGGACAGGTGACGGAGTAGGTCGTCGGGCACGAAAGGCTTTTCCATGACGGGGCGCCCGCTCGTCGCGAGGAAGCGGCCCGCGTTCGGGCCGAGCGAATCCCCGGTCATGAACAGCATGCTCTCTGCCAGCGCCGGACGATTGTCCCGCAGCCATTCGAAGAGCGCGCTGCCGTCCATCTCCGGCATACGCAGGTCCGAGACGACGATGTCGAACCCGTCGCCCGCGGCTTCGATCCTGGCGCGCGCCTCGCTGCCGTTCGACGCGGTCTCGCAGTCGATGCCCGCCCGCTCGAGGATTTCGGCGACCAGTTCCGCGATCTCGGCTTCGTCGTCGACGATGATCGCTCTCAGCCGCGGCGGCATCGGGGCGGCGGCGGGGCGCGCTTCGTCCGGTGTCGCGCCGGTCGATGCCGAGGCGTCGACGGGCAGGCGAAGTTCGAAATGCGCGCCCGCAGCGCTTTCCAGCAGGGTGAGCGACCCGCCCTGCGCCAGCGCCAGGTTGCGCGAGATCGGCAGACCGATCCCGGTGCCGGCCCCTTCCGGCTTGGTGGTGAAGAAGGCGTCGAAGATGCGTTCGCGGTTCTCGGCGCGGATGCCGGGGCCGTTGTCGGCGACGACGACGGAGAGCATGTCGCCGTCCCGCCTGGCGGTGACCAGCACCCGGCGCTCGCCGCCCATCTGTTCGAGCGCCTGCGTCGCGTTGACCAGCAGGTTGACGATCACGTTCTGGACCTGGTCCGGATCGGCAAAGACCGGCGGCAGGCCGCTTTCGATGTCGCGATCCAGGACGACGCCGTTGGACCGGATACCGTAGAGAACCAGCTCGATCGAGCCTTCGACGAGTGGCGCGATCTCGATCGCCCGTTTTTCCGGCTTCCGCTGCCGCGCGATGGCGAGAAACGTGCGGATGATCCGGGCGCATCGCTGCGCAGCGGTCTCGATCCGCGCGGCCCGATCGGCTGAGGAGGGCCGCGGCCCGCCGGCCTGCAGCTCCTCGCGAAGGATGCCGGACTGGCCGACCACGATCGACAGCGGATTGTTCAGCTCGTGCGCGATGCCGGCCAGAAGCGAGCCGATCGCCGACAGCTTCTCGCTCTGGTGCAGCGCGTCGCGCTGTCGCTCGATCTCGGCCGCCGCCGCTCTTGATGCGGAAAGGTCGCGCAGATTCGCCGTAAACAGACGGCCGCTGGCGAGGTTGACCTCGGTGATCGCCAGTTCCACCGGAATGATGCTGCCGTCCTTGCGTCTGGCGTCCATTTCGACGCGGCGACCGAGCACATGCGGGGTGTTCGTGGCGCGATAGCGCGCCATGCCGTTGTCATGCGCGGCCTTGAGGTGATCCGGGACGATGAGGTGCGATATTTCGCGACCGACCGCTTCCGCCTTCGAATAGCCGAACGTCGCCTCGGCGGCAGGATTGATCGAGACGACCACGCCCTTCTCGTCCACCACGACGACGGAATCGAGCGCGGATTCGATCACCGCCGCGTAGACCCGCGCGTGCTCCTCATGCGTGTTGAGTTGCCGGGTCGTGGTGTCTGCGGCGTCGCCGGCGGGGATGGTCATGCGGAAGGGCGCTTCGGAACCTGGTTCGTGCACGCACCCCACGCCGGTTCGACATTCATCGGCCGGCGCGGGTCGCTCCGATCATCTTTCCGACGCGGGTTGCCCTTATGTCAACTGTCCGACAACCGCCTCAGATGATCGCCGCGAAGCTGGGCTGGTTCGGGCAGAACTCGGCGGCGTGTCCCCGGGCGGTGCCGTTGTCCAGTTCGCGCCGGCAGCGGCCCTTGTCGCCGCATTTCGAGCAGGAGACCGCGACATCGCGGAAGAAGGCGGGCGCCTCGCGCTCGAGCCTTGCGGCGTCTATGCCGTAGGCCTGCATCATCCGGAGCATCAGGCGGTCGGCGCCGACGCCCTTGCCGACGATGTCGCGGAAGTCGGCGACGTCCATTCCGGCGTCGCGCGCAAGCTCGGCAACGACCGACGGATCGCATTCGTCAAGCTCGGCGAGTGCCGCGCGGGCGGAGCGGAAGTCCTGCCACTTCTCCGCCACCCTGTGGAACACCTCGCGTGCGCTGGAAGCGGTCATCGTTTCCTCCTTCGATCCCAGTCGATTTGAGGCGACGCTAGCAGCAGCCCGGCCGCGCCGGGTTGATCTCGATCAACCGCCGGCGTTGACATTGCACCACCGGCAATTCTACCAGCGGCGCCAGAAGTGAACGGAACATGCCGATGACGAATGTCGCACTCACGGGCCTCGCGCGCGAGCTCGCCAGCCGCGCCGACGAGGGCAGGCCGGTGCGCATCGGTGTCATCGGCTCCGGCGAGATGGGCACCGACCTCGTCACGCAATGCATGCTGATGAAGGGCGTCGAGCTCTCGGCCATGGCTACGCGCCGGCCGCATACGGCAAAGCACGCGATCGAACTCGCTTATGGCGAGACGTCGAAGTTCGCCGAGGCCGAGGGTCAGGGCCGCGTCACCGCCGCGATCGAACAGGGCCGCATCGCCGTCACCTCGATCGAGACGATGGTGACCAATCCGCTGATCGACGTGGTGGTGGACGCGACCGGCAAGCCGGGTGTCGCCGCCGACTTCAACCTCCTTGCCATGGAGCATGGCAAGCACCTGGTGATGATGAACGTCGAGGCGGATGTCACCATCGGCGTCTACCTCAAGAAGCAGGCCGAGCGGCTGGGCGTGGTCTACACGGTCGGCGCGGGCGACGAGCCGTCGTCCTGCATGGAGCTGATCGAGTTTGCGTCGGCGCTCGGCTACACGATCGTGTCGGCCGGCAAGGGCAAGAACAATCCGCTGAACCACGATGCGGTGCCCGACGATTACCGCGAGGAGGCGGAACGGCGCAACATGAACCCGCGCATGCTGGTCGAGTTCGTCGACGGCTCCAAGACGATGGTGGAAATGTGCGCCATCGCCAACGCCACCGGGCTGGTGCCGGACGTTCCGGGCATGCACGGGCCGAAGGCCGGGCGCGACGAACTGGCGAAGATCCTCATCCCGCGCGAGGACGGCGGGGTTCTGTCGCGGAAGGGCGTGGTCGACTACACGATCGGCAAGGGTGTGGCGCCCGGCGTGTTCGTGGTGGTGGAGGCGACGCATCCGCGCATCATCGAGCGCATGGACGACCTGCATGTCGGCACCGGGCCGTATTATTCGTTCCACCGGCCCTACCACCTCACCTCGCTCGAAGTGCCGCTGACCTGCGCGCGCACGGTCCTGTTCGGCAAGCCGGACATGGTGCCGCTCGACAGGCCGGTCGCTGAGGTCTGCGCTGTGGCCAAGCGCGACCTGAAGCCGGGTGAACGGCTCGATTCGATCGGCGAGACGATGTACCGGTCGTGGACGATGACGGTTCCGGACGCGCGGGCGGCGCTGGCGATACCGTGCGGCCTGCTGGAGGGCGGCAAGGTCACGGCGCCGGTGCGCAAGGGCGAGTTGCTGACCACTGCCAATGCGGAGCCGGACCGCACGACGAAGCTCTACGCGATGCGGCAGAAGCAGGAAGCGATGATCGGGTAGGGCTGCGCGGGGCTGCCGGCGCTTTACGAGTCCCCCTCACCGTCTCGGGCTCCGCCCGATCCACCTCTCCCCCATCTCATGGGGGAGAGGAGTAGCAGTTGAGATGTGGGTTCCCCTCCTCGCCCCCACGCAGTGGGGGGTGAGGTGGCACGCGAAGCGTGACGGTGGGGGTTAGCCGGCGCGGATCGAGCAGCGCCTCGTGGCACGATGAGCAGGCGCGCGATCGGCTGTTATGTGATCGGTTGAAATCAAGGCAACATGCCCTTATGCCTGAAACATGACTTTTCTTCTCTAGTTAAATGGTGCAGTATCCGGGCGGTCGAAGCACCGGCGCGGGAAGCCGGCTTTGTCGTGTCCGAGGAACAGATCTCATGAAAATCAGCACCTTGCCTGCCGCGCTCTGCGCTCTCGTGGGTTTTTCGGCATCCGCGCTCGCCGTTGAGCCTGCGGCCATCGTCAAGACCTATTCCGACATCGCGCTCGCCGGCTATGAGGACAGCCTGACGACGGCGAAAGCGCTCGATGCCGCCGTGGACGCCCTGATCGCCAAGCCGACGCCCGAGACGCTGGACGCGGCGCGGAAAGCGTGGCTCGCCGCGCGCGTGCCCTACCAGCAGACCGAGGCGTTTCGCTTCGGCAACGCGATCGTCGACGAGTGGGAAGGCCGCGTGAACGCTTGGCCGCTGGACGAGGGGCTGATCGACTATGTCGACGCCGGCTACGGCACCGAGTCGGATTCGAACCCGTTCTATGCGGCGAACGTGATCGCCAACACCAAGATCAGCGCCGGCGGCGACGAGGTCGACGCCGCGACGATTACGCCGGAGGTGATCCAGTCACTGCAGGAGATCGGCGGCTCGGAGGCGAACGTGGCCTCGGGCTACCATGCGATCGAATTCCTGCTCTGGGGACAGGATCTCAACGGCACCGGACCTGGTGCGGGCAACCGCCCGGCGACCGATTTCGACACCGCCAACTGCACCGGCGGCCATTGTGACCGCCGCGCGGAATATCTGAAGGCCGCGTCCGACCTGCTGGTCGCCGATCTCGAGGAGATGGTGGCCAACTGGAAGGAAGACGGCGAGGCGCGCACGACGGTCGAGGGCGACCCTACGGCCGGCCTGTCGGCTATCCTCACCGGCCTAGGCTCGCTCTCCTATGGTGAACTCGCCGGCGAGCGTATGAAGCTCGGCCTCTTGCTGCACGATCCGGAGGAAGAGCATGACTGCTTCTCCGACAACACGCACAACTCGCACTACAACGACATCGTCGGCATCAACAATGTCTATCACGGCCGCTACAAGCGCGTGGACGGTTCGGTCGTGGAAGGTCCTAGCCTCGCAGCACTGGTGCGCGAGAAGGATGCAGCGGTCGCGGACGAAATGGGTGCAAAGCTCGCGGACACGCTGAAGGCGGCCGAGGCGATGAAGGCGCGTGCCGAGACCAAGGAGGCCTACGACCAGATGATCGGCGAGGGCAATGCCGAGGGCAATGCGGCCGTGCAGGCCGTGATCGATGGCCTGGTGGCCCAGACCCGCTCGCTGGAGCGCGTCATTGCGTCGCTCTCGGTGGGTGACGTGACCATCGAGGGCTCGGACAGCCTCGACAATCCGAACGCCGTGTTCCAATAGGAGCTGCCCGCCGGCCCCGTTGCGGGCC
Source organism: Mesorhizobium sp. J428 (assembly GCF_024699925.1). Taxonomy (NCBI): domain Bacteria; kingdom Pseudomonadati; phylum Pseudomonadota; class Alphaproteobacteria; order Hyphomicrobiales; family Phyllobacteriaceae; genus Mesorhizobium; species Mesorhizobium sp. J428. Next base: position 3,446,194 of record NZ_JAJOMX010000001.1, read on the forward strand.
GGCCGGTCACGTCATGAAGATCCGTTTGACATCGTTCCTGCTTCTCGCGGCGACCGCGGTCGTCGCGGGCGGGTTGCGCGACGATCTTTCGCCGACGGACCGGGAGCGGGTGCACGACATCACGCTCCCGGCCACGGATTTTTCCAAGCCGGAGAAGTTCGAGAAGATGCAAGGGGGTGCTGCGACGACGCCGAAGGTCGGTGACGCCAATGCCCTGTCGCAGCCCTCGGCCAACCTGTCCTTCGCCGACAAGGAGCGTTTCTCGCTCGGCAACGGCATCTTCCGCAAGGACTGGGTGACGGCGCCCTCCTCGACGCAGGCGTCCGACGGGCTCGGTCCCCTGTTCAATTCGCGCAACTGCCAAGCCTGCCATATCAAGGACGGGCGGGGCCATGCGCCGCTGTCGCCCGGCGCCGACGCGGTGTCCTATCTCGTGCGGCTTTCCGTGCCGCCGGATGAGGAACAGGCCAGGCTGATCGCCGCCGGCGCTCTCGCAGCCGCCCCGGACCCGGTCTACGGCCTCCAGCTGCAGGACAATTCCGCGGCGGGCCTTGCGCCGGAGGGTCGCGTGCACATCGATTACGAGGATGTGCCGGTGGCGCTTTCGGAGGGCGAGACGGTCACCCTGCGCAAGCCGACGCTCACGATCGACAAACCGGGCTTTGGCCCGCTCGCCTCCGGCCTGATGATGTCCGGCCGCATCGCGCCCGCCATGTCCGGCATGGGGCTGCTCGAGGCGATCCACGACGCCGACATCATGGCCCATGCCGATCCGGACGACAAAGACGGCGACGGCATCTCGGGCCGCCCGAACCTGATCGCCGACGGCAAGAGCGGGCTCCTGATCGGCCGTTTCGGCTGGAAGGCGGCGCAGCCGAGCGTCGAACAGCAGACCGCGCACGCCTTTGCCGGCGACATGGGCCTGTCGACGCCGATCCTGCCCGACAATGCCGGCGACTGCACCGAGGCCCAGCCGGACTGCCGCGCCATGCCGAACGGGGCGCAGGAGCGCTACGGCGACACGGAAGTGCCGCAGGACGTGCTCGACCTCGTCGTCTTCTATTCGCAGAACCTCGCGCCGCCGGTGCGGCGCGGCTTCGACAAGCCGGACGTGCTTGCCGGCAAGGCGGCGTTCTACCAGGCCGGCTGCCCCGTCTGCCACGTGCCGAAATATGTCACCAGCCGCAATGCGACGCACGAGGCGCAGCGCTTCCAGCTCATCTGGCCATATACGGATCTGCTGTTGCACGACATGGGGCCAGGGCTGGCGGACGGTCGCTCGGAAGGTCTGGCGGACGGCAGCGAATGGCGCACGCCGCCGCTCTGGGGCATTGGCATCTCGCACAAGGTGAGCGCGGAGGCGGGCTTCCTGCATGACGGCCGCGCCCGCACGCTGCAGGAGGCGATCCTGTGGCATGGCGGCGAGGCGCAGAAGGCGCGCGACAACTACGTGGCGCTGCCGAAGGCCGAGCGCGACGCGCTGGTGAAATTCCTGGAGTCGCTGTGATGCGGAACCTGCTGGGTGCGCTTGCGCTGCTCGCCTCTATCGTCCCGGCTTCGGCGCAGGGCGTGGGCGGGCAGGTACTCGACGGCTTCGTCGCGCCGTCGCTTGCGGATTTCACCCGCTCGACGGCTGGCCTCGCGTCGTCCGTCAAGGCGCTGTGCGAGACGCCCTCCGACGCGACGCTGACAGCCTCGCACATGGCCTTCGCGGCAGCACTTGAGGACTGGGGCCATGTCTCTATCCTGCGCTTCGGCCCGCTCGCGGCCGACGGACGCTTCGAAAAACTCTTCTTCTGGCCGGATGCGCGCAGCATCGGACTGAAGCAGGTGCAGGGGCTGCTGGCGTCCGGCGATCCGGGAGAGATCGCGTCCGGGATGAGCGGGAAGAGCGCGGCGCTGCAGGGCTTTCCCGCGCTGGAATTCGCGCTGTACGGCACCGGGTCGGAGAAGCTCGCGGCGGGCGATCCGTGGCGCTGCTCGGTCGCCGCCGCGATTTCGTCGAACATTGCCTCGATCGCGGCGTCGGTCGCCGGGGAATGGGCCGACGGAATGCCGTTCGCCGCCTCGTTCTCTGCGCCCGCCGAGGGCAAGGAACCTTATCGGAGCGAGGCGGAAATGCAGGGCGAGATCGTCAAGGCGCTCGCCACCGCGCTGCAGTTCGTCCGCTCCGCCGAACTGTCGCCGCCGCTGGGCGAGGCGCCGGCCAAGGCCAACGGCCGCCGCGCGCCGATGTGGCGCAGCGACCTGACCGCGCCGCTGATCGCCGCGCAGGTGGACGGCGTGCGCAGGCTGCTGGCGACCGCCGGCTATGAGCAGTCGCTGCCGGAAGACAGCCGCTACGTGGCTGCCTCGATCCGCTTCGAACTCGACAATGCGATCCGCACGCTGGGCCTGGTCAAGGGGCCGGCCGAACAGGCGTTCGGCACAGAGCCCGACCGCGGCCGTTTCACCTACGCCGAACTCGCACTCCACCACGCTGGCGAGCTGATTGGCAGCGATCTTGCCGCCGCGCTCGGCCTGACCATGGGGTTCAACGCGCTCGATGGAGATTGACCGCCGCACCTTCCTGACGCTTGTCGGCGCCGCCGCCATCGCGCCGTCGGGGGCGATGGCCGCCGACGAGCAGCTCTATCTCGCGGCGCGGGCGCGGGGAGGCCAGCACGAGGTGGCCGTGCTCGACGCACGCGGCGTCGACCGGCTCGTGCTGCCGATCGAGGACCGCGGCCACTCCTTTGCCATCGACCACGTCCGCCGCACGGCCGTCGCCTTTGCGCGTGCGCCGGGCCGCTATGCGGTCGCCTTCGACATCGACGGCAAGGCCGTGCCGCAGCCGCTGGTCGCGGCCGAGGGCCGGCATTTCTTCGGCCACGGCATCTTCTCGCCGGACGGACGGCTGATGTTCGCCTCGGAGAACGACTATGAAGCCGGCAAGGGCGTGACCGGCATCTACGATGTCGGCAAGGGGTTTGCGCGGCTCGGCGAGTTCGACTGCGGCGGCATCGGCCCACACGACGTGGTGCTGATGCCGGACGGCAGGACCGCCTGTGTCGCCAATGGCGGCATCCTCACCCATCCCGACTACGACAAGCTGAAGCTCAACATCGACACGATGGCGCCGAGCCTCGCCTATCTCGACATGGCGAGCGGCGACATCGTCGAGCAAGGTGGCGCTGCCGAAGGAGCTGCACAAGCTGTCGATCCGCCACCTGATCGTCGATGCCCATGGCGCGGTCTGGTTCGGCTGCCAGTACGAGGGTGACAAGGGCGATCGTCCGCCGCTGGTCGGCCGCCACCGCCGCGGCCGCGAGGCGGAACTGTTCGCCGGGCCACCGGACCTGCTGCGCCGCATGGACAACTATATCGGCTCCGTTTCGGTCGATGCCTCGGGCGAGGTGGTGGCGACATCCTCGCCGCTCGGCGGCCTTGTCGCCTTCTGGGATGCCGCGACCGGCCGCTATCTCGGCGAGCAGAGCATGGCCGACGTCTGCGGCGTGGCGCCCTTCAAGCCCGGCCACGTGCTGGCGACCACAGGACGGGGGGCCGTCGACGACATGTCGCCCGCGGCGCGCGCAGCGATCCTGGAGGAGTCCGCGGCGAATCCGGCCTGGGACAACCACCTGCGGCGGGTGTGAGCCTTCACCCCAGCTCCACGCCGCGCCTGCGAGCCGCTTCCACTGCTTCCGTCAGCAGCGTCTTCAGCCGGTCCTCGCCCATCAGCACCGACAGCGCGGCGGCGGTCGTGCCGTTCGGGCTCGTCACCTGTTCGCGCAGGCGGGTGGGCGTTTCGTTGCTTTCCTTCGCAAGGCAGGCCGCGCCGTAGACGGTCTGCATGGCGAGCAGTTTCGCGGTGGCGGCAGGCAGGCCGGCAGCCTCGCCGGCGGCTGTGAGACATTCGATGAAATGGAAGATATAGGCGGGGCCGGAGCCAGACACGGCCGTCACCGCATCCATCAGGCTTTCGTCGTCGATCGTCGCCACCGCGCCCGATACGGACAGGAGGTCGGCGACGAAGGCGCTCGCCTCCTTCGTGACGTTCGGGTTGGCGAAGGTTACCATCATGCCCTTGCCGATCGCCGCCGGGGTGTTGGGCATGCAGCGCACGACCGCGGCTGCTGCGCCCAATATCTCCTCGAACACCGCGATCCGCGTGCCTGCCGCGATGCTGAGATAGGTCGCGCCCATGCCGGCGAAGTGTTGATAGGTGGGCACGACGTCGCGCATCACCTGCGGCTTGACCGCGAAGATCACCAGTGTCGGCGCGGTCTCCTTGGGCATCTCCGCCGCGCTGGCGCCGGTGAGGGCTCCGAGCTCCGCGGCCCGCGCCCGCAGCGCCTCGTTAGGCTCCACAACGAACACTTCGTGCGGCTTGAGCTTGCCCGATGTCAGCCAACCCGACAGCATGGCATGGCCCATATTGCCGCAGCCGACGAGAACAACCAGAACCGACATTTTGCGCCTCCATTCCTGTCAGGGGAATGGACCGGCCTGCCGATCGTTGCAAGGGGCTGGAGAATACTCGCTCAATCCGGAATGCGGGTCGCCACTGGATAGCGCGCGACGAGCCGCAGTCCGAGCGTCGCCATGACGAAGAACAGCCAGACCGGATCGGCGCGGCGGAAGAAGAAGGATTCGAGGAAGGCGTTGAGCGCGGTGAACAGCAGCATCATCATGAACATGTCCGCCAGCAGCACGTTCTCGCGCCGCGGTCCCGAGCGCAGGTAGTCGGACAGCGGGACGATGAGGAAGGCGATGACGGCGGCGATGAGCGCCGGGACGCCCATGATCACGGCGATGTCGAGATAGCCGTTGTGGCCGTGCACGATGCCGCGGATGTCCCAATCGCGGTCGAACGGCTGGTCGGTGTTCATCAGGAACGGGGTTCCCCAGAAGCTCTCGAAGCCGTAGCCGGTCCATGGCCGCTTCGCGATCATCTCGCCGGAGAACTCCCACAGCGCCGTGCGCCCGGTGTAGGTCATGCCCGGAAAATACTCGGCCGCGAGCTGCTTCAGCGGCGCGATGAAGACGATGCCGAGCGTGCCCAGCGCCGTGCCGACGATGGCGAGCGCGAAGATCAGCGGCACCAGCCGCCTCAGGCCGATGATGCCCGGCAGCATGACGAGCAGGATGGCCATCGGGACGAGGCCCGCGGTCGTCTTAGAGCCGGTATTGGCCATGAACAGCATCGCGCCGGCGAATAGGACCGTTCCGATCTTCCGCCAGCCGCGCCGCCACAGATAGAGGCCCATGAAGGACAGGCAGGCCATAACCGGGCCGGCGATGTTCTTGTGGCTGAAAGAGCCGCGCCAGAAGCCCGCATGCTGCGGTTCCATCGAATCCGCACTGTGGATCGCCTCGGTCGGAAAGGCGATGAGGCCGAAATAGCAGAGGCCGACCGTCACCAGCCCGGCGAAGGCGAACACTGTCGACAGGGAATCGGCGTCGCGCGGCACGGTCAGCACGGCTCCGATGGTCAATATGCCGATGAGCGTGAACATCGCGGCGCGGAAGGCCGAGGGCGCATCCGTCGCATGCATCACCGACAGCGCAAGGAAGGCGAGCAGGATCACCCACCACGGGCTGACTAGCGACATCAGCACGCGTCGGTCGACGAAGCAGGCGAGCGAGAAGATCGCGAGTGCGCCAAGCGAGCCGAAGCCGAGCTGGTTGACGATGTCGCCACCCTCCTGGACGCCGGGCGCAGGCGCCGGCTGGAACGGCTTGAAGGAGATGATGACGACCGTCAGCAGCGCGGCCGCGAGGATGGTGCCGATACGCCGCGCCGTGAAGGCGTCGGCGATGCGGTCCCAGTCAATTCTTCTCGGGAGTGCGGTACTGTTCATTGGCATAGCCGAATTCGGCGCCGATCCGGCCCAGAGCAACATAGATCGGATAGAGTGCGATCGATGTCGAGCCGGAACTGGCGTAACGCGCGGCGGCCCTGAGCGGCGAGGCACCAAGCAATGCCAGGCTGCGCGCGACAACCTTGAGCTTGCCGAGAGGGTCCGCGGCCCGCTTGCGCTTCTCGACCAGGGTCGAGATCACGCCGTTGCGCAGCGCGCGCGCCCGGATCCAGTCCGCCTTGACGCGCCGCTCGGGCACAGCTTCGTAGACCGGGGCTTCCGCGCACCAGCCGAGCCGGAAGCCGGCGGCCGCCGAGCGCGAGAGAAAGTCGCTGTCGCCGCCGCCCATGAAATTGAACGCGAGCTCCAGAAAGGGCGAGCCCATCTTCTCCAGCACGTGGCGCCCGATCAGCAGATTGCCGGACGAGTAGAGGGCCGGCACGAGGCCGCTCGTCTTGTAGGGCGTCGAGAAGACCGGATGGCTTTCCCAGTGCTGGTGCGCCGGATTGTCGAACACGGGCAGCTGCGGCCCGCCGACGATGTCGGCCGGCAACGTTTCCGCCGCCCGGCACATCCGCTCCAGCCAGTCCGGATCGGCGATCTCGTCGTCGTCGATGACGAGGAGGTGGCGGAAATTCGGGAACTGGATCAGCGCGGTGAGCCAGCCGGCATTGTAGGCGCTGCAATTGCCGCGCTCATGCGCGATGATCAGCAGGCCGGGAATGCGGCCGCTGTCGAACCACGGGCCCGCCGCCGTCACGCCCTCCCGGCCCTCGGCGTCGTTCTCCATCACAATCACGGCAAGGCGGCGCTGCGTGCGCTGCCGCTCGAGCGAGGCGAGCGTTTCCAGCACCTGCTTGGGGCGGCGGAAGGTCGGCATCGTCACAACCACGTCCACGGCCTGCGCATCGAGGCCGGGGCTGCGGGCGACGAGCGAGATCGCCGGGTCGGAAGGACGGGGGTTCATGTCGGCGCAATGCGTCCGTTTGGCTCCGAATGTCTATGAGGCTTCGTGATTAAGGGCCCGTTAAAAGCCCTGAACGCGACAGCTGGAGGTTGATTTCTGATGCCGTTGCTCTCAAGGTGACGTTCACATCTCGACCGGACAACAATGCCGATGCGGCCAGAAAACCTGCCAGCCCTAACGTCTCTTCGTTTCCTCGCCGCTGGTGCAATTGTCGCATTCCACCTCGGGAAGCAGTTCGATCTCTACCGTGCCGGAATCCTGGCCAATGGGGTGTCGTTCTTTTTTGTGTTGTCAGGCTTCATCCTAGCCTACAATTATCGTGATCTGCCAGATGGCACGGGGCGCTACCTCGTATCGAGATTCGCCCGGATCTGGCCCATACATCTGGTGACTTTCCTGCTGGCTTGCCTGGCACTGGCTCCCTCGGGCGATGTCCTGTCGGCGATTGCAAATCTGCTGTTGCTTCAAGCCTGGTTTCCGCATTCCGCATATGTGCTCTCGTACAATTCGGTGTCGTGGAGCATTTCTGTCGAGGCCTTTTTTTACATCCTGCTACCATTGCTATTGGTGGCGAGTCGGCTCGGCTTGATCGTAGCCGGCATCGCGTCGGCTTCTTTTCTTGCCGCTTGGCTCGTTGGTCAATCGGGCTTGTTCGATGCGGCAACGCAGCGTCATTTTTCGCTGCATTTTCCGCCGATGCGACTGGCGGAATTCGCGTTCGGCGTGCTCGTCGCCCGCTGGTTCGCCGGTGGGCGCGCGGGGCATCGGATATTGTCTGGAACTGCGGCGGAAATTGGCTCGCTGCTCGTGGTCGTCGCCTGGCTCCTGCTGCTCCGCGAGGCGGCGGCTTCGCTGCGGGCAAGCGGCAATGTCGCGCTGTTCTCCTGGCTCGCAATTTGTGCCGGATTCCCCGCATTCGGCCTCCTGATATGCGTGTTCGCAAACGGGGCTGGGGTGTTGTCACGGTTGCTGAGCTTACGCCCCTTCGTCCTGCTGGGAGAGATCAGTTTCGTCACGTACATGTGGCACCAACTCGTTCTGCACTTCATCAGGAGGCAGGGGTACGTCGAAGAGTTCGGCACCGGCGCGGTGCTAACCCTTGGGCTGGTGGCCGTATATGGAGGATCCTATCTGCTGTGGCGGTTCATCGAGGTTCCTGCCCGCAGAATTATCCTGGCGAATGTACGATTTTGGCCGGCAGCAGGAGAGCGTTGCTGGCGTCTAATGCCAGATGCATGTTCCTCCGGCGCCATGAAGACGGGTTAACCGCACATTAAACAAATATTATCTTCGGCTGCCGCTCAGTCCGAATTCCGATACGCCGAAGGTAATTTCGGATACCGGCTTAACCCCTCCGAGATGCGCTCGTGCTAACGCCTCGTGGCAACAGGAAGCCGCAATGCATCTGGTATTCGCCACCTCCATCGTCCCTTCCGGAACCGCCACGACGGGCTATGAGATCGCCAATGCCGCGATCGTCGACGCGCTGCGGCGGGCGGGCGTCAGGGTTACGGTGCTCGGCTTCATCTGGCCGGGCGCGGCGCCGTCCGATCCCGAGCATACGATTGTCCTTGGCGAGGTCGATGTCCGGACGGATAATGCATCGGGTCTGCAGAAGGCGAGCTGGCTGCTCAAGGCGATGTCGACCGGCCTTACATTTTCCTCTGTGAAACTGCGCGCGGCGACGCCCGACCAGGTCCGCGCGGCGCTTGCCTCGATCGGGCCGCATGACGGCTATGTCCTCAACGCCGCCCAGTTCGCCGGCGCCTTCGAGGGCGTGTTCCGCGACCGGCCGTCGATCTTCGTCGCGCACAATGTCGAATACCGTTCGGCCGAGGAGAACGCGGCGGCTGCGCGCGGGCTGATGCAGAAAGTGCTTTATACGCGTGAGGCAGGCCTGCTGCGGGGCATCGAGCGCCGGCTGTGCGACCGTGCCGATTTCGTCTGGACGCTGGCCGAGGACGACCGGCCGCTCCTCGGCATCGATCAAAACGACCGCTCGTCCGCGCTGCCGCTCGTGACGCGCCTCGAGCCGCCTCCGCCGCCGGGTCCGCGCGAGACGACCTGCGACGCGGCGCTGATCGGCACCTGGACCTGGCAGCCGAACCGCATCGGCCTTGAATGGTTCCTCGGCGAGGTGGTGCCTCATCTTCCGGCCGATTTCACCGTCCGGATCGCCGGCAAGACGCCCTCCGACCTCGCGAGCGCACATCCCGGCGTGAAGTTCGTCGGCTTCGTGCCGGATGCGACCGAGTTCGTGCGCTCAGCTCGCGTGATCCCGCTCGCTAGCCGCGCCGGCACCGGCGTCCAGCTCAAGACGATCGAGACCTTTGAGCTGGGCCTGCCCTCCGTTGCGACGCCGCGGTCGCTGCGCGGCATCGCCAACGTGCCGGACAACTGCGTGATCGCCGACGATCCTGTGGGGTTTGCGCGTGCGCTGGTCGATGTTGCGCGCAATCCCGGGCCGGACGCCGACGGCCGTGCGTTCCACGCCGCGCAGCGCGCCGCGCTCGACCGCGAGATCGCACGCGGCCTCGCCCGCATTGCCGCCGCCGGACATGAGGCCGCGGCATGAATCTCCAACCCTCGCCGCCGCCCCAGCCCCGCCAGCCTTCGATGGAGATCCTGGGCGTGCCGGTGGTGGCCATGGGCTGGCAGGAGGCGCTGGACATCCTCGGCGGATATCTGCGCAACCGCTTTTTCATGCCGGTCGGCTTTCTCAACGCGCACAATGCCAACGTCGCCTGCGCCGACCGCGAGTTCGCCCGCGCGCTCGACAGCTTCCTCGTCCTTCCCGATGGCGTGGGCGTGGACATCGCGGCGAAATGGCTGCACGGCCGACCCTTCCCGGCGAATCTCAACGGCACCGATTTCGTGCCGGCACTGATCGCGTCGATATCCTCACCGTTGAAGGTGGCGCTGCTCGGCGCGACGCAGGAGAACGCCGGCGGCGCGGCCGAGCAACTGTCCGCCCTTGCACCCCAGCACGAGTATCGCGTCATCCACGATGGCTACTTCACCAAGGAGCAGGAGCCGGACATCATCGCCGACATCGCCGACTATCGGCCGGACATTCTGCTCGTCGCCATGGGCGTGCCGCGGCAGGAACTGTGGATCGAGCGCAACCTGACGTCCATCCACTGCACGATGCCGATCGCCGTCGGAGCGCTGCTCGACTTCCTCTCCGGCCGCGTGCCGCGCGCGCCGCTCTGGGTGCGTCGTCTGAGGCTCGAATGGCTCTACCGCCTCTGGATCGAGCCCGGCCGGCTGTGGCGGCGCTACGTCGTCGGCAACCCGCTTTTCCTGGCGCGGGTGCTGGCACAGAAATTCGGCGGCTACCGCGCCGGCACGGAGCGCGTGCGCGATGCATGACGTGCTTCGCCGCACGAACGCGATTGTCACGGCAAGCTACAAGCCGGATCTGGAGCGCTGCCGGCTGCTGTGCGAGACGGTGGACCGCTACGTCACCGGCCATTCGCATCACTATATCCTGGTCGCCTCTGAGGATGTCGCGCTGTTCCGGCAGCTCGAAGGGCCACAACGGACGGTGGTGGACGAGCACGACCTGCTGCCGTCCTGGCTGCGGTCCTTTCCCGATCCGCTCTCCCGCTTCCGCAAGCGGGTCTGGCTGTCCGTGCGCACGATGCCGTTGCGCGGCTGGCACGTGCAGCAGCTGCGCCGCATCGCTATCGCGCATCATGTCGGCGAGGAGGCGCTGGTCTATTGCGATTCCGATGTCGCCTTCCTGCGCCCCTTCGATTGCCGTTCCCTGTGGGACGGGGGCGACCTGCGCCTCTTCCGCCGCGACGGCGCGCTTGCCGACGAGGGCCTCGACGACCAGCGGCTGTGGGCGAGCAATGCAGGCAAGATTCTCGGCCTCTCGGCGCAGCCGCGGAACGACTACATCGCGACCGTCATCGCCTGGCGCCGCGACGCCGCGGTGACGATGTGCCAGCGCATCGAGCAGGTGACCGGCCGTCACTGGGTGGCCGGCATCGCCTCGAACAGGCATTTCTCCGAATGCATGATCTACGGCCGCTACGCGGACGAGGTGCTGGAAGGGCAGGGGCACTTCCACGCCTCGAACGAGCTCTGCCGCGTTTACTGGACCGGACCTGCTCTGTCGGACGAGACGTTCCGCGAATTCGTCGCCGCCATGAGTCCGGACCAGGTGGCGATCGGCATGCAGTCGTTCATCGGCACCGATGTCGGCCGCATCCGCCGGCTCATCGAGGCCTGATCAGACGGTCTTCGCCGGCAGCCGCATCGCGCTGTAGGTGAGCAGTGCCGAGGCGATGTAGAGCAGCGCGAAGACCGCGTTCAGCACGATGACGAGCTGGCTGACTTCGAGCGACTGCACCAGAACCACCGCCAGAAGCACCGCCTTCAGGCCGGCGAGCAAAGCGAGGTTGATTGCGCGCAGCAGGGTCTGGCCGCGGGCGAAGAGCAGCTCCGCCTGGTATTCGACGAGATTGCGCAGGCCCGGCACGAACAGGGCCAGTCCCAAGAGCGGCGCGGCCTCCGAAACGTTCCTGCCGAGCAGGGTCGGGAAGTAGTGCAGGATCACCGCCAGCACGGCGAGCGCAGCGGTCGAGGCGACGAAGACCGCCGCCTCCAGCCCGACCCGCCGGATGGTCTTCGCCAGAAGCTCGGGCGTGCGCATCATGCGCTGCACCAGCATCATGGTGAAGGTGCGGATCGGAATCGCGGTCAGGTCCACCAGCCGCATGATCATCGCGTAGATGCCGGCGAGCTGCGCGCCGCCGAGCGCCAGGACCAGCAGCTTGTCCATCTCCATCTGCAGGTAGAACAGGATCTCGGCCCCCGCCACGTAGAGCGAATCCGGCAGGCGGCGCAGATAGACCCTCGGCCTGAGCCTCAGCCGGCAGCGCGGATAGAAGAAGCCGGCCGCGATCAAAAGCGAGACGGCGTTGGCCGCGAGATAGAACAGGCTCCAGGTCGGCAGGTCGCGCACCGGCATGAACGCGAAGGCGCTCGCCGCGATGGCCCTGAGCACCGTGCCGAGGATGACAAGAATGGACGCGCGGCCGAAGCGACCCATGCCGTTGTTGACGATCACCACCGTCTCGACCGGCCGCCAGAGGAGCGCCTCGGCCGCGATCACGGTCAGGAAGACCGGCAGCGCCATCTGACTGCCGAAGAACAGCGCGTGCGCGGTGAAGCTCGCCAGCCCGAGAACCGGCAATGAAATCAGCGCCATGAAGATGAACCCGGCCGTGAACACGCCGATGAGGGCAGGGCGCACGGTGGCGGTGCGGTAGAGCGCGGTGATGTAGCCGAAGGCCAGGATGCGCGACAGCATCACGCCGGCCGCGGACGCGGTCGCAAACAGGCCGAATTCGGCGATCGTGAGCGTGTTGGCCAGCGCGATGAAGTAGATCAGCGAGAAGACCAGTCGTCCGGCTGAGCCGCTGATCGCGCTTGCATAGTCGCGCAGGACGCCGATCCGTCCACGCAGCATCGCGGAAATCATGGAGGCCGGTTTCCGTTCGATTGTTTCGCCGCTCGGCGTGACGCTGGACACGCCGCAACCCTAGCGGGGAAAGTTTAACGTGTCGTTCAGCATTGCTGCTCGCGAAGGCGGAACGGGCGCCGCGGAACACGTGAAAAATGTGTCCATCGCCATATATCTTGCCACAGAAATTAACCATTTGTTTCCCATGGCTCTTTAGCGTGCCTTAACGATTGGGAACCCTCCAGTCGGCAGGCATGACCGAAAAGGCGCTAGGGGCGAATGATCAACCCGGACCATCGAGACCAGGGAAGACCCCCGCGTTCTCTGCTTTCGTTCGGGCAGACTCCGTCGAGACCCGCGGCAGGCGACCCGGCATCGGCCGGCTTCGACGCCGCCGAAACCTCTGCCGCCGAGCGGCACCGCATCGCGCGCGCGCGCCGCGAGGCGCGCTCCAACCGTCTGCTCGAGGCGCTCGCCGCTCTGCCGGAGACCGTCGAGGAGGAAGCGCCTCGCCCTGCCGCCGCCCGGGCGGCACCCGTCGCGCCGGCACCGGCGCCGCCGCCCCGGGCACCCGAAGTGGTCGCGCCGCCGCCGTCCGCCACCGCGCCGGCTCCCGCCGGGGAGCTGTGGCGGCCGCTGATAGACCCGCTGAAGATCTGGAACGGCATCGTCCGCTCGCGCTGGATCATCCTGGCGACGACCGTGGCGGGCGCCGCACTCGGCGTCATGATCGCGCTGTCGACGCCGAAGAAGTTCGAATCCGTCGCCGAGCTCCTCGTCGACCCCCGCGACATCAAGATCACCGACCGCAACGTGACCGAGGGCGGCCTGCCGTCCGACGCCACGCTGGCGATCGTCGAGAACCAGGTGAAGGTGCTCACCTCCGGCAACGTCCTGGCCAAGGTCGTGGACAAGCTGAACCTCGCCGCGGACCCCGAGTTCAATGGCGACGAAAAGAGCTTCGGCCTGGGCGCGCTCGTCTCGGAGCTGAGATCGATCTTCTCGCGCAGCGAGAAGGGCGAGGGCGACCTGCGCCGCGCGCTGGCGATCCAGGGCCTCGCCAAGAGCCTCGACGTCGAGCGCGGCGGCAAGACCTTCGTGGTCTCGATCTCCGCCGTCACGCAGAGCGCCGAGAAGTCGGCGCTGATCGCCAACACGCTGACCGAGACCTTCCTGCAGTCCTACGGCGACATCCAGTCCGACACGGCGGGTCGCGCCTCCGATGAACTGTCCTCGCGCCTTGCCGAGCTGCAGAAGGGCCTCGACGAGGCCGAGCGCAAGGTGGAAGCCTACAAGGCCGAGCGTGATCTCGTCGACGCGCAGGGCCGGCTGATCTCGGACGACGAGATGGTCAAGCTGAACGACCAGCTGACCATCGCCCGAGCCCGCACGATCGAGCTCAACGCGCGTGCCAGCTCGATCCGCGACCTCAATCCCGATGCGGTGGTGGGAGGCAGCCTGCCCGAGCAGATCAGCTCGCCGGTGATGGCGGAGCTGCGCACGCAATATGCGACGGCCAAGCAGGAGGTCGAGCGCCTGTCGGTCCGGCTCGGACCACGCCACCCCGAGCGTCTGGCCGCCGAGGCCCAGCTCGCCGGCGCGCGCGATTCGCTCGCCTCGGAACTGCGGCGCATCAGTTCCTCGATCCAGGTAGACCTCAAGCGCGCGGTGCAACTCGAGCAGGACCTCGCCAGCCGCCTCGCCCAACTCAAGGCGCGCCAGGCGCAGGTCAGCGAGGACCTCGTCACGGTGCGCGAACTGGAGCGCGAAGCGGCCGCCAAGCGCGCCGTCTACGAATCCTTCCTGCTGCGTGCGCGCGAGACCAACGAGCAGCGCGGCATGAACACCGCGAACATGAGCGTCATCTCGGTGGCCCAGCCGCCGCTCGAGCCTCTCGGGCCTTCGCGTAGCATGACAGTGATCGCCGCCACGATCCTCGGCTTCATGGCCGGCGTCGGCATCGGCGGCGCCCGCGGCGCCATCGACAGCCTGCGCTCGGGCGGAGGCGGAAGCCCCGTCCGCCCGGCGCCGCGCCCCGCACCCGGCCGCCCGCGCGACGAGACCGACGACGAGATCGACAGGATCATGCACTCCGCCGCGCGGCGCGAGACATCCGAAGCGGCCACTGCAGCCACGAGGCGCACGGCCGAACCGGCTCCGGCCGTCGCCGCGGCCGAAGCCAGAAAGAGCGCTCCGCCGCAGCCCGAGGCCTATCCGTATGTCCCGACGCAGACGGGCTATCCGGGGCAGCCGATGCCGCAGCCCGCGCAGCCGCCTGGCTGGTACGATCCGCAGGCGGCCTATGCCGCCCAGCAGCAGGCTGCCTACCAGGCCTGGCTTGCCGCGCGCCCGCAGCCGCCTGCCTATCCGCCACAGCCCGCGCCGACGCAGCACTGGGGCGCCTGGCCCGAACAGCCGGGCCATGCCCAGCCGGTCTATCCGCAGCCGCAGATGCCGCTCAACATGCAGTCGCCGCAGCCCTGGCCGGCGCAGCCGCAGTTCGCGCCGCCCGCCGGCTGGCAGCCGCCGCAGGAGATGACGCAGCCGCCGCAGCCCCAGACCTTCCAGCAGGTGCAGGCGGATGCGAGCTCGATCGACGACATCCGCGAAAGCCTGCGCGAATTCCGCACCGCCGTGCGCGAGCTCGCCACCAGCCGCGCGCGCGGCCGCATGTGAAACGGGAATGCGGCATAGTACGCCGCTTTGACAGGTAGGACTCGCCGCTATTTCGTGCCATGACCGCGCCTGCCGAAGCAGGAGGGTGCATCATGGCTGAGATCATCGACGGCAAGAAGGCGGGCGAGGAGGTCGCTGCGAAGGTGGCGAAGGCCACTGCCGAACTGGTCGCGGGAACGGGCGTCAAGCCGGGTCTCGCCGTGGTCATCGTCGGCGAGGACCCCGCCAGCCAGGTCTACGTCGCCTCCAAATCGCGCAAGGCGCGCGAATGCGGCTTTCACTCCGTGCAGCACACGCTGGCGGAGGATACGCCCGAGGCCGAGCTCCTGGCGCTCATCGACGCGCTCAACGCCGATGCCGCCATCCACGGCATCCTGGTGCAGCTTCCGCTGCCCGCGCATATCGATTCCGGCAAGGTGATCCAGGCGATCTCCCCGGACAAGGACGTCGACGGGTTCCATTTCATCAATGTCGGCAAGCTCGGCGCCGGCGTCCTCGACACGGCCTTCGTGCCCTGCACGCCGGCCGGTTCGATGCTGCTGATCGAGCGGATCCACGGCCGCGACCTGTCCGGCCTCAACGCCGTCGTCGTCGGCCGCTCCAACATCGTCGGCAAGCCGATGGCGAACCTGCTGCTCGCCGCCAACGCCACGGTCACGATCGCGCATTCGCGGACGAAGGACCTGCCGGCGCTCTGCCGCACCGCCGACATCCTCGTCGCCGCCGTCGGCCGGCCCGAGATGGTCAAGGGCGACTGGGTGAAGGAGGGCGCGACCGTGGTCGATGTCGGCATCAACCGCATCCCCGCGCCCGAGAAGGGCGAGGGCAAGTCGCGCCTCGTCGGCGACGTGGAGTTCGCGTCGGCCGCGCAGCGCGCCGGCGCGATCACGCCTGTCCCCGGCGGCGTTGGGCCGATGACGATCGCCATGCTGATGGCCAACACCCTCGTCTCGGCCTGCAGGTCGGCGGGGGTGGGAAGGCCGACGTTCTGAGGCAGTAGGCAGTAGGGCTTAGGCAGCAGGGAAGCCGAATTCTGTTGGCGCTTCGTGTCTTGCCGAGTAATCCTCCTGCCTGAGCCCTACTGCCTACTGCCTGCTCCACCTCCTTCCCGCTCCCCTCGGCATCCTGTAGAACGCCGTCATGCCCGACCCCTCTGCTTCCGGCCGGCAATTCGCTTTCCTGCTGGTGGACAAGTTCCCCATGTTCTCGCTAGTGGCGGCGATCGACACGCTGCGCTCGGCCAATCGGATGCTGGGCAGGGATTTCTATTCCTGGAAGACGGTGTCGGCCGACGGCGAGGCGGTGGTGGCGTCGAACGGGCTGCCGCTCAAGATCGACTATGCGATCGCGGACCTGCCGGCGGCGGACATCCTGTTCGTCTGCGCCGGCCTGACCTTCGAGTTCCCCGGCAAGCCCAAGGTGCTCTCGGGCCTGCGCAGCCTCGGCCGCCGCGGCGCCGCACTCGGTGCACTGTCGGCAGGCTCGCACACGCTTGCCGAGGCAGGGCAGCTCGACGGCCACCGCTGCACGATCCACTGGGAGAATCGCGCCGGCTTCCGCGAGCGCTTCCCGGACATCGACTGCACGGGCAACGTCTTCGAGATCGATCGCAAGCGCTATACCTGCGCGGGCGGCACGACCTCGATCGACCTGTTTCTGGAGATCGTCCGCGCGGATTTCGGGGCAGGGGTTGCCAACGAGGTTGCCAACCAGTTCCAGCACGAGCGCATCCGCTCGGCCGGCGACCGCCAGCGCGTCGGGCCCGAACGCGACCTGACCGGCAAGTCGGACAAGCTGCGCAAGATCGTCGAGCGGATGGCGGACAATCTCGACGAGCCGCTGTCGGCGGTGGATCTCGCCAAGGCGGCCGGCCTGTCGGTGCGCCAGGTCGAGCGGCTGTTCCTGCGCCATCTCAACATGACGCCCGGCCGCTACTACATGCGGCTCCGGCTGGAGCGCGCCCGCGAGCTGCTGCGCCAGACCAACATGCCGATCCTCGACGTGGCGATCGCCACCGGCTTCACCTCGCACTCCTATTTCGCGCAGTCCTACCGGCTCCAGTTCGGCCGCCCGCCCTCGGAGGAGCGACGCACGACGTATTGATGCCGTCAGGAGGCGAGGAAGTCGCCGTCGCGAGCGCGTGGGGGAGGTGGTGGAGCGGACGAATCCGGCCGATGCGCGTGGGGAACTGCTTCCCCTCGTATACGTAGCGCCAGAGCTGAAATCAGAAGGCATGACATGACAGCCGTACGGATCGCAGCTGCACAGACTGCCGAATACAGGGAGGACGTTGAGGGCGCTCTGTCCTATGCCGTCGGGGTTTCGCGACAGGCGGAAGCCGAAGGCGCATGCCTGCTTTGTTTTCCCGAGGGATACCTCCAAGGGTATTTTACCGACGAAGCATCTGCACGCAGGGTTGCGCTAGATGTCTCCTCCAGCCGCTTCAATGATCTGATAAAACGTTTCCCGAAAGTCGCGCCCATAATCGTAATCGGTTTCATCGAGGTATCGATGGGCAGGCTATTCAACAGCGCCGTCGTCATAGAAGGGGCGACCGCGGTCGGCTACTATCGAAAAAGGCATCTTCTGCCGGGCGAGAGCGCCTTCTCCGCCGGGACGGATACGCCAGTCTTCACTGCCGGCGGCCTGCGTTTCGGAGTAAACATCTGCTACGACACCAACTTCCCTGCGGCAGCGCAGCGTGTTGCCGACACCGGCGCAACACTCATCGTCTGTCCCGCAAACAATATGATGCGAAGGGACAAGGCAGAAATCTTGAGAGATGCCCATAATTCTGTGCGTGGCGACCGATGTCGAGAGACCGGCCTCTGGCTCGTATCGGCAGATGTCACCGGCGAACGTGACGACCTCGTATCATTGGGGCCGACCGCTGTTCTCAATCCAGAAGGAGAGGTTGTGAAACAGCTACCGTTGGGGAGACCGGGGCTGCTGATAGCGGACATCCCAATCAGCGCTTGATAGAATTCTGCGTAACTCTCCCGCGTTCCTGAGTCATCATAGTCTCGCATCCCAAGGTGGATAAATGCATCGCAAGCTCGATGTGCGATCGCCGGGGCCGATACGGCCTACACCACCACGGGATTCGCCGCGCCGTCCATGCTGATCGACACGCCGGTGATGTAGCTGGCCTTGTCCGAGGCGAGGAACAGCACTGCGTTGGCGATCTCTTCGGGGCTTGCCATCCGGCCGAGCGGGATGCGGGCGACGCTGGCGCGGCGGGCTTCCTCGACGTCGATGCCAGAGAGCCGCGCCTCGGCGGCCAGCCCCTCGGCCACCCGCCCCGTTTCCGTTCCGCCAGGATTGATCGCCACGACACGTGCGCCGCGCGGCGCGTAGGCCGTGGCGAGGCCGGCGGTCACCAGCATAAGCGCCGCATTGGCCGCGCCGCCTGGAATATGAACCCGCGAGGCCACCTTGCCGCCGTTGCCGACGACGTTGACGATCACGCCCGATCCGCGCGCGGCCATAGCCTTCACCACGGGGTCGATCGCGTTGACGTAGGAGAAATATTTCGCATCCATTGCGGCGCGGTAGGCCTGCGGGGTGAGCTCGTCCGGCGGGGTGCGCTTGGCCGCGCCTGCGCTGTTCACCAGCACGTCGATCGCGCCGAGATGCGCCGTCATCGCCGCGATCGCGCCGGCCGCGGCGTCGGCGTCGCTCAGGTCGGCCGCGATGCCGTAGACGCCGGGCAGGGCGGCGCGGGCCTGTTCGATGTTTTCGCGCGAGCGCGACACGATGCCGACGCGTGCGCCTTCCTCAAGGAAAGCCTTCGCGCAGGCGAAGCCGATGCCCTTCGAGCCGCCGGTGACCACGACGCCCTTGCCCTTCAATCCGAGATCCATTGCGATTCCTCCGCGTTTCGCTTGAAGTCAGTCCCGCGCAAGCGATCGTTTGGCAAGATGAAAAGAATCCCGCCGGCGCGTGGAACCTTGGCCGGCCCGGACCGTTGCCGCGACGACTGCCGAGGGGTGATGCCATGCCGATCGACCAGACGTTTCACGAGCCGGTGCTGCTGAAGACCGGAAAGAGCGGTCTTGCCGAGATCAGGACGCTGGCGCAGGCCCGCGATCTTCTGCGGGAAGGCTGGCCCGAGACGCACGGCAAGTGGTACTACGCGGCCGATCGCGCCTGCGCGGACGCGGCCAACGGCAAGGCCTCGGTCCACATCGCCCGGCGCATCTTCGTCTACGCCGCCGAGGAAGCCCGCCTCAGGGCCTGATCAGGCGAAGACGCTCGCGCCAGCCTCAGCCTGACCCACCATGGCCCGGAACGCGCCGAACAGCTCGCGCCCCATGCCGTAGCCATTGGCGGTGAGGTCGGCCGTCACGCAGGTGCGCGTGGCGATCTCCTCCGCCGACAGGAACACTTCGAGTGTGCCTTCCTCGCCGTCGAGACGGATCAGGTCGCCGTCGCGGATCTTGCCGATCACGCCGCCGTCCAGCGCCTCGGGCGTCACGTGGATCGCCGACGGCACCTTGCCGGAGGCGCCCGACATGCGCCCGTCGGTCACCAGCGCCACCTTGTAGCCGCGGTCCTGCAGCACGCCGAGCACGGTGGTGAGCTTGTGCAGCTCCGGCATGCCGTTCGCCTTCGGCCCCTGGAAGCGCAGCACGGCGACGAAGTCCTTCTCGAGCTCGCCCGCCTTGAAGGCCGCGTTCATCTCCTCCTGGCTGTGGAAGACGATGGCCGGCGCCTCGACGCGCCGCCGCTCCGGCTTGACGGCGGAGGTCTTGGCGATGGCGAGGCCGATATTGCCCTTCAGAACCTTGAGCCCGCCGGTGGCTTGGAACGGCTTTGCCGAGGTCGCAAGCACCTTGTCGTCGCCGCTGATTGCGGGCGCGGGCTCGCGCACGACCGTGCCGTCCGCGCCGAGCTTGGCCTCGACCGCATAGGCCGCAAGTCCCTCGCCCCACACGGTCTGCACATCGTCGTGCAGGTAGCCGCCAGACAGAAGCTCGCGGATCAGGAACCCCATGCCGCCCGCAGCGTGGAAATGGTTCACGTCGGCCAGCCCGTTCGGATAGACGCGAGCCAGGAGCGGCACGATGTCCGACAGGTCGGAGATGTCCTGCCAGGTCAGCCTGATTCCGGCCGCCTGCGCCATGGCGATGATATGCATTGTGTGGTTGGTCGAGCCGCCCGTCGCGTGCAGGCCGACGACGCCGTTAACGAAGGAGCGCTCGTCAATCATGCGCCCCACGGGCGTGTAGGCATTGCCGAGATGGGTGATGGCGAGTGCCCGCTTCGTCGCTTCCTTGGTGAGCGCGTCGCGCAGCGGCGTGCCGGGATTGACGAAGGAGGCGCCGGGCGTGTGCAGGCCCATGATCTCCATCAGCATCTGGTTCGAGTTCGCGGTGCCGTAGAAGGTGCAGGTGCCGGGGCCGTGGTAGGATTTCGATTCCGCCTCAAGCAGTTCCGCGCGGCCGACCTTGCCCTCGGCATAGAGCTGACGCACGCGCGCCTTCTCGTCGTTCGGCAGGCCCGAGGTCATCGGCCCGGCCGGGATGAACACCGCCGGCAGGTGGCCGAAGGTCAGGGCGCCGATGACGAGGCCGGGCACGATCTTGTCGCAGACGCCGAGATAGACGGCGGCGTCGAACATATTGTGCGACAGGCCGACGGCAGTCGCCATCGCGATCACGTCGCGCGAGAACAGCGACAGCTCCATGCCCGGCTGGCCCTGGGTGACGCCGTCGCACATGGCCGGCACACCGCCCGCCACCTGTGCGATGCCGCCGGCCTCGCGCGCCGCCTGCTTGATGAGCTGCGGGAAGAATTCGAACGGCTGATGCGCCGACAGCATGTCGTTGTAGGAGGTGATGACGCCGAGGTTCGGCACGACATCGCCGCCCAGCGCCACCTTCTCGTTCGGCGCGCAGACGGCAAAGCCGTGGGCGAGGTTGCCGCAGGATAGAACCGCTCGGTTGGCGCGATTGCCAGTGGCCGCCTCGACGCGGCCGAGATAGTCCTCGCGCAGCGGTCGCGACCGCTCGCGGATACGGTCCGTGATGGCTTCGATGGCTTTCAGGGCGGACATGGCGGATCTCCTACGGAGCCCAGTAGATATCGATCGGTGCTGCTGCGGCGTCGAAAACGCGGGCGATGGGAAGCCTGGGCGCGGCCTGCGCCAGCGCCCGCTCGAGGACAATCTTCTTCGCCTCCCCCTCGATATGGAGCGCGAGGAGGCCGGCGTCCACGAGAAGCGGCAGGGTAAGCGTGATGCGCGGCTCGCCGCCGGATGGGGCATCGACGGACATGACGCGCCGCGGCTGCGACGGGTCGGTCAGCGCGTCGAGGTTGGGCGCGTCGGGGAAGAAGGAGGCGGTGTGGCCATCGGCGCCCATGCCGAGCACGACGGCGTCGAGCCGGGGGCCGAGCAGGGCGACGGCAGCATCGGCACCGTTGGCGGCTGCCTCGGCTGTGGCGGTGTCCGAATAAAGGCCGACGAACCGCGCCAGCCGCGCCTCGTTCCTCAGCAACTTCTCCCTGACCAGACGCTCGTTGGAGCGCTCGGAGGCGGGCGGGACGAAGCGCTCGTCCACCAGCGTCACGACGACCTTCGTCCAGTCGAGTTCCTTGCGCGACAGGGCGTCGAAGAACAGCGCCGGCGTCGTGCCGCCGGAGACGGCAAGCGTTGCGCCGTCCTTCGCCTCGATCGCCGCGCGCAGGCGATCGGCGACGGTCGCGGCAAGCGCGGAGGCGAGCGCGTCACGCGTCTCGAATGCCCGCCACCATGCCTTGCGCGATCCCATCAGGTGCTCTCGTGCCAGGTCCTGCCGTCGCGCTCGATCAGCGCGATGGCAGAGGAGGGGCCCCAGGTGCCGGACGTATAGCCCTGCGTCTCCTGCAGGTTCTCGGCCCATGCGCCCTGGATAGGGTCGATCCACTTCCACGCGGCCTCGACCTCGTCGCGGCGCATGAACAGCGTCTGGTTGCCGCGCACCACGTCCATCACCAGCCGCTCATAGGCGTCGGGGTTCCGCTCCTGGAAGGACTGGGCGAAGCTCATGTCGAGGGCGATGTTGCGCAGCCGCATGCCGCCGGGGCCGGGGTCCTTGATCATGATCCACTGCTTCACGCCCTCGTCGGGCTGCAGGCGGATAACGAGCTGGTTCGCCAGGATGCGGCCGGCATTGTCGCCGAAGATCGAGTGCGGGATGTGCTTGAACTCGATGACGATCTCGGACACGCGGGTCGCGAGCCGCTTGCCGGTGCGCAGGTAGAACGGCACGCCGGCCCAGCGCCAGTTCTCGATCTCGGCCTTGATCGCCACGAAGGTCTCGGTCGAGCTCTGCGCGCCGAGTTCCTCCTGATAGCCCTTCACCGCGCCGCCGGCCGAGGCACCTGCGCGATACTGGCCGCGGACGGTCATCTTGGGCGCTTCCTGGCCGTTGATGCGCTTCAGCGAGCGAAGCACCTTCAGCTTCTCGTCGCGCACCGCGTCGGCATCCATCGAGGAGGGCGCTTCCATGGCGACGAGGCAGAGGAGCTGCAGGATATGGTTCTGCACCATGTCGCGCAGCGCGCCGGCCTTGTCGTAGTAGCCGATGCGGTCCTCCAGGCCGACCGTCTCGGCGACGGTGATCTGGACGTGGTCGATATGCGCCGAATTCCACAGCGGCTCGTAGAGCATGTTGGCGAAGCGCAGCGCCATCAGGTTCTGCACCGTCTCCTTGCCCAGATAGTGGTCGATGCGGAAGATCTGCTGCTCGTCGAAATAGCTGCCGATCTGGTCGTTCAGCGCCTGGGCGGAGGCAAGGTCGCGGCCGATGGGCTTCTCGACGACGATGCGGCTGTTCTTGCAGATCAGCCCGCTGCCCTTCAAATGCTTGGCGATGTCGCCGAACAGCGCCGGCGCGACCGCCATGTAGAACACCCGGATGCGTTCGCTGTCGCCGACCTGCTTCTTGATGGCGTCGAAGCCTTCACCGGTCTTGCCGTCGGCTGCGATGTAGGAGAGGCGGGCGAGGAAGGTGTCGAGCTCCTGTGCGTCGATCTCGTTCGCCTTGACATGGTCGGTGATCGCCTTCCTGGCGAACTCGCGGTACTCCTTGTGCGTCATCTTCGCACGCGAGGTGCCGATGATCCGTGTCGGCTCGGTGAACTGGCCCGCGCGTTGGCGCTGATAGAGCGCCGGCAGCAGCTTGCGCTCGGCGAGGTCGCCGGTGCCGCCGAAGGCGATGAAGTCGAAAGGTTCGACGGGGATGATCTGGCTGGTCATGCTGTGCCCGCTGTCTGTTCCGGAGCGCTCCGGCCCTCGTATAATCTAATCGATTTAAAGTTCCTAGTCCCGCCGGAGCGATTGCTTCAGCTTGACACTGCCCGAGGGAGGGTCTTCTCCTGCGGCACCCCGGCCCGGCGCTATTGCAGTGCAGCATACCGCGCGGCCGGTGAAAAGCGAAAAGGAGCCGATATGGGCACCCACCTGTCTCGAACCGTCGCCGAGGGCGTCGCCTTCATGCAGATCATCGACGGCAAGCCGACCGACGCGCTGTCGGGCGCGCGCATCGACGTGGCTTCCCCCTCGGACGGCAAGGTGTTTGCCTCGATTCCCGCCTCGGGCGAGGCGGATGTCGACCGCGCCGTTCGCTCGGCGCGCAAGGCCTTCGACGAGGGCCCCTGGGGTCGCATGCCGGCGGTCGAGCGCGGCCGCTGCCTGACGCGGCTGTTCCAGCTGGTCGAGAGCCACGGCACGGAGCTTGCCGCGCTCGAATCGCGCGACACGGGCAAGCCGATCCGGCAGGGCAGGGCGGACATCACCGCCACCATGCGCTACTACGAATTCTACGGCGGCGCGGGCGACAAGATCCACGGCGACACGATCCCCTTCCTGCCCGGCTATACTGCGCTGACGCTGCGCGAGCCACACGGCGTCGTCGCCGGCATCATTCCCTGGAACTACCCGCTGCAGATTCTTGCGCGCGTGCTGGGCGCGGCGCTCGCCATGGGCAACACGCTGGTCGCCAAGCCGGCCGAGGACGCCTCGCTGACCGCCATCCGCATCGCCGAGCTGGCGCTGGAGGCGGGCATTCCGCCGGGCGTCGTCAACGTCGTCACCGGCTACGGCCGCGAAGCGGGCGCGGCCCTTTCGGCCCATCCGGGCGTCGACTACGTCACCTTCACCGGCTCGCCGCTTACCGGCACGGCGATCCAGCAGGCGGCCGCGATCAACAACCGTGGCGTGACGATGGAGCTCGGCGGCAAGTCGCCGCAGATCGTCTTCGCCGACGCCGACATCGAGGCGGCCGTTCCTGTGCTCGTCAACGCCATCATCCAGAACGGCGGCCAGACCTGCTCGGCCGGCAGCCGTGTGCTGGTGGAGCGTCCCGCCTACGAGCAGGTCGCGTCTGCGCTGGCGGAGCGCTTCTCGGCGCTGGTCGCGGGTCCCCACGACGCCGACCTCGACCTCGGCGCGCTGATCAACCCGAAACAGCGCGACCGCGTCGCCGGCATGATCGCCGCGGCTGAGGAGGCGGGTGTGTCGGTGCTCGCCCGCGGCTCCGTCGCGAAGGATGCGCCGGCCAGCGGCTGGTACCAGGCGCCGGTGCTGTTCGGCTCCGTCGATCCCGCCGCGACGATCGCGCAGGAGGAGGTGTTCGGCCCCGTTCTCGCGCTCTCCCCCTTCGACGGCGAGGAGGACGCGATCCGGATCGCCAACGGCACCGAGTTCGGCCTCGTCGCGGGCGTGTGGACGAAGGACGGCGCGTGCCAGCACCGAGTCGCCAAGCGCGTCCGCGCCGGGCAGGTCTTCGTCAACGGCTATGGTGCGGGCGGCGGTGTCGAACTGCCCTTTGGCGGCTTCAAGAAGTCCGGCCATGGCCGCGAGAAGGGTTTTGAGGCGCTCTACGACATGAGCGCGACGAAGACGATCGTCTTCAATCACGGATGAGCAGTCGCCTCGAGAACAAGGTCGCGATCGTCACCGGAGCGGCCTCGGGCTTCGGCGAGGGCATGGCGCGGCGCTTCGCGGAAGAAGGCGCGAAGGTCGTGGTCGCCGACCTCAACGCGATGGGCGCCGAGCGCGTCGCGTCCGAGATCGGCGGGAGCGCCATCGCCGTCGGCACGGACGTCACCGTGCGCGCCGAGATCGACGAACTGGTCTACGCGGCCATGCAGGCATTCGGCCGGGTCGACATCATGGTGAACAATGCCGGCTTCACCCACCGCAGCGGCAGCCTCATCGACGTGGACGAGGAGACGTTCGACCTCATCGCCGACGTCAACATGAAGGCGGTTTACTTCTCGACACTCGCCGTCGTGCCGATCATGGAGCGGCAAGGCGGCGGCTCGATCATTACGACCGCGTCGACATCCGGCATCAGGCCTCAGGCGGGCCTGACCTGGTACAATGCTTCGAAAGGCTGGGCGATCACCGCGACAAAGTCGATGGCGCTGGAACTCGCGCCGAAGAAGATCCGCGTCAACTGCCTGTGCCCTGTGTCGGGCGACACTCCGATGCTCGCCCGCTTCATGGGCGGCGACACGCCCGAAATTCGCGCGGAGATCCGCGCCGCCATTCCGCTTGGCCGGCTGTCCACGCCGCTGGACGTCGCCAATGCCGCGCTCTGGCTCGCTTCGGACGAGGCGGCCTTCATCACCGGCGTCGCGCTCGAGGTCGACGGCGGCTTCGACATCTAGCCGGGCTTCAACCTTCGACTTCCGTCTCCGGGCGGTCGCTGCCGGCGGCGTGTTCGGTGCGCCAGGCGCCTGAACTGTCCTGATATTCGATTTCCGCGTCGCGTCCGCCGAGCCTGTGCTCGTTTGCTGCCGCGAGCGCGGCGTTGCGCGCGCTGTCGTGGTTCGGAAACGTCTCGGAAAACACGTCGCCGACCTTGTAGGCCCAGCCGCCGTCATGCTGGACGACGCGATATACGATACCTGGCATTGCTACACTCCTGCGTTTCCGCACCAACAGCATCGGAGCCGGTGCGGTTCCCTCCGGAATATGGATCGGCGCGGCTGTCTTCACAATGCTCGCCGGATGGGTTAAGCGATGTAATGTAATAACATTACAAATCGAGGCTCCCTTGCACGCTCCCCTTTCCAGCCGCCTTCCGGTCACGGTCCTCTCGGGCTTTCTCGGCGCCGGCAAGACCACCCTGCTCAACCATATCCTCCACAATCGCGAGGGCCGACGCGTCGCGGTGATCGTCAACGACATGAGCGAGATCAACATCGACGCCGATCTCGTGCGCGAGGGCGGCGCCAACCTCTCCCAGACCGAGGAGAAGCTGGTCGAGATGACGAACGGCTGCATCTGCTGCACCTTGCGGGACGACCTCCTCAAGGAGGTCGCCGCGCTCGCCGAGGAGCGGCGCGTCGACTATCTCGTCATCGAATCCACCGGCGTGTCCGAGCCGCTACCGGTCGCCACCACCTTCGAATTCCGCGACGAGAAGGGCCGCAGCCTCTCCGACGTCGCCCGACTCGACACCATGGTTACCGTGGTCGACGCGGTGAACCTGCTGCGCGACTACGGATCGACCGATTTTCTGAAGGACAGGGGTGAGGTGGCAGGCGAGGGCGATGCGCGTGCGCTGGTCGACCTTCTCGTCGAGCAGATCGAGTTTGCCGACGTCGTCGTGCTCAACAAGGTCGGCGACGCGGGCGCACGCGCCGCCGATGCGGTGAAGATCATCCGCGCACTCAATCCGTCGGTGCGGCTGATCGAGACCGATTTCTCCAAGGTCGATCTCGACGAGGTGCTCGACACCGGCCGTTTCGACTTCGAGAAGGCGCAGGAGCATCCGCTCTGGTTTAAGGAGCTGAACGGCTTCCGTGACCATGTGCCGGAGACAGAGGAATATGGCGTCCGCTCCTTCGTCTACCGCGCCCGCCGTCCGTTCCATCCGGCGCGATTGCAGGCCTTCATCAATTCCTCCTGGGCGGGCGTGGTACGCGCGAAGGGCTTCTTCTGGCTGGCGACACGGCCCGATTTCGTCGGCGAGCTCAGCCAGGCCGGCGCGCTGGTGAGGACCGGCAAACGCGGCCGCTGGTGGGCGTCCGTTCCCCGGTCGATGCATCCCGACAGCGCCGAATGGCGCGCCGCCATGCAGGACTATATCGACCCGGTGTGGGGCGACCGGCGCCAGGAGCTCGTCTTCATCGGCGTCGACCCGATGGACAAGGCTGAATTGACCGCCCGCCTCGACGCCTGCCTCGTCGACGAGCGCGACTTTGCGCCGTCGCGGTGGCGGGGCCTCCCGGACCCGTTCCCGGCCTGGTAGCGCAGCGGAACGGTTGACGCGGGCAGCGCGCTGGTTTCTTTGGCGGCCCCGGCTATATTTGCTGGAAAAACGCGGGGAAACGGGAAACGCGCATGCACAGGGTCGCCATCACCGGCACGGGCATCTTCACGCCCGACGAGGTCATCACCAATGCGGAACTGGTGGCCTCCTACAACGAATATGCACGCCGCCAGAACGAGGAGCATGCCGACGAGATCGCGGCGGGCAGCCGCGAGCCGATGCCGATGTCCAGCGAAGAGTTCATCTTCAAGGCCTCCGGCATCGAGCGGCGCCATGTGATGAACAAGTCTGGCGTGCTGGATCCCGACCGGATGATGCCGAAGCTCAGGCCCCGCGCGGACGAGGAACTGTCGATCATGGCCGAGATCGCGGTGGACGCGGCGAACAAGGCGCTGGCGCAGGCCGGGCGCACAGCAGGCGAGGTGGATGCCGTGATCTGCGCGGCGTCGAACCACGAGCGCGCCTATCCGGCGATCGCGGTGGAGATCCAGCAGGCGCTGGGCATCAAGGGCTTCGCCTTCGACATGAACGTCGCCTGTTCCTCGGCGACCTTCGGCATACAGGCCGCCGCCGACATGATCCGCTGCGGCTCGGCGCGTTCGATCCTGATGGTCAATCCGGAGATCACCTCGGGCCACCAGGAATGGCGCGACCGCGACTGCCATTTCATCTTCGGCGACGTCTGCACCGCCGTGCTGATGGAGCGCGTCGACGGCGAGGTGCCGGGCGCATGGGAGATCCTGTCGACACGCCTCGTCACGGAGTTCTCCAACAACATCCGCAACAACAACGGCTTCCTGCGCCGCACGCACGACCAGATGGGCGAGCGCCGCGACATGCAGTTCATGCAGGAGGGCCGCAAGGTCTTCAAGCAGGTGGTGCCGATGGTGGCCGAGCTGATGCTGGGACATCTCGCCGACGAGGGCATGAAGCCGTCCGACCTGAGCCGCATGTGGCTGCACCAGGCCAACAAGAACATGAACGACTTCATCGGCCAGAAGGTGCTTGGCCGCGAGCCGTCGCGCGAGGAACAGCCGAACGTGCTGCAGGACTATGCGAACACGTCGTCGGCCGGCTCGATCATCGCCTTCTCCAAGTTCTCGGACGACCTGCCCGCCGGCAGCCGCGGCGTCATCTGCTCCTTCGGCGCCGGCTATTCGGCCGGCAGCGTGATCGTTCAGCGGATGTGACGCCGATGGCCGCCGATCAACCCCGCAGCGCGCGCGAAAAGATGGCGGCGGGCGAGTGGTACAGCTTCTGGGACCCGGAGCTGACGGCGCTGCGCGAGCGGGCGCAGGAGGCGATCTTCGAGCACAACACCCTGCCGCCGTCGAAGCGCGGCAACATCGCGCCCGCGCTGGCCGCCATCCTCGGCGCGGTCGGCGAGGGCTGCCGCATCGAGCAGCCGTTCCATTGCGCCTACGGCGTCAACATCGCGATGGGAGACGGCGCCTACATGAACTTCGGCTGCGTCGTCCTCGATCATGGCGGCGTCGCAATAGGCCGCAAGGCGATGATCGGGCCGCGGGTGCAGATCTACACGGTGGAGCACCACAGGGAGCCTGAACCGCGCAATGCCGGCATGGAGATCGCCCGGCCGGTGGTGATCGGCGACAATGTCTGGATCGGCGGCGGCGCGATCATTCTCGGCGGCGTGACGATCGGCGACGGCGCGATCATCGCCGCCGGCTCGGTCGTTACCCGCGACGTTCCGCCCGGGGCCACCGTGGCCGGCAACCCGGCGCGGGCGGTCGGGTAGGCGCCCGGACGCCTAGCGCGCGACGATCAGCGCCCAGTAGCGCCGGTCTCCCTCGCCCTTGGCGGAGGCCAGTCCGAAGCGGGTGAAGCGGGGGTCGAGCATGTTGCGCCGGTGGCCCGGCGAATTGACCCAGGCCTTGAAGAGACCTTCGAGTCCGAACCGGCCATAGGCGATGTTCTCGGCGGCGGCCGTTTCGACGCCGTTACCACGCACGCGGGTGAGGAAATCCTTTCCCCGGCCGGTCGTGTGCTTCATCCTGCCGGCTGCGGCCATCAGTTCGGCCTGCTGGCGCGCGGCGGCCTCAAGCCGGCTGTCGGGGGCGAGCGGGGAGAGGCCCGCGCCCTTGCGGATGGCAGCGAGATGTTGCTCCGCGGTGGCATTCGCGCCGGCGCCCTCGACCCTGAGCAGCGAGATCGACTGGCACCCCGAGAGCACCAGCACCATCATCAACGCCATCGCGACGCCGAGGGGCCAGAAAATCTTCGCTACTGTCTTGGTCACAACTCTACCCACTCATGCACTGCGGCTTCCAAGAGCGCCGGATCATGGCTTTTTGCGGATCACCGAAGCAGCGGCAGCCGGGCTCCGTGCCCGGCGATGAACTTCTTGTGACAATCCGTGATGGCCGTGCCGGAAACTTGCCCGTGAAAGCACCCGTATCCAGGTCAACCGCCCAATGATGGACGGGGAACACTGATCCAAGGTTAACAGGAGAGAAACCATGACCAAGTTTGCACTCGCCGCCGCGCTGACCCTCATCGCCGGCTCCGCTTTCGCGCAGGAAGTTCCGTTCTGGATCGTCGACGGCGATGTCGTCTACACCGGCCAGACCACCGCCGATGGGGCGGCTTTCACGGGAAATGCCTCCGCAACGGCGCGCTCGGGATTCATGCTCGACGGCGGCAACGTCAACTGGGACCAGAACTACAGCGGCAGGTAAGCCTTCGCAGCATCGGCCCTCGGCGTCGAACGCCCGCCATCAGGCGGGCGTTCGTGCGTCCGGGCTGGGCCGGCCTTGCCGGCGGGACATCCGGCCGCGTTGTGATGAAACCCGATCGCCTCCCGTACATTGAACAGGCAGACCGTTGCAGATCGGTCGACGAATCCGAAACGGAAAGGAGACTATCATGAAGAAGATCATTCTCGCCGCCGCGATCACCGCCGCCGCCGCGGGCGCGGCCTTCGCTCAGGAAGCGCCCTTCACCGTCATGAACGGCGAGGTGAAATATCCCGGCCAGATGGAGCGATACGAGCCGCGCGGTCCGTATTATGGCAATGCCTACTATGGCGACGCCTACGCACAGGTTCCCTCCAGCTACTACGTCGAGGAGCCCGGCTACATGATGGAGCCGCGTTATTCCTACGAACGCGCGCCGTCCAACGCCCCGGGCATCTACGCTTTCGACGGGCTGAACCTGAACAACGACCAGAATTACAGCGGCAAGTAGTGCGCTGCAGTCGAATGGTCGAAACGCCCGCCGAAGGCGGGCGTTTTCGTGTCAGAACCGGTCTCTGAGGGCGAACCAGGAGAGCGCCAGGAACAGCAGCGGCGAGCGGAAGCGCCGGCCGCCCGGGAAAGCCGGGATCTTGAGTTCCTCGAAGAGCTTCAGCCGGTCGCGGTTGCCGGCCACCGTCTCGGCGTAGAGCTTGCCCATGAAGTTGGACAGCATCACGCCGTGGCCGGAATAGCCGCCGGCCGAGATGACGTTCGGCATCACCTCGCGAACGAACGGCTTGCGCGGCACGGTGATACCGACATAGCCGCCCCATCCATGGGTGATCTCGACATCCCTCAGCGCCGGGTAGATCTCGGTGATCTGGCGGCGGATGTGCACGTGGATGTCCTTCGGATCCTTCACGGCGTAGATCTCGCGTCCGCCGAACAGGAGTTCGCCGCTCGGCGCGCGCCGGAAATAGCGCACCACGAAGCGTGAATCCGACACCGACTCGCCGCCGGGCAGAACGGGGCTCGCGGCGCCCAGCGGCACCGTGGCGCCGATGAACGAACCGATCGGCATGATGTGGGCGGCACTGACCGGTTCGAGATTGCCGCCATAGGCGTTGGTCGCGATAAGGCATTTCTGCGCGGTGACAGTTCCGCGCGGCGTCGTGACCCGCACCTTGCCGCCCTGCGCGGCGATCCCAGTCGCGGGTGTGTTCTCGTGCAGGTGCGCACCCGACTCAGCCGCCACCCGGGCCGTGCCGACGAGCAGCTTCATGGGGTGGATGTGGCCGGCGCCCGTGTCGCGCACGCCTCCGACATAGTGCGTCGAGCCGACCCGCTCGGCAGTCTCGGCCGCGTCCATGAGGGAGATGTTCGGATAGCCGAAGCGCGCGGCCGCCTCGGCATATTTTACGTAGTCGGGCAATTCGCGTGTCTTGTGCGTGACGTTCAGATGGCCCGGGCGGAAGTCGATCTCGATCCGGTTGGTCGACGCGAATTCCAACAGATGCGCCTTCGCCTCCTCGGCCAGGTCGAACAGCGCCTTGGCGCGGGTGAAGCCGAGCTCCTGCTCCATCTCCTCCGGTCCGGCGCGCTGGCCGGTGCCGAGCTGGCCGCCATTGCGGCCCGACGCGCCATCGCCGAAACGATGCGCTTCGAGGAGCACGACATTCGTTCCCGCCTTGGCGAGATGGACGGCGGCGGAAAGGCCGGTGTAGCCGCCGCCGATGATGACGACGTCGGTCGCGATGTCGCCGTCCAGGGGCGGGTATTCCGGCCGTTCACCGACGGTCGCTTCATACCAGGAATAACCAGGGGAGATGGGGGAAGTGTAAGGCATGGTGTTCTGCGAAGTGAGTAAGGGAACTACGTCCCGGCGAGCTTTGTGATCAATAGCCTAAGCAACTTCCCGACGCTTTCGATGATCTGCATCAACGAAGCCACCCCTCACACGTTCAGCAGCAGATACTCCCGCTCCCAGGGGCTGATCACCTCCATGAAGGTCTCGAACTCGGCCTTCTTGATGGCGGCGTAGGTCGACACGAACACGTCGCCCAGCATCGCGCGCAGCTGCTCGTCGTTCTCGAACAGCTCCACGGCCTCGAGCAGGCCGCGGGGCAGGTCGATCTCGTCCTCGTTCGCCGTCGTTCCGACCGGTGCGTCGGGCCGGATTTTCTGCTGCATGCCGATCAGGCCACAGGCGAGCGAGGCGGCGAGCGCCAGGTAGGGGTTGGCGTCGGACGAGGGGATGCGGTTCTCGACGCGCCGCGCCGCCGGGTCCGAACGCGGCACGCGGAAGGCGGTCGTGCGGTTGTCGTAGCCCCATTTCGTGTTGACGGGCGCGGAGGCCGCCTGCGTCAGCCGCCGGTAGGAGTTCACGTAGGGCGCGAACATTACGAGGGCTGCCGGCACGTGCTTCTGCATGCCGCCGATGAAGTGGCCGAAGGCGTCCGTCTCCGAACCGTCCTCGGCGGTGAAGACGTTCTTGCCCGTCTTCTTGTCGATGATCGACTGGTGGATGTGCATCGCCGAGCCGGGCTGGCCCTGGATCGGCTTTGCCATGAAGGTGGCATACATGTCGTGCTTCAGCGCCGCCTCGCGGATCGTGCGCTTGAACATGAACACCTGGTCGGCGAGCTCGATCGGGTCGCCGTGGCGCAGGTTGATCTCGAGTTGTCCGGCGCCCTCTTCGTGGATCAGCGTGTCGATCTCGAGACCCTGGCTGGCCGAGAAGTGATAGATGTCGTCGATCAGTTCGTCGAACTCGTTGACGCCGGCGATCGAATAGCCGGACCCGCCGGCGATCGGCCGTCCCGAGCGGCCGACCGGCGGCGTGAGCGGATAGTCCGGGTCAGGGTTCTTGCGCACGAGATAGAACTCGATCTCCGGCGCCACGACCGGCTTCAGTCCCATCCTGGTATATTCGCCGAGCACGCGGCGCAGGACGTTGCGCGGCGTGAACTCGACCAGCCGACCGTCCTGGTGGACGAGGTCACAGATGACCTGGGCCGTCGGGTCCGTTTCCCACGGCACAGAAGACAAGGTCGACAGGTCCGGCACCAGTTTCAGATCGCCGTCGTCCTCCGGATATTCGAAGCCGTTGCCGTCCTCCGGATAGTCGCCCGAGATCGTCATCATGAACGGCGCCGACGGCAGCGCCAGTGACGTGTTGGAGGTGAACTTCGTCGAGGGCATCATCTTGCCGCGCGCGACACCGGCCTGGTCCGGCGTGATGCATTCGATGTCCTCGATGCTGCGCCATTCCAGCCACTGGCTGGCTTCCTTCCAGTTCCTCACGCCGCGATAGTTCTTCAGGAATGCGGGCGTGCGTTCTCCGCCGCCTCGGCCTGACGGTCGGACTTCCTTCTTCGCGGGAGGCATCAATCACCAAGAGATGTTGCTGGTAAAGCCGACTATAGCCGCGCCCTCCGTGACTTGGGAAGGCCCCGGGTCCGGAATCCCGCCGATTCCGGCTATTGCGGGGCACCCGCAAGCACCGCGACGGCCGGCGGACCCGCTTCGCGCCAGATGCGGATCGAGCGGTCGTAACCACCCGTCAGCACGGTGCCCTCCGGTCCGAACGCGACCGAATAGACCGGTCCCCGATGGCCGACATACTGGGCGATCTCGGTGCCGTTCTCGAGATCCCAGAGCCGGGCGGTACCATCCAGCGAGCCGCTGAGGATACGCGTGCCGTCTTGCGACAGGGCGATCGTATAGACGGTCTGGGAATGTCCGTCGAACTGGCGCACAAGCCGCCCGCTCTGCAGTTCCCACAGCTTGATCGTCCGATCGCCGCTGCCGGTCACCGCGAATTTCCCGTCGTGGGTGAAGGCCATGCCGTAGGTGCCGCGCTCGTGCCCGCCCCAGTAGCGCAGCAGCGTCCCTTCGTTGACATCCCAAAGCTTCAGGTCGCCGTCGATGCTGCCGCTCAGCGCGCGGCTGCCGTCGTCCGAGATCGCGACGCCGGCGACCGACCAGCCATGAGCGCGTTCGACGTGCAGTGGCACGAGCTTCTCGAGATCCCAGAACAGCACCGTTCCCGCCTCGTGCCCGCTCACCATCCGCCGGCCGTCGGGGGAGATGGCGATCTTGTTCACGCCGCCATGGTCCTTGACGGAGAACACGTGCAGCGGGGCTCCATCGGCCAGGTTCCTGACGACGATCTCGCCATCGTCGCCGGCCGTGACGATCCGCTTGCCGTCGGGCAGGAAGATGGCCGATCGCACCATGTCGGGATGGCTTGCGACGGTCCTGACCAGCTTCCTGTCCGGGATGCTCCAGAGCTTGATGGTCTTGTCCGTGCTGGCGCTGAGGAAGGAGTTGCCGTCCGCCGCGAGCGACAGCCAGACCACGGCGTCGCGATGACCTTCCGCCTGCGTCGGCATGGGGTCAGGTTTCGGCATCGGCACGGTCGTGACCGGCGGGACTGTTGGCGGGGCGTTTTCGACGGGCGGCGCCGCAGCCGGAGGAGCGGCGGCGGTCTCCTGGGGCGCGGGCGGCGCGACCGTAGGCTCGACCGGAGCCGGGGCAGCAGGCGCAGGCGAAGTCTTTTCCTCCGTGCTCGCCGAAGGCGTCGCGGGTGCGGCCGGCGGCGCCTGCGCACCGGACGGAACGGGTTCGCCTGCCGCCTGTTGTCCAGAATCTTTGACGGGCTGTCCGGTCGTGCGCAGCAAGCCGAACTGATGCGCGCCAAGCGCCACGACGCCGACCACGCCCGCAACGGCGAGGAGAGGCACCAGCAGCGACCGGCTGGGTTTGGAGTCGACTGCGAACCTGCCGAACTGCTGGGTGTTCTGGACGTCGACACGCGGCCTGTCGGCGAGCCTCAAGAGCATGAGTGCTGCTCCGAACAGGCAGACCAAGCCGCTGGCGGCGAGGACCGCCACCAAAGCCGTATCGCTTGTCCATGACAGCGCCGACGACGTGCCGAGCAACAGATAGACGGCGCGAAGGCACCAGATGCCGATCGCCGCCGCCACGATGGCGAGAATACCTTGGGGAAGCCTGCCGAGCAGCATTAGCTCAACCCTCCTCCCCGCACTCTATCCCGCATGACGCAACGAAAGCTACCTGCCCCCGGCGTTTCAGGATCGGCGGTCGCGGACGGTCTCGATCAGCGGTTGCAGCCGTTCCGGCGTAACCGGCTTCGCGACAAGGGAATCGATCAATCCGCCCAGGTCCACGGTGTCCGGTGGCATGTTCTGCACCGTCAGCAGCACGACATGCGGCCTCGTGCCGTCCGACAGGCGCTTCTGCGCAGCGATCGGGGCGAGCGCAGCGTCGCACTCGCGCATGTCGCTGCCGCCATCCAGGATCACCATTAGCGGATCGATGCGGGCGATATGCGGCCCGGCCAGGCCGGGTTCACAGCTCACCGCCTTGAGACGCGCGCGCTCGACAATCCGCGACAGCACGATCAGGTTCACCGGCGAAGCGCTGACCACGATCACAGTCTCGGGCTGGGTGAGCGTCTGTCCGATGATCGCTTCCTGCGCTTCGTCGCGCGAGGCGATCGGGTCGACGTTCTCATTGGGCATCGGGCGGCACCGGCGGGCTGTTGGTCAGGATATTCCCTTAGTCATTTCAGGATCACGGCTCACGTCGAGCCGTAGGGCCTAATGCTGAGGATGAATTTCAACTATAACGGGATTTCCTGTCAAGCAAAGCAAAAAGGCCGGTGGATTTCTCCACCGGCCCTTTCGTCGTCATTTGTGCGAGCAGGACACTCAGCCTTTGTGCGACTGCGTCACAATCACCGGAATCAGCAGGTCGCCCCAGTTGCCTTCGCCGCCGTGGTGGCGGGCCGAGCGGACCAGCTCGACGGATACGCCGGCCTCGACGGCCTTCATCACCGACTGGTTGAGGCGATGCAGGTCGTTGGCGACCATGCGGATCACCGCCTGCTGGTCGTCGTTCATCGACGAGGACTGTTCCTCGGCGCGTTCCTTGACACGGGTCCTTGGGGTCATGGCTGTCTTCCTCAGGCTCTGATGGCCTCTCCAGGGTGTTTCCTCTGATACATCTCTCCGGGGCAGGTGTCCCGGAGATTCTTCGCGAACGGCCCGCTTACTCGGCGGCCGGACGGAACTGCTCGTGCTCGGTCGACTCGTGCATGGCCGTCGTCGACGACTTGCCGCCGGTGATCGCCATCGACACGGCGTCGAAGTAGCCGGTGCCGACCTCTCGCTGGTGCTTCGTCGCCGTGTAGCCGTTCACCTCCGCGGCGAACTCGGCCTCCTGCAGCTCCGAATAGGCCGCCATCTGGCGGTCCCTGTAGCCGCGGGCCAGTTCGAACATGCCGTAGTTCAGCTGGTGGAAGCCGGCCAGCGTGATGAACTGGAACTTGTAGCCCATCGCGCCGAGTTCCCGCTGGAACTTCGCGATCGTCGCGTCGTCCAGGTTCTTCTTCCAGTTGAACGAGGGCGAGCAGTTGTAGGCCAGCATCTTGCCCGGGTAGGCCCTGTGCACGGCTTCCGCGAACTTCCGCGCCTGGGCGAGGTCGGGTTTGCCGGTCTCCATCCAGATC
The DNA here is from genome assembly GCF_024699925.1 of Mesorhizobium sp. J428. NCBI lineage: Bacteria > Pseudomonadati > Pseudomonadota > Alphaproteobacteria > Hyphomicrobiales > Phyllobacteriaceae > Mesorhizobium > Mesorhizobium sp. J428. Next base: position 3,482,656 of record NZ_JAJOMX010000001.1, read on the forward strand.
AGGTCGCAGTTCGGCGCATAGGCGATCGCCCGCGCGATGCAGGGCTCGATGCCGTTGCGCACCTGGTAGAAGCCCTCGACCGTGCGCCCGGCGTCGTAGTCGACGAAGGGCTGGTCGCGCTCGTCGATGTCGGAGGTGAGCAGCTTGGCGGCCTCGGCGTCGGTGCGGGCGACGATCAGCGTCGAGGTGCCCATGACGTCGGCGGCGAGCCGCGCCGCGTTGAGGTTGCGGATGTGCGCCGCGGTCGGGATCAGCACCTTGCCGCCGAGATGGCCGCACTTCTTCTCCGACGCCAGCTGGTCCTCGAAGTGCACGCCCGCGGCGCCGGCCTCGATGAACGCCTTCATGATCTCGAACGCGTTCAGCGGGCCGCCGAAGCCGGCCTCCGCGTCGGCGACGATGGGGGCGAACCAGGTGTCGACCGACAGGCCGTTGCCTTCCGACGTCTCGATCTGGTCGGCGCGCTGCAGCGTGCGGTTGATGCGCTTGACGAGTTCCGGCGCGGCATTGGCCGGGTAGAGCGACTGGTCCGGATACATGGCGGACGCCGTGTTGGCGTCGGCGGCGACCTGCCAGCCGGACAGGTAGATCGCCTTCAGCCCGGCGCGCACCTGCTGCATCGCCTGGTTGCCCGACATGGCGCCCAGCGCGTTGACGAAGTTCTCCTCGTGAAGAAGCTTCCACAGGCGGTTTGCGCCCATCTCGGCCAGCGTCTGCCTGATCTGGACCGAGCCGCGCAGCCGCTTGACGTCTTCAGGGCTGTAGGGGCGCTCGATGCCATCGTAGCGGCCTTCCGGCGCGGACGGGACGAGATTGTAAAAATCGGTCATTGCGACTCTCCAGTGACAGGACGGGCATTTCGGTCCCGCCGTTTCCGATGTGACGGTATTTACATCGCAGCGCACCAAAAGCCAGAAAACTTCGAAAAAGCAGCCAAAAAATTAAGTTAGCCTGTGTTGCGATTTACTACGGCGCTGTGTAAATCTGTAAAAGATGTAAAAGCCACGCGATCGCAGGATTGGTCAAAAGTTGTAAATCACGCGTCGCGAGCCACTGGGAGCCGTCCTATGGCCGAGCAGAAGATCTTCGCCGGACCGCGCATCAGGCGCATCCGCAACGCCAAGGGGCTGACCCAGACGTCGATGGCCGAGGGGCTGGGCATCTCGCCGTCCTATCTCAACCTGATCGAGCGCAACCAGCGGCCGCTGACCGTGCAGCTCATCCTCAAGCTCGCCTCCGTCTACAAGGTGGAGCCTGACGAACTGCAGGCCGAGGCCGGCGGCACGATTTCCGCTCTGAAGGAGGTGTTCGCCGACCCCCTGTTGGCCGGCGAGCTGCCCGGGGACCAGGAACTTCTGGAGATCGCGGAAGCCGCGCCCAACGTCTCGTCGGGCGTGATCAAGCTCTTCCGCGCCTATCGCGAGCAGGCCGTGCGGCTGTCGGACCTGTCGGAAATGCTTGCGCGTGATGGCCGCGCCACTGCGCTGTCCTCAGCCCGCCTGCCGATCGATGAGGTGCACGAGGTGTTCGAGCGGCGTCCGAACCACTTCGCCTCGATCGAGGAGGAGGCGGAGGCCTTCACTGCGCTTCTCCAGCCCGGCGACGACCTCGCCGGCGCGCTCAAGGCCTGGCTGAAGCGCGAGGCGGGTATCATCGTGCGCGTACTGCCGGTGGCGACCATGCCCAACTGGCGCCGCCGCTACGATCGCCATTCGCAGCGCCTGTTCATCTCCGAGCGGCTGTCGCCCTTCGACCAGCTGCGCGAGATCGCGATGGAGGCCTGCCTCGTTCGTATGAGCGTGGCGATCGGAGCCGAGCTCCAGGCGCTGAAACTGTCGTCTGACGAGGCGCGCAGGCTGGCGCGCTTCGAGCTGGCGCGCTACGCCGCCCATGCGCTGATGATGCCTTACGGCGCGTTTCATTCCGCGGCGCTGCGGGCCCGCTACGACATCGACGTGCTGCGCTCTCGCTTCGGCGTCTCCTTCGAGCAGGCGGCGAACCGGCTGACAATGCTGCAGCGGCCGGGCGCGCAGGGCGTGCCCTTCTTTATGCTGGAGGTCGACAATGCCGGCCACCGCTTCCGCAAGGCGGGCGCGCAAGGGTTCCCCCAGGCGCGCTTCGGCGGAGGCTGCCCGAAGCTCTCGGTCCATGCCGCCTTCGCCCAGCCGGCCCAGATTCTCGTCGAGGCCGTCGAAATGCCGGACGGGGCGGAATTCCTGACCATCGCCCGCACGCTCGAAGGTCCGCAGGGCGCCTTCAACGAACGCCCCCGCCGCACAGCGCTGCTGCTCGGCTGCGACATCGGCTTCAGGGATGAGATCGTCTACGCGATGGCGCTGCCGGGCGGCCAGCCCGGCACCGCGGCCAAGCCCGGCCAGGTTCCGGCGATCGCCGTCGGCCCGGCCTGCCGGCTCTGCGAACGCTCCGGCTGCCTGGCGCGGGCCGAGCCGCCGGTGACGCGGCCATTGGGGCTGGATGAGATGGTGACGGGACTGAGCGCGTTCGATTTCAGGTGAGGGCCTTCAGGTGAAGTTCTAGGCCACATCCAGCACCACGTTGCCGACCGACCTGCCGGCCTCGACCTCTTCATGCGCTCTCGCGATGTCGCGCAGCAGAAAACGGGGGCCGATCGAGTGGCGGATGCCGCCGTCTTCGAGCGCCTTGGTCAGTTCGGCGATCGTCGCTTTCCTGTCCTCCGGCTTGAGTTCGTAGAGGAGGAAGAACTTCAGCGTGTAGCTGTTCCAGAGCAGGGCCAGGAAATTGAGCGCGATGTCGGTCGGCTGGTTCGAGCCGTAGCAGACCATCGTTCCGTGCGGCGCCATCACGGCCTCCGCGATCAGCCGCGCGCTGGAGGAGAGGTCCATGTCGATGATGCCATCGACGCCCTTGCCCTTGGTCAGGTCCTTCACGACCTTGGCAACATCCTTGGTCTGGTAGTCGACTACGAAATCGGCGCCGCCGCTGCGGGCATGTTCGGCCTTGGCGGCGGAGGCGGTGCCGATCACGCGCGCGCCCCGGGCCTTGGCAAATTGCGAGGCATAGTGGCCGACCGACGATCCGGCGCCGGTGATGAGCAGCGTCTTGCCGCCGACGGGTCCGAACAGGCGCAGGGCCTGCAGTGCGGTCAGCGCCGGAATGCCGAGGCATGCGCCGGTCGCGAAGTCGATCTTCGGCGGCAGGCGCACCGCCTGCTCGGCAGGAAGGACGCAATATTCGGCGGCGGTGCCGAACGGCCGTTTCCACTGCCCGTTCCAGATCCAGACGCGCTCGCCGATGCGGGCGTGGTCCACGCCCTTGCCGACGGCCTCGATCACGCCGGCCCCGTCCGAATGCGGAATGATGCGTGGCCACATCAGCGGCCGTCCGCGCCGGCTCTTCACGTCGGAAGGGTTCACGCCAGAGGTGTGGATCTTCACCCGCACCTCGTTCAGCCCCGGCTCGGGCGTTTCCATCTCGCCGACATGCAGCACCTGCGCCGCGGCGCCGTTGTGCTCGTGCCCAAGCTGCTTGCATCTCGATCACCTCCCACTGCTTTCGGCGCGCAGGCGCCCAGGACCGCTCTTGGTCTCCGAACCGAAGTAATAGCGCATGACAAGGACGCACGACCACAGCACAACGACCGGCGCCAAATGCAGCGTTGCCTCCAACGGGAAACGGCTGAGCAGCAGCCAGTGTGCAATGGAGAGCACGAGCACTGGATAGGCCAGCCGCTGGATCCTCTTCCACCAAACGCCGAGCCGGACCGCCGCTCCGGCATTGGAGATCGACGCGATCCCCGCAAGCAGCGCGAAGGCTGCCCATCCGGTCCACATCGAGGCGAAGGCCATGCCCTCGATGATCCAGTCGAGCCGGCCGATGCTGGCCGAAAAGACGACCACGTGGAACAGGGCGTAGAAGAAGGCCGAGAGGCCGAAGATCCGGCGGCGCGAGACCAGCCAGGCGATCCAGCGGCCCTGCGGGAACAGGGCGCGCAGCGGCGAGAGGCAGAGCGTGACGACCAAGAGCTTGGTCGCGACGTCGCCCGACGGGCGGATTGCAAAGCGCCAAGGTTCGCCGTTCGCCAGCCCCGCGGCGAGGACCATCGCCGGCAAGGCCAGCAGCAGGCAGAGAACGGCGTTGGGTCGCGAAAGGGTCGGCATGTGTCCCGTGTCGCAGGTGATACAAATCAAAGCGCGGGCTGGATCACGCCCCGCTTCGCCTTCTGCTCTAACGCGATAGGAGGATTCGCTCAGGCCGCGCAACCGCGCGGCCGGCAGCATATGGCACCAGGACATGGCAGAGACGGCAGTTCAGGCTTCGCCGAAGCGCGGCGACGAGAGGCTGGGGTTCATCCTGGTCACGCTGTCTGCTCTGTTCTGGAGCTTCGGCGGGGCGATCGCGCGGTTCGTCGAAGCGGGCGACAGCTGGACCGTCGTGTTCTGGCGCTCGGTCTGGGCGGCCGCGTTCCTGATCGGCTTCATGGTCTGGCGCGACGGCGTGCGCGGCACGCTGGCGCTGTTCAGGAAAATGGGTCTGCCGGGTGTCGCCGTGGGCATGTGCTTCGCGATCGCCTCGACCAGCTTCGTCGTGGCGCTCGCCTACACGACGGTCGCGAACGTGGTACTGATGCAGGCCGGCGTGCCGCTGCTTGCCGCCCTGATGGGCTGGATCATCTTCCGCGAGCGTGTCTCGCTTCCAACCTGGTTCGCCATTGCCGCGGTGATCGCAGGCGTAGCGATCATGGTGTCTGAATCCTTCACCGGCGACGTGTCGCCAATCGGCGACGGGCTGGCGCTGCTGATCGCGGTCGCCTTCTCCTCGGCCACCGTGATGACCCGCCGGTTCGCCCATGTGCGCATGACGCCGGCGACCTGTCTCGGCACGCTCATCGCGGCTGCCTTCGCCGCGACGCAGGCCTCGACCGTCATGGTGAGCGGCGTCGACATGGCGTGGCTGTTCGCCTTCGGCGCGCTCAATCTCGGTCTCGGCCTTGCGCTGTTCGCCACGGGCGCGCGGCTGATTCCAGCTGCCTTCGCAGCGCTTCTCGGGACACTCGAAACCGTCCTCGGCCCGGTCTGGGTGTGGCTGATCCACGGCGAAACGCCGTCGGCGCGCACCGTGCTCGGCGGGACGGTGATCTTCGCTGCCCTTCTCGTCCACATCGCGCTCGAATTCCGCCGCCAGGCGCAGCCGCGCAAGCCGGGCGTCACCGGCATGCCCGCGCCGCGCTGAGGTCCCCTGGGCGGCCTCTGGCCGGTTGCCGTTCCGTCCTGGATTTCGAGGCTTGCCGCACTGCGAAAACGCCAATAGGCTGGATTCAAACCCGGCCCTGAAGGACCGCTGTGGGAGCCGGGATTGGGGTTAAGACAGAGGAGAATACTCGATGCGCAAGGCAATCGGGATCACGGCCGCGACCGCACTGGCAAGCATCTTCGCCTTCGGCGCCTTCGCTCAGGAAAAAGTCGTCAACGTCTACAACTGGTCTGACTATATCGACGATTCCATCCTCGAGGACTTCACCAAGGAGACCGGGATCAAGGTCGTCTACGACGTGTTCGATTCCAACGAGATCCTCGAAACCAAGCTGCTCGCGGGCGGTACCGGCTACGACGTCGTCGTTCCCACCGGTGCGTTCCTCGCGCGCCAGATCGAGGCCGGCGTGTTCCAGAAGCTCGACAAGGCGAAGCTGCCGAACATCTCCAACATGTGGGACGTGGTGGCCACCCAGACGGCGAAATACGATCCGGACAACGCCTATTCGGTCAACTACATGTGGGGCACGACCGGCATCGGCTACAACGTCAAGAAGATCCAGGACGCGCTCGGCGTCGACAAGATCGACTCGTGGAAGACGGTGTTCGATCCGGAAGCGATGAAGAAGCTCAACGAGTGCGGCGTCTATATGCTCGACGCGCCGCAGGAGATCATCCCGACGGCCCTGAACTTCCTCGGCCTCAATCCGGACAGCCGTGACCCGGCCGAGCTCGCCAAGGCCGAGGAACTGCTGCTGGCCATCCGGCCCTACGTGCGCAAGTTCCACTCGTCCGAATACATCAACGCGCTCGCCAATGGCGACATCTGCCTCGCCGTCGGCTGGTCGGGCGACGTGTTCCAGGCGCGCGACCGCGCAGCAGAGGCCGACCAGGGCGTCGAGATCGCCTATTCCATCCCCGCGGAAGGCGCGGAGATGTGGTTCGACCAACTGGCGATCCCGGCGGACGCCAAGCATGTCGACGAGGCGCATGCCTTCATCAACTACATCATGAAGCCGGAAGTGGCCGCCAAGGCCTCCAACTACGTCTTCTACGCCAACGGCAACAAGGCCTCGCAGGAGCTTCTCGACAAGGAGGTGCTCGACGACCCCGCCATCTATCCGGATGAGGCGACGATGGCGAAGCTCTTCATCACGCTGCCTTACGATCCGAAGACGCAGCGGCTGATCACCCGGAGCTGGACCAAGATCGTTTCTGGACAGTGACATGAGAAAGCCCCGGCTCTCCCGGGGCTTTTTTCTTCGGGAATAGGGGGCGGGGGACGCCACATGAAATCGCTCGGCAGCATTCGCAGAAGCTTCGCGCCCTGGACGGACGCGACGGCGAAGCCTTACATTGTCTTCGAGAACGTCACGAAGAAGTTCTCCGACTTCGTCGCGGTCAACAACCTGTCGCTCGCCATCTACGAGCGCGAGTTCTTCGCGCTTCTGGGCGGGTCAGGTTCGGGCAAGTCGACGCTGCTGCGCATGCTTGCCGGCTTTGACGAGCCGACGTCGGGGCGCATCCTGCTGGACGGGCAGGACCTGCGCGGCATCCCGCCCTACAAGCGACCGCTCAACATGATGTTCCAGTCCTATGCGCTGTTCCCGCACATGACGGTGGCGCAGAACATCGGCTTCGGTCTGAAGCAGGAAGGCGTGGCGAAGGCCGAGATCGACAAGCGCGTCGCCGAGATGCTCAAGCTGGTCAAGCTCGAGCAGTTCGCGCAGCGCAAGCCCCACCAGCTCTCGGGCGGCCAGCGGCAGCGCGTGGCGCTGGCCCGCTCGGTGGCGAAACGGCCGAAAGTGCTTTTGCTCGACGAGCCGCTCGGCGCGCTCGACAAGAAGCTGCGCGAGGAAACCCAGTTCGAGCTGATGGACTTGCAGCAGAACCTCGGCCTCACCTTCATCATCGTCACGCACGACCAGGAAGAGGCGATGACGATGGCAGACCGCATCGCCATCCTCGACAAAGGGCAACTGATGCAGGTCGCGACCCCGGCCGAGGTCTACGAGGCGCCGGTGTCGCGCTTCGTCGCCAACTTCGTCGGCAACGTCAACATGCTCGAAGGCAAGGTGGCGGAGCGCGCCGAGAAGACGGCCCGCATCACGGGCGCGAGCGGCGCTCAGATCACCGTGGAGAACGCCGGCGAGGCAAAGGCTGGCGACGAGGTCGCCTTCGCGATCCGGCCCGAGAAGATCAAGGTCTCGTCGCGCAGGCCCGAAGGGGCGGCCAATGCGATGGAGGGCGAAGTGTATGACCTCGCCTATCTTGGCGACATGACCGTCTATCATGTGAAGCTGTCGGACGGGCAGGTCGTGAAGGCCTGCGCCCTGAACAGTTCCCGCGTGACGGAAGACCCGCTGACGTGGAACGACAAGGCCTGGATTTCCTTCGCGCCCGACGCCGGCGTCGTGCTGACGCGCTAGGAGAAGGCGCATGTCCGATCTCAGCACGTCCCTTCCGCAAGCCACTGTTCCGCGACCCGATGTCGTGACGCATACGCTGTGGGGCGCCATCAGCAGCCGGCTGGTGATCGCCGTCCCGTACCTCTGGCTGCTGGTCCTGTTCCTCATACCGTTCCTGATCGTCTTCAAGATCTCGCTGTCGCAAACGGCGATCGCGATGCCGCCCTATACGCCCACCTTCGACCTCTCGGCCGGCATTTCGGGCCTGTGGGAGGGGATCAGGGAATTCTCCTTCGACAATTATCTCTGGCTCGTCGACGATCCGCTCTACTTCAACGCCTATGTGTCGAGCGTGGTCATTGCCGGCATCTCGACCTTCCTCGCCCTTCTCGTCGGGTTCCCCATCGCCTACGGCATGGCGCGCGCGCCGACGACGCTGCGTCCGCTCCTCCTGATGCTGGTCATCCTGCCGTTCTGGACGAGCTTCCTGATCCGCGTCTACGCCTGGATCGGCATCCTGAAGCCCGAGGGACTGCTCAACCAGTTCCTGATCTGGACCGGCATTATCGACCAGCCGCTGATCATCCTGAACACGCACACGGCGATCTTCATCGGCATCGTCTATTCCTACCTGCCCTTCATGGTCCTGCCGCTCTATTCGACGCTGGAGAAGATGGACTATTCACTGATCGAGGCCGCGCAGGATCTCGGCTGTCCGCCGATTTCGGCGTTCTGGAAGATCACCTTCCCGCTGGCAATGCCCGGCATCGTCGCCGGCTGCCTGCTGGTCTTCATCCCGGCGACCGGCGAGTTCGTCATCCCCGACCTGCTCGGCGGGTCGCAGACGCTGATGATCGGCAAGACGCTGTGGAACGAGTTCTTCGCCAACCGCGACTGGCCGGTCTCTTCGGCCGTGGCGGTCATCCTGCTCCTGCTGCTGGTCGTGCCGATGATGTTCTTCCAGCGTGCGCAGGCCAAGGCGCAGGAAGAGGGACGGTGAGATGAGCCCGACCTGGTCCCGGTTCAACATCGCCTCGGTCGTGCTGGGCTTCGCGTTCCTCTACCTGCCGATCGTCCTTCTGGTGATCTTCTCGTTCAACGAATCGAAGCTGGTCACCGTCTGGGCCGGCTTCTCGACCAAGTGGTACGGCGAGCTGTTCCGCAACCAGAGCCTCATGGATGCCGCCTGGGTGACCGCGCGCGTCGCCTTCCTGTCCGCGACCTTCGCCACCATCCTCGGCACGATGGCAGCCCTCGCACTCACCCGCTACACGCGCTTCCGCGGCCGCATGCTGTTCTCGGGCATGGTCTTCGCGCCGCTGGTGATGCCCGAAGTCATCACCGGCCTGTCGCTGCTCCTTCTGTTCGTCGCCGTCGGCCTCGACCGCGGCTTCCTCACCGTGACGCTGGCGCACATCACCTTCTCGATGTGCTTCGTCGCCGTGGTCGTGCAGTCGCGGCTGATGACCTTCGATCGCTCGCTCGAGGAAGCGGCGATGGACCTGGGCGCGACGCCGGCGAAGACCTTCTTCCAGATCACGCTGCCGGTCATCCTGCCGGCGGTGGTCTCGGGCTGGATGCTCGCCTTCACGCTGTCGCTCGACGACCTGGTCATCGCCAGCTTCACGTCGGGCCCAGGCGCGACCACGCTGCCGATGAAGATCTACAGCCAGGTGCGTCTCGGCGTGACCCCGGAGATCAACGCCGCCTGCACCATCCTGATCGGCATCGTGGCGACCGGCGTCATCATCGCCTCGATCGTCAACAAACGCCGCGAGGTCCAGCGGCTGCGCGACGAAAGGGCGGCCGAGCGCGGCTAAGGTCCGCGCGGCGGCCGCAAAAGGGCGACCACCAGCCAGATCGGCAGGATCACCATCGAGCCGAGGATGAGGTTCGGTAGCGCCCAGGCCGCACCCTGCTGCAGCAGTTCCATCGTCCGCTCCGGCGTGAGGCCGAGTTCGATCAGGATGTCGGCGGCAGACAGGTCGAGCGCCGACAGGGCCGCGCCCGTCAGCAGCGATACGACCACGATCTTGAATACGCCGGAAATGATCCTGAACATTCCGCGTCCCGCCTGCAGGGCGAGACTATAGCGATTCGCCGCTGAGTTGAATCGGTCTCGCGCCGGCTACGGCTCGAATGTCGCCAAAACCGCCGACATGTAGGGCGCATCCCAGGATCCTCCGATAAAGAAGAACCTTGGTTCCTCTGTCGGAGATTGTGCCGGCTGCGCCCCGGCAGGCGCGCGCTTGTCGAGGCTGAGCGAGAGCGCGAGGCTGCGGCCGACGAAGGGCACGATTCCGTTGAGCGTCAGGGTGTCGCCCGACGTCCACGCCTTGGCCGCATCGATCCGCGCGACCCCGTTGCCGATCGTTGCCTTGAACTCCGCGCCCTCGATCGCGAGGGAGCCGCCTCCGACCGCGCTGAGCGGGAAGAACCCCGCGCCAGGCTGGTTTGCTCTCAGCTTGTCGAGGTTGAAGTCCTGCAGCGAACCCGCCCCGAGCTTGCCGCTGATCGTGCCCTCGGTCATGTAGGGCAAGGAGGTCGTGTCGGTGATCGGGCTCTTGAGCACGACGCTCAGCGACCCCTTCGCCTGCGGGGCGTTGCGGCTCCAACTGACCCGCTCCGCCATCTGCGCCCAGTCGATCCCGACCGCCGAGACCCGCATCTCGCCAATCTCGCCCTCCGGCTTGCGGTCGACCCGGAATCCGGCCTGGATCTCGCCTCCGAGCGCGGTGGCGTCGGAGATGTCGAATGCGGCGAAGCCGCTTCTCACCTGTGCCGTCGCGGCGACGTCGGTCAGCTGGATGCCGCCGCCTGTCGCGCGCCCCGCCGAAAGGCGCAGGTCGAGGCTCAACTGATCCGTGAAGGCGAGGTCAAAGACCGGGCGGTCCGAGGTCTGGCTGAGAGGCGCGGAGAAGGCGGCAAGGAAGCGCCCGAGATCGAGCGTCTCGAAGGCGAGCGTGCCCGACACGCTCGGCACCGGCCCGGACAGGGCGAGCTCCAGCGCACCCGCGCCCGGATTCTCGTTGATCGTCAGACGTGCGTCGGAGAGCTTCACGCCGTTCATGTCGCCGGTCGCGTTGCCAGTCAGGGAAAGCGCACCCATCGCGGCGCCCGGCGGGATGTCGGTCTGCGACCATTCGAGCGCCCGGCGCACGGAAGGCGAGCTCGCCGTCAGTGACCCATCGAAGGAGAAGCCTTCGCTGCGCGACACCACGCCCGAGAATGCAGCCTTGAACGGATCGGACTCGAAGGAGGCCGTCACCGCGCTCGCGTCGTGGGCGGCGAGCTTCAGCGGGGCGTCGACGCGCACGGCGTATCGAATGGATTCGCCTCGCCATATGCCGCTGCCGTTGAGCAGCGCCGGCGAGGCCGCCGTGCCCCATTCGGCCATCCCGCTCAGGTCGGTGGCAATGTCGCGGTCGCCCGTCGCGGTGACCAGTCGTCCCTCCGAGAAGCGGATGACGCCGAGGGCGGGACCGCCGCGCGGCATGTCCTTTCCGGCCGACTTGAGGATTTCGGCAAGACGCCCGCCGTCGGGCAGGAAGGGGAGGTGGAAGCGCTGGCTGATCTGCTCGACGCGCAGCACGGGACGCTCCAGCGTCACCATGTCGAACTCGATCCAGCCGAGCAGCGCCTGCCAGGTGGACAGGTTGACGACCAGCCGTTCGGTCTCCAGCACAGGCGGAGCGTCGGGCGCGCCCCAGCGACGGAAGCTGACATTCTCGAAGACGGCCTTGAGCGAGGGCCACAGCACGAGGTCCGGAGCCTCGCCGAGCGTCACCCGGTATCCGGTGCGCGCCGACAGTTCCTGCGAGATACGGGTGCGCACGATCTGGGTGGAGGCGATGAGCGGCAGGGAGACCAGCACGAGCGCGATCGCGACGCAGGCCGCGACAACCACCCAGATGGCTTTCCTGACAAGGGGAGCCGGCATACATCCTCAATGTCGGTCATTTAGCGCCGACATGCCCCGTTTATCGTAAGGAGGTGCCTTTTCAAGCCATTGTGGCTGGTCAATGACGGTTGCACACAAGCCTTACGTATTTCTGCGACTTGCCCTCGAAGGACGCTACATGCATAACCCGGTCGCTTCCGGGAGAGAGTTGCCGATGACCGCCGCCAAGCCCTTGTGGACCCCTTCCTACGCTGCGGTGGAGGCCGCGCCGATGACGCGCTTCATGCGCGCGGCCGAGAAGGCCGGCGCCGGCCCGTTGTCAGGCTTCGACGACCTGCATCGCTGGTCTATCGACAGCCGGGAAGAGTTCTGGAGTCTCGTCTGGGATTTCGCTGGCATCGTCGGAGAAAAAGGCTCGCGCGTGCTGGTCGACGGCGACCGCATGCCGGGCGCGGCCTTCTTCCCGGATGCGAAGCTGAACTTTGCCGAGAACCTGCTGAAGATGCGCGGCGCGGGGGATGCCATCGTCTTCAAGGGCGAGGACAAGGTCTTGCGCCGCATGTCCTGGGACGAACTGCGCGCACTCGTTTCGCGGCTGCAGCAGGCGTTCACGGCGGCCGGCGTCAAGGCCGGCGACCGCGTCGCGGCGATGATGCCCAACATGCCGGAGACGGTGGCCTGCATGCTGGCGGCCACCTCGCTCGGCGCCATCTGGTCGTCTTGTTCGCCCGATTTCGGCGAGCAGGGTGTGCTCGACCGCTTCGGCCAGATCGAGCCGGTCGTCTTCGTCGCGCCCGATGGCTACTGGTATAACGGCAAGCAGAACAATGTCGTGGGCAAGGTGAAGGCGGTCCTGCAGCAACTGCCGACCGTTCGCCAGGCGATCATCGTCGACTATCTCGGAACGGCGTCGCAGGCGGTGACGGATCTGCCGAACGCGGTGACGCTCGAGGCCGCGATCGAAGGGTTTTCCGCAGCGGAGCCGACCTTCGTCCGGCTGCCCTTCTCCCACCCGCTCTACATCCTGTTCTCGTCCGGCACGACCGGCATTCCGAAATGCATCGTGCATTCGGCCGGCGGCACGCTGATCCAGCACGCCAAGGAGCACCGGCTCCATGCCGGCGTCGAGGACGGCGATCGCGTGTTCTACTTCACCACCTGCGGCTGGATGATGTGGAACTGGCTCGTTTCCGCGCTGGCCGCGAACGCAACGCTGCTGCTCTACGACGGCTCGCCTTTCCATCCGGACGGCAACGTGCTGTTCGACTTCGCCCAGGCCGAGAAGATGACCTATTTCGGCACCTCGGCCAAGTTCATCGACGCGCTGCGCAAGGCGGGCCTTTCGCCGAAGGACACGCATGACCTCTCGACCGTGCGCGTGATCTCGTCCACCGGCTCGCCGCTGTCGCCGGAGGGGTTCGCCTATGTCTACGAGGCGATCAAGCCGGAGGTGCACCTCGCCTCGATTTCCGGCGGCACCGACATCGTCTCCTGCTTCGTGCTCGGCGTGCCGCTGAAGCCGGTCTGGATCGGCGAGATCCAGGGGCCGGGCCTCGGCATGGCGGTGGACGTGTGGGACGACGACGGCAAGCACGTGGTCGGCGAGAAGGGTGAGCTGGTCTGCACCCGCGCCTTCCCGTCCATGCCGGTGATGTTCTGGAACGATCCGGAGGGGGCGAAGTATCACGCGGCCTATTTCGACCGCTTCGACAATGTCTGGTGCCATGGCGACTTTGCCGAATGGACCGAGCATGGCGGCATGATCATCCACGGCCGGTCGGATGCGACGCTCAATCCGGGCGGCGTGCGCATTGGCACGGCGGAGATTTACAACCAGGTCGAGCAGATGCCCGAGATCCTCGAGGCGCTCTGCATCGGCCAGGACTGGGACAACGACGTGCGCGTCGTGCTGTTCGTCCGCCTCGCCTCCGGCGTGTCGCTGGACGAGGACCTGGAGAAGCGCATCCGGACCAAGATCCGCACGGGCGCCACGCCGCGGCACGTGCCGGCCCGAATCGTCGAGGTCTCCGACATCCCGCGCACGAAATCGGGCAAGATCACCGAGCTCGCGGTGCGCGACGTGGTGCACGGGCGGGGCGTTAAGAACAAGGAAGCGCTCGCCAACCCCGAGGCGCTGGACCTCTTCCGCGACCTGCCGCAGCTGCGCGGCTAGAGCCCGGGCTTGGTTAACGATTTATGACGGCGAAATTTACCTAGACTTCAGGGGTGGTACACTTCCGTAAACATCGGCGTACTCCGGTAAGGAGTTGTTAAGAAGCCACCCTGATAGTCGTGTGTAACTTGAGGGAGAAATCCCTGCGTCCGGCCTGGCCGGATCCAGCCATTCGCTCAAGCCCCGTGTGACAGCAAATCTGACTGAGGCGCCATCGGCGCCTCTCTTTTTGCCTGGAGCAGGCCGGACCAAAAGGCCCTGCGCGCTTCTGTTGGAATTGCTCTAGAGTTCCGCCTCGCGGTCGCGCATCAGGGCGCCCGACAACAGCGCCACGGGCACCAGCGAGGTCGCGATGATGGCCAGCGCGGCGATCGCCCCGTCCTCGACGACCCCGCGCGAGGCGTTCTCGTAGACATAAGTCGCGAGCGTGTTGAAGCCGAAGGGCCTGAGCAGGATCGTCGCCGAGAGCTCCTTGATCGTGTCGACGAACACCAGCACCGTCGCGGTGAAGATCGCGGGGCCGAGCAGCGGCAGGATCACCGTCGTCGCGCTCTGCATCGGCGTACGCCCGAGGCTGCGGGCGGCCTCGTCGAGATTGGGCGGCAGCTTCTCGATTCCCGACCGGATCGAGCCCTCGGCGAGCGCGAGGAAGCGCAGCGAGCAGGCGAGGATCACGGCCATCGCCGATCCGGAGATCAACAGTCCGGTCGAAACGCCGAGATACTGCCGGGCCAATGCGTCGACGCCGTTGTCGAAGCGGGCAAGCACGAACAGCAGCCCGAGGCCGAGGATCGTGCCGGGCAGGGCGTATCCCAGCGTCGCGAGCCTGACCAGCATCCCCATCTCGCGCGTGCGCGCCAGCCGCAGCGCATAGGTGAGCAAGAGGGCCGCCGAGACGGTGATGACCGCCGTGCCCGTCGCCGCGACGACGCTGTGGAACAGCGCCCAGCCGAGGGTGGGATCGAAAAACTGATCGAGCCGCCGCATGGCATAGCGCGCGAAGACGTAGAGCGGGATGCCGAAGCCGGCGAGAACGGGGAGGGCAGCCGCGGCCGTCGCAAGCAGCGCCCGCCAGCCCCGCAGGACGGTGCGCGGCGGCCTGACCTTCATCTGCGTCGCGCGCGCCGAGTGGAAGCGCTGGTTGCGCCGCGCCCAGCGCTCGGCCCACAGGACGGCAAAGACGATGGCGAGCATCAGGAGCGCGATCTGCGCGGCACCTTCGAGGCTGCCGCGATTGAGCCAGGTGGAATAGACGGAGAAGGTGAGCGTGCGCACGCCGAGATATTCCGACGCGCCGATGTCGTTCAGCGTCTCCATCAGCACCAGCGCCACGCCGGCCGCGATGGCGGGCTTGGCCACGGGCAGCAGGATGCGCGTCAAGACCTTGAAGGGCGACGCGCCGAGCGTGCGCGCCACGTCCGCGATGTTGCGACCCTGCATGATGAAGACGATGCGGGTCGTCATGTAGACATAGGGAAACAGCACCGCCGACATGACCAGCGCCGCCCCGGCCGTCGAGCGGATGTCGGGGAACCAGTAGTCCGCGCGGGTCTGGAAGCCGAACAGCGCCCGGATCGCGCTCTGGACCGGGCCGGAGAAATGGAAGAACTCGGCGAAGGCATAGGCCGCGAGATAGGGCGGCACGGCAAAGGGCAAGACCAGCGCCCAGGACAGCAGACGGCGGAACGGAAAGTCGAACGCCACCACCAGCCAGGCGCTGACGACGCCGATCGAGGCCGTGCCGAGCGTGACCAGGAAGAGCAGCAGCGCCGTGGTCCGCACGGCGCCCGGCAGCACGTTGCGGAGCAGGTGGGGCCAGTCCTCGCCGCTGCCCGACAGGGCGATGAAGGCGAGTGCGACGACGGGTGCGAGCACCGCAGCCGCGATCAGCACCGCCGGCAGGAGCGCCAGCGCATGACGCGGCCGCCGGACGCGCGACGAACGATCGCTATGTGCCTTTTCCACCAGTGTCATGCGGTGCTCGTCACGACGAAGGCCGGGAAGGTCGCCCCACCCGGCCTTCGCAGATCCACTAGTGTCCGCCTCAGCTCGCCGGGCCGTCGTCGAGGCCGACGCGGTCGACCATCTCGGAGGCGGCCTTGCGGTTCTTGGCGATGTCGGCGAGCGGCAGCGTGTCGGCGTGCAGCGCACCGAAGCCCTTGACGATGTCGGACGGTGCGAGGCCCGGCTCGACCGGATATTCGAACACCTGCTCGGCATAGACCTGCTGCGCCTTGTGCGAGGACAGGAACTGGATGAGCTTCACCGCATTGTCGCGGTTCGGCGCGTTCTTGGCCAGCGCGACGCCCGACACGTTCACATGCGTGCCGCCATTCTCGAAGGTCGGGAAGACGACCTTGATGGCATTCGCCCAGTCCTTCTGCTCGGGATCCTTCTCGTTGGTCATCATCAAGCCGACATAGTAGGTGTTGCCGAGCGCGATGTCGCATTCGCCGGCCGCGATGGCCTTGGCCTGGTCGCGGTCGCCACCGTCGGGCTTGCGCGCCAGATTGGCCTTCACGCCCTTCAGCCATTCCTCGGTCTTGGCCTCGCCCCAATGCGCGATGGCGGCCGAGATGAGCGCCAGGTTGTAGTCGTGCTGGCCCGAACGGATGCAGATCTTGCCCTTCCACTTCGGGTCGGCGAGGTCGGCATAGGTGATCGCGCTGTCGCTCACCCGGTCCTTCGACGCGTAGACGACGCGGGCGCGCTTGGTGAGGCCGAACCAGTTGCCGGACGGGTCGCGGTATTCGGCGGGGATGTTGCCGTTGACGGTGGCGTCGTCGAGCGGCTGGGTGACGCCCGCATCGACCGTCTTGGCGAGGCGCGCGATGTCGACGGTGAGGATCACGTCGGCCGGCGAGTTGACGCCCTCGGCGGCGATGCGCTCCTCGAGGCCCTTGTCGAGGAACAGCACCTCGGTCTCGATGCCTGTCTCGGCCGTGAAGGCGTCGAGCACCGGCTTGATCAGGTCCGGCTGGCGGTAGGAATAGATGTTGACGGTCTGCGCGGACGCGCCCGAGGCGGCCAGCCCGATCGCGAGAGTGACACCGGCGAATGCGGCGTGGCGTGCGAAGGCTCGTATCATGGTCGTCTCCTGCCCTTCGTGATGAGGTTTCCGGTCAGCCGGGACAGCCGCCGGGGCGGAAATCCTGACTGCGCGGCTCCTCAATGAAGCGAAAGGCGTTTTCCGTCAAGGAAAACGTAGTGAATTCAGTGGTTTAGAAACTTTCTAAACAACTTTCCTCATGTTTTTCAGGGACTTGGCGGTCGAGCCTGCGATGTCAGCCGGCAAGGACGCGCTGCGACGGAAAGACGATCTCGACCATCGTTCCCTCGCCGGGGACCGAACTGATGGAGAAGCGCGCCCGGTTTGCCTCGACCATGGCCTTGGTCAGTGGCAGCCCGAGTCCGGTTCCCTCGCCGCGCGGCCGTTTCAGCGCGTTGATCTGCTTGAACGGCTTGAGCGCCTGCTCGATCTCGCCCTGCGACATGCCGACGCCGGTGTCGCGCACCCTGAGCACAACATCACCGGTCGGCTCGTAGGATGTCGAGACGATCACCTGTCCGCCGGCCTGCGTATAGCGCACCGCGTTGGAGAGCAGGTTGAGCGCGATCTGGCGGATCGAGCGGAGATCGGCCACGACGTCGGGCAGCCGCGAGACGAAGGAGGACCGGATGATGACCCGCTCGCGGTTGGCCTGCGGCTGCATCATCGCGACGGCCTCGGCGAGCGTCTCGTTGAGCGAGACAGCCTCGTAGGACATCTCCTGCTCGCCCGCCTCGATCTTCGAGATGTCGAGCAGGTCGTTGACTAGATCGAGCACGTGGTTGCCCGACTTGTTGATGTCGCGCAGGTAATCGCGGTAGCGGTCGTTGACGATCGGCCCGAACTTCTCGTCGATCATCAGTTCGGAGAAGCCGATGATGGCGTTGAGCGGCGTGCGGATCTCGTGGCTGATGCGGGCCAGGAACTCGGTCTTCTGCGAGGAGGCGCGTTCGGCCTCGGCACGTGCCTGGGTCAGTTCCTCTTCGGCGCGCTTCCACTGTGTGATGTCGCGCAGCACCGCGCAGTAGCCGTTGGCGCCGGGCAGCCGGCCGATGGTCATGAACAGCGGAATGAAACCGCCCTGCGCCTCGCGGCCGATCACCTCGCGGCCGTCATTGAGCACGCTCGCAACACCGTTGTCGGAGAGGCCGCCCAGATAGTCGCGCGCAGCGCGCTGGCTCTCGACCGCGAACAGCGACACGAACGGCTTGCCCGCGACCTCGGTGCTGTCGAAGCCGAACAATGCCTCGGCGGGCCGGCTGATCGAGCGGATCGAGCCGTCGTTGCCGATGATGACGATGCCGTCCGTCGCGGTGTCGAGGATGGTGCTCATCTCGTTGACGCGCGATTCCAGGTCCTCGAGTTCCTCGATGGTCGCGACGGGTGCCGACGTCGTCGGCGAGGTGCGCAGGGCGAGCAGCAGCGCCTTGCCGCCTTTCCACGGCACCGATTGCAGCAGCGCATCGACGGGGAATTCCTCGCCGCTTTTGGTGCGCAGCCGTCGGCGATGGTCTTCCGGATCGCGATCCGGGCTGTCCTCGCCGTCGACGAACAGCGCGTCGAGGCCTCCCGCCATATCCAGCTCCGACAGCGAGGTGTAGCCGGTGAGGTCGTGGAATTCCGGATTGGCGAAATACAGCACGTCGCCCGAATGGATCAGGACCGGCACCGGCAGCCGCTCGAGCAGCGACGTGTCGACGGAGCGCGGGGCCTCTTCGGCGGGAGGCGCGGCGTGCTCTGTCTCCGCCGCGGCGAGGGAATACTCATCCGCCTCGGCAGCCGGCTCCGTCGTAGCCGCGGCCTCGTGCAGTTCAACGTCGACGGGCTCCTGATCCGAAGGTTCTTCCTCGACGCGCGCGGCCGCGATCTCGTCTGGCTCGGGCTCGCCGGGGTCGAGATGGTCCTCGACCAGGCCGTCGTCGTCGGCTTCGTCCGGCGTCTCATCCTGCCACTCTTCCTCGTCCGGGCCGGGCAGGTCGTCGGAATAGAGGTGCGGCTCGACCTCGGCGGGGCGCTCGTCCTCCGATGCTGACTCCTGTCCCCCCTCCGCCGGCTGTGTGGGTTCGGATGCTTCAGCTTCCGGCGAAGCCTCGGCGCCCGCCTCCTTGAGCCGCACGCCGATCTCGCGGAACGCGTTCTTCTCGGTCGGCGTCAGCCCGCGCTCGTTCGCGGCGGGACGGTGCTCGGCGAGGCGGATGATCTTGTCCGTCTGCCGGCGTTCCGGCGTCGCGTCGACCGAGATCGCCGGGGTTTCGCCTGCGAACGGATCGTTTGCCTCGGACAGTTCCGCGGCTGCCTCGGGGGAGGGCGCTTCGCCGCTTTTGCCGAGGGAAAAGCCGGTGGCCTCCTCGTCGACCACGGCGTCGCCGACGCGAACCACGCCGAAGCCCCGGAAGCCCTCGAAGGATCGGTCGCGCGCATAGACCGGCAGGGCGGCGAGGTCGACGGGGACCCTGAGGTCCGTTCCCTCGATCGGCCACATCACCGACCGCCCCGACCATGTGTCGCGCCGGTCGAGCAGGCCGGTGATTTCGCCGTCCGGATCGAGGCCGAACGTGTCCGCCACCTCGCGGAACGACTTGCCGACGATGTCGGCGGCACTCGACCCGACGCTGCGGCCGAACTCGTCGGAAATGGCGCTGAAGCGTCCCTGCGCGTCGGTGCGCCAGACGAAGCGGACCGGGCCGGAGCGGAGGTCCGGCCGGAACACGGCATCGTCCACGGCGGTATCGTCGTTCGCGGCGGTCGGCTCTGAGACGTCAGGCGTCTCTTCGACCGCGCCGGTTTCGGACGACGGCTCGCCGGAAAGATCGGATGGAGTGTCGACAGGCTCGGAATCGTCGCGATCCACAGCTTCCGGGGCGATTGCCTCGGCCGTTTCTCCGGCGGACAACATATCCTCGTTCGTATCGCTAAAATCCTCGGCGGCTTCGGCCAACTCGGCCTGCGGGTCCTCACCCGCATCGGACGCGCCGGTCCCGGTATCGTCCTCGACGCCTTCGGGCTCTTCGGCCTGGTCGATCTTTTCGGGCACATCGAGGGACGCCGTCTCTTCGGTCGTGTCCTCGAAATCCTCGTCGACGAGGAACTTTGCCGCGATGTCGGAGACCGCCGCGAGCGTCAGCGGACCGTCGAGATCGGGCAGTGCCGCCTCGTCGTCAGTTATGTAAGGCTCTTCCTCATCGATGGGCTGCTCGATTGGCTCCGGAGCGGCGCTGTCTTCAAAGAGCGGCTCGGGCAGCGGTGTCGGTGCTGGGGCGGCGGCCGTCGGCGCGTCGTCGAAATACCAGGTGTCGGTTTCGGCTGCCGGCGCGGCGGCGGCTCTGGCCGGGGGAGACGGCGGGAGAGCCGGGCTTTTTGGAGCCGCCGTCTTTACGGCAACGTCTTCCGTCCCCGCGGGCTGCGGGTCGTCCACGACGATGACGAGGTTGCGCTCGGGGTCGTCCGACAGGCGGGCGATCCCCACCGGATAGACCATGTCGCCGATGGGCACCAGGCGCTTGATCAGGCGGTCGGCCTCGTGGCGCACGTCGCCCGCGAGGCCGGCCAGCACGTCGCGGGAGGGGCCCGCCGTCATGAAGCCGGGGGAGGCCGCGATAGCCGTGCCGCTGCCGTCGATCAGGGCGGCATGGTGTCCGGCCTCGCCGATGCCGTGGATGGCGCGCGCACCTGTCTCCTCGGGGCTGCGCCTGCCGGCTTCGAGATCGGGCGCGACGAGCATGATGGCAAGCGCGCCGTCGGGAAGGGTCACCTCGCTGGCGAGGAAGCCGACCGCATGGCTGCTCAGCCGCTGCGTCACGCGCACGATGAGCGACCGCTTCGAGCCGATCGCGGGGAAGCCGGGCATGCCGGCGATCTGCCGCCGTGCGGCAAGGCCGAGATTGGATGCGCCGCCGCGCGCCTCCTCGATATCGTCATGGCCGAGCAGCGCAGCACCGGCGCCGTTCGCCCAGACGACCGTATCGAGGTCGACGCTCAGGATCACCACCGCGTCGCCCGCGAGAAAATGCGAGCGGACGGGATCCAGCACGGCGACGTCAATGAACGGATAGATCTGTGTCGGCATCTCGACCGTCACTCTGCTCCACCCCTCGCGCGAATGGTTGTAGTTAACAGACATTTAATACTGGGAGTCGACCGCCCGCGTCCATCATCCGTGCGCATCGCGACGCGGGTTTCGGCGTCTGTGGTTAATCCGGTGCAGCGGTTCCGCTGCACTGCAACAAAGATATTGCACTGCACAATAATATGGTCTATATTGGAATCATCGGTTCGGGTCGATGATTACGTGTCGCGTCCGAGCCCTTAAGGAAACGCTAGGAAGGAAGATAAAATGAGCAAGACCGCCAAGGACACCATTGAATTCCCCACCTTCGACGCTTCGAAAGCGACCGAGCAGCTGCGTGATTTCACGGAGAAGGGCATGGAGCAGACGAAGGAAGTCTACGCGAAGCTGAAGTCCGGCGCCGAAGAGGCCCAGAAGACGTTCGAATCCACCTACGAGACCGCCAAGACCTCCGGCGCCGACCTGTCGCTGAAGACGATCGGTGCGATGCGCGCCAATGCCGAGGCCGCCTTCTCGCATCTTGAAGCGCTGGTCGGCGTGAAGTCGGTTTCCGAGTTCATCGAGCTGCAGACCGCCTGGCTGCGCAAGAGCGTCGAGATGGGCGTCGAGCAGGCCAAGGAGATCCAGGCCGCCTCCACGAAGGCCGCCGAGGACGTCGCCAAGCCGTTCAAGACCGCCTTCGAGAAGTCGCTGAAGGACCTCAAGGTCGCCTGACGATCTCAGGCGTAAGCAATCCCGCGCGCGGTTCTCCTCCTCCCAACCGCTCCGGGTCGGTGGCCGGCTCCTCCTCCCGCCGGCGATCATGGAAAAGACCGGGTCCTCCCCCCGGTCTTTTTCTTTTTGGCGTCCCCGCAGCCGCATCTCGTGGCTTCGGCCGGGCTGAAAAGCCTTGAAATGTGCCGCGGCACGACGTATGAGCCCTGCGTCGCCGACAGGCCCAGTGCCGTTGTAGCTCAGATGGTTAGAGCGCCGGATTGTGGATCCGGAGGTCCTCGGTTCGATCCCGAGCAACGGTACCATTCTTTCAGCCGCCCAGACAGAACGATGCCGTGACTTGTCGCCGGCTCGACAGTTGGCGACAAGCTCAGGCGAGAGCCGGTTCTTCCGGCCTGGAAGAGCGGTCGGCTCTCCTTGTTCCTCCCTCGCGATCCGCCGCCTTCAGATGTACAACGCGGGCGCGCACGTTCGACGCGACGGGTAAGGAGAGCTGTCCTTGTTTGGTCACAGTGCCGCTCTACTGCACAGAATATTAACTCTACCAATTCACCATATGTCGTGCGCCATGGATCCAAACCGGCGTTGTCTTTTGCGAGTGTCGCGGTGCGCGTGAATATGTCGAGATGTGTCCAGCATGGGTCCCGCCGGTCTGACAGGTTTGCTTCGAAGGTCGTCGATATCGCGTTGAGCGCGGCGGCAATGCTTCTGGTCGGCACCGCACTGGCCGAGGCCGCCGACGGCGGCCGTCTCACCGACAGCGGTCGCCACCGTCCCGTCGTGGCGTCGATCGAACCGTTGCTGATGTCCAAGGTCTCGCCTTCCCGTTTCATGCGTATGTCGGCGCTCGCCGTTGCGCCCGTGCCGGCGTCGGCAGCCCCCGAGCGGTATGCCCGCTTCGACCATCTGGACATGCACACGCAGCAGGTTGCGTCGTTTGTCAGCTTGCACCGAACCGAAGCGACGGCGGACGCCGCTGGCGACCGGTTCATTTCCGACCAGGCGAATCCGATGGTCGCATCTCTGGGTTACCCTGCAAAGGAGCAGGCTCCGGCGGACGTGCTCGCTTATGCCAGCCCGTCTCCTCACGCCGAAGGCGGTGCGCTTGCTGCGATCAATTCCGCCGCAGGCATCGGCGCCGACGTCGATGTCGAAGAGGACGAAGACGCCGAGGCTCTGCTGTTGCCGCAGGTCGTTCCCCTCCCGCAAGCACGGCCGCTTGCCCCCGCGGCGGACACTTCGGATGCAGACGCCGAGGCGAAGAGCCGGGCCGAAAGGCCGAATTCGAACGGCCGGTCTCCTGTCGGGAAGGCCGCCGCGGAGGAAGAGGTCAAGACACCGGATTCCTCGCGCCCGGCGCCGAAGGCCGTCGCTATGGTGCGCCCGACCGTCAAGGGCGGACAGGACGAAGAGTCGTCGCCCGGCCTGTTCAAGAAGCTGTTCTCCGGACGGCCG
Source organism: Mesorhizobium sp. J428 (assembly GCF_024699925.1). Taxonomy (NCBI): domain Bacteria; kingdom Pseudomonadati; phylum Pseudomonadota; class Alphaproteobacteria; order Hyphomicrobiales; family Phyllobacteriaceae; genus Mesorhizobium; species Mesorhizobium sp. J428. The sequence goes on from NZ_JAJOMX010000001.1 coordinate 3,505,653, forward strand.
CGCGCCGGCAACGGCGTTGCCGTCTACGACATCAGCGCCGGCAAGGTCTACATGCCCGACGGCAGCGTGCTGGCGGCGGCATCAGGCATCGGCAAGATGGCCAACAACCCCAAATACGTTCATGTGAAGATGAACGGCCCGACGCCTCCGCACACCTATAATCTCAGAATGCGCGAGACGCGGTTCCACGGGGTGGAAGCGATCCGCATGTTGCCGGTCGACGGCAAGAACAAATACGGCCGCGACGGCTTCCTCGCCCACACCCAGCTCCTGCGCGGCCGGCCGGGCCAATCGCACGGCTGTGTCGCCTTCGAGGATTACGAGAAGTTCCTTCGGGCGTTCAAGCAGGGCAAGGTCAAGCAGATGGTCGTCGTCCCCGGAGGAGGCGCAGGCGTGTTCGCCCGGACCGCAGCGAAGGGCAACGACGTCTAGGCTCGCCGACTACCTGCTTCGCCCGGCCTGCAGGAACTTGGCGATCGCCTCATTGACGAAGGCCGGCTCGTCCTGTGCCGCGGAATGCGAGGCGCCCGGGACGAAGGCGAGTTCGCAGTCCGGTATCGTGGCGGCCATGTCTTGCGAGCCTTGCACGCTCACCGACCGCTCGTGTTCGCCGTGCAGGATCAGGGTGCGGGCGGAGATTGCTTTGAGGTCGGACAGCGCAAAATCGGGTTCCGAGACCCAGAGTCCCTGGATGATGCGCTGCCAGTAGGCATCCCACCCGGCGTCGGTCATGTGGGCGCGCAGCTTGCGCACCACTTCCTGCACAAGCGGCCTCGCCGAGGCTTCGAATCCTTCCTGCCTCATCGCGCGGAAATGGTCGACGACCCCGTCATTGTAGCTCGACAGGCTGTAGGGCGTGCCGATCAGCACGAGGTTGGCGATGCGGTCCGGATGGCTGATCGCTGCGTGCAGGGCGCTGCATCCGCCGTCGCTGAAGCCGACGAGGCTCGTGCGCTCTAGTCCGAGCCTGTCCATGAGGCCGATCGCATCCTCCGCGAAGGCGGCGTAGGTGGCGGGCAGCTCGGCACCGCCGCTGCGGCCGTGGCCCCGCGTGTCCGGCAGGATCAGCCGGAACCGGTCGGCGAGGGGCAGCTGGTTGCCCCAGCTCTGATGGTCCATAAGCCCGCCATGCAGGAAGATGATCGGCTCCCCGGATCCCAGGTCGGCATAGGCCAGCCTGTGCGTTCCCAGATCCGCCTCGCGGACATCGCCGGGGATCGGTTCGATCATGTCGCCGGCCATGGTGTCCTCCTCCCCAATCGCCTCTAGCCGTTCGCATCCAGCCTGTCGGCGAGCGTGCCGGGCGCCGCGAACCCCGCCTCGCGGATGACCGAAGCCATGATCCGCGCGATTTCCGGCCTGCGCTCGAGGCACCGGGAGACCGGCCCGGCCGCAACGATCGAGAGGCGCTTTGCATCGAAGGCGATCGGCAGCGAGACGCCGGCGAGGTCGGGAATGTATTCGGAATTGCTCTGGTGGTAGCCGCGATCGGCAAAGGCGCGCAGTTCGGCCTCGATCCGCTCGATCCCCATCGGCGTGGTATCGGAATACTTCTCGAAGACCAGCTTGCGGTAGAGCTGCTCGCGCTCCTTCGGCTTCATCTGCGCCAGGATCGCCCGGCCGGCCGAACTGGCATGGATCGGAACCCGCGTCCCCACCTCCGCGAAATAGCGGATCGGCTGCTGTGATTCCCGCACGTAGAGGAACACCACGGAAAGGCCGGACGCGCAGCCGATCGCCGTCGTCTCGCCGGTACGGGCCGAGATCTTGTCGACCAGGTCCAGCAGTGCGCCCGGAAGCGGGTCCTTCTCGCCGATCACCTGCACGACCGTCTGCCAGCGCGGGCTTGGGAAATAGCCGCCGCGCAGCCGGGGTTCGTAGAAATAGCCCTTCTCCACCAGCGTGCCGACGAGGTTGAACGTGCTGGAGCGCGGCCAGTTGAGACCGTCGGCGATCTCGGCGAGCGTCGCGGGCTCGCCGTGCTTGGCGAAGAATTCCAGTAGCTCGACCACATTGGCCGCCTGCCTGACATGCATGGGCACTCTCCCCCGTCTCGGCGCGGCCGCACGGCCTGCCATTGGCGCATGGGTTTGGCTATAATTCAACCAGATGAATCCGGCAAGTCAGACTTATGGACGCCATGCCTTCCCGAGTTCAGAACCAGGCCGTGTTTAACGTAATGTAATCATTATAGAATCCTCGAAAATGAGAAACCAGACGGAAAAACAGCATCGAAGCGCGATTGACATAATTCCTGATAGTGATCTACGAATTCACAAATAGGCATTTGCCGGGAGGATCACGTGAACGCAGACGGCGCATTGCTTCATCCCGGCAGCGGCCCGCGCGAAACGCTCGCGCGCTACGAGAAGCTGTTCATCGGCGGCGAATGGGTCGCGCCGGAGGACGGCGGGCTGCTGGAAAGCATCGACCCCTCGACAGGCCGCCCCTGGGCGATAGTGGCCTATGGCGGCAAGAAGGACATCGACCGCGCCGTGGCAGCGGCCCGCGCCGCCTTCGAGGGGCCATGGGGCCGCATGCCCGGCCATGAGCGCGCCGCGCTGATGCGGCGCTTCGCCGACCTCTACCAGACGCACGCGCCGGAACTCGCGATCGTCGAGTCCCGCGACAATGGCCGGGCGCTGCGCGAGTCGCGCGTCGACGTCGGCGGCCATCACAATTCCTATCACTGGTTCGCTTCGCTGTGCGACAAGCAGGGCGGCCGGACCATCCCGCTGGACGACAGCGTACATGCCTTCACCACGCGCGTGCCGCTCGGCGTCGTGGGTGCGATCACGCCGTGGAACGTGCCGTTGATGGCGGCATGCTGGAAACTCGGCCCGGCGCTCGCCGCAGGCTGCACGGTCGTGCTCAAGCCGGCCGAGCTGACGCCGGTCAGTTCGCTGGAGCTGGCGCGCCTGTTCGAGGAGGCCGGCTTCCCGGCGGGCGTCGTCAACGTCGTGCCGGGCTACGGCCGCGACGGCGCGGGCGACCATCTGGTCACACATCCCGGCGTCGACAAGATCACCTTCACCGGCGAGGGCGCCACGGCGCGCGAAATCCTCAAGCGCGGCGCGGACACGCTGAAGCGCTTCACCTTCGAGCTCGGCGGCAAGGCGCCGCACATCCTCTTTGCCGACGCCGACCTCGACCAGGCACTCAATGCCGCGACGGGCTCTGCCTGGGCGCTGTGCGGACAAAGCTGCGCGCTGGGCTCGCGCGTGCTCGTCGAGCGTCCCGTCTACGACCGGGTCGTGGAGGAGTTCGCTCGCCGCGCCGCCAGGGTGCGCGTCGGCAGGCCGCTCGACGACGCGACCCATATGGGGCCGCAGGCGAGCCGGCAGCAGCTCGACAAGACGCTCTCCTATATCGGCTACGGCCGCGACGAAGGCGCGAGGCTGGTTTCCGGCGGCGGCCGCATCGCCCGCGACGGTCTTAAGGACGGCTATTTCGTCGAGCCGACGGTCTTCGCCGATGTCGCCAACGACATGCGCATCGCCCGCGAGGAGATCTTCGGTCCGGTCGCGGCACTCATCCCCTTCGACGGCGAGGACGAGGCGGTCGCGCTGGCCAACGACACCAGCTACGGGCTGACCGCCGGCCTGTGGACCCGCGATGTCGGCCGCGCGCATCGCGCTGCCGCCAAGATCCGCGCCGGCGTCGTCTGGGTGAATACCTATCGCTACCTGCGCTGGAGCATCCCCTATGGCGGATTCAGGGCCAGCGGCTGGGGGCGCGAGAACGGCATCGAGGCGCTCGACCCCTATCTGGACACGCGCGCGACCGTCATCAGCACGACGGGCCAGTTTCCGGACGCCTACGCGCAGTGATGCCGAAAGGACAGCAGGGAGGAGAATGAGAAACATGCGTCTGGCCAACAAGCTCGCAATCATCACCGCGGCTGCATCCGGCATGGGCCGGGCCGGCGTCGAGCTCTTCCTCCGCGAAGGCGCCTCCGTCTGCGCCGTCGACATCAATCCCGATGCGCTCGCGGCGCTGCAGGCCGAGCTCGATCCCTCGGGCGGGCGCCTCCATACCGTGCAGGCGGACCTGTCGCAGGCGCAGGGCGCGCGCGACAGCATCCATGCGGCGGCGGCGAAGCTGGGCGGCGTCGATATCCTCTGGGCCCATGCCGGCATTCCCGGCCCCGGCGGCATCGAGGGGCTCGACGTCGCGGAGTACCAGCAGGCCTTCGCGCTCAACGTCCAGTCCGCCACGCTGGGCGCCGGCGAGGTGATCTCTCACATGCGCAAGCGCGGCGGCGGATCGATCATCTTCACCGCGTCGGTGTCCGGCATGGTCGGCTCGATGTGGTCGCCCGTCTATTCGAGCTGCAAGTTCGCGGTGGTCGGCCTGACCAAGTCGCTGGCGCAGACCTTCGCGCCCGACAAGGTGCGGGTCAACGTCGTCTGCCCAGGCCTCGCCGAGACGCCGATGAAGATCGGCTTCACCGGCCGCGGCGTCTCCGCGGAGGCCGCGAAGGCGGCGGAGGACAGATATGTTTCCGGCGTGCCGCTCGGGCGCCTGGTGCGGGCCGACGAGGTCGCGCACGCCGTGCTCTGGCTCGCCTCCGACGATGCCGGTTTCGTCACCGGCATCGAGTTACCGATCGATGGAGGGTTCACCTGCAAGTAGCCGCCGGGAAGGCGGTGCAGTCAAAGCGGCGTTGAGCCGCCTTCGGCGAGAGGGCGGACTGCGGCGACGGACAGACGGATCGACAAAGCTGTCGCAAGAACAGCGAACTTTTCCAGTGAGTTGCGAAAAGAGACAGAAAGGGGAATGACCATGATTACTCGCCGTTCCTTGCTCGCCAGCGCCGCGGCGCTGGCGGTCGCGCCGGGCTTCGTCAGGCTGGCAGCCGCCGCGACGCCGAAGAACATCGTCGTCATGGCGAAGTCCATCGGCGACGTCGTCAACGGCTTCGACCCGGCCGAGGCCTATGTCGGCACCGACTACGAGATCACCAGCAATGTCTACCGCATGCTGGTCACGCTCGATCCGGCCGATTCAACCAAATATGTCGGCGATCTCGCCGAGAGCTGGGAAATCTCGCCCGACGGCATGACGATCACCTTCAAGCTCAAGCCGGGCGTCCTCTTCGAGAGCGGCAAGCCGGTCACCGCCGAGGACGTGGTGTTCAGCCTGCGCCGCCTGATGCAGCTCAACAAGTATCCCGCCGCCGATTTCGCGCAGCTTGGCTGGACGCTCGACGCCATGGACACGATCGTCCAGGCGGCCGACGAGCGGACCGTGGTGCACAAGCTTCCCGAGGTCAGGGCGCACGGCACCGTGCTCAACACGCTCGCCTCGCCGCGCGGCTGCGTGGTCGAGAAGGCGACGGTCCTCGCAAACGAGAAGAACGGCGACCTCGGCAACGAATGGCTGAAGACGCATTCGGCTGGCGCTGGCTCCTACCGCCTGGTCGAGTGGAAGGCGAGCGAGCGGATCATCCTCGAGGCCAATCCAAACGCGGAAGTGCTGCCCGCCGTGCCGCGCCTCGTCATCCGCCACGTCGCGGAGCCCGCGACCCAGCTCCTGCTTCTCCAGAAGGGCGACATCGACATCGCCCGCGACCTTGGCTCCGACCAGATCCAGACCGCGCGGAGCAATCCGGACCTCGTCGAACTCAGCGGCGACACCACCGCGCAGATGAACCTGTGCATGAACATGGCATTCGAGCCATTCAAGAACCCGAAGGTGCTCGAAGCGATCAAATGGGCGGTGGACTGCGAGGCGATCGCCAAGAACATCACCCCCGGGATCTGGGACGTCTGGCAGGCCTCCTTCCTGCCGAGAAACGTACGCGGCGCGGTGCCGAGCACGTTCCACAAGGACACGGCGAAAGCGAAGGCATTGCTGGCCGAAGCCGGGTATCCCGACGGCTTCGCGGTGACGCTCGACCATTTCTCGTCATGGCCTTGGTCTGATGTCGCCCAGGCGATCCAGGCGGACCTGGCCCAGATCGGCGTCAAGGCCGAGCTGATCGCGGCCGAGACCGGCCAGGTCATCACCAAATACCGCGCGCGCCAGCACGAGCTCGTCTTGATCTACTGGGCGACCAATCTCTACGATCCGGACTACAATGCGCGCGCCTTCTGCATCAACACGGATGATTCCGACGACAGCAAGCTGAAGTCGCAGGCCTGGAGAAACCACTTCGTCGATGCCGACCTGTCCGAAAGGGCGGATGCGGCCGGCAAGGAGTTCGACCAGGCGAAACGCGACGAGATGTACGACAGCCTGCAGCGCGACTTCATGGCCCGCGCGCCAGTGTCCTGGCTGCTCCAGAAGAGGGACATCGTGATGCATCGGAAGGAAGCTCCCGGTCTTCATCTCGGTGGTCTCGCCTATCTCAACAGGTTCGCCGGCATCACCAAGTCATGAGTGACGCGGACTTGGCGCAACCGCCTTCGAGCGCCACGAACCTGGGCCACGTGGCGGCCCAGGTGCGCGGTGCGATGTCCAACCTGCTGGGTGTTCTCGTCACCCTGTTCGGACTGGTGCTGCTCACCTTCCTGATCGGCCGGACCATGCCGATCGACCCGGTGGTCGCGATCGTCGGCGACAAGGCGCCGGCCGAGGTCGTGGAGAAGCTGCGGCTGGAGCTGGGGCTCGACGAGCCGCTGATCGTCCAGTTCTGGATCTACCTGAAGAACCTGCTCCAGGGCGATCTCGGCAGGTCGGTGATGACGGGCCAGCCGGTGACCGTGGACATCGTGCAGTTCTTCCCCTCGACCATCGAACTGGCAACGGCCGCGATGGTGATCGCGCTTCTGGTCGGCGTGCCGCTCGGCATCATGGCGGCGGCGCGCCAGGACTCCATTTTCGACAACATCGTCCGCGTGATTAGCCTCCTCGGCCAGTCGCTGCCGGTCTTCGTGCTGGCGTTGATCTGCCTCCTCGTCTTCTACGTGAAGCTCGGAATAGCACCCGGCACAGGCCAGCAGGACGTGATCTTCCAGGGTATGGTGCCGTTCCGGACCGGGATGATCGTGCTCGACTCCGCGCTCGACGGGCAGTGGGACGCGTTCTGGGACGCGCTCGCCCACCTCGCCATGCCGGCACTGCTGCTCGCCTACATCACCATGTCGATCATCACCCGCATGACGCGCGCCTTCATGCTCGACGCGCTGTCCGGCGAATATATCACTACCGCCCGGGCCAAGGGCCTGTCGGAGGGGCGCATCCTGTGGCGGCACGGGCTGGGCAACATCGCCGGCCGCTTGGTGACGGTCATCGCGGTGATCTATGCCGGACTTCTTGAAGGGGCTGTCCTGACCGAGACCGTGTTCTCGCGGCCGGGGCTGGGGCTCTATCTGACGCGGTCGCTGCTCAATGCCGACATGAACGCCGTGCTTGGCGCGACGCTGGTGATCGGCGTCATCTATGTCTGCCTGAACCTGCTGGCCGATCTCGCCCAGCGCCTGCTCGATCCCCGCGTCGATTGAGGCCCGGCATGGTCAACGCTCTTCCCGCCGCGCCCCGAGAGAAGCTTCCTCTGCGCTCCTGGCTGCTGAGTGACACGCCGGATTCACGACGGCAGGCGGCCTGGGGCAGGGCATACCGACGCTGGCTGCATTTTCGCCGCAACACGTTGGCGATGACTGGGCTGGTCACGGTCGTCCTGCTCATACTCGCCGCTCTTGCCGCTCCGCTGCTTGCCACGCATGACCCCGCGGTGATCGACCTCGCCAACCGCCTACAGCGTCCGTCCGCGCAGAACTGGCTGGGCACGGACGAGCTCGGGCGCGACCTCTACAGCCGCGTGCTCTACGGCGCGCGGGTGACGCTGGGCATGGTGGTCGCCGTCGTCGTGCTGGTCGCGCCGGTCGGTCTCGCCATCGGCACGATCGCCGGCTATGCGGGCGGGCTGACCGACCGCATCCTGATGCGTATCACCGACATCTTCCTGGCCTTTCCGCGGCTGGTGCTGGCGCTCGCCTTCGTCGCAGCGCTGCGTCCTGGCGTCACCAGCGCGGTGATTGCGATCGCGCTGACCGCTTGGCCACCCTTCGCACGCCTGGCACGCTCCGAGACGCTGACGATCCGCCGCTCCGACTACATCAGCGCCGTCAAGCTGACCGGCGCATCCTCCGGTCGCATCGTCCTGCGCCACATCGTGCCCTTGTGCGTGCCCTCGATGGTGGTTCGCATGGCCCTCGACATCAGCGGCATCATCATGACCGCCGCCGGCCTCGGCTTCCTCGGCATGGGCGCGCAGCCGCCGATGCCGGAATGGGGCACGATGATCGCCACGACCAGCGGCTTCATCCTCGACCAGTGGTGGGTGCCAACTATTCCCGGCCTCGCCATCCTGGTCGCCTCGCTGGCGTTCAACCTCCTGGGCGACGGCCTGCGCGACGTTCTCGACCCGAAGCAGGAATAGACCATGCTCCTGGAGATGCAGAACCTTCGCGTCAGCTTTCCCGCCCCGCAGGGCATGGTCGAGGCGGTGCGTGGCGTGTCGCTGACCATCGGCCAGGAGAAGCTGGGCATCGTCGGCGAGAGCGGCTCGGGCAAGTCGCTGACCGCGCGCTCGATCCTGAAGCTGCTGCCGAAGCAGGCGAGGCTCTCCGCCGACCGTCTCGCCTTCGACGGCATCGACGTGCTCGGTGCCAATGAGGCGGCGATGCGGCGCATTCGGGGGAAGCGGGCAGGGTTCATCATGCAGGACCCGAAATATTCGCTGAATCCGGTCATGACGGCGGGAAGCCAGATCGCCGAGGCGTGGCGGGCGCATCGCGGCGGCAGCGGGAAGGCGGCACTCGAAGCCGCGGTCGATCTGCTGGCCCAAGTCCAGATACGCGACCCGAAGCGCGTGGCAGGCTCCTACCCGCACGAACTGTCCGGCGGAATGGGCCAGCGCGTGATGATCGCGATGATGCTCGCGCCCGATCCCGAACTGCTGATCGCGGACGAGCCGACCTCGGCGCTGGACGCGTCGGTACAGGCCGAGATCATGCGGCTGATCGAGGATCTTGTGTCGCGCCGCGGCATGGGGCTCGTGCTGATCAGCCACGACCTGCCTCTCGTCTCGCATTTCTGCGACAGGGTGCTGGTCATGTATTCGGGCCGCATCGTCGAGGAATTGCGCGCTTCGGAGTTGAAGCAGGCCCGGCATCCCTACACGCGCGGCCTCCTCGAATGCCTGCCATCCCTCACGCATCCGAGCGCGAGGCTGAGGGTAATGAAAAGGGACCCGTCATGGCTGGCCTGATGATCGAGGCCGAAGGCCTTACAGTCCGCTTCGCCCACATCGAGGCGGTCAAGGCCGTGTCGTTCGGCGTCGAGAAAGGGGCCTGCTTCGGCCTTGTCGGCGAAAGCGGTTCGGGCAAGTCGACGGTCCTGCGGGCGCTGGCCGGCCTCAATGCGGCCTGGACCGGACGCCTGCGCGTCGCCGGCAAGGATCTGGCGCCGCATGCGGTCGAAGGATTTCTTCCGCCGGGTCCAGATGGTGTTCCAGGATCCCTACGGCTCGCTTCACCCGCGCCAGACGATAGACCGCATCCTCAGCGAGCCGCTGCTCGTGCATGGGTTCCAGGACATCGATCTTCGCGTCAGGCGCGGCCTCGACGAAGTGTCGCTGCCGGCGTCGATCCGCTTCCGCTATCCGCATCAGCTGTCGGGCGGCCAGCGCCAGCGTGTCGCCATCGCGCGCGCCCTGATCTCGGAACCGGAGGTGCTGCTGCTCGACGAGCCGACCTCCGCGCTCGACGTCTCGGTCCAGGCGGAGGTTCTCAACCTGATCGGCGACCTGCGCCAGGCGCGGGGGCTCACCTACTTCATGGTCGGCCACAACCTTGCCGTCGTCACCCACCTGTGCCAGCGCATCGCCGTCATGCAGCATGGCGAAATCGTCGAGACCGTGACCGCCGAGGATCTGCGAACCGGCAAGGTCTCGCATCCGCACACGGCCAATCTCCGTCAGCTCTCCCTCGAGCTTACCGAAGCGGACGCCGTTCCGGCTCCTGGGCGCGATGCCGTCCGCCTGTCGTGGTGAGTTTTGCCGCGCGGGCAGGCCGGATGTGGATTGGCACGCCGCGCCTTTGCTGACATGAGATGTGCCGCTTCGAACCGGGATGGGATGATCGCCGCACCGGCTTTCGATTTGAGACATGGCGTGTCGCGTCGAAGCTCGCCGGCCGCCTGTTTTGCTGACAAGAGAGCATCATGAAGACCTACACACTCACCGTCACCTGCCAGTCCCGTCGCGGCATCGTCGCCGCCATCGCAGGGTTTCTCGCCGAGAACGGTTGCAACATCACCGACAGCTCGCAGTTCGACGATCGGGAGACCGGCCGCTTCTTCATGCGCGTCAGCTTCGTCAGCGAGGAAGGCCGCGACATCGATGAATTGCGCGCGGGCTTCGCATCCGCAGCGGCTGCCTTCGACATGGTTCACGCGTTCCACGACGAGGGCGAGAAGACGAAGGTCGTCATCATGGTCTCGCGCTTCGGCCACTGCCTGAACGACCTGTTGTATCGCTGGCGGATCGGGGCGCTGCCGATCGACATCGTCGCGGTGATCTCCAACCACATGGACTACCAGAAGGTCGTGGTGAACCACGACATTCCGTTCCACTGCATCAAGGTCACCAAGGACAACAAGGCCCGCGCCGAGGCCGACCAGATGCGCATCGTCGAGGAGAGCGGCGCCGAGCTGATCGTGCTGGCGCGCTATATGCAGGTGCTCTCGGACGACATGTGCCGGAAGATGTCTGGGCGGATCATCAACATCCACCATTCCTTCCTGCCCTCCTTCAAGGGCGCGAACCCCTACAAGCAGGCCTTCGCGCGCGGCGTGAAGCTGATCGGGGCGACGTCGCATTACGTCACCGCCGATCTCGACGAGGGTCCGATCATCGACCAGGACATCATCCGGGTCACGCATGCGCAGAGCGTCGACGACTATGTCAGCCTCGGGCGCGACGTGGAAAGCCAGGTGCTCGCCAGGGCGATCCATGCCCACATCCATCGCCGCGTCTTCCTGAACGGCGACAAGACCGTGGTCTTCCCCGCCTCGCCGGGCTCCTACGCCTCCGAGCGGATGGGCTGAGCGGCCAGGCGGGAGCGTTGGCCGTCAGGGGCGGCCGAGCGCCGCTCTGGCGGCGATCGCCTCCGCCGCCCTTTGCAGCTTCGGTACGTATTGCCGCTCGATCTGTTCGAGCGACACGGCGTTGCGTGCGGTGACGATGTTGATGCAGCACCGCAGCGCGCCATTGACGATGATCGGCACGCCCGCGCCCGCCTCGCTGTCGAAGAACTCGCCGGACTGTAATCCATAGCCGCGGCGCCGTGTCTCGGAGATGATCGCCGCCAGCCGCTCGGGATGCGCGAGCAGGTCGCGCGACTCCTGCGGATGGGGATTGTCGAACCGCAGGATACGCTCGCGCATGTCGTCGGGGCAGAAGGCAAGCCATGCCCGCCCGGTCGCCGAAATGCTGAACGGAAGCTGTGAGCCCGCGCCGCCGGCCCGGACGACGGAAAACTGGGCCTGCCGGGTGTTGGTGTCGGCGATGACGAGGCGGTCATTGTCGCAGACGACGATGTCTGACGGCCAGCCGAGGTCGAGTCGCAGGTCGGCGATCACGGGACGCGCAATGGTGACGATTTCGTCGACCGCGTTGTAGCCCTGGCTGAGCGCCAATGCATGCAGGCCGACCGCGAACACCTTCCCGGCGGGATCGTAGCTGGCATACCCAGCCGAGCACAGCGTCTCGAGCATCCGCAACGTGGTGGCCTTTGGCAGCTTCGCGCGCTTGTGGACGGCGGTCAGGCCCGCCGGCCCGATGTCGTTCAGCGCTTCCAGCACCTGGAGGACCTTCAGCGAGGCGGACACCGCCTTGTAGACCGGCTTGCGCGCAGTTCCGTCCCCCACCATTCCACCCCCCTACCATCGCTTTTGTCCGCCGCCGGCGGGACGCCGCACTCACCCGAATTGGCGCCGTTGATGATGCCGCTTCTTAGCCCGCGCCAAGCCTTCGATTCACATACTTGAACAACTGGCAGGTGTCATCAGCCCAATTGGTTCATTAGATGAACCCACACTTCTTTTTTCTTCGAAACGGGGCTTTGGCGGCATTTTCGCAATGGACAAGGCGCAAAACCGGTGGAAGACTGATCTCAGGCATGATGTGGAGACCATAGATCGTGTCGCTAGATAAATATAAGGTTCATCTAATGAACCAATCCAATGGGGCATGATGCTGATGAGATCCGATGCGATCCGCATGCGGCGGCATGCGGCATTTTTCGAAGCAGCAGTCGGTCCTCGGAAAGGAGCATGACAGTGCGCGGTGACCTGCTCGGTTACATCCTGCGGCGGATCTTGCACTCGATCCCCCTCGTGATCGGCGTCTCCATCATCAGCTTCGGCATCATGCACATGGCCCCTGGCGGGCCGCTGGCGGTCTATACGCTGAACGCCACCATCACGGCGGCCGACATCGAGCGCCTGCGGGTCGCACTCGGGCTCGATCAGCCGCTCTACGTGCAGTATCTCGGCTGGGCCAAATCCATGCTTTCGGGCTCCTGGGGATACACCCTGTTCGGCGGCCGCCCCGTGCTGGAGGTCATCGTCGAGCGGCTGCCTGCGACGTTCCTGCTGATGGGCACGTCGCTCGCGCTCGCGATGATCATCGGCACCCTGCTCGGCGTGCTCGGTGCCGTCCGGCGCTATTCGGTCTTCGACTATCTGGCCACGACGGGAGCGATGCTGGCCTTGTCCTTCCCGACCTTCTGGTTCGGGCTGATGGCGATCTACATCTTCGCCATCGAACTGCGCTGGCTGCCGTCCGGCGGCATGTATTCGCTCGGGGAGGAGGGCAATGTGCTCGATCTCCTGCGGCACCTCGTCCTCCCCCTGATGGTGCTGACCCTCGTGCTCGTTGCCACATGGAGCCGCTATGCGAGATCGAGCTTCCTGGAGGTCATCCAGCAGGACTACATCCGCACAGCAAAATCGAAGGGCCTGAGCGGCGGACGCGTGCTCGCGCGGCACGCCTTTCCGAACGCGGTTATCCCGCTGATCGCCCTTCTCGGCGTCCAGTTGCCGACGCTCTTTTCGGGCGCGCTGGTCGCGGAGACCATCTTCGGTTGGCCGGGGATGGGACGGCTGTTCGTCGATGCGCTCAACATGAAGGAATACTCGATCCTGATGGGCATGGTCATTTTCACGGCCCTGCTCGTCATCGTCGGAAACCTGCTCGCCGACATCTTCATCGCGCTGATCGATCCGCGCGTGAAACTGGCGTGACGGGGAGGGCGGCATGACCGACATCGCGATCGCGCCCCGCCAGAAGAGCCGCTCTTACGGCCGGATGATCCTGCGGCGGTTCGTCAGCCACCGCATGGCCGTCGCCGGCGCGGTGGTTGTTTTCCTGCTCTGCTTCTCGGCGGCCTTCGCGCAATTCCTCGCGCCGCACGATCCGCTGCAGATCGAGACCGCGCGGCGCTTCATTCCGCCATTCGCATCGTGGGAGTTTCCGCTCGGCACCGACGATCTCGGGCGCGACACGCTGAGCCGGCTGCTCTATGGCGGACAGGTCTCGCTAATCGTCGGCATCGTGGCGATGCTGACGACGATGGTGACCGGCACACTCGTCGGGCTCGCCGCCGGATACTATGGCGGCGTCGTCGACAACCTGCTGATGCGGCTCGTCGACACGCTGCTGTGCTTTCCGCAGGTGTTCCTGCTTCTGGTCATCGCGGCCTTCGTGCCGCCAACCATCCTGTCGATTTCGCTGATCATCGGTCTGACCTCGTGGATGGAGGTCTCCCGGATCGTGAGGGCGCAGGTCTCCACCATCAAGGAGATGGATTTCGTCCAGGCCTCGCGCGGCTTCGGCGCCTCGAACTGGCGCATCATGATCGTCGAACTGCTGCCCAACATCGTCGCGCCGGTCCTGGTCGCCGCCACCCTCAAGGTCGCGACGGCGGTGCTGATGGAATCCTACATCAGCTTTCTCGGCTACGGCGTCCAGCCGCCCCTGGCGAGCTGGGGCAACATGCTCACCAACGCCCAGGGCTACTTCGACACCGTGCCGTTCCTGGCGATCCTGCCGGGCGTCCTGATCACCCTCACCGTGATGAGTTTCAACTTTCTCGGTGACGGCCTGCGAGACGCCTTCGACGCCCGTCTGAAGATAGACCCGTAAGTTCAACATCGGTCCAAAAAAGAGGGAGAACAAGAATGTCGACTAAACTCACAGTGAATCGCCGCACGCTGATCAAGGGAGCCGCCGCCACCGGCCTCATCCTGCCGGTCGGCGGGCTCTACAGACCTGCAATCGCCCAGTCCAACCCCGACCGCGTCATCTTCGCGACGACGCAGGAGCCGGTGCAGTTCAACCCGCTCCTCTACGCCAACGGCGGCACCGACACGATCGTCGAGGCGCTGGTGTTCGACGCCCTGTGGGACGTCGACGACACGGGCGCTTTCGTCCCCAACCTCGCCGCCCGCCTGCCGACTCGCGAGAACGGCGACATCTCGCCCGACGGCAAGACCTGGAAGATCAATCTCAAGCAGGGCGTCACCTGGAGCGACGGCCAACCCTTCACGGCCAAGGACGTAGAGTTCACCTATCAGTCGATCGTCAATCCAAAGGTGGCGGCGCGCATGCGCAGCGGCTTCGACCTGATCGATACGTTGAAGATCGTAGACGACCACACGGTCGAGATCGTGCTGAAGAAATCCTACGTTCCGTTCTACTGGGCCTGGCAGGCGATGCACATCGTGCCGCATCATCTGCTGTCTAGTGAGGCCGACATGAACACGTCGGGCTTCAACGCGCAGCCGATCGGCACCGGCGCGTATCTTCTCAAGTCTCGCACGGCCGGTAGCCATATGGTCTACGAGGCCAACCCGAACTACCATCGCGGCGCGCCCAAGATTAAGCAGTTCATCCACAAGTTCGTGCCCGACCAGTTGGTCGCCTATGGCCAGATGAAGACCGGCGAGATCGATTATTTCGGCCTGGTCGGCATTCCCTACGATCGCTGGGAAGAAGCCAAGACGTTGCAGGACCGCACCTTCCTGCTCAACCCGCAGCCCTATGTGCAGTTCATCTACTTCAACACCGAGAAGCCGCAGTTCGTCGATCCGAAGGTCCGCAAGGCGCTCTACATCGCCTGCGAGATGCAGAAGTCGATCGACGACATCAATTTTGGCTCGACACCGCGCACGCTCTCCTACCTGCATCCTTCGCACTGGGCGTACAACGGCGCGCTGAAGGACGAGACGGCGAACCCGCAGCTTGCGGCGAAGATGCTGGACGAGGCCGGCTGGCGGATAGGCTCCGACGGCATTCGCGAGAAGGACGGCGTGAAGATGAAGTTCACGTGCTCCACCACGGCCGGCGTTCCCTCCCGCCAGGCGAGCCAGCAGCTGTTCCAGCAGAACTGGAAGCAGATCGGCGTGGACATGGAGATCAAGAACATGCCGGGCTCGGTCGTCTGGGGCGAATACACGACCCAGTCGCAGTTCGACACGCTGCTGGTGGCCTGGGAGCCGACGGTCGGCATGGACCCAGACTACTCCGCCCGCTGCCACTCCAAGGCGATCGGCAGCGGCGCGAACTACACGCTCTACAAGAACCCCAAGGTCGACGAGCTCCTCGATCTCGGTGTGACGCAGGAGAACGTCGAGGAGCGCAAGGCCACCTACGCCAAGGTGCAGGAGATCCTGCTCGAGGAGGTGCCCTTCGCGCCGCAGTTCGGCGTGGTCCAGGGCAACATGACGGTGAAGGCGCTGCAGGGCGTCAAGGTCAACCAGTATGTCACCGACGCCGCCTGGAACGTCCACGAATGGTCGCGGGCCTGAAGTTGAAACTGCCGGCGTCCTGGAGCGGGGCGCCGGCGTTCCGACCGGGACCGGCCATCGATTGAATGTCGCCGCCGAGGACGTCGTGCGGTTCGGGATTGCGAGATTTGCTGACGATGTATGCCGGGACAGACCTAGCCTTTGACCCGGCAGCCGGTCGACATTTCGTCCCCGCGGGAAAAAGGGAAGTCATGGATCAGCCGATCCTATCCGTCGAAGAACTCTCCGTTTCCTTTCGCACCGACGACGGGTGGCGCACTGTCGTGCGGGACGTTTCGTTCGACGTGGCCGCGAAGGAGACCGTCGCGCTGGTCGGGGAGTCGGGGTCGGGCAAGAGCGTCACCGCGCTGTCGGTGATGGGGCTGACACCGCCCGGCTCGAGCCGCGTCAAGGGCAGCATCAGGCTGAACGGGACCGAACTGCTGACGCTGCCCGAGCGGGCGCTGCGGCGGGTCCGCGGCAACGACGTCGCCATGATCTTCCAGGAGCCGATGACCAGCCTCAATCCGGTCCACACCATCGGCGCCCAGGTCGCGGAAGCGCTGGTCTCCCACCGCCGGCTTTCGGGAAGCGAGGCACAGGCCGAGGCGCTGCGTCTGCTCGAACGGGTGCGCATCCCCGCAGCGAGGTCCCGCTTCGGCGAATATCCGCATCAGTTCTCCGGCGGCATGCGCCAGCGGGTGATGATCGCCATGGCGCTCGCCTGCCGGCCGAAGATGCTCATCGCGGACGAGCCAACCACGGCGCTGGACGTGACGATCCAGGCCCAGATCCTGGCGCTCCTGAAGGAGCTTCAGGACGAGGAGGGGATGTCCGTCCTGTTCATCACGCATGACATGGGGGTCGTCGCCGAAATCGCGGACCGCACGGTCGTCATGTACGACGGCCGGATGGTCGAGGCGAACGCCACCGAGGCGATCTTCCGCAGCGCGGCCCATCCCTATACGCGCGCGCTCCTGTCGGCGGTGCCCAAGCTCGGCTCCATGACCGGTTTCTCGCGGCCGTTGCGCTTTCCCGTCGTCGACCGCGCGACGGGTCTCTCCGACCAGCCCGCCGAGACGCCGGACACCGTCAGCCACAGCGAACAACCTCTCCTCGACGTATCCGGCCTTACCACCCGCTTCGAGATCCGTTCGGGCATCCTGGGCAAGGTCCGTGGCCGGGTGCACGCCGTCGAGAACGTCTCGTTCCGGCTGAACGCCGGCGAGACACTGGCGCTGGTGGGCGAGTCCGGCTGCGGCAAGTCGACGACCGGCCGATCCGTCCTTCGCCTGACCGAACCGACGTCCGGATCGGTCCGGCTGCAGGGCAGGGAGATATTGCAGCTCCAGCCGTCGGAACTGCGCGAGCAGCGCCGGCACATGCAGATGGTCTTCCAGGATCCCTTCGCCAGCCTGAACCCGCGCATGACGGTCGGCGCGTCGATCGCGCAGCCGCTGGCGATCAACGGCCTGGCCGGCCGCGGCGAGGCGGGCGACCGCGTCCGGCACCTGTTGAAGCAGGTCGGGCTCGAGCCGGACATGGGGGGGCCGCTTCCCGCACGAGTTTTCCGGCGGCCAGCGCCAGCGGATCTGCATCGCGCGCGCACTCGCCGTCACGCCCCGGCTCATCGTCGCCGATGAGGCGGTTTCCGCGCTCGACGTCTCGGTCAAGGCGCAGGTCATCAACCTGATGCTGGAACTGCAGGCGCAGATGGGGCTCGCCTATCTGTTCATCTCGCACGACATGGCGGTGGTGGAGCGGGTCAGCCACCGCGTGGCGGTGATGTATCTCGGCGAGATCGTCGAGATCGGCCCGCGCGCCGCGATCTTCGGCAACCCGCAGCATCCCTACACGAAGCGCCTGCTTGAAGCCGTCCCTGTGCCGGATCCGGCGCGTCGCCTGATCAAGCGCGTCGTCGCCAATGACGAGATCCGCAGCCCGATCCGACCGGCCGACTACGTGCCGCCGGTGCGCCGCTACCGCGAAGTGTCCCCGGGCCACTCGGTGATGATCGAGGCGTGAAGAAGGAATTCCAGACATGGCCATCCAACCGAGACCGCAGCCCCTGCAGGCATTTCTCGACGCCGTGAAACGCGGCTTCGACGAGGCGTCTCCCCGCGAGGAGACGAAGGCGTGTCTGGAGCGGGTGTTCGACAGGCTGCGGCATCCGGTCGAGTCGTCGGCGCCCGCGCCCGCGCGCGTTCCCGCGACCGCCTTTCTCGAAGGCGCGATCGGACCGGCACGCGAGGCCGGAGGCGCGGTGGCGGAACTGGCGGACAGGTTGCGGCAACTCGATCCGTTCCTGTTCTGGCGCGCCCGCGGCGGCTCCGAGGCCGAGGCGGACCTGTCGGGACCCGACGCGATAGCGAACGCGATGGTCGTCGGCCCGAACGGCGTCGAGGACCGGAAGGACGTCTGGGTCGGCCTGTCGCTGGTCCCGCCAGGCGTGCGCTATCCTGACCACCGCCATTCGCCGGAGGAGATCTATCTGTTCCTCACCGACGGCCGCTTCCGCCATGGCGAAAGCGGATGGTTCACGCCCGGCATCGGCGGCTCGCTGTACAACGAACCGAACATCCTCCATTCGATGGAGGCGCCGCCCGAGGGGCCGCTGCTCGCCGTCTGGTGCCTGTTCGATGCGAGGCAGCAATGAACGCCGCGAGCACAGATCGCCATATGCATCCTGTCCGGCACGACACGACTGCGAAAGCAGCGTAATGCGTTACTCCGCCCTCTCGATCTTCCTCAACGGCCTGCGCCGGAACACGGGCTGGACGTCCGCCTGGCGCTTTCCGGAGCCCAAGCCGCATTACGACATCATCATCGTCGGGGGCGGCGGGCATGGCCTCGCCACCGCGCATTACCTCGCCAAGGAACACGGCATCACCAATGTCGCGGTGCTGGAGAAGGGATATATCGGCTCCGGCAATGTCGGCCGCAACACGACCATCATCCGCTCGAACTACCTGCTGCCGGGCAACAACCCGTTCTACGAGCTGTCGCTCAAGCTGTGGGAAGGGCTGGAGCGGGACCTGAACTACAATGCGATGGTGTCGCAACGCGGCGTCATCAACCTCTGCCACAACGACAGCCAGTACGCGGCCTATTTGCGCCGCGGCAATGCGATGCGCATGCACGGCGTCGATGCCGAACTGCTCGACAAGAACCAGGTCAGGGCGATGCTTCCCTACCTGGATTTCGACAACGGCCGCTTCCCGGTGCAGGGCGGACTGCTGCAGCCGCGCGGCGGGACGGTGCGTCACGATGCCGTCGCCTGGGGCTACGCGCGAGCGGCCGATGCGCGCGGCGTCGACATCATCCAGAACTGCGAGGTGACCGGCATCCGTCGCGAAAACGGCCGCGTCGTCGGCGTCGAGACGACGAAGGGCTTCATCGGCTGCAACAAGCTCGCGCTGGCGGCGGCGGGCAACTCCTCACGCGTGGCCGCGATGGCCGACCTCAAGCTGCCGGTCGAGAGCCATGTGCTTCAGGCCTTTGTGTCGGAGGGGCTGAAGCCGTTCATCGATACGGTCGTGATCTTCGGCGCGGGACACTTCTACGTCTCGCAGTCGGACAAGGGCGGCCTCGTCTTCGGCGGCGATATCGACGGCTACAATTCCTACGCACAGCGCGGCAACTTGGCGACCGTCGAGCATGTCGCCGAGGCCGGCGTCGCGCTGATTCCGGCCCTGTCGCGGGTTCGGGTGCTTCGCTCCTGGGGCGGCATCATGGACATGTCGATGGACGGGTCGCCGATCATCGACCGCACGCCGATCGACAATCTCTACCTCAACGCCGGCTGGTGCTACGGCGGCTTCAAGGCGACGCCCGCCTCCGGCTTCTGCTTCGCGCATCTGCTGGCGCGCGGCGAGCCCCATCCCACCGCAGCCCAGATGCGCCTCGACCGGTTCGAGCGCGGCTATGCGATCGACGAACGCGGCCTCGGCGCCCAGCCCAACCTGCATTAGAGCATTCCATGGCAAGTCTGGTTCCCTGTCCCCATTGCGGCGTTCGCCCGAAGGAAGAGTTCACGATCAAGGGCGCCGCGCTGCCGCGTCCGCAGGCCGGCGCGTCGCAGGCTGTCTGGTTCGACTATGTCTTCCTGCGCGACAATCCGCGCGGCCGTTATGACGAATACTGGCATCACAGCGCGGGCTGCCGGCGCTGGCTGGTGGTAACGCGCGACACTGCGAGCCATGAGATTTCCGCCTGCCGCGATGCGGCCGACAAGACGGCGGTGACGGCATGACCTCCTGGCGCCTGCCGACAGGCGGTCTCATCGACCGCTCGGTCTCCGTTCCCTTCACCTTCGACGGCCGCGGCTTCTCCGGCCATACCGGCGACACGCTTGCCTCCGCGCTGCTCGCCAACGGCCAGCGCCTCGTCGGCCGCAGCTTCAAGTATCACCGCCCGCGCGGCATCCTGACCGCCGGCGCCGCCGAACCGAACGCGCTGGTGACAGTCAGCAGCGGCGGCCGCATCGAGCCGAACACTCGCGCGACGATGCAGGAGCTCTATGCCGGCCTCGAAGCGACGAGCCAGAACCGCTGGCCCTCGCTCGGCTTCGATCTCGGCGCCGTCAACGGCGCATTTCGCCCTTCCTCGGCGCCGGCTTCTACTACAAGACCTTCATGTGGCCGGCGGCCTTCTGGGAGAAGCTCTACGAGCCGCTGATCCGTCGGGCGGCTGGCCTCGGTCGCGCGACCTACGAGGCCGATCCGGACAGTTACGAGAAATCCTGGGCGCATTGCGACCTGCTGGTCGTCGGATCCGGGCCGGCGGGCCTCGCCGCCGCGCTGACGGCCGCGCGCGCGGGCCTACGGATCGTCCTGGCGGATGAGCATGCCGAGCTTGGCGGCGCGCTGCTCTCCGAAACAGCGACCGTCGACGGCATGCAGGCTCCCGAGTTCGCGGCGCGCTGCGTCGAGGAACTGCGCAGCCTGCCGAACGTACAGGTTCTGTCGCGCACGACCGTCATCGGCTGGTACGACAGCAACGTCTTCGGCGCGGTGGAGCGCGTGCAGAAGCATGTCGCGGCTCCAGCCGCCAACCGCCCCGTCGAACGCTTCTGGCGCATCGCCGCAAAGCGCGCGATCCTCGCGACCGGCGCCGAGGAGCGGCCGCTGCTGTTCGGCGGCAACGACATCCCGGGCGTGATGCAGGCGAGCGCGATGCGGACCTATCTCAACCGTTTCGGCGTCGCGCCGGGCCGCAAGGCAGCGATCTTCACCACCAATGACAGCGGCTATGCGCTGGCCCGCGATCTCGACCGCGCCGGTGTGGCCCTTGCGGTGATCGTCGACAGCCGGCCGCGCTCGGACGTTGCTTATGATGGACCCGCGCGGGTCATCCGTGGCGCATATGTGACGGAGGCGAAGGGCGGCAGGTCGCTGTCGTCCATCACGGTCGCCGCATCCGTCAGGGTGGAGACGATCGCCGTCGACGCGCTGGCCATGGCCGGCGGCTTCAGCCCGATCATCCACCTGGCGCTGCATCGTGGAGGCAGACCGGTCTGGTCCGACGAACAGTCTGCTTTCCTCGCGCCGCAGGATCTTTCGGGCCTGACTCTGGCCGGCTCAGCCGCGGGTGCCGCGAGTATCGCGGAGTGCGTCTTGCAGGGCTCGGCCCGGGCGATGTCTGTTGCCGAGGAGCTTGGCGGACGGGCTGCGCCGATCGAGGTCTCCGTGACGGGCGATGTCTCGGCACGCCCTGAGCGGCCTCTCTGGTCGATCCCCGGCGTGCGGGGAAAAGCCTTCGTCGACTTCCAGAACGACGTGCACGCCGGCGACCTGAAGCTCGCCGCGCAGGAGGGGTTCGGCCATGTCGAGCTTGCCAAGCGCTACACGACCAACGGCATGGCGACGGACCAGGGCAAGCTCTCGAACGTCAACGCCATCGGCCTGCTTGCCGAGGCGCGCGGCATCTCGCCGGCCGAGGTTGGAACGACGACATTCCGGCCGTTCTACACGCCGGTCTCCTTCGGCGCTCTCACCGGCGCGTCGACCGGCAAGCACTTCCAGCCGGTCCGCAAGTCGCCGCTGCACGGCTGGGCCGAGAAGAATGGCGCAGTCTTCGTCGAGACCGGCCTGTGGTACCGCTCCTCCTGGTTCCCGCGTCCGGGCGAGACAGGCTGGCGCCAGAGCGTCGACCGCGAGGTCCTGAACGTGCGGGCGAATGCCGGCCTCTGCGACGTCTCGATGCTCGGCAAGATCGAGATCACCGGCAGCGACGCCACGGCCTTCATCGACCGCGTCTACTCCAACGGATTCCAGAAGCTGCCCGTCGGCAAGGCGCGCTACGGGCTGATGCTTCGCGAGGACGGGATGATCTACGACGACGGCACCACCAGCCGCCTCGCCGAGAACCGCTACTTCATGACCACGACGACTGCCTACGCCGCCGGCGTCATGGACCATCTGGAATTCTGCGCCCAGGCGCTCTGGCCCGAGCTCGATGTGAGGCTGGCCTCCGTCACGGACCAGTGGGCACAGATGTCGCTCGCCGGGCCGAAATCGCGCCTGATCCTGGAGGAGATCGTCGACGACGACATCTGCGACGAAAAAGTCGGTCTGCTAGCCGCGCGCGAGGTGTCGCTGTTCGGGGGGCGCCTGCGGGGTATGCTGTTCCGTATCTCCTTCTCCGGCGAGCGCGCTTACGAACTCGCCGTCCCCGCCGGCTATGGCGAGAGCGTCGCCGATGCCCTGATGAGGATCGGCGAGAGGCACGGCATCTGCGCCTACGGCGTCGAGGCGCTGGGCGTATTGCGTCTCGAAAAGGGCTTCGTCACCCATGCCGAGATCAACGGCACCGTGGTTCCCGCCGACCTCGGCCTTGGCAAGATGGTGTCGGCCACCAAGCCCGACTTCATCGGCAAGGCCATGCTGGCGCGCGAGGGCCTGTCCGATCCGGACCGGCCGCGCCTGACGGGCGTCGTCCCGATCGACCCCTCGCAGTCCTTCCTGCCGGGGTCGCACATCCTGTCGAAGGGGGCTGCCGTTACGCTGGAGAACGACCAGGGCTACGTCACCTCGGCCGGATGGTCGCCACATGTCGGGTCGACCATCGGCCTGGCTTTGGTGATCCGCGGGCCCGAGCGGCACGGCGAGGAGGTCGTGGTCTGGAACGGCCTGCGCAACGAGACGATCCGTGGGAAGCTCTGCGATCCCGTCTTCCTCGATCCGGCGAACGAGCGGCTGCATGTCTGACATAGAACTGATTCACCGCCCCGTGCTGGCTTCCGCGAAGCCGCTCGGCTCCGGCCGCGTAAGGCTGACGCCGCTGCCGGAAGGCACCGTCCTGCAGGTGTTCGGCCCGGCCGCGAGGGGCGCGTCGCTCGCCGAGATCGCTGCACGGGCCGGACTGTCGCTGCGTCCGAACGGTCCGGGCCAGTGGTATCTCGTCGGCGACGCGCAGGCCCGGCTGGAGCTCCCTGACGGCTTCTCGGTCGTGGACCAGAGTCACGGCCGTGTCCGCATGGCTGTCGAGGGCGACGCTGTGGAGCAGGCTCTCGCCAAGGGCACGGGCATTGACCTATCCCGGTTCGAGGTCGGCCACGCCACGAGCACGCTTGTCGGCCATGTCGGAGCCCATCTCACCCGCACGGCCGCCGACCGCTTCGAGCTCATGCCGCTGCGCAGCTTCGCCGAGAGCCTGTGGCATGACCTGGAGAGAATGGCCGCGGAATATGTCGTAACGTCGGAAAGATGATCCAGAGGCGCGCAATGGCCAAGACAGCACAGATCGACAGGAAATCCACGGCCGGCAAGAACCTTCATGTCGAGGAGCGCATCCCGCTTCTGGTGATCGGCGCCGGTCCAGCCGGCCTCGCCGCCGCCATCGAGGCGGCCCGGCGCGGCCTCTCCGTGGTCGTCGTCGACGAGAATCCGGTGTCCTTCAAGACCATGGGCGAGGAGGTCCCGCTACACTACGGGCAAGGCATGTCGGGTGCCGCGCGCAATCGCAACGCCATGATGGAGGCGTTCGTCGCTTCCGAGCCGTTGATCGAGGCCGCGTTCGAGGCGGGTGTCGACGTGCGGCTCAGCACCGCCTGCTGGGGTCTTTACGGGAACGGGTCGAGCGTACAGTGGCTGCCCGGCACTGTCGCCGGCCTGACCGACGAGGAACGCGGCTGGATGATCGGCGCCGACCATGTGGTGGTCGCGGCCGGCCGCCGCGACATGGGGCTCGGCTTCCCCGGCTGGGAAAAGCCCGGCGTGATGGGCGCGACCGCGGCGGTATCGCTCGCGAAGCAGGGTGCGTTGGCCGCGCGCAGCGTTGTAATGCTCGGAACCTCGACAGAGGCCCTGATGGCCGCGCTGGCGCTGCGCGCTGCCGGTGTAGAGGTCGCCGCCTTGGTCGAGCAGGCTGCCGAACCTGTCGGCGCGGCCGACTTGGTCGAGGCGCTGCGCGCGGAGGGCTGCGAATTCCTCAACGGTCATGTCGTGCGCGAGGCGCTCGGTCGCGACGGCGTCGAGGCCGTTCTCGTCTCGGCCCTCGACGCCGCCGGCCGCCCGGCCGGCGAAGAGCGCCGCATCGCTTGCGACGGGGTCGTGCTCGGGGTCGGCGTCACGCCGGTGGTCGACCTGCTGGACGCGCTCGGATGCCGGATCGTCTTCCAGCCGGAACGCGGCGGCTATGCGCCGGTGGTCGACACCGACCAGCGCACCAGCGTGCGCAACGTCTTTGCCGTCGGCGATTGCGCGGGCATATGGCCGGCCAAGTCGCGCGACAGGAGCATCGCCGAGGCGGAGGGCAGGCGCGCCGCCGCGGCGATCCTGTTCGATCTCGGCCTGGGCGACGGCGGCTCGGAGCCTGAGGGCGTACAACCGGAACAGCCGGCCTACGATCTGTCGGCCTACCGGCTTGCCTGGGTGCGGGCCTCGATCATCGAGGCGCGCGGCGAGTTCCACGTCTGCCAGTGCGAGGACGTCACGGCGCGCGAGATCCTGGAGGTCCGCCCGCCGCGCTATCTCGACTGGCAGGCCGAGCGGCGCAACGATCGCTCGCTCTCGGCGCTCTTGGGCGAGGGGCCTCCCAATCCCGACCAGGTCAAGCGCCTGACCCGCGCCGGCATGGGCCCGTGCCAGGGGCGACGGTGTCGCGAGCAGGTCGCGGCACTCCTGGCTTTGGAGGCCGCCGCGCCGCTCTCGGCAATCCCGCTCGCCTCGCATCGCGCGCCGGTCCGGCCCCTGTCCCTCGCCATCGCCAGCCAGATCCCCGAATCGCCGCAGGAGCGCGAGAACTGGGAAGTCTGGTTCGGCATCCATGCGCAGTGGCGGCCGTTCTGGGACGTGCCGCCGCTCTACACGGTCGCGGACAACGACGCGACCGGACCGGTGGCAAGCGAATGAGCGAGGCGTCGATGAGCGATCTGAAAGGTGCATCCGTCGTCGTCGTCGGCGGCGGCGTGACGGGATTGAGCACCGGCTGGTGGCTGGCGCAGAGCGGCGTCGATGTGCTGGTCATCGAAAAGGGCATGATCGGATGGGAGGCGTCGGGCCGCAATGGCGGCGGCTGCACGCACTTCCAGTCGCCGCTCTTCCTGGAGGAGCAGCGTCTATGGCCGCAGATGGACGAGCTGCTCGGCTATCCGACGGAGTTCTCGCACAACCGCATCCGTCTCGCCGCGAGCGACGATCAGATGGCGCTGTTCGACCGCGCCGTCGCCACCGCCGAGCGCATGGGCTTCAGGTCCGAGCGCCTCGATCCGAAGCAGGTGCGCGACCTCGTGCCGCTTGCGGGCGACAACATCATCGGCGGCCACCTCTACCACTTCGGCGGCCACGCCAATCCTCATCGCACCGTCCAGGCCTATGCCTGGGCGATGCAGGACCATGGTGGCCGGCTGATCCAGCACTGTGCCGTCACCGGCTTCCGCACCGAGGGCGGCCGGGTCACCGGCGTCGAGACCGAGCGCGGCGTGTTCGGCTGCGACCAACTGGTGATTGCGGCCGGCCCGCAGACCGGCCGCTTCTCGGCGATGCTCGGCCAGGAAGTGCCGATGGCGAGCGCGCGGGCCGAGATGATCGTCACCGAGCCGCTGCCGCTGATGGCCTATGGTGGCGTCGACGGCAACGGCCTCTACGGCCGCCAGACCCTGCGCGGCAATCTCGCCTATGGCGGTGGGCCGCACGAATGGCTGGAGCTTCCGGAGGACGGCGCGCCGGCGAAGCCTTCTACGCCATTGATGGGGCATATCGGCCGGCGCCTGCTCGAAATGCTGCCGAAGGCCGCGCACGCCCGGATCATTAGGTCATGGGCAGGAGTGATCGAGAACACGCCGGACGGTAGGCCGGTGATCGACCGGCTGTCCTCGCATCCAAATGTCGTGGTCGCCACCCTTTCCAGCGTCGGCTTCGGCCTGTCGCCGGCAAGCGGGCGGGCGATCCGCGACCTCGTCGTCGACGGCGCCTGCAGCTTCGCGGACATCTCGACCTTCCGGCTGGCGCGCTTTGCGAAGCTGGAGCCCGACTGGCGCGAACTCCAGGGCTGGCAGGCGTTGCACGCGGAGGCGGCCAGGGCGCAGTAGAGGCTTGATCGGGCGGCGCGCGCCGCATTCGCGACGATCTCTGCCGCATCCGCGCTCATCTTTGCGCCCCGGTCGGAACTGCCTGGATCTAAAATCGGCGACCGATCCCCAAGGATGTCCCGAATGGATGCAGACGCCCGACTGTTCATCGAGAACTCGACGCTTCTCTTCATCGCCTCCCGCAATGCGGAAGGGGCTATGGACGTCTCGCCCCGGGGTGGGCAGCCCTGCGTCATGCGGGTGGGCGACGATGGGAAGCTGCGGTTGCCCGACTACACCGGCAACCGCCGGCTCGATACGATCGGTAATCTCCTGAACGATCCGCTTGTTGCGCTGATCGTGCTCAACCGCGGCAGCGACCGGTATCTGCGCATCGTCGCCACCGCCGAAGTGTCGTTCCGGGCCGAGGATCTGGCGTGGTTTCCCGCCGACGAGAATCCGCCGATCAGCGTCATGGTTCTGGCGCCTGCCTCGGTCGAGTTCGTCGACACGGGGGCTTTCGCGCGCGCCGATTTCTGGCTCGATCCGGAGCTGCGCAGGAAGCCACCGCTCGACCTCGCCTCCGTCATCGGCGGCGACAAGCTGGCCCAGGCTGCCGCGGGCTTCGCGCCGGTGCTGAAGAACGAGGCAGAAGAACGCGTGCTGGCGCAGTCGGGCGTGCGCGACGTGTATGGCACGCCGAGCGACGGCGTGCGGAAAAAGGTCTGCGACGTCGCCGGCCCCGGCGGACTCGATTTCATCGATGAAGCGAGCTTCGTCGTTGTGGCGCATGAGGACGAGAATGGCGGGATCGCCATCGACCTAACGGCAGAGGCGCCGCTGTCGGTCATCCCTTTCGACAACCGCCATGCCTACCGTCTGCGGCTGTCCCCCGACATCAGGACGGGCGAGGAAGGCGAATGCGCGCTCCTGACCGTGGCGCCGGGCCGCAACGAACTGCTTCGCGTCAACGGACGGTTCGAGGCAGAGACACGCGCGGTGAAGATCGTGCCGCGCGAGGTGTTCTTCCACTGCTCCGCCGCGTTCTCCCGCTCCCGGGTCTGGCAGCGCGACAGGCGCACCTACTGGTCCGGCAAGCGCCGCTTCGTCTGCGTCGAGCGGGTGTGCGAAAGCCCGGAGGTCTCGTCCTTCGTCCTGACGCCCGTGGACAACGCGCCGATCGGCCCGGTCGAGCCGGGCCAGCACGTCCCCGTCTCCCTCCCCGGCGAGACGGGCGCCGCGCGGCAAAGAAGCTATTCCGTCTCCCGCTGGCCGGATGGGCGGAGCCTGCGCATCTCGGTGCGCCGCATCGGCGCCGGAGGCATGTCCGACCTGTTGCACGAGAAGGTCCGGCCGGGCTCAGAGCTGCTCGTCGGCGTCCCGGTCGGCCGGTTCGTACTGTCGAGCCCGCCCGGTCGTCCTGTCGTCCTGGTGAGTGCCGGCGTCGGAATCACGCCGCTTCTCCCCATGCTCGATCAGCTGGCGCGGGAGGACAGCGGCCGCGACGTGTGGTTCATCCATGCCGCCCGTGACGGCGCGCATCACCTGTTCGCAAGCGAGGCGCGCAGCATCGCCGCAGGCGCGAAGAACCGCGGCATCCGCCTGGTGTCGTGCTACTCCCGCCCGCGCAGGGAAGATCGATCCGATCTCGTCGGCCGTATCGATGCGGCCGCCATCGCCAACCTGCTGCCCGTCGACGCCGCCGATTTCTACATCTGCGGCCCCGAGGCCTTCATGTCGTCGCTTCGCGACGGGCTCGTCGCCCGTGGCACCGCGGCGGAGAACATCCGGTTCGAGGCGTTTACGGCCGCGGATGGCGGCCTGCTTGACCTTTCGGGCAGGCAGGTTGTCGCCGACAGCAAGGTCACGTTCGCGAAATCGGGCAGGACCGCGACCTGGACGCCGGGCGAGGGCTCGCTGCTCGACCTCGCGCTCAGCAACAGGGTCGAGGTGGACTATTCATGCCGGATGGGCGACTGCCAGTCCTGCGTCCAGCGCGTCACCAGCGGGGTCGTCGATTATCCCGCCGGCGAACTGCCGCTGCTGCCGTACAATCATATCCTGCTCTGCCAGGCTATTCCGCGTGGCGATCTGGTGCTCGACTGCTGATTCGTTCGCCGCGATAGGACGTCGGTGCGACACCGGCGACCCTCCGGAACATCGCCGCGAACGCGCTCGGGCTATCGTAGCCGGAGCGCCACGCGACTTCCTGGACCGAGTGGCGCGCTTCGAGCAGAGGAATGGCTGCGCGCACCCGGCAGTTCTCCCGCCACTCGGAAAAACTCATTCCGGTCTCGTCCTGGAAGCCGCGCTCCAGCACGCGCCGGCTCGCTCCCGTCACTCTCGCCCATTCCGCCAGCGTCCGCCGGTCGCCGGGATTCTCCTCGAGCGCATGGCAGATGCGGAGCAGCCGCCGGTCGGCGGGCATCGGCAGCCGATGTCGTTGGTCGCGTCCATGCTTCAGCTCGCTCAGGATCAGGGAAGCCAGATGCGGATAGGTGGCCGGGTCGCCCTCGCCGGCATAGAGATCGACCACCCGCAGCATCAGTTCGCCGAGAAACGGCGAGACGCGCAGCACGCTTATGTCGCGCGGCAGGTCCGAGGCGAGGTCGGGTCGGACATAGATCGAATGATAGAGCGGCGCCTGGGTGGACGACACGCCGTGTTCGACCCAGCCCGGCAGCCACGCCGCGTCGCCCGGTCTCAGCAGGATCTGCCCCGAACGGACGCGAATGGCGGCCGGCGACGTGACGGAGCGAATCAACTGCGCCCGCGGATGGCTGTGCATCTCCCCGTGAGTGGCGCCATCATACCGCAACTTCTGTCCGAAGACGGGCTCGGAACAGACCTGCAGTGCGTCGAAGCTGCGGTTCGGAAGAAATGACATGCTCGGCGACGATGACATTGGGTCCTCGGCGTTCACACCTGGCTGTGCTGTGGGCATTCGGGCGATCCGGCACGAGAGGCTGGACGGGCTCGAACGGCAGTCGCAGGATAAGCGAGCCAGAACGGCGACGCCACCCCGCCATTCCATAAGTCCTGCCTATCAATCTAGCTGGAAACTGCGAATTGAAGCAATGTGTCGGCATGACATAATAGCCGCCTAGGACTTGGTTTGGCGGCAGGACACATCACTCCGGACGACGTCGGACGGGAGCGGCTTCTTTTGGCTGGCACCTTCTAGCGACAGGAAGAAGCTGCCCAAGCCCGCAGCGCGACGTCGACACAGGGGGGCGAGATAGGACCGCTTTCAGGCATAAAGGTCGTCGACCTCACCTCGGTTCTGATGGGACCGTATGCGACCCAGTATATGGGCGATTTCGGCGCCGAGGTGATCAAGATCGAGCCTCCGGCCGGCGACCTGATGCGCAATGTCGGACCGGCGCGCTCGGCGTCGATGGGGCCGCTGTTTCTCAACGCGAACCGCTCCAAGCGCTCGGTCGTGCTGAACCTCAAGACCCCTGAGGGACGCGAGCTTCTGCTGGACCTGTGCCGAGACGCGGACGTCATGGTCTACAATGTGCGGCCCGCCGCGATGAAGCGCCTCGGCCTGTCATGGGAAGAGGTCCGGGCCGTCAATCCGCGTCTGATCTATGCCGGGCTCTACGGCTATGGCCAGCAGGGCCGCTATGCGGCGCGTCCGGCCTATGACGACCTGATCCAGGGCGGCGCGACGCTGTCGCATCTCTTCATGCTTTCGGGCTCGGAGGAACCACGCTACGTGCCGGCCGCTATCGCCGACCGGGTCGTCGGGCTGACGGCGCTGGGCGCCATCCTCGCCGCGATCATCGAGCGCAACCGCTCCGGCGTCGGCCAGCGCGTCGACGTGCCGATGTTCGAGACCATGGTCTCCTTCGTCCTGAGCGACCATCTCGGCGGGTTGTCCTTTGATCCGCCGCTGGACCATGGCGGCTATGCCCGCCAGCTCGCCCGCGACCGCCGCCCGCTGCCGACGGCGGACGGCCATGTCTGCGCGCTGGTCTACACCGACGAGCATTGGCGGCGCTTCCTCAAGGCGGTAGGCCAGGACGGTCTGATGGAGACCGATTCTCGCTTCGCCAGCTTCGCTGCGCGCAACCAGAACGTCACCTTCGTCTACGGCTGGCTGGCGGAGATTTTCCGCACCCGAACCTCCGGCGAGTGGATCGATCTCCTCGACGAGGCCGACGTCCCGGTGATGGCGATGCACACTTTCGAGACCATCCTGCGCGATCCGCATCTGGCGGATGTCGGTTTCTTCGCCGCGGTCGAGCATCCGAGCGAGGGCAGGACCATCGTCATGGCCAATCCGGTGCAGATGTCGGCGACACCGGTCGAGATCGCCCGCTTTGCGCCGAGGCTGGGCGAGCATACGGTCGAGGTGCTGCGGGAGCTCGGCGTGGCGCCGGACCGGATCGCGAATCTGCTCGACCGCGGTATCGTTGCCGAGCCGGCCGCTGCGACTGTCGATTGACTGGGCGGGCTGATCAGCGACGATACGAGACCAACCGCTCGGGCTTGCCCCGACCTAGAAACGGGAGAACGAAGATGCCTCTCAGTCCGCCGGGCCCGCTCAGCCTTGTTCCGTTCGTCAGCGTCCAGCACATGATGCAGCTGGTCGTCGAGTCAGGCGTCGAGCGTATGCTGTCCGACCTCGCCACCTATATCGAACAGGACTTCCGCCGCTGGGAGCAGTTCGACAAGACACCGCGCATCGCCTCGCATTCCAGCGCCGGCGTGATCGAGCTGATGCCGACCAGCGACGGGGTCACCTACGCGTTCAAATACGTCAACGGCCACCCGAAGAACATGCGCAGCGGGCGGCAGACCGTCACCGCCTTCGGCGTCCTGGCCGATGTCGACACCGGCTATCCGCTGCTGCTGACGGAGATGACGCTGCTGACGGCGCTGCGCACCGCGGCGACCTCGGCCGTCGCGGCGAAATACCTTGCGCCCGCCAACAGCCGCGTCATGGCGGTCATCGGCAATGGCGCACAGTGCGAATTCCAGGCGCTGGCCTTCAGGGCGATCTGCGGCATCGACACCGTGCGCCTCTACGACATCGACAGCCGGGCGACGGCGAAGGCGGTCCAGAACCTGATCGGAAGCGGGCTGACGGTCGTTCCCTGCACGAGCGCCGAGCAGGCGGTCGAGGGCGCGCAGGTCATCACCACCTGCACCGCCGACAAGCAATATGCGACGATCCTGTCCGACAACATGGTGGGCACGGGCGTCCACCTGAATGCCATCGGCGGGGACTGCCCCGGCAAGACGGAGCTGCATCGCGACATCCTGCTGCGGTCGGAGATCTTCGTCGAATATCCTCCCCAGACCCGCATCGAGGGCGAGATCCAGCAGCTGGCGCCGGAGCATCCCGTGACCGAGCTCTGGCAGGTCATCACCGGTGCTGCGGCCGGCCGCGCCGACCCGCGCCAGGTGACGCTGTTCGACAGCGTCGGCTTCGCGATCGAGGATTTCTCCGCCCTGCGCTATGTCCACGACCGGATCAAGGGAACCGCGCTCTACACGCCGCTGGACCTGCTCGCAGACCCGGACGAACCCCGTGATCTCTATGGAATGCTCCTGAGAGCCGCCGCCTGACATGACCAATCGACTGTCCTTCCCCCAGCCGACCGAAGACGACATTCGCGAGCTGACTGCCTTCCGCCACGAGCTTCACCGCGCGCCGGAGCTGTCCGGCGAGGAGAAGGAGACCGCGCGTCGCGTCTGCGAGATGCTGGCGCCGACCAAGCCAGACAAGGTCCTGACGGGACTGGGTGGCCACGGCGTCGCGGCGGTCTACGACAGCGGCAAGCCGGGGCCGACCATCCTGTTCCGCTCCGAGCTGGATGCGCTGCCAATCCAGGAGCTCGGCAAGGTCGAGTGCCCGTTCTCAGGTGCCCGGCAAGGCGCATCTGTGCGGCCATGACGGCCACTCGACGATCCTGCTGGGCTTTGGCCGCATCCTGTCGCGAGCGCGCCCGACCAGCGGCCGGGTGGTCCTGATGTTCCAGCCGGCCGAGGAGAACGGCGCGGGGGCCGTCGCCGTGGTCAAGGACCCGCGCTACGCCGAGATCAAGCCCGACTGGGCGTTCTCGCTGCACAATGCGCCGGAGGTGGAGTTCGGTTTCGCCAAGCTGGGCGTCGGCCCGGCGAACTGCGCCTCGCGCGGCATCCGCATCAAGCTGACCGGCAGCACCGCGCATGCTTCGCGGCCTACCGACGGCCGCTCGCCGATGCTGGCGATCTCCGAACTGATGCCGGCATTGCAGGCCTGCGGCAGCGGCAAGCCGCTGGGACCGGGCTTCTCGATGGTCACGGTCACGCATGCCTCGATGGGCGCAGAGTCCTTCGGCGTCGCACCGGGCGAGGCGAAGATCATGGCGACGCTGCGCACGGTCTACGACGACGACATGGAAGACCTCGTCGCGCGGGCGGAGGGGCTGGTCCGCGACGCGGCGCAGCGCCACGGCCTGTCTTGCGCATGGGAGTATGACGACGTTTTCGCTGCCTCGATCAACGAGGCGGAAGCGACGGCCATCCTCTCCGATGGCATGGAGCGGGCGGGAATCGGCCGGCACGACCAGACCGTGCCGTCGGTCGGCTCCGAGGATTTCGGCCAGTTCGGGCTCAGCGGCGCCAAGGCCGCGATGCTCTTCCTCGGCTCCGGTCCGGACTGGCCGCGCGTCCACACGCCGGAATACGACTTCCGCGACGAGCTGATTCCGGTTGGTATCCGCATCTTCTCGGAGACGCTGGCGACGTGCCTGGGAAACAGCTGAGTCGAGGCCGCGCGGGCAGGATCGAAGCGCTTTGACGAAATTCCCCTTCACGGAGGCCGACCCGGTCCAGTTCGGCGGCCCGCTGCCGGATGCGTCGGATGTCGTCGTCATCGGCGGCGGCATCATCGGCGTGACGACGGCGCTGTTCCTGGCGCGGAAGAACATCTCGGTCACCCTTCTCGAAAAGGGCCGCGTCGCCGCCGAGCAGTCGTCGCGCAACTGGGGTTGGATCAGGCAGCAGGGCCGCGATCCGGACGAGCTGCCGGTCATGATCGAGGCGCGGCGCCTCTGGCTGCAACTGGCCGAGGAATGCGGCGAGGACATCGGCCTGAAGCAGGCCGGCATCACCTATCTCGCGCGCACCGATCGCGAGGTGGCCGCGTTTACGGAGTTCGTGCGCCTTGCGAGGACGCACGGCCTCGACACACGCCTCCTCGACACAGACGAGGCCGCGAGCCTGATTCCCTCCATGTCGCGTCGCTACAAGGGCGGCATGACGACGCCGTCCGATATGCGGGCCGAGCCCTGGGTCGCGGTGCCGGCGCTCGCCCGATTGGCTGCCCGGGAAGGCGTCACGATCGTCGAGAACTGCGCGGCCCGCATGCTGGACCGTTCCGCCGGGCGGATCAGCGGCGTCTGGACCGAGAAGGGCCGCATCGCCACCTCCAGCGTGCTGGTCGCCGGCGGCGCGTGGACCTCGCTCTTCCTGCGCGCCCACGGCGTCTCGATCCCACAGCTCAGCGTCAGGGCGACCGTCGCCGCGACCGAAGCGATGCCCGAGATCCACGCCGGCGCCGCTACCGACGAGCACATCGCCTTCCGGCGGCGGCAGGACGGCGGCTATACGCTGGCGGCAGGCGGCGCGAGCCAGCTCTACGTCGGGCCGGACGCCTTCCGCCACGCGACGAAATATCTTCCGGCCCTGCGGACCAATCCGCTCGGCACACGCTACTGGCCCGCCGCGCCGAGCGGTTATCCCGACGCCTGGACGACGCCGCGCATGTGGGACGCCGATCGCGAAAGCCCGTTCGAGCGGATGCGCATCCTCGATCCCAAGCCTGAAGCCGCGGCGCTGCGCGCCATGACGCGGGGATTCCGGGAGCTGTTCCCCCAGCTCGGCGAGGTGCGGCTCAAGACGAGCTGGGCCGGCATGATCGATGCGATGCCGGACGTAGTGCCCGTCGTCGACCGCGTCGCGGCGATTCCCGGCCTCGCCGTCGCTGCCGGCATGAGCGGCCATGGCTTCGGCATAGGTCCCGGCTTCGGCCGTGTCTTGTCCGACCTGATCCGGGGCAACGCGACCGGGCATGACCTGTCCCGCTTCCGCCTGTCGCGGTTCAGCGACGGCAGTCCGATCCGGCTCGGGCCTGCCTTGTAGTCAGGCCAATCCGCCCAGCCATTCCGTGAGAAGCGCCGACGCCGCGGCGGCCAGCGCGCGGCCATGTTGCGCGGCATCGCCCCGCAGCCGGTTGATGTCGATCCTTGCCCCTGCGAGTTCGGCCGCATGCCCGATCAGCCATTGTTCGATGCGCGAGGCATCGGCTTCGGGATGGAACTGGACCGCCAGCAGGGTGCTGCCGCGCGAAAAGGCCTGGTTCGGACAGACAGATGTCGAGGCAAGGTGTGTACAACCGTCCGGAATCTCGAATGCGTCGCCATGCCAGTGCAGTACTGTACGCCGTCGAGATGGCGCAGCGGACTTCTCAGGCCGTCTGCCGATAGGGTGAGGGGCGAGAAGCCGATTTCCTTGACCCCCGTCGGCGCCACCTGCGCGCCCATCGTGGCCGCGATCTGCTGCCCGCCGAGGCAGACGCCGAGCAGCGGCCGGCCCGACGCCAGGCGGCGGGCGATCAGGTCGCGTTCCACGGCAAGGAAGGGATAGATGTCCATTTCGTAGACGCCGACCGGCGCGCCAAGCACGACCAGCAGATCCGGCGCGAGCGGGTCGAGCGCGGCAAGGTCGTCGATGCCCACGTCGCAATAGCGGATGCCGTAGCCCGCTTCGGCGAGTACCGGCCCGAACGTGCCGAGATCCTCGAAATGGACGTGCCGTATCGCGACGGCCGTCTTGCGCGCGGGATCTGTCATTGTCCGTGTCCTGTGATCGAGTTGGCTCTCAGGCAAGTGCCGCGGCTGCGCGATCCAACGCGCCGGAGCCGTGCGGGATGCCGAGCGCCGCCATGCCGGCTTCCAGCGCGCCGAGCACGCCGAGCGTCATGTGGGTGTTGACATGTCCCATATGGGCGATGCGCATGAAGCCGTCGCCGGCGGGATCGCCGTCGGGGGCCATGCCCAGCCCGATGCCCAGCGTCACGCCGGCGTTGGCCTGCACCCACTTCCTCAGATCGGTCGCGAATGGGGTTGCAAACTTCGCCGTGGTGACGGCGTGCGAGCGGTTCGATGGATTGGCGATGTTCAGCCCGATGCCCGATTTCCTGCCGTCACCGTCGCCCCAGGCGTCGAAGGCGGCCCACACGGCTCCCGCCAGCCGCTGGTGGCGACGCCACGCGGCCTCGATCCCTTCCTCGCGAACCAGTATGTCCAGCGATGCGCGCAAGCCGAACAGGTGGTGCGTCGGCGCGGTGCCGCCGAAGAGGTGGTAGAATTGGCTTGGGTCGATCCGCAGCGTCCAGTCCCAATAGGGCGTGCGCCAGCGCGAATTAGCGCCGGCCTTTTTCGCCTTGTCGGTCATCCACACGAAGCCGAGGCCGGGCGGCGTCATCATGCCCTTCTGGCTGGCGCAGACCATCACGTCGACGCCCCACAGGTCCATCTCGAACACATCGCAGCCGAGCGAGGCGATGCAGTCGACCGCGAGCAGGGCAGGGTGGCCGGCCCTGTCGATCGCCGCGCGCACCGCCGCGACGTCGTTGCGCACGGATGTGGTCGTGTCGACATGCGACATGAGCACGACCTTGATCTTCCCCCCCGGTATCCGCCTCGAGCGCGGCGGCGACCCTGTCGGGATCGACCGGCGCCTGCTTGCCGAAGTCCAGCCGCTGGACGGTGACGCCGAGCGCCTCCACCGACAACGCCCAGCCCTCGCCGAACCGGCCGGTCACCAGCGCGAGCGCATGGTCGCCAGGGCTGAACATGTTGGTGTTCGCGGCCTCCCATGCGCCATGTCCGTTGGCAATGTAGATCGCGACGTGATGTCTGGTGCGCGCAAGCCGCTTCAGGTCGTCGTAGATGCCCGGAACGATCTCGTGGAGCTCGCCCGAATAGATGTCCGGCGAGGCGCGATGCATCGCGTTGAGCACGCGGTCGGGCACGACGGAAGGTCCGGGGATGGCGAGGTAGTGGCGTCCAGTCGCGGTCATTCAAGATATCCGAATTGCGCACGTTGCGGGTATCGCGGCGTTCTCGGCGAGGTCAAGCGTGCAGATCGACGCTTGATCGACTCCGGCCGTCATGCGGCCGAAGGCCCGCTCGGATGCGCGTTGCGGTAGGTGGTGCAGTAGCGCAGGAAGCTCTTTGCCGGCTGGGACGGCTCCGACCTCCGGAACGCCACCGAAAGGTCGGCATAGATGGGCTTGTCCGACAGCGGGCGGTAGCAGACGCCGGGGAGGTCGAGGCAGCCGCACGAGCGCGGCACGAGCGCGACGCCCAGGCCGATCGCCACCATCGAGACGATGGTGACGAAATGCGCCGCCTGCGGCCCCATGCGCGGCACGAAGCCGGCGGCCAGGCAGGCGTCGGTCGTGTGCTTGTGGAAGCTGACATTCGGCGGGTGCCTCGGCGTGATGAAGACCTCGTCGCGCAGCTTGGCGAGCGGAACCGCGTCGAGCTTCGCCAACGGATGGCGGCTCGGCAGCGCAAGCGACAGTTCCTCGCGGACGAGCAGCGAGCTGCCGATGCCGAGCGGCAGCTCGATGGGCGGCCGGATGAAGCCGATGTCGAGCTTGCCGGCGGCGATCTCGCGCAGCTGGTGCTCCATCTCCTGTTCCGAGAGCTCGATCTCCACGTCGGGAAAATCGTCGCGGAACGCGGCGAGGATCGAGACCAGCACGCCGGTATAGGTCGCCGAGCCGACATAGCCGATCGCGAGGCGACCGATCTCGCCGCGGCCGGCGCGCCGGGCCGCCACGAGAGCGGTGTCGGCATGAGCGAGCGTCTGGCGCGCCTCTTCAAGAAAATGCTCTCCCGCACTGGTGAGTCGGACCGACCGTTGCGTCCGGTTGAACAGCCGCGCGCCGACGATCTCCTCGAGCGACTTGATCTGCTGGCTGAGATTCGGCTGTGCGATCCCCAGCCGTTCCGCCGCGCGGCCGAAGTTCAGGTCCTCCGCGACGGCCAGAAAGTAGCGCATGTGCCGCAGTTCGATGAGATGCCGGGACATCTGTCGTCCGGCTCTGGATGGCATGGAGTCTACCGGCATTCGAGGCTTCCACGATAAGCTGGGAGTATAAAAACCAACGTTATCGCATATTGGACCTATCCTTCGATAGCTTCCAGTATCAACCTCTGGGAAACCCGCGAAGTCAGAGAGCTTCCGGACCGTCAGCTTGATGGCGCGCGACCAGTCGTGAGCCAGGACGCGGCAAGAAATGCCGGACAAAAAAAGGGGACACTGCAATGAGAACACGCAAATTTCTGGCGTCCGCCGCGATGGCAGCGCTCATGTTCGGCGTCTCTTCCGCATGGGCGCAGAATGTCGTGACGATGGCCACCGGCCAGATCTTCCGCAGCATCGACCCGGCCAAGGTCACCGACTACACCGACTATATGGGCGTCGTGAACCTCTATGACGGGCTCACCAGCGTCGAGCCGGACGGCTCGATCGTCCCCGAGTTGGCCGAAAGCTGGGAAGTGTCGCCCGACGCGAAGGAAGTGACCTACAAGATCCGCGCCGACGCCAAGTTCTCCGACGGCTCGCCGGTCGAGGCGAGCGACGTCGTCTACTCGGTCGAGCGGTTGCTGAAGATCAACCAGGGTCCCGCTACGATGCTGGCCGGCGTGCTCTCGCCCGGCTCCGTGACGGCGGTCGACGCCAAGACGGTGAAGTTCACCCTGGCCAAGAACTTCGCCCCGTTCCTTGCCGTGGTGCCCGCGATCTTCATCCTCAACGAGGAGGCGGTGAAGCCGCATCTCGGCGAGGACGACGGCCAGGCCTGGCTCGCGACCAATGCCGCCGGCGCCGGACCATTCACGCTGAAGCTCTTCGACCGCGGCACGGCGATGACGGTGGTGCGCAACAAGGACTACTACAAGGGCTTCCCCGAGAACCCGATCGACGAGGTCCGCTGGGTGGTGCAGGCCGATGAATCGAGTGTGCGCTCGATGGCCGCATCGGGCGAGCTGACCATGACCGGCCCGTTCCAGTCGCCGGACACGTACCAGGCGCTCGAAGGCATGGGCTACAAGGTCGAGAGTCACCAGACCACCTCGACGCTGTACCTCAAGCTGAACAGCAAGGTCGCGCCGACCGACGACGTGCATATCCGCAGGGCGATCGCGCTCGCCACCGACTATGCGACGATCCGCGAGGTCATCTTCCCCGGCAACAAGCTGACGACGCCGCTGCCCGACACGTTCAAGCAGTTCCACGCCGACGATATCCCGGAGCCGAAGTTCGATCTTGAGGCGGCCAAGGCGGAAGTCGCGAAGTCGAAATATGCCGGCCAGCCGATCCCGATCACGCTCGGCTATCTCACCGGCATCAAATACCAGGAGGAGATCAGCCTTCTGATGCAGTCCAATCTCGAGCAGATCGGCTTCACCGTGAAGCAGGAGGTCAATCCCTGGAACCGCGTCACGGAACTTGCGACCAAGGTCGAGACGACGCCGGCGGCGAGCCAGATATTCTTCAGCGCCACCTATCCGTCGCCGGACTCGATGTTCTTCTCCCAGTATCATTCAAGCGCTAATGGCACATGGGCCTCAATGGAATGGATCGCCGATCCCGAGGTCGACCGTCTGATCGAGGAGGCCCGCGGCACCGGCGATACGGCCAAGCAGGTCGAGCTCTACAAGGAACTGCAGCACAAGCTGGTCGATATGCAGTCGGATGTCTTCCTGCTGACGCAGGTCTCCAAGCATGCGCTGAACAAGTGCCTGCACGGACTGTCCATCATCCCGATGCGCTCGTTCGGCTACGACTTCAGCCGCTACAGCTGGAAATGTGACTGATCGCTCTCGCCGATCTCAGTCTCCTCCCGCGCGGACGTGGAGGGGACCCGCTGTGGTATCGTCCCGGCTGGAATTGAGGTCTGATCTTTGTCCGGCGGCCGCGGGCGAGGCCGCGGCCGTCGCCGAGACTGTCAGATAGGCTGGACGCCACGGATGGAATTCCTCAGCTTTCTTGTACGACGCGTTCTCTGGTCGCTTCTCGTTCTCCTGGGATTGTCGATCGTCATCTTTGCGATCGCCCGGGGCATACCCGGCGATCCGGCGCGCATTTCGCTCGGACCGTCGGCGACGGTGGAACAGGTGGCGGATCTGCGCAACCGGCTCGGCCTCGACCGGCCCCTGATCGAGCAATACGGCCTATTTTTAGGCGGCCTCGTGCAGGGCGATCTCGGCCGTTCGCTGCTGACCGAGCGCCCCGTCGCCTCCGACATACGCGATACGTTCGCGGCGACCTTCGAATTGGTCCTCGTCACCATCACCGTCGCGCTTCTCGGCGGCGTGCCGATGGGCGTGGCGGCCGCGACGTGGCGAAACCGCTGGCCGGACCATGTCGTACAGTTCGTCTCGATCTTCTCGGCGGTCACGCCGACTTTCCTCAAGGCGCTGCTGCTGCAGATCCTGGCCGGCTATGTGCTGCATGTTCTTCCGACAACCGGGCGGCTGTCGCCCGGCATCGATTTCTCAGCCGACCTCACGGGAATGATGCTGTTCGATTCCCTCGCTGCGCGGCCGGCCGGACGTGTTCCTGGACGGGTTGCGCCATCTCCTTCTGCCGGTGATCGCGCTCTCGCTTGCGTCGATGGGACAGATCGCGCGGATCACGCGGGCATCGATGATCGACGTCTCGGGCCAAGACTATATCGAGGCGAACCGCGCCTTTGGCGTGCCCGAACATGTGCGGGTGTTCAAATATACGCTGCGGCCAAGCTTCGTGCCGCCGCTGACCATCCTCGGCCTGCAATTCTCGGCGCTCATCGGCAATGCCTTCGTCGTCGAGCTGATCTTCGCCTGGCCGGGCATGGCCGCCTACGGCATTCGGGCAATCCTGCAGAAGGACCTGAACGCGGTGATGGGCGTGGTCATGGTCTCCGGCGTGTTCTTCGTCATCGTCAACCTCGTCATCGACATCCTGGTCGGGTTCGTCGATCCGAGGGTGCGCATCAGGGGGCGCCGCTGATGTCGGATCTCACCCAAGCCATGGAGGAGCCGCAGCGCCTCTCCAACGCCTACCAGAACTGGTACCGCTTCTCCCGCAATCCGAGCGCCGTCATCGGTGCGGCGATCGTCATCTTCTGCATCCTCGCGGCAATCTTCGCGCCGCTGATCACGCCCTATCCGGAGCATGTCGGCGCGGTGGTCAACTTCCGCGCCCGACACCTGCCGCCGTCGGCCGAATACTGGTTCGGCACCGACAATGTCGGCCGCGACATCTTCACCCGTGTCGTCTTCGGCATGCGCATCTCGCTGCTGCTCGCGCTCGTCGTGCTCGGCACGGCGGTGCCGGTCGGCACCGTGCTCGGCCTGCTCGCCGGCTATTACGGCGGCTGGGTCGAGATCGTCATCATGCGCTTCACGGACATCGCACTGGCGATTCCGGGCCTTGTCATGGTGATGGCCGTTGCGGCGGTCCTGTCGCCTGACCTGCTGACTTCGATGATCGCGATCGCTGCGCTGTGGTGGACCTGGCATACGCGCCTGATCTATTCGATCACGCGGCAGATCCGCATCCAGGACTATATCGAGGCGGCCGAGACGCTCGGCGCGAGCAAGTTCCACATCCTTTTTCGCGAGATCCTGCCGAACTGCGTCTCCGCACTCGCGGTCAAGACCTCGCTCGACTGCGGCTTCGTCATCCTGATCGGCGCGTCGCTGTCCTTCCTCGGCCTCGGCATCCAGCCGCCGACGCCCGATCTCGGCACGATGGTGGCCTCGGGCGCAGCCTTCCTGCCCAGCTACTGGTGGGAATCGATCCTGCCCGGCTGCGCGATCCTGTTCCTCTCGCTCGGCTTCAACCTGCTCGGCGACGGCCTGCGCGACATGTTCGACGTGGAGGACGTGCGATGAGCGAGGCCCTTCTCAGCGTCCGCGACCTCTGTGTCGAGTTCACCACCTACAACCAGACCAGCAAGGTGCTGAAAGGCGTCAGCCTCGATATCCCGGCGCATTCGCAGATCGCGCTGGTCGGCGAGAGCGGGTCGGGAAAGTCGGTCACGATGAAGGCGATCATGGGCCTGCTGCGCCAGCCGCCGGCGAGGATCACCAAGGGCCAGATCTTCTACGACGGGCGCGACCTGCTGACGATGCCGGACCGCGACCGCATCGCGCTGCGCGGCACGGCGATGTCGATGATCTTCCAGGATCCGATGACGTCGCTCAACCCGGTCTTCACCATCGGCGACCAGATGGGCACGATCCTGAAATATGCCGACCGCCGGCTCGGCCGCGGCCGCAACGGGCGCGAGCGCAAGGCAAGGGTGCTGGAGGTGCTTGGCCAGGTCCGGATGCGCGATCCCGAGCGCGTCTTCCAGTCCTATCCGATCATGCTGTCCGGCGGTATGCGCCAGCGCGTGCTGATCGCGATGGCGCTGTTGAGCGAGCCGAAGCTTTTGATCGCCGACGAGCCGGGCACGGCGCTCGACGTCACCACGCAGGCGCAGATCCTGAAGCTCCTGAAGGACCTCGTGGTCGAGCGTGGCCTCGCCCTCCTGATGATCACCCACAATCTCGGCGTCGTGCGCGAGACGTGCAGCTATGTCTACGTCATGAACAAGGGCGTCGTGGTGGAGCACAGCTCGACGACCGACCTCTTCGCAGCACCGCGGGAAGACTACACGAAGGCCCTGATCGGCGCCGTGCCGCGCCTCACCGGCGGCACACGCTACGGCAGCGCGGAGGCCGCGACATGAGCCGGCCGATGCTCGAAATCGTCGATCTGTGCAAGACCTTCCCGGTCCGCTCCGCCCTCGGCCGGGTGACGGGCGAGGTCAAGGCGGTCAGCCATGTCTCGTTCTCGATCGAACGCGGCAAGGTCTACGGGCTCGCCGGCGAAAGCGGCTCCGGCAAGTCCACCATCGCGCGCATGATCATGGGTCTGACGCCCCCGACCAGCGGCGACATCCTGCTCGACGGCGAGAACATCACGACCGGCAGCGGTGCGCCGGACCACAAGCGCA
This sequence comes from Mesorhizobium sp. J428, assembly GCF_024699925.1. Classification (NCBI taxonomy): domain Bacteria; kingdom Pseudomonadati; phylum Pseudomonadota; class Alphaproteobacteria; order Hyphomicrobiales; family Phyllobacteriaceae; genus Mesorhizobium; species Mesorhizobium sp. J428. The sequence continues at coordinate 3,548,024 of NZ_JAJOMX010000001.1, forward strand.
AGGTGCAGATGGTGTTCCAGAACCCCGGCTCCTCGCTCAACCCGCGCCGCAGCGTCGCCCAGTCGATTGGCGTGCCGCTCCACGCTAATGGTTTTCCCCGTGCCGATCGCGCACGGCGCATCACCGAGTTGCTCGACATGGTGCAACTGCCGGCCAACTATGCCGAGCGCTATCCGCACGAACTGTCAGGCGGGCAGAAGCAGCGCGTGGCGATCGCGCGCGCGCTCGCCGTCGCGCCGAAGCTGCTCGTCCTCGACGAGCCGACATCCGCGCTGGACGTGTCTGTGCAGGCCAAGGTGATCGACCTGCTGGTCGACCTCGGGCGCCAGCTCGACCTGACCTTCCTCTTCATCTCGCACGATCTCAGCCTGATGCGGAATTTTGCCGAGGAGGTGGGCGTGCTCTATCTCGGCAGCCTTGTGGAGACCGGCGCGACCTCCGCCGTGTTCGAGAACCCGCAGCACGACTATACGAGGCTGCTCCTGGCGTCCGTTCCGGTCGTCTCGGCCGAGGAGGAGGCCATGCGGCCCAAGATCCCGCTGATCGACGGCGAGATCCCCACCGCCGAACAGCTGCTTGCGCTCAGGCAGGCGGGGCGAATTCAAGAGTGACAAAGGAAATGACATGATCAGGATCGGTATCGATGTCGGCGGTACCAATACGGACGCCGTCGCGATGGATTCGTCCGGCGTGATCGCGGGCATCAAGGCGTCCACCACGGCGGACGTGATGACGGGCGTCGTCAACGCGCTGCGCGCGATCCTGGACGCCTCGAAGCTCGAGGCAGATGCGATCGATGCGGTGATGATCGGCACCACGCATTTCACCAACGCCGTCGTGCAGCGCCGAGACCTGGCGCAGACGGCCGCCGTGCGGCTCGGACTGCCGGCAACGGCGTCGCTGCCGCCGATGGTCGACTGGCCGGACGACCTGAAGGCCGCCATCGGCAACAATGCCTGGCTGGCTCATGGCGGCAACGAGTTCGACGGCCGCCCGGTCTCAGACTTGGACGAGGCGGAGCTGCTCGGCATCGCGGCCGAGATCGCCCGGCGCGGCATCCGCTCGATCGCGATCACCTCCGTCTTTTCGCCGGTGAGCGCGGAGATGGAGAGGCGGGCCGCCGAGATCTTCGAGAAGGCGATCCCCGGCGTTTACGTCACGCTGTCGAGCGAGATCGGGCGCATCGGCCTCCTGGAGCGCGAGAACGCGGCGATCATGAACGCCTGCCTGCGCGAACTGTCCACGCATGTCATCGAGGCATTCCGGGCTGCCATCTCGCAGACCGGCATCAAGGGCCGTTTCTACCTGACGCAGAACGACGGCACGCTGATGGACGCCGCCTTCGCGGAGAAGTTCCCGGTGCTGACCTTCGCATCGGGGCCGACCAACTCGATGCGGGGCGCGGCCTTCCTGTCGGGCGTCAAGGAGGCGATCGTCGTCGACATCGGCGGCACGACGTCGGACGTTGGATCGCTGCACAAGGGCTTTCCACGCCAGGCAACGACGGCGGTCGAGGTCGGCGGCGTGCGGACGAATTTCCGCATGCCGGACGTGTTCTCGATCGGTCTCGGCGGCGGCTCGCGCGTTGTAGAGACCGCGAACGGCATCGAGGTCGGCCCGACTTCGGTCGGCTATAAACTCCTCCAGGACGCGCTGATCTTCGGTGGCTCGACGCTCACCACGTCGGACATCGCGGTCGCCTCGGGCAGCGCCGACCTGGGCGACCGGGCCAAGGTCGCGCATCTCAAGCCGGAGTTCATCGGCAAGGTGCGTGAGAAGATGCAGCAGATGCTGGAAGGCTGCGTCGAACGCTCCCGCCTCTCCGACACGCCGCTGCCGGTGATCGTGGTCGGCGGCGGGTCCATACTGGTCGACGGGCGTATCGGCGAGCTCGGTGTGATCAAGCCCAACCACTACGCGGTTGCCAATGCCGTGGGTGCCGCGATCGCGCAGGTCTCGGGCGAGGTCGACCGCGTCTACGTCCTGTCGCAGACCACGCGCGACCAGGCGCTGGACGATGCGAAGGCGCAGGCGGTGGATGCCGCGGTGGCCGCTGGCGCGGCCCGCGAGACGATCGAAATCGTGGATGTCGAGGACGTGCCGCTGGCTTACCTGCCGGGCAACGCCACCCGCATCCGTATCAAGGCAGTAGGTGAACTCCATGTCGACTAAGGGCTACACACTCACCGAGCGCGACCTCGTCCCCCTCTCGATCGGCGCGGCCTTCCTCGGCACGGGCGGCGGCGGCAATCCCTATCTCGGCATGCTGCGCACCCGCGAGGTGATCCGCAGCGGCGGCGTCGCGCGCATCGTACCTCTGGACGCGCTTCCGGACGAGGCATGGGTCGGCGCGGTGGGTGGTATCGGCGCGCCGGTGATCGGCTTCGAGAAGATCGCCGAGGGCGGCGAGTGCTATCGCGCCATGCGCGCCGTCGAGAATGCTACCGGCAAGACGATGTCCGCGCTGATTCCAGTGGAGATCGGTGGCGCCAACGCCATGGCGCCGATCATCGCGGCAATGATGGCCGGCCTGCCGGTGATCGACGGCGACGGCATGGGCCGCGCTTTCCCCGAGGGGCAGATGACGACGTTTTCGATCTATTCGGATGGGCGACGTGACGGACCGGCGGCGCTCGCCGACGACAAGGGCAACGTTGTCGTTCTCCAGCACGCGATCAACGCCGTGTGGAGCGAGCGCATCATGCGCACCGTCACCGTCGCGATGGGCGCCGGCGCCGGCGCCGCCGGCGCGCCAATGTCGATGGAGTTCGTGCGCCGCGCCGCGATCCCGAACACCATCACCCAGGCGATCGAGATCGGCCAGACCGTTGTCGACGCGCGCGCTAAGCGCCAGAACGTCGTCGAGCGCGTGGTGGAGGCGACGGGCGGCACGCTGTTCTTCGCGGGCAAGGTCACCGATATCCGCCGTGAACTCACCGGGGGCTTCTCGCGCGGCCAGGCGGTTATTGCCGGCATCGATCAGTGGGCGGGCGCCGAGGGCCGGATCGCGATCCAGAACGAGAACCTCGTGCTGTGGATCGACGGCAAACCGGTCATCACCGTGCCCGACCTGATCATCAATATTGAGCTCGATACCGGCGAGCCGCTGACCACCGAAGTGCTGCGCTATGGCCAGCGCATCGCCGTCATCGGGCTTCCCGCCCACGATCTCCTGAAGACGCCGGAGGCGCTGGACGTGATAGGCCCGAAGGCGTTCGGCTATCCCGAGCTCACATTCAGTCCGCTGGCGTTCAAGCGGGCCGCCGCGGCCTGAACGATCGCGAAGCCCGGTGGCGGAAACACGCAGCGGACGCTTGCTGCGGGCGACTGCTCAGAACAGGTCGCCCTGTCCGCTGGGCGGCTTTGCCGTGCCCGATTTCGGCCGTTGGCGTGGCGCCTCGCCGCCGGCCGAGCCGTCACCGGCCACCGCGCTCCTCGTCCCGTCGGCAAACCGCAGCGCAAGGCGCATGCCGTCGGAGATCTCCGCCGCCCGCTTGGCAAGCGTGCCGTCCTCGTGTTCGACCAGTGCAAAGCCGCGGTCGAGGACCGATTTCACCGACAGCGAATCCACCAGCCGTGTCGCCTGCGCCAGACGCTTGCGGCGCTCGGCGAGGAGGGCGTCGACCACCCGCGGCAGGCGCAGGGCCGCGCGCTCCAGCCCGCGGCGGGCCTCGGCGTTTCGGCGGGCGAAAGGTTCGATGGTCAGCCGCGCCGCCGCCGTTTGCAGCCGCAGCCTGCGCCGCTCGAAGTAGGCGTCGGCGCATCTCGGCAATTGCGCCGCGTTGCGCGCGAGATGCCGGCGCGCTTCCGCGATGCCGCGCTCCAGCGTCGCGGGCGAGAGCCGGATCGCGGAAAGCCGCGCCCTTCGCCGTTCGGCCGCCGCCACGGCGGCGCGGTCGAGCCGTCCTGCGATGTCGTCGAAGCGCCGGCGCGGCAGGGCGAAGAGCTGGTCCGGCGAGGGCAGGGCGCGCGCCGCGCTGCGCACCGCCTGCCGCTGCCGGTCGAGATGCCGCGACGTGCAGGTCCTGAGCCGCGCGCCGAGCGAGGTGAGCGTCGCCTCCAGCTCGACCTTCACCGGCACCGCCATTTCGGCCGCGCCCGTCGGCGTCGGCGCGCGCACGTCCGCCGCGAGGTCGATCAGCGTCCAGTCGGTTTCGTGGCCTACCGCCGAGATCACCGGGATGTCCGAGGCTGCCACCGCGCGCACAACCGCTTCGTCGTTGAAGCCCCACAGATCCTCGAGACTGCCGCCACCGCGTGCGACGATAATCACGTCCGGCCGGGCGATATCGCCATCCTCCGGCAGGGCATTGAAGCCCGCCACCGCGTTTGCCACCTCCGCGCCGGTCGTCTCTCCCTGGACGCGCACCGGCCACACCACCACATGCAACGGAAAGCGGTCCGAGATGCGGTGGATGATGTCGCGGATCACCGCCCCCGTCGGCGACGTCACCACGCCGATCACGCGCGGCAGGTAGGGCAGCAATTGCTTGCGGCCGGCGTCGAACAGGCCCTCGGCCTGCAGCCGGCGCTTGCGTTCCTCCAGAAGCGCCATCAGCGCGCCGGCGCCCGCCGGCTCCAGGTTGTCGATGACGATCTGGTATTTCGACGATCCGGGATAGGTGGTCAGCTTGCCGGTGGCGATCACCTCCATGCCCTCTTCGGGCCGGAACTTCAGCTTGCCGAACGTGCCTTTCCAGATCACCGCCTCGATGCGCGACCGGTCGTCCTTCAGCGAGAAATAGGCGTGGCCGGAGGAGTGCGGGCCGCGATAGCCCGAGATTTCGCCGCGCACCCGCACATTGCCGAACGCGTCCTCGACCGTGCGCTTGAGCGCGATCGAGATCTCGCTGACAGAATATTCGTGCGCGTTGGTCGGGGAATCGATGGTCTCATCCATGGCCGACACTGATCGGCAAACCTGTCGCTCCAGTCAAGAACACGAAGGGAACATGGCTTGACGCTCTGGTGGTTCCGCAGGCAGAAACGTCGCCTCGCCGGGGAGAGAAGCATGTCCGAGAAACCGAGCCTCACGCTGCGCCGCCGTCTCGCGGCCGTTCCGAAGCTGGTCTATCGCGCCTGGACCGATCCAGCGATGATCGTCATGTGGTGGGGGCCGACCGGCGCGAAGACGCTTTCCGCCGAGACAGACCCGCGCCCCGGCGGCCGCTATCACATCGTCTTCACCACGCCCGACGGCGAGACCCATGATGTTAGCGGTGAATACCGCGAGGCCGAGGAATTCACCGTGCTGTCCTTCGGCTGGATGTGGCGAACCTTGCCGGACCGCGCCTCGTTCGTGCGGCTGACCTTCGCCGATGACGGCAAGGGCGGGACGGATTTCACCATGCGTCACAGCCAGTTCTACGACGAGCCGGCGCGCGACCGCCATATCCAGGGCTGGACCGGCGCGCTGGACAAGCTGGAGGCGCTGATGGCGCGTCCGGACATCGACAATGTCAATTTTTGACATATATTCGTCGATGTCGCCAACGGGAGTTGCGCCATGAACGTTTCGGTCGGACCCAAATGGGAAGCCTTCGTCGCGGAAGCCGTCGAATCGGGCCGTTACGGCTCGGCCAGCGAGATCGTCCGCGAAGGGCTGAGGCTGGTTGAAGAGCGCGAGGCGAAGCTCGCTGCGTTGCGGCAGATGATCGAGGCCTCAATCGCCGAGGGCGGTGATTACTCAGACGAGGACATCGAACGGGAAATTAATGAGCGGGCCGAGATCTTACGCAGACAGGGCTTCTAGATGCGCCGGATCCGCTATCTTGGCGCCGCGAAACGGGACATTGCCAGGATCTTTGAATTCGTGACGCGAGAGAGTGGAAGTGCGGATATTGGGCTGCGGGTGATCTACCGCATCCGCGAAAAGTGCAGGAGGCTGGCCATGCTGCCCGGCACCTTGGGGCGCTCACGCTCAGAATTGGCTGATGACCTTCGCAGCGTCGCTTCCGGTTCGTATATTATCTTCTTTCGCTATCGGGGGAATCTGGTGGAGATCGCAAACGTGATCGAAGGGCACAGGGATTTGCCCTCTGCCATCAACGAGAAGCTCGACCCCAACTGATCACCACCCCGGCATCACCTGCCCCGGCCGCAGCCGCTTGCTGCGTACGCCGTTGAGCGCGGCGAAGTCGAAGGAATGCTCGTCCGCGGCGGGCGCGGTGATGTTGTCGAGGCTTTCGGTGATGTGGCGCGCCACCGCGTCGATCAATTCCCGCTGGCCAGTGTGGCCGCGCAGGATGCCGATCTGGCAGTCGGGCAGGGGCGCGAAGCCGTCGGCCTCGCCGAGCACCCGCATGCCGGGCCTGAGCGCGCATTCGGGCAGCACCGACACGGCGAGCCCCGACAGAACGCTGGCGATCACCACCGTCGCCGACCATGACGTGAACAGCACGCGGTATTCGCGGCCGGAGCGCTGCAGCGTCTCGGTCGCCGAGCGTCGCCACTGGCAGGTCGGCCGCCCGACCGCCAGCGGCACGACCGGCTCCTCATGCACGGCATGGCTGGCTGACGTCACCCACAGCAGCGGCTCGCGCCGCACGATCTCCGTGACGTTGACGTCGTCGCATTGCGTCACCAGCGCAAGGTCGAGCTGGCCCCGGCGCACCAGTTCGGCGAGATTGAGCGTCGGCTCGCAGATGACCGACATCTCGATGCGCGGATTCGATCGTGCAAAGCGGCCCATGATCTCGGGCAGGAAGCGGTCGGCATAGTCGTCCGGCGTGCCGATGCGCACCTGGCCTTCGAGCTGGGATTCGTCGAAGGCGGCGAGCGTCTCGCGGCTCAGCCGCAAGAGCCGCCTCGCATAGCTCAATAGCCGCTCGCCCTCCTCGGTCAGCTTGTTGGTGCGCCCGTCCTTCTCGAACAGCGGCTTGCCGATCCGCTCCTCCAGCCGCCGCATCTGCATGGAGACGGCCGACTGCGTGCGGAACACCGTGTCGGCCGCCTTGGTGAAGCTGCCGGTGTCTGAAATGGCGATGAAGGTCTGGAGCTGGTCGAGATCGAGGGGCGCGTTCATTGCATCTCTCATCAATCATTGTGATGATTAGGATCAGAAACATTCGTTAGACTAATCGATCTCCGCCTGTCAAATATGGCACGTCCACCAAGAGGGCGCAATTGATCGCCGCCGGAACGCTGCCCGCTGTGTGCCGGCGCGGCGGCCTGCGCCCGGACGTCACGAAGGAGAGATACGATGACGACGCTTGACCGCACCACGTTCCCGCTGACCGGCACCACGCGCCCGGCCGTGGCCGTGCGCGTGATCAACGCCGTCGCCAACCTCCTGCGCGCCTGGAAAAACCGCCGCGAGGTCTACCGCCTTGGCGCCATGACCGATTGGGAGCTGGCCGACATCGGCCTAACCCGCGGTGACCTGCATGTCGCGTGGCGCGAGCCGTTCGGCGTCGATCCGACCACCACGCTGGGAAGCCTCGCCGAAGCGCGCGCCGACAGGCGATGCGCGACGCCACGGAGCGTGCCGCGCGCCAAGTCTGCTGATTTTCGCTTACGCAGGCGCTCCCGTTCACACCCGGCTCCCCGCCGGTCGCCTGCCACTGCCCGGTCCCCTCCCAAGGGACCGGGCTTTTTCGTTCCTAGCGAAGCCTGTCCATTCCTTTCAGATACTGATCGAAGATCGACTCCATCCCCTTCTGGTATTCGTCGCGCTGTTTGGAGCCGCTCTCGAACATGTCGCCGAAGAGGTCGTCATAGGGATTGCGCGCGCGGCCGCTCGGGTTGGTCCGCTGCCGGGGCTGGGGTTCGGGGGCGGGCTCGGCCTTGCGCTGTCCGCCGCGCATCATCTCTTCGAAGATGCGGCCGAGCGGATTGTCGGCCATCGGGTCGGTCTGCCGCTGCCGGCCCTGGTTCCCGGGCTGCGGCGCGCTGCCCGCGGCCCCGCCGAGCATGTCCTTAAGGATCTTGCCGAACGGATTGTCGAACGGATCCATCGGGTTGGGCTGAGGTGTCGGCGCCTGGCGCTGCTGCGGCTGGCCCATCATGCCGCCACCCTGCTTCATCATCTGGTCGATGATCTCGCCAAGGATGTTGCCGCTGGCGCCAAATCCGCCTGCCTGAGCCTGCTGCGGCTGGCCTGTCGTCTGCCTGAACAGGCCGCCCATCATCATCGACGCCATTGCCGGCAGCATCTGCTTCAGGATTTCCTGCTGGATACCGGTCGCTTGGGCCGCCTGCGCGGCCACAGCCCGGGACAGTTCCTTCGAGCCGAACAGGTGACCGAGGATGCCGTTCCCCTCTGCCATGCCGGCGGGCGAGAAGGCGTTCGCCGCGTCGTCGTAATATTTCGCGTGGTTTCCGCTCGCCAGCGCCTGCAGGAAATTCGACACGCCGTAGGGGTCCGACGTGTTGCGCTTCAGCCCCTGACTGAAGGCAGGCGTTAGCGCCTCCATGGCGAGCGCGGCCTGCTGCTGCGACAGGTTGAACTGCCGCGCCATGAGTTCGACCGCGCGGCCGTTCTGCGCCATCATTTCGTAGAGCGGTAGCATCGTGGTCTCCTTGCATGCCTGTCGTTGCCCAAAACGTAATCGGGATTGCACGGTGCTGGAAGGGGTGATGACGAGGGACTTTCCCAACGAGGGGACCGTTGTATTGTATCCAGGTCTTTGCATTTCCGCCGCGCCTGCTAACCTCCGATTCACCAAAGGTGCAGAACCCGGTCGGCTCGAGTGGCCGGATAACCTCTTCTCCTTAGGTATCGTCTAGACGTAGGGGCGGCGTTAGCTCGCTGAAACCGGTTGGTGCTGCCTGATGCGAAAGTGCCGAACCGAAAGCGCATCGGAGAGCCAGCATGCCCTTACTGCGACCGATCGACCGAAACCCGTCGTCCGAACGACTCGAGGCGCATTGCCGCGGGTCAGCGTCGGCAGAGCCCGCCGCCGGCGCGGTGGCCACCGAACTTGCGACGCTTTACGCGGCGCTGGACAACATCGAGAGTGGCGTCATTCTGCTCGACCATGAATTGCGGGCGCAATTCATCAACACGGCCTGCCACAGGATGTTCAATTCTCCTCCGCAATTCGTTGCCGGCAAGCCGCTCTTCTCCGAGATGCTCGAATTTGCCCGGCGGAGCAAAGCCTATGCGATATCGTCGGAGGAACTCGCCAAATATGTATCAGAGCGCCTCGCCTGGGTCGCCTCGGGCAGCCAGACCCCGATCGACCAGCGCCTGAGCAGCGGGAGGGTCATCCGGTGCCAGTGCGCCGTGCTCCCCGCGGGCGGACGCATGCTGACTTACAGCGACATCACCGATATCGTCCATCATGCGGAGGAGCTCGAGCGGCTTGCGACGACCGATGGGATGACAGGCATCTACAACCGGCGTCATTTCATGACATTGGCCGACATCGAATGGAGAAGGTCGCGGCGCTACCGCAGGCCGCTGTCGTTCCTGATGATCGACATCGACTACTTCAAGTCGATCAACGATCGTTTTGGGCACCAGGTCGGCGATCAGATGATCGTGCATCTCACCAAGGTTGCGTCGGTCTGCAAGCGCGATTCGGACGTGCTCGCACGCATCGGCGGCGAAGAATTTGGGCTTCTGCTGCCGGAGACCGATCTTGCGCAGTCCCAGTTGGTCGCCGAACGCCTGCGCCGCGAAGTTGCCGAGAACCCGCTGGTCGCCGAGAGCGACCGGATATCGACCACGATCAGCATCGGTGTGGCCACCCGCGACGATACGATGGCCGGGACCTCGGATCTCATGAAGATGGCCGACCGGGCATTGTACGAGGCGAAGAACGGTGGTCGCAACCGAGTCGTCTGCGCCATCGGCACGGGACGCGCTTCCCCATAACGGTACTTGCCGTGGCCTCGTCGCTGCCCCAGTTTGGCAGTCAGGCTGGTTGAGTGGCGGACGTCACCGGCCTTCGCTCAGTAGGCATATTCCATGAACACAGGCTCGATCGAACCACCCCAGCGCGTGTGGTAGGCGTTGACCATCTCGTGCGCGCTCGTCGTGCCGCGCGCCACCACCTCGTCCAGCGTCGACAGGAAGCTCGTCTCGTCATAGCCGTCGCGGTTCTTGCGGCCGCGGTTTGTGAGACCCAGCCGCGAGATGGCGATAACCTCGCGCGCCACCTCCATCAGCGAGCGGTTGCGGAACATGGTCGCCAGCGCCTGTTCCGGCACCGCGTTGCGCATCGCAAGCACCTCCTCGAAGGTCCAGTCGCGAGTCAGTTCCTCGGCCGCGGCCAGCGCTTCGGCGTCGTAGAGCAGGCCGACCCAGAAGGCCGGCAGCGCGCAGATGCGCCGCCACGGGCCGCCGTCGGCGCCGCGCATCTCGAGGAAACGCTTCAGCCTGACATCAGGGAACAGCGTCGACAGATGGTTCGCCCAATCGCCCATGGTCGGCATCGCGTCCGGCACTTCGTTGCGCGCCTTGCCGGTCATGAACTCGCGGAAGGTCATGTGGGTCATGTCGATGTAGTGGCCTTCGCGGATGACGAAATACATCGGCACGTCGAGCGCCCAGTCGACATAGTCGGCGAAGCCGAAATCGGGCGAGAAGCAGAAGTCGAGCAGGCCGGAGCGCTGGTTGTCGGTATCGCGCCAGATGTCGCCGCGCCAGCTCTGCATCCCGTTCGGCCGCCCGTCGGTGAAGGGCGAGTTGGCGAACAGCGCCGTCGCCAGCGGCTGGAGCTTCAGCGACACCTGCATCTTGCGCCGCATGTCCGCCTCGCTCTCGAAGTCGAGGTTCACCTGGATCGTGCAGGTGCGGTACATCATGTCGAGGCCCTTGGTCCCGACCTTCGGCATGTAGCGCGTCATGATCTCGTAGCGAGACTTAGGCATCTTCGGCGTTTCGGCAAGCGTCCATTTCGGGCTGCCGCCGAGGCCGAGGAAGCGGATGCCGAGCGGTTCGGCGATCTCGCGCAGCTGCGCCAGGTGCGCATTGCCCTCGCGGCAGGTCTGGTGGATCGTTTCCAGCGGCGCGCCGCTGAGTTCGAACTGGCCGCCAGGCTCGAGCGAGATCGCGCCCTGTCCGGTCGGCTCGACCAGGCCGATGATGTTGCCCGCGTCGATGATCGGCTCCCAGCCGAGCTTGTCCTTCATCCCGTCGAGCAGCGCCTTGATGCCGCGCGGGCCGGCATAGGGCACCGGCGCGTTGCCGTCGACATAGAACGGGAATTTCTCATGCTCGGTGCCGATGCGCCACTTGTCGCGCGGCTTGTTGCCGGCGGCCAGATAGCCGACGAGTTCGTCCGTGCTTTCGATCGGGCTGAAATCCGTCGTGTCGCGCGCCATGGTGTCGCCCCCGGTAGTCTTTTGCGCGCGAGCATTGGCCGCAAACCCCCATCTTCGGCAAGCAAAATGTTCTGAGCCAGCCGTCAACGAAACTTGATGGCTTGGGGGCGCGGCCCTACCGCCAATCCCCGATCGTCGCTTGTATCACCGCCATCGCCGCCACCGCGGCGGTGTCGGCCAGTCATCTTTGGAAGATAAGCAACTAATAGTTGAAATATTGATCAAAGTTTGCAATCTGAGGACGCATATCCTCGGAGGCAGAAAAATGGCAAGCTCGATTCGCAGCGACCAGCCCCTTGGGTCAGTCAATTTCCAGCACGACCAAGGCCCCCGATCGCTATCGCTGGTCGATGTTCACGAGCCGTTTCTCTCGGCGCTCCAGACGGAACCGCGTCTGATCTCTGGCAGGAAGGGCAGCGGCAAGAGCACTGTCCTCTACGCTCTTCGCCATTACGATGAACTGCGACCTCGCATCCGATTAATAAGGCCAGAAGGTAATGTCCGGCAGGAACTGGAACGAGCAAGTCGCCATGTGATCGTTATTGCGACCCATCGCGAGTTCGAGCCGATCGTCGAGAGCGTCTATCGCAGAGCTTACGAACAGCAGATAGCCGCTGATGGGTTCCGGACGACCGAGACGCTGAGAGACGAATGGGAGGACAGGCTCTGGTATCAGATCATCTCATATTTCTATTCGCTTCACATCGCCGACCCGCATAGGCGGGCAGAGGAGCAGTTCAAGCATGTGATTGCCTATTGCGATCGGAACTTCCGGAAACGCTACATCGAGCAGAATTATCTTGAGATATCGGACAGCCTGGATTCGAAGGAGATTGCCGAGAAGATAGCTGTCAACGCACGGCGGGAGGTGATGGACCATCTCTCAAATGGACATCGGAAGTGCTTCTTGCTGATCGATTCACTGGAAGAATATCCGATCCACAACGAAAAATGGCTCGATGTCGTGAAAGGCTTCCTTCCCGCCATTGAAGCCATGCAGGCGAAATACAGCCCTCAGATCAACATAATGGCGACCATACCGGAAGAGATAGAATATATCTTTCGTGAACAACCCGGAAGTGAACCAGGTAAGAATTTCTCATCTGTCCATCGCATACGATGGAAGGCGAGAGATCTTAAGAGAATAGTCGCTCTCCGATTCATCGAGCTGATCAAGGAGATTGTGAACGAGGACTCTCTTCTTCATACATATTATGTGCGATACGAGACCAATGTCTTTGAGAAGATACTAAATAGACATGGCAATACAGACCTAACAAGCCATCGCGCCGTCGACGCGTTCTTGGCCGAACTCTTACCTGGAGAAGTAACCAATAGGATCGGGATCAGCGAGCAACTGTGGCCTTACATCATACGACATACTCATATATGCCCCAGGCACCTACTTCTGATCTTGAACGAAGCAATCATCTCTTCAGGGGACTACTGGAGGAGGTTCGGCAGACTCAACGAAGAATCTATCCGCCATGGGGTCTCGAGTGCCGAAAAGGTCATCTGCCCGAATGTATGTGTTCCCTATCAGTCGATCTATCCCGAGATACTCAATCTTGTGAGAATATTTTGTGAGCAGCTGCCATCGTTTTTTGATTTCAGGCAGTTGAGCAAGATGGCGAACGTTCTTGGCAAGCAGTTGATCAACCCCATCACCGACCGGCAGATTGGCAGCGACGGTGCGTGCAGACTATTGTTCAACATGGGCGTCATTGGGCGTGTGGAGAAACCGACCCAGAAGAACGTAATGAGGTATGAAGACACCAGGTATTTTTACACCAAGGAAGGAGTTCCGGAAATTAGCGATCGTTTCGACTATTGCCTGCATCCCGCATTTTCCGGGCTGTATGAAGCCCGTGATCGAAACAGAAACGACCACCGTCTCAGCTATCCGGAAGGAGTCGAGTTATGAAACGAATCGACATTTCCGAGGTCGCGTCCCTGGTCGGATCGCTGCTCATTCTTATCGGAAGCTTCTACACCGCCTATAGGTTGGGCGACCCCTACGCGGTTCGGCGAGGCGGTGCGCTTTTGGTCATCTATTCGCTCCTCTTCGCTTTTCGTGCCCACGTCCTCGACGAAGAGAGAGAGGCACTGGAGCGTACAGCAAACGGAGTTCCGGTGCCCGTGTTCGCGCCGCCGAAGGTGAAGTTCGAGGTCGAGGTAGACGAGGATTTTCGGCATATGCGCCGCTCGAGAGTGATGCTCACGCTCTCTCGCCTCTTCCGCGTCCACCTCATCATGGCTGGAGTCGGAGAAGTGCTGCATGGATTCGGCGATTTGATCTACATCCAACTGTTTGGCGAGATCGTAACATCACACTAACTTACCGCCAGTCGCCGATGGAAGCCTGTATCACTGCCATCGCCGCCACCGCGGCGGTGTCCGCTCGGAGGATGCGGGGGCCGAGCGGGATCGAGGTGACGTAGGGCAGGGCGCGCAGCTGCTGGCGTTCCTCCTCGGAGAACCCGCCTTCCGGGCCGATCAGCAGGCCGAGCTTGTTTTCGGGCACGGCCTGTAGCGCGGGCATCGGGTTGTTGGTCTCCGCGCCCTCGTCGCAGAAGATCAGCCGCCGTCCCGGCTCCCATTCCCAGATAAGCCGTTCGAGCTTCACGACCTCGTGCACCTCGGGAATCGCGAGGATGCCGCACTGCTCGGCAGCCTCCACAACATTGGCACGGATGCGGTCGATGCCGATGTTCGACATCTGCGTGTGCTGGGTCAGCACCGGCTGCAGCACGCCGGCCCCCATCTCGACCGCCTTCTGCACCATGTAGTCGAGCCGCCCCTGCTTGAGCGGCGCGAAGCAGTAGATGAGGTCGGGCAGGGCCGGCTGCGGCCTGACCTGCGTCATCAGCGACAGCCGCACCTTCTTGCGGTTCACCTCGACGAGGCTCGCCAGCCATTCGCCATCGACGCCGTTGAAGACGAGAAGCTGCGTGCCGGCATGCATGCGCAGCACGTTGAGGAGATAGTGGGCCTGTTGCGGATCGGGCTCGATCTCGCCATTCGCCTGCATGGCCTGCGGCACGAAGAGCCGCTGCATTCTGTAATTCGCTCGCATCGCCGGCAGCCATGCGGCAGGCTTGCGGCGAGTTCAAGGCATTATCCGGCGGAGGGATGCCAGACCGGTGCATAGCCCTGCGTCAGGGCCCGCACCGTGCTTCCCGGCGTCAGGAGCACGGCGTCGGCAGCCGGTTCGGAGGCGGGCAGCCAGCGTTGAAACGACCATTCCAGCCAGCCGGCGTCCGATTTCCCGTAAGCCTGTCCGTTGGCTGCAACCATTGCACCCGCAGGAAGTGCGGAGAGGCTGGAACCTGGGATACCCCCGTCCCGGTCGTGCCCCTGTCTGCTCGCCCATCTCTCCTTATACAGCACCGCGTCCATCTCGGGCGCGGTGATCGTCTCTCGCCCTTGTCCCGCCGCGAAGCATCTCGCGAATTCGGTCGCGCGATCGCGCCGGCAGTAGAAGCAGGGCCGGTGTCCGGCGGCAAGCGCTGTCGCCTCGTCGAGGAAGAACAGCTCCGTCCAGCCCGCGCCGCCCGTGGGCGAGTTCCTGCCCATCACCTCGCGCCTGCGGCCGCGAAAGTCGCATTCGCATAGGATCCACGCCCTAGTCGTCCAGCGGCGCTTGAGCAGCGTCTTCGTCGCGGGATCGTGGATCACCCCGCGGTTGCCGGTGAACATGCCGCGCGCCGGCACGGCATGGATCTCGCCGAACGGATCGACCCTGTTCTGCAACGGCATCCGCTCCTCCTTCCCGCCGGCGATACTCCATGATACCGCTCGGGCCTGTCCTGCCCACCCGGAAGCCGCGCGATGAAGGTGCTCGTCGTCGAGAATTATGACAATACCGGCCTCGGCCAGATGGCCACCGCGCTGGCGGAGGCGGGCGCTGAGATCACGCTGGTGCGCGCGCATCGCGGCGACGAACTGCCGGCCGGCGCGGACGGTCATGATGCGATCATCGTGCTCGGCGGCGGCCAGAACGCGCTCGCCGACGAGGAGTATCCCTATCTTCCGGCGCTCGCCGCGCTGATGCGGTCCTTTGCCGATTCGGGCCGGTCCGCGCTTGGCATCTGTCTCGGTAGCCAGATCCTGGCGCGCGCCTACGACGCCGAGAACCTGATCGGCGCGGCACCGGAGTTCGGCTGGCAGGAGGTGGCACTGACGCCCGAGGGGCGCGAAGATCCCGTCCTTTCCGCCGCGCCCGAGGTGTTTCCGATCTTCCAGTGGCACGACGACACATTTGTCCTGCCACGCGGCGCGACGCGCCTCGCCGGCAACGACGCGGCGCACAACCAGGCGTTCCGGGTCGGCCGGGCCGGCTACGGCGTCCAGTTCCACTTCGAGGCCGACCGGAAACTGGTCGAAGAGTGGCACGTGGCCTTTCCCGAGACAATCGCTAAGAAGCGCGCCGGCTGGATGGACATCTATCCCGCCGAGGCGGCAAGCTGTGGTCCCACCGCGGATGCGGCCGGCCTCGCGATCGCCCGCGCCTGGGTCTCGACCATCCGCTCCTGAGCTGCCGGCGTTGCCGGATTGCCCACGTACGGAAACTATCCCCAGCTGTGTGAGACAGCTCCTTTTCATTCGCGTTGGAGACGGATAGAGCCACGCCCGCGCTCGGCGCCGCCGGGTCGCCGGATCATGGCGGAACATTGTTACCGGTCGGGCGTTTTTGTGAAACCAAACGGTAACGTAGAACAGATAAATACTTCAGGACCGAAATCGAGATGACTCCCGTGAAAGCAGCTCTCCTGTCCGTCCTGATGCTGTCCGGCATTGCGCTGTGGGGCGCAGGCATCTACGCCGCCGATGCGGCGGGCGATCACGCCCCGGTGGACGGCTACGGCGTCGTCCAGGCTTCGCGCTGACCGTTAGCGCTCATCTGCAGAATCCGCTTCCGCGTTCCCTCTACCGACAGGGCAGTCAGCACGCCCGTGGAGAACGCCGCGGTGTCCACGTTCACCCTGTTCGGCAGGATCTCCGGCACGCTTGACGGGGTATGGCCGTGCACCACGACTTTTTCGTGCAGCAGCGGCGAATCGAGAAATGCGCTGCGGATCCAGATCAGGTCTTCCGGGTTCTGACGCGCCAGCGGCACGCCGGGCCTGATTCCCGCATGGCAGAAGAAGAAGTCGCCGAAGGCGACGCTGCGCGGCAGCTTGGCGAGGAACTCGAGATGCTCGCGCGGCATCGCCGCCCTGAGCCTGGTGGCCGCCTCCCACGCCAGCGCCTGCGACGAGAAATCGGCCTCGACGCCGTAGGAGAGCGCCGTCTGCCGGCCGCCGTGCCGCGCGAACAGGCTCTCGGCGTTCGGATCGGCGAGAAAGTCCACCAGCCCCGCATCGTGATTGCCGGCCAAGGCGATGTATCGCGCGTCGGTGTGAATCGCGCGAATCAGGAAGTCGATCACGCCCTTCGAGTCGGGCCCCCGGTCGATGTAGTCGCCAACATGGACGACGCGCCAGTCGCCCGGCGGGTTGTCGTCGATCTCCGCCCGGATGGCCTCATGCATCGCCTCCAGCAGGTCGAGCCGTCCGTGCACGTCGCCGATCGCATAGATGCGCAGGCCGGCGGGACCGGCGGCGTCGGTCAGGTGGATGCCTTCCGTTCCGATGCGCTCAGTCATCGCCCGCCCTCATCGCGAACCTCCGATCGGCGGCTCGCCAGTCATTCCGGCAAGCACTTCCGCCACATGCCGCGTCTCTATGGCGGAACCTTGCCGCCTGAGCCGGCCGGCCATGTTCATCAGGCAGCCGAGGTCTCCCGCAAGCAGCAGATCCGCGCCAGAGGCCCCGATCGCCTCCGTCTTCCTTGTCGCAATCGCGTTCGATACGCCTGAGGGCCGGGCGCAGAACGCGCCGCCGAGGCCGCAGCAGAGATCCGCCTCCGGCAGGTCGTGCAGCCGCAGCCCCTCCACCTGGCCGAGCAGGGCGCGCGGCTGGCCGCGGATGCCGAGCTCGCGCAGACCTGCGCAGGAATCGTGATAGGTCGCGATGGCCTCGAGGCGCGCCTCGACGGACGACAGTCCCCTGACGTCGCTCAGGAAGGACACCAACTCGTGCACCTTGGCGGAGAAGGCCGCTACGCGTCCTTCCCAGTCCGGATCTCCCTTGAACAGGGCCGGATAGTCTTTCTTCAGCATGCCGGCGCAGGAACCAGACGGCGCGACGACATAGTCGAACTCCTCGAAGGCCTCGATCGTCGCCTCGGCGATGGCGCGCGCGTCCTTGCGGTCCCCTGCGTTGTGGGCAGGCTGGCCGCAGCACGTCTGTGTCCTCGGAATCTCGACCGTGCAACCGGCCGCCTCGATCAGCTTCGCCGCGGCGAAGCCCACGACCGGGCGGAACAGGTCCACGAGGCAGGTCACGAACAGGCCGACGCGCGGCTTTCCGGTCTCGTCTTCGATGCTCGGACTCATTACCCGCCTGTTCGCTCCGGCGAGATCGTCCGTGCCGGTGTCAGCCCGGCCTGCGGGCCAGCCAGTCCTTGCCCGCGAGCCTGATGTCGCGTTTGCCGCACAGCGCCATCGTCGTGTCGAGCTCCTTGCGGATGATCTCCAGCGCCGTCGTTACACCCAGCTCGCCCATTGCGCCAAGTCCGTAGAGGAACGGCCGGCCGATGAATGTGCCCTTCGCGCCGAGACACAGTGCCTTGAGCACGTCCTGGCCCGAGCGGATGCCGCCGTCGAAAAGCACCTCGATCCTGTCGCCGACCGCGTCTGCGATCTCCTCCAGCTTCGAGATCGACGAATCGGCGCCGTCGAGCTGCCGGCCGCCGTGATTCGAGACGATGATCGCGTCTGCGCCCGACTGGGCCGCCATCTCGGCGTCTTCGCGGTCGAGGATGCCCTTGAGGATCAGCTTGCCGCCCCACTGCTTCTTGATCCACTCGACATCCGCCCAGGAGAGCTGGGGATCGAACTGCTCCGCAGTCCAGGACGACAGCGACGACAGGTCGGTGACGCTCTTGGCATGGCCGACGATGTTGCGGAACGTGCGGCGCTGCGTGCCGAGCATGCGCAGGCACCAGCCGGGGTGGGTCGCCATCTGCCAGACATGCTTCGGCGTGAAGCGGGGCGGCGCCGACAGGCCGTTGCGCAGGTCGTTGTGGCGCTGGCCGAGGATCTGCAGGTCGAGCGTCAGCACGAGCGCTGAGCATTTCGCCGCCTTGGCCCGTTGGATCAGGTTGAGGACGAAGTCCTTGTCGCGCATGACGTAGAGCTGGAACCAGAACGGCTTCGTCGTCACCGACGCTACGTCCTCGATCGAACAGATGCTCATCGTCGACAACGTGAACGGCACGCCGAACTTCTCGGCGGCCCGCGCCGCCAGCATCTCGCCGTCCGCATGCTGCATGCCGGTGAGGCCTGTCGGGGCGAGCGCCACCGGCATCGACACCTTTTCGCCGATCATGGTCGATTCGAGGTTTCGATTGGTCATGTCGACCAGCACGCGCTGGCGCAGCTTGATCTTGGCGAAGTCCTCCTCGTTGGCGCGGTAGGTGCTTTGGGTCCACGAGCCCGAATCCGCATAGTCGAAGAACATCTTCGGCACGCGCCGCCTGGCGAGTTTCTTGAGGTCGTTGATCTCGAGGATGGGTGCCATGGACAATGCCCGTCTGGTTATGAAGTCAGGATCTGCGGTCGGCGCTGCGCGCCCGCTGCAGGAGCCGCAGCCGCGAAATGCGCTGCCATTCTCCCGTCCGCTCGGCGGCGTCAACCGCCTCCGCGACGAAACCGATATGCGCCTCCGCAGCCTGCCGCGCCGCTGCCGGATCGCCGGAAACCACCGCGCCGTGAATCGCCTTGTGCTGGGAAAGCAGTTTCTCGCGCATGCCCGGCAGCGTGTAGATCAGCGAGCGGTTGAAGAAAACGCCGTCGGCCAGCAGCCTGTAGCAGGAGCGCAGCGTGTGCAGCAGGATGATGTTGTGCGCGCACTCGCCGATCGCATTGTGGAACTCGACGTCGATCTCGGCATCCGTGCTGAAGTCCTCGTCGGCGTTCGCGGCTTCCATCCTCGCCATGATGTTGTCGAGCATGGCCCGGTCTTCCGCCGTCGCCCGCCGCGCCGCATAGTCCGCCGCCATGCCCTCTATGTCACGGCGGTATTCGAGATAGTCGGCTGTCGCCTTGCGGTGCGAGGCGATCAGCTCGATCATCGGCGCGGTGAACACCTGGCCGACGATGTCGGCGACGTAGGTGCCGCCGCCGGGCCGAGTCGTGATGAGCCCGCGCTCTTCCAGTGATTTCAGCGCGATGCGCAGGATCGGCCGCGATACATCGAACTGCCCCGCGAGATCGCGCTCGCCCGGCAGCCGGTCGCCGACCCGCAGCACCCCTTCGAGGATGAGCGATTCGATCTGCTGCACGACCTCGTCGGCCGTGCGCAGGTGCTCGATGCGGGAAAAGACGTCGTTCAAGGCCGTGTCTCGACAGTCAGCCGCCCACTCCTAGCGGAACGAGCGATAACTGGTCAACTTTATTGTCCACTTGTTGTGTTGCGCCCTTCGGTCGGCTATTGGTTCGGGAGCGACGAACCGTGCGAAATGGGAAGGAGGCGTCGGCGATGTCGGTTGTAATGCCTGCTCCCGATCCGGGAACGATGCGCCGCCGCGACGAGATCGTGGCGGATATGCGCCTCATCGTGCCCGGCGAGGGGGTCGTCGACCAGCCGACGGGCATGCGCGTCTTCGAGAGCGACGGTCTCACAGCCTATCGCCAGCTTCCCCTCGTGGTGGTGCTGCCGGAGACGACAGCGCAGGTCTCGCGCATCCTCAAATATTGCCACGACCGCAACATCCGCGTCGTGCCGCGCGGCTCCGGCACCTCGCTGTCGGGCGGCGCGCTGCCGCTCGAGGACGCGGTGCTGCTTGTCATGAGCCGCTTCAACCGCATCCTCGACATCGACTTCGCCAACCGGGCGGTCGTCGCGCAGCCGGGCGTCACGAATCTCGGCATCACCACGGCCGTGCAGGACCAAGGCTTCTACTACGCGCCCGACCCGTCCTCGCAGATCGCCTGCTCGATCGGCGGCAACGTCGCGGAGAACTCCGGCGGCGTGCACTGTCTCAAATACGGCCTCACCGCCAACAATGTGCTCGGCATCGAGATGGTGCTGATGGACGGCGAGGTGGTGCGCCTTGGCGGCAAGCATCTCGACTCGGAGGGCTATGATCTGCTCGGCGTCATGACCGGCTCGGAAGGTCTGCTCGGCGTCGTCACCGAGGTAACGGTGCGTATTCTCAAGAAGCCGGAGGCGGCGCGCGCGCTGCTCATCGGCTTCCCGTCCTCGGAGGAGGCCGGCCAGTGCGTCGCCGACATCATCGGGACCGGCATTATCCCCGGCGGCATGGAGATGATGGACCGCCCCGCGATCCACGCGGCAGAGGATTTCGTCCATGCCGGCTATCCGCTCGATGTGGAAGCGCTGCTGATCGTCGAGCTCGACGGACCGGGCCCCGAGATCGACCATCTGATCGGCGAGGTGGAGGCGATCGCGCTTCGCAACGGCTCGACCGAGTGCCGCATCTCGGCGTCGGAGGCCGAGCGCCTGTCCTTCTGGGCCGGCCGCAAGGCGGCGTTCCCGGCCGTCGGCCGCATCTCGCCCGATTACTACTGCATGGACGGCACCATCCCGCGCAAGGAACTGCCAAATGTCCTAGCCGGCATGCGCGAGATGTCAGAGCGCTACGGCCTCGGCGTCGCCAACGTCTTCCACGCCGGCGACGGCAACCTGCATCCGCTCATCCTCTACGATGCGAACATTCCGGGAGAACTGGAGAAGGTGGAGAATTTCGGCTCCGACATCCTGCGCCTCTGCGTCGCCGTCGGCGGGGTCCTCACCGGCGAGCACGGCGTTGGCGTCGAGAAGCGCGACCTGATGCCGGAGATGTTCACCGAGATCGACCTCGACCAGCAGATGCGCGTCAAATGCGCCTTCGACCCGAAGCACCTTCTCAACCCAGGAAAAGTCTTCCCGCAACTGCGCCGCTGCGCCGAGCTGGGCCGCATGCACGTACATCGCGGCCAGATGCCGTTTCCGGACATCCCGAGGTTCTAGGATTGGAAGTAAGGCAATAGTGCCTTACATTGGATGTCGAGGGCCGAATTGGAAACACAACGATGACCACACTCACTGTCACGGCCAAGGGCCAGGTGACGCTGAAGAAGGAACTGCTGCAGCATCTCGGCGTGAAGCCCGGCCAGAAGATCGAGGTCGATGCCTTGCCTGACGGACAACTTACGATGAAGGCCGCACCACGAAAGGGAAGCTGGGAGGAAATCTACGGCATGCTCGCTGGCAAGACCGACAAGGTCGCGACGATCGAAGAGATGAACGAGGCGATTCGAAAGGGCTGGGCCGGCGAGAGATGAGGATCACTGCTGATACCAATATTCTGGTGCGCGTGATCGTCCTCGACGACCTTGCCCAGGCGCGGACGGCTTTGGACATCCTCGTAAAGGCTGATACGGTTTTCCTCCCGGTGCCGTGCCTCTGCGAATTCGCCTGGGTTCTCGAACGGACCTATGGGCTTTCGCGGCAACACATTGCCGCGTCTTTGCGTCAGATTATCCAGCGCGGGAATGTGGAAACAGATGCCCAGGCAGTCGATGCGGGACTTCGTGTTCTGGACGCCGGTGGTGACTTTGCGGATGGCGTGATCGCCTCGGTCGGCGCCCAATCGGGTGCTGATAAGTTTGTTTCCTTCGACCGCAAGGCGGTTGCCCGCGTCAAGGCTGCCGGCCTGTTCGCAGAACTCGCTACTATCAAGACATGACCACCTTCACCCCCACCACCGCCGCCGAGGTTCTCGATGCTGTCCGCTGGGCCGTGGGCGAGGAGCAGCCGCTGGAGATCGTCGGCCGCGGCACAAAGCGCGGCATTGGCCGGCCGGCGCAGACCGAGCATGCGGTCGACCTGTCGCGGCTGACCGGCGTGACGCTCTACGAGCCGGAGGAACTGGTGCTCTCTGCCCGCGCCGGCACGCCGCTGGCGGAGGTCGAGGCGCTTCTCGCCGCGCGCGGCCAGGAATTCGCCTTCGAGCCGATGGATTACGCGCCACTGCTCACCGGGAAGGCCTCTTCAAACGGCAAGTCCGGCACCGTCGGCGGCGCGCTCGCCGCCAATCTCTCCGGACCGCGCCGGCTGAAGGCGGGTGCGGCGCGCGACCATATCCTCGGCACCCACGCCGTCTCCGGCCGCGGCGAGGCGTTCAAGGCGGGCGGCCGCGTGGTGAAGAACGTCACCGGCTACGACCTCTCCAAGGCGATGGCGGGCTCATGGGGCACGCTGGCAGTAGTCACCGATCTTACCTTCAAGGTCCTGCCGCGCGCCGAGACCGAGACTACGGTCGTCCTGCGCCGGCTGGACGACGAGAAGGCGGTTGCGGCGATGGCGGCAGCCATGGGCTCGAGCGCAGAAGTGTCCGGCGCCGCCCACCTGCCCGAACTGGTCGCCGCGCGCGTCGCCGGCGGCATGCTCGGTTCCGATCCGGCGACCCTGCTGCGCGTCGACGGTTTCGGCCCCTCGGTCGCCTACCGTGTCATCATGCTTTCGGAACTCTTCGGCGGCCATGTCGAGACCGTCGATGCGGAGCGCTCGCGCGCGCTGTGGGCCGGCATCCGCGACGTGGCTCCCTTCGCCGATGGTGCGGACCGCCCGGTCTGGCGCATATCGCTCGCGCCGTCCGAGGGCTGGAAGCTGGTCGCGGCACTTCGCATGCAGGCGGCTGTTGATGCCTTCTACGACTGGCAGGGCGGGCTGGTCTGGCTGCGCCTGGAGGACGATCCTGAGGCCGAGCTGGTGCGCCGGTTGGTCCGCAGGCTTGGCGGCGGTCACGCGACGCTGGTCCGCGCTGCCGCCCCGATCCGCGCCGCCGTCCCGGTCTTCGAGCCGCAGCCAGGCCCGCTCGGAGCGCTTTCCGCGCGTGTGAAGTCCGAGTTCGACCCGAAGGGCATCCTCAATCCCGGCCGGATGGCGACCGTATGAACTTCTGGTAGAATATGACGCCGAAACGAGGGGAACCGAGATGACCGACACGAATCCGCCGCCCGCCGCACCGCGCGAGACCGACCAGTGGCTTGAACCCGGCAAGACCAACGTCCAGATCGTCTACTTCCTCTACATCGCCGGCATGTTCATCCCGATCCTGCCGCTGGTCGGGCTGATCATGGCCTATATCAACCGCGGCAAGGCCGGTGGCTGGGTCGACACGCACTACACCTATCTGATCCGCACCTTCTGGATCGGCCTGCTTTACGGCGCCATCGCGGTGATCCTGATGATGCTGCTGATCGGCTTCCTGCTCCTCGTCGCAGTGGCCGTCTGGATTATCGTGCGCTGCATCGTCGGTCTGCAGGCCGCGGGCAGGGGCGAGCCTGTGAAGAATCCGGAGAGCTGGCTGATCTGAAGCCGCGCGCCGCGCTTTCCGCGGGCGGCGCGCTACAGATGGAGGATGCGATGAAGATTTCCGATGTCCTGAGTTCCGACCCGGAAATCGTTTCGGGAGCCGTCGTGTTCAAAGGCAGACGGGTGCCGGTCGCGGGCCTGTTCGAATATCTGCGGGCGCGCGATACGCTCGACGAATTCCTGCTCGATTTCCCGACGGTGGAGCGAGAGCAAGTCGAGGCAGTCATCCAGTTGGCTGGCGAGGACGTCGAGCAGCTTATCCTGAAGCATGCCGCGTGATAGCTCAGTTCGATGGATCCGTGTCTGCACGGCTGGCGAAATCGCTCAACGCTGTGTGTGTCCGCACCTCGCGCTTTCCGAACGAATGGAAGGAGACGCGAAGCTCGGCGAAACGATCATCATCGCGCAAGATGGCACGGTATCTAAGGCATAATTCATGCAAACCACCTTTTCCCTCGCGCAGCTCGCCGATCCGCATGTGGCGGAGGCCGAAAAGATCCTGCGTAAATGCGTCCATTGCGGGTTCTGCACGGCGACGTGCCCGACCTATGTGACGCTGGGCAACGAGCTCGATTCGCCGCGCGGGCGCATCTATCTCATCAAGGACATGCTGGAGAACGGCCGTCCGGCCGACGAGGAGATCGTCACCCATGTCGACCGCTGCCTGTCCTGCCTGTCCTGCATGACGACCTGCCCGTCGGGCGTGCACTACATGCATCTCGTCGACCATGCGCGGGCGCATATCGAGCAGACCTACCACCGCCCCTTCATCGACCGCACGATCCGCGCCGTGCTGGCGCAGGTGCTGCCGTACCCGGGGCGCTTCCGCGCCGCGCTGAGGCTCGCCGCCTTCGGCCGCCCCTTCGCCGGCCTGTTCGGTCGCGTGAAGGCGCTGAAGCCGCTCGCCGCCATGCTCACGATGGCGCCACGCGCCGTGCCCCCCACCTCCACCGTCTCGAAGCCCGCCACTCACGGCGCGAATGCGCCGAAGCGCGGCCGGGTCGCGCTGCTTACCGGCTGCGCCCAGTCGGTGCTCGATCCGGCGATCAACGAGGCGACCGTGCGCCTGCTCACCCGCCTCGGCGTCGAGGTAGTCGTGCCGGAAGGCGAGGGCTGCTGCGGCGCGCTCGTCCACCACATGGGTCGCGAGGAGGCAGCCCTTGCCGCGGCACGCGGCAATGTGGACTCCTGGACGCGTGAGATCGAGCGCGGGGGGCTCGATGCGATCGTCATCACCGCGTCCGGCTGCGGCACCACGATCAAGGACTACGGCTTCATGCTGCGCCTCGATCCGGCCTATGCCGGCAAGGCCGCGCGCGTGTCGGCGCTCGCGAAGGACGTCACCGAATATCTCGCGGCACTCGACCTGCCTGAGCCGTCGCTGGCGACCGGCCTGTCCGTTGCCTACCACTCCGCCTGCTCGATGCAGCACGGCCAGAAGATCACCCGCCAGCCGAAGGACCTGTTGAAGCGCGCCGGCTTCGACGTGCGGGAACCGAAGGAAGGGCATCTGTGCTGCGGCTCGGCCGGCACCTACAACATCCTCCAGCCCGACATCGCGGCGAGGCTGCGCTCCCGCAAGGTCTCGAACATCGAAGCGACGGGTGCGGCGCTCGTCGCCACCGGCAACATCGGCTGCATGACCCAGATCGGCGGCGGCACGTCGCTGCCCGTCGTCCACACCGTCGAGCTGCTCGACTGGGCTTGGGGCGGGCCGCGGCCGGAGGGCATTGCCGTTCTGTCAGATCACGGCTGAATTTGGGGATCCGATGTCAGATATTGCGATCTTCTGGACTGGGCTTACTTTCCTCATAGGGGTCATCATCTTCGCAGTTGAGATGCTTGAGCGTAAGTCGAGAATATCGTCTGAGACGAGAGACAACATCCAAGCCGGTATAGAAGGCGGGATATCCCCCAAAGGGGGTTGTGGGACGTGTTCTCGTCCGACGGGAGCGATGGCGGCGGAGGTGACGGTGGTGGCGACTAGGTCGTGATTGTCGTCCGATAGCTAATCCACATAGGCTCGATGGGGCCGGGAAGGATAAACTCGGTGACTACCGAGGAATCGAAAGTATCGAAGGTTCTTGACCTCCTCAAGCAAGGAAGCCCTGACACGTTTCAGCAGCGGTTTCGATCTGCGGAGCGTCTGATGTTCGACGAGCGAGGCGACGATACGGCTTTCTTGTGTCGTCTCCTTGCGCGCGCGATCGCAAGCGACGAAGAATTCCCGAATGCGGACACCCTGTTGGAACGGGCAGTTTGCCGCGTTAGCGAGAACGAGCTGAGACTGCTCGCAGACATGATCCTCAAGTCGGGCAAGCATATTGAAGATCTTTACGGACTGCCCGCCGTCGTAGCCTCCCAAATTCCAGAGGCCTTTCCGATCGAGGTGTTGCTGCAATTGTATGACTATCGTGGGTGGTTCCAGTCAACGAATCCACTCGCGATACAGAGGGCGTGGCATCTCGTATTCGCTGACCCATTAACCTTTGCGGCCGACATTCCGACCCATGGAGAGCATCCGACTTGGCGCTTGCCGGCTACCGGCGAGACATTCTTGGTCGGAGGCAAATCGAGCGCGCACTGCACTTCATGCGGGCATCCGAGGGGCACATCTGGTCACTCTTAGCCCCGTTCCGGAAGGTCTAGGCCTGTCGCTGAACAAACTCACTCTCGAGACGTGCGCAAATTGCTCAGGTCAGATCTTCTTCTCGCACAGTCCAAACGGAACACTGGAACAGGTGGGACCTCCTCCTGACCCTGGCTTAGATTTTTGCGAAATCTATCCGTTGCCCGTTCGAGCCAGGTTCGCTCCGACGCCGCAGCGATGGACCCGGCAAAGTTGGGCATCGGGGCGTCAGAATCTCTTTCGCTTCGGTGGTCTTCCTGCATGGGTTCAATGCCCCGAGATTCCAGTTGTGCCCGAGACAAACCGGTCGATGAGGTTCCTTGCACAATTCGACTCGTTCCTGGGCGCCGAGGGCGGCGAGACCTTCCTTTGGGGCAGCGGCGGTATGCTGTATGTATTTTGGGACGAAGAGACACGCACGAGCTGCACATTTGCGCAGTGGACCTGACTATTCGCTCACCATCCGCCTCCGCCTCCGCCACAGCACGAACGGGATCGTCACCAGATACATGGTGATGCCGTAGACGCCCGACGGCAGCGAGAACGGCGGCAGGCCCGATGCCTGCTCCGCGATCAATGTGCCGACGGTGATGCCGACCGTCGCATTATGCACTCCGGTTTCGATCGAGATCGCCGTCGCCTCGCCGCGCTTCAGGCTGAAGATCCGTCCGACCACGAGGCCGAAGCCGAGCAGGATGATGTTGAGCAGCACGAGGCTCGGGCCGAGCAGCAGGAGGTTGTCGACGAAAAGCCGCCAGTTCGAGGCGAGCGCGCCCACCACCACCACCACGAACAGCGCCAGCGCGATCATCTCCAGCGGCCGCTCGATCGCCAGCGCGAGGCCGGTCGCGAAGCGCCGCAGCAAAAGCCCCAGCACCGCCGGCAGCGCGGTGATCAGGAACATGGTGAAGCCGAGCGAGGTGATGTTGATCGGCGGCGCGGCCGCGCCCATGAAGTGCCGGGCGAAGAATGCCGCGAGCAGCGGCATCGTCACCACCGCGATCAGGCTCGTCGTGGCGGTCAGCGACACAGCGAGAGCTACGTCGGCCTTCGCCAGCTTGGTCATCAGGTTCGACGTCACGCCGCCCGGGCTGAGCGACAGGATCATCATGCCGACCGCCAGCTCCGGCGACAGCTTGAAGGCGAGCGCCAGCGCATAGGCTACGGCCGGAATGACCACCAGCTGCGAGAACGCACCTAGCGCATAGGCCTTCGGCTGCGTCACGACGCGGACGAAGTCCGCCACCGTCAACCCCAGGCCGAGCGAGAACATGATCACCGCCAGCGCGAGCGGCAGGAACACCGTGATGAGACTGTCCAACGATCCCCTCCCTGATCGGCCGGAAGCGTCCGGCACGACAAGGCTTAGGCAAGATCGGGCGATTCCGCAATCGTATGAGCAGCGTCTCGCGGCAGCACCCGTCCAAAGCAAAGGGCAGCGCGACGGCGATCGCGCTGCCCTTGTCGCCGCGGGTTCCCCCGCCGACGCGGCCGCCCCCGTCCCCTGACGCGGCCTATCCCCTCTCCGGGATCACATGACGATGACCTTGGTCCCCACGTTCACCATTTCGTAGAGCTCGATCACGTCCTCGTTGCGCATGCGGATGCAGCCCGAGGAATTGTTGGTGCCGATCGTCCAGGGCGCATTGGTGCCGTGGATGCGGTAGAGCGTCGAGCCGAGATAGAGCGCGCGCGCGCCGAGCGGGTTTGCCTCGCCGCCGGCCATGAAGGCGGGCAGGATGCGGCCCTTCTTCTTCTCGCGCTCGATCATCTCCGCCGGGGGGCGCCAGTCCGGCCAGGTCCGCTTGTTGCTGACGATCTCGGTGCCGCGCCAGTCCATGCCTTCCTTGCCGACGCCGACGCCGTAGCGCCGGGCCTTGCCGTCGCCGCGCACGTAGTAGAGGAACTTGGACTGCTGATCGATGATGATCGTGCCCGGCTTTTCCTTGCTCGGATACTCCACCTCCTGCGGCAGATAGACCGGGTCCATCTGGAACTGCTTCTTGGTCGGAGCCGGAACGGCGGCGGTGCGCAGGTTGGGGTCGACCGCCCGGCGCTGCTCGGCGCGCCTCAGCTCCCGCAGCCGCGGCTGGTTCATCGCGATGCTGCGCCGCTCCACCGGTGCTGCGACGCGCCGCCCGTCCGGCGCGCGCTTCAGCTGCATCACCCAGGGCGCGGACAGGTCCGGCGAGACGACGAGCGGCGGGCGCTCCGAATAGCGGCTCTGGGCCGCGGCGGGCTGGGCGGCGAGTGCGGCGGCGGTCGCCGCGCCGGCAAGCAGGAGGATACGCAACATCACACTTTTCACTCTCGTTCTGGCGGCACATGATCGGCGGGACGAGCACCGAAACTGTCAGGAGCGTGCATCGCGACCGGTAGCAAAAGGTGAATCGGAATTGATAAAAGGCCGTCGATCGCGGAAACCATTTGGTGTGGTTACCGGCCGGTTCAGGAAAATGGTGAACGGCCGGTAAACCGGTTGTGGCAGGGAAAGGGCGTCGGATGGCGGAATTGGCGGGCGGGCTGATCGAGGGACCGGACGGCGTCGTGCGCTGCTCCTGGCACGGCAACCTGCCGGACTACCTGCACTATCACGACCACGAATGGGGCCGCCCGGTCGCCGACGATCGCCGCCTGTTCGAGAAGCTGTGCCTGGAAGGCTTCCAGTCGGGCCTGTCCTGGCTCACCATCCTGCGCAAGCGCGACAATTTCCGCGCCGCCTTCGACAATTTCGACCGTGAGAAGATCGCACTCTACGGCGAGGCGGATGTCTCGCGCCTTCTCGCCGACAAGGGCATCGTGCGCCATCAGGGCAAGATCCGCTCGGTCATCAACAATGCAAAGCGCGCCGGCGAGCTGATCGACGAGGCCGGCTCGCTCGCCGCCTTCTTCTGGCGCTTCGAGCCGGGTGAGGCGGAGCGGCCCGAACGCATCGACCTCGAACATCTGCGCGCCAATCCGACGACGGAGGTGTCGAAGAAGATCTCGAAGGAGCTGAAGAAGCGCGGCTGGAGCTTCGTCGGGCCGACCACGGTCTATGCATTCATGCAGGCGATGGGCCTGGTCAACGACCATATCGAGGGCTGCGTCTGCCGGCCGGCCATAGAAAGGGAACGCCTTGCCTTCGTTCGCCCCCGTTGAGCCGGGTGCGGCGGCGTATTTCGCGGCCTTGCCGAAGCAGGCCGGCGACGAACTGCTGCGGTTGCGCGAACTGGTTCGCCGCGTCGCAGAGGAGACTGCGGGCGTCGGTCCGCTCGCCGAGACGCTGAAATGGGGCGAGCCGTCCTACGCGCCTGCGAAGGCCGGCATCGGCAGTTCGGTGCGGCTTGCCGCGCTGCGCGACGGCCGCGTGGCGGTGCATTTCATCTGCCACACTGGACTCGTCGGGCGCTTCCACGAGCTCTATCCGAATGTCTTCGACTATCAGGGCAAGCGGTCGATCCTGCTCGAGCCCGGCAGGCCGCTGGACGAACAGGCGCTGTCTCATTGCGTGGCGATGGCGCTGACCTATCACCGCGACCGGCGCTCTTCCGGCTGAAGAAAAACGCCCCCTCCGCCGATCCTCGGGCGGATCGGGAAGGGGGCGATTATCCGGCCCGGGGCAAAGAAGGCCGGAATTCCGATGGCGCGCGGGCGCCTATTTCTCGTAGCGGCCCTTGTAGCCGCTGCCGCCGATGTTCCAGACCAGTGCGCTGCCTTCGACATCGAGCACGATGCCGGTGAAGCCGCGGCTGTCGGGCGTGTGCCGGCCGCTGACGCGGCTGCGGCCTGCGGGGTACCAGCGAGATCTTGCTGCCGTCCTGCGCCCAGCAGCCCTTGCCGTACTGGTCGTTGGCGCCATAGGCGAGCATGAATTCGAACGAACCGTCCTTGCGCAGCAGGAGTTCGGAACCGACCTCCATCACGCCGTTGAGATAATAGTGGCCCGCGAGCCGCTCGTGGCCGCCGCGGCAGCCCACCGTGGCGGCGACGCCGGTCTGCGAATGCACGCAGGCCGCGGCGGTCGCCAGCAGCGCGGAGAGCAGAAGCAGTTTCGCAGCGTGGCGCATGATCGCCCTCACGCCGGCAACGAAGCGCCCGACAGGGTCAGGCTGGTCAGGACGACGATCACGCAGGCGAAGACCGGATAGAGCGCCAGCATCGAGGTGCCGAACGCGCTGCCGGTGGCCATCTCCGCCAGCCGCGGGTCGGCGTCCGGCGAGAAGGCGCCCGGCGCAGGCGAGTGCGCTGTGGTGGTCTCGGCAGCGGGGCGCAGCGTGCGTTCTTCAGGGGTGATGGTCTCGGTGGTCATGGTCGTCGTCCGAATGTCTTGCTGTTCTTTTCAGTGAGTCGTGTTTCAGGCCGATGGCGCGGGGGAGGGGAGATGTAACGCTCCCTCCACCGCCTTGCCCCTCCCGCATCGATCCGCTAGGACACGCCCGCGCGGGAATCCGCGCGTAAAGCCCAAGAAAACACGCGGAATTCCCGATGGCCGACAAATCGCAGAAGATGCTGGCGCGCACGCCGCGCGGCTTTGCGGATCGCACGCCGGAGGACATCCGCGCGGTCGAGCAGATGATGGCCAAGATCCGCGCCGTCTACGAGCTCTACGGCTTCGAGCCGGCCGACCAGCCGCTGATCGAATACACCGATGCGCTGGGCAAATTCCTGCCCGACCAGGACCGGCCGAACGAGGGCGTGTTCTCCTTCCAGGACGACGACGAGCAGTGGCTGTCGCTGCGCTACGACCTGACCGCGCCTATGGCGCGCTACGTGGCGGAGAATTTCGAGCGGCTGCCGAAGCCGTTCCGTTCGTACCCGGTCGGGCTGGGTGTTCCGCAACGAGAAGCCCGGCCCCGGCAGGTTCCGCCAGTTCATGCAGTTCGACGCCGACACGGTCGGCACGCCGGGCGTCGCGGCCGACGCCGAGATGGCGATGATGATGGCCGACGTGATGGAGGCGCTGGGAATCAAGCGCGGCGACTACGTCATCCGGGTGAACAACCGGAAGGTGCTCGACGGCGTGCTGGAGGCGATCGGGCTCGGCGGCGAGGAGAATGCCGGGCGCAGGCTGACGGTGCTTAGGGCGATTGATAAGGCCGATAAATTTCCTCCGGAGGAGGTGCGGAAGCTATTGGGTGAAGGCCGCTGGGATGGCGGAAAGGAAGGTGAAGGCGATTTCACCAAAGGGGCGGGTTTGGATGATAACCAGATCACCCGATTGTCTGGCGCATTTATGTATCTGCTGCCGAACGAGAACCAGGATCAAGCCGACTATTTTGAGGAGTTCTTCAGGGATTTTCGGTCCACCGTGAGCGGTTCAGAAAGAGGCGAAGAAGGAATCTTTGAGCTTCAGCAGATATCCGAACTCTGCATTGCAGCGGGATATAATCGAGACCGCATCCGCATCGATCCCTCCGTCGTCCGCGGCCTCGAATATTACACCGGCCCGGTCTTCGAGGCCGAGCTTCTGGCGGAAATCCCCAACGAGGACGGCCAGATCGTTCGGTTCGGCTCGGTCGGGGGCGGCGGGCGGTATGACGGGCTGGTGTCGCGCTTCCGCGGCGAGCCGGTGCCAGCGACGGGGTTCTCCATCGGCGTCTCGCGGCTGATGTCGGCGCTGAAGGCGCTGGGCAAGCTCGACACGTCCGACACGATCGGCCCGGTCGTCGTGCTGGTGATGGACCGCGACACGGAAAGCCTCGGCCGCTACCAGAAGATGGTCTCGGAGCTGCGCCAGGCCGGCATCCGTGCGGAAATGTATCTCGGCGGGTCGGGCATGAAGCCGCAGATGAAATATGCCGACCGGCGCGGTGCTCCTTGCGTGGTGATCCAGGGCGGCGACGAGCGCGCCGAGGGCGTGGTGCAGATCAAGGACATGGTGGTGGGCGCCGAACTCGCGGCGAACATCGCGGGCCACGACGCCTACAAGGAAGCGCGGCCCGGGCAGGTGACGGTGCCGGAGACGGAGCTGGTCGCCACGGTGCGGGGGATTCTCGAGGCGCAGCGGGCGGAGAAGATGGGTGGCTGAGGCTTTGGCCTGGCCGACCCCCCTCTGGCCTGCCGGCCATCTCCCCCTCAAGGGGGAGATCGGCTGTCGCGAGCGATTTCGCCAATCGCGGACGTTGCCGTTCTGTCGGCTTGCGGGTTCAGGATTTTTGTCCGTCACAGGTTGAGGCAGGTGCCGAAACTGCCAATCTCCCCCCTTGAGGGGGAGATGGCCGGCAGGCCAAAGGGGGTGCGTTCACGCGGCGCATTCGTCGAGCATGACCGCGCTCGCCCAGTCCATCCTCTCCCTCTTCGCCGAGCGCGGCGCGCAGATGATTGACGTGCCGATGCTGCAGCCGGCCGATCCGTTTCTCGACATCGCGGGAGAGGACCTGCGCCGGCGCATCTTCCTCACCGAGAGCGAGACGGGCGAGACGCTGTGCCTAAGGCCCGAATTCACCATCCCGGTCTGCCTCGATCACATCGCCAACCGCGCCGCCACGCCGCGCCGCTATGCTTATCTCGGCGAGGTGTTCCGCCAGCGCCGCGACGGCGAGAGCGAGTTCGTCCAGGCGGGGATCGAGGATCTCGGCGATCCGGACACGGCGCGTGCCGACGCCCGCTCGCTCGCCGACGCGCATGCGCTGCTGGCGATGGCGCTGCCTGGCCTGCCGCTGGCCGTGACGCTCGGCGACCAGACCGTGTTCGAGGCGGTGCTGGCGGCGCTGGGCCTGCCGCGCGGCTGGCAGAAGCGGCTGGCGCGCGCCTTCGGCTCGGCGGAGATGGTGAAGGCAGCCCTTGCCGACCTCGCGGACCCGCCTGCCGGCCGCGGCCTTGCCGGCGAGGCAAACCTGATCGCGGCTTCCGGCGACCGCGCCGCACTTGCCGCCTTCATCGAGGGCGAGATGCGCGAGGCGGGCATTTCGCCGTCGGCCGGCCGCACGCCCGAGGAGATCGCGCGGCGGCTGATCGAGAAGGCCGAGCTGTCGCGCCTGCGGTTGACGCCAGCGCAGCTCGACGCGCTGAAGACCTTCCTCGCGATTCACGTGCCGCTGGCCGAGGCATCGCCGGCGCTCGCCCGTTTCGCAGCCTCCTCCGGCATCGTGCTGGGCCAGGCGCTAGACCTGTTCTCGGCCCGCGCCGACGCGATCCTGTCGAACGGTCTGAAGGCGAAGGACATCGCCTATGACGCGGCGTTCGGCCGTCCGCTGGACTATTACACCGGCGTCGTCTTCGAGATCGCGACGCCCGGCGGGCCGCGCCCGCTGGTCGGCGGCGGCCGCTACGACCGGCTGCTGACGCTGCTGGGGGCCGAAAGGCCGATCCCCGGCGTCGGCTTCTCCGTCTGGCTGGACCGGATCGAGAAGGCGCGGGAGGGCAGGGGATGAGCATCACCATCGCGCTGCCCTCGAAGGGCCGGATGAAGGACGACGCGGTCGCGAGCCTGGCGAAGGCGGGGATCGAGGTGCTGCCGACTACCGATGCGCGCGCCTACAAGACCCGCGTGAAGGGCCGCGACGATGTCGAGGTGGCGTTCCTGTCGGCCTCCGAGATCGCCCGCGAGCTGGCGCAGGGCACGGTCGATCTCGGCGTCACCGGCGAGGACCTGGTGCGCGAGGCGGTGTCCGACTGGTCGGCGCGCATGGGCATCGAGGCGCGGCTGGGCTTCGGGCGGGCGGATGTGGTGGTGGCGGTGCCCGAGGTCTGGTTCGACGTCTCGACCATGGCCGACCTCGACGACGTCGCCGCCGATTTCCGCCAGCGCCACGGCCGGCGGCTGCGCATCGCGACCAAATACTGGCGGCTGACGCAGCAGTTCTTCTCGCAGAAACACGGCATCCAGGTCTACCGTATCGTCGAAAGCCTCGGCGCGACCGAGGGCGCGCCGGCCGCGGGGCAGGCGGACGTCATCGTCGACATCACCTCCACCGGCTCGACGCTGAAGGCCAACCGGCTGAAGATCCTCGACGACGGGGTGATCCTGGAATCGGAAGCCTGCCTCGTCTCGTCGAAAAAGGTGCGCGGCGAGGCGGACGCGGCGACGCTCGCCGAGGTCGTCTCGCGCTTCGGCTAGCCGTTCTCGGCCAGCGGCGACACCTTGTTGCGCCGCTTGAGCCACGCGTCGAGCGACAGGACACCGCCGCCTAACAGCGCGACGAGGATCAGCCCGCCGGCCACGGCGATGTCCTTGAGCAGCATCTGCTGGTGCGTGAAGACATCCGTCGTCTGTCCATAATGGCCGACATAGGTGGCGAACAGGCAGAAGGCGGCGAGCACGGCGGCGACGATCCGCGTCTGGAAGCCGACGACCAAGAGCGCGCCGGCGGCGATCTCGAACAGCGCCGTGACGATCGCGACCAGAAAGGGCACCGGCAGGCCAAGCCCGCCGAAGTAGGCCGAGGCGCCGGGCAGATCCATCAGCGCGCCGTAGCCGCTGGCCAGGAACATCAGCGCGATCATGATCCGCGCCACCAGAAGGCCGGTATTGGTCATGGAAGCCGTCTCCCCCAACGGAATGCGACGGACTTTACGCCTTTTCCCCACGAACGAAAACGCCCGGCGCGAGGCCGGGCGTTCGAGGCAGGGAAGGAATGCGGGCTTAGGCGACCTTGCCGAGGCGGGCGTCGACCGACAGCGCGCCGGGGCCGGAGGCGATCAGCGCCAGAAAGCCGCCGGCGATGGTCAGGTTCTTCATGAAGATGAGCTGGTTCATCATCGACAGCATGCCGTTGGCGGCTTCCGGGAAGTCCGGGATGGCGATCGGGCCGAAATGGAACCAGAAAGCGGTGAAGGCGCAGAACAGCGCGAGCAGCGCGGCCGCGATGCGGGTCTGGAAGCCGACGAGGATGGCGATGCCGGTCAGCGTCTCGAAGATGGCCGAGAGCCAGGCGAGCAGCGTCGGGGCGGGGAGGTTGACCGAGGCGATGTAGCCGGCGGTGCCTTCGATCGAGCCAAACTTCTGCAGGCCGGCGGCGATGAACATGAATGCGAGCAGGATGCGCGCGACGAGGAGAAGGATGTTGCTGTTCATGGAGTGGATCTCTGTTGAGGACGTCGATCCACCCCATACAAGCTTCGCCGACGGCTGGCAGGCCCCCGCGCGCCTGACTCAGTGTTCAGTGAAAGAGAACAATCACGAAATTTTGTTCACAGGCCTCAGCCGGGGCTGATCATCAGCTCCGGCCGCACGATGCGGTCGTAGTCGGAGGCCGAGACGAGGCCCGTCTTCAGCGCTTCCTCGCGCAGCGTCGTGCCGTTCTTGTGCGCGGTCTTGGCGATCTTGGCGGCATTGTCGTAGCCAATGGTCGGCGCGAGCGCGGTGACCAGCATCAGCGAGCGGTTGACACCCTCGCGGATGTTGTCCTCCCGTGCCTCGATGCCGACGACGCAGTTGTCGGTGAAGGACACTGCGGCGTCGGAGATGAGCTGCACCGACTGGAGGAAGTTGTAGGCCATCACCGGGTTGAACACGTTCAGCTCGAAATGGCCCTGGCTGCCGGCGAAGGTGACGGCGGCATGGTTGCCGAAGACATGGACGCAGACCTGCGTCAGCGCTTCGCACTGGGTCGGGTTGACCTTGCCCGGCATGATCGACGAACCGGGTTCGTTCTCTGGCAGCGACAGCTCGCCGAGGCCCGCGCGCGGGCCGGAGCCGAGGAAACGGATGTCGTTGGCGATCTTGAACAGCGCTGCCGCGGTGGCGTTGATGGCGCCGTGCGAGAAGACCATCGCATCGTGCGCGGCGAGCGCCTCGAACTTGTTCGGCGCAGTGACGAAGGGCAGCTTGGTGATCTTCGCGATCCGCTTGGCAACCTTCTCGTCGAAGCCGATCGGCGCGTTGAGGCCCGTGCCGACGGCGGTGCCGCCCTGCGCCAGCTCGTAGAGGCCCGGCAGCGTCGCCTCGATGCGCTTGATCGACGAAGCGACCTGCGCGGCATAGCCGCCGAATTCCTGGCCGAGCGTCAGAGGCGTGGCGTCCTGGGTGTGGGTGCGGCCGATCTTGACGATCTTGGCGAACTTCTTCGACTTCTTGTCGAGCGCCTTGTGAAGGTGCTTCAGCGCCGGGATGAGGTCGTGGACGATCCGCTCCGCGCAGGCGACATGCATGGCGGTCGGATAGGTGTCGTTGGACGACTGGCTCATGTTGACGTGGTCGTTCGGATGCACCGGCTTCTTGGAGCCCATCTGCCCGCCCAGCATCTCGATCGCGCGGTTCGAGATCACCTCGTTGGCGTTCATGTTCGACTGCGTGCCCGAGCCGGTCTGCCATACGACGAGCGGGAAGTGCTCGTTCAGCTTGCCGTCGATCACTTCCTGCGCCGCGTCGACGATCGCCTTGCCGATCGCGGGGTCGAGCCGCTTCAGCTCCATGTTCGCCTCCGCCGCGGCGCGCTTGACGATGCCGAGCGCGCGCACGACCGACATGGGCTGCTTTTCCCAGCCGATCTTGAAGTTGCCGAGCGACCGCTGCGCCTGCGCGCCCCAGTATCGGTCCGCCTGGACCTCGATGGGTCCGAATGTATCGGTCTCGGTGCGGGTCTTGGACAAGCGGTCTCTCCAGCGTTCTGCAATGACGTGTGCGACGTATCCGCTGGACGCCGTGCGTTCAAGCGGTCAGGCCGGGGAGAGGCACGACAAAATCGTTTGAAAGAGATGCGGCCGCCGACGGCGGCCTAATCCTTGCGGTAGATGAACCAGTTCTTCCGCGCCTTGCCGTCCACGAGGGACGAGTGGCGGGTGATCTGGTTGCGGCCACTGACCTTCGAGGCATAGAGCGCGCGGTCGGCCTTGATGTAGAGATCCTCGGGGCCGGCGGCCTCCGAGGCCATGCAGATGCCCAGGGAGATCGTCACCGGGCCGCAGCTCATGCCCGTGTCGGTGCTGACGAAGGGGGCAGCCTCGATCGCAGTGCGGATCGCCTCTGCCACCCGCGAGATGCCTTCCTCGCTCATGCCCTCGCCGATGATGGCGAATTCCTCGCCGCCGGTGCGTGCGACGAACATGCCGGGCTGAACATTCGAGCCGATGATATCGGCGACGATCTGCAGGATGCGGTCGCCGACGGGATGGCCGTGGCGGTCGTTGAAATCCTTGAAGCGGTCGATGTCGGCGATGATGAGGGCGCTGAACATGCGGCCCTTCTCGCTGTCGTAGATCGAGGCGAGGGCGCGGTCGAAGGCGCGCCGGTTCCAGATCTGCGTCAGCGGGTCGGTGTCGGCGAGTTTCTTGTATTCCTCAAGCGTGACCTTGACCTTCTCGAGCTCTGCCGACTTGTCGATGATCGACGTCTCGATCTGGCGGCCCTGTTCCAGGGCAATTTCGGTGGCGGCCGACATGATGCCGACGATCCGCAAGAGGATATCCTGTGTGATCTGGCTGTTGAGCCCGCCGGAGGTCTTGCCGAGAATGCTGCCGTATTTCTCGAGCGAGGAACGCTCGCGCCGCAAGAGCGACATCACCTCCTCGATCTTCGTCGCGACCTGATCGCGCGCTTCCTCCAGCACGTTCCGGCCGTTGGTTCCGGCGAAGTATTTCCGTCCAATCCCGTCCAGCTGGTCCTGCGTCGGCATGGGGCCGAGCGCGCGGACATCGTCGCACAGCGCGTCGTTGGAACCGGTGCAAATCTCGTAGAAGATCTCATAATTGCGGGGCAGGCCGATGATGCCCATCTGGCGCATCGTCATCGCGATCTTCGTCGCAATGTCGGCTGGTTGAAAGCTGTTCGCCGCTGCCGTCCGCATATTCGCCCCGATGTTTCGCGTCCGGGTTGAAAGGCCGTACCGTCCCTCAGGCCCGGCGGCCATAGACCCGCGCGCTCAGGTCCGTCCCACACCGGATCTGCCGCTGCGTGAACATCTAAGGTATGCGCGCTAATATGCGGTTAATCTGCTGGTATCCCGAAGGTGCGGCCAGTGTGAAATGCGATTTTTCTGCAACTTATGGGGGCGGCGTGCAACGCCGCCCCAAATGTTCGTTCGCAGCGATCCGCTCAGAGAGCCTTCTTGACCTTTTCCTTCACGTCGCCGAACCCTTTCTGGATCTTTCCGGTAGTCTTCTCCGCCTTGCCCTTGGCCTCGGTGCTTCGATTGCCGGTGGCTTTGCCCACGGCTTCCTTAACGGAGCCCGTGGCCTGCTTGGCGGCGCCCTTGACCTGATCCTTATTCACCATGTCGCTTTCTCCCGGCTCCTGGATCGGAGCGCGACTGAAACGCGGCAGGCACCGCGCGGTTCCGGCACGGTCAGATCGGCTTGTACATAATCGTCGTCGAATCGAATTCTTGCCCCCTGGGATCGAGGCAGTAGCCGGGGATCACGCCGCTGGTGAGATAGCCGATCGATGCATAGAGCGGTTCGGCATGATCGCCCGTGCGCGTGTCGAGTGTGAGCAGACGGCGGCCGAGCGCCTGCGCCTCCTGCTCGACCCGCAGCATCAGCAGCCGCGCCAGACCACGGCGACGGAAGTCGGGATGCACCATCAGCTTGCGCACCTCCGCCCGGTGCGGCTGGTTGGGCGGCGTGTCGTAGTCGAGCTGGACGGCGCCGGCGATGCGTCCTCCGGCACGTGCGACGAGCAGGAGCAGGTTGCCGCCGTCGAGCCGGGGCAGAACCTTCCTCGCCCAGAAGTCCGCGCCGTCGGCCTGCGAATAGGGAAGGATGTAGCCGATGCTCGCGCCGGCATGGACGCAGGCATGCATCATCTCGCCCAACGCTTCGATGTTTGCAGCGACGTCGTCGCGTCCGAATTCCGTGATGGCGAAGTTTGTCATGGCGATCACGCGATAAATAGGAGGTATTTCGCGCCCGCGTCGACCGGCGTCTCGAACCGGCTTTCGCCGTGGAGCTGGTAGCGCAGGCAGTCTCCGGGCACGAGATCGTGGCGCTTGCCCTCGATCGTCAGTGAAAGCGCGCCTTCCCGCAGCAGGAGATGGTGTTCGAGGCCCGGGCGCGGCGGCAGGGGATAGTCGATGCGCGTGCC
This sequence comes from Mesorhizobium sp. J428, assembly GCF_024699925.1. Lineage (NCBI taxonomy): Bacteria > Pseudomonadati > Pseudomonadota > Alphaproteobacteria > Hyphomicrobiales > Phyllobacteriaceae > Mesorhizobium > Mesorhizobium sp. J428. The sequence continues at coordinate 3,587,295 of NZ_JAJOMX010000001.1, forward strand.
GGCCCGCAGTTCGCATTCCAGCACTTCTCCCGCTAGCGCCGCGGAGGGCGGCGACAGCGAACGGCGGACAAAGCCGGCGGCTCTGTCCTCCCAAACCGGCTGCGAGCCGGTCCTGACCAGCGGTTCGAACCGTTCCTCGACCATTCGCATCAGCCGCGACATCGTCAGTCCGTAGGCGGCGCACAGACGCCCCAGCGCCTGGGCGGTCGGGCTGACCTCGGCATTTTCCATCCGCGACAGGGTGGCCCGGCTGACCCCGCTCCGCGTGGCGAGTTCGTCCAGCGACCATCCGCGCTCCGTCCGCAGCGATTTCAGACGATCGGCGATCTGTCGGGCGAATGCGTCGTCTTGTAGGGAAGGAGAATCCATAAACGGGAAAATTTCCCAGATATGAGAGTATGTCAAGGGAGGGATTGCACAAGAGGGAACGCCCTCCTCGGCTTATGTCCGGGAAGGGCGTCCTGTGTCCGTCATCTTCTGTTGGAATCTCTTCCATCGTCTGATGGGACATCCATATAACGCCGGACTTTCCCGCCGGTTCCACGAAGCAACGAGATTTTTTCCGGCAAAACAAAAGGGCGGCCCTTTCGGACCGCCCTTCGCATTCCTGGCAGGTGACGGGACTTCTTAGAAGTCCATGCCGCCCATGCCGCCCATGCCGCCGCCCGGCATTGCCGGCATCGGGGCGTCCTTCTTCGGAGCCTCGGCGATCATGGCCTCGGTGGTGACCAGCAGGCCTGCGACCGAAGCGGCGTCCTGCAGGGCCATGCGGACGACCTTCGTCGGGTCGACGATGCCGAGCTGGATCATGTCGCCATACTCGCCGGTCTGGGCGTTGAAGCCGAAGGTGGCCGACTTGTTCTCGAGGATCTTGCCAGCGACGATGGAGGCTTCAGCACCGGCATTGGACGCGATCTGGCGGGCCGGAGCCTGCAAAGCGCGCTTCACGATGTTGATGCCGGCGTCCTGATCGGCGTTGGCGCCCTTGACCTTGAGGTTGGCCGAAGCGCGCAGCAGCGCGGTGCCGCCGCCGGGGACGATGCCTTCTTCCACCGCAGCGCGGGTGGCGTTCAGCGCGTCGTCAACGCGGTCCTTCTTTTCCTTGACTTCGACTTCCGTCGCGCCGCCGACGCGGATCACCGCGACGCCGCCTGCGAGCTTGGCGAGACGCTCCTGGAGCTTCTCGCGGTCGTAGTCCGAGGTGGTCTCTTCGATCTGCTGCTTGATCTGGGCAACGCGACCGTTGATCTCGGCCTTCTTGCCGGCGCCGTCGACGATCGTGGTGTTCTCCTTCTCGATGCGCACCTTCTTGGCGCGGCCGAGCATGTTGAGCGTCACGTTCTCGAGCTTGATGCCGAGGTCTTCGGAGATGACCTGGCCGCCGGTGAGGATCGCGATGTCCTCGAGCATGGCCTTGCGGCGATCGCCGAAGCCCGGAGCCTTGACGGCGGCGATCTTCAGGCCGCCACGCAGCTTGTTGACGACGAGCGTGGCCAGGGCCTCGCCTTCGACGTCTTCCGAGATGATGAGGAGCGGCTTGGAGGTCTGCACGACAGCCTCGAGCACCGGCAGCATGGCCTGCAGGTTCGACAGCTTCTTCTCGTGCAGGAGGATGTATGCGTCCTCGAGCTCGGCGACCATCTTGTCGGGGTTGGTGATGAAGTAGGGCGACAGGTAGCCGCGGTCGAACTGCATGCCTTCGACGACCTCGAGCTCGGTCTCGGCGGTCTTGGCTTCCTCGACCGTGATCACGCCCTCATTGCCGACCTTCTGCATGGCCTGCGCGATCATCTCGCCGATCTCCTTCTCGCCATTGGCGGAGATGGTGCCGACCTGCGCGACCTCTTCGGAGGTCTTGATCTTCTTGGTGGTCTTGGTCAGCGTCGCGACGACCTCGGCGACGGCGAGATCGATGCCGCGCTTCAGATCCATCGGGTTCATGCCGGCCGCAACGGCCTTGTGGCCTTCCTGGACGATCGCCTGGGCGAGAACCGTGGCGGTCGTGGTACCGTCGCCGGCGATGTCGTTGGTCTTCGAGGCCACTTCGCGCACCATCTGGGCGCCCATGTTCTCGAACTTGTCCTCCAGCTCGATCTCCTTGGCGACGGTGACGCCGTCCTTGGTGATGCGCGGAGCGCCGAACGACTTGTCGATCACGACGTTGCGGCCCTTCGGGCCCAGCGTGACCTTCACCGCGTCGGCGAGGATGTTGACGCCGCGGAGCATGCGCTCGCGGGCATCACGGGAGAATTTTACGTCTTTGGCTGCCATGTTCTTGCTCCTGGGCCATCAGGCCCGACTAAACCTGGTTGGAGAGTTACGGGCGATCGTTCAGACGATGATGCCCATGATGTCGGATTCCTTCATGATCAGAAGGTCTTCGCCATTGAGCTTCACTTCGGTGCCGGACCACTTGCCGAACAGCACGCGGTCGCCCGCCTTGACGTCCAGCGGAACCAGCTTGCCTGCCTCGTCGCGAGCGCCGGAACCGACGGCGACGATTTCGCCTTCCTGCGGCTTCTCCTTGGCGGTATCGGGGATGATGATCCCGCCTTTGGTCTTCTCCTCGGATTCGACCCGGCGGACGACAACGCGGTCGTGCAGCGGCCGGAACTTCGACTTTGCCATGTTCTTGATCCCTTGAGCGAAGCGGTTTGTAACGTCCGATGTTTCGGGCCGTCTGTTAGCACTCACCTATGGCGAGTGCTAACGTGGCGGTGAGATAGGCCGTCGCCATTTTCATGTCAAGGACCGAGGCCGCGATGACAGCGAAGCCGCACGAGACCGTGAGAGGACAGAACCGCTGCGGGGGCGTATGCTGCCAAATACTGCCGCGTTGATATGGCAGGCGGTAACCCGGCGATGGTTCGAGGGGGCGCCGTCGTCGCAAGGTCCGCTCCGATCCTTGGCTGTGAGGAGGAATGGCCATGACCGACTTCCACGTCTATGCCGGCGCCGAGCATACGATCGACCGTCCGCATGTCCGCAAGATCTCGCTGAATGATGTCCGCGAGGCGCTGCGGAAGGGGCTCGACGACTTCCGGGACAAGCCGTCCCATGTCGTGTTCATTGCGCTGATCTATCCGATCGTCGGCGTTGTGCTCGCCCGCTGGAGCTCTGGCGAGGACACACTGCAACTGCTTTATCCATTGATATCCGGCTTTGCGCTGATCGGCCCGTTTGCAGCACTTGGCCTCTACGAGATCAGCCGTCGCCGCGAGCTCGGCCTCGACACGTCGTGGCGCCACGCGCTCAACGTCGTCCGCGCGCCCTCCGTTCCGGGCATCGCGGCGGTGGGTCTGATGCTCGTCGCGCTGTTCCTGGCGTGGCTCCTCACTGCTGATGCGATCTACAAGGCGATCTACGTCGGGGACCGTCCGTCGACCATCGCAGCGCTGCTGGCCGACGTCATCGGCACGCAACGCGGCTGGACGCTCATCGTCGTCGGCAACGCCGTCGGCTTTCTCTTCGCGGCGGTCGCACTCGTCCTGACGCTGGTGGCCTTTCCGATGATGCTCGACCGCGATTGCGGCGCCGTGGCGGCCATCGAGACCTCGGTGCGTGCAGCTCTTGCCAATCCCGTGCCGGTCGCGGTCTGGGGTCTTGTGGTTGCCGCAGGGCTGTTGCTCGGCTCGCTGCCCCTCTTCGCCGGCCTGGCAGTCGTCATGCCGATCCTCGGCCATGCGACATGGCACCTCTACCGGGCGCTCGTCGCACCAGGGCGGGGGAGATGAGCCTCAGCCGACGATTCGGAGGTTGGACAGCTCGTCGGCGATCTTCCTGAATGTCTCGGCCAGATCGCCGCCCTTCGTGTTCCAGAACAGCTTCTCGTCGCGGATGCGCGAGAAGGACGCACAATTGGTGAGTCCGTCGATCTGCGCCTGCGTCGCGGCCTTCTCGGCCGTGGTTCCCTTGGTCGCGTCCAGATCGAGCGCGACCGTCATGATGATGACGTTCTTGCCCTTCGCGTTGGTGCAGGTCGTGGCGAGATGCTCGTCCATCGCCTTCGAATAGGTGGCGTTGGCGTAGTCCGTCTTCGTGATCGAATTGCTGGTGCCGAGGAAAAGGCGGCCGTAGGTGTAGGCGTTGGTGTAAGGCACGAGGTAGCCGAAGGCCGAATAGATTGCCTTGGAGCCGGCGAGATCGTTGCCGCCGTAGTTCCAGTAGGTGCCTGAATAGGTGTGCGCGGTGACGGAAGTCGGCGTGTAATAGGTGTTGGCGCCGTCGGTCAGCACGATGACGACCTTGTCATTGCCCTTCTCTGAATCGGCGCGGCCCTCGGTGAAGGGTTCTCCGCCCGAGACGGTGCGCCAGCCCCAGGCCAGCCCTTCCGGCACATTCGTCGCACCGTTGGGGGCCATCGCATCGATGGCCGCCTTGATCTTGTCGATGCCGGTCTGGCTCGAGACATCGACGAGGGGGGTGATGGGAGTGGTCGAGCAACTGCTGTTGGGGCCCTGGTCCAGTCCCATAGCTGCGGTGCCGGTGGCGGCCGGCGTGTAATATTTCGGCATATAGCGCTGGCGCACGGCGGCGCTGGAATTCGTCGATCCGTCCTTCCACCAGTTATTGTTCGCCGGGCGGCTGTTGCTGTCGGTCTGGTCGGTCTCGTCCGGCGCGAACATCGGAACGAACAGGGTCGCGGGAACCGAGCTGCTCGGAGTGGTATCGTTCGTGTTGTACGGATACGGGCGCGCCTCGACGCAGCCTTGCCAGGACGCGAAGCTGACCTGATCGGTGTAACCGACGTCTCTCGTGCCCCATGTCTTGCACGTCTTGCCGTCCCACTTGTATTCCACGCAATAGGACTCGGTTCCGGTTTTGACCCAAACCTGTCGCTTCATATCCTTGTAGAGCGTGAACCGGGTTACCACCTTGTCCTTCTCCGTCCCCCATCCGGTTCCGCGCTTGTAGTAGGCGCCGCCACTGAGCTCGACCTTCTTCGTCGAATCGGCCGCGCCCATCGTCGACCAGTCGAAATTCTCATGGTGGATCGGCGAGATGCCGGTGGTGTCCATCCAGGTGGACGTCTCGTGGCTCGACCCGACATTGACCGAGGCCGCGAATGGCACCAGCGAGAACTGCACCGGCTTGTCGACCTGCTTCATCTGAGCCGCCTGGGCCGAGATCGTGTCGACCAGCTGTTTGGCGGCGGCCTTGAGGAGATCGATGCGCTTTTGCCCGGAGCCCGTGCCGACAAAATCCATCGAGCCGGAATTGTCGAGGACGAGCGCGACCTCGAGCGTGTTCTTCAGCTTGATCTCTGTGCGCTCGGTGAAGTTGATCTTCGTGGAAGCGCCCGTGACGTGGTGGACCAGGTTTGTGAAAGGCGAGAAGAAATAGGGCCTGTACGTCAGCGTCGCCGACATTTTGAGCGTGCCGCCGCCGGTATTGTTCTGCGGCAGGACGACGGAAAGCGTGGTGTCGGCGGGATCGACGGCGTTCAGGTTTGCCTCGAAGAAATCGCCGGCATAGGCGATCAGATCGGCGTCGGACGCCCCGGTGATGGCCTGCCGCGCCGTCGCGATGCCGGCGGCGTCGAGGGCATTGAGAACGTCCACCCGCTGGCGGTTCATCTCGGTGAAATCAATGGCGAAAGCGAGACCGCCCAGCAACGGGACGGTCAGGATCGCCGTCATCATCGCAAACTGGCCGCTCTCATTCCTGCGGAAACGCCGGATCATCGTAAACCTGCCCCTACGGAGCCCTGGCTAGAGATCAGGATCGCAGAGAGCCGCTAATTTCCGGTTTTCCGGGTAGCTCAGAATTCTGCGCAGGGCTTGAACAGACGTTAACTATGTCTTGCCCGCTGTCATCGGGCGGGAAGCGTGGCCGGATCGCCGGAGACGGTCGGTTTCAGCTTGCGAGGCGGCGAAAAGCACTCGCCCCGCATCATGTCCACGCCGAGGTCGAGGAGAGCGACGGCATCTTCATCCGTGGCGACGTCGGTCGCGACGATGGTCATGCCCGACCTGGCGATGAGCTCGGCCAGATCCGCTCCCGCCACCGCCTTGCGACGGCCTCGCTCGCGGTCCAGCAGCCTGTCCGCGGCAAGCTTGACGATGCGCACGCCCTGTAGCTTGAGCCGCTCCAGACCGTTCTCCTCCGCTGGCCAGCCCTCGGCCGCAAGGGCCGCGCCCGATACGGCCAGCCTGACGATGCCGTGCTGGACGGGCTTGTCCTTGGTCGTGAAGAGCTCGGCGGGGATCGAGAAGATCAGCCCTCTGGCCAGCCCGGAATGCAGGTTGAGAAGGCCGCAGACCTCTTCGAGCGCCGCTTCGTTGCCGAGCAGTGCCGCGGAGACGGCGACGTGCAGCGGAAGCCTGGCGCCCTCGGCCCCGAGCTGGCGGCGGCTTGCATGCATGGCGGCCTTGACCAGCGCGAGCTCGAACGCAGCAAGGTCGGCCTGGTCGATCGCCGACGACAAACCCCGCACGATACGCTCGGACCTGTCCTCCAGCACGAGATGTGCAAGCACCTCGAAGCCAGCCGCCGCGCCCTGCGACACCGAGACGATCGGCTCCAGGCTGAGTTCGAGCTCGCGATCGGCCCATCCGGCGGGCAGCGACGTTCCGACTGTCGGCTTTGCCGCGGGCCTGACTTCGTCCGCTCCCCTTCCGGCCTCGTCACCGCAGCTGTTGGCCGGCGGAGCGTCCGTGGCTTCCGTCGAAGCACCCGGGCGGGCGTCGATCCGGTCGAGCATCCCGCCGATCTGCCGGTCGATCGTTGCGGTGAGCGACCCGAGCGTGAGCGAATTCCGTTCGTTGCCAGCCGCGAGCTCTTTGAGCGCGCCGTCGAGCGTGTGGGCGAGGCGGTCGATGTCGCCCTGCATTCGTTCGGCCTTGAGAAACAAATATGCCGCCAGCGCAGCCGTGACCGCGGCAAGTAGCAGCGTCACGAGAGTGAGGAAGGGCCAGAGCGCCGACGGGCCTGCGGCCGCGAGCGCCAGCCCGGCGCAGATGATAAGTGCCGCCGCGGTGATCGCGAGATATCGCATGCGCAGCTTCACGTGCCTCCGGGCGGTTTCCCGAACATCTCGCGGCCGCGGCGCCGATGTCCTGTCCTTAGGACATGTCGCATGAGGCCGGTTTCTTGTTAAGCGAAAGCTGGTGACAGGGTGAACCGGTTCGGTTAATCCGCTGCGGTCGCTTCTCGCGGCGGTGAAATCTCGTCAACCGGAGGCTCGATGGCCCATCGCGCGGACAGGATCGGCTCGCTTCAGGACATCGAGGGACGCTATGGCGTGATCCTCTCCGACGTCTGGGGCGTGGTCCACAACGGCGTGCGCGCCTTTCCGGACGCCTCGCAGGCGCTGTCGGCGGCGCGCTCTCGTGGACTGGCCGTGGTGCTGATCACCAACGCACCGCGCCCGCGAGCTGAGGTGCAGGCGCAACTCGACATCCTTGGTGTGCCGCGCGACGCATATGACCGCATCGTGACGTCCGGAGACGTGACGCGCGACCTGATCACGGAAGGCGCACGCAAGATCTTTCACATCGGTCCCGAGCGTGACCTGTCGATCTATGACGGGCTCGACGTGGAGCTCGTCGAGGAGTTCGAGGCCCTGACCGTCGTCTGCACGGGCCTGTTCGACGACGATACCGAAACGCCGGAAGACTATGCCGACATGCTGCGGCGCCTTCGCCAGCGCGACCTTCCCTTCGTCTGCGCCAATCCGGACATCGTGGTGGAAAAGGGCGACCGGCTGATCTGGTGCGCCGGGGCGTTGGCGCGCGACTACGCCCAGCTCGGCGGCCGCACCCGCATTGCCGGCAAACCGCACCGCCCGATCTATACCGCGGCGCTGCAGGCGGCCGCCGAGGTTCTCGGCCGAGACGTGTCCGAGCGCGACGCGCTGGCAATCGGCGACGGCGTCCTGACCGACGTCAAGGGCGCTGAACAGAACGGCATCGACATCCTCTACGTGACCGGCGGCATCCATGCGCGCGAATACGGCGAGACGCTCGAGCCTGATCCGGCCATGCTGGCCGCGTTCCTGGAGAAGCACGGCCGCCATCCCGTCGCCGTCATCCCGAGGCTGCGCTGACGCCATGCCGGAATTCGCCCGCGTCTCGGACCTGTCCACGCTGCCCACCCGGTTGCGCGGCGGCGTGGTGGCCATCGGCAATTTCGACGGTGTGCATCGCGGCCACCAGACCGTGCTCCAGCGTGCGCTCGACGAGGCGCGGGCGATCGGCGCGCCCGTGCTGGCCCTGACGTTCGAGCCGCATCCGCGCCAGCTCTTCCGCCCGGATATTCCGCTGTTCCGGATCACGCCTCCGGACCTCAAGGCACGACTGATCGGCACGCTCGGCTTCGACGCCATCGTGGAACTGCCGTTCACCCGCGCTTTCGCCGCGCAGACAGCGGAGGAGTTCATCGATCACGTACTCATCGAGGGGCTGGGGATCAGGCATGTGATCACCGGCTTCGACTTCCATTTCGGCAAGGACCGCCGGGGGGGGCCGGCCTTCCTGATGGAGGCGGGGCGCGTGCGCGGGTTCGAGGTCACGCTGCTCGACGCCTTCCGCGACGAGGGGGCGGAGGTGATCTCGTCGAGCCGCATCCGCAACCTGCTCTGCGAGGGCGACGTGGCGCAATCCGCCGGCCTTCTCGGCTACCGCTATACGGTCGACGGCGTCGTCTCGCGGGGCAAGCAGCTCGGCCGCACGCTGGGCTTTCCGACCGCCAACATGGCGCTTGGCGACGACAACGGCCTGAAGCACGGCATCTATGCCGTCCGGCTGCGCGACGGCTCGGGAACCTTGCGGGACGGGGTGGCGAGCTTCGGACGGCGCCCGACGGTCGATGAGGCTGGCGAGCCGTTGCTGGAAACCTTCGTCTTCGACTTTTCCGGCGACCTCTACGGCCAGGCCTGCGCGGTCTCGTTCTTCGGCTTCCTGCGTGGCGAGGAGAAATTCTCCTCGCTCGACGACCTCGTCGTCCAAATCCGCCGCGACGAGGAAGAGGCGCGCGCCCTTATGTCGGGCGTCCGGCCGCTCGGGCCGCTCGATCTCAGCGTCGCGTTCTGACGCCTACTTCTTCAGCGCCAGGCCGACCGCGATGAACGTCCATCCCTGGAAGATCAGGTCGATGGCGAGGAACATTCCGAGCACCCACAGGCTGTTCACCGGCCAGCCCGCGGCGATGATGAGGCCGAGCAGCACGGTGACCACGCCGCCTGCGACCACCCAGCCCCAGCCGCTGCTTGGCCGCTCCTTGAAACCCACCCAGATGCGCAGCGCGCCGGAAGCGAGCAGGCCGGCAGCCAGCATGAAGGTCAGCACCGCCGAGGCGAGCAGCGGGTTCATGAAGGCGACGACACCCGACGCGGCATAGAGGATACCGCTCAGGAGCCACCAGAAGAACCCGCCCCAGTCCTTGACGCTGAAAGAATGGATGATCTCGCCGATGCCGGCGATCAGCATCAGCGAGCCGACGACGAAGACCGAGGCGACGGTGGCGGTGAGGAGATTGGCGGCCGCGATGCCGCCGGCCACGAGCAGGAGCACGCCCAGCGCGACGAACCAGCCCCATTTCGCCCTCGCCTCGCGGAGCGCTTCGCCGAGGCTGCCGGTGGGGGAGGGGATCGTCATGGCGCGACTCCTGTATTGGATGCTGTAAGGCTAGCACGCGAGGCGCGATCCGGGGAGGGCTTTTTGCGGATGCCGCCGCGCGCAGGATGTCAGGCCTCGAGCAGGCCCAGCGGGCGGAAATGCTCGAAGTCGCGGTCGTCGTGCAGCAGATGGTGGCCGTTTTCGATGCAGTAGGTCGCGATGACGACGTCGATGGTCTTGCGGACGGTCCTGCCGAGCGATCTCAGAATTCGGTAGTTCCGTGCCGCCTTCGGCGCCAGTTGTGGAGCGCTCAGCGTCACATGATGGAATTGGCGCAAAAAACGCTCGATCCTTTCAGCTTGAAGATCGCTACGCGCGCCCTGCAAGACTTCGATGAGGATCAGATCACCAATCAGAATCTGATCGGTGTCGGCGAGTTGCCTGAGCTGAATAACCTGTCTTGTCGGGGACCGGTTGAACCAGTCGATCCACACCGAACTGTCGACGACGATCATTTGATTTCGCCGAAGTCTCGTCCTTCGCGCATTTCCTCAAGATTGCCTTCCCAGCCGATGCCCCAAAGTGCATCCAACGCCTCACGTTGCCGATGAAGGCGGACAAATTTTTCAAGCGCGGCCTCGATTGCAGCTTTCTTCGTCGAGACGCCCGCGATCTTTTTCGCCTCCTCAAGGAGTTGCTCGTCGATATCGATATTGGTCCGCATTACCGCATCCAATGTGTATGAATTTCCCTAATCATACACATTGCCGCTTTCACTCGCAATGAACCCCTTCCGTCCGCGCGGTTCCTGCGATACAGAGCCCGCATGACCCCGCGCCACCTCCTCAGCGCCATACGAATTATCGGCCCGGCCGTCCGGCCGGCCTGAACGGCTGCCGACGGTCCGGGTTTTCCCGCGCATTTGCGCGTCTTTCCATCCGTGATATTGGCCTGCCCGCGCGCTGTGGCGCTTCCGGGCAAAACCCTGCGACCGATCATGACCGACACGAAGATCGACTATTCCACCACGCTCTACCTGCCGCAGACGGATTTTCCGATGCGCGCCGGCCTGCCCGAGAAAGAGCCGCAGATCGTGGCCCGCTGGCAGGAAATGGGACTCTACAAGCTGTTGCGGAAGGACGCCGCCGGCCGGCCGAAATATGTGCTGCACGACGGCCCGCCCTACGCCAACGGCAACATCCATATCGGCCATGCGCTGAACAAGATCCTCAAGGACATCATCACGCGCTCGTTCCAGATGCGCGGGTTCGATAGCAACTACGTGCCCGGCTGGGACTGCCACGGCCTGCCGATCGAGTGGAAGATCGAGGAAGAGAACTACCGCTCGAAGGGCAAGGCGAAGCCGGACCTGTCGCAGCCGGACGCCATGGTCGAGTTTCGCCAGGAATGCCGCGCCTATGCCGAGAACTGGATCGCGATCCAGGCCGCGGAGTTCCAGCGCCTCGGCGTCATCGGCGATTTCGACAATCCCTACACGACGATGAACTTCCACGCGGAAAGCCGCATCGCGGGCGAATTGCTGAAATTTGCAATGTCCGGCCAGCTCTACCGCGGCTCCAAGCCGGTGATGTGGTCCGTGGTGGAGCGCACCGCGCTTGCCGAGGCCGAGGTCGAGTATCAGGACTACGAAAGCGATACGGTCTGGGCGAAGTTTCCGGTAAAGGAGTTCTTCCGCCGCGTTGCGACCGGTCCGGGTGAGAACGATTTCCGCCTGGAAGAGGTACCGGTCTCGGTGCTGATCTGGACGACGACGCCCTGGACCCTCCCGGGCAACCGCGCGATCGCCTTCTCGCCGAAGATCCAGTACGGCATGTATCGGGTGGTGTCGGCCGAGAACGAGTACGGGCCGCAGCCGGGTGAGCGTTTCGTTATCGCCGATGCGCTTGCGGACTCGTGCGCCGAAAAGGCCAAGGTGACCCTCGAGAAGGAGAGTGCCGTTCATGCGGCCGTGCTGGCCGAGATGACGGCCGAGCACCCCTTCAAGGGCCTCGCTGGCGGCTACCAATTTACCGTCCCGCTGCTCCCCGGAGATCATGTGACCGACGACGCCGGCACCGGCTTCGTGCACACCGCGCCCGGCCATGGCCGCGAAGACTTCGACGCCTGGACGGATGCGGCGAAGGATCTTCGGGCCAAGGGCATCGATACGGCGATCCCGTTCACAGTCGACGACGCCGGCTTCTTCACCAAGGATGCGCCGGGCTTCGGGCCGGACCGCGAGGGCGGCCCCGCGCGCGTCATCGACGACAACGGCAAGAAGGGCGATGCCAACAAGGCAGTGATCGACGAGCTGATCGCCCGCAACATGCTGTTCGCGCGTGGCAAGCTGAAGCACCAGTATCCGCATTCCTGGCGGTCGAAAAAGGCGGTCATCTTCCGCAACACGCCGCAATGGTTCGTCCACATGGACAAGGAACTCGACGGCTACGGCCTGCCGGCGGGCGCGGAGAGGGCTCAGTCGGACACGCTGCGCACCCGCGCGCTGGCGGCGATCGATGCCACCCGCTTCGTGCCCGCGCAGGGCCAAACGCGGCTGCGCTCGATGATCGAGGAACGTCCCGACTGGGTGCTCTCGCGCCAGCGCGCCTGGGGTGTGCCGATCTGCGTCTTCGCCGACGAGGACGGCAACGTGCTCAAGGACGATGCCGTAAACGCCCGTATCCTGGAAGCCTTCGAGAAGGAAGGCGCCGATGCATGGTTCGCCGAGGGCGCGCGCGAGCGCTTCCTGGGCTCCCGCGCCAACGAGCCTTGGACGATGGTCAAGGACATCCTCGACGTCTGGTTCGATTCAGGCTCGACCCACACCTTCACCCTCGAAGATCGGCCCGACCTGAAGTGGCCGGCGGACGTCTACCTCGAAGGATCGGACCAGCATCGCGGCTGGTTCCATTCCTCGCTGCTGGAAGCCTGTGGCACGCGCGGCCGTGCGCCCTACAATACGGTCGTCACCCACGGCTTCACCATGGCCGAGGACGGCCGCAAGATGTCGAAGTCGCTGGGCAACCAGGTGTTCCCGCAGGACGTGATGAAGCAGTCCGGCGCCGACATCCTGCGGCTGTGGGTGGCGACGACCGACTATTGGGAGGACCAGCGCCTCGGCAAGTCGATCATCCAGACCAACATCGACGCCTACCGCAAGCTGCGCAACACGATCCGCTGGATGCTCGGCACGCTGGCGCATGACAAGGGCGAGCAGGTCGCGCTCGCCGACATGCCGGAGCTGGAGCGGCTGATGCTGCACCGCCTGTCGGAACTCGACGAGATCGTGCGCAAGGGCTACGACGCCTTCGACTTCAAGCGCATTGCCAAGTCGCTGCTCGACTTCGCCGTGGTCGACCTGTCGGCCTTCTACTTCGACGTCCGCAAGGACGCGCTCTACTGCGACGCGCCGTCGAGCGTGCGCCGCAAGGCCTCGGTCGTGGTCGTTCGCCATCTCTTCGACTGCATGGTGAAGTGGCTGGCGCCGCTCCTGCCCTTCACCACGGAGGAAGCCTGGCTCGACCGCAATCCGGGCGCGCGTTCGGTGCATCTGGAGCAGTTTCCCGAGCTTCCCGCCAACTGGCGCGACGAGGCGCTGGCCGAGAAGTGGCGCAAGGTCCGCCTGGTCCGCCGCGTCGTCACCGGCGCGCTGGAGCTGAAGCGGGCGGAAAAGGCCATCGGCTCGTCGCTGGAGGCCGCCCCCCGCGTGTTCATCGCCGATCCGGAGCTCGCGGCCGCCGTCGCGGATGTCGACATGGCAGAGGTCGCCATCACCAGCGACATTTCCGTCGTGGCGGGCGAGGGGCCAGTTGACGCTTTCCGTCTCGACGAGGTGAAGGGCGTCGCGGTGGTGTTCGAGGCAGCGCCTGGCACGAAATGCGCCCGTTCGTGGCGTTATACGCAGGATGTCGGCTCGGATCCGCAGTTCCCGGACGTGTCAGCGCGCGACGCGGCGGCGCTGCGTGAGCTCGAGGCGCTGGGCCGTCTTTAGCGATTGTTCGCATTTGCCAGGCAATGTGACCGGACGGCAACGCCCGGTCGTTGCCGGAACGAATGCCATGGGATAAACAGGCTTGAATTCCCGGCGCCATCATTTTGCCGGATCGGGATGGGTTATCGGTGTCGGATGAAGGCGCCGAGGCTGGATGACCTTCCGAACGACACGAAGCGGACGAATATGAAGATGACCATCGAGCACGCCCGCATGACCCGCAGGATTTCCGCCGGTGCCCTCGTGGCCGTTTCGGCGGTCGCGCTGTCCGGCTGCGTCGGCATGGCGCCGACCTACGGCACCGGCAAGGCCGCCGACACCCAGCTGATGGAGGACGTAACCGGCATGTTCTCGCTGTCCGGCAGCAAGAAGCGTGAGCAGATCGACTACAAGCCCCGTCCCGAACTGGTGAAGCCGGCGGATACAAAGAACGCCCCGCTTCCTGCCCCGCAGGACAACATCACCACCGCTTCTGCTGGTGCCTGGCCCGAATCACCAGAGGCGCGGCTCGCCCGCGTCCGTGCCGACGCGACGCAGAACCGCGATAACCTCGGCTTCGAGCCCGAAGTGGATATGCCGATCGAGAAGAACCGCCGGACGGTGCGCGCCACCCGCGGCGACGACGTCAATCTCGACGGCAGTTCGGTCTCGGTGGACAAGCAGCGCAAGGATTTCAACGAGCGCCTCGCGATGAGCAACCAGGGCAGCGCGACCGAGCGCCGCTATCTGAGCGAGCCGCCGCTGGAATATCGCCAGCCCGCCGCGACCGCTGCGACCGACGACGTCGGCGAAGACGAGTGGAAGAAGGAAAAGCGCCGCAAGGCCGGCCACACCAAGAAGGGCTCCAGCTGGTGGCCGTTCTAGGCCAGTTCGTCAGAAGCGCCTTTCGGCGAAGAACGATCTGAGCAGGCTGGCGGCTTCGCTTTCCGCCAGTCCATCATAGACCTCCGGAGCGTGATGGCAGGTTGGCTGGGCAAAGAAGCGCCCGCCGCTTTCGACCGCGCCTCCCTTCGGATCTCTCGCCCCGTAGTAGAGCCGCCGCAGCCGCGCGAAAGAGATCGCCGCGGCGCACATGGCGCAGGGCTCCAGCGTGACGTAGAGGTCTGCTCCTGTCAGCCGCTCGCTGCCGGTTTCAGCGCAGGCCTGGCGGATGGCGAGGATCTCCGCATGCGCGGTCGGGTCTGCGAGCTCCCGCGTGCGGTTTCCGGCGCGTGCCAGAACGATCCCGTCGCGCACGATTACCGCGCCCACGGGCACTTCGCCGCGCTGGGCGGCGGCGCGAGCCTCGTCAAGCGCTTCGGTCATGAAATCGCGTCGCGATACGTGCATCTTTCCCTGAATTCCCTCGCGCGAATACTGCGCACCTGTTAGTTACCCGCCTCGAGAGGCAAAGGCCACATGAGCGACGAACGAAAGAAATCTCCTGGCAACCGCGGTCCCGGCGGACGCGATCCCGGCGGACGCGGCCCTTCGGGCGGGCCGAAGGGTGGCAAGCCGAGCTACGGCAAACCTGCTCGAAAGAAGGGCGACCGGCCGGCTGCCTATCGGACAGAACGTACCCCGCGGCCTGCGGGCGCCGCGGCCGAAAAGCGTGAGCCGAGGCCACGCCGCGACGATACGGCAGCATCGGCCGATGCTCCGAACAGGAGTTTCAAACCACGCGGAGAGGGTCGTAGCGAAAAGCCGGCGCATGGCGAGGGCCGTCCGTTTCGCAAGTCTACCCCGGGCGAGCGTCCCTTCGCGGCCAAGGGCGGCGACAGGCCGCATCGCAAGCCGGCGGAAGGTGGCGAGAAGCGCGAGTTCCGCCCGCGCCGCGACGCTGCAGCGAGGGAGACCGAGGGACCGAAGCGCAGCTACCGTCCGCGTTTGGACAGCGACCGCCCGCAGTCGGATCGGGGCGATCGGCCTTTCCGCAAGCCGGCGGACGCCGCTGGCAAGTCTTACCGCAAGTCCACCGAAGCCGGCGAGAAGCGGGAATTCCGCCCGCGCCCCGACGGCGATCGTCCCGGCCGCAGGGAACGGGCCGAGGGTGCCGACGCGCCCAAGCGCAGTTTTAGGCCAAGGGAAGAAGGCGCCGAGGGGGCTCGTCGGCCGCGCAATGATTCCGAGCGTCCGTTCCGGGCAAGGGTGGATGGCGACCGGCCCTTCCGCAAGCGCCCTGATGGCGACGCGTCGCGCAGCGGCCCGCGCGCTTCCGCGACCCGGCGTCCCGAACGCGACGTGGCGGCGCCCGAGGAAGGCGAGCGCATCGCCAAGCGCCTGGCGCGCGCGGGCATTTCCTCGCGGCGCGATGCCGAGGAGATGATCGCGGCCGGCCGTGTAAAGGTGAACGGCAAGGTGCTCTCCTCGCCCGCGGTCAATGTCGGATCCGACGACGTGATCCATGTCGACAACGAGTTGATCCCGGCGATCGAGCGGACGCGGCTCTTCCTGTTTCACAAGCCGGGCGGGGTGGTCACCACCAACCGCGATCCCGAGGGGCGCAAGACCGTCTTCGACGTGCTGCCGCAGGGCCTGCCGCGGCTGATGACCATCGGCCGGCTCGACATCAACACGGAAGGTCTGTTGCTGCTGACCAATGATGGCGGCCTTGCCCGCGTGCTCGAACTGCCCGCCACGGGCTGGCTGCGCCGCTACCGCGCCCGCGTCCATGGCCGCGTGGACGAGAAGGCGCTTGCCTCGCTGAAAGACGGCATCGCCGTCGACGGTGTGTTTTACGGCTCGATCGAGGCCTCGCTCGACCGCGAGCAGGGCACCAATGCCTGGCTGACGATCGGCCTGCGCGAGGGCAAGAACCGTGAGGTGAAGAACGTGCTCGGCGCGCTCGGCCTCGACGTGTCGCGGCTGATCCGCATTTCCTTCGGGCCCTTCCAGCTCGGCGAACTCGCCGAGGGCGCGGTGCAGGAGCTGAAGGGCAAGGCGCTGCGCGACCAGCTCGGCGACCGGCTGATCGCCGAAGCCGGCGCGAATTTCGAGGCGCCCATCGTTACCGAGTTCTCCAACAAGCCCGTCGTCCGCTCGCGCGACGCCGAGCCCCAAGCCGCGCCGGCCAGGCGCGAGCGGCGCGCCGAGCCGGGCGAGGGCGGGCTGATCAAGAACCGTAAGCGGGCACGGGAGGACCATCGCGAGGACGTGCTCGGCCGGCTCGGCACCAAGCCGGATCGCGGTCGCTTCGAAGGCAAAGGACCGGCTGGCGGCAAGCCGCGTGGCAGGACCGAAAAACCCTTCGAGCCACCAAAGTCTCGCAGCGCGAATGTGTGGATGGCGCCGGGCGCGCGCCCGCAAGGCAAGCAGGGCAAGGCGGATGAAGATGCGCCGCCCGGCCGGCGCTCGGAGGGCGCGCGCGATGGCAGCCAGGGCCGCAAGCGCCCAGCTGCGGCCGACGCATCCTTCCGTCCGCGCGGTCCCCGCAAGCCGCGCAAGGACGATTGATGCGCATCGTCGGCGGCGAGTTCCGCGGCCGCCCGCTTGCGACGCCGCGCTCCAGCGCGATCCGGCCGACCACCGACCGGACGCGCGAATCGGTCTTCAACGTGCTCGCCCACCGCTATGCGGACCGGCTGGAAGGCGTGCGTGTGCTCGATCTCTTTTCCGGCACCGGTGCGCTCGGGCTGGAAGCCCTGTCGCGCGGTGCTGCCTTCTGCGTCTTCATCGAGGAATCGGCGGAGGGACGCGGCCTGGTACGGGAGAATGTCGAGGCGTTCGGCCTGCAAGGCCGCACCAAGATCTTCCGCCGCGATGCGACGTCTCTGGGCCTCTCGGGAACGCTGGGCAGCTTCGGCCTGCTCTTTGCCGATCCGCCCTACGGCAAGGGCCTAGGCGAGCGGGCGCTCGCTTCGGCGCGGGACGGCGGTTGGGTCGTTCCGGGTAGTCTGTGCGTGGTCGAGGAGGCCGCGGATGCGCCGTTTTCCCCCGGCGACGGCTTCGAGATCGCCGACGAAAGGTCGTATGGCGACACGATCATCCGCTTCATCGAGGTGAAGTAGGACAACAATTTTTCGCGACGGCCATGTTGCGGACACGCGCTTTGGCGACATGTCCGGCTACAATCGCCTGATTCATGGAGGGCTTGGGCATTGCGGCATCATTTCTATCGACACCTTGCCACGGCGAGTGCGCTCGCCATCGTCATGCTCGCCTCGCCGGCCGTCATGGCACAGGAGGTGCGGCAGGAGCCGGTCACCGACTTCACCCTCGCCAACGGGCTCGAAGTGGTCGTCATCCCCGACCATCGGGCGCCGGTGGTCACGCACATGATCTGGCTAAAGGTCGGCGGCTCCGACGAGGAGCCCGGCAAATCGGGCATCGCGCATTTCTTCGAGCATCTGATGTTCAAGGGTACGACGAACGCCAAGCCCGGCGAGTTCTCCCGCCGCGTCGCCGAAATCGGCGGCCAGGAAAACGCCTTCACCTCCAATGACTACACGGCCTATTACCAGCAGGTCTCGCCCGACGTGCTGCCAGACATGATGCGTTTCGAGGCCGACCGCATGCGTAACCTGATCCTCACGGACGAGGTGATCGGGCCTGAGCGCGACGTCATCCTCGAGGAACGCAATTCGCGCGTCGACAGCGATCCGGGCGGCATCCTCGCCGAGGAGATCGATGCGACGCTCTACCAGAACCATCCCTACGGCACGCCGGTGATCGGCTGGAAGCACGAGATCGCCCAGCTCAACCGCAAGGACGCGACCGATTTCTACGACCGCTACTACGCGCCCAACAATGCGGTGCTGGTGGTGGCCGGCGACGTGGATGCCGAGACGGTGAAGAAGCTTGCCGAGGACACCTACGCGAAGGTGCCTCGCGGGCCGGACCTTCCGCCGCGCATCCGCCCGACCGAGCCCGAGCAGAACACGGCGCGAACGGTGACGCTGAAGGACGCGCGCGTCGGCGTGCCGAGCTTCCAGAAGAACTGGCTCGTGCCTTCGTACACGAGTGCCGTGCGCGAAAAGCTGGACGGCGAGCCCGAGGCGCTCGACCTTCTGTCCGAGATCCTCGGCGGCGGTATCCGCAGCCGCCTGCACCAGGAACTGGTCGTCAAGCGCGGCATCGCCTCGTCGGCCGGCGCCTATTATCAGGGCACCGCGCTCGACGACACCGACATCACCTTCTACGGCTCGCCGCGCGGCGCGGCGACGCTCGCCGAGGTCGAGGCCGCGATCGGTGCCGAGATCGCGAAGCTGATCGAAAGCGGCGTGACGCAGGAAGAACTCGACCGCGCACGCAACCGCTTCCTGCGCAGCCTGATCTTCGCCCGCGACAGCCAGTCCGGTATGGCGCGCATCTACGGGTCGACGCTGACCACGGGCGGCACGATCCGGGACATCGACGAATGGCCGGACCGCATCAAGAAGGTGACGCCGGACGACATCCGCGCTGTCGCGAAGAAATATCTGTCGCCCGACCGGGCAGTGACGGGCTACCTGCTGCCCGCGGGAGGAAACGCCGGATGATCACCCCTCGCATGGCCGCCGGCCGCGTCGTCGCCTTCGTTTCGCTGGTTCTCCTCTTCGCCTTGCCGGGTCTCTCTGCGGCACACGCCGAGGTGAAGATCCAGGATGTCGTGTCGTCCAGCGGCGTCCGGGCTTGGCTGGTGGAGGACTATACGGTTCCGATCGTCTCGATCCGCTTCGCGCTGCGTGGCGGCTCGACCCAGGACCCGGTCGGCAAGGAAGGGCTCGCAAACCTGATGACGGGCCTGTTCGACGAAGGGGCAGGCGATCTCGACAGCGACGCCTTCCAGCTCCGGCTGGACGACGCGGGTGCCGAGATGAGCTTCAGCGCTGGCAGCGACGCGATCTATGGCTCGATGCGCATGCTCGCCGAAGGCCAGGACGAGGCCTTTGCACTCTTGCGCATGGCGATCCAGCAGCCCCGCTTCGACGCCGAGCCGCTGAATCGCATCCGCGACCAGATCGTCGCCGGCATCCAGGCGAGCGCGCTCGACCCTTCGACCAAGGGCGAGATCGCCTGGCGCGAGGCCCTCTACGCCGGCCATCCCTATGCGCGGCCGGACGAGGGCACGGAGGCGACACTGGCGACCATCACGCCCGACGACGTCAGGCAGTTCCACGGCCGCGTTTTCGCGCGCGGCAACATGGTGGTCGGCGTGGTCGGCGCCATCGATGCCGAGACGCTGAAGCGACGGCTGGACGAGCTGTTCGGCGACCTGCCGGCCGAGCCGACCCTGTCGCCGGTCGTGCGCGCCGAGCCGAAGTTCGCGCAGCAGATCAACGTCGCCTCCAACCTGCCGCAGACCACGCTGCAGCTCGCCTGGCCCGGCATCGAGCGCAACGACCCGCAGTTCTTCGCCGCCTATCTGATGAACCATATCCTCGGCGGCGGCTCATTCTCGTCGCGGCTGTTCGAGGAGGTGCGCGAGAAGCGCGGCCTTACCTACGGGATCAGCTCCGCGCTGGTGAACCGCGATTATTCCTCGGCGCTGGTCATCGGCACCTCGACGCGAGCCGATCGCGCGGCCGAGACGCTGGCGTTGATCCGCTCCGAGGTGGCGAAGATGGCGGCGGAGGGCCCGAGCCAGGCCGAGCTCGACTTCGCCAAGAAATATGTGATCGGCGCCTACGCGATCAACAATCTCGACACGTCGGGCGCGATCGCCCGCACGCTGGTCGAACTCCAGCTCGACGGCCTGGGCATCGACTATATCGACCGCCGCACCGCCCTCATCGAGGCAGTGACGCTGGACGACGTGAAGGCGGCTGCGAAACGGCTGCTCGAGTCCGAGCCTGCGGTGATGGTGCTGGGTCCCGCGCTTTCTCAGGGCGCCGTCCAGTGATGGCGCCCGCCGCCGGGCACAGGCACGGGGGGCGGTCCGACCTTCGCGCTGGCCCTCGGCGGCGGTGGTGCGCGCGGGCTCGCGCATATCCATGCCATCGAGGCGCTGGACGAGCTCGGCATCAGCCCGGTCGCGATCGCCGGCTCCTCCATCGGTGCGATCATGGGCGCGGGCATGGCGGCGGGCATGACCGGCGAGGAGATCCACCACTACGCCAAGTCGATCCTCGGCCGCCGCGGCGAGGTCGCCAGCCGCATCTGGAAGTCGCGGCCCGGCAGCCTGCGCGAGGCGGTGGCCGGCGGCTTCCGGCTCGGCCAGTTCGACATCAGCCGCATCCTCAAGGCATTCCTGCCGGAAGCGGTGCCGGACACGTTCGAGGAGCTGAAGATCCCGCTCAAGGTGACGGGAACCGACTTTTACGGGCACAAGGCGGCCGTCTTCGAAAGCGGCGACCTGTTCTCCGCAATCGCCGCATCGGCCGCCATTCCGGCCGTGTTCCGCCCCGTCCTGCGCGACGGCAGGTATTATATCGACGGCGGCTTCTACAATCCGGTGCCCTTCGATCTCCTGCTCGGCAAGGCCGACATCCTGATCGCGATCGACGTCGTCGGCGCGCCGGACGGCGACCCCGCCAAGGCGCCGAGCGCGCTCGATCTGATGTTCGGCACCAGCCAGTTGATGATGCAGTCGATCATCGAGACGAAGCTCGCGCAGTGCAGGCCCGACATCTTTCTCCAGCCGCCGGTTTCCCGCTTCCGGGTGCTCGACTTCCTGAAGATCGACACGGTGATGAGCGAGACGGCGGCGCTGAAGGACGAACTCAAGCGCGCCGTCGAGGCGGCGGTGACGGCGCACGAGCGGCGGTAGGCCTTACTGCAGCGTCGCGGCCTTTCCGGTCGAGAAGGGCGAGTTCGCGGTCGGCGGCGGGGCAGGGATACTGTCCTCTGCGCCGGACGCGGCGGTTCGTGCGATCCGTCTCACCAGCCAGAAGCACACGATCGCCGAGGCGACGCCGAAGACGATGGCGCCGAGTGCCCATCCCGCAACCACCCCCTTAGCCCCGTAATAGGTGGAGCCGACCCAGACGAACGGGATGATGCCGAGCGTCGAGCGGCCCCAGTTGAACAGCGTGCCGTAGCCGGGAAAGCCCAGATTGTTGAACGCCGCATTGGCGACGAACAGCGCCCCGTTGAACAGGAAGCTGCCGGCCGCGAACAGGCAGAAGAAGACCACCAGCTCGTGCGCCTCGCCATGCGCGCCAAACAGGTCCGCCACCTGGTTCGAGAACAGGGCGAGCAGCGCCCAGACCGCCAGGCAGTAGACCAGCGTGACGACCAGGCTGTCGCGCATCGTCTCCATCAACCGGCCGTAGAGTCGGGCGCCGTAGTTCTGGCCGAGGATCGGCCCCACCGCGCCGGACAGCGCGAAGATGACGCCGAAGGCGACCGGGATGATGCGGCCGATGATGGCCCAGCCGGCGACTGCGTCGTCGCCGAAATCGGCCATCCGCACCGTGACGTAGGTGTTGCCGACCGGCGTGGCGATCTGCGTCAGCAGCGCCGGCACGCCAATGCCGAAGAACGGTCGCGTGGCGGCCCTCAGGCGCGCAAGATCGGGCATACGGATCAGCCGGTGCACCACATGCGCGCCGTGCAGCCCCACCGCGAGGATGATGAAGCGCGACAGCACGGTCGCGATCGCAGCACCCGTGATGCCGAGGTCGAAGCCGAAGATGAGCAACGGGTCGAGGATCGCCGCGGCCACCCCTCCGGACAGGGTCACGTACATCGCGCGCCTTGCGTCGCCGACCCCGCGCAGGATGCCGGTTGTGCACATACCGAGCGCCATGACCGGCGAGGACGGCACGACGATGCGCAGGAAGTCGACGCAGATCCGCGCCGTTTCGCCCTTGGCACCCATCCAGCCCACCAGCGTGTCGAGGAACGGCCACATGGCGAGCGAGAGCGCCGTCGTGGCGACGGCCATGAACACCATCGAGGCGCCGCCGAGCCGGGCCGCCTCCGTCCGGTCACCGCGTCCGAGCGCGCGCGACACCAGCGCCGACGCCGCGATGGTGAAGCCGATCGACACCGAGATCGTGAAAAACAGCAGCGTTCCGGCAAAGCCGATCGCCGCCGCCAGCTCTTGCACGCCCAGCATCGAGATGTAGAACAGGTTGAGCGCGTCGACGATGAAGATCGCGATGAGGCCGATCGACCCCGTGGCCGTCATCGAGATCACGTGCCGCAGGGTCGAGCCGGATGTGAACCGGGCCGCGCGCGGTCGCTCGGCCGGCTGTGCCGGCTGCGTCCCTTCCTGTGCCATGTCCGACCTTCCTCCGCTCAGCCGGGCGCTGCCGACGGTTCTTTCTTGTCCGCTTCCTCGATCGCCTTGTCGAGCCGGCGCGCCTCGCGGCTCGGCCGGGTGAGCGGCTCGGGCGAGACGGGCGACGTCGTCAGCGTGCTGTTGCCGGCATATGTGCCGCCACTTGCCTGCATGGCGAGGCGCTCCTCGTCGCGCCGCCGCACGTCTTCGGCAATCTCCAGCGCCTCCATTTCCGATACGCCAAGCCCTTCGAGGGTGCGGCGGCCGAACATCAGGCCGGACTCGAACGTTTCGCGTATCTCGTATTCCACGCCCTTGGCGCGCAGCTGCAGCGTGTGGGTGCGGTCGTAGGCGCGGACATAGAGCTTCACGTCGGGATAGTCGTGCTGGATCAGGTCGACAATCTTGTCCGTGGTTTCCCGCTCGCGGGTGCACACCGCGACGATCTTGGCGTCGCGGATACCGGCCGCCTCCAGCACGTCCTTGCGCGTGCCGTCGCCGAAATAGATGCGGAAGCCGAACTTCTCGACGGCGCGCACCCGGTTGGCCGAATTGTCGATGATCGTGACCGATGTGCCGCCCGACAGCAGGATCTGCGACGCGATCTGTCCGAAGCGCGAGAACCCGATCATGAGCACGTCCGCGCCGGCCTCGTCGAAGTTCTCCTCGATCTCGTCCGCGTCCAGCGGCGCCTTCAGGCGCTGGCCGAGGCGCACCACGATCGGCGTCAGCGCCATGGAGATGGTGACGATGGCGATCAGCAGCGATGCCGTCTCCTCCGACAGGATCGCGGCGCCGGTCGCCGCCGAAAACAGGACGAAGCCGAACTCGCCGCCCTGCGGCAGGATCAGTGCTACCTGCAGCGCGTCGTCATGACTGGCGCCGAAGAGGCGAACCAGCGGATAGATGAGCACGGCTTTCACCAGCATCATGATCGGCACCGCGACCAGGATAGCGACCCAGTGGTCGCGGATCACCGCGAGGTCGAGCGACATGCCGACCGCCATGAAGAACAGTCCGAGCAGGATGCCGCGGAAAGGCTCGATGCAGGCTTCAAGCTCGTGCCGGTAGGACGAATCCGCCAGCATCACGCCAGCGAGGAACGCGCCCATCGCCATGGACAGCCCTGCGAGCTGCATCAGAGTCGCCGCGCCCAGTACGACAAGCAATGCCGCGGCGATCATCGCCTCGCGAGCACCGGTGTTGGCGATGATGCGGAACAACGGGTTGAGCAGGTAGCGGCCGGAGACGAACAGGGTCGCCACAGCGGCGACCGCGACCGCCAGCTCCCGGTAGCCCGTTTCCTCGGTCTCGACGGCGAAGGGTGCCAGGATCGGGATCACGGCGAGCAGCGGCACGATCGCCATGTCCTGCAGGAGCAGGATGGAGAAAGAGATCTGGCCGTAGCGCCGGTTGAGCGCGCCCTGCTGTTCGAGGATCTGGGTCGCGAACGCCGTGGACGACAGCGCGAGGCCGAAGCCGGCCAGGATGGCAGCCGGCAGCGAGAAGCCGGCGAGCACCACCGCAAGCGCCGTCAGCACAATGCCGGTGGAGACCACCTGTGCGATGCCGAGGCCGAATATGTCCTTGCGCATGGCCCACAGCCGCGCCGGCTTGAGTTCCAGCCCGATGATGAACAGCAGGAACACGACGCCGAGCTCGCCGAGCTGAAGCAACTGGTCGCTGCCGGTGATCAGCAGTGTGACAGGTCCGATGGCGATGCCGGCCGCGATATAGCCCAGCACCGTTTCAAGCCCGAAGCGCTTGAAGAGGGGCGCTGCGATGACCGCGCCTCCCAGCATCAGCAGCACCTGGGCGTAGATCACTGGTCCGTGTTGTTGCATCGGCGGTCTCGTTTCAGGCTGGTGGCGCCATGAGATGACCGCCACCCATTGCAGAACCTGGGTGGGAACAATAGATGGGGTCCGGAGCTATGTCCGATCAGATTGAGTCATTTCTGTTTCGAAACGACGCGAAATGACCGGACGTCCGCAGCTATGCCCGGCCGCTCGTCGCTCCGCACCTGCGCAAGTCCGCCGCACGTGTCCAGTCGCAGCATGTTGGAAGCCGTCATGACAGATTCCCCCGATTCGAAGAAACTGGCCGAGCGCGTCGCCGCCCTGGTGGATGCGGCGAAGCGGGCAGGGGCCGACGCGGCCGACGCAGTCGCCGTTCGCTCGCGGTCGAAGGGCGTCACGGTGCGGCTCGGCAAGGTCGAATCGACCGAGGCATCGGAAAGCGACGACATCTCGCTGCGCGTGTTCGTCGGGCAGCGCGTCGCCAGCGTCTCGGCCACGGCTTCCTCGGACGCCGGTACGCTCGCCCAGCGTGCGGTCGCCATGGCGAAGGTCTCGCCGGAGGACCCTTACCAGGGGCTTGTCGATCCGGCGCTTCTTGCTGACGGCGTCGTCGACCTCGACCTGTTCGACCCGACGGAGCTGTCCGCCGAGCAGTTGCGCGAGGCCGCGCTGGAAATGGAAGAGGCCGCGCTCGCCATCAAGGGTGTCTCCAATTCGGGCGGTTCGAGCGCCAGCGCCGGCATGGGCGGCATGGTGCTGGCCACTTCGCACGGCTTCGTCGGCCACTACGCCGCAACCCGCTTCTCGCGCTCGGTCAGTGCCGTCGCCGGAGAAGGCACCGGCATGGAGCGCGATTACGACTTCTCCTCGCGCCAGCACTATCTCGACCTTGAAAGCGCGGCCGCGATCGGCAGGAGCGCCGGCGAACGCGCGGTGCGCCGTCTCGGCGGGCGCAAGGTGCCGACCGGCACTGTGACGGCCATCTTCGACCCGCGCGTCGCACGCGGCATCGCGGGCCACCTCGCCGGTGCGATCAACGGCGCCAGCGTGGCGCGCAAGACAAGCTTCCTGCGCGATATGATGGGCAAGCAGGTCGCCGCCGCGGCCATCACCGTCACCGACGATCCGCTGCGCCGCCGCGGCCAGTCCTCGCGGCCCTTCGACGGCGAGGGCGTGCGTGGAAAGCCCCTCACCATGGTCGATCGCGGCGTGCTTCAGCACTGGTTCCTATCGAATTCCGCCGCGAAGGAGCTTGGCCTAAAGACCAACGGACGCGGCGCGCGGTCCGGCTCGTCCGTGTCGCCGACCTCGACCAACCTGGCGATCGAGCCGGGTGCCATCTCGCCGAAGGACATGATCGCCGGTCTCAAGTCGGGCTTCTACGTGACCGAGGTGTTCGGCCAGGGCGTCAACATGGTGACCGGGGAATATAGCCGCGGCGCCTCCGGCTTCTGGATCGAGAACGGCGAGCTGACCTTCCCGGTGACGGAGGTGACGATCGCCTCCAACCTCAAGGACATGTTCCTGGCGCTCGTTCCGGCGAACGATCTCGACCGCAACTTCGGCACGGCCGCGCCAACGCTGCTGATCGAAGGGATGACCCTTGCAGGCAGTTGAACCCCGGCTGACGGCCTTCGAGGCCGACCTCGCTTTGATCGCCGACGCTGCGCTGCGCGGCGGCGAGATTGCCATGCGCTATTTCGGCCGCAAGCCGGACGTCTGGATGAAACCGGGCGATTCCCCCGTCACCCAGGCCGACATCGCCGTCGACACCTATCTGCGCGAGACCCTGCGCGCCGCCCGGCCGGAATACGGCTGGCTGTCGGAGGAGACCGTTGACACGCCCGACCGGCTGAAGACCGAGCGCCTGTTCGTCGTCGACCCGATCGACGGCACCCGTGCCTTCATCGACAAGCGCGACACATGGTGTGTCAGCATCGCCGTGGTCGAGAAGGGCCGTCCGCTCGCTGGCGTGCTGGCGTGCCCGGCCAAGGGAGAGTTCTACTCCGCCGCGCTCGGCGGCGGCGCGTTCCTGGACGGGACGGGCCTGTCGATCCGCGCGACCGACGCGTCGCCGTCCATCGCCGGGCCCAAGCCGATGGTCGATGCCGCGCGCGAGCGCTTTCCGGACCTGCGCACCGTGCCTTACATTCCTTCGCTCGCCTACCGGCTGGCGATGGTCGCGGCCGGTCGCATCGACGCCACATTCGTCAAGCCTAGGTCGCACGACTGGGATCTGGCGGCCGCCGACCTCATTCTCACTGAGGCTGGCGGCGGGATTCGTGCGCGGGAGGGCGGTTCGCCATTCTATGGCGGCGTCAGTCCGCAGCACGGCTCGCTTGTCGCGGGCGGCCCTTATCTACTAGACAGGCTCTCGGATATTCTGATCCGCCAGGACGCCTGAATCGGCCGCGCGATTTGCGACCGGTCGGAACCGAACGCTACGAGGAGAAGGCCATGTCTGACGATGGCGAAAGGAAGCAACTTTTGCATCTCGTCTTCGGCGGCGAGCTGAAGTCGCTGAAAGGCCTGGAATTCCGCGACCTCGAAGGCCTCGACATCGTCGGCATCTTCCCCGACTACAAGTCGGCCGAGCTGGCCTGGCGCGCCAAGGCGCAGGCCAGCGTCGACAATGCGCACATGCGCTATTTCATCGTCCATCTGCACCGCCTCCTCGACCCCGATTCGCAACAGGCGACCGGGCGCTAGACGGTGAGTGTAGGAGACATGTCGGCCGAGGACGAGGCGCCGCAGCCCGTGCGCAAGCGCAGCCCGATCGGCCGTCTCTGGCGGAAGATCCGCAAGCCGCTGGCACAATCGACCGTGGTGAAGAACCTGCTCGCCTCTGCGATCGCGTCGGGCCTGCGCTTCGTCAAGGCGACGAACCGGATCGCGCCCGGCTCCGACCCGGTGGACAGCTTCCTCGACGTCCGCTCGAACAACATCTACGTGCTCTGGCACGGCCAGCATCTGCTTGCCCCGGCCTTCGTGCCGAAGGGGCAGCGCCTGCCGACCATGTTCTCGCGCAGCGCCGACGCCGAGCTCAACGCGCTCGCGGCAAGCCGCCTCGGGCTGGAGCCCGTCAGGGGCTCGGGTGGACGCGACGGCAAGCACTCGATCGAAAAAGGCGGGGCGAGGGCGCTGATTGCCCTCAAAAAGGCGCTCGACCAGGGCAAGTCGGTCTGCATGATCGCAGACATACCGCACGGAACTCCCCGCGAGGCGGGGCTCGGTGTGATCACCCTGTCGAGGATATCCGGCCGGCCCATCGTCGGCGTCGCCTTCGCCACAAGCCGGCGCAAGGTGCTCGAGAAAAGCTGGGACAAGACGACGATCAACCTGCCCTTCGGGAGCTGCGGCATCGCCTCCACCGAGGAGATCCAGGTGCCGGCCGGCGCGTCGGAGGCGGAGATGGAAGACTACCGCCGTCGCCTGACCGACGCGCTTAACGTGGCGACGAAACGCGCCTACAGCCTGGCGGACGACCGCACATGAGCGAACGCTGGGCACGCGCACTGTTGGGCACATATCGCTGGGCTGGCGCCGCGGCCTATCCGCTGGTCGGCGGCTACATCGCCTGGCGCACCAGCAAGGGCAAGGAAGAGCGCAGCCGCCGGCGCGAGCGCTACGGCATTCCGGGCACGGCGCGCCCGTCCGGGCCGTTGGTGTGGTTCCATGCCGCGAGCGTCGGCGAGACGCTGGCCGTTGCGCCGCTGGTCGAGCGGATCATGGGCCTCGGCATCAACGTGGTGCTGACCACCGGGACCGTGACCTCTGCGGCCGTTGTGCGCGACCGCTTCAGCGAAGGCGTGATCCACCAATATGTGCCGCTGGATCTCAAGCCGGCGCTGAACCGCTTCCTTGCACATTGGGCGCCGGATCTTGCCATTATTGCCGAGTCCGAGATCTGGCCGATGACGATCCTGGAGCTCGGTTCGCGCCGCATCCCGCAGATCCTCGTCAACGGCCGGATGTCGGACCGCTCCTTCGAATCCTGGAAGAAGCGCTCCTACATCGCCGAGGCACTGTTCGAGAACCTCTCGCATGTCATCGCGCAGTCGGAGATCGACGGCGAGCGCTTCCGAACGCTGGGTGCAAGGCCGGTGACGGTGTCGGGCAACCTGAAGGGCGACACCGAGCCGCTTCCGGTTGACGACGCCGCGCTGGCGCTGATCTCCAGCCAGATCGGCAAACGCCCGACATGGGCGGCGGTGTCGACCCATGAGGGCGAGGAGCAGGTGGCCGCCTCCGTCCACCGTCTCCTGAAGCAGCGGCACCCCGACATCCTGACGATCATCGTGCCGCGACATCCCAAGCGCGCCGACGCGCTGGAGGCCGAGTTCGCGGCCGTGGGGCTGAAGGTGGCGCGCCGCAGCCGCAACGACCGCATCCTTTACGACACCGACATCCTGCTCGGCGACACGATCGGCGAGATGGGGCTCTATCTGCGCCTGACCGAGATCGCCTTTGTGGGTCGCTCGCTGACGGCGGAGGGCGGCCAGAACCCGCTCGAGCCGGCGCTGCTCGACACGGCGGTGCTGGCCGGGCGCAACGTGCAGAACTTCCGCGACGCCTATCAGAAGCTGGTCGACCGCGGCGGCGCCCGGCTGGTCCGCGACGCCGACATGCTGGCGGGCGCGGTGAACTTCCTTCTCACCAACCCGGCCAAGCGCCGCGAGATGATCGCAGCGGGCCGCGAGACGGTCGAGACCATGCGCGGCGCGCTAAACCTCACGCTCAAGGCGCTGGAGCCTTATGTCCAGCCGCTGATCGTCAAGGCGCGCCTCGAACAGGCCAACGGCCGCAGGATGAGGTAGGGCAATGGCCAGCGAGGCCCCGCCCTTCTGGTGGGATCGTCCCGACTGGAGGTCGGCGCTGCTGTGGCCGATATCGTCCGTCTACGGGCTGGTCGCGGCCCGCCGCATGCTGACCGCGCGGCGCGAGCATGTCGGTGTGCCTGTGCTGTGCGTCGGCAATCCGACAGTCGGCGGCGCCGGCAAGACGCCCGTCGCCATCGCGCTCGCAAAGCAGGCCCGCAGCATGGGTCTGGAGCCGGGCTTCCTGTCGCGCGGCCACGGCGGCAGCCTGTCGAAGCCGCATCTGGTCGATTCGCACCACGACAGCGCCAAGTCGACGGGCGACGAGCCGCTCCTGCTCGCCGGCGAGGCGCCGACCGCGGTGACGCCCAACCGGGCGGCGGGCGCGCGGCTTCTGATCGCAGAGGGATGCGATTTCCTCATCATGGATGACGGGTTCCAGAGCGCGCATATCCATTACGACTACGCGCTCCTGGTGGTGGATGCGCAGCGTGGGCTCGGCAACGGCCACATCATTCCGGGCGGACCGGTGAGGGCGCCGCTGGTCGACCAGATCCGCCATGCCCACGCGGTTCTGCGCATGGGCGAGGGCGACGCGGCCGATGCGCTGGTTCGGCTCGCCGCGCGCGCCGGACGCCCGATCTACGATGCGGTCGCTCGGCCGCGCCCCGGCAGCGGGGTCGAGGGCTGCGCACTTCTGGCCTTCGCCGGCATCGGCCATCCGGACAAGTTCTTCCGCACCGTCGAGGAGGCGGGCGGCAGGCTCGTCGCAACACGGCCTTTCCCCGACCATCACTACTACACCGACGAGAACCTCGCCGAGCTGCTGGACCAGGCGGATGCGGCGGGCGCCGACCTGGTCACGACGGCGAAGGATGCCGTGCGCATCCGCCATGCCTCCGAGGTCGCCGCGCGGCTTCTGCGGCGGCTCTCCGTCATCGAGATCGACCTGGAGTTCGATCCGCCGGGGATTCCGGAACGGATCATCGGCGACACGATCGCTGCGTTCGAACGGTAGGGATTGCTCAGCCGCGCTTGCGCAGGCCGGGATTCGCGTCGATTTCCCGCTTCAGCGAGATGGCGGCGGTGAGATAGGCCTCCTGCCGCGCGACGCTCCAGTATTTGAGCTCGTCGAGCGGTATCGCCTCGCCCGTCACTGCGCAGCGCACGAACGAGCCCGGGCTGGCGACCTGGAAGTCGCCGTCGAGATAGCGAATGCGCGCTTCCTTCGCGCCGGGGCCTTCGAAACGGTTCATGTCTGCTCGCGTTTGAAGCGCCTCATCCGCCATACTTCGCGCGGGAAATCAAGCTGCCGCCGTGGCGCAGGCCGCTTATCGCCGGCCGAACAGGCGTTCGATGTCGGCGAGCTTCAGCTCGATATAGGTCGGGCGGCCGTGATTGCACGTTCCGGACCCCGGAGTCGCCTCCATCTGCCGCAGGAGCGCGTTCATCTCCTCCGGCCT
Source organism: Mesorhizobium sp. J428 (assembly GCF_024699925.1). NCBI lineage: Bacteria > Pseudomonadati > Pseudomonadota > Alphaproteobacteria > Hyphomicrobiales > Phyllobacteriaceae > Mesorhizobium > Mesorhizobium sp. J428. The sequence goes on from NZ_JAJOMX010000001.1 coordinate 3,618,046, forward strand.
CAGCTTGCGGCCCGACCGCACCGAGCCGTGGCAGGCCATCGTGGCGGCGATCGCGTCGAGCCTTCGTGTCAGGGTCTCGGTCGTGTCGTGTTCGCCGATCTCGTCGGCGAGATCGCGGATCAGTTGCCCGGCGTCGACCTCGCCCAGCATGGCCGGCGTCTCGCGCACGGCGACCGCGCCCGGGCCGAAACGTTCGACCGACAGACCGAAACGGCGCAGCGTGTCCGCGTGTTTGGCGAGCCGTTCGGCGTCGTCCTCGCCGAGATCGACGATCTCGGGCACCAGGAGCATCTGCGCGGGAACGTCGCGGCTCGCCAGCGCCGTCTTCAACTGCTCGTAGACCAGCCGCTCATGCGCGGCGTGCTGGTCGACGATGATGAGGGAGTCCCGCGTCTGTGCGACGATGTAGTTCTCATGCACCTGCGCACGAGCCGCACCCAGATCACGGTCGAGCAGGTCCACCGACGGCTCCGACGCATCCGCGCGCATGTCGGTGGAGCGTGCCGTCTCGAACACGGCCTGCATCGCCTCGCCGAAGCCGCCCGCCGGGCCGAAGGAGCGGGCAGGCTGCGGCGCCGTCCAGAGAGGAGCGTGCACACCGCTTTCGCCGCGAGGCCAGGCCGGCGCGGCGGCTCGGTCGCTGTCCGCGCGGAACGCGGCCATCATGCCGTCCGCCCCGCTGGTCGCCGCCCGGATGCCGGAGCGCGCCAGTGTCTCGCGGATCGCACCGACGATCAGGCCGCGCACCAGGCCCGGATCGCGGAAGCGCACGTCGGACTTGGCCGGATGCACGTTGACGTCGACCAGGGCCGGATCGAGCGTCAGGAACAGCGCGGTGACCGGATGCCGGTCGCGCGGCAGAACATCCGCGAAGCCGGCGCGCAACGCGCCCGCGATCAGCTTGTCGCGCACCGGCCGGCCGTTGACATAGGCGAACTGCTGCAGCGCGTTCGCCCGGCTGTAGGCGGGGATGGAGATGTAGCCGTCGAGCCGCACGCCCTCCCGCAGCGCGTCGACCAAAAGCGAATTCTCGGCGAATTCGCGGCCAAGCACCTGTGCAACGCGTGCGAGCCGGCCTTCCGGGCCTTCTCCGGCAGGGGCGAGGTCGAGCGTGCTCCGGTCGGGTCCGGACAGGCTGAATCGGACTTCGGGGAACGCGATCGCAATGCGCTTGACCGTGTCGGCGATCGCGGTCGCTTCCGCGCGTTCGCCTTTCATGAACTTCAGCCGTGCCGGCGTCGCGAAGAACAGGTCGCGCACTTCCACCAGCGTGCCGCGATTGGCAGGCGCCGGGCGCACCGCCGCGACACGGCCGCCGTCCACCGCGATCTCAGCCCCGTTTGCGGCGCCGACCGTCCGCGAACGGATGGCGAGCTTCGACACTGAGCCGATCGATGGCAGCGCCTCGCCGCGGAAGCCCAGCGCGCGGATGTCGTTGATGTCGTCGGTGAGCTTGGAGGTGCAATGCCGCGCCACCGCAAGCGGCAGCTCGGCCTCCGGAATGCCCGAGCCGTCGTCGGTGACGCGGATGAGGCTGAGCCCGCCGCCGGCCGTCGCGACGTCGATACGCGTCGCGCCCGCGTCCAGCGCGTTCTCGACCAGTTCTTTGACGACGCTCGCCGGCCGCTCGATGACCTCGCCGGCGGCGATCTGGTTCACCATCGTTTCAGAGAGGGGGCGGATCGGCATTCCGCCATCTTACCGGGATTCGCCCCGGCGGCGAAAGCGGCGAAGGCGATTGTGTCAGGCGACGTTGCTTGCAGCGAGGCGGATGACCGGTTTCTTCGGCGAGCGCTGCGCCAGCCAACTGCGCGCCTGGTCGATCGGCATCGGGAAGGCGATCGAGTAGCCCTGCACCTGCTCGCAGCCGATCTTGAGCAGCGAGGACAGTTCCTCTTCCGTCTCCGCGCCCTCGGCAATGATGGAGATGCCCAGCCCGCGCGCGAGTTCGGTGATCGCCTTGACGATCGCGCTGTTGTCGCCGTTGGTGTTGATCTTTTGCACGAAGCGGCGGTCGATCTTGAGCCGGTCGATCTCGTTCGGGTTGACGTGGCTGAGCGAGGCGTAGCCGGTGCCGAAATCGTCGAGCTCAAGATGGACGCCGGCCGCGCGGATCAGCCTGAGCTTGCCGGCGATGCCGGTCTTCTCGTCGTCCAGGATCACCGACTCCACGATCTCGAGGGAGAGCTTCTGCGGCGGCAGGCCGTGTTTCTCGAGCGTGCTGAACAGGAACCTGGCGAAATCCACCTCGCGCAGTTCCGAGCCCGACGCGTTCACGGCGAGCCGGCCGAACTGGATTCCGTTGTGGTGCCACTCCGCCGCCGTTTCGATCGCCTTGTCCATGACGATCCTGCCGATCTCGGCCATGAGGCCGGTCTTCTCGGCGATCGGGATGAACTCTCCCGGCGAGATCATGCCGCGTTCGGGATGCGGCCAGCGCACGAGCGCCTCGATGCCGGCGACCGCGCCGTTGAGCAGCGACACCTGCGGCTGGAAATAGACCTCGAAGGAGCGGTCGGCGATTGCGGAGCGCATGTCGCGCTCCAGCATCTTGCGGTAGTCGAGCTCGCGGCGCAGTTCGTCTGAGAAGAAGCGGAACGAGCCGGTGGCGGATTTCTTGGCGTTGTAGAGCGCCAGGTCCGCATGAACCAGGAGGTCGCTCGCATTGTCGGCGTCGACCGGATAGACGGCGATGCCGGCGCTGGCAGCGCACTGGATCGTCACGCCCTCGAAATCCATTGGCTCGCCGATGCGGTCGAGCACCCGCTTGGCGACCATCCCGATGTCCTCGGTGCGGCCAGCGCCAGTGAGCACGATGACGAATTCGTCGCCGCCGAGCCGCACGCACATGTCCGAGGCGCGCGAGGTCTCGCGCATGCGCTGCGCAGTCGTTGCCAGCACGTAGTCCCCGGCTGCATGGCCGATCGTGTCGTTGATCTGCTTGAAGCCATCAAGGTCGATCTGCAGCACCGCGATACGCTCGCCGCGGCGCTTTGCGCCGCTGATCTGCGTGTCGAAATGGTCGATCAGGAAGGCGCGGTTGCGCAGTCCCGTCAGCCCGTCATGCGCGGCGAGGAAAGCCATGGAGTTGCGCGCTTCGATCAATTCGCTCGTCTTGCGGCCGATTGCGTTCGCCATCGGGCGGAAGATGAAGATCGCCACGGCGCCGAGCAGGAGAAGGGTGAGCACGTACAATGCCCGGTGCACCGTGAGCATGTCGCCGAGGCGGGTGTTGATCAGTACCTGGAGGCGCTCGCGCAGCTCCGTATAGGCGAGCAGCGTGGTGTTCGCGACGGTGGCGTCGAGATGCGCGAGTTCGAAGCGCGGCGAATAGCCCGACGCCATGACGTCCATCCCGGCCTCCTGTTCGCTGGCGGCGACGAAGCGGCGCGCGCGGGCGGCAAGCTCGGTGGTGAAGTGGTCGAGATGGAACGGTTGCGCAAACAGGACCTGTTCGAACATCGCGCGGTCGCGTGGCTGCACGCTTGCGTCTTCGACGCCCGACAGGTCGAGCAGCTTGTCGTAGTTGCGTTCGAAATCGGTGATTGAAGCCGAGAGGGCTGCGAGCATCTCGGGCCTCGCCTCCGGCCGGGTGAGTTGCACCTGGTTCGCGAGGAACACGATGCGCTGCGAGAGCGTGCCCTGCGTGCCGACGAGCATGAGGAGCTCGCGGTTGGCGCGGTGCTCGGAAAGCTTCTGATCGAGCAGCCAGTATGACGCCGTCGCCATCGCGGCGATCAGGGAGAGCGCGACCCAGTAGGTGACCTTCATCTGCCGTGTCAGGCGCGAAGGTCCCACAGTCTGAGAGGTGTCGTCCATCAAGAGGCGTCCCGGATGCGCATGTGTCCGTCTGCATTCTTCTGGCGAGGAGGTTAATGTCTGGAGAAGGAAACCCCGATTTGCACCGCCTGCACCGGCTATCGGCGTTGCTGGTTAGGGACGATTTGAACACATGGCTAAAAAGCGATGAATGCCCGCGCTCGACAGGCCGCCGACGAAGGGCTTTCGTCGGGCCACGAAATCGGCTTTAAGGGCGCCGGATTTCTCGCGAAGGAATGAAGCCGATGAACATGGAACACAGGCCGGCCAAACTGGCGGGTTTCGTCTGGAACGATCCCTTCCTCCTGGAGGACCAGCTTTCGGAAGACGAGCGCATGATCCGCGACGCGGCGGCCGCATTCGCCGCCGACAAGCTCGCTCCGCGCGTTGAAGACATGTATCTCAACGAGACCTCCGACCCGTCGATTTTCCGCGAGATGGGCGAGGCGGGCCTGCTCGGCGTCACGGTTCCAGAGGAATATGGCGGCATCGGCGCCAACTACGTCACCTACGGTCTCGTTGCCCGCGAGGTGGAGCGCGTCGATTCGGGCTACCGCTCGATGATGAGCGTACAGTCGTCGCTGGTGATGTATCCGATCTACGCCTACGGCTCCGAAGAGCAGCGGAAGAAGTATCTGCCGAAGCTCGCCTCGGGCGAGTTCATCGGTTGCTTCGGGCTCACCGAGCCGGAGGCGGGCTCCGATCCGGGCGGCATGAAGACGCGCGCTGAGAAGACCGCGGGCGGCTTTCGCCTCAACGGTGCCAAGATGTGGATCTCCAACGCGCCGATCGCCGACGTGTTCGTGGTCTGGGCGAAGCTGAAGAACGAGGACGGCAAGGACGAGATCCGCGGCTTCGTGCTCGAGAAGGGCATGAAGGGCCTGTCGGCGCCGAAGATCGAGGGGAAGCTCAGCCTTCGCGCCTCAATCACCGGCGAGGTGGTGATGGAGAACGTCGAGGTCGGCGAGGATGCGCTGCTGCCCAACGCGCGCGGTCTCGGCGGTCCTTTCGGCTGCCTCAACCGCGCCCGCTACGGTATTTCCTGGGGGGCGCTCGGCGCGGCGGAGGACTGCTGGTTCCGCGCCCGCCAGTATGGCCTCGACCGCAAGCAGTTCGGCAAGCCGCTCGCCGGCATGCAGCTCTACCAGAAGAAGCTCGCCGACATGCAGACCGAGATCTCGCTCGGGCTGCAGGCCAGCCTGCGCGTTGGCCGGCTGATGGACGAGCACAAGATGGCGCCGGAGATGATCTCCATCGTCAAGCGCAACAACTGCGGCAAGGCGCTCGACATCGCCCGCCAAGCCCGCGACATGCACGGCGGCAACGGCATCCAGATCGGCTACCACGTCATGCGCCACGCGGCGAACCTGGAGACGGTCAACACCTATGAAGGCGCGCACGACGTGCACGCGCTGATCCTCGGCCGCGCGCAGACCGGGCTGCAGGCGTTCTTCTGATGGTCGCGGCCGCGATGGCAAGCGCAGGCGATCCGCGCAACGAGGTAGCGGAACTCGTCACTCTGCGCGACGCGCTGCGCTATGCCGTGTCGGCCTTCTCGGCCGCCGACCTGCATTTCGGCCACGGCTCCGACAATGCGCTCGACGAAGCTGTATTCCTGATCCTGGAGACGCTCCACCTGCCGGTGGACGATTTCAACGCCTTCGCCGACGCACGGCTCACCCAGCGCGAAAAGGCCCTGCTCGGCGAGCTCATTGCGCGCCGCGTCGAGGAGCGGCTGCCGGCGGCGTATCTCACCGGCCGCACCTATCTGATGGGCGTGCCGTTCCGCAGCGACGCCCGCGCGCTCGCTCCCCGTTCCTTCATCGCCGAACTGCTGCGCTCGCCGCTCTTCGACGGCACGGACGAGGGGATCGGCCTGATCGATGACCCGCTGTCGGTGACGTCGGTTCTTGATCTCTGCACCGGCGGCGGTTCGCTGGCGATCTTCGCGGCTTACGCCTTTCCGAATGCCGAGGTTGACGGCGCGGACCTGTCGCCGCAAGCGCTGTCGCTCGCGGCCGAGAACGTCGCCGACCACGGGCTGGAAGACCGCGTCAACCTGTTCCAGGGTGATCTGTTCGACGCTGTGCCAGGCCGCACTTACGACCTCATCATCACCAACCCGCCCTATGTCGGACGCGAGGCGATGGAGGCACTGCCGCAGGAATTCCGCCACGAGCCGGCAATGGCGCTCGACGGCGGCGAGGACGGTTTCGACATCGTCCGCCGCATCCTCGCGGAGGCGGGTAAACACCTCAATCCGGGTGGTGGACTGCTCTGCGAGATCGGAACCGACCGCGATCTGCTCGAGGCCGAATATCCCGATACGCCCTTTCTCTGGCTCGACACCGAAGGCAGCGAGGGCGAAGTCTTCTGGCTGACGCGCGAGCAGCTGCCGGACTGACGGTCAGGCGCGGATGCGGCGGGCCCTGGTGGTGATCGCCTTGCACACCTGGTTCCGGCCCGCAGCCTTCGCCTGATAGACGGCGGCGTCAGCCTCTTCCATCAGCCTGGCAAATGATCTCGGCCTGTCCGGGCTGCGCACGCTGAAGCCGATGCTCGCGGTCACGACGCGCCTGATCCGCTTCGAACCGGACGCATGGACGTTTTCTATGTTGGTGCGCATCCGTTCCGCGACAGTTTCGGCGGTGTCCTGCGTGGTCTCGGTCAGCACCACGACGAATTCCTCGCCGCCCAAACGCGCGACGAGGTCAAGATGCGGCCGCACACTGGATCGCAGCGCCTCTGCGACCGCCACGAGGCAGACGTCGCCTTCAACATGGCCGAATGCGTCGTTGTAGGACTTGAAGTGGTCGATATCGACGACGAGCACGGCACAGGAGGCAGGCGCCGCACGTCCGAACGACATCAGCCGGCGGCGATTGGCGACCCCGGTGAGCGGATCGGTGGTGCTCAGCACCTCGAGCTCGCGGTTCGCGCTCTCCAGCGCCGCGCCGCGCTCCTCCAGGCGTTCGGCGAGGCGCTTGTTCTCGATCGACAGGCGCAGAGCCAGGACGAGCTTCCGTCCGAGATCGCGCCCTACCAGGGTAGCGAAAGGAGCGAGCAGGAAGAAGCCGATGGCGACGACCCAGCTGAATTCGAGCGAACTGAACAGTGCGCCGACCGCGTAGCACCAGAAGATCGGGAAATGGAACAGGTTGTAGGCCGTCTGGTGCACCACCGAGGGGATCGAGACGGTGACGGCGCAGAGGCCGATCGCGATCGTCACCAATGCCTGCTGCTCGTTCGCTATGCTGAGCATCCAGCCGCCGCCGATGCCCCAGGTCAGGCCGGACAGGAGGTGCATCACGCAGACGAACCGTTCCCACGTGCGGTCCGTCCAACTTTCCGGCATCCCGCGCACGCGCATCGCGGCCGTAACCACGTTGGTGGCGGCGATAGCGAAAATGCAGGCGAACCAGAGCAGTAGGCCCGCCGCGATATCGGCGGACCAGTAGACGTAGACGGCAAGCGACGCCCCGATGACGCTGAGGAACGAGGCAGGGGACGAGCTGTGGATCGCGTCCATCTGCAAGGAGAGAATCGACCTGTCGTCGCGTGTCGGCTCTAAAGCTGCTGTCGGCACGAAACATCTCTCCCCGGAAGCGGCTATCCTAGCGGAACCAGCTTTAACAATTGATGTCGTGCCTGCCTGCTGCGCGGATGCAACTATCGAAGCTATTTGGTCGTCGACCTGAACTTGCTCATGAGATAGGGGCCTGACCGGACCGGCTCGTATTTCGGCCGCTCACCGGCTGCTAGGAACGGCGGCAGCACCGCGATTTCCGCATCCCAGTTCGGCTGGTGAAAGAAGGCGAGGCTCTGGCGACGCTCCCCGCCGCCTTCGTCCACTCCCGGATTGACCACGCGATGGAGCGTGGAGACCCAGCGGTCGTTGGTCCACAATCCCATCAGGTCGCCGATATTGATCACGAAGGCGCCGGGCACGGGCGGCACCGGCGTCCATTCGCCATCGGGCGAGAGGATTTCGAGTCCCTTCGAACCCTCCTGCGGCAGGAGGATCGTCAGCGTGCCGTAGTCGGTATGCGCGCCCGCGCGCAGCTGCCCCGGCTCCGGCGGCACCGACTGTTCGGGATAGTTCAGCGCCCTGAGTGCGCTGATCGGATGGTCGATGAAGGAATCAAAATAGCGTTCCGGCAGGCCGATCGCGACAGCAAAGACGCGCATGATGCGCTGCGCCAGATCCTCCATCGCCTCGTAATATGTCGTCCACGCCGCCCGAAAGCCGGCTGGCGTCGCCGGCCAGATCGTCTCGGCATAGCAGAAGGCGAGCGCGTCCTTGTCGTCCAGTCCTGCCGGAACCGAAAGCGGCCCGCCGTTGAAACTCTCCTTCAGGTCCGGCGGTGTATCCACGCCCTTCGACTTCGCGAGCGCCTCCAGCTTGGGGCCGAGATAGCCGTAGGGATAGCCGGCATAGGGCGCTCGAGCGGCGTTCTTCTCGTCGTAGGGGAGGTCGAAGAACGCCTTGGCCTGGTTCCAGACGCCGTCGATCACAGACTGCGGCACGCCGTGATTGGTGATGGCAAGGAAACCGGTGGAGCGGCAGATCCCGTCGACCTCGGCGCCGAGTACCTCGCGTTCGGCGCCGCCGGCCTTTTCGAACCGGCCGAGATCGAAAACCGGAAATGCTGCTGTCCTGGCCATGCCCGTCTCCATATTGCGATGCCGGACAATAACCCGGCGCGATGGCATGTCGACAGGCCGGGAACGGCCTTGAGGTGGGAACTCCGCCGCGCAGTGGTTTCCTCATCGTAACTTTCAGGTTTCACGGCGCCGGTGAAGGGCCGCCCACGCGCCTTCGAGCCGAAACGCGGCGCTCCTAGATCGGGCCAGCCGCGGCGGCGACGCCGCGCCGCGCTCATGAAAGGACAAGACACTATGAGCATCCAGAAAAAGTCGGCCCCCGCCGAGCAGCTCCTCATGTTTCTCGACACGCTGGTGAGTGTGCGCCTGTCGGCCTCCGCCGGCGAGGACCGCATCAGCATCATCGAGCATCGCATGCCCTACGGCTCCAAGACGCCGATGCACATCCACCGCAACGAGGACGAAGTCTTCCACGTGCTCGACGGCACGATGCGCTTCCGCGTCGACGGCAAGGATACCGTGGCGCATGCCGGCCAGATCGTCATGGCGCCGAAGGGCATTCCGCACGCCTTCCGCGTCGAATCGGTCTCCGGCGCGCGCTGCCTGACCATCACCACCGGCGGCGATTTCGAGCGCATGCTGCGCGAGATGGCCAAGCCCGCCGCATCGGCCGAGCTGATGCCCTATGTCGAGCCGAACCTGCACATCCAGCAGGCGCTCGCCATGGCCTGCGCGCGCAACAACATCGACATCATCGGCGGGCCGATCGCCTGAGCGGACGGATAGTGGCATGCGGGCGACCGGCAGCCTGCATGCCATCGGTCAAAGCGCGTACTCGAACAGCGGGCGACCGAAGACCGTCGTGTCCACCTCGACTCCGAGGCCGGGTCCGCCGGGCGGCGTCATATGCCCGTTGGCGATGCGGAAGTCCGCGCGCGCGTTCGACACCGTCACCCAGTTGTGGAAGTCCACCGTGTGCTGGCGCAGGCCCTCGGGCGTCGACAGGAGGAGGCCGGCATAGGCCGCCGTGTCGATCTGCGCGCCACCCGTATCCTCGATCGTGATCCTGAGGTTCCTGGCGATCGCGATGTCGCGGAGCAGCTTGGCCTTCGTCACCCCGCCGACACGTGCGAGCTTGATCGTGATGCCGTCCACCAGTCCGTCGGCGATGGCGCGAAGCAGCACGTCGGCGCCGTCGATCGTCTCGTCCAGCACCAGGGCCCGGTCGCAGGAGCGGCGGATCGCGAGGTTCTCCTCATAGCTCTCGCAGGGCTGCTCCAGAACATAGTCGAGGTTGCGTGTCGCGGTCAGGAAGCGGCGCGTCTCCATCGTTCCCCAGCTGCCATTGGCATCGCAGAACAGCACCGTATCCGAGGGCACCGCGGCGCGTACGGCGTCGAGCCGGGCGATGTCCTCGTCGACGTCGAGCCCGACCTTGACCTGCAGGCGGCGGTAGCCTTCGGCGATGTATTTGCGCGCCCGGGCAGCCATGGCCTCCGGCGCCTCCTGCGCGAGCGAACGGTAGAGCGGCACGGAATGGCCGTCGCCGCCGCCCGACAGGGTCGCGAGCGACAGGCCGCTCGTTTTTCCCGTCAGATCCCACAGCGCCATGTCGATCGCGGACTTGGCGTAGCCGTGCCCCTTGAGAATGAGATCCATCCTGCGGTTCAGAGTCTCTATGGCCGCGGCATCGGCCCCCAGCAGAGTCGGCGCGAGCTGGCCGATCGCGGCCCGCGCGCCTTCGGCGAACGCCGGATCGTAGAAGCTGCCGAGCGGCGCCGTCTCGCCGTAGCCGGTGACGCCTTTCGCGCTGGTGATTCCGACGATGGTCGAGTCGAAGCCTTCCGCGCTCCTGCCGCCGGAGCAGCGATAGGTGCCGTCGCGAAACGGCTGCCATTGCCGGTAGACCGTGATGCGCGAAATGGTCATGTGCCAACTCCCCGGGCCGCCAACGGGATCGACCCGAGCCCCGGTGACAGGCTAGCCGAGCGCTCACGGTTCTGCTGAGCGAAATGCGGCGGCTGGGGTGGTCGCTTTTTCGATAGATTTCCGCACGCGCAGGCGCAATTGTCCCCGTCACACGGGAGACGACCATGCGCGACGCCTTTATTTCGCACCTCGCGACCGAACTCGACGGACTGAAGTCCACCGGTCTCTACAAGAGCGAGCGCGTCATCACCTCGATGCAGTCTGCCGAGATCGAGGTGGCAGGCGGTGCGCACGTGCTGAATTTCTGCGCCAACAACTATCTCGGCCTCGCCGACCACGAGGACCTGCGCGCGGCCGCCAAGGCCGGTCTCGACCGCTACGGCTACGGCATGGCCTCGGTACGCTTCATCTGCGGCACGCAGGAGGAGCACAAGCAACTGGAGGCGCGTATCTCGTCCTTCCTCGGTTTCGAGGACACGATCCTCTACGGCTCCTGCTTCGACGCCAATGGCGGCTTGTTCGAGACGCTGCTGTCCGAGGAGGACGCCGTCATCTCCGACGCGCTGAACCATGCCTCGATCATCGACGGTGTACGCCTCTCCAAGGCCCAGCGCTTCCGCTATGCCAACAACGACATGAAGGCGCTGGAAGAGGAATTGAAGAAGGCCGAAGCCTGCCGCTTCAAGCTCATCGCCACCGACGGCGTGTTCTCGATGGACGGAATCATCGCCAATCTCGCCGGCGTCTGCGATCTTGCGGAAAAGTATGGTGCGATGGTCATGGTCGACGACAGCCATGCCGTCGGCTTCGTGGGGAAACATGGCCGCGGCTCGGCTGAGCATTGCGGCGTCGAGGGCAGGGTGGACATCATCACCGGCACGCTCGGCAAGGCGCTCGGCGGCGCCTCGGGCGGTTACACGTCGGGCCGGCGCGAAGTGGTCGACTGGCTGCGCCAGCGCTCCCGGCCATACCTGTTCTCCAACACGCTGATGCCGGCGATCGCCGCAGCCTCACTGAAAGTGTTCGACATCGTCGAGAAGGGCGCTGCATTGCGCGCAAAGCTCGCCGGCAACGCCGCGAGATTCCGCGACAAGATGGGCAAGGCCGGCTTCACCCTCGCCGGCGCCGACCATCCGATCATCCCGGTCATGCTGGGCGACGCATCGCTCGCGCAGGAGATGGCGGCGCGGATGCTGAAGCGGGGGATTTACGTCATCGGCTTCTCGTTCCCGGTGGTGCCGAAGGGCCAGGCCCGCATCCGGACGCAGATGTCGGCGGCGCATTCGCAGCACGATATCGACAGGTGCGTGGAGGCGTTTGTGGAAGTGGGCAAGGAACTGGGGGTCGTCTGATGTCCAACATGATGCGCGCCCTCGTCAAAGCCCGGCCGGAGCCCGGCATCTGGATGGAGCGCGTGCCGATCCCGGAGATCGGACCGAACGACGTATTGATCAAGGTCAGGAAATCGGCCATCTGCGGCACCGACGTGCACATCTACAATTGGGACCAGTGGGCGCAGAAGACCGTGCCGGTTCCGATGGTGACCGGCCACGAATTCGTCGGCACGGTGGCCGACGTCGGTTCGGCCGTGACCGAATACAAGCTCGGCCAGCGCGTCTCGGGCGAGGGGCACATCGTCTGCGGCCATTGCCGCAACTGCCGCGCCGGCAGGGGGCATCTCTGCCGCAACACGCTGGGCGTCGGCGTCAACCGGCCAGGCTCCTTCGGCGAATACGTCGCGATCCCGCAGCACAATGTCGTGCCGATCCCCGACGACATCCCGGAGGAGGTGGCGGCAATCTTCGATCCGCTCGGCAATGCCGTCCACACCGCGCTGTCCTTCGATCTCGTCGGCGAGGACGTGCTGGTCACCGGCGCCGGGCCGATCGGCATCATGGGCGCGCTGGTGGCGCAATGCGTCGGCGCGCGCAAGGTGGTTATCACCGACATCAATCCCGTCCGCCTCGATCTCGCGAAGAAGCTCGGCGTCCAGCACGTCGTCGATGCCTCGAAGGACAAGCTCCGCGACGTCATGCGCGACATCGGCATGACGGAGGGCTTCGACGTCGGACTGGAAATGTCGGGCGCCGCGCCCGCCTTCCGCGACATGATCGACACGATGAACAATGGCGGCAAGATCGCCATCCTCGGCATCGCGCCGACCGGTTTCGAGATCGACTGGAACAAGGTGATCTTCAAGATGCTGCATCTCAAGGGGATCTACGGCCGCGAGATGTTCGAAACCTGGTACAAGATGATCGCGCTGGTCCAGGGCCCGCTCGATGTGACGGGGCTCATCACGCACCGCATTGATATCGACGACTACATCGACGGCTTCGAGGCGATGAAGAGCGGCAATTCTGGCAAAGTGGTGATGGACTGGTGAGGGGCCGTATAGAGCGTGACGCCGAGGCGAAATTTCCGAGCTCGAAGTTCCTGAAGAGCTTCATCACACGCCATGAACGTTCAGTCGATGGCATATCGAACATCAAGGCCGGTATCGCCGCCATAGCGGGTATGCTCGCGGTGGGCTATCTCGCCTATGTGACTGGTCAACCGCTGTTGCTGGCGCCGCTGGGATCGACGTCTGTCCTGCTGTTCGCCCAGCCGAGCAACCCTCTGTCCCAGCCGATCAACGTGATGATGGGCTTCCTGATCGGGGCGGTCGTCTGCGAGGCGGTATTTTTCGCGCTACCCGGCACCTGGCTCGCGGCCGCGGTCTCGGTGGGGCTCGCGATCGTTCTGATGCGGGCGTTCCGCGTCACCCACCCACCGGCCGGCGCGTTGCCGATCCTGGCCTTCGGCCAAGGCCTGCACGGCGTCAAGCTGTTCGCCGTCGTCTTCGTCGGCTGCACGATCCTGGTGGCATTGGCGCTGATCGTCCACCGCATCCCACCGAGGCGCCAGTATCCCCTGCGCGTCGAAGGCTAGACCTCGTCGAAGCGGCTGCCTTCCCTCGAGGGGTCTTTCCGCAGCACTGCCTCCTCGAGCTCGTTGGGAAGGGCTTCGTCGCTCTCCTGATACGGATTGTCGTCGTCTTCCTCGGGAAGTTCGCCGCTCGGCTCTTCGTCAAGCAGATCTTCCGGAAGCTCTACCAGCGGAACCTCTTCGCGTTCGGTCGGTCTGTCGGCCATCTTGCATTCTCCTTGCCTTTCCTCCCCAACCGTTCGAAGTGGCATCGGTTCCCGTTTCCTGAGCGCCATGACGACATCCTCCGACCTTGCCGCCTTCTTCTCCCGCTCTTCGACCGAAGTCGCGCGCGACCTGATCGGCGCCACGCTGCTGGTGGACGGCGTCGGCGGCAGGATCGTCGAGACGGAGGCCTATGCGGGCGACGATCCCGCCTCCCACAGCTTCCGCGGGCCGACGGCGCGCAACGCGGCGATGTTCGGGCCGCCGGGGCACGCCTATGTCTACCGCTCCTACGGCATCCACTGGTGTCTGAACTTCGTCTGCCTGCCCGGCAGCGCGGTGCTGATCCGGGCGCTGGAGCCGCTGGCGGGGATCGAGGTGATGGCGCAGCGCCGCGGAACGGAGGATCCGCGTGCGCTGTGCTCCGGTCCGGGACGTCTGGCGCAGGCGCTGGCAGTCGACGTCTCGCTCGACGGCGCGGCCCTGTCGCGCCCGCCCTTTCACCTCGAAGCCGGATCGGGATCGGCCGACATCGCCGTCGGCCCCCGCATCGGCATAACCAAGGCGGCCGATATGCCATGGCGCTTCGGCCTCGCCGGATCGCCTTTCCTCAGCCGGCGGATGTGACGGGCTCGACGCAGCCGGGGCGGGCGGATAGCTTCGACGGTTGATAGTCCGCCGTCCGGAAGAGTCATGACCGCCCAACTCGTCACTCTCGGCTCGAAAGGCGGCCCCGCGATCCGCCCCAGCGGGCCGTCGCCGACCTCCTCGCTGCTGCGGCTCGGCGGCCGAACGATCGTCGTTGACTGCGGCCTCGGCGTCTCTCGTGGGCTGGTCGAGGCCGGCGTCAACCTCAAGGAACTCGACCTCATCTTCATCACCCACTTGCATTCCGACCACGTTCTGGAACTGGGCGGCCTGTTGCATACCGCCTGGACGACCGGGCTCGACCGCGAGGTGCGCGTCTTCGGCCCGCCGGGCACCGGTCACTACTGGTCGCGTTTCGCGCAGGCGCTGGAGTTCGACATAGAGATCCGGATTGCCGACGAAGGCCGGCCGGACATCCGCGATCTCGTGCGGATCGAGGAATTCGTCGAAGGGCCGGTGCTGGACGAGGCCGGGCTGGCGGTCTCGGCGCTGCGCGTCGACCATCCGCCTGTCACCGACTGCTTCGCGCTGCGGTTCGATCATGCCGACAGGCGCATAGTGTTCTCGGCCGACACGGCGCTTTTCCCGCCGCTTGCCGATTTTGCGCGGGGCGCCGACGTGCTGGTCCACGAGGCGATGCTCGCCGACGGCGTCGAGCGGCTCGTCGCCCGCACGGGCAACGGCGCGCGGCTGAGGGAGCATCTGCTGGTCAGCCACAGTTTCGCGGCGGATGCCGGCCGCATCGCCACCGAAGCAGGTGTCGGGCGGCTGGTGCTCAACCATCTCATTCCCGCCGATGATCCCGCAATCACGCCCGACCATTGGGTCAGGGCCGTGCGGGAGACGTGGCAAGGGCCGTTGACAATTGCCCGCGACGGGCTGTTGGTTGAGTTCGGAACGGCCGGACGCGACAATGAGGAACCGGCCGCGGGAGGAATTGCATGAAGCTTGCCTCGGTGAGGAATGGCCGCCGCGACGGTCGTCTGGTCGTCGTCTCGCGCGATCTGACGCGCTGCACGGACGCCTCCTATCTCGTGCCCACCCTGCAGTCGGCGCTCGATGACTGGCGGCGCATCGCCCCGCATCTGCAGGCGCTCGCCGAATCGCTCGAGCACGGCGCGGTGCCGTTCGAGCGTTTCCACGAGCACGACGCGCTGTCGCCCCTGCCGCGCGCCTACCAGTGGGCGGATGCCTCGTCCTTCCTCAATCACGTCGAACTGGTCAACACGGCCCGTGGGCGCGAGGTCCCGGAAAGCTTCAGAACCGAGCCGATGATCTACCAGGGCGGCTCCGACGCGTTCCTGGCGCCGCGCGAGTCGATCCCGCTCGGCGACGAAACCTGGGGCCTCGATTTCGAGGGCGAGGTGGCCGTCATTGTCGACGACGTGCCGCTGGGTGCCGACGCGGCCACTGCGCGCGAGGCGATCCGGCTGGTCATGCTCGTCAACGACGTGTCGCTGCGCTACCTGGCCGCCGGCGAGCTCGCCAAGGGCTTCGGCTTCTACCAGGCGAAGCCCTCGTCCGCCTTCTCGCCCGTCGCCGTGACGCCGGACGAGCTGGGCGAGGCGTGGAATGACGGCAAGGTGCACCTGCCGCTGAGCGTCGACCTCAACGGCAGGCCGTTCGGCCGGGCGAACGCCGGCATCGGCATGTTGTTCGACTTCGGCGAGATCATCGCGCATGCCGCCAAGACGCGGCCCATCTGCGCAGGGTCGATCTTCGGCTCCGGCACCGTGTCGAACAAGGGCGAGGATGGCCCCGGCAAGCCGGTTTCGGACGGCGGCGTCGGCTATTCCTGCATCCTCGAACAGCGAACCGTGGAGAAGCTACTGTCCGGCTCCTCCGTCACGCCCTTCATGAAGGCGGGCGATACGGTGCGCATCGAGATGAAGGACGAGCGCGGCCATTCCATCTTCGGCGCGATCGAGCAGACGGTCGAGTTAAAGGGCTGAGAGACCGGGGGTGAGGATGGCTAGGTTTGCTTATGCCGCGCTTTTGTTGCTGAGCCTCGTCGGCTCGTCGGCAGCACAGGACGAGTTGCGCAACGCGGCGGAGCGCTATGTAAAGCTGGACGCGGTCCAGGACCTGCTCGACTTCATGCTTGGTCCGGGCTTTCTGGAGCCTCTGATGGGGGCATTGGCCGGCGACAAGTTGAAGCCTGATCTCAAGTCGCAGATGGTGGCGATCGGAACTGAGGAACTCGCGAAGATAAGACCCTCGGTCGAGGCGGCAATGGCGGAGGCAGCAGCCGAGATCTTCAGTGTGAAGGAGATCGAAGCCCTGATCGCTTTCTATAGCTCGGAGCATGGAGCGTCGGTGATCAGAAAGATGCAGCCGTTTAACAATGCCTATCTCGTCCGCATCACTCCCGATCTGCAACGCCTGCAAGCCGTCATGGAAGCGCGGGTTCGCGAGATTGCCAGCCCCCGATAAGCCAAGAGGTTCGAATGCGAGACGCGCTCCAGAACCCAACCATGTTCTTCGCCTTCTGCGGTCTGTGGGCAGCGGCGATGATCGCGATGTGGATTTCGGTGACGCGGCTCTGCTATGCCATCGAGGCACGCTCCGGCCGTCCTATACTGGGAAACGGCCTGCCCGGCTTCGCCAACGTCTTTCCGGTCGCTTTCAATTTTGGCGTGGCGAAGGACAAAGAGACTCAGCGCATGCGTTGGCGAATGATCCAGCGATTGCTGGTCATCGGCGTAGGATTTGCGTTCTTTTTGATCGTGCTGCGTGAGGCGGACATCTGAGTGCTTTACGCATCCGCCGAAGATTGTTATGAAACATACCAATCCGGTGCGTGTGTTTGCCTTGTGTAATCAAGGGAGATAGCGTCACTCTGGGGAGACTGAAGGTAACGTTCGGGAGGCGGCGTGAACCTTTCATCTATCGTGCACGCGCTTGCGAGATGGCTGGCCATCCTGGGCGGTCTTTTTCTCGTCGCCATAACGGTCATGACGGTGATCAGCATCGTCGGCCGCGCCTTCATCTCGGTCGGGCTCGGGCCGGTTCCCGGCGATTTCGAACTCGTTGAGGCGGGAATCGGCTTCGCGGTATTTGCGTTCCTGCCGTGGTGCCAACTCAACCGCGGCCATGCCGACGTCGACCTGTTCACGAGCTACCTCTCGCCCGCGGTGAATCGCGTCCTCAATTTGCTCTGGGAAATCGTCCTGGGGCTGGTCACGATCCTCATCGCCTGGCGCCTGTGGGTCGGCATGCTCGAGAAGCGCGAGTATGGCGAAATCACCTTCATCCTGCAGTTCCCGATCTGGTGGGGCATGGCCCTGTGCGCGGGCGCCGCCGTGGTCGGCGTAATCGTTGCCGTCTACATGATCGCGATCAGGGTGATGGAAGTCGTGCAGGGACGTTCCCTGCTGGCCCCGGCGGCGGGAGCAGTCCATTGAGCGCGCTCGAGATTGGCCTCTGGTCGTTTCCCGTCCTTCTGGTTCTCATTTTCCTGCGCATGCCGATCGGGTTGGCGATGCTGATCTGCGGTCTCGGCGGGTCATGGATACTGGCGGGCAGCACGATC
The DNA here is from genome assembly GCF_024699925.1 of Mesorhizobium sp. J428. NCBI lineage: Bacteria > Pseudomonadati > Pseudomonadota > Alphaproteobacteria > Hyphomicrobiales > Phyllobacteriaceae > Mesorhizobium > Mesorhizobium sp. J428. Next base: position 3,635,711 of record NZ_JAJOMX010000001.1, read on the forward strand.
CCGATCATGGCCAAGCTGAAGTCCGAAACCTACTCCACCTTCGCCAGCCATTCGCTGTCGATCATTCCGCTGTTCCTGTTGATGGGGCAGTTCGCCGGCCTCGGCGGTATGTCGCAGTCGTTGTTCAAGGCGGCGAACGCCTGGCTGGGCCACCGGCGTGGCGGCGTGGCGATGGCTGCGATTGGTGCCTGCGCCGGCTTCGGTGCGATCTGCGGTTCCTCGCTGGCGACGGCGGCCACGATGGCGCAGGTCGCGCTGCCGGAGCTGAAGCGCTACGGCTATTCGGGCGGGCTTGCGACCGGAACACTGGCGGCCGGCGGCACGCTCGGTATCCTGATCCCGCCGTCGATTGTGCTGGTGATCTACGCCATTCTCGCCGAGCAGAATATCGCCAAGCTGTTCCTCGCTGCCTTTGTGCCCGGCATCCTCGCGGCGATCGGCTACATGATCGCCATCTCGATATATGTCCGGCTCTACCCCGAGACGGCCGGGCAGTCGCCGCGCCTGCCCTATGGTGAGCGCTTCCGCGCCCTCGTCGACGTATGGCCGGTGTTGCTGGTTTTCCTCGCCGTGGTGGGCGGCATCTATTTCGGCTGGTTCACGCCGACGGAGGGTGCTGCGGTCGGCGCCGCCGGCACCGGCCTGATCGCTTGGATCAATGGCGGTTTGACCCGGCGGACACTCGTCCAGTCGATCCTCATGACCGCCAGCGCGACTGCGATGATCTTCTTCATCGTCTTCGGCGCGGCGATGTATAACGGCTTTCTCGCGCTGACGCAGATGCCGCAGATAGCCGCCGCCTACATATCCGGCCAAGGCTTCAATCCGTGGGTCGTCATGGTCGGAATCCTCGTCCTCTATCTGATCCTCGGCTGCGTGATGGATTCGCTGTCGATGATCCTGCTGACGATCCCGATCTTCTTCCCGATCGTGACGGCGCTCGACTACGGCCTCCAGCCGGAGGAGTTCGCCATCTGGTTCGGCATTCTGGTGCTGATCGTGGTCGAGGTCGGCCTAATCACGCCGCCGGTCGGCATGAATCTGTTCGTCATCAATTCGATGGCGAAGGAAACGCCGATCCTGGCGACCTACAGGGGCGTGACCCCCTTCGTCATCAGCGATCTCGTCCGCACCGCTATCCTGGTGGTCTTCCCGGCGATCTCGCTTTTCATGCTGCGATGGCTGTACTAGCCGCGCAGCTGCTTCGCCATCATGTAGAGGTTGGTCGAGCGTGCGCCGGAGCGGCAGTAGGCGAAGATCGGGCCTTCCATCTCGTCCAGCGCATCGGCCATCTTCTCGACGTCCTCGGACGTGATCGCGCCGCTGACAACGGGGATGTAGCGGAACTCCAGCCCCGCCGCCTTTGCCGCCGCCTCGATGCCTTCGTGCGGCACGGCACCGTCTTCCGGATCCGGACGGTTCGAGATGACGCTCTTGTAGCCGGCGGCCTTGATGGTCGGGATGTCCTCGGCGGTGATCTGGCCGGTCACGGCGAAGTCGTCGGTGATCTTGCGGTATTCCATCGGACACGATCCTCGTTCTGGTGCGCGGACTCATGCCACCACTGATGCCGGGGAGCAATGGTTTTCGGGACCGGGGAGGCTGGGCCATCCCACCGCCGTTGCCTCGCTTCGGTCGCCGGTCTAACCACGACCCATGAACACGGATCTCGACATCGTCATCATAGGAGCCGGCATCGCCGGTGTCGGCCTCGCGGCAGCGCTTGGGGCGGGGCCGAGGGTCGCGATCCTCGAGCAGGAAGCCCGCCACGGCTACCAATTCGACCGGGCGGTCGGCTGCGATCTATATCCGCAACTACGGCAATGCCGTCATCCGGGTGCTGAACGCGGCGAGCGCGCCGCTGTTCGAACAGGGCGATGCCAGCCTCTTCCCGCATCCGCTGCTGACCCCGCGCGGCGTGCTAAACGTCGCCGACGTGGACGGGCTCGCCAGGCATGAGGCGATGCTCGAAGGCGCGCACGGCATGGAAATCCTGACACGCGAGCAGGCGCTTGCCATGGTGCCGGCGCTACGTCCGGAGAAGCTGGCAGCCGCGGCCTACGAACGCGATGCACAGGACATCGACGTGTCGGCGCTGCACGAGGGCTGGTTGCGCAATGCGCGGGCCAATGGCGCGACGCTGATGGTCGGCACGCCGATGCTCTCGGCGGCGCGCGAAGGCGGCCGCTGGCGGATCGACACGCCAGGGGGAGCGCTCACAGCGACCATCCTTGTGGACGCGGCGGGCGCCTGGGCCGATGACGTGGCGGGGAGGGCGGGTGTCGCCTCGCTCGGCCTGCAGCCAATGCGCCGTTCGATAGCGGTGATCCCGGCGCCGGAGGCATATGACATCGCCGGTTGGCCGCTGATCGCCGATTCCGCCGAGGGCTGGTACGCCAAGCCCGATGCAGGAAAGCTCTACGTGTCGCCGACCGAGGAGATTTCGGTCGATCCGCACGACGCCTATGTCGACGACATGGTGCTGGCCGAAGGGCTTTGGCGCTTCGAACAGGCGGTGGACGTTCCGGTCAACCGCGTCGAGCGCAGTTGGGCCGGCCTGCGCACCTTCGCGCCCGACCGCACCCCGGTCGTGGGCTTCGGCGACGACGGGTTCTTCTGGCTGGCGGGGCAGGGCGGCTACGGCATACAGACCTCCCCGGCCCTGTCGGCGCTCGCCGCTGCGCTGGTCAAGGGCGAGCGGCCGCCAGATGAGCTGGAGGCGCTGTTGCCGGCCCTGTCGCCGACGAGGTTCGGATAGAGGCCCTGCTGCCTTGTCTTTTCCCGCAAGGTGCAGGCAGGCCAGCGGTCCCGGAACGACGGTTGGCCTCGATGCCTACGCCGCCTTGTCGAACAACCCTCCAAGCGCGGCGAGCCTGCGCAGATGAAAATCGCCATCGCCGAAGAGCGTGTTCATCATCGTCAGGCGCTTGAAGTAGTGCGTGACGGCATATTCCATCGTCATGCCGACGCCGCCGTGCAGCTGGATGGCGTTTTCGCCGGCGAGCTTACCGCCACGGCCGAGTTCGGCTTTGGCCGCATGCATGGCGCGGGCGCGCTCTGCTGCGTCGTCGCTGTCTGCCATCATGGTCGCGAACATGGCGATTGAGCGCATCTGCTCCGTGGCGATGAACATGTCGACCGCCTTGTGCTGAAGCACCTGAAATTGGCCGATGGCGACGCCGAACTGCTTGCGCACCTTGATGTAGTCGACGGTGAGTTCGTGCATGGCCGACATGACGCCGACGGCCTCCGCCGCGAGCGCCGCAATCGCCTGGTCGACGACGGTGCGGACAAGCGGCATGCCGCTGCCGGGATCGCCCAGCACATGTTCAGCCCGCACATTGTCGAAGGAGATTTCGGCGGCGCGCAGGCCATCCTGGGTCGGGTAGCCGCGCCGCGAGACGCCTGCGGCACCTGCGTCGACGACGAAGACGCCGACACCCGCCTCTTCGCCGGGCCTACCGCCGGTGCGTGCTGTGACGATCAGCTTGTCGGCGCTGTCGCCATGCAGGACCAGGCTCTTGGCGCCGGAGAGCTTCCAGCCGGAGCCATCCTTCGCAGCGGTGGTGGAGACATGCGCGAGGTCGTAGCGCGCGCCGCGCTCGACTTGGGCGAAGGCGTATTTGGCCGAGCCGTCGGCGATGCCGGGGATCAGCTCACCCTTCTGGGCGTCGCTGGCGCCGGAACGCAGGAAGCCGCCGCCGAGCACGACGGTCGCGAAATAGGGCTCCAGCGCCAGCACCCGGCCGAAGGATTCCATCACGATCATGGTCTCCACCGGCCCGCCGCCGATGCCGCCATGCTCCTCCGCGAAGGGCAGCGCCATCAGGCCCATCTCGGCATAGGCGGACCACATGTCCGGGCTGAAGCCCTCAGGCGCGGCCATGTATTTCTTGCGCTCCTCGAAGCCGTAGCGGTCCTTCAACAACCGGTCGAGCTGGTCCTTGATGAGCGACTGTTCCTCGGTCAGGTCGAAATCCATTGCGTCCTCACAATCCCAGCACGGCCTTGGCGATGATGTTCTTCTGGATCTCGTTCGAGCCGCCGTAGATCGAGACCTTGCGATTGTTAAAATAGGACGGCGCGGCGTGCGCCGCGTATTCGGGCCCGTCGAAAGGCTCGTTGCGGCCGTCGAGGTCGTGGCTTTGGTAGGGCAGGGCGAACGGACCCATCACCTCCATCAGGAGGTGCGTGGTTGCCTGCTGGATCTCCGAGCCCTTGATCTTGAGGATTGAGGACGCAGGATCGGGCTTGCCGGTATTGCCGCGCTTGGCATCGGCGGCGACGACGCGAAGCTGGGTCAGTTCCAGCGCCTTGAGGTCGATTTCGATCGAGGCGAGCTTCTCGCGGAAGCGCTCGTCTTCAATGAGAGGCCTGCCGCCGGAGAGTTCAAGCGCCGCGAGTTCGCGGATGCGGGCGATGCGCTGCTTGGACACGCCGATGCGGGCGATGTTTGTGCGCTCGTTGCCGAGCAGGAACTTTGCGTAGTCCCAGCCCTTGTTCTCCTCGCCGACGAGGTTTTCGACGGGCACGCGCACGTCGGTGAGGAAGACCTCGTTGATCTCGCGGCCGCCGTCCATCGTCACGATCGGGCGGACCTCGATACCGGGCGTCTTCATGTCGATCAGCAGGAAGGAGATGCCTTCCTGCTTCTTGGCCTCGGTGTTGGTGCGCACGAGGCAGAAGATCCAGTCGGCATATTGCGCAAGCGTGGTCCACGTCTTCTGGCCGTTGACGATGTAGTGGTCGCCGTCACGCACCGCGCGGGTCTTGAGCGAGGCGAGGTCGGAGCCGGCCCCGGGCTCCGAGAAGCCCTGGCACCACCAGTCGTCGAGATTGCGGATGCGCGGCAGGAAGCGCTCCTTCTGTGCCTTTGAGCCGAAGGTGTAAATGACCGGCCCCACCATGTTGACGCCGAAGGCGAGCGGCTGAGGGGCAGGGAATTTCTGCAGTTCCTCCAGGAAGATATACTGCCGCATCGGGTCCCAGCCGGTGCCGCCGTGCTCGACCGGCCAGTGCGGCGCACCCCAGCCATGCGCGTTCAGCACGCGCGACCAGGCGACGAGGTCCTCCTTGCCGAGATACTCGCCGTCCACCGTCTTGCGGCGAATCTCGGGATCGAGGTTCTCGGCGAAGAAGGCGCGAACCTCCTCGCGGAAGGCGTTTTCCTCGGGCGTGAAGCGAAGGTCCATTGGCGTTCTCCCTCTTTTCTCTTCTCCCCGTTCACGGGGAGAAGGTGGCCCGAAGGGCCGGATGAGGGGCATTTTCTGTCCGACGCAGGCGCTGCCCCTCATCTGCCTGCCGGCATCTTCTCCCCGTGAACGGGGAGAAGATGGTTGTCCTCACACGATCTCCAGCAGCCCAGCGCCGCCCATGCCGCCGCCGATGCACATGGTGACGACGGCATACTTTACGCCGCGGCGTTTGCCCTCGATCAGCGCGTGTCCGGCGAGCCGCGCGCCACTCATGCCGTAGGGGTGGCCGACCGCGATCGCGCCGCCGTCGACATTGAGCTTGGCCGGGTCGATGCCGAGTCGGTCGCGGCAGTAGATCACCTGCACGGCGAAGGCCTCGTTGAGCTCCCACAGGCCGATGTCGTCGATCTTCAGGCCATGGCGTTCGAGCAGCCGCGGCACGGCGAAGACCGGACCGATGCCCATTTCGTCGGGCTCGCAGCCGGCGACGTTGAAGCCGCGGAAGATCCCGAGCGGGGTGAGGCCGCGCTTCTCGGCCTCCTTGCTGCTCATCATCACCGAAGCGGCCGCGCCGTCCGAGAGCTGGCTGGCATTGCCGGCGGTGACGACACCGCCCTCGCGCACCGGCTTGAGGCCGGCAAGGCCTGCCGCCGTCGTGTCGGCGCGCGGTCCTTCGTCATGCGCGACCTCGATCTCCTTGTAGGAGATTTCCTTCGTCTCCTTGTCGACCACGGCCATACGCGTCTTCATCGGCGCGATCTCCGTGGCGAAGCGGCCGGCCTCGCGGGCAGCGGCGGTGCGCTTCTGCGATTCCAGAGCATATTCGTCCTGCCGCTCGCGCGAGATGCCGTAGCGCTTGGCGACGACCTCTGCGGTGTCGATCATCGGCATGTAGGCCGCCGGGTGCAGCGACAGCAGCTTCTCGTCCTTGAGCCGGAACGTGTTCTGGTGCTCGTTCTGAACGAGGCTGATCGATTCCAGGCCGCCGGCAATGCCGATCTTGACGCCGTCGTTGCGAATGGCGTTGGCAAGCAGCGACATCGACTGGATGCCCGACGAGCATTGCCGGTCGATCGTGGTGCCGGCGGTCGTGACAGGCAGGCCGGCCGTCAGCAGCGCGCGGCGCGCGACGTTGACACCGTCGGTGCCCTCAGGCATCGCACAGCCCATGATGACGTCCTCGATCTCGGCGCCCTCGATGCCGGAGCGCTTCAGCGCATGCCCGATCGCATGGCCGCCGAGCGTCGCGCCCGTGGTGTCGTTGAAGGCGCCGCGATAGGCCTTGCCGATCGGCGTGCGGGCGGTGGATACGATGACGGCGTCGACCATTCTTCAGGCTCCTTGGCTTTGGGATGCGGCCTTGTCCCGCTCTTCCCGCTTGAGTTCGAGTTTGGAAAGCTTGCCCACCGGCGTTCGCGGCAGGGCTGCGCGGATATCCAGCGCGGCGGGCACTTCGTGCGGGCCAAGCCGGCTCTTGAGGAAGGCGCGCAGGCCCTCCAGCGTCAGTTCGGCGGCGCCTGCGCGCAGCTTGACGAAGGCCTTCGCCGCCTCGCCGCGATAGTCGTCGGGAATGCCGATCACCAGCACCTCCTCGACGTCCGGATGTTCGTAGATCACCTGCTCGATCATCTGCGGATAGACGTTGAAGCCGCCGGAGATGATCATGTCCTTCTTGCGGTCGACGAGGAAGAAGAAGCCGTCCTCGTCCATGTGGCCGATGTCGCCCGTCAGGAACCAGCCTTCGGCGAAGGCAGCCGCATTCTCTTCCGGCCGGTTGAGATAGCCGGAGGTGACGTTGGCGCCCTTCACCGCGATCTCGCCGGTCTCGCCGGAAGCGAGTTCGCGGCGCGGATCGTCGAGCGAAACGATGCGCATGCGGATGCCGGGCAGCGGCAGGCCTATCGTGCCCGCCTTGTCGGGACGGCCGCGCGGGATGTTTGTGCCGGCGGGCGAGGTCTCGGTCATCCCCCAGCCGCCGAGCAGTTCGATGCCGGCGAGGTCTTTCAGCCTGCGTGCGACCTCGACGGGCAGGGGGGCGCCGCCGGAGCCGCAATAGTGCAGCGAGGAGATGTCGCGCTTCTCGAAGCCGTGCAGGGAGCAGATGGCGATCCACATCGTCGGCACGCCGGGGAAGACGGTCACTCCCGCCTCGATTTCGGCGAGCGCTGTCTCGGCGTCGAAGCGCGTGTGCAGGACCATCGTCTGGCCGTCGATCAGTGCACGCAGCATCACGGCGACCAGCGCGTAGATATGGAACAGGGGAAGGACCAGCAGCACCTTTTCCTGGCCGAGCCGCGTTAGCCCGTCCGCTGCGCTCCAAAGCGCGTAGGAGGAGGCGGCTGCCGACATGTTCGCATGCGTCAGCATCGCCGCCTTGGGCAGGCCGGTCGTGCCGCCGGTATATTGCAGCAGGGCAAGATCCTCGACTGCGACGGGCGGGAAGGCTGTGGGGACGGTGGCTTCGACGAAGTCGTCCCAGGCGGTCATGCCGTCTGCGGCGGGCAACGGGCCGGTGAGCGGAGATGGGCCGAAGCGTACATCGTCGCCGACGATGATGCGGTCCACCAGGCCGGACCCGAGGAGCGGAACGACGCCGGCCGCGATGCTGCCGATATTGGTGGTGACCAGCGTCCGCGCTCCGGAATCGGAGAGCTTGTGGGCGATGACTTTCGGCGCGTCGAGCGGGGAGAGATGCACCACCGTCGCGCCAGCCTTCAGCGCGCCGAAGAAGGCGTAGGGGTGGTAGAGCGTGTTGGGCAGGAGAAGCGCGACCCGGTCCCCCTTGCCGATGCCGATTGCCGCGAAACCGGCCGCGGCGCGGTCGGCCTCACGTTTCAGATCGCGGTAGCTGATCTTCGCGTTGCGGAAGATAAAGGCGATCGTATCGCCGAATTGCTCGGCGCTCCGGTCGACAGCCTCATGGACGGGCCAGGTGTCGAGGGCAACGTCCGGGGAGAAGCCCCCCGGATAGGACCTGGCCCAGGGCCAGGCGTCGCCCGCGATCGCCTGGATCATGCAGCGGCCTTGGTGGCATCGGCGAAGCTGCCGTTTTCGGCGGCCAGCTTCCTGAGCAGCGGCGAGGGCTTGTAGACCTCCTTGCCGGTCTTGCCGTACCAATAGTCGAGCCGCTCGACGATCTTCGGCAAGCCGACGAGCTCGGCCCAGAACATCGGGCCGCCCTTGCCGACCGGGAAGCCGTAGCCATTGACCCAGACCGTGTCGATGTCGGAGGAGCGGATGGCGATGCCCTCCTCCAGGATGCGCGCGCCCTCGTTGATCATCGGATACATCATGCGCTCGGTGATCTCCTCGTCGGAGATGTCGCGGCGGTTGACGCCCTTCTCGCGCGCCTTTTCGACAATCAGCGCCTCGACCTCCGGATCGGAGACCGGCGTGCGGCCGTCCGGATAGAGGTAGTAGCCCTTGCCGGTCTTCTGACCGTAGCGGCCCTGCTCGCACAGCGCGTCGCCGATGGCTGCCGTCTTGCCGAGCGACTTGCGCGTGCGCCAGCCGATGTCGAGGCCGGCGAGGTCCCACATCTGGTAGGTGCCCATCGGCCAGCCGAAATCGGTGAAGACCTTGTCGGCCTGGGCAGGCGTCGCACCCTCGAGCAAAAGGTCCTCGGCCTCGGCGCCGCGGGCGCCGAGCATGCGGTTGCCGACGAAACCGTGGCAGACGCCGACGACCACCGGCACCTTGCCGATCGCCTTGCCGACGGCGATCGCGGTGGCGATGACGTCCGGCGCGGTCTTGGCGCCGCGTACGATCTCCAGCAGCTTCATCACGTTGGCCGGCGAGAAGAAGTGCATGCCGAGCACGTCCTGCGGGCGGCTGGTGAACTTCGCGATCTCGTTGACGTCGAGATAGGAGGTGTTGGACGCTAGGATCGCGCCCGGCTTGGCGATTTTGTCGAGCGTGCTGAACACCTTCTCCTTGACGCCCATCTCCTCGAAGACGGCCTCGATGATGAGGTCGCAGTCGGCGAGATCGGCGTAGTCGGTCGTGCCCTTGAACATCGACATGCGCTTCGCCTTGGCCTCCTCGGTCAGCGAGCCGCGCGAGACGGAGATGCCGTAGTTCTTCTCGATGACGCCGAGGCCGCGCTTCAGCGCTTCGTCGGACATTTCGAGGATGGTGACCGGGATGCCGCCGTTGACGAAGGACATCGAGATGCCGCCGCCCATGGTGCCGGCGCCGATGACGCCGACCTTGGCGATCTTGCGCGGCTTGTCCTCCTTGCCGACGCCCGGCACCTTGTTCGCCTCGCGCTCGGCGAAGAACAGGTGGCGCTGCGCGCGCGACTGGTCGCCCTTGACGAGTTCGAAGAAGAAGTTGCGCTCGGCCTTGGCGCCTTCGGCATAGGGCATGGTGACGCTGTTGCGCACCGACTGCGCGCAGGCCTTTGGCGCGTCGAGGCCCTTCGACTTCTTCAGCACCTCCGCGATCTCGGCGTCGAAGGCCGCGATGTTCGCACGTACCGGCGCGAGCTTGTCGTCGCGCTGGCTGACGGGCACGAGAGAAGCTTTCGAGGCGATCTTTTCACGGGCGAACTTCACGGCATTGGCGACCAGGTCACCCTCGACGACCGCGTCAACGATGCCTGAGGCCAGTGCATCCTTGGCGCCGATCGGCGTGCCGGACACGATCATCTTGAGTGCCTTGGACGGGCCGGCGAGTCGCGGCAGGCGCTGCGTGCCGCCGGCGCCGGGCAGGATGCCGAGCTTCACCTCGGGCAGGCCGACCTTGGCCGCGGCGTCGGCGACGCGGAAATGGCAGCCCATGGCGAGTTCGAGACCGCCGCCGAGCGCGGTGCCGTGGATTGCTGCGACCGTCGGCTTCTGGAAGGTCTCGATCCGGTCGATGATCTCGGGCAGGAACGGATCCTGGATCGGCTTGCCGAACTCGGAAATATCGGCGCCTGCCACGAAGGTGCGCCCCGCGCAGGCGAGCACCATCGCGTCCACCGACGCATCGTCGCGAAGTTCAAGCAGCACCCGGTGCAGCGGCTCGCGGACGTGGAACGACATCGCGTTCACTGGCGGGTTGTCGATCGTCACGATGGCGACATTTCCGTCGCGGGTGACAGTCACAGGTTGGGACATCAGCTACTCCAGGTGGGTCGGTGCGAAAGAATGGTCGCCGTTAGGCGAGCCGGGCGGTATTGATGAACTGGCGGATCAGGGCGGTGACCGCAGCAGGCTGCTCCACGCAGGGGATATGGCCGGCATCCGCGACGATGCGGAAATCCGCGCCGCGGATGAGGTTGGCGGTCGAGCGCACGAGATCGGGCGGCGTCGAGCCGTCCTGATCGCCGACGATGCAGAGGACCGGCACCTTGAGCGCCCGGGTCGATTCCGTCAGGTCGCTGTCGCGCAGCGCCGCGCATGTGCCGAGATAGCCGGCGAGCGGGGAACGCACGAGCATGGCGCAGCAGCCGGCGAATTCCGCATTTGAGGGCGAGCGGAAGGCCGGCGTGAACCACAGCTTCATCACGGCGTCGGCGATGCTCTCGATGCCGCCGGCCTCGACGGTCGCGATCCGTGCATTCCAGCTTTCCTGCGTGCCGATCTTGTGTGCGGTGTTAGACAGGACGAGGCCGCGCACGAGATCCGGACGAATGGCGGCCAGACCCTGCGCAATGACGCCGCCGACGGAAAGGCCCACGATCACCGCCGCCTTCACGCGCAGTTCGTCGAGCAGCGCTGCGAGGTCGTTGACATGGTCGCTCATCGCGTAGGGGGCCGGCGTCGCCTCCGAGAGGCCGTGACCGCGCTTGTCGTAGCGGATGATGCGGAAGTCGGGACGCAGCGCTGCCGCGACCTTGTCCCAGATGCGGAAGTCGGTTCCCAGCGAGTTCGCAAACACGATGACGGGGCGATCGCCGCCCGTGTCCTCGTAATGCAGCACGATGCCGTTGGCGTGCGTGAAATTCATAGTCGGAACTCCTCCCTGTCCCGAAACATACTACCGAGTATGTTGCAAGGGCAACATCCGGTCAATCGTCGGGTTTTTATGCAGAGGGTGCATAATCCAAAAGCGGCCCAGCCCCAACGAAAAACGGGCGCGGATCTCTCCGCGCCCGTCTTTCGAGCAGAAATTCAGGCTGATGTGGCGGGCTCCCTGACGGGTGCGCCGCGATCAGGCGATGTCGAAACGGTCGGCGTGCATCACCTTGGCCCATGCCGAAACGAAGTCGTCCACGAACTTCGCCTTGGCGTCGGCGCTGCCATAGACTTCGGACAGCGCGCGCAGCTGCGAATGCGAGCCAAAGACCAGGTCGACGCGGGTGCCGGTCCACCTGAGTTCGCCGCTCGCCCGGTCACGTCCCTCGAACACGCCCTCGATGCCCGCCGCCGGCTTCCACACGGTCGCCATGTCAAGCAGGTTGACGAAGAAGTCGTTGGTCAGCGTCTCGGGCGTGTTCGTGAACACGCCATGGGTCGAGTTGCCGACGTTCGCGCCGAGAACCCTCAGGCCTCCGACGAGCACGGTCATTTCCGGCGCCGTGAGCGTGAGCAACTGCGCCTTCTCGACCAGCATCTCCTCGGCGGAGACGGTGTACTTGCCCTTTAGGTAGTTGCGGAAGCCGTCGGCGATCGGCTCTAGCACCGCGAAGGACTCGATGTCAGTCTGCTCGGCCGTGGCGTCGGTGCGGCCGGGCACGAACGGAACCTCGGTCGGGTATCCTGCCTTGGCGGCCGCCTGCTCGACGCCGGCATTGCCGGCCAGCACGATCAAATCGGCGAGCGAGACCTTCTTGCCGCCGGCCTGCGCCTCGTTGAACTCCTTCTGAACGGCTTCGAGCTTTGCAAGAACCGTCGCGAGCCGGGCCGGCTGGTTGACCTCCCAGTCCTTCTGGGGTGCGAGCCGGATGCGCGCGCCGTTGGCGCCGCCGCGCTTGTCGGAGCCGCGGAAGGTCGAGGCCGAAGCCCAGGCGGTCGAGACGAGGTCGGAGATGGAGAGGCCGGAGGCGAGGATCTTCGCCTTGAGGGCTGCCGCGTCCTGCTCGTCGATCAGCACATGGTCGACTTCCGGCACCGGATCCTGCCAGATCAGTTCCTCGGCGGGCACGTCCGGACCGAGATAACGGGCACGGGGACCCATGTCGCGGTGCGTCAGCTTGAACCACGCGCGGGCGAAGGCATCCGCGAACTCGTCGGGGTTCTCGTAGAACCGCCGCGAGATCTTCTCGTAGACGGGATCGAAGCGCAGGGCGAGATCGGATGTCAGCATCGCGGGTGCGTGCCGCTTGGACTTGTCGTGCGCATCCGGCACCGTGCCTGCGCCCATGCCGTGCTTCGGCGTCCACTGGTGCGCGCCGGCCGGGCTCTTGGTCAGCTCCCATTCGTAACCGAACAGGTTCCAGAAGAAGTTGTTCGTCCACTTGGTCGGCGTCGAGGTCCAGGTGACTTCGAGGCCGCTGCCGATCGTGTCGCCGCCCTTGCCGGTGCCGAAGCTGCTGGCCCAGCCCAGGCCCTGCTGCTCGATGCCGGCGGCTTCCGGCTCCGAACCGACGAGCTTCGCGTCGCCTGCGCCGTGGGTCTTGCCGAAGGTGTGGCCACCGGCGATCAGCGCGACGGTCTCTTCGTCGTTCATCGCCATGCGGGCGAAGGTCTCGCGGATGTCGCGGGCCGAGGCGATCGGGTCCGGATTGGCATTCGGACCCTCGGGATTGACGTAGATGAGGCCCATTTGGACGGCAGCCAGCGGGTTCTCCAACTCGCGATCGCCCGAATAACGCTTGTCGTCCAGCCAGACGTTCTCCTTGCCCCAGTAGACGTCTTCCTCGGGCTCCCAGACGTCGGCGCGTCCGCCGGCGAAGCCGAAGGTCTTGAAGCCCATCGATTCGAGCGCGACGTTGCCGGTGAGGATCATCAGATCCGCCCAGGAGATCTTGTTGCCGTATTTCTGCTTGATCGGCCAAAGCAGGCGGCGGGCCTTGTCGAGGTTGACATTGTCCGGCCAGGAATTGAGCGGCGCAAAGCGCTGCTGGCCGGCTCCGGCGCCGCCGCGGCCGTCAGCGGTGCGGTAGGTGCCGGCGGAGTGCCAGGCCATGCGAATGAAGAGGGGACCGTAGTGGCCGAAGTCGGCCGGCCACCAGTCCTGCGAATCGGTCATCAGCGCGGTGAGGTCCTTCTTCAGGGCCTCCAGGTCGAGCTTCTGGAATTCCTCGGCATAGTCGAAGTCCTCCCCCATCGGATCGGAGAGCGAGGAGTGCTGGTGCAGAATCTTCAGGTTGAGCTGGTTCGGCCACCAGTCGCGGTTCGATCGCATCGACGGGTTCGAGGCGATCGTCGCGCCATGGGCCACCGGGCATTTCGGCTCCGGGTTGGCTTCCGTGTTTTCATTGACCTCTAGCGCGTCCATATCGTTCTCCGATCGTATCCCGGCGCCCCCCGTGGAGCGGGGTACACCAATGTGTCGTGCGAATTCCCTTGGCTGCCGCGCTCGAAGCGGATCTTTAGGCGGCTGCCTAGTCTGGAATGGTTCCAAACTAGAAAACCCAGACGATAAACGCAAATTGCGTTTCATGTTCGTCGTGATAATCTGATCTTATGATCAGATTGACCGTCCGGCAGATGGAATATTTCGACGCGCTGGCGCAGACGCGCCATTTCGGCCGCGCGGCGGAGCTCGCGGGCGTGACGCAGCCGGCGCTCTCGGCGCAGATCGCGGAGATGGAGCAGCGGCTGGGATGCCGGCTGTTCGAGCGTGGCGGCAAGGCAGTCGGCATGACCGAGGACGGCCGGGCGCTCCAGCCGCGCATCGAGGCGATTCTCGACGAGATCCGTGACCTGGAAACCACCGCCAGGCGCGGCCGGCTGGCGATGGAGGGCAAGCTCAGGCTCGGCATCATCCCCACCGTCGCGCCATACATCCTGCCGAAGGTGCTGCCCGAACTTCGCGGCCTCTTCCCCTCGCTGACGCTCGAACTGCGCGAGTCGGTGACGCGGACGCTGGTCGACGAGACGCTCGGCGGGCGCATCGACGCCGCACTTGTCGCTCTGCCGCTCGAGGAGGCGGGGCTCGCCGCCGAGCCGGTCTTCGAGGACACGTTCCTGCTTGCGATCCCGGCGTCGGAGCCGGGCTTCGTCAAACCCCCGGTGCCGCCGGAGAGCCCGGTGCTCGAACGGCTGATGCTGCTGGAGGAGGGACATTGCATGCGCGACCAGGCGCTGGCCGTCTGCGGCAGCGCCCGCCCGGCCGCGATGGCGAACTATGGCGCGACCAGCCTCACCACGCTGTTGCAGATGGTCGCGCATGGCTTCGGCGTGACGCTGATTCCTTCGATTGCGCTACCATCGGCCGGCGAGATGCGCGACGTGCGGATCGTTCCCTTCGCCGAGCCGGCGCCGGCCCGCACGCTCGGCCTTGTGTGGCGTCGCGGCAGCGCGCGCGGCAACGAATGCGCAGCACTCGCCGCGACGCTGAAACGCCTGTTCGGCTCAGACGAGGCCGGCGATGTGCAGCGCGAACCAGACCCAGATCACCAGCAAGGCGAGGAAGCCAACGACGAAGGCGGGCTGGCGGTGGCGGATGCGGTTGGTGGTGACGTGGATCGCGGCGTGCACGCAGCGTGACAGGACGAAGATCCAGGCCAGCGCGACGGTGAGCATGTTGACGCCGTTGGCCACGTAGAGCGCCAGGCAAGCCGCGAAGAACAGCACCGGCAGTTCGAACTGGTTGGCGAGGTTGTTGCGGACGAACAGGCTTTCGGGCGGCTCGTTGCGGTTCTCGCGGAAGTCGGACGTCCTGACGCTTCCGGCCCGCACCGCAGCCTTGCGGCGCACCGAGATCAGCGCATAGATCGCGTAGATCAGGGCCACCTGCAGCAGCATCGGCCAGAAAATGGCGGTCTGGTTCAAGTCGGCCTCCCAGTGTCCGCGCCGACGCTACCCGATTCGCGGTGGCATGCAATCCACGGTGGCGCCTACAGGATATCTGGCGTGCCTTTGAGTGGCATGTCGTCACTCACCGGCACGGTCTGGCGCTCGATCATCCGGTGCACGCGCGGCCGCGCCGGCCCCTTGTGCAGCTTCTGCAGTGCTTCGTTCACTTCGGCATCGGCTTGCGTGCGGCGCTGATTGTGCCGCAGATACTCGATCCAGGTCGGGACATGATAGCTCTCGGTCCAGACCTCGGGGTTCTCGAGATCACGCAGGAGCGCCCATTGCCGCGCACCGTCGCGGATCCGGATGCGCCGGCGCGCCGTCATCGCGGCCAGGAAGGCGGGCACGTTCTCCTGCGCGATCGTGTAGTCGACCATGATCATGATCGGCCCGCTGCGGGCCTTGAGGTCGAGACGCAGCTCTGGTTCCCGGAACTGATCGAGCGGATCGAGGTTGAGCGCGCCGAACTCAGGCAGGCGGTGCCATAGCCCGACGGCGACGCTGGCGATGAGGACAGCACCCGATACGATGAGCGCCGTGGCCGGACCGGACGCATCCGCAGCCGCGCCCCAGAGCCAGCTTCCCATTGCCATGCCGCCGAACGTGGCCGTCTGGTAGAGCGAGAGTGCGCGGGCCACGACCCAGCGCGGGGTCGACAGTTGCACCGTGACGTTGAACAGCGACAGCGCAAACACCCAGCAGGCGCCGGCAGGGAGCAGCAGCAGGTGGCTGAGCCAGACATTGCTGCTGAGGGCGACGAGGATGTTGCTCAGGCCGAAACCGATGCAGGCGAGCCGCACGATCCACTCGTTGCTGAACCGTTCGCGCACGATACCGTTGATGAAGCCGCCGAGGATCGCGCCGACGCCGAAGGCGCCGAGCAGGCCGCCATAGGTCAGTGCGCCGCCACCGACGAGCTCGCGCGCCACCAGCGGCAGCAGAGCCAGAGACGAGATCGCGGCGATGCCGAACAGCCAGGCGCGGAACATCACGATCAGGAGGTTTGGCGACATCGAGACGTAGCGCAGGCCCGCTGACATTGCGCTGAGGAAACTCTCGCGCGGCAGGGCTCGCGGCGGATAGACCGGCTTCCAGCGCCACAGGGCTGCGATCAGCGTGATGTAGCTCACGGCATTGGCGAGGAACGCCGCCGCGACACCGGCTGTCGCGACGATGATGCCGCCGACCGCCGGGCCGACGGAGCGCATAAGATTGAAACCCATCGAGTTGAGCGTCACGGCGGCCGGAAGGTCTTCGCGGGGCACGATGTCGCCCACCGAGGCCTGCCAGGGCGGATTATGCAGCGCCGTGCCGCAGCCGAGCAGGAAGGTGAAGGCAAGCAGCAGCCACGGCGTGATCCAGCCCTGATAGGCGATTGCCGCGAGCGCCACCGACACGACCATCATCATGATCTGCGCGAACAGCATGATCCGGCGCCGGTCGAAATTGTCGGCGAGCGCGCCCGAGGCGAGCGAGAACAGCATGATGGGCAGGGTGGTGGCGCCCTGCACCAGCGCGACCATGCTGTGCGAATCGGAAATGGTCGTCATCATCCAGCCCGCGCCGACGCCCTGGATCAGCCCGCCGAGGTTGGAGACGAGCGTCGCGATCCAGAGGGCTCGGAAGGTCGGGTGCCGGAACGGGGCTAGGGTCGATGCGCGCTGCGGCACCTTGCGGCTTCCTCCTGCCAGGGGAGATTCGTCCCCTATAGCATAGGGACGCGGCGCGTGGTCGAATGGTTCCTTTGGCTGCGCCGATCTGGCCTACATTCCGCCCGGATAGTTCGGGCTCTCGCGCGTGATCGTCACGTCATGGGCGTGGCTCTCGCGCAGGCCGGCCGAGGAGATACGCACGAACTGCGCCTTCTCGCGGAACTCCGCCAGGTCGCGCCCGCCGACATAGCCCATCGCCGCCTTCAGGCCGCCGGTGAGTTGGTGCAGCACACCGCCGACCGGACCCTTGTAGGGAACCTGGCCCTCGATGCCTTCCGGCACAAGCTTGAGCGTGTCGCGCACCTCGGCCTGGAAATAGCGGTCGGCCGAGCCGCGGGCCATCGCGCCGACCGAACCCATGCCGCGATAGGCTTTGAAGGAGCGGCCCTGGTGCAGGTAGACCTCGCCGGGGCTTTCCTCGGTGCCGGCGAGCAGCGAGCCGATCATCGCGGCATTCGCACCGGCGGCGAGCGCCTTGGCGAGATCGCCGGAATATTTGATGCCGCCGTCGGCAATGACCGATACGCCTGACTTCGCGGCTTCCTCGGCGGCCGCGATGACGGCGGACAATTGGGGCACGCCGACGCCGGCCACGATGCGGGTGGTGCAGATCGAGCCCGGACCGATGCCGACCTTGACCGCGTCCGCGCCCGCGTCGATCAGCGCGCGGGTGCCCTCGGCGGTGGCGACGTTGCCGGCGAGGATGCGCACCGAGTTGGAGAGCTTCTTCGCCTTGGTGACGGCGTCGAGCACGCGCTGCGAATGGCCGTGCGCCGTGTCGATGACCAGCAGGTCGACGCCGGCCGCGATCAGCCGCTCGGCGCGCTCGAACCCGTCCTGGCCGACGCTGGTGGCGGCGGCGACCCGCAGGCGGCCCTGAGCGTCCTTGGAGGCATTGGGGTTGAGCTGCGTCTTCTCGATGTCCTTGACGGTGATCAGTCCGACGCAGTGGCCCTTTTGGTCGACCACCAGCAGCTTTTCGATGCGATGGCTGTGGAGCAGACGCTTGGCCTCGTCCTGGTCAACGCGGTTCTCGCGCACGGTGACGAGGTTTTCCCGCGTCATCAGCTCGTAGACCTTCTGCGACGGGTCGGAGGCGAAGCGCACGTCGCGGTTGGTGAGGATGCCGACGAGGCGTCCCGTGCGCTGGCCGCCTTCGCCGCCGTTCTCGACGACCGGGATGCCGGAGATGCCGTGCGCCTTCATCAGCGCCAGCGCGTCGGCCAGCGTGGCGTCTGGGCCGATGGTGACCGGGTTCACCACCATGCCGGACTCGAACTTCTTGACCTGGCGGACCTGCTCGGCCTGTTCGTCCGGCGACAGGTTGCGGTGGATGACGCCGATACCGCCGGCCTGCGCCATCGAGATGGCGAGCCTGGCCTCGGTGACCGTGTCCATCGCCGCCGACAGGATCGGGATATTGAGTTCGATATCACCAGCGATCCTGGTGCGCACGTCGGTCTCGCCCGGCATCACGTCGGAATGGCCGGGCTGGAGCAGCACGTCGTCGAAGGTGAGCGCCTGGGCGCCGGTCGCGGTCTCGATGATTTTCGCCATTGGCCGATCCTTGAATACGAATATGGCGCTGACGCCCGGGGTGTGGGCCGCGCCGACTCGAAATTTCCCTTTCAGGATTGGCAGCGGCTGGTAACACGACTGCGACGGAATGCAAAGCATCGAATCCGCTTCCGCTGTCGCGCGTTTCACTTGCAAGCCTCTGCCGGGGGTTGCAAGTTACCGGCCGTCGATGGGGATCGGGGACAGGCATGGCGACGACACAACCCTGGGGGAGGGCGGCACAGCCGCTGTCTTCGGAGCCACCGAGAAGCGTTGGAGGAAGCGTCGAGCCTTTCGTCTTCACCGGCACGACCCGCGAATATTTCGGCATCTGGATCGTCAACATTCTGCTGACCATCGTGACGTTCGGCATCTACTCTGCCTGGGCGAAAGTAAGACGGCTGCGCTACTTCTACGGCAACACGCATCTGGCAGGGTCCAGCTTCGACTACCATGCACGGCCGGTGCAGATCCTGATCGGGCGGATCATCGTGCTGATCGTCCTCATGGTCTACAACGTCGTCCTCAACGTGGTGCCGCCGGCGGGCCTCGTCTTGGTCCCGCTCTTCGTCCTGGCGCTGCCCTGGTTCGTCATGCGCGGGCTGCGCTTCAATGCGCGGGTGACGAGCTTTCGCAATGTCCGCTTCGATTTCCACGGCGGCTACTGGGGCGCGTTTCGCGCCTATGTGCTGGGTGGTGCCGTCACCTGGCTGACGCTCGGTATCCTGGCGCCCGTCGCTTCGCGCTGGATGTGGCGCTATATGCTCGCCAACACGATGTATGGCGGCAGGCCGATCACGAGCGATCCGGCGCTGCGCAAGCTTTACGGCCAGTGGCTCCTGCCGGCGGTGATCCTGCTCGCGACCCTCGTGGTGCTGGGCCTGTCCGCACTGGCGCTCGGCAGCGCGCTCTATGCGCTTTACGAGGATGTCTCGACCGGCACGAACGACGCGGACGCCGTCGTTGTTGCGATCCTGCAGGTGCTGATGACGTCCTTCCTGCCTTTCATTGTCATCCTCGCCATCGTGACGTTGATCTACCGCGCCGGCACGCGCAACGTGGCTCTGAACGCCACGGTGGTCGATGGACGCCACCGCTTCCGCTCCGCCATCCATCGCGGCCGCTTCACCTGGATCACCGTGACGAACCTGGTCGCGACCGTCCTGTCGCTCGGCCTCGCGCGGCCGTGGGCGGCGATCCGCATGGCGACGTTCCTGGCGGCCGCCACCGCGCTCGAAGTCTCCGGTTCGCTCGACGACTATCTTGGCGACGTGCAGGACACCGGTTCGGCGGTGGGCGCCGAATACATGGACGTCGAGGGCTTCGATTTTGGCTTCTGAACCCGTCCGCGGCGCCTGGTTTCCGCCGGGGTCGAGCCGCAAGGTCGAGGCGGCTATCTCGAGGGCGGGCGACGGCGACCTGATCGTTGTGGCCGGCGAGGCTGTGCTGGCACGAGCGGCCCCGGCCGAAATCGAATTTTCCGTGCGCGTGGGCTCAATCCCGCGCCGGCTGTCTTTCCCGGACGGCAGCCTGTTCGAGACGGCGGACAATGACGGCGTCGACGCTATCGCAGGCGCCGCAGTGCGCGCGGCAGGGGCCATCCACCAACTCGAGCGCTTCAGGCCGCGCCTGTTCGTCTTCGCCGCGCTCGTCGTGGGGCTCTGCTTCCTGATCTACCGCTTTGCGGTGCCGGTGCTGGTGGAGGTGGCGGTCGCGATCACGCCGCCGGTGGTGCCGCAACTGATGAGCCAGGGCGCGCTCGCCTCGCTGGACGAGACGCTGCTGGCGAAGAGCGAGCTGCCGGAAGCCCGACAGGCATCGATCCGCGAGGGTTTCTCTGCCCTTGCGGCGCTGACGCCGCGCGGGGAGAGAGGCTATGCGCTACACTTCCGCAAAGGCAGCTCGATCGGCCCGAACGCATTTGCGCTGCCCGACGGTTCGATCATCCTCACCGACGAACTCGTGACGCTGGTGCCGGGCCAGGATGCAGTCCTCGGCGTGCTGGCGCATGAGATCGGCCATGTCGAGCGCGAGCACTCGCTGCGCCAGCTCTACCGCGCGGCGGGCATCGCGGCCCTCATCATGCTGATCGGCGGCGACATTGGCGCGGGCGCGGAGGACATCCTCGTGCAGGGATCGGCGCTCGCGGGCCTCTCCTATTCGCGCGGACAGGAAGCAGAGGCCGACAGATCGAGCGTCGAGCTGATGCTGAAGGCAGGCAAGGACCCGGAGGCGATCGTTGGCTTTCTCGAGATCATGCGCGACAAGCTGGAAAAGGGCTCCGGGACGGATTTCTTATCCACTCATCCTGCGACGCAACAGCGGATCGAGGCCGTGAAGGCGTATGCCGAGGAGCTGGCGAAGAAGTAGCCCTCAGGCAAAGCGGCTGGCCCTGTCGATCGGTGGCGACAAGCCGCGCGCTCCGTGCTAACCGCGCGGCGACATGCAGGATCGCGCAAATTCTTCCTCCACATCCATGGAGCCTGCCCCGCTCGGCAGAACGGCACCTCTGGTGCTGGCGGTCGCATTGTTCATGGAGCAGATGGATTCGACCGTCATCGCGACCTCGCTGCCGGCGATCGCCTCCGACATCGGCACCAGCCCGGTCGCACTGAAGCTGGCGCTCACCGCCTATCTCGTGTCGCTGGCGATCTTCATCCCGGTGAGCGGCTGGATGGCGGAGCGCTTCGGCGCCAAGCGCGTGTTCCGCATCGCGATCGGCGTCTTCGTCGTCGGCTCGGTCGCCTGCGCGTTCGCGGGCTCGCTCGGAGCCTTCGTCGTGGCGCGCTTCGTGCAGGGCATGGGCGGCGCGATGATGACACCAGTGGCACGGCTCGTTCTGGTGCGCGCGACGCCGAAGTCCGAACTGGTGCAGGCGATGGCGTGGCTCACCATACCGGGTCTGATCGGCCCCCTGATCGGCCCGCCCGTCGGCGGCTTCATCACCACCTTCTTCACTTGGCACTGGATCTTCCTGATCAACCTGCCGATCGGACTGGCCGGCATCTATCTCGCCGGTCGCGTGCTGCCCGACATCGAGCCGAGCGGCGGCGGTTCGCTCGACAGGAAGGGCTTCGTGCTGTCGGCTCTGGCCGCCTCGGGCATCGTCTTCGGCCTGTCGGTCGTCAGCCTGCCGGCGCTGCCGCCCGTCGTTGGCCTGGCGACCGCGCTGTTCGGGCTCGTGTGCGGCTGGCTCTACGTGCGCCATGCTCGGCGTACTCCATTGCCGATCCTCGACCTCAGGCTCTTCTCCAATCCTGTCTTTCGTGCCGCGATCCTCGGCGGCTCGCTGTTCCGCATCGGGGCGGGCGCGGTGCCGTTCCTTCTGCCGCTGTTCTTCCAGCTCGGCTTCGGCATGACGCCGTTCCAGTCTGGCATGCTGACATTTGCCTCGGCGGGCGGCGCGATCCTGCTCAAGTTCATGGCCTCGGCGGCGCTCAGGGCCGGCGGCTTCCGCAACGTGCTGATCGCGGGCGGCCTGGCAGGGGCGGCCTTCATCGCCATCAATGCGTCCTTCACGGCCGGGACACCCTGGCCTGTCATCGTGGCCGTGCTGTTCGCCTCCGGCTTCCTGCGCTCGCTGTTCTTCACCTCGGTCAACGCGCTGGTCTTCGCCGAGATCTCGGAGGCCCAGGCCGCGCAGGCGACAGCGCTGGCGGCTGCAACGCAACAGATTTCGATCGCGCTGGGCGTGGCGGTGGCGGGCGGGGCGCTGGAGGCGATCTCGCTGATCACCGGCGAGGCGCTGACGACCCACGCTTTTGTCTGGGCCTTCCTTATCGTGGCGGCGCTCACCTCGCTCGCCGCCCTGCCTTTCGTCTGGCTCGATCCCGACGCCGGCAGCTCGGTGTCCGGCAAGGCCCCGGTGGCGCGCTCGACGACACCGATCAACCCGCCTCAGGAGTGAGGGCGTCAGTCCTCGGAGCCTGAGAATACCTGATCCACGTCCTTTCGCCCCTTGAAGTCCTTCGCGAGCAGGAACAGCTCCACCGACTCGTCGCGCGAAGCCGGCGGCTTGACGTGATGCACCGACTTGAAGTTTTGCTTCAGCATGGTCAGGAGGTCGTTTGCCGTGCCGCCCTGGAAGGTCTTGGTGAGGAAATGTCCGCCGGGCTTCAGCACCGAGATTGCGAAGTCGGCGGCCACCTCGCCGAGATGCATGGTTCGGATGTGGTCGGTGCGGCGATGGCCGGTGGTGGGTGCTGCCATGTCCGAGATCACCACGTCGGGCGGGCCGCCGAGCGCCTCGATGAGGGCGGCGGGCGCGTCGTCGTCGAGGAAATCCTTCTTCAGTATCACGCAGCCCGGCACCGGGTCCATGTCGAGATAGTCGATCGCAGCGATCAGCGGCTTCGCGTCGGTCGAGCCGAGCTTGCGCGCCGCGACCTGGCACCAGCCGCCGGGGGCGGCCCCTAGGTCCACCACCCGCATGCCGGACTTCAGCAGCTTGTAGCGCTCGTCGATCTCGATCAGCTTGTAGGCCGCGCGCGAGCGGTAGCCTTCCGCCTTGGAGCGCTGCACATAGGGGTCGTTCATGTGCCGCTCGAGCCAGCGGCGCGAGGATTCCTTCAGTCCGCTCTTCTTCTTGATCTTCGTTCGGAGGACGCGGGTCGGCCCCTTGCCAGAGGTCGGCTTCTTCATGGCGCGCTCCGCCAGCGGTTGCGCCGCCAGGCGCCGTCCGACGCCATCAGCTCAGTGAGGATGCCTTCGCGCAGGCCGCGGTCGGCGACCCTCAGCCGCTCCGACGGCCAGACCTGACGGATCGCCTCAAGGATGGCGCAGCCGGCGAGCACGAGGTCGGCGCGGTCGGCGCCGATGCAGGGATTGGCGACGCGGGCGGCGAAATCCCAGCCCAGCAGCCGCTCGGTCATTGCGTCAACATCGGCGCGTTCCAGCCACAGCCCGTCGACCCGCTTGCGATCGTAGCGCTCGAGCCCGAGATAGACGCCGGCGAGCGTCGTCACCGTGCCGGAGGTGCCGAGGAGATGGAAACGGCCGCCGCCGACGAGGCGGCCGAGCCTGTCGCGCCCCTCGAAGGCATTGAGCATGCGCGCGACGTCGGCCACCATGTCGTCGAAGACCTCGCGCGTGACGTGGCGGCCGCCGAAGCGTTCGGCGAGCGAGACGACCCCGACCGGCAGCGAGGTCCAGGAGACGATGTGGCGGGCGAGATGCGGGCTGCGCTCGCCCGAAAGATCAATCAGTGCGATCTCCGAGGAGCCGCCGCCGATGTCGAACAGCACCACCGCCTCTGTGTCCGGCTCGACCAGCGAGCCGCAGCCGGAGACGGCGAGCCGCGCCTCGGTCTCGCGGTCGACGATCTCGAGCTCAAGCCCCGTCGCCTCCGTGACTCGGCTGAGGAACTCTTCGCCATTGCCGGCCGAGCGGCAGGCCTCGGTCGCGATCAGCCGTTTCATGCGGATCTCGCGCAGGCTGAGCTTGGTGGCGCACACAGCGAGCGCGTCGATGGCGCGGGCCATCGCGGCGTCGCCGAGCCGGCCGGTGGCCGTCAGTCCTTCGCCCAGCCGCACGATGCGCGAGAAGGCGTCGATGACGCGGAACTGTCCGGGCCGGGTCGGCACCGCGACGAGCAGCCGGCAATTGTTGGTGCCGAGGTCGAGCGCGGCATAGACCGGCTGGTCGCCTGGGCGCGGCGCGCGCGGATAGGCCGCCGCGCCGTTCCTGCCGTTCGGTGCGCCCGCGGATTCGCCGGAAGAGGAGGCGCCTGCCGAGGGGGCGTCAGCCGCACCGCTGGATGACTGCGGTGTGCCGTGCGTCGCAACGGCAGCGTGCGCGCGATTCTCGGTCCCCGCATGTGCGGCCGGGCCTTGCGGATCCTTCGCGCCGGCCTGGGGCGCCGGCACTGCTGACCCGTCGCGCGCAAAAACCTTGCGGCCGCGCTTGCGCTTTCGCCTTTTGCGATGTGTCTGGCTGGGGGCCACGGCCCGCTCGCGCGTCGCCGCTTTGCCTGGCTGCCGCGGTTGTCCGCGATCGCCGCCGGACGTTCGGCGTTCGTCGCCGGTTTCGTCCGGATGCCCCCCGCGATGCGGCGCATTGCCGCTCGTGTCGGGGTCGTCCACGTGATGTCCTTCGTGCGCGGCGCGAACCCGATCGGGACGCGGCATCGCGCTTTGTCTAGCGTTGACGATAACATAGCAGTCCGTTGGCCAATCACCAAGGGGCTTGCGAGGAGGATCACACGACGGCGACCGTCCGGCACATGCCTTGAATTCGCCTTTGGGCTTGACTATTTCGCTCCCGTCGATAAAAGCCGCCGCACCATAGCCGCGACGATTTTCTCGGCAGCGTTGGGGAATAGGTTAACGGTAGACCCACGGACTCTGACTCCGTTAGTCCTGGTTCGAATCCAGGTTCCCCAGCCAACAATCTTCAGTTCCGATCCGCGCACCGTTCCGGCATCTCACGCCAGCCGCGTGCCGACCTGGCTCAGCAGCCAGGCCTGGAAGGCCTGGGCCAGCGTGTCGTCGCGTTTGCTCTCGGGCAGCACGACATAATAGCTGTTGTCGGTCGGCATCGGGCGGTCGAAAACGATGCGCAGGCGGTCCGACGCGATCTCGTCCTCGATCAGGTAGAGCGGCAAAAGCGAGAAGCCCATGCCGCGCACGGTCGCCTCGATTACCATGGCGAACTGGTCGAAGCGGTTGCCGCGATAGGCCTGCTCGCCGCCGAGGCCGTTGAGCTGGAACCATTCGGCCCACAGTTTTGGCCGGGTCGCGAGGTGCAGCAGCGGCCGGGTTTCGAGATCCGCCGGCTCGCGCACCGCGCTTGCCCCGAGGAGCGCGGGACTTGCCACCGGCAGGATGACCTCGCTGCACAGATAGGTGCAGACGGCGTTGGCCCATACCGGCTGGCCGTAATGGATGGCGAGGTCGACGTCCTCCGCCTCCAGGTCGAACGGCTGCGCGCGGGAGGCGACGTCGACGGCGACGCCCGGATGGCCTTCGAGGAAATCGCGCAGGCGGGGCATAAGCCAGCGGCTGCCGAAGGTGGGCAAGGTAGCGATCGACAGCACCGTGCGCCCGTCGGCGCCGGCGCGGGCGCGCAGCACCATCTCCTCCGACTGCGCCAGCAGGCGCTGCACCGAGGGCAACAACTGGCGGCCGGCGTCGGACAGGACCGCGCGCTGGCGCACCCGCTCGAACAGAAGCACGCCGAGCTGCTGTTCCAGCGTCTTGACTTGCCGGCTGACCGCGCTCTGCGTCAGGTTCAGTTCGGTCGCCGCACGGGTGAAATTGCCGTGGCGGGCGGCGCTTTCGAAGGCCTGCAGGACCATCAGGTCAGGGATCAGGGTTCGGCTCAGGTTCATTCCGGTTCCGCATCAAGTCAGTCAAAGACATCATGAGAGCGCGCGCGTAAGCTCAGATATGATCCGGATCGCGAATGATGGCTAGCATAAATTCGAGACCGATCCCGATGACCGATACACGCTTCGTTTCCGCCGACGACATCCGTTCCGCCTTCTCAGCCGCGATGTCGGCGATGTATCGCGACGAGGTGCCGGCCTACGGCACGCTGATGACGCTGGTCGCGCGGGTGAACCAGCAGAAGCTTTCGGCCGATCCGACGCTGAAGGCGCGGCTGGAGGCGACCGATTCGCTCGACCGCATCTCCGAGGAGCGGCACGGCGCGATCCGGCTCGGCACGCCGCAGGAACTGGCGATGATGCGCCGGGCCTTCGCAGTGATGGGCATGTATCCGGTCGGCTATTATGATCTGTCGACGGCGGGCGTGCCGGTGCATTCGACCGCGTTCCGGCCGATCGGCGATGCGAGCCTGAAGCGCAATCCGTTCCGCGTCTTCACCTCGCTGCTGCGGCTCGACCTGATCGCCGATGCGGCGCTGCGCGAACAGGCCGCAGAGGTGCTCGCGTCGCGAAAGATCTTCACCGACGAAGCGGTGCGGCTGATCGAAAAGGCGGAAAGCCAGGGCGGGCTCGGCGAGGCGGATGCGAAGCAATTCGTCGCCGAGGTGCTGGAGACGTTCCGCTGGCACGACAGGGCGATCGTCGATGCCGGCATGTACAAGCGCCTGCACGATGCGCACCGGCTGATCGCCGATGTGGTCTCGTTCAAGGGGCCGCACATCAATCACCTGACCCCGCGCACGCTCGACATCGACAAGGTGCAGGCGCTGATGCCGGAGCACGGCATCGCGCCGAAGGCCGTGGTGGAAGGTCCGCCGACCCGCGAGTGCCCGATCCTCTTGCGCCAGACCTCGTTCAAGGCGCTGGAGGAGCCGGTTTCCTTCATCGGCGACAACGGCGAGTGGCGGGAAGGCTCGCACACCGCCCGCTTCGGCGAGATCGAGCAGCGCGGCGTGGCGCTGACGCCGAAGGGCCGCGCGCTCTACGATGCGCTGCTGAACGAGACGCGCGCCAAGGTGCGCCCAGCCGCCGACGGCTCGAATGCGGACGCCTATGAGGCGGCACTTGCCGAGGTGTTCAAGGCGCTTCCGGACGACTGGAACGAGCTGCGCAAGGCGGGGCTCGGCTATTTCAGCTATTCGCTGACCGAGAAGGGCCGCGCCGTCGCCGGCCGCAGGGTCGACCTCGAAACGGCGATCGCCGACGGCCTCGTCCAGTTCGACCCGATCGTCTATGAGGACTTCTTGCCTGTGAGCGCGGCCGGCATCTTCCAGTCCAACCTCGGCGACGAGGCGGCGCAGGAATTCGTCGCGAGCCCCAACCAGATCATGTTCGAGCGCGATCTGGGGGCTTCGGTGCTGGACGAGTTCGCCCATTACGCCGAGATCGAGCGCGCCTCGATCGAGGCCTGTTTCGCGGTGATCGGCCAGGCCGTCGCCGCCGAGTGACGGACGCACGATGATCGAAGCGGGGCACATCGAGGCATTGCGGGCGTTGCTCGGCGAGAAGGGTCTTCTCGTCGCGGCGGCCGACATGGCTGCCTACGAGACGGGTGCGCGCTACGACAAGGGCAGGGCGGCCTTCGTGGCGCGGCCGACTTCGACGTCGGAAGTCTCCGCGGTCGTCGCCTATTGCGTGAGGCATGCAATCCCGCTGGTGCCGCAGTCCGGCAATACCGGCCTCGTGTCCGGCGCGACGCCTGACGCGAGCGGGGCGCAGGGCGTGCTGAGCCTCGACCGGCTGACCGGCGTGTTCGAGCTCGACCCGGTCAACCGCACGGTGCGGGCGGGCGCAGGGCTGCGGCTGTCGGACCTCAGCGGCCGGCTGGAGGAACAGGGCCTGTTCTTTCCGATCGACCTCGGGGCGGACCCGCGGCTGGGCGGCATGGTAGCGACCAACACCGGCGGCTCGCGCTTCCTGCGCTACGGCGACGTGCGCCGCAACACTCTGGGCCTCACCGTAGTGCTGGGCGACGAGGCCGGCACGGTGCTCGACCTCTCCTCGGCATTGCGCAAGAACAACACGGGCGTCGACTGGAAGCAGCTGTTCGTCGGCACGTCGGGCGCCTTCGGCGTCGTCACGGAATGCGTGCTCAACCTCGAACCGCTGCCGCGCCAGAGCGCCACGGCGCTGCTGGTGCCGTCGTCGTCCGAGGCGGTGCCGATGCTGCTGATGGCGATGGAGAATGCGCTGGGTTCGTATCTCTCCGCCTTCGAGGGCATGTCCGGCAATGCGGTGCGGGCGGCACTGGACCACGTGCCGTCGCTGCGCAATCCCTTCGGCGACGGCCGCGTGCCCGACTTCGTCATCCTGACGGAAGTGTCGCGGACGAACGCGCCGCGTGCGGGCGAGCAGCCGCTCGACGCCGTGCTGGAAGAGGTGCTCGCAGACATCTGGGAGAAGGACGATGCGCTTCTGGCGGACGCCTTCGTCGGCCCGCCGCACGAGATCTGGGCATTGCGCCATGCGCTGTCTGAGGGCGTCAAGCATCGCGGACGGCTGATCGCCTTCGACCTCGCCTTCCGGCGCGGCGATATCATGCGATTCCTCGACAGGATGAAGGCTGAGATGCCGGATCGCTTTCCGGGTGTCGAGATCTGCGACTTCGGCCATGTCGGCGATGGCGGCGTGCACTTCAACCTTGTCGTGGCGAAAGACGATCCGCGCCTCGCCGACGGGGCCTTCGAGGCGGCGCTGCGCGAATGGGTCTTTTCGGTCTGCGTCGAGGATTTCCAGGGTAGTTTCAGCGCCGAGCATGCGATCGGCCGCAAGAACCAGGTCTTCTACGACCGCTACACGCCGGCGCAGATTCGACGGTTGTCGGCGGCGCTGAGGGCAGCCACCTCGCCCGGGGAGCTCGGTGCGATCCAGTTTTGAGACGAATGGCGGCGCAGCCGCTGCAATGACGAGAACAGTGGAGAAGGACAGATGAGCAAGAGCGTCGACGTGAAGCAGGAGACCGCCGCGATCCTGGACCGGCTGGGTGTGCCGCGCGCGGCCTGGACGGGCGGCGGCATGGCCTCGTTCAGCCCGGTGAGCGGCGAGGAGATCGCCAGCCTCAAGGCCGTGTCGGCCGCCGAGGCGGGCGCCGCGATCGAGGCCGCGCACGAGGCCTTCAAGGAATGGCGGCTGGTGCCGGCGCCGAAGCGCGGTGAACTGGTGCGGCTGCTCGGCGAGGAACTGCGCGCCGCCAAGACCGATCTCGGCCGCCTCGTCTCGATCGAGGCCGGCAAGATCACCTCGGAAGGCCAGGGCGAGGTGCAGGAGATGATCGACATCTGCGACTTCGCCGTCGGCCTGTCGCGCCAACTCTACGGCCTGACGATTGCCACCGAGCGTCCCGGCCATCGCATGATGGAAACCTGGCACCCGCTCGGCGTCGTCGGAATCATCTCGGCCTTCAACTTCCCGGTCGCCGTCTGGTCGTGGAACGCGGCACTCGCGCTGGTCTGCGGCAACGCCATCGTCTGGAAGCCGTCGGAGAAGACGCCGCTCACCGCGCTCGCGAGCCAGGCGATCCTTGAAAAGGCGATCGCCCGCTTCGGCGGCGCGCCGAAGAACCTGTCGACGGTGCTGATCGGCGATCGGGCGGCCGGTGAGGCGCTTGTCGACCATCCGAAGGTGGCGCTGGTTTCCGCGACCGGCTCGACCCGAATGGGCAAGGAAGTCGGGCCGCGGCTCGCCAAGCGCTTCGCCCGCTCGATCCTCGAGCTCGGCGGCAACAATGCCGGCATCGTCTGCCCCTCGGCCGACCTCGACATGGCGCTCAGGGCGATCGCCTTCGGCGCGATGGGCACGGCCGGCCAGCGCTGCACGACGCTGCGCCGCCTCTTCGTGCATGACAGCGTCTACGACCAGCTCGTGCCGCGGCTGAAGAAGGCCTACACCAGCGTCTCCGTCGGCAACCCGCTGGAGACCTCGGCGCTGGTCGGTCCGCTGATCGACAAGGCGGCCTTCGACGGCATGCAGAAGGCGCTCGGCGCGGCGAAGGCCGAAGGCGGCGCGGTGACGGGTGGCGAGCGCGTTACCGACGCGGGCAAGGAGACGGCCTATTACGTCAAGCCGGCGATCGTGGAGATGCCGAAGCAGTGCGGCCCGGTGCTGGAGGAGACCTTTGCGCCGAT
This sequence comes from Mesorhizobium sp. J428, assembly GCF_024699925.1. Taxonomy (NCBI): domain Bacteria; kingdom Pseudomonadati; phylum Pseudomonadota; class Alphaproteobacteria; order Hyphomicrobiales; family Phyllobacteriaceae; genus Mesorhizobium; species Mesorhizobium sp. J428. Next base: position 3,665,573 of record NZ_JAJOMX010000001.1, read on the forward strand.
CCTCTACGTCATGAAATATTCGGACTTCGACGAGGCGCTGGAAGACCACAACGCGGTGGCTGCCGGCCTGTCGTCTTCGATCTTCACCCTCAACGTGCAGGAGGCCGAGCGCTTCCTCGCTGTCGACGGCTCGGATTGCGGCATCGCCAACGTCAACATCGGCACGTCGGGCGCGGAGATCGGCGGCGCGTTCGGCGGCGAGAAGGAGACGGGCGGCGGCCGCGAGAGCGGTTCGGACGCCTGGAAGGCCTATATGCGTCGCGCCACCAACACGGTGAACTACTCCAAGGCGCTGCCCCTGGCACAGGGCGTCTCGTTCGACATCGAATAAGGACGAGCAGGCATCATGACCATCGTCTCCAAGATCAAGGAGGCGGGCTTCCGGCCCGCCTCGCGGATCGCCACGATCGGCGTCTCGAAGATCCTGCAGATCGGCGCGCGGGCCGCCGCGATGAAGAAGGATGGCCTGCCGGTCATCATCCTCGGCGCAGGCGAGCCGGATTTCGACACGCCGGACAACGTCAAGCAGGCCGCGAAGGCGGCGATCGACCGCGGCGAGACGAAATACACCGCGCTCGACGGCTCGCCTGAGCTGAAGAAGGCGATTGTGGCGAAGTTCCGCCGCGAGAACGGTCTCGACTATGCGATGGACGAGGTGACGGTCGCGACCGGGGCAAAGCAGATCCTGTTCAACGCCTTCATGGTGACGATCGATCCGGGCGACGAGGTCATTATCCCGACGCCGTGCTGGACTTCCTATTCCGACATCGTCGAGGTCTGCGGCGGCGCATCCGGTGCTGATCCCCTGCGACGCTTCCGCCGGCTTCCGGCTCAAGGCCGACCAGCTCGAAAAGGCGATCACGCCGAAGACCCGTTGGGTGCTGCTCAACTCCCCGTCGAACCCATCGGGCGCGGCCTATGGCGAGGCGGACTACCGGCCGCTGCTCGATGTGCTGCTGCGGCATCCGCATGTATGGCTGATGGTCGACGATATGTACGAGCACATCGTCTACGACGATTTCCGGTTCGTCACACCCGTGGCGATCGAGCCGAGGCTCAAGGAGCGGGCGCTGACGGTCAACGGCGTCTCGAAGGCCTATGCGATGACCGGATGGCGCATCGGCTATGCCGGCGGACCGAAGCCGCTGATCAAGGCCATGGCCGTGATTCAGAGCCAGGCGACCTCTTGCCCGTGCTCGGTGAGCCAGGCGGCTTCCGTGGAGGCACTGAACGGGCCGCAGGATTTCCTGGCGGAGCGGCGCGATAGCTTCCGGCACCGGCGCGACCTCGTCGTCGCCGGCCTGAATGCAATCGACGGCATCGACTGCCGCATGCCCGAAGGCGCGTTCTACACCTTCGCCGGCTGCGGCGGGCTGATCGGCCGGACAACGCCGTCCGGCAAGCGGATCGAGACCGACGCCGATTTCACCGACTACCTGCTCGAAGAGGCGAATGTCGCGGTGGTGCCGGGCTCGGCCTTCGGGCTCTCGCCTTACTTCCGCATCTCTTACGCGACATCCGAGGGTGAGCTGGAAGAGGCGCTGCGCAGGATCGCGGAAGCCTGCACACGGCTTGCCTGATCAGAGATCCGCGGGGCGGACGCTTCACGGCTCGGAGATCCTTCCCCGCGATCCTCGCCCTGTCGGCTACGGCGGCGGCACAGTCCGTCCGGCTCGTTGATCCAGCGGGTGGAGACGATTGACGCGAGGCGTTGGGCGCTTCAGGAAGGGGCGTCCCGCTGGTGTCCCTCCGTGATATCTCCCCAGGCCGTCTTCGCCGCAAAGGTGCTGCCCCGATGAGCGCGGATCGCGCATCCGCCGCGGTCATCTGGGCGCTCGGCGTCACGCAGATCGCCGGCTACGGCACGCTATTCTACAGCTTCGCGATCCTCGCTCCCGGTATCTCGGCCACATTTGGATGGCCGCAGGCCTGGATCTTCGGCGCATTGTCGCTGTCGCTGATCGCCGGAAGCTTGGCCGCCCCGTCGGCGGGCCGCCTTGCCGACCGGCTGGGGGCAGGGCGCACCATGACCGCCGGCTCGCTGGCCGCGGCCGCCTCGCTCATCCTCGTCGCCGCCGCGCCCAACGCCTATGTCTTCGTCGCGGCGCTTCTGGTCATGGAAGTCGCCGCCACCTTCGTGCTCTATTCCGCCGCCTTCGTCGCCATCGTGCAGGTCGGCGGCAGCCGCGCCTCGCTGTCGATCACGCATCTGACGCTGATCGCCGGCTTCGCGTCGACCGTCTTCTGGCCGTTCACGACCTGGCTGCATGGATCGCTCGACTGGCGGCAGGTCTTCCTGGTTTTCGCGGCGCTGCATCTCGCGGTCTGCCTACCTCTGCACGCCTGGATCGCCAGCCACGCGCGGCGAGCGAGGGCAGGCGAGGCCGTGGCGTCGCCGCAGGAGACGGCTCCGGCGGCGGAGGCCGCGTCGCCGGCGCGGCGCGCGATCTTCCTCCTCATGCTGGCCGGCTTCGCGGCCGAAGGCTTCGTCCTGAACTCGATCCTGATCCACATGGTGCCGCTGACGGTTGCGCTCGGCATGGGAGCGGCGGGGCTGTGGGCCTCGACCCTGTTCGGCCCCTCCCAGGTCGCGAGCCGGCTGGTCAACATGGTGTTTGGCGGCCGTCTGCCGCAGGTCTGGCTGGCCGTCATCTCCGCCTTGCTGCTGCCGGCCGGGCTGCTGATCCTGGTCGGCACGACGCCGTCGCTTGTCGGTGCGCTTGCCTTCGTGGTGATGTTCGGCCTCGGATCAGGCTTGAACAGCATCGTCGGCGGCACCTTGCCGCTCGAGCTGTTCGGCCAGGTGGGTTATGGCGCGATGGTGGGGTGGGCAAGCTCTGCGCGGCAGTTCTCAGCCGCCTTCGCTCCTTTCGCCTTCTCGGCGATGCTCGAAAATCTCGGCGTGGTCCCGTCGCTGCTGACGCTCGTGGGCATTTCGCTCGTCGCGGTCGCATCCTTCGCGACGATCGCAGTGCTGCGCCAAAACGCTAGTCAGCGACCGGGATAACATCCACCGACTGTTCGGAGGAGTGCCGGCCGACCGTGCGCAGCACGCCGACGATCGGCGCGACGTCGGCATAGTCTCGGCCGTAGCCGATGACGATATGGTCGTTGCCGGCGAGCATGGCATTGGTCGGGTCGAATTCGCGCCAGCCGGCCTCGCGCCCGCACCACACGCTCACCCAGGCATGCATCGCGTCGGCCCCCTCCAGCCGCTCCTTGCCGGGCGGGGGGATGGTGCGGATGAAGCCGCTGACATAGCAGGCCGGGATTCCGAGCCCGCGCAGGCCCGAGATCATCACATGCGAGAAATCCTGGCAGACGCCGGCCCGGAGGTGAAACGCCTCCGGCGACAGTGTCCGCACATTGGTGGCGTCGGGCTCGTAATCGAAGTCGCCGTGGATGCGCCGGCACAGGTCGAAGGCGAGCTCGAACACGCTGCGCGTCGAGGCGATGCTCTCCTGCGCGTAGGCGGTGATCGCCGGATCGATCGGCGCATGCAGGCTGCCGGCGAGGTAGTGTTGCGGCGAGTTGGGATCGAGCGAAAGGGTGGCGTCGATCTCGGCCTTCAGCCCCTCGACGGTCGGCGAGATGTCGAGCGGCGGCTCGGCGCGCGTCACGCTGACCCGCGCCTTCATGGTGAGGTCGAGCGTGTCGTGCGGCTCGCGATAGGCGATCGAGGTGACCGCATTGCCGAAGAAATCGGTGAAGGTTCGACTCTCGGTCGGCTTCGGGTCGAGCGCGATGTTGGCCGCGATCACGCGCTGCATGCCGGGCAGCGTCAGCGGCATGGTGCGCAGGTGATGCCGGCCGCCTTCGACGGTGGCGGGATAGTCGTAATGCAGGTTCAGGCGGATATCGTAGAGCATCGTCAGGTGAAATAGCTGCGCGAGAGCGCGTCGTATACGGCGCCGAGGCCGAACACGACCTCGTTGAGCTGCGCCGTGTCCAGGTCCTTCGCCTCGGCGATGGACAGGCGGGTATGCAGGTTCAGCACCTCCTTGGCGGCGGCGGTGAGATGGCCGGTCTCGTTGCCCGGCAGTTCGCCGATCTCCTCCTTCAGCCGGTCGAGCTGGAAGACGATCGAGCGCGGATTGAGCGGATCGAGCGCCAGCAGCTCGATCACCGAACGCCGGCTGGCGCTGACGCTGAACTGGCGGCGATGGGTGAGCACGCTGTCGCCGATCTCGAGCAGCATGTCGAGGCCACCGTCGGGCGCCTTGGCCGAGGCGAGCGCGCCGAGGATGCGCGCCATATGGATGCCGCGCTCGATGCGGCGGCCGATCTCGAGGAAGCGCCAGCCGGTGAAACGGTACATGTTCTCGTGCACGAGGCCCGAGAAGCCGGCGAGCTTGCGCAGGATGACGGTCATGGCGCGCGCCGCGTCGTCGCCGGGCTCCACCTTGTCGGCGAAGCGGTGCAGCGTCTTCGACAGGTCGTTGAGCGCCAGCCAGCCGTCGGGCGAGAAGCGGTCGCGAATCTGGCCGGCGCTGCCGGTCGCATGCCCGATGGTGCGCAGCACGCCGGGCGATACGGCGCAGGTCGCGTCGACGCCGAGGAAGTCGAGATAGGAGCGCACGGTCGTAAGCAGCGGCAGGCCGGGATCGACTGCCTCGGCGAGGCGCACGTGATAGGCGCGCAGGATGCGCATCTGTGCTCTCGAGTCGCTCCGAGTAGCGGCCGAGCCACATCATGTTCTCCGCCGCGCGGCTCGGCAGGTTGCCGGTGCGGGTGCGCGGGACTGGGACCGAATCGTCCGGCAGCAGCGTTTCCTGCTTTACCGACCGGTCGCTGGCAATCCAGACATCGGCCGCCTGCCCGCCGCGCTGCATGGTGATGGCGGTGGCGTCGTTGGTGCGGCCGATGCGGGCGAATCCACCAGGCATGATGGTCCAGCCGTCCTTGGTGCGGGCGGCGAAGACGCGCAGCGACATCGGCCGCGGCACGAGCCGGCCATGGGTGTAGACCGGCGTGGTGGACAGCGTCACCGCCTCCTGCGCGGCGAAGGCCGTGCCGTCAGCCGCGAGCCGCGCCAGCAGAACGTCGCGTTCCCGCGGGTCGAGGGCGGAGCCGAGGCGGGTCATCTCCGGATCCTCGAAGGGAAGCCGGGTCGACAGCGCTGGGCCGACCACCATGCGGTCGAGATTGTCCATCACATGCCGCTGTTCGGCCGCCTGCCCGCACCACCACGTCGCCACCGAGGGCAGCTTCGGCTCCGTGCCGTTGAGGGCGCGGGCGATGCCCGGCATGAAGGCGAGGAAGGCACGCGTCTCGACGATGCCGGAGCCGAGCGCGTTGACGACGGCGAGATTGCCGCTCCTCAGCGCTTCGACGATGCCCGGCGTGCCGATCCGGGAGTCGCCCTTGAGTTCGAGCGGATCCATGAAGGTCGCGTCCATGCGCCGCCACAGCACGCTGACCGGCTTGAGGCCCGAGACGGTGCGCACCATCACCTTGCCGTCGAAGACGCGCAGATCCTCGCCCTCGAGCAGCGTTATGCCGAGATACCGCGCGATCCAGGCATGCTCGAAATAAGTCTCGTTGAGGGGACCGGGCGACAGGATGCCGGTGCGGCCGGTCTGGTCGCCGCCGAGCGAGAGCAGCGTGTCTCGGAACTGGCGGAAGAAACCGGCGAGCCGGTGGACGTTCATGTCGCCGAACACGTCGGACAGCGCGCGCGTCGTCGCGACGCGGTTCTCCAGCGCGAAGCCGGCGCCCGACGGCGCCTGGGTGCGGTCGCCAAGCACCCACCAGCGCCCATCCGGTCCCCGCCCCAGTTCGAAGGCACAGAAATGCAGGAAATGGCCGCCGACCGGCTCGATGCCGACCAGCGGGCGCAGGAATTCCGGATTGCCGGCGACCAAAGCGGGCGGGATCAGTCCGCGCCCCACCAGCAGGTTCGCCCCGTAGATGTCGGCGACTATGCGTTCGAGCAGTTCGGCGCGCTCTTCCAGCCCGGCCGAGATTTCGTCCCACTCGGCCTGCGAGATGATGAGCGGCAGGTGAGCGAGCGGCCATTCGCGTTCCCGCGCGCCCTGGCCCTCATAGACCCGGTAGTAGACCCCGGCGTCGCGCAGATACTGGTCGGCACGGGCGAAGCGTTCCGAGCGCTCCTTGTAGGGGATGTCGGACAGCGCCGAGATCAGCATGTCCCAGCCGGGCCTGACCTCGCCGGATGCGTCGAGCATCTCGTCGGTCACGCCGGGGATCGGCCTGTATCCCGACAGAAGGCTGCGGCCGGGCTTGGCCGCTGCATCCCGTTTCTGTTCGCTGGCGATCACCTGAGCACCGGCCGCCGCAGGTCGAGCGTCATCGGGAAGTCGAGATTGGGCAGCTCCGCCGGGGGCACGAAGACCGAGGGCGTGTGTCCGCGCGGCTCGAAGCGGGCGAGCCGCCGCGCCTCGGCCTCGTTGGCGTTGACCGGAAAGGTCTCGTAGTTGCGGCCGCCCGGATGCGCGACATGGTAGATGCAGCCGCCGATCGAGCGGTTCGACCAGGTGTCATAGATGTCGAAGACGAGCGGCGTGTTGACCGGCAGCACCGGATGCAGGCCCGACGCAGGCTGCCACGCCTTGTAGCGCACGCCGGCGACCGCGGTCTCGCGGCTGTCGGTCTGCGTCATCGGCACGACGCGGCCGTTGCACAGCACCTTATGGCGCTCTGGGTTGAGCCCGTCCGTGCGCACCTGCAGCCGCTCGACGGAGGAATCGACGAAACGCACCGTGCCGCCGATCGCGCCCTGTTCGCCCATCACGTGCCAGGGCTCCAGCGCCTGGCGGAGTTCCAGCTTGACGCCCTCGTACTGGACCTCGCCGCAGAAGGGGAACCGGAACTCGAGCTGCGCCTCGAACCATTCCGGCGCGAAGTCGAAGCCGTGCGTGCGCAGGTCCTGCAGCACGTCCTGGAAATCCTGCCAGACGTGCCAGGGCAGCATGAAGCGATCGTGCAGCGAGGTGCCCCAGCGCACGAAGCGGCCATCGGCCGGGCCGGCCCAGAAGCGGGCGATCAGCGCGCGGATCAGCAACTGCTGAGCGAGGCTCATGCGGGCGTTGGGCGGCATCTCGAAGCCGCGGAACTCGATCAGGCCGAGCCGGCCGGTCGGGCCGTCCGGCGAGAACAGCTTGTCGATGCAGATCTCGGAACGGTGCGTGTTGCCGGTGACGTCGACCAGAAGGTTGCGGAACAGCCGGTCGACCAGCCAGGGCAGGGGAGGCGGCCCATTCGCCGGATGCGGCACCTGCGCCATCGCGATTTCCAGCTCGTAGAGCGGATCGTGGCGCGCCTCGTCCACACGCGGCGCCTGGCTGGTCGGCCCGATGAACAGGCCGGAGAACAGGTACGAGAGCGAGGGATGCCTCTGCCAGTGCAGCACCAGACTCTTCAGGAGGTCCGGCCGGCGCAGGAACGGGCTGTCGGTCGGCGTCGCGCCGCCCACCACGACATGGTTGCCGCCGCCGGTGCCGGTGTGGCGGCCGTCGATCATGAACTTGTCGGCGCCGAGCCGGCTCTGGCGGGCCTCTTCATAGACCGCCTCGGTCGTCGCCACGCAGTCCTTCCAGTTCGCGGAGGGATGGATGTTGACCTCGATGACGCCGGGATCAGGCGCGACGCGGATGACGTTGAGGCGCGGGTCGTGCGGCGGGGCATAGCCCTCGATGTGGATCGGCAGACCGATCCGCTTCGCTGCCTCCTCGGCGGCCGCGACCAGCTCCAGATAGTCTTCCAGCGCCTCGGTGGGCGGCATGAACACGCAGAGCCGGCCGTCGCGCAGTTCGGTCGAGAGCGCCGTGCGCACGGCCCCGCCGATCTCGGTCAGCGTCTGCTCGACGCGGTCCTGCTGCTCCGTCGCCGCCGTGAAGGATGCGGCCGTCTGGCGCTGCGCCATCTCGTCGGCGCCGTCCGTGGTGGTCGAAGCGGGCAGGATCTCGGCGCGCGGCGGCAGAGCGCCGCGCGGCACCGTCGGATCGACCGGGACAATGTAGGGAAACTGCGCAGGCGGCACATAGGGCAGGGCGCCGAGCGGCAGACGATAGCCGACCGGTGAGTCGCCCGGCACCAGGAACAGCCGGCCGCGGCGCGTCTTCCATTTCTCGCTGCGCCAGCGCGGACCGGCTGCCGTCGCGGCGGCGTTCCAGCGCTGAACCGGCAGCACGTAGCCGCTCGGATTGGTCAGCCCGCGCTCGAACACGCGGGCCATGCGGCTGCGCTCCTCCGGATCGGCGAGCTTCGAGTTCGACGGATCGACATTGTCGGGCAGCTTGCTTTCCTTAAGCAGCCATTCGCCGGGGTCTTCATAGGCCTCCGCGACCATCTCTCGTTCGACACCGAGTTCCGAAGCGATCTCGGTCAAGAGCCGCTGCGCGTCCTGCGGCTTCGCGGCGGTCTTCTCGCCTTCCCTGGCGATCAGCTTCTCGTCGGCCCAGACCGGCTCGCCGTCGTGGCGCCAGTAGAGCGAGAAGGTCCAGCGCGGCAGCGTCTCGCCCGGATACCACTTGCCCTGGCCGTAATGCAGGAAGCCGGTAGGCGCGAAGCGCTCGCGCAGCCGGCGGATCAGTGCATCCGCCTTCTCCCGCTTGGTGGGGCCGACGGCGGCGGTGTTCCATTCGGCCGATTCGAAATCGTCGATCGACACGAAGGTCGGCTCGCCGCCCATGGTGAGCCTTGCGTCCTGTTCCTTCAGGACCGCGTCGACCTTGTCGCCCAGGGCATCGAGCCTCGCCCAGGATTCATCCGAGAACGGCTTGGTGATGCGCGGATGCTCCGAGACGCGGTCCACGCGCATGGCGAAGTCGAAACCGACCTTGGCATCGCCGAAATAGCCGCCGGAGATGGGTGCCGCGTTGCGGTAGTGCGGCGTAGCCGCCAGCGGCACGTGGCTCTCGCCGGTGAGCAGACCGGACGTCGGGTCGAAGCCGATCCAGCCTGCGCCGGGCAGGTAGACCTCGCACCAGGCGTGCAGATCGGTGAAGTCGACCGACGTGCCGGCCGGGCCGTCGAGGGAGACGAGGTCGGGCTTGAGCTGGATCAGGTAGCCGGAGACGAAGCGGGCGGCGAAACCGAGATTGCGCAGGATCTGGACCAGAAGCCAGCTCGAATCGCGGCAGGAGCCGGTACGGAAGCCGAGCGTCTCCTCTGGCGTCAGCACGCCCGTCTCCATGCGGATGATGTAGCCGATCTGCTGCTGCACCTTGGCGTTGAGCGCGACGAGGAAGTTCACCGTGTTCGTTTCAGAACGATCGATTCCCGCCAGGAAATCCAGCAGCAGAGGCCCGGCCGGCTCGGGCTTGCGGTAAATCGCCAAGTCCTCCCGGATCTCCTCCGGGTATTCGAACGGCCAGGTCTCCGCGCTCTCTTCGACGAAGAAGTCGAACGGATTGTAGACCGTCATGTCGGCGACGAGGTCGACCTCTATCTTGAACTCCGTCACGGGCTCCGGGAACACGTAGCGCGCGAGGAAATTGCCGTAGGGGTCCTGCTGCAGGTTCACGAAGTGATTGGACGGACTGACCTTCAGCGAATGGCTCAGCACCTTGGTCCGCGAATGCGGCGCCGGCTGGAGGCGTATGACCTGGGGGCCGAGCACGACCGGCTTGTCGTAGGTGTAGTGCGTCAGATGGTAGATCGCCGCGTGGATCGCCATGGTGCCTCTTTTGGGTGCCCGTTACCCACTCTATCCACAATTTCACGGCTGCCGCCACCTCCATATTGCACTGCGGAACGGCGCGCGCGGCCCCCCGTTGGCCTTTTGCCGGCGTCCGCTATATGACGCCTCGCAAGAAAGGGGTGTGCGATGCGACTGGGCGGGAGGCTGGCGGCGGCTATCGAGGTTCTGGAAGACATGGAGCGACGGCATCGTCCCTCGGCCGACGCGCTGAAGGACTGGGGTCTGTCGCACCGATTCGCCGGCGCGGGTGACCGCGCGGCGATCGGCAACATCGTCTATGACGCGCTGCGCCGCCGGCGGTCTGCCGGATGGCTGCTGAGCGATGCCGCGCCGCGCGCCTGGGCGTTCGGCGGATTGATTCTCGAGACGGGCCGGACGGCCGCCGAGCTCAACGCGTCGCTCGACGGCGACCGCTTCGCGCCGCCGCCACTGACGGAGGCCGAGATCGCCGCCGTCGCCGCGCGCGACCTGGCGGACGCGCCCGAAGCCGTCCGCGCCGACGTGCCCGACTGGTGCGTGCCGCTGCTGGAGACAGCCTTCGGCGGCGACTGGGTCGAGGAGGCGCGGGCGCTCGCCGCCCGCCCGCCGCTCGACATGCGTGCGAACACCCTGCTTGCCACGCGCGACAAGGTGATCGGCGAACTCGCTGGCGCCGCACCCGCGGCGATCGCGCCCGACGGCATCCGCATTCCGCCGATCGAGGGCGACGGCCGGCACCCGAACGTCCAGGTCGAGCCCGCCTTCCAGAAGGGCTGGTTCGAGATCCAGGATGAAGGCTCGCAGATCGCCGCCCGGCTCACCGGGGCGGCACCCGGCATGCAGGTGCTGGACCTGTGCGCCGGGGCCGGCGGCAAGACGCTGGCGCTGGCGGCCATGATGGACAATCGCGGCCAGATTTTCGCGCACGATTCGGAGAAGGCGCGGCTGGCGCCGATCTTCGACCGCCTGAAGCGCGCCGAATGCCGCAACGTGCAGGTGATCGCCAATCCGGCCGGCCTCGCCGATCTCGAAGGCCGCATGGACCTCGTCCTTATCGACGCGCCCTGCACCGGCTCGGGCACCTGGCGCCGCCGGCCTGACGCCAAATGGCGGCTGACCGAGCGCCAGCTCGACGTGCGCATCGCGGAGCAGCGGTCGATCCTCGACAATGCCGCCCGCTACGTGAAGCCGGGCGGGTCGATCGCCTATGTCACCTGCTCGGTCTTCCCGTCCGAGAACCAGGACCAGGTGGCGGCCTTCCTCGACCGGCATTCCGACTTAGAGTCAACCGATCACGCCGCTCTCTGGACGGGCATGTTTCCGAAGCATGCCGAGAGGGCGCGGACGGGAGAGCACGGCGTCGTGCTGACCCCCTTGCGCAGCGGCACCGACGGCTTCTTCTTCGCCTCGCTGCGTCGGACCTGATGCCGGGATCTCCTTCGCCTCGCACGGCGATGATCTGCTTCGCTGGCTCGACCGATCGCTGCTGCGCTGCAGCATTGAGCAATTGCGGTGCGGGCCGGCCTTTGCGATAAGGCAGGCTTGCGGAGGACAGAGCGTGAAGGCGAACACACAGATCGATGCCGACTATGAGGAGCGCGTGCGCTCGAGCTTCGCGCGCCAGGTGGTGATGTCGACCATCGGCGCCGAGCTGACCAGCGTGACGCCCGGCACGATCGAGATCGAGATGCCCTATTCGACGGCGCTGACCCAGCAGCACGGCTTCCTGCATGCCGGCATCATCTCGACGGCGCTGGATTCGGCCTGCGGCTATGCGGCCTATTCGCTGATGCCGCCGGAGGCGGCGGTGCTGACCATCGAGTTCAAGCTCAACATGCTCTCACCCGGCAAGGGCGAGCGCTTCCTGTTCCGCGGCTCGGTGACGAAGCCCGGCCGCACGATCATCGTCGCCGACGGCCAGGCCTATGCCTATGCGGCGGACGGCGAGGCACGGCTGATCGCGACCATGACCGCGACGATGATGACCATCACCGGCCGCGAAGGCCTGGCGGGGTAATATGACGTTCGAGGTGCCGACATTCGCGGGGAGGCGGGTCCTGTTCGTGATGGCGGCCGAGGCCGAATACGGCCCGCATCTGAAGGCGCGCTTCACCCCGCTCATGACCGGCGTCGGGCCGGTCGAGGCGGCGATCGCGCTCACCGCGACGCTGGCGGGCCACGCCTCGCAAGGCGCGCTGCCCGACCTCGTCGTGTCCCTCGGCTCCGCCGGCAGCCGGTCGCTGGAACAGACGGGAATCTACCAGGCCACCGCCGTCTCCTATCGCGACATGGACGCTTCGCCGCTGGGCTTCGAGAAGGGCGCCACGCCCTTCCTCGACCTTCCGGCCGTGGTGCCTTTGCCGCTGCGCATTTCGGGCATCGCCGGGGCGACGCTGTCGACCGGTGCGAACATCGTCTCGGGCGCTGCCTACGATGCGATCGACGCCGACATGGTGGACATGGAGACCTTCGCGGTGCTGCGCGCCTGCCAGCGCTTCGGCGTGCCGCTCGTGGCGCTGCGCGGCATTTCCGACGGCGCGGCCGACCTGCGCCATGTCGGCGACTGGACCGAATACCTGCATGTCATCGACGAGAAGCTGGCGGGCGCGGTGGATCGGCTGGGACAGGCGATCGCGAAGGGCGAGGTGCCGATCATCGGCCGAGACTGACTGCCCATTGCGAGGAAACAGCCTCCACAGTACATTTGGTACAGTCATCGGAGGCGCGAAATGGGCGCGATACACATCGAGGGCATCGAGGAGACGGTCCTGAAATCCATCGCGCTGCGCGCCGAGCAGAACGGCAGAAGCCTCGACGAGGAAATCCGCGCGATCCTGGCAAGTGCCGCAAGCGAGAAGCCGGACCGGCTGACGCCGGAGCAAGCGAAGGCGCGTGCGGATGAGTTCGCGGCTATCCGGGCGATGACCAAGGGCTACTCGCCCGAGACGGACAGCACCAAGATAATCAGAGAGATGCGTGACCGCGGCTACTCTAATTATTGATGCAAGCGCGCTGGTCAAACTCCTCGTAGGAGAGCCGGATTCGGAGAAGTATGCACTTGCTATAAGAGATGGCAGGCGGCTTGTGGCCCCCGCTCATATCCTTGCCGAAACCGGAGAAGTGGTTAGCCGCAAGATACGTGCCGGCCACGTGGACGCTGCTCAACTGCGGGCTATAGTGCAGCAGCTAGAAACCGAACTCGAGGTCCTTCCTCTTGTTGATTTGCTCGAGGAGGCGGTTGGCATCGCATTGGACACAGGCGCAAGCGTCTACGACTGCCTCTATGTCGCCGCGGCGTCTCGTCATAGTCGACCATTGCTCACCGCCGACGCCCGCCTGATATCCTGCCTCGCGGGAACCCGCTACGAGCCGTTGCTGATTCCGCTCGACTCGGCTAATGCCCCGCGATGACAGCCCATCCCGACTCCATTCTCATCATCGACTTCGGCAGCCAGGTCACGCAGCTGATCGCGAGGCGCGTGCGCGAGGCGGGGGTCTACTGCGAGATACACCCTTTTCAGAACGCCCAGGCTGCGTTCGAGAAGCTACAGCCGAAGGGCGTCATCTTCTCCGGCGGCCCGGCCTCGGTGACGACCGAGGGCAGCCCGCGCGCTCCGCAGGTGGTGTTCGACGCCGGCGTGCCGATCCTCGGCATCTGCTACGGCCAGCAGACGCTTGCGACACAGCTCGGCGGCACGGTGGAGGGCGGGCATGCCGCTGAGTTCGGCCGCGCCGACGTCGAGATCAGGAAGGCGAGCCCGCTGTTCGACGGCTTCTGGCAGGTCGGCGGCCGCTATCCGGTCTGGATGAGCCATGGCGACCGCGTCACCAAGCTGCCCGACGGCTTCGAGGTGATCGCCACCTCCGAGAACGCGCCCTTCGCCATCGCGGCAGACGAGAAGCGGCATTACTATTCCACCATGTTCCACCCCGAAGTGGTCCATACGCCCGACGGCGCGAAGCTGCTCTCCAACTTCGTGCACAAGATCGTCGGGCTGAAGTCGGACTGGACCATGTCGGCCTATCGCGCCGAGATGATCCGCAAGATCCGCGACCAGGTCGGCACCGAGCGCGTGATCTGCGGCCTGTCCGGCGGCGTCGATTCCTCCGTCGCGGCGGTGCTGATCCACGAGGCGATCGGCGACCAGCTGACCTGCATCTATGTCGACCATGGCCTGATGCGCCTGGGCGAGAGCGAGCAGGTGGTCGGCATGTTCCGCGACCACTACAACATCCCGCTGGTACGTGGACGCGTCCGATCTGTTCCTGACCCAGCTCGCCGGCGTCAGCGACCCGGAGGTGAAGCGCAAGACGATCGGCCGCCTGTTCATCGAGGTGTTCGAGGCCGAGGCCGGCAAGATCGCCGCCGACGGAAAGGGCGCCCCGAAGTTCCTCGCGCAGGGCACCCTCTATCCCGATGTGATCGAGAGCGTCTCCTTTTCCGGCGGCCCCTCGGTGACGATCAAGAGCCACCACAATGTCGGCGGCCTGCCCGAGCGGATGAACATGCAGCTCGTGGAGCCGTTGCGCGAACTGTTCAAGGACGAGGTCCGCGCGCTCGGCCGCGAACTCGGCCTGCCAGAGAGCTTCATCGGCCGCCATCCCTTCCCGGGCCCCGGCCTCGCCATCCGCTGCCCCGGCGGCGTGACGCGCGAAAAACTCGACATCCTGCGCAAGGCCGACGCGATCTACCTGGAAGAGATCCGCAAGGCGGGCCTCTACGACACGATCTGGCAGGCCTTCGCCGTATTGCTGCCGGTGCAGACCGTCGGCGTGATGGGCGACTACCGCACCTACGACTTCGTCTGCGCGCTCCGCGCCGTTACCTCCGTCGACGGCATGACCGCGGACTTCTACCCCTACGACATGACCTTCCTCGGCCGCACGGCGACGCGTATCATCAACGAAGTACGAGGGATCAACCGGGTGGTCTATGACGTAACGAGCAAGCCGCCCGGGACGATCGAGTGGGAGTGATCTAAGGTCGTTTCCGACCATCTCGCTTCGTGCGATCAGGCGCTCGACATTCTGACGGCGTTCCACACCATATTCGGGAGCAGTCGATACCTACGCCCCGGCTGATATGACGGCGATACGCCCGTCAGCAACGCAACGCTCAACCGTGTAATTGACACGGTCGTAGGGCGCATCCGAGAGACTGCCCCTGATTTTCAGAGCTTCGGTGTTCACGACTTGCGACGTACATTCTCGACTGGACTGCACTGCGCCAAGTTTGATGATCGTCGGCTCGAGATGAGCTTGGGCCACGCGGCTCGGAACCGGATCGCGGTTATCTACAACGTGAACCGCTACCTCGTCGAAGGGAAGATCATGATCTCGCGGTAGATGGTGGACCGGGACGGGCCGGTGCGGGCGTGAACGGCTTTTATGCGGACAATACGGTCTGCTAGAGCATGGCCGCGCTGCCTCCTGCGGGGTGTTGCAGAGGCCAGACAAGGCGATGATTTGTTGTTGTGCAATAGACATTTAGCTGGTGGTAGTAGTGTGGCGGGGAGGCGGTGGAAAATAGGATAGTTTTACAGCCCGAGCCCTCTTCCTCTGCCAAGTCCGAGCCCATGATGGAAGGCAAGTTCCCGCCCCAGGCTGCGGCCTGAGTCGGATGCCATGCCGAGGTCCTGTTTGCAGCCGGCAATAATGGATTAAAGCCGCGAATGCGTTGCCATGTCGCCGGCCTGATACTGGCGCTGGCTGGCTTGATAGAGCTTCTGCCAGCGCTCGACGAAGCGGTTGGCCCGGCGCTGCGGCGGATAGTTTCGATGTCTGCGCCCCCGTGACGCTCATGGATCGAACGGAAGGCGGTACCCGCCTCGATTGACTGCAGCTGCTGAGGATCGCCGACCAGCCCCACCTTTGCGCCCGCTTCCGCCGCATGGGACAGCACACGCTCCATCTGGCGCGTGCCGACGATGCCGAGAGCGCGCCTTTCCGTGATATACGCCGACGCATCGACCTGCTCGCCGGACAGGACAAGACCACGCAGTTCGGCGCGGGCAGGGGCTGCTTCACGGTCACCTTCACTCACCTCATGGCGTTCGCGCTCTGCCATCATCTCCGCGGCACGATGCAGGCGCTGTTTGGCCTCGATCATCTCCTCGCCGCGCCCGTCTTGCCCCAACGCCACCAGATCGGGCGAACGCCCTATGGCGCCGACCACTTCGTTGAACTGGTCGATGCAGTCGCTGTAGTGCGCGAATATTGCCGCGTCGCGGCGCGTGAAGGTGGACTGCTGATGCGTGATGGTGCCGAGTGCAGCCGTCGATTGTTGCACTTGACGTTGCCCCCGATGCGCCCACACTTTTTTCTCGGCCATCTGCATCACAGCCGCCGTCATCTTCTGGCTCTGATCAATGTATCCTGAGCCTAGGTGCAGCCCCGTGCATTAACGTAGACCGACCGCAGCGTCGTGGTGGCGCAGATGAACAGGCGATTGCGCTTCGGGCCGCCGAAGCAGACATTGGCGACCACCTCGTCGATGAGGATCTTGCCGAGCAGCGTGCCGTCGGGCGCGAAGCAGTGCACTCCGTCGCCGGCCGACGACCAGATGCGACCCTCGGTATCGACCCGGAAGCCGTCGAACATGCCGGCGTCGCAGTCCGCGAAATCGACACCGCCTGCGAGTGACGCTCCGTCGGCCGATAGGGTATAGCGGCGTATTCTCGGGATGCAGTCCGCGAAATGCGATCTGCCGGTGTCCGCGACATAGAGAAAGGCCTCGTCCGGCGAGAAGGCGAGCCCGTTCGGCTGCTTCATGTCGGCGACCACCCGCGTGACACCGCCTCCGGAATCGATCCTGTAGACATGGCGGCCGTCCTGCTCCATCGGCGCCGCGTCGCCCTCGTAGTCGCTGTCGATCCCGTAGGACGGATCGGTGAACCAGACCGAACCGTCGGACTTGACCACGACGTCGTTGGGCGAGTTGAGACGCTTGCCCTCGAAACTGTCGGCCAGGATCGTGCGGCTGCCGTCGATCTCGTATCGGCTCACGCAGCGACCACGGTGTTCGCAGGTGATGAGGCGGCCCAGCCGGTCCACCGTATGGCCGTTCTGGTTGCGGCATGGCTGCTCGAAGATCGCCACCTGGCCGTTCATCTCGTCCCAGCGCAGGATGCGGTCGTTGGGGATGTCCGACCAGATCAGGTAGCGGCCGGCCGCGAAGTAGGCGGGGCCTTCGCACCAGCGCCCTCCCTGCCAGAGGATTTCGGGCCCTGCATTCTGGTGGATCAGACGGCCGAAACGTTCGTCGTGAATCTCATAGTCGATCGCGGGCAATCTGCGCTTCCTCCCTGAGGGCTGACCCCGAAGCCGCAAGGACGCGCGGCTTCCCATTCCTCGACGATCAGCCGATTTCCACGATCGCCTTGATCAGTCCGGCTTTTTCGTTTGTCCAGTGGGGAATGTCGCGCACAGCCCCAGTCAGGTCAGTTCGATGCGTAATCAGGCGATCCACCGGCACCGAACCTTGTCGCATTGCCTCGATGACGCGCTCGAAATCCTCCGCCGTGGCGTTTCGGCTGCCGAGGAGCGTCAGTTCCTTCCTATGGAAGTCGGGATCCATGAACCGGATCTGCTCCTTCACCACGCTGACCAGCACATAGCGGCCGCCATGCGCGGCGTAGTCGAAACCCTTCTCCATCGCTCCCGGGTTTCCAGTCGCATCGAAGACTACGTCGAATCCTTCGCCGGAGGTGAACCGGTCCAGCGCATGCGACCTGTCCCCATCGGCGGCGATCGGTGTGACGCCGAGGATGGCGGCCGTTGCGCGCGCGCGCTCCGTCTCGCGATCCAGCACCGCGACAGCGCCCCCGGAGAGCCGCGAGAACAGGGCAACACCGAGCCCGATCGGGCCGGTCCCAACGACGAGCACCCGGTCCCGTGCCGTCACCGCGGCACGTCGCACCGCATGCGCGCCGATCGCGAGGAACTCGACGGTCGCCGCCTGGTCGAGCGACAGGCCGTCGATAGGGATCAGGTTTCCCGGCGGAACCGCCAGGAGGCCCGCCATGCCGCCGTCCTGGTGCACCCCCAGCACCGACACGCGCACGCAGCAATTGGGTTTGCCGCGCCGGCAGGCAATGCAGCCGCCGCAGGACAGGTACGGATTGACCGCGAAGCTCTGCCCGGGCCCGATCCCGGAGCCGGCAGGCGCATGCACCACCTCGACGGCGAGTTCGTGGCCCATGATCCGCGGATACAGCAGGAACGGATGCTTGCCCTCGAAGATATGATAGTCGGTTCCGCATATGCCGACGCGGCGTGGCCGCACCAGCGCATAAGACGGGTCTGGTGTCGGGGCCGGGCGCTTCTCGACGATCAGCTTGCCCGGCTCGACGCAGACGAGGGCTTCCATGGACTGCACGTAGGTGTCTTTCGATGTCCGTGCGACGGGCGCACTCTCGCAGGAAGACGAGGGGCCGGCTGCGCGCCGGCCCTCGCATCGGCTATTTGAACTCGGCCATGTTGGCCTTGGTGACGAGGGCCGCGCCGGAATCGATCAGCGACTCGACCTTCTCGCCCCGGATAGCGTTGACCAGGGCCTCGACGCCGAGCGACGCCATCTTGGTCGGGAACTGGGCGACCGTGGCATTTTCGATGCCGGCCTCGAGCGCTTCGGCCTCGCCGCAGCAGAAGTCGAAGCCCACCAGGATCACCTTGCCCGCCAGATTGGCGTTCTTGATCGCCTGGGCGGCGCCGGCCGCCGGGGGGCCGCAGGCCGCGTAGATGGACTTCACGTCCGGATTGGCGGTGAGGATATCCTGCGCCACGTTGATGCCCTTCTCCTCGGTGCAGTCGGTCGCGCCGCTGCCGACGATCTTGACGTCCAGCCCGCCGAGCCCTTCCTTCATGCCCTTGACGCGATCGTCGAGCGACGGAACGCCGGGCACGCCCTCGAGGATACCCATCGTGTCGCCGGGCTTCAGCACCGACTTCAGATACTCACCGGCGATCTTGCCTGCGTTGTAGTTGTTTGTGGTGGCCAGCGCCGTTCGTCCGGTCCAGCCGGGGATGTCGTTGTCCATCAGCACGACCTTGACGCCGGCGCCGATGGCCTTGTCGAGCGCCGTGGCGACGGTCGGGTCGACTGGGGTGAGGGCGATGCCCTGCACGCCCTGCGTCACCATCGACTCGATCTGCGCGATCTGGCCTTCGATGTCGGTCGCCGAGGCGCCTTGGCCGAAGACCATCTCTATGCCTGGATTGGCCGCCGCGTAGTCCTTCGCCGCGTTCTCCATGGTGGCGAAAAACGGCACCGGGAACTTGGTGATGAAGCCGATTTTGACCGTATCGGCTGCGGTTGCCGGGGCGACGAGGCTGAACGCGACGACCGCTCCCGTCAGTATTGATCGGAACCTCACAGTGCTCCTCCCTCTTCTATGGACCGCTCCCCTCGAGCGATCTCCGGATCGCTTCCGTTTCCCGGAAGCGAATTCGTTCAGGCCTCTGCGCCGACGATCAGCGACACCAGTTCCTGCTGGTTGGCGCGATCCGGTTTCAGTTCGCCCATCTTGCGGCCCTGCCGCAGCACCACGGCGCGGTCCGCGAGGTCGATGACCTGCTCCATGTTGTGGGTGATCAGGATGACCGCGTTGCCTTCGTCGCGCAGCTGCCTGACCAGATCGAGAACCTTGCGCGACTCCCGCACGCCGAGCGCGGCGGTCGGCTCGTCGAGGATAACGACCTTGCGGGCGAAGACCGTCGCGCGCGCCACGGCGATCGCCTGCCGCTGACCGCCCGACATCAGCGCCACCGGGGCGTCGGACCTGGGCAGTCTGACCTTCAGCCGATCGATGACCGAGGCTGCCTCCCGATCCATCTCGCGGGCACGCAGGAAGCGCAGGCCGCGCGGCAACCACTTCGGAAATGCCAGCTCGCGGCCGCAGTAGAAGTTCTGCGCGGGCGTCAGGTTGTCGAACAGTGCGAGGTCCTGGTAGACGGTCTCGATGCCGGCGCTTCGTGCAAGCGCGGGCGTCGACAGGGATGCTAGGTCTCCGTCGAGGCGGATCTCGCCTTCGTCCAGCGTGTGCACGCCGCTGATGCCGCGCACGAGGGTGGATTTGCCGGCGCCGTTGTCGCCCAGAAGCGCCAGAACCTCGCCGCGATACGCGTCCAGGCTGACGCCCTTCAAAGCGTGGACCGCGCCGAAGCGCTTATGGCCGTTGCGGACCGAGAGAACCGAACCGGCGCTCATTGGGCCCTCGCCTGGTTCGCCCGCGCACGCCCCTCGAGATGGTTGCGCAAGACGTCCGCCTCGACGGCGAGCACGATGATCAGCCCGATGGCGATCATCTGGTAGAAGACGTCGACATTGAGCAGGTTCAGAGCGTTGCGGATGACGCCGATCATCAGCGCGCCGACCAGCGCATGGCCGAGATGGCCACGCCCGCCGAGGAAGGAGGCGCCTCCGATGATGACCGCTGCGATCGTGTCGAGCTCGAGCAGGTTGCCATAGAGCGGCGAACTGGCACCCGTGCGGCCGGACAGGACGACGGCGCCGATGCCGGCGCAGAGGCCGGCAAAGGCATAGGTCGAGACCAGCACCCACTTGACCGGGATGCCCATCTCCACGGCCGCCTTCGGATTGCCGCCGACCGCATAGGTCCAGCGGCCCCAGACCATGGTCTTCATTATCACCAGCACGAGAAGCGCGACGCCGAACACGACGAAGAAGGAGTTGGGCACGCCAAGCGACGACGTCTCGCCGAGGTAGTTCACCGCCTCGGGCATGCCGCGCATGGTCGTGTGGTTGATCGACAGTTCGAGCGCCAGGCCCCTGCAGATGCTGAGCGTCGCGAGCGTGATGATGAAGGGATGGGGCAGGCGGCCGAACACATAGACCGCGCCGTTGACGAAGCCGACCAGCGTGCCTGTCGCCAGCATCGCGAGGACGACCAGGAAGGCCGAATCCGAGATGCGGAAGACCAGTCCGCCGATGACGGTCGCCAGCGCGAGATTGGCTCCGACCGAGAGGTCGATGCCACGCGTCAGGATGACGAGCTGCTGTCCCATCGCCACGATGGCGATGACGGCCGTCTGGGCGAGTATGTTTCCGATGTTGACCGGCTTGAGAAAGTTCGGCGTCAGGAGGCTGATGGCCAGCACGAGCAGTGCAAGAATCAGGATCGGGCCGATGCTCAGCAGCCTTAGGCCAAGCGCCACCGCACCGCCGCGATCCGCATTGCCGCGGGCCCCGGACATTGCGTCCGGATCCCTCGTTGCCTCGGCCAACGCGGCCTCCTCCCCCATCGGTTTCTTATAGAGAAAAAGCCATTCAAAAGCGCTCGTCAAATTGTTTTTTATCGATTAAAAGTCATCTATCAGTCGCTGCGGAAGAGATGGATTTGAAGACGGACACCGTGTTCAAGCGCGCGTTCAACGACGCCATCGACCTCATGTCGCGCCTGGAGGACGGCGAGCCGCTGCCGTCGGAGAACACGCTGAGCATCCGCCTTGGGGTCAGCCGCACGACCGTGCGCAAGGTCATCGCATCGCTTAAGGCCAGCGGGGTGATCTCCGGCGCCGGACGGGAGCGCAACGTGCATCCCGCGAGCGAGGCGATGCACAGGTTTCCGCAGGACGAGACCGTGCCGATGGCCGCGCAGGTCGAGGAGCGCTTCATGGAATGGCTGCTGCGCGACAATGCGCGGCCGGGCACTGCGATCAACGAGCTCGATCTCGCCCGCAAGTTCGGTGTGGCGACGACCGGCATTCGCGAATTCCTGAACGGCTTCCAGCGCTTCGGGCTGATCGAGAAACGCCCAAATGCCGGATGGGTGTTCAAGGGCTTCACGGCGAGCTTCGCGCTGGAGCTTTTCGAGATCCGCGAGATGTTCGAACTGCGCTCGGCGCGCGCGCTGGCGGCGCTGCCCGAGAGCTCCCAGCACTGGCGCCAACTCGAGGCACTGCGGCAGGAGCATCTGGCGCTGCTCGCCGAGATCGAGACGCGCTACCATGACTTTTCCGATCTCGACAGCCGGTTTCACCGGCTGATCAGCACGGCCGCGCCGAACCGTTTCATCGACTCCTTCTACGACATCATCACGGTGATCTTTCACTACCACTACCAGTGGAACAAGCACGACGAGCGGCAGCGCAACGAGGTCGCGGTCCGGGAGCACCTGACCTATATCGAAGCACTGTTCAGCCGGAACATCAGCATGGTCGAACTGGCATGCAGGGCGCATCTGGCGTCGGCGCGCGACACCCTGCTGCGCTCGACATCCAGCCAGGAGCTGCTTGGCCGCGGTTCACCCTGACTGCGCCGTTCGTTTCGAGAACTGCTGATCGGCCAGCACCCCGATCAGGATCACCGAACCCATAACGGCGAAGTTGAGCGAGCTCGGTATGCCGAGCAGGTTGACGAGGTTCTGCAGCACCTGCAGCAGCACCGTTCCCAGCACGACGCCGAGGATCGACCCTTCGCCGCCCCTGAGCGAGCAGCCGCCCAGCACCGCCGCCGCGATCGCGTAGAGCTCGTAGAAATTGCCGTGCGACGAAGGCGAGATCGAACGCGTGTACATCGCGATGAACACCGCCGCGACGGCCGTCAGCGCGCAGCAGATTACATAGGCCGTGATCACGACGCGCGTGGTGTTGATGCCGCTGTAGCGCGCGGCCTCCTCGCTCTTGCCGACTGCGAAGAGATGCCGCCCGTAGACGGAACGGTGCAAAACGATGCCCATTACGAGGGTGATCAACAGGAAAGCGATAAGGCTGTGGGGGATGCCGTAAAGCCGCCCCGCGACCAGCCATTCCAGTGTGGGGAAACTGGCGCCGAAGGGGAAGCCCGCCGTCGCATCCTCAGTGTAGTAGCGCGCGATGCCGCGATAGATCAGGAGGCCGCACAAGGTCACGACGAAGGGCTGCAGCCCGACCCGGGCGACGAGGAAACCGTGCAGCAGGCCGATCAGGCAGCCGAGCGCCAGGACAACGAGGAAAACGAGACCGGGTGAAAGCGTGCCGGCCGCCACCAGATCGACGAACAGCACGCCGAGCAGCGCGATGATCGAGCCGACCGAAAGCTCGATGCCGCCGGAGATGATCACGAAGGCCTGCGCCACGGCGAAGATGCCGAATAGGCCGATCAGATTGGCCGTGTTCGACAGGTTGATCGGCGACAGGAAGCGCGGATTGATGATCGCCACCACCGTCCCCACGACGATAATGAGGATCAACAGCGACAGGTCTTTCCGGCTGATCATCGCTCCGTTCCCCCAGCAGTCCCCTTCATGCCGCCAAACGTCCCACCGCCAGTGAGAGGATAGCGCTCTCGCTCAGTTCGTCGCGGCCGAGAAATCCGGCGATGCGGCCTTCGTGCATCACCGCCACCCGGTCGCTGATGCCGATGACCTCCTCCATGTCCGACGAGATCATCAGGATGCCGACCCCACGGTCGGACAGCGCTCGCATGATCCCGTAGATCTCGTTCTTCGCGCCGACATCCACGCCGCGCGTCGGCTCGTCGAAAACGAGAATTTTCGGCGCCATCGACAGCCACTTCGCCAGCACGACCTTTTGCTGGTTGCCGCCCGATAGCGCGCCGGCTTTCACAGCAACCGTCGGTGTGCGGATGTCGAGACTGCGACGCTGTTGCTCGGCGTTTTCCTCCTCGGCCCGCCGGTCCACCAGTCCGAACCGCGAATGCGCGTCCATGCTGGCGAGCGTCACATTGCTGCGGATCGCGAAATCGAGAATGAGGCCGGAGCGCTTGCGGTCCTCCGGTATGAGGTAGAGCCCGTGGCCGATCGCGGCGCGCGGCGACGTGATCGCGGCGGCTGTGCCCGCGATGCGGATCTCGCCGCCCTTGAGCGGATCGAGGCCGAAGATGGCGCGGGCGAGTTCGGTGCGGCCGGAGCCGACGAGACCGGCGAGGCCAAGAATCTCGCCCTGCCGCACGTCGAGGCTGACCGGTTGTTCCGGCCGGTACGCGGTGCAGACGCCGTCAAGCTGCAACACCGCCTCGCCCGGCGGCCGAGCGGGCTGGCGGTAAAGTGTCTTCAGATCGCGCCCGATCATCATCCGGATCATCGTCTCGGCATGGATCGCCGTCTTGTCCAACTCGCCGACACATTTGCCATCGCGCAGCACCACCACCCGGTCCGCGGCCCGCTCAATCTCGGCCAGCCGATGCGAAATGAGCACCACCGACACGCCCTCGGACTTGAGCCGCGAGATCACGGCGAGCAGCCGCTCAGTCTCCGACGCCGTTAGGCTCGATGTCGGTTCGTCCATGATGATGAGGCGCGCGTTGAGGGACAGCGCCTTGGCTATCTCGACGAGCTGCATCTGCGCCAGCGAAAGGACGGCGATCGGTGTGTCGGCGGAAAAATCTGCGCCGAGTTGGCGCAGCAGCGGCTGCGCGCGACGGTTCAGTTCGCCGTCGTCGACGAGGCGCAGCGGGCCTCTCCGCCGAGGCTCGCGGCCGATAAAGATATTGGCAGCGACGGTCAGGTTCTCGAAGAGATTGAGTTCCTGGTGCACGAAGGCAATGCCGCCGCGCATCGATTCTGCCACCGTGAGGCGCGAAAGGCCCTGGCCGTCGAGTCTCGATCGTGCCCGAACTAGGTTCGGTGACGCCTCCAAGGATCTTCATCAGCGTCGACTTGCCGGCACCGTTCTCGCCGACGAGACCGACGACCTCTCCCTTGCAGATCGAGAAATTCACGTCGCTGAGCGCCCTCACGCCGGGGTAGCTCTTCGAGATGCCGACCACCTCCAGGTAAGGCTGTTGCATGTTGGGTCGCAATCTCCGTGCAGTCGCCAAACAGGCCGGCCGGGAGGCCGAACCGGCCTGTTCGCTCCAAGGCGTCAGCCGCCGATGCGCGACTTCAGCTCCGCCTCGAACGCGTCGACATTACCTTTGTCGATCATCTTCGTCGGCACGATGATCAGCTTGTTCTCGGGAACGACCGATTTGTCGCCCTCGAGATACTTCGCCATCAGCTTCATGCCCTGGTAGCCCCATTCATAAGGGTCCTGCACGACCGTGCCGGCGATGGTGCCTTCCCTGACGCCGCCGAGGGTGATCGGGTCCTCGTCGAAGGCCACGACCGTTACCTGGCCGAGCTTGCCGGACTCCTTCAGCACTTCATAGATGCGCGGCGGATTGTAGGAATAGAAGCCGACCATGCAGTCGATGTCGGGATTGGCGGCGAGCGCATCCTCGACATTGCGCTTGGCGCGCGTCATGTCGATGTCGTCGCCGCGCACGTCGATCAGCTCGACCTTCGAGCCTGCGATCGTCGCCTTCATGCCTTCGATGCGCTCGCGCGCATTGTCGGCGCCGGGCAGGCCAACGAAGCCGATGCACTTGCCGCCGTTCGGCAGCGCCTTCAGCGCGATCTCGCCCGCCTGCTTGCCGGCATCCACGTTGGACGAGCCGATATAGGCGATGCGGTTGGTGTCGGGCGCGTCCGAGTCAGTCGTGAACAGCGGCACCTGGCCGCCGACCCGGTTGAGCGCATCTGTCGAGGACTTCGGATCGACGGCGCTGACCATGATCGCCGAGACGCCTGCGGCCACCAGGTCGTCCATCAGCCGCTGCTGCACCGCGGCCGCCGCCTGTTCGGGATATTTGAACTGCAGGTCGTAGTTCGGCAATTCGCCCTGTGCCTTCTTCACGCCCGCTTCCGCGAGCTTCCAGAAGTCGGACGCGCCGTTGACGACGAAGGCCATCGCCTTCTTGTCTTGGGCAAGGCTTGTGGATGCCGTCAGCGCGGCGACGAGCGTCAGGGCGACGGTTGAAAATCGCAGTCTCATGTCACTCTCCTTCGGTTTCGAATGGACAAAGACAACCGCTCCGCGTCACGCATTCGGGCGGGGCGGACCGGTAGGTGGATGCCGCCAAGCAGGGAGCCTGGCGGCAGGGAGGGGATCAGCCGCCGATGCAGGTGGCGGCGGTCTCCTGCGTGCATTCGTCGAGACCGGTGAACATCGGATCCTCGACCTTCTCGCCCTTGATGAGCTGGATCAGCACGTCGGGCGCGCGCAGGCCCATCTCGAACGGCCGCTGGCCGACCTGCACATGGCTGTGCCCGGCCTTGAGCGCGTCCATCTGCGGCGGCAGCGTGTCGCCGGCGATAATGACGAGGTCCTTGCTCTTGAGCCGCGGCTCCAGCGCGGTCGTGGTCGCGGCGTAGGCTTCGGGGCCGAACTGGGCCCAGCCGCCGACCAGGATGAAGGCGTCGAGATCGGCATTGGCGCCGGTCACGTCGGCAAGCTGCTGGTTCGCTGTCGGGATGTCGTCGTTGGTGTAGAGCGGACAGCCGTCGATCTCGGTCCAGCCGCCCTCGCCCTTCAGGCGTTCGGTGCCCTTTGCGCCGCTGACGGTGTCGCGGAAGCCCGCGGCGCGCTCGTTGATGTTGGCGGCCGCGACGTTGCCGAGCTGCAGGCAGACCGTGCCGCCCTCGGGCTTCAGGGTCTTCAGGTGGCCGGCCATCTTGACGCCCATGTCGTAGTTGTAGGTGCCGAGATAGGTCTTGCGCAGCGCTGCGTCTTCGGGAAGCAGGTCGGCGTCGATCGTCATGATCGGGATCGTCGGAGCCTTCTCCTTCAGCATGGCGGCCATGGCGGGCGCATTCGACGGCGAGATCGCGATGCCGGCCACGTCCGGTCGGGCGATCAGGTCGGCGACGAGCTGCACTTCGCCCGCCTCGTCCGACGACAGCGCCGGGCCGGTATAGAGACATGTGTATTCAGACGTCGGGTTGTTCTCGTTCCACTTGGCGCAGCCATTGCCGAGCACGGTGAAGAACGGATTGTCGAGACCCTTGACCACCACGGCCAACGTCTTCTTCTCCTGCGTGATGGCCTGACCGGTGGTCATGGCAAGGACCGCGACCGCGGCCAGAAGCATTGTTTTTCTCATGTCATTCCTCCCTTGGCTTGATGAGACTTCGCGGGAACTTCCCGCTTCGCTTCCTCACCCCGGATACCAGACCCGCCGCGGCTCTTCGGCCGGCCGAACGTAGTCCCAGGCTGAATCGATCAATCGTCGAAGGTCATATGCCGGCCGCCAGCCGAGTTCGGCCTTGGCGCGGCTGTTGTCCAACCAGTTGCTGACATAAGATGCCCGGATCGGCGTCGCCGGCAGGCCGCGCGTCTCGGCGAGATGGGCGGCGACTGCGCCGTAGTCCACCGGCTCGTCCATCGCGATGTTGTAGAGACGCTGGCGTGCGACCGGCGCCGTCAGGGCCAGCACGATCGCCTCTACCAGGTCGTCGACATGCACGAAGTTGCGTTTCAGCGGCGTTCCATCCGCCTCCTGCAGCAGCGGCACCGCACCTTCGCGCAGCGAGCGTTCCGCGACGTCCGGCGGAACGAGCGTCTTCCAGTCCGGTCCGCCGAAGACGTCGTCGCCGAAGGACAGGCTGTAGCGGAAGTCGTCCTTCTCCATGATCCACGGCGCGCGCAGGCAGCACCAGTCGATGCCGTACTGGATGCCGTACTGCTCGACCATAACCTCCTCGATCACCTTGGACAGCGCATAGCAGCCCGGATAGGCCATGTGCGGCGCATCCTCGGTGATCGGGGCGGGGTGGCGATGGAAGAAATGCCCGACGGCTGCGTCGCCGCCGATCAGCACGAAGCGCTCTGCGTCCGGGCTCTGCCGGAACTCCTCAAGAAGCCAGAACAGGCCCTTGACGGTCACGTCCATGACCTCGTCCGGCGTCTCCTTGCAGGTGGCGAGATGGACAACGTGTGTGACCCCGCGCATGGCCTCGCGGCAGACCGTCCTATCGGAGATCGAGCCGACGACGACGGACAGCCCGTCCTCCTCCGTCAGCCTGCGGTTGTGGCAAAGCGCTCGAATGGCAGGCGCAGGCACCTCGCGCCTCAGCCGCGAGATGAAGGCGCGCCCAACCTTTCCGGTGGCTCCCGTGACCAGGATCAGCATGCGTTTCCTCCCGCACCCATAAAAGCGCAGCACCTGCCCATGCGTCAATATATTGTCGGATAAATCCGATAAATCTCTTTTCGACCTATTGACCGGGATAGGATTTGGCTTGCAAATGAGCGGGCGACGACGGCGGGTGAGGGCATGACGGCGCTGAGACTAACGAACATTTCCAAGCACTTCGGGGCGATCCACGCGCTCAACGACGTGTCGCTGTCACTCGAGCCGGCGGAGGTGCTGGGCCTCATGGGCGACAACGGGGCGGGCAAGTCCACCCTGGTCAAGATCATCGCCGGCAACTTTCCGGCGACCGCGGGGACGATCCATATCGAGGATCGCGAGGTCCACTTTTCCGAGCCGGTGGACGCGCGCCGCAACGGCGTCGAGATCGTCTACCAGGACCTGGCGCTGTGCAACAATCTGACGGCCGGCGCGAACGTCTTCCTCGGCCGGGAGTTGCGGAAGGGCTGGGGTCCGTTCAAGATCCTCGACTACAAGCAGATGTATGCGCGGGCGGGCGAACTCTTCGCCGAGCTGAAATCAGAGACGCGGGCGCGCGACCTCGTGCGCCAGATGTCCGGCGGCCAGAGACAGGCGGTGGCGATTGCGCGCGTACCCGCCTGTCGCAGCCCAAGATCGTCTTGATGGACGAACCGACCGCCGCGATCAGCGTGCGCCAGGTGGCGGAGGTGCTGAACCTGATCCGCCGGCTGCGCGACCACGGCATCGCCGTGATCCTGATCAGCCACCGCATGCCCGACGTGTTCGCGGTCGCTGATCGGGTCGCGGTGCTGCGACGCGGTCGCAAGGTCGCCGACAAGCCGATATCGGCCTCGTCGCCCGAAGAGGTCACGGGCCTCATCACCGGCGCGATCGAGACCGCCTGACCATCGCGAGGAGATGTCCGGACCCATGGCCGTCACGCTTCAGGACACGATCGACAAGCAGCAGCACGGCGCGATCGGCCATGTGCTGGCGAGCCAGACCTTCTGGGTTTTCCTCGCGGCGGTGCTGGCGTTTGGCTATCTGTCTTTAGCCACGACGTCCTTCGACACGCCGCAGAACCTGTTCAACGTGGCGCGCAACTGCGCCTTCGTCGGGATCATCGGGCTCGGCATGACGGCGGTCATCATCACCGGCGGCATCGACCTTTCGGTCGGCGCGGTGCTCTGCCTCGCCGGCATGGTCGCCGGCATGATGATGAGCTGGAACTACCCGATCTGGATCGCCGCGCCCTGCGCGCTCGCGGCCGCGCTCGCCTGCGGCTTCGTCAACGGTTTCCTGATCGCCCATATCGGCATGCCGCCCTTCGTCGTCACGCTGGCGATGATGTCGTTCGCGCGCAGCGTCGCGATGGTGCTTTCGGGCAATCAGATGGTTTACCAGTTCGGCGTCGACCACGCGAAGATGGTGGCGATCGGCGGCGGCTCGACGCGCGGCTGGTTCAACACGATGGCCGCGGCCGCGGGACCAGACACGGCTCTCGGCGGTTTTTTCGCCTGGCTCGGCCAGAACATATTCGTCCCCAACCCGGCGATCTTCCTCATCGTCTTCGCGCTCGCCTTCGGCTTCACCTTCCGCTGGACGCGCTGGGGGCGCCACATCTTCGCGATCGGCGGCAACGAGAAGGCCGCCACCCTGACCGGCGTGCCGGTCAAGCGCATCAAGGTCAGCGTTTACATGCTCTCTGCACTGATGGCGGGCATTGCCGGCATCCTGCAGGTCGGCTGGCTGGGCACGATCACCACGGGCATGGGCACCGGCATGGAACTCGTCGTCATCGCGGCGGTGGTCATCGGCGGCGCCAATCTCGCCGGCGGCGGCGGCACCGCCTTCGGGGCGGTGGTCGGCGCGGTGTTGATAGAGATGATCCGCAACTCGCTGACCCTTCTCGGAATCAATCCTTTCTGGCAGGGAGTGTTCGTGGGGTCCTTCATCATCACAGCCGTCGCGTTCGACCGGATCCGGGCGAGCCGAAATCCGGAGAGCTGACGCCGCCATGTCGGAAGCGGAACATTGAATGGCGACGAAGCCGCGCACCATCGGACGGGAGGCCCCGCGCATTGGGGGAACCTTCGTGCATTTCTCGGTGGCCAACGAGATTGGGCAACGGATCGTCCGGGGCGACTATCCGCCGGGCACGATCCTGCCCAACGAAGCCGAATGGTCGGCGATGTTCGGCGTCGGCCGCTCGGTCGTGCGCGAGGCGATCAAGATGCTGATGGCCAAGAACCTGCTCGCGTCGCGGCCGAAGATCGGCAGCTGGGTGGAGCCGCGGGAGCGTTGGAACCTGCTCGACCGCGAAGTGCTCACCTGGTACGCGGCGTCGCCTGAGCGCCGCACCTTCCTCAAGACCGTGCAGGAGTTCCGCTACATCATCGAGCCGGAAGCCGCCGCGCTCGCCTCCCAGCGGCGCAGCGAGACCCAGATGGAAGCGATCAGCAAGGCCTGCCACGAAATGGGCACGGCCCGGACACTGAGCGAGCGCACCGCTGCGGATACACGCTTTCATCTGGCAATCCTGCGCGCGGCCGGCAACGAACTGCTGCTGCCGCTGGGCGCCCTGATCGACTCGGCCCTGGAAGGGCTGTTCGTCTTCGTTACCCGCGAGGTCAACGACCTGCGCCATGCGCAGGACCTGCATGAGGAGATCGAACGCTGCATCCGCCTGCAGCGCCCTGAGGCGGCGCGCAAGGCCGTGAGGCGGCTGCTTGCCAATACGGATGCCGTCATCGCCACCCAGGATTCCGGAGGATCGGGCGTCCGCAGCGCCGTCGGCGCATCATGACTGCGGCAGCTCCGTGCAACAGCGTGAGTGGCAAGCCGGCATGAAGGCTTCCGACACTGTCGCCCTGCGCGCCACGCGCCCCGTTCCCCTGACGCGGATGGGGTTCGGCGGGGCGCCGCTCGGCAACCTTTATCGCAGGATCTCGGAAGACGATGCACAGGGTGCGCTGCAAGCGGCGTGGGCCGCCGGCATCCGCTACTTCGACACCGCCCCCCAATACGGCCTCGGCCGGTCCGAGCAGCGCTTCGGCGCCGCGATCCGGAGCTGGGACCGCCGGGCGCTGACGCTGTCCACCAAGATCGGGCGGCTTCTGGTCGACTGCGCGCCGGACGAGGTGACGCCCGAGGCCTTTGTCGACGTCCCACAGAAGCGCATCGTGTTCGACTATTCCTACGACGGCGTGATGCGCAGCCACGAGGCAAGCCTGCAAAGGCTCGGTGTCAATGCCGTCGACATCCTCCTGGTGCACGATGTCGACACGTTCTCGCAGGGCAGTGCGGACGCCGCCGACGCCCGCGTACGCGAATTGTTCGACCGAGGCGGCTATCGGGCCCTGATCGAGCTGCGCGATGCGGGCGTGGTCAAGGCAATCGGCGCCGGCGTGAACGAATGGCAGGTCTGCGAACAGTTGCTCGGCCTCGGCGACTTCGACTGCTTCCTGCTGGCCGGCCGCTACACGCTGCTCGAGCAGGAGGCGCTGGAGAGCTTTCTGCCGCTTTGCGTGCAGCGGGACGTCGGCATCATTCTGGGCGGCCCCTACAATTCCGGCATCCTCGCCACCGGAGCCGTGGATGGCGCGCGCTACAACTACGCGCCTGCGCCGCCGGAGGTCATGGAGCGCGTCCGGCGCATCGAGGCTGTGTGCGCCGCGCACGGCGTCAGACTGATCGAGGCGGCGCTGCAATTCGTCATGGGTCACCCCGCCGTCCGCACCGTCATCCCCGGCGCCGTCAGTGCGGCCGAGGTCGAGGCCAATGTCGAAATCTTCTCGCGTCCGCTGCCCGCCGCGCTCTGGTCCGACCTGAAGAGCGCCGGCCTGCTCAGAAGCGACGCGCCGGTGCCGGAGGAACACTGATGCGGCGCAGGCTTGCTCCGGCAGCGCCGGTGATCGCGCGGATGCTGGCCGGATGACCAGGAGGATCGATGCGCATCAGCATTTCTGGCGGCTGTCGCGCGGCGACTACGCTTGGCTGACGCCGGACCTCCACACCATCCATCGCGACTTCCTGCCCGAGGATATCAAGCCCCTCCTCCGGAGCAACGGGATCTCCGGCACCGTTCTGGTGCAGGCCGCGCCGACCGAGGCGGAAACGGAGTTTATGCTGTCGCTCGCCCGGGACCACGCCTTCATCGAGGCCGTGGTCGGCTGGGTGGATTTCGAGGCTGCCGACGCGCCGGCCCGCATCGCTAAGCTCGCCGCCGACCCAAAGCTCAAGGGCCTGCGCCCGATGATCCAGGACTTGCCCGACGACGACTGGATGCTGCGCCCCAGCCTGGCGCCTGCCTTTCGCGCGCTGATCGGGCAGGGGCTCGTCTTCGACGCCCTCGTCCTACCGCGCCACCTGACCAATCTCTCCGTCTTGCTCGCCCGCCATCCCGGTATGCGCACAATCATCGACCATTGCGCAAAGCCGGCGATCGCGGCCGGCGATATTGCTGGCTGGGCACACGACATGCGGCGGCTCGCTTCCGAGACCGAGGCGTTCTGCAAGCTCTCGGGCCTCGTGACGGAGGCGGATGCTGGATGGTCGGTCGAGACGCTGCGCCCTTGCGTCGATTTCGTGCTCGAGCATTTCGGACCCGACCGGCTGATCTGGGGCAGCGACTGGCCGGTCTGCCTGCTCGCCTCCGACTACGCGTCATGGCTGGAGGCGACCGATGTCTTGCTGGGAGGCTGCACGGACGGCGAGCGCGACGCGATCCTCGGCGGCAACGCGATCCGCGCCTACGGGCTGGCGAAGTAGAACCTTGAGCTGAACCGGTCCGTCCCGGTTCTCCCCGGAGCAACCGGCGCCTCGCAGCCACGCTCGAAATCGGGCGAGCCGCCCTAGATAAGTCCGCGGGCCGCGAGGTTGCGCATCAGAGCGCGAGTGCCGAAGTTCCACTCCGCGCACTCCGTCGACAGCCGGACCGTATTGCGCAAATGTCCGAGCCCGCGTGAGGCGATGGTGACAACGTCGCCGACCTTGTGGGTGAAGCCTTCGCCTGGCACGTCGCGGTCCTGAACGGGCGCAAACAGCGTTCCCAGGAACAGCATCAACCCGTCAGGATACTGGTGGTGCCTTCCGATGGTCTGGCGGACGAGATCCTCCGGATCGCGGCTGATCTCCTTCATCGAGGAATGGCCCTTGAGCGTGAAGCCGTCCTTGCCCTTCACTGTCAACTCGAGTTCGGCGGCGCGCACCGTATCGAGCGTGAAGGCGCCGTCGAAGAGGCGGATCATCGGCCCGATGGCGCAGCTTGCATTGTTATCCTTCGCCTTCGACAGCAGCAGGGCCGAGCGCCCTTCGACGTCGCGCAGGTTGACGTCATTGCCGAGCGTGGCGCCCACGATGCGGCCGCGCGACGAGACCGCCAGCACGATCTCCGGCTCCGGATTGTTCCACCTGGAGATCGGGTGCAGGCCGACATCCGCGCCGGGTCCGACCGAGGAGAGGACCTGCGCCTTGGAGAACACCTCGGCATCGGGGCCGATACCGACCTCGAGATACTGGCTCCAAAGCCCTTCGGCGATCAGCGCCCGCTTGACCCGTGCAGCTTCGTCGGAGCCTGCTCTCACGTTGCGCAGCGACCCGCCGATCGCCGCACCCACGCGCTCGCGCACGGCGCGCGCCTTTGCGGGGTCGCCGGCCGCCTTCTCCTCGATAACGCGTTCGACCATGGAGGAGGCAAAGGTGACGCCGCAGGCCTTCACGGCCTGCAGGTCGCAGGGCGCCAGAAAGTGCGGCCGGGTGGCGTCGCCGGGGGGATTGGCGGCAATCTCGGCCAGCGGTCCGACTGGCTGTCCGGGCGCATGCCGGACATAGTCACCCGGAGCCGCGTGTTCGCAGACGTCGGAAACCGTCGGCGCAGCGGAAGCCGTGATGTCTACCACCATCCCGTCGCGCAAGGTGACCACCGACGGTCCGTTGGCCTCCGGCGACCACACCCGCCCCAGGAAGACCCCGTCCCGATCTTCCCCACCCGCAAAGAAGCTCATCGCAATCCTTCCGCCTCGAACAATCAGGGACCGAGTCTCGCGCCGATGCACAAAACGAGCCGTTCTGGTTGGACAAATAGCGTTGCAGGCGACTGCCAGTCAATGAGGGCCGTCCCGCCGCGGGCTTGGCGCCGCGCTGTCCTATCTTCGACGCATGGAGTCGGGATACGCCCCAGATCGCGTGATCCCGCATGCGGGTGAGTTCCATGTTGACACGCATTTTCTACATCTTTACCAGTTCTGGTCCGACAAATAGGCGGGCATTGGCATGTTCGGGATGGGGCTTGGCGGATGACGGTGGCTGCGGCAACGGCGCAACCGCGGTCGGATGCCGTGCCGGTCGTAGGTTCGGCCGTCGACATCGTGGTCCGACAGATCCGCGCGCTGATCGCGGATGAGGGGTTGAAGGTCGGCGACAGCCTGCCGACCGAACGCGAACTCTGCGCCCGCTTCAGTGCCAGCCGCAACACCGTGCGCGAGGCGATGCGGATTCTGAAGGCCTACGGCATGGTCGAGGTCAGGCCGAAGGTCGGGGCAACGATCACAGACAACCGCATGTCGCGCGCCTTCGAGCTGTTCTCGTTCAATACGATGGAAGTGTCGCGCAAGACCTTTGCCGACGTGCAGGCCTTTCGCGATCTGATCGAGGTCGGCGCGGCCGATCGAATCATCGAGCGGCTGGGTGAGCGGGATGTCGCCGAACTGCATCGGATCAATGTACGCCTCTCCGGCATCCAGGACCTTCAGGAGGCGTCTGAGGTGGACTATTCCTTCCACCTGCGGCTGGTCTCCATACTCGGAAACGACGCGATCCTGGACGTCTATTCGGTAATGAAGCCGATCGTCCTGCGCATCATGCAGAAGGGTAAGACGAGACGCACCTTCAAGACGCAAACCTATGCCGAACATGAAGGCGTCGTTGACGCACTGGCCGCCCGCGACCTGCTCTCATTCCAGTACCGGCTGCGCAACCACCTGATGACCGGCTTCAAGTTCTTCAACGAGGAGATGGAGGCATCGGCCTGACGCATACCGGGCGGAGGAGGCCCGGGCACGAGCTGAGGCGAGCGGCGCCAGCCCGCCCAAGCATCCCCCAACTGGCGCGAACCATGGGAGGAACCAGTATGAAAAGACTTCTGCAGTTCACCGCCGCCATCGGAGCGCTCGCCCTCTCGGCGCAGCTCGCCCTCGCGGGACCCGCCGTAGTGTCTGGCCCCGGAGCCGACCCGGCCTGCTTCGCGCCCTGGTCGGCGGACACGAAATATATGCAGTGGGAGGCCAAGCCCGGCCCTTACAAGATCGCGATCGTCAACGGCTTCGTCGGCAACACCTGGCGCATCCAGATGATCAAGACCGCCAAGGCCTTTGCCGAGGATCCGGCCATCAAGGACAAGATCAAAGAGTTCAAGGTCGTCTCGACCGGCACCGACGCGCCGGCGCAGCTTGGAGCGATCGAGGACTTCATAAACCAGGGCTTCGACGCCATCGTCACCATCGCCGTGTCGCCGGACGGTTTCGACCGCGTCATCCGGCTGGCCGACAAGAACAATGTGGTGCTCGTGCCCTTCGACAACGTGCTCGACACCGACGCGGTCATGCAAGTGAACGAAGATCAGCTCGCGATGGGCAAGACCTGGGCGGAGTTCGTGCTGAAGGAACTCGCGGCTCAAGGCAAGACCTCCGGCAAGGTGCTCGAGGTCCGCGGCCTGCCGGGCAATTCGGTCGACCGCGACCGCTCGATCGGCATCAACGACACGCTGAAGGCGTCGGGCGGCACCTGGGAGGTCGTCCAGGTCGTCGGCAACTGGGACGACGGCACCGCGCAAAAGGTGACCGCCGATGCGATTGCCGTGCACGGCAAGTTCGACGCCATCCTGGCGCAGGGCGGCACGACAGGGGTCGTGCAGGCGATGATCGATGCCAAGCACCCGATGGTGCCGATCGCGGGCGAATCCGAGAACGGCTTCCGCAAGCTGGTCGCCAAGCACTCGGCGGAAGGGCTGAAGGGCATCTCCATCGGTCAATCGCCGGGCCTCGTCGCCATCGCCATGAAGGCGGCGGTCGCAGCGCTGGAGGGCCAGGTCATGCCGCAGCTCATCTCCGTGCCGCTGCCGGTCGCCACCTACGACCAGCTGAAGGACGGCGAGAACTTCTGGAGCGACCTGCCGGACAACTTCTTCACGGTGAACGAGTTCCCGCCCTGTGGCGTGAACGTCTCCGGCCCGGCGATCATGTCGAAGTCCGAAGAGGACGTGAAGTAGCGATAGCGTCATCTACGGCCCCGCCATTGCGGCGGGGCCGTTCCTTCCTCGCAAACCGTGACGCCCGCATGTCTGTTCCCATCATCGAATACCGCGGAATCTCGAAATACTTCGCCGGGGTGAGGGCGCTGGAGAAGGTCGATTTCTCCTGCCGTGCAGGCTCCATCCATGGCGTGCTCGGCGAGAACGGTGCCGGCAAGTCGACCCTCATCAAGATCATGGCCGGCGTGTTGCGCCCCGATGCCGGCGAGATCCTGCTGGACGGCCGTCCGGTTTCGTTTGCCGAGCCGCAGGCGGCGGCCGACGCCGGCATCGTCTGCATGTTCCAGGAATTGTCGCTGGTGCCGGACCTCTCCGTCGCCGACAACATCTCGATCGCGCGCCCGCCGCGCCGCTTCGGGCTGATCGACCGCCGCGCCCAGGCAGCGCGGGCGGAGGCGCTGCTGGCGCGGGTGCGTTGCGAGGACATCGACCCGAATGCGCTGGTGCGCGAGCTGTCGCTGTCGCGGCGCCAGATGGTCGAGATCGCCAAGGCACTCGGCCGCGACCCGAAGGTGCTGATCCTCGACGAGGCGACCTCGGCGCTGACAGCGCGCGACGTGCAGACCGTCTACGACCTGCTCGGCGAACTGAAGGCGCAGGGCGTCGCGACCCTGTTCATCTCGCACCGCATGCACGAGGTCGACCAGCTTTGCGATACGCTGTCGGTGTTCCGAAACGGCCGTCACATCGAGACCTTCGCCAAGGGCGACAAGAGCGAGCGCGACATCGTCCGGCTGATGATCGGTCGCGACGTCGAGGCCCAGTTCCCGCCCAAGCCGGCCCCGGTCCCGGCGGTGGAACGCGGCGCGCCGTTGCTGAGCATCCAGGGGCTCGCCTGGCAGAACCGGTTGAACGGCATCGACCTCGCGGTCCACGCCGGCGAGATCGTCGGGCTCGGCGGTCTCGACGGCCAAGGGCAGAAGGAGCTCTTGCTCGCGCTGTTCGGCGTGCTGCGCGATGTCGAGGGCACGGTCGTGATCGGCGGTAGGACGGGCGTGCCCCGCTCGCCGGCCGCCGCCAGGTCCGGCCGCACGCGGATCGCTCTGGTCCCCGAAGACCGCAAGACCGAGGGCCTGATGCTCGGCATGCCGATCGCCGACAACCTGCTGGCGTCGTCGTTCTCGCGCATCTCGCGAGGGCCGTTCCTCGATCCGGTGCTTGCGAAGCAGTCGATCGACGACGGTATTGAGCGGCTCAAGATCAAGGCCGGCTCGGCGTCCGACCCGGTGACGACGCTCTCGGGCGGCAACCAGCAGAAGGTCGTCATCGCCAAGTGGCTGATGATCGATCCCGACATCATCCTGCTCAACTACCCGACGCGCGGCATCGATGTCGGCACCAAGCAGGAGATCTACCGGCTGATGCGCGAGCTCGCCAATGCCGGCAAGGCGATCCTGTTCTATTCGTCTGACTATGCCGAGCTGATCGGCTGCTGCGACCGCGTCTCGGTGCTCTATGGCGGCCGTGTCGTCAGCGAGAAGGAAGGCGACCAGCTGACCGAGGAGGGGCTGATCGCCGCCTCGCTCAACATCGACGTCGAGGCTGCCTGATGCACCAGCCCGCTTGGAAGAGGTGGCTGCAGCAGAACCTCGGCTTCGCCTCCGCGCTCCTGCTGCTCGCGGTGATCTACCTCGTCTACAACATGCTGCATCCGCGCGGCTTTTCGTCCGCAGTCGCAGTCCAGAACGCCAACGAGACCGCGGCGATCGCCTTCGTCGCCATGGCGCAGACAATCCCCGTGCTGATGGGCGGGCTCGACCTGTCGATCGGGGCGGTGATGACGCTGACCAATTGCATCGCATCCGAATTGGTCAACGGCTCGCCCACCGAAATCGTCTTCGGCATGATCGTCACCCTTTTGTCGGGCACGGCCTTCGGCCTGGCAAACGGACTGATCGTGGTCTACGGACGCATCCAGCCGATCATCGCGACGCTGGCGACCGGCGCCATCGCCATTGGCCTGGCGCTCATCGTGCGGCCGAAGCCCGGCGGCGATGTCGACGGAGACCTCGGTTGGGCGCTCACCAATTCGGTCTGGGATTTCGCCGACACCTACGGGCTCGCCGATGGCGGCGACGCCTGGTGGCTGAGGCCCTTCGCCGACATTCCCGTGCCTCTGGTCGTCGTCCTGATGGTGACAGCCCTGGTGTGGGTGCCGTTCCGCCGCTCCGTCACCGGACGCACTGTCTATGCGATCGGCTCGGCGGAGGGGGCCGCCTTTATGTCGGGCCTGCCCATCGCGCGGGCCAAGATCGCGGCCTTTACCCTTGCCGGCTTCTTCGCCGCCTGCGGCGGGCTCTATCTCGCGATCCAGACCTCGTCGGGCAATGCTGATCTCCAGCAGGCCGGCGCCTACACGCTCAACTCCATCGCCGCCGTCGTGCTCGGCGGCACATCCCTGCTCGGCGGCATCGGCGGAGCGGTGGCGAGCCTCGTCGGCGCGGCCATCCTGCGCGTCATTTCCTTTTACTTCCGCATCCTTGACATCGACCCGCTGCTGCAGCCGCTGATCGAAGGCCTGGTCCTGTTGACTGCCGTGTCCTTCGGCGCGATCCGCACCTTGCGGGTCAAGAACAAACTCGATCTGTTCAGGTAGCCCGCCATGCGCCTTGCCGTCTCGCCGGAAAACAAGCCGATCCTCATCGCCTCCCTCTTCGTGGTGGCGATCCTCTTCGCCGGCACTGCCTACACTCTGTCGACCACCGGCACCGCGCCGCTTCTGTCGCCCGGCTATCTGCTTCAGCAGTTGCAGACCGGCTCCTTCCTTGGCATCTGTGCGGCCGGCATGATGATGGTCATCCTGCTCGGCCATATCGACCTGTCGGTGCCATGGACGCTAACCGCGGCGGCGATGACAGCGACGGCGGTCGGCGGCGATCTCGCGCTACCCACTGCGCTCGCCGTCGGGCTCTCTGTTGGCCTCCTCAACGGCTTCGGCGTTGCCTTCCTGCGCATCCCCTCGATGATCTTCACGCTCGGCGTCGACACCGTGCTGCGCGGGCTGATGGTCGCGCAGACCGGTGGCTTCGCGCCGCAGGACTCGGCGACGCCGCTGATGCTCTACCTCGCCAAGGAGCGCATTCTCGGCATTCCGGTGGCGATCTTCGTCTGGGTCGCGACCTCGATCGTGATCGCGGTGATCCTCAGCCGAACAGGTTTCGGCCGCTCGATCTATGCCACCGGCTCGCGCGAGGCAGCGGCCTTCCTGTCCGGCATCCGCACGCGCCTCGTCATCGTCGGCGCTTTCGTCGTCTCGGGCCTGTGCGCGGCGACGGCCGGCATCCTGCTCGCCGGCTATTCCGCCAAGGCCTACCAGGGCATGGGCAACAGCTTCCTCCTGCCGGCCATCGCGGCGGTCGTGCTGGGCGGCACCCACATCCTCGGCGGGCGCGGCCGCTATGCCGGAACGGTCGTCGGCGTCGTCCTCATCGTCCTGCTCAACTCGGTCCTCTCGATCATGCAGATGCCCGAAGCCGGCCGGCAGATCATCTATGGCGCCGTCATCATCGGCATGCTTCTCGTCTACGGCCGGAACCAGCGGGTGATCTCCTGAGCCGGTCTCCAGGATCATCGACGATCCTTTATGCTGCCAACCTTGGTGTTGCCCGCTCAAACAATCGCAGGAATCGGGTGTTGCGGGCCCCCGCAACCAAAGTTTCCTACGACAGCTGA
This sequence comes from Mesorhizobium sp. J428, assembly GCF_024699925.1. Taxonomy (NCBI): domain Bacteria; kingdom Pseudomonadati; phylum Pseudomonadota; class Alphaproteobacteria; order Hyphomicrobiales; family Phyllobacteriaceae; genus Mesorhizobium; species Mesorhizobium sp. J428. Next base: position 3,705,089 of record NZ_JAJOMX010000001.1, read on the forward strand.
TGATTCGAAACCCCGACTTCCGAGAGGACGTCTAGGTTTGTCGTTTGCGGCAAACCGCAGGATCGCCGCCAAGTCGCCTCGCGACACGATCTGCAGTTCATTGCCCTTGGGGATGAGTTCGATCCAATCGACGAGGGAGCGGTAGGTCAGTGCTACCCGTGCCGTCGTCTTCTCTTTCTGGAGAGCACTCTCCTTCATGGGCCTCGGTGACCCGAACTACATGTCCTGGGGCTACATGATCGGCGCCGGCCGCACTGTAATCCGCCAAGCCTGGTGGATGAGCGTGTTTCCCGGCATAGCCATCCTTCTCACCGTCGTGGCGATCAACCTCGTCGGCGAGGCGCTGAACGATGCCCTCAATCCACGGATATCCCGGGAGTGACAAACGCCTTGCTAGCCATCGACAGTCTGGCCTTGGCGCTCCCCGAAGGCGCCGACAGGTCCTACGCGGTCGACGGGGTCAGCCTTTCTGTGGCGGCGAACGAGATCGTGTGCCTGGTGGGCGAGAGCGGCTCCGGCAAGTCGATGATCGCCCACACGATTCTGGGGCTGCTTCCGAACAAGGTGCGCGCCGAAGCCGGCGCCGTCCACTTCGGCGGTCGTGACCTCCTGCGCCTCTCCGCCCGGGAGATGCGTGCCTTGAGGGGCTCGGCAATCGCAATGATCTTCCAGGAGCCGCAGACCGCACTCAATCCGCTCAAGCCGGTCGGCGCCCAGGTAGCCGAGGCGATCCGCACCCATGACCCTGCCGCAAGCCGGCAGGCTGTCTCGACCCGGGTCCTGGAACTGTTCGAGCAGGTCGGCCTGCCCGATCCGTCGACACTGGCCTCCGCCTATGCGTTCCAGCTTTCGGGCGGGCAGCGCCAGCGCGTGATGATCGCGATGGCGTTGGCCAACAATCCGAGCCTGCTGATCGCCGACGAGCCAACCACCGCGCTCGACGTCACCACCCAGCGACAGATTCTCGACCTCATCCGGCGCCTCCAGGCCGAGCGCGGAATGGGCGTGCCGTTCATTACCCACGACATCGGGGTCGTAGCGGACATTGCCGACCGGGTTGTCGTCCTGCGCTACGGCCGCGTGGTCGAGCACGGACCGGCCGAGGCCGTTCTCAACAGCCCTCGCGAGCACTACACTAGGGAGTTGCTCGAATCCGTGCCGGGACGCGGCGCACTGCGCCGGGCGAAGGACGAGACGGCGCCGCTGATCGAAATCCACAAGCTCGAGAAGACCTTCGTCACCCGCCAGGGCTTTTTCTCGCCACCGCGCCGGGTTGTTGCCGCCGAAGCGCTGGACCTCGAACTCAGCCGCGGCCAAACGCTCGCGGTGGTCGGCGAGAGCGGTTCCGGCAAGTCGACCCTGGCGCGAATGATCCTGCGCCTGATTGAGGCCGACCGCGGCGATATCCTGTTCGAAGGAAAACCCGTGCGGAGCATGGGCCGCGAGGCGCTTCGCCAGTTCCGCCGCCACGCCCAGATCGTCTTCCAGGACCCCTATGCCTCGCTCGACCCGCGCATGAAGGTTGGCGAAAGTATCGCGCTCGGGCCGATGGTCCATGGCGCCTCCCGCGTGGAGGCACAGCGGCTGTCGCATGAATGGCTGGAGCGTGTGGGACTTTCCTCACAGGCGGCCGGCCGCTTTCCGCACGAGTTTTCGGGAGGGCAGCGACAGCGGATCTGCATCGCCCGCGCGCTTGCGTTGCGGCCGAGCCTGCTGATCGCTGACGAGGCCGTCTCGGCCCTGGATGTCTCCGTTCAGGCGCAGGTGCTCGGCCTGCTGGCGGAGCTGAAGGAAGAGATGAACCTCTCGATGCTTTTCATCACCCATGATCTGAGAGTTGCGCGCGAGATCGCCGTGGCGATCGTTCATGCGCAGGAACCGAAACGAACACCGCAGCATTGTGGGAAAACTGCCAAGCCGCACATCTTCCGGAAGGAAATCAGAATGGCCAAGAACGCTAGACAGTCGACGGACACGTCCGCGACGATCCACGATCAAAAGCTCGTGCGAGGGAACGGAGGCGAACTGCATCAGATCGCCGAAGGGGACACCGACGTCCTAACGACGGCCCAGGGAGGCCCGGTGGCCGACGACCAGAACACCCTGAAGGTTGGCCAGCGCGGGCCGACGCTGATCGAGGACTTTCATTTCCGCGAGAAGATCTTCCACTTCGACCACGAGCGCATCCCAGAACGTGTCGTCCACGCGCGCGGCTATGGCGCCCATGGGTTCTTCGAGACCTATGAATCCCTCGCCGCCTACACGCGCGCCGACATCTTCCAGAGGGCAGGCGAGAAGACGCCTGTCTTCGTGCGCTTCTCCACGGTGGCAGGCTCGAAGGGCTCGTTCGACCTGGCGCGCGACGTGCGCGGCTTTGCCGTCAAGTTCTACACGAAGGAAGGCAACTGGGACCTGGTCGGCAACAATATCCCGGTCTTCTTCATCCAGGACGCAATCAAGTTTCCGGACGTCATCCACTCGGTCAAGCCGGAGCCGGATCGCGCCTTTCCACAGGCTCAGTCCGCGCACGACAATTTCTGGGACTTCATCAGCCTGACGCCGGAATCGATGCACATGATCATGTGGGTCATGTCCGACCGGGCCATCCCGCGCTCGTTCCGATTCATGCAAGGCTTCGGCGTGCATACATTCCGGCTGGTCAACGCCAAGAACGAATCCACTTTCGTCAAGTTCATTTGGAAGCCGAAGCTCGGCATGCAGTCGGTGGTCTGGAACGAGGCCGTGAAGATCAATGGCGCAGACCCGGATTTTCACCGACGCGACCTCTGGAATGCCATTTCCTCGGGAGACTTCCCCGAATGGGAACTCAACCTGCAGCTCTTCGACCAGGACTTCGCCGACAGCTTCGACTTCGACGTTCTCGACCCGACCAAGCTCATCCCGGAAGAGATCCTCGCGCCCATCCCGGTCGGCCGTCTGGTGCTCGATCGGATGCCCGACAATTTCTTTGCCGAGACCGAGCAGGTTGCGTTCATGACGCAGAACGTGCCGCCCGGCATCGACTTCTCCAACGATCCGTTGCTCCAGGGCCGCAATTTCTCCTATCTCGACACGCAACTGAAGCGGCTCGGTAGTCCCAACTTTACCCACATCCCGATCAACGCGCCGAAATGCCCGTTCCATCATTTTCAGCAGGACGGGCACATGGCCATGCGCAATCCTGTCGGACGGGTGAACTACCAGCCGAACTCGTGGGGAGAGGGGCCAAGAGAAAGCCCGCTGAAGGGCTTTCCGACTTTCGCCAATCCCGAAGAGGGGCAGAAGGTTCGCCTTCGCCCAGAAAGCTTCGCCGATCACTACAGTCAGGCGCGGCAATTCTTCATCAGCCAGACCGCGACCGAGCAACGGCACATCGTGATGGCGCTGACCTTCGAGCTCAGCAAATGCGAGAACCCAATCATCCGGGAACGCATGGTTTCTCATCTGCTCAATATCGACGAGACGCTGGGTAGCGCGGTGGCCGACAGGCTGGGCATCAAGAAGCTGCCCAAGCCGGCCGACGCAGCGGTTCCGCCGCGTGACGATCTTCCGCCCTCGCCAGCCTTAAGCATCCTCGAGAACGGACCGGAGAGTTTCGCAGGCCGGAAGGTCGGCGTGCTCGTGAGTGCCGGCGCCGATGCGGCGTTGCTGAAGAAGCTGAGGTCGGCGATCGAGCAAGAGGGCGCGGTGATGGAGGTCGTTGCGCCGAAGGTCGGCGGCGTCGAGGCGGCGGACGGCAGCTGGATAGAAGGCAAGCACATGATCGACGGCGGACCGTCGGTCCTGTTCGACGCCGTGGCGCTGATCCTGTCGGAGGAAGGGGCCGAACGCCTAGCCGGCGAGGCCGCAGCGCGTGAGTTCGTCGCCGATGCCTTCGCCCACTGCAAATTCATCGGCTTCTCCGCCGGAGCCATTCCGCTGTTGCAACGGGCTGGCGTCGATCCGGAGGCCGACGAAGGCCTCATCGGTTTTGATGAACCGAAATCCGTGGCCGCGTTCATTCAATCCTGCCGCAAGCTCCGCCTCTGGAGCCGGGAAATGGCAGTCAAACTGTAGTTGGAGGGGAGTCACAGGGAGCCTCTCATGCAGATCATTCACACCGAAGTCGAACATGCCACTGCATCGACCGGGGAAGCTGTCCTGCGCGTGTTCTTTCGTGGCGAGGGTGGGGATTGCGTCACCGTCGACATGGCGCAGTCCGACCCAGGCAACGACGAGGCAGCACTTGAGCGAGCACGGGCGATCTTGGTCCAGACCGCCAGATTCGATCTCGCGGCAAATGACTACGATACCCAGAGCAACGGCAATTTCGACGAGGTCGCCGTCGCCGCTGCGAGTAACGAGAACGGCGAAATCTACATTTTCGAGTATCGTGACGGCGAGAGCAGCCGGCAGGTTCCCCCGTCCAGCATGCCGAGCTTCGAAGCGGCGCGCGAGGAGGCAGTTCGGTGCGCGATCGATCTCCTGGCCGACCTGCAACCGGGCACGGACGATCTCTCCGGCTGGCTGGTGCGTGTGCACAGCATGAACGGCGATCTGCTCTGCTCGATCGACGTGCAGGAGGCCGAAGCGGCCCGACAGGCGACGGAATGACGACGGAAGATCTCAACAAGAGCTGTCCCACCAGTCAGGAAACCTGCAGGCGCTCGACGATTAGGGCCGGGAGGTCGCCCATCCGCCGTGAGGGCGCGTTGCCGATATGAAGCGATCTTGAACATGGCTTGACCGCGCCCATATCGAGTGCGGCCGTCATCGCTGTCAGCGTCGGCCTTGAACACAAGCAACTCGTTCAACTTGGAGGATCTGATGAACGATCGGATGTTTGACAGCCCCGTCTACGTAAAGGACGGAAGCACCCTGGTCAGGGAAATCGCCTGCCTGGAGGATGCCCTGGATTTTCTGGAAGACTGGCCCGCGAACCGTCGGAATCTGGTTTATGAGACGGCCTTGCGGGCGTGTCGACGCGTCTATGAGGCGGACTATCCGCTTTCCGCGGCCCGCGACGCGTTCAAGGGCTTCGCGAAGTCTGCACACATCCTGAAGGACGTTGACGCGCCGTTCCCGTGGATGACCATGGACAAGGCGAAGGGCGGCGGCGTGATTGCCTGATCTTGCCCTGGGCGGCGCCGACATGGCGCTGCCCCATTCCGGTCTGGTCTGACTCATCAACGACAGGGTAGGTGGCAGACCTAGTTACTTGAGACGTCTTGTACACCTAGCGAGCAAAGAGGTCATCGGGATCCGGTCTGTCCGCCATGCAGGCAAGCCGTGCGAGCAATTCCGCTCGCGGGCCTGTTGCAACCCGTCCCTTGCGGGCGCGACGCATCGGGAGAGGACATATGCCCGACGCAGTCTTCTTTCTTCGTCGAAGGAGGTCTCCGTTACGGCCCTGCCAGAGTGCGTTTTAGCAAGCCACTCAGGTCGAGCTCAAAGGAACGTCGGAAATTGGCAAACCAAAAGCCACCAAAGCCCCCGCTCTTTTGTCATCCCGTGCAGGAACCAAACGGGCTCTCGTTCGTATGGGATTGAGTTAAGCTTAATGGACGACAGACTCATGACCTATCAGCATTCGCTGCCTACGGGGAATTGGGCGTTCGACTCGGCCTATAGAACTCTCGCGACGTTTCCCATCTGCGCCTTTAGCCTGACGGTTTTCACCGACGTCGCATACTGGCGCTCTGCCAATCTCCTGTGGTTGCATTTCTCCGAGTGGCTTCTGCTAGCGGGACTGGTCTTTGGCATTCTGGCGGCGGCTGCCCTGCTGGCCTCATACGTCGTCAGTAAAGTCCGCCCGGCCTGGCCTCATGCCATCGGCGGCGTGGTCGTATTGGCGTTGGCCGCGCTCAACAGTTTTATCCACACTGCTGATGGATGGACCGCGGTCATGCCCTGGGGCCTCGCGATCTCTGTCGTGACCGTCCTTGCAATGATCGTCACGGGGTGGATCGGTTCGAGGCACGTCCATCATGTCTAGAGACTCCTCCCACCACATTGCCGCTCTCATGTACCGTCGCGCTTCTCGTCGCCTGTAGCGGGCAGTCTGACATCGACGTGACCGAGCAGTACGGGCCCGAGCCCGTCCTTCCCGAGCCCGAATGGAGCCTTTGGCCGGATTTGAAGGTTGCCGAGGTCGTCGGATGGCAGGACGGACAGGTGCCGATCGTGCCGGAGGGGTTGGTCGTGACGCCCTATGCGACGGATCTGGCCAATCCGCGCACCGTCCACACACTGCCCAACGGCGACATTCTGGTCGACAGTCGAAGGCCCCGCCGGGCAAACCTCTCAACCGCCCAAAGGACTTCATCCGCGGCTTGATCATGAGCATGGCGTCCGGCGGCGGCGATGGCAAGGACACCAATCTCATCACGCTGCTCCGGGATACCGACCGGGACGGCACGGTAGACGAGCGCAGCGATCTGCTGACTGGCCTGACTTCGCCCTTCGGCGTCGCCTGGCACAACGGCCGGCTCTACGTTGCCGCGGCCGACGCCATCCAATCCTATCCCTACGAGCTCGGCCAGGCCGAGATAACCGCCGAGCCGACCCTGCTGACTCCGCTTCCGGGCGGCCCGATCAACCATCATTGGACGAAGGACCTGGCGCTCAGCCCCGACGGGCGGTTCCTCTACGCATCCGTCGGCTCCAACTCCAATGCGGGCGAGCGTGGTCTCGAGGCCGAGAAGGGTCGCGCTGCTATCTGGCGTGTCGATATCGAGACCGGCGCGGCCAAGGTCTTCGCGTCGGGCATTCGTAATCCCAACGGGCTGAACATCCATCCTCAAACCGGCGAGCTATGGACCGTCGTGAACGAGCGCGACGAACTGGGACCGAACCTCGTTCCCGACTATATGACGTCGGTGAAGGAAGGCGGCTTCTACGGGTGGCCATGGAGCTACTACGGCCAGCACGTCGATCCGCGCCTGCATCCCAAGCGGCCCGACATGGTCGAGCGGGCGATCTCGCCTGACTACGCCCTGTCCAGCCACGTCGCCGCGCTGGGTCTGGCCTTTACCAACGATTCCGCCCTGCCAGAAGCCTATCGCAACGGTGCCTTCGTCGGCATGCATGGCAGCTGGAACCGCAGCGTTTTCAATGGCTACAAGGTCGTCTACATTCCCTTCGCCAACGGCCAACCGTCCGGAATGGCCCAGGACATCGTTACGGGATTCATCGATGGTGACAAGGCGCGCGGCCGACCCGTTGGCGTCGCCATAGACGGCACGGGCGCTCTTCTCGTCGCCGATGACGCTGGCAACACAGTCTGGCGTGTCGCGGCGTCGGACGGTGCCGTAACTCCCGAGCCTATTCCAACCGACAGGGTCACCACTGCCTCGGTGCCGGCCGCTTCAGCCCGTCAATCGCCTGACGCCGCAACACCTCCTTCGGCTGAGTCTCCTCCGGTAAATGCAGCCGACGAACCGCCGCAGACCGACATCGCGCCAGCCGTATCGCCGACCGACGGCCTTGCTCCGCCGGAGGAGGAGTAGATGTCTGTGCTGCTCCAGAACCTTGCTGTCGAAGTGTGTCAGGGCGTCAGCGATTACGGAACGCCATTCGCGCCGGACCTACTGCCCGTGCCGTCGCCTAGATCCAATCCATCGCCTCGGCCGCTATTGGTCTAATCTCGCTGCGGACTGAGCATCCGCATCAGCACGTCGGACCGGCGGACGAAGTGTTGAAAAAGCGCGCCGCCGATATGCACGGCGATCGCCCCCAGCAGCGCATTCGTGAGCCACTCGTGCACCTTCGCCGATGCTGCGACGCCGGCGAACCAGGCGACGGCCCCTGAAAGCGGCAGCGCTATGAGCAGGGCATAGATGAGCAGGTGAACCGCTTCGGCTGCAAGCTGCAGCAGCCTGGGCTCGTCGGCCGGCGGTGGAGGGGCGCCGCGCGTCAGGCGCAGATAGATCCTCAGCAGCGCAAGCATCAGCACGAGCGTCCCCGCGCCGATATGCATGTTCGTCAGGACCGCAGCATCGGTCGGAGTGGGCTGACCGCTCCGGAAGCCGCGCCAGGCCTTTTCGATGCCGTCATGTGCGAGGAACTGAAACGCCACAAGCACCAGGACGATCCAGTGAAGCGCCACCTGCGCCCGCGAATATCCTGTGACCTTGGCTGCCATGGTTCCTGTCGCTGTGCCCGAGAGTATGACTATGATCCCCTAACGACAAAGTCGACAGGTCGCCGCTGGTTCCGGTCAGGTGACCGCGGCAGGCGGAACCTTCAGGGCCGGTGGAAGTTTGCAGGGTATCACACCAACGCATGCGGAGGGGCGCATCGCGACAGCCACGCCCAGTCACAATCGGCCAACCCGAATACTGCGACGGCACGTTCGGCGCTTTCTAACGACCGTTCTCCCGTTGCCGTTGGCTGCGTGCAATACCGGCATTCAGTCCGCGCTGGATCCCGCCGGCGAGGAGGCTGTGCAAATCGCGACGCTGTTCTGGGTCATGACTGCCGGTGGCCTGGCGATCTGGGCCTTCGTTGTCGCGTTGTCGCTTCACGCTTCCCGTTGGAAGCGGAGACCCATCTCGGAAGACAATGCCGGCCGCCTCATCCTGCTGGGCGGAGTCGTCTTTCCTGTCGCCGTCCTGACGGCGCTGCTGTCCTACGCGCTCTGGCTGATGCCTTCGCTCAGGCCTTTCGCCGGGGGCAAGCAGGCTGGACTTCGCATCGAGGTGGCCGGTAGCCAGTTCTGGTGGCATGTCGTCTATGATCGTCCCGGCGGCCAGCCAGTCGCGTCGGCCAACGAGATCAGGCTCCCAGTCGGCGAGCGCGTCGAGTTCCAGCTGACCAGCCGCGACATGATCCACTCGTTCTGGATCCCAGCGCTCGGGGGCAAGATGGACCTCATCCCCGGCCGGACCAACCGGCTATCCCTTATGGCCACGCGGGCCGGCACCTACCGTGGCCAGTGCGCCGAGTTCTGCGGCACCTCGCACGCGCTGATGGCTTTCCCGGTGGTCGCCATGGAGCCGACCGCGTTCGATGCCTGGCTGGATGAACGCAGCCGCGCTTCGACCGGCGTCAAAGCCACGTCGGTCGGGCGTGATGTGTTCCTGCGCGAGCGCTGCGGCGATTGCCACCGGATCGACGGAACGCCGGCGCAGGGCACCGCCGGGCCCGATCTTTCCCATCTCGGCTCGCGACTCACTATCGGCGCCGGCCTGCTGGTCAACGACGCCGAAACGCTGGCGAGGTTCATCGCACATCCGGCGTCGCTCAAGCCGGGCGCTCAGATGCCGGCCTACCTCCATCTTTCGGATGCGGACCTCGGCGCGATAGCCGCGTGGCTGAAGGGGCTGCAATGAGCAAAGCGAAGCACCAGGAACGCGACAAGGCGGCCGAGGAGACGCAGCTGCGTGCCGTCTGGGCGACGCCGAAGGGCTGGCGCTACTGGACCTCCGTCAACAACACCCAGGTCGGACTCTGGTACGGCTCGACGGCCTTCGCCTTTATGCTGTTTGCCGGCCTGCTCGGGCTGCTCATCCGGGCGCAGCTCGCAGTCCCCCAGAACGACCTGCTGACTGCCGAGACCTACAACCAGGTCTACACGCTGCACGGCACGGTCATGATGTTCCTCTTCGCCGTGCCGATCTTTGAGGCGGTGGCTATCTTCCTGCTGCCGCCGATGCTTGGCGCGCGCGAACTGCCCTTTCCCCGGCTCGGCGCCTTCGGCTTCTGGTGTTTTCTGATCGGCGGTGTCTTCGTCTGCGGCTCGATCTTTTTTGGCGCGGCCCCGAACAGCGGCTGGTTCATGTACCCTCCGCTTGCCACATCGGAGCAGGCCGGCATCGGCGCCGACATCTGGCTGCTCGGCCTGTCCTTCATCGAGGTCGCGTCGATCGCCGCCGCCGTAGAGCTGATCGTCGGCATCATGAAGTGCCGCGCGCCCGGCATGCGCGTCAACCTGATGCCGCTGTTCGCCTGGTATCTGCTGATCGTCGCGGGGATGATCCTGTTTGCGTTCCCGCCACTGATCGCGGGCGATCTGCTGTTCGAGATGCAGCGGATGTTCGATTGGCCGTTTTTCGATCCGGCGCGAGGAGGCGACCCGCTGCTCTGGCAGCACCTCTTCTGGATCTTCGGCCATCCGGAGGTCTACATCATCTTTCTGCCAGCCATCGCGCTTCTGGCGATGATTGTGCCCACCTTCGCCGGGCGGCCGATCATCGGTTACTCCTGGATCGTGCTCGCGGCCGTCGGCACCGGCTTCCTGTCGTTTGGCCTGTGGGTCCACCACATGTTCGCGACCGGCCTGCCGCAGATTTCGCTCGCCTTCTTCTCCGCCGCGTCGGGCGCCGTCGCGATCCCGACCGGGGTGCAAATCTTCGTCTTCGTCGCCACCATGCTGGCGGGTCGCGTCGTCTTCTCGATCCCGATGTTGTTCGCCATTGGCGGCATCGCCATCTTTGTGATGGGCGGCCTGACCGGCGTTATGGTCGCGCTTGTGCCGTTCGACTGGCAGGCGCACGACAGCTACTTCATCGTGGCGCACCTGCACTACGTGCTGATCGGTGGCATGCTCTTCCCGGTATTCGCCGGCCTCTACTACTATTACCCGCTGATCGACGGGAAGCACATGTCGGACCGCGTCGGGCGGTTCGCCTTCTGGCTGATGTTCACCGGCTTCAACATCACCTTTCTGCCGATGCACCTCACCGGCCTGCGCGGCATGCCGCGCAGGGTTTACACCTATCCGGCCGACCTTGGCTGGGACTGGCTCAATCTGATCTCTACCATGGGCTCGATCGTGCTCGGGATCGGTATGTTCGCAGTCGTGGTGGACGTGACGCTGCATCGGCGCAACAAGCCGCGCGGCGAGCAGAACCCATGGAAGGCGGGAACGCTGGAATGGATCAACGAGCCGGAGGAGAACTGGGGCGTCCGCTCGATCCCGCATGTCGAGAGCCGCTATCCACTGTGGGACCAGCCGAACCTCGCCCGCGAGGTCCGCGCCGGCGACTGGTACTTGCCCGACGCCAATGAGGGACACCGCGAGACGCTCGTCACCTCTGTGCTCGACGCCGAGCCGGAGCAGGTGCTGCGCGTCGGCGGAACGTCCCTTCTCAGCATGTTCTCCGCCGCTGCGCTCGGAACGGTGTTCGTGGCGCTGACCTTCAAGTGGTGGATCCTGTCGATTCTCTCCGGTGTCGTCTTCCTGGCGCTCGTCCTCTGGTGGCTGTGGACCGGCACGGGCGAAATCCCAGAGAAGGACGATAAGGAGATCGGCCGCGGCATCAGCCTGCCGCTCTACGCGTCGGGCGTGAAGTCCACCGGCTGGTGGGCGATGTTCATCACCATGACGGGTGACGGCACCGCATTTGCAAGCCTCGTCTTCGGCTACTTCTTTTTCTGGACGATCCACGAGGATTTCACCGGTGGCACGGACGGTCCGGGCGCCTTCTGGCCGCTGACGGCGCTCGCACTGTTGATCGCCGCATGGGCGGCGACGGTCGCCGCGCGTGAGATGAACCGCGTCGGCATGGTGGCGGCCGTCCGCGTGCTGCTCGCCCTTGGCGTATTGCTCTCCGCCGCAGGCTGCGCGGCGGGTCTCGCCGGGCCGTGGAACGCCGGACTGGACCCGACCACCCATGTCTACCCGGCAATCGTCTGGATCCTCGTCATCTGGGCGGCGGTGCACGGGGCGGTCGGCATCATCATGCAGCTCTACTGCCTTGCCCGCAGCCTCGCTGGCCGGTTCAGCCCGCGCCATGACATGGAGCTGCGCAACGTCGCGCTCTACTGGCACTTTATGCTGGTCACCGCGCTGGTGACCTTCCTCGTCGTCGGGCTGTTTCCGGAGGCGCTGTGATGTTCCGCCTGTTGCCGAGAGAAGTCGAATCTCTATGGACGCTGTTCACAGCGCCAGTTGTCTGGGCCCTGCATTTCCTCAGCTGCTATGTCGCCGCTGCGATCTATTGCGAAAAGCCCGGCATTCTCGGCACCGACTTCCTTACATTGCGCACTGCTATCAGCGTTTTGACTCTGCTGTCCTTGGCCATGATCGTCGTTGCGGCGGTGCTCGCCTGGCGGCAGTGGGGATTCGGTTCGGGCGACCCGCCGCATGACGATGCGACGCGGCGCGACCGTCTGCTGTTTCAGGGTTATGCGACGCTGCTTCTGTCTGGCCTCAGCTTCATTGCCGTCATCTTCACCGCATTGCCGGCGCTGTTCATCACGGACTGCCTGCGTTGAGGCGCGCTTTGCTCGCTGCCGGTCTTCTCGTTCTTGCCCTCGTGTGGCTCGGGCCGTTGCTCGGGTCCTGGCGGGAGTCCCTTCTGGCAGGCATGGTGGCGCATATGGGCATCGTCGCGATCGCCGCGCCGCTGATTGCGCTTGGCCTGCCGACTGCATGGCGCTTCGGCCCGTCCATGCCTGCCGCGCTGCCGGTGGTGGCGTCGCTCGTCGAACTGTTCGCGGTATGGGGCTGGCACGCGCCCGCCATGCGCGCCGCCGCCGAAGCTTCGATGGCTGTTACGGTCGCCGAGCAGATTTCATTCCTTGTCGTCGGTGTGCTGCTCTGGTCGACCAGCTTTGCCGCGCCGGGCGAACGGATGCATGCGGCGTCGGGCGCGGCGGCGCTTCTGCTGACCTCGATCCACATGACGCTGCTCGGTGCGCTGCTGGCGCTTAGCCCACGTCCGCTCTACGGCGCCGGTGACGTCACCTGCTTCGGCATCGTGCTCGATGCTGGCCAGGACCAGCAGCTCGGCGGCGTTGTCATGCTGGCGGTTGGTGCCGTCGTCTACCTCGCCGGCGGTCTGTTGCTTGTGAGCGGACTCACGCACAGCGGAGACCGCGAGCCAGGTTCCAAGCACCAGTTGTAACGTGGAACCATGTCTGCCCAGGTTCCTCGGTGTGCTCCGAGTACGTCTGCCATTCCCTGGTTGCGAAACTGCTGTGCGATGGCTTTGAGGTGGGATGCTGACGCAGCGCGATGCGCCGATCGGTAAGCGTGAAATGCCCTTACGTTAGCGCGCGTCGTCATAGAAATGACTCGCGATTGTAGCGATACGGTATCATGCTAGTGACATTGCCCGCGCACGCTTGGTTCCGGGGCGGCTGAAAAGGGCACTACGCTTTCGTCCCGCACAGGCAAAGGGAACGGGTGCGATGCCATTCACCGGTTTTGCCGATCAATGTGACATAGACATCATGACCGAGGCGCTCGGCATCTACTGCCGTGAGCGAGGAATTATCGACGAGGACAGCAGGTCCTTTGCAGCTGAGCGGATCGCGTCGCTGTTCTTCGCAGGAATCGCGACTGTCGAGGAAATCCTGGAGGCGTTGCGATCAACCGACCAAGGTGGCGGGGATCAAGGCATTGGGGCAGCGGCATAGGGACAATGGTCCGCCGGCCCGTTTGACGCCTTGGTGAGCGTCTCTATCTCCCGTCGCCAGTCACGTACGTGATCCGGCGCTTGCGGGGCTACCTTTTGGAACCCACGCGTTCAACCTCACGACGATGGCGATGGAACTGAAGATTCCTGTCGGCGAACTCATCGAAGAGGTCGGACCTCTGGCTGCTGCGATTGATCCCGATCTCGCAGGTCAGGCGCGGCGCATCTGGCTTCGTCCTCAATCTTGCGGATACGCGCCGCGATTTCGTCCGGATCGGCGTGCTCAAGGCCGATGACGTCGTTACGCGTCTCGCTCAGCCTTAGAATGATCTCGTCGAGCTTTGCGTGGATGGCGGCGGTGTCTCGGTAGCCTTGGATAAGGACCACGCCGGTGATGATGATCGCCGCGACCGACAGCGCGTATGTGACGACGTCCGTCCAGCCGAATGGCACCAACGCCGTGCAGGCGAGCATGGCAAGCAGGACGACGTAGAAGCCCGGCGGCCGAGACAGGAAATCCGCCGATCGGAAGAGGATGCCGTTGCACGACCAGCTGTCCCGATCTCGCGCGCCGGCGGCGGTGGGCCCGCCGCCGGACACGTCCGGCTCACTCCTTAACATAGGCGCCGGGCTGACGCCCGCTCCTTGGGGCCTTTGCGTCCTTGGAACGCTCGGCAATGGCAGGACCAAGGCCGGACGTCTTCTGGGGCGCGGGACTGGGCGTCGCACGTTTGCCGGCTTTTTCGTCGCTCGTGCTCGTCAGCCATGCCCCGTCACCGGGAGGCCGACTCCCGGCGGCTTCCCGTGAGAACTCGTCCTGGGCATCCGCATCCTGCCTGGCCGGCGGCCTGTGGGCTCGATCTCCTTGCGCGGTCATGACATCCTCCTATTCGGCAGCCATCAGAGCCTTCTTGTTGGCGGCGTTCTCCGCGAAGTCGGTAAGGTTGCCGTCGGTCGCCTTCTCTTCCTTCAGCGTGTCCTCGAAAAGCTTGGCTGCCTCGGGCTTTCCGAGCATCTCCGCCCATCTGCGCAGCGTTCCATAGCGGGTAATCTCGTAGTGCTCGACGGCCTGCGCAGCGGAGACCAGACCGGCATCGAGAGCCGGCGTATCCTTGAACTCCTCGAGGATTTCCTCGCCTTCCTCGATGATGCCGTCGATCGCCGGGCAGGTCTTGCCCTGGGCGCGTTTTCCGAAAATTTCGAACACCTGCTGGAGACGCTCGACTTGTCCTTCCGTCTCGTCGCGATGTTTTTCGAACGCCGCCTTCAACTTGTCTGACTTTGCCCCGCGCGCCATCTTCGGCAGCGCCTTCAGGATCTTGCGTTCAGCGTAGTAGATGTCCTTCAACGTATCGAGGAACAGGTCCTCAAGCGTCTTTTCCTTTGCCATTTGAACAACCTCCTCTGCAATCACACCCGCGTGATCGACCGGACTGGAACAGCGCGCGCGGATGAAGGTTCCATCACCCCGACATTTCTTCTGCAAAGACCGAGGGCAGCGGCGGCGCAGATGCGGAACCCGGACGCGTCGTCCGGCGTTGTCCGGCATCGATAAAGGAGTATTGGCGTGACACGCCCCAGAGCGCAGTGGAAAGGCCATCTCAAGCTCGACGAGATCACCTGTCAGGTCGCGCTATATTCGGGAGCTTCGACCGCTGAGCGCACACGCTTTCACACGGTCAATAAGGACACCGGCAATCGGGTGAGGCGCGAGTTCGTCGACGAAAAGTCCGGCAAGCCGGTGGAGCGCGACGACCAGGTCAAGGGCTATGAGACCGACCAGGGCGATTTCGTCATCCTCGAGCAGGAGGAGATCGACGCCGCGATTCCCGAGAGCGACAAGACCATCCGCATCGAAGCCTTCATTCCATGCCGGGAGGTCGATACCGTCTATTTCGACAAGCCATATTATCTTGCTCCCGTCGACAAGGTCGCGGAGGAGGCATTTGACCTAATACGCGAGGGGATGAAGAAGAAGAAGGTCGCAGCACTCGGAGAAGCAATTCTCTTCCGACGTGTCCGCAAGCTGATGATCCGTCCCTTCGGCAACGGCGTTGTCGCCAACACATTGAACTTCGATTACGAAGTGCGCTCCGCCAAAGAGGCGTTCGACGACATCCCCGCTGTCAAAATCAAAAAGGACATGCTCGATCTTGCTGGCCACATCATCGGCACGATGGCTGGGAATTTCGATCCATCCAGCTTTGATGATCGTTACGACGCTGCACTTGCTGAACTCGTCCGCGCCAAGATCGAGGGGCGGCCGATCAAGGCACCGAAGAAATCGAAGCCCGGCAAGGTCGTCGATCTGATGGAGGCGCTGCGAGAAAGCGCGAAGATCGCGGATAGGCAACCGCGCAAGTCGGCCGGCAAACGTCCGGGCTCGGGGAAGAAGGCGGCGTGAGGAAGGACCATGGCGCGCAATGCTTTCTGGAGAGGCTACCTCAAGCTGTCGCTGGTAAACTGTCCCGTAACGCTGACGCCCGCGACGTCGGAGAGCGAGAAGATTCGCTTCCATACGATCAACCGCAAGAGTGGCCGGCGCGTGCGCAGCCAATATGTCGACGCCGAGACTGGAAAGGTCGTCCGGCACGAAGTGAAAGGATACGAGACGGAGGAGGGGAAGTTCGTCACCTTCGAGGACGAGGAACTGGAGGCGGTGGCACTCGAAAGTGCGCGCATGATCGACATCGACAGCTTCGTGCCAGCCGATTCCATCCCTTGGATCTGGTACGACAGCCCCTACTACGTCGTGCCGTCGGACAAGGTCGGAGAGGAGGCCTTTGCCGTCATCCGCGAGGCCATGAAAGAGAAGGACGTCCTCGGTATCTCCCGTCTGGTTCTGAATCGGCGAGAGAGGGCGGTTCTGCTTGAACCGCGCGGCAACGGCATCGTCCTGTGGACGCTGCGCTACGGAGATGAAGTGAGGGATCCGGCCGAGTTCTTCAAGGACATCGACCCGGCCCGGGCGGATTCGAAACTGTTGAACATGGTGGGCGATCTGATCGAGGAGCGCTCGAAGCCGTGGAATCCCAAAATGGTCCAAGATCCCGTCCAGCAGAAGTTGCAGGACATTGTCGCGGCCAAGAAGCGCAGGGGAAAGGTCGCGCCGAAAGCCAAGGCCGGCGCAGAGGCGGAAGGTGCGTCTAACGTCGTCAGTCTCATGGACGCCTTGAAGAAGAGCCTCGAAAAGAACCCTTCATCGGCGAGGAAGGGCTCTTCCCGCAAAACATAAGGTGACAGCACCGCAGCGATATTCCGTGTCGCGCAGAACCGGATGTGGCGCCGGGCTCGGTCGGGTAGGATGAGGTGGATTGGTGCGCCGTTGAATGCATCGCAGAGCGCCTGCGTGATAATCTTCAACCTGACACTCGGCATCCTTCTCGGGGGCACTGTCGTGGAAATCCGACTTGTCCGTCTCGCTGCTATGGCGATCCGCCTTCTCGGTAAGACCGACCCGGAGCGACCAACGTCCTAAAGCCAGTTCGTGTGTCGCCGAAGCCTGGGCGCGGCGTTCGCGATAGCTCGCAGCTTGTCTATGTCTTGGATAGTCACTCGGCCGCCTCGAACGGTGAGGATGCCAGAATCCCGCAAGTCTTTGAGGCTGCGGTTCGCGTGGACCGTCGTCATCCCGGTCCCGTCGGCCAGTTCCGGCTGGGTGAGCGGAATGTTGAAACTTCTGCCGGTCTCAGTGCCCCCGATGAGGACCCTTTCGTATAAATCGAGGAGAAGCGCCGCGATCCGCTGCGGTCCTTTCATCTTTCCGACGAGACTGAGACGGCGCATGAGGTGGACGCGCTCTTCCTGCGCCCACATGAAGAGCATGGCCGCCAGTCGCGGGTGCTCGTGGAAGACCTTTGCAAAGACGCTCAGAGGCAGAACCTCCACTACTGCGTCTGTGGCTGCCTGGATCGTGTCGGCGGCGAGGTCGCACGCCATGCTCGGCATGCCGACCAGATCACCGGGAAGATGTATCTTCGTGATCTGGCGGAAGCCGTCCGGAAGATCGACGCTGCAGTAAAGCCAGCCGGACTTAAGAAGGTATAGGTGTGGCTCTGGATCGCCTTGATGCCGTAATCGGACGGTCCGGTTTCGGTGTGAATTGTGATCAGGTCATCTCGCGACCTATGCCAAGTCTGAGCTCTGAGTTCACCCCTAATAGGCTGGATCAAAAGCGTGTTGAACTCTTTATGGTTCAAACGAACCACTGGGGTTACCTCCCACCGTTAAGCCCATAACAAAAGATCCATCACGCGTGCCCGGCTGCCGTTCCTTCGGCACCTTGCGCCGGGTCGAAGCTCGGTTGCAGGATCCACGGGTTTACACGTCCTCTCTCGCCAGCTACCGTCTCCCACCGGTGCGTGCGGAGGGGGCGAGCCGGACAAGGGCTACTTGGGAGGAACTCTTGGCTTCGGTTGCGATCCGCAACGTCTATAAATCCTTCGGTTCGGTCGAAATCCTGCATGGCGTCAGCGTCGATATCGACGATGGCGAGTTCGTCACGCTGGTAGGCCCGTCGGGCTGCGGCAAGTCGACTTTGCTTCGGATGATCGCTGGTCTCGAAGGCATCAGCGGGGGCGAGATCGCCATCGGCGGCCGTGTCGTCAACCACGTCGCGCCGAAAGAGCGCGACATAGCCATGGTGTTCCAGAACTACGCGCTCTATCCGCACATGACGGTCGGCGAGAACATGGCCTTCTCGCTGATGCTCAAGAATGCGCCCAAGGCCGAGAGGGAGGAGCGCGTGCGGCGTGCCGCCGAGATCCTCGGCCTCACGCCGCTACTCGATCGCTATCCGCGACAGCTGTCAGGTGGCCAAAGGCAGCGGGTCGCCATGGGCCGCGCCATCGTCCGCGACCCTCAGGTGTTTCTCTTCGACGAGCCGCTATCCAACCTCGACGCGAAATTGCGCGTCGCCATGCGTGCCGAGATCAAGGAACTGCACCAACGGCTGAAGACCACCACGGTCTATGTCACGCACGATCAGATCGAGGCCATGACGATGGCCGACAAGATCGTCGTGATGCATGACGGCATCGTCGAGCAGATCGGCAAGCCTCTCGAACTTTACGACCGGCCCGGCAACCTGTTCGTTGCGAGTTTTATCGGCTCGCCCGCGATGAATCTGCTGAAGGGCAGCATCGGCGCTGACGGTGCGCCCGCCTTCCACGGCGCCGGCGGTATCCGATTGCCGCTAGATGGTTCGACGCCCGCGGCGCCCGGCGACGCCGTCGTGCTCGGCGTGCGCCCCGAGCATTTGCGGCTTGCCGAAAGCGGCTTGCCGGTCACCGTTGCCGTGGTCGAGCCGACCGGCTCGGAACTGCAGGTCATCGGGCGCACGCCTGGCGGCGATGAGGTCGTCGCCAACTTTCGAGAGCGTCACGAATTGCGGCCGGGCGACGTGATCCATCTCGATGCGGAGCCGCGGCTCGTGCATCTTTTCGACGCGGAAGGGGGGCAGAGGCTTGCCGCCTGAGCGGCGGCGGGAGTTTTCGGCAAAGCAGAACTGACACATCGCCAAAGGAGGAGACAAGACGATGAGATTCACCAGACGTGACATCATCCGCACCGGCGCCGGCGCGGCCGCAGGGTTGGTCGGCAGTCAGTTGATTGGGCGGCCGGCCTTCGCACAGGCCGAACCCAACTATACGCCTGAGCCGGGCGCGTCGCTTCGCGTGCTGCGCTGGTCGCCCTTCGTTCAGGGCGACGAAGATTCCTGGATCGCCAACACCAAGAAGTTCACCGAGGCGACCGGCGTGCAGGTGCGCATCGACAAGGAGAGCTGGGAGGATATCCGTCCCAAGGCCGCAGTGGCGGCCAATGTGGGCTCCGGCCCGGATATCATGTGGGTGTGGTTCGACGATGCCCACCAGTATCCCGACAAGCTCATGGATGTCACCGATCTCGCCGACTATCTCGGCGGCAAGTACGGTGGCTGGTACGAAGGGGGCAAGGGCTACGCCACCAGGGACGGCAAGTTCATCGGCCTGCCGCTGGCGGCGATCGGCAATGCCATCGTCTATCGAGAGAGCTGGGTAAAGGAAGCCGGCTTCTCCGAATTCCCCAAGGACACGGCGGGCTTCCTCGAACTCTGCAAGGCGCTGCAGAAGATCGGCCATCCCGCCGGCTTCACGCATGGCCACGGCGTTGGCGACGGTAACAATTACGCCCACTGGCTGCTGTGGAGCCATGGCGGCAAGATGGTCGATGAGAGCGGCAAGGTGGCGATCAACAGCCCTGAGACCGCCAAATCGATCGAATATGCCATGGAGCTGTACAAGACTTTCATCCCCGGCACCGAAAGCTGGCTCGACGTCAACAACAATCGCGCGTTCCTGGCGGGCGAACTCGGCGTCATCGCCAACGGCATCTCGGCCTACCGAACCGCCCAGATCAACAAGGATAGCGATCCGAAGCTGGCTGAGATCGCGAAGGACATCCGCACTACCAACCTGCCGATCGGCCCCGTCGGCCAGTCGGTCGAGCTGCATCAGACCACAACGGCAGTGATCTTCAACTACACGCCCTATCCGAACGCCGCGAAGGCCTATCTCAAATTCATGTTCGAGAAGGAACAGATGGCCGACTGGATCGAGAAGTCGCTCGGCTATTGTTGCCAGTCGCTGAAGGCCTATGCCGACAATCCGGTCTGGAGTGCCGACCCGAACGCCGCTGCCTATTCTCGCGCTTCCGAGACGCTGCGCCCGAATGGCTATGCCGGCCCGCTCGGCTATGCGTCTGCCGCCACCATGGCCGACTACGTCCTGGTCGACATGCGCAGAAGCGGTCACAGGGGCGGCGACTCCGCAGGAGGCAATGGAAAAGGCCGAGAAGCGCGCCAACAGGTATTATCGGGTGTAGGCGTCAGGCTGAACCTAACTCTGCGTTACCGCGTCAAGAGCATCCCTCCCATGGACAGGGAAGGTTCGACCCGTTGCTGCGGCGCCTCCCGCCCTCCCTCGTGAATCAAGGGAGGGCGCCAAGTGAGGCCGGTTGGAGCGTGTCAGATTGAGGAGTGGCCATGGCTACCGCCGTCACCGCTGCAAAACCAATTCCGGTAAGCCGTTCTCGGCTCTCCGAGAGCCGCGGCTTCCTGGCCATGTGGTTCATGCTGCCGGCGGCGGTGCTGCTGATCGTCTTCCTGACCTACCCGCTGGGGCTGGGCGTCTGGCTTGGTTTCACCGACACCCGCGTCGGCCGCGAGGGCATCTTCATCGGGCTGGAGAACTACGAATATCTCTGGGACGACTCGATCTTCTGGCTCTCGGTGTTCAACACGCTTCTCTACACGATCACCGCGTCGATCCTGAAATTCGCGCTCGGTCTCTGGCTCGCCTTGATCCTCAACGAGAACCTGCCGCTGAAGTCCTTCTTCCGGGCAATTGTGCTTTTGCCCTGGGTGGTGCCCACCGTGCTGTCGGCGATCGCCTTCTGGTGGATTTACGATTCGCAGTTCTCGATCATCTCATGGGCACTGATCGAACTCGGACTGATCGACCACCGCATCAACTTCCTGGGCGACCCGAACAACGCCCGGGCCGCCGTCATCGCCGCCAATGTCTGGCGCGGCATCCCTTTCGTGGCGATCACGCTGCTCGCCGGCCTGCAGACCATTCCGCAGTCGCTCTACGAGGCCGCGACGATTGACGGCGCCAGCCGCTGGCAACTGTTCCGCTGGGTGACGCTGCCGCTGCTCACTCCGATCATCGCCATAACGATGACCTTCTCGGTCCTGTTCACGTTCACCGACTTCCAGCTCATCTATGTGCTGACGCGCGGCGGTCCGGTCAACGCTACCCATCTGATGGCGACGCTTTCCTTCCAGCGCGGCATCTCCGGCGGCCAGCTCGGCGAAGGCGCGGCGATCGCAGTGGCGATGATCCCCTTCCTGCTGGCCGCCATCCTGTTCAGCTATTTCGGGCTGCAGCGCCGGCGCTGGCAGCAGGGCGGAGGCGACTAGAATGGCTGTGACTGAGACTCGCTCCCCCAACCAGGGCGACGATGGAGGCATGGGTTATCTGCAAAGCATGCCGCGCCGCGTCGTCACTATCTACGTGCCGCTTGCCATCTTCGTCTTTGTGCTGCTGTTCCCGTTCTATTGGATGGCGATCACGGCGGTGAAGCCGAACGAGCAGATGACCAATTTCAACGACTACAGCCCGTTTTGGGTGGTCGGCCCCACGCTGGAACATATCCGTTACCTGCTGTTCGACACCTCCTATCCAGGCTGGCTGCTGAACACGATCGTGATCTCGGTCGCCTCGACCTTCCTGTCGTTGCTTGCCGCGGTGTTCGCCGCATATGCGATCGAGCGGCTGCGCTTTTCCGGGTCGCGGCAAGTGGGGCTGGCAATCTTCCTCGCCTATCTGGTGCCGCCCTCGATCTTGTTCATTCCGCTCTCCGTGATGGTGTTCAAACTTGGTCTCTACGACACGCCTTTCGCGCTGATCCTGACATATCCCACTTTCCTGGTGCCGTTCTGCACCTGGCTGCTGATGGGCTATTTCCGCTCGATTCCGTTCGAGTTGGAAGAATGCGCGCTGATAGACGGCGCAAGTCGCTGGCAGATTCTGACCAAGATCATCCTGCCGCTGTCGGTGCCGGGGCTGATCTCGGCCGGCATCTTCGCCTTCACGCTGTCGTGGAATGAGTTTATCTACGCGCTGACGTTCATCCAGTCGTCGGAGAACAAGACCGTGCCCGTCGGCGTGCTGACGGAGCTCGTACGTTCCGACGTCTACGAGTGGGGGGCGCTGATGGCCGGAGCGCTTATCGGTTCTCTGCCGGTCGTGATCCTCTATTCCTTCTTCGTGGAGCACTACGTCTCGTCCATGACCGGTGCCGTGAAGGAATAGGCCTCGGCTCAGGCATCGAAGTGCCCATTGCTCAGGAGACCGAGAGCCGACGAGCCTCCAGGCACGTTGTCAGACAGCCGTTTCGAAAGGTCGACTTCGCGGTGCCGGGCAAACGACTGCCCAGGCAATATCGGGTTCACGCCGGATTGGGGGCGCCGCGTCAACGCAAGGGCCCCCAAACTGTCCGTCGTCAAAGGCCTTTGGCACAGCTGGCGGCGTAAATTAACAGACAGCCAGCCTCGTCTCCGGCCGGTTTCGGGCGGCAGGTTTGCGGGTCTTCATCTGTGCCATGGCGGATTCGCCACTGCCGCCCCTGAATCCGCGCTTTCCGATGGGCGACGTTTGCCTTGCCGCATGCTCACCTTGCCCTAGCCGCTTGTTCTATTGAGCAATACCCAGAGGCGCGAAATTCTCCCGTCGACGACTTCGGCCATATCAGCTCCCGTGACGGCAACCGGTCCGCCTTGGGGGCCGGCTTCCCAGTGCAATACACCCATGCCGTGATGCCCGACCGCGTTGCCGACAGGCGTGAAGCGGAAGTCGGGGCCGAACCGTTCCAGAAGAGCACCGGCGACGGCGGAGATTGCCGCGCGACCCTCCAGGACAGCGTCTGGCTCGTACATGATGGGATTCGCAACGAACAGTTCGCCGATCGCCGCTTCGCGTCGAGCGCTATCGCGTTCATTAAAGACGCGTGCGAGATTGCTGCCAAGCAGCGCGTTAAAATCGGGCTCATCGATCGACATTTGTCTATTGCCTCTTGTTGTGCGGGTCGAGCGGCAGCCTCGGGCCACCAGCGGCGCCGGACTGTCGGTTGCGGAATTCCTGTTTCAGGGGTGCAGAGCGCGCGCCTCAGCGGCGCCTCCCATGAAAGGGTAGTCTACATAGCTCTCCGGTCCTAGTGTGAACCACGTTCCACGAGCGTCGGGCAAGAGGGCGCGCATGCCTCGAGCACGAGTCATCGGCGCCATAAGGATGCGGTTGGGGGACGTCATGGCGTCAGGCCGAATCGGGTCGGGAAGGCTTGGCATAACAAATCCCCTAACAAGATCAGACCAGGCGGGAAGCGCCGTCGACGTGCAGGACCTCGCCATTCATGAAGCCGTTGCTCATGAGAAAGACGACGGCGGCTCCGACTTCGTGCGGCGTGCCGAGCCGATGAAGGGGGAGCTTTTCCTTCAGTGCCTCGACATATGCTTGGCGGCCGTCCCCCAGGGCGCGGGCGAGCAGCGGCGTATCGGTCGTGCCGGGCGCGATTGTATTGAAGCGGCGAGGCGCCATTTCCAGCGCCAGGCCGCGGCCGAGCGCCTCCATCGCTGCCGAGGCGGCAGCCAGCACCGCTGTGCCGTAAGCGGTCGGACGGTCGGACAGAGCGCCCGAGATGAAGGTCACCGACCCAGCGGCGTCGAGCCGGTCGCCCAGCGCGCGAAGTGCATGGACCGCTGCCCAAATGCGCTCATCGAACGCTCGCCTCAGATGCCCGACGTCAGCCTCCAGAATCGTGCCGGCGACGAAGGTGCCGGCCAGGAGCACCAAATGATCGACGCGATCGATCTCCGCGAGTGCAGCCGCAGTGGTTTCGGGCTTGGTCACATCGGCGGCACGCCAGCCGGCGAAGCCGTTCTCGGCGGCGATCCGCTCGGCACCGATGGCATCGAAGCCAATCACGATCACCGTTGCGCCCGCCGCCTTGGCTTGCTGGGCTGTCGACAGCCCGATGCCGGAGGTGCCTCCGAAGATGACGACGGAGCGATCCTTGAGCGTTTCATTCATGCGCCGGGCCTTGTTTGGAGCGCACAACGAGCGCAGCTGAAATGACCCTACGAAGAAGAGCGTAGCTTGATAATCTGGGCCGTATTCGCTTTAATTATTCCGCGATGGAACAAATCACTCTCGACCGCCTTACCGGCCTGATTGCCTTCGCGCGTGCCGGCTCGGTGGGCAGCTACACCGCGGCGGCGCGAACTTTGGGCGTCTCGCCCTCTGCGATCAGCAAGAGCGTGCAACGCCTGGAGCGTCACCTCGGCGTGCGCCTGTTCAGCCGGACGACCCGCTCGTTAACCCTCACGCCGGAAGGACGGGACCTTCACGAACGCACTCTTCGCCTGCTGCGCGAGGCGGAAGCAATCGAGCAAGCTGCGCTCGCCGCCCGGGCCGAGCCAGCCGGCGTTCTGAAGGTCACCGCGCCCCTGCCTATCGGGGTGCATATTCTGGCACCGGCCCTGCCGCGCTTCAGGGCGCGCCATCCAAAGCTTTCGATCGATCTGAGGCTGGGTGACCGCTTCGCCGACTTGATCGAGGAGGGCATCGACGTAGCCATCCGCGTTGGAGATCTCGCCGACTCCCGCCTGATCTCGCGATCACTCGCGCCGCACAATGTCTGCGCGTTCGCATCTCCAGATTATCTGGCGCGGCGCGGAACACCGCGGAGTCCCGCCGATCTCGACGACCATGATTGCGTGAATTTTCGTTTCCAAAGCTCGGGGCAGGCCCTGCGCTGGTCTTTTTCGCAAGGCGATCGCACCTTCGACATCTTGCCGGATGCGGCCATTATCACAGACGTCAGCGACGCGGTCGCGGCGATCCTGGCCGCCGGAGGCGGTATTGGAATTTCGCCCAATTACGTCGTCGCGAGTTATGTCGATAGGGGGAAGCTTGTCCCGCTTCTGCAGGACTATATCGCGCCGCGCTCCACGATCACCGCAGTCTGGCCCGAAAGTCGCCGGGCAAGCCCCAACGTCAAGGCATTTATCGATTTTTTGAGCGAGCTCTTCCCAGGTGAGACGGCTTGGGATGCCACGGTACGAGCGAAATACAGCGCGTCATCACTTCTCGCAGGCGACGTGCCGTAGCGTGGCGTTCGGCCGAGATGACGGCATGATTTGGTGCGGACTTGTTGTCGGCATACCGGCGGGCATGCGCATTGGATCAGTGCTCTGATCGGCACAGCGCCTGCGCAATCCCGGCGTATTGAATGGCGGACGATCAGGATGCGGAAGGCCTCGAAAAACTTGCCCAATCCTGCAGTTGGCGATATGTTTTCAATTGAGGGTCGGGTTCTGCGCTGGCCTTGAAACCTTCCGGAGGTGCGTGTGCCGCCATCGCTGTTCGGGGCAGTCACCGCCTATATCGAGGCCCAGGGTGGAGGGCAGGGCGTGTTCCCGACGCCGCTTGGCGGCTTCAATATCGTCCGCTCCTTCAAGGAAAGAATGCGGATGCGGCAGGTTTACAAGCCGTCCATCTGCGTCGTGCTCCAGGGAGCGAAGGAAATCATCCTCGGGGAAGACACAATTCGTTACGGCACAATGGAGTGCCTGGCAGTCGGCATGACGCTGCCGGCGACGGGGCACATCGTCGAGGCGAGCCCGGATGCGCCATATACCGGCTTAACCCTTGAGCTGGACGTGGCCATGATCCGCGACGTGCTGGAACAGCTCGAAGTGCCTCCGGCGCCCCCGACCGGTTCCGGTCCGTGCCTGTTCGTGCGGCCGGTCGATGAGCCTTTGGCCGAGTGTGTCTTCCGCCTTCTGCGGATGTGCGAGACGCCACAGGCAATCCCGATCCTCTTTCCGTCCGTCATGCGCGAGATCTGCTACTGGCTTTTGAGCGGTCCGAACGGCGGCGAACTCTGCAAGCTGGTCGAGCCCGAGTCGAACACTGCGCGGATCGCGAAAGCCCTTCATCTCATGCACGAGGACATCGCCCGGACGCTGCGTATGGAGGAATTGGCGGACGTGGCGCGAATGAGCCTTTCGTCGTTCCATCAGCATTTCAAGGCGATGACTTCGATGACGCCGCTGCAGTTCCAGAAGCAGTTGCGTCTTCTCGAGGCACGGCGCCTGATGGTGACTGAGGACGCAAGCGTCACCGAGGCCGCCTATCAGGTCGGGTACGAAAGCGCGTCCCAGTTCAGCCGCGAATATTCCCGGACGTTTGGCATCGCTCCGAAGCGCGATGTCATGAACCAGCAACGCCTGTACAGCGAATATGTAGGCAGAATGCAGACTGCATAGTTGCTAGACCATGCCTTGAGAGGGACTGCTCCCGTGAACAATGCCAGGAGCGGCTCTTTCGGTGATCCCGATCGCTTGTCGGCTTATGCGATGTCTCGGACCTGGGCGCCGTCGCTCAACTGGCGGCGGTCCTGCCAAGCGCGGCTTCACATCAGCCTTTCCTGCACGGCCTGATAGACAGTCCGCACGACCGGCTGGAAACCAAGCTTCCGGGCAAGCGAGACGTCCATGTGCAGGCGCCATGGATTGTCGAGCGGGGCAGAGGACGGTTCCATCGTGCCTCCAACGAGCCCGACAAGCTCATAGATAGAGGTGGGAGCCTCATCGGCGATGTTGACGATGCGCCCGTCCATCGCGCCGGTCAGCGCCAGGCTCATGGCGGTGGCGATGTCGCGATGATGGACCAGGCTCATCCGCTGGGCGGGATGCATTTTGAAGCTGGTCACATGACGGGGCAGTTCTTCCAGATGCCCGTCCTTGTCGCCATAGACGAAGCCGAACCGCTGGATGGACCAGTTCAGCCCGCTTTCGCGCAGCGCCTTCTCCGCAGCGAGCTTGCTGGCGGGGTAAGCCTGTTGAGGATCGGCGGCATCGTCCTCCCGGCCCGGGTGCGGACTGTTGGCGTCATAGACATTGGATGTGCTCGCCAGGATGAAGCGCGCTTCGGGCGCTCGCGCCTGCGCCGCCGCGATGAGATTGCGCGTGCCTTCGAGGTTGCTCTTCCAGATCAGGTCGGTGTCGGGCGTCCGGAAAACGGCTGCGAGATGGATGATCGCCGATACGCCCTCCATCGCTTCCGTGAGGGAGTCAGGATCGAAAAGGTCCGCTCCGATGGTGCTTACGCCGGCGGGCGCCTCTTTCCCGCTGCGCATGATCGCGCGGCAGTTCACGCCCGCTTCGACAAGACGGGGGAGCAGACGGGCTCCGACGAGACCCGTTGCGCCGGTCACCAGGACGGTCATGGATAGGTTCCTTTCTGAAGAAGGGTCTCGAGCCGCTGTGTCGCGGTTTGGAGAACCTTGATTGCGGTTGCGATTTCGGCGTCGTCGACGCCATCGAACGCGACTGAGCGAATAAAGTTGAGATCCGGCAACTCGCCCCAGAGCTTGGCGCCGGCGGCCGTCATGCGGAGAAGCTTTTGCCGCTGGTCGACCTCATCGGCCTCTTGCGCAACCAACCCCTTGCGCACCAGCGTTGCGACAATGCCGGTCATTGTCGCTCGCTCGATCTCGAGCAGCCGCACGAGATCGCGCTGCATGGTCGGCCCGCTCGTTGCGAGCTGGTACAGCACGTGCCCACTGGACGGAGCCGAGATCGTAGGGGCGCAGAACGGAATCCATGACCGCCCGGCCGGCGAAGTAGCACCGCTTGGCCCATGCTCCCACCAGCTCGCGGCCCGAAGCTCCTCGTTCGTCGACCAATGCAGTACCTCAAATCTGTTTGGTACCTAATCAATATGCTAGGTACCAAACAGATGTCAATCGGTGTGCTTGATCATCATCGAGCGCCGGGCGTTCCGGAGGGGGACCACCGGAGTTCACACGCTCTGCGACTTGTCCCACTCCATGTTCCGCTGTGGATACGAGCTGGCGCTGCTTGCATTTTGCTCTGACAGACACCCAAGGGCTGCCGCGCTCGAAAGGCGCGACAATCCGAGTGCGGCGTGGACTATGGCTGCCGGTAGCGCGGTTTGCCCAACTCTCCCTCAGGCGCGACCGCCCGGAAAGGGCAGATGAGTCCCGGCTATGCCAGTCAGCGCGCGCAAGGCATTTGCGATGGCCGGCGCCGTCATGGGCACGCCGATCTCGCCACCACCGCTGGGTGCCTCACCCGATTCTACGAACCGCACTTCGATCTCAGGGATATCGGACATCCGGATCGGCTCGTAATCGTAGAAGTTATTCTGATCGATCTGTCCTGCGGTAAAAGTCGAACGCTCGCGAAGGACGCTCGACAGGCCGAACATGACGCCGCCCTCGACCTGGGCGCGGTAGGCCTGCGGATGGATCACCACTCCGGGATCGATGGCGGCCCAGAAGCGGTGGACGCGCAGCTGCTCGCCCTCATAGGAGACCTCCGCCACGCCTGTCGCCAGCGTCTTCTTGTAGCCCGCAAAGGCCAGACCGTGTGCCCGCCCCTCGGGCGCATTTCCGAAATCGGCCATCTCCACGGCCGCGTCGAGCACAGCGAGCGCACGTGGCGACCCGGCGAGCAGTCTGCGCCGGTAGCTGACCGGGTCTACGCCTGCGCGGCCGGCGAGCTCGTCCAGAAAGCACTCCCGGGCAAAGCAGTTGGGCGCCCAGCCAATCCCGCGCCAGGCAGAAAGTCGCGACTGCCGCGGGACAAGGACATGCTCCGCCTGAAATGCGGGAAACGCATAGTCCGAGCTTTCGCTGCCTTCCATCACCAGGGGGTCGCGGCGGGTCTCCGGATTCCAGCGGTCCGGCATCGCGAACTGAAAGATCGAAGGCGAGGCGACCCGGTGGCGTAGGGCTGTAGGATAGCCCTCGGCGTCCACCGCCGCATCCAGGCGATGCACAGTCGCCGGGCGGAGCCAGCCATTCTTGACATCGTCCTCGCGGGTCCAGACCAGCTTCACCGGCCGTCCGGAAGCCCGCGACAGCAGCAGCGCGTCGCGCATCTGCTCACGGGCGAAGACCGTCCGTCGACCGAAGGCGCCGCCCATCTGCATGGCATGGAAGCGGATGCGGTCGGGCGTGGTGCGCAAGACCGCGGCCGCCACCATGATCGAAGCCGTCTGGCTCTGGGTGCCCAGCCATATCTCCGCGCCCATCCCGTCCGCGTCGACCGATACAACAGCGTTCAGCGGCTCCATCTGGGCGTGATAGACGTGTTCCGTGGTGTAGCGGCCGGTGACGACGTCGGCGCCGTTGAAGCTATCCGGGATGTTTCCACGAGAGGCCCAAACAACGGCATCGGCCGACATGTCGTCGGCCGCCCCGGCCAGGGCAATCAGTTCGTCGGCGCTGTTCGCGTTGCGGAATGGCGAGGTCTCGGTCCAGCTGACATCCAATGCGTCACGCCCGGCGACCGCCGAGGTGAAGCTCTGCGCGAGCACGGCCACGGCATGATCCATCACGATCACATCCACCACGCCGTCGACTGCGCGCGTGGCCGCATCCGAGATCAGGGTCGGCGTCTCGCCCTCGACCGGCGGCAAAAGCTCGACGGCATAGACCATGCCCGGCACTTCCACGTCGATCGAATACACGGTCTTTCCGGTGGTCTTGTCGGGAATGTCCAGCCGCTCGACATCCGTGCCGATGATGGTCCACTCGGCACGCGGCTTGAGCTCGGCTTCCGGCATCTCGCCGCTTGGCCAGGCCGATCTTGGCAAGGCAGCGACGTCGCCATAGAGCATGGACGATCCGCTTGCGGCGTGGGAGATCGTGCCGCGTCGGGTGGTGATCTCTCCGGCCGGGACGCCCCAATGCGCGGCGGCGATCTGGATCAGGATGTGGCGCGCCTGCGCTCCGGCTTGCCGCAGGTGAGAGAAATAGCCTTCCACGGACGAACTGCCGGCCGCGAAGAGGATACCGCCGGCATTGGGGTTGCCATAGACACCCGCCGGATCGGAACTGACCTGTTCGGAAGAGACGGTGGACCAGTCCGCATCCAGCTCCTCGGCGATGATCATCGGCAGGGCGGTGTTGACGCCCTGGCCCATCTCAGCGGGGCCGAACATGATGGTCGTGCGGTTGTCGGAGGTGATCGTCACCCAGGCATTGATCTTGGCATCAGCTGTCGATTGTGCCTCGGCCGTGGTCGGCAGGAGAGAAACGCCGCCCGTGGCCAGGAAGGCGAAGGTGAGGGCGCTGGCCCCCTTGAGGAAACCGCGACGCGTGGGGTGTGAGGGCTCGGTCATGGATCAGCTCTCCCGAGCCGCGCGTTCGATCGCGCGGATGATGCGCGGATAGGTCCCGCAGCGGCAGAGGTTGGCCGACATCTCGTCGACGATTTCCTGCCGGCTGGGTTTGGGATTGTGTGCCAGAAGCGCGGCCGCGCGCATGATCTGGCCCGACTGGCAATAGCCGCATTGCGGCACCTGCTCGACAATCCAGGCCTGCTGGACTGCGTGGTCACCGCCGGCCGACAGACCTTCGATCGTGGTGATGGTGCTGCCTTCGGTATCTCCAAGCATCACCTGGCATGAGAACGTCGCTTGCCCGTCGACATGGACCGTGCAGGCGCCACACATCCCGGCGCCGCAGCCGTAGCGGGTGCCTTTCAGGTTCAGTTCGTCCCGGAGGGCCCACAGAAGCGGTGTGTCGGGACTGGCGTCGACTTCGACCGTTCTGCCGTTGACGTTGAGATTGATCATGTTGGCTCCTTGCGTACGTGTTGCGCTTGTGGCTTTCGAGATCACTCCCCGTCGCTGCTCTCTCGAAGGAACGAGATGATTGCAGCTCGCTGCGCCTGATCGGCGACGCGAACGGCCATGGTCGTGCCGGGAACGGTGCGGCGCGGGTCGCCCAGGAAACTGTCGAGCGTCTCTTCATCCCAGACGAGGCCTGCGTCCTGCATGGCTTGCGAGTAGCGCGCGCCGGTCAGGCTTCCCGCCTCCCGCCCGAACACTCCGGCCAGAGAAGGACCTGTCCCGCGACCTCCCGTGTCGATGCTGTGGCAGGACGCGCAACGTTGCCGGAACAGGCGTTCGCCATCGGCGGCGGCTTGCGCATGTGCCGACTGCCAGGCCCCCGTGGTGAAGAGCGCCAGGAGGCCAACGGTTGTGAACGACAGGCCGGACGCGCCGTATCGCTTGACTGAACTGTCCATTGCGCGTCCTTTTTTCATCGGCAGTCCTAACGCTGAGCATCCTGCGGTCGGGCAGAATTGCCCGAAGCGGAAAGACGCTATGAAATCGAACGATTGAGGCGCGCTTTGTGCGTCCGGATCGACGCGAGCTGCGCTGTTTCCGCCAGGAATGTAAGCTCACCATCGTCAGGCACTGGATGCCTGAAACTTGGAAAAACTTGCCTAAAACTGCAGCGGCCGATCACGTAGTCGTCATTGCCGACGCATCCCGCCGCGCCACCCGCCTGCAGACGCCGTTTGCAGGATTAGGCAAATTTCTTGAAGGTTCGGGCATTCTGATCATTGGACGCTCCCCTTAGCCTGTTAGGCGACAAGCGAGAGCAGTCCAGGAATGACAGAGACATCAGCGCGATCAACGGCAACGGCGATAACGCGATCCCATCACGCTGACATTCCCAGCGATGCATATGCCGAAGGCTGGCGCCTCTCGGCCATTTGCATTGTTCTGGTTCTCATCAACGCGTTCTCTCAGATCGATCGAATTCTGCCATTCATTCTGGCCGAGTCCATCAAGGCCGACCTGGACTTGAGCGATACACAGATGGGCCTGCTCACCGGCCTGGCATTCGCCGTCTGCTATGCGCTTCTGTCATTGCCACTTGCACGGGCGGCCGATCGAGGATCACCGAGGTTTGTGCTTGTCTCCTGCATCCTGCTCTGGAGCACGATGACTGCGCTCGGCGGATTCGCGGCAAGCTTCCTGTTTCTGGCCCTGACCCGATTTGGCGTCGCGTTTGGCGAGGCAGGCGCGGTCCCTGCCGGACATGCGCTGATTGCGAGAAGGATCCGGCCCGAACGACGTGGTTTCGTCATCGGATTGTTCGCCATGGGGATCCCGCTCGGCACGATGGCCGGCTTTGCCGCCGGCGGCGCAATCGCCGACACCCTGGGCTGGCGCACCGCGCTGATCGGTGCCGGGGCGATCGGCATCGTGATCGGGCTCGTGACGACCCTTGTCGCCGGTCCTACCCCGCCCCTCCGTCGTCCTGCGGACGACAACGAGCCGTTCCTGCGTACCGCACTCAATCTGCTGGCTACTGCGCCATTTCGTTGGCTGTTCGCCGGCGCCATATTCATCGGCTTCGCTTCGGCACCGTTCTACGCATTCATCGCGCCGTTTCTCATTCGCTCCCACGGCTACAGTGCCAGCGAAGTGGGCCTCTCCTTCGGGCTTCTGCAGGGGCTGATGGGCATTGTGGGCGCGTTGGGTGGCGGCCGCTGGTTTGACCGCGTCGTACGATCCGGCACGGGCAAGGTCCTCGGACCTCCGGCAATTCTCCTGCTGCTTGCCAGTCTGACGACGACAGCCGCGCTGTTCATGCCCGCGGGATGGATGTCGATCGCGCTTCTCGTCCCATGCATGCTGTCCTTCTCCTTCATGATGCCCTGGGGGTTCGGCGCCGCGCATCTCGTTGCCGGCCCTGGCCGGCAGGCGCAGGCATCGAGCCTTGTGATGATCGGCATTGGCCTGGTCGGCCCGGCGCTGGGGCCAGTCCTCGTCGGCATCATCAGCGACGCAGCTAATGCGGCGAGCATTTCCAACGGCTTGGGGCTGGGATTGCTGATCGTGCCGACCGGCAGCGCATTGGCCGGTCTAGCCTTCCTGGTCGCGAACCAGCGCGTCGCAGATTTCCTTCGAAAGTAGCCGCAGGGAACGACCGGACCCAGGCGGCCTCCTTCCATCACCACAGACCCGAGATTGGCATGCTTACTCTCATTGAAAATGCACTCGAAGACTTCCTGGACGAAGACGACGGACAAGCCATCGTGATGTTGAATCTCCTGCGGTTCCGAGAGGACGGCGGCAGGGAGCGATACATGGAGTACCTGACCGTCGCCACGCCGATCGTCGCCCGTTTCGGGGCGGAGATCGTCTATGTGGGCGATGGCCTCCCGGCGCTTTCGGCGGAGCCCGGACAAGCCTGGGACGCCGTGGCCCTCGTCCGCTACCCCAACCGCCGGGCTTTCGCTGCCATGGCAATGGACGCCGACTACCGGGACAAGGCAGCGCCGATGCGCGAGGCGGCACTGGCTGAGGCCGTATTGCAGCCTCTCCAGACGGCTTCAGCGTAAAGCTACGAAAGGGTTCCAGATGCGAAAGAATTGGACCACTCAAGACATGCCGTCGCAGAGCGGCAGGACAATCGTCGTTACGGGCACCGGTGGCCTCGGCTTTCACGATGCACTTGCGCTTGCGCGCGCAGGCGGCGACATCATCATCGCCGGGCGAAACCCTCGCAAGGGAAGCGACGCCGTCGCCCGCATCAGACAGTCCGTGCCCCACGCGAGCGTGAGCTTCGAACCTGTCGATCTCGCGGATCTGATGTCTGTTGCCGCATTCGGGCAGCGCTTGCGCGAGCGCCGCGAGCGGATCGACACGCTGATCAACAATGCCGCCGTCATGGCGCCGCCGCAACGCCAGACCACGGCGGACGGCTTCGAGCTTCAGTTCGGAACCAACTATCTCGGCCACTTCGCGCTGAGTGCGCATCTTTTGCCGTTGCTGAGGCGTGGGCAGGACCCTCGCGTTGTCACCCTGTCCAGTATCGCCGTGCGCCGGAATGCCGCCATCAACTTCGAGGATCTCCAGGCCGAAAAGGCCTATCAGGCCATGCCGGTCTATGCGCAATCCAAGCTCGCCTGCCTCATGTTTGCCCTGGAACTCCAGCGCCGGAGCGACGAAGCCGGCTGGGGCCTGACGAGTATCGCTGCCCATCCCGGGATTTCGCGAACCGACCTTCTGCACAACGCCCCGGGCAGGCACAGTGCTCAGGGACTGTTGCGATCGTTCCTGTGGTTTCTGTTTCAGCCGGCGGCGCAGGGAGCTCTGCCCACATTGTTCGCAGCCACGTCACCTGACGCCAGAGGCGGCAGGTATTACGGGCCCGACAGGTTTTCCGAGACACGCGGCTATCCGAGCGAGGCGGCAATCCCGGCAGCCGCACTGGATTTGCACGTCGCCCGGCGGCTCTGGGACGTGTCGGAAACGCTGGCGGCTGTAGATTTCGCCGCTGCGGCGGCAACATCTCTCCACACCAGTCAGAGCGGGTCCAGTCTTGCCGCGAAGGCCTGAGGGATGGACCCGCTCGGGAGCCTCGTCGACTGGATTGCACTCTACGGACTGATTGGCTTGTTCGCTGCAGGGCTGGCGGAACGTTTCATACCTGCCTTGCCCTCCCATGGTATGTTGGTTGCGATCGGCATTGCCGCGGCCGGAGGAAGTTGGTCGCTGCCCGCCGCTTTCATCATGACGACCTGCGGAAGCTTGTTCGCCAGTCTGGCCCTGTTTCTCGTCGTCCGGGCTGTCGGGCAGGACATGTCCGCCAAGCTTCTGTATGGAATTGGGCGGCTCCTGCGCCTGCCGTCGGAACGCATCGACAGGATGCTGGGCTCGCTGCGGGCGCATGACCGGAGCCTGTCCCTGATTGCGCAGATTGTCCCGACTGTCCGTTTCGTCGCGCCGCTGGCTGCTGCACTTGTTCGCCTGGATGCGTGGCGCTTTGCGGCCGGCACTCTGCTGGGCATCGCCCTGTGGAATGGTGTGTTCCTCATTGCGGGCTACGTGGCCGCGCAGTCGATCCCCGACATCAACGCATCAGCCTTGGCCATTAAATTCCTGCTCTTCGTCCTCGCGGTTGAGACATTGTCGGTATGCTGATCTGGCGGCTGCTTGGGAGAACCAGTTGGCGCCAGGCCTCCTCTGAGGATCAGGCATGCTGAACAGTTTATCGGAGACCCTCCGGTTCTTCCGGCCCGCGCTGCCTCCTGCCGCCGTTTACGTGCCACGACCGCCGGCAGCCGCTGTCGCGATAGCGTGTCGCTTCTGTGAGGATCAGGTCTTGTCCTGTATCCCGTGATCAATCGT